>CAJYAG010000006.1 GCA_913065125.1 uncultured Flavobacteriaceae bacterium | reverse complement strand
CAGTTATCAGTTATCAGTTATCAGTTATCAGTTATCAGTTATCAGTTATCAGTTATCAGTTATCAGTTATCAGTTATCAGTTATCAGTTATCAGTTATCAGTTATCAGTTATCAGTTATCAGTTATCAAAAATAAATTTTTTAGGAACCTCAATCTAACAATATTCATAGTTTATATGATAATTGTTAACTGTTTATTGATCATTGTTTATTGATTCTGTTAGTTTTTAAAATTGAGAATAATATTTTAGCAATTTCATCTGCTTTTTTAAATAATAATTCAAACTCTGTTTTTGTAATCTCATTACTATCTTTTAATAATGATAGCCAATATTTTGATTCTAAACATTCTTTATAAGCAATTGACATTTTTGCGGAAAAATCTGCTTTAGATATTGCTCCGTTTGCCTCCACGATGTTCTCACCGACTGAAGTTCCGCTACTTAAAACTTGCTTTGACAAAACATATTCCCTGTTCTCTTTAACTATTTTTTTACTTAGTCTTACAATTTCTAAAGCAAAATCATATGATTTATTTTGTAATGGGTTGTTCTTTAATTTCATAGCATTGAAATTTATTAATTGTTGATTCTTTTTAATTACTCATTGACTACTGATAATTGTTAATTATTTATTTGATAAATGTTAATTACCTAATTTTTTAGGATTCTGTTTCACAAAAGCACTCCAACCAGAATAACTTTTACCGCCAACAACTTTTCCTGCATTGTAAAAATGACAAACTGCTGCTGCTAAACCATCGGTTGCATCCAAATTTTTTGGCAATGTTTTTAACTCTAATAAGGATTTTAACATCAATGCGACTTGTTCTTTACTTGCATTTCCGTTTCCAGTAATTGCCATTTTTATTTTCTTTGGCAAATATTCTGTAATCGGGATTTCTCTTGATAAACCTGCTGCCATCGCAACTCCTTGCGCTCTTCCCAATTTCAACATTGATTGTACATTTTTTCCAAAAAAAGGCGCTTCAATTGCAATTTCATCTGGGTTGTATGTATCAATCAATTCGATAGTTCTTTCAAAAATTAGTTTTAGTTTTAGGTAATGATCCGTGTATTTAGTTAAAATCAATTCGTTCATTTGAATGAATTCCATTTTCTTGCCCACAATTTTAATCACACCAAAACCCATAATCGTGGTTCCTGGGTCAATTCCTAATATGATTTTTTCTACCATCAAATTTTAACGTTCTTTGTTATAATGTTCAAATCAGTTTCATACAAATCTAAGCAATTCTTAGCGCTAGTCGTAAAACTTTTTATTGTTATTGGTTGTGGATATTTTATTCATGATAAAATCTTCACAAACCAACAACAGTCAATTTATGATTTTACCTCAATTTTGATAGAAAATCATGTTTTTTCATTAAAAAATGCATTTTTTTTATTGATTTTTACTTTTTTTAATTGGTTTCTAGAAATGTCAAAATGGAAATTATTAGCAAATCAGGTACAAAAAATTTCATTTTATGAAGCTGCAATTCAAAGTTTAGCCTCTTTAACAGCTTCGTTAATTACCCCAAATAGAATTGGAGAATACGGAGCAAAAGCATTGTATTTTAAAAAAACATTGCGAAAAAAAATTGTAGCGTTAAATCTTGTTGGAAACATTTCTCAGCTAATTGTTACCATTGTTTTTGGAGGTATTGGTTGCTTGTATTTGTTTTTTAATTTTAAGATTCAATTTGATTTCACCAATGTAATTTATGCGCTAATTTTTTTCGTTCTTTTAAGTCTACTTTTCTGGTTTATTGATAAAAAGCGTGTTACTATTAAAGGATATTCGTTACCGAATTTTAAAAATAAGATAACACTTTATTCTAAAAAACTATTACAGAAAGTAATGCTTCTTTCGGCACTTCGATATCTAATTTTTTCACATCAATTTTATTTTTTAATACTCATTTTTAATATTGATTTGCCTTATTTAGACGTAATGATGTGTGTGTTTTCAATGTATGTAATTGCATCACTTATTCCGATGTTATCCTTTTTTGATGTGCTTATAAAAGGCTCTGTTGCATTATTAATTTTTTCATTTTTTGAAGTTAACGAAACGAATATTTTAGCAATTGTATTACTTATGTGGATTTTCAATTTTGTACTTCCAAGTATTGTTGGAAGCTATTTTGTGCTTACTTTTAATACCAATAAATTAATTCAGAAAAAAGAATGATTCTCATTAGTATTTTGTTTTATAGTTACATCATTTGCATATTTCTTTTTGTAATTGGTTTTTATAAAGTAAAAGAATTCAAAAGGACAAATACTTCAGAAAAGACAGCTTTTTCTGTGATTATTCCGTTTAGAAATGAAGCTAAAAACTTACCAAAACTACTAGACTCAATCCAACATTTAAAATATCGAAAAGAGTTGATCGAGTTTCTTTTTGTTGATGATGATTCAAGTGACAGTTCTGTTGACATTATCAATTGTCATTTCGAGCCTAGCCGAGAAATCTCACAGATACATATCGACTCTACTCGACCAGACATTCGAGTTTTAAAAAATAAAAGAGTTTCTAATTCTCCAAAAAAAGACGCCATTTTAACTGCATTAAAAAACGCAAAAAATAATTGGATTATTACCACTGATGCAGATTGTATTCTGCCAAAAAACTGGCTAAAAACCATCGATAATTTCATCCAATTAAACAATTGCAACATGATTGTTGCTCCAGTTTCTTATGAAGGAAACTCAAGCTTTCTACATCAGTTTCAAGAATTGGACTTTATGAGTTTACAAGCAACAACTGTTAGCGGTTTTGGATTGAACATTCCTTTTTTAGCAAATGGAGCAAACCTAATGTACAGAAAAGACATGTTCGAAAAACTAAATGGTTTTGATGGAAACAACAATATTGCTAGTGGCGACGATGTTTTTTTACTAGAAAAATTCATTAGTTTTTATAAAGAGAAAGTTCAATATTTAAAATCTGAAGATGTAATTGTAAAAACGTTTCCTGTAAATACTTTTTCTGAATTGATAGAACAACGGGTTCGTTGGGCTTCAAAAAGCTCAAATTATAAGGTATTTACTGGAAAATTAATTGGCTTTTTTGTTTTGGCTGCAAATGCAATTTTAGCAACTGCTCCTGTGTTGGTCTTATTAAAAATAATGAAGTTAGAAACTTTTATTTTCTACTTTTTATTAAAGCTTTTGTTTGATTATATATTGATTGAAAGAATGGCTATCTTTAATAAGAAGAAGGTTGCTTTTAACCCCTTTTTTAAAAGTAGTTTTGTGTATCCATATTTTACTTTGTTGATTTTTTTAAAATCAATTTTTAGCAATTATCAATGGAAAGAACGAACTTTTAAAAAATAATCTACGGCAGTACTTTAGTAAGGATTGCTTCTGCGTTCATCCATAAATACACCATAATTATTAATAAAATAATAAACACAATTCCTCGTTTAGGATTTGATTTTTTTCGCCCCTTTATTCTTCTAAATTTAATTCTTTTTTCTTCCATTATAAATCCTCTTTATGTTATTCTTGTTGCTCTTAGCATTTCTCTTTTTCCTGGCGGACCATTAAGTCGTTCTACAGAAAAACCAACTTCTTGCATAGCTCTTCGAACGCTTCCTTTGGCGGAATAAGTTACTAAAATTCCGTTTACTTTTAAAGCTTGATACATTTTTTTAAAAATAGCTACTGTCCATAATTGTGGTTGATGTTCTGCTCCAAAAGCATCAAAATAAACAATATCAAACTGTTTTACATCAATAATATCTTTAAAAAATTGTTTTCTTTTTGTCAACCAAAAATTAGACTGAATCTGATGTTTTTCTTCCCAAGTACAATTATGGATTGCATCAAAAATGAATTGTTGGTTTTCAGCTTTTAATTCTGAGACATAATTGAGTTTCGCAACCTCTTTTTTGGTAACAGGATACGCTTCTACTCCAACATAATTGATTGATTTTTCTTTCGCTTGCGCTTCTAAAAAAGTGATAAAACAATTTAAACCTGTTCCAAAACCAATTTCTAAAATTGAAATTTCAGATAAAGAAATTGCATCAAATCCTTTAGAAATAAATACGTGTTTTGATTCTTGAATTGCGCCGTGTGTTGAATGATAATTTTCATTCCAATCTGGTAAATGGATGGTTGTAGAACCATCCGAAGTTAACACAATTTCTCTTTTCAAATTACTGAATTAATAGTTTTTTAATTTTTGGAATTGGTCCAATACACGTAGTTTGGTGACAAGCAATACAACTATTAATTGTGGCATTATGTTTAGAAATTAACGATTCTTCAGAAGTTTCAAAAACTAGCTTCATATGATCTAAATAGAAATTCGAAAACGCTTTAAAATCTGCTGTTCTATCTGTTGAATCTGTTAATTCTGCCGTATGAATCTTTAAAAACTCTTTTGGAAACTCTTTTGGTTGTTTTCCGTCTAAAATTAATTGCTTGTTTTGTGCATTTGTTTCATACATCAATAACATTAAAGCAGCCATTTCTGACTGCTTATAAAAGTTTCCTTTCGGAGTAATTTCTACTTTCTCTTCTTTTTTAGAATTGCATCCAATAAAAAGAAAAAGTGAACATATGAAAATAATCTTTTTCATTATTTTTTCATTAAAACTCCGTCTGCTTCAAATGCAAATTCTAATTTAGGCATGGTAATTTTAGCAATTTCTTCTTTTGTTTTTCCAGCGTCTTCAGCATAATGCTTTAAATCGGCTACAGAAGTTTCTGTAACGTAAGCTTTACCGTTTACAATTACCTCTCTGTCTTTAGCGTCTAACGGCATAAAAAATCCGTAGTCTTTAAAACGAACCATAGTTTGTGTTTCGTCTGTTAAATCTAACTTCATCCAGCAACCTTTTTTAGAACAAACCTCATCAATTTTTGATGCAAATTTCACATTGATAGTATCACCTGCTTTTAACGATTTAAACTTGGCTAACATTGCTTTAGAATCAATAGCATCCTCATTCGAAATCGTTGCTCCAAAAGAATCAAACTTAGTTATAGCTTCGGTTGTCTTTGTTTCACTTTTCTCTTTTGTGTTTTCTTTACAGGCTATAAAAACCAATAAGAAAACAACACACACTTTTAATAGATTTTTCATCATTTTTAATTTTAACAGATTTACTACAAATGTAAGGATTTAAACAATAAAATTCGACATTATCTGAGTTTAGAACGTGATAATTTACCTACCTTTGCGACATTAAATTTCTGATTCAAAATGAATTCAACTATAAAAATTACCTCTATTCAAAGTTCTAGGATAGCTTCAGTAGATTTTAACAATTTGCCTTTTGGAACGGTTTTTTCGGACCATATGTTTGTGTGTGATTATAAAGATGGGAAATGGCAAAATCCAACTATTCAACCTTATGCTGCAATTTCTTTAGATCCATCAGCAAAGATTTTCCATTACGGACAATCTATTTTTGAAGGAATGAAAGCCTACAAAGACGCCAATGAAAACACTTTATTATTTAGACCTTTGGACAATTGCAAACGTTTAAATAAATCGGCAGAAAGAATGGTGATTCCACAAGTTCCTGAAGACCTTTTTATGAATGGTTTGAAAAAATTATTAGAAATTGATAACGCTTGGATTCCAACTAACGAAGGAAGCTCTTTATACATAAGACCTTTTATTTTTGCTACAGGAAACGGTTTTCATGCTTCACCTGCAACCGAATATAAATTTATTATTGCAACAGCTCCTTCTGGTGCTTATTTTGCTGGGAAAGTAAAAGTTTTAATTGAAGAAAAATATGCAAGAGCTGCAAATGGTGGCGTTGGATTTGCAAAAGCTGGAGGAAATTATGCTGCGCAATTTTATCCAACTCAATTAGCCATAGAAAAAGGCTACAATCAAGTTATCTGGACAGATGACACAAGTCACGAATATATTGAAGAAGCTGGCGCAATGAATATTTTTGTTAGAATAAACGACACCTTAATTACAAGTCCAACTTCAGATAGAATTTTAGACGGAATTACACGTAAAAGTGTTTTACAAATTGCAAAAGATAACGGCATACATGTTGAAGAACGTAAAATCACTGTAACTGAAGTTGTTGAAGCAGCTAAAAACGGAAATTTAAAAGAATTATTTGGAGCAGGAACAGCAGCTGTAATTTCACCAATTGCTGGTTTTGGATTTAAAGGAGAAGATTTTGAGTTGCCAGAATTAGAAAATTCTTATGCTTCCCAATTAAAAAAGAGAATTACTGACATACAAACTAATAAAGCTGAAGATCCTTACGGATGGAGAGTTCAATTATAGTTTCTATATAAATAAAATAATAAAAAGCATCAATCTTAGATTGATGCTTTTTTTGTAGCTTTCAATTTTAAATTTTATCTAAAATGAAATTAAAAATAGCATTATTAACTTTTATCATTTTTACAATTGGCTGTAAAGTAGAAAATACATCCACAGAAATAATTGAACAAAAAAAACTACAACAATACATCACTATTTTGGGAATTGCTCAAGATGGTGGTTATCCTCATATTGGTTGTCAAAAAGAATGTTGCGCTAATTATTACAACGGAACAAACAAAAGAAAAAGTGTTGTTTCTCTTGGTTTAGTTGATCAACAAAACAAGCAAAAATGGATTTTTGAAGCTACTCCAGATATGCATACGCAATTAGCAAATTTAGAGCAACACCATTTAAAAACGTCAACAATTATTGATGGCGTTTTTCTAACGCACGCACATATTGGTCATTATTCAGGCTTGATGTATTTTGGTAGAGAGGCGTTAGGAAAACAAGGAACCAAAGTATATGCAATGCCTAAAATGAAATCGTTTTTAGAAACTAACGGGCCATGGAGTCAATTGGTTTCAATTAAAAATATTGATATAGAACCTTTGCACAACGATTCTACAATTGTATTAAACAAACAATTAAAAGTAACCCCATTTAGAGTTCCACATAGAGATGAGTTTTCTGAAACTGTAGGATATAAAATTAAAGGACCCAAAAAAATAGCCTTGTTTATTCCGGATATTGACAAGTGGCACAAATGGAAAAAGAGCATTATTGATGAAGTTAAAAAAGTTGATTATGCATTTTTAGATGCATCCTTTTTAAAAGATGGAGAAATCAATAGACCAATGTCTGAAATTCCACATCCGTTTACTTCTGAAACCGTTGCCTTATTTAAAAAAGAGTCTTTAGCAACAAAAAACAAAGTGATTTTTATTCATTTTAATCACACAAACCCTACGCTACAAGAAAATAGCAAAGAGCGAAAAGAAATAGAAAAATTAGGTTTTAGACTTGCTTCTGAAGGCAAAAATTACGAATTGTAGATTTAATTAGGTAAAAACTACAACAGCTTTTTTTGTATTTTTAAATTATTTTCAATATATTGAGCTTAGTATGTATCGTTTTTATTGCAAAAAAAACAGCCAATAACTTAAAATTATTATATTTGTTTTTATCAGCCCCAAAGATAGATCATAATTTATTTTTTATCCCCAGTTTAAAAAGTAATGAATGAGTAATAACAACCAAAAAAATAAAATTTCCCAAAACTCAATTAAAGAACAGGATAAATTTCAACTGTTGTTTAAAACAATGAATCTTGGTGTAACTTTTCAAAATTCTAATGGCGAAATAATAGATGTAAATAATGCTGCTTTAAATATTTTAGGTCTTACCTTAGATCAAACACAAGGTAAAACTTCTTTAGACCCTAGCTGGAAATGTATTCATGAAGATGGCTCGGACTATCCTGGAGAAACACACCCAAGTATGATCGCTTTAAAAACAGGAAAACCTGTTTTAAATAAAATCATGGGGATTATAAATTCTAGTGAAAATGACTATCGTTGGATAAAGATAGACGCCATTCCACAATTTAAAGACAAAGAAAAAAAACCTTATCAGGTTTTTACAACATTCGATGATATAACTGAACTTAAAAAAGGGGAATTACTTTTAAAAGAAAACCAAGAGCGATATAATAAATTACAACAAATTGGTAAAGTTGGAAATTGGGAATACAACTTTAAAACTGGTCAACTATGGGCTTCAGAACAAGCGCAAACCATTTTTGGTTTTGATCCAAAAACAGATCAATTTACAGTTGATTTAATTGAGAGCTGTATTATTAACCGCAAATATGTTCGTAAATCAATCACCAACTTTATAAAAAATGGTGGAGAATACAGTTTAGAATATCAAATTAAACCAAAAAATAAAGGTACAATTAGAACGGTTCATTCTACTGCAGAAATATCCTACAATAAAAACGGTAAGCTCTTAAAAATGGTTGGAGTACTACAAGACATCTCCAAAAAAAAGAAAGCTGAAAACAACTTAAAAGAAAGCCAAGAAAATTTCTTTAAAATATTAAAAAACAGTACAGCCCCAATAGTTCTTGCACGTTTAAAAGATTACGAAATTATAAACTCAAATGATGCTGCTGCTAAATTTACTGGTTATTCTAATGATAAATTAATTGGAGCTAAGTTGTTTGACATAGACATTTGGGATTCTAAAAAAGAAAGCAAAATTTTTATTGAAAAAGTAAAAAAAAATGGCAAAGTAAAAAACTATGAAGCTAGTTTTACGATTAAATCTGAAAAAAATAAAATTTGGTTAATTTCTGGAGAAATAATTATAATTAACAATGAAGAGTTTATATTAATTATTGTAGAAAACATTACTGAAACAAGAAAAATTCAGGAGGCTTTAAAACAACAAAATGACTTTGCTTTTGCCTTAACAGAAAACCATCCTGCTGGTATTGTTGCATGTGATGCAGAAGGCAAATTAGTGCTTTTTAATAAAACCGCTAAAAAATGGCATGGTATAGATCTTTTAAAAATACCTCAAGAAGAATGGGCTAAAAACTACGGTTTATATAAATCAAATTCAAAAACTTTACTTAAAACCAGTGAAATTCCTCTGATTAAAGCTTTAAACAATCAAAAGGTTGCAAACCAACAAATGGTTATCAAAGCCAAAAACCAAGAACCAAGACATGTACTTTGCAATGCCTCTACATTTTTTGATAAAGAAGGTAAAAAATTAGGTGCCTTGGTTATTATGAATGATGTGACAGCACAAAAATTAACTGAAAAAGACTTAAAAAGAAGTCAAAAGAAAATTAAAAAAGCGCTTAAAGAAGTTGAACAAAATGAATTCCTGTTAAAAGAATCAGAAAAAATTGCCAATGTTGGTTCTTGGGAAATTAATATCCTTACACAAAAAGTAAGTTGGTCTGATCAGGTTTTTAAGCTTCATGGTTTACCTATTGGAGAACTTCCTTTGCTTGAAAATGCTTTAGATTTTTTTATAGATGGATCTAAAGAAATACTAGAAAAAGCAATTGAAGAAAGTATTGCACAAAACAAAAAATACGATTTAGAATTAAGGTTTCAAAATGCTCAGAAAGAAAAACTTTGGGTCAATACAATTGGGTATCCTGTAACTAATAAAAAAAATGAAGTAGTTGGTATTAGAGGCGTTATACAAGATATTACAGAAAAAAAATTGAGTCGAGAAAAAATTGAGAAAGCATTAGAAGATGTTGAACTGAGTGAGTTTCTTTTAAAAGAATCGGAAAAAATAGCCAATGTTGGTTCTTGGGAAATTGATTTAGCTACCCAGAAAGTTAAATGGTCTGACCAAGTTTTTAAACTTCATGGACTTCCTGTTGGCGAGTACCCTTCTCTTAAAGATGCTATAAATTTTTTCACTGGTAAATCTAAAAAGACATTAATAAAAGCGATAGAAGAAAGTGTTGCACAGAATAAAAAATACGATTTAGAATTAAAATTTCAAAACGCACAAAAAGAAGAACTTTGGATTAATACCATTGGATTCCCTGTAACCAATAAGAAAAATGAAGTAATTGGCTTAAGAGGTGTAATTCAAGATATTACAGAAAGAAAACTTAAAGACATTAAAATTAAAGATGCTCTTAAAAAAGCTGAACAAAGCGAGTTTCTCTTGAATGAATCTGGAAGAATAGCTAAAATTGGTGCTTGGGATTTTGATATAGAAACTCAAAAAGTACGTTGGTCTAACCAAGTATTTAAAATCTATGGAATACCAATTGGTGAAATTCCTACTTTTGAGATAGCCTTATGCCATTATGTAGACGGCTCAAGAGAAATACTTGAAAAAGCTCTTGAAAATAGTATTAAAAATAATGAAAAATTCGATTTAGAGCTAAGATTTAAAAACGCTCAAAATCAAAAAATTTGGGTAAATTCAATTGGGTATCCTACGACAAATGATAAGGGAGAGGTAATAGGATTAAGAGGAGTAATTCAAGATATTACTGAACATAAATTAACAAGAGCTAAAGTTGCAAAAAGCCAGGAAATGCAAAGTTTATTAGCCAACCACACTAGTGATATTATTTGTTTGCAAGAAGAAGATAGTACTTTTAGATATATCACCCCATCTATAAAAAACATTTTAGGATACGAACAGACTGAATTTATCGGTAAAACTATTTTTAAAATAGTACATAAAGAAGACCTTGACGACTTAAAAGAAACCATGAAAAATGAAATTTTTAAAGGCCAATATAAAGAAGCATACACCTTTAGAGTTCGTCATAAAAAAGGACATTATGTTTGGCTAGAGTTTTTATCATCTCCTGTATATAAAAATAAAAAAATAAGTTATTTTGTTACTTCTGCAAGAGATATCACACAATGGATTTTAGCCAAAGAAAGAATTCAAAAATATCAAACATCTCTTCAAAAATTAACAAGTGAGATTACATTAATTGAAGAAAAACAGAAGAAAAAAATAGCATCTAACATACACGATCATCTTAGCCAATCTTTAGTGATTTCTAAAATGAAAATTAATCAATTAAAAAAAGATTCTAAACTAGAGGGAATTAACAACGACTTAAAATTTATTGAAGATCATATTTCTGAAGCTCTAGAAAACAGTCGTAAAATTACTTTTGAACTTTCTCCTCCAGTGTTATATCAATTAGGTATTATTGAAGCTGTAAGTTGGTTGTTGGATGATTTAGAAGCCAAACATAAAATTAAATTTAAACTAGAAACAAAAAACACTAATTTTAAACTTAGTGAAATAAAATCTATAATACTTTATAGAAGCATTCAAGAGGTTTTAACAAATGCTATCAAATACGCCAAAGCATCTTTAATAACTATACATATTAATAAAAATTTAGACCAAGTTGATATTGATATTATAGATGACGGTTTAGGTTTTGACACCTCTATTCTTAATAATGGTCATAAAAACAAAACAGGTTCTGGATTTGGTTTATTTGCTGTTCAAGAAAAAATAAGAAATGTAGAAGGAACATTCACTATTACGTCCGAAATAAACAAAGGAACAAGTGTAAAAATTTCAATACCTTTATAAAAAAGCCTTACCTAATCACAACATATAATAAGAAGCTAATTAAAAAAATCACCAAGACATTGTACATTTCAAAACGGTAAAGAACTTAAAAACTTGACCTTAGCTATTATTTTTTATGAACATCTACTTTATAAGTAAAATTAGACTCCTTTGATAAAGGTGACATCTGATAATTTGAAAATAGATTCAGAAAAAAAAATACTAATTTTTGAAATTTAACTCTAACCGTCAAAAAAAACTGTGGCTTTTTCATAATAAGTAGAATAGTTTGGGGGTTATTAAAAAGTAATTTTTTACATATATTTACTCCAAATCTATACCTAAATAGATTGCGAATCAATAGGGAATTTTCTTATTTATTATTTTAGGTGCTTATAAATTGCTAAAAAAAATCTACTTTTGCTATGCTTGGTTATTTCTTGCCAAGTATATTCTCAAGATGATTTTATTGAAAATGTAAACCCATGAACAAGTCGCCCATTTGGAATTAATTTCAACATCTATGGTCCGTCAATACTTGGTTTATCAACAGATTACTACATCAACTCTAAAACAAATTTAGAAGTAGGAGTTGGATTATTTTATAAATCCAAAAATAAATATTGAAGCAGGAATTGGGTATTCAGGAATCTCTTTAGGAAGTGCATATCATTTTTATGGAGATAGAGCAGTTAAAAAATGGACTCCATATTTAGGCTTTTTCCTAGGTCATAAATTTAAAGAATATCCATTCTTAAATGATCAAGGCGAACCACGATACAAAAAAAGTGGTGCTTACATCCCTATTGGTATCCAGTATTTAAACCATGATGGGTTTACAATTCGTTTTGAAATGGAATTACAAAGCTTTGGATTATTGTATTCTGGAGGAATAAAAGTTGGCTACCATTTTTAAGAAATTAATTTCTAATGCTCCAAATTTCGTGCATAGCATCACCTTTGCTTGAAAATCCTTTATGATTCCATGTTTCATCTTTTAACGTATAATCAAAAGATAAGCTAATTCCTGCTTTAGAATCATCCCTAGAAAAGAATTCTATATTTTCTGTATATTTTCCATTTATAGTTGTGTATGTTCCGCCGCCAGTTCCCATAAATTGTTTGGTTTCTGTATTGTAAGCAATCCATTGAAATCGGGTTCCCGATAAAACTTTCATTGTTTTTCGTGGCCCAGAAGTGTCTCGCATTTGAGTTTTTCCATCTCTAATTCTACCCGACATTAACCAAGCACCTTGTAGTTTTCCTGGAGTTCCGTTATCAATTCTTTTCAGTTTTATATCACTACCAACAATTTCCATTTCAGCATCTGTAATAATAACTTTAAAACTTATTTCAGTGCCTACTCGTTCTGGATTAGTTGTGTCGAATTCTATTTTTTCTGTCATGGTGTCTCCAGCTAACCTCCAAGAACCACCGTTTGTTGCAATAAACTTTCCTGTTTCAGCTTCGAAACTTGTCATTACTTGATATCCATCAGCAAAAATAACTACACTTCTTATTTGCTCCCCTTTTTCTGATTCGGAATACCCTTCCCAAGCGCCAATAATGTTTTGAGATTTAGCACCTACAGACATTAAAACACAAATTAATGCAATAACTATTTTTTTCATGATGTTTTATTTTTAAGTTTTAAACTTCAATAAATATATTGTTTTTTTATTTATCTAATACCCTAGCAATGTTTGGTTTAAAATAATTTGGCCCTTTCAAGACTTTTCCATCTTCACGATAAATTGGTTTACCCTCTTCGCCTAATTTGCTCATATTAGATCTTTGAATCTCATCAAAGACTTCTTCAATTTTATCTTGCATTCCGTGTTCTATAATTGTTCCGCATAAAATGTACAGCATATCACCAAGTGCATCTGCAACCTCTACCAAATCATTGTTCTGAGCAGCTTCTAAGTATTCTTCATTTTCTTCTTTCATTAAATTAAAACGCAATAGGTTTCTATCTTCTCCTATACTAGCTGTTGGCGTATCATTTATCCCTAATTTAAATGCTGTGTGAAATTCGTGTACTGCTGCGATTCTTTTTTTCATGTTTATTTCGTTTATATGTATAGATGTTGCTTTAAAATGAAATACTGTCTTAGTTAAATTTGTATTTTTGCTTAAAAATACGATTTTATGTTTACCAAAGGTCAATTAATTTTTGCTGGAGTTTTTGCTTTTTCTTTTATTATTCTAATGATATGGAGTTACAGAAAAGACATTGCCAACCATAAAAAACACTATAAAAACACTGCATTAAAAGTTGGTTTTTGGATATTTATTGCCGTTGCTATTTTTAGTGCGATTCGTATTTACAGTAAAAGTTAATTTACAAGTGGCTTAATAACAAAAACAATCTACTGAATGATCATTTACCATTCCGGTTGCTTGCATAAATGCATAAATAATTGTTGAACCGACAAACTTGAATCCACGTTTTTTCAACTCTTTGGAGATGACATCAGAAAGGGCAGTTGAAGCTGGAACCTCTTCTCTTGTTATAAAAGAATTTTTAATTGGTTTGCCGTCAACATACTTCCAAATAAATTTAGAAAACGAACCAAATTCTTTCTGAATCTCCAGGAACAATTGTGCATTTGTAATGGCTGATTTTATTTTTAATTTATTTCTAATGATTCCTTCATTTACTAGCAATTCTTCAAATTTATCTTGTTGGTAATTGGCTATTTTTTTATAATCGAAATTATCAAAAGCTGCTCTAAAATTTTCACGTTTTTTTAAAATAGTTATCCAACTTAAACCTGCTTGAAAAGTTTCTAATAATAAAAATTCAAACAAGGTTTTATCATCATACACAGGTTTTCCCCATTCGTTATCATGATATTCTATATATAATGGGTCGTTATTTACCCAAAAACATCTTTTTTGCATTAATAGTTTATTTTGATTGGTTTAATTGCTTCTTGTCTTTCGTTTACGTAAGTGTGTTTTCCATCACCAAAAGACCCCGCTTCTTCTAACATAATTCTAATATTTTTTTGCCATTCTTTAATCGGCACAGTCACATTTAATTCTATTGCATACACCGTATTATTATGCAGCGGATAATCTCCACGAACAGGAACGCCTCCTTGAGAATCCCACATTCCAATTGTTGTTCCGGCACTATGCCCAAAAAGTCCTAAAGGATGAGAATAAATGGATGGTTGTAATCCTTCTTTTTTTGCTTGTTGTAGAGATGCTGCTAAAATTTCGTTTCCGGTTTTTCCTGTTTGCATATTTGTGGTTAAAACATCTTGTAAACGATTTCCTTTTGCAAAAGCCTCCGCTAAAAAAGTTGGAACTTCAGTTTCTTCTTTTCCTAACACATAGGCGTGTTGCTGACAATCGGTATGTAAACCAATATAGCTAATTCCAAAATCGCAATGCAACAAATCACCAGGTAAAATCACTTGATTGTCTTTGGCTTTTGAAAATGAATAAATATGAGATTTTAACGGCACTTTGCTTCGTTGAATATCTACTGTTGGATGAAACCAAGTTGACAAACCTAAATCTGTAACTTTTTGACGCATCCACCAAACAACATCATCCGTAGTTGTTTCTCCTGGTTTTATCACATTATTTGTAAAAGCTTCATCAATAATATCATGTGTGATTTTTACGAGTTTTTGAAATAATTCCATTTCTTTTGGAGTTCTCGTTTCTATCCATCCAATGGCTAATTTTTCTGCGGATACAATTTTTTGTTGATTTTCTTTTGATAAATTTTCTATAAACTCATCGTGATCAGTTTTTACCAAACCATCTGCCAACGCAAAATGTTTAGAAATATTGACGCCGATTTTAGTCGGATTTCTTTCTTCAATAATTTTGCTTAATGCTTTCCATTGATTAGGTTCTTTCTCTTTATTCCAAGCCGATTTAATATTTTTACCAACATCGTATCTTGCAACTGCTAATTTTTCAATAGTATTATTTTCTTTATTGCGATAAAAAACTAAAATGGTTCTTCTTCTTGCATTGAGCCAAACCGAAGGCAACATGGTTTTAATTACTGGATCTTCGTTGTATTCTCTAGAAATAACAACCCACATATCAATATCCGTTTCATCCATTAATTTTGGAAGAAGATGGTTAAACCTATCTTCAATAATTTCGTCTCGTACTATTGCTCTATCTTTTTCGTCTAAGATGTTGTAGGTAGATTTTTTTATTTCTGGTTGATTACAAGAAATAAAAACAATCATTATAAATAATTGAAAAATAATTTTACGCATGGTATAAAGTTTGATGCTGAAAATTAATGTTAAAACTCGAATAAATCAATGTTTTTTAAATTATTTTTTCGACCTTCACTAAATAAATTACTGATTATGAAACAACTAAAATTTTATGTGTATTTTTTTACTTTTACCTTTCTTATTGTTAGTTGTGGATCTTATCCAGCAAAAAATAATACAACTGTAAAAGAACAACCTGTAGTAATTTCTAATGAAACTTTAGAATACGAAATTATTATTATAGACCCAGGCTTTACCTCTTTTTTAAATACTCAAGCCAGACCAAAAGAATATTATTCTGAATCGTATTTAAAAAATAAAAACAGAGTGTATGTAAATGTTTGGAATAGTAGAGTTAGAAATCCACAACGATATGATTCTCGTATTTACGAAAACGTAATCGATTATCAAACAAATGTTGATTACGGTTTAGATGTAAATTATAAACTTTTTTGGTATTTTAAATTTGCAGAGCAGAAATATAGAATGAAACTCGACAACTAAAAAGACCTCTTTTTATAGCTGATAAAGCTATATTTATATTTGTTTTTTTCGTCCGGAGAAAAATCTTCTCTAGAAAATTCTTGCCAAATATCAGCATCAATTTCTGGAAAAAAAACATCGGCTTCAAAAGAATGATGTACCTGTGTAATATCTAATTGATCTACTAAATTAGAAGCGATAGCTTGTTTGTAAATTTGCGCTCCGCCAATAATAAAAACATGTTCATCTTCTTTAGCAACGTCTATTGCTTTCTCAATACTATCAACAACAATACAACCTTCTGCTTTGTATTTTTTATTTCTGGTGATAATAACTGTGGTTCTGTTTGGCAATGGTTTTCCAATAGATTCAAACGTATTTCTTCCCATCAAAATATGATGACCAGTAGTTACTTTTTTAAAGCGTTTTAAATCGGCAGGTAAATGCCAAATTAAATCGTTGTTTTTACCTAATGCATTGTTATTTGCAATTGCTGCAATGATTGTAATTGTACTCATAATTAAACAGCAACTTTTCCTTTAATATGTGGATGTGGATTGTAATCTACCAACTCAAAATCTTCAAATTTAAAATCAAAAATCGATGTAACTTCTGGGTTGATTTTCATTTTAGGTAACGATCGTAATTCTCTAGACAATTGCAATTCTAATTGCTCTACATGGTTATCATAGATGTGCGCATCACCAAATGTGTGAATAAATTCTCCTGCTTCGTAACCACAAACTTGTGCTATCATCATGGTAAACAAGGCATAACTTGCAATGTTAAACGGAACACCTAAAAAGATATCTGCGCTACGTTGATATAACTGACAAGATAATTTTCCGTCTGCAACATAAAACTGAAAAAATGCATGACAAGGCGGCAAAGCTGCTTTTCCGTTGGCAACATTTTCTGAAAATGAAACAGAAGTATCTGGTAAAACGGATGGGTTCCAAGCAGAAACCATCATTCTTCTAGAATTAGGATTCTTTTTTAACGTAGTAATTACATCTTGCAACTGATCAATATCATCGCTATTCCAATTACGCCATTGATGACCGTAAACCGGACCTAAATCTCCGTTTTCATCAGCCCAATCGTTCCAAATTCTAACTCCGTTTTCCTGTAAATACTTAATGTTTGTATCACCATTTATAAACCATAATAATTCATAAATAATCGACTTTAAGTGTAATTTTTTGGTTGTTACCATAGGAAAACCTTCACTTAAATCAAAACGCATTTGATATCCAAAAACACTTTTAGTTCCAGTTCCTGTTCTGTCTCCTTTTTCGTTTCCGTTTTCTAAAACGTGCTTCACTAAATCTAAATATTGTTTCATATTTTAGGTAAATGGTTAAAGTTTAGATTGATTGTATTTATTAAGGATGAAATCCGTCTTTGTAAAATTTGAATTTTATCAATAGTCAAATTTAATTCTTTCTCTTCAATAAAATTTAAATCTGAACATAAAATTAAATGCGATTCTAACTCATAAGCAGATCCTAAACTAAATTGTAAAAATCTAATAAAATCTTTTTGAGAATCCTTTGCGCTTCCTTCCGCAATATTTGCAGGTATGGAAATTACACATCTATTAATTTGAGAAATTAATCCAAATTTTTCTGAAGAAGGCAATTTTGATGTGATGATATAAACTTCTTTAACCAAAAACCTAGCATCATTCCAAACATCAAGTTTCCTAAAGTTTCTCATACTTTCACCTTTCTACTTTTACCTTTAGCCCAACCCTTTTTATCCAATAATCATCCCAGCAATAGTAGCAGACATTAAAGATGCAATTGTTCCACCAATCAACGCTTTCATTCCAAATTCTGACAACACTTTTCTTTGTCCTGGTGCTAAAGATCCTATTCCACCTATTTGAATTCCAATGGATGCAAAGTTTGCAAAACCACACAGCATATAAGTTGCCATAATAATTGACTTTTCATAATTTAAATGAACTACGTTAGCCACATTTTTTAATTCTGCCAATTGTATATAACCAACAAACTCACTGGCTACTAATTTAATTCCAAGTAATTGCCCCATCATTGCCATATCATCAGTTGCAACACCTATTAACCACATTAAAGGCGCAAAAAGATATCCTAACATAAACTCTAAAGAAAAACTTTTATATGAGGTGTTTCCTGCAACCCAATCATTTAAAGAAGTGATATCTCCTATCCAACCTAAAACTCCATTCATCATTGCAATAAATGCAACAAAAACCAACAACATTGCTCCGACATTGACTGCTAACCGCAATCCTTCAGTTGTTCCGTTTGCAATTGAGTCTAAAATATTTGAACCAATTTTTTCACTAGAAACCTTTACGTCGGTATTTACTTCTTCTACCTGAGGATATAATATTTTTGAAATTACAATTGCTCCTGGTGCTGCCATTACAGAAGCTGCTAATAAATGTTTTGCAAATTGCAATCTTAACAAAGGATCATCACCTCCTAAAAAGCCAATATAAGCTGCCAAAACTGCACCGGCTACAGTTGCCATTCCGCCAATCATTACCAATAGCATTTCTGACTTATTCATTTTTTCTAAATAAGCCTTAATCAATAATGGTGCTTCAGTCTGTCCTAAAAAAATATTTCCAGCAACAGACAAGCTTTCTGCTCCAGATATTTTTAACACTTTTGCTAATGACCATGCTAATGCTTTTACAATTTTCTGAATCCATCCTAAATAAAACAAGACAGATGTTAATGCTGAGAAAAAGATAATTGTTGGCAATACTTGAAAGGCAAAAATGTATCCAAATTTATCCATATCAACCACCAACCCTTCAAACAAAAATTTACTTCCAGCTCTTGTAAAATCTAGAATGCTTACAAATAAACCACCAACCCATTCAAATATATTCTGAATAAAAGTTACTTTTAGTACTCCAACAGCTATTAATAGCTGTGCAGACAAACCAATCCCTACAGTTTTCCAGTCAATATCTTTTTTATTGCTAGAAAACAAAAATGCGATTACAATTAAAGAAATCATTCCTAAAACACCGCGCCATAAGTTGCTAAATGAAAATCCTTGACTTGGTATTATTTCTGATGCTATTTCTGGTGTTGTTTGAGAAAACATTGAAACTGAAACAAAGCAGAAAATGATAAATAATATTTTTTTCATAATAGGTTGTTGTTGTTTTTTAAGAGCGTTTACTTATTTCATCTCTAATTTTTGCCGCTAGTTCGTAGTTCTCATTTGCTACAGCAGCATCTAATTCTTTATATAATTCTTTAAGTGATTTTTGAGCTGAATCTTCTTCAGAAGTTTCTGAAATAATATCCTCCATCAACTCATCAGTATCTAATTCTGGTTCATCTAAAGACAATTCTTCTTCTACTTTTAAATAAATTCCGGCTTTATCTAAAATAGTTTCATATGTATAAATTGGAGCATTAAAGCGAACTGCAATTGCAATTGCATCTGATGTTCTTGTATCTATAATTTCTTCAACACCATCTTTTTCTGAAATTAGGCTAGAAAAGAAAACGCCATCAACTAATTTATGAATAATAACTTGCTTGATATTGATAAAATATCTGTCAGCAAAAGTTTTAAATAAATCGTGAGTTAAGGGTCTTGGTGGTCTAATTTCTTTTTCTAAAGCGATGGCAATAGATTGTGCTTCAAAAGCGCCAATAATTATTGGCAAAGTTCTATCTCCTCCTATCTCACTCAATACCAGAGCATAGGCCCCAGTTTGTGTTTGACTATAAGAAATACCTTTAATTGTTAGTTTTATCAAACTCATTTATTTTCAATCTTCATAAAAGGAAAAAAGGCTGTCTAAATTGGCAAAACCTAATTTTAGACAGCCCTTTTATGGGCACAATTTACTAAAAATATTGAGTTGACTTCTAATTTATTTTAAAAGAAAAAAATACAACTCGTTTTTTATTAAATAGTTGTTATTTATGATTGCTTAAAAACTTTTAATTTTTCTATTAAAGCTGGTACTACTTCAAAAGCATCTCCTACAATTCCGTAATCTGCTGCTTTAAAAAATGGTGCTTCAGGGTCTGTATTAATAACCACTTTAACTTTTGAAGCATTAATTCCTGCTAAATGTTGAATTGCTCCAGAAATTCCGATTGCAATATATAAATTAGAAGCAACTGGCTTACCTGTTTGACCAACGTGTTCTCCATGTGGTCTCCAACCTAAATCAGAAACAGGCTTAGAACACGCAGTTGCAGCGCCTAAAACCTCAGCTAATTCCTCTATCATTCCCCAGTTTTCTGGACCTTTTAATCCTCGACCAGCAGAAACGACAATATCTGCATCAGCAATTGTTACTTTTCCTGAAGCCTTATCTATACTTACAGATTTTACTCCTAAATCAGCATCAGAAATCTGAGCATCAAAGTTTTCTGTTGTTCCGCTTACAGCATTTTCGTGAACTCCATAAGAATTCTTTGCCAAACCTATTACTTTAGTTTCTGTTGCAATGGTTGTATTAGAAAATGCTTTGTTAGAAAACGCTTTTCTTTTTACTGTAAAAGGATTTGTAGAACTTGGCAACGCAACAACATTTGATGCATAACCTGCATTTAAATGTACTGCTGCAATTGGTGCTAAGTACAATCCGTTTACACTAGAATCTATAATTACTACACTAGCATTTTCTTTTGATGCAACTTGTTCTAAAACAGAAGCAAAAGCTTTTGCATTAAAAGTTGCTAATTGATCATTAGAAACAGCAACTACTTTTTCTGCTCCGTATGTATATAATTCTGATGCATCTGCAACATTAATTGTTACAGCTACGATATTTGAACCTAATTGTTCTGCTACTTTTTTACCGTAAGAAACGACTTCAAAAGCAGATTTTTTAAATTTTCCTTCCGATGAATCGGCAAATACTAAAACTGACATATGTTAATAAGATTTTTAGACTTTTTGATTTTTAGATTTTGAGCTCTTGACTTATTCCTTTTAAATCACTTTAGCTTCGTTGTGCAATAAATTGATTAACTCATCAATATTATCTGCATCTACTAATTTAACTGCACCTTTTGCCGCTGGTTTTTCAAATGAAGTAGATGCTGTTTGTGCTGCAACATCTGTCGCTTCAACAACTGACAATGGTTTTTTACGCGCCATCATAATTCCTCTCATATTCGGAATTCTTAAATCTTTTTCTTCGACCAAACCTTTTTGACCTGCAATCACTAAAGGTAAATCTGCAGAAACTTTTTCACTACCACCATCAATTTCCCTTACAGCTGATGCTGTGTTTCCTTCAATTTCTAAACCAGTACAACCATTTACAAAATTAAAATCTAAGATTGTTGCCAACATGCCTGGAACCATTCCGCCATTATAATCAATAGATTCTCTTCCTGCTAAAACCAAATCATAGTTTCCGCTTTTTACAACTTCTGCCAATTGTTTTGCTACGAAAAATCCATCAGTAGCATCTGCGTTTACTCTAATTGCATCATCTGCTCCGATTGCTAAAGCTTTACGCAACGTTGGCTCTGTAGTTGCATTCCCAACATTTACAACTGTAACAGTTGCTCCTTGTTTTTCTTTAAACCACATGGCACGCGTTAAACTAAATTCATCATATGGATTGATTACAAATTGCACTCCGTTTGTATCAAACTTCGTGTCATTATCTGTAAAGTTAATTTTGGATGTGGTATCAGGTACATGACTGATACAAACTAATATCTTCATCTAATTCTATTTTTGAAAATTATTTCATTATTTATCGCTACGAATTTATGACATTTTTTTCAATTTATTATGCATGCATAGTAAATTTTTCAATAAATCTGAACATAAAAATGAAAATACATAAAAAAACAGCTATTTACTCTTACAATAGCAAGTTATAATATTAATTTTTATATTTTTGCTTCACTTAATTTAAGATGAAATTAAAGAATGAAAACAGTTCAGTTTAGAGAAGCGATTTGCGAAGCAATGAGCGAAGAAATGCGCAGAGATGAAAGCATTTATTTAATGGGTGAAGAAGTTGCAGAATATAATGGGGCTTATAAAGCAAGTAAAGGAATGCTAGACGAGTTTGGAGCAAAGAGAGTTATTGACACTCCGATTGCTGAACTTGGATTTGCCGGAATCGCCATTGGATCTGCCATGAACGGAAACAGACCAATTGTAGAATACATGACGTTTAACTTTTCTTTAGTTGGAATTGATCAAATAATAAACAACGCAGCAAAAATTAGACAAATGTCTGGCGGACAATTTAATTGTCCGATTGTTTTTCGCGGACCAACTGGTTCTGCTGGTCAATTAGGAGCTACACACTCTCAAGCTTTTGAAAATTGGTTTGCAAACACACCTGGTTTAAAAGTAATCGTTCCTTCAAACCCTTATGATGCTAAAGGTTTGCTAAAAGCTGCCATAAGGGATGACGATCCTGTAATTTTTATGGAATCTGAGCAAATGTATGGTGACAAAATGGAAATTCCAGAAGGAGAATATATATTGCCAATTGGTGTGGCAGAGATAAAAAGAGAAGGAACAGACGTTACGATTGTTTCTTTCGGAAAAATCATCAAAGAAGCATACAAAGCTGCTGAAGAATTAGCAAAAGAAAATATTTCTGTAGAAATTATCGATTTAAGAACTGTTCGCCCGATGGATCATGATGCAATAATTAAATCTGTTAAGAAAACAAACCGATTGGTTGTTTTAGAAGAAGCTTGGCCATTTGCGAGTGTTGCTTCAGAAATAACTTATAGAATTCAGGATGAAGCATTCGATTATTTAGACGCTCCAATTAAAAGAATTACAACTGCAGATACTCCTGCGCCGTACTCGCCTGTTTTATTAGAAGAATGGTTGCCTAATTCTAATGATGTTATAAAGGCTGTAAAAGAAGTTTTGTATATTTAGTAAAATTTAAACACATTTAAAATCCTTTTTATCATTTTATATTAAAAAGGATTTTTTTTTGCCATGAAAAAATTTGTCCCAATTTTATTCCTATTTATGTGTATTGTTAGTAATGCACAACTGAAAATTTCTGGGCAAATAGTAGATGTTAATAATGAACCTTTACCTTATGTAAATGTTTATTTTAAAAACACTACAAAAGGTGTTGTTACTGATTTTGATGGTAGATTTCAATTAACCTCACCAAAAAAACGCGGCAGCTTAGAAATTTCTTCTGTAGGTTTTGAAACACTTTCTTTAAAATACAATTCAAAAAAAACATATTTTAAAATTATCTTAAAAGAAACAAGTAATGTTTTAGATGAAATTGTAATTGTTTCTAAACCAAAAAAACGCCTTAAAAAGAAAGAAAATCCCGCTTACCGAATTTTAAAAGAAGTGTGGAGTCGTAAAAAGAAAAATGGACTAAAGCTTGTAAAAGCATATCAATACAAAAAAACACAAACTACAGAAGTAGGTTTAAATAATTTAGATTCGCTTTTTTTAAAAAATATTTTTAAAAAAGAATACAAAGAGGTTTTAAAAGAATTGCCCCCAAATGATGATGGCATCAATTACTACATTCCTCTCTTTTTAAGTGAAACCGTTACAAGTATTTACGGAAATAATTCTTTAAACATCGAAAGGGAAGATATTGAAGCAGAGAAAAACGATGGTGTTAATAAAGATGGCTTTGTTTTCGAAAGAATGTCTAACACATTTAATGATATTGATATTCATAAAAACAATATTGAAATACTAAAAAAATCATTTGTAAGTCCTATTTCTACAACTGGTTTTGAAACCTACGACTACGTTTTACACGATAGTATTACTGTAAACAATAAAAAAACGTATGCAATTTATTTTTTCCCAAGAAGAGATGGAGACTTAGCCTTTGAAGGTTTTTTGTGGGTGGCTGATAAAAACTTTTCTATCACAAAAATTAAAATGAAAATTCATAAAGACATCAATCTAAATTTTGTTAGAAGATTGTCTTTCGAAAAAGAATTTACCATAAAAGATGATAGTATTTATCTGCCAAAAAAAGATATTTATACTGGAGATTTTACACTTACAGATAAAAATGACAACAATAAGGGGCTAACTATTAAGAAAACTAGTTCCTATTCTGATTACGTTTTTGATAAAAAATTATCCGATAATTTTTACTCAGAAAAAATTATTCGTTACAAACCAAAACAGTTTGATAAAAATGAAATTTACTGGGATAGCGTTCATAAATCAACAGATAAAAAAAGTACTTATCAACTTATAAATTCGGTAAAAAACAAGAAAAAAATAAAGCAGATAAGCGGAGTTTTAAACACACTGTCTACAGGATATTTTTCACTCGGATCAACCTTACAATTTGGACAATATTGGAACACCATTGTGAAAAACAGTGTAGAAGGTTTAAAAATAAAATTAGGGTATAGAACTTTTACAACAACTGATGACCGCTTTAGAGTAAGTGGTTTTGTTGGTTATGGAACAAAAGACAAAAGATATAAATTTGGTACAGAAGTAAAATATTTAGTCAACTACAAACCTAGAATAGCAGTTGGAGCTTCTTACTTGAAAGACATTGAACAACTAGGAGGAAAATTACTTAGCACAAACGGATTAAATGCAAATGTTTTTGATCCAAATGCCTTGTTTTCTAGAGGAGATAATTATTTTCTATCAGATATAAATAGAACAGCATTAAAATTTGATATTGAAATTAAGAAAAACCTTCATTTCGGAATTTCTGCAGCTCATAATGTTATAAAAAGTGCTTCTCCAACATATTTCTCAGTAGATTATTTAGATGATAATAACAACATTCAGTCTGAAGTGACCGATGTAAGCACAGATGTTTATATCGCTTATACTCCAGGGAGATTTGAATACGGATTTGGCGTAGAACAAAAAATGGGAAGAAATCTTTTTCCTTCTTTGGTTGTAAATTATCATAGAGGCTACAAAGGCTTTTTAAATGGTGATTTTAATTATGATAAAATTCAATTTAAATACAGCCAACCAATACTTTTAGGCAAAATAGGAATGCTAATTGCAACGGTTGATGGCGGAAAAACTTTCGGAAAAGTTCCAATTACATTATTAAGTCCCATTCCTGCAAATCAAACGTATTGGTTAACAAAAAACACTTTTTCGTTAATGAATTACTATGATTTTGTAACAGATACTTATATTTCTGGACATTTCGAACATCATTTTAATGGATTTGTTTTAAATAGAATGCCATTAATAAAGCATTTAAAACTTCGTAGTTTACTTACTTTTAAAACAGTTTACGGAACCATTTCTGATGAAAATATTGCCATCAACAAATCAAATATTACCTATGCTGCACCAACAGATAAACTTTATTACGAATATGGTGTTGGGCTAGAAAACATTGGCTATAAAGACATCCGCCCGTTAAGAGTAGATTTTATTTGGCGAGGAAAACATACAAGTGTAAACGGATTACCTTCTCCGAGTTTTGCAGTTCGTATTGGTATAAAAGCTGGGTTTTAATAAAAAATAAGCATTATTTTATAGTTTAAAAACCTTAAAATATTACTACTTTTGTCGTCCGAAAAAAACATAGAAATACCTAGACATGACTGCAAAAGAAAAAAAAACATTTGATGTATTAATAGAAATCCCAAAAGGAAGTAGAAACAAATACGAATACGATTTTGATTTACATAAAATCCGCTTCGACAGAATGTTATTTTCTTCAATGATGTATCCTGCAGATTATGGATTTATTCCAGAAACGCTTGCTTTAGATGGCGATCCACTAGATGTATTAGTTCTAGGTTCAGAACCAACATTTCCAATGTGTGTAATGGAAGTAAAACCTATTGGCGTTTTTCACATGGCAGATGAAAAAGGACCCGATGAAAAAATTATTTGTGTTCCTGTTTCTGATCCAATCTGGAATGAGCTAAGTGATTTGTCTGATATGAATCCACACCAAGTAAAAGAAATTACACATTTTTTTCAAGTTTACAAAGATTTAGAAAAAAAGAAAGTAGATGTTGGTGGTTGGGGCAATGCTTCTGAAGCTTATGATATTGTTGATAAATGCATCGACAGATACGAAAAAAGTGAACACAAAAAGACTGGGAATTTTACTATTTAAGTGTCCCTATGTTACTTTAAAATTAAAAAGCCTTACAATCTAATTTGTAAGGCTTTTTCTTTCTCATTGATTTTGTTATATTTACGACCATTAAAAACTAATCTAAACAAAATAAATATGGGATCAATGATGATTTACATGCCAATAGTATTGGCAGCATTAGGATTAATTTACATGTTAATCAAAAAATCTTGGGTAATGAAGCAAGATGCAGGTGACGGAAAAATGAAGGAAATTTCTGATCACATTTATGAAGGAGCGCTCGCTTTTTTAAATGCTGAATATAGACTTTTAGCAATTTTTGTAATAATCGTAAGTATTTTATTAGCCGCAGTATCCTTTATAGTACCAACTACACACTGGCTAATTGTAGTTGCATTTATTTTCGGAGCAGTGTTTTCGGCTTATGCTGGAAATATTGGAATGAAAATCGCTACAAAAACAAATGTAAGAACTACACAAGCAGCAAGAACTAGTTTGCCAAATGCATTAAAAATCTCTTTTGGAGGTGGAACTGTAATGGGATTAGGTGTTGCTGGTTTAGCTGTATTAGGACTAACAGCGTTCTTTATAATTTTCTTTCACTTTTTTATGGGAGGCGAATGGACTAATACAATGGACATGACTATCGTTTTAGAAACTTTAGCTGGATTCTCATTAGGAGCTGAATCTATTGCATTGTTTGCAAGAGTTGGTGGAGGAATCTATACAAAAGCTGCTGATGTTGGTGCAGATTTAGTTGGTAAAGTAGAAGCTGGGATTCCTGAAGATGATCCAAGAAACCCTGCTACAATTGCTGATAATGTTGGAGACAATGTTGGAGATGTTGCTGGAATGGGAGCAGATTTATTTGGATCGTATGTAGCAACAGTTTTAGCTGCAATGGTTCTTGGTAATTATGTAATTAAAGATATGGGTGGTTCTATTTCTGATGCATTCGGAGGAATTGGACCAATTCTATTGCCAATGGCAATTGCTGGTGCAGGAATTATTATTTCTATCATAGGAACGATGTTGGTGAAAATAAAAAGTAACGATGCTAAAGAAGCTCAAGTTATGGGAGCTTTAAACATTGGAAACTGGACATCAATTATTTTAGTTGCTGTGTCATGTTTTGGTTTAGTGACTTGGATGTTGCCAGAAACAATGAAAATGAATTTCTTTGGTGAAGGTTTACAAGAAATTTCATCAATGCGTGTATTCTATGCAACCTTAGTAGGTTTAGTTGTAGGAGCTGTTATTTCTTCTGTTACAGAATATTACACAGGATTAGGTAAAAAACCAATTTTAAATATTGTACAACAATCTAGTACTGGTGCAGGAACAAATATCATTGCTGGTTTAGCTACTGGGATGATTTCTACATTCCCTTCAGTTTTATTATTTGCGGGTGCAATTTGGGCATCCTATGCTTTTGCAGGGTTTTACGGAGTAGCTTTAGCTGCTTCTGCAATGATGGCAACAACTGCGATGCAATTAGCAATTGATGCATTTGGACCAATTTCTGATAACGCAGGTGGAATCGCTGAAATGAGTGAGCAAGAGCCAATCGTTAGAGAACGTACAGATATTTTAGATTCAGTTGGTAACACAACTGCTGCAACCGGAAAAGGTTTTGCAATCGCTTCTGCTGCTTTAACATCATTAGCATTATTTGCTGCGTATGTTACGTTTACTGGAATAGACGGAATTAACATTTTTAAAGCTCCGGTTTTAGCAATGTTATTTGTTGGTGGAATGGTTCCTGTAGTATTTTCTGCTTTGGCAATGAATGCTGTTGGTAAAGCTGCCATGGAAATGGTAGAAGAAGTTCGTCGTCAGTTTAGAGATATTCCTGGAATTATGGAAGGAACTGGGAAACCAGAGTACGATAAATGTGTGGCTATTTCTACTGAAGCATCATTAAGAGAAATGATGTTACCAGGATTATTAACTATCGGATTTCCGTTAATCATTGCTTTTGTTCCAATGCTATTTGGAATGGATAATTTAGCCATTGCTGAAATGCTAGGTGGTTATATGGCTGGAGTTACCGTATCGGGTGTACTTTGGGCAATCTTCCAAAATAATGCAGGTGGAGCTTGGGATAACGCAAAGAAATCTTTTGAAGCCGGAGTTGAAATTAACGGAGAAATGACCTACAAAGGTTCTGAAGCGCATAAAGCTGCAGTAACTGGAGATACAGTTGGAGATCCTTTTAAGGATACTTCTGGACCATCAATGAATATTTTAATTAAATTAACTTGTTTAATTGGATTGGTAATTGCTCCGATTTTAGGAGGACATACTTCTGACACTAAACAGTCAGATGTAAATGTTAAAGTTTGGATTGATAAAGATGGGACAAAACACGAAATTAAAAATAATGCAACTTTAATTGCTGATAATGATGCAAATCACAACACAAAAGAAATAAATGTAGAAATGAAAAAAGGTGAAGGTAATTTGGTTACTGCAACTGTTTCTATAATTACTACTGTTGATGGAAAAAAGGTTAAGACTACTCAAGATATTAAAGGTACAGAAGCTGAAGTAAAAACTAAAATTGATGAACTATATGGAGAGAAATCTGAATCTCATACAAAAATGAAAAAAATCATAAAGAAAGAAGTTCATGAAGAAAAACATGACAATTAATTCTTGAATTCAACTCATAAAAAAAGCATCTCAATTGAGATGCTTTTTTATGCTTTATGGTTTGGTCTACATTAGTGGTCCACCAGCCATAATTTCTTCATTTGCATAGTCTTCAAACTGTGCAAAGTTTTTTCTAAATGAATTTGCAAGCTCTAACGCTTTATTATCATAAGAAGCTTTATCTGCCCAAGTATCTTTTGGATTTAAAACTTCATTTGGCACATCCTCACAATTTGTTGGCATTGAAAGTCCAAAGATTGGGTGCTGTATAAATTCAACATTATCAAGTCTTCCCTCTAAAGCTTCTGTAATCATTGCACGAGTGTACTTTAATTTCATTCTGCTTCCTGTTCCGTAAGAACCGCCTGTCCAACCTGTGTTAATCAACCAAACATTTACGTTTGATTCTTTCATTTTATTACTAAGCATTTCTGCATAACGTGTTGGGTGTAACGGCATAAATGGCGCTCCAAAACACGCTGAAAAACTTGGTGTTGGTTCATCTATTCCTGCTTCAGTTCCAGCAACTTTTGCCGTATAACCAGAAATAAAATGATAGGCCGCTTGGCCTGGTGTTAATTTTGAGATTGGAGGTAACACCCCAAATGCATCAGCAGTTAAGAAAAATATATTTTTTGGGTTTTTCCCAATTGATCCTGGCTGAATATTATCAATATGATAAATTGGATAACTAACCCTTGTATTTTGCGTGATAGAAGTATCTTCAAAATCTACTTCTCCATTTTTTTTAAGAATTACATTTTCTAAAATTGCTCCTTTCTTTATCGCATGAAAAATGTCTGGTTCTTTTTCTTCAGTTAAATCAATTACTTTAGCGTAACAACCACCTTCAAAATTAAAAACTGTGTTTTCATTTGTCCATCCGTGTTCGTCATCTCCAATTAATCTTCTGTCTGGATCTGCAGACAATGTTGTTTTTCCTGTTCCAGACAATCCAAAGAAAATTGCAGTATCTCCTTTTTTACCAACATTCGCTGAACAATGCATTGGTAATGTATTTTTATCAACAGGTAAAATAAAGTTTAATGCAGAGAAAATTCCTTTTTTAATTTCTCCTGTATAACCTGTTCCTCCAATTAATGCAATTTTTTTAGAAAAGTTTAAAATTGCAAAGTTATGCTGTCTTGTTCCATCAATTGCTGGATCCGCCATAAAACCTGGCGCATTAATCACAGTCCATTCTGGAGAAAAAGTCTTTAGTTCTTCTGTAGTTGGCCTCAAAAACATATTGTGGGCAAACATATTGCTCCAAGGATATTCATTTACAACTCTAATATTAAGTTTGTATTTTTCATCAGCACAAGCGTAACTGTCTCTAACAAAAATTTCCTTCCCAGATAAATAATCTGTTACTCTTTTATATAATTTATCGAATTTATCTGTTTCAAAAGGGATATTGATATTTCCCCACCAAACTTCATCTTTTGTAATATCGTCTTTTACTATAAAGCGATCTTTAGGTGATCTCCCTGTAAATTCTCCTGTGTTAACAGCTAAAGCTCCAGAAGAAACTTCTACTCCTTGTTCTTTTTCAATAGTTGATGCATGTAATTCATCAGAAGTTAAATTGTAATGAGTTGTTGCATTTTTAATTCCTAAACTATCTAGTGAAATTGATTTTGAATCAAGATTTACCATGTTTAATTTTTAAGTTATATATTTAGTTGTGTTAAATAATAAGGAACAAAAATACAGATTATTTTTACAAAGATTTAGCCTTTTCAAATTTTTATCAACTTTTTATTGTTCATTACTTTTAAAAAAACTAATAGCCATCTGCAACCAACCTAACATTAAAAACACACCTCCTAAAGGTGTAATAAACCAACTATCTTTAGCAGAAACCCCAAGTAAATGGATTGCATAAATAGATCCTGAAAAGAACAAAATCCCAACAAAAAACAACCAACTTATTCGATTTTTTTGCTTTGCAGTAAATCCTTGATACGTGTTTACAAATAGCAACACAATTATATGATACATTTGATAACGAACTGCAGTTTCAAAACTACTCATCCCATCTGCTGTTAATATTTCTGACAATGCATGCGCCCCAAAAGCTCCTAAAATTATTGTTATAATTCCTAAAATAGAAGTAATTGTTAAATTTTTATTCATTTTTTTGATTTTTGTTTTATTTCAAACTTTTCTAAATGAATTGTGTATTTTAGCTAAACATTATTTACACGATTCGCAACCGTAAAACTAGTTATAAAATAATAAAATGAGAAACCTGTTAATTATTGGAGCTGGTAAATCTAGTTCTTCACTTATAAAATATTTACTAGACATCTCTTCAGATGAAAATTTACACATCACAATTGGAGATATTTCCATAGAAGACATCAATAATCGAATTGAAAAGCATAAAAACCTAACTGTCATTCAGCTTGATGTTTTTAATAAAGTGCATAGAGAAGCCGAAATAAAAAAGGCAGATATTATTATTTCGATGCTGCCTGCAAGATTCCATTTAGAAGTTGCAAAAGATTGTATTCAATTTCAAAAAAACATGGTAACTGCTTCTTACATTTCTGATGAAATGAAAGCACTAGATGCTGAAGTTAAAAAAAACGGTTTGGTTTTTATGAATGAAATCGGTGTCGATCCTGGTATCGATCACATGAGTGCAATGCAAGTCATTGATAAAATTCACGCTAAAGGCGGAAAAATGTTATTATTCGAATCTTTTACTGGCGGATTGGTTGCCCCAGAAAGTGATACTAATTTATGGAATTATAAATTTACTTGGAACCCAAGAAACGTTGTAACAGCTGGACAAGGAGGCGCTGCGATGTTTATCCAGGAAGGAACTTACAAATACATTCCGTATCATAAATTATTTAGAAGGACTGAGTTTTTACAAATAAATGGAAGTGGAAAATTTGAAGCATACGCCAACAGAGATTCATTAAAATACAGATCTATTTACGGTTTAGAAGACATTCCTACAATGTACAGAGGAACCATTAGAAAGGTTGGTTTTTCTAGAGCCTGGAATATTTTCATTCAATTAGGAATGACAGATGACACCTATACAATTGAAAACTCAGAACACATGAGTTATCGTGATTTTGTGAATTTATTTTTAGCATATAGCCCAACAGACTCAGTAGAATTAAAACTACGCTCCTATTTAAAAATTGACCAAGATGATGTGATGTGGGAAAAATTAATTGAGCTAAATATATTTAGTCCAACAAAAATAATTGGCTTAAAAAATGCAACTCCAGCTCAAATTTTACAAAAAATATTAATGGATAAATGGACGCTTTCTGAGGATGACAAAGACATGATTGTGATGCACCATAAATTTGGTTACGAATTAAATGGTAAAAAGCAACAAATAGAAAGCAGCATGGTTGCTATTGGAGAGAATCAAACCTACACAGCAATGGCAAAAACGGTTGGTTTACCTGTTGCAATTGCTGCTTTAAAAATTTTAAACGGAGACATTAAAACGCCTGGTGTTTTAAGACCAATTTCTAAAGAAGTCTATGAGCCAATTTTAAAAGAATTAGAAAGCTTTGGTATTTCATTTACCGAAAAAGAAGTTCCTTATTTGGGTTACAATCCAGAAAATGTAATTGGATAAGTTGTTGTCATTGCGAGGAACGAAGCAATCTCTTTTAAATTATTACTAATTACGATGAGATTGGAACGTCATTCTTCCTCGCAATGACAGTCAAAAAATCATTACATTTTTAAATAAAAATCTTTGGTCAGATTGCTATACGCTTCGGTGTATTGATGTCTTCCTTTTTCAATAATTAAAACTTCTTCTTGAGTTTCTTTTTTACCAAAAGAAAAACACATCAAACTTCTTTTAATTTCTGAAGTATCTGTTCCTTTTACACGACAAATTCTAATTGGAAATAAGTTGTTTTGACCTGCAATTTTAATAAAATTTTCTTCTTCTTTAAACGGGATTATCACAGAAAACTCGCCTGATTCTGAAAGTGTTTTTGAAACACCCAACAATAAATTTTCAAAAGTAAGCGATGATGTAAATCGTGCTTTATTTCTAGCTTTATTTTCGGTTTCAAAAGCATCCATATAAAATGGCGGATTAGAAATAATCAAATCGTATTTTTCTTCTTCGTCTTCCATTTCATTCATAAATTCTTCAAAAGACGAATGGTAACAAAACAACCTGTCTGACCAATCGCTTCGTTCAAAATTCTCTACACATTGCTCATATCCATTCTCATCAATTTCAACCGCATCAATTGTAGTTGCATCAGAGCGTTGTGCCAACATTAGCGCGACAATTCCTGTTCCTGCACCAATATCTAAAATTGTATTTGGGTGTTTATCTAGAGAACACCAGGCGCCGAGTAAGACTGCATCTGTTCCAACTTTCATCGCTGTTTTATCTTGATGAATAGCAAACTCTTTAAATTGAAATGGTTGACTCAATATTTCTAATCTTAAATCAAAAATTCCGCGAAAATTAACGCAGAACTTTTAAAAATTTATACTTTTAAACTTAGTACTCTCTTGCAGAGAGGAAGGGATTCGAACCCTCGATACGTTGCCGTATACACACTTTCCAGGCGTGCGCCTTCGACCACTCGGCCACCTCTCTTTATTCTGATCTTGTTTCAGAATCTGTATAATAATGAACTTAAATTTATAAGTTCCTAAACTAAATTTAGGATAAATACAATTCAATCAATCCTTTTGGAGTTTCTACTTCAATAATGTTATTTTCTCTATCCACTTTTTTTATAAAATCATCAATCATCGGAATAAAAACTTCCTTATCTCCATTTTTGATTTCAAACAAAGGTTGTGCAGTTTTATCGTTTATTCCTTCAATGGTACCAACCAATCCGTAATGTATATCAACTGCTTTAAAGCCAATTATTTCATGAAAATAAAATTTATTTCCAGATAATTTTGGCAGTAAATCTAGCGGCAAATACACATCGGCTTTTAAAATACCATCCGCTTCTTCTTCGGTGTACACATCTTCAAACTGAACACGTAGTTGATTTCCTTTTTGAAGTAAACTTTTTTCAATAAAAAAAGGAATCAAATTATTGCCTAAATCGACAAAAATTGATTCCATTTCTTGATACAGTTCAGGTTCGTCGGTATCTAACTTGATAACCACTTCTCCTTTGAAACTGTGTTTTCTAACGATTTTGCCTAAATAAAAACAATCTTCTTTACGCATCATAAATCGTTAATGTTTTGAATTACTCTGCAGATTTCTCTTCAGTAGTTTCTTCTGTAGCAGCTTCTTCAACAACCTCTTCAGTTGTAGCTTCTGCAGCAACTTTTTCTGCTTCTAATGCAGCCTCAGTAGCTTCTTTTTCTGCAACAATTGCAGCTTCAGCTTCTTTAGCAGCATTTACACGAGCTTCGTTTACAGCTTTTTCTGCTGCTAATGCAGTAGCTTTTGCTTCTTCTTGCTCTTTTGTTAATCCTTCTTTTTTAGCAGTAATTCTAGTTGCTTTTTCTTCTAACCAAGCAGCAAACTTTGCTTCTGCTTGTTCTTCAGTTAAAGCTCCTTTACGAACTCCACCAGCTAAATGATTTTTTAACATTGCACCTTTGTAAGATAAAATTGCTCTCGCAGTATCTGTAGGTTGCGCTCCGTTTTGTAACCATTTTACAGCACCATCAACATCTAAATCAATAATTGCCGGATTTACATTAGGATTGTAAGTTCCTAATTTTTCTAAGAATTTACCATCTCTTTTTGCACGAGCATCAGCTGCTACGATAGAATAAAATGGTTTTCCTTTTTTACCGTGTCTTTGTAATCTAATTTTTACTGGCATTTTTGTTAATTTTTTAAGGTTCTCGACCTTGATTATTAAAATTCTTATTATCTCGTAATAAGCGGGTGCAAATATACAAAAATATTTTTCAAACTAAAGTTAGAAAACCAATTAAAAATCAAGGATTTAAAATCAATAGAACCTCTGCTTTGAATTGTTGATAAAACTAGATAAAATCTACGGAAGGTATGTACTCGCTACTTTTTGATAAGATATAAGTTGTGCTTGAATCCAAACTTCATTTTCACCCAATTCTTTTGCCATAATTTCTGCAACAACAGGTGCTACATCAAGACTCGTTTTTGCATCAAGAAATAAGAGGCGTGTTCTTCTTGCTAAAAAATCTTCAATTGTTTTGGCCTTTTCATTTCGAACTGCAAAAACAATTTGTGCTTTTATAATTGAATACTCTTTATGTAATTTTTCTTTTAATTCAGGATTCTCAGCACTTATTTTATTTATTTTTAAAGCATCAGACCCATAAATACTCAACGCTTTAAAAATTTTAGAATTTTCATGAAAACCATTCAACTGTAATTTATGCGTTTCTGACTTTACTCTCGGCAAACCCGCAAAAGTAGAAGCTTTATTTACAACATCTTTTGCCATTTTTCGATAGGTTGTCCATTTTCCTCCTAAAATACTAACCAATCCGTTTTCGCTAATCTCTATTTGATGTTCTCTAGAAATTTCAGAAGAACTTTCAGAAGCATCATTTTTTACCAAAGGTCGTAAACCAGAAAAAATACTTTTAATATCTTTTCTAGTTGGATCTTTAGTAAGGTATTTAGCCGTGTGATTCAACAAAAAACTAATTTCTTCTTCTGTAGAAACAGGATCAAGATTGTATTCTTGAACTTCAACATCTGTCGTTCCAATTAACAATTTATCGTGCCAAGGAACAGCAAATAAAACACGTCCGTCTTTGGTATGAGGAATCATAATTGCAGTTTCTCCTTTTAAGAAACTCTTATCCAACACAATATGAGTACCTCTACTACCCGTCATTCTGTTGTTTACACCTGAAAGATCTTTTTTTCGAACGGCATCTGCAAAAACTCCCGTTGCATTGACCACTACTTTTGCCTTAATTTCAAAGGTCGATTTTGTCTGCACATCTTTAATAATTCCGCCACTAATTTTAGCATTCTTTTTGGTCAGCGAAATTAATTCTGTGTAATTCAATAAAGTAGCACCTTGATTTTCTGCCGTTAATAACATACTCATAAGAAGACGTGTGTCGTCAAATTGTCCATCATGATACAAAATGCCTCCTTGTAATCCTTTTTGTTCTATCGTAGGTAAATAAGAAATGGTTTCTTCTTTGGATAAAAACTCAGATTTCCCAAACCCTTCTTTACCAGCAAGCAGGTCGTACAACTTAAGTCCGATTCCATAAAATGGACTTTCCCACCAATCGTATGTCGGAACTACAAAATTTAAATCGTGTACAATATGAGGTGCGTTCTTTTTTAAAATCGCGCGTTCTTTCAACGATTCTAAAACTAAAGAAATATTTCCTTGTTGCAAATAGCGAACGCCTCCATGAATTAATTTGGTGCTTTTACTTGAGGTTCCTTTTCCGAAATCACTTTGCTCAACAAGCAATGTTTTATAACCTCTAGAAGCTGCATCAATTGCGACTCCAACTCCTGTTGCTCCGCCACCAATGATTAAAACATCCCAATGCGTTTCTTCTAATTCTTTATTATTCATGAATTTTGCACTTTTAAAGTTGATCTAAAATCCATTTTGGCCTGTCCGTTGTAATGGCATCAACACCTAATTTTAAAAAATATTTTGCTAAGTCCACTGAATTAGTTGACCAAATATACAAAAGCAAGTTTGCTGATTTCACAGTACTTACAAAGTTTTTATCAGCAATTTTACCTGCCCAAACATCGATGCCGTCTAAATTAGCTTGTTTCGTTTTTTTTAGAATTGATTCAATTCCAATATACTCTTTTTTGGTCTCATTTGTATAATCTAAATCCAATAACCAAAGGGATTTGTAGTTTGGAAAACTTTTTTTAACTTCAGAAATAACACCATAATCAAAACAAATAAACTCTAAAAAAACATCAGAATAGGTTGCTATTTCTCGTTTTAAAATCGGAATAATTTCTTTTCCGCATTTTATTTCGATAATCAAAGTGCTTTCTTTCGGAATCGTTTTAAGAACTTCTTTTAAAGTTGGTATTTTATCAACACCGGTTTCTACACCAACTTCTAAACCCTTCAATTCTACTAAAGTTTGATCTTTAACCAAAGTATCTTTTCCTGTGAGTCGTTTGGTATTTTCATCATGAATAACAACAATTTGATGGTCTTTTGACAGATGTACATCAATTTCTACTTTTTTAACACCCAAGTTCCAAGCTAGTTGAATAGCAGAAAGTGTGTTTTCTGGAGCGTTAAAAGAAGCGCCTCGATGCGCAATAATTTGCGAAGTAAAATCTTTCATCTTTTTGTGTTTCGTAAAGATATAGAATATAGTCGTTTTAACACTTAATTTGATTCTATAATTGTTAACAACTATTACCGTTTCTTCACTTAAAAAAATATCAAAAAAAAGTATCTTTAAAGTCTCTAAAAATACAATTTAAAATCATTTATGTACTTAATTTTTGATACCGAAACAACGGGCTTACCCAAAAGCTGGAATGCACCAATTACCGACACAGATAATTGGCCAAGATGTATTCAAATTGCTTGGCAGTTGCATGACGAACTCGGGAATTTAATAGAACATAATGATTTTTTAATTCAGCCAAACGGATTTAACATTCCGTATGACGCTGAAAGAATTCACGGAATTTCTACGGAGCTAGCTCAAGAACAAGGGATTTCTTTAGCAGAAAGTTTGCAGTTATTTAATGAAGCATTGCAAAAAACCAAGTTTATTGTTGGTCAAAATGTTGGTTTTGATATCAATATTATGGGATGTGAATTCCATCGTTTAGGTATTGAAAATAACTTAACCAAATTACCACTTTTAGATACCTGTACTGAGAAAACAGCATTGATGTGTCAACTTCCTGGCGGAAGATATGGCAAGTTTAAACTACCAACCTTAACAGAGTTACACAAACATTTATTTGGGCAAGATTTTGCTGAAGCACACAACGCAACAGCCGATGTTGAGGCTACAACACGTTGTTTTTTAGAATTGATTCGTTTACGAGAATTTACCAAAGAAGAATTAGATGTTGATGAAAGTTATTTTCAAAAATTCTCTGAAGCAAACCCTAAACCAATTCAAGTAATTGGCTTAAAACACATCAACCTAAAAAAGGAAAGTGGAAAAATAAGAAAACGTGCAGAAGCAAAAAAAGATGCAGATACCACAGCAGTTTCTACTAAAAATATTGCAGCTTTAGAGGATGTGCAATTTGCACATTTACACAATCACACTCAGTTTTCTGTTCTACAATCTACCATGCAAATCAGCAATATTGTAAAGACTGCTGCAAAAGACAACATGTCTGCGATTGCCCTAACTGACACCGGAAATATGATGGCCGCTTTTCATTTTGTTAGCGCTGTTTTAAATCATAATAAAGCTGCAAAAGCAAAAAATAAAGAATTAGAAGCTGAAGGAGAAACACCTACCGAAACAATTTTAAAACCCATTGTGGGTTGCGAATTTAATATTTGTGAAAATCATTTAGACAAAAGCAAAAAAGACAACGGCTATCAAGTTGTTCTGCTAGCAAAAAACAAAAAAGGATATCACAACTTAGCAAAAATGTCGTCCATTGCATTTGTAGATGGTTTCTATTATGTACCAAGAATTGATAAAGCAATTGTAGAAAAATACAAAGAAGATATTATAGTACTTACTGGGAATTTATACGGAGAAGTTCCAAGTAAAATATTAAACATAGGAGAAAAACAAGCTGAAGAAGCGTTGCTTTGGTGGAAAGCTGTTTTTAAAGATGATTTCTATATCGAGTTAATGCGTCATGGACAAGAAGATGAAAAGATTGTCAATGAAACCTTATTAAAATTCTCTAGAAAACACCATATAAAAATCGTTGCCTCCAACAATACTTTTTATTTAGAAAAAGCAGATGCCAATGCGCACGATATCTTATTGTGTGTAAAAGACGGAGAAAAACAAGCAACGCCAAAAGGTCGTGGAAGAGGTTATCGTTACGGCTTGCCAAACGATGAATACTTTTTCAAATCTTCAAATGAAATGAAGCAATTATTTGCTGATTTACCAGAAGCAATTTCTAACATTCAAGAAGTTGTTGATAAAGTAGAGCCTTATACGTTAGCAAGAGATGTTTTATTACCTGCTTTTGATATTCCAAAAGAGTTTCAAGATGAAAAAGACGCAGAAGATGGCGGAAAAAGAGGAGAAAATAATTACTTACGTCATTTAACCTACGAAGGTGCAAAAAAACGATACGGAGAAATAACAGAAACTATTGGAGAACGCTTAGATTTTGAATTGTCTGTAATTGAAAAAACAGGATATCCTGGTTATTTTTTAATTGTAGAAGATTTTATTAGAGAAGCCAGAAATATGGATGTTGCCGTTGGTCCTGGTCGTGGTTCTGCTGCAGGATCTGTTGTTGCGTATTGCTTGTGGATTACCAATTTAGACCCAATTAAATACGATTTACTTTTTGAGCGTTTCTTAAATCCAGAACGTGTTTCGATGCCAGATATCGATATCGATTTTGATGATGAAGGACGTGGAAAAGTAATGGATTATGTAATTAATAAATACGGCGCCAACCAAGTTGCCCAAATTATTACCATCGGAACGATGGCTGCAAAATCATCTATTAGAGATACTGCAAGGGTGTTGGATTTACCACTTTTTGAAGCCGACAGAATTGCAAAGTTAATACCCGGCATGAAACTGAGTAAAATCTTTTCTTTGGACGAAAAACAGCTCAAAGAAAAACTGCGTTCAGAAGAAATTGAATTGGTAAACGAACTTAAAAAATTATCTGAAGGAAATGATTTAAGTGCAGAAACCATCAACAAAGCACGCGTTTTAGAAGGTTCAGTTCGCAATACCGGAATTCACGCTTGTGGTGTCATTATTACGCCATCAGACATTACAAACTTTGTTCCTGTTACGCTTGCCAAAGATTCTGACATGTATGTTACACAATTCGACAACTCAGTTGTGGAAAGTGCTGGATTGTTAAAAATGGATTTCTTAGGATTAAAAACGTTAACCCTAATTAAACATACTGTAAAAATTGTAAAAGCGAAACACGGAGTTGAATTAGATCCAGAAAACTTTCCGTTGGATGATGAAAAAACGTATGAATTGTTTCAACGTGGAGAAACGGTTGGAATTTTCCAATACGAATCGCCCGGAATGCAAAAACACATGCGCGCTTTAAAACCAACTGTTTTTGCCGATTTAATTGCAATGAATGCATTGTATAGACCTGGACCAATGGAATATATTCCGTCTTTTATCAACAGAAAACACGGAACAGAAGATATTGAGTATGATTTGCCAGCAATGGAAGAATACTTGGCAGAAACTTACGGAATTACAGTCTACCAAGAGCAAGTAATGTTGCTATCGCAAAAGTTAGCAAATTTCACCAAAGGTGAAGCCGATGTTTTGCGTAAAGCAATGGGAAAAAAACAAGCTTCTGTACTTGCTAAAATGAAACCAAAGTTTATTGAGCAAGCGAGTAAAAATGGGCATGACGCAGAAAAATTAGAGAAAATTTGGAAAGATTGGGAGGCATTTGCAAGTTATGCTTTTAACAAATCTCACTCCACTTGCTATGCTTGGATTGCTTATCAAACTGCTTACTTAAAAGCACATTATCCGGCTGAATATATGGCCTCAGTGTTGTCTAATAACATGAACGACATTAAATCGGTTTCCTTTTTTATGGAAGAATGTAAGCGTTCTGGATTAACGGTTTTAGGTCCAGATATTAACGAATCGTATTCTAAGTTTTCTGTAAACAAAGAAGGAAATATTCGCTTTGGAATGGCGGCAATTAAAGGTGTTGGGAGCTCGGCTGTAAAAGCGATTATTGATGAACGTAAAAAAAATGGTTCTTTCGAATCTATTTTTGATGTTGCAAAACGTGTTGATTTGCGTGTTGCCAATAAGAAAGCTTTTGACGGATTAATTTTAGCGGGCGGATTTGACTCTTTTAAAGACACGCATAGAGCACAGTATTTTGCTCAAGACGAAAAAGGACAAACTTTTATTGAGAAGGCTTTACGATATGGAAACAAATATCAAGAAGGAGAAAATTCTTCACAAGTTTCTTTGTTTGGCGAAGCTTCAGATATTCAATTACCTGAACCTATTATTCCAGAATGTGAAACTTGGAGTACAATGGAAACACTTGGGAAAGAAAAAGAAGTGGTCGGGATTTATATTTCTGCGCATCCTTTAGATGATTTTAAAAATGAATTATCTTTTTGCAACGCCAATTTATCTCATTTCAAAGGCGATCTTACGAAGTATGTGGGCATGAATTTGTCTTTTGCAGGAATTATTACAGATGTTCAACATCGAGTTTCTAAAGCTGGAAAAGGTTGGGCAACTTTCTTCATAGAAGATTATTACAACAATAATGAGTTTCGAATTTTTGGTGAAGAATATTTAAAATTTAGACATTTCTTAGTTCCTAATTCTTTCTTATTTGTAAAAACAGTTATTAAAGCAGGTTGGGCAAATAAAAACACCGGAATTGTTGGTGAACCAAGATTGCAGTTTACAGAATTCAAATTATTGCACGATACGATGGATGAAATGTGTAAAAAAATCACCATTCAAATTCCTGTTGAAGAAGTAACAGAAAACAGAATTAACAACTTACAACAATTATTAGCAACAAATCCTGGCAAACAAAGTTTGTATTTTACAATTTGGGATAAAAAAGAAAAAATAGAACTGAATTTACCAAGCAGAACTCCTAAAATAAAAATTACAAATGAATTGTTGACTAAGCTAGAAAAAGAGCAAGTTACTTTTAAGTTAAATTAACTATTCAATCCTGCTAACAAGGCAACTCCTCCAAACATAAATAAAAACAACATTGCAATAATAAAGTAAATTACCATTAAGAGTAATGTTCCTTTTGCCCAGTTTTTCTTGTTGATTCTTGTATTAGAATCAAATGCCCAAATCAACACTAAAATGAATCCGACAATTGGCAATGAAGCTAAAAAAATAGTCAATGCCCATTCTTTATAAGACATTGTCGTTGCACTTTGTTGTTCTGATAAATTTTCCATTGGAATATTTTTTTATAATTTATCTCAAATATACATTTTTATCCACTCACTTTCAATTATTTACAAAAATTGCTTTTAATATATTTAGTATATTTATCACGATAAAAAATTAAACATGAACTCTACATTAAAAAATATACTTGCGATTGTTGCAGGTTTAGTTATTGGAAGTATTGTAAATATGGGAATCATCATGATGAGTAACTCTATAATTGCGCCTCCAAACGGAGCAGATGTTACAACTATGGAAGGATTAAAAGAATCGTTGCATTTGTTTGAACCAAAACATTTTTTGTTTCCGTTTTTAGCACACGCATTTGGCACTTTAGTTGCAGCAATAGTTGCTTATAAAATTGGGGCAACCAAGAAAAAAACAATGGCTTTAATTGTTGGATGTATCTTTTTAATATTCGGAACTATAAATGTATTTGTATTACCTGCACCAATGTGGTTTAATGCTGTAGATCTTATCTTTGCTTATATACCTATGGCTTTGTTGGCTTCCAAAATTTCAAATTCAAATGCATAATTTCAAATGAAAAAATGTTTATCTTACATCCTTGCATGCTGTTTTTACTCAACAATTTTTGCTCAACAAAACACAAAAATCTCAACGATTGATTTTGTGCAAATTCTAAACAACAACAAAAAAGAGGTTGTTTATTATTACGAAAACAATTGGAAGGTTTTACGCAAAATGGCAATTAAAAAAAATCAAATAGATTCTTATCAGTTACTAGAAACTACTCCAACAAAAAAAGCACCTTTTAGCTTTATGCTAATTACAACATATAAAAACAAGGCTCAGTTTGATGCTCGAGAAAAACACTTTGATGAATTGATAAAAGAAAAAGGAAAACTTGAACTATTAAACAATAAAAAGCCAGATGAATTTAGAAAAACTCTTTTTGGAAAAGATGTATATCACAAAGAAAACTAACTTGTACTTTCTCTAAAAAGTGCTTCTAAATTTTGATTTTGCGTATTCAATCCTAAAATTTTGAGTCCGTTTTCTTGTGCAAAATCAAAAACCACAGAACGCATGTCTTTATCAGAATCAAAAGTTAAAAACCAGGTAGTATCGTAATTGTTTTTATAGGAAACTAAGTTGGGTAATTTTTTGATAAATTGTTCTTCGAGTTTAAAATCAAAGGTAACTTCTATGACTTGTTGTTGATTAGAACGAACGTCCTTCAACAATTTATCAACAACAATTTCTCCTTTTTTAATGATGATAACACGATCGCAAACCGCTTCTACTTCTTGCATAATATGCGTAGAAAATAATACGGTTTTGTCTTTACCGATTTCTTTGATTAACGCTCTAATTGCAACCAACTGATTTGGGTCTAAACCTGTTGTTGGTTCGTCTAAAATTAACACATCGGGATTGTGCAATAGTGCAGCAGCCAAACCAACTCTTTGTTGATATCCTTTAGATAATTGACCTATTTTTTTATGAACTTCTGGAGTTAAACCAACTTTTTCAATTATTTCTGCAACATTTTTTTTTGCTACTTTATAAATTGATGCTTGAAATTGTAAATATTCTTTCACATACATTTCTGTATATAACGGATTGTTTTCTGGTAAATAACCAATGTTTTTTTGCGCTTCAATCGGATTTTCTAACACATTTATTCCGTTGACTAGAACAACACCTTCTGAAGGGTTGATATAACCCGTTATGATTTTCATCATCGTAGATTTTCCAGCTCCATTTGGACCTAAAAACCCAACAATAGAACCTTTTTTTACAGAAAAACTGATAGAGTTTACTGCTTTTTGAGTATCATATATTTTGGTTACTGATGCAACTTCTATAGACATAAATTAGAATACATTTTTATAAGTGAACGATACATGTTTATTTAAGTTGTTGAAAAAACAATTAATCAATAATAATTTTTTTGGAAATACGATTTTGCCCATTTTTAATTTTCAAAATGTACAAACCTTTTGCAACCGATTGGTAATTTAAAGTTTTGGTAAATGTTGCTCCAGTCTCATTATATTCTGTTCCTTTAATTTTTCTTCCTCTAATATCAAACAATTCAACGAATACTTTATCTGAAGATTGCAAATCAAAACTTACTGTAATGATTCCTTTAGATGGATTTGGGTACAAATTGAAATTTGTAAACAACTCGTCGTTTACCGAAGCTACTTTATCAATAGAAAAATTAGTACTATTTACAGCATAAAAAATATGATTTGCAGCTTCAACTTTTATTCTCGCTTGAGTTGTTGTATGGTTTGGTATTACTACCTCTTCAGTTCCGTCATTTGGTGTGTTTGAAATTAATATATCAGGAAAGGTCATTCCGCCATCCGTAGAAAGTAAAATATTTACGTTAGTTGCATTTACAGGTGATGCAGTTGTATTTGCCACATCCCAAGTAATGGTTTGTGTTGAATTTCCATTTAAAGTAGTTGCTGTGGTTTGAGAAGTTACTATAAAGGGGCCCGAATTTCCATCAACAGTAATTATAACATCATCTCTACTTGTTGCTCCACTATTTAAAACATTATCTCTAACAGTTAAAGAAAAATTCATTGTTCTTGCTACAGAAGGAACAACTTCCCATTTCCATGAGGTTTTCCCTACCAATACTGTATCTATAACTGGCATAAACCTATTTGGTGATGTTGATGATGGCAATGATCTAAACAGTGGGCCAGATGTACTCATTGTTACTGGTGGCATTGTTGCAATTGATGTATCCGTTTGCTCCCAGTTGTAAGTCAAACTATTTTCTGTATCAGCATCTGTTGCACTTCCTTTTAATACAAATGGAGTTGATTTCGGAATTGTAAAATCATTTCCTGCATTTGCAACTGGAGCATTGTTATTTGTTGGAGTTTCTACTCCACAAGTTGCTGTTGTCGTTACTATTTCCCACATTTCTGCAATACTAACTGAATGAAAATATGCATCACTATTAGATTGTACATTTGGCGGACAAATTCCTGCATAACCCATTATTGAAGAAGCGCTTCCAGGTTCAACTGCCGTTCCTCCATTTCTATTACTATTACACGAATTATTAAATGTATGATTTGCACCAAATTGATGCCCCATTTCATGAGCAACATAATCAATATCATAGGTATCATTGATGGGTGATGCAGAACCTGTTACTCCTTGGGCTTTTGTTCCAAACTCACAAACCACTCCTAAACCAGCTAAACCACCAGCGCCAGTACTAAACGCGTGGCCAATATCATAAAAAGGAGCACCAATTGCATTATCACAAAGCGCTTGCGTTTGACTAATTAAATTTTCTGCATCATCATCATCTAAATCATCGGTCGTTCCATCTAAAAAAATAATATTTTCATTGTTGCTAACAAGTTTCATGGTAACTCCTAAATCTCTTTCAAAAATTCCGTTTACACGAGTCATAGTTGTATTTATCGCTGCTAAAACTGCGGCTTTCTTTTCTGTATCTGTTGCTGTTGCAGGTATGTTTTGATTGTTTAAATGAAATTGAGAATACTCGCCAGTTGCAACAATTGCAAGTCGATATGTTCGTAATTTTCCATCATTTGCATTTGTTGCTTTCTGAAAACTTCTTTGATGCACTTTCGTCACATTTTCTTCAACCAAACATTCAAAATTAGATTTTACTGTTTTATTTTTATAATAAGCAATGGCTGTTTTTTTATTTTTAGTATACGGATCAATTAAATACATTGGATAATTACCAGAAGTAATCATGGCATGAAAACCAACGCTAGATTTGCTAAGACGAACCCTTGCAGTTGCATCGTCAATTCCTACACCAACATAAGATTTAATCCCAGGAAATCTTGCTGCTAATTCATCTGAAAAAACTGAAGCTTCTTTTACTAAAAAACGCTGAATACCGTTTGGAGTTGGCAACTCCATAATAGTTTCTTGTGTATTAGAAATCGTTAATTTTTTATCAACGTCATTTATATTAAGAGCAAATAACTCGTATGCTGTTGGCATTGTTTCTCTGTACGCTAGCTCTTCTCCTATAATTCTTGAATTTGCATCTTGCTTCGTCCAAATGTTTTGAGAAAACATAGAGAAAGAGGTAAAAAACAAGAAAAAGAAAGTTAATTTATAGTGTTTCTTCATCATTAAAGTATATCTAAAATCAGTTATCGTTAATTATAAATATTACTAACAAATGTAATTAAATATTTATCTTTGCTGTCTACTATTATGAATAAAAACATACTACTTAAAAACTTAGGCGTTAAAGATTACAAGGAAACTTGGGATTATCAAACCGAATTATTACAAGAAATTGTTGATCAAAAAATTAGCAATAGAAAGAATAATGAAGTTAAAGAAACTAAGAATCATTTTATTTTTGTAGAACATCCGCATGTGTATACTTTAGGTAAAAGTGGTGATTTATCTAACTTATTGTTAAATGAAAAGCAGCTAAAAGAAAAAGGAGCAACTTTTTACAAAATAAATCGTGGCGGAGATATAACTTATCATGGCCCAGGACAAATTGTTGGGTATCCAATTTTAGATTTAGAAAATTTCTTTACAGACATTCATAAATACTTACGTTTCTTAGAAGAAGTTATTATCTTGACATTGGTAGATTACGGATTAAAAGCTGAAAGAAGCGAAGGTGAAACTGGAGTTTGGCTTGACGCAGGAACACCTTTTGCACGTAAAATTTGTGCGATGGGAATTCGTTCTACACGTTGGGTTACCATGCACGGTTTTGCATTGAATGTAAATGTAAACTTGGGTTATTTTGACAATATTATTCCTTGTGGAATTAGAGGAAAAGCTGTTGCTTCTATGGAAACCGAATTGGGTAAAAAAATTCCGATTGAAGAAGTTCAACAGAAAATTTTAAAACATTTTACCGAGTTATTTGAAGTAAAATCTTTTCTATAAATTTTACTTTGTAATAGCAAACGATTTAAAAAACGCTGCTGCAACATCTTTTTTATATTTCTCTTTTTTTGCAAACACCATCACTTGGTATAAATACAATCCTTTAGAAAAAACCTTGTACTCAACCTTTACGTCATTATTCATCATTAGTGAAGCATAAATACCATTGAGATTATTTTCTTTGATCTTTTTTTGCTCAACAACTGTTCCTTTCAGCGCTGTTTTAAAAGTTATAACAGAGGCGTTTAACAAATCTGAAACTTTATTCGGTTTATTTTCCTGTAAACTACTAGAAATAGCAAAAAGCATTTCGTTATGTCTGTATGCTGCTCTATATATAGTGCTGGCTTTATCTTCTTTAACATCTTCTGTAACTTCGCCGAAAGAAATCATAGAAAATTTACCTAATTCTGATGTGTATGTTTGTGCTTTTTCTTGCGCTACTAAATGAAGTCCAAAAAACAGCAAAACACTTGTTAGTAGTATTTTTTTCATGTCTGTCGTAAAAATTGGTTTACGTAAAGATACTATTTTTCTTCGTTAAAATATACTTTGTAATATTTCATTTTCTTCTCTTCGTCATAACCCCGTTCTAAGTATTCTGAAGCAGCATCTGGCGCATCAACATCTAATTTAATTTCGATATTTGTATCTAGTTTTATGATGCTTTTAATCTTGCTTTTTTCTTTCTTTAATACCACATCAGAAACTTCAAAATTATTTCTAATTAACACGTCATTCAAAGTTTCGAAATGCTTTTTATAATCATCAAACATGCCTTTTTGCTTGTCTTCTTCAAACAGTTCTTCTTTAAATGCATGATAATCTACCGATTCATTTTCTTTAAAATAATCTACGGTATTTGCTAAAAACTGACTCTGCTCTTGTTTGCCAAATTCAGGTTTTATCACTTCTTCAGAGAACTCTTTACACAATTCTAAATAACTTTGTGTATGTTGATTTCTATCATCTGCATATTTTACCGACAAGAAATTTTTAATCCAATATTGCGCATCGTATTGATTATTATCTACACTCAAAACAACCGTCCCTTCTGCGTCTGTTGTATTTAAAATTAAACAGCCTTTGTCGATTTTTTTGGTGCTAATTCCTTGCTGAACAGCAACATCAAAACTATTTTCTTCTAAATAGGTTTGAAAAAAATCTGTTTTATTTTCAACTTTAAAAATACCAATTGCTTCGGTTAACACATCTTGATATTCTATGCCTTCAATCAACGCGATAATAACATCACCTTTTTTAATTTGAGCTGAATTTGATTGTTCATACAAATGATTGACAATGTTTTTAGAATTTTCTATAAAAGTACTTTCCTCTTTAAAAACGTTTGTTGCGTAATTATTAATTTCGTTTAAACGAATATCTGCATGATGACTAAAACGAAAACTTTGCGACAAGTTTACAAATGGTTTTAGTAAAAAAGGAACCATTAAATTGTAACTATCTTCATCAAATCGGATGATGCTTTCTGAAAAAACATTTTGTCCGCTATTGTATTTATTCGCTACTTTATGAATGATACATTTGGTAATTTCTGCACGTGTTCTTTTTATCATCTTGTAAAATTAGAGTGGCTAAAATAGTTGAAGTTTTTAAAAGTAAGCAAGAATATTCTTGTTGATTATTAACAATTACAACTCCAACTTTAATTGCTCTGGAAGCAAACGAAATGTTTTTCTGTGATACTTCGTAATTCCGAATTCCCGTATGGCATTTCTGTGTTGTTTTGTTGGATACCCTTTGTTTTGTTTCCAATGATACATTGGGAATTCTTGATGAATTTTCTCCATAAATTCGTCTCTATATGTTTTTGCCAAAACTGAAGCTGCTGCAATACTTAAGTATTTTGCATCGCCTTTTACAATGGTTTTGTGCGGAATCTCTTTATAAGGTTTAAATTTATTTCCATCAACAATAATAAACTCTGGTTGCGGATGTAATTGCGCAATAGAACGTTGCATTCCTGTAATTGAAGCTTGTAACACGTTGATTGTATCCACTTCTTTTTCATCCACAAAACAAACACCAAAAGCGATTGCTTTCTGTTCTATAATTGGTTTCAATTCTTTTCGCTGCTTCTCTGATAATTGCTTAGAATCATTTAATAAAAGATGTTCAAAATCTGCTGGCAGAATAACAGCAGCTGCCACAACTGGTCCACACAAACAACCTCTTCCAGCTTCATCTGTTCCTGCTTCTAAAATTTTTCCGCTGTAATTACTTTTTAACATCATTGCAAATTAACAGTTTTACAAGAAATTATTCATCTTTATTTCCGTTTAAAAATTTTACATTTGCTGTATCAATCATTTTCAATGAAAAAACGTTTTTTTAGTTTCTTACTCATCATGCTTTTTAGCGTGCATTTAATCCATTCTCAAATTAGTACTTCGGATGGAAGAAACCAATTAGACTCTACATTTATCAATAAAAAAACAACGATTGTAAAATTAAACGGCAAAACCAATTACAAAGATTACAAGGTTATTTCTTTTAAAAAAGATACCACATATATTGATACAACACTAACAATTTTAAAAGAATACACCTATAATTTTTTACGAAAAGACAATTTTGAGTTGCTTGCTTTTCACAATCAAGGACAAACTTTTAACAATTTAGGATACGATTTTACACATCAAAATTCACTTCCAATAATCGGAATGAACGCAAAACATTTTAATTATTTGTCAAAAGAAGACATTGATTATTATAAAGTTCCGACGCCAACATCAGAAATTTTATACAGAACCGGTTTACAACAAGGTCAAGTTTTAGAAACCTTATTTACCTTAAATTTCTCTGAGCGATTTAATGTTGGGATTCTTTACAAAGGTCTGCGTTCTTTAGGAAACTACAGAAATTCATTGGCTTCTCAAGGAAATTTTAGAACCGTTTTTAGTTATCAAACTAAAAACAATCGATATGCAATTAGAGGACATATTGCAACGCAAGATTTAATGAATCAAGAAAATGGCGGATTAACCACAACTTCTTTAACTGCTTTTACATCTGATGATCCTAATTTTTCTGACAGAGGAAGATTGGATGTAAATTTAGAAGGAACTGAAACAATCTTAGAAGGAAATCGGTTTTTTGTTGAACACGATTATAAATTATTTTCATCTAAAGACAGCATTAAAAACAACTTTACCAATTTAAAATTCGGGCACATATTTACTCACGAAACTAAGAGGTATGAATTTACCGAAACCAATTTAAACACTGCTTTTTTCGGAAGTGCAAATGTGAGTTCTGGTTTTACGGATGTAGTAGAAAACAGGCTCATCAACAATCAATTATTTTTAGAATTTAATTCTAAATATATTTTAGGAACCTTTAGAGTTAATACCGGTTTAATAAATTACAATTACGGATATAATTCGGTTTTAAACTCGACAATAAACACCATTACAAATCCAGAGATTAAAGGTTCTGCTATTTCTTTTGGTGGAAATTGGAATGCAAGAATCAACAATTTTCAATTAAATACGGAAGTCAATTTTACACCCGGAACTGGTAGAATTTCTGGTTCAAATTTTTATAGTGAAGCCATTTTTAAAAAAGATAGTGTAACTACTTTTAAAGGAAGTGTTTCCATCAATTCGAAATCGCCAAACTTTAATACCATTTTATATCAAAGTGCTTACGACGAGTACAATTGGCAAAATGATTTGTTTAAAAATATCAATACAAGAAATATTGCTTTTGGCATGCAATCTAAATTGATAAACCTAAACGCAAGCATCACAAATATTGAAAACTACACCTATTTTCATGACACTTCCAAACCGCAACAATCTGGAGAAAATGTAACGTATTTAAAAGTAAAAGCGAATAATGAGTTCAAATTTGGAAAATTTGCATTGAACAACACGATACTTTATCAACAAGTAAGTAGCGGAAAAGATGCATTTAGAGTTCCGAATTTGGTCACTAGAAATACGTTGTATTATTCTGATTTTTTCTTTGAAAAAAAGCCCTTGTTTTTACAAACCGGAATTACATTTAAGTATTTCTCTAAATACAAAGCAAATGCATTTAATCCGTTGTTAAACGAATTTACAATTCAGAATACTACAGAAATTGGCTACCCAACTTTTGATGTTTTTGTAAATGCACAAATTAGAAGAACACGTATTTATTTAAAAGCAGATAACTTAAGTTCGATGTTTTTAAAGAAGAATTATTTCTCTGCTCCAAACTATCCTTATAGAGATTTTGTAATCCGTTTTGGTTTGGTTTGGAATTGGTTTATTTAGCCACAATGTGGCAAATAAGCAAAAGCCAGTTTTACTGTCACATCGAACAGAGTCGAGATGTAATTACACATAAACAAAAAATGAAACAAAAATTACGAGACAATTGGAAACTCTTTTTAATCGCAAGTTTAACTTTAGGTTTAGCACCATTTAATCCGCCACATATTTGGGGTAAAATTCAATGGGTTGCTGGGGGAAATGCTTTTTTCGGAGAAAATGCAATGCAATTTCAAGATTATTTTGATGTTGTACTACATGGTTCTCCTTGGGTTCTTTTATTGATTGCTGGAGTTTTACATCTTACAAAAAAGGAATAATCTACATGTTTTCTGGAAATTCAATTTCCATTTCAGGTAAAAATCTTCCCGGAACAGAACTTTCTTTTAAAGAGATTGTCTTAAATCCATATTTGGCATAAAAAGCTACCGCGTTTGGATCAGAAAGCACATTTAATACTTCACAACTATTTGTTCTACAATTTAAAATTGCATGTTCTATTAATTGTCTGCCGATATTTTTTCCTATAAATTTTGGCTTCACAAATAAGAACTCTAAAACACAGGTTCTAGAGTTTAATCTATTCAACAAATAAAAACCTACAATTTCAGTATCGATCATAAATTTACAACCTCTCCAATCATTAAAAGTTTCTGGAAGAATTGTTAAATCTGATTTCCAACTTTCAATTTGTTCTGAAGTATAACCCCAATATGCTTTTGATTCTATCGCAATTTGTGTTAGGATTTCGGCATCTGAAGCAACAGCTTTAACTATCATTTATTTTTTAACTAACTGCTTAATTTTAATATTAAAGGCTGCAAATAGCAAGGTCATAAATGGACTTAACCAATTAAAAACTGCGTAAAAAGCATAGTCTATCACCGAAACACCCAATACACCAGAATGATATGCACCACAAGTATTCCAAGGAATTAAAACTGAAGTTACCGTTCCTGAATCTTCTAAAGTTCTACTTAAATTTTCTGGCGCTAAGCCTTTATCTGCATATGCTTTTGCATACATTTTTCCTGGAACTACAATTGCTAAATATTGATCTGATGCTGTAAAATTTAATCCAATACAGGTAGCAACTGTACTTGCAAACAATCCAAAAACTGAATCAAAAAGACTTAACATAAAACTACTAATTCTTGCCAATGCTCCGATTGCATCCATAATTCCGCCAAATGTCATTGCACATAAAATCAACCAAATAGTTCCAAGCATTTTTGCCATTCCGCCTGCTGTAAATAAATCAGCTAAAGCTTTATTATCTGTTGCAACAGCTGTTTCAACAGTTATTGATTGCATGACTCCTTTATAAGCAGAATTAAAGTCTAATTCTTTTACTCCTGCTACTTGTGCTACAACTTCTGGTTGAAAAATCAATGCAAAAACAGCCGCTAATAAAGTACCAATTAACAATGCAATTAAAGGTGGAGTTTTCTTTATTATTAAAACAATTACTCCAATAGGAACTAAAAATAACCAAGGTGTAATATTAAATGCTTTATCAATATCAACCAAAAGCGAATTTGTATCTGCTTGTCCAGTTGTACTCTGTGTAAATCCTAAAATGATAAATACAATTAATGTTACAATAATTGTTGGAACCGTAGTAAGCGCCATGTATCTAATATGGGTAAACAAATCTGTTCCAGCCATTGCGGGTGCAAGGTTTGTTGTGTCTGACATTGGCGACATTTTATCTCCAAAATAGGCTCCAGATAAAACTGCTCCAGCCGTCATCCCTAAAGATATCCCTAAGGCTTCTCCGATTCCAATTAATGCAATACCAACTGTTGCAGACGTTGTCCAAGAACTACCTGTTGCAATAGAAATTACAGCACAAATAATTAAACAAGCCGCTAAAAATATGGTTGGATTTAATACTTGCAATCCGTAATAAATCATTGCAGGAATAATTCCACTTATCAACCAAGTTCCTGCCAAAGCACCAACTAACAATAAAATTAAAATAGCACCGGCAGTCGATTTAATATTCTCTGCAACTTCTTCAATCATTCTATCAAAAGAAACTTTATTTTTAAAACCTACAATTGCCGCTACTGCTCCACCCATCAAAAGAATAAATTGATTAGATCCACTTAAAGAATCATCACCAAAAATAAAAACATTGTAGGCTAACATTCCAATTAATATTAACACTGGAAAAAGGGCTTCCCAAATACTCAGCTCTTTGTTTTCAATTATTTTCTGGTCTTCAATCTTAATTTCAGAAATATTTTTATCGTCTTGCATTGTGTAAAATTTTTGTGTTGTAATGTTACGATTTTAGAAGAAGCTATGCAAATCAATTTCGCTTACAACAATTGCCAAATTAGATTTGCAATCTCAGATTCATAATAGTACTATTTGTAAAGAAATGATCATCAATAAAAAAAACAGCAAACGACAGAAATGGGTTTCGTTTTTAAACGAAACCCAAACTTATTTTAATCTCTTTAGAGATTTTTATAACACTTAATAACAGGATAGAAGAAATGAAAACTATAAAACTCCGACTTGCTTCATACAAGCTTTCATCGTTTCATAAGTTCTTTCAATATCATTATCTAGTCCGATAGAAAAACGAATCAAACCATCAGTTAATCCCATTTCTTTTTGTTCATCAAGCGGAATTTCTGATGAAGTAGAAGTTCCTGGTGCAGAAAATAGTGTTTTATAAAAACCTAAACTAACTGCTAAATAACCAAGATTTTTTTCTTGCATCAACTCCATCAATGCATTTGCTTTTTCTAAAGAACCTGCATCAACAGTTAGCATTCCGCCATACCCATATTCTTCGTTCATCATCGATTTAAAAACTTCGTGAGAAGGATGTGATTTTAATCCTGGATATACTGTTTTTAATCCGTCTGCTTCAAATTTATCAGCTAAAAAAGCAGCATTTCTACTGTGTTGTTTCATTCTAAGATGCAACGTTCTCATATTCTTTAAAATCGACGCAGAACGCAAAGAATCCATTGAAGAGCCCAACAGCATACTTGCTCCGTCAATCACACTTTTTTGAGAATTCACAAACTCCGAAGTTCCACAAACTACACCACCCATCGTATCAGAAGAACCGTTGATAAATTTTGTTAAACTATGTAAAACGATATCTGCTCCTAATTGCGCAGGAGAAATTGACAAAGGAGAAAACGTATTATCAACCACCAATTGTAAATTGTGTTTTTTTGCTAAAGCGGATAATGCTTTGATATCTGCAACTTCCAATAAAGGATTGCTTACAGATTCGCAATAAATCATTTTGGTATTTTTAGTAATTGCAGCTTCTACAATAGCAATATTTGTAATATCTACAAACGATGTTTCAATGCCCATTCTAGGCGTAAAATTCTTTAAAAATGCGTAGGTTCCGCCATAAATTGTTCTGCTAGAAACAATGTGATCTCCATTACCACAAATTTGTAAAATTGTTGGTGTAATTGCACCCATTCCAGAAGCGGCAACATTTGCAGTTTCAGTTCCTTCCATTGCAGCCAACGCTTCACCTAAATATAAGTTACTTGGTGTTGAATGACGAGAGTATAAATAACATCCATCGGTATTTCCTTCAAAGGTATCAAACATGGTTTTTGCCGATAAAAAGGTATAAGTTGATGAATCTGAAATTGATGGATTTACGCCTCCGAATTCTCCGAAATATTGTAAATCTTGAATATTGTTTGCAGGTTTAAATTTCATGATATTTTATTTTGACACACAAAGAAACAACATATCCGATTATTAATCAATTGATTTTATCATATATAGATTATTATTCTATATTTACACCATAAAGCAATTTTTAAAACTATTATTGATGTTTTTATCAACATCAACCAGAAAAATTTTCGGAATGACATTAGATATCATAGATAAAAAACTGATTCACCTTTTACAAAAAGACAGTAAACAGACTACAAAACAACTTTCTTTACAGTTAAATTTATCTGTAACAGCCGTTTACGAACGAATTAAAAAACTGGAAAAAGAAAATGTAATTAAGCATTATGTAGCAATTATCAACAAAAACAAAATTGAACGTTCCTTTTTAGTTTTTTGTCACATAAAATTGATTCAACACACCAAAGAGTATGTAAGTAATTTTGAATCGGAGGTTTTAAAATTACCCGAAGTATCGGAGTGTTTTCATGTAAGTGGAGATTACGATTATATTCTTAAAATCTATGTAAAAGACATGGAATCTTACAGAGATTTTATGATTACCAAACTAACTGCAATTAAACATATTGGAAGTACGCACAGCATTTTTACCATTGGAGAAGTAAAAAATACAACTGCAATTAGCTTATAACTATAAACCCAAAACGAAAGTTTTGGGTTTATAGATTATTCTTTTATCAATACTATTTTCTCCATTTGTTTTTTAACCATTAGGTTATAAAACTCTTTTAGTTCTTTATAATATTCTGGTGTTATCAGCCCAGAATTAATTTGTAATTGAGAAATAATATTGATTTTATTCCCAGAAACAACAACTTTATAACCATAAACACCTAAGTTATCTCTAATTCCGATTGTAGATGATTCTGGAATTGACTCTACTTTATATCCTTCAGGTATTTGCATAAAAACTGAATTCTTATTCTTAAAAGGCGCGCCAAAATCTACAGGAAACTTTCTATCTTCTAGTTTAAATGGATTTACTCTAGATGTTAAAAAAAGTAACGGTGAAAGATAGACTTTATCGTTTATTACTTCAATAAAATCTTCTCCGACAAAAGAAATATTTCTAATAACTGGTTTATAAATCGCTGCTTTATTTACAACTTTATAATCTTCTATTTCTACACCAAACCTATCTTCTAAAGAAGTAATAACACCTTCTTCTTTTAAGTGATTATTACTTGAGCGAAAATTTATTGCATCTAAATTTTTATAGGTAGTTCTTAATCTTCCATTTACAGTAAAATCTTCGTTTATCTTTATAGACATAAAATTATCTTCTGCAGAATGTGCTTTCGAAGTTAACTCTAACCAACTCGATGTTTTGTCCTTTTTAATTAATCTACCTTTCCAATTTAATGCTCTTAATGGCAATACATTTGGCATACTATAAAATTCTGTTGCATCTAAAAGAATGTATCCGTTTGGTAAATTAACAGCCGCAATTACATAATTAAAACCATCTATAGTTGGAAAAAAAGGAACCCCATGATCTCTTGTGCTTACTAATACAGGATTCGCTTCTATACCAGCTTCATTTAACATTGCAATTAACATTAAATTGATGTCTGCAGTGTTTCCAGCTCCTTCTCTATACGCTTTTCTAACACCAATATCTGAATACAAACCATAATAACCATTCCATTTTACTTTCATTTTTACAAAATTAAAAATAGAGGCTATCTTTTGTGATGAAGTTGTTGCTTTAGAAAGAATGGTGTTTAAATCATTTTTAAAATAACTTGTTCTTTTTAATTCTTCACCAAAATTAGAAGAATCATAAATTCTACGTGCTACATCTGGCCATGTTGTAGAATAGTATTTAGGCATAGAATTCGGGTACTCTATTGCTGTTAATTCATACCTAATACCTCCTCTATAATTATTGATACTACTAACATAAGGCTCGGAGTTTTTTAATCCTGGAATATTATTAGCATTGTAATTAGTTACAGTTGTCAAATACTCCATTCTACTTTTATTTACTTCAGCTGGTCTATTTGTTCCTGGAGTATTATCTCTATATTTTGATGTACTTGTTATAATACCTTTCCCTTTTTCAATTATTGGAGTAATGTAATAATATCCTTTTTGTCTAGAATTAAATTTATAATATTCCGGAATCTCAACTATAAATTCTAGATTTTTTACTGGCACATCATGCTGAAATTCTAAATCTTTAATATCAAAATAAGGAGAAACAATTTTGTATTTTAAGTCTATTACGCTTCCTACTTTTATAGTAGGCATCGTAATTTTTTTTACACTTCTAAACTTGCTGGTTTTTTCGTCAAAGATATTTTTCTTAGCCAGTTTTTCTTTTTTCACTCTCCCTTTTTCAAGATTAAAAGTATAGCCACTAATTGCGATTACTTTTTCTTTACTTCCAGAATCTGGTTTATAATATTTAATGCTTTGTGTTGCTTTTTCAAAACCAGCTTTGGTATAAATTTTAATTCTTTCATGAATTTCTGTAACCACAGTAAAACCCTGACTTTCTGTATAATTAAATGCTGTTTTTCTATATTTATACAAATAAGCAGCATCTGCCGTAGAATCTAATGGATGTACTTTTTCTTGTAGTTCTTGAACAGACACTTTTCCGAATTTAAAATCTTGAGAAAAAATAGTTGTTGCGTAAAAACACATCAAAATTAATAGCAATTGTTTTTTCATTTTTCGTAGGTTTAGTTAGTTTTTGCGAGTGCAATTCTTAAGTTATCGTATTTAGAAATAGTTCTCCTAAAAGTTCTATACGTTTTGTAATCTTCTTTTGGATGAGTTCCTTCTTTTATTAATAAAGTTCTTTTGTACTTAATCTGTTTTTCGTTTACTTTTTCTAATGAAATTGAATAAAACCCAAATTTGTTTTCAATCTTTTTTTCGTTCATCAACACTCCATCTATTTTATAACCAACAGGTAATGTAATAATGTATTCATCAACATCTTTATAACCTCTTCTAATTTTTAAAGGTAATTTTCTGTCTCTATATCTTTTGGGTGTGTTATTATTTCTATTAAATACATTTACTCTAAACAAAATTTTATCAGAAGACATTGAGCTATAATCTTTAATTGTAGCAGCAATTTTTTCAGTAAAAACAATACTATCTTTATCGTTTGTAAATTCTATTTCATCTATTGTTGTATTGTTATTATAGCTCCACAAATTAGATTTATAGAAGTTTTTTTGCTCTTTTAGATTTAAAGTTTCTAATTCGTATTTACTTCCGTATTGAGTTCCTTCTGATTTTATTAAAACATCGGCTTTTAAAGACCCGTTTGTATTTAGAACAATAGTTGCTTTTGTTTTTTGCAAATTTTGTTCATTTTTATAAGAAGTTGTTCGCTTTAAAACTCCGCCTTCTGGCGTAATAACAAGCACGTCTCTATCATCTGTAAAATCACCTAAAAACCCAAAAGGTGTGACTTGACTTGTACATTCTAACCAAATATCATTTCCATTATTAGGAATATTTAAAATCACATGATTGCCTTGTTCTAAGGATGCAAAATCTTTTTCAAAAGAAACAGGCTCAAAACTATTTGCTTCTACATGCGTATAATAAGATGTTACGCCAACAATATCTAATAAAGCTTTTGTATAATTTGTTAAACCTTTACAATCGCCATAACCAACATTATCTACTTCGTTTGCCGGAATTGGCTGAATACCACCAATACCAACTTGTACACTTATATAACGTGTTTTATTTTGCATAAAATTATAGACAATTTTTGCTTTTTCTATCTGATCTTCAACTCCTTTTACTAAATCTAAAATTTTAATTTTTGTTGCTCCATCAACAATGCCTCTTCCGTCTAATAATGAACTGTACATCCATCTTCCAAACTCATCCCAATTGGTATAATATCCATCAACACCATCTGTTTTAAAATTATTTAACGCCACCAATGCCTTTGGTTTATAACCTGTTAAAGACGGACTCAAACTTTCGTTTTTTATAGCTGAAATATTTTTTACGGAATAGAAAACTTTAGATTCTGAAACACTTTTTTCTATTTCGTATCCTTCAAAATTCAATTCCTTTACTCTAATTTTTCCATTGTTTAAATTTACGACATAAGAGTTGTTTTCTATGCTTACTAAATACCCTTCTAAAGGGCTCCAGTTTTGTAAAAACCCAGTTGAAGAAGTATTGTATTCGTATTGAAGATGAACTGTATAAGGGTATGAAATTGGTGTATAATCTAAATATTTTACACGCGAGTCTGAGTATAATGTTCCGCCATCAAAAGCACTTACATCTACAAACTTATTCTTAGATACTTTTTTTATTTCTCTACCAGCTGCATCATAAATCTTTGCTGATAATTTTGCAATTTTAGAATTGTCATCATAACCAATATAGGCTCCAACTTTACCATTTCCAAGTTTGTTTAACACAGTAACAACTCTATCTACTTTAACAGTCATTTCATCTGTAGAGTACACATCAATTGTTGTTGCATTGTTTCTAACAACTGCATTTGCGTTTTTTAATAATTCAGCCGGAATTAATATTGAAGAATATTCAATTTTTTGTGCAAAAGAAAGCTGCACAATACATACTAAAACTAGTAATAGTATTTTTGGGGAAGATTTTCTCATAGCATTTTTTAACAACAAAAATGCAAGTTAAAAAAAAGAAGCCGTAAATCAAAAATGATTTACGGCTTTTAAATAAATTTTTATGGATACTATTTTGTAGTTTTTACCTCGAAAGACATTTCTACTAAATCATCAATAAACTTATCTTTTAAATTGTCAAAGAATGATTTTGAACCATACTTTACATTAAAATCTGCTCTATTAATATTAAAGTTTTCACTTTTAAAAACATGTACACCATCAACCTCAGAAAGTGTGGCCGGAATTGTAATGCTCTTTGTTACATCTTTAATATTTAAGTTTCCAGTTACAGCTAATTTACCTTCGTTCTCTTCAACTTTTGTAATTACAAATTTAGCTGTTGGATACACTGCAACATCAAAAAAGTCTGCAGATTTTAAATGTCCTTCTAATTTTGCAGCTCCTTCTTTGCCTTTCATATCTAAATTTATAATTGAATTCATTTCGATTACAAATTCCCCTGCAGTTATTGCTCCATCTTCAATTAAAATTCCACCACTTTTTAAGGCAACTGTTCCGTTGTGTTCTCCTGTTGGCTTAGCTCCTTTCCAGTTTAATACTGATGCAGTTACATCTACATTATTTAAGTCAGAAATTGTTTTCACAACTTCAACTTCTTCCTTTACTTCTACTTTTTTATTCTCTTTACAAGAAACCAATACCGCAGAAAATGCGATAGCTAAAATTACTAGTTTTTTCATTTTTTGATTGTTTTATTTTTTATGAACGACAAATATACTCTTTTTAAATTTATTTTCCATGGAAAATAAATTATTTTTACTTAAATTTATCTTAAAAAAATTGGACTTAAATTTTGTTTTCGGTATCAATAATAATGGTTACCGGACCATCATTTAGCAATTCAACTTTCATATCTGCCCCGAACTCACCAGTTTGTACTTTTCTACCAATTTCTGTTTCAAATTGATGTATAAATTCTTGATAAATCGGAATCGCAATTTCTGGTTTCGCTGCTTTTAAATAACTCGGCCTGTTTCCTTTTTTGGTGCTTGCCTGTAATGTAAACTGACTCACAACAATTACTTCTCCGTTAATATCTATAAGAGATTTATTCATCACGTCATTTTCATCATTAAAAATTCTAAGATTAGCAATTTTTTTTGACAGCCAATTAATATCTTCTTTTGAATCATTTTCTGCAACTCCTAGCAATAATAAAATGCCGTTTTGAATATCTGCAATTTTATTTCCATCAACAGTTACACTAGCGTATTTAACTCTTTGAATTACTGCTTTCATTTAATCTTCGTCTTCGTTTTCCCAAAAATCGGTTCTATAATGTTCTTCTTCTCCGGCAATAATTTGCAAATAACTTTTATAACGCGAAAAAGAAATTTCCTCGTTTTCAACAGCGTCTTTTACTGCGCATTTTGGTTCTTCAACATGTAGACAATTATTAAATTTACAATCGTTTTTTACAGCTAAAAACTCAGGAAAATAATCGTCAACTTCTTCTTTTTCCATATCTACAACACCAAAGCCTTTAATTCCTGGTGTATCAATAATGGATGCATTAAAACTTAAATCGAACATTTCTGCAAATGTTGTTGTGTGTTGCCCTTGTTTATGTTGATTTGATATTTCTTTGGTTTTTAAATCTAAAGAGGGTTCAATGGCATTTACCAAAGTTGTTTTTCCAACGCCAGAATGACCAATAAACATACTTGTTTTACCAAGCATCATTACTTTAATAAAATCTACATTTTTGTTCTCTGTTGCAGAAACTTCTACACAAGTATATCCAATTTTTTCATAAATATCTTTCAAATACATCACTTCTGCTCTTTGTTCTAGCTCATAAGAATCTATCTTATTAAAAACCAAAACAGTGTCAACCGAATATGCTTCTGCGGTTACCAAAAACCGATCTATAAATGTTGTAAAAGTTGGCGGATTATCAATCGTAATTAGTAGAAACACCAAATCTACATTCGCCGCAATAATATGAGTTTGCTTCGATAAGTTTACAGATTTACGGATGATGTAATTTTTACGTTCGTGAATTGTATTAATAACTCCGGTTTCTGTATCATTTTTGGCTTCTATTTCAAAATCTACTACATCACCGACAGCAACCGGATTGGTACTTTTAATTCCTTGAATTCTAAATTTACCTTTCATTCTACATTCGTAAAACGATCCGTTTTCTGCTTTTATCAGATACCAACTTCCTGTAGATTTGTACACTATTCCTGTCATTGCTACAAAGATGAGAATAAAAAAATGATTAAAAAAAAATAGCCACAGATTCACTAATGATTCGTGAATTTGTGGCTAAATAGTTTATTTAAAAAATTATCCTTTGATAATCTTTTCTTGATGATTTATAGATTCTTGGTGAATTGCTTTAAACATTTTTAAAACAAATTCTTCACTTAAGCCTTTGCTTTCTCCTTCTAAAATCATGTTTCCTAAAATTTCGTTCCAACGTTTAGATTGTAAAACCGCAACGTTTTTCTCTTTTTTAAGTTCTCCAATTTTATCAGCAACTTTCATTCGTCTTCCTAACATTTCTATTAGTTGACCATCAACAACATTAATTTGAGCACGTAAATTACCTAATGATTCTCTATAATCAGATTCATCATCCGTAATTTTTCTGATTTTTAAATCTTCCATCATTTGTATTAAAGCAGTTGGTGTTACTTGTTGCGCAGCGTCGCTCCAGGCATTATCAGGATCAAAATGACTTTCAATCATCAAACCATCAAAATTTAAATCTAAAGCAGTTTGAGAAACATCAAAAACCATATCTCTATTTCCTGTAATATGCGATGGGTCACAAATTAAAGGCAAGTCTGGAAAACGATTTTGAAACTCAATTGCCAATTGCCATTCTGGAATATTTCTATATTTCGATTTTTCGTAGGTAGAAAATCCTCTATGAATGGCTCCTAAGTTTCTAATTCCGGCTGTATACAATCTTTCAATTCCGCCTAACCACAATGCCAAATCTGGGTTTACAGGATTTTTAACCAACACAATTTTGTCTGTTCCTTTCAAAGCATCTGCAATTTCTTGCATAATAAAAGGCGAAACTGTAGAACGTGCACCAATCCATAATAAATCGATATCGTATTCTAATGCTAATTTTACATGAGCCGCATTGGCAACTTCTGTACAGGTTTTCATTCCTGTTTCTTCTTTTACTTTTTGCAACCATTTTAACCCGATTGCTCCAACACCTTCAAACATTCCTGGTCTTGTTCTTGGTTTCCAAATTCCCGCACGGAAATAATTTACATCAGAATCTTTTAACTCGTGTGCAATTTTTAAAACCTGCTCTTCGGTTTCTGCACTACAAGGCCCTGCTATTACTAGTGGATGCGCAAGCTTCATATCATCCAACCATGTTTTTAATTCTTTTGTATTTTCCATTTTTCTACTTGTTTTGGCGTTTATTTTATGCCGTTTAATATTTGTTTAATGTGATTTGTACTTTCCATTTCGTTGTAAATTTCGGTAAAATCGTTTTGCTCCATCAGTGTTTTAAAATGATGAAGGTTGTTGATATATTTATCTAATGTTTCAATAACATTTGTTTTGTTTTGCTCAAAAATGGGCGTCCACATTGCAGGAGAACTTTTTGCCAAACGAACTGTTGATGCAAATCCAGAACCTGCCATGTCAAAAATATCACGTTCATTTTTCTCTTTATTGATGACTGTTTTTCCTAACATAAATGCACTGATATGCGACAAATGAGAAACATACGCAATGTGTTTATCGTGCGATTTTGGATCCATATAGCGAATGCGCATTCCTAATTTTGCGAAAATCTCCAACGCTTTTTCTTGCAATTTAAAAGCTGTTTTTTCTACTTCGCAAATAATATTTGTTTTTTGATAAAACAATCCTAAATGTGCAGCAGTTGGACCAGAAAATTCTGTTCCTGCTATTGGATGCGTTGCTAAATAATTTCTTCTTTTTGGGTGATTTTCTACTACTTTACAAATGTGTTCTTTGGTTGAGCCAACATCCATCAACAAACAATCATCATTAATTGCATTTAATACTTTCGGAATTACCTCTAATTGGACATCAACCGGAATAGAAACAATTACAATTGTTGCTTTTTCAAGTTCATCAAAATTTGATTTTACATCAATCACACCTAATTCTAACGCTTTATCTAAATGACTTTCGTTAGTGTCTATTCCGTAAATAACTGCTTCTGGATATTTAGATTTTATATCCAACACCAAGCTTCCACCTATTAATCCAATTCCTATTACAAATACGTTCATTTTTTCCTATCCCTAACCCTTTCCAAAGGAAAGGGGACTTATTAATTTATTTTTAACCAAACCAGCTGCAAACTGCGACTGCTTACTACCTACCTTTAAGTAAACCTACCAATTGCTTCTTTAATTATCTCTTTTGACACACATAATGAAAATCGAATATAACCTTCTCCGTTTGATCCAAAAACAGTTCCTGGCGCAATAAAAATATCTCTTTCATATAAAATGTGATCTGTAACTTCTTCGGATGTTTTTCCTTCAGGAGTTTTTGCCCAAACAAACAATCCAGTAGAATTTTTATCATAAGTACATTGCAACTTATCCGCTAATTTCCAAATCAAATTTCTACGCTCTTTGTACTCTTTATTCTGATTTTTAAACCAATCATCCGATACATGTAAGGCCTCTATTGCTCCTTTCTGAATTCCGTAAAACATCCCAGAATCCATATTGCTTTTTATTTTTAATATTTGATTTATATAATTAGAATTCCCCAACACCATTCCTACTCGCCAACCAGCCATATTAAAAGTTTTGCTCAACGAATTTAACTCTAACGCGATGTCTTTTGCTCCATCAACCTCTAAAATACTAATTGGATTTTCGTTTAAAATAAAGCTATACGGATTGTCATTTACAATGAGTATTTGATATTTTTTTCCGAATGCAATCAACTTTTTAAAAGTTTCTTTTAGTGCATTTGTTCCGGTTGGCATGTGCGGATAATTGATCCACATCATTTTTACTTTCGATAGATCTTGTTGCTCTAATTCATCAAAATTTGGTTGCCAATGATGCGTTTCATCCAAATTATAAAAAACAGGTGCCGCTCCAACTAGTTTTGTTACCGAACTGTAGGTTGGATATCCAGGATTCGGAATCAACACTTGATCGCCTTCATTTAAAAAAGCCATCGAAATATGCATTACCCCTTCTTTACTTCCCATTAAGGGCAAAATTTCATTTTCTAGATTTAAAGCAACTTTAAAATTCTGTTTGTAAAATTCTGAAATTGCACTTCGCAATTCTGGCAAACCTTGATAACTCTGATATTTATGTGCAGAAGCATCGTTAAAACTTTGTTGAATGGCCTCAATTACTTTTGTTGGTGGTTGTAAATCTGGACTTCCAATTCCCATATTGATAATCGGTTTTCCAGACGCAGCCAATGCTCTAACTTCTCTTAGTTTTGTTGAAAAATAGTATTCTTCAACAGTATTTAATCTTTTTGCTGCTTCAATCATTTTCTTCCGTTTTTATAAGCTCCCAACACTTTAAATGCTGATGCCATTATTTCTATAATTGCAATTGCTTTTTCATATTCTTTATACTCATCAAAAGTGACATCAACAAAAAATGAATATTTCCAAGGAGACTCTATCACTGGCAACGACTGAATCTTAGTTAAGTTCATTTTACAATCGCTCAACACATTTAAAATTGCTGCCAAGCTTCCTCTTTTATGATCTAACTGAAATTTTAGTGATGCTTTATTTATTTGATCAATTCCGTTATTTGGTTTTTCAGTTTGTACAATTACAAATCGAGTTGAATTGTCTTTCATCGTTTGAATTTCATCTTCCAAAACTTCCAATCCAAAAATTTCTGCAGCCAATTTTGGCGCAATTGCCGCAACTCCTTTTAATTGATTTTTAGCTATTCTTTTAGCAACCTCAGCCGTATCAACATCTTCCACTAATTTTATATGAGGATAATTTTTAAAAAACTTTTTACACTGTAATAGCGCCATTGGATGTGAACATACCTCTTTAATATCTTCAATTTTTTGACCAGGTAATGCCATTAAATGATGATGAATATTTAAATATTGCTCGCCACAAATATGTAAATTATTGGCATCAATTAAAGCATAATTAGGAATGATTGATCCTGCAATCGTATTTTCTATTGCCATAATTCCCATTTGAGCAGTTTTATCTAGCAAGCTATCTACTAAAATATCAAAAGACAAACATTCTTTTAATGTTATCGTATCTCCATAGAAATCTCTTGCTACTTTATGATGATTAGAACCTTCGGCTCCTTGTATGGCTATTTTGTTTTTCATTTTAAGCATAAAAAAAAGTCTCGAAATTCGAGACTTTATGATATATTATTTGTGTTAACAATACTGTACAAAGTCTCAACTCTTATTAAAAAAATAAAAGTAAAAATAGAAACCTTGCCAAACGTTTTGTAACATCATTATTGTTTTGTTGTACGAAGCAAATCTAAAAATTTAATTAGTATAAACAAACTTTTTATCAAAAAAGTGCTACTATTATTAATTATCTTTGAGTTACAACTATTTTGCATCTCTTAAAAACCCTATTTTTATGATATTTTTTAAAACCATTTTTGCTTATTTTCAAGACAAACAATATCGCGATTTATTAATCACTACTGTAATAATTATTGGGTTTGGAAGTGTTATTTATCATTACTTAGAAGGATGGAGTTGGATAGACTCTATCTATTTCTCTGTAATAACACTAACTACTATTGGTTTTGGAGATTTCGCTCCAGCAACACCTGAAGGAAAATTATTCACTATTTTTTATATTGTAATTGGAATTGGAATTATTCTAAGTTTTATCAATACCGTTTACAATCATTACGATGAAACCAAAAAGAAGAATAAAAAGCAAACTAAATTATAGATGTACATAAACAAAAAAAGCTTCTCAAAAATTGAGAAGCTTTTAGCGGTCTGGACGGGACTCGAACCCGCGACCCCCTGCGTGACAGGCAGGTATTCTAACCAGCTGAACTACCAGACCGTTGCTCTTAGCGGATGCAAATATAAGTCGGATTTTAGTATTTGCAAAAGAAAAAGAAAAAAAATTACAAAAACTTTTTTCGACTAATTAAGTAACTAGTTAAAACGGTTTCAAAACTATCATTACAATTCACAGCAACATAATCTATTTGATATTGCAAACATTTTGTTTTCAACTCTTTAAAATAATTACTTGTAGCTTTTTGATATGTTTCTTTTATATTAGATGTATAAATATTAAGTTCATCTCCTGTTTCTACATCTACAAATTTTTTGGCTGTACTCTCAAAATCAAAATCTAATTCATGCTGTTTATCATAGGTATGAAACAAAACAACCTCATGTTTATTGTATTTTAAATGACGTAATGCATCAAATAAAGCTTCTTTATCTGTAGTCGTTTGGAACATGTCTGTAAACAAAAAAATTAAGGAACGCCTATGAATTTTCTCTGCAATTTCATGTAAAAACCGATAGGTTTCTGTTTTTGATCTTGGTTTAGAGTGTAGCAATTTTTCTAACTGATGCAATATCATTTTACGATGCCGATCACTACCCTTTTCTGGGGCATAATATTCGTAAGTATCTGAGTAAATACTTAAGCCAACTGCGTCTCGTTGTCTTTTTAAAATTTCTAATAAAGAAGCGGATGCTACAGCTGCAAACCCTATTTTATTTAAGTGTTCTAAAGTTTGTTTTTTTACCACAGGATAATGCATTGATGCGGAATTATCAATAATTATATGGCAACGAAGATTGGTTTCTTCTTCGTACTTCTTCGTATATAATTTTTCTGTTTTGGCAAACAGCTTCCAATCAATATGACGTGTACTTTCTCCGTTATTGTACAGTTTATGTTCAGAAAATTCGACAGAAAACCCATGAAATGGACTTTTATGCATTCCTGTAATAAAACCTTCAACAACTTGTTTTGCAAGTAAATCTAGGTTCGTTATTTCTGTGGATTGTATTTTTGATACGTGCATCATCTTTGTCGAAAATAAAAAAAGGTTTGACGCCAGCCAAACCTTTTCTATTTATCTTCTGTTAAATCTCTTTATAGAGCAGCATCAATTTTACCTGTATACACATTTTTAGGTGCTACACCAACTTGTTTATCTACTACTTCTCCGTTTTTAAATACCAAAACTGTTGGAATATTACGTACACCGTATTTTGCTGCAAATTCTTGATTGGCATCAACATCTACTTTACCAACAACAGCTTTCCCTTCATATTCAGTATGAATTTCATCAACAATAGGCCCAACCATTCTACACGGCCCACACCAAGCTGCCCAAAAATCAACCAAAACTGGTTTGTCAGATTTTAATACTACTTCTTCAAAGTTTGCATCTGTAATTTCTAATGCCATTTTATTTATTTTTAAGTTCTTAATTCAATTTTATATTACAAATGTAATTAAATATTTTTCTTTTACATTTATAAAAAAATTACTTTTTACAATAGAAGTATCAACAGAATTGATATTAAAAAATTGCACTTGCTATTTGATAAATATTATCTGATTTCCCCATAGAATAGTAATGCAACAACGGAACATTGTTTGCAACTAAATCTTTACTTTGAGCAATAGACCACTCAGTTCCAACTTGCCTTACCGCTTTGTTGTCTTTACATTTAAGAATTTCATTAATTAAATCATTCGGTAAATCTACCTTAAATCTATGCGGAATTATATTCAATTGTTTTTTGGTTGATATTGGTTTTAAACCCGGAATTATGGGTACGGTAATTCCTTCTGCTCTGCATTTTTTAACAAAATCAAAATATTTTTGATTGTCAAAAAACATTTGAGTTACAATATAATCTGCACCATTTTTAATTTTTTGCTTTAAAAAATGTATGTCAGAATCTAAACTCGGTGCTTCCATATGTTTTTCTGGATACCCAGCAACACCAATACAAAAATCTGTTTTTGAAGAATTCAACAATCCGCTATCTAAGTACTTTCCATTGTTTAAATCCTGAATTTGATTTACCAATTCTGATGCAAATAGATGTCCTTCTTTTTCGGGTTTAAAATACGTTTCTGTTTTTACCGCATCGCCACGAAGTGCAACAACATTATCAATGTCTAAAAAATCTAAATCAATTAAAAAATTCTCTGTGTCTTCTTTTGTAAAACCTCCACACAAAATATGCGGCACAGCATCTACTTGATATTTATTCTGAATTGCAGCACAAATCCCTACCGTTCCAGGGCGTTTTTTAACCACTTGTTTTTTTAACAACCCATTTTCTAACTCTTTGTAGGTATATTCTTCTCGGTGATAGGTTACATCAATAAATGGCGGATTAAACTCCATCAAAGGATCAATATTATCGAAAATAGATTGAATGTTTTGTCCTTTTAAAGGCGGCAAAATTTCAAAAGAAAATAATGTTTTTCCGTTTGCTTTTTTAATGTGCTCTGTTACTTTCATGTTTTTTGAACTTTATTTTTTGGGCGTTCCCTTTCAGGTCGCGTTTTTCACTATACCTGCCTGCCGGCAGGTCTTTTTATTGACAACTTTTCGACTGCGCACAAAGAGACAACAAAAAGGATGTCGTTTCAATCGCTAACGCAAGTTTATTCTTCAGCTAAAGTTGCGTGTAGCCATTTTCTAGCTTTCTCTTTTGTAATTCCTTTTCTATTTGCGTAATCTTCCACTTGAGAATTTGTGATTTTACCTACACCAAAATACTTCGCTTCAGCATTTCCAAAATAATATCCTGAAACAGCCGCCGCTGGCCACATTGCTAAACTTTCTGTAAGTTGTATTCCAATTTTTTCTTCTACGTTTAATAATTCCCAAATGGTTTCTTTTTCTAAATGATCTGGACAAGCAGGATATCCAGGCGCAGGACGAATTCCTTTGTAACTTTCTTTAATTAAGTCGTCGTTTGTTAAATCTTCATTTGCTGCGTATCCCCAATGTTTTGTTCTAATTTGTTTGTGCAAATATTCAGCCAACGCTTCTGCGAATCGATCGGCAATTGCTTGCGCCATAATTGCATTGTAATCATCGCCTTTTGCCTTATAACTTTCTGCCAATTCTTGTGCGCCAAAAATACCGACACTAAACGCGCCCATATAATCTTGTTTGTTTGTTTCTTTCGGAGCAATAAAATCTGCTAACGCATGATTTGGAATTCCTTCTCGTTTTTTTAGCTGCTGACGTAACGTTCTAAAAACAGCAATTTCTTTCCCTTTCTTTTGGATAGAAATATCATCGTCATTTATAGAATTTGCTTCAAACAAACCAAAAATTGCCTTGGGTTTTAGTAATTGTTTTGCAATGATTTCTTGAATCATTTGTTGCGCTTCTTCATACATTATTGACGCTTGTTCACCAACAACTTCATCCCTTAAAATAGCTGGAAACTTCCCATGTAAATCCCAGCTTCTAAAAAACGGACTCCAATCTAAGTAAGGCAACAATTCTTTAAGACTTAATTGTTCTAAAGTCTGAATTCCAAGTTCGTTTGGCTTTTTAATTTCTGAAGTTTCCCAATCAATTTTATACTTTCTTTTTCTCGCTTCATCAATAGAAATATAAGATTTTTCTTTACCTCGTTTTAAAAATTTAGTTCTGAATTCGTCATAGTCTTTTTTCAATTTGGCAACATATTCATTTGATGATTTTTTATTTAATAAATCACCCATAACAGTTACTGCTCTTGATGCATCATTTACATGAACCACCGCATTTTTATATTGTGTATCAATTTTAACAGCTGTGTGTGCTTTGGATGTTGTTGCTCCTCCAATTAGCAACGGTAATTCAAAATTTTGACGTTGCATTTCTTTTGCCAAATACACCATTTCATCTAACGATGGCGTAATTAATCCTGATAAACCAATAGCGTCAACGCGTTCACTTATCGCCATTTCAATAATTTTTTCTGGTGGAACCATCACGCCTAAATCAATAATTTCATAATTGTTACACGCCAGCACAACGCTTACAATATTTTTTCCAATATCATGCACATCGCCTTTTACGGTTGCCATCAATATTTTACCAACAGGTTCTTGTTTTTCTGTTTTTTCTGCTTCTATAAACGGATTTAAGTAACCAACTGCTTTTTTCATCACACGAGCAGATTTTACTACTTGCGGTAAAAACATTTTTCCTGCGCCAAACAAATCTCCAACCACATTCATTCCAATCATTAAATGTCCTTCAATCACATCAATTGGTTTTTCTGCTTCTTGCCTTGCTTGTTCAATATCTTCGAGAATAAAAGCATCAATTCCTTTTACCAAAGCGTGGGTAATTCTATGTTGTAGGGGATTTTCTCTCCAAGATAAATCCAATCCTTTTTCTACTTTTGATCCTTTTACTGTTTCAGCAAAATCTAACAAACGTTCTGTCGCATCGTCTCTTCTGTCTAAAATAACATCTTCAACATACTCTAATAAATCCTTTGGAATATCATCGTAGACTTCTAGTAAAGCCGGATTTACAATTCCCATGTTCATTCCTGCTTGAATTGCATGATATAAAAACACAGAATGCATGGCTTCTCTAACTCCGTCGTTTCCTCTAAATGAAAACGAAACATTACTAACGCCGCCACTTACACTAACATTTGGTAAATTTTGGCGAACCCAACGTGTTGCTTCTATAAAATCGAGTGCATTTTTTTTGTGTTCTTCCATTCCTGTTGCTACAGGAAATATGTTTAAATCGAAAATAATATCTTCGGATGCAAAGTGGACAATGTCCACCAATATTTTATAAGATCTTTTGGCTATTTCTAATCTACGTTCGTAATTATCTGCTTGCCCATCTTCATCAAAAGCCATTACAATTACAGCAGCTCCGTAACGTTTAATTTGTTTTGCTTCCCAAATAAATTTTTCTTCTCCTTCTTTTAACGAAATAGAATTTACAACACATTTTCCTTGTACAACTTGTAATCCAGCTTCAATAATTTCCCATTTAGAACTGTCAATCATCATTGGAACTCTGCAAATATCTGGCTCAGCAGCAATCAGGTTTAAAAAACGAACCATCGCTACTTTTCCATCGATCAAACCATCATCAAAATTAATATCGATAATTTGCGCACCACCATCCACTTGATGTCGTGCAATATCTAAAGCTTCATCAAATTGCTCATTCTTTATCAATCGTAAAAATTTTCTTGACCCTGCAACATTTGTTCGCTCACCAACATTGATAAAATTACTGTTTTCGTTTAAAATCAAAGGCTCTAAACCAGATAGTTTCATGTATTTTGTTTGCTTCACCTTCATAATTAATTTTCGATTTCTTTCAAACTAATAATATTTCTCGGCTTGTATTTAGCAGCTATTTCTGCTATAACTTTAATGTGCTCTGGTGAGGTACCACAACAACCGCCAATTATATTGATTAAGTTTCTCTTTAAATATTCTTCAATTTGTGTTCCCATTTCCTCCGGAGTTTCGTCATATTCTCCAAATGCATTAGGCAACCCTGCATTTGGATGCGCAGAAATTGCAAAATCAGTTTTATGAGCAATTGCTTCTAAATGTGGTTGTAATAAATTGGCTCCTAAAGCACAATTAAATCCGATGGATAATAACGGAATATGAGAAACAGAAATTAAAAAAGCCTCTGCAGTTTGTCCTGATAAAGTTCTTCCAGATGCGTCAGTAATTGTTCCACTTAGCATGGTTGGAATATCAATCTTTTTTTCTTCTTTGACTTGTTCAATTGCAAACAAAGCTGCCTTTGCATTTAAGGTGTCAAACACGGTTTCTACCAATAAAATATCGACTCCGCCATCAATCAAAGCCTCAACTTGTTGTTTGTATGCAATTCTTAACTCATCAAAAGTTACAGCCCTAAAACCTGGGTCATTTACATCTGGAGACATACTTGCCGTTCTGTTTGTTGGGCCAATTGAACCAGCTACAAAACGAGGTTTATTTGGTTCTCTTTCTGTAAACTCTTCTGCAACTTCTTTCGCTATTTTTGCTGATTGATAGTTCAATTCGTACACCAAATCTTCTAGTTGATAATCCGCCATCGCAATGGTAGTTCCAGAAAATGTATTGGTTTCTATAATGTCTGCTCCTGCTTCAAAGTATTTTGCATGAATAGTTTTTATAGCTTCTGGTTGCGTTATAGAAAGCAAATCGTTATTTCCTTGTAGAGGAGTCGGATACTCTTTAAATCGTTCTCCTCTAAAATCTTCTTCTGTGAATTTATAGGCTTGCAACATTGTTCCCATTGCGCCATCTAACACAAGGATTCTTTTTTGTATTTCTTTATAAATATTAGGCATTTTCTAACGCTTGTTTTAAATCGTTTATAATATCGGTTACATGTTCTAATCCGACAGAAATTCGAACTAATCCGTCTGTAATTCCGGTTTCTAACCTATCCTCTAAAGACAATTTGCTGTGAGTTGTACTTGCTGGATGTGTAACTATTGTTCTTGTATCACCTAGATTTGCTGACAATGAGCAAAGCTGAATTGCATTTAAGAAATTCCTCCCAGTCTCAATTCCTCCTTGTACTTCAAAAGCAATAATATTTCCACCTAAAAGCATTTGTTTTTTTGCAATTTCAAACTGTGGATGCGATTTTAAAAAAGGATATTTCACCAAATTTACTTTTGAGTGACTTTCTAAAAACTCGGCAACCTTCAACGCATTTTCGCAATGTTTTTCTACTCTTACCGCTAAGGTTTCTAAACTTTTTGATAACACCCACGCATTAAAAGGCGACATGGCCGGACCTGTATTTCTAGAAAATAAATAAATTTCTCGAATCAAATTTGTTTTTCCAACGGCTACTCCGCCCAAAACCCTTCCTTGTCCGTCTATCAATTTTGTAGCAGAATGAATGACAATATCTGCTCCAAAATCAATTGGCTTTTGCAAATACGGCGTTGCAAAACAATTGTCTATCACCAATAATAAATTGTGCTTTTTTGCGATTTTTCCAAGTATTTCTAAATCTAAAATATCTACTGCCGGATTTGTTGGCGTTTCTGCATATAAAATTTTTGTGTTTGGCTGAATTAAACTTTCAATTGCATCAACTTCATTGACTTTAAAATAACTGGTTTCAATATTCCATTTCGGTAAATATTTTGTAAACAACGTGTGTGTAGAACCAAAAACAGAACGGCAAGAAACCACATGATCACCAGCATTTAACAGCGCTCCGAAAGTTGAAAAAATTGCTGCCATTCCTGTTGCAAAAGCATACCCTGCTTCTGCTTTTTCCATTGCAACAATTTTATTGATAAATTCCGTCGTATTCGGATTTGAAAATCGGCTATACAAATTCTTTTCTTTCTCTTCTGCAAACGAAGCTCGCATATCTTCTGCGTCATCAAACACAAAACTTGAAGTAAGATATAACGGTACAGAATGTTCAGAAAATTGTGATTTTTCTGTTTGATTTCTGATAGCTTCAGTTTCGAAATGGTATTTCATTATTAATTATTTAGTTATTATTCTTTGCCAATCGTAAAATATCTCCAAAAACGCCACGAGCTGTGACTTTTGCTCCGGCTCCAGCTCCCTGAATCACAATTGGTTGTTCTCCGTATGATTCTGTATAAATTTCAAAAATTGCATCCGATCCTTTTAAGGATCCTAAGGGCGAATTTTTAGAAACCGATACTAATTTCACCTCCAATTGCCCTTTATTTTGAAATAAATCACCCGATAAATCACCAATATATCTCAATACATGATTTTCTTTTTGCGCTAATTTCTTTTCTTGAAACACGCTATTTAATTGACTTAAATTTGATAAAAATGCATTAGAACAAACTTCTCTAAACTCGGTCGGAATTAAATTTTCTATTGCAATATCTTCAAACTCGTTTTCCAAATCTAGTTCTCGCGCTAAAATCAATAATTTTCTAGCCACATCATTTCCGCATAAATCTTCACGAGGATCTGGCTCTGTAAATCCTAAATCAATCGCTTCTTGTAAAGCGGTAGAAAACAGAACATCATCCGAAGAAAATTGATTGAACAAATAACTCAATGAGCCCGAAAAAACACCTCTAATTCTGGTGATATTTTCTCCAGATTCGTGCAGTAGTTTAATGGTATCAATCAAAGGTAATCCTGCACCAACATTGGTTTCGTACAAATATTCTTTTTTGTTTTTCTTTAACTTCTCTCTCAATTCCTTATAAAAAGAAAAAGAAATGGTATTGGCTATTTTATTGGATGAAACCAAATCAAACCCTGCTTCCACCAACGGGATATAATTCGAAACAAAATCTGCATTTGCCGTATTATCAACTGCTATTAAATTTTCTAAGTGATGTTGTTTTGCAAAATTGATAACCGCTTCAATAGAACTATTTTCTGTTCCTTTTTCTAAAAGCTCGTTTTCCCAATTTTTAGAAACCCCTATTTCATTGAACAGTATTTTTGTTGAGTTTGCAATCGCAAAAATATTTAGTTGAATTTTGCGACGTTCTAAAACCGATTTTGTGTTTTCTATTATCTGATTAATTAAGGTTCCGCCAACCAAACCTTTTCCAAAAACGGCAATATTTATTTTTTTAGCAATACCAAAAACTTGTCCGTGAATTACATTTACAGCTTTGTGTAATTGTTCTTTTTTTACCACCAAACTCACATTTTTCCCAGTGATGGTATTGTTAAATAAAAGTGGTACAATTTGATTTTTTATCAACGCGTTATACGGATGATGAAACTCACTTAAATCTTGCCCGATAATTGAAATTACAGCTACGTTATCCAGAATAGAAATCTGATGCACATCTTGTGAATAAAAATCATTTTCGAATTCTTTTTCTAATGCTAAAACAGCTTCGGTTGCCTTGTCCTTGTTGATAACTAAACCGATTCCTCGTTCTGATGACCCCTGAGAAATGATACTCACACTAATATCTCTATCACTCAAAGTTTTAAATATTCTTGCATCAACTCCCACTTTCCCTAACAAACCTCTTCCTTCAAAATTAATGAGTGCTACATTCTTTAGAACAGAAATAGATTTGATGCCTTTTTCAATAGCTTTTGATGTAATTAAAGTTCCTTTATCATCTTTATTAAAGGTATTTAAAATTCGCAAATTGATGTTTTTCTCTAACAACGGAATGATCGTCTTTGCATGTAAAATAGTTGCTCCGAAAGTTGCCATTTCATTGGCCTCAGAAAACGATAATTGTTCAATTTTTTTTGCGTCAGTCACCAAATCTGGATTTGCAGTAAAAATTCCGTTTACATGCGTATAATTCTGCAACTCTTCTGCATCTAAATAATTCGCCAATAACGCCGCCGTATAATTACTTCCGTTTCTACCTAATGTTGTTGTTTGGTTTTTGAGATTAGCTCCAATGAAACCCGTGACAACTTGTATTGTATCTTGATGCTTTTTAAAATAATGCTGTACTTTTTCTTTCGAAATTTTGTTGAAAGGTTGTGCATTTCCAAAATTTTCATTGGTAATTATCAATTGTCTTGCATCAACTGCATAAGCGTTGATATTTCGTTCTTTTAATAAACTTTCAATCAGTTTAACAGACAACAATTCACCTTGCGCCAAAACTTCATCTTTAATTTTCTGACTATAGTCTTCTAACAATTGTACACCTTCAAAAATAGTATCTAACTTTAAAAATTCTTTTGAAAAATCTACTTGTGCATTGGTTTCTAATTGATACTTTTTAAACGCTGCTAACTGCTCACTATAAGAGGTATTACTTGCTGCTTTCTCTAGAATTTCTTCTAATTCGTCCGTAGAATTTCCTCTTGCAGAAGCCACAATGGCGATATGTTCTCCAGCCTCAATTTTACTTGCAATGATATTAATGGCATTTTGTAATCCTTCTCCGTTTGCCAAAGATTTGCCTCCAAATTTTAATATTTTCATGTTATGTTGTTCAAACCTTAATTAAATATCGGTTCAATAATTTTTTTTAATTGTTTGTATTCTATTAAAAAAGCATCGTGTCCGTGTACAGAATGTATTTCGTTGTACGTAATATTTGTTTTTGTAATTGCTAATTTTTGATGCGTATCTTTATTTTCATCCGCAGTAAAAAACAAATCTGAATTCACGCTAATAATGTAAATCGCCGCTTCAATACGGTCTAAAATTTCAATCGAATTTTCTCCATTATTGGTTACATCAATCGTCTTTAATAACTGATTCATTAATTTATACGATGATAATTGATAACGTTCTTGCAGTTTTTTTCCATGATGTAACAACCAACTTTCTACATTAAATATTTTTAATTCATCGTTTTTTGATCGCTGAAAACGTTCTTTAAAAGAAGCTGGAGTTCTGTAACACACCATGGCGTGCATGCGTGCATCGTGAACTGGATTGCTAGAATTTATTAAAAATTGTTCTTGAATCTTACAATTTGCAATCAACCAATCGGTCGATTTCCAATCAGCCGCAACCGGAATAAAATGTGTAGTTATTTTAGGACTTATCACCACCATTTCCCAAGCAATTCCACCACCTAAAGAACCTCCAATCAACCCAAAAAGTTGCTCAATTTGTAACTCTTTTAATCCAATTAAAAATAGTTTCGCAATGTCTCTTGCAATAAAACTTTTATAATCATCAATCACAAAACCATCAAAACCATTTCCAGGAATATTAAAAGCCAACACCGTATAATTATTCGTGTCAATCGTTTTATTTTCTCCAATTAAATCTTTCCACCAACCGTCTTTTCCTGCAACATTACTATTACCTGTTAGTGCGTGATTTACCAATACCACGGGAGCGGTACCCAATTTTTTTCCAAACAATTGATAACTTAATTGAATGTTTTTGAATTGAGTTCCGCTTTCTGTAGCATAACTAAGAATAGTAATAAAAGGTAATGTGTTTTTCATTTTAAAAATTAAAACCTAAAATCAATTCTAAACTAAAACTGCTTCTTGAATATTTGTAAATGCTTCTTGTAAATCTGATTTTAAATCCTCTACATCTTCCAAACCAACAGACAATCGAATTAAATCTTGAGAAACTCCAGCGTTTTTTTGTTCTTCTGCAGACAATTGCTGATGTGTAGTACTCGCAGGATGGATAATCAAAGACTTTGTATCGCCAATATTTGCTAGTAATGAGAATAGTTTCGTGGTATCTGCAATTATTTTTGCGGATTCAAACCCGCCTTTTACTCCAAAAGTAACCAAACCACTTTGTCCGTTTGGCAAATATTTATCCGCTAAGGTTTTATATTTGCTACTTTCTAATCCAGGGTAATTTACCCAAGCAACCTCGGCTTGTTCTTCTAACCATTCTGCTATTGCTAATGCATTTTGAGAATGTTGCTGAATTCTAATTGGTAAAGTTTCTAATCCTTGAATAATATTGAAAGCATTTGTTGGACTTAATGCGCCACCAAAATCACGTAATCCTTCTAAAATTAATTTAAAAGTATAAGATGCTGCGCCTAAAGTTTCGTAATATTTTAAACCGTGATATCCTGCTGAAGGCTCTGTAAATTCGGGAAACTTACCATTTGCCCAATTAAAAGTTCCCGCATCAATAATTGCGCCTCCTAACGAAGTTCCTTGTCCGCCAATATATTTTGTTAGCGAATGAATTACAATATCTGCCCCATGTTCTATAGGTTTTACCAATACTGAAGTTGCTACTGTATTATCTACAATAAAAGGAACTTCTGCCGCATTTGCATGAACAGAAATTGCTTTTAAATCCAACACATCTAACTTCGGATTTCCTAAAGATTCTACAAAAAATGCTCTTGTATTTTCTTGTGTTGCGTCTCTAAAATTAGCTGGATTATCTGCATCAACAAAAGTGGTTGTAATTCCTAATCTTGGCAGCGTTACATTTAATAAATTAAAGGTTCCACCGTACAAACTGCTTGAAGCTACAATATGATCTCCCGCTTTTAAAAGTGTAAGCAGTCCTGTTGCAACTGCTGCTGTTCCTGAAGCAAAAACTACGGCTCCAACTCCACCTTCTAATGCCGCTAAACGATCTTGCAAAATTTGATTTGTAGGATTGTTTAATCGCGTGTAAATAAACCCTAATTCTTTTAATGAAAAAAGATTGGCTGCATGTTCTGAATTGTTAAAAACATACGAGGTTGTTTGATAAATAGGAACAGCCCTTGCTCCTCCATGTTGCTGAACATCGTGTCCAGCGTGCAACGCATTGGTTGCGAATTTTTGTGTACTCATTTTTCTTGTTTTTTGAGTTAATAAATGATTAAATCAAAAGTCAAATGCATCAATAAATTGATGTACTTACTAGAAAAATGTTATAAAGAATTATTACAAGTACTCGTCAGTACTTGTTTTTTGAGTTATCTATCCAATTTCTGATAAATGAATCTGAAATTAAGTAGAATTTAGCACCTTCATTACTAAGTGTAAAGGGTTGCTAAGGCTTCATCGGGTCTAATCCCTCCGCCTTTCTTGATAACATTGTCAATAAGTGATGAACTTTCTGAGCACAAATATTCAGTAAGAAAAAATTAATATCCTAATTTATTTTTACTTTTTTTTATTTAATTTATAAAATGACATTTTAATGCTTTTCTTTTTTAGTATCGATTTAAGCTGTACCTTTGCAATCGATATTTCGAGGAAAAATTTGAACTGATTGCAACCTCTATAAAAAAAGCTAAAGCAGTAATTTCTACTACTTTCGCATCAAAGCAATCCTTTCTTTTTTCTAAGTTTAATTTATAATAAAAGATATAATTATGTCCTATTTATTTACTTCTGAATCCGTTTCAGAAGGTCACCCAGACAAAGTAGCCGATCAGATATCTGATGCGTTAATTGATAATTTTTTAGCTTTTGACCCTTCATCAAAAGTTGCTTGTGAAACTTTGGTTACTACAGGGCAAGTTGTGTTAGCCGGAGAAGTAAAATCAAACACCTATTTAGACGTTCAACAAATCGCAAGAGATGTAATTAACAAAATTGGATACACAAAAAGTGCCTACATGTTTGATGGAAATTCTTGTGGAGTTTTCTCTGCAATTCACGAACAATCACCAGATATTAATCAAGGAGTTGATAGAGCAAACAAAGAAGAACAAGGTGCAGGAGATCAAGGGATGATGTTTGGTTACGCAACAGATGAAACCGAAAATTACATGCCCTTGGCATTAGAATTATCGCATCGATTATTGATTGAATTGGCCGAATTAAGGCGAGAAAATAAAGACATTACGTATTTACGACCAGATGCAAAATCTCAAGTAACTATTGAATATTCTGATGATAATATTCCGCAAAGAATTGATGCCATTGTAATTTCTACACAGCACGATGATTTTGATGAAAATGATGAGGTGATGTTAGCAAAAATTAAATCTGACATTGTAACCATTTTAATTCCGAGAGTCATTGCAAAATTACCTGCAGATATTCAAGCACTATTTACTGATCAAATTACCTATCACATCAACCCAACTGGAACATTTGTTATTGGTGGACCACATGGTGATACTGGATTAACAGGACGTAAAATTATTGTGGACACATACGGTGGAAAAGGCGCTCACGGTGGTGGAGCTTTTTCTGGAAAAGACCCTTCTAAAGTAGATAGATCTGGAGCATATGCAACAAGACATATTGCAAAAAATTTAGTTGCTGCTGGAGTTTGTAAAGAAGTGTTAGTACAAGTTTCGTATGCAATTGGAGTTGCAAAACCAACAAGTATTAATGTTGAAACCTACGGAACATCAACCTTAAATTTAACAGACGGAGAAATTAGTAAAATTGTGGAAAGCATTTTTGATATGCGTCCATATTTTATTGAGCAACGTTTAAAATTAAGATCTCCAATTTATTCTGAAACTGCTGCTTACGGACACATGGGAAGAACTCCAGAAGTAAAAACAGTAACTTTTTCTAACCCAATGGGAGAAACTGTTTCGCAAGAAGTAGAAACATTTACTTGGGAAAAATTAGATTATGTAGATAAAGTAAAAGAAGCTTTTGGTTTCTAAAACTCTTTATTTAAATTATATAATAAAAACAGGGCTATCTTTAACAAAAATATTTTTACAGTTTAGAAACTGTCTTAAATAATTATAATCCTAAAATCATCAATTAAATGAATAAGAAATTAAAAACCATTATTATTAATGTAATTATTTTTTCTTCACTTTTAATGATTATTGAATTTGGGAGTTCAATTCTTCTAGATTTAAACCAATATTACAATACTCAAGTGACTTATAAGGAAAATTTAAAATCAAATTTACCTAATTATAAAGGTATATATTGGGCCAAAACACATTTTAAAGAATTTAATGAGTTACCAACTGAGTATAAATCATATTTCGGCTGGAGAAGAACATTTTACAAAGGACAAACAATAAATATTGATAGTTTTGGAATACGAAAAACTATTCAAAAGACAAATGAAAAACTTCAAGCTCCAATTGCAATATTTCTTGGCGGTTCTACTATTTGGGGAACAGGTGTAAATGACGAGAATACAATCCCTTCTTTATTTGCAAAAAAATCTAAAAAACAGTACACTGTCTTAAACTATGGTGAATCTTCTTATTCTGCATACCAAAGTCATCAATTTTTACAAATGAACATAATTAAAGGAATTAAGCCTAAGTTAATAATTGCATATGATGGAGTTAATAATTCTCCTGTTCATTTACCAAATTTCTTTTCTAACGCAAGAGAAAATCAAATAATATCAAAAATGAAAGGCCAGGACACTAAATTTAATTCTTATTTCATGAGGTCTACCAAAGATTTAATTTCTAAAGCAAAGGGTAAGTTTTTTCCAACAACTATAGAAAGCCTTAAAGAAGATAAAATTATTTCCAATAAAAGAAATACTACAGCGGCTATTGAACTATTAGAATCTTGGCTTTTAACTTTAAATCTTTCGAAGGAAGTAGGGGCCGAATTTTATTGCATTTTACAACCAAATGCTTTTTATAGTAAACCAAATATAAAAAACATTGAAAATCAATTAGAAAAGAATAATTATAAGTATGGATATGCATATTATAAAAACATTTTAAAGTTAATCCAAGAAAACACTAAGTATTCAGAATTAAAAGAACATTTTATCAATCTTACTTCAGTTTTAGACAATATTCCAAATGTTTACATTGACTATTGCCATTTATCTCCTAATGGAAATGTAATTATAACTGATTTCATAGTAAATCAATTGGAAAATAAGTAATTTAGAGATTATTAATTCATGAAAAAAATATTAGGCATATCCGCATTTTATCACGACTCAGCTGCTACACTTATTATTGGAGGTGACATAATTGCTGCTGCGCAAGAAGAACGATTCACAAGAATTAAACACACTCCCAAATTTCCTATTAATGCAATTAAGTATTGTTTAGAAGAAGCTGGATTGGAATTAGACGAATTAGACGCAATTGTATTCTACGACAAACCATTACTTAAATTTGAAAGACTTTTACAAACTTATTACTCTTTTGCCCCTAAGGGTATCATCTCATTTCTAAAAGCAATACCTGTCTGGCTTAATGAAAAATTATTTCTAAAAAAACTTATTTATGATGGACTAAAAGAGGTTGGGAATTACAATAAAAGAAAAGTCAACCTTCTCTTCTCCGAGCATCATCTTTCTCATGCAGCAAGTGCTTTTTATCCATCTCCTTATCAAGAAGCTGCCATTTTAACAATTGATGGAGTTGGAGAATGGTGTACTGCATCAATTAGTTTTGGTAAGAACGGTCAAATTTCTACATTAAGAGAGATGGAATTCCCACATTCAGTTGGATTGCTTTACAGCTCCTTCACTTATTACTTAGGCTTTACAGTTAACTCAGGTGAGTACAAGTTAATGGGACTCGCTCCTTACGGAAACTCAAATTCTAATGAAACAGTAAAATTTAAAGAACTAATAAAAAATAATTTAGTTGATATAAAAGAAGATGGGTCAATTTGGCTCAATCAAACTTACTTTAATTATGCTACAGGTCTTAAAATGACTAAAAATAAAAAATGGAAAAAGCTTTTTGGGTTGAAACGTAGAGAAGCAGAAACAGATATAAACCAATCTCATTGTAATTTTGCATTAGCCATTCAACAGGTTACTGAAGAAATTGTAATTAAAATGGCTTATGAAGCAAAAAAAATAACAAACGCTGATTATCTTTGTTTATCTGGAGGAGTAGCTTTAAACTGTGTTGCAAATGGAAAACTACTTCAAGAAGGTATCTTTAAAAATATTTATATTCAACCCGCCTCCGGAGATGCTGGGGGTTCTTTAGGTTCTGCATTAGCCGTAAATTATATGTTTTTTAAAGAGAAAAGAAAAATTGATTATTTATTTGACGGCATGAAAGGTACATATTTAGGTCCAGATTTCTCAACAAAAGAGATAACTTCAATGAATAAAAAAGTAAAAGCATCTTGCAAAGAATATAAAAACTTTGAAGAACTATCAAAAATTATCTCTTTAAAACTTGAAGAGGGTAGCATAGTAGGTTGGTTCCAAGGGAGAATGGAGTTTGGCCCAAGAGCTTTAGGGAATAGAAGCATTCTTGGTGACTCTAGAATCCCAGAAATGCAAAAAAAATTAAATCTTAAAATTAAATATAGAGAAGGTTTCAGACCATTTGCACCATCTGTACTTGCCGAAAAATGCAATGATTATTTTGATCTAACCACTAAATCACCATATATGCTCATAGTTGCTCCCGTTAAGGAAAAACGGAGAGTAAAATTATCTGCGGAATTTCAAAATTTACCCCTTTTAAAAAAACTATACACAAAAAGAAGTGATATTCAATCGGTTACACACTTAGATTATTCAGCGAGAGTGCAAACAGTTCACAAAGAAACAAACCCAAGGTACTGGGAATTGATAACAGCTTTCGAGAAAAGAACTAATTATGGGTTAATTGTAAATACAAGTTTTAACATAAGGGGTGAACCAATTGTTTGTAACCCTTATGATGCTTATCGTTGTTTTATGAGTACAGATATGGACTATTTAGTAATCAATGATTTTGTGTACTTTAAAAAGGAACAACCGGACTGGCAATTCAAAGAAAAGTGGCTAACAAAATTTAAAACAGACTAGAATTAAAAACCAACTCATTAATGCCAAATTTTCAATTTAATAAAACATCTATTAGGAATTTAATCAAATAAAAACTAAAATGGAATTATTAAAAGATTTATTACTTTTTATGAAAGAGCGAAAAAAGTATTGGCTCGCTCCAATAATAATAGTATTAATTTTTCTCGGATTACTAATTGTATTTGGAGGTAGTAGTGCTATTGCACCTTTTGTTTATACACTTTTTTAAATATACTATGAATACTAAATTAAAATTTGACCCTTTAAAAACAATTTTAGTTATAACTATCGGCTTTCTAACAATATTTATTTACACCCATTGGATTGCTGCTTTATATATAGCCCTGACTATTGGAGTAATTGGTGTTTTTTCAAAATACCTTACAATTAAAATCAATTATCTATGGATGAAATTAACTTGGATATTAAGTTTAATAATTCCTAATGTACTTTTATCTTTGATATTTTATCTATTATTGACGCCTATAGCTTTCTTATCTAAATTATTTAAAAAAAATGACGAACTAATGTTAAAGAACTTAAAGTCATCTTTATTTAAAACAAGTAATAAAATATTTAATGAAAATTCTTTTAAAAATCCATGGTAAAAGAACAATGCTCACTAATTGGAGTAGAAAAATTAAAAAACAATATATTTAAAATTCCTCGGATACAGAGGCAGATATCTGAGCTATTAAAAAAACAATTGACAGAAAAAATTATATAAGATTTCAAAATCCTTTTGGAGGAATATTTTTTTAATTGGAGGGGTTTTGATTCTGATATTGGTAATAAGAAAATAACTTCTCTTATTCCGTTACTAAGAAAAAAAGATTAGTTATATAAATGCAACTAATAATACACAAAACGTTAGCGAAACCCTCTAATTCTCCATCAATTTTCTAATATTCTTCATTCTCGCCCAAGCAATTTTATGATGTTTTTTATACAACCATAAACTTCCTAAATCTAATAAAAAATAGAACAAGCTAATTCCACTTGGCGGATTTGCACTTTTCAAAAAAGAAATTGTATCCCAAGCAGTTTCTGGCCAATACCAGCAACCATATGCAGTTCCTATAATTTCTAAAAATGCCACCAGTAAGTACATGGTTAAATAAAACAAGCGCTCTCTTGGTTTATTTCTCAGTAAAAAAATCACTAACATTGACATGATAAATCCAAAAATATCATTTGCAAAAATCAAGAAACTAAGAGCGTACAAAACAATAAATCCGGTGAAAATATTTTCTAATAATTTCCTGTAAGATTTAACTATTGATTCTTTACAAAAATATATAGCAGTTACAAGAATTACAGCATGGCCTAAAGGAATATAAAAAGGGATATTCTCTAATCTATAAGTATACATACCTAGCCAAATAGAAAATAAATGCTCTCCAACAAACCCAATAATTACAGCAAATATCATTTGCTCTTTTACTCTTTTACCAACTCTAAAATAGATAATTAGAAATCCTATTAACAAAGCAAAAAACGCCCATAATTGACCATAAGCATAATTATCAGCAAAATATTGACTGTCTAACATCAAACCAAAAAAGATATATAGAAATAAATATCCTATTCGTTTAAAAGAAGCGGATAACAATAATTTCACTTTATCAATTTGCATCATTAAAAGAATGGTGTTTTAATTTTCTCTTTAATTCTTTTTTTAATGTCTGTTGGGTATTCTCTATCTCCAATCAATATATCTGTCATAGCCTCACAAACTCGCTCGCCATATTTCTTTACTAAGAAATGTCTTAACGCCTTGCTTTCGTAAAAGAATTTAGACAAAAATTCAGCAATTTTTATTTCTGGAAGTAATTTTTCTTCTAATTTTTTTGTGTATAATTCTTCAGCATTTCCTCCATTGATATCGCTCTCAATTATAGATTCAGCTGCCATTATTCCAGATAACATTGCATTTGTGATTCCTTCGGCACTAAAAGGATCTGCAAAACCAGCTGCATCACCAACTAAGAAAACATTCTTTCTTGCAAAGCCATCTTTTCTTGAAGTTAAAGGAATTTGAAACCCATGAAATTCTTCTTTAATTACACTCTTTACATTCAGTAATTCTAAATACTCACTATAACACTTTTTTAGGTTAATTTTTGTTCTCCTTGCCGAAGCTACACCAATTGATAAATGGTTTTTCTTTGGAAAAACCCAACCATAACCTAAAGGAACAGCATCAAAATCTAACCTTACTTCTTTTGATAATCTTTTAAACTCATCGGGTTCAACTTCTACTTCATATTCTAATGCAGGAATTAAATATCTTGTTTCTTTCCAACCAGTTAATTTAGCTGTTGGACTCAATGCACCATCTGCTCCAATAACATATTTTGCGTTAACATCTCCTTGTGAAGTATGTAGTGTTATATTTTCAGCAAAAGTCATGTTTAATAACTTGTGATTTTCCAACACGACTGCACCAGATTTTTTGGCTTTCTCAACAATTAAATTGTCAAAATCTTCTCGCATTACCATACTCACAATTGGCACATCTCTCTTCGTAGAAAAATGTAGATCAAGTTTGTCAAAATAAATATCAAGTTTATAAAACTCTCTTTCAACTGCAGAGCTCACATCATATTCTGTAAGTCTTTTGCCTCTGTAGCTAAACGCTCCACCACATGTTTTATATCTTGGTAACGTTTCTTTTTCAATAATTACCGTTGAAATTCCATTTTCAGCCAGCTTTAATGCAGCACTTGCTCCTGCTGGTCCACTTCCAATTATTGCAACGTCAAATTCATTCATCTTTTAGATTTTTTTTGTAAATATATCTATTAATGAATTTCTACACTAAAAAAAAGCGAATATTTCTATTCGCTTTTTTAAGATTAAAATTCTAATTAATTATAAATTATATTTTACGCTAAACACTGTAAATCTAGGTTGAATTACCTACGAAGGTGTACTATTAAAAACAGCATTATTATTATCTTTATTAATAAGAAGTTGTATTAAAAGCATTTGTTGTTTCCAACGAATATTCCCATTTACTACCCTTCTTTTGATAAGTTAAATCTAAAAAACTATAATTATTAATTGTTTTGGTTTCGTCTTTATAATTATTATAAGTATATCTAGAAGTAAATGTAAAGTTCTTTAAGAACAAAATATCTAAATTTAAATATGGACTGTGTGTATAAAACTTATTTGCATTTCCTCCTTGATTATAATCATTTACAGTCACATTATATCCGAAATCAAAATTTGGCGCTGTTCTAAAGTTAGAACTAATCCCTACTTTATAAGTTTGCGAAAATGATTTTGAATCTCTTTCTTCTTCAACTCTTACAGGCGCAGTATTTGGGTTGTTATCTATGTCTTGATAAGATGCAATTGTACTTGTAGATTTAGACATAATAAAATATAAAAGATTTAATTATTAATGCTAGTGCCTAAAGCTATAAATTGATTTGCTAAATCCATTGCTAATTCTAAAATTTGATTAACTTTATCGACCCTTTTTAAATCTTTTAGAAAAAATAAATTATGCATGTAGCCATTGCAGGAAATATTGGAGCAGGTAAAACCACTTTAACCAAATTATTAGCCAAACATTACAACTGGAAGCCTCATTTTGAATCTGTTGATGAAAATCCATACTTAGATGATTTTTACGCAGAAATGGAACGTTGGTCTTTTAACTTACAAGTGTTCTTTTTAAATAGTAGGTTTAGACAAATCTTAGAATTAAGAGAAACAGGTAAAAAAATCATACAAGACAGAACTATTTATGAAGATGCACATATTTTTGCACCAAATCTTCATGCAATGGGATTAATGACTAATAGAGATTTTCAGAATTACAGTTCGTTATTTGAATTGATGGAGAAACTAGTGACTCCGCCAGACTTACTAATCTACTTGCGCTCTAGCATTCCAAACTTAGTTGGACAAATTCATAAAAGAGGAAGAGATTACGAAAACTCTATCAGTATAGATTATTTAAGCAGGTTAAACGAGCGTTATGAAGCTTGGGTTTCTACTTATAAAAAAGGAAAATTATTAATTATTGATGTAGATAATTTAGATTTTGTTGACAACCAAGAAGATTTAGGATATATTATTGATAGAATTGATGCTCAAATAAACGGATTGTTTTAACTAAAGTGTCAAGAAAGTAAAAAGCCACTTACATAAGTAAATGGCTTTTTGTTTTTTTTGATAGAAATCCCCCAATACCTATCAGTGTGCAAGTTACAAAAAAATATTTAATTTTCACACAATATTAGTACGTGTATGTTTTAAACATTTACTTCATTCTTTTTAAATAGAACTTGAATACCTAAAGATCATTTATAAAATAAAACTACTTTTTTGTAACATAAATTGATAATTGAACGTATAAAGGTATGTAGAGTGTTGTTGCTCTTTAATAAAACCAGTAAAATAGAATGAGACAACTTAAAATTACCAAGCAGGTTACTAATAGAGAAACTGCATCATTAGATAAATATTTACAAGAAATAGGAAAAGTTGATTTAATTACTGCTGATGAAGAAGTAGAATTAGCACAACGAATTAAAGCTGGAGATCAAATCGCTTTAGAAAAGTTAACAAAAGCAAATTTACGTTTCGTTGTTTCGGTTGCAAAACAATATCAAAATCAAGGTTTAACCTTACCAGATTTAATAAATGAAGGTAATTTAGGATTAATCAAAGCTGCTAAACGTTTTGATGAAACGCGTGGGTTTAAATTTATATCATATGCTGTTTGGTGGATTCGTCAATCTATTTTACAAGCATTGGCAGAACAATCTAGAATTGTGCGTTTGCCTTTAAATAAAATTGGTTCTATTAACAAGATTAATAAAATGTACGCTTTCTTAGAACAAGAAAACGAACGTCCGCCAAGTGCAGAAGAAATTGCTAAGAAATTAGACATGACTGTAAATGACGTAAAAGAATCCATGAAGAATTCTGGTCGTCACGTATCAATGGATGCACCATTAATTGAAGGAGAAGATTCTAACTTATATGATGTATTAAACTCAGGAGAATCTCCAAATCCAGACAGAGCATTATTACATGAATCTTTGCGAGTAGAAATTTCTAGAGCTTTAGAAACATTAACTCCAAGAGAAGCAGATGTTGTAAAATTGTACTTTGGTTTAGGAGAACACCAACCAATGACTTTAGAAGAAATTGGTGAAACGTTCGACTTAACTCGTGAGCGTGTTCGTCAAATTAAAGAAAAAGCAATTCGCAGATTAAAACATACATCAAGAAGTAAAATTTTAATGACTTACTTAGGGTAGTCGTTATTTATACATAAAACTGTAAAACTCTCGAAATTATTTTGGGAGTTTTTTTTTGAAGCTATTTCCTGCTTTTCGTTGTATCTTTTTCACTTCTGTTCTCAACCTGTCTGCCGCCAGGCAGGTACTGATTTTTCATTCTTCAAAATTCACTCGAACTAACAGAAAAAAAGGATGCCACTTCAATCAGGGCTAAACCTATCTATTAGCTTTTCTTCTTTATCAAATAAAGTCAATTTTTCTATGTGGTCGCCTTTTTTAATAAATTAATGTTGCATTTTTAAGACATTGCTTCGTTCCTTACAATGACAAATTAATTACCTTTGCAACATAACAACACAACAACAAACAAATGAATAAGTTAATTGCACCTTCAATCTTAGCGGCAGATTTTGCCAACTTACAACGCGACATCGAAATGGTAAATAATAGTGAAGCCGATTGGTTTCATATTGATATTATGGACGGTGTTTTTGTACCAAATATTTCTTTTGGAATGCCTGTTTTAAAAGCAATTTCTAAACATGCTACAAAAACAATTGATGTACATTTAATGATTGTAGATCCTGATAGATATATACAAACTTTTGCAGACTTAGGAGCCAATGTTTTAACAGTACATTTTGAAGCTTGTACACATTTACATAGAACAATTCAGGCTATTAAAGCAGCAGGAATGAAAGCCGGAGTTGCATTGAATCCACACACGCCAATTGCCGTTTTAGAAGATGTTATTGCTGATTTAGACTTGGTGTGTATTATGAGTGTAAATCCTGGGTTTGGCGGACAATCATTCATAGAAAATACGTATAAAAAAGTAAGTCAACTAAAACACTTAATTGAATTTTCTAACTCAAATTGTCAGATAGAAATTGATGGCGGAGTAACAGATCAAAACGCAAATGCTTTGGTAGAAGCTGGTGCTGATGTTTTAGTTGCAGGGAGTTTTGTTTTTAAAAGTGATAATCCGACAGCAACAATCGCTAATTTGAAAGCATTATAAAACTAAATCCTTTTTTTAAGGCCTATTTATTTTTTGAATTTCCTTTTCTAGCGTATGTAGTTTTTTTATAAGAGCGTCTCTGTTTTTAGCAGATTTAATCCATTGTGGTAGATTTGTAATCATAGAATACTTATGCCTATCATTATCTTCTCTTAATTTAGAAGCAACATATTCTTTTAAATATTTTAAATGCTCCAAATTATACACCCATAAAAAATGATTTTTAAAATTAATTTGAAGCCATAAATCTAATCCGAAATAAGGGTCGATAGATTTGTCTTTTCGATATCGATACCATACTAATTGATAATCTTTTACTTTTTTACAAGTCTCACATTGGATTTGAGTAGTCTCTGTTATTTTTTTTTCTGGTTTGGTAGTGTAAACAATTTTGCTCCCACAAGAACCGCAAGGTATCGTTAAAAAACCTTGATAATATCCGTGCCAATCTTTTGAATGCTTCTTTATGGTTCCGCAACTTGTACACGTAAACGTTGATTTGTGATCATGAGGGAAAGGAATTGTGTATGTACCTAGCTTTGTACTAACAACTCCAACACCACTACATTCATTACATTTAACAATTATTTTTTCGCTAAAAAAAACTGTTGGGTATGGAGGTTGTGTAAATCTCATTACTTATTATTCTTTCTTAAATACAACTCATATTCTTTAGCATCAACAACCATTCTAAAACCTAGATCGTTTTGCTTTCGATCCATTTTCATTGCTTTTTTAGTGGTTACTTTCACATGATGTATATCTTCGATAAAACTACCTCCAACAATAAATGTCTCAAAGCCTTTTAACCGTTGTTCTGTCCATTCCCAAACATTACCAACCATTCCATAAAGTCCCAGTTCATTAGGCTTCATACAGCTTGTACAATTTGTTTCCTCTTCTGAATTGCCCTTATAAATTACATAATTATTAGGTAAAGTATTGTTGTAAATATAATTATTGTTCTCAAAGTTTCCTCCTCTTGCAGCAAACTCCCATTCTTCTTTTGTAGGCAATCTAAAGTGGAGTTTATAAATTGATTGTAACCAACTGCAATAGGCCTGAGCATCAGAATAAGTAACATTAATCACAGGTCTTTTTAAATCTAAATCTTTAGGTATTTGTTTATTTACAGCTTTTAAAAACCTTAAATAATCCATTCCACTAACTTCAAATCGATACATATAAAAAGCTTCTATTTTTTGCTCATACACTTGTGAGCTATCTCTAGAAAACTCTTTATAGTTCCCTCCTTTTACATACGCAAAATGAGCAGGAATGTTTAATTGAGAGAAAACATCTATACTCAACAAAAAAACTAAAATAAATACTGTCTTAATTTTTGTTTTCATCTTTTACTCAAAAATAGTTAAGTCTCTTGTATGAATTATTTTCTGAAGCTCTTCTACTAGTTTGATCTCTTTTTTATCAAAATATAATTCAACTGTTTTTGGTTGTATATTACTGTTTGATTTTGTTTCGTAGTTTACACAACATAGTTTTAATTTTAATTCCTTATAATCAATTGCTACAATAGGTTTTTTTTGCTTCCAAAGAATTTCCCCATCATTTAAATAAAGTCCGTAAGGCTCTACTCTAATATTAGTATATTCTGGAAATAGTTTTTTCAGAATCTCTTCTACCTTAAAGGCAAACTCGAATTTCTTCATTTCATTTACATCCATAACCAACCGAAAACCAACATCTATTAACTTTAAACTTGGACTAATTGCAAAGGTATTATCTTTCAAATTTTTATCAGAATCATCGGCATAACTACCACCTTTTAAGATGTTGAATTCTTTGTCTTTTAAAGTAGATGTCCATTCCCAAACATTGCCATTCATTCCGTAAATTCCATTTTTATTTGGGCTAGCACAATCTGTACAGATTGGAATTTCTTTAGATATATGTAATTGTTTTTGATTGCTGTCTGCTGCTAACATCCATTCTATTTCTGTCGGCAATCTAAATTGAACCTGAAATACATCAGTCATCCAGTAGATATAACTCAAAGCATCATTATAGGAAACTAAAACCATTGGCAAAGTTTTATCACTCCAACCATAATCTGGAGATTCCGAAAGCTCTAATCCTAAAAAATTAAGATAATCCTGATAGTTTTTAACAGAAACAGCATATTTAGAAATATAAAAATGATACTGTTTTCCTAAAGTATCTTTTTGTATTTCTACAAAATCTGAAGCTATATTTTCTTTTTGAGCATACAATTGATTGTTAAAAAAACAAAGTAGCACAAAAAAAATGTGACATCTAATATATCGAATTGCTTTTATCACTTTAAAACTGCTATTCTTTCTTTGATTTATCTTCTTTTATACCTGCGCCATAATTAAATGCTTTTCTTTTTAAATTCCGCCACCAAGCATACAAGCGTAGAGCAAAAGGTAAAATCAACCAGATCCACCAATATTCTAAAAAAGCATTTTTAGTTGCATCCAAACCATCTAAATACCAACTAATTCCGTGAGCAATTATAAATAATACAATTGTCCACATAACATTTGTTTTCATTTTTTTTATCATTTTTTTTCTTTTTAAAATTTTATTTTTTTATTTCTTGTCCATTTTTAAAGGCTAGCACCTTTTTCACCTTCCCTTCTTTATCATAAACGACCCATGTTCCGTTACCTTCTTTTAAGTTTCCTTTCTCTCTTGGTTCACCATTTTTATGGAACGATGATAAGATTTCCCACCTTAAACTAGATTGATTATCCATCTGAGATTTATATAAAACAGATTCAAGAATCTGGCCATTACTATAATACCAAGTTGCCTTTCCTTCTCTTTTGCCATTTAAATATTCAGCCTCAAAAGTTCTATTACCTTGAGTATCAAAAACCATAAAAGTTCCATTGCCATTTTTTAAAACTTGAGTTCCATCTTTAAGAAACTGATTTAAAAAAGCAATTCGTTTTCCATTTTCCCATAATTCCACTAGCCTTATCTTACCATTTTCATGGTAAAAAATCCTTTTGCCATGTCTTACTTTATTTAAAAGGTATGTTTCTGACATTGTTATTCCTTTATTATTATATTTATAAATAACATCTCTATTTAAGTTTACGTACTTAACAAACTGCTTGTTTAAAGCATTCTTAACTCTATTAAGCTCTGCAATAGACGCCACTTTAAAAGGAATTCTTATATACTTTGTAGGTGTAAACCCTAGTTTAGTCCAAGCGTTAGGGTCATCATATAAAGTTACATTTGACTTATTAGGTAGTTGCCCTTTTATTGCGTGATATTTTTTATTTAAATTCTCCTTATGATGACCTTCAATAACAGAATAAGACATTTTTTGCGCGGATGAAACATTTAGGTATAGAACAATTTCTCCACCCTTGTCGTTGTATTGAAGAATATTAAAATCTAACCCCTCATTTTCTTTGAATTTTAAAGCATCAATATTAAAAGTATATTTTTCTATTTTCATTGAAGAAGTAACAACCACATTTAAATTACTTATCGAATTAGGATAATTACTGTGTGTTACCATAATTTCAATCACATTATTCTTAAATGTTAAACTGGAAGCCATTTGTTGACTTATGCCGTTAAGCATAAAGATTCCGTAGGCATTGAAATAATTTTTAATAGTAGCTTCTATTTGTTGTTTTGTTTGCGCAACACTAACAAAGCTTAGCAACATCAATAATCCAAATATTTTTGTTTTCATTAAAAACCATTTAAAGTTTATATACATGTATAATTTTTAAAATGATAGGTTAAAGTCTTTGAACTTATGAAGATCCAAATCCTTAAAAGCATCAAAAACAAATCATTACAAATACAAATATGCAAAAAAAATGTTTTAGCAAAGACACTTTAACCTAATCAAACTTACTTCTTTGAAAAAAAACTAAAAAAGTTATTAGAGCAAAAGCAGAAGTCAAAATAAATTTATAGTACAATAATTCATGTTTTATCAACTTTATCAATTAAGAACTAAAATAAGAAAGAGCCTTTGTTAAAACAATACTCATAAATGGGTATTTTAAATAAACCCTTTACTGATCAAATCTGCTATCAACTCTAGTGTATTCTTTGCATTTGTTTTTTTTAAGATATTTCTTCTATGTGTTAAAACTGTCTGAGGAGATATAAATAATTTATTAGAAATATCTTTTGTGCTAAAACCTTTTATTAAAAAATTAATAATCTCAAACTCTCTTTTTGTAAAAGGGTGCCCTTCAGCATCTAAATTAAACGGAACATAATCATCAAAAGGATTTTCTTTAAAAACATCTATCTCAGGATAAGATAATTCTCCGTCCAATCCAAAAATTGATAATTTATAATTATTTAAAGTGGTTAAGTGGCTAATATCTGTAAAGGAATCAAAAACTTTTAATAAAGAACCTTTTTCATCCACCTTTAAGGTAATGATCTGCAGTAAAAATAACCTATAACTATTTTCTTTGGTTTTTAACCTTAAACAATAGTTTATTTTATAGCTTGTTATTTTATTAGGCTTAACAATTCTTGTTAAAAAATATGCTACTAAATCTTCGCATTTTACAAAAAACTGTACATCTCCAGGGTGTAAAATATCTATGAAGTTTGCGAGCTCTAAGTCTTCTGGTTTTATTCCTAAAATTTCTTGAACAGACTCACTAACAAAATCAATAGTAAGCGTAGGAGAGTCTATAATAAAATAAAAATTTGGACCAGGGCAAAAAAGATCAGTCAGTTGCTTTTGTATATTGAAGTTTTCTAATTGAATAGATTTACTTCCAAGATATGTATCGTGTGATTTGTATACATTAATTAATGTATTGTAATCCAACTTCATGACATTAACATTATTTGATGAAAATAAATATACAAATTATTAATTTATTCTTTATGATAAAAATTGGAGACAAAAAAAACCAAAGCTTTTGCTTTGGTTTTTATAAATTCTTAAAGTATTTACAATGGCCTATCTGACAACCATAATACCCAAGTAGTCATTGCTCTTTTTATTACTTTGGTATTGTTAGAAAAATACCCTCTTTCACAGGAGTAATATTCATAGACTACAGAGACTCTACCTCCTTCTGCAGCATCTATATAGCTTTTTGGAATCTGAACATAGTAGGATCTAGTTTCTGGTGATTTGTCTTTACATTTAGAATAAATTCCTGCCATTTCTAAAAGTCCATAATAAGTCTTATCAGAATAAGGCGTTGTAATTTTAACTCTTGTTGCGGTTTCTTTATTTAATCCAGCAAAATTTTCTGTGCTTAGTGAAATTTTAGTTGCTGCTCCCGATGAATTCCAACCGTTGTTAAATTTAAAATTTGTTACATCGTTGACCTTACCTGATTCCCATTTAAAACTACCATCTTCAGCCTCTATAACAACTCCTTCGGTTCCTATAGTTAAGGTTTCATTTGGGATTTTTTTATAATATGTAAATTGGGGTACAGTTGCACAAGACATTAACAATAAACAAAAAGCACTTAAATAAATTGATTTCATAATAAGAAGAATTAATATTTTACTTGTAAGTTTTTTACAATATGTATTTGTTTTTGATAGTATACTTTAATTGTTGCATTTGGATTCGCATGTAATATTTCAAACCCTCTTTCTTTCTCTAGTTTTTTACATTTTAATACTGAAGTGTCGCCGCCCAACTTTCTGTTTTCTGTATCGCCGCCAAGTTTTCTATTTTCTGTATCACCGCCTAATTTTCTCTTCTCTGTATCACCACCTAACTTTCTGTTTTCCGTATCACCGCCTAACTTTCTGTTTTCTGTATCGCCTCCCAATTTTCTATTCTCAGTATCACCACCTAACTTTCTGTTTTCTGTGTCACCTCCCAATTTTCTATTCTCTGTATCACCTCCTAACTTTCTGTTTTCTGTATCGCCTCCCAATTTTCTATTCTCTGTATCACCACCTAACTTTCTGTTTTCTG
>CAJYAG010000005.1 GCA_913065125.1 uncultured Flavobacteriaceae bacterium | reverse complement strand
TCCTAATTCCTAATTCCTAATTCCTAATTCCTAATTCCTAATTCCTAATTCCTAATTCCTAATTCCTAATTCCTAATTCCTAATTCCTAATTCCTAATTCCTAATTCCTAATTCCTAATTCCTAATTCCTAATTTATAAGTTCTACGTCTTTTGTGTGTAACGGGATTAAAATTCCGCCAAATTTTATGAATTGCTTCATTGTCTTCTAACTCCGGAGTTCTAATCATTTCTTTCACTCCTTTTGCAATACAAACCTTGGTGTATTCGTCAAAAATAATAGCCGTTACACCTTTGTTTTTGTAACTATCTTCAACTCCGATTAAATAAGATGTTACTGTTTTAGGGTTTTTACGAGCTTTTAATAAATGGAAAATTCCGAATGGAAATAATTTTCCGTTTGCTTTTTGAAGTGCTTTCGAAAATGAAGGCATAATAATAGCAAAAGCAACTAATTTATGATTTTCATCAACCACAAACTTGATAAACTCTGGATTGATAAATCCGATATAACGTTTTTTGAAATGCGCAATTTGTGTGTTAGAAATCGGAACAAAAGAAGATAATTTTGAATAGGTTTTACTAAACAAATCAAACATTTCATCCACATAAGGCATGATGTCTTTTGTGTTACTAAAATTTAACGGAGTAAGTTTATATCGATGTTTTACAACGTTTGCAATCCTTTCATAATAGGCAGCATCAATATTGCTAATTTGAAACTTGTTCTCTAAATATTCTTTTTCTTTAGTGTATCCTAATTTTTCTAAATGTACTTTGTAATAAGGTTGAGAGTACCAGGTAATCATAGTTCCGATATGATCAAAACCTTCAATTAAAACACCCACTTTGTCTAAATTGGAAAACCCAACCGGGCCTTCTATATATGCTAGGTTATTTTGATAACCGATTTCTTTTACTTTCTCTAGTAAAATTCTACTAACTTCTATATCATCAATTACATCAAACCAACCAAAACGCATTTTAAGAATGCCTTGTTTTTCAGTTTCATATTTGTTGATGATTGCAGCAACACGTCCAACAATTTTTTTATTTTTAAGTGCGATAAAAAAACGAGCTTCAGCATGTTCAAAAGCCGGATTTTTATGCTTGTCTAACGTATCTAATTCGTCTTTAATTATTGGCGGAACCCAATAAGGGTTTCCTTTATAAAGTGAAAAAGGAAATGCAACAAACTGTTTTAACTCCTTTCTTGTAAAAATTTCTTTAATGGTAATCATAGGCTAAATATACAAAACGTTCAATTACTAATTATCGTTTTTTGTATCGTCTTTTTGTTTCTTTTCCGCCTCCTTTTTTGTGTTATCTTTCTTCTTGTTTTTTCGTTTTAAGAAACTAAAAAAACCACTTTTTTCTTTTTTGCTATCTTTCTTTTTACCGGTTGTAGATTCTATTCTTTTACGTACTGGTCTTTTTCGTTTGTATGTATTATCAGTTTCTTTTTCTTTCTTTTTAAATTTAAAGAAATCAAGTAGTCTTCCAAAGAATTTTTTCTTTTTTGTTGATGCAGGTTTCTCATCTACAATTATATTTCCTTTTTCGTCTAACAAATCAAATTTTGGAACATGTCTGTCTAAACGAAACGAAAATCCGAGTCCGGCATAAAATTCAGTTGTTTTTCCGTTGAAATTTAATCGAGTTGAAGCATCAACCTGAAAATGTCTACTGGACAAATAGGCAATTCCTGTTCCGAAGTTGTTATTTGTTTGATATTTATTATAACTTCCTTGATGTTCTAAAAAACTGCTCCAAGTATCATTAAAAGCATAAGTTCCGGTAACGATATATGCTAATTCTGAGTACGAACTTCCAATGTTGTCGTAGAAAACATTGGTAACAATATTTAATTTTTTAGATAAATTATTTTGAAGCAAAACCCCAAATTTAGGAGTCAGGCCTTCTAGTTTATAAATATCATTTACCAAATTTGTATTGATACCAACGTAGATGGCAACAGACGGAATTGCTCTTTTCCAATCAAAAGCATGTCTGCGTTTCCAGCTTCTTATTTCTTTAGATTTGTCTTCATATTCTTGATGAAAAACTAAATATTTAGCACCGAATGACAAATCGCTAACTCCAGTTGTAAAATAATCAGAAGTAAAAACATTTTTAAACGCTACTTTATCTTTTTGAAGTGCAAAGTTTGTATTGAATTCTAATTTTTCGTCAAAAAAACTAGTCCTAAAATCCAATGTGTAACCAAAAGAACTCGGAACGGTAAAGGTTCTAACAATTTTAGAGGAATTATAAAAAAAACCAGTTTCTATTTGATAAATGCCAGAGCCAACACTATACGGACTTTCAGAAAAACCAGGTCTGTTAGAGTTAATTACATTTGTGTATTGAGCATTTAAAAGATAACTGCTACATAAAAAAAAGAAAAAAAGAATCTTTTTATTCATATTCATTTTTGGGGTAATTCATCATCTATACGCTGTCTTTTTGCAGATAAACACAAACATACAGCAAAAAAAGCACACGTCATATTTAAGAAATTGCTTTTTTAAACTTTCGCGATGTTTTTTGTATAAACTTAACGTTAAAGTTGCTCTCAAATTGTTACTTTTGAAGTAATTTTTCGAATTATAAAAAGCAGTTACAGTACAAATGGGTTTATTAAGAACAATCGCTATTATTTTATTGGTTTATTATGTGTTTAAGTATTTGGCTAAACTTTTTGCTCCATACTTGATGAAAAGAATGGTGAGTAAGATGCAAGAAAAAGCACGAAATCAACACCAAAATCAACAAGAACCCAATGTAAAAGTTGGAGAAACTATAATCGATAAAAAGCCAGGAAATAAGAATCAAAGCAATAATTCTGTTGGTGAATATGTTGATTATGAAGAAGTAGAATAAGATGAAAATTAAAAGAACATTTCCATATTTAATAGCAATTCTCATTTTTGTAATTGCATCAGTTTTATACTTTAACCCGGTTTTAAAAGGACAAAAAATAAAACAAAGCGACATTACTCAGTTTAAAGGAATGTCTAAAGAAATAGCAGATTACAGAGCAGAAAAAGGAAAAGAACCTTATTGGACCGGTGCTGCTTTTAGCGGAATGCCAGCATATCAATTAAGTGCTTATTATCCGAATGATTATATAAAAACTCTAGATAGCGCTTTACGTTTTTTACCAAGACCAGCAGATTATGTTTTCTTATATTTCTTAGGATTTTTTTTACTGCTTACAGCTTTAAAAGTAGAATGGAAATTGGCAATTTTAGGTGCACTTTCCTTTGGGTTTTCTACTTATTTAATTATCATATTTGGAGCAGGACATAATGCAAAAGCGCACGCAATTGCATACATGCCAATGGTAATGGCTGGTGTAATTTGGATTTTTAAACAAAAGTACTTACTCGGATTTGTTGTTACTTCGATAGCAATGGCGTTAGAAATAAATTCAAATCACCCACAAATGACCTATTATTTAGGGTTTATTTTATTGATTTTAGGAATTGTAAAACTAATTGATGCTATTCAAGAAAAAACGTACAAACCTTTTGTTAAACAATCAATAATTATTGTTTTTGCAATGTTATTGGGACTTGGTGTAAATTCTACTCGTTTATTAGCAATGCAAGAATATGCAAGTTATAGTACACGGGGAAAAACAGAATTAACTATTGATCCAAATGGTTCACCCAAACAAGTTACAGAAGGTTTATCTAAAGAATATATTACAGAATACAGTTATGGTTTAACCGAAACGTTTAATTTGTTCATTCCAAGGTTTATGGGAGGCGGAACTTATGAGGAATTAGGGAAAAACTCCAATTTTTATGAAACCTTAAAATCACATCCGCAAATTGGACCTGTTCAGGCATCGCAAGCATCAAAACAGGTATTAACGTATTGGGGAAATCAAACAATTATTGAAGCGCCAGCGTATATTGGAGTAATTTTAGTGTTTTTGTTTTTGCTCGGTGCTTTTTTAATCAAAGGAACGCTTAAGAAATGGCTGGTTGCTGCAACGATTTTTTCAATTGTATTAAGTTGGGGTAAAAATTTTGAAATTATTACCAATCTATTTATTGATTATGTACCGCTGTACAATAAATTTAGAGCAGTTTCTTCGATTCAAGTAATTGCAGAAATTTGTGTTCCTTTATTGGGAATTTTAGCTTTAAAAGAATTCTTTTCAAAAGAAATTTCTTCGGATGAGAAAAAGAATGCATTAAAAAAAGCATTTTATATTTTAGGAGGAATTACAGTTTTCTTTACCCTTTTTGGATCCAGTTTATTTGATTTTGAAGGATTTAGAGACAATAATTATGAGCAAATTCCTGGTTTGGTTGATGCATTAATTTCTGATAGAAAAACAATGTTATTTCAAGACAGTTTACGTTCATTAATTTTGATTTCAATTTCGTTTGCAATTTTATGGTTTTTCCTTAAAAATAAAGTGAATCAAACGAAGGCAATTGTAGGGTTTGCTATCATCATTTTAGTTGACTTACTTTCTGTAAATATCAATTATGTAAATAACGATTCATTTGAAAAAGCCAGAAATATTGAAAAACCTTTTCAATTAAATGACATCGATAAGCAAATCTTAAAAGATAAAGGGTATTATAGAGTTGCCAATTTTCCAAGCCCGTTACAAGACGGAAGAACATCGTATTTTCATAATTCTATTGGTGGTTATCACGCTGCTAAAATGGGACGTTATCAAGAATTGTTTGATTATCAGATAGTAAAAAACAACATGGAAGTGTTGAACATGTTAAATGCCAAATATTTTATTTTTCCAGATCAAACAGGTAATTTAAGTGTACAAGAAAACCCAAATACAAATGGTAGCGTTTGGTATGTGTCAAACTTAAAATTAGTGGCTTCTGCAGATGAAGAAATAAAGGCATTAGACTCTTTAAAAACAAAATATGAAGCTGTAATTGATGCAAGTAAATTTGATGTTAAAAACAATTTCGAAAGAGATCCTACTGCAACAATTCAACTCACAAATTATGATGTTACAACGTTAACATATCAATCTAATGCTGCAAAAAATCAGTTTGCTGTTTTTTCTGAAATCTATTATAAAGATGGTTGGAATGCATATATAGATGGAAAGTTATCTCCGCATTATAGAGTGAATTATGTATTGCGTGGAATGGAAATTCCGGCAGGAAAACATACTATCGATTTTAAATTTGAGCCTACAACAATTAAAAACGGAAATACCATAACATTAACTTCCTACTTCTTGTTATTGATGATTCCGATAGGATGGTTTTTTTACGAAAAGAAGAAAAAATAAAACAGCTTTATGAACATTGGAATGTTATTGAACGGAAATTATCCGGCAGATATTAGAGTTCGTAAAGAAGCAGAAACTTTGGTAGAAAATAATCATTCTGTTATTGTACTGTGTAAAAAAAATCCAAACGAAAAAGAGTATGAAGTTGTTAACGGAGTTCAAATTATTCGTAAAATAGAATATAAAAGCTTGGCTCATGAAGGCATTATAGATGTCATTGCTTCCGTTGGTTTTGTACATCCTTTTTTTAAAAAACAACTCCCATATTTTATCAAAGAAAATAAAATTGATGTTTTACATGTTCACGATTTACCTTTGGCGAAAACGGCCTTTTTAGCTGCAAAAAAAAATCATTTAAAAACGGTATTAGATTTACATGAAAATTATCCAGCAGCTTTAATGACGTGGTTTTCTTGGCGTAAAAACCCTGTAATCAGATTAAAAAATCACTTGTTTTTTAGCTATAATAGATGGCGGAATTATGAATCTAGAATCATTAAAAGATTTGATATTTTAATTACCGTTGTTGATGAAATGAAGCATCGATTGATTGAGCAACACAACATTTCTGAAAGTAAAATTGTGATTGTTCCGAATTCAGAGAAGAAAGAATTTATCAAGAATTTTGATGATTCAGCTTCGAATTATTTCAGTGATTTAAAAAATAAATTCATCATTTCTTATGTTGGTGGTTTTGGTCCACATAGAGGTTTACATACAGCAATTTTAGGAATGAAAGAAATTTCTAAGAAAATTTCGAATGCTTTTTTAGTACTAGTCGGTCCGGCAAATAAGGATGTTAGAAATCATTTGCAAAACATCATCAATCAAAATAATTTGCAAGATTTTGTAGAGATTAGAGGAAGCGAACCTTTTAAAAACGTGGTTAATATAATGAGGAATTCCTCAGTAAATATCATTCCGCATATTTCTAATGAACACACAGAAAGTGCTGTTCCGCATAAGTTTTTTCAAATATTATTGTCAGGAAAGCCATTGTTGGTTTCTAATTGTGCACCGATGAAAAGGTTGGTACATCAATATGAAATCGGAACTTATTTTGAATCAGAAAATCCAACTAGTTTTGCAAATTCAATTGTAAATATTCATGCGGATTACGATGCTGCAATGCAAAAAGCAAAAAAAGGAAACCACGAATCTTTAAATGGTGAACTTAATTGGGAATTTACTTCAAAAAACTTAGTACATTTATACGATAACTTAGGTAATTGAAAGTACTAATTATAACATATTATTGGCCTCCTTCTGGTGGTTCTGGAGTGCAACGCTGGTTGAAATTTGTTAAATATTTACAAGATTTCGGAATTGAACCTGTTGTATTTACAGTTGACAATCCGAAATATCCAATTTTAGATACTTCTTTTCTTGATGAGGTCCCGAAAAATATTACCATTTTAAAACAACCTATTTGGGAACCAAACACTATTTTTTCCTTTTTTAAAAAGAAAAACACGCAACAATCTGCAGGATTTTTAAATCCAAATCCTCCTTTTTTTGGAAAAATATTACAATATATTAGAGCCAATTATTTTATTCCTGATGCACGTAAATTTTGGATACAACCTTCGGTTAAGTATTTAAAAAAATATTTATCAGAACACAATATAGACGCAATCATAACTTCGGGTCCGCCGCATAGTTTGCATTTAATCGGATTGGAATTGAAGAAAGACTTGAACATCAAATGGATTTCAGATTTTAGAGATCCATGGACAGAAATAGATTATTTTGAGCAATTACCTTTGACCAAGAAATCAATTCAAAAACATCAACAATTAGAACAAAAAGTTTTAGAAAAATCAGATGCAGTTTTAGTTATCGGGAAAACTATGAAGGAGCGTTTTATTAATTTTTCAAAGAACATTTATGTCATTACTAATGGTTTTGATTCTGATGTAAAAACGGATACTATACCATTAGATAAGAAATTTACCATTACACATGTTGGATTGATGAATGCAGATAGAAATCCAATTTCATTATGGAAAGCAATTTCTGAAATTAGTAAAGAAAACGATGCTTTTGCAGCGGATTACCAAATTCAGTTTGTAGGGAAAATAGCTCCAGAAGTTCACGATTGTTTAGAAGAATATCACATAAGAAGCATTATAGATATTGGATATGTTTCGCATCAAGAAGTAACAAAATATCAACAAAAATCACAAGTTTTATTACTCGCAGTAAACAATGTAAAAAGCGCAAAAGGTGTTATTACAGGGAAAATATTTGAGTATTTACAAGCAAAACGTCCTATCTTAGCTATTGGACCAACAAATGGCGATTTGGCAGAGATTTTAAAAGAAACAAATTCAGGAATTATTGTGAATTTTAATGATGTTGAAAACTTAAAAAAAGAAATTTTACATCTATATGCTTCTTTTATAAAAGGAAATTTAGTTTCAAATTCTAGCAATATAGAGCAATATCATCGCAGAAATTTAACAGAGAAATTAGCCAATATCATTAAAGAAACCGTTTTGTGAATTTTATGAAAAAAATAGTAACCATTTTAGGAGCAAGACCACAATTTGTAAAAGCTGCAGTGTTGAGTAGAGTGATTAAAAATCACCATCAAATTGAAGAAGTGATCATTCATACTGGTCAACATTTTGATGCCAATATGAGTGAAGTTTTTTTCGAAGAAATGGAAATCCCGAAACCCACCTATAATTTGGCGATTAATAGTTTAAGTCATGGTGCAATGACTGGACAAATGTTAGAAAAAATAGAAACCATTTTGTTGGATGAAAAACCAGACGCAGTTGTTGTGTATGGCGATACAAATTCAACCATCGCTGGTTCTTTAGCAGCTAAAAAACTACATATTAAAGTAATTCACATAGAAGCAGGTTTGCGCTCCTTTAATATGAAAATGCCAGAAGAAATCAATCGAATTTTAACAGACAGAATTTCTGATTTGTTGTGTTGTCCAACAGACACTGCTATCAAAAATTTACAAAAAGAAGGCTTTGATAATTTGCCAATCAAAATTGTAAAAAATGGCGATATAATGAAAGATGCAGTGGAATATTACAGTCAAATATCCGCAGAAAAATCTTCTATCATTGCTGATTTAGATTTGAATAAAAATGAATTTGTGTTGGCAACAATACACAGACAAGAAAACACTGACGATGTTGAGAATTTAAAATCGATTTTTGCTGGTTTAGAAGAAATTAATAAAGATTGTAAAGTGGTTTTACCATTGCATCCTAGAACAAAAAAAATATTAGAAAAAAATAATATCCAACCCAATATCACTTTGATAAACCCTGTTGGTTATTTTGCAATGTTAGAGTTGCTTAAAAATTGTACGCTAGTAATTTCTGATAGTGGCGGATTACAAAAAGAAGCATTTTTTAACAAAAAAAATTGCATAATTGTAAGAGAAGAAACAGAATGGGTTGAGTTGGTGGAAAACGGTTTTGCAGAAATTGTTGGAAGTAATCAAACTAAAATTATAAATGCATTTCATAAATTTAAAAATTCAGAAATGGATTTTAATTTAGAACTGTTTGGGAATCAAGTTGGAGAAAGTATTCATCAATCTATTTTAATATTGTTAACTAAATAACTTTTTCATTGGGAATTGTATTCAATCAATCGTTTAAAAACACAATTATCACGTTTGCGGCATTCGGAATTGGTGGTGTTAATGCATTGTTTTTATATACCAACTTCTTAACGGATGAGTATTACGGTTTGGTAACGTATTTGTTATCAACTGCAAATTTATTAATGCCATTAACAGCTTTTGGTGTTCAGTATTCAATTGTCAAGTTTTTTTCGTCATACACTTCTAAGCTAGAAAAAGATAAGTTTTTGAGTTCATCGTTGGTGTTTCCTTTGCTAATTGCATTGCCGTTTGGTTTTTTCGGAACCGTTTTTTACGAGCAAATCAGTAACTATTTATCCTTAGAAAATCCGATTATAAAAGAGTTTACTTGGGTTATTTACTTAGTAGCTGTTGCCACAGCATATTTCGAAATTTTTTACGCTTGGGCTAAAGTGCAACTGCAATCGGTTTTTGGAAATATATTAAAAGAAATGTTTTCTAGAATTGCTGTAACGCTTCTTTTAACCTTAGTTTTTTTTAAAGTAATTGATCAAGTTGAATTTATTTATTATTTAACTGGAGCGTATTTTATTCGGGCACTTATCATGCTTTTGTATGCGCTTAAATTATACACGCCAAAGTTTACCTTTCAGTTGCCAAATAATTATAAAGAAGTGTTTAAATATGCTTCGTATATCATTTTAGCGGGCTCTGCAGGAGCAATTTTATTAGATATTGATAAGTTTATGATTCCGCAAAAAGAAGCAATTGCGTACACTGCATATTATTCTGTCGGAGTGTATATTGCATCGTTATTAGAAGCCCCTGGAAGAGCAATGGCGCAAATTGTACAACCAATTACAGCAAAGGCTTTAAACGAAAATAATGCGCTTGAAATTAATAAATTGTACAAAAGTACTTCCATCAACTTATTATTAATCTGCGGATTATTTTTCTTGTTGATAAATTTAAACATCAGCCAAGGATATTTATTGATTGATGAAAAATATTCTCAAGGAATTTGGGTGGTGTTTATGATTTCTATAGCAAAACTATACACTATGGCTTTGGGAAATAACGGAGCAATCATTTCAAATTCTAAATACTATAAAATTTTATTGCCCTATTCTATTGCGATGGCGCTGGCGGTTATTCTTTTAAATAACTGGCTTATTTCTATTTATAGAATGAATGGAGCTGCACTCTCTACACTAATTGTTTTATTGTTTTTTAATACAGTTAAGATTTGGTACGTAAAAAAGAAATTTAATATTGTACCTTTTACAATAAAAACAATCTATTTACTTTTTGTTTTAGGTGTTGTTTATGGCTTGTTCTTCTTTTGGGATTTTAAATTTCACCCAATTATTAATATTGGATTAAAGGGAGTTTTAATAACGATACTGTACTTATTTAGTATTTACAAACTTAAAATTTCTTCTGATATCAATACAATAATAGATAAACTTATAAAAAGCAATCGATAGTATCTGCAAGAATGTGTAATAGTAATCCAATTGCTAGGATTCTCGTTTTTTCCCAAATTAGTAGTAAAAAATAAATTACGATTGCAATATAACTATGTAGAGGATGAAAATGAATACTGCATCTATTCGGATCAAAAATGGGATTAGCAAATAAATGATCTAGATCTATCAACATCGTTGCTATAAAAATAAGGTATACTTTTTTCCAATTTTCTTTAAAAAATAGGAAGGCAATTATTGCAGGAACAATAAAATGAAAACTGTAATGTACTAGAAATTTTAAATCCATTTTAGTAAAAATAAAAAAGACTTGTGATTAAACAAGTCTTTTTTTAATAAACAACTAGGGGATAGTAAATTCATCAAGGGATATTCTTCTACCAAAGATAAAAGAATATCCAATGTTAAAAGTTAACATATGTTAATAAATTTTTCATTTAGAATACAATTCTTTTCTAATTCTGCTTAACTGAACAGGAGTAATATTTAAGTAAGAAGCAATATGATATTGCTGTATTAAATTACTAATATTTGGAATTTCTTTTTTTAGCTTAATATATCTTTCTGTAGCATTTAATACAGATAGTTCAAAAATTCTTTTTTCAGTTCTAATAAATATACTTTCCAATACTCTATTGTAAAGCAAAGCTAAATCATGATGTTTTTCTGTTTGCTTTATAAATTCGTGAAAGTTACCAACTAATATTTCAGCATCTGTTAAACAATCATAAATTGCATTTGAAGGTTTTTTTGTAATTAACGAAGATAAAGACCCAGAGGTAGTAATTGGAATGTAAATAGTTTTAATATGTTCCTTACCTTTAGAGTCTCTTAAAAAACTTCTTAAAACGCCAGTTTTTAATATGTAAAAGTTTGTAGGAATTTCGCCAGCATTTACAATTATATCTCCTTTTTTATAAAATTTGAATTGAATATTAGATTCAAAAATTACCCTAGATTTTTTTGATAAATTAGGTGAATATGTATTTATAAAGTTGGAAACGAAATCCATAATAGTATTTTATTCTTTCAAAGTTAACGCATTATTTTCTATAAAACTAATTGCATTTGGACCTTCCATAAATAGTAAATCTAAAACAGAAAGATCTTTAATAAACCCAAATTTATCATCAAACATTTGAATATAAGGTTTAAAATTGCCGTGATGTTCTTGTTTAGCATTTGCTAAAAATCGATAATCATTTTTAGTGGAAAGTTGGTATTCTTTTGTTTTTTTATATGCTTGATTTATTTGTAAAGCATCAGTAATAAAAAGATATGTGTCGATGCTTACGTCTAATAAGTATTTGTATTTATTTGTTAAAATGGGCAGTAAATCATCTTCGTAAAATTCAAAGAAAGGCGAATTTCGATATGCAATTTGTATCGATTTTAAATGTTGACTTTGCCATGAGACAGAATTATCTACTAAAGTGTCTTTTGTCTTTTTTCTAGATGAAGTGGATGTATGTTTTACAGGAATATTTAATAATTGTTTTCCGTTTGGACCATAAATATAACAGCGATTTCTATAGGTCTGCTTTTGAAAATTATCTTCTACTTCAAAAAGTACTTCGTCTGTATTTGCAATAGCGATATATTGCGAAATAGGAGAGAAGTAGGTTGGTACTAGTAAAGACATTTATTATTTAGTTGCTTTTTTCTTTTTACGATAATAGTTGAATGCAAAATAGCCCATTAAAATGAGTAAAAAAGGTTTAAAATAAGAAACAGGTTCTCCACTTCCGCCAACTGTTGTAAACATCCTATCCCAACGAATTGATGCAAATTTCGCAAATCCTTTTGCATTAGGATCCCAACTTAACCAAATAAAAACAGGTTTTCCAACAACATGATCAAATGGGACATAACCCCAAGAACGTGCATCTAATGAGTTTTGCCTGTTGTCTCCCATCATCCAATAATAATCTTGCTTAAACGTGTAAGAAGTTGCTTTTTTACCGTTTAAATAATAATCATTTCCAACAATTGATAAATTATTATGCTCGTATCTTCTTATGATTTGTTCGTAAAAAGGCATCGATTTTTCATTTAATGCTACGGTTTCTCCTTTTTTAGGAATATAAATTGGGCCGTAATTATCGTTTGTCCATAAATAATGTGGACTGTGCGGAAATAAATCTTTGTTGAAAGTTCCTTTAGGTTCTATTCTTTTAACAACACTTTTTACAATTGGGTTATTTTTAATTAAAGCAGCTTCTTGGTCAGTTAGGTTTAAAATATATTTTCCATTTTCAGATCCATATTCTCTAATATTATATCTTTTTGCAGCGCCTTGGCTAAATTGTTGTCCGCCTGTGTCAACCGTGAAAAAGTATTGCGGTTTAGCTCTATCTGGCAATACGGTTCTTTTTCCGTTTATAAATACATAACCATCTCTTACTTCTAAAGAATCTCCTGGAACACCAACGGCACGTTTTACATAGTTGGTTCTTTTATCAACTGGTTTGTAGGTGAATTTTCCAGATTTATCTCCCCACATTAAATTTAAAGAATCTGCAGGCCAGCTAAACACAACAATATCGTTGCGTTCTATTTTTTGAATTCCTGGTAAACGCATGTATGGTAGTGATAGTTTGTTAAGCCAAGAACCTTCATATTTGTCTTCTTTTGATTGAGAAAGATAGGATTGAAAAGAAGGAGTTAAATTTAGTCCGATAAATGGAATTGGAATCGCAGGAATTGTGTCATGAACCATTGGCGCTGCTACCGTTGTCATCGGAACTCTTGCTCCGTAATGAAACTTACTTACAAATAAAAAGTCGCCAACATACAATGTTTTTTCTAATGATGAAGAAGGAATTGTATATGGCTGCATAAAATAGGTATGAACCAAAGTGGCTGCAATAATTGCAAAAGCGATAGAGCTAATCCATTCGCCAAGTACACTTCTTGGCTCTAAACTTCGATCTTTTACATATTCGTTTTTAGAAAAATAATTGATATAAAATAGGTAAAACCCTAAAGTTGCAACCGCAAGAATTGTATCAGGTCTTTTGTTATGACTAAAACTTCTACAGGTTTCTATCCAAATAATTGGAAACATTAATAGGTTTACTATCGGAATAAACAATAAGATTATCCACCATTTCGGGCGATTTATAATTTGCATCAATACAATTGCATTGTAAATTGGTACAATTGCTTCCCAAGCTTTTCTACCCGCTTTTATATATAATTTCCAAGTAGCTAAAAAGTGGATAGCTTGTATTGCTAAAAAGAATAAAAACCATTCTGTAAATGTCATAATCTGTATTTTTTGCTTGTTTCCGCTAAAGAAAACAATATTGTAATAATAGTGTATTAGTTTGTTTTGTTAAGAATTGTTACATTCTTTAACCAATGTTTAACACATCTTTCATTGTAAACACGCCTTTTTTATTCAGAATCCATTCTGCAGCTACAACTGCACCCAATGCAAATCCAGTTCTGTTATGTGCTGTGTGTTTTATTTCTATAGAATCAACTTCTGATGCGTAATTTATAATATGTGTACCAGGAACATCTGCAATTCTTTTAGATGTTATCGGAACAATTTCTGCTGATTTTTTCCCTTCTAATTTCCATGCTGATTTAGTGCTATTTTCTATAATTCCTTCTGCCAATGTAATTGCTGTTCCGCTTGGCGCATCTAATTTCTGTGTATGATGAATTTCTTCTAAAGAAATTTGATACTCACTTAAAGCATGCATCATTTTGGCCAATTGTTTATTGAGTTCAAAAAAAATATTGACACCAATACTAAAATTTGATGCATAGATAAAGGCCCCTTTTTTCTCATTGCATAAATCAACTACTTCATCATATTTTTCAAGCCAACCAGTGGTTCCAGAAATTACAGGAACTTGATTTTCTATACAATTAGAGATGTTTTTTACTGCTGATGTTGGTACGCTAAAATCGATAGCAACATCGGCATCCGTAATTATATATGTTGAGTTTGAAGTTGATCTTATTACAATTTCATGACCTCTTTGTAAGGCAATTTTTTCAATTTCTTTGCCCATTCTTCCGTATCCTAATAAAGCTATTTTCATACTAAAAAGAATATTTAAAAGTTAATCCAAATTTCGGAATTCCATATGTTTTTGGGCTCTGAATCATAACTGGAGTAAACGATAAATTATCGTTGGTGTTAAATTGCAACAAATGTGCATTTACACTTGCTTCTACAATTTGTAAAACGTAAAAAACTACGGTCGTTAACATGGCCAAGTCTCTATTGCTTTTTAATGTTTTTTGTGCGCTTATTAATCCGTTTCTAGAAACAATATCCGCAAATTCATCTTGTAAGCCTGCTTCTCGTAATTTAAATGCTGATCTATATCTGTCGTATTCTTTGTTATTGTCTAAATACAAATAAATACTTGTTCCCATTGCTCCCCAAACAATTGGTGCTTTCCAATATTTCTTGTTGTAAATTTGACCACCACCAGGAAATATTGCTGAGTAAAACGCCGCTTTTGATGGAGATAACGGATTAAAATAATTGCTATTTAATTTGATTTTTCCTTTTATTTTAAGATCATCTACTTGAGTAGAATCTTTTTGTGCGCTTATAGAAAAAGATATAAGTACACTTAAAAAGAAAAGTATTTTTTTTAGTGATAACACTACTTTAATAAGTTTTTTATTCGATTAAAATCTTCTTCTGATTTAAATGAAATTGAAATTTTTCCTTTTCCTTTAGCAGTAGAACTAATTGCGACCTTGCTACCAAAAAACGAGTTCAATTCTGGTAAAGATTCTTTTACAAAACTAGGCGTTTGTTTTTTTGATTTTGTAACGGTATTTCCTTCTTTTATATTTTTAACCAATTCTTCTGTTTGTCTAACAGACAATTTGTCTTTCACAACTTTGGTGTAGATATTTAATTGATTTTCAGAAGAATCAACATTAATCAATGCGCGTCCATGTCCCATTGAAATAAACCCATCTCGCATTCCGGTTTGGATAATTGGATCTAACTTTAGCAAACGTAAATAGTTGGTTACGGTAGATCTTTTTTTACCAACACGTACACTTAATTGTTCTTGAGTTAATTGAATTTCATCAATTAAACGTTGATAAGAAAGGGAAACTTCTATGGGATCTAAATTTTTTCGTTGAATGTTTTCTACCAATGCCATTTCTAGCATTTCTTGATCGTTGGCAAGTCTAATATAAGCCGGAACAGTAGTTTTTTCAACTAATTTTGAAGCTCTGAATCTACGTTCTCCAGAAACTAACTGGAACTTATTTCCTTCTAATTTACGAACGGTAATTGGCTGAATAACTCCTAATTCTTTGATAGAATTGGCTAATTCATTTAAAGCATCTTGATCAAAATAAGTTCTAGGTTGAAACGGATTTACTTCGATATTTTTTAATTCAATTTCTACAATAGTACCAACTAATTTGTCGGCATTTTTGTCTGAAACAGAATTGATATCTGCCGAAGATTCTTTTAATAAAGCAGATAATCCTCTACCTAAAGCTTGCTTTTTTGTTGCTTTTGCCATTATGCGTTTTTCTTAATAATTTCGTTTGCTAAACTTAAATAATTTACAGCACCTTTGCTTGTAGCATCATATGCAATAATGCTTTCTCCGTAACTTGGAGCTTCTCCTAAACGTGTGTTACGTCTAATAATTGTATCAAAAACCATTGAGCTAAAATGCTTGCGAACTTCTTCTACAACTTGATTAGAAAGGCGTAAACGAGAATCGAACATGGTTAATAATAATCCTTCGATATCTAAATCTGGATTGTGGATGTTTTGTACACTTTTAATGGTATTTAATAATTTACCCAATCCTTCTAGTGCAAAATATTCACATTGAATCGGAATGATAACTGAATCAGCAGCAACTAAAGAATTTAAGGTGATTAATCCTAACGAAGGAGCGCAGTCAATTAAAATATAATCGTATTTGTTTTTTAATTTTGTGAGCGATTTTTGAAGCATGTATTCTCGTTGCTCTTTATCAACCAACTCAATTTCTATGGCAACCAAATCTATGTGTGCAGGAACAATATCTACATTCGGAGATGTTGTTTTTTGTATGGCATCGTTTATAGAAGCTGTATGTTCTAAAACCTGATAGGTTCCAATTTCTACAGTATCTACATCAATTCCCAAACCAGAAGAAGCATTTGCTTGAGGATCAGCATCTATCAACAACACTTTCTTTTCTAAAACCCCTAAAGAAGCCGCTAAATTTACCGTAGTTGTCGTTTTGCCAACACCACCTTTTTGATTTGCAATTGCAATAATTTTAGTCATTAAAATATCGGATTATATAAAAAGTAAAAATACGATTATTTGTCGTTAATTAAAATCAAAGATGTTAACAAAATAATAAAAATATAAAAACCTAAAAATCAGATATTTACATTTATTTTATTGAAGATAATGAACATTGTAAGACTTAAAAAAACCGTTGAGTTATCAACGGTTTTTATAACGCTTTTTATCATTTATAATTCACAAAAAAGTATATTTGTTATATTTATTTTATTAATGTTGAAAAAAATCATACTCTTTTTATTTCTGAACAGTTTTATTCTTAGCTCTGAAGTTTACTCTCAGAACAACAATACTTCTTCTTTAAAGAAAACAGAGTTTACATCTTTTAATGGGTATAATATATCTAATCCAATATCAACTATTTATGATGAAAATGGTTGGTTATGGATTTTAGGGGAAAATAAACTTTCTAGTGAATTTGTGATAGGGGATAAAGAAATTATACTACAAAGATTTGATGGAAATAATTTTTTTACACTTAAAATACCTTATAAATTCAAGAATAAAATCACAATTGGCTCTTTGTTTAAAAATAGAAAAGGAGGTATATACTTAAAACTTTGGTTTGGCAATAATTCGAAAGCACAATTATTTTTTATTGATGTTGAAACGTTACATATTGAAAAAGTTTTAGCCTATGATAAAATCATTAAGAATAGACACACAGATCTGTATTATTATTTTGAGAATACCACAAGAATATTGTTAACACATAAAGAGAAGTTATTTAGCTTAGAGTTAGATGGTTTGTCTATTAAAATGATCGACTCAATTAAATATGACAAACCAAATAAATCACTTTTTTTAAATAGTGTCAAAGTTTTCGGAAATAGGATAATTGCCAAATTAGCAAGTAAAGATTTCTTCTTGTTGGATAACAGAGGTAAGTTTCTAAAAATGCTAACGAAAGACGATTTTATTGATGCCAATAAAAATCATTTTTTACCATCAACCCTCAATAGTAATTTTATTTTAAACGGAGAGCACTATTTCTATTTTGATTCTTCGCATGGTCAATTCAAATATAATAAAAAGACTAAAAAATTTGAAGAGCAAACGAATTCAAAAAAACTTGATAACCCTTTGTATACTAGTCCTATTGCAGAAGGAGAAAATAAAATCGCATTTTTAATCAAAAACAATATTGGATATACGATTAATATATATGATATTAATAATAATTTATACCAGCTTCAAAATCAAATTAATGTAGATAATTTTCCTATTGTAAGTTATAGAGAATTAGGAAAAGACTTAGCTGTTTTATCTCAAAATAAATTAGAATTGTATTTTTTTGAAGATTATAAAATTAAAACTTTTTTAAAAAATAGAAGTATTCGGGCTATAAATCAACTGGATGACAATAAGTATATTATAGCAACAGATTCTGAAGGTTTTTATGAAGTTGATGTTCAAAAAGGAATTGAAAAAGAAATTCAGTTTAAAAATAAAAATAAAACTCAATTAATTCTGTACCCAAGAGATATCATATTAAAAGACTCTTTAATTATCACAAATGATATCGGGAACATTTTTATTAGTGATAAAGATTATACTATTTTATCCGTAAATAACACCGAACATCCATCTGTAGAAATGATACAAGTTGGTGATACTATTTTTAAAGGAGGTGATAATAGAAGGATTTTTAAATTTAGTATTCAAGATAAAGTATATACCGAAGTTGAAAATTCAGATGAAATTATTGTAAAAGAGTTTGCTACAGACGGAAAAAAAGTTTTTGCCACAACCACAAAAGGAATCTTTAAATATGAAAAAGGAAACTTTGATGTTTTTGAATTTGACGAAGTAAAAGCAGAAGATTTTCTCTCTATAAAATACACCTTAAATTATGGTGTATTGGTTACCACCAAATTTGGAAAAATTTATCAATTTGATGATAAAAACAATACGCTAAAATTATTTTATCAGGAGGCTTTAAAAGCATCAGTTGTTGGAATTGAAGAGGATAATGATAAAAAATTATGGTTAAATACTTATGCAGGAATTGTTTCATTTGATCCCCAAAATAAAATTGTAAAAAGATACACTAAAAAGGATGGGGTTGATGAATTAGAAGGAAATAGATATAGTACATTTAAAGATAAAAAAGGAAATATTTTTATTGGTAGTTTTAAAGGAGTAAGTTTTTTCAATCCAAAAGAATTAGAAGAAAATTCGTTAAATTTAAAACCAATTATTTCTTCTGTTTCCTCTTTTAATACTTATGATAAAAAATGGAATACCATAAGTTCTTCAAAGAAGTTAAATAACTTAAAGCAGTTAACATTACCACCATCAAACCAACGGTTTACGGCTACAGTTTCCGTTTTGGGTATTGTAAATCCAAGCGATATAAAATATCGATATCGATTGTTAGAGAAGAATAAAGAGTCTAGTTGGATTCGCTTATACAATGGACATGAAATTATATTTTCTAATTTAGCTTCAGGTGAATATACTTTGCAAGTTGAATCGCTTACTTTGGCAAATCAAAAAATTGGAAAAACGGTAGAGTTAAAAATAATATCAAAAGTGTTTTTTTATAAAACTTGGTGGTTTGCATTAATGGTTGTAATTGTTGTTTTAAGTGTTTTAAGTTATTTCTTTTATCAACTTAAAGAAAAAGAGAAACTTCATACAGAAAATACAATTGCAATAAATGAAGCAAAAATTAAAGAAGCCATGATGTTAGAAATTCATCATAGAATTAAAAATAATTTACAAGTTATTTCTGGATTACTTAGCTTACAAGCAAGTAATAGCGATAATATTGAATTGAAAGCAAAATTACAAGATAGTCAAAGTAGAATTGAGTCAATTGCTGGAATTCATAATATACTTTATAGCTCAGATAATCAAGAATCTGTATCAGTTAAAAAACACTTTAATAAAATTATTAATTATAATAAAACATTATTTCTAGTTCCGGCGACATATGAATATAATGTTGATGATGTGAATTTGTATATGGATAAAGCGATTCCATTAGCGTTGATTCTTAATGAATTAATTAGCAATTCATACAAACATGCGTTTAATAATCAACAACGATCTCAAATAAATGTTGGATTTATAGAAGAGGAAAATAGTTTTAAATTTTTATATTCAGATAATGGAATATTTAAAGAAAAAAAAGGAAACAAAATATCTATGGGAATGAAAATTGTACATATGATGGCTACTCAATTAAAAGGAACGTATCAAATACAAAAAGATAATAATTTTGGTTTTGAGTTGACTTTTCCTAAGGGGTTAAAATAGATTTCACGACAAAGAAATGTTTTTAACGACCTTTTAGGGTAAATTTAAGCCTAAAAAAGTAGTATTACAAAAAATAAGAATATGAAATTTTTAAGGGTATATGTTTTAGAAGACGAGATTATAACCCAAGAGGTATTAAAGCAGTCTTTAGAGTCTTTGAATTGTATTGTTGTTGGTATGCAAACGAATGCAGAAAAAGCATTGAAAGAAATTCATAAGCTTTCCCCCGATTTGGCAATTTTAGACATTAGGGTAGAGGGTGATAAAACAGGTATTTGGTTGGGAAATCAGATAGAAACACCCGTAATATACCTTACCGCTTTTTCAGATGATAAAAATATAAAAGAAGCAATAAACACCAATCCAATTGCTTATATACAGAAGCCTTTTCAAGATAAAGATTTGTTCATTGCATTAGAATTGGTAAAAGCGAAGTTATCAATCAAAAGAAAAATTGTTGTAAAAGAAAAAAACTTATCAGTAAAAATAGATATAGAGAATATTTTATATGCTAAAAAAGAAGATCATTATTTAATACTACATACGCATAGTGGTAAAAAGATAATGAGAGCAACTGTGCAAGAGTTTTTAAATCAAGTTACAGATGATTTTCTTCAAGTACATAGGTCTTACATTGTAAATAAAAACTTTATTGCTGCATTTTCTACCAAAATAATTAAAATTGCTGACGTAGAAATCCCTGTTTCTTCCTCATTTGTACATACAGTAAAAAAAGAGCTGTTTTAGGTTTTTGAAATTTTATAAAAGTAAATTTTACGACTAAAGTCGTTTGCTTACGACAAAAAAATAGCTATTTACGACATTTTTCAACCTTTCTTTATTAGTCAAGTGTATTTTTATAGATAGTAGAATTATAAACCTGCCATCATGAAAAAAATATTTTTCAATATCATTTTATTTGCAAGCATATTCTTTTTTAGCAATGCTTTTAGTCAGATATCTTGCGCACAAACGATTAATTTTGATACAGCTGATGACACAAATCTTGGTCCAGTCGCAAATGATGGTGAAGGTGGATCAACAGCAATTACTGGTGTGCAGATTAATATTACAGCAATCAATGCTGCTGGTACGGCTACCGGAGTAGATTTAGTATACAATGTAACAGATGTAGGTTTTGGTGTTACAAAAGTAACAATAGGAACTGGTACAGGCGCTTTTTCAAAAGCTATAACAAACTTAACTGCCAATACCAAAAATTCGTTTAAAGCTTATGCAATAAACTCTAAAGGATTGTCATATGGTATGAATAAGAGTTTTAAAACAAGCACAGCATTATCATTAGAGGATTTAATTTTTATGAATTAAAAGTATATCCAAATCCGGTTAGTAATGTTTTGCATATCAAAGGGCAGAGAAAAATAGATAAAATAACTATTTCTAATTTAGTTGGTCAAAAAATTCTTGAAAGAAAGTATGGTTCAACTAGTATTGAGATTGATTTTTCTAGTTTAAAATCAGGATTGTATTTAGTAAAAGTACAAGCAGAAAATAAAAGTAAAGTGTATAAAATTTACAAAGGAAAATAAAATTTAAACTGTAATTAATACTTGACAAAAATGTTAAACCAATATTTTTCCAAATAAATTTATAAAAAGTGAAAAGGTGTCCTTCTTGTAAATCGAAAAGTAGAATTAGACAAAGCAGTATTTTTTGGTTTAAATTTTATCTATGTGGAAAGTGTTATATGGAATATGTATGGATCTCTATATTTAATTGTTCTATAAAAATCAAAAAAAAATTCTAACAATTTTTTTTTAAAAACTATCTTTAAAAGTTTCTTGTTAAAACAAAGCCACTCCTTACCATTTGAAGTGGCTTTTGTAATTTTTATACTTTATTTGGAATGTTTTTAAGTATTTCTAGTAAAAAATTCCAGAATTTCTGAGTTGATGAAATGCTTGCTCTTTCATCTGGAGAATGTGCACCTCTAATAGTTGGTCCAAATGAAACCATGTCCATTTCTGGATAATTCTGCCCTAAAATTCCACATTCTAATCCTGCATGACAAGCAGCAATTTTTGCTTTTTCTCCATGTAGTTTTTCGTATAAACCATCTAAGGTTTTTAAAATTTCTGAATGTATATTTGGTAACCAACCTGGGTATTCACCAGAAAAAGTAACGTCAAATCCAGCCAATTCAAAAGCAGCACGAATAGAATTTGCCAAGTCTATTTTATTGCTTTCTGATGAAGAACGCGTTAAGCAATTCACTAAAATTTCTCCGTCTTTAACAACAACTTTTGCAATATTATTTGAAGTTTCAACCAAATCGCTAATGTCTGGACTCATTCTATAAACTCCGTTTAAAGTAGCGTAAACTGATTTTATAAATCCTTCTTGAACACCTAATTTCATTACTTTTTCAGGTGCATTTGTTTCTGATATTTCGATGGATAAATTAGGTTCAACACTTTTAAATTCAGCATAAATATTATTGATGAGTTCATTCATTTCAAAAAAGAAGGGCTCTTTAGAAATGGCATCAATAACAACTATTGCTTTGCTTTCTCTTGGAATTGCATTTCTTAAACTTCCTCCATTAATTTCTGAAATACGCAAACCAAAGTTTTCAAAACCATCAAATAAAATACGGTTCATTATTTTATTTGCATTTCCTAGTCCTTTGTGAATATCCATTCCAGAATGACCACCATTCAATCCGTTTACGGAAATTGAAAAAGCCAAGGTGTTCTCTGAAATAGTTTCTTCAGCATACGTTCTTTTTGCTGTAACATCAATTCCGCCAGCGCAACCCATTCCAATTTCATCATCTTCTTCAGTGTCTAAATTCAATAGAATTTCTCCGCTTAAATATCCAGCTTCTAAACCCTTTGCGCCTGTCATTCCAGTTTCTTCATCAATTGTAAATAGCGCTTCAATAGCTGGGTGGTCAATTGTTGTTGATTCTAAAACACTCATAATTGCAGCAACTCCTAAGCCGTTATCTGCGCCCAAAGTGGTGCCTTTAGCGGTAACCCAATCACCATCAACATACATTTCTATGCCTTGCGAATCAAAATCAAAATCAGTGTCAGAATTTTTTTGATGCACCATGTCTAAATGACTTTGCATCACGATTGTTTTTCTGTTTTCAAATCCAGCAGTTGCTGGTTTTTTAATGATAACGTTTCCAACAGGATCAACAACTGTTTCTAGGTTTAGCTTTTTGCCAAAAGCAACCATAAAAGCAATCACTTTTTCTTCTTTTTTTGAAGGTCTTGGTACTGCATTTAAATCTGCAAAATTCTTCCAAACGGCTTTTGGCGCTAAGTTTCTTATTTCTGTGTTCATTGTGTGTGTTTTTTGTGTTTCAAAAGTAAAGTTTTACTCTTGTTCTATAAAATAAAAGCTGGTAAAAGGTCTCGACTCTGTTCGACAAAACATAGTGTAAAAATTACTTCAAGTAGCATCGAGAAGTTTTTTTATCAAGCAAATTATTAGTTGATTTCGATAATAACTTCGTCGGTGTTTTTACGAACTTTTTTCAAGTCTTTCATAAAATCATCTTCTGCTCTAAATCCAACAGGAAGTACTAAAACCGATTTTAAATTGTGTTTACCAAGATTTAAAAGGGCATCATATTTTTCAGGAATAAAACCTTCCATTGGGCAAGAATCTATATTTTCTGATGCCGCAACCGTCATTAAATTTCCTAAAGCAATATACGCTTGATTTTTCATCCAAGAATGTATCGTTTCTTCTGATTTTGTTTCAAAATCATTTTTTAAGTAGTTTTTAAATTGATCTAAAATTTCATCGGGTGTATTTCTAATTTTTTTGACTAAAGAAAAATAATTCTCAACATCATCGCTAGACATATGTTTTTGAATACAAAGCACTAAAACGTGAGATGCTTGTGCAATTTGTTGCTGATTCCAAGAATGTTTAACCAATTCTTTTTGAATCTCTTTATTGTGTACAACAACCATTTTTATAGGCTGTAAACCGTATGAAGTTGCGGTTAAATTAAACGCTTTTTTTAAGGTATTAATCTGTGAATCTGACAGCAATTTTGTGGCATCAAATTTCTTTGTTGCATACCGCCATTCTAAATTTTTTATAATGCTCATTCGGTGTTTTTTAACAGAACAAAAGTACTATAAATTCATTTTAATACAGAAGTTAGTCGATTAGATTTCATAATGTACATATAGATTTTTTCTTTACTCAACTTTTTTTTCTAAATTGATTGGCGAAAAAGAAAAATATTTAGCTATGAAGGAAGATTTTCTACAGTATGTGTGGAGACACCAATTGTTTTCTAAAACAAATTTACAATCCACAGAATTTAATCAAATTGAAATTGTTTTTCCTGGGAATTATAATACCAATTCTGGGCCAGATTTTTTAAACGCTAAAATTAAAATTGAGGATATTTTATGGGGAGGAAATGTTGAGATTCATGTAAAATCTTCTGATTGGTATGTGCATCAACACGAGAAAGATCCTAATTACGATTCCGTTATTTTACACGTGGTTTGGGAGGATGATGCTGAAGTTTTTACAAAAGATAATTTGTCTTTATCAACCATAAACCTCTCTAAATTAGTTGCCAAAGATTTGTTGTTCAACTATCAGAAATTGTATTCAAAAGAGCAACGTTGGATTCCTTGTGAAAACGCAATTAATACGATTGATTCTTTTGTGTTTGAGAATTGGAAAGAGAGTTTGTTTTTCGAACGATTGGAAGAGAAATCAGTATTGATAAATCAATTATTAAACGATTCAAATTCTGATTATGAAGCGGTATTATTTAAATTATTAGCAAAAAACTTCGGATTAAAAACCAATGCAGAAGCATTTTTAAACCTGGCGAATTCTGTTGATTTTTCTATTGTTAGAAAGTTACATAAGGATGCATTTCAATTGGAAGCTTTGTTTTTTGGTCAAGCTGGCTTTTTAGAAAAGACATCAGAAGAACAATATACCATTGATTTAAAAACTGAATATGAGTACTTAAAACATAAATTCAAGTTGCAACCAATTCACAATGGACAATTTCAATTTTTTAGAATGCGTCCAACAAATTTTCCAACCATAAGAATAGCGCAACTGGTTTCTTTGTACTACAAACAGCAAAATTTATTTTCTAAGTTGATGAAAACTAAAGATGTAAAAGAAATGTACCAATTTTTTATTATTGAGTTGAATGATTTTTGGAAAACACATTATACCTTTCAGAAAACAGGATTGAAAAGTGCAAAAAATATAACAAAATCCTTTGTAGATTTATTGTTGATTAATACGATAATTCCTTTGAAATTCAACTATTTAAAAAGTAGAGGAGAAGTAGAGGAAGCTCAATTCTTAATGTTAATTCAGCAGTTAAAGCCTGAACAAAATTCGATCATTTCTAAATTTAAAGATTTGGAGATTCATTCTAAAAATGCTTTAGAAACCCAAGCGTTGTTGCAGCTTAAAAATAAGTATTGCGCAAAGAAACGATGTTTGCAATGCGCAATAGGGAATAGTTTATTAAAAAATTCGTATTGTTAGGTTGAGCGGAGTCGAAACCTTTTTAACTAGTACAAACTTTTATACTTTGCAGGATTTGCTTCGTGCATTATTTTATAGATAGCTTCAAAAACATCTTCAACAGAAGGTTTAGAGAAATAATCTCCATCAGTTCCGTAAGCTGGTCTGTGCGCTTTAGAAGTCAACGTTGTTGGTTTGCTGTCTAAATATTGATATCCGTTTTGATTTTCTAAAATTTCTTGCAATAGGTAGGCAGAAGCTCCGCCAGGAACATCTTCATCAACAACCAATAATCTGTTAGTTTTTGCAATGCTTTTTACTGTTTCATGATTGATGTCAAAAGGCAATAAACTTTGTGCATCAACAATTTCTATATCAATATCAACTTGTTGCAATTCTTTTGCAGCTTCTTCAACCAATCTTAAAGTAGATCCGTAAGAAACAACTGTAATGTCTTTTCCTTCTTTTATGACTTCAATTTCTCCGATAGCTGTTTTAAAATCACCTAAATTGGTTGGTAATTCTTCTTTTAATCGATAGCCGTTTAAACATTCTATAACCAATCCTGGATCATCGCCTTCTAATAAAGTATTATAGAAACCGGCGGCTTTGGTCATGTTTCTAGGAACCAACACATGCATTCCGCGAACATTATTTATGATTCCGCCCATCGGAGAACCCGAATGCCAAATCCCTTCTAATCTGTGACCACGCGTTCTAATAATTAATGGCGCTTTTTGTTTGCCAACAGTTCTATAACGAAGCGTTGCTAAATCGTCGCTCATAATTTGCAAAGCGTACAATAAATAATCTAAATATTGAATTTCTGCGATGGGTCTTAGACCACGCATTGCCATTCCAATTCCTTGACCAAGAATGGTTGCTTCTCTAATTCCTGTGTCAGAAACTCTAAGCTCTCCATATTTTTCTTGTAAGCCTTCTAATCCTTGATTTACATCACCAATAAAGCCAGCATCTTCTCCAAAAATTAAAACTTCTGGATGTTTTTTAAGAATAGCATCAAAGTTATCTCTCATAATAATTCTTGCATCCACTAATGTCTTTTCAGAATTATATGTTGGTGATGCTGGAGGAATATTTGTTGTTGCTAATTCTGTTTCGCTTAATAAATGTGTCGAGAATAAATCAAACCCTTGGTTTATTTTATTTTTGATAAAACTTTGTAAAGCAGTTTTTTCGGTAAAAGTTTCATCTTTTATGTAACGTAAAGTTTTTCGTGTAGCAATTAAAACATCTTTTCTGATAGGTTCTGAAATTGCTTCCAATTCGTTCTTTAATTTTAAAATAAAAGATTTATTGCTGCTCTTATTTGCTACTTGTTCTAGTAAGCTAACGGCAATTTTTACTTCGTCTTTTATTTCATTTAGATAGGCATTCCAAGCATTTCTTTTTGCTGTACCTACGTGTTTCTTTGCTTCTTTTTCTAGCGCTATTAATTCTTCTTCTGAAGCAACAAACTTTAAAATTTCTCCATTGCTATCTTCTAGTTCAAAATCTAAAATCCAAGAACGCATTTTTGCGATACAATCAAAATCTTGCTCCCACTTTAATCTATCTGCGTCTTTGTAGCGCTCATGAGAACCAGAAGTAGAGTGCCCTTGTGGTTGCGTTAATTCTTTTACGTGAATTAAAACCGGAACATGTTCTTCTCTTGCAATTTTTGCCGCTTTTTGATAGACATCAATTAGTTGTACATAATCCCATCCGTTGACAACAATAATTTCGTAACCGTTATTTTTTTCGTCTCTTTGAAAACCTTTTAGAATTTCAGAAATACTTTCTTTTGTTGTTTGGTATTTAGCGTGAACCGAAATTCCGTATTCATCGTCCCAAACATTCATCACCATTGGTACTTGTAAAACACCAGCAGCATTTATCGTTTCAAAAAATACGCCTTCACTTGTACTTGCGTTACCAATTGTTCCCCACGCAATTTCGTTACCGTTTGTAGAAAAATGAGAAGCGTTTTTTAATTCTTCTACATTTCTGTAAATTTTTGAAGCTTGAGCCAGTCCTAATAAACGAGGCATTTGTCCGGCAGTCGGAGAAATATCGGCACTAGAATTGTATTGTTTTGTAAGATTTTTCCAATCTCCGTTTTCTTCTAAACTATGCGTTGCAAAATGTCCGCCCATTTGTCTTCCGGCCGACATTGGATCTGCGTCTAAACTTGGATGTGCATACAAACCAGCAAAAAATTGTTGTGCAGTAAGTTCGCCCAAAGCCATCATAAACGTTTGATCTCTGTAGTAACCAGATCTAAAATCTCCTTTTTGAAACGCTTTTGCCATTGCCAATTGTGGCACTTCTTTTCCGTCTCCAAAAATTCCGAATTTTGCTTTTCCGGTTAGCACTTCTCTACGACCTAACAAACTACATTCTCTACTAATACGTGCAATTTTGTAATCATTTAAAACTTCGTTTTTAAAATCATTAAAAGAGAGTTCTTTAGTAGTTGGTTTTGTAGTTGTTTTTGTCATATTTATAAAGTGTATTACGTGTTTTGCAAAGGTAGTGTTTTTCGTTGATATTTAAAAATATTTTGTTTTGTTGATGATATCATAATAAAACACGGAATTATGAATATTTTACTGAGGATAATGCAATTGTTAACGCCAGTCGTGAATTTAGTAATTATCACAATTAAAATTCAATAGGTTTGTTCGTGAGTGTAAATTTATTACTTACCCAAATTCTTGGAGAAGTTTCTCTAAACTTTTTTCTGTATGCTTGTTTAGTTTTTTTCGAATACGATGTTTTGTTACACGAATTGTATTTGTAGATACCCCTAGGATTAGCGCCATTTCGCTATTGGTTAACTGAAGTTTTTCTAAGCATAAACAACGAATTTCGGCTTGACTTATATCTGGGTAGGCCGCTGTAAATGAGGAGATAAAATTAGGGTAAACTTTTTTAAAAGTACTTTGAAATTTACTCCAATCATTCTGAGTTAAAATATTTTTAGTTTTTAGATCAGAAAGTATGTTTGCACTATTTTTAGAAACTTTGTCTTTTTTTAACTCTGTAATTAACCTGTTGTCCTCACGTATTTTTATTGTTAGATTTTTTAACTGACTTTCAGCCTTTTCTAATTCTTTTTGTGTTTTATCTAAAGCCAGTTCTTTAATTTCTTGTTTTTTTAAAAGGTACTGATTTCGAAACCAAAAAGAGAACATACTAACTATTAGTAAGAGTGCAATGATAATGATGATAAAATTACGTTGAGTGATTTTTAATTTACTTTCTGTTTTTAATTTTCCAACTTCTAATTCACGTTCTTTCGCTTCAACTTTTTGATTGGCTCTCAATAATTTTATACCACTGTATTTTTCATTGTAGGCGTTTATTGCAATCATTGTAGAATCTAAATATGCTGTGCTAAGCACCAACTGATTGTTTGCAGCATACCATTTACTCATTATCGGATATAATTTATGAAGGCGATCTGTTTGCTTAGATAGTTTGATGTACTTTCTAGCTTCATCAATTTTTTGTTTAGCTTCTGTGAATTTATGTTGCTTTAAATAGATATCTGCAAGAGGTGTTGCAGATCCTGAAGCAAGACCATAATCTTCATTTTTTAAGGCTTCTTCAATGTCTTTCTTAAATAAGGGAATTGCTTTTTCAAAATTTCCTTCCAAATAATAATTATATCCTAAATTACCTGAAGCTATACCTATCCAAGCTGTATTTTTATGTGGGGAAGTATCATTGATCACTTTAAAGAAGTAGGTTTTAGCAAGTTCAAATTCTCCTAATTTTTGATAACACAATCCAACGGTATTTTGTGCTCCAAGAATCTCCGTAGCGTTAAATGCTGTTTTTTTTATGTTGCTTGATTTTATAAAATAAGTAAGTGCATTTGTGTAGTCTTCGAAGTGATAATAAGAACGACCAATAAAATTTAAATGACTAGCCATATTAGGAAAACTCTCAGGCTCCATTTTATCTAAAATTTTAGCAGACTGTAACAACCATTCAAAGGCAGTTTCATAATCTTTAAAAGACCAATAATGTGTAGCAATAACTTGTATTGCGCGCTCTTCTATATGATAAACTTTGTATGTATTACCTTTTTGGGCAATATCAATTAGGTTTTGAATTAGTTCTAGTCTTTTATCTCCGTAAAAAAACCAATTAGCGTATGCACGTAATAATTCTGCTTCTAGAGCAAGCTCTTGATCATTATTTGCTAAAGCCCATTGCTCCATTTCTTGAGTGTAGGTTTTAATATATAAAGAATCTTGTTTGTTTTTGTTTATGGTATTTCTATACAGTACATCTATAGCTTCAATCTTATCTTTATAAGGTTTGTGAAGCATTTCTTTGTACTGTGCAAAGGATGTTACACAGCCAAATAATAAAAAGAATCCTATTAGTTTTAGTTTCATCATTAGGGAAATATAAATCGAATATACTTAATAATTTATTGGAATTATGAGGAAGAATAGGTATTGGATGATGAAACTTACAGTGGTTTTTTAATAACCGTTTGTCTATTAATTCTTTAGGTATTTTTTTAAAATGAAAAATAAATAAAGAAAATTTTAAGTGTATGTGTATTTTTGATGTGAAAGCAAAAAGACTGCCTTTTTAGGCAGTTTTTTTTAAACAAAGTTTAGTTTTTATAAATTTAAAATTTAACAAATGCTTTGTGGTATGTTATAGTTTTGGCAACAAAACGTTACAAAATAATTTCTGATGATTATAAAAAACCTCTTCTGAAGAAGTTGTAAATAGCTGATGGTTTGGCGGTTAGCACGAAACGAATTTTGCTCGAATATGCTTCTTGATTTATTTCCCAACCATTATTTGAGTACATCGGAAAATAAACTTCTAAAATGTTGTGGATAAAGTTAAATCGTATTCCGTTCTCGTACCCAAAATATGTGTCTTGCCCTTTGTTCTTTAAAAAAGCAACATCGGTATAATATTCTACCCATTTCCAAAGTCCGATACTAGAATTAAAAGAAACCATAAACTGATTTGCATAACGTGTTGGCAACACAGATTTAAAACCACCATCATTGATAATAACTTGTTGACTAAAAATCCCAGAACTTTCTGATCTTCCAAAATAATTTTGTTCAAACAAATAATCTGACGGACGATCTAATCCGAAGCTAAAATAATTTCCAGTAGTTTTATTATTTAAAAAGAATCCACCAAAAAATCTAAAATCTAATTGCCTGTTTGCTGCGGTTAGTTTTCTGTATCTAATATCGGTAGAAAGTTTTGTGAAGTTCGAAGAAATATCGGTATTTATTTTGTAGGAAATCCCTTCAATAATATTTGGTTTAGAATAAAGGTATTTTACGTTTAAAACATTGTACACATCTTGCTCTCTAACAGGAACGTTAGGGGCCGTTTCTTTATGAATATTAACATATTTAAAGGTTAAAGCGCTTCCGCCAACATCACGTAAACTTTTTCGTTTAAAAAGAACAGAAACGTACGGAGTAAAAATACCGTAAGATAATTTTGGTGCGTAATGAAAATTGCTTGCAGAAACTCCATAAACAACTTGCCTAATTTTAGATTTCTCGAAATACTGATTGTACATTACAGAAGCTAAACCTGTTACAGATTGACTTTTTGTTGCGTAAGATGGCACTAGTTTAAAAACAAAATTTCTTGGAATTACTGGTTTGTTGTGCAGTTTTAATCCAAGTGTAATTCCGTCATAATAATTGTAACTTAATTCGGGTTGATAATACAATTGATTGTAATACGGGTCTTCAATATCCTTGATTAATTTTAATTGTATCGGTTTGTCTAAAAGACTTTTTTCTACATTTTTCCAATTATCTAAGGTGTTGTATTCTGGATATAATTGCTCGTAATTAAGAGAAATTTTATCAAAATCTCCTTTTGCAATGGTTACTGTTTTTGTAGAATCGATTCCGGTAAACCATTTTTGAAACTTTATTTCTTTGTTTTTTATGCCATATAAAGCAACCGGAGCCGTAATGTTCCTTTTATTTTTAATGTCAATTTTTAAAGAATCATTTGCTGTTTCAATTTTTTTTATGGTGTAATCAATTTTTTTATTGGTATTGATATAATCGCCAAAAAACCATGTTAAATCTTTATCGGTTTTTGATGAAATGATGTTGTTAAAATCTGCACTTTTACTGATTTTTAAAAGATGTGTTTTGTAATATTCTTTAAAACTTTGTTTGACAACAGAATCGCCAACATATCCTTTTAAATATTGTAAACCTAAGCCAGCTTTGTATTTGTTGGCTATTTTCCTGTTAAAATTTGATAAAGAATCTGCTCTTGTTGTTAATGCCTGATCTAAAAATTGACGCGCACTAAATTGATATACAAATGGATATTTATCATTAAAATTTAGTTTAGAAAAATTGAAACTTCTAATTCCCCAAATTTTAGAAACTGTTCCTAAAAGCTTTACATCTGGATAATACGTATTTACATATTCAATCATTAAATAAGTCTGAATTCCGTCTATTAACCAATAGTCTGTTCTTCTGTTTAAAAGCAACGTGTTTTCTATATATTTTCTCGAAATCGCTTTAAAAAAAGTAATGTCTCTATCAAATACATCAGAAAATGGACTTAAAAATTTAGGCAATTGATTTAAACCATAAATGGGATTATTATTTTGAGAAATTTCGTCTATTAAAATTTCTTTATGAGGATATTCACCTAAATAATTTTCTAGAAAATAAATCTCTCTATTAAAAATATCAGAAGCTAGTTTTTTGTTGATTCCTTTAAAAGGGATGTCGGTTATAACATCAATATCATCAGTTTTGTAAGTCGTAAAATTATTTTTTTTATCAATGCTTACAATTATATCGGTTTTGTTTTTTCCAGATAAATTATACACCGAATTTGATGCTTTTTTTTGTGACAAATTACTCGTAACAAAAGTGTTTTTTGCTACTTTTAAATCAATGTTGTAATTGGTAATGTCTATAAATAAATCATCGATATTTAAATTGCTCATTAAATGCCAATCAGTAGTAAAAACAGCAGGAGTTAAATACCAGTAACGCAAATGATACCCTGTTTTTGTTTTTCCGTAACCAGTAAATTTTGCATTGGGAATTTTAACTGTATACGAAGCTTTTATTACAACAGAATCTGCAGGGTTTAAAAGGTCGTTTAATTTTATTTTGATAATATCTACGGCATTTTTTTCTGTAGTAAATTGTACCGATTTGTAATTTACCGTTAGATTTAAAATCTTGCTAAATCCGCGTTCATTTTCTTTTGCAAAATAGAGCGATTTATCATAATCTTCAATAAATCGATCTGTTAATGGGGTATTTTTGTCTTTAAAACTATTTGCCCAATTATGAAGATAAATTTCGCCTAAAGCTTGTTTAGAATTATTGTAATAAACAAGCTCTTGCTGAATTTTTAATACATCATTTTTTTCATCTAAAATCGCATTAATTCGAATCGAATTTGTTTGTGCGCAAATCCGATTCACAAATAATAAAAGAAAAAATGCAAAGACTTGTTTTAGTTTCAAGGCGAAATTAATTTTTAATAAAGGGTACAAGTTATTAATGAAAAAATTTCAAAAAAAGTATGTAGCTATTTTTAGAAATTTGGTTTTAGGCTGTATTTTGCGTAAAACTTATTTAAGTGATCTATTGCTTCATCTGCAGTATCAACAACTCTAAATAAATTTAAATCTTCAGTACTAATATTACCTTCCGCAATTAATGTGTTTTTTATCCAATCTAACAATCCGCCCCAAAAAGCTTTACCCACTAAAACGATAGGAAAACGGCCAATTTTTTTAGTTTGAATTAAGGTAATTGCTTCAAACAATTCATCCATGGTTCCAAATCCTCCAGGCATAACTATAAATCCTTGAGAATATTTTACAAACATTACTTTACGAACAAAGAAATAATCGAATTCTAAGTTTTTATCGCTATCTATCCAAGGATTAAAATGTTGCTCAAAAGGCAATTCTATATTTAATCCAACCGAAGTTCCTTTTCCTCTGTGCGCACCTTTATTACCAGCTTCCATTATTCCTGGTCCGCCACCTGTAATAACTCCGTAACCATTTTGAGTTAATTTAAAAGCCACTTCTTCTGCTAATTTATAAAACTTGTCTTCTGGTTTTGTTCTTGCAGATCCAAAAATTGAAACACAAGGTCCAATTTTACTTAATTTTTCATATCCTGCAACAAATTCTGACATGATTTTAAAAATTGCCCAAGAATCGTTTGACTTTATTTCATTCCACGTTTTTTGTCCTAACTTCTCTCTAATTAATTTCTCTTCCTTCGGATCCATAATCTCTATTTTTAAATGATTCTAATATAATTTTTCTTGCCAAATTACTTTTTTGGCAAACGTGCTAAGATACTTCTTTTTTCAAAAACTTAGCTGTATAACTTGTTTTATGTTTTGCAACTTCTTCTGGCGTTCCATAACATACAACTTTTCCACCTTTTTTTCCTCCTTCCATACCAATATCAATGATGTAATCTGCTAATTTTACAACATCTAAATTGTGCTCAATAATTAAAACAGTATTTCCTTTATCTGCTAATTTATTTAATACATCCATTAATACCCTGATGTCTTCAAAATGCAAACCGGTGGTTGGTTCGTCTAAAATATAAAAAGTATTCCCAGTGTCTCTTTTAGATAATTCTGATGCTAATTTTATACGTTGTGCCTCTCCACCAGAAAGCGTTGTAGATTGTTGCCCTAATGTTATATAGCCTAAACCAACATCTTTGATGGTTTTAATTTTACGGTAGATTTTAGGAACTTTTTCAAAAAAAACAACAGCATCATCAATGGTCATTTCTAAAATATCTGAAATCGATTTTCCTTTGTAACGAATTTCTAAGGTTTCTCTGTTGAAACGTTTTCCTTGACAGGTTTCACATTCTACATGAACGTCTGGTAAAAAATTCATTTCAATAACTCGAACTCCGCCACCTTGACACGTTTCACATCTTCCGCCAGTTACATTAAAAGAAAATCTTCCTGGTTTATAACCGCGAATTGCAGCTTCTGGTGTGCGTGCAAATAAACTTCTGATTTCACCAAAAACACCTGTGTATGTTGCAGGATTTGAACGTGGAGTTCTCCCTATTGGAGATTGATCTATGTCAATAACTTTATCTACATGTTCTAACCCTTTGATGCTTTTGTACGGCATTGGTTTTTTTACGCCACGATAAATATGTGCGTTTAAAATGGGGTACAACGTTTCGTTGATTAAGGTTGATTTTCCGCTTCCAGAAACTCCAGTAACGCAAATCATTTTTCCCAAAGGAAACTCTACCGAAACATTTTTTAAATTATTTCCGGTTGCACCTTTTAATTGAATTTTTTTCCCGTTTCCTTTTCTTCTTTTGGTAGGAACCGCAATTTCTTTTTTACCTGTGATATAATCGGCAGTTAAGGTGTCGTGTTTTTTTAATTCCTCAAAAGTTCCTTCGCTGACAATTTCTCCGCCATGTCTTCCAGCTCCCGGGCCAATATCAAATACAAAATCAGCAGCTTCAATCATGTCTTTGTCGTGTTCTACAACCAACACCGAATTTCCAATGTCTCTTAATTTGATTAAAGAATCGATTAGTTTTTGATTGTCTCTTTGATGCAAACCAATGCTTGGTTCATCTAAAATATACAACACGCCAACTAGTTGAGAACCGATTTGTGTTGCCAATCTGATACGTTGCGCTTCTCCGCCAGACAAGGATTTTGAAGTTCTGTCTAAGTTTAAATAATCTAAACCAACATCTAGTAAAAACTGAATTCGAGTTCTGATTTCTTTTAAAATTTCTTCAGCAATTGTTAACTGCCTTTTAGAGATTTTCTTATCGAGTTTGTCAAACCAACGTGCCAATTCTGTGATGTCCATTTTGGCTAAATCGCTAATGTTTTTATCGAGTATTTTAAAATACAAGGCTTCTTTTTTTAGGCGATTTCCGTTGCATGTAGAACACGAAACTTCGTCCATAAAATCTTTTGCCCATCTTTTTATAGAAGTAGATTCGCTGTTTTTATATTGACTGTTGATAAATGAAATAATGCCTTCAAAATCAATTTCATAATTTCTAGTTACGCCAACAGATTTTGATTCTATATTAAATTTTTCGTTTCCACCATTTAAAATAATATCGATTGCTTCTTTAGGAATTTTACTAATCGGATTATTTAATTTAAAATTGTAGCGTTCTGCAATTAGTTGCAATTGTTTAAAAATCCAACTATTTTTTTGTTCTCCTAAAGGAATAATTCCGCCATTTTTTATAGAAATGGTTTCATCTGGAATTACTTTTTTTAAATTTACTTCATTGGTAATTCCCAATCCGTTACATGATTGACAAGCCCCTTTTGGTGAGTTGAATGAAAATGTATTTGGCTCAGGGTTTGGGTATGCAATTCCGGTTGTAGGACACATTAAATCTCTACTAAAATATCTTGGTTGATTGGTTTCTAAATCAATCACCATTAAAATATTATTACCAGTATACAAAGCCGTTTTAATCGTTTCTTCTAGTCTTTTTTCTACAGAATTGTTTACAACAATTCTATCAATTACAACTTCAATATCGTGCGTTTTATATCTGTCTAAACGCATTCCTTTTGTGATTTCTATAATTTCTCCATCAACACGAACTTTTACAAAACCTTGTTTAGAAATTTGCTGAAATAATTCTCTGTAATGTCCTTTTCTAGCTTTTACAAGGGGTGCTAAAACAGCGATTTTTTTATCTTGAAAATCGGTAAGAATTAATTCTTTGATTTTTTCATCCGAATAACTCACCATTTTTTCATCCGTATTATAAGAATACGCATCGGCAGCTCTGGCAAAAAGCAATCTTAAAAAATCATAAATTTCTGTGATGGTACCAACAGTAGAACGCGGACTTTTGTTGGTGGTTTTTTGTTCAATAGAAATCACAGGAGAAAGGCCGTCAATTTTATCAACATCTGGTCGTTCTAATCCGCCCAAAAACTGTCTTGCGTATGCAGAAAACGTTTCAATATATCTTCGTTGTCCTTCGGCATAAATAGTATCAAAAGCCAATGATGATTTTCCACTTCCACTTAAACCAGTAATGACAACTAATTTTTCGCGCGGTATCTTAACATCAATATTTTTTAAATTGTGTACTCTAGCGCCAAAAACTTCTATGTATTCTTGTTGTTTCAAACTGGGAATTTTTAGGAAAAAGGCAAAGTTACACAAACCAATTTATTTTTTACTAAAAAGCGAAGAGCAATTCATCTATATATATTATCTTGCGTACACAATATTTTTCCATGAGTTTTATACATGCTGTTAGACATTATTTTGAGCGTCACGGATTTGCAGTTTCTACTAGGTTAGCAGATCGGTTAGGTATGCGAACTTTGAATGTGAGATTGTTCTTTGTTTATATTTCTTTTGTAACCATTGGATTATCTTTTGGTTTGTATTTAACTTTAGCTTTTTTGTTAAAACTAAAAGATATGATTTATACGAAGCGAAGTTCTGTTTTTGATTTATAAAAATTAATGAAAACAAAAATAATAATTACAGGAAGCAACGGGTTGTTAGGTCAAAATTTAATTGATTTATTTCAAAAGGATAAAACCCGTTATGAAATTTTTGGATTTTCTAGAGGAGAAAATAGAAGTGGAAGAGCCGATTTTGAATATCATAATATAGATATTACAAACAAACAATTGTTAGTAGAAAAAACAAAGCAAATCAATCCAAAATTTATTATCAATACCGCAGCAATGACAAATGTTGATGCTTGTGAAAACGATAAAATTGGTTGTTATGATTTAAACGTAAGTGTTGTTCAATATCTAGCAGCTATTTGTTCAGAAATAAATGCACATTTGATTCATATTTCTACAGATTTTATTTTTGATGGGAAAAAAGGAAATTATACAGAAGATGCTGTTCCAAATCCGTTAAGTTATTACGGAGAAACCAAATTGCTTTCTGAAGCGGTTTTACAAAAATCAACCATAAATTACACTATTTTAAGAACCATTTTAGTGTACGGTTTGGTAAATGACATGAGCAGAAGTAATATTGTACTTTGGGTGAAAGAATCCCTAGAAAAAAAGAAAGAAATTACCATAGTTAATGATCAGTTTAGAACACCAACCTATGTAGAAGATTTAGCTTTGGCATGTAAAATTTCAATCGATAAAAAAGCAACAGGAATTTTTAATATTTCTAGCAATCAATTGTTAAGTGTTTATGAAATTGCACAAGAAATTGCAGAAGTTTTTCAATTAGATAAAACGTTGATAAAACCAATTTCTACCGGCACTTTAAATCAGACTGCAGCAAGACCTCCAAAAACAGGATTTGATTTAACTAAAACAAACCGTGAATTGAAATTCTACCCAAAATCTTTTAAAGAAGATTTACAAAGATTTAAGGATAAAATAATATAATGTTCATTTTTAACGTCTAAAAATTGTTAAAAGTTCATTTTTTTTATGATATTGCGCCTACAAATCAATTAAATTAAATATTTCTCATGAAGAAAAAACTTCTTTCACTACTATTTTTAGTAGTACCAGTATTTACATTTGCCCAAGAAAAAGGTATAGATGAAAAAATTAATGATGCTTTTATGCCAATTGCAACTTGGTGGGAAGGCTTTATCTTAACTACAGTACCGATTGGAGAGTTTAATGTCCCTTTTGTGGTACTTTTATTAGTCGGTGGAGCAACATTTTTCACTATTTATTTTAAAGTGCCAGGTGTTACTCGCTTTCATACTGCAATTAATACAGTAAGAGGTAAGTATGTTGACATTGAAAAACACGGTGTTGATAAATTGTATAACAATGACGAAGCCTTAGCAGAAGAAGATATTTTAGATACTATACGTGACGAGAGCGCTCATGGAGAAGTTTCTCACTTTCAGGCATTGGCAACAGCAGTTTCAGGAACCGTTGGTTTAGGAAATATTGCGGGAGTTGCAGTAGCAATTGCATTAGGTGGCCCTGGAGCTACTTTTTGGATGATTGTTTGTGGTTTGATTGGAATGTCAACAAAATTTGTAGAATGTACTTTAGGTGTTAAATATAGAGACGTAGGAGATGATGGTACGATTTATGGCGGACCTATGTATTATTTATCGAAAGGACTAAAAGAACGAGGATTTAAAAATTTAGGAAAAGTATTAGGTGTTTTATTTGCAATTTTGTGTGTGGGTGCTTCTTTTGGAGGTGGAAATGCATTTCAGTCAAATCAAGCAACTGTACAGTTATCTTCTTTAATGGGACTTCAAGGAGGTTCTTCTGGATTTATTATTGGAGTTGTATTGGCAATTTTAGTAGGTATAGTTATTATTGGAGGTATAAAGCGAATAGCTAAAATCACCGAAAAAATTGTGCCGTTTATGGCAGGAATTTATATCATTGCTTCATTAATTATTATATTATCACACGCGTCTTATATTGATGATGCATTTACATTGATAATAGACGGAGCCTTTACACCGATGGCTGGTCTTGGAGGAATAGTTGGGGTTATTATTGTTGGTTTTCAACGTGCTGCTTTTTCAAATGAAGCAGGAGCAGGTTCAGCAGCAATTGCGCATTCAGCTGTTAGAACAAAATACCCAGCATCTGAGGGTGTTGTAGCACTTTTAGAGCCGTTTATTGATACCGTTGTAATTTGTACAATGACTGCCTTAGTAATTATATTCTTTAACATTGATGGGACAAACATGCAAAGTATATTTCAGTATGGAGCAGCAGGAGATTCGTCTAGTAGTGTTTTATTAAATGCAGATGGGAGTTCAATTGGAGGTGTAGACTTAACGTCTATGGCTTTTGATGCGGTTATTCCGGGATTCTCTTATATACTAACAATTGCAATTGTATTGTTTGCTTTTTCAACTATGATTTCTTGGTCTTATTATGGATTGCAATCATGGAAATTCTTGTTTGGAAGAGGTAAAACTGCAGATATAGTTTATAAAATATTATTCTTATTGTTTATTGTTATTGGAGCTGCAGCTACTTTAGATGCGGTAATAAAATTCTCTGATGCAATGATTTTAGCATTGGTATTCCCAAATATGATCGGATTGCTATTTTTATTTCCAAAAGTAAGAGAAGAAATGAAAAAATATGTTGGAGCGATCACAATTAAAAAAGAAGCGATTGAAGATGGTGCAATAGATGTTAATGAGCATATGTAAAAACATAAAAAATGTTTAAAAAAAGACCCCATTTCTGGTACAATAAAAGCCAACGGAATGGGGTTTTCTTTTTATTATTGACAATTGTTTTTCTTCAAATAACCATTTCTTTAGTAGATTTTTCTACCAATAATCAGCCTTTTAATAAAAATGAATCAATTGCATTAAATGCAAAAATAAATTCTTTGAAAAAAATTGAGATTGAGAAAAGAAAACCAAAAATATATCCATTCAATCCAAATTATATTACAGATTTTAAAGGCGCTCAATTAGGAATGTCTCTTCAAGAAATTGATCGATTACTTGCCTTTAGAGGAACCAATAAGTTTATTAATTCTGCGAGTCAGTTTCAGAAAATTACACAAGTTTCTGATAGTTTATTAGATGAGATTTCTCCTTATTTTAAATTTCCAAAATGGGTGGTTAAGGAAAATCAACAGAAAACAAGGGGTTCAAAAATTAACCGAAATGGTACTAAAGCAAAACGAAGTACTTCGGATTTAAATTTTGCTACTATTAAAGATTTTCAAACAATAAATGGAGTCAATGAATATGTTGCTCGACGTATTGTGAAATATAGAGAAAAACTTGGCGGTTTTACTTTTGAAAATCAATTAGAGGAAGTTTGGAAACTGGACACTGAAATTGTGCAAAGAATTTTAATTATTTTTAAAATTGTTAAAGCACCCATCATCAACAAAATAAATATAAATACTGCTACATTTAAACAAGTGCTTTCTAATCCATATATAGATTATGAATTGTGCAAAAAAATCTTTGAGTTTAGAGATGAAGTTGCTGAATTACAATCTATTGAAGAATTAAAAAATATTGAAGGTTTTCCTTTAGATAAATATGATAGAATAATTCTATATTTGGAAGCTAAATAAACAAACAACTAAAATAGCAAACAGTACTATGAATAACATGTACTTTACAGAAGAACACGAGGTTTTTAGAAAAAGTTTTCGTGATTTTTTACAAAAAGAAGTGACTCCGCATATTGATAAATGGGAAAAATCTGGAACAATAGAGCGCTTTATTTGGAAAAAATTTGGCGAAATGGGGTATTTCGGATTAAACTCTCCAGAAGAATATGGAGGATTGGATTTAGATATTTTTTATACCGTTATTTTCTTAGAAGAATTACAAAAAATTAATTCAGGCGGATTTGCGGCTGCAATGTGGGCACATGCATATTTAGCAATGACGCACGTTACAAAAGAAGGTGACGACAGAATTAAAAACGAATATTTAACACCAAGCATTAATGGTGATAAAATAGGTTGCTTGTGTATTTCAGAACCATTTGGTGGAAGTGATGTTGCAGGAATGAGAACTACAGCTATTAAAAAAGGAGATTCGTATGTAATTAATGGATCTAAAACTTTTATTACAAACGGAATTTATTCAGATTACCTAGTGGTAGCAGCAAAAACAAATCCAGAGGATAAGCATAAAGGAATGAGTATTTTTATTATGGATAGAAATACGCCAGGGATTTCATCAACCAAATTAGATAAGTTAGGTTGGAGAGCTTCGGATACAGCAGAAATTGCTTTTGATAATGTGGTAATTCCGTCAGAAAATTTAATGGGCGAAGAAGGAAAAGGCTTTCCTTATATTATGCAACATTTTGCGTTAGAACGTTTGGTGATGGCAATTAATGCACACGCAAGAGCAGAATATGCGGTAGAGTATGCAATACAATATATGAGTGAGCGACAAGCTTTTGGAAAAACGTTGGATAAATTTCAAGCATTGCGTCATAAAATTGCAGAAATGGCGAGTGAAGTAGAAATGTGTAAAGAATTTAACTATTCAATTGCAAAAAGATTGAACGACGGAACCTATGTTGTAAAAGAAGCAAGCATGGCAAAGATGTTGTCAACTAAAATGGCAGATGCTGTAATCTATGATGCTTTACAAATGTTGGGCGGTTATGGTTATATGGAGGATTATCCGATGGCTCGTTTGCTACGCGATAGCAGATTAGGTCCAATTGGTGGTGGAACTTCAGAAATCTTAAAAGAGATAATTGCTAAGATGATTATCGACAAGAAAGATTATAAGCCAGCAACCTAATTAGATTGCTAGATGTTTAGATTGTTAGATTATTAGATAGATTTTTTTTATAATCGATAATTAACTGATTATTGATAAATGGTAATTGAAGAACTTTGCAACTCAATAAATAATCAATCTTTTTTTGTTGACTATTAAAAAAACCTTTGTACTTTTGCAATCCATTAAAAAAACAAATAGATAGAACAAATGAAAGGAGGTGCCAATATATGTTAATTATACCAGTTAAAGAAGGAGAGAATATCGATAGAGCTTTAAAGCGTTTCAAGAGAAAATTTGATCGTACGAAGACAATGAAGAACTTGCGTAACAGAAAACATTTTACAAAACCTTCTGTTGCTAAGAGAGCTCAAAACATCAAAGCATCTTATGTTCAAAGATTAAGAACTCAAGAAGAAGTAGGTTAGTTATAATCTATTTTTACAATATAAAAATCCTGTTTATTCAACAGGATTTTTTCTGTTTTATACTTTTTGCTACTTTATATATATGTAAATTTGAAAACATCAACAATGTAAAAAATGATCGCTGCTTTTTTAGAGTATTTGGTTTTAGAGAGGAAGTATTCTGTACACACTGTTACAGCTTATAAAAATGATATCAGTTCGTTTTTTGAGTTTTGTAACAAAGAATATGAAACTGAAAACTTAAAAGATATAAATTACAGTCAAATAAGGTCTTGGATTGTAAAATTGGTTGATGAAGGAATTTCGAACAACTCGGTAAACAGAAAAATTAGTTCTTTAAAATCGTTTTATAAATTTTTGCAAAAAACAGGACAAAAGAAATCGAATCCGTTAGCGAAACACAAATCGCTTAAAGTTGCAAAAAAAGTGCAAGTTCCGTTTACATCAAAAGAGATAAATGAGGTGTTAAATGATTTAGAAACCGGAACTGATTTTAAATCGTTAAGAGATAAATTAATAGTGGAGCTTTTTTATTCTACCGGAATGAGAAGGGCTGAGTTGATACATTTAAAATTAACATCGATAAGTTTTCAATCAAAAACAATAAAAGTATTAGGTAAAAGAAATAAAGAAAGATTAATTCCTTTAATTCCTTCTGTATTAAAAACAATAGAAGAATATTTAATTTTGAGAAAAGAATTTGCAATAGATACAAATTTTCTATTTGTCACAGAAAAAGGAAATAAAGTTTACGAAACACTTGTTTATAGAGTTATAAATAATTACTTTAGTAATGTGTCAACGAAAGTAAAAAAGAGCCCGCATATATTAAGACATTCATTTGCGACTCATTTGCTAAATCAAGGGGCAGATTTAAACTCGGTTAAAGAATTGTTAGGGCATTCTAGTCTAGCTTCAACTCAAGTTTATACACATAATAGTTTAGAGAAGATAAAACAAGTGTACAACCAGGCTCATCCAAGGAGTCATAAAAAGTAAAATAATATGAAAGTATTTATCCAGTCAGTTAATTTCAATGCAGATTCAGGTTTATTAAAATATGTAGAAGACAAAGTGCAAGGTTTGGCTAAATTTCATGATAAAATTATCGATGCAGAAGTCTTTTTAAAGGTACAAAACACAAGTGATAAGGAAAATAAAATTTCGGAGGTTAAAATCAATATTCCGGGTAGTGAATTGATTGTGAAAAAAGAAGCAAAAACTTTTGAAGAAGGAATAAGTACGGGTGTAGATTCGTTAAAAAGACAACTTAAAAAGTCGAAAGAAAAATTAAGAGGTTCAATGTCAATTTAAAAATTAAAAAAATAGGTAAAAAAAGTTTTAGAAATAAAAAAAACTTTATACATTTGCAGTCCGTTAGAAATAGCGGATTGTTTTTTTATGCAATAAGCCGATGTAGCTCAGCTGGCTAGAGCAGCTGATTTGTAATCAGCAGGTCGGGGGTTCGAGTCCCTTCATCGGCTCAAAAAAAAACAAAAACGTTCATTGAGACAATGGTGAGATACTCAAGTGGCCAACGAGGGCGGACTGTAAATCCGCTGACTACGTCTTCGCAGGTTCGAATCCTGCTCTCACCACTGATAGTTTTTCAATTGAAAAACAAAGGTTAAAAATAGAATGCGAAAGTAGCTCAGTTGGTAGAGCGTCAGCCTTCCAAGCTGAATGTCGCCGGTTCGAACCCGGTCTTTCGCTCTAATTTTTTAAGCCGGTGTAGCTCAGTTGGTAGAGCGCATCCTTGGTAGGGATGAGGTCACGGGTTCAACTCCCGTCGCTGGCTCAAATAAAAGTAGAATAAAATAAACACTAAATATATTTAACTAAGAATTAAAAATTAATAATCATGGCAAAAGGAACTTTTGATCGTTCAAAACCACACTTAAACATTGGTACTATTGGACACGTAGATCACGGTAAAACAACTTTAACTGCTGCTATTACAAAAGTACTAGCTGATGCAGGTTTTTCAGAAGCAAGATCATTTGATCAAATTGATAACGCTCCAGAAGAAAAAGAAAGAGGAATTACAATTAATACATCTCACGTAGAGTATCAAACAGCTAATCGTCACTACGCTCACGTTGACTGTCCTGGTCACGCGGATTACGTAAAGAACATGGTAACTGGTGCTGCACAAATGGATGGAGCTATTTTAGTAGTAGCTGCAACTGATGGACCAATGCCACAAACAAGAGAGCATATCTTATTAGGTCGTCAGGTAGGAATTCCTAGAATTGTTGTATTTATGAATAAAGTAGATATGGTTGATGATGAGGAGTTGTTAGAATTAGTAGACATGGAAATTAGAGATTTACTTTCTTTCTATGAATATGATGGTGATAACGGGCCTGTTGTAGCTGGATCTGCATTAGGAGCATTGAATGGTGAGCAAAAATGGGTTGATTCTGTTTTAGAATTGATGGCAGCTTGTGATTCTTGGATTGAAGAGCCGTTAAGAGAAGTAGATAAAGATTTCTTAATGCCAATTGAAGATGTATTTTCAATTACTGGTCGTGGAACTGTAGCTACAGGTCGTATCGAAACTGGTATTGCAAACACAGGAGATCCTGTTGAAATCATCGGTATGGGAGCTGGAAAATTAACTTCTACTATTACTGGTATTGAAATGTTCCGTCAAATCTTAGATAGAGGAGAGGCTGGAGATAATGCAGGTATCTTATTAAGAGGTATTGATAAAGAACAAATCAAAAGAGGAATGGTAATCTGTAAACCAGGTTCTGTAACTCCACACGATAAATTCAAAGCTGAGGTTTATATCCTTAAGAAAGAAGAAGGTGGACGTCATACTCCATTCCATAACAACTATCGTCCACAGTTCTACGTTAGAACTACAGATGTAACAGGAACTATTACTTTACCAACTGGAGTAGAAATGGTTATGCCAGGTGACAACTTAACAATTACTGTTGAATTACACTCTACAATTGCAATGAACGTAGGTTTGCGTTTTGCAATCCGTGAAGGAGGTAGAACAGTAGGTGCTGGTCAGGTAACTGAAATTCTTTAATAAGAATTCATTTAATAATATTTCAAGGTGCTTCTCAATATAATTTGGGTTAGCACCTTGTGTTTACGGGCGTAGCTCAGTTGGTAGAGCACTGGTCTCCAAAACCAGGTGTCGGGAGTTCGAGTCTCTCCGCCCGTGCAAATAACTAATAATATGATAAAATATATCAAAGAATCGTTTGAAGAATTAAATAACCATGTAACTTGGTTACCTAGAGAGGAGGCGCAAAAATCAACTGTTGTTGTTGCTGTGTTTACGATAATTTTTGCATTAGCAGTTTTCGCTGTTGATTACGTTTTTCAATTAGGTTTAGATAACTTTTTTACCATGTTTAATAATTAATTATGGCTGATTCAGTTAAAAAGTGGTACGTAGTTAGAGCAATTGGAGGTCAAGAGAATAAGGTTAAGGCTTATATCGAAACTGAAATTGCACGATTAGGTTTGTCTGATTATGTTGATCAGGTTTTAGTACCAAAAGAAAAAGTTATACAAATTAGAGATGGAAAAAAAATTCACAAAGAAAGAGTTTATTTTCCAGGTTATATAATGGTAGAAGCCAATTTAGCAGGAGAAGTTCCTCACGTAATTAAATCGGTAACAGGTGTTATTGGTTTTTTAGGTGAAACGAAAGGTGGTTCTCCGGTACCATTAAGAAAATCAGAAGTAAATAGAATGTTAGGTAAAGTTGATGAACTTTCTGTTCAGGATGATAATGTGGCTATACCTTATGTTATTGGAGAAACAGTAAAAGTTGTTGATGGTCCATTTAATGGATTCGACGGTACTGTAGAAAAGATCAACGAAGAAAAAAGAAAGCTTGAAGTTATGGTTAAAATCTTTGGACGTAAAACTCCATTAGAATTAAGCTATATGCAAGTAGATAAAATATCATAATTGTTACACAAATAGAAATTGATTTTTAATCGCTTCCACGGTTCAAAAATCTTAAACTAAAGTTTAAAAAATGGCAAAAGAAGTAAGTAAGGTTGTTAAATTACAAGTGCGCGGAGGATCAGCAAATCCTTCTCCACCAGTTGGACCTGCTTTAGGTGCTGCCGGAGTTAACATCATGGAGTTCTGTAAGCAATTTAATGCTAGAACTCAAGACAAACAAGGAAAAGTTTTACCAGTAGCAATTACTGTGTTTAAAGACAAATCTTTTGACTTTGTTGTTAAAACTCCACCAGCTGCAGTACAATTATTAGAAGCAGCAAAAATTAAAAAAGGTTCTGGAGAGCCTAACCGTAAGAAAGTAGCAAAAGTTTCTTGGGATCAAATTAAAGTTATTGCAGAAGACAAAATGGTAGATTTAAATGCATTTACAGTAGAGTCGGCAATGAAAATGATTGCAGGTACAGCTCGTTCTATGGGATTAACAGTAACAGGAAACGCTCCAGCTTAAATTTAATAACGGTTATTCAAAATGGCAAAATTAACAAAAAAGCGAAAAGAAGCAAGCGCAAAATTAGATACTACAAAATCTTATTCTGTAAGTGAAGCTTCAGCTTTAATAAAAGAAATAACAAATGTAAAATTTGATGCATCTGTAGATTTAGCAATTCGTTTAGGAGTAGATCCTCGTAAAGCAAATCAAATGGTTCGTGGTGTTGTAACATTACCTCACGGAACTGGTAAAGATGTAAAAGTTTTAGCATTAGTTACTCCAGATAAAGAAGCAGAAGCTACAGAAGCGGGTGCAGATTATGTTGGATTAGACGAGTACCTTCAAAAAATTAAAGGAGGATGGACAGATGTTGATGTAATTATTACTATGCCAAGTGTTATGGGAAAATTAGGTCCTTTAGGTCGTGTTTTAGGACCAAGAGGTTTAATGCCTAACCCAAAGACAGGTACAGTAACAATGGATGTTGCTAAAGCTGTTGCAGATGTAAAAGCGGGTAAAATTGACTTTAAAGTTGATAAAACTGGTATTGTACACGCAGCAATTGGTAAAACATCATTCGACGCTGATAAAATTGCAGATAATGCAAATGAATTAATACAAACAATTGTTAAATTGAAACCTACTACAGCAAAAGGAACCTACATTAAAAGTGTATTCATGTCTAGTACAATGAGCCCTAGTGTTGCAGTTGAAGTAAAAGCAGTTTAATCTTAGAAATTATGACAAGAGAAGAAAAATCACAAGTAATCCAAGATTTAACAGCTAAGCTAGCAGATACTAATATTATCTATTTAGCAGATATTTCAGGTTTAGACGCTTTAGCTACTTCTAATTTAAGAAGAGCATGTTTTAAAGCAAACGTAAAACTAGCAGTTGTTAAAAACACATTGCTTTCAAAAGCAATGGAAGCATCTGATAAAGATTTCGGAGAGTTACCAAATGTATTAAAAGGAAATACTTCTATTATGATTGCTGAAGCATCTAATGCACCAGCAAAAGTAATTAAAGAGTTCAGAAAAAAATCAGACAAGCCTTTATTAAAAGGTGCTTTTGTTGAAGAGTCTATTTATGTTGGAGATGACCAACTAGATACACTAGTTAACATTAAGTCTAAAGAAGAACTTATTGGAGAAATTATTACCTTATTACAATCACCAGCTAAAAATGTTATTTCTGCATTGCAGTCAAGTGGTCAAAAACTTTCTGGTATTCTTACAACATTATCAGAGAAATAAGTACGCGCACTAATAAACTATAATAAATAAAATTAAAAAAAACAATTAAAATGGCAGATTTAAAAGATTTCGCAGAGCAATTAGTTAACTTAACAGTAAAAGAAGTTAATGATTTAGCTACTATTTTAAAAGACGAATATGGTATCGAGCCTGCAGCAGCAGCTGTAGTAGCTGGGCCAGCAGCAGGTGGTGCTGATGGTGGAGCTGAAGAGCAAACTGAATTCGACGTAATCTTAACAGCAGCAGGTGGTTCTAAACTAGCAGTTGTAAAATTAGTTAAGGAATTAACTGGATTAGGATTAAAAGAAGCTAAAGGTATCGTTGATAGTGCACCAGCACCAATCAAAGAAGGTATCTCTAAAGACGAAGCTGAAGGGCTTAAAGCATCTTTAGAAGAAGCAGGAGCTGAGGTTGAGCTTAAATAAGCTTTAATAGCTTAAACAAACTTAGGTTTAGGTCTGTAGAACAAGCGTTCTTAGACCTAAACCATTTTGTGTATATATTCGTTTTATATTTTATTATCGATTTTAATCAAAAAAAATTTCTCTTTTGACAACGAAAAACACTACTGAAAGAATAAACTTCGCGTCAGCAAAATTGGGAACTGATTATCCAGACTTTTTGGATATTCAAGTAAAATCATTCCAAGATTTTTTCCAATTACAAACAAAAGCTGAAGAGCGTGGTGAAGAAGGTTTGTATAAAACTTTCATGGATAATTTTCCAATTACAGATACACGTAATAATTTTGTGTTAGAATTCTTAGACTACTTTGTAGATCCACCAAGATATAGCATTCAAGAATGTATCGAAAGAGGTTTAACACATAGTGTTCCTCTTAAGGCGCGTTTAAAATTATACTGTACAGATCCAGAACACGAAGATTTCGAAACTATTGTACAAGATGTTTATTTAGGAACAATTCCTTATATGACAAACTCTGGTACGTTCGTAATCAATGGAGCAGAAAGAGTTGTAGTTTCTCAATTACACAGATCTCCAGGTGTATTCTTCGGACAATCATTCCACGCAAACGGAACCAAGTTATACTCTGCAAGAGTAATTCCTTTTAAAGGATCTTGGATAGAATTTGCAACTGATATCAATCAAGTAATGTATGCTTATATTGATAGAAAGAAAAAATTACCAGTAACAACATTATTTAGAGCAATCGGTTTCGAAAGAGATAAAGATATTCTAGAAATTTTTGATTTAGCAGAAGAGGTTAAAGTTTCTAAAGCTGGATTGAAAAAAGTTCTTGGACGTAAATTAGCGGCTAGAGTTTTAAAAACTTGGCACGAAGATTTCGTTGATGAAGATACTGGAGAAGTAGTGTCAATAGAAAGAAATGAAATTATCTTTGATAGAGATACTATCATAGAGAAAGATCATATCGATGAGATTATAGAATCGGGTGTAAAAACAGTGTTATTACACAAAGAAGATAATCAAATGGGCGATTATGCTATTATTCATAATACGCTTCAAAAAGATCCAACAAACTCAGAAAAAGAGGCTGTTGAACATATTTACAGACAATTACGTAATGCTGAGCCGCCAGATGAGGAAACAGCAAGAGGTATTATCGATAAATTATTCTTTTCTGAACAACGTTACAATTTAGGTGAAGTTGGTCGTTTTAGAATGAATACAAAACTTCAGTTAGACGAGCCAATTGATCAAAAAGTATTGACAAAAAATGATATTATTACCATCATTAAATACTTAATTGAATTGATCAACTCTAAAGCAGAAGTAGATGATATTGATCACTTATCTAACCGTCGTGTTAGAACTGTAGGAGAGCAATTAGCTGGTCAGTTTGGTGTAGGTTTAGCTCGTATGGCTCGTACAATTCGTGAAAGAATGAATGTACGTGACAACGAAGTATTTACTCCAATTGATTTGATTAATGCTAAAACATTATCATCAGTAATTAATTCATTTTTCGGTACCAACCAGTTATCTCAATTTATGGATCAAACAAATCCATTAGCAGAGATTACACATAAGCGTCGTTTATCGGCTTTAGGACCTGGAGGTTTATCTAGAGAAAGAGCAGGATTCGAGGTGCGTGATGTTCACTATACACATTACGGTAGACTGTGTCCGATTGAAACTCCTGAAGGGCCGAATATTGGATTAATCTCTTCTTTAGCAGTATTTGCAAAAGTAAACAACTTAGGATTTATTGAAACTCCGTATGTAAAAGTTGCTGAAGGAAATGTAGATGCGAATAAAGAGCATATCTATTTAAGTGCAGAGGAAGAAGAAGGAATGAAGTTTGCGCAATCTAATGTAGAAGTTGATGCAAAAAGAAATATTGTTGGAGACAGAGTTATTTCACGTGAAGGTGGTGATTTCCCTGTAGTTACTCCAAATGAAATCGATTATATGGACGTTGCTCCAAATCAAATCGCTTCTATTTCTGCGTCATTAATTCCATTTTTAGAGCATGATGATGCGAATAGAGCTTTGATGGGATCAAACATGATGCGTCAAGCAGTTCCATTATTAAGACCAGAATCTCCAATTGTTGGAACTGGTTTAGAGCGTAGAGTTGCAAAAGATTCTAGAATCTTAATCAATGCAGAAGGAGCAGGAGTTGTAGAATATGTAGATGCTAATAAAATTACAATTAAGTACGATAGAACTGAAGAAGAAAGAATGGTAAGTTTCGATTCTGATGAAATATCATACAACTTAATTAAATTTAGAAAAACCAATCAAGGTACTTGTATCAACTTAAAACCGATTGTTAAAAAAGGAGATAGAGTTACAGAAGGACAAGTTCTTTGTGAAGGTTATGCAACACAAAAAGGAGAATTAGCTCTAGGAAGAAATATGAAAGTAGCCTTTATGCCTTGGAAAGGGTATAACTTTGAGGATGCAATTGTAATTTCTGAAAAAGTAGTTCGTGAAGATATTTTTACATCAATTCATATTGATGAGTATTCTTTAGATGTTAGAGATACAAAATTAGGAACTGAAGAGTTAACGAATGATATTCCTAATGTTTCTGAGGAAGCTACAAAAGATCTTGATGAACACGGAATGATTCGTATTGGAGCAGAAGTAAATCCTGGTGATATTTTAATCGGGAAAATTACTCCAAAAGGAGAATCAGATCCAACTCCAGAAGAAAAATTATTACGTGCTATTTTTGGTGATAAAGCAGGCGATGTAAAAGATGCATCTTTAAAAGCTTCTCCATCATTAAGAGGTGTAGTAATTGATAAAAAATTATTCAGAAGAGCAGTTAAAGATAAAACAAAGAGAGCAAGAGATAAAGAAGCAATTATAGCTTTAGAATCTTCTTTTGTTACTAAGTTTGAAGTTTTAAAAGATCAATTAGTTGAAAAGCTTTTTGCATTGATTAGCGGAAAAACTTCTCAAGGTGTATTTAATGATTTAGGCGAAGAAGTACTTCCAAAAGGAAAGAAATTTACCCTAAAAATGTTAAATTCTGTAGAAGATTATACGCATTTAACACAAGGATCTTGGACAACTGATAAAGGTTTAAACAAATCTGTAGGTGAATTAGTTCACAACTATAAAATTAAAGTAAACGACTTACAAGGTAATTTACGTCGTGAGAAGTTTACCATTTCTGTGGGAGATGAATTACCAGCCGGAATTTTAAAACTTGCTAAAGTTTACATTGCTAAAAAACGTAAACTAAAAGTAGGTGATAAAATGGCAGGACGTCATGGAAATAAAGGTATTGTTGCTCGTATTGTTAGAGCAGAAGACATGCCTTTCTTAGAAGACGGAACTCCAGTTGATATCGTATTAAATCCATTAGGTGTACCATCTCGTATGAACATTGGTCAGATTTATGAAACTGTTCTTGGTTGGGCAGGTCAAAAATTAGGAACTAAATATGCAACACCAATCTTTGATGGTGCCTCTTTAGATCAAATCAACGGAATTACAGATGAAGCTGGTGTACCAAGATTTGGACATACTTATTTATATGATGGAGGAACAGGAAAACGTTTCGATCAACCAGCAACAGTTGGGATCATTTATATGATTAAGTTAGGACACATGATTGAAGATAAAATGCACGCGCGTTCTATTGGTCCGTATTCATTAATTACACAACAACCATTAGGAGGTAAAGCTCAATTTGGAGGTCAGCGTTTTGGAGAGATGGAAGTTTGGGCATTAGAAGCATACGGTGCATCTAGTATCTTAAGAGAAATCTTAACAGTAAAATCTGATGATGTGTTAGGTAGAGCTAAAACATACGAAAGTATTGTGAAAGGTGAAGAAATGCCAGAACCTGGATTACCAGAATCATTTAACGTATTAATGCACGAACTGAAAGGTTTAGGATTAAACGTTCAATTAGAAGAATAACAAACAGTGAAATGTCATCAAGTCTTTTTAAGGCTTGATGACAATCATATATTTAGAAGCCTCCTTAGAGGTCATTTTTACAATTTTAATTCGAATCCATTACCATGGCAAGAAAAAACGAGAAGTACACTGTAAAAAAGTTTAATAAAATCTCAATTGGATTATCATCTCCAGAAGCTATTCTAGGAATCTCTAGAGGAGAGGTGTTAAAACCAGAAACAATTAATTACCGTACACACAAACCAGAAAGAGATGGTTTATTTTGTGAGCGTATTTTTGGTCCTGTAAAAGACTTTGAATGTGCTTGTGGTAAATATAAAAGAATTCGCTACAAAGGAATCGTTTGTGACCGATGTGGTGTAGAAGTAACAGAAAAGAAAGTACGTAGAGATAGAGTAGGACACATTAATTTAGTGGTTCCTGTTGCTCATATTTGGTACTTTAGATCATTGCCTAACAAAATGGGATACCTTTTAGGTTTGCCATCTAAAAAGTTAGACATGATTATCTATTACGAGCGTTACGTAGTAATTGCTCCAGGTATTGCAAAAAATGCTGAAGGAGAACCATTGCAAAAAATGGACTTCTTAACAGAAGAAGAATATTTAGATATTGCAGAAACACTTCCGCAAGAAAATCAATATTTAGATGATTCTGACCCAAATAAGTTTATCGCTAAAATGGGAGCAGAATGTTTAATTGATTTGTTAGCTCGTATAGATTTAGACGAACTTTCTTACGAATTAAGACACAAAGCAAATACAGAAACGTCTAAGCAACGTAAAACTGAAGCATTAAAACGTTTAAATGTTGTTGAAGCATTTAGAGACTCTAATAAAGAAAGAGAAAACAAGCCAGAGTGGATGATTATGAAGGCAGTTCCGGTGATTCCACCAGAATTACGTCCATTAGTTCCATTAGATGGTGGTCGTTTTGCAACTTCAGATTTAAATGATTTATACAGAAGAGTTATTATCAGAAACAACCGTTTAAAAAGATTGGTTGAAATCAAAGCTCCAGAAGTTATTTTACGTAACGAGAAACGTATGTTACAAGAATCTGTAGATTCATTATTTGATAACACACGTAAATCATCAGCAGTAAAAACTGAATCTAACAGACCGTTAAAATCGTTGTCAGATTCATTAAAAGGAAAACAAGGACGTTTCCGTCAAAACTTATTAGGTAAGCGTGTTGATTATTCTGCACGTTCTGTAATTGTTGTTGGACCAGAATTAAAGTTATCGGAATGTGGTATCCCAAAGGAAATGGCAGCCGAATTATACAAACCTTTTGTAATTCGTAAATTAATTGAAAGAGGAATTGTAAAAACGGTTAAATCTGCAAAGAAAATAATTGATAGAAAAGAGCCTGTAGTTTGGGATATTTTAGAGAATGTTTTAAAAGGACATCCTGTATTATTAAACCGTGCTCCAACGCTTCACCGTTTAGGAATCCAAGCTTTTCAACCAAAATTAATTGAAGGAAAAGCAATTCAATTACACCCATTAGTGTGTACGGCATTTAATGCCGATTTTGATGGAGATCAAATGGCAGTACATTTACCATTAGGACCAGAAGCTATTTTAGAAGCACAATTATTAATGTTGGCTTCTCACAATATCTTAAATCCTGCAAATGGTGCTCCAGTAACAGTTCCTTCTCAGGATATGGTACTTGGATTGTACTATATGACTAAAGAAAGAATCTCTACTCCAGAAGTTCCAATTAAAGGAGAAGGCTTAACTTTTTATTCACCTGAAGAAGTAAACATTGCTTTTAACGAAGAAATGGTTGACTTAAACGCAGGTATTAAAGTAAGAACTTACGACATTGATGAAAACGGAGAACAGGTTAGAAAAATTATTAAAACTACAGTTGGTAGAGTATTATTTAACGAAGTAGTACCTGCTAAAGCTGGATATATTAATGATGTATTAACTAAAAAATCTTTACGTGGTATTATTGGTAGAATTTTAAAAGCTACTGATATTCCTACAACTGGAGAATTTTTAGATAATATTAAAAACATGGGATATAAGTTTGCATTCCAAGGAGGATTATCATTTAGTTTAGGTGATATTATTATTCCTGAGGAAAAAACAAAAATGATTGCTGAAGCGAATGAAGAAGTGGACGGAATTATTGCAAACTATAACATGGGAATGTTAACAAACAAAGAACGTTACAATCAGGTAATTGACATTTGGGGTTCTACGAACAACAGATTAACAGAATTATCTATGAAGCGTTTACGTGAAGATCAACAAGGGTTTAACTCAGTATACATGATGCTAGATTCTGGTGCGAGGGGTTCTAAAGAACAAATCCGTCAGTTAACAGGTATGCGTGGATTAATGGCAAAACCTAAAAAATCTACAGCAGGTGGTGGAGAAATTATTGAAAATCCAATTCTTTCTAACTTTAAGGAAGGATTATCAATTCTTGAATACTTTATCTCAACGCACGGTGCTCGTAAAGGATTAGCCGATACAGCATTAAAAACTGCCGATGCAGGTTATTTAACGCGTCGTTTAGTAGATGTATCTCAAGATGTAATTATCAACGAAGAAGATTGTGGTACTTTAAGAGGCTTAGAAGTAATGCCATTAAAGAAAAATGATGAAATCGTTGAATCATTATCAGAAAGAGTTGAAGGGCGTGTTTCTTTACAAAATGTATATGCACCATTAACAGATGATTTATTAGTAAGTGCTGGAGAAGAAATTTCTTCAAAAGTTGCGGAAGCTATTGAAGCATCAGGAATCGATAGAGTTCAAGTACGTTCTGCTTTAACTTGTGAATCAAGTAAAGGGATTTGTGCTAAATGTTACGGACAGAGTTTATCTACTCGCAATAAAGTACAAATTGGTGAAGCAGTTGGTGTAATTGCAGCACAATCTATTGGTGAACCTGGTACACAATTAACATTAAGAACTTTCCACGTTGGGGGAGTTGCAGGAAATATTTCTGAAGATAATAAGTTAATTGCTAGTTTTGGAGGTAAAGTTTCAATCGAAGATTTACGTACTGTAAAAAGTAAAGATGCCAATGGAGAAGAAATTGATATTGTAATCTCTAGAACTGCAGAAATTAAAGTTGTTGATAAGAAAACAGGAATTACTTTAAGTACAAATAACATTCCTTATGGTTCTACAATTTTTGATAAAGATAGAAAAACCATTAAGAAAGGTGATGTAGTTTGTCAGTGGGATTCATTTAACGGTGTAATTGTTTCTGAATTTGGAGGTAAAGTTCGTTTTGATGATTTAGAACAAGGAATTAACTACTCTGTAGAAATTGATGAACAAACAGGTTTCCAAGAAAAAGTAATTACAGATTCTAAGAATAAGAAAATTATTCCTTCTTTAATTATTGAAGATAAAGATGGTAATGCGTTGCGTTCTTATAGTTTACCTGTTGGAGCTCACTTAATGATTGACAATGGAGAAGCTGTAGAATCTGGTAAAATCTTAGTAAAAATTCCTCGTAAATCAGGAAAAGCTGGAGATATTACAGGAGGTTTACCTCGTGTAACAGAATTATTTGAAGCACGTAACCCTTCTAATCCTGCTGTAGTTGCAGCAATTGACGGAGTTGTTTCTTTCGGGAAAATTAAGCGTGGTAATAGAGAAATTATTGTTGAATCTAAAACAGGTGATGTTAGAAAATACTTAATCAAGTTGTCTAACCAAATTTTAGTACAAGAAAATGATTTCATTAAAGCAGGGATGCCATTATCTGACGGAGCAATTACTCCAATCGATATCCTGAACATTCAAGGGCCATCTGCTGTACAAGAATATTTAGTAAACGAAATTCAAGAAGTTTATCGTTTACAAGGTGTGAAAATTAACGACAAACACTTTGAGGTTGTAGTACGTCAAATGATGCGTAAAGTTAGAATTATTGATTCTGGAGATACACTTTTCCTAGAAAATCAATTGATTCATAAAAATGACTTTATCGAAGAAAATGACGCAATTTACGGAATGAAAGTTGTTGAAGATGCAGGAGACTCTGAAAATTTAAAAGCAGGTCAAATCATTACTTCACGTCAGTTAAGAGATGAAAACTCTATTTTACGTAGAAATGATAAAAATTTAGCTTCAGCAAGAGACGCTCAGCCAGCAACAGCAGAACAAGTGTTGCAAGGTATTACAAGAGCTTCGCTACAAACTAAATCGTTTATCTCTGCGGCATCGTTCCAGGAAACCACGAAAGTGTTAAATGAAGCAGCCGTTAATGGTAAAATAGATACTTTAGAAGGATTGAAAGAAAATGTTATTGTTGGTAAGAGAATTCCAGCAGGAACAGGTATGAGACAATACGATCATATCATTGTAGGTCCAAAAGAAGAAATGGAAAAAAATCTATAAATAATAAAAAGCCTACAAATTAATTTGTAGGCTTTTTTAATACTATTACTATGGAGGATACTAAAAACGAACAAGGGCAATTAAATATAGAATTAGATGAAGCTGTTGCAGACGGAACCTATTCTAATTTGGCAATTATCAATCATTCGGTTTCAGAATTTATTGTTGATTTTATCAACGTAATGCCCGGAGTACCAAAAGCAAAAGTAAAATCTAGAATTATTTTAACGCCTCAACACGCTAAGAGATTAACCAAAGCTTTGGCAGATAATGTACAAAGATTTGAACAAGCTCACGGTGAAATTAAAGAGTACGAACAACCACCAATTCCAATGAATTTTGGACCCACTGGTGAAGCATAAAACAAAAACCGAAACGTATTAGTTTCGGTTTTTTTATGTCTATTTATTGCATACACTTAGATGTACCTTTATTTATTCAATATAAATGCATACTCATTGTAGCAAATTAAAGCGTAAATAAGATACCTTAATTTAATAGTATTGTTAAAGAGATTTCTGTTTGAAACAAAAAGTAACTGAACTCAACAATTTTCTAATAAAAAAACCGACACATTGTTGTGTCGGTTTTAATATCCTTACAAACCCCTAAACTTGCAAGGGATGCAATATAGAGTTAGTTTTTAATAAATTTCTTTATTGCATTTCCTTTTGTACTTACTACTCTTATAAGATATACACCTGTTTTTAATGAAGATATATTTACAATTTCTTTAGATTGGTAGTTCTTTTTTTCGATCACTAACTTACCGTTAATATCAAAAATTTGAATTGCAGCAGTATTAACCATACCAATATCTAAACGTATCGAATTTACAGCCGGATTTGGATACAATTTCACCGCTTTTAATAGAACGGCATCCTCTTCAACACCAAGAGTTGTTACTGTTAATGTTTGTGCCACAGCTGTAGCGGCCTTATAATTATTATTTCCAGGCTGAGTTGCAGTAATACTTGTAGTTCCTGCTGATACTACCGTTACTGTATTTCCTGAAATAGTTGCTACATTAGTATTTGAACTTGTATACACAATTGCTAAACCAGAAGTGCTTGTTGCAGTCAAATCAAAAACATCTGAATCACTATGCGTTATCTCCCCAAAAGTAATTGTTTGAGATGCTTTAGTAATCGTAAAGTTTTTGGAAACAAAAGTAATTGTATAATTTGTTCCAGCAGATAATGTTCCTTGTAAAATTGCATAGGTATTAGCATCTTCGCCAGTTACTCTTGTTAAGCTTCCTATAAAAGAATCGCCTGTTTCTAAACTTGGACTTGCAGTATAGGTTAAAGCTGGATCTGACTCTCCATACACTTTCGTTGTTGCATCCGCAGTAATTGTGATTGCTTTTTTAGTGATGGTAAAATCTTTAGAAACAAAAGTAATTGTATAATTTGTTCCAGCAGATAATGTTCCTTGTAAAATTGCATAGGTATTAGCATCTTCGCCAGTTACTCTTGTTAAGTTTCCTATAAAAGAATCGCCTGCTTCTAAACTTGGACTTGCAGTATAGGTTAAAGCTGGATCTGACTCTCCATACACTTTCGTTGTTGCATCCGCAGTAATTGTGATTGCTTTTTTAGTGATTTCTAAAGTTCCTTTTACATATTTAAATGAGTAGTTGGTAGCAACTCCATTGGCAACTTCAACATCATAAGTTCCAACATTAGAAGCTACACTTGCTGTTGTACTGGCTGTTGGTACTGTGGTTAAGGCTGTTGCGTCCTCTAAATTTTTAAATCCTGAATAGGCAAAGGTTAAGGTTGGATTTGATTCTCCGTAAACTCTTGACTTATTATCTGCAGTTACGGTTAATTCGGCTTTATTAATAGTAAGTGTTATTTCTTTTTCAGCAGCTTCATAAGTAGCGTTTTCAGCTACACTCGCTTTTAAGGTTACAGTCCCTGCATTTACGAGAGTGATGTTTTTACCCGATAAGCTAATTTCACCTGTACCACCTGCAACAACACTATACGTAACCGTTGCTGATGAAGTTGATGTTGCTGCTAAATCAAAAGCTGCATCACCGTAAGTTTTTGTGAAATCTGCAAAAGTAATTGTTGGTGTTGTTTTTACAACAATACTTACCGCCACACGATTGCTAATCGTTGCTTCTGTAATACGTTTAATGGCGTTATTGTATGTATCTGCTACCAAAATTTTTCCGTCAGATTGAATGGCAACGTCGCTAGGGTAACTAAACCCACTTCCTAGTGTTTCGATATTCTTTCCATCAGCATCCATCCGTTTGATGGAGTTATTACCTAAATCTGCAACTACAATTTTACCATCCGATTGAATGACAACGTCATTAGGGGCACTAAACCCACTTCCTAGTGTTTCGATATTCTTTCCATCAGCATCCATCCGTTTGATGGCGTTATTATCTAAATCAGCAACTACAATTTTACCATCCGATTGAATGGCAACTCCAGAAGGAAAATTAAATCCTCCACCCCCTAAAACCTCTAAATTAGAACCATCCGAATTCATACGTTTAATAACGTTATTATTGCTATCAGCAACTACAATTTTACCATCCGATTGAATGGCAACGCCCCTAGGGAAACTAAACCCACTTCCTAGTGTTTCGATATTCTTTCCATCAGCATCCATCCGTTTGATGGCGCTATTATTGTAATCTGCAACTACAATTTTACCATCCGATTGAATGGCAACTCCATGAGGAGCACTAAATCCACTGCCTAGGATTACAATATTTGTACCATCGGCATCCATGCGTTTGATGGCATTATTATTAGTATCTGCTATCAAAATTTTGCCATCAGCTTGTACCGCAACTCCATAAGGGCCATCAAATACACTCGCTATCGTTTCTATGTTGAAAAGTCTGCTTTGTTCTACATAATACGTCCCAGAATTTAATGCTGTTGTATTTTCTAAAACGGTTCCGCCAGATGCGGTAGTAAACCATTTAGCACTATAGTCTGTACTTGGCATACTTACTAAATTAGCAACTGTTGGGTTGCTACTACTTAAAAAAGTTTGGCTGGCTTCACTTATTTTTTTTACGGTTACAGCAAGTCTATCTGTACTTTCTACGCTGTTTATAGTTTGGCTTGCATAATACGTGGTGTTGTCTATCAAAACGGTAGTATTGTCTAACAAGGTGCCTGCTGTTGCTGCATCGTACCATTTTATAGCAGTACCTGTAACTTGTAGATCGCTTAGTGTTTTTGTGCCAGCAAATACTTGCGTAGCATAAGTGCTAGTTGGTGCTGATGTTTCAATTGCAACACTTACCGCCACACGATTACTTACAATTGCTTCTGTAATACGTTTAATAGCGTTATTACCAGTATCTGCAACCAAAATAATTCCATCTGCTTGTACCGTAACTCCAGTAGGAAAATTAAATCCACTACTGGCTAGCGTTTCTATATTCGTACCGTCGGCATCCATGCGTTTTATAGCATTATTATAAATATCTGCAACCAAAATCTTTCCATCTGCTTGTACCGCAACGCCTCGAGGATTATTAAATCCACTGGCTAGGGTTACAATATTAGTACCATCGGCATCCATGCGTTTTATAACATTATTAGAACTATCAGCTACCAAAATCTTTCCGTCCGCTTGTACCGCAACGTCACGAGGTAAATTAAAACCACTACCTAGGGTTACTATATTTGTACCATCGGCATCCATACGCTTTATAGTACTATTACCAGCATTTGCCACCAAAATCTTTCCATCCGCTTGTACCGCAACGCTATAAGGTGCATTAAATCCACTACCTAGGGTTACAATATTAGAACCATCGACATCCATACGCTTAATAGCACTATTATTAGTGTCTGCTACTAAGATTTTTCCGTCCGCTTGTACCGCAATTCCTGAAGGAAAATTAAATCCACTACTGGCTAGGGTTACAATATTAGTACCATCGGCATCCATGCGTTTAATAGCATTATTATAAGTATCAGCCACCAAAATTTTACCATCCGCTTGTACCGCAACTCTACGAGGTTCATCAAATCCATTACCTACCGTTTCTATGGTTATCGAAGGAAGTGCTTGCTCTACATAATAGGTAGCAGTACTTAATGTAGTTGTATTTACTAAAGCAGTACCACCTGTAGCAGTGGTAAACCATTTTGCTGTTGCACCTGTACTTGGTGTCGCTACTAAATTGGCAACGGTTGGGTTGCTATTACTTAAAAAAGTTTGGCTGGCTTCGCTTATTTTTTTCACGGTTACAGCAAGTCTATCTGTACTTTCTACGCTGTTTATAGTTTGGCTTGCATAATACGTGGTGTTGTCTACCAAAACGGTAGTATTGTCTAACAAGGTACCCGCTGTTGCAGCATCGTACCATTTTATAGCAGTACCTGTAACTTGTAGATCGCTTAGTGTTTTACTTGCTCCTGCAAATACTTGCGTAGCATAGCTGGTAGTTGGTGCTGGTGTTTCAATTATAACACTTACCGCCACACGATTACTTACAGTTGCTTCTGTAATACGTTTAATAGCGCTATTAGCATAATCTGTCGCTAAAATCTTTCCGTTTGCTTGTACCGCAACGCCATAAGGAGAACCAAATCCACTACCTAGGGTTACTATATTTGTACCGTCGGAATCCATACGTTTAATAGCGTTATTGCTAGTGTCAGTAATCAAAATTTTACCATCAGATTGTACAGCAACACTAGAAGGATAATTGAATCCACTACTTAAAATATCGATATTTGTTCCATCGGCATTCATACGCTTAACAGCGTGATTACCATGATCTGCTACCAAAATCTTTCCATCCGCTTGTACCGCAACTCCACTAGGAATATGAAACCCACTACCTAAGGTTACAATATTCGTTCCATCGGCATCCATACGCTTAATAGCATGATTAAAAGCATCTGCTACCAAAATCTTTCCATCCGCTTGTACCGTAACGCCATAAGGTTTATTAAATCCACTGCTTAAGGTTACAATATTAGAACCATCGGCATCCATGCGTTTGATAGCATGATTATCAGTATCTACTACCAAAATCTTTCCATCCGCTTGTACCGCAACTCCGCGAGGTTTATTAAATCCATTCGCTACCGTTACAATATTTGTACCATCGGCATCCATACGTTTGATAGCGTTATTGGAAGTATCTGCTACCAAAATCTTTCCATCGGATTGTTCCGCTACCCCATAAGGAAAACTAAATCCACTACCTACCGTTTCTATAGTTAAAGGTGTGTTTTGTTCTACATAATAGGTAGCAGTAGCCAATGCAGTTGTATTTATTAAAGCAGTACCACCTGTAGCATTGGTAAACCATTTTGCTGTTGCACCTGTACTTGGTGTAGCTACTAAATTGGCAACGGTTGGGTTGCTACTACTTAAAAAAGTTTGGTTGTTTTCACTAATTTTTTTAGCAGTTACTGCGATTCTGCTAGTGCTTTCTACACCGTTTATGGTTTGGCTTGCGTAGTAGGTGGTATTATCTGTAAGTACTGTGGTATTTTCTAAAAAGTTACCTGCTGTTGCTGCATCGTACCATTTTATGGCGGTACCTGTAATTTCTAAAGTTGCTAACGTTTTACTATCTCCAGCATATACTTGGGTAGCATAGCTTGTTATTGGTGCTGGTGGTATGATAACAACTGTTACCGCAATACGGTTACTTGTAGCTACTTCTGTAATGCGTTTAATTGCATTGTTAAAGGTATCTGCCACTAAAATTTTTCCATCTGATTGTACGGCTACGCCACGAGAAATATTAAATCCACTTCCTAAAGTTACGATATTTGTGCCATCTGCATCCATACGTTTAATTGGATTGCTACCAGAACCTGCTACTAAAATTTTACCATCAGATTGTAGTGCAACTCCAGAAGGAGCAGTAAATCCACTCCCTAAAATTTGCATGTTAGATCCATCTGTATCCATACGTTTAACAGCACTATTTTCAGCATCTGCTACCAAAATTTTCCCATCAGATTGTACCGTAATTCCATAAGGATAACTAAACCCAGTTCCTAAAGTTACGATATTAGAACCATCTGCATCCATACGTTTAATAGCACTGTTATAGCTATCTGCCACTAAAATTTTTCCATCAGATTGAACAGCAAGCCCATGAGGTTGATTAAATGTACTGTTTAGGGTTACTATATTAGATCCATCTGCATCCATACGTTTAATACTGTTATTACCAGCGTCTGCTACCAAAATTTTTCCGTCAGATTGTAGGGCAACTCCACGAGGTTTATTAAAACCACTCCCTAAAATTTGTATATTCGTTCCATCTGCGTCCATCCGTTTGATAACATTGTTATTGGTATCTGCCACCAAAATTTTTCCATCAGATTGCACGGTAAGTCCAAAAGGTTGAGAAAAATTACTCCCTAAAGTTTCTATGGTTAACAAAGAAGAAGTTTGCTCCACATAATACGTACCTGTAGTTAATGTTGCTGTATTTTCTAAAGCAGTGCCATTTGTAGCTGTGGTAAACCATTTAACCGTTGCATTGGTAGTTGGCGTAGCTACTAAATTGGTAACTGTTGGATTGGCACTACTTAAAAAAGTTTGGTTGGATTCACTAATTTTTTTAGTGGTTACCGCTTTTCTATCTGTGCTTTCTACTCCGTTTACAGTTTGGCTTGCGTAATAGGTGGTGTTGTCTGTAAGAACTGTGGTATTTTCTAAAAAGTTACCTGCAGTTGCAGCATCATACCATTTTATTGCAGTTCCAGTAATAGCTAAATCACTTACTGTTTTTACTCCTGCATAAATTTGTAATGATATAGCTGTTTTAGGTGCCAATGGTATTGGTTCTTGTTGTAATTCATAGGCTCCTAAATCGATAACATCTGTAGTGGATGTTCCATCAAACAAACGTGCATTGCCTGCTACATCTTTGTCTGTTGCAATGGTACCAGTGTACAATGTGTTGTCTCCTGCATTTATTGCCGTATTTAAAATACTTGGATTTAAACTATAATCTCCATTTGTTGGATCTTTAAAAAGAGTGGTTTCCGTGATACTTGTAGCATCAATATTATCATTTGTTGTAACTGAACTTCCTTTTATAATGCTATTATTGGCTATGTAAGAACCCGTTCCTTCATTCTCGATAAGGTTCCAAATAATACTATTATTTACAACTACCGTAGCACCAGTATTGTAGATGCCTCCGCTAGTATTTGTTGATGATTTATTACCAAAAACAGTAACATTTGTTAGTGTTGCATTTGTGTTTCCTTGATTTGTTAAGCCTCCACCGTCATTAGCCATATTACTTTCAATAAGTATATTTTCTAATTTAGGAGTTGACATATAACTAAACATTCCTCCACCAGATTCTGCACTTAAATTTCCTCTTATTATTAAGTTTTTATAGGTAGAATTTGATTCCGAATTATAAATTCCAGCTCCAGAACAAATATAAATTTCCTTAGTATTTGCTAAAAATTTCGTGTTAAAAGTAGCATTACCACCAGTAATCGTAAAACCATCTAAAAGTGCCGAACCAACATCCCCTGCACTGACAACTATATTATAAGCATTATCAGTGTTATTAGTAATACTTAAAGTGCTTCCAGAACCTGTAATAGTATCATCGTTATTAAAATCGCCACTTAAAGTAGTTTTATTAGCACTAATACTTAAATTTCTCTCACCCAATGTAGTTTCTGTACCTGCAAAACCACCATAGATTTGTACATTATTTACTAGTAGAAAAGCATTGCTTTTATTTTGGTTCGTACCAAAATTAGCTCCATCTTCTGGGCTGTATAGCGGTTTATAAATACCACCTGCAACCCAAATTTGTAAAGGTGTTGTGGTAAAATTTGCTTTGTTTTTGTTTGCCCAAACTAAAGCGTCTGCTAATTCTGGGATGGCGTTTGCCCAAGAATTTCCACTACCTTCGCCAATTGCTGCTTTGTTAACATACAAGATGTTATTTGCATCTGGAGTTATGATAGCTTTTTGAGATTCATACGCACCAATATCAATAGTATTTTGAAATACTCTTTTGTTGCCTAATACATCTACATCTGTGGTTAAGTTACCTCCTGTGTTAGTGTATAGTGTGTTGCTCCCTGTATTTACAGCAATACCACCTGCTTTTAAACTATAATCGCCGTTAGCTGGGTCTTTAAAAAGAGTTGCATCTGTTAAAGTAGCAGCATCTATATTGCCATCAGTTGTATTGTTACTTCCTTTAATAATGCTATTTTTAATTTCTGGTGTAGAAGAATTATTAAAAATAGTTCCCCAAACTATAGAGTTGTAAATTTTTGGAGAAGATGATTCATTATATATTTCGTCGCCATCACTATCAGCAGTATCCTCATAAAATGTACTATTTATAATTGTTGGAGAGGAATTATAGTTATACATTCCACCACCATTCATTGAAAAATTACCATAAAAAATGCAATTTGCTATAGTCGGTGAAGAGGTATGATTATACATTCCACTACCATCCAAAGAACTAATTTCATTTCCGTTTACTTGAAGTGTTAAATAAGGATTTCCTAAAGTTCCACCAAAAATAGTGAAACCATCTAGACGTGCAGAACCCACATCTCCAGAACTTATAATCACATTAAATATACGACCTAAACCATTAATATCTCCTCCATTAAGTATAGTTTTATTTGCTGATAAAGTTAAACTTCTTTCTGCTAATGTAGTTTCTGTTCCAGCAAAACCACCATAGAGTTTTACATCTTTTTTTAATAAAAACGATACAGCTCTATCAGTACTAGAACTAATAGTGGAAATATTATCTGCTCTTCTATTTGGTCTATATGAACCGGTAGCAACCCAAACTTGGTCATTTGCAGCAGAGATGTTTATCATAGCTTGGATATCATCTGAGGCATTTACCCAAGTAAGACCATCTTTTGTTCCTGCACCACCCTCGGTTACATACCTTGTAGTTTGTGCTTGTAATGTTGCAAAAAAACTGCTAATAACTAATAAGAGAAATAGGTATTTTTTTTTCATAATATGGCTGTTTAATGATCTTAGTTTTGTGTATTATTGTTGTTTTAAATTTTTAATATTATTATCTATTTCTACTAACTGAGTATTATAGAAGTGCCAAACCAATAGAAATAAAATTAACGCTACTAATAGCATAAGAATAAGTGTTGAAAAATTTCTATTTCTTTTTGACATGAAGCAAATATCCTAATATGAAGTGTAAAATCTATAACATGTAGCGTTACAAAAGCGTTACAATTTATAAAGAGTGAAAGTTAAGACAGGTAAGTGGTTTCCTTAGTAAAATAAGGTATTTCCGAAATAAATGTAACCTTTTTTTACACCAATTAGAGTTTGCTTTTTATAAAAAGCATTGAGATTCTGCGAAAAAAGAGGATTTTTTTTAAAAAAAGAATTACAACTCAATACTTACTGAATGTAAAACCAAAATTGCTTTTTAAACACAACAAAAAGTTTAAAAATTACAAGACTAAAAAAGTAGAGTAGTAGTTCTAAAAAAGTGTGTCGGTTAGTTTTGTATAAAGTGCTTTATTGGCAAATTAACAATTAACAATTACCATTGAACATTGAATCTAAACCTGTCTTGTTCTATCCAACAAATAAAAATCTGCCAATACCAAAGCAGTTAATGCTTCTACAATAGGAATTGCTCTTGGAACCACACAAGGGTCGTGACGGCCTTTACCATGGATTTCTGTTAGATTTCCTTCAGAGTCTATGGTTTGTTGATTTTGCATAATGGTGGCAACTGGTTTAAAAGCAACACGAAAATAAATATCCATTCCGTTGCTGATTCCACCTTGAATTCCGCCAGATAAATTGGTTTCTGTTTTTCCGTCGGCATTAAAAATATCGTTGTGTTCACTTCCTTTCATTTTGCTTCCGCAGAACCCGCTACCAAACTCAAAACCTTTTACTGCGTTGATGGATAACATGGCTTTTCCTAATTCGGCATGTAATTTATGAAAAATAGGTTCGCCCAATCCAACAGGAATATTTTGTGCAACACAGGTAATTGTTCCTCCAATAGTATCACCTTGTTTTTTAATCGTCTTGATTTTTTCAATCATTTTTTCTGCGGAAATTGCATCTGGACAACGAACAATATTAGCATCCGTTTTAGTAAAATCTAATTCTTGATAGGGTTTGTCAATAAAAATATCTCCAACAGAAGAAGTAAACGCATTGATATTTATATGTGCAATTAATTGTTTTGCCAATGCTCCAGCAACTACCCAATTGGCAGTTTCGCGAGCAGAAGTTCTTCCGCCACCACGAAAATCTCTAGTTCCGTATTTTTTATCGTAGGTGAAATCTGCGTGAGATGGACGATATACATTGGTATTATGAGCATAATCTTTTGATTTTTGATTGGTATTCTGAATTTGAAAACCAATTGATGCTCCAGTGGTAATTCCTTCAAAAATCCCAGATAAAAACTGAACCGTGTCTGGCTCTTTACGTTGTGTAACAATTGAAGATTGACCAGGTTTACGCCTGTCTAATTCTTTTTGAATGGCATCAAAATCAACTTTCACTCCTGCCGGAAAACCATCAATAATTCCGCCAATAGCAATTCCGTGAGATTCACCAAAAGTTGTCAATTTTAATAAGTTTCCAAAAGAATTAAACATGGTCTTTTAATTTTAAAGATATGAGTAGCGAAGTTACTTTTTTTTCTTAGAAAAACCATAATTTTATAAGTTACATATTTTATAAGTTGCTATAAAATGGAAGTCAATATTAATTATAAAAATAATCGTAAAAAAGCATAAAATTCTTTTAGGAACTCAAAAAAGATTCTATATTTGCATCCGCATTCAGGGAATACTTGATGAGACACTTGGAGAATTGGCAGAGTGGTCGAATGCGGCAGTCTTGAAAACTGTTGACTGTAACAGGTCCGGGGGTTCGAATCCCTCATTCTCCGCAAAAAAAAAACCGTAACAATTGTTACGGTTTTTTTGTTATAATAAAAACTTTTACTCAATGACTTGCGCTACACTACCACAAGATAACATGGCGTCTCCAAAATAAGGATTTAATATTTTTTCTTCTTTACTTAACCAATATGCGCCATTATTAGCATCTGCCATTGGGCAAAATTGACGGTATACTTTTTCTTGAATTCCGAAAGTTTCTACCGCACCAATTAGATTTGTTGACAACTGTTTAAAGTGATTTCTCTGTGCTTTAATGTTCGATGTTTTTGAAATAGCAGTAACAGCAGTTTTAATTTCCTTTTCAAAAGACATCCATTTTTCGTGGGCTTTTTTATCTTTTAAAAGTTTCATATCTAACTTAGCTAGACTTTGCAATACATTTTTAGCTGCTGTAATTCCATTATTTTCGTCATCATTTACCAAAACATCTTTTAGTTTGATGTAAGAATTAAAAACTGTTTTTAATTGATTTTGAAATTTAGAAGATACCTTAAGGCGCTCAATTTTTAAAGTAGTTGTTGCTTCTGTTCCAAGATGATTTTCGTGTCCAGTAGTAGTTGCTCCGCCAGTTTTGTTCATCATCGATTTTTTGCCTTGCAATTGTGCAGATGCATCAATCGTAAATGTTCCGTTAGTTACAATTTCGTCTCCATCTTTTAATCCTTCTATAACCTCGTATTGTTCTCCAATTTTATTTCCGATAGTAATTTCTTTCATTTCAAAAATTGGCTCTGTTTTACTAGTTTTTATATAGACAACCGAGCGCTTCCCTGTCCATAATATTGCAGAAGCCGGAATCATAACTATTTGTTTTTTTGTTGAAGTAGTTCCTTTAATTTTTCCTTCTACAAACATTCCAGGTTTTAAATCGCCCGCTTCATTATCAAGCACAACTCTTAATTTTACAATTCTTGTTTTGGTGTCTAAGATTGGATCAATAAAAGTTACTTTTCCTTTAAATTCTTTATTAGCAAAAGCTTTGGTAGTTATTGCAACTTCTTGTCCTTTTTTAAAGAGCTTTATTTGATTTTCATACACGTCAAAATTAGCCCAAACAGTACTTAAATTCGATACTTTAAAAATGGGTTTTCCTTCCATAATATGTGCACCCTCACTTACAGAAATTTCAGTAATTACTCCAGAAACATGAGAATAGATTGTAAAACTCGTTTTTATTTTCCCAGTTTTTAAAACTTCTTCTAACTGAGCACCATCAATTTTCCAGTTTTTAAATTTGTTATACACAGCTTTGTAAAGTTGAGGTTGTGTTTCTCTTAAACTATATGTTGTTAACAATTCTTGTTGTGCAGTTGTTAATTCTGCTGAATATATTTGGGCAACAGCCTGACCTTTGGTTACTTTTTTTCCTAAATATTTTACGTATAACTTTTCTATTCTCCCATCAAAATGAGCAGGCTGAATTGCAGAGTTGTCTTCGTTTTCTACAATTCTTCCTGATAGTTTTATCGCTTTATCTGCTGTATTGCTTTTTCCAATAATTGATGTTCTAACATTTGCCAATGCCATGGCATTTTTAGTCAGCTTAAACTCATTAGCATTTAATCCACCTGCACTTGATTCTGCAGGAATTAAATCCATTCCACAAATTGGACAATCGCCTGCTTCTGGTTGCATTATCTGCGGATGCATAGAGCAAGTCCACATTTTAGCGATTCCCGAAATTTCAGAATGCTTGTGTGCTGTTTTTTTGTTAGAAGAAGTTCCGAATAAGAACCATCCTAAAAGTAAACCAGCAATTAATAGTACGATATAACTTATATATTTTTTCATGGTGTTTGTTTTATTGCTTTAATTTAAAAGGAAACTGAATAGTAATCTTTTCCCAAGCAAGAGAAATACTACCTTCAGTTTCACTATTTTTCTGTACTTTATATTCTAAATGCTCAGTTATTTCTTTTGAAATACTAGGTGTTACTTTAAATTTAATAACATCATCCTTTGCATCATACTCATCTTTGCCATGTTGATCCCAATTTTTATTAATTATTATTGTCCAATCTTTTTTTGTTGGAATTGTAAAAAAACCATATTTCCCTTTTGGAAGCACTTTGCCATTTATTATCAAGTCTTTATTAGTTTCTATCCAAGTTGCATTATGTGCACCAGCTTGCCAAACAGCATCATAACCAACAAGCCCACCAAAAATAATTCTGCCTCTTACACCAGGAGAAGAATAATCGATATGAATATGAGCATCTCCAATCATTGCCATAGCTGATGTATGTGGACTTAATACTTTCTTTTTGGGTGTTTTGTCTTTTACAGAAGTAGTAACATGGTTTTCATGTTCGTTTTTGTCTGTTTTTTTTACTTCATTCTTACAACCCAACACTGATAATGATACTACAAGTATTATTAGTAATTTTTTCATTTTTTTATATTTTAATATTTCTTAACCTTAATGCATTTGTGATTACAGATACTGAACTAAAACTCATCGCTAAAGCGGCAATCATTGGTGATAATAATATTCCAAAAAAGGGAAACAAAACACCTGCAGCAATAGGCACGCCTAATGTGTTGTAAATAAGTGCGAAAAACAGATTTTGCTTGATATTTTTCATCACACAGTGACTTAAGTTTTTGGCTTTTACAATGCCTTGTAAATCACCTTTAACCAATGTAATCATAGCGCTTTCAATCGCCACGTCTGTTCCGGTTCCCATTGCGATTCCGACATCACTTTTTGCCAATGCAGGTGCATCGTTGATACCATCGCCAGCCATCGCCACAACTTTTCCTTCTTTCTGAAGTTTTTCTACCACTTTGAGTTTATCTTCTGGTAACATACTTGCTTTAAAGTCGGTTAGATTAAGCTCTGAGGCTACTGCTTGTGCGGTATCGTGATTATCGCCTGTAAGCATAATAACTGCAATTCCTTTACCTAGAAGTTCTTTAATTGCTTTGGCACTTGTTGCTTTAATTTTATCGCCAATTACGACGTAACCAACAACTTGATTATCAATTGCTAAATAGGAAACTGTTTTACCCTGTTTTTGATAGGTTTTTGCTTCTTCTTCCATTTCTGAAGAAATTTTTGCTTTAGCATAATGCATCATCTCTGGATTCCCTAATGCTACGTTTTTAGCGTTTATTTTTCCTTCAACTCCTTTACCAGTAACTGCACTAAATTCTTCAGATTTTAAGACTACTGCTTTCTGCTCTTTACCATATTTAACGGTTGCTTCTGCTAATGGATGTTCAGAATTGCTATTTAAAGACACAACATATTGAAGCACTTCACTTTCGGAAAAATTAGTTCCAAAAGCACCTACTTTTTCAACGGTGGGTTTTCCTTCGGTAATGGTTCCTGTTTTATCAATAATGAGTGTGTCTACTTTATCTAATTTCTCTAAAGCTTCTGCGTTTTTAATCAGCACACCATTTTGAGCACCCTTACCAACTCCAACCATAACCGACATAGGTGTTGCCAATCCTAATGCGCAAGGGCAGGCAATAATTAACACCGCAATGGCATTGACAAAAGCATAGACATAAACAGGTTCTGGTCCCCAAATAGCCCAAACTGCAAAGGTTATTAGAGAAATTAATACGACAACAGGCACAAAATATCCAGAGACTTTATCTGCTAAGTTCTGAATGGGTGCACGGCTTCTACTTGCGTCATTCACCATGTGGATAATTTGAGAGAGTAGGGTGTCGCTACCAATTTTTTCGGCTTTCATCAAGAACACTTGATTTCCATTTATAGTACCACTACTTACTTTACCACCTACAGTTTTATTAACAGGTATTGGCTCTCCTGAAATCATCGATTCATCAATGGTAGTTTCACCTTCGGTTATTGAGCCATCTACAGGAATCTTATCGCCTGGTTTTACTTTTAAAACATCGTTTAATTCTATCTTATCAATGCTAACCTCAACATCTTCGCCATTTACTATTTTTGTAGCTTTGTTTGGTGCTAATTTTAATAATTCTTTTACTGCCGAATTGGTTTTGCTATGCGCACGCGCTTCTAAAAGTTGCCCTAACAATACCAAAGTTAAAATTACTGAAGCAGCTTCAAAATAAACATGCACGGCTCCTGATTCGGATAAAAATTGCTCTGGAAAAATATCGGGGAAAAACATTCCAAATACACTAAATAGCCAAGCTACACCAGCACCAATGCCTATAAGTGTGAACATATTTAAATTCCAAGTTTTAATACTTCTGAACGCGCGTTCAAAAAACATCCAAGTGGCGTAGAATACAACTGGAATTGACAATGCAAACTGAATCCAATTCCAGTTTTTTTGTTCTAAAACAGCATACAATGGATTGTTGTTTACCATTTCTGACATCGCAATTAAAAATATTGGTACTGTAAAGGCAACAGCAAGCCAGAATTTTTTTAATAATTTTTTATAGGTTTTTTCTTCTGATGAAATATCTGCTTCTAACGGAACCAAATCCATTCCGCAAATAGGACAAGCACCAGGTTCATCCTTTACCACTTCAGGATGCATTGGGCACGTCCATTGTTCTGAATTTGAAGTTGAAAGGTTTTGTTCTTCAACTAAATCCATTCCACACACAGGACAATCGCCAGCTTTGTCATAAGTTTTATCGCCTTCGCAATGCATTGGGCAATAAAATGTACCTGTTCCTTTGCCAGTAGGTTTTACTTCCTTTTTATCTTCATGGTGATGGTGTTCTCCTTGTTTATGGATGCTATATCGTCCACCATCATTTTTTAAAGCATCTTGAAAGGTTTCAATAGCAATGTGCGCTTCCATTTTAATAGTAGCTTCTGCTTTTTCTAAATTTACAGTTGCGCTAGAAACACCATCTACTTTTGATAGTATTTCTTCAACGTGACTTCTACAACCGTTACAGGTCATTCCGTGTATGTGATATGTGTGTTGCATGGTATTTAATTTTATGTTCAAAATTAAACAGATGTTGTTTGCATTATTTTCATAATTCTGATTCTTTTTTATACAATTCGGTCTAAGGGTTTTCTATCCCAATCTTGCAAATTTTTATAGTTAGACATTGACATTCCTGTAATGGTTTTAAATTGTCTTGCCAAATGGCTACTGGTTTTGTAATTTAAACTGTAGGCTATTTCAGAGAAATTTAATTGTCCGAGTTGTATCAATTCTTTTACTTTTTCTATTTTTAAATTGATGATGTATTTTTCTATTGTTAGACCTTCATGTTTACTAAATAATTTGCTAATAACGGTTTCTGTTTTGCCAAATTCTTTTGCTAAAAGTTTAAATAAATTTTCTGTTTCACCTAATTCTACTTTATATATAAGCTTTATTTTTATTTGTTCAATCAGCGTATCTGATTCATTATCAATAATTTTAAAACCGATGTTGGTAAGCGTTTTTTTTAAATTTTCTGCATTACTGTTTTTACTTTTTATTGCTACTACTTTTCCTAATTCTACAGATTCTATTATATAATTTTCAGCAGTAAAAATTGCTAAAACCGAGGAAATACAACGGTTACAAACCATGTTTTTTATATAAATAGTTTCCTTCATCTTTAAACACTATCTCTTAATTGTGTAAGCCATTCTATAATTTCTTTTTTTTCTTTTTTAGTGAATTTTGCATCAGCATGTATAAATGTATAAGATGTTAATGGCATTTCATCATCTTTAATTTGACTGATAATTGATTTTAATTTACTCTTTTTTCTCCTAGTAGAATAAGTATTCCAAGTATTAAAATTTAATTCTTTTTTTCCGTCTTTTATATGATCTTCTAAAAACCAAGCAACAGGCTGAATTTTATTATACCAAGGATAATTGGTGTTATTACTATGACAATCATAACAAGATACCTGTAATTTTTTTTTGATATTGTTAGGAATAGTATTCACAAACATAAAATCAGTTTTTGGTATCGTTTTACTTTGATTGCTATTTGTGGGAATAAACTGAATTCCCACAAACACAACCAATAAAATTAATAGTATGATTTTTAGTATTTTCAATTAATTAATTTGCTTCTTTACTGAACCACATTTCATCATTCTTGATCCAAAATAAGGATTCCTAATATTTTTAACTTCACTGATCCAATAAGCTCCTTTATTGTTATTTGCCATCGGACAAAAATCTTGATACAACGTTTTTTCTGTTCCAAGTAAATCAATTAAGTCTGTAATATCACCGCTTAATGTTTCAAAATGTTCTCTTTGATGTTTAATATCACTTTTTACAATATGTGTTGCATGTTCTTTTGCACTTTCATATATTTCCATATAGTTTTTATGCGTTTCAGCAGACAATTTAGTCATGTCAAATTTCGAAAAAGCAGTTAACATTGCAGTAGCTCCTTTTGCTGCATTGTCTTTACTTTCTTCTACTAAACCATTTTTAACCTGAATGTATGCTTCAATAACTGCAGTTGTTGCTGTATTCTTTTGATTCATGTTAGAATGATCTTCATCTTTCATTTCTGTTTGATGATTAACAATATTGTCACTATCTTTTTTGTTCTCCTTGCACGAAGTTGCTGTAAGTGCAATAAATACGATTGCTAAAATACCTGTTGTTGTTTTTAAATGTTTCATTTTTTTATTGTTTTAAATAATTAATAATTGTTGTTTGTAAATAATATGTTTTGATAGCTTCTATTTGATTGATTTGAAATTTTAATTGCAATTCTTGAATGTCTAAAATGTCATTAAAATTAATAGTTCCGGTTTCGTATTTTTTAAGGATAATTTCTTCGACGTTTTTAGCTTGTTTTAAATTTTTACTTTGAGTATTAAATTTAATTCGTGACTGATTACGCAAAGAAATAGCTTTTGATAAATCTGCTTTTAACCCATTCAATCGATCATCTTTTTGAAATTGCAACACTTTTTTTCGCAGTTCATTTTGTTTGGTTTGTGATGTGTACTTCTTATTAAAAATAGGTAGCGTTATAGATACCATGGGCATTATCATATCTTTAAAAGGACTGGTAATCATTCCGTTACTTTCTTGATTGATGTACTCCAAACCAACACCAATCATTGGTTTTTTTTCTTTTTGATTTAACAATTCCGAAAGTTCAACAGATTGGTACAACTTATCATATTTAAGCAATTCTGGATTTAAAGCGAGTGTTTCATAATCATAAAGAGTATCTTCTTCCGGAATTTCTGGCGAAGATTCTATCGTTACTTTGGTGTTATAACTCCGATTTAACTTGCTGTTTATTGCTGCTTGAATTCCGTTATATTGTTGAATTAAAACTGCTTTTTCTTGATTAAGTTCATTCTGTCTTATTTGTAACTTTAAAACATCTACCGCAGATGCTTTACTAACTTCTAACGCAGTCAGTGCTAGACGTTCGTAGTGCTTTAATAGCTCAATACTTTTATCAAGCACTTTTTGCTTGGCATTAATTTCATAGAGTTGGTAATACAATTTAGAAACAGAAAGCACCAATTTTCGCTTAGCGATAGTTACTTCCACAAACTCAGCTTCTGCCAGTGTTGTCGCATAATTTTTTCTTGCTGATATGGTTCCAAACCAAGGCAACATTTGCATTACAGAAACCTTAAAACGTTGCATCGGCATATTCATTTCTGGTGAGATTGCCATAACACCCAAATTAAATTCGGTATTCGGCAAGCTATTTACTTCGTGTATTTTTTCTGAAGCAATTTTATGTTGATAATCAAATTTTTTAATCTCAGGATTGTTCTTTAAAGCATCGTTTATTAGTGTTTCTAACTGTTGTGCATTTCCTTTAAGAATAAAGAAAAAAGAACAAAGAAAAATAACTGTTTTAAGATTGAATTTTAAGTGTTTCATTTTGCTGTTCTTTTAAGTTGAAATTCTTGTTTCCAGCTAAATAAAACCGGAACGACAAATAAGGTAATTAATGCAACTAACATTCCGCCAAAACTTGGAATTGCCATTGGGATCATAATGTCACTTCCTCTTCCTGTTGATGTAAGAATTGGCAATAGCGCTAAAATGGTTGTTGCGGTTGTCATTAAACAAGGACGAATTCTTTTTTCTCCAGCTTCAACAATAGATGCTCTAATCTCTTTTCTGCTTTCTGGTTTATTTCTATCAAATGTTTGTGTTAAATAGGTTGCCATAACAACGCCATCGTCTGTTGCAATTCCGAAAAGCGCAATAAATCCAACCCAAACAGCAACACTTAAATTGATGGTTTTCATTTGAAATAAATCGCGAAGATTTTCGCCAAAGAAATTGATGTTAAAAAACCAATCTTGTCCGTACAGCCAAATCATAATAAATCCACCAGAAAAAGCAACAGCAATTCCAGTAAAAACCATTAGTGATGTTGCTACAGATCGAAACTGAAAATACAGAATTAAAAAGATAATTGCCAATGCTAAAGGCACCACAACCGATAGTGTTTTTTCTGCTCTTAGTTGATTTTCATAAGTTCCTGTAAACGTGTAATTAATTCCTTTTGGAACAACTAATTCTCTTGCATCAATTTTTGATTGAATCAAAGCTTGTGCATTTTCAACAACATTTACTTCTGCAAATCCGTCTAACTTATCAAACAACACATAACCAACTAAAAAAGTGTCTTCACTTTTAATTACTTGCGGACCTTGTTCATATTTAATTTTCGCCAATTCATTCAAAGGAATTTGATTACCGTTTGCAACAGGAATGTAAATATTTTTTAAATCTGTTGGATTTGCTCTTAGTTCTCTAGGATAACGAACACGAACACCATACCGTTCTCGTCCTTCAACAGTTTGTGTTATTTGTATTCCACCAATTGCAACTTCAATAATACTTTGTACATCTTGTATCGAAATTCCATAACGAGCAATCTTTTCTCTATCAATATCAATTAATAAATAAGGTTTGCCAACAATTCTATCAGCAAAAACAGCTTCTACTTTAACACCTTTTGCTTGTTTTAAAATCGTTTCTAGGGCAACTCCAAAAGCTTCAATTTGCTTTAAATCTTGGCCCTTTACTTTTATTCCCATCGGTGCACGCATTCCTGTTTGCAACATTACCAATCGTGTTTCAATTGGTTGTAATTTTGGTGCAGAAGTAACTCCTGGCAATTTTGTTACACGCACAATTTCATTCCAAATATCGTTTGGAGATTTTATTCCTGGTCGCCAGTTTCTATAAAACTCGCCATCGTTGTCTGGAATAAGCTGTTCTTTTGCATTGATAGATTGCCACGCTTCACGCTGATCCGCTCGCAATGACATTCCGTTTTTCAATACAAATTCACCATCATTATTTACTTTATAACGCTGACGTTCTCCTTTTTCATTCAACATATATTCAGGTTTGTACTGAATCATGTTTTCATACATTGATAAAGGAGCAGGATCTAAAGCAGATTCTGTTCTACCAGCTTTTCCAACAACGGTTTTAATTTCGGGAATACTAGCAACGGCCATATCTAGCTGTTGTAAAACACGTTTGTTTTCTTCAACTCCAGAATGTGGCATTGAAGTTGGCATCAATAAGAAAGACCCTTCATTTAATGATGGCATAAATTCTTTTCCTGTGTTTTTCATGATAAAAAATCCAGCAATTACAATTGCTGTAGGAATAGATAAAAACAAGATTTTATTATCTAAACACCATCTTAAAATACGTGTGTAAAACTTTATAAATATGGAGAAAACACTTAGTAATCCGAAACAAATAATTCCGACGAAAATAAGATTCCAGAAAATACTTTTATCAACACCTAAAGGTCTCCAGTATTCTGCTAATAGAAATACAATTGCAGCTACAGAAATAATAATATTGATATAGTTTGCTCGTTTTTCGTTTATTTTTTTTTGAAGTTTTAAGATTCCTGTAATTCCAAAAGCAATTACGATTATTCCAAGCCAATATCCATAAATGATACCTGCTATTCCAGCGAATAGTAAAGCAATATTTATAAGGTAACTAAAAGATTTTTTGATGCTTTTTCTTCTAAATAAAAATGCTGCAAAAGGCGGAATTAAAAATAAAGCAACAAGAATAGATGCAACTAAAGCAAATGTTTTTGTAAAAGCCAAAGGTCTAAATAATTTCCCTTCAGCGCCAATCATTGTAAAAACTGGAATAAAACTAATTATGGTTGTTAAAACGGCTGTAATAATTGCTCCTGAAACTTCGGTTGTAGCAGTGTACACAATTTCGTTAATTGAACGTTTTTTATTCTGATTAGTTAGAAGAGCTCCCTCGTTGTTCGTTTCTTGCTCTTTCGGAATGATATTTTCATTTTCATCTAAATGCCTAATAATATTTTCTGAAAGAATAACACCAACATCTACCATGGTTCCAATTGCAATAGCAATACCAGAGAGTGCTACAATATTTGCATCAACATTAAAAATTTTCATCGCAATAAATACCATTAATACTGCGACGGGCAACAAACCAGATATTAAAATGGAAGCTCGGAGATTAAAAACCATAACCATAATCACTAAAATGGTGATTAAAATTTCTAAGGTTAATGCTTCGTTTAATGTTCCTAAAGTTTCTTGAATTAATTCTGATCTGTCATAAAAAGGAACAATTGTTACTTGCGAAGTGCTGCCATCTTTCAATATTTTTGAAGGCAATCCAGCACTTAACTCATTCATTTTTTCTTTTACATTGTTTATGACTTCCATTGGATTTGCTCCATAACGAGCAACCACAACTCCGCCAACAACTTCTGCGCCTTCTTTGTCTAAAATTCCTCTTCGAGCAGCTGGGCCTAATGTAACTTTTCCAATGTCTTTAATTTTTATAGAAACAAAATCTTTAGAAACTACAACTGCATTTTCAATGTCAGAAATAGATTTTATATACCCCAAACCACGCACTAAATATTCCGCTTGATTAATTTCTAAAGTTTGTGCTCCAATATCTTTATTACTCTCTTTAACTGCTTTTACAACTTGACTTAAACCAATGTTGTATTGACGCATCAATTCTGGATTGACATCAATTTGATATTCTTGCACATAACCACCAATAGAAGCAACTTCAGAAACGCCACTTGCAGAAGATAACGCATATTTTACATAATAATCTTGAATACTTCTTAATTCTTGTAAATCCCAACCGCCAGTAACGTTTCCTTTTTGGTCACGACCTTCTAACGTATACCAAAATATTTGCCCCAAACCTGTTGCATCTGGACCTAAAGCAGGATTTACTCCGTTTGGTAATAAATTACTTGGTAAGGAATTTAATTTTTCAAGAATTCTACTTCGACTCCAATAAAATTCTACATCTTCTTCAAAAATGATGTAGATACTAGAAAATCCAAACATAGAAGAACTACGAATTGTTTTTACTCCAGGAATTCCTAACAAAGAAGTTGTTAAAGGATAGGTAATTTGATCTTCAATATCTTGAGGCGAACGACCATCCCATTTTGTAAAAACAATTTGCTGATTTTCGCCAATATCAGGAATGGCGTCAACAGCTACAGGATTGCTAGGTAAAAATCCTGTATCCCAATTAAAAGGTGCATTTACAGTTCCCCATCCTATAAAAAGGACAAGTAACAAAACGGCTACGAGTTTATTTTCTATTAAAAATTTGATGCTTTTATTTAGCATTAGCTTTGATAATTAAACAGTTAAACATTGATATTTTTGGAAAACACCGAATACTAAAATTTATCCTAAAGGATATATACCTGTAGGACAAAAAAGGTTATTGTTTAAAAATCAAATTAAATACGTTTCGTCAAGCTTGTAGAGTTCTCTGACGACAAATGGAGGAAAATAATTTCTGTAAGAATTAGTATGTTCTGTAACAACTTTAAAAAGGGTGTTATAAGCATCTACAAAAGAAGTAATAAATAGTTGTTGTTCAAGTGAAAGTTTTACTATAGAAACTTGTAATTGATCTTGACCATCAGCAACAATTTGATTGTTAGAACAACAATTGCTATTAATTACAGAACAATCTTTGGTCGTAGAATTTTTCATTTCCATTCCGCAACCTTCTGTTTTATGAAAAACAGCAGTTTCAACCAAGGTATCTCCACAATAATGCATGTCTACAGTAAACGACATTGTAGAAAACAACACCATTACGGCCATTAACATAGATATTATTTTATGGAATACTTTTTTCATACTGAATACAAATGTATGAAATTATAATTATCTTTTTTTTTGTTTAACAAAAATTTTAAAAGAACTTCTACATTCGTTATTTTTTAATAAAATTAAATTACCTTCCAAAATAATAAATAGTTTTCTTTAAATTTATGCTTTTAAAAAAAACTCTGTGAAACATCTTTTCTCTATATTTTTTTTGTTATTTACAATTGCAACAGTTTCTCAAAATAATAAATCAAAAGGTATTGTTCTTACACCTTTTTCTTCAGCTCAGATTAAGAAGGATTATTTAAAAGGGAATGCACTCTTGTTAACAGAAAAATATAAAGAAGCTTTTGTTCCTTTTTCTTTTGGATTAGAAAAATCTAAAGAAATTAAAGACCATCCCTTAATTGCATTAGGAAATTTTTATTTAGGGGATTTGTATGTGAAAGAAAAAAGATATTCTGAGGCAATCATCCATTATACTACTGCTCTAAAAATTTTTAAAGAAACAAAGAATAATGCTGAAACTGCAAATTCTTATTTAAGATTAGGAGCAGTTTATTACAATAAGGCCTCCTATGAAAAGGCATTGTTTAATTATTTTAAAGCGCTTGAAATTTCTGAAAGAATACAAGATAAAAAGAATATTGCCTTAGGTTTAGAAAGTATTGGAAGAGTTTATTTACTAACACTAAATTTAAAAAAAGCACAAAACAACTTTAATAGAGCTTTAGAGATTTATAGCGAACTAAACGATAAAGCTGGTGTTGTATTTAATTTATCAAACCTCGGAGCAAGCTATCAGAAAGAAGGGGAAATTTTAAAAGGAATCGAATTATATAGAAAAGCATTACCAATAGCGCAAAAAAATAATTTACAAAACAGAGAATCTGTTTTGTTGGGAAACATAGGCTCTTCTTTTAGAAGAATTAAAAATTATGAAGAGTCACTTGAGTATCTTTTTCAAGCCTTAGATCTTAAATTAAAAATAAAAAAATATGGAAGTGCAGCGCATACATGTAACGATATTTCAGAAACATATATTGAAATAGGTGATTTAATTAACGCTAAAAAATATGCTTTAAAAGCAATTGATTATGCAAAAAATCGGAGTTTGCATCAAGAAAGGTATGCATATTTTGTCTTGTCAAATATAGAATATAGTTTAGGCAATTATAAAAACTCCATTAAGAATTTAAAGCAATATCATGTTTTACAAGATAGCCTTTTTTCTATCGAAAAAATTGCCAGCATTAACGAAATGCAAATAAAGTACGAAACCGAAAAAAAGAATTTAAAAATTGTAACGCAAGAAAGTAATATAGCCATATTAGATGCAGAAAATAAGGTTAAAAATCAGTGGTTGCTTTTTGGTGGAACAGGATTGTTGGCTGTTTTTTTATTTATCACCTTATATAAATCTAGAAATGCGGTTAAAAAAGAGAAAAAATTACAACAGCAATTTTCTGAAAACTTATTAGTGTCACAAGAAGAAGAACGAACAAGAATTGCCAGAGAATTGCACGATAGTGTTGGTCAGCAATTAACATTAATTAAAAGGAAATCACAAAACGAAAACCAAAAAGAAATTACTGTTTTAACTAATAATGCATTAGAAGAAGTAAGGAGTATTTCTAGAGGATTGTATCCAGCATTGTTAAAACAATTAGGATTGTCTGAAAGTATTGAGCAGTTAATTAACGATTATGATGAGCAAACAGAATTATTTTTTTCTGTGGATATTGATAATGTAAATGAGTTTTTTACAGAAAGTACTAGCCTTAATTTTTATAGGTTGATACAAGAATGTTTGACAAATATTATTAAACATGCAAAAGCAAAATCGGTAACAGTAAGTATTAAAAAAGAAGATAACGCAATTATTACGCTAATTTCTGATAATGGAAAAGGTTTTAATATAAACGATAGCAAAAAGAAAAATAGCTTAGGACTTAAAACTATCTTTGAGCGTATACGAATTATGAATGGAAACCTTTCTATTGATAGCAAACCAAATAACGGAACAAGTTTTATATTTTCTATACCCATAAAAAATGAATAATACAATAAGTATCCTTGTAGCAGACGACCATCCTTTATTATTAAAAGGATTAAGAAATGAATTACTAACGCTAAATCTTAATGTTTTAGAAGGTGCAACAAACGGAGAACAAGCTTTAGAAATGATTACTTTAAATAAACCTACTATTGCCATTTTAGACATTAACATGCCTTTATTATCTGGATTTGAAGTTATAAAAAAAAGCAAAGAAGTTGCATCAGAAACAAAATTTATTATTCTTACTTCTTATAAAGAAAAAGGGTTTGTGTTAAAAGCAAAAAAAATGAATATTGATGGTTATTTGTTAAAAGATGAACCTTTTGAAGAAATAAAAAAATGTATTCAATCTGTTTTAAAAGGGCAGTTTTATGCAAGTTCCACTTTTAATGAAATATTTGATCAAGAAGTTTCTCCAGAATTAGAAAAAATAAAATTTCTTTCACCCTCAGAAAGAACAATTATAAGGTTAATTGCAAACGAAAACTCCACCAAACAAATGGCAGAAATTTTATCAATATCAAAAAGAACAGTTGAAAAACACCGCTCTAATATCATTTCTAAATTAGATGTTTCTTCAAACACAGAGTCGCTTTCTAAATGGGTGCATAAAAACAAAGATTTAATAGAGTTAATTTAAAAATCGCAATTTAATCATCTGACAATTACGTAGTAACACGTATTAAAAAAGGGAAATAAATATTTGTAGTTAATTGATTCTGTATATATTTGTAGCAGCAAAAAAAAATTAAAAAAGAAGTAAAGTGAAGTTATTTGTTGTCTAACTAATAATAACCAACTACATATGATCTAACCAAATTTTTTGCTAAAGCCTTGCAGCGTTTGTTGTAAGGTTTTTTTTGTAATTTTAAATATGGATTTATTCAATCAAGAAAAAGTACAAAACATTTTACCTTATGATGGAATTACCAATTATCACGGTAAAATTTTATCGCAAGAAAAAAGCGAGTTTTATTACCAAAAGTTGTTGTCAGAAATTGAATGGAAAAATGATGAAGCTTTAATATTTGGTAAAAGAATAATTACCAAACGCAAAGTTGCTTGGTATGGAGATACCGATTATTACTACAACTATTCTAACGTTACAAAGCAAGCACTTATTTTTACAGAAGGTTTATTAGCCTTAAAAGAACTCGTGGAAAAAGAAAGTAATGCAACCTATAATTCGTGTTTGTTAAATTTATATCATTCTGGAGAAGAAGGAATGGCTTGGCATTCTGACGGAGAAAAAATGTTGAAGAAGAATGGAGAAATAGCATCGTTAACTTTAGGAGCAGAACGCAAATTTTCCTTTAAACATAAAAACACCAAACAAAAAATAGACATTATTTTAGAAAAGGGAAGTTTGTTAGTGATGAAAGACTCAACACAAACCAATTGGTTGCACAGATTACCACCAACAAAATTGATTAAAACGCCAAGAATAAATTTAACTTTTAGAACTATAATTATTTAAAGAATCCGTTTCTTTGTAGAAGAAATAGTTTAGCACTTTTGGAACAGAAAAATCAACAATCTACAAACCTTAATAAGTTTATCAGCAGTACAGGAATTTGCTCTCGTAGAGAAGCAGAAAAACTAATTATTGCCGGTAGAGTTACCATTAACGGAAACTCAACAGAACTAGGTAACAGAGTTTTTGATGGCGATATTGTGAAAATTGACGGAAGAGCTTTGCAGCCAAAACCTAAAACACTTTACATTGCTTTTAATAAACCAGTCGGAATTGTTTGTACCACAGATTCAAGAGAAAGAAATAATATTATTAGTTATATAAATCATCCAGAACGATTATTTCCTGTCGGACGATTAGATAAACCATCTGAGGGGTTGATTTTTTTAACCAATGATGGCGATATCGTTAATAAAATTTTAAGAGCTGGTAATAATCATGAAAAAGATTATGTAGTAAAAGTAGACAAGCCAATTACAGACGATTTTATCAAAAAAATGAGCAACGGAATTCCGATTTTAGGAACCGTAACCAAAAAATGTAAAGTCACAAAAATTAACACAAACACTTTTCAAATTGTATTAACACAAGGCTTAAATCGTCAGATTAGAAGAATGTGTGAATATGTTGGATACGAGGTTTTAAAGTTACAAAGAACTCGTATTATGAATGTAAATTTGGATGCTTTAAAAATTGGTGAATGGCGCGAACTCACAGAAAAAGAATTGTCAGAAATTAATGCAATGGTGGCAAGTTCTTCTAAAACAGAAGAAGCGTCGATACACAAAGAAAAGCCAAAAAAGAAAGCACCCCAAAAAACTGTTATTAAGCCAAACGAGTTTACTAAGAAAAGTGCAGCTTTCAGAAAAAATTCACCAAAATCTAAACGAAATTCTAATACATCGTTCAAAAGAAAAAAGAGATAAATCCTACCATTTCTTTAACATTTCAATTCTTAAATAACTGTATCTTTGCAAGCAATGAAATTTGACTTAAAAATAACCGACCCAAAAAGTAAAGCTAGAGCTGGAGTAATGACGACAGATCATGGCGAAATTGAAACTCCGATTTTTATGCCAGTTGGTACTGTTGGTACTGTAAAAGGAGTGCATCAATCCGAATTAAAAAATGAAATCAATCCTGATATAATTTTAGGAAACACCTATCATTTATATTTACGTCCAAAAACAGATATTATAGAACAAGCTGGTGGTTTGCATAAATTTATGAATTGGGATCGTAATATTTTAACAGATTCTGGTGGTTATCAAGTGTATTCTTTATCAGGAAGAAGAAAAATTAAAGAAGAAGGTGTAAAATTTAAAAGTCATATCGATGGCTCTTATCATACATTTACTCCAGAAAATGTAATGGAAATTCAGCGTTCAATTGGCGCAGATATTATCATGGCTTTTGATGAATGTACGCCATATCCGTGCGATTTTAATTATGCAAGAAGATCAATGCACATGACGCATCGTTGGTTAAAACGTTGTATCAATCATTTAGAAAAAACACCTTTAAAATACGATTATAACCAATCTTTTTTTCCGATTGTTCAAGGAAGTACATATAAAGATTTACGGAAACAATCGGCAGAGTTTATTGCTTCTGTTGGCGCAGAAGGAAATGCCATTGGAGGATTGTCTGTTGGAGAACCAGCAGAAGAATTGTACGCAATGACAGAAATTGTTTGTGAAATTTTGCCAGAAGACAAACCGCGTTATTTAATGGGTGTTGGAACACCAATTAATATTTTAGAAAATATTGCGTTGGGAGTTGATATGTTTGATTGTGTGATGCCAACTAGAAATGCTAGAAACGGAATGTTGTTTACAGCACACGGAACCATAAACATCAAAAATAAGAAATGGGAGAATGATTTTTCTGCCATTGATGATATGGATATTACCTTTGTAGATACTTTATATTCTAAAGCATATTTACGTCATTTATTCGCAGCAAAAGAATTATTAGGAAAGCAAATTGCAACCATACACAACTTAGGATTTTATCTTTGGTTGACCAGAGAAGCAAGAAAGCATATCTTAGCAGGAGATTTTACCGAATGGAAAGATAAAATGGTAAAACAAATGGACAAAAGATTATAATTTGAAAATTATTGATTCTTACATATTAAAAAGATATTTAGTAACCTTTTTTTTTACGTTATTAATCTTAATACCAATTGCCATTGCTATTGATATAGCAGAAAAAGTAGATAAATTTTTAGCTTCTGACACCTTAACTTTTTTTGAAATTGTAAATGATTACTATCTAAATTTTATCATTTATTATACAAACACATTTATGCCGTTGGCATTATTTGTTGCCGTAATTATATTTACATCCAAACTGTCTAACAATACAGAAATTGTTGCGATTAACAACGCTAAAGTTTCGTTTACACGTTTTTTATACCCTTATTTTATTGGTGCAACTTTGGTGACCATTTTAGCATTGGTTATGAATCATTTTGTAGTACCAAGTAGCAGTAAGATTCGAAAAAAGTTTGAAAACACTTACATTTTTAAACCAAAATATGGAGATGATATTGTAAAAGACTTTAGTTTACAATTAACTGATAGTACATATATTTTTATTCAAAGTTTCGATTTAAAAAGAAATACCGGATATAATTTTTCTACAGAAGTTTATGATGGAAATAAAATTAAATCCAAACTAACAGCTAGTTATATCAGTTGGGATAAAAAAGACAGTACATTTAAATTATCTAATTATAAAATTAGAAGAATCTATAAAAAAAGAGATAGTATTTTTATAGGGAATGCGATTGATACCGTTTTTGCATTTTCGCCCAAAGATTTAATTTATAGAGCAGCTTTAGCACAAGAGATGCCTTCAAATGAATTGATAGAGTTCATTAATATTTCTAAAAAAAGAGGTGTAAAAAATTTAAATGCTCATTTAGTAGAGTTACACAAGAGAACAAGTTTACCAATTGCTTCCTACTTTCTAACTATTATTGCAGTTGCGTTAGCGTTTAAAAAGCGAAGAGGCGGAACGGGAGTTAATTTAGCATTAGGTTTTGGGTTGATGTTTGTTTACATATTTTTCTTAAAAGTTTCTGAAGTTTTAGGAGCAGTTGCAGGAGCAAATTCATTGTTAACTGTTTGGGTTCCAAATATTGTTTTTGGAACCTTAGCTTTATATCTTTACTACAATGCAAGGAGGTAAATTAAAATATTTTTTACAACTTCATTTAATTGTATTTATCTGGGGGTTTACTGCAATTCTAGGTGCTTTAATTAGTATTGATGCCGTTCCATTAGTTTGGTTTAGAATGTTATTAGCGGTCTTTTTTATTTTGCTGTATTTTATTGTTAAAAAGAAAAATTTTTCGATTGATAAAAAAACACTACTTAAGTTTTTATTTACAGGAATAATAATTGCGTTGCATTGGATTACATTTTTTAAAGCCATTAAAGTTTCTAATGTATCAATTGCATTGGTAACAATGAGTACAGGTGCTTTTTTTACATCACTTATAGAGCCGTTATTTTTTAAAAGAAGAGTTAAGTCAATCGAAATCCTTTTAGGATTACTAGTTATTGGCGGGTTGTACATTATTTTTAATTTTGAAACTCAGTATTATTTAGGAATTATTTACGCATTGATTTCAGCATTTTTAGCCGCATTATTTTCGGTTTTAAACGGAATCTTTATCAAAAAAACGGCTGCGGATGTAATTTCCTTTTATCAATTGTTTTTTGGAGTAGCATTTGTAACTGTATTTTTATTTTTCACAGATTCTTTTTCTATTGATTTTTTCAACCTTAAAATGTCTGATTGGTTTTACTTAATCATCTTAAGTAGTATTTGCACAGCGTATGCGTTTATTGTCTCTGTTAAAATAATGAAACATTTAACACCATATACAGTAATGCTTACTATTAATTTAGAACCTGTTTATGCTATAATTTTAGCATTGTTTATTTTTGGTGATAAAGAAAAAATGAATCCTGAGTTTTATTACGGCGCATTTATCGTACTGTTTGTTGTGCTGTTAAACGGAATTATAAAAAACAGAGGTGCAATTCATCAAAAAATGAAAAAGAATAAAAAGTAAAAATTTTACAACAAAAACAAATTTTATAGTAAGTTTGTAACGTTGTAATTTCAATCAATTTAAAATTGATTTAGTTAAAATTAACCAACTTATATATGGAATATTTAGATTTTGAACAGCCAATTAAAGAGCTAGAAGACCAATTAACAAAATGTCAGGTTATTGGAGAAGAGAGTGAGGTGGATGTTACCGCAACTTGTAAGAAAATTGAAAAGAAACTAGAAAAAACAAAGAAAGAAATTTATAAAAATTTAACTGCATGGCAGCGAGTACAATTATCTCGTCATCCAAATAGACCTTATACGTTAGATTATATCAAAGCGTTAGCCGGAAATACTTTTATGGAATTACATGGAGATAGAAGTGTGAAAGACGATAAAGCAATGATTGGCGGCTTGGGTAAAATTGGCGATCAATCTTTTATGTTTATTGGTCAGCAAAAAGGATACAATACAAAAACGCGTCAATATAGAAACTTCGGAATGGCAAACCCGGAAGGATATAGAAAAGCGTTGCGATTGATGAAAATGGCAGAGAAATTTAATATTCCTGTAATTACATTAATTGATACACCAGGTGCTTATCCAGGATTAGAAGCAGAAGAACGCGGACAAGGAGAAGCGATTGCAAGAAATATTTTAGAAATGACGCGATTAAAAACTCCAATTATCACAGTCATTATCGGTGAAGGTGCTTCTGGTGGAGCATTAGGGATTGGAGTAGGAGATAAGGTGTTAATGCTAGAAAACTCTTGGTACTCTGTAATCTCTCCAGAAAACTGTTCTTCAATTTTATGGAGAAGTTGGGAGCATAAAGAACAAGCAGCAGAAGCTTTGAAATTAACTGCAGAAGACGGAATTAAATTAAAAATTGTAGACGGAATCATTAAAGAACCTTTAGGCGGTGCACATTCTGATAGAGAAACAACCTTTAAAGAAGTAGAAAGAGTAATTCTAGAATCTTATAAAGAATTAAAAGAATTAAATGAAACTGATTTGGTGATGCAACGAATGGATAAATACTCTAAAATGGGAGTTTTCAAAGGATAAAAAAAGTAGTATAAATAAAAAAAGCAGGAAGAAAATCCTGCTTTTTTTTATGACTTATTTTGAGGAAATTAAATCCCTAGCTCTTTAAAAAGAATTTCTAAATTTGGGTCAGATGGCCTTGGAGCATTGGCCTCTACAATATTACCATTAGGGTCAATTAATATAAATCTAGGAATTCCATAAACTTGGTAATCTTCCATAAATTTTGTGTCTTTTCCTGCATATAATTGAAAACCAGATAAACTTTTATCCTTTACCATTTTTTTCCATTTCGATAATGCGTTATCCCAAGATCCGGCTGTGGCAGCATTGTCAGTAGAAATACTTACAAATTCAATTTTTTTGCGAGCATATTTTTCTTCTAGTTTCTTTAAAAAAGGAATTTGCACCAGACAAGGTTTACACCAAGTTGCCCAAACATCAATATATACATATTTCCCTTTAAAAGCATCTAAAGATGTTTTACCACCTTTATAATTTAAATAATTATTAAATTTCGGAGAAGGTTTTCCTTTTCCTAATAATTCTTCTGTTCTAAGTTGTTGCAAAACTTTTTCGTGTTGAGAATCATAATTTTTTTCTAACAAGCTAAAAAGCTCCTTGTTTTGTTGATTGTTAATTCTAACAATCATGGTATCGATATCTCCATGAAGTTTTTTTAAACTGTCATAACTATATTTAATATTGTTTAACGCTTTTGAAAAAGCGTCTTTTTCTAACATAAACAACTTGTTAGTGTTACCTAAGGCTAAATTGTATTTGTACTGATCAAGCAAATAGTTGGTTGTACTTGCTCCTTTTCCAGAATATGTAGTTGTTTCAAAAAAAGAATTGTTATCTGCTGTTAATTTTAAGTCAAAACCATTTCTTAAAAATGCAAAGCCGTAATTTTTATTATCGATAACTAAGGTGTAGTAACCAGCTTTTTTTATGTGAAGCGTATCTTTAAAAGAGCCGTCTGCATTTATCTTTATGTCTATAGAGTAGTCATTACTTTTTATAGAAAAGAGACTATCTTTTTTACTCATGTTCGTAAATTGTCCAGAAAAAGTGACAAAACCGGGTGTTTCTTTTTTGCAGGAAATTAAGGTTGTAAATACAATTAAGAGTAGTGTGATTTTTTTCATTGATACGAAGTTTCAAATTGGATGCAAATATAAGAAAATGATTGTCTTCTTTTTATTGATTTTAACGTTATATTTTTCATAAAAAAAACCGAGCTTAAAGCTCGGTTTTTAGTTGTTTTTATTTTTCCTCTTTTTCCTCTTTGGGTGCTTTTTTTGCTTTTTTAATTTTAATTGTTAACGAATTGTCTTTAGCATTTAAATCCATGACAATAGTATCTCCTTCTGACAACTTAGAGTTAACAATTTCTTCGGCTAAAGCATCTTCAATATACTTTTGTATCGCTCTTTTTAACGGTCTTGCTCCGTACTTTTTGTCAAACCCTTTATCTGCTATGTAATCTTTGGCTTTTTCGCTTAGCTTTAATGTGTAGCCTAAATCAGAGATTCTGTGCAACAATTTATCAAGTTCAATATCAATGATTAAATGAATTTGCTCTCTTTCTAATGCGTTAAACACAACCACATCATCAATTCTGTTTAAAAACTCTGGTGCAAACGATTTCTTTAACGCATTTTCTATAATTCCTTTTGCGTGTTCATCAGCTTGGGCAACTTTAGATGAAGTTCCAAAACCAACTCCTGCTCCAAAATCTTTTAATTGTCTGGCACCAATATTAGAAGTCATGATAATAATTGTATTTCTAAAATCGATTCTTCTTCCTAAACTATCTGTGATAAAACCATCGTCTAAAATTTGAAGCAACATATTAAACACATCTGGATGCGCTTTTTCAATTTCATCAAGTAAAACTACAGAATACGGTTTGCGTCTTACTTTTTCAGTTAATTGTCCGCCTTCTTCGTAACCAACATATCCTGGAGGTGCTCCAATCAATCTCGAAATAGCAAATTTCTCCATGTATTCGCTCATGTCAATTCTAATTAAAGAATCTTCAGAATCAAATAATTCTTTGGCTAAAACTTTTGCCAATTGTGTTTTCCCTACTCCGGTTTGCCCTAAAAAGATAAATGAACCAATGGGTTTATTTGGGTCCTTTAACCCAACTCTATTTCTCTGAATCGCTTTTACAACTTTGGTAACAGCTTCGTCTTGACCGATAACTTTTCCTTTGATAAGGTTTGGCAATTCGCTTAAACGACTGCTTTCTGCTTCGGCAACTCTATTTACAGGGATACCTGTCATCATAGAAACAACTTCTGCAACATTATCTTCAGTAACAATTTCTTTATTTAACTTAGAATCTTCTTCCCATTGTTTTTGTGCTGATTCTAAAGCAGATTCAATATTTTTTTCATCGTCTCTTAGTTTTGCTGCTTCTTCATATTTTTGTCCGCTAACCGCTTTTGTTTTATTAGAACGAATACTTTCTAGTTCAGCTTCTAAAGCAAGAACCTGTTGCGGAACCACAATATTTGTAATATGAATTCGTGAACCAGATTCATCCAAGGCATCGATTGCTTTGTCTGGTAAATAACGATCTGTCATATATCTGTTGGTTAATTTTACACAGGCTTCAATGGCATCGTCTGTAAAATCAACATTATGGTGTTCTTCGTATTTTTCTTTGATGTTATGTAAAATCTGAATGGTTTCTTCAACTGTTGTTGGTTCTACAATTACTTTTTGAAAACGACGTTCTAAAGCGCCATCTTTTTCGATGTTTGTTCTAAATTCATCCAAAGTTGTAGCTCCAATACATTGAATTTCTCCACGAGCCAACGCAGGTTTTAACATGTTTGATGCATCTAAAGAACCCGTTGCTCCTCCAGCGCCAACAATCGTATGAATTTCATCAATAAACAAAATGATGTCTTCATTTTTTTCCAATTCGTTCATCAACGCTTTCATGCGTTCTTCGAACTGACCACGGTATTTTGTGCCAGCAACTAAGCTTGCAAGATCTAAAGAGACAATTCGTTTGTCAAATAAAATTCTAGAAACTTTTCTGTTTACAATTCGCAATGCCAATCCTTCTGCAATAGCAGATTTTCCAACTCCAGGTTCTCCAATTAACATTGGGTTGTTTTTCTTTCTTCTGCTTAATATTTGAGAAACTCGTTCAATTTCCTTCTGTCTTCCAACTACAGGATCTAGTTTGTTTGCTTCTGCTAAAGCAGTTAAATCTCTACCAAAATTGTCTAAAACTGGAGTTTTAGATTTTTTTGCAGCAGCAGCTCCTTTTTGTGGTTGTTGTCCGTATGGATTTGCTTTTTCTTCGCTAAACTCATCATCAGAAGGTGTTTCTGCAATTGGATTTATTGAAATTTCTGGATCATCGGTATGTAATTGTTTGTAAAAAGCTTTTGCTTGATCGTAATCAATATACATTTTGTTTAATAGCTTTGTTGTAGGATCATTCTCGTTCCTTAAAATACATAACAATAAATGCGCAGTATCAATAGATTCGCTTTGGTATAATTTAGCTTCTAAGAAAGTTGTTTTCAAAGCTTTTTCTGCTTGTCTTGTTAAATGCAAGCTTTTTTTCTTTTCTCCAACATCCGTAAAACTAATTGCGGCAGGATTTAATTTTTCAATTTTCTTGCGCATCAATTCCAAATCAACATCAAAAGCAGTCATTATGTCAATTGCTTTTCCTTCTCCTTTTCTAATTAAGCCTAATAGTAAATGCTCTGTTCCAATAAAATCATGACCTAAACGTAAAGCTTCATCTTTACTAAAGGTGATTACATCTCTTACTCTTGGTGAAAAATTATCGTCCATATATTTGTATATCTAATTGTAAATTTAGTAGATTTTTTATGAAAAAATTACAAAAAAAGTGCCAGTTTAAAATAATTGTCAAATTGTCTTTAAAAATAGGGTTAGAAACAGTTGAAAATCAACCGTATAAACCTTGTTGAAAAATATTAAAAAATGTTGATAACTCTAGGTAATCGGAACCAGTTTTATTTTGAGTAAAAAGGTAAAAAAGTGTATCTTGCTCGTTTAAGAAATTAGTATAAAAATTAATACATAAATATTTATGACAGACGGAGAAAAATTGATCCCGATTAATATTGAGGAACAAATGAAATCTGCGTACATTGATTATTCAATGTCGGTTATTGTTTCAAGAGCATTACCAGATGTAAGAGATGGTTTAAAACCAGTGCATCGAAGAGTTTTGTTCGGAATGCATGAATTAGGAATTAAAGCTACAGGTTCTTATAAAAAATCAGCAAGAATTGTTGGAGAAGTATTAGGAAAGTATCATCCCCACGGAGATACTTCTGTGTACGATTCAATGGTGCGTATGGCTCAAAATTGGAGCGTTCGTTACATGATGGTTGATGGACAAGGAAACTTTGGTTCCGTAGATGGAGATAGCCCAGCAGCAATGCGTTATACCGAGGTTAGAATGCAAAAGATTTCTGAAGACATGTTGTCTGATATTGAAAAGGATACAGTTGATCATCGTTTAAATTTTGATGATACCTTACTTGAACCAACTGTGTTACCTACAAGAATTCCGAATTTATTAGTAAATGGTGCCTCTGGAATCGCTGTAGGTATGGCAACAAACATGGCGCCACACAATTTAACAGAAGTTGTAAACGGAACATTAGCTTATATAGATAATAGAGATATTGAAATTGATGAGTTAATGCAGCACGTTAAAGCTCCAGATTTTCCAACTGGCGGAATCATTTATGGTTACGAAGGTGTTAAAGATGCTTTTCATACAGGTCGTGGACGTATTGTTATGCGTGCAAAAGCTATCATTGAAGAGGTTAAAGGACGTGAATGTATTATCGTTACAGAAATTCCGTATCAAGTTAATAAAGCAGAAATGATTAAAAAAACTGCTGAATTAGTAAATGATAAAAAGTTAGAAGGAATTGCAAATATTAGAGATGAATCTGATAGAAACGGAATGCGTATTGTGTACATTTTAAAACGCGATGCAATACCAAACATTGTTTTAAATAAACTGTATAAATATACCTCTTTACAAACATCATTTAGTGTCAACAATATTGCATTGGTAAACGGTAGACCAGAGCAATTAAACTTAAAACAATTAATTCATTATTTTGTTGAGCACAGACACGAAGTTGTTGTTCGTAGAACGGAATTTGAATTGAAAAAAGCAGAAGCGAGAGCTCATATTTTAGAAGGGTTAATCATTGCTTCTGATAATATAGATGAAGTAATTAAAATTATCAGAGCTTCTAAAAATGCAGATGATGCTCGTGAAGCTTTGATTACGCGTTTTGAATTGACAGAAATTCAAGCAAAAGCAATTGTAGAAATGCGATTACGTCAGCTTACAGGTTTAGAGCAAGATAAATTGCGTGCTGAGTTTGATGAAATCATGAAAACAATCGCTGATTTAAAAGATATTTTAGGTGATGAAGTAAGACGTTATCAAATTATTACAGACGAATTAATTGCTGTTAGAGATAAATATGGTGATGCACGTCGTTCTCATATTGAATATGCTGGTGGAGATATGAGTATTGAAGATATGATTCCAGACACTCAAGTTGTTGTAACAATCTCTAATGCAGGATATTTAAAACGTACAAATCTTGATGAATATAAAGTTCAGAATAGAGGGGGAAGAGGTCAAAAAGGAGCAACAACTCGTAATGAAGATTTCTTAGAACATTTATTTGTTGGTACAAACCATCAATACATGTTATTCTTTACCCAAAAAGGAAAAGTATTCTGGATGCGAGTTTACGAAATTCCTGAAGGTGGCAAAAACACCAAAGGAAGAGCAATGCAAAATTTGATCAACATAGAACAAGACGATAAAGTAAAAGCATTTTTGGTAACACAAGATTTAAAAGACGAAGAATACATCAATAACAATTATATTATCATGGCCACTAAAAAAGGTCAGGTTAAGAAAACGTCTTTAGAGCAATATTCTCGTCCAAGAACAAATGGAATTAATGCAATTACTATTAAAGAAGGTGATGAATTACTAGAAGCGAAGTTAACAAACGGAGAAAGTCAAGTAATGTTGGCTTTAAAATCAGGTAAAGCAATTCGTTTTGAAGAAAGTAAAACTCGTCCGATGGGAAGAACTGCATCTGGAGTTAGAGGAATTACACTTCAACATGAAAATGATGAGGTTATTGGAATGGTTGCAGTGAATGACGATGAAAGTAATATTTTAGTTGTTTCGGATAAAGGATATGGTAAGAGATCTAATCTAGAAGATTATAGAATTACAAATAGAGGAGGAAAAGGTGTAAAAACTTTGAATATTACAGAAAAAACAGGAAATTTGGTGGCTATTAAGAATGTTACAGATGAAGATGATTTAATGATCATTAATAAATCTGGTATCACAATTAGAATGGCTGTTTCTGATTTAAGAGTAATGGGAAGAGCAACTCAAGGAGTTCGATTGATAAATATTAAAGATTCTGATAGCATTGCTGCTGTAGCAAAAGTACAGCACGAGGAAGAAGAAGAAATAGACGAAAATGAAACTGGCACAGAAGTTGACAATACCTCAGCCGAAAGTCAAGAATAAAAAAAAGACGATTAAAAATTTATTAGAATGAAAAAACAAATATTATTAGTAGCGTTAGGGTTGTTTACAGTAACAGCTTTTTCGCAAAAAGATGAGTTAAAAACAGCAGAAAAAGCTATAAAAAAACAAGACTTTACAACAGCAATAACAGCGATTAACTCAGCAGAAGGTTTAATAGCAAATGCAGATGATAAACTAAAATCTAAATTTTACTTCTTAAAAGGTCAAGCTTTTGGAGGAAAAAAAGATTATGAAAAAGCTGCAAAAGCTTATAATGAATTATTTGAATTTGAAAAATCTACAGGAAGAGAACGTTATTCAGATGATGCATTACCATTATTAAACACTTTAAAAGAAGAGGTAAATAAAAAAGCTTTTGCTTTAAATGATGCAAAAAATTATAAAGAAGCTGCGAAAACATTTTATTTAAGATATACTTTAGATAAAAAAGACACATTGTTTTTGTCTAATGCAGCCCAGTTAGCATTACAGGCACAAGATTTAGATGCTTCATTTGTATATTACAAAGAGTTAAAAGATTTAGGTTATACAGGTGTTAAGAAAGTATATGGAGCGATTGATAAAGAAACAAATAAAAAAATTACTTTCAATTCTAAAGCGGAAATGAATTTAATGATGAAAACTGGTAAATACATCAATAATTCTATTACTAATTCTCCATCAAAAAGAAATGATATTTTAAAAAACTTAGTTACTATTTTAACTAGACAGAAAAAGTTTAATGAGGCAATTGCTCTAATACAAGAGTTGCGTAAAATTGAGCCAGATAATTTAGAATTGTTAAAATCAGAGGCTTTTATTTATAATGATTTAAATCAGCCAGAAAAGTTTGCTGAATTAATGAAAGAAGCTGCAAAGAAAGATCCAAACAACCCAACATTATTCTTTAATATCGGAATTGTAAATTATAATGCTAAAAATATTGAGGAAGCAGAGCATTATTTTACAAAGGCTTTAGAACTTAAATCTGATTTTCCAAAAGCAAATTGGATGTTGGCAAATACTCTTATTTTAAAAGATACAGAATTGGTAACAAAAATGAATGACTTACCAATATCTGATACTGAAAATTATAATAAATATAAAGCTGAGCGTAAAAAATTGTTTAACAAGGTTTTGCCTATTTTAATAAAAGCTGATAAAGCTGATAGAAGTTCAGAAACTGTACGTGTTTTAATTGGAGTGTATGAACAGTTAGAAATGACTGACAAAGCTTCTGAGTTAAGAAAAGTATTAGCAACGTTAGAATAAGCTTTAACGAAATCAAATAAAAAAACCGAAACATTTGTTTCGGTTTTTTTATGCTAAATAATTTTTTTTATTACCCTGAGTTTGTGGGTATGCCTTTTAGTATCAACGTTGTAAATTCCACTATGATCTAATCGATCAATTCTAACTTTTCCGTGTACGTGAACAATGTAATTGTCTTTCATTACAATTCCTACATGCGTAATGTTACCTTCGTTATCATCAAAAAAAGCCAAATCTCCCGGTTCGCTTTCTTCAATAAAGCTTAAGACCTCTCCTTGAGTTGCTTGTTCTTTTGCGCTCCTTAGTAATTGATAACCGCAAAGCTTATAAACTAGTTGTGTAAATCCAGAACAATCAACACCAAACGGCGTTTTTCCTCCCCAAAAATGTGGTGTATTTAAAAACAAAAAGGCTGTTTTTAAAATGTATTCTTTCTCTAATTTTTTATTGATTATAGCACCTTCATATGAATATTCTTTAGCGCCTATAAAAACTTTTTTATTGCTGAAAAATGGCAGTGTTGCACCTATTGGTATGGTAGATAAACTTCCGTTTTCTTCGGTCATAAAATCGATAAGTTCACCAGATAATGTTGCTTTAGAATTAGACAATTCTAAATAGGTTTCTTCAGCAATTTCTTCAAACTGTTTATTGTCAATATAACCTTCGCAAGAATCAAAATGGATCCTTATTTTACTCCAATTTTTTCTCTTCTCTAACACTTTAAAATGCTCGCCAAAAAGAAGCTGAGAAACCATTTCAGATTCATCTGAAGCTTCAAGCCTTAAAGGAACAATACTTAAATTACAAATGCCGTATAACAAGTTGTTAGTTTTGAGTTATAAGTTTTGAATTAAAAAATTATATTTTTTCAATAACCATTGCACTTGCGCCACCACCACCATTACAAATTGCTGCTGCACCAATTTTTGCGTTCTTTTGTTTTAAAATAGACGTTAAAGCAATAACAATTCTTGCTCCAGAAACTCCTAAAGGATGTCCTAAAGATACTGCTCCACCATTTATATTTACTTTGTCAGAAGACAATCCTAAAATTTTCATATTGGCTAAACCAACAACAGCAAACGCTTCGTTTAATTCAAAATAATCAACATCATTTATTGAAATTCCTGCTTTTGCTAACGCTTTTGGTAATGCTTTTGCTGGTGCAGTTGTAAACCATTTTGGCTCGTGTGCTGCATCTGCGTATCCTTTAATTTTAGCAATCGGAGTAAGGTTTAATTCTTTTGCTTTTTCTGCAGACATTAAAACCAATGCTGCTCCACCATCATTAATTGTTGATGCGTTTGCAGCAGTAACGGTTCCGTCTTTTGTAAAAGCTGCTCGTAAAGCAGGAATTTTCTCCATTTTCACGTTTTTATATTCTTCATCCTCAGAGAAAGTAACGGGTTCTCCACGACGTTGAGGAATTTCTACAGGGACAATTTCATCTGCATATTTTCCTTCTTTCCATGCATTTGCCGAACGATTGTAAGATTCAATCGCAAAAGCATCTTGATCTTCTCTTGAGAAATCATATTCAGTTGCACATTCATCAGCGCAAACTCCCATTGCAACTTTTTCGTAAGCATCAACCAAACCATCTTTTTGCATTCCATCTTCCATGCTAATTGGCCCAAATTTAGAACCATTTCTTGCGTGTTGGTAATGCGGAATCATACTCATATTTTCCATTCCGCCTGCAATCACAATTTCTGCATCACCCAAAGCAATAGTTTGAGCTGCTAACATAATAGATTTCATTCCAGAAGAACACACTTTGTTAACAGTTGTACAAGGAACTGTATTTGGAATTCCTGCAAAAATGGCTGCTTGCCTCGCAGGAGCTTGTCCTAATCCGGCGGAAACAACATTTCCCATAAATACTTCTTCTACCAACGCTGGGTTTAAACCGATTTTATCTAAAGCACCTTTTATGGCAACAGCGCCTAATTTTGGAGCAGGAATAGAAGATAAACTTCCCATAAAACTACCAATTGGAGTTCTAGCTACTGATACAATTACTACTTCTTTCATATCTATATATCTTAAATGTTTTGTACATTACTATTTATATTGCGAAAATAACTATTTTATTGTGAGCAATAAAATATAAGGAGCGCATTTCTTACACAAAGAATAAAGTTAAATCTAATTTTTGATGAAGAAACTATTTAAAGTAAGTTTGTAAATGTTTTTTAAGCAGCTAAAAGTAAACGAATGAGTAATTTTATTAATAAAGTATATAAGAACAATGCAATAGTTTATAAAGTATTGCTGTTTTTAATAGCTGTAGTTTCTATTGTGTATTTGTTTCCGAAAGGCGGACAGTTTAAGTACGATTTTAACAAAGGAAAACCATGGCAATACGATAATTTATATGCAACTTTTGATTTTTCTATTCAGAAAAGTGAAGATGAGATCAATCAAGAAAAATTGCAAATTAAAAGAAATAATAAACACTACTTTGAGTTTAATACGACTACCGTTTTAGAAATTAAAACAGCATTTGCTTCTAAAATAAATTATATTCAAGAAAACGATTCTATCGATTCAAAACAAATGTTGCGTTTAATTTCAGTTGGAAATTTTGTGATTGATAAGGTTTATAAGTACGGTTTTATAGATGAAGCAAGTCAAGGGAAAATTTTTAATGAAAATGAAATTATTTACCTGCGTAAAAACAATGTAGTTGAAGAAATTGCTTATAATAAACTAATGGTTTATAAAGAAGTACTGCAATTAATTACAGAAAATATAAGCAGTTCTCCATTGAGTTATTCAGAAAACGAACTGTTAAATACTTTGTTGGAGGTGCTAAAACCAAATGTTAGTTATGATGTAAGTTTTACACAGAAGGCATTAGAAGAATCATTTAAAAATATTTCCTACACAAGAGGTTTGGTTACTTCAGGAGAGCTCATTATTTTAAAAGGTGATATTGTAGAAGGAAGAAAATTTGCCATCTTAAACTCCTTAAAAAAAGAATCAGAATCTAAGGTCTGGACAGAGTCAAATTACTTGTGGATTGTTTGTGGTTACACAATTTTAGTTTCATTGGCTTTGCTGATGTTGTTACTTTTTCTAAAAAAATACAGGCCAGAAATTTATAGTAATAACAATAAAGTTACATTTATCTTTTTCAACGTTTTTCTGATGGTTTTAATACAAACCTTGGTTGTTAAGTACAATTCAGACTATTTGTATGTTGTGCCATTAAGTATTTTGCCAATTGTTTTAAAAGCCTTCTTTGATGCTAGATTAGGATTGTTTGCACACGTGTTAACCGTATTGTTATTAGGCTTTATCGTACCAAATAGTTTCGAGTTTATTTATTTACATATAATAGCCGGAATGGTCACTATTTTAACCGTTTCTGACCTGTATAAAAGAGCCAGTTTGTTTATTTCAATCGGGCAGATTACATTAATTTATATGATTACCTATTTAGCTTTTTCTATTATCAAAGAAGGAAATGCTTCGCAAATAAACTGGGATTACTTTATGTTATTTTCAGCAAATGGATTGTTGTCCTTTTTATCATTGTTCTTTATTTATATGTATGAAAAAATCTTCGGACTAGTTTCTGATGTAACACTATTAGAATTATCAAACACAAACACAAAATTATTAAGAGAATTAAATGAAAAAGCTCCAGGAACATTTCAACATTCAATGCAAGTTGCCAATTTAGCAGAAGCAGCTGCAAATGAAATTGGTGCAAATTCTATGTTGGTTAGAACTGGTGCTTTGTATCACGATATCGGCAAAATGTCTAATCCGATGTATTTTATAGAAAATCAATCTACAGGAGTTAATCCACACAACGATTTATCTCCAAAAGACAGTGCATATTTAATTATCAATCATGTAATTAAAGGGATTGAATTGGCAAAAGAAAATAGATTGCCAGACCGAATTATAGATTTTATAAGAACACATCACGGAACAAGTTTGGTATATTATTTTTATAAAAAAGAGCAAGAATTATTTCCAGAAGAACAGGTTGATTCTAAAAAATTTCAATACCCTGGGCCAATTCCGTTTTCAAAAGAAACAGCAATTTTAATGATTTGTGATGCTGCAGAAGCTGCTACAAAAAGTATTAAAAACCCCACAGCACAATCTATTGAAGTTTTAATTGATAAGATTGTAGAAAAGCAAAAATCTGATAATCAATTTATTAATTCAGATATTACATTTAGAGAAATAGAAAAGATAAAAAAGGTAATAAAAAAGAAATTGATGAATATTTATCACTTACGAATAGAATATCCTGATTAGGGATAATTTTTATGAAAAAAAACTAAAAAAGGTTGCTAAATTGTATTTGTAATATTACATTTGCACTCGCAATTTTTAATTAATACTTAAGTATTGTTAAGGAGAGGTGCCAGAGTGGTAATGGAGCAGATTGCTAATCTGTCGACGGGTAACTGTCGCCAGGGTTCGAGTCCCTGTCTCTCCGCAAAATTTTGCAAACTCGGGGTGTAGCGTAGCCCGGTCATCGCGCCTCGTTTGGGACGAGGAGGTCGCAGGTTCGAATCCTGCCACCCCGACATAGTTGTCGTAGCAACTAAAAAACTACGGGCTCTTAGCTCAGCTGGATAGAGCACCTCCCTTCTAAGGAGGCGGTCGAAGGTTCGAATCCTTCAGGGCTCACTTAAATCCTTACTAGAAATAGTAAGGATTTTTTGTTTTCTAAAATTTTTTTCATTTTTCTTTTTTATTTCAAAAAATAAATTACATTTGAAAACTTTTTAGTAAGTAAAATGTTATATTTTTCTTATTTCGTGAGTACTTATTCTTGGGAAGAAAATAAGTATTTAGCATTTTGGAAATGCATCGAAAAAATTTTGGTTTTTCCCACTTCTCTTTTAAATATACAGCAGTTTTCTAAACTGCATGTTGTGTATTTAAACATAAGACAGTGATATTTTCTTTTTAATGAGGTTATCTCTTATCTTAGCATAAGATGCTAATTAGATAGGTTAATTGTATAATTTTTTTTAAAAAGTAAATGAACACTAAATACACAGATTTAATAGAACAAACTTTTGATTTTCCCCAAGAGGAATTTCATACAGAAAATAACAACTTGTTTTTTCATAATATAAATTTAGCTAAGTTGGTTGAACAATATGGTACGCCTTTAAAATTCACTTATTTGCCAAAAATATCAGAGAATATTAAAAGGGCGCAAAATTGGTTTCAATCTTCAATAAAAAAGCACAATTATAAAGGAGATTATTTTTATAGTTATTGTACCAAAAGCTCGCATTTTAAATTTATTCTTGACGAAGCTTTAACAAACAATATTCATATAGAAACTTCGTCTGCTTTTGATTTAGATATTATTAAAAATTTAAAAGCTGAAGGAAAAATAAAAGACGATACTTTTATTATTTGTAATGGCTTTAAACGAAATCAATACATAGAAAATATTGGTGAATTAATAAACTCAAATCACAAAAACTGTATTCCGATTATTGATAATTATGAAGAATTACCCTTGCTTCAAGAACAAACAGACAAGAAGTTTAAAGTAGGAATTAGAATAGCATCAGAAGAAGAACCAAAATTTGAATTCTATACAAGTAGATTGGGAATTGGCTACAAAAATATTGTATCCTTTTATGAAAGAGAAATTGCTGATAATCCGCAAGTAGAACTTAAAATGTTGCATTTTTTTATCAATACAGGCATTAGAGATAATGCATATTATTGGAATGAATTATTGAAATGTATCAGTGTTTACATCAAGTTAAAAAAAGCATGCCCAACGTTAGATAGTTTAAATATTGGGGGCGGATTTCCTATTAAGAACTCGTTAGCTTTTGAGTATGATTATCAATATATGATTGATGAAATCATCAATCAAATTAATGAAGCGTGTAAAAATGCAGATGTTCCTGTGCCAAATATTTTTACAGAATTTGGAAGTTTTACAGTTGGTGAAGCTGGCGGTGCCATCTACGAAGTATTGTATCAAAAGAAACAAAATGATAGAGAACGTTGGAACATGATTAATTCATCATTTATTACAACATTACCAGATTCTTGGGCAATAAACAAGCGTTTTATCATGTTGCCAATTAATAAATGGAACAGACAATATGAACGTGTTTTATTAGGTGGTTTAACATGCGATAGTGACGATTATTACAATTCTGAACAACATATAAATGCCATTTATTTGCCAATTTATGAAAAAGAAAAACCTTTGTATATTGGTTTTTTTAACACAGGTGCTTATCAAGAATCTATTGGCGGTTTTGGTGGTTTACAACATTGTTTAATTCCGCATCCAAAACACATTTTAATAAACAAAGACCGTAATGGAAACGTTACAACCAAAGTATTTAAAGAACAACAAAAAAGTAAAGAATTATTATCAATATTAGGATATGAAAACTAGTAAAACGTACGCAGGAATCCCTGAAAATTTTTCAAAAATAGAGCAATCAAAAATTGTTTTAATCCCTGTTCCTTATGATGGGACAAGTACATGGCAAAAAGGAGCAGATAAAGGACCGGAAGCTTTTTTAGACGCTTCAGAGAACATGGAATTGTATGATATAGAAACCGATTCTGAAGTATACAAAGAAGGTGTTTATTTAGCAGATGCAATTACAGAAAATTCATCACCAGAAGCTATGGTAGATGCTGTACATCAAACAACAAAGTATTATATCAATAAGAATAAATTTGTAACACTTTTTGGGGGAGAACATTCAATTTCTATTGGTACCATTAGAGCATTTAACGAGTGTTTCGATAATTTATCTGTGTTGCATATTGATGCACATGCAGATTTACGTAAAGAATACGAAGGCTCTACTTGTAATCATGCTTGTGCGGTTTATGAAGCAAATCAAACTACAAATTTGGTGCAAGTCGGAATCAGATCTATGGATGTCTCTGAAAAAAGAGTAATGAATTTGGATAAAGTTTTCTTTGCGCATGATATGGTTGTAAACGAAGGTTGGATGGATGATGTGATCGATCAATTAACAAGCAATGTATTTATTACGTTTGATTTAGATGCAATAGACCCTTCATTAATGCCATCAACAGGAACACCAGAACCAGGAGGATTATTTTATTACGAAACGCTAGAATTTTTAAAGAAAGTGTTTGAAGAAAAAAATGTAGTTGGTTTTGATATGGTAGAATTATGTCCAAATCCAACAGAGAAATCTTCAGATTTTTTAGCTGCAAAATTGTTTTATAAAATGTTAAGTTATAAATTTATGTCAAATGATGATACGTATGATACAGATGATTTAGTAAATTCTGACAATCCGTTTAGTAAATTATCAAAATTTAAAAATGATGACGATGACTTCTAATAAACCCATAACAGAATTTATAGAAAAATACTTTTTGCACTTTAATGCAGCTGCTTTAGTTGATGCAGCAAAAGGATATGATGCACAATTAAAAAACGGATCTAAAATGTTAGTTTCTTTAGCGGGAGCGATGAGTACTGCAGAACTAGGGAAGATTTTTGCAGAAATGATTCGTCAAGATAAAGTGCATATTATTTCTTGTACAGGAGCAAATTTAGAAGAAGATATTATGAATTTAGTTGCACATTCTCATTATAAACGTGTTCCTAATTATAGAGATTTAACTCCGCAAGACGAATGGGATTTGTTAGAAAAAGGGCTAAATCGTGTTACCGATACTTGTATTCCAGAAGAAGAAGCATTTAGAAGAATACAAAAACATATTGTAAAAATTTGGAAAGAAGCTGAAGCTAAAGATGAGCGGTTTTTACCACATGAATACATGTATAAATTATTGTTGTCTGGTGTTTTAGAAGAGCATTACGAAATAGACATTAAAGATTCTTGGATGTATGCAGCAGCTGAAAAAAACTTACCAATTATTGTGCCTGGTTGGGAAGATTCAACTATGGGAAATATTTTTGCATCCTATGTAATGAAAGGAGAATTAAAAGCTTCTACTATGAAATCTGGCATTGAATACATGACGTTTTTGGCAGATTGGTATACAGATAATTCTGCAAACGGAATTGGTTTTTTTCAAATTGGAGGCGGAATAGCAGGAGATTTTCCAATTTGTGTAGTGCCGATGTTATATCAAGATATGGAAAGACCAGATACACCATTTTGGAGTTATTTCTGTCAGATTTCAGATTCGACCACAAGTTACGGTTCGTATTCTGGAGCCGTTCCGAATGAAAAAATTACATGGGGGAAATTAGATATTGATACTCCTAAGTTTATTATAGAAAGTGATGCAACAATTGTTGCACCATTAATTTTTGCTTATTTATTAGAAATGTAAATTAAACATGTACATTTCTAAATGCCATACAATAAAAACAAATTAAAATGAAACGAGTAATAGTTGATTATGCAAAGCTAACTACAGACATATTAGATATGTTGGTAGAGAAGTATCCAGACGGATATGACTACTCTGATGTAATTTCTTTTAAGAACGCCAAAGGAGAAACTATAAAAGCAGTAGAAGTAAAAACAGAAGACACAGTTTTTTTAGTTAAAATTAGTTCTAGACTAGAACAAACGATGGAAGATTATGCAGAAGATGAAGATTCTTTTGAAGAAGATGATTTTGCGTTAAATGATGACATCGATGAAACCAAGGAGGATTTTTAAAACAGATATCATATGAATGCATTATTTCATTTGTCGTTGCCTTGCAAAGGAATAGAAAGTACAAAAAACTTCTATATAAATATTCTTGGTGCAAAATTAGGCAGAAATACAAATCAATGGTTAGATGTTGATTTGTACAACCATCAAATAACGTTTACAAAATCTGGGGATTTTAATTTTGCTTTTAAAAATTACAAATTTGAAGGCACAATTTTACCCTCTTTTCATTTTGGTGTAATTTTATCAAAAGAAATTTGGTCTAATCTTTATGAAAAACTGCACGCTTCTAAAACTATCTTCATTGAAAAAACAGCTTTTTTAAAAGATAAAAATGGAGAGCATATTTCGTTTTTTGTGAAAGATCCAAATGGATATGTTGTAGAGTTCAAACATTTTATAAAACAAGAAACCATATTTTCTTAATAATAAAAAGCCTTACAGTTTTGTAAGGTTTTTTTGTTTTTTTCAATGGCTCTTTTCTTATTTTTATCATCTATATTGTTCTAATGATAAAACGAATTCTTCTTTTTATATTGATTGTATTTTTATGTGTTGTTGCCTATTATTTTTATTCTAATGATAAAGGTGATATGAATGCGTTAAAAACAGAACAAAGACATCTAACTGTAGACTCAATTGTTCCTTTAAAAAAGGTTTTTGTCGATTTTATACAACCAGCTTCAACCCAAAATCAAATAGTAAATCATCTACAATACAGCTTTTCTTATAGCGAAAAAGATGAACAAGCTGAGTGGGCTGCGTATAAATTATTTAAAAATTCTATAAATGATTCAGTAAAAAGAAAAGATAATTTTAGAGAAGATTTACAAGTAGCAACAGGTTCTTCTACTTTAAAAGATTATAGGAATTCTGGTTATGACAGAGGACATTTAGCGCCAGCAAAAACAATGTCATTTAATGATTTAACGATGAGCGAAAGTTTTTATATGAGTAATATGAGTCCGCAAAACCCATCATTTAATAGAGGAATATGGAAAAAATTAGAGGAAGAAATACGAAGCTGGATTTCAATTAGCGATTCTTTATACGTTGTAACAGGTCCAGTTTTTAATAACCCTTTAGGTAGAATAGGAGAGAGCCAAGTTACAGTTCCTCGCTATTATTACAAGTCGATTATTAGGTTTCACAAAGAAGAACTATTTGGAATTGGGTTTTTATTAAAAAACGAAAAATCAAATAGTAATGTATCTTCTTTTAGTGTTTCTATTGATAGTATTGAAAAAGTTACAGGGTTAAACTTTTTTCATCAACTAGATATCACTATTCAAAATCAATTAGAAAGCAATTCTAATTATCAATATTTTTTGCAAAAATAAAGCTCGTTTTTTAAAACGAGCTTTACATTATTTTATAAGGAAAGAGATTAAACTTCTTCTCCGTTTTGAATTTTTTGAGCAACTTCTTGCACTTTATCTAAAACTCTTAATAAGTTACCACTCCAAAGTTTTTCAATTTCTGCTTCCGTATATCCTCTTTTTACTAATTCTACAGTAACATTTAAAGTTTCTGATGCATCGTTCCATCCATCAACACCACCACCACCGTCAAAATCAGAACTGATTCCAACATGGTCAATTCCAATTTTCTTCACCATATAATCTATATGATCAACAAAATCAGCAACATTTACTGGATCAAATTTATCAGGATTTTCAGCCATTTTTTCTTGTGCTAATTTTCTGATTTTCATGTATTGTGCATAATAAGCTTCTTGTGCTTTTTCGTCTAATTTTCTAGCGTCTGCTCTAGACATCATTGTAAAGCCTTGCTCTTTAGCAATTTCTTCCATAAAAGCAGTAGCCGCCTTATTGTATGCCGCATGCTTCTCTGTATTTACATACGAATTAAATGCAACAGTTTGTACAACTCCACCGTTATCTTTAATCCAACCTAATTGCTCGTCATCTAAATTTCTACTGTGATTACATAAAGCTCTTGCAGAAGAATGTGAAGCAATTAATGGCGCTTTTGTTAACTCAATCATATCTTTCATAGATGCTTTAGATGGATGAGAAACATCAAGCATAATTCCCCATTTATTCATTTCTTTGATTACTTCTTTTCCTAAATCACTCACGCCACCATGCAACCATTTGTCATCTCTTTCTCCTGTGTTAGAATCACATAATTGACTGTGTCCGTTATGAGATAAAGACATGTACCTTGCTCCTAAATCATAAAATTCTTTTACTCTTTTTATATCTTTTCCAACAGGATATCCATTTTCGATACCAATCATTGCCACTTTTTTTCCTGATGCGTAAATTCTTCTTGCATCAGCAGAAGTAACAGCTAATTCAATTTGATCTGGAGCTATTTCTTTGGTAAGTTTATGAATTGCATCAAATTTTGAAATTGCATTTTTATATGCTTTGTCAAAACCTTCATCTGTTAAATCTCCTTGACCCGTATATACAATAAACCAAGAAACGTCTAATCCTCCAGCTATCATTTTAGGAAGATTTACTTGGTTTCCTAAATCTTGAGTGTAATTTTTTTCATCAGTAAAATTATTGACATTAATATCGTTATGAGTATCTAATGTCATCACTCTTTCGTGAATACCTTTCGCTTTTGCTAGTAATTCGGCAGACATAGTGTCATCATTTTTTTTGGTTTCTGTTTTACAAGAAACAATCAGTAGAAGCGACGCTACTAAAAGTTTTAAATTTTTCATGAAGTTAGTTTTTATTAGTTGAAATTTTTATAATCAATAAATATAAAATATTTTAAAGTCCTAAATTATATATAACTGTTAATTAGCTGTTAAAATGCTAAACCTGTAATTTACACCAACGTTTAAGCTTGTGCTATTTAAACGGCCACCGTTAGCTTTGACCCTACCGATAGAAGTTTTAAAGCTCAATTTATTATTTAACTGATAATTAAATCCGATGCTTGGTTTTATGATTAATCCTTGACCTGTACTAATATCACCACCGCCAGCGGCACCTGCTAAAAGTTGAGTAAAAACTTGAACTTTATTATTTAGCAACGAATTTGTTTGGTATCCAATTCCAACAATTCCTTCTGCATAAGCACCAGCGTTTCCGAAATTAGCAAATGAAGTATGACCCGCTAAGTATACATTTTTATTTAAAAACACATTTATTTGCATTGCAATTTGATGTAAATTTTCTGTTGGTTGTAACATTCTTTGTGCATTCAAATACAATTCTTGTCCGATAGAAACTTCTATTCCCTTAAACTTTGAAGAATTAAAATAGGTGTTATTTTTCTGTTTGATTCCTTGTTGATTTGCATAATACTTTACACCAAAACTTAATGTTGAACTTGTAAAATGTTGATTTGGATTTAATAAATACCCTTTACTAATTGATAAATAAATGTTATTATAGACTTTTTGTTCTAAAGAAATATCTGGATAAATTAAAATACCACCACCAGAATCTACGCCACCGCCACCGCCAGCTCCAATAGCAAATTTTGTTAGAATATTAGTGCTGTTTTTATTCATGGAAAACTGATAACCCGTTCCAATAAATAAATCCATGTATCCACCTTGAATTCCATGGAAAGCACCGTCAGCTCTAAAATATGCAAACCAATTATTGGAGAAATATGAAGTGATTTCAAACCCTGCTAAACGAATCGTTTTACCTTTTAATGAAGTGTAATCTGTTAATTGAGAATCTCCATATGGACTTAAATTATCTACATGAAATTGTAATGAAATCCGTTTTGAAAATTGATTCCACTTGGTGTTTTTTAATTTTTCTGTTGAAAAAGAGTGTTCTTTGTTTTTAAAAGGAGCATAATCATATGATAAAGGAATTTGAATTCCTACTCTAAATTGATTGCTAGTAATATTTCCTTTGTCTATGAAGTTGATAGCACTATAACCCAACGTTGTTGAAATTTTTTTGAATTGATATCCAAAATTGAGATGCGGTAAAATAAATGCACCACCACCATCAGGAGCAGAAGCTCCGCCACCACCGCCAAAATGAAAACCCGCATCAATAAATAAATTTTTAGAAATATTTTTTTTAATTCCAAGATTCATTCCAAGTGTAAATAAGCCACCACGTTGCCCGTTTACAGAGCCATAAAAACCCAAACCAGCATATAAAGATTTGTTTATTAAAAGATTGTAATGTATTCCTGTTAAACCCATATTTATCTCAGGATTTCCATCTTCATCATTTGGCATTTTTACGGAAATATAATCTAAGTTCGCAAATCCGTTTTGTGTAAATTTAGTTGGAATGCTTTCTTTTTCTTGAGAAAACAGTACTTGTGAATAGGTACAAAATAATAGGAAAACAACTATTTTTTTCATTTAAAATTAGATAACTTTTGTTGGATTTGCATAAATAGTCATTTTATTAGTTCTGCTAAAACCAATTAAGCAAATTCCAAATTCTTTTGCATAATCGATAGCCAAACTAGAACAAGCAGAAACAGCAACGATAATCCCGATTTTCGCAAAAAAAGCTTTTGAAACAATTTCGTAAGAAACTCTACCACTTACCAACATACAATATGCTTTTGATAATTTGTTGGTCTGAATGAGATCACCTACAACTTTATCAACTGCATTATGACGACCAATATCCTCTTTTAAAGAAAGGATTTCGTATTTTTTATTAAAAACGGCAGCAGCATGGCTTCCGCCAGTTTGTTTAAAAGTATCTTGTAAAGAAGTCATTTTTTTTGACATTTCTTTAATTTGATCCGAAGAAAATAATTGCTTGCTTTTTAATGTTTCACCTTTTAACTCGATGTCATCTAATTCTTGTTTTCCACAAATTCCGCAAGAAGAAACCGACAATAAGGTACGTTTGTTTAAGTAGCCTTTTCCTAATTTTTTTTTCGGAATGTTGGTGTTTATAATCGAAAAACCGTTGCCTTCTTCTTTGATAATTTCAAAAATTAAATTCTCCTTTCCTTTGTAAATATCTTCTGCATACAACAAACCTCTTATCAACTCAAAATCATTTCCAGGAGTTCTCATCACCACCGTATAGGATTCATTATTAATGTTGATTTGCAAAGCAGCTTCTACAACGATTCCGTCAGAAACTTTTTGTTGTTTTTTGTTCGAAACAAGAATTCCTTCGTATTTGAAAAACGATTTATTTTTTAAATTATATTCGCTCAAAATCTACTGCTACAACTTTATATTCTGGTGTCATGGTTTCTTGATCTCCAACACTTCCAGTGATAATGTTAATAAATACTTCTGGTTGATGAAAAGTTGTTCTTAACACGCCACGTTTTACATTTTTTGAAAATTTAATAGGTATGTTAACACTTCCTCTATCAGAAAATATTCGAACTGTTTCGTTGTCTTCAATGCCTTTTCTAATCGCATCTTTTGGATGCACTTCTAACACGTCTTTTGCTAATATTTTCTGATTGTCGGTTCTGCGTGTCATCGTTCCAGAATTGTAATGCTCTAATTCTCTTCCTGTAGTTAAGATGAAAGGGAATTTTTTCCCATGTGTTGTTATTTCTGGTGATTCTTCAAAATCAAAATGATGAAAAGTTCCGATTCCTTTTTTAAAGGCACCATCAATATGTAACATTTTTGTATCGGTTCCATCTTCATTAATTGGCCATTGCAATCCATTTTCACCTAAACGTTCCCAAGATAAGCCTTTCATAAACGGAATTACATCAGCAATTTCTTCGATGACTTTTGCTGCGTCATAAGTCAATCCTGTTGGTTGGTCATAGCCCAAGCGACTCATCATATCAATAATAATTTGTCCGTCTGGTTTTGTGTTTCCAATTGGGTCAATTACTTTGTTGACGCGTTGCACTCTTCGTTCTCCGTTTGTAAAGGTTCCGTTTTTCTCAAAATAGGATGATGCTGGTAAAATAACATCCGCCATTTCTGTAGTTGCTGTCATAAATAATTCTTGAACAACAATCAAATCTACATTTTCAAATGCTTTGATACTATGATTGGTGTTTGGATCTGTCATAATCGTGTCTTCACCCATAATGTACAAAGCTTTAATTTTTCCATCAATTGCTGCATCTAGCATTTCTGGAATCTTTAAACCATTGGTAGTTGGCATGTTTTCAATACCATATTTATCAGCATAATATTGTTGAATGTCTAATTTTGTAACATCTAAATAACCAGCTCCTTGATGTGGTTGTACGCCCATATCTGCAGCTCCTTGTACATTGTTCTGACCTCTAAGCGGATTTAACCCAACACCACTTCTTCCAATATTACCTGTCATCATTGCTAGGTTAGAAAGTAGCATTACTGTTTTACTTCCTTGAAAATGCTCTGTTACTCCTAATCCATGAAACTCCATAGCTCTTTCTGCTTTTGCGTATGCGTGAGCAGCATTGCGAACCAATTCTTTGTCAACTCCGGTTAAGACAGAAAGTTCATCCATGTTTAAGTTTTCAACATGAGATTTAAATTCTTCGTATTTTTCTGTGAATGAGGTGATAAAGTTGTTATCAACTAAATTGTCTTTCACAATATAATGCGCCAGCATATTTAAAATTGCCACATTTGTTCCTGGTCTAATTTGTAAGTGATAATCGGCTAATTCGGCTAATTTTGTTTTGATAGGATCTACCACAATTGAGGTAACTCCTTTCATAAACGCTTGCTTAATTTTTGCTCCTGTTACTGGATGACCTTTAATCGGATTTGCTCCAAACATAAAGATTGCATCGGCTTGTTTTAAATCTTCAACAGAATTTGTGGCAGCTCCAGTTCCGAATGATTGTTGCATTCCCCAAGCAGTAGGAGCGTGGCAAACACGCGCACAACCATCAATATTATTGGTTCCAACAGCAACACGAATCATTTTTTGCATTAAATAATTCTCTTCGTTAGTAGCTCTTGATGATGAAATTCCACCAATCGAATCTGCTCCGTATTTATTTTTGATGTCAATTAATCTAGTTGCAATATAATCATAAGCTTCATCCCAAGTTACTTCTTCAAACTTGCCGTTTTTCTTTATCATCGGTTCGCGTAAACGCTCAGGATGATTGTAAAATTCAAAAGCAAATCGTCCTTTTAAACAGGTATGACCTTCATTAACTTCAGCAGTTTCTGGAGCTTGAATTCCTTTGATTTCTCCATCAATTACTGAAACGTCTAATTGACATCCAACTCCACAATAGGTACAGGTTGTTCTTACTGTTTTATCAGCAATTAGGGTTTTTGTTTCGTATTTATCTGTCAATGCTTCAGTTGGACACGTTTGTACACAGGCACCACAAGAAACACAAGCAGACTCGTCAAATGAAGTATCAAATCCTTTGATAATATTGGTGGCAAAACCACGCCCAGACATTCCTAAAATCATTTCTCCTTGAATTTCTTCACAAGCTCTAACACAACGAAAACAGTTGATACATTGTGATAAATCTGATTTTATATATGGATGCGCTCTGTCTACTTCAATATCCAAATGATTTGAACCTTCTGGATAACGTACATTCGGAATCCCGATTTGAGCAATCGTTTCTTGAAAAGGGGTTGCTTTTTTGTTTTCAGGAGGAAAGACTTTATCAGATGGGTAATCTGTTAAAACTAACTCCACAATATTTTTACGAAGGCGTTTCATTTTATTTGTATTGTGATAAATGTATACACCTTCTCCGACTGGAGTATGACAAGAAGCCATGGTTCTAGTTAGACCGTCTTTTTCACGAGCAACTTCTACTGAACAAACCCTACAAGAACCAAAATTTTCTAAACGATCATCTTGACACATGGTCGGAATTGCATCTTTATTGTTTTCAATTCTTCTTACAAAATCTAAAATGGTTTCTCCAGAATTAAATTCGTAGCCAATATTATTTATAAATGCTTTCATATTCCTAGTTGTTTGTAAAATATCCTTTTAATTCATCCTGAAAATACTGCAATGCGTTTTTTACAGGCAACGGAATTCCACCACCCAAAGCACATAAAGAACCAATTTCTAAGGTTTCTAATAAATCATCAAACAAAACCTTGTCTATTTTATAGTCAGAAGTTTGTGCTTTTTGTAACATTTCCATTCCTCTGTGTGAACCAATTCTACACGGATAACATTTACCGCAAGATTCATCCGCAGTAAACTCCATTAAATGTTCTAAAAACTTAATCATTGGAAAATCAACCGGAATCGAGACAAAACTTGCGTGCCCTAATAAAAAACCGTTGGTGTTTAACGATTCAAAATCTAAGGTTAATTCCTTTATTTTATGCAGGGGTACTATCCCGCCAAGCGGACCACCAATTTGTAATCCTTTTACTTCGGATTTAAATCCGCCACCAAAATCATCAAAAATAGTTTGTAAAGGCGTTCCCATTTCTATTTCATACATTCCTGGTGTTTTAAAAAAACTATCTAACGAAACTAATTTTGTTCCTGTAGATTGTCCTTTTCCTAAGGCAGCATAAGCTTCTCCGCCATTTTCTAAAATCCAATGAATGTTGGCAAATGTTTCTACATTACTTAATACTGTCGGTTTTCCATATAAACCATATTGTGCTGGATATGGTGGACGAACACGAACTTCTGGTCGTAATCCTTCAATAGAACTTAATAATGCGGTTTCTTCTCCACAAACATAAGAACCTTGTCCGCGAATAATTTTAAATCTAAAATCTCCGATTAAATTTTTGTCTTTGATTTCTTGTATTGCTTCATCAACAATTCTGATAGAATCTGGATATTCTCCACGGATATATAAAACACCAGTGTTTGCACCAACTGTTAAACCAGCCATGTACATTCCGAACAACACTTTGTGCGGTTGATGTTCCATTAAATACATATCAGAAAACGCTCCTGGATCACCTTCATCAGCATTACAGACAATGTACTTTTGTTTATTGTTTTCTTTTATAACGGCATCTAACTTGAACCAAAACGGAAAACCTGCACCACCACGACCTCTTAAGTTTGATGTTTTTAATTGCTGAATGACATTTTGAGAATTCTCTTTATGTTTTTCTGCTAATTGATAAAAGGCAGCAACATTATCTATTTTTGAAGTTAAAATAGGCGTTGTATTAGCTGCTACTTTATAGTCATTTATTTGATACTTTTTATTCTTAATGATGTTTTCTACTTCTTCAGCAGAGGAAGCATTATAGGTTTTATCATCATACATAAATGCATTGTTAGTATGACATCTACCAACACAAGCTGCGTGACCAATTTGATCTGAACTAAAATGCTTTTTTAAATTTTTATTTAGATCGTTTTGAGAATTAGCCACCATACAAGCCGTTCCAGAACAAACATGTACTTTTTTATTTTTATTGGTTTCTCTTGTGAAATCGTAAAAAGTACTTGTTCCTAAAACTACAGAATCATCAACCATAAAGGATTTTGCAAGCTCTTGAAGTTCTTCTTTAGAGTTTTCCTTTTGTGATGCTTTTGCGATATTTTCAAATAGATTTTCTTCTAATTCTTTTCTAGATGATAACGTTCTAATATTTTTATTTGCCATGCTTTGTTTTATAAAAGCCTAAATTTAATAAAATATTATAACTAAGAAGAATACTAAACTACTTTTATGTGTTGTTTTATTAAGGATTTTTTAAAAATAAAAAAAGCCTTGAAAAAATTCAAGGCTTTCAGTATGTTTTATACCCCTAAAAATAAAACATACCGTTTATTGAAATTATGATGAACATAATCTATTGCAAATATAACGAATAAACTTACTGAATATCTGCAAGTTGCTTATTTTGAGTGAAAAGCAATTATTTTCTATTGAAAAATTGTTAAAAAACTTGTGAACAAACGAGCACTTTTAGTTTTTCATTTTTTAAAGTTGTAAAAAATAAATACAAAGAACCACCCTCTTTAATTTTTGTTTTTTTTCTGATTTGAGCAACAGTTTCAGGAAAGTTTCTGGTAGTTATATTTGCTTTATTTTCTTTTAAATATTTTTTAATTTCTTTTTTATTGTACGGACAACTATTCTCTACCAAAAAAGTTCTTCCTGGAAATTCAATTAAATTATCAGAAGTATATAAATGAGAATGTGGATGTAATTTTTCTACATTAAACTGTGCACTTACTTCATGAAATCCTCCCGATTTTAAAATGGCAGAATTTGGTTCGTATACATATTTTTTTGGCTCAGAATATTCTGACGTGTTGTTTTTAAGAAATTGATAATCAAACTTTTGAATTGAATTTTTAGTGTAATTGATTGTTTTTATTTGAATGCTTTCTTTGTGGTGTTTTTCTAATACAAAGAGCAGTTCTTTTACTTCATTTTGTACTGCTACAATATGAATTTCTTTGACAAAACGCAATTCTTCTATGGTTTTTGAAATGTCTAAAATCGGTGAATTCTTAATGAGTATGTTATTAGATTTAGAAAATAATAAATCTAAATTCTCAGGAACATTTGGCAAACAGTCCTTAAGTAAAAAAACTTTTTTATGTACAGAATCTCGCCTTGAAGGATCGATATAAATCCAATCATATTTTTCTAAAGAATTTTTTAAATAAACAATTCCGTTTCCAGAAATTAACTCAATCCCCTCAATATTAAATTGTTGATAATTGTTGTTAACAATTGTTGATAAGTTAGTATCTAATTCACAGTGAGTTACGTTTTTGGTTTTTTTAGCGAAATAGTACGTGTCTACACCAAATCCACCTGTGATATCAATGACAGAATCTCCTGTTATTATTGATGATTTGTACTTTGCAGTAACTTCTGAGGATGTTTGTTCTATATGAACTTTTACAGGATAATAGATGTTTTTTGTTTTGAACCAAGTTGGTAGTTTTTTCTCACATTTTTTCTTAGAAACGATTTGAGTTGCTAATTCTTGAACAGAAACAGATTTAAACGGACTTCCTTTAAATAACAGTTTTGAAATATCTGTATTTAAATGATCAGAAATAAATTGTTGTACATCTGGATGTAGAATAGCTGGATTCAAAAAAAGAGTATTTTAAATATCTTTTGTTAGTGATTTAACAATTTTATTGTCTGCTAAAAATTCTTTTAAGATTACTTTTAACGCAGTATACATTGGTACAGCAGTTATCATTCCAACAATACCAAATAACAATCCTCCAATAATAATAATCAAGAAAATTTCTAAGGGATGTGATTTTGTTGTTTTAGAAAAGATAATTGGTTGACTAAAGAAATTATCTACAATTTGGGCGATAAAATAACCAATCATTACATACAAAGTAGTTGGTAATATTTCTGTTTGAAAATCTTGCCCTAAATTACTAGACATCGATAATAAGAACATTATTACTGCGCCTATCATTGGACCGATGTACGGAATTAAATTTAACAATGCACATAAAAAAGCAATGACAATTGCATTGTTAATGCCAAAAATTAATAAGGTAATTGTATACAAAATAAACAGAATTGATATTTGTAACACCAAACCAATGAAATATCTTGATAATAAATTGTTGATGATTTCTGTAGATTTTGAAAACTTATTTTCACTTCTTTTAGGTAAAATTGTAAGAATAGCGTTCATTAACAACTGACTGTCTTTCATAAAGAAAAATGAAATAAACAGCACTGAAAATACCCCAACACTTAAAGTTCCTAAAGCGCTTGCAACAGAATTTAATAAATTAGGAATTGCTTGAAATCCGGATAAAAAATCAACATTTTTTAATTCTGATAATAGATTGATGTTTTTGGTTGCAAAATATCGATCTACTTGATTTATTACATCTTGTAAATTTTGTTGCAGTTTTTCTGTGTGTAATAACGACAAACTTTCGCCTTGTTCTATCACTAGCGGAATAAACATTCTGATAATTCCGACAAGTAAACTCACTAAAATTACCATGGTTGCAATTACTGCAATTGTATTTGGAAACTTTAATCTACGTTTTAAAAACCGAATGATTGGTCTGGCAATTAAGGAAATTACCGCAGCGATAATTACATAAATAATTACAGACTGGATTAAATATAAAAAGTAGAGCAGAAGTGCAATTCCTATAATAATTGCAATTGCTCTTAAAATTCCGTTTGAGATATTTTTCGAATTCATGGTATAAATATAACTTTTAATTATAAGCTTTAACTTCACCCATGCTTAATTTTCTTCCTCCAGTGAAGGTGTGACTTTTTGGTAATAATGTTCCAGATGTTGTTGTAAACCAATCATCCCAAGTTGCAGGTACTTGATCCATTTTCATGCTAGGAACTGTCATTAAATATTGTATTGGTAAAAAAGCATCATTTAAAATCCAGATATAAGAATCTCCGGGTGTAGATCCACCAGTTGTATATTTTACTTTTAAAGCTGCTTTTCCATCAATTTTTACAAGGTTTCTAATTATTCCGTCTTCAAAAAGTTTATGTGGAGCAACTAGCCAAAAACTATCATTATTAAACATTGATTCTGCTCTTTTAACTAATTTTTCTTTGTCTTCCGAACTTTCTTTTCCGTCAACAAATAAGGTGCTTTTTTCTAAATTATTTGGATGTAAAATCACTTTGTTTTTATCCCAATTTACATCTACAATATGTTCTTTTTTGTCCCATTTGTAAGATCTTCTTCCGCCAAAACTCCATTCTATATAGCGTGTTTTTTTGTACGCTTCATGTTTAATTGTATTTAGAATTTTATGTGCTAATGCGTCTGCTTTTGGATTGGATGCTTTTACATCTCCCATGTCTAATTCCATTCCAAATAAACTCAATTTGTGTTTTGTTGGCAATTGAAATCCAGCTTCGGTTTTTTTCCAATCGTTCCAAGAAGCTTCAATTCCTCCAATCGGAATACTACTTGTCCACATTTTAAAACTTGTTGGAAAACCCTCTTCATTTAAAATCCATAAATACGAATCTCCAGGCGTTGATCCGCCAGTAGTGTACGTAATAAGCAACGCATCTTTGTCGTTGTGTTTTACAATGTTTCTTTCTACGCCGGCATCAAAAATTTTAAACGGAGCTACCAACCAAAAACTATCATTATTAAAAAAATCAGTTGCTTGTTGAATTAATTGTTGATTTTCGGTTTTGCTATCTGAAACAAATACTTCAGATTTTTCTGGTTGCTTTGTGTGTAAAACCACTTTATTATTATCCCAAGAAACTTCAACAATGTTTTCAGGTTTATGCCATTTGTAAAAATGTTTTCCTCTAAAACTCCATTTTAAAACTTCTGTTTTTTTATACGCTTCGTAGTTTAAAGCTTTCATCATTTTAGAAGCTAAAGCTTCGGCTTTTTCACCTTTAATTCCGGTAGGTAAACTTTCATTATTTACTACATAAAAAAGGGCACCAACTATAATTAGCAGCGCCAAAATTATTCCTATTGCTTTTAAAACTTTTTTCATTGAACAGTAAATTTCTTAGAAAGCTAATTTACTATTATTTATTTGCATTATAGAATTCTAGTATGTGTTTTGGAATTTCAACTCCATCAATTAATTTATCGTCAGAAATTGGAGACCCTGCCACTTGTTTTATTGGCACAATTCCTGCCCAAATTGGCAACTCATAATCTTCGGGTTCGTCAGCAACTCCAACATCTCTAATTTTTGCGGATGCAGTTTCAATTGTAAATTCTACCACCAAAGTTCTATCTAATTCTTTTTGATACATTGTTCTTAAAGAATCCCAACGATTTGGCACCATTTGATTTACAATCCAACCAAGAATTTCTGTTTTTTCTGCATCATTTTCAATCTTTTTTAAACTTCCAAAAAGTGTTGCAGATCTGTAATTTACAGAATGATGTAATCCAGAACGCGCTAAAACTAATCCGTCTAAATGCATTACAGTTATTGAGGTTTTTTCACTTTCTAAAATGGATAATAACATTCTGTTTGCGGTTGAACCGTGAATATAAATTTTATCATTTCTTCTTGTGTATGCCATCGGAATTGTAATGGGCTTTCCGTCATAAATATAACCAACGTAACATAAAAAACCAGCGTCTAAAATGGTGTTGATTTTCTCAACATCATAGGTTGCTCTAATCTGACCTCGTTTTACACGGTTTAATTTTGATTTAGAATACTCTTTCATTTTTATAAGTAACGTTCTTTAATAATGTTTGTATGATGAACATCATGACCCAAAACTATAAATGCAGCAGCTCTTGCAGAAACATTCCCGCCATTTGCACTACCAACAAATGCTAAGTTTTTTTCTGACAAGCTTTTTAATAATGAAATAGAATAATTTCTGTTTGATGAGAATTCTTCAAGAATTTGTGCTTTTGTTTTTGAATTTGCTTCTGAAGGAGTGATATACACATCTTGATCAAATCCAGCCAATTCGGTACTGTCGTTTCTAGCAATTCTAAAACAACGATACATAAAAATACGTTCTGTGTCTATTAGGTGCTGAATAACCTCAATAATGCTCCATTTTTCGGGTTGATAACGATAAGTTAATTTTTCATCTGGAATAGCATTGATGAAATCTTCCATCATTTTTTTACCTTTATAATAACCATCAATTAATTCTGTGTTTTTATCTAGCAAACCAATATAGTTTGCGTAATATTCGTTGTATTCTGCTTTTTTAATTTCTGATTTTATCATTGTATTTTTTTTGATTGTTAATTTTGATTTGTAAAAATCTTCTTAAATTTTTTAGGTAATTCTTTTGAAATTGATATTTCTTTTTGTGTAAAAGGATGTGTAAATTCTAATGTAGAAGCGTGTAAATACAAACCATTTCCTTTTAAAATAAAATCAGGGTTTCCGTATTCTTTATCGCCTAAAATTTGATTTCCAAATGCTGATAAATGAATTCTTAATTGATGTTTTCTTCCTGTTTTTGGAGTTAATTTTACCAAATTTAAAAACCCAAATCGTTTTGAAGTAACAGTTTCTATTACTTCAAAAACAGTTTCAGATTCTTTGTTTTCAATCGGGTTGTTAATGTTTCCATGTGATTTCATTTCACCAATACAAATGGCGTGATATGTTTTTTGAACCTCTTTGTTTTCAAACAACTTACTTAATGTGTGTATTGATGAACTTGTTTTTCCGATTAACAAAACTCCAGAAGTCGGATAATCTAACCGGTGAATGGGTTGCGGTTTTACAGCATCAATTTGATTGCTTTTTTGCAGGTTTTGGGTCAAAGCATTTGCAATAGTTACAAATTTATTTCCGCTGACTACAATTCCTGATGGTTTGTAAATAATGGCTAAATAATCATCTTCAAACAACACTTCTAACGGAAGTTCTAATCGTTTAAAATCAGTTGATTTTTCAGTTGAAAATAATTCAATAATTTCTCCGCCATGAATATAAAGTGCGGTAGAAGCCAACTTTCCGTTTACAAAAACCAGTTCTTTTTTGATGGCTTTTTTAATTCCAGATTTTGTGGGAATTGTATTAAAAATACCAACGGCATATTCTTGTAACCGAATCGGGGTTTCTAATTCTAAAGCAATATGAGTTTCTGTGAGTTGCATTTATTTTGCAAACAACTGACTCATGTCTTTAAAAGCTTTAAACTCTAAAGCATTATTTTCTGGATCATTAAAAAACATAGTTGCTTGTTCTCCTACTTTTCCTTGAAAACGAATTGTTGGTTCTATTACAAATTGAGTATTTGCTGCTTTTAATCTTTTTGATAAATCTTGCCAATCATCCCAAGTTAATACCACGCCAAAATGCGGAACAGGAACATCGTGTCCATCTACAGGATTTGTATTTGATTCTTCTTTAAAAACTCCATCTTTTTGATGAATTACTAGTTGATGTCCGAAGAAATTAAAATCTACCCAAGATTCAGAACTTCTTCCTTCTGTACATTGTAAAACATCTCTATAAAATGCTCTACATTTTTCTAAATTTTGTACGGGAATTGCTAAGTGAAATGGTTGTGTCATTATTTAAGGTTCAAAGGTTCAAAGGTTCAAAGGTTCAAAGTTGTAAATTGATCATTGTTAATTGATTAAAATCCAACTGCAGCATCATCTCCACGAGGATCTGCGCCACCTTCTAATTTTCCGTTTGGCAATACTAAAATTGCATCAACTCTACCAATAATTAAGGAGTTTCTTTCAATGATTTCGTATCCTAATTTCTTTAAATTTGCTTTGGTAATACTATCAAATCCGTTTGGTTCCATTCTAACATTGTCTGGCATCCATTGGTGGTGAAAACGTGCTTTGTTTACAGATTCTTGCATTCCCATATTATAATCGATAACATTAACAATGTTTTGTACCACAGAAGTAATAATTGTAGAACCTCCAGGAGTTCCAACAACCATTCTTAGCTTCCCATCTTTTTCAACAATAGTCGGAGTCATAGAACTCAACATTCTTTTTTCTGGAGCAATTTCATTTGCAGTAGAGCCTAATAAACCAAAAACATTTGGCACGCCAGGTTTTGCACTAAAATCATCCATTTCGTTATTTAAGAAAAATCCAGCACCTTTAACCAATACTTTAGAACCGTAACCTGTATTTAAAGTTGTAGTAACAGAAACTGAATTTCCAAACTGATCGATGATAGAGTAATGTGTTGTTTGATCGCTTTCGTGCCCTAAGATTTTTCCATTAGAAACATCTGATGATTTTGTTGCTTTGTCCCAAGAAAAAGTACTCATTCTTCTTTTAATATACGAATCTGCAATTAAACTATCTGTTGGTACATTTACAAAATCAATATCACCTAAATAATGTGCTCTATCTGCGTACGATCTACGTTCTGCTTCTGTTAATAATTGTACATATTTTGTTGAGTTGTGTTTGATGTTTGTTAAATCATAAGGTTCAATCGATTTTAAAATTTGTGCTATACAAATTCCGCCACTTGCAGGCAATGTCATCGAAATAATTTTATGACCTTTATAAGTAAACTCAATTGGTTTACGCCAAACAGCAGTGTATTTTGCCAAGTCTTCTAAAGAAATAATTCCGCCTAATTCTTTCACATAATTCACAAATAATTCTGCGGTTTTTCCTTTATAAAATCCATCTTGACCGTTGTCTCTAATTCTTTCTAGAGTTTGTGCTAATTCTTCTTGTTGTAATAAATCTCCTTCTTTCCATTCTCTATCAAACAAAATTTTATAATTGTTTGCTTTTTCAAAACGTTTACGTGTTCCGTTTAAAGCACTTGCTTGTTTTTTTGTAACTTTAAAACCGTTTCTTGCCATGTCGATTGACGGCTGAATCAATTCTTCAAAAGGTAAACTTCCAAGTTTGTTATATACTTCAAAAATTCCTGCAATAGTTCCAGGAACTCCAACAGAATGTACTCCGAAACTACTTTTGCCCGGAATTACATTTCCTTCTTTATCTAAATACATATCTCGGCTTGCCGTTAAAGGTGCTTTTTCTCTAAAATCTAAGGCTCCGGTTTTTCCGTCATTTGCTCTGTAAACCATAAATCCGCCACCGCCAATATTTCCAGCAACCGGATACACAACAGCTAAAGCCAATTGCGTAGCAACCATCGCGTCATATGCATTTCCACCTTTTTTTAGAATGTCAGATCCAATTTGAGAAGCTTCTACACGAGCAGAAACAACCATTGCTTTTTCGGCAATTAAACCTGTAACTTTAGCTTCTTTTTTATCTGTACAATTTGCAAATAAAATTGCAATGAATAGGGTTGAAAGTAATTTTTTCATGATGTATTTGTTAAGTTTGATTGAGTTGTATTAGTTTTTGGTTGGAAAAGATACGTAAATCTTTAAATAATGACGAATTATGAATTACGAATTACGTGATTGTTGAGATTTCTTTTAATTTTTGCTTAGAAAATAATCGCAAATCTTCAAAGAAAAGTGTAAAATCTTCTTCAAATTCTTGGTGTAAGTTTTCTAAATCTTCAATGGCAAAACGCATTAGAGATTTTTGTTTGGTTCTATTGTCCATTCCGTTTAGCACAACTTTAATTCCTTCTGTAAATTGATAATTGTACAACCAATTATGTTCTACCATAAAAGGTAATAAATGTTTTGTTTTTTTTGGAAGAATTTCATAATTATCTTGTAGTAATGTATAAACGTTTTGTGCAAATGTTTTTAACGGAATATCAGCATACAACTGCCAGTTTTTTGCCAAATAATGATCGTAAAAAATATCAATAATTACGCCTTTATAATGCCTGTATCTTGGGTGTAATCTGCGTTTGCTTTTGCGCACAATTTTATGTGCATCGGTAAACGTGTCTATTTCTCGGTGGAATAAAATTCCTTTTTGAATCTCTGGATGCAAATGTGTAAAGTTATTTCCCGGAATATGATCTGCAATAAAATTACCAATTAAAATATTGGTGTTATTTTCTGATAAATATAAGTGTGCTAGGAAATTCATTGAAGTAAATGTAAGCAAAAATAATTGTCATTTTGAGCGAAATGAAATGAAGTCGAAAAATCTACTTGATAAGATTCCACCGTTTCAGTCGGAATGACAGTATAGTTAATTAAACGAAGAGGTTATCAAAAAAAACCACAACTAAAAGTTGTGGTTTTAAATAGTATTAGTGAGATTGCCACGAACTTTACAAGTTCTCGCAATGACAGTCTTTATTCTCTTTTCTAAAAGTCTCTATTCTTAAGAATTCAACATCACTGGCATCACCAACATGGTAACTTGTTCTCCCTCGTCTGTTCCGTCAATTGGTGTTAAGATTCCGGCTCTGTTTGGTAAAGACATTTCAATCAATACATCGTTCGAGTTTAAGTTGTTTAACATTTCGCTTAAAAAACGTGAGTTAAAGCCTATTTGCATGTCGTCTCCTTGATAATCACAAGACAAACGCTCGATAGCTTTATTTGCGTAATCTAAATCTTCTGCAGAAATGTTTAATTCTGTTCCTGCCATCTTTAATCTAATTTGATGTGTTGTTTTGCTAGAGAAAATAGACACACGCTTTACAGAGTTTAAAAAGGAAGCTCTATCAACTGTTAATTTATTTGGGTTTTCCTTCGGGATAACCGCCTCGTAATTTGGATATTTTCCGTCGATTAAACGACAAACCAACACAAAATTGTCAAAGGTAAACTTTGCGTTAGAGCTGTTGTATTCTATAGAAACATCGCTTTCAGAACCATTTAAAATTCCTTTTAATAAGTTCAACGGTTTTTTTGGCATAATGAATTCTGCACTTTCATTTGCAGTAACATCAGTACGCGTGTATTTTACTAATTTGTGAGCATCAGTTGCAACAAATGTTAAACTTTCTGGACTAAACTGAAAGAACACTCCACTCATTACCGGACGTAAATCATCGTTTCCAGCAGCAAAAATCGTTTTAGAAATTGCGTTTGCTAAAATAGCAGACGGAATTACAGTGGTACTTGGAGCAGATAATGAAACAGCCTTCGGAAATTCTTCTCCGCTAAAAAATGCCATGTCGTACTTTCCTTGATCAGAGCTAATTTCAATGGCGCTTTCTCCTTCAGTTTTAAACGTTAAAGGCTGGTCTGGAAATGTTTTTAACGTGTCTAATAACAAACGCGCAGAAACTGCAATAGAACCTTTAGAGTCAGATTCTACTTCTACAACAGCACTCATGGTTGTTTCTAAATCTGATGCAGAAATTTTTAATTCGTTTTTTGATAATTCAAATAAGAAATTATCTAAAATGGGTAATGTATTATTGCTATTAATTACGCCTCCAAGTACTTGAAGTTGCTTTAATAATTGCGAGCTTGATACTATAAATTTCATTGATTTTGTTTTTTTAGGTAAAGACTAAAAAGTCAAACACTTCACACTCAGTTTTTCAAAAAAGATATGAACTACAAATATATTCTAAATAAGTGATTTTAAAAATATTTTTATCAACAGTTTTTAAGATCAATACAAACAGTTAAGACAAAAGAAAAGAGACCGCTTGATGGTTAGATTTTAGAACTTTGTTTTTATAATTTTCTGATGAATGTTTCTCGTTTAGTTACAATCAAGTCTTGTTTCTTGTCTCTTGTAACGAAGTGTTCCTTTTTCTTTAGATATAAGATGATAAATTCAAACAAAAAACATCCATAAAAGAAACGTTATAATTATGTTAATGCTTTTTTTATGAACTCTTACTAAAACATATAAATACTATATTTGTTTTGATTATTTTTTAGCTGAACAACTAATTTAGTGTCTCCTTGAACAGAGTCGAGAGGTTTTTTTAGGTCTCGACTGCACTCGACCAGACATTTTTTATACATTATACTATGAAGAAAAGAATTTTAATTCTATTCCCTTTTTTGTTTTTGTTTCTATCACTTCAAGCTCAAAAACCACAAAAATTATCTTCTAATCAGATTTACGAAAAAATCCAAAAATTAAACTTTTTAGGTTCGGCCTTATATATTGCTGCACATCCAGACGATGAAAACACACGATTAATTTCCTATTTGGCAAATCATGAAAAAGCAAGAACAGCATATTTGTCTTTAACTCGTGGCGATGGCGGTCAGAATTTAATCGGTCCAGAAATTAGAGAATTGTTGGGTTTAATAAGAACACAAGAATTATTAGCAGCAAGAAAAATTGATGGCGGCGAACAATTATTTACAAGAGCCAATGACTTTGGATATTCTAAACATCCAAAAGAAACGTTAGAGTTTTGGGAAAAAGACAAAGTATTGAGCGATGTAGTTTGGGCAATTAGAACTTTTAAGCCAGATGTAATTATCAACAGATTTAATCATAGAACTCCAGGAACAACACACGGTCATCACACAACTTCTGCACTTTTAAGTGTCGAAGCTTTTGATTTAGCAAACGATGCAACTAAATACTCAAGTCAATTAAAATACACCGAAACCTGGCAACCCAAACGCTTGTTTTATAATACAGGACGCTTTTTCTTTAATAGCGATGCAGAATTTAAAAAAGCAACCGAAGGAAAATTAACAGGATTTGATGTGGGTACTTATTATCCGTTAAAAGGGTTGTCTAATAACGAAGTTGCGGCATTGGCAAGCAGCCAACATTTATGTCAAGGTTTTGGGAGATTAACAACACGTGGAAGTCAATTAGAATATGTTGAGTTTTTAAAAGGCGATAAACCAAAAGATGTTTCTGATATTTTTTCGGGTATCAATACCACTTGGAATCGGATCAAAGGCGGCGGAGTAATTGGTGCAATTTTATATGATGTAGAAGTGAACTTCGATTTCTCGAATCCGTCGAAACATTTGCCAGCATTGTTAAATGCGTATGATAAAATTCAATTGTTAGAAGATTCGCATTGGAGAAAAATCAAAAACAAACAGATTAAAGAAATTATTGAAGCTGCTGCTGGATTGTATTTAGAAGTTTCTGCAACCAATTCGAGCACAACGCCAAACGGAGAAGTTACCTTAAAAATTGAAGTATTAAACAGAAGCGATATCACAACATTTTTTGATAGTTATAGCTTTATAGAAAACGGAGTTACAATAGTTAAATCGGCAGAAAAGCAATTAAAAAATAATGTTCGTGTAAATATTACAGATAAAATTCAATTAAAAAACAAACCGTATTCAGACCCGTATTGGTTGCAAAATAAAGGAACTTTAGGGATGTATGCTGTTGACAATCAATTGCAAATTGGAAAACCAGAATCAGATAGCCCATTGCAAGTTGAATTCAATTTAAATATTTGGGAACATACTATTTCATTTACAAAAGATGTAGTGTACAGATATTCTAGAAGTGATGTTGGCGAAATTTACGAACCATTTGAAGTATTACCAAAAGTAACTACAAAACTGAATAATAAAGTCATTATTTTTTCTGATGATACACCACAAAAAGTTGAGGTTTCAGTAAGAGCAGGAACAAAAAATGTACGTGGTTTTGTCAGTTTAGAAACACCAGCAAATTGGACAATTTCTCCGAAACAAATTCCGTTTTCTATCGCTCAAAAAGGCGATAATGTAACGGTAGATTTTATGGTAATTCCACCGGCAAATCAATCGGAAGGAATTTTAAAAAGTATTGCAACTATTGATGGTGAAACGTTTACCAAAGAATTGATAGAAATTAATTACAATCACATTCCGAAGCAATCTGTATTATTGAATTCTGAAGCAAAAATTGTTCGATTAAATATTCAGAAAAACGGAAGCTATATCGGTTATATTGCTGGCGCTGGAGATGCAATTCCAGAAAGTTTACGTCAAATAGGTTATAACGTAATTACAATTGACCCAACAGAAATTAATGATGAAAATTTACATAAATTTGACGCTGTTGTTCTTGGAATTAGAGCCTATAACACAGTTGATGCTTTAAAATTTAAACAAAAATTCTTGTTAGATTATGTAGAAAAAGGAGGAAACATGATTGTGCAATACAATACTAGTGGAAGAAGCGGAATTGATGTTGGAGCACCTTATCACTTAAAAATTTCTAGAGATCGAGTTACCGATGAAACTGCCGAAGTTAGAATGTTGGCGAAAAAGCATTCTTTGTTAAATTTTCCAAATAAAATAGATGCATCAGATTTTGATGGCTGGGTGCAAGAGCGCGGATTGTATTTTCCGAACTCTTGGGGAAAAGAGTTTACACCTATATTATCTATGAATGATAAAGGAGAACCAGCAAGAAACGGAAGTTTGTTGGTGGCAAAACACGGAAAAGGACATTATATCTACACAGGATTAAGTTTCTTTAGAGAATTGCCAGCTGGTGTTTCTGGAGCGTATAAAATCTTTGCAAATATGTTGTCTATTGGAAAAGAGAATATTAAAAAGGAAGAGAAAATTAAAGAATAGTTAGAATGTCCGTTCGAGTGATTTTTTTTAGATTGAGCGTAGTCGAAATCGAAAAAATTGTATCGAGAACATTTTAAGCATAAAGATGTCTCGATACTAATTTGATTTTCCTTTCGGACATCAAATTCACACGATATGGCAATTTTAATATAACATAAAGAATAGAAATTATGGAAACCGAAAAACGTCCTTGGAAAAAAATATACAGCGTTGTGTTGATTGCCAATTTTATATATATCATTCTATTTTATTTTATCACCACATATTTTTCAAATTAAGCACATAAATTATGGAATTATTAGATTGGATTGTACTGTCTGCTACCTTATCATTTATTGTGATTTTTGGTGCTTATAAAACAAGGAAAAATACGAGTGTACAAGATTATATCAAAGGAGGAAATGATACAAAATGGTGGACTATTGGTTTGTCGGTTATGGCAACACAAGCAAGTGCGATTACTTTTTTATCAACCCCAGGACAAGCATTTCATAGTGGAATGGGATTTGTGCAATTTTACTTCGGATTGCCAATTGCTATGGTAATTATTTGTTTGGTTTTTATTCCTATTTATCATCGATTAAAAGTCTATACAGCCTACGAATATTTAGAAGGACGCTTCGATTTAAAAACAAGAACCTTAGCCGCTATTTTATTTTTAATTCAACGTGGCTTGGCAGCCGGAATTACCATTTTTGCACCTGCAATTATTTTATCTGCTGTGTTGGGTTGGGATTTGGTTTCGTTAAATATTATCATCGGAGTTTTGGTAATTATTTATACAGTTTCTGGCGGAACAAAAGCAGTAAATGTTACTCAGAAACAACAAATGGTGATTATCTTTTTCGGAATGTTGGTTGCTTTTTTTATGATTGTTGACAAGCTTCCTGAAGATATTTCATTTACAAAAGCGCTGGATATTGCTGGTGCAAGCGGAAAAATGGAAGTGCTCGATTTTTCGTTTGATTTATCAAATAGATATACTGTTTGGACAGGTTTTTTAGGCGGAACTTTTTTAATGCTTTCTTATTTCGGAACAGATCAAAGTCAAGTTCAACGATATTTATCAGGAAATTCTGTACGTGAAAGTCAGTTAGGTTTGTTATTTAACGGATTGTTAAAAGTTCCAATGCAATTTTTTATTCTGTTAGTTGGAGTGATGGTTTTTGTTTTTTATCAATTCAATGCTGCTCCCTTAAACTTTAACCCAACTGCTAGTGAAGCAGTGATGAATTCTGAATTTGCTGCTGAATATAAAGGATTGGAAGACCAATATAAACAAATCGAAGCCGATAAAAAAGCACTTGTTTTAAATGGTGTTCAGGCAAGTGATAAAGCCGCAATTAAAGCTTTAGAAATTAAAAGTGTAGAATTAAAAGAACAAGCAAAAGTAGTTATTAGTAAAGCGGATGACTCTGTTGAAACGAATGATAAAGATTACGTGTTTATTCACTTTATCTTAAATAATTTACCTCGAGGATTAATTGGCCTATTATTAGCAGTTATTTTGTCCGCAGCAATGTCATCAACAGCATCAGAATTAAATGCGTTGGCAAGTACAACAGCCATAGATTTATACAAACGAAATGTAAAAGAAGACAAATCAGAAGAACATTATGTGAAAATGTCGAAATGGTTTACGCTAGGTTGGGGAATTCTCGCCATTTTAGTTGCCTGTGTTGCCAATTTGTTTGATAATTTAATTCAGTTGGTAAATATTATCGGTTCTATTTTCTATGGAAATGTGCTTGGAATTTTCTTGTTAGCCTTCTTTATCAAATTTGTGAAAGGAAATGCCGTATTTATTGCTGCCTTAATTACACAGGTAATAATTATTGCTGTATTCTTATTAGATTGGTTGCCATATTTATGGCTAAACTTGTTGGGTTGTGCATTGGTAATGGGAATTGCAATTCTTTTACAAACTACTATCAAAAGAAAAGTTGAGTTGGTAAATTGAAAATATTTTATAACCTTAAAAGATTAGGCAGTAACTCAGTTTCTGTCTTTTTTTATGACTTAAAGTAACTTTTATATTACATAAAGTAAAGTAAACTATACTTTTTGTAATATTTTTATTACATTTGTCTCATAATATTAAAATCAGAAAATATGAAGACAAATTATTTATTACCAAACAAATACAAAAAGTTAGGTTGGATTTTATTCATCTTAGGTATTTTAGGTGGACTTTTTATTATTGCTACAGATTTTGAACCGACAGAAATTTTAAAAATAAAAGTGCTATCAATCTATGATGACCCAATTTTTAAGGACCCTTCATTTTTTAAGATTATTGAAAATGGTTTTTTTGATGAATTGGTTTCAATATTCATCATTGTCGGTGGTTTTCTAATTGGTTTTACCAAAGAGAAAATTGAAGATGAATTTATTTATAAATTGAGAAAAGACTCGTTAGTTTGGGCATTGTTTGTAAATTATAGCATTTTGTTTATTGCAATTTTATTTGTGTATGATACGAGTTTCTTACATATATTATTTTTTAATATGTTTACACCATTGTTGTTTTTTGTCATCCGTTTTAGTGTGTTAAAATCAAAATATTTGCATCATGAAGAATAGATTAAAAGTACAAAGAGCAATTCACGAATTAACGCAGGCTGATTTAGCTGATAAAATTGGAGTCACAAGACAATCAATCAATGCAATAGAAAAAGGAAAATACGTTCCGTCTACAGTGTTGGCGTTGAAAATTGCAAAACTGTTTAATGAACCGGTAGAAAATATATTTACATTAGAAGATGATGATTAATACAAACAGCAGAAAGGTTGTTTTTTTATTCCGTCATTCTAAACTTAATGACAAAAGAAGATAGAATTGTAATCATTCCGATGGAAATAATGGCGTATTCAATTCCCCAAACATCAGCAATAATTCCTGATACAATAGCGCCAATTGCGTATCCTAAATCTCGCCATAAACGAAATACGCCAATACTTTCTGCTCGTTGTGTTGGAGTAGTAGTTGCTGCAATTGCTGATAAAAATGTTGGATACACCAACGCAGTTCCTAATCCTAAAATAGCTGCAATAAAAACCAAACTTAAAAAGTTGGTTGTGTACACGATTGAAGTAATTGCAATTCCTTGCAATAACATTCCCCAAAACAACATGTACTTTTTAGAATACACATCAGACATTTTCCCTGTGAATAATTGTCCAATTCCCCAAACAGAAGGATAAACCGCAGCAACAATTCCAATACTTTTGGTGTCGAATTGCAAACTGATTAATAAAATGGGTAATAAACCCCAAATCATTCCGTCATTTAAGTTATTTACCAAACCAGCTTGCGTAATTGCGCTTAAATTTTTATTCTTAAAAGTGGTTTCTAAAAAGACGTTTTCTAACTTTTTTGTGGTGTCGATTTTTTGTTCTTGATTTACAAATTTTCGTGTGTCTTTTACAAACAAAATCGACAGTAATAATCCAACAATAGAAATTCCAATTCCGATATAAAATGGATATGGAGTTATGCCGTATTTCTGCGCCACAATTCCGGTTAAAAAAGCCACAACCCCGACTGCAAAATAACCAGCAAATTCGTTAATTCCCATTGCCAAACCTCTGTCTTTTTCTCCAACTAAATCAATCTTCATAACAACAGTGCTACTCCAAGTTAAACCTTGATTGATTCCCAATAAAATATTGGCGAAAATTACCCAATTCCAATGTGTAGCATTCATCAAAATAAAAGGAATGGGAATTGCAAAAAACCAACCTAAAATCAACAAGTTTTTTCGACCGTATTTGTTGGCTAATTTTCCTGTAAAATAATTGGTAATTGCTTTTGTAATTCCGAATGCAATAATAAAAGACAGCATTGCAGTTTTAGAAGCGATGCCAAATTCGAGTTCGGCAAATTTTGGAAAAATAGTACGTTCTAAACCAACCATTCCGCCAACAAAAGCATTTACAATTACCAAAATTGTAAACTGAACCCAATTTTCTTTTAAGCCAAGTGTTGGTTTTATATTCATAAAGCTTTTTCGAAAATTCGATATTTCTTATATACTTCGTGATTCATGCGTTCCATCACTGCGCGCATTTTTATATTATCTTCCATAATTAAATGGCTGTCCATTACAGTTAAATTTCCTTTTCTGGCTGAATCAAATAGCGAAACTGCCATTAAAGCATCTAAGCCAGAATTTTGAATATTTTGCTTTACACAACCCAACAACATATCTAGTTGTGTAGATGTTTTTAACGCTTTTAAAATATGCAAAAAACCGAAAGGTAAAATTCTTCCGTTTGCTTTTTTAAAACCCTCGCTTATGTTTGGCATTGCTACAACAAAGGCAACAACTTCATCATTTTTATCTTTTACCAATTTGATATAATTCGGATTTAATAATGGTAAAAACCTGTTCGAAAACTCTGTTGCTTCTCTATCATCTAAAGGAGCAAAGCCGTAAATATCTGTGTATGTTTCGTTGATTAAATTAAAGACCGTTTTAACGTATGGTTTTATTTCTTTTGATTTTGTAAACGCTACAATTTTAAAACCTCTAGCTGTTGCGCGTTCTGCAATTCTGATATAAATGTCTGCTGTTTTTTCTTCAAGCTGAACTCGATATTGAAACAAATCTAGTTTCTTTTTAAACCCGTTTCTTTCAGTATGTGGAATCATGTAGTCAAAACTACAATTTGTAACCATAACAGTCATAGGGTCATCAAAACCTTTTAATAAAAAACCTTGTGGATCTTTATCAGAAAAACCTAATGGACCAACAATGTTTTCCATATTTTTTTCTTTCCCCCAAAGTTCAATTGCTTCAATTAGTTTATCAAAAACTTCAGCATCATCATAACATTCTAAATAGCAAAAACGAGCATTCTTTTCATTGTTTCCTTTGTTGTAAACATGATTGATAATCCCCATGATTCGCCCAACAACTTCTCCGTTTTTAAATGCTAAATACATAATGGTGTCGCAGTGTTCAAAAGAATGATTTTTCTTTTTATCAAACACTTTAAATTCATCTGTTACTAACGGTGGCAACCATTCTTTATGATTTTTATGAATTTTATAAGGTAGTTTTATAAAAGTTCTTAAATCTTTATAGTTTTCGACTTCTCTAAGATGAATCATAAATTTATTTTGAAAAAATTTTCTTTTTGAATTGATAATGATACACAAAATCTGCAACATATAAGATGAATGGCGCAATTAAAAGTCCGAATATTGCATCAACTGCATAATGCGCTTTGATGTAAACAGTTGATAGAATTAAAAGGAAAGTTATTGGCAAACAAATTTTAAAAAACAACGGCAATGTTTTTCTAGCCAATAGTAAAATAACTACTGTTACACCTACATGAGAACTTGGAAAAGCTCCAGTTGGTTGTTCTGCACTAGCTTGAATTGCATGCATTATTTTTTGAAAAATATAACCCTTTGTTGGAACTGTTCTTTCTGGTACATCGAAATAAAATTGTGGGCCTGCAGAAGGGAAAAGAGCAAAAATAGAATAGAAAAATAACAATGAAAAAGTAACTTTAAATACATTTTCTAAAAAAAAAGTTTTCCTTTTAAATAAAATGAAAAAAATAAAACCAATTATGATACAATAAAATGAAAAATATCCAAAATACATGAGTTCTGAAAACCATGAACTAGAAAAATATTCATAAAATTTGATACTTGGCTGAAAACCAAAAATCCATTGATCGATTTCTATAAATATGGAATCTAAATTATTAAAAAACAATTTATTATAATGTACAGTTTCTGTATAAAAATATCCAGCAAATACTACTGGATAGATATTTCTAAAAAGATTAAATAGAGAAAATTTTACAATCGGATTTAGAAAAATAAAACCCAAACTCAATGTAAAAACAATTCCTCTTACAATTAATAATTCAATAACATTTTCTGTTTGATTCCAAGAGCAAATTAATAAAATGGTTGTAACTAAAAGAAATCCTAAAAAAAGGAAATCGATTTTAAGAAATCTTTTCATAAATACTTAACTCAGCTTTTCTTTAAAAAAATCAATCGTTCTTTTCCATGATAAATCTGCTGCTGGTCTGTCAAATCTTGGCGTTGTATTGTTATGGAAACCATGATTTACATTTGGATAAAAATGTGCTTGATGTTCAATATTATTTGCTTTTAACACCTTCTCATAAGCTTCCCAACCTGCATTTACTCTTTTATCTAAACCTGCATATTGTAGTAATAAAGGTGCTTTTACTTTTGCTGCATCTTCATCATTTGGTTGTCTTCCGTAATATGGTACTGCAGCAGCTAAATCAGGAATTTTAACAGCCATCATGTTCGAAATCCATCCGCCAAAACAAAACCCAACAACTCCAATTTTTCCGTTACAATCTTTATGATTTTTTAAATATTCAAATGCTGCAATAAAATCTTCTAACATTTCATTTTGATTGCGTTTGCGTTGCATAGTTCTTCCATCATCATCATTTCCTGGATAACCACCAAGCGGACTTAAAGCATCTGGAGCTAACGAAATAAAACCATCAACAGCAGCTCTGCGACCAACATCTTCAATATATGGATTTAATCCACGATTTTCGTGAACAACTACAACTCCGGGTAATTTCTTAGAAACATTTTTTGGAGTTGATAACAGTCCTTTGATAGTTCCGCCACCTTTTGGAGAATTGTAATTGATGTAATCAGAATCTATGCGTTCATCATCAGAATTTACAGTACTTGTGTCTTTGTAATTTGGCGACATAAAACTTAGTAAAGACGGAACGGTAATTCCTGCTACTGCGTACAATCCTAATTTTTCTATAAAACCTCTTCTGTCGATTTTATTATGAGCATAATCGTCATATAAATCAAAAACTTCTGGAGAAATGTCTTCTTTGGTGAGTTTTTTCATGATGTGCTTGTTTTTAAAATTTTACAACGTTTCAAATTCTTTTTGACGTTCAGAAAACCATTGTTGCATCGCTTCTGGAGATTGCATTAACTCTTGCATTTTTCCCATGGCTTGCATATGTGCAACGTCTTGTTTTTGAAACATTTCCATTCCGTGTTGTTTGCTTAATTCTGCAATTTCTTTAAAAGTAGTTGCAGAGAAAGCTACATCACAAGCGCCACCTAATTGTTTACAAGTCATTGTTTTCATCATCAAAAAGATTAATTAAAAACTAAAAATAGTTAAAATGTATGACTTTCTCTCTTAAATGTTTTTTAGAGTAGCTTTATTTTGATGTAGTTTGTGAGAAATGGCAATGCTTAACAATACAAAAGCCGTAAAAGAAAAGAATCCGAAGAGAACGCTAGAATTGTTCGTTGTTAAAATGTCTGCAGATTCAGTAAACGATTCTAATTGATTTAGTTGATCGGTAACAATTCCTTCAAAACCAATATACGCCATAATGATTGCAATTACAAAAACGTCTGCCATTGACCATTTACCCGTTTTAAAAATGAAAAACCGAATGATTTTATGCTCTTTTAATTTTTGACTACTTAAAAATAAGATTGAAGAAATTAATTTTGTGATTGGAAACAACACACTAAACAAAAAGATTAATGTTCCAACTGCAATTAAATCAAATTTACGTTGTGCCATCATTAATGTTACCACTTCGTAAATACTTTTACTTTTGTAGAACAACACTTGATTTTTAAAAATGATAGTTTCATTTAAAAACGAAAAGCTAATTTCAGAAATGCGAGCATCAATTTCTATCATTGGTAATGTAACTCCCAAAAACAGTAAAAGAAAGCTAAAAAAGATAGTTATTAAATATGCTAATTTCGAAAAATTTTTAGCGAAGAAAAGCAGTAAAACAAATCCGAAAAAAGCGATTATTAAAACAATCTTGTAAATTTTTGATGCCTTGTTTTTAGTGGTGATTTTTTCTTGTAAAATAGCAGCTGTGTTTTCGCTAGTTGTACCTTCGTGTTTTTTGATGATTGTATTTACTTTCGAGTAATCTGTTCTTGAAAAAGAATTATTTGTGTACTTTTTTAAGAGTAAAACAATATATTCTTTTATTCCGTCTTTATTATTTTTAACATCTAAAAAAGCCATTACTTTTTCGGTAAGCGCAGGAATATCATCTCTTATTCCGTCAAAAGCAGAAGCATATAGTGTTTTTTTTACGGAAGCAAAAAGTCCACCAGCATTTTTCTTTTCTACCGTCTTTTCATAATCATCAACCAATGTTTTTAATAATTCAGAAACGTTTTTCTTCATTTCTTCGTCATCAACATCATCATTTTCAAAATCTTCAAGTTTAACAACAATAATGTCTGCCAATAAGTTTTCCCAAGTATCAACATTTAACAAACCATATTGAACGCCAGAAAGTTCAATTAAATCATTTTTATGTTGTGCCTGAATTTGCTCACTTTTATACATTTTAAAGGATGCAAAAATTGCAACTAAAAACAATATGCCGAGAAAAAATGTTTTAGACTGATTCATTATTAAAAGAAGTATTTAGGTATTAATAAAACGACGAAAAGTTAACTTGTTTGTTACAATTTAACTTTTAAGTGTATTTCCTTTTTCTTAAATAATTAAATACAAAACCAAAGATAGCTAATAAAAGTAAAGGTAAAAGAACATTAAAAAATTGCCAGTAAGAACGTTCTTGAAAAGCTTTTTGTTTGTCTAATAAATTAATTTTAAGAGATTTATTTCTCAGGTTGATTAAGCCATCATCATCTAATAAATAATCTACCGTATTTAATAGAAATTCTTTGTTTCCAAAAGTTTCTTGCGTCCATTTATCGGTTGATAAATCGTAGGGTTGGTTTTTTAATATTTGATTTTTCGCAATATCTCCGTCAGCAATAACAACCATTTTGTTTGCAGTACTTTGTTCTTTGTAAAGCGATGTTTTAAAAGGTTTTATTCTGTTTTTGTAAGCAGAGTTAAATTTGCCTTCCAACAACACAGCAGTTAATAGTTTCCCGCTTTTATATTCGTTTGGATTTTGCTCATCAGCAATCGTTTTTAAATCTACAAAATTTGGTGTTCCTAATTTTCCAGACAATAAAGATGTTGCTAATAAAGGCGTTTTTTTGATGTTGTTTTTTAAGGTGTCAATCTGAGTAGTAAATTGCAAACGTACAGGGCGAATATTCTTTGTAATTGGATGATCTGCATTTCCGTTTACCAACGGATGAAAAACCCAAGGTAAATATTGAAACTGCGTTTGATTTCCAACATTTCCGGTTGCTAACGGAATTTTTGCTGCATAAGAATCTTTAATAATTGTGGTGTTAATTCTTACTCCGTACGCAAATAATAAATCGGTTAAATTCAAATCCCTCGGGTATGCAAGCATTTTTCCTGTTTGCAATAAACTGTCTTGATCTGCTTGTACATTGTCAATCATCCACAACGTTTTCCCCCCATTTGTTATAAACTGATCGAGCGTTAATTTTTCTTCATCAGAAAATTTAATGGTTGGTTTTGCAATAATTGCCAAATCAAAACTCGATAAATCTTTTAATGTTTTTTGTGGATTTGTCAACACAGAATCTAGGGTGAATTTCGCCAAACTATATTTGGTGGCAACATCTTTTAAAAAGCTATATAAATAAACATCTTCTAGCTGACCATTTCCAGAAAGTACTGCAATTTTTTGTTTGTTTTTTCGGTTGATATTATTAATGGCGCTTGCAAAGGAAAACTCTAAGCTTTCAACTGCATTTTGCAATTGTTCATCTTGTGAATTGGTATTAGAACTTGGTAATAAATTTACCAAATTGATTTTGTTTTGATAGGAAATTTCTGCCCAAGGAAATATGATTGCTTCCGATAATTTCCCGTCTTCCTCAACAGTTAATCTACTCGGAATCAATCCTTTTTTGATTAACTCTTCTCTAAAAGTATCTGGGTTGATAAACTGAATTCTGATGTTAGAATTTACTGCTCTTAGTTCTTCTAAAAACTGTTTTGTTTCAATTTGCAAACGCTTAAACTCCGAAGGAAAATCACCTTCTAAATACACTTTTACATTTAAAACCTTATCAACAGATTTAATGATTGAAGTTGTTGTGTTTGTTAACGTGTAGCGTTTGTCTTGTGTTAAATCAAATCGTTTGTAAAATTGATTTCCTAAAAAATTAATCAACAGTAAACCAAGTACTAATTTTGCAATAAATTTTAAATTCTTAGACATTACGTAACTGGTTTTTAGTTAGTAATAAAAAGAAAACACTGACAGAAATAAAGTACAAAACATCTCTGGTGTCAATAACTCCACGACTGATACTTTTAAAATGTTCGTTGATTCCTAATAACTGAATGGTATAACTATTGGATGGAAAGATTCCTGAAATGGCATCAAATCCGTAGAATAAAAAGAAAGTTATAAAAACGCCTAAAATAAATGCAACAATTTGATTTTTAGAAAAAGTTGACGTAAATAATCCAATAGAAGTGTAGGTTGCTGCTAAAAATAACAAACCAATGTACGAACCAATTGTGCTTCCTAAATCAATATTTCCAACTGGATTTCCTAATTGAATAATTGTATACACATAGGTTAATGTTGGCGTTAAAGCAACCACAATTAATAGGAGCGAAGCGGTAAATTTACCCAACACAATTTGCCAATCTGTTATTGGTTTTGTGCGCAAGGTTTCTATGGTTCCTGCATTTAATTCGTCAGCAAAACTCTTCATGGTTATTGCCGGAATTAAGAATAATAAAATCCAAGGTGCTAATAAAAAGAAGCTGTTTAAATCGGCAAAACCAGCATTTAAAATATTGGTGTCGTCTTTGAAAACCCATAAAAACAATCCGTTTACCAACAAGAAAACTCCGATTACTAAATAAGCAATTGGCGAAGCAAAAAATAAATTGAATTCTTTTCTAAGGATTGGAGACATATTATTGATTTAATTCGAGACGAAAAATACGATTATTTTCAAAACCTTCGTCTTTTCTTTCTGGTTGAAAAACAAAACAGTGTTTCTCTAACAACGCTATAGAAGCGATATTATTTTGATGCGTAAAGGCTTCAATTGTTTTTAATTGCATTGTTGTTTTCCCAAATTCAATTACAGCTTCCATCGCTTCATTCATCAACCCTTTTTGATGAAATATTGGGTGTAATTCGTACCCAATTTCTGCATAATTATTTTCTAAGGAAATATTGTGATACACAATTGTTCCGATTACTTGTTTGGTTTCTTTTAATTGTATCGCCCAAAAAATTCGATTTTGGTTTTCAAACTCTTGTTGACAAACAGCAATAAATTCAGTTGCTTCTTCAGTATTTTTAGGTGTTTTTCTAGTGATTAATTTGTTGATTTCTGTATTAGATCTCAGTTTAAAAATGGCATCAATATCCTTAAAAGTTAATTGACGCAACAACAAACGTTCTGTGTTTATTTCTGGAAAATCTGTAAAAGAAAATGACTTCATTAATAACTGTTCATTCTTAATTGATAACTGAAAATTGTTTACGGTAAACTCACCGTTTTATCAACACTCCAAGCTTCTGGTTTTATATTGAATAATGCTTTGGTTTTTGCCCAAACAACTTTAAATAAATCAGAATTTCTGTAGTTTTCTAAATCTTGTTCGGTTTCCCAATAACTATAGGTAAAGAAAATGCTTGGGTCCTTTTTATCGCGATACAATTCTAATAACTGACAACCTTTATTGCTTCTTATTTTCTCTTTTTTGTTCTCAAAAATGTCTAAAAATGCTGTTACATTTTCTTCATGAAATCCCATTTTTACAATTCTAACAAACATTTTTATTTCTTAAAAGATTAATAAAATTCTACCATTACAGTATCTCTGTAATCCAATCCTAATAAAGAAGAAGCACCACCAACAGTATTTAAATTACTTCTGTAAATGGCAATTTCTAAGAATCCGGCAGAATTAAAAATAGCCAATCTATTGCCATCGTAATGATTTCTATTTTCATCAATTTCGTAATTGATAATTTCGTTGTATTTTTTGTTGATTTTATCAAAAGTATAACGCCTTGCAATTACTTTGTAGTTTCTTCCTTTTCCAATATCAGAAAATAATTTTTCGCTGATATTACTGATGATATTTCCGTAGTTATCAATATAAATAACACTACCAATAATTTGAGTTTCATTGGCGTTGATTTTAGGCTGAATTTCAGTCATTTTTTTATAGGTCTGAATTTCTTTTCCAATCACACCTAAGCTTCCGCCACGAGCAATAAAACACGCAACTTGAACAAAGACATCTAACACTGGAAAACTACTTTCTACACGATCGTGAATGTTGATTTCTACAATTTGTGTGGGCTTTATTTCTGAAGCAATCATCGAAATGATTCCGTTGTCTGGACAAATAAAATAATGATTGTCTAACAAGATTGCTATGTGTTTATTTTCTGGACTCAACTCTGCATCTACACCAACAATATGAATGCTTTTTTCGGGAAAACTTTTATAAGAGTTTTTTAAAATATATGCTGTTTCTGTAATGCTAAAAGGAGAAATTTCGTGCGTAATATCAACAATTCTAGCATCCGGCAATTCTGTATAGATAGCACCTTTTACAGCTCCTACAAAATGATCTTTAGTTCCGAAATCTGTTGTTAAAGTTATTAAAGACATGTAAAAATCACCTGTTAATGAGTTTAAAAAGAGTATTTAAGCGAACTACTTAAACACAGTTTAAAATTGTCATTCCCGTGAAAAAGGGAATCTAAAAAAAAACATAAAAATTTTACACAAAGCTAATCAATTCTAAAATTTTATCCGTAATTTTCTTGTATAAAAAGTAGATAGATTTTATCTCATTTTATTTTATGTAATTAATTTCAATTTACAGATTGTTAACCTATTAAAATAGAATCATTTGACAGAACGAATTGTTGAGCTAACAGACATCAATCCAAAAGATTTTTTTGGAACTCAAAACAGCACCATTGCACACTTAAAAAAACACTTTCCAAAAATTAAAATTGTTGCTAGAGGTAATAATTTAAAAATTTTCGGAGAATCAGAAATTTTAAACGAGTTTGAAAAACGGATGGAAATGCTGATAAAGTATTTTAATAAGTACAATAAATTAGACGAAAATAGTATTGAACGCATTTTAACATCTACAGGAAAAGAAGAAAGAACAGATGTAAAAGCAAAAGAGGTTTTGGTGCATGGCGTAAGTGGTAAATTGATAAAAGCGCAAACTGAAAATCAGCGTAAAATGGTTTCGTTAATGCAGAATAACGACATGCTTTTTGCTGTTGGTCCGGCCGGAACAGGAAAAACCTATACAGCAGTTGCTTTGGCTGTAAAAGCATTAAAAGAAAAAGAAGTTCGCAGAATCATTTTAACAAGGCCAGCTGTAGAATCTGGAGAGAATTTAGGGTTTTTACCTGGAGATTTAAAAGAAAAATTAGATCCGTACATGCAACCTTTATACGATGCTTTACGTGATATGATTCCCCATGAAAGATTAGAGTCATATTTAGAAAAAGGAGTGATACAAATTGCACCATTGGCATTTATGCGTGGAAGAACATTAGACAATGCATTTGTTATTTTAGATGAAGCACAAAACACCACGCACAATCAAATGAAAATGTTTTTAACCAGAATGGGAAAGCATGCCAAGTTTGTGATTAATGGTGATCCTGGGCAAATTGACTTGCCAAGAAAACAAGTTTCTGGTTTAAAAGAATCGTTGTTGGCATTAAAAGATATTGATGGAATAGCACAAGTGTATTTAGATGATAAAGATGTAATTCGTCATCGATTGGTAAAAAGTATTATCAAAGCATATAAAAGTATAGAAACGGAATAGTTTTTTGTTGTTCATAAAAAGTCTTTAGTTTACTTTTGCAAGCAACAACAACACAATAATTAATGAATACAATTAACGAAACCAACTTTAATTTCCCGAAACAGAAATCTGTGTACAAAGGAAAAGTAAGAGAAGTTTATAATATAAATGACGAAGTATTGGTGATGATTGCTTCCGATAGATTGTCAGCTTTTGATGTCATTCTTCCACGTCAAATTCCGTTTAAAGGACAAATTTTAAATCAGATTGCAACAAAAATGATGCAGGAAACTGCTGATATTGTTCCAAATTGGTTGGTGGCAACTCCAGATGAAAACGTTGCAATTGGTCATTTGTGTGATCCCTTTAAAGTAGAAATGGTTATTCGTGGCTATTTATCTGGTCATGCAGCAAGAGAATACAAAGCAGGCAAAAGAATGCTTTGCGGAGTAACAATGCCAGAAGGTTTGAAAGAAAATGACAAATTCCCGATGCCAATTATAACACCATCAACAAAAGCAGACAATGGCGAACATGATGAAGACATTTCTCGTGAAGACATTTTGGCCAACAATATTGTTTCTGAAGAAGATTATTTGGTTTTAGAAGATTATACACGTAAATTGTTTGCCAGAGGAACAGAAATTGCTGCACAGCGCGGTTTAATTTTGGTGGATACAAAATACGAATTTGGAAAAACAAAAGAAGGTAAAATTGTATTGATTGATGAAATTCACACGCCAGATTCTTCTCGTTATTTTTATGCTGATGGATATGAAGCACGTCAAGAAAAAGGTGAAAATCAAAAACAGCTATCTAAAGAATTTGTAAGACAGTGGTTGATAGAGAATGGATTTCAAGGAAAAGATGGCCAGCAAATTCCAGCAATGTCTGATGAGAAAATTTTAGAAATATCAAATCGATATATAGAATTGTATGAGCAAATTACAGGTGAAACATTTGTAAAAGCAACTACAGAAAATGTATTAGAAAGAATTAATAAAAATGTAACGGAGTTTTTAACTCCAAACAAATAACAGGTTTGTCATTCCGAATGAAGAATGAGGAGGAATCTCATATTTGAAACCTCTTTTTTGAGATTTCTCCTAACGTCTAAAATGACAACTTGAATCAAAATAAAAACATAAAACAACCAAATTATGATCATAGAACCAAGAACAAGAGGATTTATTTGTTTAACTGCACACCCTACAGGTTGTGAGCAAAACGTAATCAATCAAATTGACTATGTAAAATCAAAAGGAAAAATTAAAGGCGCAAAAAAAGTGTTGGTGATTGGTTCATCAACAGGATTTGGGTTGGCATCTAGAATTTCTAGTGCTTTTGGATCTGATGCAGCTACAATTGGAGTGTATTTTGACAAACCTTCATCACCAGGGAAAACAGGTTCTGCTGGTTATTACAATACTGCAGCTTTTGAAAAACACGCTCATGCAGCAGGTTTGTATGCAAAAAGTATCAATGGCGATGCGTTTTCTAACGAAATCAAACGTCAGACTTTAGACATGATCAAAAATGATTTAGGTCAAGTTGATTTGGTAATTTATAGTGTTGCATCACCGGTAAGAACACATCCAGACACTGGAGTTCGTTACAAATCTGTTTTGAAGCCAATTGGTGGTGTTTTTTCAAACAAAACAGTAGATTTTCATACAGGAAATGTAACAGAAGTTTCTATCAATCCTGCCGAGGGAGATGATATTGCAAATACCGTTGCAGTTATGGGTGGCCAAGACTGGAAAATGTGGATGGATGCTCTAAAAGCTGAAAATTTATTGTCTGAAGGCGCAACAACTGTTGCCTATTCTTATATTGGACCAAAATTGACAGAAGCGGTTTATAGAAAAGGTACTATTGGCGCAGCAAAAGATCATTTAGAAGCTACCGCTTTTACAATTTCTGATGATTTAAAATCAATTGGAGGAAAAGCATTTGTTTCTGTAAATAAAGCATTGGTTACACAAGCCAGTTCTGCAATTCCTGTGATCCCTCTTTATATCTCTTTGTTGTATAAAACTATGAAATCAAAAGGAATTCATGAAGGATGCATTGAGCAAATTCAACGATTATATAGTGAACGTTTGTTTGGTGGTGATTTAAATCTTGACGCTAGAGGAAGAATACGAATTGATGATTGGGAAATGCGTGAAGACGTTCAAGCAGAAGTTGATAAATTATGGCAAATTGCAACTACAGAAAATTTATCTGAAATAGGAGATTTAAAAGGATATAGTGATGATTTCTTTAATTTATTCGGATTTAAAGTTGATGGAGTAGATTATGATGCTGATGTAAACGAAATGGTAGAAATTCCTAGTGAACATTAAATGTTGAGGAAATTTAAATTCATACCATTTTTAATTATTTTTCTTTTTTCAGGTACACTTTTTGCTCAAAAAAAAGGTATAGAAAAAGTAACTGTAAAAGTGTTGAGTTTTAATATTCTTCATGGAAAAACGACTAACGGAAGTTTTGATTTAGATATTATCGCCAACGTCATTAAAAAAGCAGATGCCGATTTTGTTTCCTTACAAGAAGTAGATTTTAAAACCAACAGAGCCAAGAAATACGATTTGCCAACAGAGTTGGGTTATCGTACAAAAATGGCGTCAATTTTTGGTAGAGCCATGTATTATGATGGCGGCGAATATGGAGAAGGCGTTTTGTCTAAATATTCATTTTTGTCAACCAGAAATGTTGCGTTGCCTTACACAAAAGGAAATGAGCCAAGAGCTGCTTTAGAAATTACTACGGTGTTAAAATCTGGTGACACCATTTCATTTATCGGAACTCATTTAGATCATTTAAAAGAAGATACAGATAGAGTCTCACAAGCAACAGCTATTAATAAAGTGTTTTCTGATAATAAATATCCAACAATTTTAACTGGAGATTTAAACGATACGCCAAATAGTAGAACCATCAATATTTTAGAATCTTTTTGGAAAGCTTCCTATAATAAATCGAATCCATTATTGACTTTTCCTTCTGATAAACCCATTAAAAAAATTGATTACGTGATGTATTATCCAAAGAGCAAATGGAAAGTACTTTCGAAAGAAACTATTTGCGACACCATTGCTTCAGATCATTGTGCATATTTGGTGACTTTAGAATTACAGAAATAGATGAAAGCGGTAACGGTAAAAAAAATCAAAGATGAATTGAGTTATAAAAACTCAAAAGAATTGATTGAGCTATGTTTGCGTTTATCAAAATTTAAAAAAGAGAACAAAGAATTACTAACGTATTTATTGTTCGAATCTTCTAATGAAGAAAATTATATAGAAAGCGTTAAAGAACAGATTGACGATTTGTTTGAACAAATTAATACCAATAGTTATTTTTACATCAGAAAAAGCGTTCGAAAAATTTTAACCCTGACAAAAAAGTTTATTCGGTATTCTCAAAATAAAGAAACAGAAGTAGAATTGTTGATGTATTTCTGTCAGAAATTAAAGACTTTTAGACCATCAATAAATAAAAGTCCAAGACTTACAAATACCTTTGAAAGACAAGTAATATTAATTCAGAAAGCAGTTGGCTCTTTACACGAAGATTTACAATACGATTATCAGCAAGAAATTGAAGAATTACGTTCTTAAAATAAATATTTCCATAAAATTCTTATACTTACAAAGGCAATCAAAATAGCGGTTGCCTTTTTTAATTGAATTGGCTGTAAGAATTTAGAGCTAAATCTACTACCAATTTGTCCGCCAATAAAAACGGTAATTAGTAAAACTATTGTTAGATTCCAATCAATTGTAAACTCCGGATTTACATATTGTCCGCCCAAACCAGCGATAGAATTTACCAAAATAAACAAACTTGCTGTTGCAGCAATTTTTTTTGGAGAGTCCCAATTGGTTAAGTGCAATAATGGCGCTAGGAAAATTCCGCCTCCAATTCCGACCATTCCAGAAATAAAACCGATAAACCCACCATAACCAGCATTTTTTGAAAGATTTAGTTTTGTTTTTTCTTCTTCGGATGCTACAATTTTTTTAGAAATCCACATCGTAATTGCTGCAAATAACAAGGTAAAACCCAATAATATAAAAAAGAAGGTTTGACTGATTTTTAAATATCCGCCAATAAATGCAAAAGGGATGCTACATAAAACAAGGGGAACTACCTTTTTAAAATTGTATGTTTTTTGTTGATGAAAATAAAATACGTTTCCAATAACGACAACAATGTTGCATAACAAAGCTGTTGCTCTAATTTGTGTAAAAGCCAAACCTGTTAATGCCAACACCGCTAAATAGCTAGAGCCGCCACCAAAGCCAACTGAAGAATACAACATCGCGATTGTAAAAAACAATAAAACAATATGCCAATTTGTATTTATAACAGATAAAACTTCTTGAAAATTCATAAAGCAAATATAATTTTCTATTTTTAGATTGTCTAAAGAATAATAAAACAATAATGAGTAATTATCATATCAAGCATTTAGAAGAATATTATCAAGTTTATAGAAAATCGATTCGAGAACCAGAAAATTTTTGGGAAGAAATTGCAGAAGAACATTTTTTATGGAGAAAAAAATGGGACACCGTTTTAAGTTGGGATTTTTCTAAACCAAAAGTTGCATGGTTTAAAGGAGCAAAATTAAACATTACAGAAAATTGTATTGACAGACATTTAGCAACTCGTGGAGATAAAACGGCAATTATTTTTGAACCAAACAACCCAGATGAAGCAGCAGAACACATCAGTTATAGACAATTGTATGAACGTGTAAATCAGTTTGCAAATGTGCTGAAAAGTAAAGGGGTTCAAAAAGGAGATCGTGTTTGTATTTATGTTCCGATGATTCCAGAATTAGCAATTTCAACCTTGGCTTGTGCCAGAATTGGCGCCATACATTCAGTAGTTTTTGCAGGATTTTCATCCAAAGCATTATCAACAAGAATAAATGATTCTAATTGTAAAATGGTTATTACTGCTGATGGATCTTATCGTGGTGCAAAAACAATCGACTTAAAAGGAATTGTAGATGAAGCATTAGAAAGTTGTCTTGGAGTAGAAAATGTGTTGGTTGCAAAACGTATCAATTCTGATATTTTGATGAAAGAAGGAAGAGATTTTTGGTTACAACCTTTATTGGACAATGCATCTAAAGAAGGAAAAGCCGAGGTGATGGACGCTGAAGATCCGCTATTTATTTTGTACACTTCTGGCTCTACAGGAATGCCAAAAGGAATGGTTCATACAACTGCCGGTTATATGGTGTATACCGCGTATACATTTAAAAATGCTTTTCAATATACAGAGAACGATGTGTATTGGTGTACAGCAGATATTGGTTGGATTACTGGACATTCTTATATAGTGTATGGACCGTTAGCAAATGGAGCAACAACAGTTTTATTTGAAGGCGTTCCTCATTACCCAGATTTTGGACGTTTTTGGAAAATTATAGAAAAGCATCAAGTAAATCAGTTTTATACAGCGCCAACTGCAATTAGAGCGCTGGCAAAACAAGGAACTGAATTGGTTGATAAATATGATTTATCATCCTTAAAAGTGTTGGGTTCGGTTGGTGAACCGATTAATGAAGAAGCTTGGCATTGGTATAATGACAATATTGGTAAAAAGAAAAGTCCGATTATAGATACTTGGTGGCAAACAGAAACGGGCGGAATTATGATTACTCCGATTCCGTATGTAACACCAACAAAACCAACGTATGCAACATTGCCTTTTATCGGAATTCAACCTGCGTTGATGGATGAAAATGGCGATGAATTAAAAGGAAATCAAGTTGAAGGACGTTTATGTGTTAAATTTCCTTGGCCAGGAATGGCAAGAACAATTTGGGGAAATCACAAGCGCTATAAAGAAACCTATTTTTCAGCTTTTGATAATATGTATTTTACAGGTGATGGCGCTTTGCGAGACGAAGTTGGTTATTACAGAATTACAGGTAGAGTAGATGATGTAATTATTGTTTCTGGACATAATTTAGGAACTGCACCAATTGAAGATGCCATTAACGAACATCCTGCAGTTGCAGAAAGTGCCATTGTTGGTTTTCCGCATGATGTAAAAGGAAATGCATTGTATGGTTATGTGATTTTAAAAGATGTTGGAGAAACGAGAGATCATAATAATTTACGAAAAGAAATCAACCAAATAATTACAGAACACATTGGTCCGATTGCAAAATTAGACAAGATTCAGTTTACAGATGGATTGCCAAAAACACGTTCTGGGAAAATAATGCGTAGAATTTTACGAAAAATTGCACACAATGAAATGGATAATTTAGGAGATATTTCTACCTTATTAAATCCGGATGTTGTGCAAAGTATTATTGATAAAAGATTGTAAAAAAGTTTTAATTTCTAAAAAGCTCCTTTAAAGGAGTTTTTTATTTGGAATTGATTACTTAACATCAAGAAAAACAATTTTGTAAATGTGTCATGTTCATAGTTCGTGGCATGTATATTGACAAATAAGAACGTACACTTTAAGAACATAAAAACATACATGCAGCACTATAGCAAATCATCAGAAAAGAAAAAGAAACCTAAAGTTTCTATGGGGAAAGCCTTTAAAACAATTATTTGGCCAAGAAGAAATTTAGTTTTTATTGGATTGATTTTAATCGTTATAAAGAGTCTTTCAGGTTTAATTTTACCTTGGCAAAGTAAAATATTACTAGATGACGTGGTTCCAAATAAAGATTTTGATAAATTATATTCACTTTTAGGAATTGTAATAATCGCTATTGTATTACAAGCTATAACCTCCTTTTTATTAACCCGAATTTTAAGTGTACAAGCGCAATATTTAATATCTGAACTTAGAGCACAGGTACAAAAGAAAGTGTTGTCTTTGCCCATTAGTTTTTTTGATAACACAAAATCTGGAGCTTTGGTTTCTAGAATAATGAGTGATGTTGAAGGTGTTCGGAATTTAATAGGAACAGGTTTGGTGCAGTTAGTTGGAGGTACCATTACAGCGGTTATTTCATTGATAATTTTAATCAATTTAAATCCGTGGATGACATTATTTGTTTTTCTACCAATTTCTATTTTTGGTTTGGTAGCATTAAAAGCATTCAAATTTATACGTCCAATTTTTAGAACTCGTGGAAAAATAAATGCAGAGGTAAAAGGAAGATTAACAGAAACATTAGCAGGTGTAAGAGTGATAAAAGCATTTAATGCTGAAGAACAAGAAAATAAAGTTTTTGAAACTGGAGTAGAAAAATTGTTTCAGAACGTGAAAAAAAGCTTGACGGCAACCGCAATTATGACCAGTTCATCAACATTTTTAATAGGTGTTGCAACAACTGGAATTATGGGAATTGGAGGTTATTATATGATCAATGACAGTATGACTTCTGGTGAGTTTTTATTTTTCACTTTGATTCTTGGTTTTATGATTGCGCCAATTGTACAAATGAGTAATATTGGAAGTCAATTAACAGAAGCCTTAGCAGGTTTAGACAGAACTGAAGAATTGATGAATATGGAAGCAGAAGAAGATGATGAAAACAGAACAATTGAATTAGAAAGTATTGAAGGAAAATTGGTTTTTGATGATGTTTCGTTTTCTTATGAAGAAGGAAAAGAAGTTATAAATAATATTAGTTTTGTTGTTCCAAAAGGAACTGTTACCGCTTTGGTTGGGAGTTCTGGTTCAGGAAAATCTACTATTGCAGGATTGTCTGCTACATTTTTAAATCCGAAATCGGGGAAAGTAACTATTGACAATAATGACATGTCAAAAGTAAAGTTAAATAGTTATAGAAAACATTTAGGCGTTGTTTTGCAAGATGAATTTTTATTTGAAGGAACGATCAAAGAGAACATTTTATTTCCGAGACCAAATGCCACAGAAGATGAATTACAAAATGCTGTAGAAGCGGCTTATGTTAATGAATTTACAGATCGTTTTGAAGATGGTTTAGATACGTTAATTGGAGAAAGAGGTGTCAAACTTTCTGGAGGACAACGTCAGCGTTTGGCAATTGCAAGAGCAATTTTAGCGAATCCTAAAATTATTATTTTAGATGAAGCAACTTCTAGTTTAGATACAGAAAGTGAAGCGTTGATTCAGAAAAGTTTATCGGAATTGATAAAAGACAGAACCACGATTGTGATTGCACACAGATTGAGTACCATTAAACAAGCAGATCAAATTTTAGTGATTGAAGCTGGTGAAATTGCGGAACGTGGAACTCATGATGAACTGATAGAAAAAGAAGGTAGATATTTTGAATTGTATACATATCAATCGAAAATCTAAAAAGTGTAAGTATTTATTTAGATTTTCGACTTTGATTTAAAACCATAACTAATGGAGAAAATACTCGTATTATTTATTATTGCTACAATTTTAGTTTCATGTAAAAATGAACCAAAGAACGAAGTGAAAAATGAAAATTATCCAAATGAATTAGCAAACGTTTTTGAAAAACATGGCGGAATTGAAGCTTGGAGAAAAGCTAAAACGTTGTCATTTAACAAAGGAGAAGAGGTGCATACAACTGATTTACAATCTCGAAAAATAGCTATTAATACGCCAAATTATTCGTTAGGTTTTGATGGGAAAGAAGTTTGGTTAACTCAAAAAGATTCAACTTCTTTTAAAGGAAATAAAGATTTTTATTACAATTTGTATTTCTATTTTTATGCAATGCCTTTCGTATTAGCGGATGATGGAATTTTGTATGAAAAAACTACAGATTTAGTATTTGAAGGGAAAAGTTATCCCGGATTTAAAATTTCATATAAAGCGAATGTTGGTTCATCACCAGATGATAATTATCTTATTTATTACAACAAAGATACTTATCAAATGGAATGGTTGGCATATACAGTAACGTTTAGTTCTAAAAAACCATCAGAAAAATACAGCATCATTAGATATGACAATTGGAATTCTGTAAACGGATTGTTGTTGCCAAAATCGATAACGTGGTACAAACAAGATAGTCTTGGCGTTCCAACTGAGCCTAAAAGAGCTGCAACAGAATTTACGTTACCACTAATAAGTAACTCAAAAATATCAGATGCTTTTTTCGAAAAGCCTACAAAATAGTGTTTCATTTATTAAATAGTACTCTTCATAGATATTTAGTATTTCAGAACTTCTATATTTACAAAACCTTTTAAAGAGATGGATCAAAACACATCAACTGAAGATAAATTAAATGAGAGGATTAAAGAATTAACTTGTTTGTATAATGTGAGTTCGTTAATTAGAAATGGAGACTTTACTGATGAAGAAGTTATCTTAAAAGGAATTGCAACCAATGTAAAATCAGCAGTAAGGTTTCCAAAAGCAGCTTTTGTAGAAATAGAAACCAAAGAATATAACATTGCAAAAGGCCAACAAAACTTAGAAGCTATTTTTATTTTGTCTGCAATAAAAGTATTTGGTGAAGTTTTTGGCTCTATAAAAGTCGGTTATCCAAAATTAGAATTTTCTCAGAATGCTTTTTTAAAAGAAGAAAAATTATTGCTAAATAAAATAGCTTCTGAAATAGGAGATCTTTTTGAACGCAAACAGATAAAGGAAAAAGAAATTCTTTCTAAAAGACAAATGGAACGTGTAGATAGATTGTCTATTTTAGGTGAAATTACAGCCGGAATTGCACATGAACTAAATACACCTTTGGCTAATATTTTAGGTTTCACAGAACTACTAAAAGAACGATTTAAAGAGGATAAAGTTGGTGCAAAAGATTTACAGAAAGTAATAAATAGCGCCATTTATTCTAGAGAAGTTGTAAAAAAATTAATGTTTTTTTCTTGCGAAATGCCACAAGAGATGGAAGTGATAAACTGTGTTCCTGTAATTACGGAGGCAATTAGTTTGTTGGGACCAAATTTTAGAAAAAAGAATATTCAATGCAAATTCGATTTTAATAAAGAAAATATTGAATTAAAAGTTGATAAAATTCAATTGACTCAGGTCATTTTTAACCTAGTGATTAATGCCATTTATTTTTCACCTTTACAGGGTAAGATTGGCATTTCTGTTGTAGAAAAAAATAAAAACATACAATTGCAAATTTCAGACGAAGGTGTCGGAATTGCAAAAGAATCTACAGACAATATTTTCAACCCTTTTTATACAACAAAACCAGTCGGAGAAGGCTCTGGTCTTGGTTTAAGTGTTGTTCATGGAATTGTAAAAAGCCATAGAGGAACTATAAAATACAAGCCAAATAAACCTAAAGGAACTATTTTTATAATAAGTTTTCCAAAAAAATAAACAATGTTACATAAAGAAAACATTTTAATTGTTGATGATGATATTCATATACTTGAACTTATTCAACGTCATTTGCAATCTTTAAATTACCATACATATAAAGCCATTTCTGTAAAAGAGGCATTACAGATACTTAAAGATCAATCGATCGATTTATTAATTACAGATTTACAAATGCCAGGAGTAGATGGTTTAGAATTGATAAAATATGCGTCAGAACATTTTCCGAACATTCAGAAATTAGTAGTTACAGGTTTTCCTTCTATTGATGGAGCGCTAGAAGTAATGAAATCTGGCGCAGTAGATTACATTACAAAACCTTTTACAAAAGATGAATTAAAGACAGCAGTTTTAAAATCTTTAGAAAACCCTGTAAAAGTTGCAAGACCAATTAAAATTGATAAAAAGGCGGTAAAAAAATCTTATGGAGAATTGATTGGGAATTCACCAGCAATTGAGAAGGTTACAGATATTATTGAACGATTGAAAGATAATAAAGCAACGGTTTTTATTTCTGGAGAAAGCGGAACAGGAAAAGAATTGGTAGCGCGTTCGATACATTATATGGGAAAATTCTCTAACGCGCCTTTTATTGCTGTTAATTGTGGGGCAATACCAGAAAATTTATTAGAGTCAGAATTGTTTGGGTATGTAAAAGGTGCTTTTACAGGAGCAGATTCAAACAGATCAGGATTTTTTCAAGCTGCTGATAAAGGAACTTTATTTTTAGATGAAATAGGAAATGCTTCATTAGCTGCTCAGTTGCGTTTGCTTAGAGTTTTACAAGAAAAGGAAGTGGTAAGGGTTGGTACTCAAAAAGTAGAAAGAGTAGACGTTCGTGTTATTGCAGCTACCAATATCAACTTACAAGAATTGATTAAAAAAGGAAGATTTAGAGAAGATTTATATTATAGATTAACCGTTGTACAAATAGATGTACCCACATTAGCAGAACGACTGTCTGACATTCCGTTACTAGTAGAAAAATTTCTTTTTAAATACGGAATCGAATACAAAGATAAGTTCTTAAAAATAAGTTCAGAAGCTATAGAGATTCTACAAAGATATCATTGGCCTGGAAATATCAGAGAATTAGAGAATGTAATTCAACGTGCAGTAATTATGTGCGATAAATCTGTAGAAGTAGAACACCTACCGGAATATGTAAAATACCAAATAGATTTTTCTAAAACAGAAGAATTAATCTCTTTAAAAGAGCTTGAAAAAAACTACATCATTAAAGTTTTAGCAGCCACAGGAAATAACAAAACAAAAGCTGCTGAAATTCTTCAAATTGATAGAAAAACGCTTCGAGAAAAATTAAAATAAAGAACGAGTAGAAATGCATCAGTTGGGTAGTAATTACCCAATTAAAATTTTAACAACTCTTAGTTTTATTCTGTATTTACTTAATAACCACCCGCTTATGCATTTGTTTTATTTAGGGTGTTTTTTTGGTACGCCTGTTGCAAATGGAGATACCATATTCAAATATTATAATTTATGGACACTTACAAAAGAAGTTTATGTAGTACTTGTATTCATCTTAACGCTTGCACTTTAACATCAAATAAAGTTTTTATTTGGTCTTGTAGCGAATTTGAACAAGAAAAAGAATCAGAAAACAAAACGTCTACAACAATAATTAATGATTTTAATGCAATCACAAGCAAAAGAGAATTAGAACTTATTTAATTTAAAAAATGAACGTAACAGCAGAATTAAAACAAAAAAAGGAACCAAAACAAGGGATGTTGTACAATGTGATGCAACAATTTGATGCAGCATCAGATTTGGTAAACTTAAACCCGAATATTAAAAAAATATTAGGAATAACAAATAATGAGTTAATCATACACTTTCCTGTTCGTATGGATAATGGTGATGTAGAAATCTTTAAAGGATATCGTGTACAACACAACAATGCACTTGGTCCTTATAAAGGAGGTTTAAGATATCATCCAACAATTGATATTGATGCTGTAAAGGCATTAGCTATGTGGATGACTTGGAAAACTTCTTTAACTGGTTTGCCTTATGGTGGAGCAAAAGGAGGAATTCAAATGGATCCTAAAAAATATTCTGAATCAGAACTTGAGCGTATTACAAGACGTTTTACTTTTGCTTTAGGAGACAATATTGGACCAGAACACGATATTCCTGCTCCAGATGTAAATACCAATGCTCAAACAATGGCTTGGATTGCAGATACATATATGTCTACAAAAGCTCCAGCAGAAAGATCAAGAAATCAGCATGTTGTTACTGGAAAGCCAATTGGATCGGGAGGTTTAGAAGGTAGAGATAGAGCAACAGGTTATGGAGTGTTTTTAAATATAAAATTTTGGGCAGAACAAAAAAACGTTAACCTTAAAGACAAGAAATTTATTGTTCAAGGATTTGGAAATGTTGGTTTTTGGGCAGCTCACTTTTTAGAAAAAGAAGGCGCAAAAATGGTTGGAGTTCAAGATGCATTTGGTTCTATTACAAATCCTGAAGGAATTAAGGTAAACGACTTATCAGAATATGTGAAATTTAATAACGGAAGTTTAGTTGGGTTTACAAATACAGCAGAAGTTAATAAAGAAGATTTCTTTGGTTTAGATTGCGATATCTGTATTCCTGCAGCTTTAGGAAATCAAATTACTAAAGACAATGCATCAAAAATAAAAGCATTTTTAATTGCAGAAGGAGCAAACGGGCCAACAACCAATGAGGCTGAAAATTTATTATTAGAAAGAGGAGTTTCTATTATTCCTGATATTTTATGTAATTCTGGTGGTGTTATTGGGAGTTATTTTGAATGGTTACAAAATAGAAACGGAGAATTGTGGGAGCTTGATGAAATTATGGCAAAACTTGATAAAAAAATGAGAGAAGTTTTTATCAAAGTATTAAATATGTCGGAAAGCAGAAAGTTAGATATGAGATCAGCTGCATATGTAATTGCAATTGAGCGAATAGAAAGAGCTTATGTTCAACGTGGAATTTTTCCATAAATAAAATTAGGGAAATGAAATATGAAAAGTTAGTGATTGAAAAAAAAGAGTTTCTAGTACTTAAACAACTTTTAAATATTGAGGAACAACAAAAGGAAACTACCGTTAAAAATCATATTTTAAAACTAAGAGAAGAGTTAAAAGAAGCGATTTTTCTAGATGAAGAAGAAATGCATACTGATGTAGTTCGTTTTAATTCTTTAGTTACTGTGAGTTCAGAAGATAGTAATTGGAAAAATACTTTTCAGCTTGTAGTGCCATCAAAAAGCAACATTGCCGAAAAGAAAATATCAATACTGATGCCAATGGGCTCTGCTGTTATGGGATATGCAAAAGGAGACGTAATACAATGGGAGTTTCCAGGAGGAATAAAATCTTTAGAGATTTTAGATGTTAAAATGTAGTCGAATATTAAAATTAATACTATGCAATCAAATACTTATACAGATTATGATTCTGAAACACAGATTATTCAGAGTAGAAGTTTTAGAGAGTTAGATGTGTGGATTTCTCATGTTAATTATGTGACAGAAGAATGTGATAAGTTGGCTAAAATAGCCTCTAACTTAATAAAAAACAGAAATTTAAGAGACAAGTTATTATTAATGATTGAAAAAAATTCTGAATTGATAACTCAACTTTATAACGCTAGAAATGAAACAGAGAAGCTAAATGAATGTGATGATGTAGCTTGTGATTTGTATTATTTAAATGAGCATGAAAGTACAAGATTTTTGTATTTAGAGCATATCAAAGGTTATAGAAAGTTAAAAGAGAAGGTTTTATTAAGTCTGTTAACTGAGTAAAATTTATTGTGTAATTATTTTCACTTAGTTTTTAATTGATCATAAATAAAATCGTAATAATTTCTGAAATTAGGCACCATAAAACTTCCATGTTTTGTGGTGTCTTTTAATATAGAAGCATCAAACAATTGCAAATCATCAACTTCACCAACTTGCATTGTTAATTCTGATAATTTCTTATTTAATTTATATATATAAAGATGCTTAAACTCGTTGTCTAATATTCCGTTTGGATGCACGATCTCATCTTTTCGCAAGCCAATTTTTATTAAATCAGCTTCTTTAATCGATATTCCAATTTCTTCTTTAATTTCTCTAACTGCAGCAGTTTCTATTTTTTCTCCTGCTCCGATATGTCCGGCAACAGAAACATCCCAAAGATTTGGAAAAACTTTTTTTACAGAAGCTCTTTTTTGAAGTAGAATTTTTTGACTGTCTGTATACAGCCAAACATGTACAGTTGCATGATACAACCCTTTTAGGTGTGCTTCTGATTTTAAAACAGTTGTACCAGTTGGTTTTCCTTCTGAAGTTAAAACATCTATAAGTTCATCCAAAATAGTAGGTTATAAAGTTGATAAAATACAGTCAGATAAAGCTTTTAAATCCGCAGAAGTATTAAATAAATGACAAGAAACGCGAATGTAGTTTCCTCTAAATGAAACAAAAACATTGTTTTTAGCAAGTGTTTCTTTTAAGGTTGATTTATTAATCTTCTCCGGAATTTGAATTCCAAATAAATGATGTGCTCTAGCATTCGAATTTTCAATAACACAACCATTTTCTGTAACTGTTTTTGTAAAATCGAAAGTAATTTCTTTACAATATTCTTGTATTGCTTTTGGCGTCCATTCTATAATTTGTTGAAGTGCTGCAATTTGCATTTTGACATAAATAAAACTGGCATGCTCACCAACAGAATACCTATTTGCTAACGGTTTGTATTTGGGTTCGTAATTAATTAAATCACTTAGATTTTCGCTATTAAAACGATTCGACCAGTTTTCTTCAATGGGTTCTCCATCATCAAAATATTTTCCAAAATAAGCATAACCACATCCATAAGGGCCAAAGAGCCATTTGTAGCCTGCGCAAATTAACGCGTCTGGCTGAATTTCTTTTATAGAGAATTTCATTGCGCCAATAGATTGACTCCCATCAACAATTAAAAGTGCATTGTGTTCTGTAGTTTTTTTTCTGATTGCCTTTAGATCGAAAATGGTTCCGTTTGCCCAATGAATATTTCCTAGAGCAATAAAAGCGGTGTTATCGTTGATGGTATCTAAAATGGCTTCATTCCAATTGTTGCCATTATTCTTTTGAGTTGTTGGCTGTTTTACAATTTTAATGGTTGCATTATATTTTGTGGCTAGTTTTTCCCACACATAATAATTACTAGGAAATTGCTCTTCGACAAGTACAATTTCATCACCTTTTTTTAACTTGATATTGTTTGCAACTGTTGCCATTCCGTATGAAACAGAAGGAATATTTGCTATTCTATTATAATCATCAGCATCAATAAGTTGTGCAAATAATTTTTTAAGTTTGATTACTGGGTCAAAAAAATCTGTAACCGGAATTAGATATGGTTTACTTTTTTCTTTAACAGCTTTTATTCCTGCTTCTTCAACAGACTTGAAAGAAGCAGAAAGGCTAGCGGTATTTAAATAATGAATTCCTTTAGGAATATCGAACAAGTGTTTTTGATCTAGTAAACTCATACTTATTCAAAATAAGAAAACGTTTCTCCGTCTTTAATTTTTAACAAGGTTTCATAAATCATTTTAATTACATTTTCAACATCATCTCTATGAACCATTTCTACAGTTGTGTGCATATAACGAAGCGGCAATGAAATCAATGCAGATGCAACTCCGCCATTGCTATAAGCAAAAGCGTCAGTGTCTGTTCCGGTTGCTCTAGATAAAGCAGAACGTTGAAACGGAATCTTATTTTCTTCTGCAGTTGCTGTAATTAAATCACGTAATTTTTGTTGAACTGCTGGCGCATATGCAACAACTGGACCTTTTCCTAATTGTAAATAACCAGCTTTTTTAACATCAATCATTGGAGTTGTGGTGTCGTGTGTAACATCAGTAACAATAGCAACATTTGGTTGAATTGTATTGGTTATCATTTCTGCACCGCGCAAACCAATTTCTTCTTGAACAGAATTAGTAATATACAACCCAAATGGCAAGGTTTTTTTGTTCTCTTTTAATAAACGAGCAACTTCTGCAATCATAAATCCGCCCATTCGATTATCTAGCGCTCTACAAACAAACTTATCTCCGTTTAAAATATGAAATTCATCCGGATAGGTTATTACACAACCAACATGAATTCCTAATGCTTCTACTTCTTTTCTTGTAGCACAACCAGTATCGATAAAAATATTTTCTGGTTTTGGAGCTTCTTCTTTAGCTTTATCTCTGGTGTGAATTGCTGGCCAACCAAAAACCCCTTTTACAATTCCGTTTTTGGTATGAATATTTACAATTTTACTAGGTGCAATTTGATGATCTGATCCTCCGTTTCTAATCACGTAGATTAATCCATTATCAGAAATATAATTTACATACCAAGAAATTTCATCTGCATGCCCTTCAATAACTACTTTAAATTTTGCATCTGGATTGATAACTCCAACTGCTGTTCCGTATGTATCTGTAATAAATTCATCAACATACGGTTTTAGATAATCCATCCAAATTTTTTGACCTTCCCATTCGTAACCAGTAGGAGCAGCGTTGTTTAAATATTTTTCTAAAAATGAAATTGATTTTTTATTTAAGATTGATTTTTTTGCCATTATATAAGTTTATAAAGTTTTAAAGTTCATAAGCGTGTTCGCTTTTGTAAAAATATCTATTTTTTTTCTGCTAATTAAGGCTCACGAAGATTTATTTTAATAATATGTAACAAAAGTTGTAACTTTCAGACTTATCAACACTATAATCAATTAAAAAAACCGCATCTGATGAAATTAAAAATTGAAAACTTAACAAAAACTTATAAAAATGGTGTAAAAGCAATTGATAACCTGTCGATTGAAATTGGCACAGGAATGTTTGGTTTATTAGGTCCGAATGGTGCAGGAAAATCATCTTTAATGCGAACAATTGCAACCTTGCAAAGTCCAGATTCTGGAACCATTATGTTTGGTGATATCAATGTTTTAGAAGATGCTATGTCTTTGCGAAAAGTTTTGGGTTATTTACCACAATCATTTGGCGTGTATCCTAATATGTCTGCAGAAGATCTATTAGATTATTTTGCTACTTTAAAAGGAATTTCATCAAAATTAGAAAGAAGTGAATTGGTAAAAGAAGTATTGGAGATCACCAATTTATACGATGTAAGAAAAAAATATGTTGCTGGTTATTCTGGCGGAATGAAACAGCGTTTTGGAATTGCACAATTGTTGTTAAACAATCCAAAATTAATTATTGTTGATGAACCAACTGCAGGATTAGATCCCGCAGAAAGACATCGATTTTTAAATGTTTTACGTGAAGTTGGTACAAATTGTACCGTTATTTTTTCAACACATATTGTAGAAGATGTAAAAGAATTGTGTAATGAAATGGCAATTTTAAATGGTGGAAGAATTTTAAATCATACAACACCACTAGAAGCAACAAAAGATATTGAAGGAACAATTTGGAAGAAAATTATTGATAGAGATGAGTTGGAAGCTAATATGGCTCAATACAATGTGTTGTCATCAAATTACAATCAAGATAATACATTAAACATTAGAGTGCATGCTACAGAAAAACCTTCAGATGATTTTAATGCAGCAACTCCACAATTAGATGATGTTTATTTTATTGCTTTAAAACAAGATGAACCAGTTTTAACTAATTAGGGTTTGAAATTACGAGTTTTTAGTTAAGATTTTGTGTAAATTTTAAAGTTAAACTCAAAAAAAACAAATCACTTAAAACTAAACACTCAAAACTTTTTTATTATGTTTTTTACAATTTTCAAACAAGAATTAAAATACTGGTTTAGTAGACCTGCATTTTATATTTATGTATCTATATTTTTAATATTATCCTTATTTCTTTCTGCAACTACAGCTGGTTTTTTTGATTCAATTACCGCAACAACAGGTTCTTCAAGAATTGTAAACTCGCCAATTGGAGTTACAGGGCTATTTAATGCATTAACTATTTTTATTTTCTTTTTATTTCCGTCTATCGTTGGAGTCTCTGTTTATAGGGATTACAAAAGCGAAATGCACACCATTTTGTATTCATATCCTTTTACAAAAGCAAACTACCTTTTTGCTAAGTTTTTTAGCTCAATTGTAGTGGTTTCATTAATTGCTATTTCTATTACAATAGGGATGATGATTGGGTTTCGGGTGCCTGGAACAAATCCAGATATCGTTGGTCCATTTAACGCAGTTTCTTATTTACAAACCTATTTCGTATTTATTTTACCCAACATTTTATTGTTCGGAGCAATTGTTTTTGCAGTGGTAACCTTCACAAGAAATATTGCGGCTGGATTTATTACGGTAATTATTTTAATGTTCGGTCAAGGTGTTTTAGAAAGTTTACTTTCTGAACCAGAACATAGAACTTTAGCAGCAATTTTAGATCCGTTTGGAGCAGCTGCTTCTAATTATTACACAAAATATTGGACACCATCAGAGCAGAACGAATTGCAAGTTCCTATCAAAGAAATGATTATTTATAACCGTTTATTTTGGTTGGCAATTTCTACACTCATCTTCGGGTTGGTTTATAAGTTCTTTACATTTAGTCAGAATGCAATTTCTATTTCTTTTAGAAAAACTAAATCAGAAAGATCTACAAAAACCAATTTTAGCGGAATTACAAAAATAGCATTACCAAAAGCCTCTTTCGATTATTCATTTATGCAAAATTTAAAGACAACTTGGAAACTGTCAAATATTGATTTTAAATACATCGTTAAAAGTTGGGCATTTATTTCTATTGTTTTAGTTGGATTGGTTTTAATGTTTATTGGACTTTCTGAAATAGGAAATATTTTTGGAACACCAACATTGCCAGTAACATGGAAAATGCTAAATGTTGGAAGCGTTTTTTCTGTGTCTATTAATGTCTGTACATTTTTATACGCAGGAATGTTAGTACACAGAGCAAGAATTGCAAGAGCAAATCATTTAATTGATGCAACTCCGATTCCGAATTGGACATTATTATTATCTAAAGTAATTGCACTTGTAAAAATGCAGTTGGTTTTATTAGCGGTAATTATGGTTTCTGGAATGCTTTTTCAAATGTATAATGGATATTATAATTTTGAAATCGCTCATTATTTAACAGAATTATATTTCTTAGAATTTTTGCATTATTTTGTTTGGATATTGTTATCAATATGTATACAAACATTAATTGGAAACCCGTATTTAGGATTGTTCGTGTTGTTAGTGGTTTCTATTGGGATGCCTTTTTTATCACTCGCAGGAATAGAGCAATCTATCTTTAAATATAATGAAGCACCAGGTTTTGATTATTCTGACATGAATGGTTATGGATTTTCTATGGGGCCTTATTTATGGTATAAAACCTATTGGGTTTTATGTGGTTTGATGTTGTTGATTTTATCCGCATTGTTTTGGGTTCGTGGAATCCCGTTTTCATTCTTAGAAAGAATTTCTATTGCAGCAGAGCGTTTTAAAGGAGTTGTTGCAATCAGTTTTGCTGTTTTCTTTATGGCTTTCTTAGGACTAGGATTTTCAATTTATCAAGAAACGGCAGCAAAAGGAAAAAGAACTTCATCTAAAGAAGCAGAATTACAACGAGTTGAGCGTGAAAAAACGTACAAGAAATATGAAGCATATGCGCAACCGAGAGTTGTTGCAGTAAAAACAGCTGTAAATATTTTTCCAAAAGAGAGAGTGTTTACGGCTTCCGGAACTTATTTGATGGTAAATAAAACGGATAAAGATATAGATAGTTTGTTTTTAAGCCACAATTCGTTAAAAAGCACATTTACTTTTAATAGAACTAACACGTTAGTTTCAGAAGACACTATTCATCATTTTGATATTTATAGGTTTGATAAAAAAATTTTTCCTGGAGATACTTTAGAGCTTTCTTTTTCTGTTGAAAGCAAAAAAAATTCTAGATACCGACAGAATTCTCCTGTAAGAGCAAACGGAACATTCATCAATAATTTTCAATTGTTTCCTTCTTTAGGATATTCTTCCGCAGGAGAATTAACTGATGATAGCACACGTAAAAAATATAATTTACCAAAAAACGATTTACGCCCACATCCATCAGATTCCACAGCTTTAGGAAATACGTATATCTCAAAAGATTCTGATTGGATAGATTTTGAAGCAACGGTTTCTACATCAAAAGATCAAATTGCAGTTGCTCCAGGGTATTTGCAAAAAGAATGGACAGAAGGAAATAGGAGATATTTTCATTATAAAATGGATAGTAAAATTTTAAATTTTTATGCGTTTAACTCTGCTAGATATGAAGTTAAGAAAGAACAATATAGCGGAGTAAGTTTAGAAATTTATTATCATAAGGGACACGAGTTTAATTTAGATAGGATGATGAATGGCTTGAAAGCTTCGCTAGATTATAATTCAAAAAACTTTAGTCCTTATCAACACAAACAAGTAAGAATTATTGAGTTTCCTAGAACTGGTGGAGGTTTTGCACAATCGTTCCCAAATACAATTCCGTTTTCGGAAGGTGTAGGTTTTATTGCTGATGTAGATGATGAAAATGATGATGGCGTAGATTATCCATTTGCAATTACGGTTCATGAAGTTGCGCATCAATGGTGGGCACATCAAGTAATTGGAGCCGATGTTTTAGGAGCAACCATGTTATCTGAAAGTATGTCCGAATATGTTGCTTTAAAGGTATTGGAACATCAGCAAGGAAAAGAAAAAATGCGCACATTTTTAAAGAAAGCATTAGATGATTATTTATTGCAAAGAACTTTAGAAAGAAAACGCGAAAATGCATTAATGTATAATGATGGTCAAGGTTATATTAGATATCAAAAAGGTTCTTTGGTTTTTTATGCGTTGAGCGATTATATTGGTGAGGAAAAACTTAACGGAGCTTTAAAGAAATATGTTGAGAAAGTGAAATTTCAAGATCCACCTTATACAACTTCTATAGAAATGGTTGATCATATAAGAGAAGTGACTCCTGATTCTTTAAAGTATATTATCAAAGATATGTTCGAAACGATAACGCTTTATAGAAATAGAGTTTTAGATGCTAAGACAACTGAATTAGAAAATGGAAAATATCAAGTAGAAATTGAGTTTGAGGTTTCAAAATACAGAAACGATGAAAAAGGGAAACGTTATTATGGAGAAAAAGTAGGAGATACCTTATCTTCTTTAACTGCTGATATGAAAAAGCCAATTTTATCTGTTCAATTAGAAGATTATATTGATGTTGGTATTTTTGTAGAAGAAGAGGTTGCTGGTAAGATGAAAGAAAAAATACTTTATTTAAAGAAACATAAGATTACAGAAATCAATAATAAGGTAAGACTTGTTGTAGATAAGAAACCAACTGAAGTTGGAGTAGACCCGTACAATAAATTAATTGATATTAATTCTAATGATAATCGAATGAAAGTAAATTAATTTGTTTAAGATAAGAAAATGAGAGCTCATACATATAGTATATGTGTGAGCTTTTTTAATATGAAAATCTAACAAAATATAATACCTTTACATACTTACTATATATTGATGATGAAGAACGCTATTATTTTGTTTTTATTTCTCCTTTCATTACCTACTTCAAGTCAGGTTAAAGATTCTATCCCATTATCAGAAAAATACATTTTAATTAAAATCGGAGATACATTAACAATTGATTTAGATGAGGTAAAACTATTGCCAAAAACTAAGTTCAAGAGTAGAGAAGACATTAATTACTACTACTGGTTTAGAAAAAAAGTTTTTAAAGCCTATCCTTTTGCTATTCTTGCCTCTAAAAGACTGGATACATTAAACGTTAGATTGAGTAAAATAAAAGGGAATAGAAATAAAAAAAAATACATTAAAATTATTCAGCGTTATTTAGAAGGTGAATTTACCGAGCAACTAAAAAGTATGACTAGAACTGAAGGGAGAATTTTAATTAAATTAATTCATCGACAAACAGGTAGAACAACATACGATCAGATAAAGGATTTAAGAAGTGGCTGGAGAGCATTTTGGTACAATACAACTGCAAACTTTTTTAAGATGTCTTTAAAATCAGAATATCATCCAGAAACTATTAATGAAGATTATTTAATTGAAGATATTTTACAAAGAGCCTTTATTAAAGAATTATTAATTGAACAAGAGCCTAAATTAAAAATAGACTTAGATAAGATGTATCTTGTTTTTAAAGGGTATGTTGATGTAGAAGAATATAAAAGAATGTTTGCAAAAGCAAAAAAATAAAGCCTAATCAGTGGTAAATATAAGTTAGTTTAAAAAATTTTCAATTTTTTTTGTTTGTTAAGTATTGGGTTTATAGAGTTTTAAGTTTTGGTTTAAAAAAAAGATTGGATTAGGTATTGTGAGGTTTAAAAAGGGGTGTATATTTGCAGCCG
>CAJYAG010000004.1:0-162500 GCA_913065125.1 uncultured Flavobacteriaceae bacterium | reverse complement strand
AAAAAAGACCAAACTTATCCCTTAGCGGCTGCAAATATACACCCCTTTTTAAACCTCACAATACCTAATCCAATCTTTTTTTTAAACCAAAACTTAAAACTCTATAAACCCAATACTTAACAAACAAAAAAAATTGAAAATTTTTTAAACTATAAAAATTAAAGAGAAAATTAGAGAAGAACAAACAGTATTGCATCAACAAAACCTCAACAAAAAGCAAGATTCACTTTTTAAAAAAACTTTACACATATATATATTGTGCAAAATGGAGTTTTCTAATATCTTTGCATCCTAAAATTAAATTTTAATGATTCATATTACATTACCTGACGGAAGTGTTAGGGAGTTCAATTTAAATAGCACACCAATGGATGTGGCTAAAAGCATTAGTGAAGGATTCGCTAGAAACGTTATTTCTGCAAATTTTAATGGAACAACTATTGAAACCACAACACCTTTAACTTCTGACGGTTCTTTAATATTATATACATTTAATGATGATGGTGGAAAAAAAGCTTTCTGGCATTCATCTGCTCACGTATTGGCTCAAGCTATTTTAGAGTTTCATCCAAGGGCAAAATTAACTATTGGACCTGCGATTGATAATGGATTTTATTATGATTTAGATTTAGAGGATGAAGTAATCTCTGAAAAAGACTTTACTAAAATTGAGCAAAAATTTTTAGAATTAGCAAGAGGAAAGCACGAGTTTAAACTGCGTTCGGTTTCTAAAGCAGATGCTTTAGCATACTATCAGAAAGAAAACAATCAATATAAAGTAGAGTTAATAGAAAGTTTAACTGACGGAAACATCACCTTCTGTGATCATTCTGATTTTACAGATTTATGTCGTGGTGGCCATATTCCAAATACTGGAATTATCAAAGCCGTTAAAGTAATGAATGTTGCTGGAGCTTATTGGCGTGGCGATGAAAAGAACAATCAGTTAACTCGTATTTACGGAATTTCATTTCCGAAGCAAAAAATGCTTACCGAGTATTTAGAATTACTAGAAGAAGCAAAAAAGCGTGACCATAGAAAACTAGGTAGAGAGCTAGAATTATTTACTTTTTCTCAAAAAGTTGGAGCAGGTTTACCTTTATGGTTACCAAAAGGAGCCGCTTTAAGAGGAAGGCTAGAAGATTTCTTAAAAGCAGCACAAAAAAAAGCAGGTTACGAAATGGTAATGACACCACATATTGGTCAAAAAGAATTGTATATTACTTCTGGTCATTATGAAAAATATGGTGAAGACAGCTTTCAACCTATAAAAACTCCTAAAATGGATGAAGAGTTTTTATTAAAACCAATGAACTGTCCGCACCATTGTGAAGTTTATAATTTTAAACCACATTCATATAAAGATTTACCAAAACGATTTGCTGAATTCGGAACTGTTTATAGATATGAACAAAGTGGAGAATTACATGGATTAACTCGCGTAAGAGGATTTACACAAGATGATGCACACATATTTTGTACTCCAGATCAATTAGATCAAGAATTTAAAAATGTTATCGATTTAGTTCTTTACGTGTTTGGGTCTTTAGGATTTGAAAACTTTACAGCACAGGTTTCTATTAGAGATAAAGAAAATCCAGATAAATATATTGGTGATGTTACTACATGGGAATTAGCTGAGCAAGCAATTATTAATGCAGCAACAGATAAAGGCCTAGATTTTGTTATTGAAGAAGGAGAAGCTGCTTTTTATGGACCTAAATTAGACTTCATGGTTAAAGACGCTTTAGGCAGAAGTTGGCAACTTGGAACCATTCAAGTGGACTATAATTTACCGAAACGATTTGAATTAACCTATAAAGGAGCAGATAACCAACTGCATCAACCCGTAATGATTCACAGAGCACCATTTGGTTCTATGGAACGATTTATTGCAGTGTTACTTGAGCATACAGGCGGAAATTTCCCGCTTTGGTTAACCCCAGATCAGGTTATCTTATTGCCAATCAGTGATAAATATCAAAAATATTCGGAAAAAGTTTTAGAATCGCTAGAAAATTCCGAAATTCGCGCCCTCATAGATGATCGAAGTGAGAAAACTGGTCGAAAGATTAGAGATGCAGAAATGAGCAAGATTCCGTTCATGATTATTGTTGGCGAGAAAGAAGAAAACGAAGGAACTGTATCCGTAAGAAAACACGGAGAAGGAGACATCGGAACTTTTACTATTGAAGAATTTATTTCGTTGATACACAATGAAATAAAAAGCACAAAAGTAGAATTTTAAAGAAATAAAAAAGAAAAGCAGTTAAAGAAACTGCATTGTATAATTAAAATTTATTAGTCATAGCAATTAGAAGAAATAGGCCAAGAAGACCTTTAAGAGTACTTAAAGAAGATCAACACAGAATTAATCATAAGATTAAATTTGTTGACGAAGTACGTTTAGTTGGTGATAACATCGAAGTTGGTGTTTATCCGATTGAAAAAGCAAGAGCATTAGCGGAAGAGCAAGAATTAGATTTGGTAGAAATATCTCCAAAAGCAGTTCCTCCAGTTTGTAAAATTATCGATTATAAGAAGTTTTTGTACGAACAAAAGAAACGCGAAAAAGCATTAAAATCGAAAGCAACTAAAGTTACTGTTAAAGAAATTCGTTTTGGACCTCAAACTGATGAGCATGATTATGAATTTAAAAAGAAACATGCCATTAAGTTCTTAAAAGAAGGAGCCAAATTAAAAGCATTTGTTTTCTTTAAAGGAAGATCTATCATCTTTAAAGAGCAGGGACAAATCTTATTATTAAAATTAGCTCAAGAATTAGAAGAATACGGTAAAGTAGAACAACTACCTAAATTAGAAGGTAAACGTATGATTATGTTTATTGCACCTAAAAAAGTAGGAAAATAATAATAACAATCTTATAAGCGAGATAAAAACGAAGGAGAAATGCCTAAAATGAAAACCAAATCTAGTGCCAAGAAACGTTTTAAGTTGACAGGTTCTGGAAAAATCAAAAGAAAGCACGCGTTTAAGAGTCATATCTTAACAAAGAAGTCTAAGAAACGTAAGCTTAAATTGACGCACGCAACATTAGTACACAAGTCTGATGAAGCGAACATCAAACAACAATTAACTTTAAAATAGTTAATTAAAGGGAATTTAATTATTAACCATGGAGTTAGGCAAAAAACAAAAAGAGTTATAAGTTGTGAATGTTGAGTTTTAAGTTAACACTAAAAACTAACAACTAATCACTAAAAACTAAATAGCCGCCTACTACAAAAAACAATTTGAATTATGCCAAGATCAGTAAATTCAGTAGCCTCAAGAAAAAGAAGAAAAAAAATCTTGAAGGCAGCAAAAGGTTACTTTGGAAGACGTAAAAACGTTTATACAGTAGCAAAAAACGCGGTGGAAAAAGCAATGACATATGCTTATAGAGACCGTAAAAACAATAAGAGAAACTTCCGTGCATTATGGATTCAACGTATCAACGCTGGAGCTAGAGAACATGGAATGTCTTACTCTCAGTTTATGGGAAAAGTAAAAGCTAATAACATCGAATTAAACCGTAAGGTTTTAGCTGATTTAGCGATGAACAACCCAGAAGCTTTTAAGGCAATTGTAGAGAAAGTAAAATAATATAATAATCCTTGCTTATATATTAAAAACCCAAACGTTTCGTTTGGGTTTTTTTTGTTAATTTTAGCCTTTTAATATTTGCTGTTTATACCAAAAACCATGAAGCTTACTTTAACACTATTCCTTACAGTACTTTTTTCTTTGAATTCATTTTCACAAGAAAACACAAATACAATTGACAACCAATTTAGAACCGTTTATAAAAAATCTAATAATTATTTAGAGTACAAAGTAATTCTTAAAAAGGACTATGGAGACATCCATAACAATGTGTTAGATAGTATTAAAAATTTTAATAAGCAATTAGAAGCTAAAAATACGTTAATCGCTACTCAAAAAAATACAATTGCTATTTTAAAGAAAGAAAAAGAGGAAACCAATGCAAAACTTACTAAAGCTTTAAACAAAGAAAACTCAATATCTCTTTTTGGAATGCAATTGAGCAAAGGACTTTATTCTTTCATTTTATTTGCTATAATTATTACGTTACTTATCTCTCTTGGATATTTTGTTTACAAATTTAAGAACAGTAATGTATTAACTATTGCTGCGAAAAACGATTTAGAAGAGGCAGAAAACGAGCTAAATACTTTCAGAAAAAAATCATTAGAAAAAGAGCAAAAACTACGCAGACAGCTGCAAGACGAGATTATTAAAAACAGAAATAACTAATTTCTAAATGGTTAACTCACGGTTTTCCGTGACAAGCCCAACTCACGGAAAACCGTGAGTTGACTCACGGTTTTCCGTGAAGTAAAAAACCCCATAAATGGGTATTGCGCAAACCAATATTGCACTTTACATTTGGAGTATAGAATTATAATGAGTTAATTGTTGTTATTCTTTGTTATAAAGCATACCCCTTAATTATTTGTTAACCTAAAGCGATTAAAAACTTCCCCCCAAGATTTTTAATCGCTTTTTTAAAAAGGCAAAGATTGCACACATTAAATTAGAAGTATTAATATTAAATTTAACCATATGAAAAGAAAGAAAGAAAGAAAGAAAGAAAGAAAAATCTTCTAAAATTAGGACTGCTGTTCTTTACAATTCCACTACTCTTATTTAATTGCGAAAAAGAAAATTTCCCAGAAGAAGACAGCTATTTTAAAACTGTTAGCATTTCAGAATCTTTACAGTTTTTAAATAAAACAAATTTAAAAGCTAAAGGAACAAATAACTTACAACTATTTATTGCTTTAGATTCAGCCAAACATGAAGCTTTAATAGACAGTAAAGAATTAATTACGGTAATACCAGCTACAACAAAATACAAAGACATTTATAGTAGAGTAGTTTTAATGAGAATAAATAACAACATTAAAAGCGTTCTTGTTAATATGATGCCGAGCGACTCAACAAAACTTTTTACTGGAAGAATAAGTATTACAAATTTAAAGGGTAAATTTATAATTGGCTATAGAGTTAAAGATGGTATATTAACGACTAAACTCATAAAAACCCAAAACCAAAGCACCACAAGAAAATATCAAAAAGGTACAGAAAAACTTTGTGAATATCATCAAAACGGGGACACTAGCTGCATGTTTACTGACACTGAATTAGATGAAGTAGTTGTAATGGGTACATCAGGGAATAATTATGCATTAGATCCTTTTGTAAACGAAGGTAATGGAGATTACGAATATGATTACACACTCGATTGGAATTTTGGTGACGGAAATCCAAATGGTGGCGGAAGTAAATCTACTAACTGCCCTGGTATAAAAATTTTAAATCCTGTAACAAGTGTTTGTGAATGCCCTGATGGTTATGTTGAAGATAGTAGCGGAAATTGTGTTATTAAATGTGAGACAACTTTAGCTGATTTGCAAAAAGTTTTTCCAAACACAGATTCTTCTGAGTTACAAAAAATTATTGATTATCTGAATAAACATGGAAAAGATTTTGGGATTGATACTGATGAAGAGTTGCAACATTTCTTAGCACAAGCTGGTCATGAAAGCAAGAGTGTTACAACTGGAAAAGAGTTTGAAGGACTTGAGGAAAACTTAAATTACAGATGGTCAGAATTAGGTACTAAAGGATATTGGGATGACTATTTTAATCCTATCTCTAACCCAACTCAAAATCCAAACAAAGCAGATCCTAGAAATTTTAAACGCTCAACAACTTCTGATTTTGTAGATATTCGAAAATTTGCAAACCTTGTTTATGATGATGCTAACAGAAGGCAAAGATATAAAATGGGAAATACAAATGTTGGTGACGGATATAAATATAGAGGAAGAGGGATTTTTCAACTTACAGGGAAATACAACTACCAACAATTTACTAGCTATTATCAAAACAAATATAAAAGCTCATTGGACTTTAGTGTAAATCCAAACTTGATTGCAACTAATAAAGAAATAGCCGTAATTAGTGCTCTTTGGTTTTTTAAAAATAAAGTCGGTAACTTATTAGCCAATACTACTGTCGCTCAGGTAACAAAAAAAATAAATGGAGGAAAGAAGGGCTTACAACATAGAAAAGCTCTATTTAATAAAGCAAAAACAAATATTAAATGTAAATAAAAAGATTATGAAATTATTAAAACAAAATAATAGATATTTAAAAATTATAGTTGGAATACTTTTTCTAACCACTGTTGGGTTTGCAATTTATCAATCTCAATGGCTTCAAGAGAGAAAACAAAATATTGTTGGTACTTGGATTTGCGATAGTACTCCCGAATGGAAAGTTGAATTCACTAATAACGGAATTTCTTATTGGCATTACCCAGGAGAAACAACTGAAGAATATAACTATACGGTAAATAGCGAAATTACTCAATCTGGATTAGAAATAACTTTTGTTAAACTAATAAATGTAAATAACCCAAATGATATTATTGAATATGATATTAATGGGTTAAGTAATGATAAAATGGTTTTAACAGTCTTAACACCAAAAATTGATTATATCCATTTCACTAAACAATAACCTAAAAGGAGCACTGAATTAGTGTTCCTTTTTAATAAATTAAGTAATGAAAAACAAAAAAATTAGTGTATTAATAGTATCTGTTTTTATAACTACTATTATATGCTCTTTTACAGCTTTAAAAACTAATCAATCAACAAAAGACAAAATTATTGGAACATGGATTTCGGATGAAGATATCAATAACAAATGGGTATTTTCTACAAATAACACTTGTAAAAGGTATTATAACGGAAAACTTTTAAACACCTACAACTTTTCTATTACAGGTTACTCTTGTAACAATGAACTTGACACAATTGACGAATACTTAAAGTTAACTAAAAATAATAGTAAAACCTATTGTTACGCCATCAATGGAATTACAATAGATGGTAATGATACTTATTTATCATTAGAATTTGACGGTAATCCTAGACCAATGTTATTTAAAAAACAATAAAATATTAATCAAGAGCAACAAAAGCACCCGTTCGGGTGCTTTTGTTTTATACAAGAAACTGAGTTTTAAAAACCGTCTCCTAATTCTTTTAACTTTTCTGTATTTTCTGCAAGCATTAATTCATCAATAATTTTCTGAATGTCACCATTCATAATATTAGGCAAATCATATAATGACAAACCAATTCTGTGATCTGTAACTCGCCCTTGCGCATAATTATACGTTCTAATCTTAGCAGATCTATCTCCGCTTGAAACCATAGAACCACGCTTTAAAGCGTCTTCTGCTTGTTTCTTCGCTAATTCCATATCGTACAAACGAGAACGCAATACTTTAAACGCTTTCTCTTTATTTTTATGCTGCGATTTTTGATCTTGACATTGGGCAACCAAACCCGTTGGAATGTGTGTTAAACGAACTGCAGAATAGGTTGTGTTTACAGATTGTCCTCCAGGACCAGACGAACAGAAAAAATCAATACGAACTTCTTTCGGATTAATTTCTACATCAAATTCTTCTGCTTCAGGAAAAACCATCATGGTTGCGGCAGAAGTATGCACTCTACCTTGTGTTTCTGTTTGCGGAACTCTTTGTACACGATGGACTCCAGCTTCAAACTTCAACGTTCCGTAAACATCTTCTCCGTTTACTTCAAACTGAATTTCTTTAAACCCGCCGTTGGTTCCTTCAGAAAAATCTACTGTAGAAACTTTCCAGCCTCTACCTTCACAATACTTTGTGTACATTCTAAATAAATCTCCAGCAAAAATACTTGCTTCATCACCACCAGTTCCGGCACGTAATTCAACAACAGCATTTTTAGAATCTTCTGGGTCTTTCGGAATCAATAAAAATTTAATTTCGTCTTCTAATTCAGGAATTCTGGTATTGGCATCACTCATTTCCATCTTTGCCATTTCTACCATTTCGGCATCAGAACCATCCGCAATAATTTCTTTTGCTTCTTCAATGTTGTTTAATAAAGATTGATATTCTTCTCCTTTTTTAACAACATCACCTAAATCTTTATATTCTTTGCTTAAACCAGCGTATCTTTTTTGATCCATAATGATTTCTGGTTGGATGATTAAATCCGAAACCTCATCATAACGCTGCTTTACAATTCTTAATTTATCTAACATTTTCTATTCTTTACTTGATTGCGAATTTACAATTTTCTCTGAACTTTTCTAAATTAGATTTCATGTATATTTGATTAAAATTATTTTACAATGCGTACACTTGTATTTTTTGTCTGTTTGCTTTTTATTTTTTCTTGCAACACAGAAACCAAACCACAAAAACCTCAGTTTTTATTAGGAAAATGGATTAGAACAAACGACAAACCAGAAAATATTACCTATGAAATTTGGAACAATAATTTTACTGGATTAGGAATTACACTCAAAGAAAAAGACACTACTTTTAAAGAAATTTTAAGTATTGTTTCTATGAATGACACATTAACTTTAAAAGTTGAAGGCGTAAATGAAACTCCGACCTTATTTAAATTCACATCTCAAACCGATACTTCTTTTGTCGCAGAAAATCCAACACACGACTTTCCAACAAAAATTAAATACTGGCTAGAAAACAAGCAATTAAAAGCGCATGTCTCTAACAACCAATTCGGAATTGAGTTTGTTTTTGAAAAGTTCGATTGACACTTTAAATTAATATCAATTTTCATCTTACGACTTCAACACTAACATCACTCCTGATAAAAATAATAAAGCTAAAACCCCATTCTTTAAAACTGTTTCATTTAGTTTAGCATACGCTTTTTTACCTAGATAAATAGCCAATATAAAAAACGGCATTATATAAAACGAATAACGTACTTGCTCCATATTTAAAATACCTGCTTTATAAAGCGTAGGTATTCTAACAGCAGTAATTAAACCTAATACTCCAAACATAGTCGCTCTAAAGGTTTTCATTGAAACAGCTGAGTTCTTAACAACAATCACATATAAAGGACCACCAGTAGAAAACAATCCAGAAAAAAACCCGCCCGCTAATCCAAATAAAAACTCAAGTTTAGGCTTATGAAATACTTTATCTTTTGCATACATTGTATATATCACATATAACAAAATAAAAATCCCTAGTGCTTTCTTTAAAAAAATAGGTTTTCCATGAGTTAAAACCCAAATACCTAAACCAACTCCCAAAATAGTGGCGATACTAAGTTTTAAAATAATTCTTCTATCTATATTTTTCCTTTCTTGAGCAATAAAATACACACTCGAATAAAAATAAAATATAGAGATGTAAGCGATTGCATCATGCAAACCAAGAACAAGTAATAAAATAGGCAACGCAATTAAAGCTCCTGCAAAGCCTGTTACTGTTTGAAAAAAGAAACCAAGTAAAATACCCAAACCAACAACTAATAGAATTGATACACTCATTTTTAATGAAATTTGTATTATTTAATGAGTCAAAACTATCTATAGATTTTTGATTTATAAAATTGATTCAATCATATAAAATTCTTTATTATAATAATAAAATGTATTTTTATACTTAAAACACTCAAATCAATGGTAGATGCTATAGACAACAAAATAATCAATGAATTAAAACAAAATTCAAGAATTTCTTTTGCTGATATTGGTAGAAAAATTCACCTTTCCCCATCTTCTGTAAGAGAACGTGTTCAAAAACTAGAAGATACTCGGGTTATCAAAGCTTACTCGCTTCATGTAGATTATTCTAAACTCGGTTTTGGGCTAGAAGTTATTATCATTCTTAAATTATTTAGCGGAAAAATTAAATTATTTATTACTGATGTTCATCTGTTTCCAGAAATAAAAGAAGCCTACAGGATTACTGGTTCTCAGAATATACACATTCGTGCTGTTTTAAAAGACCAACTTCATTTACAGCAATTTATCGATAAATTAATTAATTACGGAGATACGATGACACATCTTATTTTATCTGAAATTAAAAAAGACAAAAACCTTTAATGTAAAAATATCAAAAAATGAAAAACTCTTAAAATAGTTTGCTTCATGTTAAGAATTAAAAACTAAATGTCACTTCGAAATGAGCGTTCTAGCGATTGAGAAATCTCATGAAGTTTATAACTATTATTAACCTCAACAAAACAAAAATCCCAAATTCAAAATGAATTTGGGATTTTTACTTTCTATAAAAGAGGATTTATCCACATTTAGAAGAACCACAATCTTGACAGGTTAAACACCCTTCTTGGTAAATTAAACTATCCGATTTACAGTTTTCACAGGTGTGTCCTTTTGCTTTTGTGCCATCTTCTACATAACGTTTTAGAGCACGGACAACTCCGTTTTTCCACGTATTTATTGATTCGCTATCTAATTGTAAACTCTGAATCAATTCTACAATTTTATCAATTGGCATTCCGTGACGTAACGTTCCAGAAAACAATTTTGCATAATTCCAAAACTCAGGATTAAACTTGTGCGACAATCCTTCAATAGTAGTTTTATAACCGCGTTTGTTTTTGTACTGAAAATCGTACCGCGATGTTCCGTCTTCATTTCTACTTTTTAGAATCAATCCTTTTTCTACCCAACGCGGAATTAAAATTCCGTCTTCATCATCCACCAAACCAGTAAAAATCTCGTAAGGTTTTTCATCAACCAAACCAATAAAAGCAATCCATTTTTCTTTTTTATTTTGAAAACGAACCACGTCAGCTTCTAAAACTTCTGGACGAATAACAGGAAATGAAGTCAAAACATTTTCTTGATTTTCTTCTTTCTTTTCGTCATTAGAAATCAACACTCCAGCACGCGAACCATCTCTATAAACCGTTACACCTTTACAACCAACTTCCCATGCTTTTAAATACAACTCGCCTACCAAATCTTCGTTGGCGTCGCTGGGTAAATTAATGGTTACACTAATGGAATGATCTACCCATTTTTGAACAGCGCCTTGCATGGTTACTTTACTCATCCAATCTACATCGTTTGAAGTAGCTTTGTAATACGGAGATTTTTGAATCAAAACGTCCAGTTCTTCTTGCGAAAAGTTTTTAGAAGAGTCAATACCGTTTACTTCCATCCACTGTTTAAATCGATGATGAAAAACCACATATTCTTCCCAAGAATCCCCAACTTCGTCAACAAAATCTACTCGAGAACCTTTGTCGTTTGGATTTACTTTTTTTCTACGTTTATACACCGGCATAAAAACAGGTTCAATTCCTGATGAAGTTTGCGTCATTAAACTTGTTGTTCCGGTTGGCGCAATCGTCAATAAAGCAATATTTCTACGTCCGTATTCTAACATTTCGTAATACAATTTGCTATCTGCTTCCTTTAAGCGTAAAATAAACGGGTTGTTTTTTTCTCTCTCTGAATCAAAAATTGAAAATGCGCCGCGTTCTTTTGCTAAATTCACAGATGCTCTGTAGGTTTCTATTCCTAATGTTTTGTGCACTTTTACTGAAAAATCGTTTCCTTCTTTACTTCCGTATCTAATTCCCAATGCCGCTAACATATCTCCTTCTGCAGTAATTCCTATTCCGGTTCTTCTTCCTTCGTATGCTTTTTGTCTGATGTTTAACCACAGATTTTTTTCGGTTGCTTTCACATCATCTGCTTCTGGATCTGCATCAATCTTTTCTAATATTTTATCTATTTTCTCTAATTCTAAATCAATGATATCATCCATCATTCTTTGTGCAATAACAATATGTTTTTTAAACAACTCAAAGTTAAAAGCAGCTTCTTTTGTAAACGGATTTTCTACATACGAAAACAAGTTGATTGCCAATAAACGACAAGAATCGTACGGGCATAAAGGAATTTCACCACACGGATTTGTAGAAACTGTTTTGTAACCTAAATCTGCATAACAATCTGGTACCGATTCATTAATGATGGTATCCCAAAAAAGAATTCCTGGTTCGGCAGATTTCCATGCGTTGTGCACAATTTTTTTCCATATTTTTTTAGCTTCTATCGTTTTTGTAACTTTTGGTTCTGCGCTAAAAATTGGGTATTTCTGCGTATACTTTTCATCATTTTTTACTGCTTTCATAAAGGCATCATCAATTCTTACAGATACATTTGCGCCAGTAACTTTTCCTTGTTCTAATTTTGCATCGATAAAATCTTCAGAATCTGGATGATTTATAGAAACCGATAACATTAATGCACCACGACGACCATCTTGCGCCACTTCTCTGGTAGAATTTGAATAACGCTCCATGAAAGGAACAATTCCTGTGGATGTTAATGCTGAGTTTTTTACGGGAGAGCTTTTTGGTCTAATGTGTGATAAATCGTGACCAACACCGCCACGACGTTTCATTAGTTGAACTTGTTCTTGGTCAATTTTCATGATTCCTCCGTACGAATCTGAATTTCCATCATTACCTATTACAAAGCAATTAGAAAGTGATGCAACTTGAAATGGATTTCCAATTCCTGCCATCGGACTTCCTTGCGGAACAATATATTTAAAGTTTTTAATGGCTTCAAAGACTTCTGATTCTGTTAACGGATTCTCATATCGTTGTTCAATTCTTGCAATTTCTTTTGCAATTCTTGTATGCATTTCGTTGGGTGTACTTTCGTAAATATTTCCGTCAGAATCTTTTAATGCATATTTATTTAACCAAACACTTGCAGCTAAATCATCATTATTAAAATAGCTTAAAGCAGCAGCTAGCGCTTCTTGTCTTGTGTATGTCTTTTTGGGGGTAATTTGTGTTGTTGATTTCATTGTTTTTACTAGAGAATTAGATTATTATTTGTCAAGCCTAAAGTAAGAAAAATAAAACAATTAAGACCACAATAAAAATCATAAAGTTTACAGAAAAAAAATACAAATTACTAATTAACAGCATTTTATCATTTTATCAACATAAAAATGTTTACAAATATTTTATTTTTTCAACCACCAAGAAACACTTAAATACCTCTAAACAAGCAACTAACAGTAGTTTTTATCATTAAAAAAATAAGATAAAAAAACTATCTTTAGCATATAAAATAAATTACATGATCATGAAAACAAAAGCAAAATTTCAAACAATTGTATTCCTGTTTTTTCTTACACTTTTCCTTTCTTGCACAAACACAGAAGGCGAATGTTTAATTTGCAACGAAGACCCAATACATATTTCTAAAAAATCAATTCAGTTTGACGCAGAATTAAATACTATCACAATTACAACAAAAGGAACAACTTGGAAGCTTATTGAAATTTCTTACAACAATTCTATAATTGATTTAAGTGGTATTAATCCGCAAGCAACTACTTTTAAAGTAGAAAATCCGAATTTTATTTTCGAAAGAAAAAATTCAAAAGAGATTTTCATAGAAATGAGTGCAAATTATACTGGAAATGAAAAAAAGTTAATTGCAGTTTTACAAGACGGAGATTATTTTGGTCAAATTGCCGTTTTACAAACTATTGATTAATATTCAAAAACTCCAAACTCACTTTTTATGGTGAGTTTTTTTGTTGATGATGCTTCTACTCGACCTACAATTTGCGCATTTACATTATACGACTTAGAAATCGAAATAATGTCTTCTGCTATTTCTGGAGAAACATAAATTTCCATTCTATGTCCACAGTTAAAAACCTGATACATTTCTTTCCAATCGGTTTTTGATTGTTCTTGTATCAATTTAAATAAAGGCGGAATTGAAAACATATTGTCTTTTACAATATGTAAATTGTCTATAAAGTGTAAAATTTTTGTTTGCGCTCCACCAGAACAATGAATCATTCCGTGAACGGTTTCTGAGTTAAATTTTGATAAGATTTCTTTGATAATTGGCGCATAGGTTCTTGTTGGAGACAAGACTAATCTACCTGCATCAATTGGAGAATCAGCTACCAAATCTGTCAATTTTATTTTTCCAGAATAGACTAAATCCGCAGGAACCGCAGCATCAAAACTTTCTGGATATTTAGAAGCTAAATAATTATCAAAAACATCGTGTCTTGCAGAAGTCAAACCGTTAGACCCCATTCCGCCATTATATGCTGTTTCATACGTTGCTTGTCCGAAAGATTCTAAACCAACAATAACATCACCAGCTTTTATATTTGCATTATCAACAACATCAGTACGCCTCATTCTAGCAGTAACCGTAGAATCAACAATAATTGTGCGCACTAAATCGCCAACATCTGCAGTTTCTCCTCCGGTAGAATGAATTGTAACACCAAAACTTTTTAAATCCTCGATCAATTCTTCTGTTCCGTTGATAATTGCCGACAACACTTCGCCGGGAATTTTACTTTTATTTCGTCCGATTGTAGAAGACAACATGATATTGTCTGTTGCACCAACACATAATAAATCATCAATATTCATAATCAATGCGTCTTGCGCAATGCCTTTCCACACAGAAATATCACCTGTTTCTTTCCAATACATATACGCCAAAGAACTTTTTGTTCCTGCACCATCCGCATGCATAATCAAACAATAATCCTCATCATTTGTTAAATAATCAGGAACTATTTTACAAAATGCTTTTGGAAACAATCCTTTATCAATGTTTTTAATTGCATTATGAACATCTTCTTTAGATGCAGAAACCCCACGTTGTGCATATCTTTTAGAAACTTCTTGACTCATGTTGTGTGTTGTTGTTTTGTTGCAGCGAAATTAATCTAAAAACCGCAAACATTCAAGGTTATTACAACTTTTTACTTCTTCTTTCACACAAAACAGTGTCTCTCCAAACACCATCTTGTTGCGCAATTTTTTCTCGCTTTCCAATCAAACGAAAATCATTTTTGAGATGTAGTTTTACGCTTCCTTCATTCTCCGGAAACAAACTAGAATACAAAGTCCAAATTCCATTTTCTTCAGAAGACTTTATCAATTCTTGCAACAACATATTTCCAATTCCTTTTCTGATTGAAATTAAAGAAACATAAACACTTACTTCTGCTACTCCTCGATATTCATTTCTATTTGATACTGGAGAAATTGCACACCAACCTAAAACGATTTCATCTTCAATAACCACAAATCTTGAATGTTGATGGTGATTTACATTCCAATTTTCCCAACTGGGAACTTTATTTCTAAACGTAGCATTTTTTGTGTCAATTCCGTCTTGATAAATTCTTGCAACTTCCCGCCAATGCTTTTTTGTTAATTTTTTTATTTCCATCATAAAAAATCCCGCCAAAGCGGGATTTAATTTTTAATTATCTAGTAAATAATAACTCTCTATATTTTGCTAATGGCCAAAGCTCATCATCAACCATCATTTCTAATTTATCACTATGATATCTAATTTCTTCAAAATATGGTTTTACAATATTACAATATGCATCCGCAGCTTTTTGCCCCTCAAGCTTATTTGCTTTCTTACGAGCTTCAGTCATTGCTTCTACTTTGGAATTGATTCCTGCAATATGTTCAGATATTTTTTCAATTAAATCTATTTGCTCTTTCGCATGTACTTTAAATTTATCTCCAAAAATATTTTTCAATCCACTAACATTTTCGATCAATGTATTTTGATATTTAATTGCGGTTGGAATCACATGATTTCTAGCAATATCCCCCAACACTCTTCCTTCAATTTGAATTCTTAGAATGTATTCTTCTAGCTCAATTTCGTGTCGAGCTTCGGTTTCAATTTTACTCATTACACCCATTTCTTCAAAAAGAGCAATGGTTTTCTTAGATTTTTTTTCTTTCAGTGCTTCAGGAGTCGTTTTATTATTACTCAATCCTCTTTTTACTGCTTCGATTTCCCACTCTTCTCCATATCCATTTCCTTCAAAACGAATCTTTCTTGAAGCTTTAATGTATTCTCTTAAAATATTAAAAATAGCTTCGTCTTTCTTTAAGCTTTTCTTCTCTATCAAAGCATCCACTTCAATTTTAAAATCCTTTAATTGTTTTGCTACAATTGTATTTAAAACCGTCATTGGACCAGCACAGTTTGCCCAAGACCCAACAGCTCTTAATTCAAATTTATTTCCTGTGAAAGCAAAAGGCGATGTTCTGTTTCTATCCGTATTATCTAATAAAATCTCAGGAATTTTGCCTACAATATTTAATTTTAAATCTGTTTTTTCTTCTGGCGATAATTTCCCTTTGGTAACATTTTCTAATTCATCTAAAACTGCTGATAATTGCGAACCAATAAATACAGAAATAATTGCTGGTGGCGCTTCATTTGCCCCCAAGCGATGATCGTTACTTGCAGATGCAATTGAAGCTCTAATTAGCTCTTCATAATCATGAACTGCTTTGATTGTATTTACAAAAAATGTTAAGAATTGTAAATTTTTCATAGGTGTTTTTCCTGGACTCAATAAGTTTACTCCAGTACTTGTTGCCAAAGACCAGTTATTGTGCTTACCAGAACCATTGATTCCTGCAAATGGTTTTTCATGAAATAATACTCTAAAATTATGTTTTTGAGCAACTCTTTCCATCACATCCATTAATAAGGAGTTGTGATCTACTGCTAAATTTGCTTCTTCAAAAATCGGAGCTAATTCATATTGATTTGGCGCCACTTCGTTATGACGTGTTTTTACAGGAATCCCTAACAACATACATTCTTGCTCCATATCTCGCATATAACTCAATACTCTACGCGGAATTGAACCAAAATAATGATCGTCTAATTGTTGTCCTTTTGCTGGAGAATGCCCTAATAATGTTCTTCCTGTTAAATTGATATCTGGTCTAGAAATTGCCAAAGCAGAATCAATTAAAAAATATTCTTGCTCCCAACCTAAAGAAGCATTTACTTTGGTTACATTTTTATCAAAATATTTACAAACAGCAGTTGCAGAATTATCAATTGCTTGTAAGGCTCTTAATAAAGGTGCTTTATTATCTAATGCTTCTCCTGTATAGGCAACAAATATTGTTGGTATACACAATGTTGTTCCGTAAATAAATGCTGGTGATGTTGGGTCCCAAGCAGTATAACCTCTCGCTTCAAACGTATTTCTAATTCCGCCATTCGGAAAACTAGACGCGTCTGGTTCTTGTTGCACCAATTCCCCACCTCCAAATTTCTCCATTGCTCTACCGTTTCCAATAGTTTCAAAGAAAGCATCATGCTTTTCTGCCGTAGCACCTGTTAATGGCTGAAACCAATGTGTATAATGTGTTGCATTTTTTGATAATGCCCAATCTTTCATTGCTGCAGCAACTTGATCTGCAACGTTTCTATCAATTTTTTTGCCAAACTCGATGGCATCCATGACGCTTTGAAACGCCTCTTTTGTCATAAACTGACGCATCGAATGTTCGTTAAAAACGTTTTTACCAAAAGCCTCTGACTTTCTCTCTTCTTCTGTAATTTTCAAAGGAACTCTATTAAGTGTTTCTTTTAATGCGTTAAAGCGGATTGTTGACATTGTTGTGTTTGAGTTTTAAATTATACAGGGCAAATGTACAAAAAAATGCATTTAAAAATAAAATACCCCCAAAAAAAATAGGGGTAAAATTTTAAAATACGTGTTTTAGGTAAAAAAACCCTACCAAACTAACTTATTGTAGTAAAAATATAAATACCATATAATACTAAAAGAATAAAACCATCTTTCCAATCTAATCTTAATTTTCTTGGAAAAAACACCAATGGGAGAATTAAAAATGAAATACCTAACATCCAAAAGATATCATACTCTAACAAATCAACATCTTTTAATTCTATTGGAGTAATCATCGCTGTAATTCCGAGCACTGCTAAAATGTTAAAAACATTTGAGCCAATTAAATTTCCAAGCGAAATTGCTTTCTCCTTTTTAAGTACAGCAACAATAGAGGCTGCTAATTCTGGAATACTAGTTCCTACAGAAACAACTGTAACACCTATAACACGTTCGCTTACACCAAAATCTTTTGCTAAATCTACAGCTCCTTTTATTAATAGCTCTGACCCAGCCCACAATCCTACTCCACCAACAACAAAAAATAACGCTATCTTATATAGAGGTAATATTTCATCATCTTCTGGCATTTCATCAACAACTGCTTGTTTTTGAAAACGCAACAAATAAATTAAAAACAGTACTAAAAAAGAAAACATTATTATTCCTTCTGTAGCGTCTATCATTTTATCATTGTATAAAAAATAAAACAACAATACTGAAGCAATCATCATCACCGGCCAATCTGTTTTATAAAAACTTTTCTGAACATCAATCTTAGAAAGTATAATTGTAATTCCTAATACCAACGCCAGATTAGCGATATTAGAACCTACAACATTTCCTAAAGCTAAATCAGGAAAACCATTTAATGCTGATTTTATACTAACAATTAATTCTGGAGCAGAGGTTGCAAATGAAACCACGGTCATACCAATAACAATTTTTGGAATATTTAATTTTAATGACATTGCAACTGCAGCTTTTAACAGCCAGTTCCCTCCAAAAATCAATAAAATTAATCCTAAAATTATATATAAAAACTCCATGTATTTATTTTTCTACAAAGATAGTATAATTAGAATTTTTGAATGGTTTTCTTTTTATTTCATTTTTAAAAAATTACTTTTATCTTTTGTTTGTATTTGTCACAAAAACAGTTGTTATTTTTATGAAAAAACACAACTTTATATTACTTACTACTCTTCTTGTAATTGTTACATTTTTTACAAGTAATTACTCTGTTGCTCAAGAAAAGAAAAAATTTTTACAAACCAGATTTGATGGTTTTACCGAAACCATTACAAAATACTTTACAAGAGAAAAACTAACTAACTTAAAGAAGAATCTTAAAACACAAGGATTGCTTTTCTCGTTCAGCAACTTAAAATACAACAAACAAAAAGAAATCATTAAAATTACCATCAAAGTAAAAAACAGTAGAAGCAATTCTGAAGTAATTTTTTACAACAACGGTAAACCCGTTCCAGATATAAAAGTCGGAGAAGCAAACGGAATTGTAATTGCCGCTAAAAGTGCAGCACTAAAATTTACTTTTAATGATTCAAAATCAAACTAAAAAATGATTTTGATATAAACATCAAATGAAGTATATTTAAACAAATGAAAAAACAGCTTTTTAAAATAATCTCCAAAGTAAATAAAGTAGTTTTACCTTCATTTACTAAAAGACAGGTAGACATAAGCAAAGCTTCAAAGATACAATTAGCAATTATTGGTTGGCGCGCTTATGTAACTATCAATTCAAAAGATTAAAACAACATCAACATGGAAAAAGAACATATAAAAGTTTTCACAGGAACATCAATATTTGTAAATAGATTAAGCTACTTATTAGATCAAGAAAAAATCCCTAGCTTAATAAAAAATCATCACGAGTCTGCAAGGCTAGGCGGATTTGGTTTACCTATTGATAATATTGAATTGTTTATCTACAGTTCTGATTTAAAAAAAGCAACACCAATTATTGAAGAATTTAAAAAAGAAATAGCAGAATAGATTTTCAAAATTAAAAAATAGCAACTATATTTGCACCCGCTTACGGCCACGTGGCGCAACTGAATAGCGCACTTGATTACGGCTCAAGAGGTTATAGGTTTGAATCCTATCGTGGTCACTAAAAACGCATCAAAAATGATGCGTTTTTTTATTTATAACAATTCTGAATTTACTTTTCTGCATTAAATTTCGTTGTTTTTGCATACATTTATCAAAAATACTTGATAATCAACATCAAAAAACACTACAATTTATTAACTAAATTTTACACTTATGATTCGTAAACTATTAATTTTACCCGCATTATTTTTCATCTCTCTCTCCTTTGGCCAAGAGGTTTTTGATGCAAACACAATTGAAAAAATAAAAAAAGAAGGACTAAACAATTCTCAGGTCGAAAAAATAGCTTTTGAATTGATTGATAAAGCTGGGTCTCGCTTAACCAACTCTCAAGGATATAAAAGAGCCGCTAATTATGCTGTAAACCAATTATCTAAATGGGGATTGAAAAACTCTAAAACAGAAGTTTGGGGTGAATTTGGAAAAGGATGGGAAATAGAAAAGAACTATGTAGCAATGACAAAGCCATACTACATGTCTTTTGTTGCTGTTCCAAAAGCATGGACAGAAGGAACAAATGGACCAATTTCTGGAAAAGTGATAATGGTTGACATTAAATCTGAAGCTGATTTTGCAAAATATAAAGGAAAATTAAAAGGAGCAATTGTACTTGTAAAAGCAAACGGAAGTCAGGCCCCAACTTTTGAAGCGGATGCAGTTCGCTTTAGCCATGAAGCACTAAATAAAATGGAAAAGCCTGCTGAACCGAGAACTAGAAACACGGGAAACAATGATGATATGGCAGCAAGAAGAGCTGCATGGATGAAAAGAAGAGCATTGACTCAAAAAATAGCAACTTTTCTTGTAAATGAAGGTGTTGCGCTACAGGTTACTGGAAAGAACGGAAGACACGGAACCTTGTTTACAAGTGGCGGTAGAGGTTATTTGAAAGATGCTCCAAAATCTATTAGCGAACTAGAAATGGTACCAGAACATGCAAATTTGATGGCGCGTTTAATTGAAAATGGAGTTGAAGTAGAAATTGAAGCAGAAGTAAAAACTTCTTTCAATTCTAAAAGTTTAAAAGGATACAACGTTATCGCTGAGATTCCTGGTACAGACAGAAATTTAAAAGCAGAAGTTGTAATGCTAGGTGCACATTTAGATTCTTGGCACGGTGCAACAGGTGCTACAGATAATGCTGCTGGTTCAATAGTAATGATGGAAGCTGTTCGTATTTTAAAAGCAGTTGGCGTATCACCAAAAAGAACCATTAGAATTGCACTTTGGGACGGAGAAGAGCAAGGCTTACATGGTTCTAGAAACTATGTGAAAAATCATTTTGGAGATCCAGCAACAAAGAAATTTACCAAAGAAAATGAAAAAGTAGCTGGTTATTTCAATATCGATAACGGAACAGGAAAGGTACGCGGAATTTATACGCAAGGAAATAAAGATGTCGTTCCAATTTTTAAAAGCTGGTTTACACCTTTTAGTGATATGATTGACAATACAACAGTTACAACAAATAATACTGGAGGAACAGATCACTTAGCTTTTGATGCTGTTGGCATTCCTGGCTTTCAATTTATTCAAGATCCTGTAGAATACAGATCAAGAACTCACCATACAAATGCAGATACTTATGAGCGCTTGGTTATGGACGACCTAAAACAAATGGCTGTAATTGTAGCTTCTTTTGTTTATAATACTGCACAAAGAGATCAAAAACTACCTCGAAAAACAATGAAATAAAATCATTTTTCTTACTTTAAGCAATAGTAAAACGCACCCTTTGGGTGCGTTTTTCGTAGTAAGAAGCCTAAAAATTTCTAATTAAAAAAGCTTTTTATAAAGCAACCGTAATACCTTATTTGCTTCTAAAAATTAAATTATTCAAAATATCTTCGTATTGCAACGCGATGTTCTGGAATACTTTTATCGTAATTTTCGATGACCGTCTCTAAAAGAACAGGTTTGTTTTTGCCAACATCTTTTTTTGAATTGTATTTAGAAATATACAAATTATATTTTTCGTTCTCTTTTTCAAAAATTAAAAAATGTTCTGGATTTAGCTCGCTATAACAAATTTCATTCCCTTCAAAAACACCAGATTCATCCTTAAAAAAAGAATTGAAGTCGTAGTATAAAAATACATTTGTCATCTTAAACTAATTCTGCTGATAAACCAAGTTGTTGTAGCTTAGAACATCTTGGCTTTAAATCTTTATACTCACCAGTTTTTACAGTACATTTTCCCTTATAATGCACTAAAATAGAACATTGTTCTGCTTGCTCTAGCGTATGCTCACAGACATCAATTAAAGATTCTATTACATGATCGAACGTGTTTACATCATCATTAAACAACACTATTTCATGTTGATTTACTTCTTTTTCTAGAACATCTACTTCTTCTTGTATTTTTTCTTTTGTGCTCATTTTAAAAATAAATATACAATTACTCCTTTAAATATTTTAGTGAAACCCAATTATTTCTTTCAATTGTTTTTTGCAACTGCAAACCAAATTTAGAAACTTCTGCATCAATGGTCGGAATATCTTCCTTGTAAAAACCACTCAATAATAAGATTCCGTTTTCGTTTAAACATTTAGTATATGTTTCCATATCATTCAACAAAATATTTCTGTTGATGTTTGCAATGATAACATCATAGTTCTGAGTTGTTAATAAACTTGCATCTCCTTCATAAAACGAAATATGCTTGCATTTATTTCTTTCAGCATTTTCGACGGAGTTAATGTAGCACCAATTATCAATATCAATTCCGTCAATTGGTTTTGCGCCTTTCATTTCAGCAAAAATTGCTAAAATTCCAGTTCCACAACCCATATCAAGCGTTTTTTTATTTTCTAAATCTAATGCTAACAAATGCTGAATCATCATGTGTGTTGTTTCATGATGACCTGTTCCAAAACTCATTTTTGGCTCAATAACAATATCATATTTTAGTTTTTTATCTTCGTGAAAAGGTGCGCGAACACTTACCAAATCATCAACCTGAATCGCTTCAAAATTCTTTTCCCATTCGCTGTTCCAATTAGTTTGCGCTACTTCATTTTTATCAAAAGTAATCGCAAATTCTTCAGATTTTAAAACTGAAACATCCTCTAAAATATCGGCATTCCAATCTTCTTTTTGAATATAAGCAGTTACGCCGTTTTCATTTTCAACAAAACTTTCAAATCCAGCAAAGCCTAATTCTGCAATTAAAATTTCTGTTCCAGGTGCTGTTGGTTCAACAACAAAATTATATTCTATATAAATATGATCCATTAAATCGCTTTAATAATTTTAGTAAAATCTTCTACATTTAAAGATGCTCCGCCAATTAAACCACCATCTACATCTTGTTTAGAAAATATTTCATTTGCGTTCGAAGGTTTTACGCTTCCGCCGTATAAAATCGATGTATTATCGGCAACACTTGTATTGTATTTTTCTTGAAGTAATTTTCTGATAAAAGCATGCATTTCTTGTGCTTGTTCTGGTGACGCAGTTTCTCCTGTGCCAATTGCCCAAACTGGTTCGTACGCCAACACAATCTGATTCCAAGCTATAGCTTCTAAATGAAACAATCCGTGTTCTAATTGATGCTGTACAACGGTAAAATGATTGTCCAATTTTCTATCTTCCAATTGCTCTCCAAAACAAAAAATGACTTCCATATCATTTTGAATTGCTTGATTTACTTTTTTCGCAAGGAGTTCATCTGTTTCACCAAATATTGATCTTCTTTCAGAGTGACCAATAATAACGGTTTCTACGCCAATATTTTTTAACATATCAGCAGAAATTTCGCCAGTAAAAGCGCCATTATTTTCTTGATGCATGTTTTGAGCAACAACTTCTATGTTGGATTTTTTAGCTTTTTTAATTGCACTGGTTAAGTTTACAAATGTTGGCGAAACTAGCACTCTTGTGTTTGCTAAAGGAAGTCTTTTTATTGCTTTTCTGATTCCTTTTACCAAACTTTTTGTCTCCTCAACATCATTATTCATTTTCCAATTACCTGCAACAATTTTACTTCTCATGGATACTATTTTACTGTTAAACGCTGCAAAAATACGTTATTTTTTTAAGGCTTCAACTATGCTTTTATCGGTAATCTTTTTTGCTTTAAACAAATCTAAAGTCCCGTTTTCGTTTACTACCAAGTATCTCGGAACCCAATTAGAATTTAAAAAATCACCGAATGCACTATTCAATCCATTTTTCACAAAATAATGATCTCCTTGAAGTTCGTATTTATCAATAGCTTTTTTCCAACTAAAAACACTTCTGTTTGTAGAAAGAAAAACATATTTTACAGTTGGGTTGTTTTTTTGAAACTCTTTTAAATTGGGAAAACCAACTACACAATCTCTACACCAAGAAGCCCAAACATTTATGAGTATTTTTTGCCCTTTATGTTTTGTTAAGATTTCTTTAAATTGAATCGATTTATTATTGATGTCAAAAAAAGAATCTTTCAATGCTTCTTCTGTAAAATTCGTTGGAGATTTGAGGTTACATCCGGCTAGAATTAAAGATAAAAGCAAAAATAAAGTGATTTTTTTAATCATGATTATTAGTTTGTTACTTGGTCAATACTTAAGTAAGATTCTTACAAGAAATGATTGTAAAAACACTTTTACATCGAAAACAAATATAGATAAACTATCAAAATTAAGTACCTTTGCTAAACTTTATTACTGTTTGAATGACAACAAAGCAACTTATTGAGCAAATCCATCTAAAAAAATCATTTTTATGTATTGGTTTAGATGTTGATATCACTAAAATACCTCAACATTTATTACAAGAAGAAGACCCCATTTTTGCATTTAACAAAGCAATTATTGACGCCACGCATCATTTGTGTGTGGCTTACAAACCGAACACTGCTTTTTATGAAGCATACGGAATCAAAGGTTGGCAATCACTAGAAAAAACCATTCAATACATCAATAAAAAGTATCCAGAAATTTTTACAATTGCAGATGCAAAACGTGGCGATATTGGCAATACATCTAGCATGTACGCAAAAGCTTTTTTTGAAGATTTAGCGTTTGATTCTGTTACGGTTGCACCGTATATGGGAAAAGATTCGGTTGAACCATTTTTAGCTTTTAAAGACAAATACACTATTTTATTAGCATTGACATCTAACGAAGGTGCTTTCGATTTTCAAACAAAATTGGTAAATGAAAAAGAATTGTATAAAGAGGTTATAGAAACTTCTACATCTTGGGAAAACTCAGAAAACCTAATGTATGTTGTTGGTGCAACAAAAGCAGAATACTTTAAAGAAATCAGAAAAATTGTTCCGAATAGTTTTTTATTAGTTCCTGGTGTTGGTGCTCAAGGCGGAAATCTACAAGACGTTTGTAAATACGGAATGTCAGATTCAGTTGGCTTATTAATCAATTCTTCTCGTGGAATTATTTATGCTTCAAATGATGAAAATTTTGCAAATTCGGCGATGCATAAAGCGAGTGAATTACAAGAAGAAATGGAAATAATTTTAAGAAATTTCTTTGTTTAAATAGTTAATCCTATTTAATTTACCACGGATTTTCATGGCTTTATAAGCAGCTCTATCGCTTTTAATTTCGTCAACATACCTATAATCGCTAGATTTTTCTAGCAATCTGCGATATCTATCTTCTAGATGTTTTCTATATTGTAGCAGTTGACTTAAACGTGACATTTTAAATTTTAATATTTATAAATATACACAAATAATTGAAATTTAAAAAATTATTTTGTTTTAAAGCTATCTGTCTTTTTATCGTAACCATACGGACAATGCTTACAACCACTTTTACAGCAATAACCCCTTTTTAAATGATACTTTTCTGTAAATACTCGATAACCTTCTTCGTTAAAATAAAAGTCATCGGATTCTAATTCAATTCGAGGTTTAAACATGTAGCAAAATTAGCATTTAATTTTTACTTCTTTTTCTCTGGTGGATATTTACTCATAATTTCTTTTACAAATGTTTGAATCCTCTCTTCTTTCTTTACACCCGTTTTTGCGCCTAATGCTCCAGAACCAATTCCTTGCCATATTAGTTTTTTATTTTCTACATCAATAAAATCAATAAACAAAGTTCCTTCTGTTTGTTTTGTTACTCGAAGTCTTTCTCTTCCATAATAATACGATGGATACCAATAACCATAAGGGGGATTTACTCTAGAATCTACTTGGATATTTTTTCTTGACTTTGCAAAAATACTCACCAACATGTCTGGATTCTCAGATTTCTTAAATCCTTTTGCAAGTAATTCCACTTCAATTGCTTTTAATATTCTACGCTTATCAATATCAGAAATCTTCGCTTTGTCAATTCCGCTTTTGTAAAATGCAAAGGTTTTATATTTAGAAAAATCTGTTTTAGAATCATAATCCGTAACCACTCTTACACTACTACACGAAACAAATAAAAAAGTTGACAGAAATAATAATATGAGTTTTTTCATCAGAAAATAGTTAAAGTTATCAAAGTATAATTAGCAAAAAACATACCAAAAAGAATTTATAAATTTTAAAACTACGCAAAGAATCAAATTATTTTTTAAGAATTCCGTAAATTGCGCACTCAAAATTTTGATTTATTACGAATGGAACAAATAGCACCTTATAAACCAATACATAAAGTAAGAATTGTAACCGCAGCATCATTATTTGATGGACACGACGCAGCAATAAATATTATGAGACGAATTATTCAATCTACTGGCGTAGAAGTAATTCATTTAGGTCATGATAGAAGTGTTGAAGAAGTTGTAAACTGCGCCATACAAGAAGATGCAAATGCTATTGCAATGACTTCATATCAAGGCGGACATAACGAGTATTTTAAATACATGTACGACTTACTAAAAGAAAAAGGCGCTGAACATATTAAAATCTTTGGCGGCGGTGGCGGTGTAATTCTACCTGAAGAAATCAAAGAATTGATGGATTACGGAATTACACGAATTTATGCTCCTGATGATGGTCGCGAATTAGGTTTACAAGGAATGATAAATGACTTGGTAAAACAATCTGATTATGCTATCGGTGATGTTTTGAAAGTTGACCTAAACGATTTAGCCAAAAAAGATGTAGGTAGTATTGCCAGAATTATTTCTTCTGCAGAAAACTTTCCTGAAGTTGCTAAAGATACTTTAGATGCAATCCACATAAAAAATAAAGATTCTAAAACCCCGGTTTTAGGAATTACAGGAACTGGTGGCGCAGGAAAATCTTCATTAGTAGATGAATTGGTTCGTCGGTTTTTAATTGATTTTCCAGAAAAAACAGTCGGATTGATTTCTGTTGATCCATCAAAAAGAAAAACTGGAGGCGCACTTTTAGGAGACCGTATTCGCATGAATGCAATCAACGATTCTAGAGTGTATATGCGTTCGTTAGCAACGCGTCAATCTAATTTAGCCTTATCAAAATATGTCAATGAAGCGATTGAAGTTTTAAAAGCTGCTGAGTTTGATTTAATCATTTTAGAAACCTCTGGAATTGGACAATCCGACACAGAAATTATAGAACATTCTGATACTTCTTTATATGTGATGACTCCAGAATTTGGAGCTGCAACACAATTAGAAAAAATCGATATGTTAGATTTTGCTGATTTAGTTGCCATCAATAAGTTTGATAAACGTGGTGCTTTAGATGCCATTCGCGATGTAAAAAAACAATACATGCGCAACAATCATTTATGGGATGTTCATATGGATGACATGCCTGTATTTGGAACCATCGCTTCACAGTTTAACGATCCAGGAATGAATACGTTGTACAAACGTATTATGGATACATTGGTTGAAAAAACTGGAGTTGATTTAAAAACCAACATGGAGATCACCAAAGAAATGTCTGAAAAAATCTTTGTGATTCCGCCAAGTAGAGTTCGTTATTTATCAGAAATATCTGAAAGCAATAGAGCTTATGACAAAAAAGTAGAAGATCAAGTTGTGGTTGCTCAAAAATTATATGGAATTTATCAAACGATAGAATCAATTACAAATTCGTCTGTAGAAATTATAAAAACTGGACTGAATGAAGATAAGATACTCTCTCTTGATTCCGCTCGAGATGACAAAGAATTTATTAAGCTACTTTTAGCACAGTTCGAGAAAGTAAAACTAAACTTCGATCCTTTAAACTGGGAAATCATTTTAAACTGGAAAGAGAAAGTACAGAAGTATAAAAACCCAATGTACACCTTTAAAGTTCGTGGAAAAGAAATCAATATAGAAACACACAGCGAATCGCTTTCACATTCGAAAATACCTAAGATTAGTTTACCAAAATATGAAGCTTGGGGCGATTTATTACGTTGGAATTTACAAGAAAACGTTCCAGGAGAGTTTCCTTTTGCATCAGGATTGTATCCGTTTAAAAGAACTGGAGAAGACCCAACAAGAATGTTTGCAGGAGAAGGAGGGCCAGAAAGAACCAACAGACGTTTCCATTATGTGAGTTTAGGAATGGATGCAAAGCGTTTATCAACGGCTTTTGATTCGGTTACTTTATACGGAAATGATCCTGGCGTTAGACCAGATATTTACGGTAAAATTGGTAATGCAGGAGTTTCAATTTGCTGTTTAGATGATGCTAAGAAATTATATTCTGGTTTTGATTTAAGTCACGCAATGACTTCTGTTTCGATGACGATTAACGGACCAGCGCCGATGTTGTTAGGTTTCTTTATGAATGCAGCCATTGATCAGAATTGTGAGAAATATATTAAAGAGCACAAGTTAGAAAAACAAGTAGAAGCGAAATTTAAAGAGATTTACGATTCAAAAGGATTAGACAGACCAGTTTATCAAGGAGATTTACCTGAAGGAAACAACGGATTAGGGTTGATGTTATTAGGTTTAACTGGTGACATGATTTTACCTGCGAATGTGTATCAACAAATAAAAACGGAAACGTTAAGTCAAGTTAGAGGAACAGTACAAGCAGATATTTTAAAAGAAGATCAAGCACAAAATACCTGTATTTTTTCTACAGAATTTGCGTTGCGATTGATGGGCGATGTACAAGAATATTTTATAGAAAAGCAAGTGCGTAACTTTTATTCGGTTTCTATTTCTGGATATCATATTGCAGAAGCTGGCGCAAACCCAATTACACAATTAGCGTTGACTTTATCAAACGGATTTACCTATGTAGAATATTATTTATCGAGAGGTATGGACATTAATAAATTCGGACCGAATTTATCGTTCTTTTTCTCAAACGGAATTGACCCAGAATATTCTGTAATTGGTAGAGTTGCTCGTAAGATTTGGGCAAAAGCCATGAAATATAAATACGGAGCAAATCCGAGAGCACAAATGTTAAAGTATCACATTCAAACTTCTGGACGTTCTCTACACGCGCAGGAAATTGATTTTAATGATATCCGTACAACATTACAAGCGCTGTATGCAATTAATGACAACTGTAATTCTTTACACACCAATGCCTACGATGAAGCGATTACAACACCGACTGAAGAATCTGTTCGTAGAGCGATGGCAATTCAGTTAATCATCAACAAAGAATTGGGATTGACGAAGAATGAAAATCCGATTCAAGGAGCATTTATTATTGAAGAATTGACTGATTTAGTAGAAGAAGCTGTTTTAACAGAATTTGATAGAATTACCGAACGTGGCGGTGTTTTAGGTGCAATGGAAACGATGTATCAACGTTCTAAAATACAAGAAGAAAGTTTGTACTACGAAACGTTGAAACACAATGGAGAATTTCCAATTATTGGTGTAAATACCTTTTTGAGTTCTAAAGGTTCTCCGACAGTGCAACCTGCAGAGGTGATTAGAGCGACTGAAGAAGAGAAGCAATATCAAATACAGACGAAAGAATTGTTAAACAAAGCTAATGACGAAAAAGTACAAGAGCATTTGGCAATTTTACAAGAAGCAGCTGTACAGAATGAAAACTTATTTGACAAACTAATGGAAGCAACCAAGTTTTGTTCTTTAGGACAAATTACGGAAGCGTTGTTTAAAGTTGGTGGGCAATATAGGAGGAACATGTAAGCAGAGAACCAAAATTCTATTAAGAATTTTGTGTGAATCGCTTATGCCTGTGAAAACAGGTATCTACAGAGAACAAGTTTTTTATTAAAAAACTTTCTGAATCGCTTATCCTGAGCGTAGACGAAGGATTTTAAAAAATTAATTTCTAAAAATGACAGTATGTTGGCAATATCAAGATGAGATTTGTTTATTCTTTTCTTTTCCATTGATGACCTTTCGACTCCGCTCAAGGTGACACAAAAAACAAAATAGGTCGATTTATATTGTAACTTTAATTATAATTTGACCCTTACATTATGTTCGCTTCAAGTGATTGACACTCGTCTGCCAGATTCTATGACGGTATTAGAGAGGGCTTGTTTTTGTGAGATTTGCATCTAATCCATTTTTTAAAAGTCTACTTAAAAAACAACATGTCAATACAACTTTTAAAAACCGAATTCTACAAACAGCTCCAATTAGGAAAAAAAGCACTAAAATTAAAAGAGCCTGCTGTTGCATTTTATCATTTTGAGAATGCACACATTTTAGGACAAAAACATGTTTGTCGACATACAATTAGTCATTATTGGATGTTTGTATTCGGAATAAAAACCAACAATGGTAAAGAAATGATTGGACAAGTATTTAGAATGCTTGCTTCTCTCCTGTTTACTTTGATTTGGGTTCCGCGTGGTAATACTGGAGGCACAAATATTTCTCCCATCAAATCAATTCCGGTTCGAAAAGAATTAAAAAAATATTTTTAAGTAATGATGCATCTTTTTTGTACCTTTTTTGTCTATTAAGTGAATTTAAAACATACTATCATGAAAAATAAAAATGAATGTACTTGTAATTGTGAAGGTTGCAAAACAGGAAGTTGTTCTAATTGCACTTGCGAAAATTGTTCTTGTAACAATTGTAATTGTTAATTTAAAATAATGTCATTGCGAGGAAGTATGACGTGGCAATCTCATCAATTTGAAAGATTGATTCAATCGTACCTCTTTCGCAATGACACATATAAATTCTATGACTACACAACAAGTTTGGACCACCTATTCTGAAGATTTAAAAAGATTTATTATTAGCAAAGTAAAAGATGTTGCTATTGCTGATGATATTTTACAGAATACCTTTATCAAAATTCACACGAAACTGCACACGTTAAAAGATATTAAAAAACTAAAATCTTGGTGTTTTACGGTGGCTCGGAATTCCATTTTAGATTATTGGGAATCTACCAATCAAACTTTTGAAATTGCTAATTTTGAAGCTGAAACAATTTTAGAAGAAGACGAGCATACAGAAAAAGATTGTTTGCGTGGCATTTTACAAAGTTTACCAAAAAAATATCGTGATCCTATCTTTTTATCAGACATTAAAGGTTTGAAACAGCAAGAAGTTGCCAACCAATTAAAACAATCTTTACCAACAACAAAATCTCAAATTCAGCGTGCTCGAAAATTAATTGCACAAGGTTTTATGGATTGTTGTGGTTATGTTTTAAATGATGATGGAAAGCTCGTTGGCGAGCTTCAAGAGAAAGAAGATTGTAAAGTCTGTGATTAATAATACTCTTAACTTAATATAGTTTTGATATTCAAAAGTCAATAAAAGATGAAAAGTAAAAATAAATTAATTGGTACAGGTTTATTAGCTGCAATTACCGCTTCATTATGTTGTATTACGCCGATTTTAGCTCTAATCGTAGGAACAAGTGGAGTTGCTTCAACATTTTCTTGGATAGAACCTTTTAGACCTTATTTAATTGGACTTACAATTTTAGTTCTTGCTTTTGCTTGGTATCAAAAACTAAAACCTCTAAAAGAAATTGATTGTGAATGTGAAACAGATGAAAAGCCAAAATTCATACAATCAAAAAAATTCTTAGGAATTGTAACGGTATTTGCCATTGCAATGTTAGCATTCCCAATCTACTCAGGAATCTTCTACTCAAACATAGAAAAGCAAATAATTATAGTTGATAAATCGAACGTTAAAACAACGGAATTTAAAATCAGTGGAATGACTTGTGCGAGTTGTGAAGTTCATGTTCATCACGAAGTAAATAAACTCAACGGAATTGTAGACTCAAAAGCGTCCTACGAAAATGGGAATGCAATCATTGCATTTGACAAAACCAAAACCAATGAAGAAGAGATAGAAAAAGTAATAAATTTAACAGGATATAAAGTAATAGATAAAAAATAAAAGGAATGGAAATTCAATTAAAATCAGAAATTACTTGTCCAAAATGCGGGCATAAAAAAGTAGAAGATATGCCAACTACCGCTTGTCAGTTTTTTTACGAATGTGAAAGTTGTAAAACAGTTCTAAAACCAAAAGAAGGAGATTGCTGTGTATTTTGCTCTTACGGGACTATTCCTTGCCCTCCAATACAAGAGAACAAGATCTGCTGCTAATAAAAATATTTTTTTACCTAATTAGTTTTTTATTTCTTCTTAAAATCCACCGTTTTTAACACCCACAAATTGGGATCAACCACAATGTTTTTTGGCTCAGAAGTTACTTTTAGTTGAAAGCTATTTGACTTTCCTTTGATTTGAATAACCTCTACTTGTTTTTTGTTATTTCCAAAATCGATTTCAATTTCTAGCGGCATTTCAAAAATGCTTCCATCTTTTTGTACTTGATTTAATGCTACTGTTATTTCACTTTTTCTTTTATTGTACTTCCAGTTTCCTTTTAAATTTAAAGTTCCTGGTTTATACAACCATTGTTCAAAAAAAACGGTTAAATCTCTTCCTGAAACTTCTTCCATCACGCGTTTAAAATCAGCTGTAGTCGCATTTAAATCTTGGTGTTCTTTATAATATGTTTTTATGCCTTTCCAAAAAGTATCCGTTCCAATCATTCCACGCAACATGTGTAAAATCCAACTTCCCTTTTGATACGTTTGAGAACTCGTCACATCTTTCATGTCTTTTAAATTGTCATGAATAATGGTGTATTTTGGGTTCTTTTGATAAAAATCATCTACTCTTATCTGACTCGATTTTAATCCCTCCACAAATTCATCACGTCCGTATTCATGCTCAATAAACAACAATGTAAAATAGGTTGCAAAACCTTCACTCAACCAGATATCATCCCAATCATATTCTGTCACAGCATTCCCAAACCATTGATGTGCAATTTCATGAATCACAACATTTCTCCAACGTGTATTTCGATCTCCTTTTACAGAACTGGCGCTATACAAAATTGCCGATGCTGCTTCCATTCCTCCACTTACACTATTCGATTGAATGTTTGCTAATTTCTCGTATGAAAACGGCCCAACATATTCGCTATAAAATTCTAAGGTTTTTTTTGTTGGAATAGCAAAATCATAAAAACCAGCATCTCTATCTTGTTTAAAAACCCAAGTCTGAATTGATTTTCCATCAAACTCATCCACATATTGCACCGCAAAATCTGCAGCTCCCAATACATACAACCAAGAAGCGATTGGTACAGATTGTTTCCAATGCGTGAGACGTTTATTATCGTCTAAATTTGTTTCTTCAATTTTCAACCCATTTGAAACGATCTGATAATGATCTGGCGCAGTTATGATAAACTCACACATTGCTTTATCTGAAGGATGATCTACAGTTGCCAACCAATGACGTCCACGATTTGGCCAATTGTCACTAAAAAAAGCACGATCTCCGTGCATATTATCAGCAATCTTTAAACCATTTGCAGGAATTCCTTTGTATTGAATTTGAATTTTTGTTCGTTGATTTTTCTTAGAAGGTTCTGACAAATGAATAAATAGTTCATCATTGTTATGCGTAAATTTTAATGCGTTTCCATTAGATGAAACACTACTCACCATCATTCCTTTGTTACCAAGTTTACTGGATGCGTTTATCAAATCCAATCTCATTTTTTTAACATCTTTACCAACAAAACGAACATCTACCGTAAGGTCAACAACAATTTCATCTGTAGTATCAGACAATTCGATTTTAAAAATGTAATTGATGACATCAATATTTGGGTTCTTTGGATAGCCATCATTTACAGGAGTTGCATTTGTAAAAAACACAAAGCAAAGTAATAGTAAACTATTTTTTATAACTGCTCTCATATTGTTTGGTTTGAAATGTGCTTAATTTTTGATTCCTGGCTGTTTTAATTTCCAATTGGTTTTAGCTTTTTCTACATCTACCATTTTCTTAACATCAGCTAATAATCGCTTTGCATCGTATATGATTCCGTCTTTAATCGTGTATTTAACACCACCAACTCGAACTACCTCATTGTCTTCAGTTAACTTAATTGCTCCTGTTCCGTAAAGTACTTTTAAGTTTACCAACGGATTTTCTTCAACAATTACAAAATCTGCTAACTTCCCTATTTGTACAGAACCTATTTTATCTTCCCAACCCAATGCTTCTGCTCCATTTAAAGTAGCAGCTCTAATTATTTCTAACGGATGAAATCCTGCTTCACGTAATAATTCAAGTTCTCTTGCATACGCAAAACCATACAATTGATATATAAATCCTGAATCTGTACCAACTGTAACTCGACCTCCTCTATTTTTATATTCATTAACAAAGGTCATCCAAAGTCTATAATTTTCTTTCCATTGCACTTCTTGTTCTGTTCCCCAATAATGCCAATAACTTCCATGACTTATTTTACTTGGTTCGTAAAATTTCCATAGAGAAGGTAAGGTATAATCTTCGTGCCATTCTGCTCTACGAGCGCGTTGTAGATCTCTACTTGCTTCGTAAATATTAAACGTTGGATCTAGCGTAAAATCTAAACTCAACAATTCATCCATAACATTATTCCAATGTTCAGAATACGGTTTTGCTGCTTGTTTCCACAATTTACCAGCTTGTTCAAAACGATGTTGTTCATTTTGATAATTATAATCTGCCGGATAATTTTGAACCGTTTTATCATTAAACAACGCTTCTGGCAATCCATACCAATGTTCCATTGACGTCATTCCTGCTCTTGCAGAATGCAATACATTCCAACGTGAAACACTTAATTGTGCATGATGCGCTGTAGATTTTAATCCTAATCTTTTATTTTCTTTGATGGCAGCATCCATAATTTCTGGCTCTGCACCAAAAAATTTAATTCCGTCTGCGCCATTTTTCGCATTCATTCGAACCCAAGCAATTGCCTCATCTGGAGTTGTAATTGGTTTTTTAGCACCAGAACCAAAACCTGTATATTCAAAAATTCTAGGAGCAACAATTGTATTTGCTGCACTTTGTTTTTTTAATCCGATTGCATTTCGTCCACTTGGTTGTCTAACAGAAGTTATTCCGTGAGCCATCCAAAGTTTAAAAACATATTCTGGACTTGCTCCTTGAGCAGCACCTCCAATATGTCCGTGCATGTCTATAAAACCTGGTAATAAATACATGCCATTTGCATCCAATTCTTTTCCTCCTCGTTTTAGTTTTGGCCTTCTACTTTCATTGATTTTTACTCCTGGATAACCTACAATTTGCATGCTTACAATTTTGTTGTCTTCTACAACAATATCCATCGGTCCACGAGGAGGAGAACCGTCACCATTTATCAACATTACACCTCTAATAATTAACTGTGAATAAGGACCATCGCCCAAATATTCTTTTTGTGAAAATCCTTGCAAGCTAAAAATGAAAGCAAAAATTAGAATTAGTTTTTTAGTCATGATAATACACTTAAGTTGGTTAGTTTTTTTTGATTTTAAAATTGATTTCCAAAAAACAATGCGTTTAAAAACAATTTATTTGTTCCGTACCAAGCACCTCTAAAATTAGGATTATCAGCAAACATAACTGCTCTACCTCTACCAATTGGGCTAACAATTAATGATGCTGATGGTTTTATAAAAGTATCAATATTCTTTTTGGTGATAAATCCATCTATATGTGGATTTTCAGAATACTTTGCAATTGTTGCATACTGATTTTTACTTGGCGCTAAAAACACCATATTATTTTTATACACTGGCATTTTAGCAGAACGATATCCAAAACCTAAAGGATGCGTAACATCTAAATCTACTTCTAAAATAATTCCGCCAATTCTATCTCTACCTCTATTTTCTCCGGCATCCACATACGGTAATCTTTTCGTTTCAACTATTTCTTTTGATTTCGGTTTTGGCTTCTTTGTAAAACTTTCTTTGACCATTTTTTTGTCTATCAACCATTTAGATCCGCCAGCAATAGTAACAATGGTATTTCCTTTAGACGTCCATGTTTTTAGTTTTTGTCTTTGCACAGAATCCAATTCAGCATAACTTCCAGAGACGATAACTAAGGTATTGTACTTATCCAAATTTGCTCTTCCAAAGCTGTTCATTCTAATTTTTGTGATTGGCATATCTACTCTTGTATCTAACAAATGCCAAACTTCTCCTGCCTCTAAAGAATTTACGCCTTCTCCAATCAACATGGCAACTTTTGGCTTGCTCAACGCTCTAAAATTATTTGAGCCTAAATCAATTCCTTTAATGCTATAACCACTATTTGTTCCGAAAATTGGAACATTGTATTTGGCTTGTGCATCAGACACAATTTGATACACTTCTGCACTTGTTTTTTTCTGTTTACTAATCGGAATTAATAAACTTCCGTAGTTAAAACTTTTATTTCCGTCTGATGTGTTTATCGTAAAAGGTTTGAATGCCGAAGCAACTGTTAATCCTTTAGATTGCATATAATACAAGGCTGCTGGCGTATTATAATCGTCCCAATCAATTATATACGCGTAGTTTGCTCTTAGGATTTTTGCGTTATTTACAATTCCGTCTGCAGATGTAATTTCTGTTCCTAAACGTACAGATTTCAATCCTTTGTATTTCATATTATAGAAATTGGCAACACTCCAAGCCGATGCATCATAATACACACTATCGCTATATTTAGAATACGTTTCGAACATGGTTTGCACCATTCTGTGTTGTGGTTGCTTTAGCGGAACCACAAATTTCTCTCCTTTTTTATATACTTTAATTTTGTGCGATAATAGTTGCTCTACAAATGCTTTATTACGGTTCTTATCAAAAGCATCTCCAAATTCATATCCTGCAAAACCCGTTTTTGCTTTTTGAGTCATTGCAGATTTGAAAAATGTTTGTTGGTATTTTCTTAAAAACGCTTTATTCTCAACCGCTGCTTTTATGGTTGCAAAACCAGAAGTGTATTGGTTTCTGATTGTAAACGCAAAAGTAATTTTCCCATAATCTGTATCTTGTACATGTCCGCGAGAACTTGCTTGTTCAAACAACAATGCCAAACCACCTTGTAAATCTGGATACGAAGAACCATAACCAGGATAGGTTCCGTCAAACGATTCTTTGGTATAATAAAAAGAACCTATTTTATCCAACGCAGATGAAAAATACGGCGCAAATAAATTATTTAAATCTTCGTAATTTTCTTTTGGCATAATAGGATCTAAAGAACCAATTGGTTTCATTGGCTCAAAAAAGTGATTGCTATTGGTTCCCATTTCATGAAAATCTGTCACCACATTTGGATACCAACTGTGCATCCATTTTAATTTCCCTTGACTTTCTGGATGAACTCCCAATAACCAATCTCTGTTTAAATCAAACCAATAATGATTTGTTCTTCCTCTTGGCCAAGCTTCGTTGTGTTCTGCATCTGTATTGTCAGAAACTAATTGTTTTGCTTTGAATTGATTTGCCCATTGTGTATGTCGGTCTCTTCCGTCTGGATTGATCGTTGGATCAATAAAAATGACAGATTTATTTAAGTAATTTGTTACTTCAGCATTGTTTGATGCAACCAACGTATAAGCCGTTAATAATGCTGCTTCAGAACTCGATGGTTCATTTCCGTGAACATTGTATCCTAATTGAATAAAAACAGGAACTTCATCGTAGTTTTTTGGACTCAAACTCGGATTTACAAATTGTAAATGTTGTTGTTTTATGGATGCTAAGTTTGATAAATTACTTTTAGTTGAAATGGTGAGCATCACCAACTTTCTGTTTTCGTGTGTTTTTCCGTACACTTCTATGGTAGCTCTGTCTGATACTTCTGCGAGTTTATAAAAATACGCAACGATTTGATCGTGTCGAGTGTGTTGTTCTCCGATTGGATAACCCAGAAATTCTTCAGGAGTTGGAATGACTTTATTAAAAGGCGCTTTATCTTTAAAAAAATAATCTTGCGCTTGAGCTGCGCTACTTATGATTAAAGAAAAAAATAGTAAAAAAACAGGTTTGGTAAGTTTCATTAGATTGGTTGTTTAAATAATCAATCCTAAAAGTAAGAATAATTCACAAATAAGAATCTTTTCTTTTCTTAATCTTTCTAAGAACAGTATTACCGTTTGTTTCTAAAGGGAGTTTTTTGGGAACTTCGCTAACTCAAGATTTAGATTATTAAAACAGAATCACATTCTTAATATTAGCGAAACACAAACTATCTTCTCCTTTTCTTGTTTTTTGGAGCTCTAGACACTTTCTTTTTACGTTGATTAAAAGGGATGGCATCATCAAACGTATTCTTCGTTTCTGCTGCTTTTTTGTTTTTCTTCCAAGAATTATTATCTGGCAACAACACCTTTAATAAATCTTGTCTTCCAACTTTATTTAGTGTGTTTCTAATCCAATCTTTATTCTCTTTTTTATACCAAAAGAAAAAACGATGTTGATCTTCTCGTTCTTTTTTTGTTTTCGGAGTTTTCGTTGGTTTTAAGGTGTATGGATGATAACCAGAATAATAAATTACCGTTGCAACAGTCATTGGTGTTGGTGTAAAACCTTGTACTTGTTCTAACTGAAAGCCCATGTCTTTTGTTTCAGCTGCCAAGTTTGCCATGTCTTCTACTTCACTTGCAGGATGACTCGATATAAAATACGGAATTAATTGTAAGTTTAATTTTTTCTTGATATTAATTCTATCAAAACGTTCTTTAAACATATGGAAATATTTAAAAGACGGCTTACGCATCAGCTTTAAAACCGGATCAGAAGTATGTTCTGGTGCTACTTTTAATCGACCTGAAACATGATTCGTCATTACCTCTTCTGTAAAAGCATCTAATTCTTTTGGATCTGCATTTTTATTAAATTCTGGCACCAACATATCGTGTCGAATTCCGCTACTAACAAACGATTTTTTCACTTTCGGATGTTTATCAACTGCTTGATACAATTCCGTTAACGGTTTATGAGAAGTATCTAAATTGCTACAGATTACTGGCGAAATACAACTTGGCGCAACACATTTATCGCAGATAGATTGTACTTTCCCTTTCATCTGATACATGTTTGCCGAAGGCCCGCCAATATCAGACAAATAACCTTTAAAATCTGGCATGTTTGCAACCGTATCAATTTCTTTTAAAATAGATTCTTGACTTCTGCTTGCAATAAATTTTCCTTGATGTGCAGAAATCGTACAAAAACTACATCCACCAAAACAACCACGGTGAATATTGATAGAAAACTTAATCATTTCAAACGCAGGAATTGGTCCACGTTTGTTATATTTTGGGTGCGGTAAACGCGTAAAAGGCAAATCAAAAGAAGCATCAATTTCCTTTTCGGTCATTGTAGGAAATGGCGGATTTATCACCAACGTATTTTCTCCAACTTCTTGGAATATTCTTCTTGCTTTTAATTTATTTGACTCTTGCTCAATCACTTTAAAGTTAGATGCAAATGTTTTTTTATCAGCCAAACATGCTTCATGAGAATTGATGGTTACATCTTCCCAATCATTTACAACAGGGATTTTCTCTTCTTTTTGATTGACAAAAACAGCCGTTTGTTTGATGTTTTTTAAACTCGAAAATGGAACGCCCTTTTGTAATAACTCTACAATTTCTCGCAACGGTTGTTCTCCCATTCCGTATACCAACATATCTGCTTTAGACGTTTCTAAAATAGTTGGCAATAATTTATCTGACCAATAATCGTAATGCGTTACGCGTCTTAACGAAGCTTCGATTCCGCCAATTAAAACAGGAACTTCAGGGAATTTTTCTTTTAATATTTTAGAATATACAGAGGTTGCATAATCGGGTCTAAAACCTTTGTCGCCATTTGGTGTATAGGCATCCTTCTCTCTTCGTCTTTTACTTGCGGTATAATTAGAAACCATCGGATCCATACATCCACCGGTAACACCAAAAAACAATCTTGGTTTTCCTAACTTTTCAAAATCTTGTAAATTATCGTGAACACTAGGTTGTGGAACAATTGCAACTCGTAATCCGTAAGATTCTAAAATCCTACCAATTACTGCTGGCCCAAAAGATGGATGATCTACATAGGCATCACCGCTAAAAAGAATTACATCTAACGCTTCCCATCCTTTTAATTTTACCTCCTTATTTGTAGTTGGTAACCAATCTGTTAATCTTAATTCACTCATGCGCTGCAAAAATACAAGATTTTAACTGATTCTACTATTTTTACACTTGTTTCGAGTTATATAAAAATAAACTTTTGTTAAAGAACTGTTACTTATTTATAATATGGGCGTCTTGTTAGTATATTTGACCAAATTTTAAAAAACATGAAAAAAATATTTATTGCGATTATAACCATCGCTTTTTTAGGTAGTTGTTCTACCTCTAATGTAGCTGTAAAAAAAGACTTAATTGAAGTTGGCATCAACCTTAACAATGTTGTTGATGATAAAGTTCAAGTTGAGGTAAATCCACAAAAAATCAAAGAAGAAACAGTTGTTTATAACATTCCGGCAATAGTTCCAGGAACCTATGCAATGAGTAATTATGGAAGATTTGTTTCTGATTTTAAAGCTTTTGATTATGACGGAAAAGAAATGCCTGTTCAGAAATTAGACGACAATTCTTGGCAAGTAAACAACGCTAAAAAAATGGATAAAGTTTCTTATTGGGTTGATGACACTTTTGATTCTGAATTGAAACACGGAATTTATGTAATGGCAGGAACCAACATCGAAGAAGGCAAAAACTTCTTTTTAAATCTTCCTGGTTTTGTAGGATATTTTAAAGGAAAGAAAGAAACTCCTTATACAATTACGGTTTCTCATCCAACCAATTTATATGAAACTACTTCTTTAATCAACAAGAACTCAAGTAAAACTGACAATTCTAAAGATGTTTTTGTGGCTTCTCGTTATGATGAAATTTCTGATAATCCAATTATGTATGCTCCGTTAAATAATGTGAGCTTTACTGTAGACGGAATTGAAGTTACGATGGCAGTTTATTCTCCAAAAAATGTGCATTCTGCAAAAGACATGGAAGCAGATTTAAAGAAAATGGTGCAAGCGCAATCTAATTTCTTAAAAGGATTTAAAACAACGAATGAATACAATATTTTACTGTATTTATTTGACCCAGAAGTATATAAATGGAATAGCTTTGGAGCGCTAGAACATTTATCTTCTACAACGGTTGTGTACCCAGAAAGTTACACCAAAGAGCAATTGGCAAACGGAATGATAAACGGAACAGTTTCTCATGAGTTTTTCCATATTGTTTCTCCGCTTTCAGTGCATTCAGAAGAAATTCATTCTTTTGATTTTAACACTCCAAAAATGTCGAAACATTTATGGATGTACGAAGGTACAACAGAATATTTTGCAAACTTATTTCAAGTAAATCAAGGGTTAATTACCGAGCAAGATTTTATCAATGAAATGCAATCTAAAATTGCAATTTCTAAACGTTTTGATGACACAATGTCTTTTACAGAAATGAGTAAAAATATTCTAGAACCAACCTATGCTAAAAACTACAGCAATGTTTACATGAAAGGAGCATTAATTAGCATGTCTTTAGATATTATTTTAAGAGAAGAAAGCAACGGAACCTACGGAGTTTTAAATTTAATGAAAGATTTATCTGATAGATATGGTGCCCATAAACCATTTAAAGATGATGAAATCATTCCAGAAATTGTTGCCATGACCTATCCAGCTGTTGGAGAATTTTTTAAAAATCATGTAGAAGGAACTACTCCAATAGATTATGATGCTTTATTTGCGAAAGCAGGAATTGTAAAAAAATCACAAACTGTAAATACTAGATATCTTATAGATAACAGCAACCAACCTTTTATTGGTGTAAATGCAAAACGTGAAATTCACTTTTTAAAGAAAACAAATAGCGGATTAGTTGCATTAGGAGTTCAAGAGAATGATGTTTTAAAGAAGGTGAATGGAGAAGATTTTACTTTACAAACAGCCAACGCAATTATTGTTAAAACATTTGCTTGGAAAGCTGGTGATAAAATTAGTTTAGAAATTGTAAGAGACGGAAAAACGATGACCTTAGAAGGAACTGCAATTGTTCCTCAAGCTGAACAAGTTGGTTTGGCAATAGAAGATTTACCAGCAGAAAATGCTAAAACTAAATTAAGAAAAGCTTGGTTAAAAGGATAAACTGAAACCAAATTATATAAAAAAAGCGATTACTTTTAAGTAGTCGCTTTTTTATTTGCTTAAGGTTATTGTAAGTAGATTTCTCAATCGTTTTTCATTTCGAAATGACAATTATTTATTGTTTTACCACCAAATGCGGAACATCATCTAGATTCCAATCTATAACCAAACCACCAGCCAAGGTTTTTGCAATTTCTTTTCCGTATAAATATTCACATAAATACAAAGCAGCTTCAAATGATTTTGCGCCACCAGCAGAAGTAATGTATTTTCCGTCATGTACAAATAGCACATTTTTTCTAATGTCTAAATCTGGAAAAGTTGCTCTCATTTGGTCAATATCACTCGGAAAAGTTGTTGAAACTTTTCCATTTAAGATTCCTGCTTTTGCCAAAACAAAAGCGCCATCGCAATGCGAAGTAATAAACTGCGCTTCTTTATCAACCCGTTGTACAAAATCTATCATTGCTGTATCTTCTAAATCAGAATCTAGATGATGCTCTGCACTTGGCACCACCAAAATATCAATCTTTGGCAAACTATCTTTTAGGTAATTATAATCTGGTAAAATTCGCATTCCTTCAAAAGTGGTAATTGCTTCATCAGTATTTGCAACTGTAAACACATTCATTTGTTTGATTCCTTCTCTAAAAATGGTATGTTGAAAAATATCGTACGGAGCAGTAAGTTCTGTATTAAAAGTTCCGTCCATAATTAAAAAAGCAACATTGTAGCGTCCTTCTTTTAACGCTGGAAATTTTTTCTGTTCAATCTCGTTTTTAACTGAATCTTTACATCCAAATAGTGCAAAAACAAGTAATAAAAAAATGCTTTTTTTCATTGTAAAATTGATTTTATGATTCGATAAATGTATTAAAATTCAATTTAACTAAATTGTATGATTCTTAAATGTTTTTTCTTTTGTAGATTTACTTCATTAATATCCAAACTTATATCATGAAAAAACAAATTTTCTACTCGGTTTTATCGCTATTTTCTCTTCTTTTTATAAGTAGTTGTAACACCACTAATAAAGATGAAGTAAAAACATCAAACAACTACGTTCAAGATAATTACACTAAAAAAGAAGTTAGCATTGAAATGCGAGACGGAACAAAATTATTTACGGTAATTTACGCTCCTAAAGATCAAAGTAAAACCTATCCAATTTTATTACAACGAACGCCTTATAGTTGTGCGCCGTATGGAGAAGGGAAATTTAAAACTAAAATTGGACCGAACATTCAATTAATGAAAGAAGGAAATATTGTTGTATATCAAGATGTTCGTGGACGCTGGATGAGTGAAGGTGTTTATGACAATATGCGTGCGTACATCCCGAATAAAACAGGAACGCAAACTGATGAAACTTCTGATACATATGACACTATTGATTGGTTGGTTAATAATGTAGAAAACAATAACGGTAAAGTTGGTACTTGGGGAATTTCATATCCAGGACATTACGCAACAGTTTCAACGATTGATGCGCATCCAGCTTTAAAAGCAGCGTCGCCACAAGCATCAATTGCAGATTTTTTCTTTGATGATTTTCATCATAATGGCGCTTTTTTGTTGAGTTATTTTAGAGCTGTTTCTTTGTTTGGCGCTTATAAAGATACGCCAACAGATACAGCTTGGTATGCTTTACCAACAATGGATTCTCAAGACCAATATCAATTCTTTTTAGATGCTGGTCCGTTAAAAAATTTAAACAAGTATTTTAGAAAAGAAACGGTCGATAATTTAAGTCCACAGAATAACGACAAAATAGACGATTTCTTTTGGAAAGAAATTATTGAACACCCAAATTACGATGAAGTGTGGAAAAGCAAAGGAATCATTCAGCATTTAGATAAGGTTCCTGCTACAGTTGCAACGATGGTTGTTGGTGGAGAATTTGATGCAGAAGATTTATACGGACCGTTAGAAACCTATAAAGGAATTGAAAAACACCAACCAAATAATTACAATACCTTGGTTTTTGGACCTTGGGATCACGGTGGATGGTCTAGAAGTTCTGTGAAAAACATTGTTGGAAATTATTATTTCGGAGATTCAATTTCGTTAAAATTTCAAAAAGAAATAGAATCTAAATTCTTTAATCATTTCTTAAAAGGAAGTGGCGATAAAAATTCTGGATTGCCAGAAGCCTATGTGTATGATTCAGGGAAAAAAGAATGGAGTTCTTTTGATGTTTGGCCACCAAAACAAGCTGTAAAAGAAGATTGGTTTTTATCAGAAAATCAAAAATTAACTGCTACAAAGAAAAGCACAAAAGGAATTGAATTTATTAGTGATGTCAAACGCCCAGTTCCGTATTCTGAAGATATTAAAACGGTTTTTACACCTAGAAAATACATGACAGACGATCAGCGTTTTGCTGCAAGAAGACCAGATGTATTGGTTTTTGAAACGGATGTATTGACCGAAGATTTTACCTTAGCAGGAGATATTTTAGCAAAACTAAAAGTAGCAACAACAGGAACTGCAGCCGATTGGATTGTTAAAGTAATTGATGTGCACCCAAAAGATGCAAAAAACAATAATAAAAATATGCAATCGCATTTAAAAATGAGCAACTATCACTTAATGGTTCGTAGCGAAGTAATGCGTGGTCGTTTTAGAAATAGTTTCTCAACACCAGAACCTTTTGTAGCTAATAGAAAAACAGCTGTAAACTTAAAGTTACAAGACGTTTTTCACACTTTTAAAAAGGGACATAAATTACAAATTCAAGTGCAAAGTACTTGGTTTCCTTTGATAGATTTAAATCCGCAAACTTATGTAGACAACATTTACAAAGCAGACGAAAAAGATTTTAAAACCCAAACTCATACTGTATTTACAGATTCTGCAATAGAATTTACAGTACTTAAAAACTAAAAAATGAAAAAATTATTTATACTCTCATTCATTGTTCTTGCAAGCTGCACAGGCAATAAAGAATTAACCGAACAAGAACGTTGGGAACAACACGCAAAAAACACAGAAATTATTAGAGACGATTTTGGTGTTCCGCATATTTACGGTAAAACAGATGCAGATGCCGTATTCGGATTATTATATGCCCAAGCAGAAGATGATTTTAATCGTGTAGAGCGAAATTATATATGGGCAATTGGTAGATTGGCCGAAATAGAAGGCGAAAAATCGTTGTATAGCGATTTACGTGCTCGTTTATATATGACCGAAAAAGAAGCCAAAGAAAATTTTGAAAACAGCCCAGCTTGGTTACAAAAACTATGTGTTGCTTTTGCTGACGGATTGAATTATTACTTGGCGAAAAATCCAGAAGTAAAACCAAAATTAATTACACATTTTGAACCTTGGATGACCATGTATTTTAGTGAAGGTTCTATCGGTGGAGATATTGAAAGAGTTTCTACTAGAAAAATTAAAGAGTTTTACGACAAGGATACTAAAATGGCAATTGTTGATGATGGTTTAATTCGTTTAAAAGATGATGAACCAAGAGGTTCTAACGGATTTGCAATTGCTGGTTCAAAAACAAAATCTGGAAAAGCAATGTTGTTGATCAATCCGCATACTTCTTTCTTTTTTAGAGGCGAAGTGCATATGGTTAGTGAAGAAGGATTAAATGCTTACGGAGCCGTAACTTGGGGGCAATTTTTTGTCTATCAAGGATTTAACAGTAAAACTGGCTGGATGCACACATCAACAGGAACAGATATTATTGATGAATTTGAGGAAACAGTAGTTAAAAATGGTGCTAAAACTTCGTACAAATACGGAGAAGAAATTAAACCAATGGATTCTATTAAAGTGAGTTTAAAATATTCATCTAAAGACGGAATCAAAGAGAAATCTTTTATGACGTATAGAACTCATCATGGTCCAATTACGCATGCAAACGGTGATAAATGGGTAACAACCGCTTTGATGTGGAGTCCGATTAAAGCATTGGAACAATCTTTTACAAGAACTAAAAAATCAAATCATAAAGAATTTTATGAAATGATGGATATCAGAACAAATTCATCAAACAATACAGTGTATGCAGATGCAGACGGAACAATTGCTTATTATCACGGAAATTTTATTCCAAAAAGAAATGAAAAGTTCGATTACACAAAACCCGTAGATGGAAGTAATCCAGAAACAGATTGGCAAGGTTTGCATCCTTTAGAAGAGAATATTATGGTGTTGAATCCACCAAACGGCTGGATACAGAATTGTAATTCTACTCCGTTTACAAGTGCTTTAGAATACAGCCCTAAAAAAGAAGATTATCCTGCTTACATGCATTCTTTTCCTGAAAATTTTAGAGGAGTTCATGCAATTCCGTTGCTTACAAAAGCATCCGATTTAACTTTAAATTCTTTAATAGATTTAGCATACGATCCGTATTTACCAGGAGCTGATATGTTGATTACAGGATTGTTAGAAGCAGCAAAAAAATCACCCGTAAAAAGTAGAGAAGCAAGAGAAGCAATTGCTTTATTAAAGAAATGGGATTTTAAAGTAGGTGTGAATTCTGTAGGAATGACCTTGACGCAATTTTACTTAAACGCTTATTACCGTTCAGGAAAGATTCCAAGTATGGAAGGGAACAAAAGAATCAGCAGACTAGGACGATTTGAATACATGAGTAAAACTGCTAGCTATAAAGAACGCTTAGCAATTTTTCAACAAAGTTTAGATAAACTTAAAGCAGATTTTGGCTCTTGGAAAACTCCTTGGGGAGAATTTAATCGTTACCAACGAAATGATGGAAAAATCCAGCAAGATTTTAACGATGCAAAACCAAGTATAGCAGTTGGAATGGCTTCAAGCTCTTGGGGAGCTTTGGCTTCATTCGGAACGCGCTTCGGAAAAGATACCAAACGTCAATATGGAACATCCGGAAATAGTTTTGTTGCTGTGGTAGAATTTGGAGATAAAGTGACTGCAAAAACGATGTTGGCTGGTGGACAAAGTGGAGATCCAAAGTCTCCTCATTTTTCTGATCAATCACAACGTTATGCTGACAAACAATTTAAAGAAGTTGCATATTATAGAGAAGATGTTTTAAAAAGAGCAAAATCAACCTATCACCCTGGAGAAGAAAAATAAAACAATGCTGCATACAGATATTATTATAGTTGGTGGTGGACTGTCTGGAATTGGTGAAGCTTGTCATTTAGAACGAAAAAATAAAAGAAAAAGCTATAGAATATTAGAAGCTAGAGAAGAACTTGGCGGAACATGGAGTTTGTTTAAATATCCAGGTATTCGATCAGATTCTGACATGTATACTTTTGGCTATTCGTTCAAAACTTGGGATCATTCTAAATCTTTTGCCGATGCTCCAACAATTTTAAAGTACTTGAATGAAGCTGTTGACGAGTATCAAATACGAGATAAAATTCAATATCAAACAGAAGTTACATCAGTTAATTTTGATACAACAAAAAATATTTGGACAGTAAACACCACAAGTTCTAAAACAAACACCATAGAAACCTACACGTGTAATTTTCTATTTATTTGCACTGGTTATTACAACTATAAAAATGGATATACACCAAAGTATCCTGGAATTGAAAATTATAAAGGAAAGGTAATTCATCCTCAACATTGGCCAGAAGATTTAGATTATAAAGGTAAAAAAGTTGTTGTTATTGGAAGCGGAGCAACCGCCGTAACTATTGTACCAAAAATGGCTGATGATACTGCTCATATTACCATGTTACAAAGATCTCCAACTTACGTTGGTACTTTTCCGAACAAAGATAAAGTGGCTGCATTTTTAAAAAAAATATTACCTAAAAAAGCAGCACATAAAATCATCCGTTTTAAAAACATTTTAACACAAGTTATCTTTTTTAATGTCTGTAAATGGTGGCCAAACACAATGAGAAAATTGATTATTAAAGGGGCTCAAAAAGAATTAGGAACTATTTCTGCAGAACCACATTTTGCACCCAATTATAAACCTTGGGACCAACGGTTTTGTGTAGCTCCGGATGGCGATTTGTTTAAATCGATCAAAAAAGGAAAAGCATCAATAGTTACTGATCAAATTGAAACTTTTACCGAAAACGGAATTAAAATTAAATCTGGAGAAGAGTTAAAAGCTGATATTATCATTTCTGCAACTGGATTAAAACTATTAGCTTTTGGAGGTGCAAAAGCAACAATTGACGGTAAAGAATTTGACATTTCAAAATCACTAACATACCGAGGCTTAATGTTAAGTGGATTGCCAAATTGTATCTTTTTTGCGGGATACACAAATGCTTCTTGGACACTAAAAAGTGATTTAACAAGTGAATATGCCAATCGGCTTTTAAAGTTTATGGAGAAAAAAAACTACACTTATGTTATTCCACAAATTATGGATGATGCTATGGAAACGTTACCTTTATTAAATCTTAACTCTAGCTATATCCATAGAGATAAGGACATGTTTCCATTGCAAGGTTCTAAAACTCCATGGAAATTGTACCAGAACTATTTTAGAGATTATAAAACATTACGCATAAATAAAATAACAGATAAACAATTACAATTTAAATAAACATAATTATGAAAATAAAATTTCTAACACTTACACTGTTTCTAGTTGGATTTACAGTTCAAGCACAAGAAAAAACCGTTCCTGTTTTTAAAGACGGAGAAGCACAAATTGTAGAAACATTTAAAGATCCTAAAGATTGGCTTCGTCACGATTTATGGGTAGAAACAGAATTTGACTCTGACGGAGATGGAAAATTAGACAGAATGCATGTTTCTGTCACAAGACCAAAACAAACAGAAACTGAAGGATTAAAATTACCAATTGTATATGAATCTAGTCCGTATTATTCTGGAACCGCAGGAAACGCACCAATATTTTGGGATGTAAAACATGAACTTGGCGAACAACCAAAACCAAGAAATCACACCGAAGTAAAGAGAACAGGAAAACGCCCAATTATTTCAAATTCACAAATTAGAACTTGGGTTCCAAGAGGATATATCGTAGTACATTCTTCATCTCCAGGAACAGGTTTATCAGATGGTTCGCCAACTGTTGGTGGCGATAACGAATCTTTAGCTCCAAAAGCTGTAATCGATTGGTTGTGTGGAAGAGCAAAAGGTTTTACATCTAGAGAAGGAAATGAAAAAGTAATAGCATATTGGTCGACTGGAAAAGTGGGAATGACCGGAACTTCTTACAACGGAACAATTCCGTTAGCTGCAGCAACAACTGGCGTAAAAGGGTTGGAAGCAATTATTCCAATTGCACCAAATACTTCGTATTATCATTATTATAGATCAAACGGTTTGGTTCGTTCTCCTGGTGGATATTTAGGTGAAGATATTGATGTTTTATATGATTTTATCCATAGTGGAAAAGAAGAAAATAGAGCTCGTAATAATAAAGTTGTTCGTGATACAGAAATGGCAAATGGATTGGATAGAATTACTGGAGATTATAATGATTTTTGGGCAGGAAGAGATTATCTAAATGACATGAAACCTATGAAAGCAGCATTGTTAATGTCGCACGGATTTAATGACTGGAATGTAATGCCAGAACACAGTTATAGAATTTATCAAAGAGCAAAAGAAATGGGAATTCCTTCTCAAATTTTTTATCATCAAAATGGACATGGTGGACCGCCACCAATGACAATGATGAATCGTTGGTTTACACATTATTTACACGGAATTGAAAACGGTGTTGAGAACGATGCAAAAGCTTGGATTGTAAGAGAAAATGACAAAAGAGATAACCCAACTTCGTACAAAGATTATCCTAATCCTGATGCAAAACCTGTTCAGCTATTTTTGAATGCTGGTGCTCCAAAAGCTGGAGGTTTATCAACCAACAAATCAAATTTAAAAATAAAAGAAACTTTAGTAGATAATTATTCTTTTTCTGGGGAAGTTTTAGCGCAAGCGGAATATACAAATCATAGATTATTATATGTAAGTCCGACTTTAAAAGAAGACGTTCATATCTCTGGATTGGCTTCAATAACCGTAAAAATCGCGAGTAGTAAACCTGCAGTAAATTTATCAGTTTGGTTGGTTTCTTTACCTTGGAATGAAGGAAGAAGAACAGTCATTACAGACAATATAATTACGCGTGGTTGGGCAGATTTACAGAACTACAAATCATTACGTAAAAGTAATCCGTTAAAACCTGGAAAGTATTATGAAATGACATTTGATTTACAACCAGATGATCAAATTATTAAAAAAGGACAACAAATTGGATTGATGATTTTTTCTAGTGATAACAACTATACTTTGTTACCAAAACCGGGAACTGAATTAACTGTTGACTTAAACGGAACTTCAATTACGATTCCTGTTGTTGGCGGAAAAGATGCTTTTGAAAAAGCAATAAAATAATTCTTTACTTAAAATTCTATAAAAAAAGCACTGATTTTTCAGTGCTCTTTTTTATTCCATAATTTCTTCTTTTTTTAACATTCGTGTTAATAGAAACATAAAGAATACGGCAAGTGCGGCAACTCCTGTTACAATAACCCAAGTTGTGTCAAAGCCAACTGCACTTACTAAATGCATTCCAGAATTATGACTAAAAATATGTGCAAAAGAAAACGCAATGCTATACAAGGCCATATATTCTCCTTGCTTTCCTTTTTTAGCACGCTCCATTGCAAATGCGTTTGAAAACGGAAAAGCAATCATTTCTCCGATGGTCATTAAAAACATTCCGATAATTAAAACTCCAGTCCAAGTAGAAATTAGCAATACAACAAAACTTATAGCAGTTAATATTCCGCCAAACAACATCAATCCTACTTTTGTGAATTTTGAATTTTCTAACCATTTTATCAATGGCATTTCTAAAACAAAGATGACAAAACCGTTCATACCTAAAAGCAAACCAATTTCTTGTTCTGATAAAAAATGAATTTCACTGTAATACAAAGGCATCGTAGAAAAATATTGTAAAAACACAGCGCCAAACAACATCATTCCGATTAGAAAAATCCAAAATGCTTTATCAGAATACGCAGAAATTGGATTTTCTGCTTTTGATTCATCCAATACTTTTGATTTTTTCGGATTTAAAACTTGTAGCAATAAAATTCCTGCTAAAAAACATGTAATACCATCAATCCAAAACAATCCAGAATATCCAATAGATGCAATAATTAAACCTCCAATTGCAGGTCCCGCAGAAAAACCTAAATTAATTGCCAAACGAATTAAAGTAACAGAACGCGTTTTATTTTCTAGTTTGCTATACGAACTCAACGCAACAAACATTGCGGGTCTAAAAGAATCTGCAATTATCATCAATCCAAAAATACCTGAACAAAAACCAACAAAGGTGGTAACAAACTGCATGGCAACAAATGCAATTCCAGTTCCTATCAAACTAAAAAACATCACTTTATAATACCCAAATTTATCCGTTAATTTTCCGCCAATCCAAGAACCAACCACAGAACCTAACCCGAAGAAAGACATAATCCAACCAACATCAGCCAAAGTAAATTCTAAGCTTTTTGTCAAATACAAAGACAAAAACGGAATTACCATTGTTCCGGCTCTGTTGATTAACGTAATCAACGCTAACCACCAAACCTCTTTAGAGAGTCCTCTAAAAGTATCGAGGTAATTAAAGTATAATTTTTTCATTTTTTTGGTTGTTGATGTGTATAAAAATAAAAAGTCCGACGGTGAAGTCGGACTCATTATGATAGTAATAATTTATGTTGATATCATTACAATACAATTGACGTTCGACTTTTTCGATTTTTAATCGACTTCTTATACGTAAATGTATTGACAATTCTCATTTTAATTTTATTTGATGTTTCAAAACTACATAAATAATTGTAAAAATTGTATTTTTATTTTTTAAATTATTTCTTTTATGAATAAGCTTATTTCCCTTTTCCTTTTATGCATTCTTATTTCTTGTAATGAAACACCAAAAGATAATTATCTTAAAAAAATGGAAGATTATCGATACGAAGAGAATTTAAAATTTCATGATGATAGTAAATCTCCGTTGACAAAAGAGGATTTAAAAACCTTTAAAAAGTTAGATTTTTATCCGATTGATAAAAAATACAGAGTTGTTGCAAAATTAGAAAAAACAGTGGATGCTCCGATTTTTGAAATGACTACAACTACAGATAGAAAACCTTTGTATATAAAATACGGAACAGTAACTTTTACGCTAGACGGAATAGAACAGAAAATCCCGATTTATCAGAATAAAGATTTAGATAGAGACCCACAATACATTGATTATTTATTTATGCCTTTTACCGATAAAACAAGCGGAAAAGAATCTTATGGCGGCGGACGGTATTTGGATGTTTTAACGACGGATGAAAATCCAGATGGAACAATTATACTAGATTTTAATAAAGCTTACAATCCGTATTGTGCGTACAACGAAACATTTTCTTGTCCGTTAACACCAGAAGAAAATACGTTAACAGTAGCAATTTTAGCAGGAGCTAAAAACTATAAAAAAGAGTAGTTTCTGTTATTTTGAGCGGAATCGAGAAATCTTTTAAGAGATTGCTTCATTTCATTCGCAATGACAAAAGCATCAAGGATTGATAGAAATTTCTTCTTGTAAATCTAATTCAATTGCTTTTTCAATAGCTTCTAAATGTGGTTTTCTCACTTTTATTTTTGTTGCTGCATGTGCTTTTTCATTTAATTGACAGAACATTTTAGCAACGTTAATTGCCGTTGGCAATAATTGATTCTCTGGAACGATTACATCTAAAAATCCAGCTTTTATGGCATCTTTAGGGTTGTATATTTCAGAATTATTAACACTTCTATCTAGAAAAATTGGCGCTAATCTAGCTTTGGCAATCGCAATTCCGGCGTGATGCATTGTCATACCAATCATCACTTCGTTTAAGCCGATTTTAAAATCGCCTTCTACTCCAATTCTATAATCTGCAGACAATAATAAAAATCCGCCTTTTGCAATTGCATGACCAGAACAAGCAACAATAATTGGTTTTGGAAAAGATAACATTCGCAATGACAATCGCGATCCTTTTGTAACCAATTCTTTTGCAGATTCAGGTGATTTTGTCATTACTTTTAAATCGAATCCAGCAGAAAAAATTTCTGATTGACCGGTTAGAATAACAATTTTATTTTCTTCTAGAGCTTTGTCTAAACTAGCATTTAAACCTTTTATGACTTCATGAGAAATAGCATTTGCTTTTCCGTTTACAATGGTAATTATTGCATACTTTTCTTCACTTTTATACTGTACTACTTCGTTCATTTTCTATTTATTATTTGACGAACTCAACTAATGAGATTTCTCGTCGTTCATTCTTCTCTCTGTCGAAATGACATTTAAACTCTAATTTGTATCGAGACACTATCTATTTTACAATATAAATCCCTGCAAAAACAGCTAAAAATCCGACTACAAAACTGGCGATTGTGTAAAAAGCAAAGCTTGTAAAATCTCCAGATTTTAAAAACACATGATTTTCATAAGCAAAGGTTGAAAAGGTTGTAAAACCACCACAAAATCCTGTTGCTAACAACAAGGTGTGATTTTCTGTTAATGCATCACTTTTTGCTGCGTAGCCTAAAATAATTCCGATGAATAAACTACCGATAATATTGGCTAAGAATGTTCCGTACGGAATTCCAGTTTCAGAATTGTTTAGGAATTTTCCAAACAAAAAACGCAATGCGCTTCCAAATCCGCCACCAATAAAAACAAGTAGTAATTGTTTCATCTTATTTTAAGATTATTTCATCTGCATCAGACCAATTCCATTTTCCCATGATGGTTCCTTTTTGCAACATCATAATTCCTGGATTTGCTCTTACCATTGTTTTTAATGTGATTCCGTCACAAAACAGAAAATCAAAAGGCAATTCGTATTTTTCTTTTGCTAATAACAACTCGTCTGTAAACGATGCGGATGCTCCGTAAACCGAATATCCTTTCGCAATGGCTTTGTCTGCTATTTCTTTGATGGTTTTAAATCCGTTTGTATCAGCTTTCTCCAACGTATGAACAATAATTAACAACACTTTTTCTTCTTCTAAAATTTCTGGCGCTAAATCTGCTTGTGCATCTTCTAAATAAAAATCATGAATTTTAGGAAGTTCGCCATCATCTTTGTATTTCATCCCTTCTTGAATGTTATTTCCAACTGCATACGCTCTAAAATCGATAATTGGCAAATGTACCAACACGTGATACGTGATGTATAAAAACGAAACCAACGACAAAATGGTAAGTACTTGTGAAACCTTTACAGAAAAGATAGGTTTGATGTCTTTTAGTCTAAAAATCATTAAGAGAATTAATGCGATTAGAAGGATGTTTTTGTAGAACGTTTCCCAAGGTGTTAATGTAATTGCATCACCAAAACAACCGCAATCTGTTACTTTGTTATAATATGCCGAATACCAAGTTAAGAATAAGAATATGGTTGATAAAACAAGTAAACTCCATAAGGTTATTTTTGCTCTACAACCTAATAAGAGTATAATTCCTAGCATAATTTCTGCTAGAATTAAGATGATAGAAAATGCCAATGCATACGGAATTAAATATTCCATATCCAACACACTTTGACTAAAATATTCTTCGAATTTGTATTGAGAACCTATTGGATCTACCAATTTTACAAAGCCAGAAAAAACAAACATCGCTCCGACAAAGATTCTTGAAATGTGTACTAGTAGTTTCATTTTTTATTTAATTTATTCTTTTACTTCTTATAAAGATTGCTTCGTTCCTCGCAATGACAAAACTTTTTCACTCTGCAACTTTGCCACTTTGAACCTTTGCAGCTCTAAAACTTTGCAACTTATTTCCCCATATGAATCATCGCAAAAACAGCATAATTAATCATGTCTTGATAATTAGCATCAATTCCTTCAGAAACCAATGTTTTTCCTTTATTATTTTCAATTGTTTTAACTCGTAATAATTTTTGCAAAATCAAATCTGTTAAACTAGAAATTCGCATATCTCGCCAAGCTTCACCATAATCGTGGTTTTTATTTTCCATCAATTCTTTGGTAATCGCAATGTGTTTGTCGTACAATTCTGTTGCTTCATCTGTAGATACATCTGGATTTTCAACAACTCCTAATTCAATTTGAATCAACGCCATTACACAATAATTAATAATTCCGATAAACTCACCTCGCTCACCTTCATCAACTTTTCTGACAGCATTTTCTTGCAATTGACGAATTCGTTGCGCTTTTATAAAAATCTGATCTGTTAACGATGGTAAACGTAAAATTCGCCATGCGCTACCATAATCGCTCATTTTTTTAATGAACAAACTTCTACATTCTTCTACAACTGCATTGTATTGTTTCGACGTATTCTGCATAAATCTTAAATAAAGTATTTTCGTAAAAACAATCTTAGATTGCTTTTCATTTATTTTTTTTCTGATATCTCCGTAAAAATAGTAAATCTTACCTCCTTTTCGTTTATTTTTACCATGAATTTTACAAATCTCTTTGATGAAAAAAATAGTTGTTTTTTGCGGTTCTAGTAGTGGGTTTAATACAGTTTATAAAGAAGCAGCCATTGAATTAGGAAAAGCATTTGTAAAAAACAATATTGCAATGGTTTATGGCGGCGGAAAAATTGGAATGATGGGAATTATTGCAGATACAATTCTTGCTGAAAAAGGAAATGTTATTGGTGTGATTCCGAAATTACTAGAAAAAGAAGAAGTGGTTCACAGGGAAGTTACTGAGCTGATCATCACCAAAAAAATGAGCGAACGCAAAGTAATTATGAGCAAATTGGTTGATGGATATATTACGTTGCCTGGCGGATTTGGAACTTTGGATGAATTGTTTGAAGCATTGACTTTAGGGCAATTAAACATCGAGCAAAAACCAATCGGTATTTTAAATGTAAATAGTTTTTTTGATCACACATTACAACAATTAGATGTGATGGTTAAAGAAGGATATTTAAAACCACAAAACCGAGAATTGTTATTGGTAGATACAACTGTTGATGGTTTGTTAGCAAAAATGTACGCCTATAAAGCTCCAGAAAAAACGCACGTAATTAATAAAGTAGTTCACTAAAATGACTATAAATTGTAACCACAAACTGATTGATATTTCCTCTCCAAAAGTGATGGGAATTTTAAATATTACGCCAGATTCTTTCTTTGATGGCGGATCGTATAAAAACGAATCTGACATTTTACAGAAAGTAGAAAAAATGCTTTCTGAAGGTGCAACATTTATAGATGTTGGCGCCTATTCTTCAAGACCTGGTGCAATACATATTTCTGAAGAAGAAGAATTGCAACGAATTGTACCAATTATAAAATTATTAGTGCATCATTTTCCTGAAATTATTATTTCTGTGGATACTTTTAGAAGTAACGTCGCTAAAAAAACAGTTGAAGCTGGCGCAGCAATGATCAACGATATTTCTGGTGGAAAAATGGATGAGAATATGTTTAAAACTGTTGCTGATTTACAAGTTCCGTACATTATAATGCACATGCTCGGCACGCCACAAAACATGCAAAAAAATCCAACATATGAAGATGTAACGAAAGAAGTAATTTCATTTTTTGCGGAGCAGCTTTTTAAATTGCATCAATTAAAAGTAAACGATGTACTTATTGATGTTGGTTTTGGTTTTGGCAAAACCATCGAGCACAATTACGAATTATTGAAGAATTTAGCACTTTTTAAAAACTTAGACGCGCCAATTTTAGTTGGAATTTCTAGAAAATCGATGTTATACAAACCGCTAGAAATCACACCTCAATTGGCATTAAACGCAACTACTTCTGCAAATACAATTGCTTTATTAAATGGCGCAAACATTCTTAGAGTTCACGATGTAAAAGAAGCAATCGAAGCAATTAAAATTGTTGCGCAACTACAACAAAATTAAAAAAAATCCCCACTACTTTAATGACAGTTAGGCTCTGAATAACAAAACGAATGTCATTTCGAAATGAGGTTTTTTAAACGATTGAGAAATCTCACAAAACTCAGTACTACTTTTATGAGGTTTTTCGATTCCATTTCATTTCACTCAAAATGACAAGGACAATTTGCAAGATTCCACTTCGTTAGCTTCGCTAGATGCTTTCAATCAAAATACATTTTGATTTCAGTAGCATTCGGAATGACAGTTTCTTTAAAAGAAAAAATTGAATCTTTAGAATGTTGCATAATTATTCCTATTTTTACAGTTAAAGCAACAAAAAACTAATGTTAGACTTTATTGATTTTTCTATTTTAGACATTCTAGATATTCTTCTAGTTGCTGCATTATTGTACTACATCTACAAACTTTTAAAAGGTACTGTTGCTATTAATATTTTTATTGGAATTGCACTTATTTTCTTAATTTGGAAAATAACACAAGCCTTAAAAATGGAAATGTTGAGTGGAATTTTAGGCTATTTATTAAGTGGTGGAGTTATTGCATTAATCATTGTGTTTCAACAAGAAATTAGAAAGTTTTTATTAATGATAGGAACGACGAATTTCTCATCAAAAAGAAGTTTTTTAAAACAATTAAAATTCTTAAAATCAGAAATTGAATCTGAAACGGATGTAGATACAATTGTAAATTCGTGCATCAAATTATCAAAAACAAAGACAGGTGCTTTAATTGTTATCGAACGTACAAACAACTTAGATTTTTTAGCAAATAACGGAGATAAAATGAATGCTGCTGTAAACGAAGCCATTATAGAAAGTATTTTTTATAAAAACAGTCCATTACACGATGGAGCAACTGTAATTAGAGATAATTTTATTGTGGCAACTCGCGTGGTTTTACCTTTATCTAATGAAAAAATTCCTGCTCGTTTTGGCTTACGTCATAAAGCAGCAATTGGTGTTACAGAAAAAACGGATGCTTTGTGTTTATTGGTTTCAGAAGAAACTGGAGAAATTTCTTATATAAAAGATGGCACTTTTGATTTGTATTCTGATTACAGCGAATTGATAGAAAAAATAAAAGACGATTTAAACTAAACCGCTTCTACACTACTAAATTGTTTGTCGTACAGGTTTTTATAATATCCATCTGGTTTTTCTAACAATTCTTGGTGAGTTCCTTCTTCTACAATCAATCCTTTATCCATTACAATAATTTTATCCGCCATTTTTATGGTTGCCAATCTGTGTGCAATTACAATAGATGTTCTTCCTTTTGTAATGGTATCTGTTGCATATTGAATCATTTGTTCTGCATTAGAATCTACAGATGAAGTTGCTTCGTCTAAAATTAAAATGCTTGGTTTGCTTACATAGGCTCTTAAAAACGCAATTAATTGTCGTTGACCAGAAGATAACATTGCGCCTCTTTCTTTTACGTTGTAATCATATCCGCCAGGTAACGTCATAATAAAATCGTGAATTCCAATTTGTTTTGCAGCTTCTTCAACCTCTTCAAAAGTGATGTTTTCATTTTTTAAAGTGATGTTGTTTAAAATGGAGTCTGAAAACAAAAAGACATCTTGCAACACAATTGCAATTTGATTTCTCAAAGAATTAATTTCATAGTCTTTTACTGAAACGCCATCAACACAAATTTCTCCTGAATTGATTTCGTAAAAACGATTTATTAAGTTGATAATAGTTGATTTTCCTGCTCCAGTTGATCCAACAATTGCAACCGTTTGCCCTTTTTCTACTTGTAAAGAAATTCCTTTTAAAACTTCTTCGTCTTTTATATAACTAAAACGAACATCTTTAAAATCGATTTTTCCTTGTAAATTTTCTGCGAAAACAGTTCCGTTTTTATCAATACTACTTTGTGTATCTAATACCCCAAAAACACGTTCACCAGAAACAATTCCCATTTGTAATGTGTTAAATTTATCTGCAATTTGACGTAAAGGCCTAAACAACATTTGTGTCATCATAATAAAACTCATGATTTCTCCAGGCTCAACATCCACATTATTTACCGATTGCAAACCGCCGTACCAAACTAATAATCCGATGGCAATTGATGATAAAACTTCTGCAACAGGAAAGAAAATAGAATAATACCAAACCGCTTTAATATGTGCTTTTTTATGTTTATCGTTGATGTCCATAAACTTTTTGTACTCTATTTTTTCTCTACTAAATAACTGAACAATGTTCATTCCAGTAACTCTTTCTTGTACAAATCCGTTTAGATTTGCAACCTGAGTTCTCACTTCTTGAAAAGTAGATTTTATAGCAATTTGGAATATTTTTGTAGCGTAAATTAAGATTGGCAACACCGCTAATGCGATTAATGCCAATTGCCAATTCATAAAAAGCATCGCAACAATAACTACTAACATCTTTAGAATATCACTAATAATCATAAACAAACCTTGACTAAAAGAACTAGCAATGGTTTCGATATCAGAAACAACTCTTGTTACCAACCTACCGACAGAAGTTGTGTCGAAATACGCCATTCTAAATTGTAAAATATGTCTAAATATTTTGGCGCGCATATCTCTAATAATATGTTGCCCAATCCAATTGGCAAAATAGATAAACAACACTTGTAAAAGCACTTCTGCGATTAAGACAACAAGCATTAATAATGTAAAATACAGTAAAGTATCTTCATTTTTATTTGTCGTAAAATCTTTTACTGCTTCTTTAAGTAAATACGGTCTGTAAGCAGATAAAAATGCTGTTGCAATTACGGCAACAGTTGCAATTATAAAATGAGTTCTATAACTTTTTGCAAAGCTTAGAATTCTCATAAATATTTTTGCGTCAAATGCTTTTCCCGACTCTTTTTTACTCATAATTAATATTTGATTTCTGTTAAAAACAAGCCTTTTGCCGGAACAGATAATCCTGCGTTTGCTCTATTTTTACTTAAAATAATAGATCTAAAATCTTCTTTATCAATTTTGTTTTTTCCTACATCAACCAAGGTCCCAACAATTGCTCTAACCATGTTTCTTAAAAAACGATTTGCCGTTATATGAAATATCAATTGATTGTCTTCTTGAGTCCAAACTGCTTTTGTAACCTTACAATTAAACGTTTTTACTTCTGTTTTTACCTTAGAAAATGCTTGAAAATTTTCGTGTTCTAACAAGATTTCTGCAGCTTCATTCATGGCATTTACATCTAACTTTTGATGAAATAATTGCCACGTAGTTTCTAATAAAAACGGATTTCTACCCAACCAAATTCTATATTCATAACTTCTGGTAAGCGCATCAAATCTTGCATGTTTTTCATCAGCAACTTTTACTACACGATGCACAACAATATCTTCTGGCAACATCGAATTTAGTTTAAAAACAATATTTTTATCCAATTCAATTGCAGAATCAAAATGTGCAAACATCTGTGAGGCATGAACTCCTGTATCTGTTCTACCGGCTCCAACAACACTAACTTCTTCTTGTAAAACTGTGCTTACCACCTTGTTAAGCTCTTCTTGAATTGAGTTCGCGTCAGGTTGTATTTGCCAACCGTGATAATTTTTACCTAGGTATGAAAGTTCTATAAAATATCTCAAAAAACAGTACTTTTGTTAACATCAAAACTACATAAATTTATTTGGTTACAAGCATTTTTAAAACGTGAAAAAGATTCTACTATTATCGGACACTCATAGCTATATGGATACACAAATTTTAAAATTTGTAAAACAAGCTGATGAAGTTTGGCATGCTGGAGATATTGGCGATTTACAAGTAACTGACACTATACAGTCGTTAAAACCTTTGCGTGCTGTTTATGGAAATATTGATGCTGCTGATGCGCGATTAGAATTTCCGTTAGACAACAAGTTTACAGTTGAAAATGTTACTGTTTGGATGACTCATATTGGTGGATATCCTGGTAGATATAATCCACGAGTTAGAGAGGAGCTGCAACAAAATGCGCCACAACTATTTATTTGCGGTCATTCTCATATTTTAAAAGTGCAGTTTGATAAAAAACTAAATCTATTGCATTTAAATCCTGGCGCTGCAGGAAATCATGGTTTTCATAAAGTGAGAACAATGATTCGGTTTACGATTGATAAAAAAGAAATAAAAGATATGGAAGTGATTGAATTGACTACGCGTGGCTAGCTTCTTTTTTTTCTAGAATTGGTAATTCAATTTTAATTTTTGTTCCAGTTTGAGCATTAGATCTTATACTAAATCTTCCTTTCATCATCTGTATTCTAGCTTCAATTTGGTTAATTCCTAAACCATCTTTTTTAGGAATTTCTGTTTTATCAAACCCATCGCCATCATCTTGTATATCTACAAATAAGGTTCCGTCTTTATCTAACATTTTCACAGTAGCTTTATTTGCATTACTGTGTTTTAAAATATTATTGACCAATTCTTGAATGATATTATTGGCTTTTATTTCAAAACTTTGTTCATATCGTCTAATATTTTTAATCTCTGTTTCTATTTCAATTTTTGAGTTCGAATATTTTTCTGCCATATCATTGATAGCATATTTTAATCCAAATTTTAGTAAAACTGAAGAGACTAACGTATGTGATAAATCACGAATAGTTTGAGAAGCTTCTACAATAATTTTTTGTGTTTTATCTATTTCTATAGGAGCATTCCCTTTAAATTGCATTTTACTAGCCTGTAAATGCAAGTTGGCAGAAGACAACAATGTGCTAACACTATCATGCAACGTTTCAGCAATTTGTTTTCGCTCCGTTTCTTTACCATCTAAGGTTGCGTTTAAAATACGTACTTGTGATTCTGATTTTAATTTTTCTAATTTACTTTCTTGCTCTAATTGTGTTTGATCTAAATGTAGTTTTAAATTTTTTTGACGTAATTTATAGTTATAAATAATTACTCCAGAACTAACAATTACAAAAAAACTTAATATACCAAAAAGCCAAGCAGTCCTTTTCTCCTCAGCTTTTTTTAAAGCTACCTGATTCTTTACCAATTCTACTTTATATTCTTCTTGATATTTTGCATACACATCTTCAACAATTCTCCGCATTTCTCTATCTCTAAGATCATCTTTTATTTCATATGATTTTTCTTGGTAATCATAAGCCATATAATCTTTTAGTAAAAAAAGGGTCCATGCTAAATTATAATATAGTTTTTCTTTATATAGAATTGCTGTATTAGTAGTGTCTTTATCAATTAGACTTAGTGCTTTTGAATAAATTTCTTTAGCTTTGACATAATCTTTCTCTTCTAAGTGAATTGAGGCTAGCGTCCCTAATACTGCTGCTTGTGAAACATTCTCATTCTTTTTCTGATAAATATCAATTGCTTTTAAAGCATAGATTTTTGCTTTTTCATAAATTGAGTCCTGTAAATATATTCCAGATAAATTATTATAAGCTCTTGCTTTTATCGTTGAATTTATATTATTATTTAAAAGGTTTATTTTAATAATTTTTAAATAATAATATTCAGCACTATCTCTTTTATTTAACCTCTGATACTCACCTCCTATTTGCAATAAAGTTTTACTGTATGGTTCTAAATTCTTAAACGATTTATCAAAGTTTGTCAATTTTTCAACAACATCATTTTTAAATTCAATATTATTTAATGCATTTTTAAAATATAACAAAGCTTTATCGTGGTTGTTAATTTTATTAAAAATACTTCCAATTAAGTAATTACATAAATATTCTAATTTAGAATCACCCTCTTTTCTAGCAATAGCCAATAATGTTAAACTTTTCTTAAGCGATATAGAGTACTCTTCATTATCATAATGTTTTTTTGTCTCGGTATATAATTTTTGTAATTTATTATTATTTTCTTGAACAATAATATCAACAACTAAAGGAGACTTTGTAATTTTTACAAAGTCTCCTTTAACATTTATTGGGTTTGCCAATAGAGATGTCAAGATAAATAAAAACAGGCAGCAGATAAATGCCCTTACTTTTCTCATATTTTAATTATCATGAATCAGTATTAAATTTTATTATTGCATAATTATAATTGCTGGTTTTCGTTCAACAGCTTCCTCTAGTCCCTTTCCTAACATTTTATGGTTTACAAAGTCTAGTTTTAACACACCGGTATCTGGTATATCAAGTGTTCTTGAGAATTTACTCTCAGAACTAGTGCCTTTAGATAAATGTACTTCATAAGTTGCTAAATCATCGTTGTAAATAAATTCAGTTTTCACATTGCTATTCACTTCAAAATCTAACTGAATAGTACCATCTGTATTAGATATTAAACCATATTCTTTTAAGAACTTAGTACTAATTCCTTTCGCAAAGGTAATGTTTTCATCTTCAATAGAAAACTTCATTTGTTTTCCAGTTTCATTATCAAAAAAACCGACACGTAATGTATTATTGTCTAACGTAAAATTATTTCTATATTGATCTTTAGTATCATGGTTTACTTTATTTAAATGCACTTCGTTTGTTAAGGAAGTAACATCTTTACGGACATCAGGAATTGTGTTATTTGCAACAACATAATCTACAAAGTACGCTCCTGAAGCATCTCTTTGAAGTTTAACTTGTTTTAATAAGGGCTCTTGTGGAATTTCAAGATCTGTTTCATTAGTTGAACAAGATGCAAAACTTAAAGCTAAAACTATGGCTAAAAAGCCTACACTTAGTTTTCTCATGGGAATAAATTTTAATTTGATTGATTTAATTATTTGTTGAAATAAAAAATGAGTGAGATAACAATATTGCAATTATATAGGTTTGGGGGATTTCTTAATTGGGGGATTATTCTATTTTGGGGGTAGAATTCTATATAATTTTATTTTTAACGGCAAACATTGCTAAGCCCACTGCATTTTTTACATTTAATTTTTTTAATAAATTTTTTCTATATGTTTCTACTGTATTTACACTTAAAAACAACTTGTTTGCCATTTCTTGTGTACTATATTCTTTCACTAGAAGCTTTAACACTTCTATCTCTCTTTCTGTTAAACTACTTATTATATCATAATCTGGTCTTGTTCCTTCTGCTACATCATAGCCTAATGCTAGGTTAAACAATCCTTCTTTAATATCATCACTAAAATAAGGATCTCCTTTATAAACAGATATAATTGCTTTTAAAATATGTTCTCCTGCACTTGTTTTCGAAATAAAACCATCAGCTCCATAAGTTGTTAACTCTTTCACTAATTTAGCATCATCGTAACTAGATAACATAATTATTTTTTGATGTTCTTTCTTTTTATTGAACTTTTTCAACACTTCTATACCATCTAACTCAGGCATATTAATGTCTAACACCAAAATATCTGCTTCATTTGTTTTAAACCATTCAATAACCTGTTTCCCTGTTAATGAATAACCAACAACCTCAATATTTTCATCAGTATTTAGCATCGCGATAATCCCTTCTATCAGAATCATGTGATCATCTGCGACATGAACTTTAATTTTTTCTTTCATAATTAATTACTTTACAAATTTAAACTACAATAACAATTAATACAATACCCATTTATGGGGTTTTTTTTAACTCACGGAAAACCGTGAGTTGACTCACGGAAAACCGTGAGTTGGACGCCTCACGGAAAACCGTGAGAATAGAATATAATCTACTGACATATAGATATTTATAGACTAAGTATTAAAATACTTATTTCAACCACTAATTTACAAAAATTAATTGCTTACATATTTTTCTTATCAGTTGTAATATAACAAAAAGCGTAAAAACACTTATTCTTACACGCAAATCATAAAACTAAAAAACCGAAGTTTAAAACTTCGGTTTTTTCGCACTAAATATACTAAGATGTTAGGTTTACCTTAATCTGTCAACAGATTTTACGAGATCTTCATCCTTTTTTATTGCTTTATTAGCCAATGCTAACAACACAACAACTATAACAGGAATAAACATCCCAATACCCTTCTCAGAAACCGAAGTTTCTCCAGATACTGTTAGTGACACATATATAAGTACACCTAATAAATAAAAGTTAATTAACATATTTATACGTCCTATAACAAATTGTAATTGTCTTTTCTTAAATAAAAAAATAGCAAATACAGATAAAATAGCCGAAAGTAAGTATGCAATAAATATTGTCTTTAAAAGTAAGCTTCTTTCATTCATTAAATCTGGTACAGAAATAACTTTTGTTGAAGCTTCTGTCCACAAACTGAAAACAAAAATTAATCCGCCAGAAAATAATGCGGCACATAATAAATAGATTGTTTGTATTCTTTGAATCATTTCTATGAATTGGTTAGCAAAAGTAAAACTTTCTTTTTTTAAAAAGAAACATTGTAGTTAAAAATAATTACATATATTTGCTTATAATTCAACTACACACTCGTATTAGCATAAAGCTTTACTAAACTGAATCAAAAAAAATTCAACACAAACAATTCTTAATTGTATTAAGAAAAATCCCGCTATATTAATTTAACAATGTAAAAATGTTCGAAATTACAGAACTGAAAGCCAAAACTCTTACAGAACTTCAAGAGATTGCAAAAACTATTGGATTATCTAAAACAAGTCAATTAAAAAAATTAGATCTTGTATATCAAATTTTAGATACTCAAGCAGCAAATCTTGCTAATCAAGAAAGACCAAAAGCCGAAAAACCAAAAAGAAAAAGAGTTGTAAAAAAGGTTGTACATAAAAAACCTGAAGAAAAAGCAGCTCCGACTGTAAAAGAAGAAAACAGTCCGAGTCCGAGACCAAAACCAATACCAAGAGAAAAAGTAGTTGAGAACAAACCTGACGTTCATAAAAAGGTAGAAAAATCAACTTCCTCTGAAGAAACTTCTGATGAAGAAAAGACTGAACATAAAAAACCTGTTCATACGAATCAGAAAACAAAATCAAACAATCCAAATCAGAACAAAAGCAGAAACAATAATCAACCAAGAGAAAAAGTTTCTAAAGGAAATAAAAGTAATACACGCTATAAAGATCCTGATTTTGAATTTGATGGTATTATTGAAAGTGAAGGTGTCTTAGAAATGATGCCAGATGGTTATGGCTTCTTAAGATCTTCTGATTATAATTATCTATCCTCTCCTGATGATATTTATGTATCGCAATCTCAAATAAAACTATTTGGTTTAAAAACCGGAGACACCGTTAAAGGAAATGTACGTCCGCCAAAAGAAGGTGAAAAATATTTTCCTTTAATTAGAGTCTCAAAAATCAATGGATTAAATCCGAATGTTGTTAGAGACCGAGTTTCTTTCGAGCATTTAACTCCGTTATTTCCGCAAGAAAAATTCAATTTAGCAGAAAAAGGAAGTTCTTTATCAACAAGAATTATCGATTTATTTTCTCCGATTGGAAAAGGACAACGTGGTATGATTGTAGCACAGCCTAAAACAGGTAAAACAATGCTTTTAAAGGATGTTGCCAATGCAATTGCAGCAAATCATCCAGAAGTATATCAAATTGTTTTACTAATTGATGAAAGACCCGAAGAAGTTACAGACATGCAGCGAAGTGTTCGTGGAGAAGTTGTTGCTTCTACTTTTGATGAACCAGCAGACAAACATGTTCGTGTTGCTAATATTGTATTAGAAAAAGCAAAACGTTTAGTAGAATGTGGGCATGATGTTGTAATTCTTTTAGATTCTATTACTCGTTTAGCGAGAGCCTACAATACTGTTGCACCTGCTTCTGGTAAAATATTATCTGGTGGTATTGATGCAAATGCCTTACACAAACCAAAAAGATTTTTTGGTGCAGCAAGAAAAATTGAAGGCGGTGGTTCTTTAACTATTATTGCTACAGCATTAACAGAAACTGGTTCTAAAATGGACGAAGTAATTTTCGAAGAATTTAAAGGAACAGGTAATATGGAGCTACAATTAGATAGAAATATTTCTAATAGAAGAATCTATCCTGCTATTGATTTAATTAAGTCAAGCACAAGAAGAGATGATTTATTGCTAGATGAAAAAACAGTTCAAAGAATGTGGGTGTTAAGAAAATACCTTGCAGACATGAACCCTGTTGAAGCGATGGAATTTATCAACGAGCGAATTAAGTTTTCTAAAAACAATCAAGAGTTTTTAATTTCCATGAATGGATAATTAAATACAATTCATAAAAAAACCGAATCAATAATTGATTCGGTTTTTTTTATGTTTTTATGTTTCTTAGGAATTATTCTATTCCGTAAAAAGCACCTCTATTATCAACAATTTCAGCAGCTTCTTTAATCGCATTGTATATCAAACCTGTTTGAGATTTTCTAGTACTTGCCAATCTATTTCTGTAAGAATCATAATTTGGTAAAGCAATTGGCGCTTCTCTTTTTGTAACTACAAAAGCAAAAACCCCTTTTCCTCCTTCTACTTTATTAAACAACGTATTTTCTTTTGCAGAATACATTGCTCCTACTATTTTAGGTTCAAATCCTACTGCAGCAATAATTGGAGATTGCATAGAAATTGCAGAAGCTGTACTTACATTCTGATTTGTAGATTTAGCAATATCTGCCAAAGTTGCACCGTTCATTTTTTCTTTAATTATTGCAGCTTTCTTCTGACTCATTAAAATAGGTCTTACAGTATTTGTTGCTCTTGCAGCAGACATTAAACCTTTAAATGTTTTGTTTGTAATTACTGCAACAACATGACCATTGTTTGTGTCAAATCTTTGATAAGCACCAACTTCATTTTCTTTTTTATGAGACCATGTAACTATTTCTCTTTGATTACCAATTCCAGGAACCGTTTCGTCTAACATTTTTAATGCGAAAGCAGATTGAGGATTTACTCCTTTTTCTTTTGCTACATCATCAAATTTTGCTCCGTTTGATAATGCTAAAGCAAATGTTTCTGCATTTTGAAAAATGGTATTTTCAGTAGCTTGTGATGCTTCTATCTTTCTACCAAAAGTTGCTAATTTAACAGCTTGTTGCTTATTTTTACTTTCGTCTACTCTAACAATGTGGTATCCGAACTTTGTTTTTATAACTTTTATACTTCCTTTTTTATTAAAGAACAGTGCTTCACCAAAATCTTTATCTAAAGAAAAAGCTCCATTTGGAGTAATCCAATCAATATCTCCACCTTTCCCTTTTGTTCCGTCAGGATTAACTTCATCAGCAATTTCAGCAAATTTCTTTGTGTTATTTCTAACTAATTTAAAAATACTATCAATAGATTTTTTAGCTTGCGCATCAGTAATCTTAGTATCAGGACTCGCTGAAGCAGAACCAACAAAAGGAAGTAAAATATGCGCTCCTTTTACAGAATCTGGAATTTGAACAACTTCATTGATCTTAGAAATTTTAAAATATCCGTTATCTTTATAAGGTCCAAAAACATCTCCTTTTTTCCCTTTAAAAACCTGGTCTGCAATAACAGCAGAAACAGTTGTTTTAAAATTATATCCATTATCTAAAGCTAGATCTGAACCATTATCAGCAAAAAACTCAGCATTATTATCTGTATTTTTAAAACCTTTTATTCCGTCTTTATCCTCTAATAAACCTGCAACCTCATTTTTAATCGCATCCTCGTCTGCTTGAGTTGGAATAATATCAAATTTTACATATTTAATATCCGTAGAAGCTTCTACTTTAAAAGCAGCTGGATTGGCTTTAATATAAGTTTCTATTTCTGCTTTTGTAACAGTAACTAAACTATCTGCAACAGTTGCATAAGGTACATATACATATTGAGATGTAATTTTTGTGTTATCTGTAAGATATTGCAATTCTCCTTCTTTTAAAGAAGCACCAACACCTGCAGTAATTAAGCTATTGTATGTAGTTGTTTCAAGTCCACTTTTAAGTTGTCCCATAAAACTAGACCAAGATGCCCACATTTCTGGATCATCAGACTTTATTAAAGCTAAATATTCTTTTAACTTGCCTTCATCAAACAAACCAGCAGCATTTAAGAACTGTGGATTTGAATTTACAGATTGGTTGGAGATAAGAGCATTCCAAACATCTGTTTCACCAACAGTTACTCCTGCATCTGATAGTTGTGTTTGATAAATTTTTTCTCTTACTAAATTGTCCCAAACTATTTTAGAAGCTTGCATATCTGTAAGTCCATTACCTACTTGTGCTTTATAAGCTTCTAAAGCTTCGCTAAAATCTTTTCTTGATATTACTTCTCCACCAACTTCTCCTACTGTATTTACTTTAGTAGAATTGAAAAAATCTTGGATACTTGAAGGATCTAATACAAAAGCAAACAAAGCCAATCCAATTACTAGGATTAATGCCATTGAGCGCTCTCTAATTTTAGATAAAATTGCCATACGTTATTTATTTAATTAACAGGGAGCGAAAATACAATATCGGTTTTAATAATGCAACTGCATAGCGACAATTATTTACGATATTTTTTTAGGATAAATTTAATCTTCAATATCGCCAATTTGGAAGTGTATTTCTTCAATTTTTGAAGAGCTAACTTTAAGAATTTTAATTATAAAATTATTGATTCTTATTTCTTCATTTAACTCTGGTATGTTTTCTGTATGTTCTATTATAAAACCACCCAACGTTTCGTAAGCTTCTTCTTTTGGGATGTTTAATCCATATTCTTCATTCAAATAATCGATTTCTAATCTTGCAGAGAAACGAAATTCAGCGTCGTTAATTTGCTCTTCGAGTAGCTCTTGAGAATCGTGTTCGTCTTCTATTTCTCCGAAGAGCTCCTCTACAATATCTTCAACAGTAATCATTCCAGATGTTCCGCCATATTCATCTAAAACAATGGCAATACTTTTTCTTTTTTTAATTAAATTGTTTAAAACATCGTGAATAATCATCGACTCTGGAACTATTTCTATTGGTAAAATTACAGAACGAATCGTTTTTGGTTTTTTAAACAGTTCAAAAGCGTTTACATAGCCAACAATATCATCTAACGAATTTTTATAAATCAATATTTTAGAAAAACCTGTTGCTACAAATATCTTTCTAAGGTTAGGAATTGTTTCATGAAACTCAACCGCAATCATTTCGGTTCTTGGCACCATTATTTCTCTTGCTTTTACTTTATGAAAGTCTAAAGCATTTTGAAATATTTGAATTTCAGAATCAAAAACATCGTGAGCGTTACTAGTTTCTATCTGTTCGTTTATATAATTACCTAATTCTTCTCTACTAAATTCTGTTTGTTCTTCGTCTTTATTCGTTCTAAAAAAAACACGTAGAAAAAAATCAGATATAAAAGTGATAAAAGAAGAGAAAAAATGAAAAATAACGTAGAAAAAATAAGTTGGAACAGCAAAGTATTTTAATGCTTCATTGGCATAAATTCTAAATATGGCTTTTGGTAAAAACTCGGCAGTAACTAAAATTAATAAGGTAGAAATAATGGTTTGAATTAACAGAATTGAAAATTCATTAAGCGAATCTGCAGGTAAAAATCCTACTAAAAAATCGCCCATATAAATACTATAAATTACCAAAGCAATATTGTTGCCAACCAACATTGTGGTAATAAATTTTGATGACTTATTGGTAAGTTTTGCAAGTATTTTAGAAGTAAAGCTGTCTTTCTTTTTTTCTAATTCGATATGTAATTTATTGGCAGAAACGAAAGCAATTTCCATGCCCGAGAAAAATGCAGAAAGTAATATTGAAATAACAATTATTGCTATTTGTGTTTCCATGTAAAGTTTTACTGGTTATTTTTAGATTGTACTTTTTTTCTAAAATATCTTTTAAAGAAAAACACTAAGGTAATAAAAACTGCAAACCCAAGCATTAAATAAGATTTTTCCCTGTCAGTATTCCAACCTAATATTGCGTCAACCAAAAAGATAATTGCAATGATTAAATATGCATATTGTAAGTATTTCCAAAGTGAATTCATTTTATTCTTCTTTTGTAATTAGTTCTCCAGATAGTTTTTTTGCTAAAAACTTCGTTAAGTCTTTTTTAGATTCAAATCCAATTCCTGAAATGTCGTTATCAGGAGAAATTAATCTAAATCTCTTTTCTGAAAAAAAATAATCTGTATTTTGATCCCAAAACAACTGATCTGTATATAATTTTGATTGATCTGTATGATTAATAATTACTACATTTCCTTTTAATTCAGTTATCATCGTTTTTGAATACGAAATCGAATAGTCGCCAAGTATGGTTGTGGAGTCTTTTCCGTTGTTTTCAAATGTTATTAACTTTATTCCTTCAGGAAATTCGTTATACGGGTGCTCTACTCTATTGCTAAAATCTTTTAATAAAGGAGCAAACAACTTTGAAGTTGTTCGGCCAGAGTCTCTATAAACATGAGCAATATTTTTAGCAACACCAATAGGAAAGTTTTTAACAGATAAAAACGCTCTTACTTCATTAGAGTTATTAGTACAAGAAAAAAACATTGCTCCTAAACTAATAGCAACAATGTTTTTAAATATTTTTTTTGAACTAAAATTCATTTTTATTTTTGAGGAATCTTTACTGTTTCTCCAATCCAACATTTAATTGAATAAGGTGTTCCAGGTTTTACACCTTCTGTAAAAATTAATTTTTTAGACGGTTCTTGAGAAAGGTAGTTCTTTATATATCTAGACGCTCTAGAAGCGATACTTGGATCTACAGCTACTGCTCTTCTTGCTTTATTTAAAGCTGCTGTATACACCATTCTTTTTTCAAATTCTTTTGTACCACAAGCATCAGCACTTGAAGCGTATAAGCCTGCAATTAACAAATATGCTTTCCCCATACTTGGTTTATTACTTAATGCTTGGTTTGCATATCTTCTTGCTTCACTTTTTCTACCTCTTTTAGCAAATAATTGTGCAATTTTATATAAGTTTTCTGCTTTATTAAAAGCATCTGTTTCTTGGTCAACGGCTTTCTTATAATATTCCATTGCCTCAGTTTCTTTACCTTTCTTATATAAGATTCCAGCAAAATAGACCAAAGTTTTTGGCGAAGGATCTGCTGCAACCCAAGCTTCTACTAATTTTTCATATAAAGGTTCATCTGTACACTCTTTAGAATACATTCTAGATACTGCTCTATTTAACCATTTGATGTTTGTTTTATTAGCTTCAAACTCTCCAGTATATAATGGAATCAATCTTTCACAAGTAGACAATTCTACAATAATTTGATCTAACCCTGCTTCAACTTGACCTAAGGCTTTTGAGTTAATTGAATAAGCTCTTAATAAACTTTTTTCTCTTTTCTCTAAAGTTTCACCTTTTTCTTCTTTAGCTTTTAGTGGTTCAAGCTTTTTAGCATAATAATTTAATTTTTCACCAACAGATTCTAATACATCATCGTAGGTATCGAATACTTTTTGAGGATTAGTATCTTTATTTCTATCTGTTACACCTTGGAAGTATTTGTAAATATTTCTAACACCCATTTGCGTTGGATCTAACGAATATGCTTTTTCTAATAAAGCAAAAATTTCGTCTTCTGTACCTATTTTTTCTTTCGCTAAAAATGTTGCATAATCACTATGCATTTTTGCCGCATCTTTAGGGAAATGTATCAATCTTTGTTCATAGATCTTTTTTGCTAAGGCAGTAAGTTCTACTTTATTTCCTCCAGCTTTTAATTGATCTTTCACTAATCTATCACCAAGTTTATAGATATTAACTGATAACTTAGGACAATCATTCATTAGTTGCTTAAGCTTAGGTAATGCAGAATCATACTTTTTAGTTTGAACTTCTCCTTTAAATAAATTGTAAACAATACCACAATCTTGAGAGCTCTGTGCTAAAATGCTAGTATTTAAAAGCAGTGTTACTGCTGCAAGTAAGAACGTAATTTTTTTCATCATCTATCTGTTTTTAATTAGTCAATTCGTTTTTTCACAAACCAAGAATCGTTTAACGACAAACTTAGTTTAAAGTTAAAATAGTTTTCTTGTATTAGGTTGTTTATTGTTGAACCTTTTTGTCCATACTCAATTCCTAAATTTAGGTTTGATAAACTTCTCAATGGTAAACCTAAACCAAAAGATATGCCAAAATCTTTTATTTCGGTAAAATTCCCTGATGTACTTGTTCCGTTTACCAATAAACCTGTATTTTCAAATCTCACACCCGCCCTATATGTAACTCTATCCCAGTAACTTGAGATTGAATTATCTTTTGGCAGATAAAAACCACCAATAGAAACTCTGCTTGAATTATTATACTTATAAGAAGAATTCGTTAAAATCGAACCTTGTAAGTCTAATGCTTCTTGGAATTCATATTCTAGTCCTGCATACCATTTATTCTCTTTCCCAAGCCCCACACCTAAACCTGTTTTCATCGGATTTACAATTTTACTATTTATAGAAGCACTGTACAATGTATCTTTTGGTACTTCTACTGTAGATGAAGTAATGGCTAGTGAATATAAGTTTTCTGTTCCCGAGGTGTTTAAACTATTTTCTAATTTAAAAGCCGCACCTATATTTAACATCAACTTGTTATCTAATTCCTTTATATAATGCATTCCTAATTTTACACCAGTCCCTCTTATTGTTGTAACCTCATGGTTTTTAGTACCTAATTGTGCATTTACCCTTTGGTACAAAATATTGTTTTCAGTTTTTCCAAAAACATATTCTCCCTCCAATCCAACAGAAAAGTTTTTTGTGATTGAGATTCCATAGGCTCCATAAATTCTATTTGTTCCTCCAGAACCATAAAACCTTGTCGCTTCAAAAGCATCACCATTTACATCATTTACAATATTCAACAGTGAATATCCAACGGATGTATTTGGTTTTAACCCAAAAGAAACACCAGCACTTTTACCTACAGGAAACCCAATATTAATATAAGACAAGGTTGATGAAGTTGAATTCTGTGACCCAGAAAAATCTTTTATTGTTAAATCATTTACATTAATTCCTATAGAATAAGTTGCAAATCTTAAATATGCATTTGCAGCAGGATTTAAGAAGTTTAAATGATACACATTGTTAAATGCAATACCAACACCACCCATACTTGCTTGCTCTACCGTTTGTGAACTATATTGTTGGCCAATACCAAAAAAAGAATACGGAGATGAATTAGTTCTCTGAGCTGTTGCTTTTAGTGAAATAAATAGTAAAAATATATAGAAAATTTTCTTTAACATTCTTTGTTGTTATATATCAAAATTGTGTTTAAACCTTCCAAAACAAAATTTGGATTGGCAAATATGCTACTTTTTAATTGTTTAGCCAAGAAATATGTATCTCCACCTGTTAAAACTAATGTTAAAAATGTATTTTCTCTTTCATATTGTTCAATTACCCCATTAATTTCACGTATTACTCCATTAACTACCCCAGAATGAATACTCTCCTCTGTGGTGTTTCCAATAAAATTTGCTGGAACATTTTTCTCTAATAAAGGTAGTTTTGACGTATAGTTATGTAATGCTTTGTACCTCATTTCTATCCCTAATGAAATTGCTCCTCCTAAATATTCTTTCGAAGCACTTACAAAATCATACGTAATACAAGTTCCTGCATCAATAATTAACACGTTCTTTTTATGAAATTTTCGCACAGCATTTGCAACCAAAGCAATTCTATCTACTCCTAAGGTTTTTGGAGTTTTATACAAGTTTTTAAAAGGCACCTTTGTTGATGCATCTAACACTAAAAAAGAAAGCTTTTTATGTAATTGATTTAATTGATTAGTAGAAATATTCTTAACTGAAGAGATAATTCCTTTATCAATTGTATATTTATTGATTAAAAAATCTACTTTTTTAAGTAAATCATTAGTTTTAAAAATAACTACTTCCAGCAAGGTATCATTCTCAAAAACAGCTGCTTTGATTCTCGTATTACCAACATCAATAATTAAATTCATCATATCATTTTAAATGGTCTCCAAAAATACAACAGATTTTTTACAAATTTATTTGGTAGATATAAAAAAGGAGTACTATATTTGCATCCGCTAAGGCAATGGTACCTTAGCTCAGTTGGTAGAGCAAAGGACTGAAAATCCTTGTGTCCCTGGTTCGATTCCTGGAGGTACCACAAAAAACCACTCTTTCTTAGAGTGGTTTTTTTGCTTTAAAGTAGTTTTACAATTTCTTTTAATATCGGATTTCTATTATTACTATTCCAAATCACAGACAAGGTTGTTTTCTGTTTTGCTTTTTTTAATTCGATAAATTTTATTTTCTGATTGTTTTGAATTGCCAATGATTTTGGAACAATAGAAATTCCAAAGTTATTTTCAACCAATTTATAAATGGATCCTGCATGAATTGTATTATGTGATACAATCGGAGAAAACCCACTTTCATCAAATAACTGCATTACTTTTTCGTAATAAGACGAGCTGTACTTGGGATCAAAAAGAATAAATGATTCTTGTTTAAATTGCGTTAGACTTTTAAAATTATCTACATTTACTAGGTGATTCTCTGGCAACACCAAACAAAATGATTCTTTTAAAACCGGCTTACTTATCAATCCTCTTGGCACTCTATCGAGCCTTACAAATCCTAAATCTAAATCATACGAAAGCAACCCTTCTACCTGCTTTTCATTGTCCATTTCTTTTAAACTAAACACAATATTCGGATAATCATTTTTAAAACTCATTAATAAATTAGGAATAATCTCTTGCATTGCAGAGCCAACATACCCAAATTTTAAATCGCCCTTTTTACCATCACTCAACATTTTTGCGTGATGCAAAGTATGCTCCATACTTTTTAAATTGATTGCCAATTCTTTCTTCATGTACTCTCCTGCTTTTGTCAATAACACTTTTCTATTATGTCGTTCAAACAATACTACACCCAAATCGTTTTCCATCTGCTTTATTTGTTTACTCAATCCTGGTTGAGATATAAACAGTCTTTCTGCTGCTTTTCTAAAATGCAAATCTTCTGCAACAGCTAAAAAATATTTGATGTGTCTAATTTCTATTTGATAACTCATGGTTATTATTTAGTAGGTTAAATAATATTGTAAAGCATCAAAAATAAGAATAACTTTGTTAAAAACATTTTTGACACGATGAAATTTAAATACGGTATAGATCATTTAACGGTTGATAAAGTAATTGCCATTGCAAATGGTAGTTTAAAAGCAGAAATCAACGAAATAGCAATCAAAAAAATTACTGAATGTAGGCACAAAGTTGAAACCATGGCAAATGGCAACAAAGCTGTCTACGGTATCAATACTGGGTTTGGACCTTTGTGTGATGTACAGATAACTCCGCAAGAAACCAGCAAACTTCAAAAAAATTTATTGATTACGCATGCAGTCGGAGTTGGAAGTTCAATCGATAAAGAGCTTTCAAAAATCATGATGATTTGTAAAGTTCACGCGTTATGTCAAGGTTTTTCTGGTGTTCGTTTAGAATTGATTGAACGTATTCTTTATTTTATTGAAAACGATTTATTACCAGTTGTTCCCGAGCAAGGTTCGGTTGGTGCATCTGGAGATTTAGCTCCGTTGTCTCATTTATTTTTACCATTATTAGGTGAAGGAGAATTCTGGGTAAATGATGAAATTGTATCTGCAAAAGCAGTTTTAGTAAAACATCAGTTACAACCTTTAGTGCTTCAAGCAAAAGAAGGTTTGGGTTTGATTAACGGAACGCAATTTATTTTAGCGCACGCTATTATCGGGTTACAAAAAATGAAGTATTTACTCAATTTAGCAGATGTTTGTGGCGCAATGAGTATTGAAGGTTATCAAGGAAGTGCCTCTCCGTTTAGATCTGAATTACATAAAATTCGTCCGTTTAAAGGAACGATAAAAGTAGCAGAACGCATGAGAATGTTGTTTAACAATTCACAAAATATCAATTCTCACCAAAGTTGCGAACGTGTTCAAGACCCGTATTCGATGCGTTGCATTCCGCAAGTTCACGGAGCATCAAGAAATGCTTATTATCATTTAGAAGAATTGGCAGAAATAGAAATGAATTCGGTTACCGACAATCCGATTGTATTGAGTGAAACCGAAGCAATTTCTGGAGGAAATTTTCACGGTCAGCCATTGGCAATGGCATTAGATTATTGCTCGATTGCCGCATCAGAATTGGGAAATATTTCAGACAGACGTTCGTATTTATTATTAGAAGGAAAATTTGGATTGCCAAGATTATTAACTTCTGGTGGCGGATTAAATTCAGGATTTATGATTCCGCAATACACAACTGCAGCCTTAGTTACAGAAAACAAATCGTTGTGCTTCCCTCCTTCTGCAGATAGCATTCCTACTTCTTTAGGACAAGAAGATCATGTTTCTATGGGAAGTATTTCTGGACGAAAATTCAATCAGATTTTAGGAAATATTGATAAAATATTCGCCATAGAATTGATGTACGCTGCACAAGCAATGGATTTTAGAAGACCAAATACTTTTTCAGAAATTATTGAAGAAAATTTTAAAATCATCCGAAATAAAGTTGATAAATTAGAAGACGACAGAATTTTAAAAGACGACATCAACAACCTGATTCTGTTAGTTAAAAATCAATCTTTCATCGTAAAATAAAAAGCATTATGACATTTAAAGAACAGATTTTACAAGGAATTCCTACTGAAATTCCAGCAAAAAAAGACTATCCGAAAAATGCGAATAGAGCTCCGAAAAGAAAAGATATTTTATCGATTGAGGAAAAACAATTAGCCATTAGAAATGCATTGCGTTATTTTCCAAAAGAGTGGCATCAAGAATTGGCAACAGAATTTGCTGAAGAATTAAAAGGATACGGCAGAATTTACATGTATCGCTTTAAGCCTGAATATAAAATTTATGCAAGACCAGTTTCTGAATATCCTGCAAAATCTTCTCAAGCTGCAGCAATTATGTTGATGATTCAAAACAATTTAGACCCTGCGGTTGCACAACATCCTGAGGAATTAATTACCTACGGAGGAAACGGCGCCGTTTTTCAAAATTGGGCACAATATCTTTTAGTAATGCAGTATTTAGCAACAATGACCGATACGCAAACATTGCATTTGTATTCTGGTCATCCGATGGGATTATTTCCTTCTTCTAAAAATGCTCCGAGAGTGATTGTCACCAACGGAATGATGATTCCGAATTATTCAAAACCAGATGACTGGGAAAAATTCAATGCGCTTGGAGTTACACAATATGGTCAAATGACAGCGGGTTCATTTATGTATATCGGTCCGCAAGGAATTGTACACGGAACTACCATTACTGTGATGAACGCTTTTAGAAAAGTTTTAAAAAAAGATGAAAATCCTGCTGGAAAAATATTTTTAACTGCAGGCTTGGGCGGAATGTCTGGCGCACAACCAAAAGCAGGAAATATTGCTGGTTGCATTACAATTGCTGCAGAAGTAAACCCGAAAGCAGCCACAAAAAGACACGAACAAGGTTGGGTTGATGAATTAATTGACACTATTGACGCATTAATTACAAGAGTTCAACAAGCACAAAAAAATAACGAAGTTGTTTCGATTGCTTACATCGGAAATGTGGTCGAAATTTGGGAACGCTTTGATGAAGAAAATATTTTTATTCACTTAGGTTCAGATCAAACATCGTTACATATTCCTTGGACTGGCGGTTATTATCCAGTTGATATTTCTTACGAAGAATCAAATCGATTGATTAGAGAAGAACCAGCAGTTTTCAAAGAAAAAGTACAAGAAACATTACGAAGACACGCAGCAGCCATCAACAAACACACCGCAAAAGGAACGTATTTCTTTGATTACGGAAATGCTTTTTTATTAGAAGCTTCAAGAGCTGGTGCAAATGTGATGGCAGAAAATGGCATCGATTTTAAATATCCGTCGTATGTGCAAGATATTTTAGGTCCGATGTGTTTTGATTACGGATTTGGCCCTTTTCGTTGGGTTTGTGCTTCTGGAAAAGCAGAAGATTTAGACGCAACAGACAAAATTGCTGAAACCGTTTTACAAGAAATTATGGAAAATTCTCCTGAAGAAATTCAGTTGCAAATGCAAGATAACATCACTTGGATAAAAGATGCAAAAAAGAATAAAATGGTCGTTGGTTCTCAAGCGCGTATTTTATATGCAGATGCCGAAGGTCGTTCTAAAATTGCGGAAGCTTTTAACAACGCTATCTGTAAAGGGAAAATTGGCCCTGTTGTTTTAGGAAGAGATCACCATGATGTAAGCGGAACAGATTCGCCTTACAGAGAAACTTCAAATATTTATGACGGAAGTAAATTTACAGCCGATATGGCAATTCACAATGTAATTGGTGATAGTTTTAGAGGTGCCACTTGGGTTTCTATCCACAATGGCGGCGGTGTTGGCTGGGGAGAAGTGATGAATGGCGGATTCGGAATGTTGTTAGACGGAACAAAAGAAGCAGAAGTACGTTTAAAAAGCATGCTTTTTTACGATGTAAATAACGGGATTGCACGGAGAAGCTGGGCAAGAAATGACGAAGCTATTTTTGCCATCAAAAGAGAAATGGAAAGATCTCCAAATTTAAAAGTAACTTTACCGAACATAGTGAATGACGAATTGTTAAAAGATTTATTTTAATGGCTACATTATTTAAAAATATCAAAGAATTAATTCAGGTTAGAACTGCACCTATTTCTTTTGTTTCTGGAAAAGAAATGAAGGTTTTACCAACGATTAAAAATGCATTTTTAGTGGTAGAAAATGGGTTGATTTATGACTTTGGAGAAATGAAAGATTGTCCAACTACAGATTTCTCAGAAGTGATTGATGCAACTGGAAAAATGATTTTACCTTCTTGGTGCGATTCTCATACACACATTGTGTATGCAGGAAACAGAGAAGGAGAATTTGTAGACAGAATTAACGGATTATCGTACGAAGAAATTGCAAATAATGGTGGTGGAATTTTAAATTCAGCAAAAAAATTACAAGCAACTTCTGAAGAAGAATTGTATCAACAAAGCAAAGTTCGTTTAGAAGAAGTAATACAATTAGGAACAGGCGCAGTAGAAATAAAATCTGGTTACGGATTGACAGCAGAAGCTGAATTAAAGATGCTTCGAGTTATCAAACGATTAAAAGAAAATTATTCGATAGAAATTAAAGCAACTTTCTTAGGCGCACACGCAGTACCTGCAGAATATAAAAATGATAAAGCGGGTTATTTACAATTACTAATTAACGATATTTTACCAAAAGTAGCACGAGAAAATTTAGCAGACTACATCGATATTTTTTGCGAAACTGGTTATTTTTCTGTTGCAGATACAGAATTGATGTTGGAAGCTGGAAAAAAACATGGATTAATTCCTAAAATTCATGTAAATCAATTTACAGCAATTGGCGGTGTGCAAGCCGGAATTAAATTCAACGCATTGTCTGTAGATCATCTCGAAGAAATGAGAGAGGAAGATATCGAAGCATTAAAAAGCACCAACACAATGCCCGTTGCATTGCCAAGTTGCTCGTATTTTTTGAGCATTCCGTATACACCAGCAAGAAAAATGATTGACGCAGGTTTGCCTTTGGCTTTGGCAACCGATTACAACCCAGGTTCTACTCCATCAGGAAATATGAATTTTGTGGTTTCTACAGCATGTATTAAAATGAAAATGACTCCAGAAGAAGCAATTAATGCAGCAACTATTAACGGTGCATATGCAATGGGTTTAGAAACCAAAGTTGGTTCTATTACAAAAGGGAAACAAGCAAATTTGATTCTTACAAAACCAATTAATTCATACGGGTTTATTCCGTATTCATTCGGAATCCATCAAATAGAAAAAGTATTTATTAAAGGAAAAGAATTTTAAAGAAAACTACAATTGAAAGAAAACATCTTTGAACACATACATATTGATTATCAACCTGGGAAAAAAAGATTTTGGACAGGTAGAAAATCAAATCCAGACATTGAAAATCAATACTGGCATCAAGAAGTAGAGCTACAAGATATTAATGATTTACACAAAAAAAACTCAACAGATATTGCCTTGTTAGGTTATGTTTGTGATGAAGGTGTTCGTAGAAATTCTGGAAGAATTGGCGCAGAAAAAGGACCTGAGTTGGTTAGAGATCATTTGGCAAAATTGCCCATCCATTTTGAAGAAAAAAGTGTTGCCGATTTTGGTGATATTATTTGTATTGATGAAGACATGGAAGCCTGTCAGCAAGGACTTTCTACAAGTGTTTCTAAATTAATTTCAAAGAGTGTTTTTCCTATTGTAATTGGCGGAGGACATGATATGGCCTATGGACATTTTATGGGAATTAGAGACGCTGTAAAAAACACTTCTAAAAAGAAAATTGGAATCATTAATTTTGATGCACATTTTGATTTACGCCCAATTGATAAAAAATCAAATTCTGGAACACCCTTTAATCAGATAATTTCTGAATTGAAAAAAGAGGGAGAAACCATCGATTATTTTGCCATCGGAATTCAACGACAATCAAACACCAAAGAATTGTTTAATATTGCTAAAGATGAGCAAGTAAGTTTTGCGATTAATTATGAGTGTGAATCGTCATCTGAAGAATTAAATGCTTTAAAAGAAAAGCTTTCTACGATAATTAAAAGAAATGATTATTTGTATATCACTATTGATATGGACGGATTTTCATCTGCGTACGCACCTGGAGTTTCGGCTCCTTCTCCGTTAGGATTTACTCCGTATTTTGTCTTTAAAATGTTGCACTTTTTATTCGACACCAATAAGGTAATTTCTTGTGACATAGCAGAACTTAATCCGAGCTTAGACCGTGATAATTTAACTGCAAAATTAGCAGCAAAACTTGTAGATTTTATCGTAATGAAACTCAACAAAAAAGACATCTTTTAAATAAAAGATGTCTTTTTTAGATTGCTAGATTTTTATTATATCATGTGAAGTGTATTTACTTCTTGAGCTGTTAACTCTCTATAACGTCCTCTTGGTAAGTTTTTCTTGGTTAACCCTGCAAAAATTACACGATCTAACTTTACTACTTTATATCCAAAGTGTTCAAATATCTTACGTACAATTCTGTTACGTCCAGAGTGAATTTTAATTCCGACTTCTGTTTTAGATTCTCCAACAACATAATCAACTTCATCAATAAACACTTTTTTACCTTCAATAATCACTTCTTCTCTAATTTTTTGAAGATGCTTCATTTCAAACTTTTTATCTAAAGAAGCATGGTATAATTTATGAACATTGTGTTTGGGATGTGTTAACTTTTTAGCCAACTCTCCATCATTTGTAAACAATAACAAACCAGTTGTATTTCTATCTAAGCGCCCAACAGGATAGACGCGTTCTTTTGTTGCATTTTCTATTAAATCCATCACCGTTTTTCTACCACGCTCATCATCCATTGTAGTGATATAGTTTTTCGGTTTGTTTAATAAAATGTATTTTTTTTCTTCTGGAGTAATTGATGATCCATCAAAACGAACTTCGCTTCCTGGTTTCACTTTAAATCCCATTTCTGTGATTACCACGCCATCTACAGTGACATTTCCAGAAGCAATAAGTTTATCTGCTTCTCTTCTCGAAGAAACTCCTGAATTAGCAATGTATTTGTTTAATCGAATTCCGTCTTCCGGATTTGCTTTTGGAGCAGTTTTAATTTTTCTATACTCTTTTTTCTTTCCTTGAAAACCACTATTGTTTCCTGATTGTCGTCCTCGCGACGAGTGCTTATCTGTACTCATTTTTTAATAAATTAATTTTGGGCAAAGATACTGTTAAATATTTGATTTAATTCAGTTTATCAATTACTCTTTCTATTACCAGAGAAGGATCAATAAAGAGCAAACTAATAATCCCCAAAAGCAGCATTATCTTAAGAATATTATGGAGCATAACATAGTGTTTTTTTAGATTGGCTTTCCATAAAAAATACCCAATAAGAATCAAAATTACTAAAGAAAAAAGAAAATAGTATTTCATATATCCAACGCCAGAATAATTAAGTAAAATTGCTGTTGGTAAAAATGTAAAAACAATAAAAACAATTCCTAATTTCCTAGTGTTACGCTCACCATACTTTACAGGAAAAGTGGTATAATTATTTGCCACATCTCCTCTTAAACTACTTAAATCTTTTATCAACTGTCTTAACAACAAAACAAAGAACAAGAAAGTTGCGTGTACAAATATTATTTTTGAGAAATTTTTATAATACACAAAAATGACAAAAAACGGCAAGATTGTTAAAACTGCAGCAGAAATCAACCCAATAAAAGGGTGTTTTTTAAGTTTATGAGAATACAACCAAATAGCAAAAATATAGACGGCAAAAAACAATGCTGCTCTCCAAGAAATAAAAAACCCAAAAACAAAACCTAAAAAGTTAAGCAAAAAATATATTTGAAGTTTTACTTTCTGACTAACGACGTTATCTAAACTTGTTTTAATTGGTTTGTTTATAATATCTGCCTTTACATCGTAAAAATTATTGATAATATATCCAGATGAAACAACACATACTGACGCCAAAACAATTAATAACAATTGATAATCTAACAAAACAAAATGCAGCGATTTTTTAGGAGAGAATATAAATATTGCTGCTAAATATTGGGCTAGCACTAACACTAAAAGGTTATATCCTCTAATTACAGAAAGTAAACTTAATAGTTTGTAAAGGAAGGATGTTGATTTAGAAGTGCTCACTTTTTGAGTAGTTGTTTTTCTAAAATCTGTAGACCAATTCTAATTTATAATCTTGTAGTTTTTCTTTTGCCTTTTCAAAGTCTTCGGTAAACCCTAAGATATAACCTCCGCCTCCAGAACCACACAATTTTAAATAATAATCATTTGTAGCTATTCCTTGTTCCCAAACCTTATGAAAAGCAACAGGTATCATTGGTTTAAAGTTCGTTAATACAACTTTAGATAGCTTTTTAACATTGCCAAATAACGACTTTACATTTCCGTGTAAAAAATCATCAATACAAGCATCTGTATGTAAAACGAATTCTTCGTTTAACATTTTTCTAAAACCTTCGTTTTTCATCTTATTCATAAAGATGTTAACCATAGGTTCCGTTTCACCAATAATTTCTGAATCTAATAAAAATACAGCACCTTTTCCTTCTTTTTGAGATGGAATCCCAGCTGGCTCTATATTGGTTTTAGAATTGATTAAAATTGGCAAACTCAAATAACTATTTAATGGATCTAATCCAGAACTTTTACCGTGAAAAAAAGATTCCATTATACTAAACGTTTCTTTTAATACCAACAGTTTGTCTCTTGTTAGATTTTCTAAAACGGTTATTTTATTATTTGCATATTTATCGTAAATAGAAGCTACTAAGGCACCAGAGCTTCCAACTCCATATCCTTGTGGGATTGAAGAATCAAAATACATTCCGCTCTCTAAATCTGCATTAAATTCATCTAATCTAAAAGACAGCTTATCATCTTTTAATGCTGATAAGTAGTTATAAAACCTTCGTAAATTACTATTAGATTTTAATGCATCTTTAGAAAGATTTTTTGAGGATTTTAATGCGCCTCTATACGTATTATAAGGAATTGCAAGACCTTTTGAATCTTTAATAATACCATATTCTCCAAAAAGTAAAATTTTAGCGTAAAATAAGGGTCCTTTCATTTATTTCTTTTCTTTTAACAATTGCAAAAATACTACTTATTATTTTAACCTACAGTAGTTTAAACTATTTCTTGTTTAGGTTTTTATAAAACACTTTCCAGGTTCCAGCTTTTTCTCCATTCACATAATTCCCTTTCTCTTTTATTTTTCCATTTTTATAAAAGGTTTTCCAACTTCCTTCTCTTAAATTATTTTCAAAATTTCCTTTAGAAAAAAGCTCTCCAGTTTCGTAGTACTCGTAATATTTTCCTTCTTTTTTGTCGTTTAAATATGTTGTCGTTGTTTTTAATTTTCCTGAGTCAAAATATACTTTTCTGATTCCGTCTATTTTACCCTCTTTAAAATTTATTTCTTGAAACAAAATTCCTTTTACAGAATAATATTTCACCAATCCGTGAAACTTTTCGTTATTTGGATCATCATTTAAACTAAACCCCTCCATTTGTTTAGTTCCGTCCATGTAATAATCTACAATCCAAAATCCATTTTTCTGAACTTTAGGTTTAGGTCTGTAATAAGTCGCTTTTTCTTTTGTTGTTGAGTTCCAATTTGCATCAAACCACATTGCTTCTTGAGCTGAAACTGTTGTGGTTAAAAACCCAACAATTAACACAAATAGTAAGGTTGAAGTTTTCATAAGTAACGTTTTTAGTGTCTGTAATTTACAACTTTTTTGCTCCAATTCCTACAGTATCAAAAATATATTGTTTTTTTTGACAATAATTTGATAAAGTTTTTTCAATAAAATGATTCACTTTTTCTTTCTCATTTTCTGGATACAACACATGCACATTTGCTCCGGCATCTAGGGTAAAACAGATTTTACTTTTAGTTTTTTCTCTAAATTCCCAAATTTTATTGATGATTTCCAACGTATTTGGTTTCATCAAAATAAAATACGGGTTGCTCGTTAACATCATTGCGTGCAATGTTAATGCTTCACTTTCTACGATGTTTATAAATGCATCAACATCTCCGTTTTGCAATATTTCAGAAATCTTTGCAAGGTTTTCATTTGCTTGCAAAAAGCGTTGTTTTGCATACGGATGTTTGTGCATTAAATTATGACCAACCGTACTAGAAACTTGTTTTTCTCCTTTATCAACCAATAAAATGGCATCTTGATAATTTTCAAAAACCGAATGCACTTTATACGGAAATTGTACACCAAATAAATCTGAACTTCCTTTAATTTCCGGGTGATTTCCCCAAACAACTAACGGACCTTCTATACTTCTACTTGCGCTTCCAGAACCCAATCGTGCTAAAAAAGATGCTTTTTGATTGATAAATGCTGATGATAATTTTGGATTTAATTCTTTTTCTAAATTTAACAAACACATTGCAATTGCCGACAATCCGCTTGCAGAAGATGCAATTCCACTAGAATGTGGAAAAGAATTTTCTGAATTGATAATCATATTGTATTCAAAAACATATGGGCAGTATGCTTTTATTCTATCAAAAAACTGTGCAATTTTCGGCTTAAAAGCTTCCTTTTTTTCTCCTTCAAAAAACAATTCAAAATTAATTTGAGACCTTTCGACTGCGCTCAAGGTGACACGTTTTACAAAATTGATAGTAGTTATTGTATGACAATTATGTAATGTAAAACTAATGGATGCGTTTTTTGGAATTTGCGGATCGCTTTTTCCCCAATATTTTATCAATGCGATATTGCTTGGAGTTTGCCACGTATATGTTGCTTTTTCTATCGAAAAGTTGAGTACTGAAGGTATGAATTGTGCTGTGTTCAAATCAAAAATAATTTGCTGTAAATATACCTTTTTATTGTTACATATTTTCTAGTTTTTTTAAGACAACATCTTTGTATTTTCTACTAATCGGAATTGCTTTTTGAGCAATTTCTAGAAATTCATTGGTATAAGAATCAATACCTTTTAGTGATACAATATAGGACCTGTGCACTCTTAAAAATTGTTGCGATGGCAACTTCGCTTCAACATTTGTGATGGTTTCTCTTGTGATTATTGTACTATTTTGAGTGCAAATTTTTATATAATCGCTTAAACTTTCTATATATAAAATTTCTACAAAATTAACTTTCACCATTTTTCGTTCTGAACGCACAAAAAAGAAATTAGCAGTTACATTCTTATTTTCTTTTGGCGATTCTTCCGCAACAGAAATCGTATCAAAAAAAGTATTTACGGCTTCTAAAAATCGATCAAAAGCAATTGGTTTTAATAAATAGTCTACTGCTTTTAAATTGAATCCTTCAACAGCATAATCTCTGTACGCTGTGGTAAAAATAACTTTCGATTCTTTACCTATCATTTTTGCTAAAGACAAACCAGAAACTTCTGGCATGTTGATGTCTAAAAATAATAAATCAATTTTTTGTTCATTAATAACATCAAAAGCTTCCAACGCATTTTTACAACTTTTTATCAATTCTAAATTCGATATTTTTTCTACATAAGAAACCAATATTTCTCTTGCCATTGGCTCGTCGTCAACAATAATACATTTGATTTTTTTAGACATCCTTTTTTGTTTTTAAACCATCAATGGTAATTTGCAATTGTACTTTAAATTGATTTTTAGAATGTTCAACAATTAAATTATGCGCATTCGGATATAACATTTTTACTCTTTTTTGAATGTTCTCTAAACCAATTCCATTGCCTTGTTTATCTTTGCTTTCTGAAGTATTTACAATCTCAAAAATCAGAATATTATGATCAATTTTTAAATCAATATTGATGGATAATTTTTCATCAATAATTTTACCGTGTTTAAAACTATTTTCTAAAAATGGAATGAACAACATGGGCGCAATTTGAATATCAGAAGTAAGTTCAGATTTATTAAAAGTAACAATTAAGGTGTCGTGGAATCGCATTTCTTCTAAAGAAATATAATCTTCTAAATGATGAATTTCATCAACAAGACTAACTGTTGGTTTATCAACCTGATATAAAATATAATCTAGTAAATTAGACAATTTTAAAATCATTTCTGGCGCTTCATTTTTCTTTTTTAAAGCAAAACCATAAATAGTATTTAAAGAATTGAATAAAAAATGTGGATGGATCTGCATTTTTAAAAACTTTAATTCTTGCTCTTTAAGTTGCAATTGCGCCTGCAAGATTTTATTCTCTAAGGATTTATTTTTCTCCAATGATTTGTAATTGTGTGACAAGATTTTAATTCCGCATACCAAAACAACAATCAACAGCACACAAACCAAAATAACAGAAGAACTTTTGGTTAACGCTGGCATATTTTGAAATTCTAAATTAAAATAGAATATAAAACCAAAAGCCATGGTCATAAACACTCCACACGTAATAAAAACACCTGTATAAATACTGTACAAAGCAAATGCTTTATACTTTTTTTTTAGCAAATAATTAGGCAATAAATTATACACAAAAACATAGGAAGCAATAATTGAAATAATACTTAATAAAATTGAGAACCAAAAAATAAACTGTGCGTTTGAAGAACCAACACTAAAAAATGTTTGAAAGAAAAACCACACCAAAAACCAAAAACTTAGATGTAAAATGGATTGTTTTAAAAAATGTAGTAAAGTTGTGTTCATGAATGTAAAGGAAATTAAAAAAGTCTTTTTATACTATAAATATAGACGATTTTCAGCTTCTGAGATGCCAAATGCAGGTTTTGTGTTGTTTTTGCAAAAAAGGAACTAATTAGGTTAAAAGGAACAAAATATCTTAATTTCATCGTTTTTAATTATTTAAAGTGATGAATTAAAATAATTTAGTTCTGAATTTAAAAACTAATACTTATGACACATTTACTTTCTGATGGCGGACCAACATTTATGTATCCGTTATTACTTTTATTAATTATCACTATCGTTTTAATTGTTAGAGGAATTAAAAACAACACAGAAAAAAACTTAAATCTTTTAAAATCTATTGGCCTTTTTGCGTTGGTTTTTGGATTTTTAGGCTTTACAATTGGATTAATAGAAGCGCTTGACAGAATTACAGTTATTAATGGAGATATTGCTCCGCAAGTTTTAGCTGGAGGATTTAAACTAGGAATTCTTCCTCCAACTTTCGGAATGTTTACTTTTTTAGTTGGTCGTGCAGGAATTATTTTATTGACAGGATTAAAAAAAGAAGAATAACTCTAAATTTTAGTTCGTTGTTAAAATACCTTTTTCATTCATTTGAAAAAGGTATTTTTGTAATTATGAATAGAAAACTAAAATTGATTTGGGATTTTAAAGGAGAAGATGGATTGGAGACTGCAAAACATCATTGCATTCATTTAAAAGAATTTGCCGCTACAGAAAAACTGCATTATTACGAAATCAACCACGAACAAATCAACGAATTTCATTCAACTGCTTTTGTAACTGTTGATGAAATTGATATGAAAAAATACAGAGACGCTCTACTTCCGCACCGAGGAGAACTGGCATAAATTATAAAAAAACATGAAAAACATATTTAAAAAAGGAATTCTTTTAACGTTGCTCTTTATTTTTTCAGCAAACATCTTGGTTGCCCAAAAGAAGAAATCTTTTCAACAAATTTTTATTGTAAATGATGAAATTGTTTCAAGAGAAAAAATAAACGATTATATGAAATCTGGTTTCATAAAAGGAATGAAAAATGGCATTTCTGATGATGAATACATCCGTTTAAAAAAGAAACTCGGAGATGCGTTGGGCGAAAAAGAATTTATTGCTGTCATCGAAATTTTTTCTAAATCAGAAATGAGAAAGAAAAAAAAGGTTAAAAAATCCGAAGAAACCTATGCGAAAAAGTTTACCAAAGAATATATTTTAAATGTAAATGATACAGCAAAAGACTTTACTGTAGAAATGGTAAACGGAGAACAAATTCAGTTATCCGATTTAAAAGGAAAGGTTGTTTTGCTTAATTTTTGGGCAACTTGGTGCGCGCCGTGTATCAGAGAATTTTACGAAATGCCGTCTAAAATTTTAGAAAAATATAAAAACGAAGATTTTGTTTTTATTCCGATTGCAATCGGAGAAGACAACGCATTGGTTTCAAAAAAAATGACCTACTTAAAAGGAAAAGAAATTGTTTTTAATGCAGGATTTGATCCTGAGAAAAAAATATGGAACAAATATGCAAAAGGCGCCATTCCTAAAAATTTTATTATTGATAAGAAAGGAATTATCCGTTTTATCTCAACAGGAAACAACGGAACAAATGTTGATAATTTAGCCAAAGAAATAAAAAAATTACTAATAGAATAATCACTTAAAACCTAAAATTATGTTTTTAATAAATGCATTGGCAAAACCAACAAAAAAATCTGAGCAATACGATGAAGTTATCGGTGCGTATGTAAGTTTATACATCGATTATAAAGATATTGAAGGTGCGTACAAATTGGCAAAATACTATATCAAAAGCGAAGGTTGGAAAGTAACAGAAATCGAAGAAGAATATTATACGCTAGATACTGTAGACGATGTTGATGAAGACCAAGCTGAATTGTACGAAGAAGCGTTGGAATATGGCTACTCAATTATTTTTAATTGTTTTGAGGAAGAATAAAATTTCATTCTTAGAAGCACAACTTTCTAATTATCCTAATAAAACAATGAAGAAACCACGTCTTAATACAACTTGATTCTAAACATTTTTTTCGTTAACTTCGCTAACTGCTGATATAAATCATTAAAACGGATTCATATCAAAATGCATTGTAAAACATTTGAATGAGCAGAATTCCAATCGATATATCTAAATCTAAAAAAGCAGGAAAGCTAATAACGAGACAATGGTTTCTCGAAAAATTATTCGAATATTTACTTCCATTAATGCTTATCGGAATGTTTCCGTTTATTGCGATAATGAAATTCAATTCGGATTTAAACAAAAACGAACCGATTGGGTTTTCTCTTTCGTTTCTAATTTTTACTCTGACAATTGGCGGACTAATGATTTTTTCACTTTTTAATATGTATAAATTAAAGCGAATTAATGGAATATCGAGAGGTAAAAACTCAAATTTGATAAAAAAGATTGCGGAAAAAAATAAATGGAATATTTCAACGAATAATCAACAAATATCAATAATCAATTTTTCTTGGCAAGATTCTGGAACTGATTGGGGAAAACAGTTGACAATTATTTATGACGACAAAGATATTCTTGTGAATTGCATTTCGTTCGGTTTATATTCAAGCACTTCACCATTTCATTGGTTTGCGAATAAAAGAAAAATAAATAAATTAAAAACGGAATTTGAGAACGGAATAAAAAACGTTTTACAACACCGTGTATAAAAAATTGCTAAATTAGTGCTTAACCAAAGGCAGTTGCAAGTTTGCTACGTCTGATTTTCCTGCGGAAAATCCTCGCATGCAAACCCGCAACTTTCCATACACAAACACGTTAGCGAAACTTCTTAATCCTCAGCAATCGCTTTTGCAACAATAAAACCACCAGTCCAAGCATTCTGAAAATTAAAACCACCAGTTACGGCATCAATATTTAAAATTTCACCTACAAAAAATAAGTTGTTGTGTTTTCTGCTTTCAAAACGTTTAAAATTAATTTCTTTTAAATCAATTCCGCCAGCAGTAACAAACTCTTCCTTAAACGTACTTTTCCCGTTGGCATTAAACACTCCTTTGGTTAATTGATTGGCTAATTTTTCTATGTGAGAATTACTTAAATCTGCCCATTTAAAAGTTTCTGTAATGTCAGAAGCAGCAACAAAACGTTCCCACAATCTTCTTGGAATTTCTGCAAACGGAGATTTTAAAAATACTTGTTTTTTTGGTTGTTTCTTTTTTAAATTCAACAACACATTCACAATTTTATCGGTTGGTCTCGATAACCAATTTACTTCCACATTGTATTGATAGCCTTTTTCTGCTAAAATTCGCGCTCCAAAAGCAGACAATTTTAAGACTGCTGGACCGCTCATTCCCCAATGTGTAATTAATAAAGGACCTGAGGATTCTAATTTCGTTCCAACGATATTCACCGTTGCATTCGGAACAGAAATTCCTAATAAATCAATGATTCTTTTGTCTTTAATATTGAACGTAAACAAAGACGGAACTGGCTCAATGATGGAGTGATCTAAAGTGGTTACCAATTCCCAAATTTTATTACTACTTCCTGCAGCAATTACTAATTTATCCGCAGTAAACGTTTCGTTTTTCGTGTTGATTTTCCATTGATTATTTTCTTTTTCTACAGAATTTACTCCGTGATTTTTCAACACTTTAATTCCAAGTTTATCAACAGCATTCTGAAAACAATCAATGATTGCTTGCGAAGTATTTGCTTCTGGAAATACACGATTATCTTCTTCAATCTTTAACGGAACGCCATGATCATCAAACCACTCAAAAGTATCGCCAGTCATAAATGTATGAAAAGGTCCGAGCAATTCTTTTTCTCCTCTTGGATAAAACTTTACCAATTCTTTTGGCTCAAAACACGCGTGCGTAACATTGCAACGCCCGCCTCCAGAAATTTTTACTTTCTGTAAAACGTCATTTCCTTTTTCAAGAATTGTAATGTCTAAATTTGGGTTTTGCTCTTTAGCGTTAATTGCTGTAAAAAAGCCTGCGGCCCCTCCACCAATAATGATTATTTTGTTCATTTTTTATTGTTTGTCAGTTCGAGAGATTTTCTGTCATATCGAGCGGAGTCGAGATAAAAGAAAATTGTTTCGAGTACTTAACTTTAAATCATCTCGATATAAATTTATTTCAACTTCGCTCAGTTACCAATAAATTTACTCGATATGACATTCATTTATAAAACCATTTCTGAATATGGAAGAATTGTATCAAATCCTTTTTGTTTAAAATAGTTTGGCGTGTCTTCGTTTCCAGTAGCCAATACAAAATCTCCGCCCCAAGCTCCCAAGCTTTTTACTGCGCCAAAATAATCAGAAAATAATTCCTTTTTTACTGGGTTTAATTTGATGATGGAAGAAATAATGTTTTCATGTTCTTCTAGTATTTTTTCTAAATCTGTTGTTGAAGTTGCTTTTACAAACTCGTTTGACAGATTAGAAATCTCAGTAATTTCTTGCTGAATATGTTGATTATTTTTTCTGTATTGCGCAATTCCATCTCTACTGTTTTGCTTTTTATTTAAGTGTACAAAAAACAGTTCGTTTTTAAAAGATGGATTGAAATCAACTTGTTTTACAATGGGATGTTGTCTTCGACTAAGTTTATCTTGAGCGAAGTCGAAAGGCTCAGACACCTTTTCTAATTGATAAAATATTGGTAGATCATTTTGCGCACAAGCAATGTCATAACCACTTCCAGAAAAAGCATTCCACAATAATTTATACCCATCAACATTTGCCCAATTTGCAATATTATTGATTAATGTTGATGAACTTCCCAATCCCCAGTTTTGAGGAAACGTTAGCTTTGTTTTTACGATGAATCCTTTATCGGTTTGCAAAAAATCTGGATTTAGTTTTCTTGCTTCGCTTAAAATTTTGTGTAACGTTTCTGCAATCAACTCCGTATTCCCTTCTTTCTCAGAATTGAATGTTGCGTTTTTAAGTCGTAGTTTCGGCAGATCAAAAATTGCTTCAAACCAACATTCCCCCGTATTTGTAAAACTTCCCCAAATCAATTCTGGTTCTTCAATTTGTTCTACAACTAAATCTTGTCCAAATTTTGTAGGCACAGCCAACGATATTGCTCCGTCAAGAACAACATATTCTCCTGTTAATAATAACTTTCCGTTTGAATAAAATCGAGTCAATTGTTAGTTTTTTTTGTCAGATCGAGCGCAGTCGAGACCTAAATAAAAACCTCTCGACTGCGCTCGAGGGGACATTCCGTTTACCTTCTCAAAGCATTAAATTGCTCAACAACTGCACTATGCGTAACTGTTTTATCTTTAAAAAAGGCAACAACTATTTCTTTTTCTTCATTTGTTGCATTCAATTGATTTAAAATATTCATCAAATGCATTTTCATATGCCCTTCTTGAATTCCGCTTGTTGTCAATGCTTTTAATGCTGCAAAATTTTGCGCCAATCCTGCTGTTGCAATAATTTGCATCAACTCTCTTGCTGATGGTTTTTGCAACATATCCAACGATAATTTTGCCATTGGATGCAAGGCTGTTAATCCGCCAACGGTTCCTAAAGCCAACGGAATTTCTATCCAAAATCTAAAAATATTATTTTCAATTTCGCAGTGCGTTAAACTTTTATAATTTCCAGATTTTGCAGCATACGCATGAGCGCCGGCTTCAACAGCTCTAAAATCATTTCCGGTTGCCAACACAACAGCGTCAATTCCGTTCATAATTCCTTTATTATGTGTCACTGCTCTATATGGCTCTATTTCTGCAATCTGAACAGCTTGTTTAAATTTTTGAGCAAATTGCTGTGGATTTTCTCCGCCCAATTCATCAATCTTACAAGAAACTTCTGCTCTTACTAAACATTGCGGAACGTAGTTTGATAAAATACTCATTACAATTTCGATATCGTCTTTTCTAAAAGCTTTTGCAATGGCTTCTAAACACGAATTGATAAAGTTAGCGCCCATCGAATCTTTGGTTTCAAACGTTGCGTGTAATTGATAATAATTTTTAAGCTTGTCTGTTTTATCTACCAATTCAATATCTAAAATTCCGCCACCACGTTTTTCCATATTCTTTGTGATGGAAGCAGTCGCTTTGTATAAATTTTCTTTTTGTTGATGGAAATACGATGCTAAATCGGCTTTATCTCCTTCGTACATAAAATGTACTTGACCAATTTTTGTAGTAGCAATTACTTCCGCTTTAAATCCGCCACGTTTACTCCAAAATTTTGCCACTTTAGAAGCAGCTGCAACTACAGAACTTTCTTCAACAACCATCGGAATTACATAATGATTTCCGTTAATTACAAAGTTTGGTGCAACACCATAAGGCAAATAAAAATTAGACACTGTATTTTCGATAAAATCGTCGTGTAATTGTTGCAGTTTTTCATCTGCATTCCAATATTGTTGTAGCGTTTGTATAATTTCTGGTTGTGAGCTAAAATAATTTTTAGACAACCAATTTATCTTCTCTTGTTTGGTAAGCTTTGAAAATCCTGAAATAATTTTGGACATTGAATCATTCTTTTTAAGAATTACAAAGATAAATGAATGGAATGAAATTCACCTTAATAATCAATATTTCTGATTTTTTTGAGCGGTTTTTTGCCGATTTTTCCGTAAACTTGGCAAGATTTTATACAACTTAACTTCTGTAAAAGAAGGAAAACTAAAACTATTAATAATATTACAAAGATAATTATGGCAGATTCAGTAGTAAACCAAGCAGAAGAACCTCAAATGTTCGGACATCCAAAGGGATTATTTTATTTATTTTTTGCAGAATTATGGGAACGATTTAGTTTCTATGGAATGAGAGCATTGTTAATGCTTTACATGGTACAAGAAATTTTTAAAGCACTCTCAGAGAGAGATGTTGCTGCTGCAGCTGTGTATGCTTCTTATGGTTCTTTAGTGTATGCTTCAACAGTCATAGGCGGAAGAATATCTGATAAAATATTAGGAATGCGTTCTTCAATATTTTTAGGTGGAGTTTTAATGTCGTTAGGTCATTTTGTGCTAGCTATTGAAAATGATATTGCATTCTTTTTAGCATTGGCATTTATTATTGTAGGTAACGGCTTCTTTAAACCTAATATTTCTACGTTTGTTGGTTCGTTATATGCAGACGGAGACAGAAGAAAAGATTCTGGTTTTACTATTTTTTATATGGGAATTAATATCGGTGGCTTTGTTGCTCCGTTATTATGTGGTTGGTTAGCTGCTTCCTACGGATGGCACTATGGTTTTGGGTTGGCCGGAATTGGAATGTTAACAGGATTGATTTTCTTCTGGAAAGGGATTAAAGATAATGTATTTGGGGATAGAGGATTACCCCCAAACAAAGAAGTATACGAAAAGAAAACTTTAGGAATTCCACAAAAAACATTTGTACCGATTGTAGCATTTTTATGTGCACCAGCTATTGCATACATTTTAGCTTCATATAAAGCAATTGCAGGTGGAGAATCTTTTTTAGGAGATGAAACAATTGTTGGATTGATCTTTAAACTAATCGGTGTTGGTGTTTTAATCTTTATGATTGTAACCATCATCAATTCTAACCCTGACGAACGTAAAAAATTAGTAATGGCCATATTAATTACATTTTTTATGACATTATTTTGGGGTTTCCATGAGTTGTCTGGATCTGTAATTACATTATTTGCTGACAGAAATGTTGCTTTAGATGGCATTATGAATGCGAGTCAAACAAATGCTTTGAACTCAATGTTTATTATCATCTTAGCCATTCCGATTTCGTTATTATGGGCCTATTTATCAAAAAGAAATTTAAACCCAAGAACACCTTATAAATTTGGATTAGGATTGGTATTAGCTGGAGCGAGTTTTTATATCTTATCTTTAAGTGGTGGAAGTGCAGATGAAAACGGAATGGTACCGTTTGCATACTTATTTATCATGTATTTTATAATTTCTATTGGAGAGTTATTTATGTCTCCTGTCGGACTTTCAAAAATTACTGACTTATCTCCAAAAAGAATTGTAGCCTTTATGATGGGAATTTGGTTCTTATCTTCTGCTTATGCTTTTCAAATAGTTGGTTTTATTTCTAAACAATTAGCTATTGAAAGTACAGATGTAAATGTTGGCGGACTAGAAACTTTAGAAGTGTATACAAATGGGTTTGGGTTAATTGCAACTTATTCTATTGGAGCTGGATTAGTTGTCTTAATTCTTTCTCCATTAATGAAAAAGTTAATGGGTAACGTACACTAAAAAAACAACTTTAAAGCCTCATAATTAAACCTATGAGGTTTTTTCAGTTTTAACACAATCTTCTTATGAATGCTACAGCAAAAACCAATGAATTTAGTTTATTAGGTCATAAACCTGCTTTATTTGTTTTATTCTTTACAGAAATGTGGGAACGCTTTTCGTATTACGGAATGCGTGCCATTTTTGTTTTGTTTTTAACTGCTTCATTTACTGATGGTGGTTGGGAATGGACACGAGAAAGAGCCTTAGGTTTATTAGGAATTTATACAAGTTCTGTTTATTTAACACCAATTATTGGAGGCTGGATAGCTGATAAGTTTACCGGTTATCAAAAAACTGTTGCTTTAGGAGCTTTATTAATGACGCTAGGTCATGCTTCTTTAGCTTTCGAAACTGAATTTATGTTCTATGTTGGTGTTGGTTTATTGATTGCAGGAAATGGATTATTTAAACCAAACGTAACCTCTGTAGTGAGTGGTTTGTATGATAAATATCCAGACAGAAAAGATGGCGCATTTACCATTTTTTACATGGGTGTTAATTCTGGTGGTTTTTTAGGCGTTTTACTATGTGGATTCTTAGCTAGTAATTTAAGTTATGCTTGGGGATTTGGATTGGCTGGAATCTTTATGCTTTTAGGAACCATGCAATTTTGGTTCGGGAGAAGTATTTTTGGAAACGTTGGTGCAGAACCAACTAAAAAAGTTGACATCTCTGATGCAATTGAAAACATAGAAGCTATTGAAGAAGAAAAAGTTCCAGCAAATGTGCAAAGAGACAGATATATTGTAGTGGGAATCTTAGCGTTTTTTGTTGTTTTCTTTTGGGCTGCCTTTGAACAAGCCAGCGGATCTATGAATATTTTTGCACGAGACTACACACAACGAGGATTAGAAGGAAACTCTGCTTTAATTTTTAAAATTGTTGACACCATAATTACCATTGTTCCACTTGGAATCATTTCATGGGTTTTATTAAAACTATTTGCTCAAACTTTTAAGAGTATTTCTTTATCAAATATTATTCTAGGAATTAGCTTTTTAAGTATTTGGGGAATTGCCATTTGGAAACTAACAGTTATTTTACCAGGTGATAAAGCAGAAATAGAAGCATCTTGGTTTTTAATTTTAAACTCCTTATTTATTATTGGTTTAGCGCCGCTTTTCTCAAAATGGTGGGAAAGCAAATACAATCCTTCTGCCGCAATGAAATTTGGAATCGGAATGATTCTTTTAGGAATCGGTTTTGGAGTTTTAGCCTATGGCTCTAGTACAATTCCGCAAGGAGCAAAAACTGCTTCTGTAAGTTTAATTTGGTTAGTCTTAGCGTATTTATTGCATACGATGGGCGAATTGTGTTTATCGCCAGTTGGCTTATCTTATGTTTCAAAATTAGTGCCTCCAAAAAAGATTGGAGTGATGTTTGGCGTTTGGTATTTAGCAATTGCTGCTGGTAATAAAATTGCTGCCATGGTTGGTGGACAAATTGATGCGATTGTTGAACAATATTCAATGAGTTATTTCTTTTTAATATTTACGATTATTCCTGCTGCTGCTGGTTTTATTTTAATATTAATCAATCCATTAATGAAAAAATTAATGCACGGAATTCGTTAAATTCTAATTGCATTATTTTCAAGAAATGTTAAATAATAATGTAAAGTTGTCAATTACATATCGACAAAAAGCACATGAAAAAAATAATTTCTTTCCTTCTTATCACTTTTGCGTTACAGACAACTGCTCAAGAGAAAGTAAATTGGCTTTCTTTTGAAAAAGCAATAGAAATCAATAAAACAAACCCAAAACCTTTATTGATTGCTATTTATGCAGATTGGTGTGGCTGGTGTAAAAAGATGGATAAAGAAACGTACACAAACCCAGTAATTGCAAAGTATGTAAACGACAATTATCATGCAATAAGATTAAATGGCGAAGGCAAAGACCCAATAACTTATAAAGATTATACATTTAAATTTAATCAGCAAGGGAAAATAAAATACCACGAATTAAGTGCTGCTCTTTTAAACGGAAAATTAAGTTACCCAACGACTGTAATTTTAAACAAAGAAGAACAATTATTAGACAGAATTCCTGGGTATTTAACACCAAGAAAAATGGAAATGGTGTTGGCTTATTTCATTAAAAAAGACAGAAAAGAAAAGAGTTGGGGAGATTTTGTAAAAAACTTTAAAAGTACCATTGTAGAGTAAATTACATAACTTTAGTTTCTATATTAGTTCTCGACTCTGCCTGCCTGCCGAAGGCGAGGCTCGAACTGATATTTCGGAAATTACTTATCCAGTTACTTAAAAATAATTGCGCCTTTTTCTGCAGTATAATAAAACGGAATTCCTTTTTGATCACAAATAAATTTCCAGTTTACAATCTGACTTTTATAATTTGAAGCATCGGCAATAATTTGTTTTGGTTGAATGTTTTCAATCAATCTTTCTAAATTAATTTTAGGCGATTGGATGAGTAAAATTATTGGATTTAGTTTATTTCCAAACTGATAAACACCCAAACTATCTACTAAAATAATTATATCCTTTTTAAATTGATAAGAGCTAGAAAGTTTGTTTTTAAACTGAATTTCTTTTGCTTTTCTGCCAACTTTATAATCTCTAATTAAACCTAAGTTTTTTATACTTACTGAATCTAAATCATGGTAAATCTTTAAATTTCCATTATTATTTTCAGTAATAATAGTTTGTCGGCTTTTATTAAAAATTACAAATTCGTGTCTAGTTTCTGTTTGTTGTTTTTCATAAAAAATGCTTCCTTGAAAAAGGATGATCATTAATAAAAGTGCCACAACTGACTTATAGGTTTTTCTTTCAAAATAGCTAAAACCGAAAATCAAACATCCATAAGACATCATCAAGAATAAAAAAGAGAACGAAATATCTTTTATCAAAAACGATTCTTGAATAGAAATCCAACTTACAAATTGGTTCATCAACGAAATAATAAAAAGGTATAAATCTGCCAAAAAACTTGGTAAGACTTGAAACAATGACAATGCAATCACTAAAATGCCGAGCATTAAAATGATTCCAATAAAAGGAATGATCACCAAATTAGAAAGCATAAACAATCCTGGAAATTGATGAAAATAAAATAAACTCACAGGTAAAACTCCTAATTGTGCAGCAACAGAAACTGTAAATAATTGCCAAAATTTATCTGTCAAAAACCATTTTGGCTTCCATAATTGATATAGTTTTGGCTGAATGGTTACAATGCTAAAAACCGCCAAATAACTTAATTGAAAACCAACATCAAACAAAAACATCGGTTTGCTAAGCAACAACACAAACATCGAAGCAATTAATGTATGTTGCACGAGTGTTTTTCTCTTAAATGTCATTCCGATTGCAATTGCTGTAAACATGGTTACTGCTCTAACAACCGATGCAGATAAACCCGCAATAACTGCAAAAAACCAAAGCAATAAAACGATTAAAACTGTTTTTATGATTTTTCCGTTTTTAAGTTGTTCTAATGGTTTTAAAAGGAACGTTAGAATTAATAAAATAATTCCGACATGCAAACCAGAAACTGCTAAAATATGAATGGCACCAGCATTTGTATACTCTTCTAGTAAATCTTTAGAAATATCTTTTCGCTGCCCTAAAATCAACGCTTTTATCACCGCGAGTTCTTCTCCTTGAAATCCGTTTTTTACTAATTCCTTTTCAACTTTAGCTCGGATGTTTTCAGCAATTTTATAAATTGAATTTTCGTTAGATTCTTTTACCAAAAAAGCAGTATTTCTTAGAAAAGATTGATGGTTAACACCTTGTTTTACGAGATACGTTTTATAATTAAATTGAAATGGATTTAATGGTTTTTGAACCTCATTGAGTTCTGATTTAAACAAAAAAACGGAACCAATTTTAGCAGATGTTTGTAAACTATCTCTTTGAACATTTAGCAAAATTGTTCCTACTGTTTTTTGATTGCCAACTTTACTAATTGAACCCAAGTACTTGTCATAATACAAATTACTTTTTAGTACTTTTTCTACTTTAAAAGTGATTAAAGAATCCGCAGAAAAATAATTTGCATAATAGTTTTCTTTATGAGAATCATTTTGAAAAAACACAGCAAGCATTCCTACAAAAACAAATAAAAACCAACTTGTAATTGTAAAAAAAAGTTGCTTTTTAAAATACTTGAAAAGAAAAATCAGTAGTAAAAAAAAGCCAGTAACAAGAATTGTTTGTGCAAAAGAATACTGCCATAATTTATAGTGAAATTGCAAAACAATTCCTACAATTAAGCAAATAGTAAAATGAGTTGGTAAAAAACTTAGCAACTTTTTCATAGCATGCTAAAGTTACTAAAAAATAATATATTATTTTATTCCTTCAATAATTAATCTTGCAGACTCTTCTGAAGCTCCTTTTCCTCCAAGAATTTTTTCTAATTCGTAGTATGCTAAAAACAACTTTTCTCGATGCGTTTCATCTAGAATTTTAGTCAATTCTTTGCGTAGTGTTTTTGTGTTAAAATCACTCTGAATTAACTCAGTTACCACTTCTTTATCCATAATTAAATTGACCAACGAAATAAATTTTAACGTGATAATTCGTTTGGCAATTGCAAACGTAATGGCACTTCCTTTATAACACACAACTTGCGGTACTTTAAACAAAGCCGTTTCTAAAGTTGCTGTTCCGGATGTTACCAAAGCTGCAAACGAAACGCTTAATAAATCGTAGGTTTTATTGTTGATAAACTGCACATTATCAGTTTTTATAAATTGCTGATAAAAAGAAAAATCTTGACTCGGAGCTCCTGCAATTACAAATTGATATTCTTTAAAATCATCAACCACAGAAAGCATTACCGATAACATTTTTATAACTTCTTGTTTTCTGCTTCCAGGTAATAATGCAATAATTTTTTTATCTCCTAAATTGTTTTCTTTTCTAAAAGCAATTTCACCAACTTGCTGTCTATCTGCAATTGCATCAATTAAAGGATGGCCAACAAAATTGACATCATAATTACGTTTTGCATAAAATTCTTTTTCAAAAGGGAGAATTACATTCATCATGTCAATATCTCTCTTTATCTTTTCTACCCTGCTAGATCTTGATGCCCAAACTTGTGGAGAAATATAATAATTGGTTCTAAAACCTTTTTGTTTTGCCCATTTTGCAATTCGTAAATTAAACCCAGAATAATCAATAAAAACAACAACATCTGGCTGAAACACTTCAATATCTTTTTTACAAAAAGCAATATTTTTAAATATGGTAGGAATGTTTGCCAACACTTCTACAAAACCCATAAAAGCCAATTCTTTATAATGTTTTACTAGCGTTGCTCCGGCATTTTCCATCAAATCGCCACCCCAACATCTAACAATTGCATTTTCGTCTTGTTGAAACAATGCTTTTATCAAGTTAGAACCGTGCAAATCTCCTGATGCTTCTCCGGCAATAATGTAGTATTTCATTCCTTTTATTAAGAATTGTAGCTAAAATAGTTTGACTACAAAGGTAGTTAATGCAATTAAAATGGTAGTTAATAAAACGCCTCTTGCTCTATAATCTTGTTTTTTTTTGATGTAAACAAAAAACACAAACAAATTTGGAATTGCTGCTAAGGTTACTATTTTAGCAGCTAAATCTTGCTCTTTGATGACAATTAATGTTTCTTGAAAATCAACTTTTGAAAAAAATTCTATATAGATAAAAACTCCAGAAAATGTTGCAAATAGCGACACTAAAGCTCCAATTAGAATTTCTTTTCTTATAAATCCCATGTATTTAATTTTTGGATTGTGTGATGCGCAGTCATATCAAATTGCACAGGAACCACAGAAACATAACCGTTATTTAAGGCCCAAATATCTGTATCTTCTCCTTTGTCTTTACAAATAAACTCGCCAGACAACCAATAATATTCTTTTCCGTTTGGACTTGTTCTTTTGTCAAAATTTTCCTGCCAATTTCCGTTTGCTTGTCTACATATTTTAATTCCTTTGATGTCTTTTTCGGGCAAATTCGGAATGTTTACATTTAAAACCGTTGCTTCCGGAATCTTCTTCTTTAAAGCTTCTAACACAATTTGTTTTATGATGACTTTAGATGCTGTAAAATCTGCATGCCAATTAAAATCTAACAACGAAAAACCAATTGCCGGAACACCTTCAATTCCTGCCTCTACAGCAGCACTCATCGTTCCTGAATAAATGACATTTATAGATGAATTTGATCCATGATTAATTCCTGAAACACACAAATCTGGTTTTCTGTTTAAAATACTATTTACCGCCATCTTTACACAATCTGCCGGAGTTCCAGAACAACTGTATTCTATTTGCGGTCCATCATCAACAGTAATTGAATTACAATGCAATACATTATCAACCGTAATTGCGTGTCCCATTCCGCTTTGCGGGCTATCTGGCGCAACTACAAAAACGTCTCCAATTTCATTCATCACTTCTATTAAAGCGCGTATTCCTGGAGCAGTTATTCCATCATCATTTGTAACTAAAATTAAAGGTCTTTTTTTCATAATTATATTTTATCACTAACAAATGTACCATATTTTTACTTTCTTTTATACGATACGGATTTAACATTTTATAAACAGATTTACGGCAGATATTTAAGTAACATTGTATCAATAAAATCACAAAAAAATACGAATTAAATTTGCACTACTTTTTTTGGTATAATTTTAGTAGTTTGCAATACTCTAAATTGCAAAAGAATTTAAAAAAATAATTAAGAACATGAAGAGAGCATTTAAATTTATCATTCCGTTTGTAGCATTTTTTATACTAGCATCGAGTTTTACAACAAATCCTGTAAAAAATGATCCAGAAAAAGACAAAGTATTAATTTCTGTCATCAATTACATGCTTACAAATGGGCATTATTTACCTAAGGATTTAGATGATGATTTTTCTGAACATGTTTTTAATGAGTTTATTGAAGGTTTAGATCCGTCTAAAAGATATTTTACACAAGAAGATCTTGAAGATTTTTCTAGATTTAAATACCTGATAGACAATCAACTTAAAAAAGCAGATTTGGCTTTTTATCATTTAGTTTATGATCGATTTACAGAAAAAATTAAAAGCGCAAAAAAATATTACGGAGAAATTTTAGCGCAACCTTTCAATTTTAATAAAAGAGAAACTATTGATATTGATTATGGTAAAATTCCTTTTCCAAAAAATGAAAATGAGTTGATAAATAATTGGAGAAAACAATTAAAATTAAACACGCTCAGCAGAATTCAAGAAAAACAAGACTTAGAAACAGAAAAAGCAAAAGATGATAAGAATTTTAAAAAATCATCTTTTAAAACATTAGAAATTGCTGCAAGAAAAGAAGTTTTAAAAAACATGGATGAGCTTTACATCCGTATTGAAGAATTAGAAAATGCTGATTGGTTTTCAACTTTTTTAAATAGCGTTATTAGCGGTTTCGATCCTCATTCTACATACATGGCGCCAAGCGTTAAAGAAAAATTTGACGTAGATATGTCTGGTAAAATTGAAGGAATTGGAGCAAGATTACAGAAAAAAGGAATTTACACGCACGTTTTTGAAGTTGTTTCTGGTGGACCGGCTTGGAAACAAGGTGATTTAGAAGCTGGAGATATTATTTTAAAAGTAGCACAAGCCGATGAAGAACCTTTAGATATTGTTGGCATGCGTTTAGACGACGCCATTAAATTTATCAAAGGGAAAAAAGGTACAGAAGTTAGATTGACTGTAAAGAAAAAATTAGACAATTCTATTCGTGTAATTTCTATCATTAGAGATATTGTAAATTTAGATGAAACTTTTGTGAAATCTAGTGTTGTGCTAAAAGATGGAAAAAAATATGGCGTAATTAATTTACCGAAATTTTACATCGATTTTAGCGATAAAAACTTTAGAGATTCTGCAAAAGACATGGAAAAAGAAATTGCAAATCTTAAAAAAGAAAATGTAGAAGGATTGTTAATAGACTTAAGAAATAATGGCGGTGGGTCTTTAAAAACTGCGATTGAAATTGCAGGATTATTTATTAGCGAAGGACCTGTTGTGCAAATAAAATATAGAGGAGAAAATGCAAGAGTTCAGCACGACAAAGACCCTAAAATACAATGGAACGGCCCTTTGGTTGTTTTAGTAAATAAATTATCTGCTTCGGCATCAGAAATTTTTGCTGCTGCAATGCAAGATTACAACAGAGCAGTTATTATTGGAAGTAATCAAACTTACGGAAAAGGAACAGTTCAAAATATTTTACCAATCAATCAGTTTTATCCAGATTACAAAGAAGATTTAGGTTTTCTAAAAATGACCATTCAAAAATTCTACAGAGTTAATGGCGGTTCTACACAAAAAGAAGGCGTGTATTCTGATATTGCAATGCCAGACAGATATAGTTATATGAAATTTGGCGAAAGAGATTTAGATGGCGCTTTAGATTGGGATAAAGTTCCGAAAGCAACATATACTCCTGTAAATTCTTATGAGAACTTTAGTGATGTTGTCAATGAAAGCAAAGAGAGAATTATGCAAAATCCTAGTTTTACATTGATTAATGATTATGCAAAATGGTTGAAGAAAAGTCAGGATGACACCACCTATTCTTTAAACTTTAAACAATTTACAAAAGAAGCTAAAAAACATCAAGAACAAGGAGAAAAGTTTAAATCTGTATTTAAATTTGAATCAAATTTAAAATTTGAATCTCCTAAAAGTGAGCTTCCTTTAATCAAAAAAGAAATTATTGATGGTGATAAAAGAATAGCTTGGCATCAAAACTTAGCGAAAGACATTTACATTAATGAAGCTTTAAATGTTTTGAGTAGATTAAAAATGAGGAATTTGAATCAAGTCGTTAAAAACTAAGATTTACTTTTTATGGAATTCAAAGTAACATTTAAAACAAAATGGGCAGATTTTGACGCAAATAGACATATGCGACACACCGCATATAATGATTATGCTGCAGAAGTTAGAGTTCGGTATTTTAAAGAACATGGATTGTCTATAGATGATTTTGCTAGAGAGAAATTAGGCCCAATTCTATTTAAAGAAGAAACTAACTTTTATAAAGAAATCCACATCGGAGAAGACATTACAGTAAATCTTACATTAAAAGCTTTATCAACAAACATAGAGCGCTGGAAGTTACAACATCAACTTTTTAATGAAAAAGGCAAGTTGGCGGCTCAAGTAAATGTGTATGGCGCTTGGATAGATTTAGAAAAACGAAAATTGTCTGCTCCTTCCGAAAAATTCAAAAATTTATTTTCTAGTTTAGACAAGACTGAAGATTTTGAAGAAATTATTCTAAAAAAGTAAACGTTAAAAAAAACTTAATATTTAGAAGTTCATTAAACAACAAATAGGTTTGTATATAGAATTCTATATCTTTAAAGCTAATTCTTTATAATTAATTTAACCTACTATTATTATGTTCAACAAAAAACAGGCAATTACCCTTTTTTCTGGGTTGCTTTTTTGCTTTACTTCGTTGCAAATTTCGGCACAAACCGATTATAGCAATTATAGCAAATTCTCTCAACGACTTAAAACTTTACAAAGTCAAAATGCATCAAACAGTAAATTAGAAACACTAACAACAACAGTTGGTGGACATAAAATTTGGGCATTAACTTTATCTAAAGGAAACGCTAAAAATAAACCTGCAATAGCCATTGTTAGTGGTATTGATGGTTCTCATATTTTAGGTCCAGAAATGGCAATTCAAATTGCAGAAAATATTTTAAAAAATCATGCGGATGTATTAGAGAAAACTACATTTTATATTTTCCCTAATATGAGTCCGAATGCCACAGAAAATTATTTTTCTTCTTTAAAACATTACAAAAATGGAAACGCCAGAAGTACCGATGATGACAGAGATGGCGAATTTAACGAAGATCCATTTGAGGATTTAAACAAAGACGGGTTTATTACCATGATGCGTGTAGAAGACGTTACTGGGGATTACATCAAACTAAAAGAAGACGAAAGAATACTTGTGAAAGCTGATAAAAACAAAGGCGAAACAGGAACGTATAAAGTTTTCTCTGAAGGAATTGATAATGATAAGGACGGGAAATTTAATGAAGATGGTAAAGGCGGAATTGTATTCAACAAAAACTTCAGTTATAATTATCCATATTTTAAACCAGGAGCTGGAGAACATGCTGTTTCTGAAAAAGAAAACAGAGCTTTATTAGAGTTTTTATATGAGCAATGGAACATCTTTTCTATTATTACTTTAGGGCCAGAAAATAATCTTTCCAATCCATTAAAGTACAATGCGGCTGGTGCTAGAAAAAGAGTTGTAACAAGTGTTTTAAAAGACGATGCGGCTTTAAACAAATTCTTGTCAGGAAAATACAACAAAATCACCGGAACAAAAGACGCTCCTGTTTCTAACGGAAAAGGAGGAGATTTCTTTCAATGGACGTATTTTCATTTTGGTAAATTAGCTTTGTCAACTCCAGGTTGGTGGGTTCCAAAAGTAAAAGATTCTGCGAAAAAATCTGCAAAAAACAAGTATGTAAACTATTTAAATTGGGCAAAACAAGAAAACATCAGCAGTGCTTTTGTTGATTGGAAGCCAATAAATCATCCAGATTTTCCAAATAAGAAAGTAGAAGTTGGAGGAATTCCTCCTTACAAAATGATCAATCCACCATTTAAAATGGTTGCAGACATCAGTAAAAAACATACAGATTTTATTATCGAACTTGCAAAAATGCAACCAAATATTACACTTCAAAATGTAACTTCTGAGGCTGTAGGAAATGGTATTACTAGAATTTCTGTAGATGTTCATAACAGTGGTTTATTGCCAACTCATACAGAAATGGGAAAAAAGTCTAGATGGTTGTTAAAAATAAAAGTAGCTGTTAAATTGGCTAAGAATCAAGAAATTATTAGTGGTAAAGAAATAACATTGGTAAATAGTATTGACGGAGATAGTAGTCAAAAATTTTCTTGGTTAATTAAAGGAAAAGGAAATGTAAGTATTGAAGCAGGAACTTCTCATACAGGTTCAGATTCAGCAACAATCAAATTAAAATAAAAAATTAGAAAAGATGAAAATCAACAAAAATATATTAAAGTCATTGTTGCTAGTATTTTTATTTCCATTAGCAATTGGCGCACAAAATAGTTCAGAAATTTTTAGAGCAGCCGGATCTCCACACAATCCTAAAGTTCAAATTTCATTTAATAGATATTATACTTCAGAAGGATTAGCTGCACTAAGTAAAAAGATTGCAGATGCACATCCTAATTTAGTTAAAAGACAATCTATCGGTAAATCTGCAAAAGGCAGAGATATCTGGATGCTTGCAATTACAAATTATAAAAAAGGAAAAGCAGACAGAAAACCAGGATTTTATTTAGATGGTAATATTCACTCTAATGAAATTCAGGGTGGAGAAATCAGTATTTATACAGCTTGGTATTTGACGGAAAACTTTAACGACAATGAATACATTACCAACATGTTAAACGATCGTGTTTTTTATATTGTCCCAACGATAAATCCAGATGCAAGAAACGATTTCATGAAAGAACCAAATACTGGAAGTAGTCCAAGATCTGGTATGATTGCTTTAGATGATGATAGAGATGGTTTGTTTGATGAAGATGGTTATGATGATATCAATGGCGATGGTTCTATTACAATGATGAGAAGAAAGAGCAATCACGGAAATTATATTGTAGATCCACAAGATCCAAGAAAAATGATTCCTATTGGCCCAGATGATGTTGTTACAACTCAGCGTTACGAATATTTAGGAAACGAAGGGATTGACAATGATGGAGACGGAAGAATAAACGAAGATACGCACGGATATTACGACCCGAATAGAGATTGGGGTTGGAAATGGCAACCAGATTACATTCAACGTGGTGCATACAGACATCCATTTTCTTTACCAGAAACTAGAGCCGTTGCAGATTTTGTTTTAGCACATCCAAATATTGCTGGAGCACAAAGTTTTCACAATTCTGGAGGAATGATTTTACGTGGTCCAGGAGCACAAGAAGATTTAGCAACTTATAACAGAGCAGACATTCGAATTTATGATGCAATTGGTAAGAAAGGAGAAAAAATGTTGCCAGGTTATCGGTATTTAACAGTGTATAAAGATTTGTATTCTGTGTTTGGTGGTGAACTAGATTGGTTTTATGGAAGTAGAGGTATTTACACATTTACCAATGAAATTTTCACCTCATTTGCATACTACAAAAAGAGCGGAAGAGACAGAAACCAAACGTATGATTTTGACAAAGAATTGTTAATGAGTGATGCTTTTACAGATTGGAAAGAGTTTAATCATCCAACGTATGGGAAAATTGAAGTTGGCGGATTTAAAAAGAATTTTGGTAGAGCAACTCCTGGTTTTATGTTAGAAGAAGAAGCGCACAGAAATATGGCGTTTACTTTTTATCATGCGTATCATATGCCAAATTTATCTATTGCAGCTATTTCTGAAAAGAAATTAAGTGGCGGCTTAAAAGAAGTAACTGTTACTATTCAAAACGATAGATTAATGCCAACACACGCAAGTCAAGATTTAAAATACAATATTACAAGACCAGATTATGTAAGTATTTCTGGAGTTAATGTTGTTGCAGGAATGTTGGTTACTGATGCAGATTTTAATGTAACCGAAGAACAAAAAGTGAATCCGGCTAAAATGAGGGTTCAGAACATTCCTGGAAACGGAGTTGTAAGAATACGTTGGATTGTAAAAGGAAATTCTAAATTTACTGTTACTGTTGACAGTGCAAAAGGTGGGGTTGTTTCTAAGAGAAGTAATTAAAAAGTTTATTTATCATGAAAAATATAATCTTATTCTTATTTGTAACTGTATTAAGTTTTCAAGTTAATGCACAAACAGACAAACAATTAATTACAAAAGCTTGCATGAACTATTTAGAAGGTTTCTATGAAGGAAACACTGATAAATTAAAGGCTTCACTAAAACCTACTTTACATAAATTTGGTTTTTGGAAATCAGAAAAAACCAACAAATATGGCAAAGCTAGTTATATGACTTTTGAAGGTGCCTTAAAATTTGCTAAAAATGTTGAAGCAAGAAAGAATTATGCTAAAAAAGGATCACCAAAGATAGTAGAGATTCTAGACCTTATGGATAAAATAGCTGCAGTAAAAGTTACTGCGTATTGGGGAACAGATTATATGTTTTTAGCAAAACAAGAAAATGGGAATTGGATGATTGAACAAGTTATTTGGCAAGGTCCAAATACATAAAAAAAGCTCCTCATAAATGAGGAGCTTTTTTTATCTTAAACATCTTAATACCAACGTTTCTTTTTCTTTTTAGAAGCTACAGATTTTCTTCCTTTTCTGTATTTTCCAGCATCAGGAGATTTATGTACTTCTGGCTTTGCTTTTGGATCTAATGGATATGGGTGATCTTCTATTACATCCAATTGCTTATTGATTAATTTTTGGATGGCAATCACATAGTCTTTTTCGTCTGCAGAACAGAATGAAAATGCAGCGCCTTCTTGCCCTGCTCTACCCGTTCTACCGATTCTATGCACATACGTTTCTGAAATATTCGGAAGGTCAAAATTAATTACTGTATCAACATCTTTAACATCAATTCCACGTGCAGCAACATCAGTTGCAATTAGAATATTGACTTCACCTTTTTTAAATTTTCGCAAAGCTTCTTGACGTAAATCTTGAGATTTATCACCATGAATACTATCCACTTTATACTTATTAGTAAGTAGTGTTTTTTCTAATTTATCAACTCCGTATTTAGTTCTTCTAAAAATGATGACACTTCCTTTAATAGAATTTCTAAGCAAGTGTAAACACAATTCAATTTTCTTTGGTTTTGGAACATAAAACAATAATTGATGCACCCCTTTTACCGTAGAAGAAGTTGGAGCAACTTCAATTTTTACTGGGTCTTTTAAGATCGTTTTAGCCAGTTCTACCACTTTAAATGGCATCGTAGCAGAGAACAATAAAGTTTGTTTTTGTTGATGACAAAGACGATCAATCTTCTTAACATCATCAATAAAACCCATGTCTAACATTAAATCGGCTTCGTCTAACACAAAAGTTTCTATAAAATCTAAGTTTACAAAGTCTTGTTTGTGTAAATCCAATAATCTACCAGGAGTAGCAATTAAAATATCAACTCCTTTTTTCAACATTTCTTTTTGTGGCTCAATTGAAATTCCGCCAAAAACAATTCCTGTTCTTAAATTGGTATATTTACTGTAAAGAGTAAAATTTTCTTCTATTTGTATTGCTAATTCTCTCGTTGGACTAATGATTAATGCTCTAATCTTCTTTCCTTTTTTAGACGCGTCTTGTTTATCAAAAAGTTGTTGTAAAATAGGCAATGCAAATGCAGCCGTTTTTCCTGTTCCTGTTTGAGCAGAAACAATCACATCTTTTTTCTCAAGTACAACAGGAATAGCTTGTTCTTGAACTAAAGTCGGATTTTCGTATCCGTGTTCAGTAATTGCTCTTACAATTGGTTTATTTAATCCTAAATCTTTAAACTGCATATCTCTTTAAATAATGCACAAAGATACTGTAAAAAGCAGTATAAAATAAGAAATGTCTCATCGAGCGCAGTCGGGATGACTAAATATAAATAATGAGTGATAAATTCTCGACTCCGCTCGAATAGACAATTAAAAAATTTTCTTTTTTAATAAATTAAGTGGTTTATTTTCTATCTCCTAATATTCTTAGCAGTAATAAAAACAGATTGATAAAGTCTAAGTACAACATTAATGCACCCACAATGGCACTTTTAGATTCTTCTTCAGAACCAACTTCAGAGGCAGTACTCATTCTTTTAATTTTTTGAGTATCGTACGCTGTTAATCCCACAAAGATAAAAACACCTGCATAGGTAATTAACCAATACATCATTTCGCTTTGCATAAAAAAGTTAACCACAGAAGCAATAATGATTCCGATTAAAGCCATAAATAATAAGTTACCCCAAGACGTTAAGTCTTTTTTGGTGTAATAGCCGTAAATACTCATGATGGCAAACGTACCGGCAGTCACAAAAAAGGTACTTGCAATAGAACCAAGTTCATAAATTAAAAAGATAAAGGATAAAGTCAGACCGTTTAATGCAGCGTACCCTGTAAAAATGATTCCAGCAGTTTGTGCAGACATTCTTTTAATCATCGAAATTAAATATCCAACTAAAAATATTTCTCCAATAATCAATCCAAAAAATAATATTTGGTTTGTTACAATTGCTTCAATTAAAGATGGTGTTGAAGCTACCCACATGGCGATTAATCCAGTAATTGCTAATCCTCCAGACATCCAAGTATATACTTTTGACATAAAAGCAGCTTGAATGGTTTGTACTTGTTCGTTTGTATAATTTCTTATTTCCATGATCTAATTTCTTTTGTGTAAAAATAAAAAAAAGAGCTATCATAAAATAGCTCTTTTCGTTAATTCTTTGATAATTTATTTTTTAAATAAACCTGCTACAAATAGCACAACTGCTGCTCCAATTACACCGGTAATTAAATCACCAACAATACCGTTTGCAATTGAAATTCCTAGAATTCCAAAGATCCATCCGCCAACTGCTCCACCAATAATCCCTAAAATTACATTCAATAAAAAGCCGAATCCACCACCTTTCATTAATTTACCTGCAAGAAATCCTATCAATGCTCCAATTAAAACTGTGTACAATAAAGTCATAATATAAATTATTAGTTAGTAATTCTTAAATTTAGTAATTTATTTAGTATCAAATACTTAGCTGACAATTAAGTTATCAACAGAGATATTAAAAACGAATCTTTAATGAGAAACAATTATATTATTGTGTTTTCGTCTACGTTGCTAAATATCTTCTGCTATAGGTGAAATCATAATATGTGCTCTATTTGTTCCTGGGTTCATAATCCATGGATGGTTTGGTGCCGTTGGTACTTTTGGCAAACCTGTAGATTCTGATGTTGCCCAAGGCATATAGATAACGTAACGAAGTCGAGCTCCTTCAACCTTAGACGTTTCTGGGTCATACTGTGTTTTTGTTCCATAATAAATATGCAATGTAGATCCTGTAGGAATTTTAAGCTTACCTGATTTCATTTCTGCTTCACGGGTTGCAAATACTTCTTGTCTTTTCTTTCCTTCTGCCCTCAAAGCTCTTCCTCTTGCCATAAAAGGTTCAAGGTTTTTATGATAACATGCTGCACTAAATCCATCTTTTTTAGGATCATCTGCCAGTATAATAAATTCGTTATTTCCTTCTCGTAGTGTTACAAATTCACCTGCCATATTATACCCAATAACTTTAGCTCCCGCTCTACTTTCTTCTGGAGCCGCCATTAATGCAGTGGCAATTAAAGCAGCGTCTGTATCAATTGGCTTTAACTGTTTTTTAGCTATAGTTGCTGTGTCTAAAGATTCTTTTTGGTTTTTTGTTGGCTTGTCGGATGAATTACAAGAAATCAACATTCCTGTAAAAACAATTGCTATGATAATACGTTTCATATTTTTTTATTTTTAATGGTTGGTTTTGGGTTGGTCAAATTGAAACACAACCTATTCGTTTACAAATAGTTGTGATTTCAATTCTAAAGACGAATATACGAAATTGAAAGTAGTACCATTTATGAGGTTCAAAATTTTTAAATAAAAAAAGCTCTTCGTTTCCGAAGAGCTTTTACTTTGTACAGGCGGAGAGACTCGAACTCTCACACCTTGCGGCACTAGATCCTAAGTCTAGCGTGTCTACCAATTCCACCACGCCTGCCTACGGCAGGTAAACCTGCTTTTTTTTTTGCAGATAACCTACAAACTTTTACAACACAAACGCTACACTATGGTAACTAGCCTTGTAAAAGGACTGCAAATATAAACATTACTGAGAAATTCCAAAGAAGTTCTTTATTAATTTTAGTATTTTTGATATTCATCAAAAATCTATCATGCAAAACATTAAAAACTATATCGATTCGAACAAAGAACGTTTTATCAACGAATTAATAGAAATCCTTAAAATCCCATCTGTAAGTGCAGATCCGGCATTCAAACAAGAGGTTTTAAATACTTCTGAAGTAGTAAAATCATTTTTAGAGAAAGCAGGCTGCGACAAAGTAGAAATTTGTAAGACTCCAGGATATCCAATTGTATACGGAGAAAAAATTATTGACATTAATTTACCAACTGTTTTAGTATATGGTCATTATGATGTTCAGCCAGCTGACCCAATTGAATTATGGGATTCTCCACCTTTTAAACCTGTAATAAAATCCACAGAGATTCATCCTGAAGGTGCCATTTTTGCACGTGGAGCATGTGATGATAAAGGACAAATGTTTATGCATGTAAAAGCGTTAGAATACATGACATCAACAGGGAATTTACCTTGTAATGTGAAATTTATGATTGAAGGCGAAGAAGAAGTTGGTTCTGAAAGTTTGTCTTGGTTTGTTGAAAGGAATCAAGAAAAATTAGCCAATGATGTTATTTTAATTTCTGATACCGGAATGATTGCCAATGATATTCCGTCTATCACAACCGGTTTACGCGGTTTGAGTTATGTAGAAGTTGAAGTAACTGGACCAAATAGAGATTTACATTCTGGTTTGTATGGCGGTGCTGTTGCAAATCCTATTAATGTATTGACAAAAATGATTGCCTCTTTACATGATGAAAATAACCACATTACAATTCCAGGCTTCTACAACAATGTAGAAGAATTACCCCAAGAAGAAAGAGCAGAAATGGCAAAAGCACCTTTCTCTTTAGACAATTATAAAAAAGCATTAGATATTGATGCTGTTTACGGCGAAAACGGATATTCTACCAACGAAAGAAATTCTATTAGACCAACGTTGGACGTCAACGGAATTTGGGGCGGATATATTGGTGAAGGCGCAAAAACAGTAATTGCTTCAAAAGCATTTGCAAAAATATCGATGCGTTTAGTACCAAATCAAGATTGGAAAGAAATTACAGAATTGTTTAAAAATCATTTTGAAAGTATTGCTCCTGCAGGAGTTAAAGTTGTAGTAAAACCTCATCATGGCGGACAAGGTTATGTAACTCCGATTGATAATATTGGATATCAAGCGGCGAGTAAAGCCTATGAAACTACTTTTGGTAAAACGCCGATTCCACAAAGAAGTGGAGGAAGCATTCCGATTGTTGCCTTGTTTGAGAAAGAATTAAAAAGTAAAATCATTTTAATGGGGTTTGGTTTAGATTCTGATGCCATACATTCTCCAAACGAACATTTCGGAATTTTCAATTATCTAAAAGGTATTGAAACAATACCATTATTTTACAAATATTTTACCGAATTGAAAACCAAATAATTAACTGTTTCTTAACTCAAATCAACAGATAAATAAAATATTTTTATACAAACTAATTAAATACTCAACCAATGAAAAATTTACTTCAAAAAGCAAGTATGGTTTCTTTATCCATTTTGCTTTTAACGGCTTGTGCTACTTCTACCGAAACGAAACAACGAACTGCAGACGATTACAAAAATGCTGCTAAATTTATGCAGCGTAGTTGGTCTGGATTGGTTCACAATCAAATTACTTCTCAGAGTTGGACAAGTGATGATGTACTTGTTTATTCTAAAAGAACTAAAAACGGAATTGAATATGTTTCTGTAAATGCAAACACAAAAGAGAAAGCAACTTTAACTGATTATAAAACTCCAAAAACAGAATCGAAATATGCAAAAGCTACCAGAAACGAACATGTTTCTCCGAATGGAAAATTGGCTGCTTATATTGATAATTACAATTTATGGATCAGAGATTTATCAAACAATAAAAAAACGCAGTTAACCTTTGACGGAAAAAAAGATTACGGGTATGCGACTAATAATGCTGGTTGGACAAGAGGAGACAATGCGGTGTTAAAATGGTCGCCAAATTCTGATAAAATTGCAACTTTTCAGCAAGATGCTCGTGGAGTTGGCGAAATGTATTTAACAACTACCAATGTGGGTCACCCTAAATTAGAAGCTTGGAAACATCCATTGCCAGGAGACAAAACAATCTTCACCATAGAACGCGTAATTATCCATTTAGGAGCCAGACCAAAAATGGTGCGTTTAAAAATGGGTAAAGATTTTCAAAGAGGAACAACTACAGATCATATAGCTGGTCGTGGTGGTGTTCTATTGGATGCTCAATGGAGCAACGATGGCTCTAAATTTGCCTTTGTTTCTGGATCAAGAGATCATAAAGAAGCACATTTACAAATTGCAGATGCAAGAACTGGTAAAGTAAGTTCAATTCACAAAGAAGTTGTTGATACTTATTACGAATCTGGTGTACGAGCAGAAAACTGGAGAGTATTATTTGATTCTAATGAGTTTATTTGGTATTCTGAAAAAACGAATTGGGGACACCTATATTTATACGATTTAAATACAAAAAAACTAAAAAACCAAATTACAACTGGTAACTGGTTGGTAAAACAAATTAAATATCTTGACGAAAACTCTAGAGAAATTTTCTTTACTGGAGGCGGAAAAGAAGAAGGAAATCCATACCATGATTACTTATATAAAGTAGGTTTTGACGGAAAAGGTTTTACAAATTTAACTCCAGATTACGGAACACATTCTATAAGTTTTTCTCCAAATATAGATTATTTTGTAGATACATATTCTACAACGGATACTCCGCCAGTTTCTGTATTGAGAAATAGAAATGGGGAAGAAATTGCAGAATTGGAAGCTGCAGATATTTCTGAATTAGAAGCTGAAGGATATATCGCTCCGATTGAATTTAACGTAAAGGCCAGAGGTAATGAAACTGATTTGTACGGCGTTTTATTTCTTCCTACAAATTATCATGAAAGTGAAAAATATCCAGTGTTAAATTATATTTATCCTGGGCCACAATCTGGTTCTGTTGGTAATTACGGGTTTAGACCTGTTTGGAGGGATTTTCAAGCTGCGGCCGAATTAGGTTTTGTGGTCGTTGCTGTTGATGCCATGGGTACTCCGGGAAGATCAAAATCTTTTCATGATTTCTATTATGGAAATATGGGCGATAATGGAATTCCAGATAATATTGCAGCAATTAAACAATTAGCAGAACAATACAAAGGAATGGATATTGAGCGTGTTGGAATTTGGGGACATTCTGGTGGTGGATTTGCGTCTACAAGAGCCGTTTTTGCATATCCAGAATTTTATGATGTAGCTGTTTCTGGCGCAGGAAATCACGATAACAGAAACTACGAAGCTGATTGGGGAGAAAAATGGCAAGGTTTGTTGGTGGACGGAAATATGGAAGGAAAAGGAGACGGAACTACAAATTATGACAATCAAGCAAATCAATTAATTGCAGGAAATTTAAAAGGAAAGTTATTAATTACACATGGTTCTATTGATAATAATGTTCCGCCCTCTAACACCATGTTAGTTGTTGAAGCATTGATCAAAGCAAACAAAGATTTTGACATGATTTTATTTCCGAATAAAAGACATGGCTATGGAGACATGACAAACTATATGACGAGAAAACGTTGGGATTATTTTATCACACACTTACGTAATGAAATTCCACCTAAAGAATTTGATTTAGCAAATTTTAAATAACAAAAAAAGCCGCTTTTATGCTGAACTTGTTTCAGTATCTAAGCGGCTTTTTTATTTGCTAATATTTTTAATTGAAAATAAAGAACATCAACATGTCTAATCGAGTGTCATATCGAGCGGAGTCGAGATGTGAGAACCTATTGTGTTATAAACATTTCAACTCCGCTCGAACAGACAATAATTTACTTTATAAAATAGGCTTTCATAATATAATCTACTTTTGGATATTTTTCTCGTAAAAAACTGTTTCCAAACTTTGCAATAGAATCTTGTTTTCCTCCTAAAGCACCTCCATATCCGCTATAAAATTTCAATACGTTTTCTTTGCCTTCAATCACTTTTGCAATTACAGGAAATCCTGTAACACCTGGTCCTTTATAATTGTCCAATCTATAATTGTCTTTTAAATTGATGTAAAACTGATTGGATCTTGTTCTTTTACCTCCTCGCGCAAATGCAATCGACATGGCTTCATTTTTTGCCAAAACTGGTTCATCATCAATCTTATGGTCTCTCCAACTATTATTGATAGTACTATCATTATGAATACCAAATTGAGCTACAAAATCAGGAACTACTCTATATATTGCAATATCATCGAAATAACCATTTTTAATTAATTGATACAATCTATCAACACCTTTTGGAGACCAAGCTCTTCTGGCAACAATATCAAAATTTCCTTTTGTTGTTTCAAAACGTGCTTTAAACGTATTTGGCGCTTCAGCCTTTAACCATTTCTGATTGAATTTTTTTGACGCACAAGAAGCAATTAAAATAATACTAACCAAGAATAGTACTCTCTTCATTTTATAAGTTTTTGTTGGTTCGTTTTTTGATTGTAACAAATGTATGAAAAACTTTATTTTAAAAATAGTTGACTCTACACTTGTAGAATCAAATTTTATTTCTACATTTGTAGAGTTAATTCTAAAAACGTAGAACAATGCAATTATCAAAATCTGAAGAACAAGTTATGCAATACTTATGGAAACGTAAAAAAGCTTTTATGAAAGATTTATTAGAAGATTTTCCTACACCAAAGCCAGCAACAACAACGGTTGCTACTTTGTTAAAACGCATAAATGACAAGGGTTTCATCGATTATAAACTCTACGGAAAATCGAGAGAATATTTTCCTTTAGTAAAAAAATCAGATTACTTTTCGAAGCACGTAAACGGATTAATTAAAAACTTTTTTAATGATTCTGCTCCGCAATTTGCATCGTTTTTTACTTCTGAAACGAATTTATCTAAAGAAGATTTAGAAGAAATGAAGAAAATTATTGACCAACAAATCGATAAAAAAAAGTAAGATGTTAGCATATATTATAAAATCGACCATCTGTTTAGTATTGCTTCTAGCATTCTATCATTTTGTTTTAGAGAAAGAAAAAATGCATCGATTCAATCGTTTTTATTTGTTAGGTGCTATTGTATTTTCGTTTATCGTTCCTAGTTTTATAATTACAGTTGCAACAGCAGAATTTATTGAATCGATTTTACATCAACAAGAAAATGTATTGCAATTTCAATCAGAATTAACAACAACTCAGATTGCTCAAGAAATTGATTACACCAATTACTTTATCGGATTGTATTGCATCATCAGTTTTGTTTTATTATTTCTCCTGACAAAAAAAATCTATCACCTTTTAGAACAAACCAAAAGAAATAAAAAAGTGTCTTACTTCTCTGCAACCGTTGTATTGCTTAGAGAAAAGATTGTTCCGTACACATTTTTACATTATATATTTATCAATAAAAAGAGCTATAAAACAAATACCGTTGACCAACAAATTTTAACACACGAATTAACACATGTTCAACAAAAACATTCGTTAGATGTCTTATTTATTGAAGTTTTACAAATCCTATTTTGGTTCAACCCAATCTTTAGATATTACAAAAAAGCAATCCAGTTAAATCACGAATTTTTAGCGGATGATGCTGTACTAAAATCACATAAAAACATCGCTGAATACCAATATGTATTATTAAATACAACTGCTCAGCAAAACAATATTTACTTGGCCAGTAATTTAAATTATTCACTCACAAAAAAACGATTACTTATGATGACAACACCGAGTTCCAAAACCAACATCCTACTTAAAAAATTGATGGTAATTCCATTAACTGCAGGATTTGTTTTCGCCTTTGCTCAACGAGTAGAAGCACAAGAAAAACTACCACAGGCGGTTGAAGCAAACATTAACTATAATAATGATATTGAAGCAGTTAAAGTTGAAGAAAGCAGAACTTCATATAACGGAATTATGTTTGCTTACACTATAAAAAATAACGGAAATAAAAAAATATCTTCAAAAGATTACATCATTGTTTTTAAAGTTGATGATAGATTAGTACAGTTTAATGAAGAACTACCAGATTTATACCCTGGAGAAACTTTTAAAAATGGTTCTGGTTATACATTCTATTCAAATTTAAAACGAAATAATAAGACAAAAGATTTTGATGAAATAAAACCGAGAGCAAGTATTAATTATTCTTTAGAAATAAAATATATAGATGCTAATATTGAAAATAATACTATAAATGGGATTTCAATATTTGATAAAAAAACTCCTCAAATAATTAAAAAACAAGAAGGCATTTCAGAGAAAGAAATGAAGGAATATAAAACTTTATTAGGCAAAGAATCAAAATCAAAAATTTACAAAGTAAAAGATGTAAATAAAATGATTTCCTTATATAAAAAAATGTCTAAAAAACAGCAACAAAGCGTAACAGACATTAGAAAAGTAGTTCCGCCTCCTCCTCCACCAATAGACATTGTTTTTACCTATAAGAAATTGGCAAAAAGAATTCAATCTACTTCTAAAAATAGAAAAGCAAATGTGATCTATTTAAATGAGTTGTATAACAAAATGACTGCTTCACAAAAAAAGCAAGTTACAAAACCTTCTCGAGTTCTTCCGCCGCCGCCACCTTTGAAAAAAAATGCTACAAAAAAAGAAATTGAGCGATATAATAAAGCATATAAAATTTGGAAAGAAAAGGTTAATAAATTACCACCTCCACCACCACCAAAAAAGAAAGAAAATGAAATGGCTGTAGCTCCAGTAATTAATGAGAATCATGCAAGTTCAAATCAGTGGGTAGAAGTTGTAGAATTACTACAAAGTGCTCCAGGTAAAATTGATGGAAAAGCAATTCCACCTCCACCGTTATTAAAAAAGAACGCTACAAAAAAAGAAACTGAGCGTTATAATAAAGCGTTTACTTATTGGAAAAAGAAAACACAGAATCCTATAAAGGTAGAAAAGGCTACTAGAATCAAAACTATATTAAACTACATAAAAAACCTTCATAAAAGAGGTGCGAAATTTACTTATAACGGCAAGAAAATAACATTTAAAAAAGCAACAAAACTTGTTAAAGAGGAAAACATTCATAATTTATATTCTGTTGAGAATAAAGACAAAACAATCGAAGTCAATCTTTCTGACACACCTTTTGTAAACGAAAAAATAGAGTAATCAAAATTTCGAAAAAGCTTATTCTAATCAAATGAATTAAATTGAGTCGCTCAAACACTGAAACAAGTTCAGCGTAAATGAGCCGCTTTTAAGTAACATTTTTCTAAAAATTATTGTTCAAATAATATACGAATGTCACTTCGAGTGGTTTTGACTTTAAGAGAAAGGTGTATCGAGAAGCTTTCAATGAGTTCTCGATACACATTTTTTCGTTCCTCAAAAATTCTCTCTAACTGACAACAGCTAGATCTACTCTTTCTCTGACATTTTCTTTACGTAATCTGTAATGATTACAATCTGAGTTGGGCCAACTTTACCTTCAATATATTTCGCATTTTCGTGATCTAAAGAAATTCTACGAACTGCGGTTCCTTGTTTGGCAACCATGCTAGAACCTTTTACTTTTAAATCTTTTATCAACACCACAGAATCTCCGGCTTCTAAAATGGCACCGTTTGCATCTCTGTGAATAATTTTTTCGCTTTCATCTAAATGATCTCCAGATTCTTTTGCAAAACGTAAATCATCATCTTCTAAATACATCATATCAAGTAAATCTTGCTGCCAACCTTCTTTTCTTAAACGCGACAACAGTCTCCAAGCAACAACTTTTACAGCTCTGTGCTCAGACCACATAGAATCGTTTAAACAACGCCAATGGTTTGCATCTGTGTTTTCTGGGTTTTCAATTTGATCAACACAAGTTTCACAAGCCAACAAACTTCCGTCAACTCCACCTCCACCAGTGATTGTTGGCTTTACTTCATAAATTGACAAGTTATTCGTTGATGCACATAATTCGCATTGATTTCCACTTCTGTTTTCTAAATCTTGTTGTAAACTCATAATTGTATTTTTGTTGATGTTGGCAAATGTACTATTTAAATCATACTTTTTAGAAGCTATTTCCTGCTTTCCGCTATATCTTTTTCACTTCTGTTCTCGATACACCATACAAAAAGTGTGGCACTCGAACTGACAGTAAAAAAGGATGCCGCTTCAATCAGGGCTAATATTGTTTAGTTACTTTTTTAATAAATTAATAAACTAATTGCCTTTCCTTTAAAGTCAAGAGTCCTGCAAGGTTTCAAAAACCTTGTAGGAAAATAGTTTAAATTTAATCAATTTCTAAAGAAGTAAACTCAAAAGAATTTCCATTAAACAACCCTTTATCACTTAATTTTAAAGCCGGGATCACCAACAACGCCATAAAAGACAAACTCATATAAGGCGCACGTAACTTGCTTCCCATTTGCTTTGCCATTGTATCTAATGCTGCATAATTTTTTCCGATTTCTTCTGCTGATTTATCAGACATAATTCCTGCAACTGGCAACGGAACAACTTTTTCTTCGGATGAAGTTACAGCACAAATTCCGCCTTTATTTTTGATAATTAAATTTACTGCTTTACAAATTGCTTCGTCCGAAACTCCAACTGCAATAATGTTGTGAGAATCGTGCCCAACCGAACTTGCAATGGCGCCTTCTTTAATTCCGAAGTTTTTGATAAAAGCAATAGAAGGTTTATCGTTTTTGTACCGATTTACAACTGTCATTTTTAAAACGTCATTCTCAATATTCGAAACTAAATTTCCATCAACAATTAAAGAATTTGCTTCAATTTCGTTGGTTACCAATTCACCATCCAAGGCTTCAATAACACGAATTTTTTTTGCGGATGATTGAAACTCAAAATCAGAAACATTTTTAAAATCTGTATTAAAATTATTCAACACTTCAAAATTTACAGATTTCACAAATGATTGTCCATTTTTAGCAACCAATTCGCCATTTATATACGTTTCTATCACCTTGAATTTTTCTAAATTTTCAACAACAATAAAATCTGCGTCATCATCTTTTCGCAACAAACCGACATCCAAACTATAATGTTTCACCGGATTTACACAAGCCACTTGCAATACTTTAAAAACATCCATTCCTTTTGCAATTGCACGTTCACACAATTGATTGATATGACCAACTAACAAATCATCTGGATGTTTATCATCAGAACAAAAAAGCATGTTTTGATAATGTTCTGGCAATAAATCTATCAAGGCTTCAAAGTTTTTGGCTGCACTTCCTTCTCGGATAATGACTTTCATTCCTTTTTGCAACTTTTCTTGCGCTTCATCAAACGTAAAACATTCGTGATCTGTAGAAATTCCTGCAGCAATATATTTAGAAACATCTTTTCCTCTTAAACCTGGCGCGTGTCCATCAATGGGTTTGTTGTTCTTTTTTGCATGTTGAATTTTAGCTAACACTTCTTTATCATCAAACAAAACGCCTGGATAATTCATCATTTCTGCCAAATATTTAATATCCGGATTTTCCATCATCAATTTAATATCTTCAGAATCAATAATTGCTCCGGCACTCTCAAAAGAAGTTGCAGGCACACAAGATGGTGCTCCAAAATTGAATTTCAACGGAACTTTTTTACCGTTTTCAATCATAAATTCAACGCCTTTTACGCCCAACACATTTGCTATTTCGTGCGGATCAGAAACCGTTGCAACCGTTCCGTGAACCACTGCAATTTTCGCAAATTCAGACGGAACCAACATCGAGCTTTCAATATGAATGTGTGCATCTACAAAACCTGGAAGAATGAAATTTTCTACAGAATGATTCGCTTCTTTAAGAGCAACAATTTTTCCGTTTTCAACAGTTACTTCACCTTTAAAAATCCGTTTATTTTGGATGTCAACTATATTTCCTTGTACAATCATAAATTCATTTTAACACCTACAAAGCTACAAATAAAACTTTTCACAGATTGTTATTGAAGAGGAAACAAAACAATAGCTAATACAATATTAACCAAGTATTCGCTTATATTATGATAAAGCAAGTTAGTATGCTATAATATCTTAGGATTTCCTTATTTTTAACCTATGGATAAAATCAAGCAAATAAGTAATGAATTCATAGAAAAAAACACCGCTTTTTTGGAGTTAATTTCTGAAATTAAAATCAATTTTTCTAAGGATGAAGTGATTGTTCCGATGCGTCATCATCACGATTTTCCGAATCCGGAAGTCAATTCTGATTCTACTTTATTGCTGATGCCAGCTTGGAACCCAAGTAAAAATGCAGGCGTAAAAATTGTAACGGTAAGTCCAGAAAATGGACAGTTTAGTTTACCATCAATACAAGGAACTTATATTTATTTTGATGCCATAAAAGGCTCTATAAAAGCAATTTTAGAAGCAAAAAGCTTAACAGTAAAAAGAACTGCAGCAGCTTCTGCATTGGCATCTTCTTACTTATCGAGAGAAAATTCTAGTTCATTATTAATGATTGGAACTGGCGCTTTATCTAAAAATTTAATTCTTGCACACGCCGCAGTTCGCCCTATAAAAAAAGTGTTTGTTTGGGGACGAAATTTCGACAAAGCAACTGCGATTTGTAAAGCATTGGAAAATGAAAATTTTACGATTACCCCTATAAAATCAATTGAAGAAAAAATAAGTGAAGTTGATATTATTTCTTCTGCAACATTATCAAAAAACCCGTTAATTTTAGGCAACTATTTAAAAGCTGGGCAGCATATCGATTTAGTGGGCGCCTATAAAAAAGACATGCGAGAAGCCGATGACGAAGCAATTACAAAATCTGCTGTTTTTATTGATACTTTTCAAGGTGGATTAAAAGAAAGTGGCGATATTGTAATTCCGTTGCAAAACGGAACTTTATCAGTAAAAGACATCAAGGCCGATTTATTTCAATTGTGTTCTAATCAAAAAAAAGGAAGAAATTCTGATGATGAAATCACGCTTTTTAAATCTGTTGGTCATGCTTTAGAAGATTTGGCGGCTGCAAATTATTATTACAAGAAATTTACAAATGAGTAAAACCTATCAAAATATTCTTTCAAAAAACGAATTTAAACCTCACAGAAATTGGTTGCAAATCAAAACTATTGACATGCACACTGGCGGCGAACCGTTGCGAGTTATTGTTGATGGATTTCCGGAATTAAAAGGAAATTCTGTTTTAGAATACAGACGTTTTTGTAAAGAAAATTATGATGATTTAAGAACTGCTTTGTTATTTGAACCTCGTGGACATGCAGATATGTATGGTTGTATTTTGGTTCCGCCAAACGATGAAGACGGAGATTTCGGAATCATCTTTTTGCATAATGAAGGGTATTCAACCATGTGCGGACATGCAATTATTGCAATTTCTACGTTGGCCGTTAAAATGAATTGGATTAAAGTGAAAGAAGGAGAAAATATTCTTAAAATTGATGCGCCGTGTGGCCGAATTACATCTTTTACAACAGTAAAAAATAGTCAAGTAATAGGAGTTCGTTTTCACTGTGTGCCCAGTTTTGTTGTTGGGTTAGACAGAACTGTAAAAGTAGAAGGTTTAGGAAATGTAACCTATGATTTGGCTTATGGCGGTGCTTTTTATGCTTATGTTGATATGGCTAAAAATAATTTCAGCTTCGATTTAAGCTCAGCTTCTTATCGTGCTTTAATTGCAAACGGAATGAAAATTAAAAATGCTGTGATGAAAGCTGATAAAGAAATTGTACATCCTTTTGAAAACGATTTAAGTTTTTTATACGGAACCATTTTTATAGACAACAACAAACAAGCTCCTGGAAACGACAGTAGAAATGTGTGCATTTTCGCAGAAGGCGAAGTAGATCGTTGTCCGACTGGATCTGGAGTTTCTGGAAGAATGGCAATTCATAAAGCGAGAAAAGAAATTGATTTTGGAGAAACCATGACTATTGAAAGTATTACAGATTCTGTTTTTAAAGGTTCTGTAATTTCTGAAGAAAATTACGGTCCGTTTACAGCTGTAATTCCGCAAGTTGAAGGAACAGCTCATGTTACTGGAATGCACACTTTTGTGATTGACCCAAAAGATCCGATGAAAAACGGATTTATTTTGAGATAATATGATACCTATTAAAATGAATACATTGAAGAAACTAATTTATCTTTTTACGATCCTTCTCTTTTTTAACTGTACAAAAGAAGAGCCAAAAGACTATTTAAAATTCAGTAAAAATGCTTTAAATTATCAAATAACTCCAACGGATAAATTTGACAAATCTGGATTGATGTTTTCAGATCAAGGTGCTTGGTTTGCCTATAGTTTTCCGAATCTAGAAAGTAAAATTTCAGGGTTTTCTGGTCCGTTTTTAATGACGCAGCAAAATGGAATTTGGAGCAGCGCTTCTTTAACGAATTTAGTGATTGAAAATAACTCATGGACTTCACACACAACATCAAGTTTTAATAGTTATTTAGAGCAAACTTTTACTTCTGATAAATTAGAATTGAAACAAGAATTGGTCTTTGCTTCTGGACATACAGCAATGATAAAATTGACCATAAAGAATATCAGTAAATCAAATCAACAACTACAATATCATTTTAAAAACGAAAAAATATTAGCTGATGGATTGCAATTTTCATCAAACAACAATCAGCTTATTATTAATTCAACAAAAACAGACGCTATAGGTCATCTTATTTTACCAAAAGAGATCAATATAAAATCTACTGATAGCACTTATGTTTCTGATAAAATCAGCATTGAATTAAAACCAAATGAAGTAAAAGAATTGACCATTTCTCAAACTTTTATTTTCAAAGAATATTCTTGGAATGATGAATTAAAAGCAATTCAAAAAACCAACTTTAAAACAGTTTTAAATGCACGAAAAACAGAAAAAAACACCCAACTAAAATCTCTAATTGAAAATAGAAAACCACAATTCTCAGAAGTCATATATGCCGAAGTATTGGCAAAAGCACATTTAACGTTGCAAAATAATTGGAGAATTCCTGCCGGAGAAATAAAACATGAAGGTTTATTTCCGAGTTATCATTACAAATGGTTTAACGGCTTTTGGTCTTGGGATTCTTGGAAACATGCAGTTGGACTTTCTTTTTACAGTACCCAATTAGCAAAAAAACAAATGAAACTAATGTTCGAGTTTCAAAACGAAGATGGATTTGTTGCCGATTGTGTCTATAGAGATACTTCAATTGAACAGCATAATTATAGAGATACAAAACCGCCACTTTCAGTTTGGGCAGTTGCTGAAATTTACGAAAAAGACAAGGATGTAGCCTTTGTAAAATACATGTATCCAAAGTTAAAATTGTATCACGAATGGTGGTACAACAAAAGAGATCACGACAAAGATGGGTTGTGTGAATACGGTTCTACTGACGGAAGTTTAATTGCAGCAAAATGGGAGAGCGGGATGGACAACGCCATTCGTTTTGACAATTCGAAAATTGTAAAAAACGGTGAAGGTGCGTATTCAATGGATCAAGAATCTGTAGATTTGAATGCATATTTGTACGCAGAGAAAATCTACTTAGCACAATTAGCTGCGGTTATACAAAAAAATGAAGATGCACAAAGATTCACCAATGAAGCTGAAGCATTAAAAACTAAAATTCAGACACAATTTTACGATATAAATAATGGCTGGTTTTACGACACCACTTTAGATGGAAAAGCCTTTATAAAGGGAGAAGGAAGCGAAGGTTGGACAGCACTTTGGGCAAATGCAGCAACACAAAAACAAGCAGAAGCGGTGAAACAAAAAATGATGAATCCAAAGAAGTTCTATACCAAAGTACCGTTTCAAACCATGAGCGCAGATCATAAAAAATTCAATCCATTAAAAGGATATTGGCGAGGTCCAAATTGGTTGGATCAAGCGTATTTTGGTGTTAAAAGCTTACGGAATTATGGTTTCAACCAAGATGCAGATAAAGCTACAATTCAGCTTTTAAAAGGCGCTGAAGGAGTTTTAGGTAAAGGAAAATCAATTAGAGAAAATTATCATCCATTGACAGGAAAAGGGTTGAATGCACAAAATTTTAGTTGGAGTGCCGCACATATAATGATGTTATTACAAAAAGGATAAGTACCCAATTCAAGTAATAGATAAAATGCTCGTTTGTCTTGTAAAATTATTCTTTGTGCTATTTATGTTCTAAAAAAACACAAAGAATAAGTCTTAAAAAGTGGTTCCAACTACCGTATAAAAAATGCGCATATTATTATAAGTACCAGCATCTGCTTTTGTACTTGGTTTGATCTTAAATTGAATTGGAATGTTCTCTCTACATCCTATAAACTCAAAAACTTTAATTGCTGCCTTTCCATCGTTTGGAATGGTAATATAATTACCTCCATTTTCAACTGACAAACTCCTATCACCCAATGGCCTAATCAATAAATCGTCGTATACTGCATTTTCAGGATATCTTTCTCCACTATTTTCCATTGTTCTAGCTTGTATCTCTACATCTTGTGGCGCATTTGTTGTATGCATATAAACAGCATATCTAAACACATTTTCAGAACAGTTTTGGTCTGATGGAATTGTGACTCCTAACCTAGTTGATTCGTCTAAGACAAAACCAATTAAACTAATATCAAATTCTGTTTCTATACCTGTAAGTTTATCATCTTCGCCTGCCTCTGAAACTAAGTCATTTATTGTTTGCGAAACATTTGGAGTTCCAGAAACATTTAATGTTCCAGGTAAAGCTGCTGTTTCTAATTGCGCATATGTTAAGTTTGTACTCAACAAAAAGATGCATATGTATATTGTTTTTTTCATAATGTTTGTTTTATTAATTACCTATTCTATATATGATTTCAAAACCAGCTGGAAATGAAACTCCATTTGGGTTGCTAATGGTATAAATAACGTGATAACCATTTCCCTGTCCGTCACCTGTATAACCATTCCCAAAATCCTTTACTATTCTACTTTCAGATTCACTTAATCTTATTTTTTTCTTTTCAGCAGTTTTATCAAAATCTCCCGCATTTCCATAATCACTTCTATCGATTTGAACCTCTATTCTTACTCCATTAGGAACTGGCATATTTGTAGATACAAATATTTCTGCGCCAACTCCATTTTCTCCTCTAAACGTATAGTTTAACCAAATGTTAGATAAATCTGATGTACCGCCAGAAACTGGCAATCCTGCTTCTAATACACCATCATTTATGCCAGAATTAAACCCTGTAAAACCCTCAATATCAACAATTGAAACCGGGAGAATATATAAGGTAAAACTTTGTGATTCTTGACCCCCACCAGTTACAAAATTGTTAGGGTTCTCTGCATCAATAGTCTCTTGAGCATTTAGGCTTGTTATCAATAGTAATAAAACTAGTTTGCATATATTTTTAGTAATTGCTTTCATTATTCTCCTATTTTAAAATTTTTATTCTTAAATTTTATTTTTCTTTCCTTTAGCTTTAACTCTATCTTTTTTAAAGTAACCTCATCTTCTTTTAAAAACAGCTGAATATTATTATCAAAATTAAACTGAGCACTGCCTGAACTAAAGCTTAGTATTGTTAATTTATAATTTCCAGGAACTATTTCTTGAAATTTAAACTTTCCCTTTTTACTGATACTTGTGTAGTAAGTAAAGTCTTTATTTTGAATTTTAATGTATCCTTGAAGATTATACTCTTTGTTTCTGTATTTTAATTTCTTAAGATCTACCCAAAACGCACCTTTTAACGATGCAGATTTTACCAGTTCTATACTAATTTTTTCTTGTTTATTATCTTTAACAATAACCTCATAAGGAATTTTAGCGGAAGTAATAACACCATTTTCTAGAGTAGATTGATCTACCAAAATATAATTTTTACCTAACGCTAAATTATTTAATTCAAAGTTTCCATTCTTATCCGTTAATACTGTTTTACCCGCAGCAATAATTTTAATTCCTTTGGTATTTATTTTTGTATCTAAAGAAAAAACATTTCCTATTAAACCACCTTGCTTTATTACTTTTTTTAGTGGTACACCAAAAGTAAAAGTATACTTTGCAAATGCCAAAACTTGTTTTTTATTAGTCTCTCCTGGATTTTCAAAATAATTGGCTCTAAATTCTATTCTATGATTTTTAGAAAGTTTTGCCATCATATTTAAATTGATAAAATCTCTTTTTAAATACATTTTCTCTGGACTAAAACCACTATTGTAATTTGCATTTATATTAAAGTTTTTTGTTGCACTATAGCTAAATCCAGCACCATATCTAAAATAATTTGTATTGATATTTGAAACACCATATCTGTTATTATAATTATGCGAAAACTTAGCTCTTAAGTTAAATTTATTTGCAAATCTATATGATATATTTAGGTTGTTTGCATACGTATCTCTATAACTAACTTGAGTACTTAACAAATTTTTAGTCTTTGCTATTCTACCATTAAAATTACCAGAAAAAGATCTGTTTAATGTTTTAAAACTATACGAGTATTTAAATCCACGCTCATTATAATCGTAATTAACAGGAACCAATCTGTCTTGTCTCTTTCTATTATAAACACTCAACCTTATGGTATTATTTTTCGAAACTCTATAATTTAAACTAGCATTTAAGCTTTCATAAAAAGGTTCTGATGCATAAAACAAAGGATCTAATTTCTTGTTAATTTTAGAAGTTGTATGACCAATTCCAAAAGTCCATTTATTAACAGCATAACTAAGATTATTAGATACTTGTAAACTATTACTTATTGCACCTAAATAATTCTCACCTGCAACAATATAGTTTCCAAAATATGTGAACTTTTTAAATCTTTTAGATATTGATAAATAACTTGCTGCATTCAGTTTATTACTGTTACTAAAACTTGTTGATGATTCTCCCAATATTGATGTCGTTTTATCTTTATAATCAAAATTTAAAGTTACTATTTGACCAGAGTTAGTTGTTGATTTATTCGCTTGTAATATTTTGTCAGATCTCGTTAAAGAAATTCCTCCAGTAATTTTATCCGTTGCAAAATAGGTAGCTTTTACTCCGTAAACTGCTCCAGAATTATAGTCGTATAACCTTGGTTTTGTGTAAAATGCTGATAACTCTACATTGTTTATTCTTTGATCAATTTTAAAACCCATTCCATATTTATTTGTAAAGCCAAGTCTATTAATTTGATATGCGTGATCTCCTAGATAAATAGTTGTATTGTCTTTATAACTATATATAAAACTGTATTGATCTACAACACTAAAACGCTTACGATTCATCTCCTTAGGCCCTCTAACTATAAAGTCTAAATAGTGGTTTTTCTTAACATCTAAAAAACCATTTCCTGCAATTTCTGCAGACATTGCAGCATAATGTTCTGTTTCTGTTGTATAACTATTATAATACAAACTTGCGCTAACAGGGAACCTGAAAAAAGGATCTTTTTGTTTTATTTTTATAGGAAAAACAGCAACACTTTTATATGATTTCATTACTTTTTTTGATTCTTTACTAAGTACTTCTACTCCGGTTCCAACTCTTCTAAAGCTATATGTTTTTGAATTTGTTCTTTGATTTACTTTTACAACAATAGTAGAATCTGGCGCTATTTTGAAAGTGCTTTTTCCCACTAGAGTGTTTCTTGATTTTAAACTAATTTCTTGCGTTATATTTCCTTTGTTTTCAATGGCAAATGAAGTTTCAATCAATTTCCCAGCTTCAACATGTTGTGGGGCATAAATATTAAAAACTTTTAAACTTGTGTTTTTTGCAATCGTAAATTGAACATCGAAAGATCCTAAAACAGTATTTAAATTATTTTTTATTTGTAATGTTGCTTTTGCAATTCCAGCTGGAAAATTAGATGGAATAAAGAAACTTATAAAAAGTAATTTTTTTTCATTTTTATTTACAGATTCAACACTACTCATAGAAACTAATTTCCAGCTTTTAGGTAAAATAACACCTTGCTTTATTAAGTCTAATTGATCCCCTTTATTTGTTAGTTCAACAATTAAAGTATGTTGTTTATTTGTTTTATATAAGCTGGTTTTATGCAACGGCTTAAAACTTAAATCAGAGAAATTATTTGAATCAATAGGTCTTAATAAACGATCCTCCTTTGTTCTTGAAGCCGTTTTTTGTTTTAAACTAGTAAACACTTCTGACAAAAAGTTCAACGGTTTTAATTTTAAAGGGGCACTTTTTACTGTAAAACTATTATTTTTAAGATTTAAACTTCTATAACTCTTTTTATTTAAATTTTTATTTTTATTAGCCACACTAGGTTCGGTATAGATTTTATTATCAGCATTTAAACCACCACCACTTTTGATGTTTAAATTTTCATCTTCATTCGTTAAACCCGATATTGAACTGTAAGTCAACTTAGAATCAATACGGTTCTCATTCTTTGAAAATCCAGATTGTAATGAGCTGTACTCATCGTTTACACATGCTGAAAAAACAAAAAGAATTACTATTATTTTGATCGCTGATTTCATAAATTGTTATTTTAAAGGTTACTACTTTATTACTCTACATTTAAACTGATGTTTGTCCCAACAAACTCCTCTTTTGAGTCTGCTATTAAAACACATTGGTAGGTTCCTTTTGGCACCTTAGAAATATCTATTTTAAAATCCCTACAAGCTCCAGGAATGGTTAAATTTCGTCCAGTCATCGCTTCATGTATTTTTACACCTTTATCATTATAAATTTCTAGAGTAAGCTTAACACCTTGAATAAATAAGCTTTTATTTAAAACTTTAATATCTAAGCTCTTTTTGGTAGACTTTTCATCTTTATTAAGGTTGATAGTATCAAAATCTAAATCAACAGAATCAAATGAATTTACGTTTGTATATAAACCAACTGCATATCTAATTTTTGAGTTTAATTTCACTCCGTTTTTAACAACACCTTCTACTACAGGTTTTTCTACATTTACCATGATTACTGACCAATAAGTACCTCTTAAGTTCTGGTCTTTTGGAATGACAATAGAAAATCTATACACATATTTTTCTCTAGGTTTTAAAACTTTTTCCATTGTACTTGAATTGAACCAGCTTTTTGATGAAAATGCGTGTGTAGTACTTTCTGAAAAAATTCTTGTTTTTGAACAAGAATAAATTGCATCCTGCATACCAAACGTTACACGTTGTTCAATATCGGTTGTGTTTACTAATATGATTTCTCCAGTAATAATATTTCCAGAAACACCATTATAAACATGGGTTAATCCATTTGTAATTGCTACACCTGCAAAAAGTGATTTTGCTAGGAACATTAAAGCTACGATTAAACTATTTTTTGTTTTCATTTGAATTGTTTTTAAAGTGATTCTTTATTTTGTTTGATCAAATTTACGCCGTTAAAACCCCTATTACCCTAACAATTCGTTGAGTGGAATGTTCGTGTCGACGAATTGTTTTCAACGTACTTTAAATAAAAAAGAGACTGCTCAACGATACTTCTTTAAACTCATCTAAAACTTTTATAAACAAAAAAAGACTCTAATTAAAGAGTCTTTTTTAATACTGTTTTCTTTTCAATACTATAAATCAGATAAAGTATATTCAATTACTGCTGAATAGCTTCCTGCTTTATAATCTGCAAAATCTCCATTTTGAACCAAAGAATACGTTAATGGAAATCCTTTTGCTCCATCACCAGTATGAACACTTCCGATTCCATTTACCAATCTTGCGTTTGCTCCAACTGCAGTTGTTTTCCCTAATCGTGCATCTGCTACTGCAACTCCATGGTCACCTCCATTTGCTTCAATCACAGCGTTTCCTGGATCAATTACTAAATCTAAACTTTTTGGAAATGCTTCTCCAACTCCGTTTGCAACCATTTTTACATCAATAGTTCTTTCTGTATCAAAACCTGATGATGCTACTCCAACAACACTTGTGTAATTTAACCACAAACCTGTTCTAGAAATACCTGCAAAAGTATAAATACCTGCTTCTGATACTCCAGCTCCATTTGCTAAGTCAAATTGAATAATGTCGTTTGCTTCAATCTCTTTTGCCAATGCTCCTGCATCATAAATGTCTAATAAAGCAATTTCTGGAACAGAAACGTCTAAAACGTGACTTGATTGATTTGTGTCTTGTGCATTTACTTGTTGAGCAAATACTAATGATAATGCTACTACTGCTAATCGTACTGTTTTCATAATAAATAAATTTAAATTGTTAATACTATTTGTGTTAATAATACCTCAAATGTACAAGGTCTTCAAAGGTTCAATTTGCAAAATTCGTTCACACAGTAGGTTTGTTTCGATGAATAGAAATAGTTGTACTTTAAAAGAAAGAAAAGTAATTTTATCGATAAATAACTATCGACCAAAGGTGATTAATGTCAAAAAAAAAAGACTTAACTATAATACGTTAAGTCTTTTCTTTAGCTGTGATCTGTTAGATCTACTCACGGGAATTAATTCTTTTTTAGTGTAGAATGCACTGTGTACTGTATAATTGTTATCATCTGTTTTTATTAAGATACAATCTCCTTTAGCTTGAATTAGATAAATACTCGAAAAATCAATTTTGATGAATCTGCAATCAATATTTATATACAACTCTTTTGATCTTGTTTCTTTATCTGTATTCCTTTTATAAACAAAAAAAAGACTCTAATTAAAGAGTCTTTTTTAATACTGTTTTCTTTTCAATACTATAAATCAGATAAAGTATACTCAATTACTGCTGAATAGCTTCCTGCTTTATACTCTGCAAAATCTCCATTTTGAACCAAAGAATACGTTAATGGAAACCCTTTTGCTCCATCACCAGTATGAACACTTCCGATTCCATTTACCAATCTTGCGTTTGCTCCAACTGCAGTTGTTTTCCCTAATCGTGCATCTGCTACTGCAACTCCATGGTCACCTCCATTTGCCTCAATCACAGCGTTTCCTGGATCAATTATTAAATCTAAACTTTTCGGAAATGCTTCTCCAACTCCGTTTGCAACCATTTTTACATCAATAGTTCTTTCTGTATCAAAACCTGATGCTGCTACTCCAACAACACTTGTGTAATTTAACCACAAACCTGTTCTAGAAATACCTGCAAAAGTATAAATACCTGCTTCTGATACTCCAGCTCCATTTGCTAAGTCAAATTGAATAATGTCGTTTGCCTCAATCTCTTTTGCCAATGCTCCTGCATCATAAATGTCTAATAAAGCAATTTCTGGAACAGAAACGTCTAAAACGTGACTTGATTGATTTGTGTCTTGTGCATTTACTTGTTGAGCAAATACTAATGATAATGCTACTACTGCTAATCTTACTGTTTTCATAATAAATAAATTTAAATTGTTAATACTATTTGTGTTAATAATACCTCAAAAGTACACCGAGTTCGAAGGTTAAAATTGCAAAATTCGTTCACACAGTAGGTTTGTTTCGGTCAATGGAAACTCTTCCTCTTTAAAATAAATAAATGTAGTTTTATCGATAAAAAAACATCGACCAAAGGTCGATGAAGGGCAAAAAAAAAGACTTAACTATAATAGGTTAAGTCTTTTCTTTAGTTTTGATCTGTTGGATCTACTCACAGGAATTAGCTCTCTTTTAATAAGAACATTATTTCCTTCCATGTCTATCATTTTTTTAACATTAATAATATAGGATCTATGTACTTTTAAAAACAAAGAACTTGGGAGCTTGTCTTCTATCTTTTTTAGCGTAGAATGTACGGTGTAGTTTTTATCTTCTGTTTTTATTAAGATATAATCTCCTTTTGCTTGAATTAAGTCGATGCTTGCTAGATTAATCTTAATTAATCTGCGATCAATATTTATAAACAACTCTTTTGATCTTGTTTCTTTATCTGTATTACTTACCGATGTATTAATTTTAGGAAAAGTAGTCGTTCTTGCTTTTGAAACCGCTTTTAAGAATCTTGGTAACGAAATTGGTTTTACCAAAAAATCGACAATACAATCGTACTCAAAAGCTTCTATAGCAAAATCTTTTTCTGAAGTGGTAATGATAATATTTGGCGGGTTCTTTAAAGTCTGAATAAAATCGAAACCCGTAAAATCTGGCATAGTAATATCGAGCAATATTACATCTACTTTATTTTTATTTAGATACTTTAAAGCTTGTAGGGCATTTGAAAACTCTTCAACAACATGTAAATTTTCTACATTTAAACACAATTGATTTAAAATTATTCTGGCAGCGCTTTCATCATCAATTAAGATACAATTCATCTTTTGAAATTTTATTGTTTACAAATAACATCATCAATTGCAAGATGTCTTCAAAATCCTTTTGAAGTGACAAATCACTCGATTTCAAAGCTATTTCAAACTCTTTTGCTACCAAATAACTCCTTTCAAGTCCTAGAATACTAATTTTTTGCCGAAGTTTAAACACCAAATTTGACGCTTGTATAAATTCATTCTTTCGAACGTGGTAGTGATACTGATTTGTTTTTTCTACAAGCTCTTTTTGTAATACACCAATAACTTCCTTTTCAAAAAGCAGATCACCATCAGAAAACTTCTTGATATACAATAAATTCGGTTGTTCTTTTATATTTTCTATTCTCATCATAAATACATTTAACTTGTTAATCTTGCTGTAAATGTATATCACATAAGTATTTGAAAAAGGAAATTTTCGTTGATTAAGCAGGTTAGTTTCGACGAATGGGAATTGTTTTTCTTTAAGATAATTTCGACGACTCTTTGTTTTTGCCGCTAAAATATTATAAGAGTAAAAAAACTGAACTACAATAAGTTAAGTTTCTTCATAAGTTCTGGTCTCTTAGATCTACTTACAGGAATCACTTCGCGTTTAATAAGTACGCTATTGTCTTCTATATCTATAATTTTTTTAATATTGATCACATAAGATCTATGCACTTTTAAAAATAAGGCATCTGGTAGTTTGTCTTCTATTTTTTTTAATGTAGAATGTACGGTGTAGTTTTTATCATCCGTTTTTATTAAGATATAATCTCCTTTTGCTTGAATTAAGTCGATGCTTGCTAGATTAATCTTAATTAATCTGCGATCAATATTTACATATAAATCTTTTGTAGAAATTTCTGTATCAGTATTACTTACCGATGTATTGATTGTAGGAGAAGTGGTAGTTCTAGCTTTTGAAACTGCTTTTAAGAATCTTGGTAACGAAATTGGTTTTACCAAAAAATCGACAATACAATCGTACTCAAAAGCTTCTATAGCAAAATCTTTTTCTGAAGTGGTAATGATAATATTTGGCGGGTTCTTTAAAGTCTGAATAAAATCGAAACCCGTAAAATCTGGCATATTAATATCGAGAAATATTACATCTACTTCATTTTTATTCAAATATTTTATGGCTTGTAAGGCATTTGAAAATTCGCCAACAACCTGTAAATTTTCTTCATTTAAACACAATTGATTTAAAATTATTCTTGCAGTACTTTCATCATCAATTAAGATACAATTCATAGTAAAATTACTTATTATTTATAAAATCTGACATTTTCTGAATAATACTTTCAAATGCTATTTGCATAGTTGCATCATTCTGCCTTAAAGCTTGCTCGTATTTTTTAGCTACAAGATAACCTTTTTCTAGCCCCAAAATACTAATTTTATGGATAAGTTTATGAACTAAATCAGATGCCTTTGTGAATTTTTTGTTTTTTAAAAGGTCGTTGTATGCTGCAAACTCTTCTGGAAGTTCTTCTTTTATGACTTCAATAAGTTTTTTTTCAAAAGCAACATTGCCATCTGCAAGCTTCTTTATATATACTAAATTAGGTTGTTCATTCACTAATTTTTCTTTTTTATATAATTATTTTCGAAGTGTAAAATAAAAAGTAGTCCCAACACCTAGTGTACTTTCTAACCATATTTCACCTTTGTATAAATCTACAATTTTTTTAACGATGGATAAACCAATCCCTGTGGAATCTTTATTTTCATTTAAAGAATGAAAAATTTTAAAGATTTTGTCGTGGTATCTTTTTTCTATCCCCATGCCGTTATCTTTGACTGAAAACTGATAAAAAGATCCTTTGTCTTCAACATTTATCGAAATAGCACCTTCTTTTTTATCAATAAATTTAACTGAATTACTTATTAAATTTTGAAACAATTGCTGTAACTTGGTTTTATCTCCGCGCAATACTGGCAATTTATTTTGTCTAAATAAACTTATATGTTCTGGAATAAGTAATATTTGCTCTATGTTATCTAATACAACATTTAAATCTACTTTTCCTTGCTCTTTCTTTTCTACGGATAAACTTGAGTAGTTTAAAATACCAGAAATTAACGCTTCCATTTTTTCTAAAGTAGACTCAATTAATGAGATATTTTCAATACTATTGGCATCTAATTTATCCAAATTATCTTCTTTTAACCAATTAATAAGAGCATAAATACTTCGTAATGGAGATTTTAAATCATGCGAAACAATGTGTGCATATTCTTGTAATTCATCATTACTTTTTTCTAACTCCTTTAATAAAGTTTCTTTTTGCCTTTCTAAATTTTTCAAACCTGTAATGTCCAAACAAACACAAATAGAGCCAATTACTTGCCCATTTACATTATAATTTGGAGCACTACTTACCAGCCAAAAACTTTCTTTTTTAGCTTTTGTTTTTAAATTAATCTCGTATGAATTGTATTCTCCTACAATTGTTTTTGCTTGGGGTTTTATTGGAAAAAAATTAACTGTCTGTTGACCAATCAATTCTTTTTCTGAGTAACCCGACATTTCTTCAAAGCTTTGATTGACAAGTAAAATTTCATCTTCATTATTTACTTCAATCAACCCTAAACGCATGTTTGCAATAATATTGCTATATTTTTGCTTTTGCATTTCAAGATTTTGATTGAATTTTCGCTCTAAAGTAACATCATTAAAACTCCATAAATGTCCTTTAAATTCTCCGTTTTTATAAATTGGGAGGTAATTTCTTTCTAGAATTTTTCCATCGACTAGGTGAACTTCTTCGGCATTTACAGCTTCTCTTTTCTCTATAATTTCGTTGTATCTATTTACAAATTTAGCGGGGTCTTTAAAAAGCGCCTTACTCTCCTCTGCACCATTTGACATGTCTTGTCCAATATAAGACTCAGGAGAATCTGTCATGTAAAATAGGTCACATAATTTTTTATTTACTAAAATTACTCTTCTGTTTTCATCTACAAGAAAAACCCCATTGTCTAAGTTTAAGATTAAATCTTTCAATCTATTTTCAGATTCAATCAAACTTTTTTTAGCTTCGTTTTCTTTGGTAATATCTCTTGCGATTCCTTGAACTGCAACAGGTTCTTTTTTTTCATTAAAAATTAAACTCGCATTTATATTTAATTCTTTTACACGATGGTCTCTGGATTTAATTTTTACTTTAAAATTTTGAAGTTCACCTATTCTTTTTATATCAACGAACTCTTCTATAATTTTCTCGTTTTCATTAATGATTAAAAAGTCATTAACATTTAATTCTTCATTTTTATTAGAACAACCTAAAAGATTGAATGTGGCATTGTTCATTTCAAGAATGTTTCCAGAAAAATCGATCACACAGTAGGCATCAATAATGTTTTTAAAAACACCTTTTAATTCTAAATCCTTTTTTACAACGAGATTTTCTAAAACTTGATTGGTTTTTTTAACTTCTTCTGAAAGTTCGTAAAGTTCTAACGATTTTTTTTCAAGAATTTTTTCTGCAGATTTTCGAGCTAACTTTTCTCTAACAAGAGCTTTTTCCAATAATTCTACTCTAGTTTTGCTCATCATTTTTGGTGATTATAAATTTTACCTCGGTACCATCTTCTTTAATTTTTTCCATTACAATGGTTGCACTCGAGTTAAATTTTTCAAAAGTTTTGTTCATCAAACCAAGTCCAAAATAATACATTGCTCTACTTGATTTATAAATCATAACCAATTTGTTACTTGACTTTTCTAAGACTTCGAAAGTAGGTAATTCTGCATCTGGATACATTTTTAAAACCTCTACATGTATGTGGTTTTCAATTGATGCAAGCATTTCTATTGGATCATTATACTTCGCTATTAATCCAGGATAACTATCTACCAAAACATTAAAAAAATGCTCTGAGTACACCAACAATAAATCATCAATACTTAAATGTGTTATGCTGCTTAAATGAGTTAATAAAGATAACATTTCTGAAAAATCGTATGTTCCAACAGCTGTATAAATACCTTGAGAAGGTAGCGTTGATTTTTCAATAATTTCATCTACAACTTCCAATCCAAATTTATCTTCAACCAACTCTAAAAACTCTGTAAAAACAATTCCTTTCATTATAACTTTATTAGTTCATTAATACTCCAATAGCTCAATATTTTCTCTAACTTCAAAATATAATCTTCATATTTTAAAGGTTTTAACACATATCCTGCAATACCAATTTCGTAGCAAGTTAACATATCTTTTTGATTGTTTGATGTTGTTAAGACAATAGTAGGAATCGATTTTAACCTTTCATCATTTTTTAAAATTGTCAAAAACTCTATACCGTTCATTTTTGGCATATTCAAATCTAATAAAATAATATTTGGTAAATTGTCTTTTTGAGAGAGAATCGTTAAAGCTTCTTCTCCGTTTTTAGCTTCTTTAATGAAGTAATCTCCATCTATTTTAGCAACAGCTCTATGCATTTTCATGGTCTCAATGACATCATCTTCAATAAATAGTACTGATATTTTTTCTTTAGGCATTTTTAATAAGTTATATGGAATCTAATATACAAAATTGATAAAAAGTATTTCTTTTTATTCTCAAAATAGTTGAAATATTGTTTATATGTCGACGAATGGATAAAAAGTATCGATGAATGGAAAATTGAATTTTAAATACTATCTTTTCATCCATGTTTCACATTTCGAATTAAGAGTATAATTTAAATAACTATTTTTACTTAAATGGATTACAACTCCGTAAAAACAACCATAGATCAAGCAGAGAAAATCCTCTTTGAAAGATACAATATCAAAGGAAGCATTTCTGAATTACCTGGAGAAGTTGATTTTAATTTTAAAATTAAAGTCAGCAGCTCTGAAGCGTATGTTTTGAAAATATCTCGCCCAAATGAAGATGAAAGTTATCTCGATTTTCAACAAAAACTATTGCAATTTGTAGAAATTAGCAAAGAAGATATAATCGTTCCAAAAGTTATTTTAGACACAAACGGAAACGCCATTTCTACAATTACCGACTCTTTTGGAAACAGGAGAAATGTACGTTTATTAACATGGATTTCTGGCAGAGTTTGGTCATCGGTAAATCCGCAGTTAAACGAATTGCGTTTTAGCCTTGGCGAACAATGTGGAAAATTAACTGCCGCTTTGCAAGGATTTGAACATGAAAAAGCAGCAAGAGAATTTGTTTGGGATGTTGCACAATCGCTTTGGACAAAAAAACATCTTCACCTTTTTCCATCCGAAGAAAGAGAAATTATCACCTATTTTCAAGAGCAATTTGAAGTTAAAAAATTAAATTACGACACGTTACGAAAATCGGTTGTGCACAATGACGCTAATGACAATAATATCATAGTTTCTAACGATTTAATCCATCCAACTGTAAAAGCGGTTATCGATTATGGAGATGCCGTTTACACACAAATTATTAATGATGTTGCAATTGCGTGTTATACCACTATTAATCACCCAGATCCTTTAGAAGCAGCTTTGTCGATTCTCAAAGGGTATCATTCCACTTTTCCATTGCAAGAAAAAGAAATCAAACATTTGCACAATGCGATAGCGATGCGTTTGGTGATTTCTGTGACAAAATCTGCCATCAATAAAATTGAAGAACCCAACAACGAGTATTTATTAATTAGCGAAAAACCTACTTGGGAAATCTTAAAAAAGTGGAAAGGGATTCACCCTGATTTTGCTGAATATTCATTTAGAGTTGCTTGTGGATTTACAGCACATCCATATGAAGAAAAATTTCAACAATGGGCTTCTAAAAATACATTTTCACTTTCAGATGTATTTCCAACCATAAACAAAAATGAAGCTCATCATATTGATTTAAGTGTTTCTAGCAAATGGATTGGACATCAACAGGACTTCAACAATTTGGAATTATTTCAGTTTAAAATTGATCAATTACAAAAAAAAATTCCGACTAAAATTATCGCTGGCGGATATTTAGAACCAAGAGCTTTGTACACTTCTACGGCCTATGATAAAATTGGGAATCACGGTAGAGAAAGCAGAAGTATTCATTTAGGAATTGATTATTGGTTGCCAGAAAACACACCAGTTCATGCACTTTTTGAAGGTGAAGTTGTCATTGCAGTAAATGATGCTGGAGAAAAAGAATATGGAGGCTTGGTGGTTTTAAAACACAAAACGAAAAGTTTTGAATTCTATACTTTATACGGACATAATACGGTTGAAAGCGCAACAAAACACAAAGTTGGAGACATTATTTTAAAAGGAGAAAAAATTGCTGAATTAGCAAATCATCCTGAAAACGGAAATTGGGCGCCACATTTACATTTTCAAGTAATGCTATCTCTATTCGATTATAAAATTGATTATCCTGGAGTTGCCTATTTAAAGCAGATTGAGGTTTGGAAAAGTGTGTGTCCAGATCCAAATTTGTTATTCAAATCAGAAGGATTGCAAAAAAGCACGGCTATTTCTAATGAAGAAATCATCAACTATAGAAAACAACATTTAGGAAAAAGTTTAAGTCTCCAATACAATACACCAATTAAAATGGTTCGTGGAGCGGGTCAATATTTAATGGATCAATTTGGAAACAACTATTTAGACACCGTAAATAATGTGGCGCATGTTGGACATGAAAAGTATACTGTTGTAAAAGCAGGACAAGAACAAATGGCGTTGATCAATACCAATTCGAGGTATTTACATGAAAACATCAACGAATTGGCCAAGGAATTGATGGAAACCTTACCAAAAGAGTTAAATGTATTGCATTTTGTAAATTCTGGAAGTGAAGCAAACGAATTGGCAATCAGAATGGCAAAAGCAGCTACTGGAGAAAAAGACATCATTGCTAGCGAAGTTGGTTATCATGGAAATTCGAATATGTGCATTGATATTTCATCCTATAAATTTGATGGAAAAGGCGGAGATGGCGCTCCAGAATACACACAAATTCTTCCGTTACCTGATTCGTTTCGCGGAAAATACAGAGGAGAAAACACCGCTGATAAGTACGCAGAAGAAGTTCAAAAATGTATTGTGAAAATTCAACAAAAAGAAAGAAATGTTGGTGGATTTATCATTGAACCCATCATTAGTTGTGGCGGTCAAATTGAATTACCAAAAGGTTTTTTAGCAAAAGCATATGCAAAAGTCAGAAAAGCGGGCGGAATTTGTATTTCTGATGAAGTGCAAACGGGTTGTGGTAGAATGGGAAAAACTTTTTGGGGATTTCAATTACACAATGTAATTCCGGATATTGTTACTATCGGAAAACCGTTAGGAAACGGTCATCCAGTTGCTGCTGTTGCCTGTACACAAAAAGTTGCGGATGCTTTTGCAAACGGAATGGAATACTTTAATACATTTGGAGGAAATCCTGTTTCATGTGCAATTGCTACCGAAGTTTTAAAAACTGTAAAGCGAGATAAATTACAAGAAAATGCGTTAGAAGTTGGTGAGTTTTTAAAAACTGAGTTAAAAAAACTGGCTCAAGAGTTTCCAATTATTGGTGAAGTACGCGGACAAGGATTGTTTTTAGGAATTGAATTGGTGGATGCGAAACTGAATCCTTTACCTGAGCAAACAGATTATTTGGCAAATAGGATGAAAGATTACGGAATTTTAATGAGTACCGATGGACCAGATCACAATGTTTTAAAAATAAAGCCACCAATTATTTTTACAAAAGAAAATGCAGCAGAATTGCTTTTTTACCTGCGTAAAATCTTTGCTGAAGATTTTATGACACAACAAACTAAAATATAAATCTTACATTTATAATCTTTTTCAATTAAACACCACAATTATGCGTAAAATTTTAACTTTAATTACAATTATTTCCTTTTCGTTGAATTCATTTTCACAAAAAAAAGATGCAAAATGGGATGTAAATAATCCTCATAAAGATTGGAAGTACACTTCGTTCAACTTAAACACCTATGAAGGAACTTGGATGAATTTAGACGTAAGCCCGGATGGAAAAACAATTGTTTTTGATTTATTAGGAGACATCTATACAATGCCAATTACTGGAGGAAAAGCAACTATTTTACGTGCTGGATTGGCCTATGAAGTACAACCAAAATTTAGTCCAAACGGAAAATACATTTCTTTTACAAGTGATGCGGAAGGCGGAGATAATATTTGGGTTATGACTGCGGATGGAAAAAACGCAAAATCCATTACCAAAGAAAAATTTAGATTGTTAAATAATGCCGTTTGGACTCCAGACGGAAAATCGTTGGTTGCCCGTAAACATTATACTTCTACTAGATCAGTTGGAGCTGGAGAAATGTGGCAATATCCACTTTCTGGCTCTGCTGGATTAAAGTTAACCACAAGAAAAAATGATCAACAAGATGTAAATGATCCGTCAATTTCTTCAGACGGAAAGTATTTATATTATGCTGAAGACATGTATCCTGGAGGTTTTTTTCAGTACAATAAAGATCCAAACAATCAGATTTACGTAATCAAACAATACAATTTTAAAACAGGTAAGACCAAACAAATTACTGGCGGACCTGGTGGAGCAGCAAGACCTGTAATTTCTAAAAACGGAAAATTATTGGCTTTTGTAAAACGCGTTAGAACTAAATCTGTTTTATATATTCACGAATTAGAAACCGGAAAAGAATGGCCAATTTATCATGATTTAAATAAAGATCAACAAGAAGCTTGGGCTGTTTTTGGTGTGTATCCGCATTTTACATTTACAAATAATGATGCTGATATTGTTTTTTGGACAGGCGGTAAAATCAATAAAATTAATATTGAAACAAAACAACTTACAAACATTCCGTTTCAAGTAAATGAAAAGATTAAAATCACAAAAACACATCGTGTAAAAAGAAAAGTTTTTGAGGAAAGTTTTACTTCAAAAATGATCAAAGATGTAAAAACATCTCCTGATGGAAAATCTATTGTATTTACATCCTTAGGTCATATTTACAAAAAAGAATTGCCAAACGGAACGCCACAAAGAATTACAAACTCAACCGATTTTGAAGCAGAACCTAATTTTTCTCCTGACGGAAAATCAGTTGTATTTGTAACTTGGAATGATGAAAATTTAGGAGCAGTTTATTCGATCAACAAAAATGGTTCTGGATTGCAAAAACTAACAACGATAAAAGGAATTTATAGAACTCCTTCTTTTGACAATACTGGAACTAAAATAGTTTATAGAAAAGAAGGAGGAAACGGAGATCAAGGTTTTGATTACTCTAAAAAAACAGGAATTTATATTGCAAATGCAGATGGAAAAAATGCTAAAAAAATAGCTGATAATGGAGAATTTCCTCAGTTTTCTGCAGACAATAAAAGAGTGTTTTTTCAATCTGGAGGTTCTTTTATGGGCGGATTAACAAAGCGATTACAAAGTGTTGATTTAGATGGCAAAAATCAAAGAAGTCATTTTGTATCTAAACTTGCAAACCGTTTGGTGCCGAGTAAAGACAACAAATGGATTTCATTTATTCATTTGCACAAATTGTATGTTGCGCCGATGATTTTAAACGGAAGTGAAATCAATTTAGATGCGAATACAAAATCATTTCATGTAGAAAGTTTGTCAGAAAATGCAGGAATCAATTTACATTGGTCTACAAATAACGAACAAGTTCACTGGACGTTGGGGGATGCATATTTCACAAAATCAATTGTAAACAATACAGAAAATCCGTTTGCAAAAAGCAACTTGCTTGCTGGAGAAAATACTGGAATTAAAATTGGATTAACAGCAAAATCGGATGTTCCAAATGGAAGAATCGCTTTTACAAATGCGCGTTTAATTACGATGGATAACGACAAAGTAATTGAAAACGGAACCATTGTTATTTATCAAAATAAAATTGAAAAAATAGGCAACTCAAGTTCCGTTCGAGTTCCTGCTGATGCAAAAGTATATGACATGAAAGGCAAAACAATTATGCCAGGAATTGTTGATGTACATGCGCATGTTGGTGCTTTTAGAAACGGATTAAGCACACAAAAACATTGGCAGTTTTATGCAAATTTGGCATTTGGAGTTACAACTTCTCATGATCCGTCAGTAAATACAGCTGCTGCTTTTACTTTAGAAGAATTACAAAAAAGTGGCGCAACTGTTGGACCAAGAATGTTTTCTACTGGATTTATTTTATACGGAGCAGAAGGAGATTTTAAAGCGGTTGTAAATAGTTTAGAGGATGCACGTTTTGCAATTGCAAGAACAAAAGCATTTGGAGCGAGATCCGTAAAAAGTTACAATCAACCTAGAAGAGAACAACGTCAGCAAATTATGCAAGCTGCTAAAGAATTGGGTGTAAATGTTGTTCCTGAAGGAGGTTCAAATTTCTTTACAAATATGAGTATGATTTTCGATGGTCATACAGGAATTGAACATAATATTCCGGTTGCGCCAGTTTACAAAGATGTTTTATCACTTTGGAAAAACAGCAATACGGGTTATACGCCAACCTTAATTGTAAATTACGCAGGAATGAGCGGAGAATATTATTGGTATCAAAAAACCAATGTTTGGGAAAATAAAAAACTATTAAAATACACGCCTAGACATGTTGTTGATACGCGTTCTCGTCATAGAACAATGGTGCCAGATGAAGAATATTACAACGGACATATGTTAACATCTAGAACGGTTACTGATTTATCGAAATTAGGCGTAAAAGTGAACTTGGGTGCTCACGGACAATTACAAGGTTTAGGTGCGCATTGGGAGCTTTGGATGTTAAATCAAGGTGGATTGTCTAATTTAGAAACACTAAAAGCTGCAACGATAAACGGCGCAGAATACATTGGAGTTGGAGACGAATTGGGCTCTTTACAAAAAGGAAAATTAGCGGATTTAATTGTGTTGGATAAAAATCCGTTAGAAGATATTCAAAACACTAACTCTGTTATTTACACAATGATTAATGGTCGATTGTTTGATACTAGCACGATGGATGAAATTGGAAATTACAACAAAAAAAGAAGTCCATTTTATTGGGAAAGCGGAAATTACAATCAAGGTGTTCCATTAAATTTAGACACCAATAGTTTTACAATTCCGACCTGTAGTTGTCATTAATTATTTTTAAATATGAAAAAGCTGGTTTTGCTAAACATATGATTCAAATGCGAATGAATATTGATGATTTAAGTGATTAAATACCAAACGGATTGTTAATAGAATGCATTGGTTTTGTAAACCATTTAGGTCCATTTTCTGTCATATAAATATGATCTTCCAATCGAATTCCGAATTTATTTGGAACACAAATCATGGGTTCATTACTAAATGTCATTCCAGGTTCTAAAACAGTAAAATCATTTCTAACAATATATGGCCATTCATGAATTCCTAAACCGATTCCGTGTCCGGTTCTATGTGGCAATCCAGGTAATTTATAATCTGGACCTAAACCGTGAGATTCTAATACTTTTCTAGAAGCGGTATCTACATCTGCACAAGTACTTCCTAATTGTGCAGCATCAAAAGCTGCTTGTTGTGTTTCTTTTTCAATATTCCAAATTCGAGTTTGTTCTTCATTTGCTTTCCCAAACACAAAAGTTCTTGTAATATCAGAAATATAATCGTGCAACATACAACCAGTATCTATTAATACAACTTCGTTTTCTTCTAAATTTTTGGGAGATTTTACTCCATGTGGAAACGAGGAATCTACTCCAAATAACACAATACAAAAATACGATCCAGACGGAATTCCATATTTAATATGTGCATTATGAATAAAATCGGTCACTTCTTTTGCTGATATTCCAACACGTAAAATTCTTGCTGCTGCTTTATGAACATCTAAGGTAATGTTCATTGCGTGTTGCATAATTGCAATTTCTGCTTCAGATTTAAGCATTCTACAACCTGCAGTAATTGGTTTTGCATTGACTAATTGATATGCATTTTGACAATTTCTAATGCCGTCAAAAATAAAAAAAGGCGTTGCTTCATCCATAAAAATTGCGCCATCTTCTACTCCATGTTGTTTTAAAATTGATACAAATAGCGCATACGGAGATTCATGTTCTTCCCAACAAACAACTTCTCCTTCAATCATCATAAAATCGAAAATAGTTCCTTTTTCAAATTCTGGTGCTATAAAAATTAGTTTCCCGTTTGAAAACAAAATAGCTCCAACCATTCTTTCACTCGAATTCCATTTCATTCCCGTAAAATAAAATAAATTGGTTCCTGCATGCAAGTACATCGCTGGAATATTATGAGCTTTCATTAAGCCACAAGCTTTATCTATTCTTTGTTGAAATTCTTCTTTCTGAATAGGCTTTACTAAATGTGCCGTTGGTTGAATTGCATTTAATTCTGCTTCGATGGTTGATCCTCCGATTCCTTTCATTCTGATAATTAATTATTCATTAATGCTTCAATTTCTTCTATTTCAATTGGCATTGAAGCTGTTAAATTGATGTTTCCGTTTTCTGTAATTAAGTAATCATTTTCTAAACGACAACCAATTCCTTCTTCAGGGATGTATATTCCAGGTTCACATGTCAATACCATTCCAGCTTCTAAAACACGAGAATACAACCCAACATCATGTACATCTAAACCAATATGATGTGCTGTTCCGTGCATAAAATATTTTTTATACAATGGTCTTTCTGGATTTTGATTGGCAACTTCATCTGCTGTTAACAAACCTAATTGTATCAGTTCTTTTTCTACTAAAGCAGCCATTTTAGTTTCGTAATCTGATGGTAAAACACCAGGTTTTAGCAATTTACTTCCTTCTTTTAAACAATGTAAAACAGAGTTATACACTTCTTTTTGTCTTTCAGAAAATGTTCCGTTTACAGGAAAACAACGTGTTGTATCGCTGTTGTAATTTGCATAACAGACTCCAAAATCTAACAAAATCATTTCTCCATCTTTACAAATTGCATCGTTGGTATTATAATGCAATGCACAGGCATTTTTTCCTGAAGCAACAATTGGTTTAAAAGCATGTCTGGTTGCGCCAGATTTCACCAAATTATAGGTTAATTCAGCTTCCAATTCATATTCTTTACTATTAGATTTGCAGGCTTTTAAAACTCGTTTAAAACTTACAACACTTATGTCTGCCGCCTTCTCAATGAATGCGATTTCTATTTCAGATTTAATTGGACGTAATTCTCTTGTGATTTTTGCTGCTCTATAATAATCGTGCAAAGGATATTTATCTTTACACCATTTTATCATTCTGTCTTGTTGAGTTTCTTGATCTTTAGTAACTCGTTTTAAATGCTCATTGTGTCCTAAATAAAAACCATCAGCTTCAAAAGCCATGTATTGCAGAACCATTTCAAAATCTTGATTCCACTCTACTCTTTGTATTCCAGAGACTTTTGTTGCTTGCTTTTTTGTTAGTTTTTCTCCATCCCAAATTTTAATTTGCTCATTGGTTTCTTTTACAAATAAAATTGCTCGGTTTTCTTTTTTAAATGCATCAGGATACAACACTAAAATGGTTTCCTCTTGATCAATTCCAGACAAATAAAACAAATCGTTGTTTTGAGTAAAACCCATTACATCATCAGCATTGTTATGTTTTACATCGTTAGATGTAAGAATTGCAATGGTATTTGGTTTCATTTTAGCAATAAAATTGCTTCTATTTTTAATGAATAATGAATTCGGAATTGATTCGTATCTCATATTAAAATTTTCTATCTGGATGAAAAGGATTTAAATCTAGGCTTGTTGTTTTATCTGAAATAATTTCTGAAACTAACTTTCCTGTTGCCGGACCTAAGCTCCAACCCATCATTGCATGACCAGCAGCAACGGTTAAATTAGTGCATTTAGCAGATTTACCAATAAAAGGCAAACCGTCTGGAGAGCAAGGTCGTAATCCACATTGCACATCGTTTTTTTCTTCCTCAGTTATTTCTAATCCTTTGTAATATTTTTTTACAGCATCAGCAATTGCGTTTACTCGAACAGGATTTATATCATGGTTAATCCCATTCATTTCCATTGTTCCTGCAAATCTTGTATAACCAGACATTGGTGTTACAGCAACTTTGGTTTCCATTAAAATAGTTGGCATTGTAATTCCTGTTTCTCTAGCTACATTCATTCGATATCCTTTTCCAGCCTGAATTAACAAACTCAGCCCTATCTTTTTGGATACTAAAGAACTCCAACTTCCCGCAGCTAACACAACTTCATCAGCAGAAATTTCTCTTTTATCAGTAATTACTTTTGATATTGTTTTGTTTGATATTTCTATATCTTTTACTTCTTCTTTTGCTAAAATTTCAACTCCTAATCCTTTTAAATGCGAAATCATTTGTGGCATAAAATCAGATGGTGACATGTGTGCATCACAATCATAATAAATACCTCCTTTAACATCTAAGTTTGCATTTGGTTCTAATTTTTGCACTTCTTCTTTTGTTAATTTTTCTGCTGATAATCCTTCTTGAATCAATCTTTCACCAACTTTCCATTCGCCTTCACCAGCTTTATCTGTTTTATAAGCCATTAACAAACCTTTGCGTTCGTAATGGAAATCAAACTCGTTAGAAGCCTTTAAATCTTCGTACAAATCTCTTGTCAATAAATTGATGTCTCTAATTACTCGAACAGATTTTTCTACTTTTTTTGCATTCGCAGATTTTTTAAAAGCCAAGGTCCATTTTAAAAATTCTGAATCTAATCTAGGTTTTACATAAAACGGACTTGCTGGATTGAACATCCATTTTATTCCTTGATTTATGATTCCAGGATGCGCCAAAGAAATAATATGACTTGGTGTAATATAGCCAGCGTTAACATAAGATGCGCCAGTTGTAAAATCTGATTTATCGATTACCGTAACTTGATGACCTTCTTTTTGAAGGTAATATGCAGAACTTAATCCTACGATTCCGCCACCAATAATTAGTACTTTTTTACTCATTAATTAGTTCCACTTAAAGTTCCAAATAGGTTTGTTATTTCCAAGATGTTCTACAAAATAGTTCCATCTTTTCTTTAAAAAATATTTTTGATAATCTCCTTGATATCCATGGTTTTGACTTGGTAAAATTAACAAATCAAAATCTTTATCTGCTTTAATTAGTTCTTCTGCTAATTTAAAAGTAGCAGATGGATTGACATTATCATCCAAGCCGCCATGCGTTAGCAATAATTTTCCTTTTAAATTTGATGCATTAGTAACATTAGAAACCTCTTGATATGTTTTATCAATTGGCCAACCTTGATACATTTCTGGCCACCACGCTTTTTCCATTCTAAAATCGTGATCTGCAGAACTTGCAACTCCAACCTTATAAAAATCTGGAAAAACTAACAATGCTCTTCCAGTATCATATCCACCAGCAGAATGCCCATAAATTCCAACTTTATCAATATCAATCCAAGAATATGTTTTGGCTAAATATTTTATTGCCAACACATGATCTTCTAAATTATTTCCCATATTTTTATAAGAATGATTATGAAATTCTTTTGATCGACCAGAAGTTCCTAAACCATCAACTCGAACAACAATAAAACCAAGTTCTGCTAAAGATTGATTGCTGAAAACATTGTCAAAAGACTTCGGAAAACGTTGTGTATGCGGACCGGTATAAGTTGCATCTACAATTGGATATTTCTTAGAAGCATCAAAATTTGTGGGCTTCCAAAAAGCGCCATAAATGGTTGTTTTTCCATCTTTTGCAATCATAGAAAATGTTTCTGGTGTTGTATAACCTCTACTTTTTGCTTCAGAAATATCTGCTTTTGTTAATGTTGCTAAAATTTTTCCTGTAGCTGCTTCTCTTAAAAAAGTTTCTGTAGGAGAATTTATGGTTGAAATATTATCTGTAAAATAAGCTCCATTTCTTGAAAAAGAAACTTGATGATGTTTGTTTTCTGGAGTTAATAATGTTTCTTCACCGCTGAAATTTACTTTATAAACTTGTTGATGATACGGATTGTTTTCTACTTCTTTTCCTGAAGCTAAATAATAAATTGTTTCCGTTTCTTCATCAATATATTCGATGCTGTTTACGTAATAATTACCGCTGGTAAGTAATTTTGTTGTGTTGGTTTTAAAATCATACAAATGCAATTGTCTCCAACCAGTTCTTTCTGATAAAAAGAGTATTTTCTGACTCTTTTCTAAAAGACGATATTCAAAATTATCGATGTTTGTTTTAGATGTTTCTGTTAAAACAACTTTTGATTTTCTAGTATTTAAATCTACTTGAACCAATTCATTTTTTTGAAAACCTCTGTACGGAATATGTGCTAATAAAACTCCAGATTTATTTGTCCATTGGCTATTTACAGAATTGATGTGAGTTTGCGTTGGCAAATTAGTTTTTACTTGCTTTTTTGTAGCAACATTAAAGAAAGTTGGAGTTAATTTCACCATAGTTGTATCGCCAGGAGAACCACGATAATACGACAACAACTCAGGTTTGTACACACCATCTTTACTCCAATCTAATAAATACATTTTTTCTGCAATTCTTGTATCTACAATATTGGCAGAAATCCATTTAGAATCTGCAGACCAATTTACATTAAAGCGTTTTGGTCTTTCTCCATTTTCGCCATACATTTTATCATACCAACCATACCAAGATGCATATTCGTATCCTTTTTTCCCATCAAAACTTAATTGAAATATTCTGTTGGTTGCCGTTGATTTGATATATAAATTATATTCTTTGGTAAACGCAATCCATTTTCCATCTGGCGAGGCGCTTTCAAATTCATTTCTTTTTTTTCTCTCTTTCTTTTCTTTTTCAACGATTTCGTATGAATCCGTATCTAAAACGTAGTTTTTATTGTTGGTTGTAAACGAAAAACCATTCTCTGTTGGCTGAATATTAGTGAAAGAAATTTCGTTTGCTTTTAGTTGTTCGTTGGTGATTTTATTTAGTGCATCAACTAATTTTTGTTGATCAAATAATGGTTTAACTTCTGTAGGATTTTTAAACGAAACTGTTTGATACACTTTTCCGTTTTTGCTATAATCTACAAACCAAAATCCAGATGCATCATCAAACCAGTTCACTCTTGTGTTTAAGTTAAATGCTGTTTTATTATAATAGTTTTCGCCCATAAATGAAACTGCACTTTGATAATTTTTCTCTGAAATTTCGTTTTTAGGGTTTGAGCATGATACCATTAATAATACTCCAAAAACTACAACTACTGATTTAAAATATTTCATGTTTTTTTTAATTTTAGATAACTTGAAATCCGTGTGCATACGGATCATCTTCATCATCAATTATGATATTATTATATCCATATACTTTTGCCCAACCTTGAATACTTGGAATAATTGCTGCTTTTCCGTCTAATGTAGTTTCTTCTTCTACACAACCAATAAATTTACTTCCAATAAAACTTTCGTGGATAAATTGTTCGCCTTTTTTTAATTTTCCTTTTGCGTGTAATTGTGCAATTCTGGCTGATGTTCCTGTTCCGCACGGACTTCTATCAATGGCTTTATCGCCATAAAAAACAGCGTTTCTTCCAGAGGATGTTGGGTCAATCGGATTTCCTGTCCACAACAGATGTGTTACATCTCTAATCGTATCATTTTCTGGATGGATGAATTGATTTGGATATTTTTCGTTAATTCTATCTCGAACAACTTGCGAATATTGAATAATTTTTGAAGCTGTAAAATCATGTACACCAGAGAAGTTTTTCTGCGGATCTACAATTGCGTAATAGTTTCCGCCATAAGCAACATCAAAGGTAATTTCTCCTAACTCCGGACAATCAATGATTAAATTTTCTGCTGCTAAATAACTTTTTACATTGGTTAATTTAACCCAATCTACTTTTATTCCGGTTTGCCCATATTCTATATGCACCAAACCAGCTGGCGCTTCCATTTTAATTTTTCCTGGAATTTTTGGAGTAATTAAACCTTCTTCAATGGCGATGGTAATGGTTCCAATAGTTCCGTGTCCGCACATTGGCAAACAGCCTGAAGTTTCAATAAACAAAATAGCAAAATCGTTTTCTGGATTGTGAGGCGGAAATAAAATACTTCCACTCATCATATCGTGTCCGCGTGGTTCAAACATCAATCCTTTACGAATCCAATCGTATTCTTTTAAAAAATGCTGACGCTTTTCGCTCATGGTATTTCCAACCAAATTTGGTCCGCCACCAGCAACAACTCTTACTGGATTTCCGCATGTATGTGCATCCACACAAAAAAATGTTTTTCTACTCATTTCTTTTACTATCAATATAATGAAGTACTCTTTTTTCTAAGATTGATAAAGTAACTGTTCCTTCTCCTAAAATTACTTCATGAAATTCTCTAATATTAAATTTATCACCTAAATCAGCTTCTGCTTTTTTACGCATTTCACGGATTTTAATTTCTCCCATTTTATAAGACAATGCTTGTCCTGGCCAAGAAATATAGCGATCTGTTTCTGTAGTAACTTCATGCATAGATAAAGCTGTGTTTGACGCCATATAATCAATCATTTGCTGACGTGTCCAACCTTTTGCATGCACTCCTGTATCAACAACCAATCTACAAGCTCGCCACATTTCATAGGTTAACTGACCAAATTTTTCATACGGAGTTGTATAAATACCCATTTCTTGAACTAAATATTCTGAATACAATCCCCAACCTTCACCAAAAGCTGATAAGTATAAATTTCTTCTAAATCTCGGAATTGTCTCAGGCAATTCATTGTTTAAAGACATTTGTAAATGATGTCCTGGAACAGCTTCGTGTGCTGTTAAAGCCGGAATTGTATACAAAGTTCTACTTGGTAAATTGTAGGTGTTTACCCAATAAAAACCTGCCGAAGTTTCACTTCTAGAACCAGAATATCTTCCGCCTGTATAATTGGGTGCAATTGCAGCAGGAACAGGAACTACGCCATAAGGTTTTCTTGGCAATGTGATAAAGTATTTTGGCAATTCTGCATCAATTCTTTTTGAAATGTCCCTAGCAAACATTAATAATTCTTTCGGAGTTTTTGCATAGAATTGTTCGTCTGTTCTTAAGAATCTTAAAAATTCTGAAAACGAACCTTTAAAGCCTAAATCTTTAACTATTTGTTGCATTTCAGATTTTATTCTTGCTACTTCTTTCAATCCGATTTGATGAATGTCTTCTGCTGTATATTTTGTACTTGTTGTATAATAATTAATTCTGTTTTGATAAAATTCTTTTCCGTTCGGAACTGTACTTACTCCCAAACCTTTTCTTGTATTCGGAAAATATTCCTCTTCAAAAAAGGTTTTAATTTTCTTGTATTGATCTATGGCATTTTTTTGAACACTTATTTTTGCAACTTCAATAATAGAATCTTTTAATTCACTAGAAAGTGATGCTGGTAATTTGTGAAATGGCACATAAAACTCACTCTTTGTAACATCATCTAAAATATGTTTGTTGTAGGTATTATCGTACTTATAAAAAACCGCTTTTGGTTGAGAAATTCCTTCTTTAACTCCAGCTCTTAACAAGTTTAAATTGTAATCAACTTTTTTTGGCAATTCTTTTAATTGATTTAAATATCCAATTATTTGTGCTTTGTTTTTAAAGTTTCTGTTTGCCATTCTACTTAAATTTAAGTGAAAAGCAGATTCATTTGTAATCGGATTTAGATACATTTTAAAAGTATGTGTATCTATTTTATCTTGTAAAACAAACAGTAATAAATCTCTAGAAATTTTATCAGTTTCAGACAAACCATCTACAGAAACAGTAGACAATTTATCTTTTAAATTTGACGCAAAATCTGATTCCGCTTGATAATATTTAATGGTGTTTTCTACAGACTCTGACCTGTTAAAATCATACTTTCTGGACTTTTCATATTCTTTAATAATTGAATTTAATTGATCACTTGACGAATTCTTCTTACAAGCCGAAAAACTTATTAAAAGTAAAAGTCCAAAAAGTTTGATTGTTTTCATATGTCTATATTATTTGTTTTTTATCGGTCACATGTAACTTCCATATAGTCATTCTCTTGGGTATCGACTACTCGTTATGGAAGTTTCATATTCTTAAATTTTATCAGTAGTTTTTATTCCATTAATATTTCTTAAAATTCCAAGCGGATTTTCATTTTTCAATTCATCTGGCAACAAATTGTTTGGCCAAGATTGAAAACTAAATGGTCTCACCCAACGTTTTATAGCATCTACACCCACAGCTGTAAATCTTGAATCTGTTGATGCTGGATAAGGTCCACCGTGTTGCATAGACGGACAAACTTCAACTCCAGTTGGAACTCCGTTAAAAATAATTCTACCAACTCTATTTTGCAACGCAGATACAACTCCATTATTTGAAGAAAGCTCTTTTTCAGTTCCAATAATGGTTCCTGTTAATTGTCCTTCTAAATGTTGTAAAATTTGTTCTAATTGTGCTTCATTATCACAAACTACTAATAAAGAAAATGGACCAAACACTTCTTGATGTAATGTTGGATTGTTTAAAAATGTAGCTCCATCAACTTTAGAAACAATCTGACGTCCATAATTTGCTTTTGAATCTCCTTCAAAATCTGCTAAAACTTCAATTCCTTCTTGAGAAATTACTTTTGATTTATTGCTATTGTATGCACCAACAATATTTGGATGCAACATACAAGTCGGTTCAATTTTTACTATTTCTTCAGCTAAAGTTTGTGCAAACTCATTCAAGCCATCACCTTTAATTGCTAATAATAAACCTGGATTTGTACAAAATTGTCCAGATCCTAAAGTAATTGAACCTGCATACGTTTTTGCCCAATCAACCGCTTTTTCTTTTAATGCTTCTGGTAACATTACAACCGGATTTATACTTCCCATTTCTGCAAAAACCGGAATCGGTTCTGCTCGTTGAGCTGCTAAATCAAACAATGCTCTTCCTCCACGAATACTTCCTGTAAATCCAACTCCTTTTACCTTTGGATGAGAAACCAATTCTTGTCCTACTTCAATTCCGCTACTATTCAAATTAGAAAAAACGCCATTTGGCATTCCTGTTTTTTCTGCTGCTTTTATGATTGCTGATGCAACTAATTCTCCTGTTCCTGCATGCATTGGATGTGATTTTACAATTACCGGACAACCTGCTGCAAAAGCTGCTGCTGAATCTCCACCTGCAGTTGAAAATGCCAACGGAAAATTAGAAGCTCCAAAAACTACAATTGGTCCTATCGGAACATTCATTTTACGTAAATCTACTTTTGGTAATGGTTGTCTTTCTGGCTGAGCAGTATCAATTGTTGCTTCAGACCAAGAACCTTCTTCTACATGAGTTGCAAATGCTCTTAATTGCCCAAGAGTTCTTCCTCTTTCTCCCGCTGCTCTTCCAGCTGGCAAACCAGATTCTGAAGTATAGGTTTCAATTAATTTTTCTCCTAAATTTTCAATTTCTTCTGCAATCGCTCTTAAAAAAACAGCTTTTTCTTTTCCTGATTTTTTAGAATAAATTTCAAAAGCTTCAGAAGCTAATTTTGCTGCTTGATTAATTTCTTCCGAAGTTGCTTCTGTAATTACTGAAGTATTCTCTTTATTTGTTTGCGGATTAAACGTTGTAAATGTTTTTGTTCCTTTTGCAGAAAGTTGATCTCCAATATAATTTTTCCCTGTAACTTGTGTTGCAGTTGTATTCATAATTAATTTGTTTTAGATGAATCTTTTTTTTAAAAATATGTCAAATTAAAATACATAAAGTGCATCAACTTGATAAAGATATTAATTTATGTAGTGTATTATGTTAATAAGCTAATAATAAATCTTTTGATTACAAAAATAGTATTGATTTAATATTTTTTTTGTTTGTTTTTTATCTTGTTGTGGTATTATTTTATCTATTTATATGACTTTACTTGCGTTATGCGTGAATATCGTATATGTTTTGATTTTTTTTTTGGTTATTTTACATAGTTTTACAAAAAACTTACTGACATAATTTTAGACAATAAGAAAATATGATAAAAACAAATAATTCAGATTGGAGGTATAGTGTTATGCCGGCCGTGTTTACATGGCTGAAAGAATCAAAATCAGGCGACCTTGAAATAGACTTAGATGCAACAAAAAAATATGCTGCAGATATTTTAAAAGTTCAAGGAAAAGGCGGAAGCAGAATGGGTGGACTTGTAGGTTCTGGTACTTTGGGTGAGAATAGCTACCTGAGCTCAGAACAACGACTTTCTTTACTTAAAGCTCTTTCTGAGGTTGCTAAAGAATACAATGTACCGTTGATCAGTGGAGCTGCGGCAGAAACTAAAGAAGAGCTTGCTAAAATTGTTGAAGGCCTTGCTACTGTTGGAGTGGATACTGTTATGGTAATGCCACCAAAAACTACAGCAATTCCTTCTGATGAAGAAATGTATGCGTATTATGCGCTTGCTGAAGCAACCGCAAGAGGTGCAGGCGTAACTATTATGCCTTATAACAACCCTGATGCAGCTGGATATCATGAACTTTCAACGGATCTTCTTAGAAGAATTTCTGTTCTTACTAATGTAATTGCTCTTAAAATATCAACGATAGATGTTTCCATTATTGAAACACTCATGTTAGAGAATAAAGATTTAAAAGTTTTAGCAGGAGTCGACACAGTAACTGTATTTGCAGGACTTGCTGGAGCATGTGGAGGAATTACAGGTGTAGGTTGTATCTTCCCAAAAGCTAGTGTTACTATGCAAGAATATGTAGTAAATGGAGAATGGGCTAAGGCAAATCAAATTTCTCAGGCTATGAATTCCATTTCATACCTAGACGCACAGCCGCTACTTATGGAATATCTTAAATATGCTTTTGGAATTCATCATAATGATGCTGATGGAGGACTTAACACCTTTGGTAAGAAATTAACGCAACAGCAAATTGATGATGTCCAAGCAAGATATATCCTAGCTAGAGAAAGACTTGAAGTTCTAGACTTGATATAGACAGATTATTTTAAATATTCAAAAAGAAAAAACTCCATTTTTATGGAGTTTTTTTATGACTAAACACTTTGTACCATAAAGAGAGAATAGATTTAGATTGGATTAGGAACAAAAAATCGGACAAATTTCTAAGGAAAACTTTTTCTTATAATATTTAAATTATTACATAATGATATTATTTTATCTTTTTTTTGTTAAAAAAATTATTTATTGAGTAATATTTGAATACTTTTGAGTTTGAATTTAAGAGTATACTAATGAAAGTTTTACCTTTTCAGATACCAAAATCAAAAAATGTTTCTTTAATTTATCAAGAAGATAAAGGAACTATTCTGTACGATAAATTACATCAACATGAAGAAATTCAGTTGGGTGCAATTTTAAAAGGTGAAGGAAGTATTGTGGTTGGAGATTCGATTAACGAATACAAATCTGGAGATATTTTAATTATTGGAAGCAACTTACCGCACGTGTTTAAAAGCGACACTTCTAATTATACGACTACTTTTATGCAAACCTTGTTTTTTACCAAAACATCTTTTGGAGAAGAGTTCTTTAAATTGGGAGATTTCGCAGAAATGCAACAACTTTTTAAAATAAGTGAGTCTGGTGGAATTGTAATAAGCGGCAAGGATGAAATCATAACGCTGTTTTCATCCTTAAAAAAAGCTTCGAACTTTGAGCGCTTTATTATTTTCTTAAAAATTGTAAGCGAGTTATTAAAAGCAGATATACAACCACTTTCTACGTTTATTTATCCAAAAAAATATTCTGATAACGAAGGAAAACGCATGAGTAATATTATGGAGTATACGATGAACAATTTTCAGAAAGAAATTAGTTTACACTCCATTGCCGGAATTTCTTATATGACACCAAATGCTTTTTGTCGGTATTTTAAACAACGAACTAACAAAACTTATTTTCAGTTTTTAATTGAAGTTAGAATTGAAAACGCGTGTAGGTTATTAAAAAATAAAGATTTACTGATTACAGAAATTTCTGAAAAATCTGGATTTAAAAATATTTCTAATTTTAACAGAAAGTTTAAAGACAAAAAAGGCATTACACCTTCTAAATATCGAAGTTTACATTAAGTTTTTATGAGATTCCTCAATCGTTTCCTGCCTACTTGCAGGCAAGCTCATTTCGGAATGACATTTTAAAGATTTTCTAATTCTGTTTTCAACTTTTTTGTCAATCCTTTTACAACCAAATCATACGAGTGATTTATCAACTCAAAAGCAAAAGTATCAGAAACATCATTGTTTAAGGTAACGGTATTCCAATGTTTTTTACTCATGTGCCAACCTGCATTTACACTTTCATATTCGCCACGTAATTCCTCTGCCCAATCTGGATCGCATTTTAAATTGATGCTCGTTTCTCCTTTTTCCCAATGATTCAATCCTGCCAGCGCAAACATTTTTCCCATCACTTTAAAAACCAACGTAACATCATCAAACGGAAAATGTTCGGTAACACCTTTTTTTGAAATACAATATTCTCTAAGTTGTTCTATGTGCATGTTATTGTTTCTTTTTAAAAACTAAATAGATTATAAAAAACAACGAAATAACTCCAAATAATAAAAAAAAATATTTTCCTAAATACATAAAAATGAGAATCCCAAATCCTTTACTAGAATTAACTCCATCTACTTTGTCTGAAAATAACTGGATAATTCCAGAATTTTCTGTCAAAAAATAAATTATCCAAGAAATTACAGATAAAACTATTATCCTCCAATTATTAAAGAGTTTATACTTCATCTTATTTCAGTAACCTTTCCATTACAATATCTGGATTGTGTAATGCTGTAAATCCAAATTGTTTGTACAAATTATGTGCATCAGATGTTTTCAGCATCCACGTTTTACAATCCTTTAATGCTTCTGCATTGATAATTGCTTCCATCAATTGTTTAGAATAACCTTTTCCTCTGTGCTCTGGCAAAATAAAAACATCCATTAAATAAGCAAAAACGGCATAATCTGTTGCAATTCTTCCAAAACCAATTTGTTGATTGTTTAAATATACACCAAAACACAAACAGTTATCTATCGTGGTTTGTACTTGTTCAATAGTTCTTCCTTTTGCCCAATAAGAATTGGTTAAAAATTGATGAATAACATCGGTTTGTAATTTTGATTTGTCTGTAGAAACGGTAATCATCCTTAATTTTTAATTCCTGTAAATATAAAATAGTAAAACGTTCAATATTATAAAAGTAAAAAAAATCAAAATTTATTTGATAATCTCATACAAAACCGGCTTACTTGGCGTTGCATCGTTTTCAAAAGGCGCAATCATTAAGTTCAGTAAATATTCTCCATCTTCAATGGAATTTGGCACGTAAATAAACTCTGTAATGGTTGCATTCATTCGTATTTCTCCTGAAGTATTCCAAAAAGCATTGTGGGCTAACAGTTTTCCTTCGTCTTTTTCTTTATCTACCGAAGGCAAGTCTATCAATAAATGCTTAATGCCTTTTTCTCTTAGATAAATTGCCGCTTCTTCTAACAAATAAGGCGGATTTGTATTTGAGTAACGCATCTCTTTTTTATCTGTTAAATTTGGCAAAGTTCTAATTACAATAGCATCCCTCTTTTTATTTTTTAATGCTGTTTTTAATTGCTTTTCTGAAATCACAAAATCTCCATTTCTGCTTTCTGGAGCTACAGTTACTAATTCTGCAAGAAAAATAAAGTACTTTAAATTTTTATTTACAGAATGTACTTTTTCTGTAATATGCCCAACACATTCTGTGTGTGTAATATGCGAATGCGGATTAAAATGTATGTTGTTAAAGTTTACAACAGCGCCTTCAGAAACCTTGATTTTTTCTCCTTCAAATTCTTCAGGAAAAATAGCTGGATCATCAATATACCATGCATTGATATTTTTTTTTGACATATCAATAGGAATTGAAATATCTATAGGATTCGAGATGTCTACTTCTATCTTTCTTGAATTATATTCTATAACTGCTTTCATGCTGAACTTGTTTCAGTATCTTTTAAATTAAACTTATTTTCATTATTATAAATCCAAATATATGTTTTTTAAATTAGGGTTTTCTAATTTTGTAAATCAATAAACAGTTCCTGAAACTAGTTCAGGATAAACAAATCACTTGCAATACCATCTGCTAAAAATTTGCCTTTTTTTGTGGTTTTAAGTGTCTTATTATCAATCTTTAATAAGAATTGTTTAATAAATTTTTCTGCGGATGTTAGTAATTTATTTTTATAATCAACCCCGAATTCTGTTTCAATTTCTGCTAAAGAAACGCCCCAAATAGTTCGTAAACCAGTCATAATCGCTTCGTTAAATTGATCATTTTTTGACAACTCTTCCGTTTCATTTGGCAACTTATTTTCTAAAATAGATTTGATGTATTTTATATTATTAGCAACATTCCAACTTCGATGAGTTTTACTAAATGAATGTGCTGAAGGTCCAATTCCGATATATTTTTTTTGGTTCCAATAACTGGTATTGTGTTTCGAAAAGTAAGTAGGTTTCCCGAAGTTCGAAATTTCATAATGCACAAAGCCTTCTTTCTGTGTTTCCTCAACCAAAACATCAAAATGTTGTTTTGCCAATGCTTCATTTAATGGCGGATATTTTCCGTTTTTGATAAACGAATCCAACGCGGTATTTGGCTCAACGGTTAATGCATAACTAGAAATATGATGGATGCCAAAATCGAAAACAGTTTGTAAATTTTGTTTCCATTTTTCGATGGACATATTTTGAATTCCGTAAATTAAATCTACTGTAATATTCTCAAAGTGACGCGTCGCCACAGACAAACATTTTTTTGCTTCTTCTGCGTTGTGCGCGCGATTCATCAATTTTAAATCGTCTTCAAAAAAAGATTGCACACCAATACTTAATCTATTTACTGGACTTTTTGCCAACTCTAAAATAACAGATTCAGTTAGATCATCAGGATTTGCCTCTAAGGTAATTTCTGGGTTCTCAATTACTTTATAATTTGTATTAATAGCATCAATGATAGATTCAATTTCATCAACAGACAATAAACTCGGAGTTCCTCCACCAAAATAAATGGTTTCTATGGTTTCGTTTTGTAATTCGTCTTTTCTGATTTCTAACTCTTTTATTAAGCAAGAAATTAATTCATCTTTCTTTTTTAACGAAGTAGAAAAATGAAAATCGCAATAAAAACATGCTTGTTTACAAAATGGTATGTGGATGTAGATTCCGGACATTTATCAGTTATCAGTTTACAGTAGCAGTTATCAGTTATCAGTTATCAGTTATCAGTTATCAGTTATCAGTTATCAGTTATCAGTTATCAGTTATCAGTTATCAGTTATCAGTTATCAGTTATCAGTTATCAGTTATCAGTTATCAGTTATCAGTTATC
>CAJYAG010000003.1 GCA_913065125.1 uncultured Flavobacteriaceae bacterium | reverse complement strand
ATTAGGAATTAGGAATTAGGAATTAGGAATTAGGAATTAGGAATTAGGAATTAGGAATTAGGAATTAGGAATTAGGAATTAGGAATTAGGAATTAGGAATTAGGAAAAACTAAAATTTTGAAACTTACAAAACAACAAAATTTGTAACTTTTTTACTTTGCTACTTTGAACCTCTGCACCTTTGAACCTTTGAACCTTTGAACCTAAAAAAAAACAAAAAACATGAAAAAAATCATTACAACATCAAAAGCACCAGCGCCAATCGGACCTTACAATCAAGCAACATTAGTTGGAAATACCTTATATACTTCTGGACAAATTGCGATAAATCCTGCAAATGGAGAATTGGTTTTAGACGATATTTCTACAGAAACCAAACAAGTAATGGAAAATGTAAAAGCGGTGTTAGAAGCTGCAGAAATGACGTTTGAAAACATTGTAAAAACCTCAATCTTTATTTCTGATATGGAAAATTTTGGAGCCATAAATGCTGTGTATGCAACGTATTTTAATGAAGCAACTGCACCAGCAAGAGAAACAGTAGAAGTTGCCAATTTACCAAAATATGTAAATGTAGAAATTAGTGTGATTGCTGTGAAATAAAGGAGTTGCAAATCAATAAAAAAAGTCGTTTTGGGATTCCAAAAACGACTTTTTTTATTATAAATTTTCTTTTTACAAAGAAGCAGCATGCTCTAATAAATCTAACAACTTTACAGAATATCCCATTTCGTTATCGTACCAAGAAACTACTTTTACAAAGTTGTCGTTTAGTGCAATTCCGGCACTAGCATCAAAAATAGAAGTTCTTGTATCTCCAACAAAATCTTGTGAAACAACCTCGTCTTCTGTATAGCCTAAAATTCCTTTCATTTCATTTTCAGAAGCAGATTTCATTACTGCTTTAATAGTTTCATAAGAAGTTGGTTTGTCTAAGCGAACTGTTAAATCAACCACAGAAACATCCATTGTCGGAATTCTAAATGACATTCCTGTTAATTTACCATTCATTTCAGGAATTACTTTTCCAACTGCTTTTGCAGCTCCTGTAGAAGACGGAATGATATTATGAATTGCAGATCTTCCAATTCGCCAGTTTTTAGAAGCTGGTCCATCAACCGTATTTTGTGTTGAAGTCGCTGCATGTACTGTTGTCATTAACCCTTCTACAATTCCGAAATTGTCATGCAATACTTTCACAATTGGTGCTAAACAATTTGTGGTACATGATGCATTTGAAATAACGGTATCTTCTTTTGTTAACTTCGTATGATTTACCCCCATTACAAACATTGGTGCATCTTTAGACGGCGCAGAAACAATTACTTTTTTCGCGCCTGCTTTTAAATGTAAATTTCCTTGTGCAATCGATTTAAAAATTCCTGTACATTCTAGAATATATTCTGCATCAACTTCATTCCATTTTAATTCTTCTGGGTTTCTTTCTGCAGTAATTCTGATTTCATTTCCATTCACAATTAATTTCCTGTCTTTAACCTCAACTTCTCCATTAAACCTTCCGTGAACAGAATCATATTTTAACATGTACGCTAAATATTCTACATCTAGTAAATCATTAATCGCTACAACTTGCATATTTTCTCTTTCTACTGCTGCTCTAAAAGCCAATCTTCCAATTCTACCAAATCCGTTAATTCCTATTTTTATCATTTATTTTATTTTTTTATGTTGACATAATATCAGAAACCCTTAAAAGTTCTTGATCTATTATATGTACACCTTTTATTGCTTCTTGAAGCTCTGTTGTTATGATTTCATTATCTTTTAAACCGACCATTAAGTTCGATTTATTTTCTAATAATAGTTCTACCGCTTTTACACCTAATCTACTTGCTAAAACTCTGTCAAAACAACTTGGCGAACCTCCGCGTTGCATATGACCGAGAATTGAAACTCTTACTTCGTATTCTGGTAAATTATCTTCTACATATTTTGCTAATTCGTATACATTCTTTCCAGATTTATCTCCTTCTGCAACCACAACAATACTCGATGATTTTCCTGAATTTTTACTTCTTTTTAATGACTCTAGCATTCTGTCTAGTCCTAAATCTTCTTCAGGAATTAAAATTTCTTCTGCTCCTGCTCCAACGCCAGCATTTAAAGCAATAAAACCGGCATCTCTTCCCATAACCTCAACAAAAAACAATCTATTATGAGAAGAAGCGGTGTCTCTAATTTTATCAATTGCTTCTACAGCCGTATTTAATGCTGTATCGTAACCTAAGGTGTGCGAAGTTCCAAAAATATCATTATCAATAGTTCCAGGAATTCCGATTACAGGAAAATTAAACTCTTCATTAAAAGTCATTGCTCCAGTAAAAGAACCATCTCCTCCAATGATAACAAGTCCGTCAATATGGTGTTTTTTCAATTGTTCGAACGCTTTTTTTCGTCCTTCAGGAGTTCTAAAATCTTTAGATCTTGCGGTTTTAAGAATCGTTCCGCCTTTGTTGATAATGTTATTTACTGTTCTCGCTTTTAACTCGATAAAATCGCCTTCAATCATTCCTTGAAAACCGCGATAAACACCAATACATTCCTTTTTATAATACGCACAAGTTCTAACAACTGATCGTATTGCTGCGTTCATTCCTGGCGAATCTCCACCAGAAGTCATTACTGCTATTTTTTTCATTGTATTTATACCTCTAATTGTAAAGTTAAGAAATATTAACTCATTTTAATAATAATTTGACTGGTATAAAAATTATTTTAAAGCATTAATAAACGCTGTAATCTTTGGAAATTGATTTGTGATTTTTTCAACAAATACAAATTGATTTTTTGCCCTCTCTAAATTATGATTATGATGCTTGGTTTTAAAGTAGACATCATTGTTTAGATAATCTGTTAAAAAACGCATTCCCATAATAAAAGGCACTATTTTTATACTGATTGGTAGCAAATCGATTTCTTCTTTTGTGGCACTTTTAAAGCTCCTAAAAAAACCTTCAGTATAACTTGTAAAATACTCGAAATTAAACTCAATTTTATCGGTATTTATTTCATCTTCATCCGCAGTATTACACAATGTTCTAATGGCATCACCATAATCGAAATGCAAAACACCTTGCATTACAGTATCTGTATCAATTAAACACAATGCTTTATTTTCTTTTGAAAATAAAATGTTCGAAATTTTTGTATCGTTATGTGTAAGTCTAATCGGTACTTTTTGCTGCTGAATTGCAGTGTCAATTTCTTGCATTAAGTTGACATGCCTTTCTATAAAATCTATCAATTCTTTCGATTGATTGATTTTCACTTCTGTTGCATTTTCAAGTGCTTTATTAAATTGTTGGTATCTGACAGTAACAGAATGAAAATCTTCTAAAGTAGTTGTGATATTTGAAAGATCAACATCTTTTGTCAATTCTAAAAATGCTCCTGTAATTTTACCAGCTTCAAAAGCAATCTGCGTATTTTCTGCTTTTAAATAGGTAACGGAATCTTCGATAAAAATAGAAGCATTCCAACAGTTACCATCTGTATCTTCATAAAAAAAAGTGTTGTCTTTTGCTTTTACAAAACACAATACTTTTTGCTGAATTTCTTTTTGAGGTAAATCCTTTAATTTGTATTGTAAATGATTGCTAACACAAATTTTATTTGCAATTAATTCTTTTGCTTTCGGAAAAACAGTTTTATTAATTTTCTGTAAAACGTACTGCGGTTTGTGAGTTGTTTTAATTAAAAAAGTATCATTAATATGTCCAGAATTTAGTTCTTGATACGATTCAAATTCAGATTGAATCTCAAACTGATTAATGATACTTTTCAATATGTTTTCCATTACCAAAGTTTTGGTGGATACACATTTTGCTGAATTAGTTCTTTTACTTTATTTACAACAACTTCTTTGTCTTCTTTATAAGTAACGCCCATCCATTTTGCATCAGTACTTAATACTTTCATTTGGGCTTTGTTCGTTTTTATTAAGTTATCTACAACCAAAGGCAAAAAGAATTCTGCTTTTAATTCCTGACTACTTTCTTCTAAAAATGCTTCGAACTCACTATCTAAAAAGTTTAAGAACGTTGGCGTAAACCCAAAGAAATTCATAGATACAATGGTATCTCTAGACATAATTTCTTCATTACCTTCCTCGTTTTCGAAAACAATTTCTTCTCCTCTTTTTGTAATGGCTGTTCTTTCTTTTATTTGCTGTAAATTACTATCTTCATCTGCAAAAGTTTCTCCTCTAGAAACGCTTCCATTTTCTGATAAGGTATTGTAAATAGGATACCCAACCATTGCGTAATTTGTGGATGCTTCATCGGCATTCTTTAAAAAAGAAATAATTGTTTCAAAAGCATCTAATCCATAAAAATCATCTGCATTAATGACACAAAAATTATCTTTAATTTGATCTTTTGCAACTAATAAAGCGTGTGCTGTTCCCCAAGGTTTAACACGGTTATTTTTACTATATTTTTCTGGTACTTTAGAAGTTTCCTGAATTGCGTATTCAACTTCTACTTTACCTTCTAGTTTTGCACCAAAATCGGTTTTTACTTCATCTAAGATATCTTTACGAACAATAAACACAACCTTTGTAAATCCGGCTTTAATTGCATCAAACAAAGAAAAATCCATGATGGTTTCTCCGTGTTCAGATATTCCGTCAAGTTGTTTTGTTCCTCCATATCTACTTCCCATTCCTGCTGCTAAAATTACTAGTGTAAAGTCTTTCATATTTAATTTTTGTTTTTTGTTGATGTAAACTCTGTAAAGCGATTTGTTTTTGCTGTTTTAACAGAGTCTTTTTTTATGTCAATTGCTTTTTTCTTTTTCAATCCTATTTTTCTAAGTAAGTCTACTAAATTATTAAAATCTACTTGATACGTTAAACCGATTCCTTGTGTATAACCTTCTTCTTCTGTAGAATATTGAATTTCGTTTTGACGATTAAAAATAACACCTCTAAAATTTCCATTTTCGTTTAATAAAATTTCTACTTTTACTTCTCCTACAACACTAGATTGTGTTTTTGACCCAACTGGTACTCCAACTTTTCCGTTTACCACCACCCTATCAGAAATTTGTGTACCAACAGCAAAATTCACCAGATCGTCATTTATCACATTATTCACATCTGTTTTGTCAGTAATTTCATAATCTACATCAAATTGCACTTTACCGTCTTCACTACTCATTAAATCTGAAATCAAATTTGAGATTGCATTGGATGTTGTTCCTATAATTGCATTTGAGCTGTTAAAATTAGATTTATCTGGATTGTAAAATGTGTTTAACGCCAACAAAGATAAAAATTGTTTTGTTTTTTCATTTACATCATTGTCATTTAATTTAAATTCTAACTCAGATGCAATGGTGTTGTTTACATTCGGAATTTCTATATCAAATTCTTGATTCGAAGTAAATAATCCACCACTAATTCTTGTGATTAAATTGACAGGTATTTTTCTGTTAGAGTTAAAATTTTCTAACAACATAGATGGATTTGCTTTTGTTGTATACACTGCAGTAATGTTTAAGTCTGCATCAGACGGACTTCCATCCCATGAAATGGTGCCTCCTTTATTTACATTAAATGTTTTATTTACTAAACCACCATATTTAAATTCGTATTTTCCTTCATCAACAATAAAATTTCCATCCATTCTAAATTTACCTCTCGTATCAATTTCTATTTTTAAATTTCCATTTCCTCTTCCGTTTAGCAAGCTACCATTAGATTTATCTATTACTATTTCTGCAATAGCGTCTTTTGTTACTTCTAAATTAATGTCTAGTGTTAATCCTTTTAATGCATTTAACTCAAATTCTTGTATTTCTTTGTTGGTGTTGATTTCTTTATCACTTCTAAACTGAATAAGCTTGTAATTATCTACCATTTTAATGTCATTCAACGGAATTACAAATTTTGTATTAGGATTTGTGGTTGCATTTACATCTATAAACAAGTTGTCTGTTGGTCCATAAATTTTTGCATTTCCTTTGATGAAAGCCGTTCCATAATACAAAGACTCCTCAGTTTCTTTAGTGTCTAACACAACTAAATTATTGGTTATGATATTTAAATCCATTCCCCAAAATTTAAAATCTTGATGGGATATTGTTCCACTAAAATCCCCTCTAGTATTGTATTTAGTATCCAATAAATTGAGTCTCTCAAAAATAAATGACTGGTTGTATAGTTTAATTTTAGTAATTCCTTCAAAATCATAATCCACATTTAAATACGGAAATAACAAACCTGCGTCTTTTAACTCTAACTCTCCTTTCATATCTGGATTTCTTAAAAATCCAGACATATTAAAACTCCCTGATGCTTCTCCTCTTAATTTTGATAATACATCTTGACCTAAAGGACTAAATGCTTTTAATTGAAATTTATCGAGCGTTACATTTAAATCTATTGTAGGTCTTTCATCTGTGAAATCAATAAAACCGTTTGCAAAAATACTTTTACGATTCGAGTTTTTTAAAGTTAAATCTACTGCATATTTTTCATAAGAATTTTCTCCTACGATATTCAAATCTAAATCTCCTTGGGCAAAAGAATTGATTTTAAAATTAGAAACTGACAAGTTTCCTTTCGGGCTATATTGACCGTCTTTTTGAAGAAAGTCTAGTTGTCCGTTTAAAACTCCATTTAAAGTTAAACTATCTATCTCTGGCAACAAGCTAGCTAATTTCACCTTCTTAAAATCGATCTTTAAATCTTTTTGAGTAGAATCTTTTACAACTCCTTTAAAGGTTATTTCTTGTTCTTTAGATCTTAAATAAAAAGGACTAAAATTAAATTCTTGTTTTTTTAAGTCGAAAACAACTTTACTGTTTTTATTATTCTGCGGATTAATTTTCCAAATATTGTTTTCAAAATCAAAACTAGATTTTTGAATTCCTAATACCGATTTTTTATCCTTATTAAACGTATAAAAAAAATCCATATTAAAGGTTTCATTTATTGCTGTGGCCCCTTTAAATTCTGATTTAAAAAACAACGTATCGTTTTTTGTAACATTTAATAAGTTAAGTTTTGATGCTTTAAAATAATCTGTTGTTACTTTTGATGCAGTTAAGTGTGTATTATATAATTTACTTTTAGTATCCATTCTCAAATACACAGAATCTAACTCGCTGCCATAAACCGTTATTCTAGGAGAGTTAAAAGTAAGTTTTAGTGCATTTGTATTTCCATTAATTTTTCCTCGTAACGTAGTGTTTTTATCGATAAATATTTTTGGAAAAAAAACATCAATAATTTGATTGTAAATATTAAAATCGAACTCTATAAATTGATTGGACGCTACTTTATATGGATTGTAATTCGTGTAGATACTTCCTAAAGCATTTTGTGTAATTGCAAATAATTCACTAAACCTAAAATTTCCTCTTAACCAACCCTGGGCAATATCGTTGGCGTCTGAATTTTTATTAATATCTATCGTTTTAATATTGTCTTTTACAGTTGATGTAACAATAAATCTTTTAAAATTATATGTTTGTTTTGGACTCGTGTATTCTACATTATTAAAGGTTGTAACACCAATAACATCATCAAAAGTATTCCCAACAATATCAAATTGTAATTCTCCTTTTATTTTAGAAATACTATCTCTTGTAAACAAATTGGTTTTAACCAAATCGGCATCTTCAATAGTTGCTGTAAAATCAAACTTATTTACTTTTGATGAAAAATCTGCCAAACCGTTAAATCGCAGTTTTAAAAACTCATCATTTACATTTAAATTTCCATTGAAAAGCTTGTTTTGAAACAATCCGTTGACATTTAAATCTTTGTAAGTATACTTATTAAAGTCTAACTTTTTAATAACACCAATAATTCCTGTATTTATATTGTCTACTCTAAATCCTGTTCCGTTTACATCGCCGTTTAAGGTTATTTTACCAACGAGCGGTTCATTTAAAAATTTACCAATATTAAAATTGATCAACTCTACATTTCCTTTATAGTTTGCATTATCTATATTGGCAATATTTGTAAGGTTTAGATTTGCTTTTGTGGTTCCTATTTTAGAAAAAATAACAACATTTAAATCTAATTTATTTTCGTTGATAAAGGTTTTTCCTTTTAATGTAAAATCTCCCAATCTTTTAAATTCGGTTGGCAATGTTTTTCCTAAAAGATTAGGTAAAATATTTTTCAACTCTTGATAGTTTGCAGTTACGTTTTGCAAATCACCATCAAAAGAAAATCCTTTTTCAGTATCAATCGCATTTACAAATTTTAAATCTCCGTTGATAATAATTCCATGATCAGAATACACATCTAATTGATGTACTTTAAAATCATTTAAGGTACCCACTAAACTTCCATCTAAATTTACCACATCACCAACTCCGAATTCACCATAAAAATTACTTAAATCTTCTAAAGAAACTCTGCTCTTAGAAAAAGCTGCATTTATGATAACTTTATCGTTAAAAAACCGCAAATCCTCTCTTTTATATGCAAAGGTAATGTCTGCATTTATTTGAGAAGTTTCTGTTTCTAACACTGTTTTTTTAAACAGCATATTGGTGGTCGTATACGAAAAGTCTGTTGTTAAATTGGTGACTTGCAATCCATTTTTTTCTCTAAAATATAAGCCTCTAATCTTTGCAGTGACATCTGGTCCAAGAATTTTAAAATCACTTAAACTTCCGCCTGCATCTTTAACATAAAAAGGCAAACTATCTTTCTTATTTGCATCAATCAACTTAAAATTTAAGTTGTTCAAATACATATCAGAACTACTTAAAGAAAATGGGGCAGCTAAAGAATCTCTTGGAGAATCATCTTCGAAACTTTCTATAAAAATAGACAAGTTGTCATTTGTTTCTCCTTTATGAGTTTTTAAATGAAAATCGACTCCGTCTAATGAAACACTTCCTAAATTTACTTTATTATTGATTACTTTTTTTGCATTCAATAAAGAAGTGCTTAATTTATCTACAAAAATTAAGGTGTCGTTATGATGATCTCTTATTTGAACACCTTTTAACCGAACGGAACCTAAAAAAGATAAATCTACTCTTTTAATTACAATATTTGTATTGTACGATTTCTTTAAACTTTTGGTTAACGTTCTTGCCAACCTTGTTTGTACTCCCGGAATTGAAAAGATAATACTTATCAAAAACAAGAATAGCAGCACATAGGCTAAAAACCTTACAAATATTTTAATCTTGTTTTTAATAATCAATTTTTTATCTAAAAGTGGAATAATCAGTGAATTCTAATCAAAAATATTGCCAATTATTGCAAAGAAAGTTGAAATTTTGGTAACTATTGAATTTGAATCAATATTTTTGCAACACAATTTAAACCTTTTAACCTTTTGAGCCAAAAATCAATTTATATTTTAGGAATAGAATCTTCTTGTGATGACACAAGCGCCTCTGTAATTTACAACGGGAAAGTATTGAGTAATGTTATTGCAAATCAAGAAATACATGCTAAATATGGCGGAGTTGTGCCTGAGTTAGCTTCAAGAGCGCATCAACAAAATATTGTTCCTGTTGTACAGCAAGCTTTAGAGCAAGCAAATATTGATACAAATCAATTATCTGCAATTGCTTTTACGCGCGGACCAGGATTAATGGGTTCTTTATTAGTTGGTACTTCTTTTGCCAAATCGTTGGCGTTGGGTTTACAAATTCCTCTGATTGATGTAAATCATATGCAAGCGCATATTTTAGCCCATTTTATTGAAGACTCAACTGCTAAGATTCCGCCTTTTCCATTTATCTGTTTAACGATAAGCGGCGGACATACACAAATTGTAAAAGTGACCCATCATTTTGAAATGGAAATTTTAGGAGAAACCATTGATGATGCTGTTGGTGAAGCGTTTGACAAATCTGCTAAAATTTTAGGATTGCCTTATCCTGGCGGACCGTTAATTGACAAATATGCGCAAGAAGGAAATCCGAAAGCTTTTCAATTTACCAAACCAAAAGTGGGCAATTTAGATTTTAGTTTTAGTGGATTAAAAACTGCTATTTTATATTTTATTCAGAAGCAAGTAAAAGAAAACCCCAATTTTATCGAAGAAAACTTGGTAGATATTTGCGCATCCATTCAGTATACAATTGTTGAAATTTTAATGGAAAAATTAAAAAATGCGGTTAAACAAACTGGCATCAAACATATTGCAATTGCTGGTGGCGTTTCTGCTAATTCAGAAATTAGAAAACGTTTGCAACTGGCAGAAAAGCATTTTGGATGGACAACCTACATTCCGAAGTTTGAGTATACAACAGACAATGCAGCGATGATTGCCATAACTGGATATTTAAAATATTTAAACAACACCTATTCTGAAATCGGAATTACCGCACAAGCAAGATTAAAAGTTACCGAATAAATTAAGTATCTTTAAACAACTAAAAAGGCACATAATGAAAACTAAAACGATTGTTTCACTATTTTTTATACTGTTAATTGTTATTTTTTCTTTACAAAATTCAGAAATTACAGATGTAGATTTTCTCTTTTGGAAAATTTCTGTTTCTCGGATTTTAATCATTTTAGGAAGTTTTTCTTTTGGTGTTTTGGTTGGCATTTTGGTTTCTATAAAAAGAAAGACAACCGCAACAACAGATACAAAATTAGAAGCATAAAAAAAGCGAGCTATTAATTGCTCGCTTTTTAATTTTATAAATTGCTTTTTATCCTAAAACCTCTGTTAGCACTTTTGCCAAACGAATTCCGCCTTTTTGCAACTGAGTTCTTACTGTTAGAAAATGATCGTACATATAACGGTAACTTAATTTTTCTCCTGATTTTGCAGAGCCGTAAATCATTTGAGCCAACCCTTTAGATTCATTTACCCAATCTACAACAGTACCTTTTTGTAATTCTTTTATCTGCGCTTTACTTAAAACTGCAGTATTTGATGCCAATTCTGTATAGGTCATATTAAAACTATCAATCATTTGGCTGTCCCAAACTCTGTGCATATTTGTTCCTCTGTTAAACCAATTTACTTGAAAATCGTTTCCTCCTCTATCAGTAACTCTACCAACATGCATTGGCTGATGTAAATCACCAATTAAATGCACCAACATTTTTAAATGAAAAACCTTGTCTTCTTTAGACGCATTATCATCCAACAAAACTTGCTTACATTTTTCAATTCCCATAACTAAATCTCCTTTTGGGTTTTTAGTTGATGTTTGATATGTTTCATCATCATTTAAATTTACATAATGCCAAGTTGAATATTTTCTATATGCATTATCAGATTTAATATCATCGGCAAAAGTAGAAATCATCGCTAAACTTTGTCCGTTTAACAATTCTTTAATTTTTTTCTGTACTCTTTTTGATAAATGCTTGGTTGCAATTTCACCAACTGCTCTATGCCCCGTATTTCCCCAAACTATTTCTTTTTCACCATCAGACGCAAAAGAAAAATTGCTAATAAATACAAATGCGAATATGTATAAAATCTTTGTTTTCATTTTTATGTTTTAAAATTTCGTTCGGCTAATTTATAAAAATAATACCTGATAAGTTTGGAAATATCAAAAAAAAACATATATCTTTGTGATATCAATTTAATATCATAATAAAATACATATATCATGAGTAACGAAAAAAGCATAAAACCAGCGAACGGCTATGTAATGTTTGCATTAGTACTAGTACTATTTATTGGAGGAATTGTAATGGCAATTAAACAAGAAAATCCTATTTGGATTTTAGTAACTGTAGTTGCTTTCATTTGTACATTCGGCTTTATTTTAGTCAACCCAAATTCATCAAAAGTGATTTTATTGTTCGGTAAATATATCGGAACCGTAAAAACAAACGGTTTGTATTGGGCAAATCCGTTGTACAAAAAAAGAACCATTTCTTTAAGAGCAAGCAACTTTGATAGCGAACGTTTAAAAGTAAACGACAAATTGGGAAACCCAATTATGATAAGCACCATTTTGGTTTGGAGAGTAACAGACACTCATAAAGCTGCTTTTGATGTTGATAATTACGAGAATTTTGTAAGAGTACAAACTGATGCAGCTGTTAGAAAACTAGCAAGCATGTATCCGTACGATAATTTTGCAGACGAAGGAACTGAAGAAGATATTACTTTGCGCTCTAGCGTAAACGAAGTAAGCGAAGCGTTAGAAAAAGAAGTAGAAGAACGTTTGTCTATTGCAGGAATTGAAGTACTAGAAGCAAGAATTGGATATTTAGCATACGCACAAGAAATTGCAAATGCCATGTTAAAAAGACAACAAGCTACGGCAATTGTTGCTGCACGTCATAAAATTGTTGAAGGCGCAGTAAGTATGGTAGAAATGGCTTTAGAAGAATTGGGTAAAAAGAATATTGTTGAATTAGATGACGATCGTAAAGCGGCAATGGTAAGTAATTTAATGGTTATTTTATGTGGAGATAAAGATGCTTCTCCTGTTTTAAATACCGGAACTTTAAATCATTAAGATGATTCTAATTGCTTTAAAATTAACAGTCTTTTTTATAAGTTGTATCTCGATATTACTAATCTATATATTTAAATAAAAGCAAGTGTATGTTAGGATTTCAAATTAAAAACAAAAAAGTACTTTTTATACTATTCGCTATTTTTATAGCGCTAATTAGTATTGGAGTATTGATCGTATCAAACATCTAATATGAAAGAAAAAAAGAACGGATTGAGCCCAAAAATGTCTATAGCTATTGGAGCTTCTCTTGGATCTTCTGTTGGGACTGTTATTGGAGCAGTAACTAATAACGTAGCATCTGGAGTAACATATGGAATTATAATCGGAACAGTTCTAGGGGTTTTAGTCGGGATTTTTCTAAATAAACTCAACTAACATGAAAAATAACAGTGCAATTATTGGGATGCTATTCGGGGCAGGAATCGGAATTATTTTTAACAGCACCGGCTTAGGTTTGCCTATGGGAGCTGGTGTTGGATTAGTTATAGGTTTAATGATAGACAATCATAAAAAAAAGAATAAAAAATGAGCGAAAAACAAATTTTAGCAATTGGTATTGGAACCGCTTTAGGTATTAGTTTAGGCACAACCTTTGGTGTAGTTTTTAATAATATTGCTATCGGAATTTCAATTGGCTCTGGAGTTGGAACAGCAATTGGTGTTGCATTAGCATTGATTAATTTTGGAGAAAAAAAAGAATGTAAAGACAAACAATTATGAAAGAATATAAAGTAGTAAAATGGAAAATGGGTTTAACCAGAAATGAAGAAAGATTAGAAGATACGTTAAATGAACATGCAAGAAGCGGGTGGCAAGTAATTCATATTGGAGAACAAAACACACGTATTGTTTTTGAAAGAGATAAAAATAGATAATGAGAATTTTTAAAGAAGAACAACGATTTACACAAAGTTGGTTGATAGTTTTAATAACCATCAGTATGCTTGTTCCTATTTTTATAATTATTAAAGAATTTTCTAAAGAAAACAGCACAATGAGCATGAATGAGTTTATTTTACTGCTATTATTTATGCCATTATGTGTGTTACCAATTTTCTTCTTTAAATTAAAAACTAGAATCGATGAAAAAGGAATTCATTTTCAATTTTTTCCATTTCATTTTAAAGCAAAAACCATTGCTTGGTCTGAATTAAAAACTGCCAACACTAGAAAATATTTTGCCATCACAGAATATGGTGGTTGGGGATTAAAAACCAGCTTTCTTTCGAGAAAAAAGAAAGGAATTGCTTATAGTGTTTCTGGAGATTTAGGCATACAACTCCAATTAAAAAACGGAAAGAAAATTTTAATTGGCACGCAGCTTTTAGACGAAGTAAATTCCGTTTTAAAAACATACGAAGACAAAATACAGACAGATGAAAACTAAATTTTTATATATCTTTTTATTGATTTTCGCTGTTACTTACGGACAATCAACAATTACATCAGAAGAAATTTTGATAAAAAATGATTCCATCGAGTTACCAGGAACTTTAACATATTCAAATACAAAAACTCCGTTGGTAATTTGGGTTCACGGTTCTGGAAATGTAGACAGAAACGGAAATCAAGGTGCAATTGTAAAAGCAAATTACATCAAACAATTTAGAGACGAAATCAACAAAGAAAATATTGCTTTTTTTAGTTTCGATAAAAGAACATCAAACCCAAAAAACTTTAAGTTTTTAAAAGGAATTGTATTTGAAGATTTTATAAGTGATGTAGAAAAAGTAATCGCACATTTTAAAGATGACAACCGTTTTATAGAAATCATAATAATTGGTCACAGTCAAGGTTCTTTAATAGCCATGTTGACTTCCAAAAACGCAACCAAATATGTTTCTCTAGCTGGTCCAGGAGCATCGATAGATCAAACAATGGTAAAACAAATTACTGCACAAAATGCACTTTTAGGCGAAGCAGCTGCAGCACACTTTAAAGAGTTAAAAGAAACAGGAAACGTTAAAGATGTAAATCCTTTATTGATTTCTATTTTTTCAAAACCGAATCTTCCATTTTTTAAATCGTGGACAAATTATGATCCTATAAAAGAGATTAAAAAACTAACCATTCCTGTTTTAATTATCAACGGGACAAAAGATTTACAAGTAAAAATTGAAGATGCAACTGTCTTACACAACGCAAAACCATCATCAGAATTAGTGATTATAGAAAACATGAATCACGTATTAAAAAACATAACAATTGATGCAGATAATATGAAATCCTATTATTCAGCAGATTATACCTTATCAAAAAAATTAATTACAACTGTTGTTGCATTTATAAAAAAGTAACCATGGCAAAAAAGAAAGCATTCGCACTGCGGATAAATGAAGATATGATGAAAGCTATTGAAAAATGGGCTTCGGATGAGTTTCGATCTACCAACGGACAGATTGAATGGATACTCATGCAAAGTTTAAAAGAAGCCAAAAGAGAACCAAAAAAGAAAAGCGAAGAATAAGATTCTTCGCTTTTTTTATGTTAACATTTTTTTAAGAGTTGTTTCTTTTAGATAATTTGTAACTTTCAAGCTTTAACAACTAATCAAAACCTCATGAAAAAATTACTTTCAATTGTATTCCTTTTTATTGCCCCAATGATATTCTCTCAAGAATTCTCTATGGATTTGGTAAAAAACATGAAACCAAGAAATATTGGTCCTGGTGGAATGAGTGGACGTGTAACAACTATTGACGTTGTACAATCAAACACAAATATTATGTATGCCGGAACTGCTTCTGGTGGTTTATGGAAATCTACTTCTGCTGGAGTGAAATGGGAACCTATTTTCGATAATGAATTAACGGCTTCTATTGGAGCGGTTGCCATTCAACAATCAAACCCAAGTGTAATTTGGGTTGGAACTGGAGAAGGAAATCCTAGAAATAGTTTAAATGGTGGATTCGGAATTTATAAATCTTTAGATGCCGGAAAAACTTGGAAAGCAATGGGATTAGAAAAAACACGTCATATTCATCGTGTTATTGTAGATCCAACAAATCCAGATATTGTGTATGCCGCAGCAATTGGTTCTCCTTGGGGAGAACATCCAGAGCGTGGCGTTTATAAAACTACGGATGGAGGAAAATCTTGGAAACAAATTTTATTCAACAATAATAAAACTGGAGCTGCAGATTTGGTAATGGATCCATCAAATCCAAATAAATTAATAGCTGCCATGTGGGAACACAAACGCGAGCCTTGGTTTTTTAAATCTGGTGGAGAAGGAAGTGGCATGTACATTACACATGATGGTGGAGATTCTTGGAAAAAAGTGACCGATAAAGAAGGTTTACCGAAACGAGAATTAGGAAGAATTGGAGTTGCTATTTCTAGAAGTAATCCAAATACAATTTACGCATTGGTAGAGTCTAAAAAGAATGCGCTTTATAAAAGTATTGATGGCGGATTTAAATGGAGAAAAATAAATGAAAAATCAGAAATTGGAACACGTCCTTTTTATTATTCAGAAATTTATGTAGATCCACAAAACGAAAATAGATTGTATTCTATTTTTACTTATGTGAATGTTTCTGATGATGGCGGAAAAAGCTTCAGTCAATTAATGCCAGCTTATGGAGTAGATAATGGAGTGCATCCAGATCATCATGCTTGGTGGATTCATCCAAAAGATGGAAACTTTATGATTGATGGTAATGATGGTGGATTAAACATCACCAAAGACAAAGGAAAATCTTGGCGTTTTATCGGAAATCTTCCTGTAGCACAATTTTATCACATCAATGTAGATAATGATTTTCCGTATAATGTGTATGGCGGAATGCAAGATAACGGATCTTGGGGCGGACCAGCGTATGTTTGGAAAGCACAAGGAATTAGAAATTCATACTGGCAAGAATTAGCATTTGGAGACGGTTTTGATGTGGTTCCAGACAAAGAAGATTCTCGTTACGGATACGCAATGAGTCAACAAGGTTCTGTTGCTAGATACGATCAAAAAACAGGCTATAGTTATTCTATACAACCAACGCATCCAGATCCAAATGTAAAATTACGTTTCAACTGGAACAGTGCAATTGGTCAAGATCCTTTTGACAATGCTACCGTCTATTTTGGAAGTCAATTTGTACATAAAAGCACAGACAAAGGAACTACTTGGAATGTGATTTCTCCAGATTTAACAACCAACGATCCAAACAAACAAAAACAATCTGAAAGTGGTGGCTTAAGCATGGATGCAACTGGTGCAGAAAATCATACAACTATTTTAGTAATTGAACCATCGCCTTTAGAAAAAGACATGCTTTGGGTTGGTTCTGATGACGGAAGAGTTAATATTACTAGAAATGGTGGCGCAACTTGGCAAGATGTATCAAAAAACTTAAAAGGATTGCCAAAAGGAAGTTGGATTGCACAAATAAAAGCATCAAACAAAAACAAAGGAGAAGCTTTATTAATTGCCAATGATTACCGTCGTTTTAATTATACGCCTTATGCATATAGAACTAAAAATTATGGAAGAACTTGGACACGTATTGTTGATGAAAACGATGTACAAAGTTATACCTTAAGTATTGTTGAAGATCTTGAAAATCCGAATTTACTGTTCTTAGGAACTGATGACGGATTGTACATTTCTTTAAATGCTGGAGATAAATGGACCAAATGGACGAATGGTTTTCCGACTGTTCCTGTAAAAGATTTGGTTATTCATCCAAGAGAGCACGATTTAGTAATCGGAACTTTTGGTAGAGCTGCTTGGGTTTTAGATGATATCAAACCTTTAAGAGCGTTGGCAAAAAGTAGTAAAAGTTTTGCTACGAAATTAGAATTGTTTGAACCTCCAATTGCATATCAAGCAAGTTTTATACAACCAACAGGAAGCAGATTTGGTGCAGATGCATTGTATCAAGGAGAAAACAGAAGACGTGGCGCACCAATTTCTTTTTACATCAACAAACCAGAAGCTGATAAAAAAAGTAAGGTAAAATGGGATGAAATTAAATTAGAAATTTTTGATGGAACACGTTTAATTAGAACGCTAAAACAAAAAACTCCAAAAGAAAACGGCGTACATAAAATGTATTGGTTTTTAGATGAAAAAGGAGTTGCAAGAGCATCAAGATCTTTAAGAACATCAACAAGAGAACCAAGCGGAATTAGAGTAAAACCAGGAACATACAAGCTTAAAATGAGTTTTGGAGACCAAGTTTCTGAGCAAACGATTAAAGTTGAGTTTGATCCAAGGTTAACCTATTCTAAAACAGATTTATCTACTCGTTATGAAATGAGCAAACAATTAGAAGCAAATAGTAAAACCATTGCAGAGGTTGTGAAACAATTAGTAGAAAGCAAAAATACTGTAAAAGAGATTTCTGAAAAATTATCGAAAACGGATAAGAAAAAATATGCTGCTCAAATAAAATCATCCAAAGAAATTACGAAGAAAATTGACACATTAATTAGCATGTATCTTGGAACGATTGATAAAAGGCAAGGAATTACTAGAAATCCTGAGATTACTGTAAATCAAAGATACGGAGCCGCAAGAAGATATTTAGGTGCGCGTTTTGGGAAAATCACCAAAACAGAAACTGAATTGATTAATCACTTTAAAGACGAATTGAAGAATGCATTAGACAAAACAAATACGTTTTTTAGTTCTGATTGGACGAAGTATAAAACCGAAGTGGAATCCATTCAGATTTCGCCATTTAAGGAAACCAAAAGTTTTTCTGCAAACTAAACTAAAAACGAAGCTTCACCGCTTCGTTTTTTTTGTGCCTATAATTTTAATACTTTAGCCAAAAATATTTTATAATGACAGCACCAATTTTTACAAATGACGCAATTGTTTTCGGACTCTTAATGCTTTCTTTAGGATTTGTATTCTATACAGAATCAAAAACATCTGGTTTTTGGCCTAAATTTTATAAGATTGTTCCGGGTTTATTTATGGCGTATTTTGTGCCAGCAATATTTACAACTCTTGGAATTATTGCTCCTGAATGGGAAACCACAAACAACCTAGGAGAAACCGTGAAACAAAGCTCGAGTTTGTATTATGTTTCTAGTCGATTTTTATTGCCAGCAGCGTTGGTTTTAATGACCTTAAGTATCGATTTAAAAGCCATTTTTAATTTAGGCTCTAAAGCATTAATTATGTTTTTTACAGGAACTGTAGGAATTATTATTGGTGGACCCATTGCCATTTTATTGATTTCAATTTTCTCGCCAGAAACTGTTGGAGGTGCAGGTTTTGATGCCGTTTGGAGAGGACTTTCTACGTTAGCAGGAAGTTGGATTGGCGGTGGCGCAAATCAAACAGCCATGTTAGAAATTTACCAATACAATCCGCAAAAATATGGCGGAATGGTAATTGTGGATATCGTTGTTGCAAATATTTGGATGGCTGTATTATTAGTTGGAATTGGTAAAAAAGATAAAATAGACAAATGGTTAAAAGCGGATACTTCTGCGATTGAAGATTTAAAAAACAAAGTCACTTCGTTTACTCAAAAGATTAAAAGAAATCCTTCATTAACAGATTTAATGGTTATGCTCGCAATTGCTTTTGGAACCGTTGGTTTCGGGCATTTTTCTTCAAAATATTTAAGTCAGTTTTTTGGAGGTTTAGTTGCTAGAATAGAATCTCAAACCATTAAAAATATGTTTACCTTTTTAGATTCTCAATTTTTCTGGTTGATAAGTATTTCTACACTTGTTGCACTTATTTTATCGTACACAAAAGCAAAAAATTACGAAGGCGCTGGTGCCTCTAAACTAGGAAGTGTTTTTATTTATGTGTTGGTAGCAACTATCGGAATGAAAATGGATTTAACTCAAGCACTTGAAAATCCAGGTTTAATTATTATTGGTTTAGTTTGGATGGCAATTCATGCTGGATTATTGATTTTAGTTGCAAAACTAATCAGAGCTCCGTATTTCTTTTTAGCTGTTGGAAGTCAAGCAAACGTTGGTGGCGCTGCCTCTGCTCCTATTGTGGCGCAAGCATTTCATCCATCATTAGCAACGGTTGGAGTTTTATTAGCAGTATTTGGGTATGCAATTGGAACTGTTGGCGCAATTCTCTGTACAATTTTACTAGAATTAGCATCAAAAGTATCATAGAAATACGCATATTTGCAAACGCAAAAAATTATACTTTATAATGAAAAAAATACTTGTTTTAGGTTTCGCAATTCTAATTGCTTCTTGTTCTTCTAAGAAAGAAGGAAACATGATTGTAAACGGTCAAATAAAAGGATTAAAAAAAGGAACTTTGTATTTACAAAAAATAGAAAAGGACACTATTTTAAAAACAATAGATTCGGTTTCGGTGTTAGGAAGTGATCACTTTACATTAACTGCAAATGTTGAAGAACCAGAAATGTATTACCTAACTTTTGATGGAAACACCACCAACAAATACATTACTTTCTTTGCTGATAAAGGCTCCATTAATATTACAGACGATGTTGCCAAATTTGGTATCAACCCTGTGATTACAGGTTCTAAAAATCAAGATATTTTAAACAATTACACAAAAATATCTAGACGTTTTAACGATCAGAACTTAGATTTAATTCAACGTAAATTTTACGCACAAAGATCAAACAATAAAGATTCTGTAGCTATTATTACCAAAGAATATGAAACCTTGTTAAGAAGACGTTATATGGTTACTGTTAACTTTGCACTAAACAATAAAGACAATCATGTTGCTCCGTATTTAGCCTTAACAGAATTGGTAAATGCAAATGTGAAATGGTTAGACACCATTAACAAATCGTTATCCGAAGAAGTTAAAAATTCTATTTACGGTAAAAAATTAGATAAATTTGTTGCTGAGATAAAAAAATCAGAACTAAAAGAATAGTTTTCTTTTATACAAATTATTCAAAGCCGCTACAGGTACTGAAATGAATTCAGTACCTGTAGCGGCTTTTTTAGTGCTTTAATTTGTTTGATAATTTAGTGTAAAACATCTCGATACATCACGCCAAAAAGCGTGACACTCGATGTGACAACGTGTAATTGTCAGTTCGAGTGATTTTCGACCAAAGGAGAAAATAGTATCGAGAACATATAAAATATCGCAAGTAAATGGCGCAAAAAACCGTTGAAAATTCAACGGTTTTTTTATTGATAATAGCTCCTAAAAAATACGCAATCGCACACTTGGTGTTCCTATTCTAATGCTCGTTCCAGAAGACCTTCTATATCTTCTACTTTCGTATTCATAATGTCCGCTAAAATAAAAACGCGCATGGTATTCGTAATAATAACCGTGGTGACAATGGCTGTCGCAATGCGTTCTGTGTTCTGCATACGCATCTCTTTTCCCTTCCATATAGGCTTCGTAAGCCACTTTATCTTTTCTCTTTAATTCTTTCTCATAATTTTTCTGTTCTTTCCAGAATTTTTTCTCTTCAGATTTTGACTTTACTTTAAACTGTTGCTCAAACTCCGCATCTTCTTTTGCTCTTTTTTGATAATATTTTTTCTTATCTTCTTTGGTAATCGTTTTTGATTCCTGTCCATTCATAAAACTAGCAGAAAGAAATAACAGCACTGTAAAAATTGTTTTCATTGTTTTCATATCATTCGTTTTAATGTGTCTACAACTCATTTTGTTGCTTGTATTAGTAAGACAACTATCTCGCAATTTACCCTACCCTACAAATCATTTTTTTTTATACATTTCTCAATACCAATTATTGGTTCGAGTAATTTTAGATCAATTAGAGCCAAATCGAGAATAAAGAAAATTGGCTTTCTAAATTAAAACTACTAACTTGCTCAAAAAGTAATTGTTATGTATGGCATTTAGCCAATAACTATTAGACATTAATTTAATAACAGCTCATTTTATGAAAAATTATTTAAAAATTTTAGCAGTGGTAATTGTACTATTTACAAGTTGTGATACCGACACATCAACAATTGTTGAAGTAAGCAAAACAACACTCGGAAAACATATTGAACGTTTGGCTTCTGATAATTTTCTAGGAAGAAAACCTTTTACCAAAGGAGAAGTAATTACTGTAAATTATTTAAAAGATGAGTTTGAAAAACTAGGACTTTTACCAGGAAATGGCGATAGCTTTTATCAAGATGTTCCGATGGTAGAAATTACTGGAACGCCATCAGAAAATATGGTGATTGCTGGTAAAAAAGGAACATTCAACTTAAAAGCATTGAAAGATTTTGTAGCAACAACTAATAGAGTTGAAGGAAATGTAAGTCTTAAAAATTCTGAACTTGTTTTTGCAGGATACGGAATCGTAGCTCCAGAATATGGTTGGAACGATTACGAAGGCATCGATTGGAAAGGAAAAACTGCGGTGGTTTTAGTAAATGATCCAGGGTTTAAATCTGGAGATTCTACCTTATTTAAAGGAAACGAAATGACCTATTATGGTCGTTGGACGTACAAATACGAAGAAGCAGCAAGACAAGGCGCAGCAGGATTAATTATCATTCACGATACAGAACCTGCTTCTTATGGTTGGAATGTTGTAGAAGCTGGTTGGAGCGGCTCAAGATTAACCATAGAAAGTGATGCTCCGCAGTTGAATGTAGAATCTTGGATTAGTGGAGAAAGCGCAGCAAAAATGTTTGCTATATCAACCATGAAAGGAAAAGATTACAAAACCATGGCGAGAGAAAAAGGCTTTAAACCTGTTCCGTTAGCAGTTAATGTTTCAGTTGATATTAAAAACAAAATTAAAAAAGACGTTTCTAAAAATGTAGTTGCTATGATTCCGGGAACCGACAAAAAAAATGAATATATTATTTATTCTGCGCATTGGGATCATTTTGGAATTGGAAAACCGATTGATGGCGACTCTATTTACAACGGCGCTGTTGACAACGCGTCTGGAACGGCTGGTTTATTAGCCATTGCAGAAGCCTTTAAAAAAGGAAAAGCACCAAAACGTTCTATTGTGTTTTTAGCGGTTACCGCAGAAGAACAAGGTTTGTTGGGTTCTGCGTATTATGCGGCGTATCCAATTTTTGATCCAAAGAAAACGGTGGCAAATATTAATATTGATGCGCTTGACAGTCCAGGAAAAATGAAAGACTTAACGATTACTGGTTTTGGACAATCTGAAATGGACGAATATGCTGAAGAAGCTGCGTTAAAACAGAACAGATATATCATTCCAGATCCTGTTGCAGAGAAAGGGTATTTCTTTAGATCAGATCATTTTAATTTTGCGAAAATCGGAATTCCTGCGTTGTACGCAAGTGGTTCTTATGAAGGATTTGATAAAAGTATTGAAGAAATAAAAGCCTACAACGATTCTTATGGGAAAAATAAATACCACCAACCTTCTGATGAATACGATGCAGCAACCACAGAATTAAGTGGTGTACAATTAGATTTGCAACTCTTTTATACTGTGGGTAGTAAATTAGCAAACGAAGACTATTTTCCGAAATGGTACGATGGCAGCGAATTTAAAGCGGCGAGAGATTAACAACTAAATGGGTTTATGATTTTTAGTATATTTATAAAAAATTGTAAACCCATCTTATAACTTGTAAGTGAAAAACTAAAAACAATCTAGAAAATTAAAATTCTATATTGCTAAAAATTGCTATTTGATAATAAATCTAATAAATAAAACAACTTCCAAAGAATTCAATGATGCTGTTGAATTAGGCGACAACAACTCTAAAACTTTAGGTTTCCTACCAAAAGTTGCGTTTGAGAAATACGCTAAACAAAGTCAATTAATTGGAGCTTTTGATAAGAATACAAATGAATTACTAGGCTATCTCCTTTATAGAGTTTCTTATAATAAAGTTACAATTGTCCATTTATGTATAAATAAAACCAAAAGAAATAGTAACGCGGCAAGTAAGCTAGTTAATTACCTGAAAAAGAACACCAAACAATACGAAGGAATAAAACTAAGTTGTAGAAATGATTATGGAATTGACTCTGTTTGGGAAAAATTTAAATTTGTACCAGTAAAAGAAAAAATTGGTAGAAGTAAAAAAGGCCTTCCTCTTACAATTTGGTGGTACCCTCATTATCAAAATAATTTACTTACCCAAATATCAGAATATGAGCTAAACAACAAAATAGTAGCCGTAATTGATATGAATATTTTTCTTGACATCAAAGAGGAACGAGAAGAAGAAAGTTTAGCTTTAAAAAGTGACTGGTTATTAAGTGAAGCTATTCTCTACTACACAAGAGAAATTCATGTTGAAATTAACAGAGCTAAAACAATTGAACTTAAAAATTCAAGCCGAAAATTATTAAATTATTTTAAAGACTTACCTTTTAAAGATGAGGAAGAGTTTTCTAAAATTCTTCAAGAATTAAAGAATGAATTTCCTTTAAAGCATAAAAACGACAAATCAGACTTAAATCATATTGCCTATTCAATTTCCGGAGGCGCACAATACTTTATAACAAGAGATAAAGAGATTCTAAAAAGCACTAAGTTTTTCAATAAATATAATTTAACTGTTTATAGACCAAGTGATTTTATTACACATTTGGATGAAAACATACAAGTTTCTAAATACAAACCTCAATCTCTTATAGGTACAAGCATTAATTCAAAAAGAGTAACAACAAAAAATATTGATTTTTTTACAGATACATTTTTAAAACCAAATGAAAGAAAAAATCATTTTCAAAAGATAATTCGAAACTCTCTTTCACTTCCAAATAAATTTGAATTAATTACTATTTCTAAAAAAGACCACTTATTAGCATTTGTTATTTTTGATAGAACATCAGAAAGTAAATTAAAAATTCCAATTTTTAGATTTCTAAATAGTAGTTTAAGGATTACTTTAACGAAACATCTTCTTTTTAAATCAATATTAACTTCTATTAATGAAGAAAGAACACTTATCGAAATAAAAGAAAAATATTTAGAAGATGACATAAAAAATGCAATTCAAGAAACTAGATTTACAAAACTCAATAACTATTGGCAAAAAGTAAACATTAAAGATGTTTTAGATACAAAAAACCTTTATTCAAAAATTAATCAAGAGACAAACACAAAAAATATAATTACTAACATAAATGCGAACCTAGAAGACGCTGAAAATGTTACTGAATTTATTAAAAAATATAACTATGAAAGGTTTTTATCGCCTTTAAAAATAAAAGATTTAGAAATTCCATCATATATTGTCCCTATAAAACCACATTGGGCAGAACAATTATTTAATGATAAATCTAAAGAAAAACTAGATTTATTTGAACCTGAATATGAGCTTTTACTCAACAGAGAAAATGTTTATTACCGTTCTTCTTCTCCCAAAATAATAAATGCTCCAGCAAGAGTTTTATGGTATTCAAGTGAAAATAAATCAACAAAAGCAAAAGGCTCTATAATCGCAACTTCTTATGTTGATGAAATATTTATAGATAATCCTAAAAAATTATTTAAACAGTTTGAAAAATTAGGCATATATAAATGGAAAGATATTTCCGAAACTGCAGGTAAAAAAGATAAAATAATGGCTTTTGTTTTTTCAGATACTGAATTACTAAAAAAACCAATATCCTTAAAAAACATAAGCAATATATTTAACAATTTAGAAAATAAAAAATTTATGGTTGTTACACCTATAAAAATAAAAACTGAAACGTATCTTGCAGTTTATAAACAGGGAATGGATTTATGATGCAAAATACTGATTTATTAATCATTTCTGTGAAACCAGAATATGCGAGAAAAATACTCAAAGGAGAAAAAACCATTGAGTTACGAAAATGTGCTCCAAAAAAAGTTGGTAAAGATGGTTATATCTTAATTTATGTAACCGCACCTGTAAAAGAGCTTTGGGGTGTTTACAAGATTGAAAATATCATTAAAGAAAACCCTAATACTTTATGGAAAAATTTTGGTAAACAAACTGGAATTACAAAACAGGAGTATAATGATTATTATAAAGAAAATAAAAATGCTTTCGGAATACAATTACAGGAAGTTAAAAATCTATTCAAACATTCTATAAAACTTGATAGTTTGAAGAATCTTATCCCAGGATTTATGCCTCCGCAAACATACAGTTATATCGATAAAAATATAATTAACTATAGTTCATTAAAGGAATTATTATCCTAGTTCTTGTCTACTTACAAAACCAATAAATAAATGCTCACATCCATCAATCCAAAATTACCGATGCGTAACAAAAAAGTGACCAGAGATTTTTACATCCAACAATTGGGTTTTAAAGAATTTGGCACTACAGCTTATGACTATTATTTAATGCTAGAAAAAGACCAGATTCAATTGCATTTTTTTGAATTTAAGGAATTGAATCCGAAAGAAAATTATGGTCAAGTGTATATTAGAACAGACAATATTGAGAATTTTTATCAAACATTATTGGATCATAAAACGAGGATTCACCCAAACGGTTTGTTAGAAACAAAACCTTGGGGACAAAAAGAATTTTCAATCCTCGATCCAGATAAAAACCTGTTAACATTTGGAGAAGCTGTTTAGAAATAAAAACCAATGATTAAATTCTTTAGAAAAATCCGCCAAAAAATGCTGACTGAAAACAAATTCAGTAAGTATTTACTGTATGCTATTGGCGAAATTGTACTTGTTGTTATCGGAATTTTGATAGCTCTTTCAATTAATAATTGGAATAACAATAATATAAGAGCAAAAGAGGAAGGAAGCTTATTGAAAGATATGATTATAGACTTAAATCAAAACATAGTTGTTACCAATAATGTTTTAAACATACATAATAATTTATTGATTAAGAATATATCATTGAGAAAAGCTTTATTAACAAAAACTAGTGATAAAGATAGCCTATCCAATCTAATTAGATCTTTGAATGGTTCTGCAACACCAACATTTAGTGCTTCAACTTATAAAACCTTATCACAAACAGGTTTGAATATTATTCAAAGTGACACTTTGAGAAAGTTAATCCTTCGGTATTACGAGGTTCATTTACCTTATGTAAATGAAAAGTCCAATCTTGATCCTAAAAATCAATTCCAATTTCTACTAAAACCATATTTTAATAAATATTTTAAAATAGAATTAGATTCAAATGATTCTATTAAACGTACTACAAATAATTCTGTAGAAATGTTTAATGATAATAAGTTTCTAAACGAACTGCATATAACTATTCTTAATAGAAAAAGATTAATTCAACATCTTGAGAAAGGTAAAGAAAAAGCCCAAGGACGCATCAAGGAGATTGACGACTACTTGGCTAGAGGAAATAAATAACGAAAGCACAACAAAGAACTAAGCTAAAAAACCTTGGGGACAAAAAGAATTTTCAATCCTCGATCCAGATAAAAATCTGTTGACATTTGGAGAAGCTGTTTAGAAAAAAGATCAACTTATAATTTCTCAAATTCATTACAACCGCTCTCCCACGCAATAAAAACACTTATCCGTTTTTCATTTGTAATTAATTCGCTAACTTTCAGTCGTTAACAGCGAAAAAACTGTTGTGTTTTTATCTAAATCATCAACCTACAAATGATTAAATTTTTCAGAAAAATACGTAAAGAACTACTCAACAAAAACAAAGTAGGAAAGTATCTTCTCTATGCTTTTGGAGAAATAATACTGGTAATTATAGGTATTCTTATTGCCTTAAATCTTAATCAACGTAGTGAGCAAAAGAAAGCCGAAGCTAAAATTGATGCCATTTTTGAAGATGTATTAATAGAGTTAAAAACAAATATAAATAATAGTACACCAATAATTTACAATTACCAGCAAAGAGATTCTTTGGCAAGTCTTGTTTTAAATACAGATTTAACTTATGATGATTATGCTAATAAAGACAGTAGAAATTTATGGCGTATTGCTACGTCTTGGTCTAGTTATGACATTACATTTAATGCCTATAATGTTTTAATGACCAATATAGATGCCATTCCAGAAAAATACAGTAAAGCTGTTTTTATTTTAAATGGGTTGCATACCAAAATAAGACCTACGATAGATAAATATAATAAAAAAATTGAAGTACTTGTAGATAAAAATTTTGATGAATTTGAAAAGAACTATACTTGGTACTCAGAAGCTGATTATACTAAAAGTAAAGAAGCCATTGATTACAGATTGCATGATTATCGTTATAAAAATATGGTAAAACGGGTTTATGGTGAAGCAGTTATTACCCATAGAACGAACGTAGCATTTTATAGAACTTATGCAATTGAATGTTATAAAGAAATCGCATCAGTATTAAACAAGTCTCTAGATTCTATTAGTTTTTTACCTGATGTAAATATATTAGAGGGCTATGTAGGAACTTACATCGATCGTTCAAATCCTGAATCTAAAGCAGAAATATATTTTGAAGATAAAAAATTTCATTTAAAAAGTGATTCGCAATCAGGCAAAGTTGAATTAGTAAATCTTAGTTCTGAAACAGAGTTTGCAATTGTCTTTGGAAGGGGTGTTGTTACGTTCAGTAAGAACAATTCGGATAAGGTTAATACTATGACCATTCATATAGGACATACTCCAGTTACTTACACTAAAATAAATCCATAACAGAAACAAATCATGATAAAATTCTTTAGATTATCGAAACAAAATTTTGTAAAACAAAATCAAATATTCAGTAGACATTTGGTGTAGATAGTTGCATGAGAATCTACTAAATGATAAAATAAAACTATGATTAAATTTTTTAGAAAAATAAGACAAGGTTTACTTTCAGAAGGTAAAACTGGAAAGTATTTAAAATATGCAATTGGCGAAATTGTGCTTGTTGTTTTCGGGATTTTGATTGCGTTAAGTATAAATAATAAAAATGAAGAACGAAAAGCTGCAGAAAACACAATGCACTTATTTAAACAGGTGCACAAAGAATTGCAGTATAATATTAAAAGTGCAAATAATATCATCAATATTTATAGAGATAAAGATTCATTAGCGTATAAAGTAATTAATAAAAAAGTCTCCAAAGAAGAATACAGGTTACAACCAGGTAGATATCTCGGTTTGTTAACATTTGGAAAAGTAACAAATATTTCAGACGAGGCGTTTCAAAATTTAATTAATGCAAAAGGAAATACTACTCAAAAACAAGATTCAATCATTTTAAAAATAAAATTGCTTTATGGCGTTAATAAAGAAGAAATAGATGTGATGGACAACAAACTACCAGAGTACATATTTGGAGTTATTGAAAAGTATAAAAATGAAGAAGATTGGTATTACGAATACTTCAATTTTCGAACAATTTCTGACAAAATGCTTGACTATTTTTTAGTAGACCCAGCTTATTTAAATGAAGTTACTTATTATAAAACAGCTTTTTTAGGGCAACATCTTTCCGATAATTTAGAGTTTCGTAATGAAGCAATTAACAGTTATAATATACTAAGCAACTATTTAAATATTGCAAAGGATACTTCTATTGTAAAAAATGTAAATGATTATAAGCATTATATTGGAATGTATAAATCAGAACAATCCAAGTTTATAAATCAAATAATTAAGAGAGATAATCAATTCATCTGGACTTGGAAAAATAAAACTGATTCAACGGATTTTGGTGAGGTAAGTTTCCACCCTTATTCAAAAACATATTTTACTATTGATAGTGATTTTGGAAAATTAATGTACGATGTAAATAATGAAGTTATTGGTTTTATTAGATCAAATGGTTCAAATGTGGCTCGAGAATACAAAAAAATTAAATAAAAGGATTATGATTAAGTTTTTTAGACATATTAGAAAAGACCTTATGAAAAAAAATAACACTGGTAAGCCTGCCTTGCCGGCAGGCAGGTATTTAAAATACGCAATTGGTGAAATTATCCTTGTTGTTATTGGAATTTTGATTGCGTTAAGCATTAATAATTGGAATGAGAAGCATCAAGCTGAAAATAAGATGGTAAATAATTTTCAAAACTTAATTGAAGATTTGAAAAGTAATAAACTTCAGCTATTAAACCTGATTGAAAGAAGGAACGAAGTGTCTAATGGAGCTAGTCTTTTAATGGATAATTATGAAAATCAAATTCAGGTCGATGAAAATGACTTTGTTGATAAACTTTACCCAGTACTTTCTGAAAGATATTTTGAAATCAACCGAAACGGAATTGATAAGGTTATATCATCTCCTGCATTTGAAATCGAGCAGATGGAAACCATTAGAGATCTGATCAAATCGTATTTACAGTTTTCTAGCATTCTAAACAAATTCGAAATAAAAGAAGGCTCTGCTGTAGAAAACATGGAAATGAAAACTGCTGGAAATGGGTATTTTAGAACAGTTTGGAAAACATTTCGAAAAAACAGATACAAAACTACAACTGAATACAATAATTCAGATTTTGATTTTCTGAAAATTATGAAAAATGATGAGCTTTTATATCTTTTGTTTCGATATGAGTTAGTAACACAAGCATCAAGTAAGTATCGCTATGACCTAATTGAAAAAGGCGATGAAATCATAAAAGCAATAGAAGATTATAGAAAAACAAAATAACGAAAGCACAACAAAGAACTGAGCTAAAAACCTTGGGGACAAAAAGAATTTTCGATGCTAGATCCAGATAAAAATCTGTTGACTTTTGGAGAAGCTGTTTAGAAATAAAGCCTAACATCAAAGGTCTCAAATAAATTCCTTTTTACGCGCATAAAACATCTTACATCACTTTTAAAGCAATCAGATTTAATGTAAATTGCCATCCGAAATTAAGACAGCATTATGGAAGATTATAAAAGGAGCAATTATATAAAAGATGTTTTAAAAAATATGCCAACAGATTGGCTAAACCTAACAACACATCAACTAGATATTTATGATGAAAAACAGGCAAAAACGCAGTTTTTAGATCAGTTTGAAACTTTGTTTAATAACAATAATGCTACGTCTTCTGCATTGCGTAAATTACCAACTGCCTACGATTATATTCGATTAGGACATCCATTATCTTGTGTGTTAGAATGGACCATTGCTAATTTGCATCAATTAACTTCTGAAAGTGTGATTAGTTTTTCTTCGCAAACGGTTCCTGTTTTAGCAATTTTAAGAAAGAATTTATTAGAAAATAAAAAAACACAGATTGTTTATACAGACAAATTACCAGCAACTTTTAATGCTGATATTATAAAAAGTGTGTACGGTTATCAATTTGAATTGAAGAAGGTTGAAAATGAAGCTGACATTGCTGCCTTTGACGGAAGTACTATTTTTATTTCTGAACAAAATCAAATTTCTACAATAACGCCTTCTAAAAATGTTGATTTTTACATCAATTTATACAACGGATTAGGAAGTATTTTATTGGTAAATGGCGAAGAAAACAAGGATTATATTTCAGAAATTCAACATGTAAGAAGAAGAGAAACCATTGCGATGACGCCAGCAAATTCTTTGGTTGCATTAAAATCGTTGACAGAAAATACTACAATTAACATTCAAAATAGCGATGTAGCAACGAACAAAAAACGTGTTACAGACGCAATAAAAAGCATCACAGGTTCTAACACAAAAGCATTGGTTGGCTCAAGCGGATTGTCTATTCAATATGCAATTATGATGGGATTAATTGATGATGCGTTAGAAAATCACAAAGGAAAAGCGATTAAATTTATTGTTCCGCCAAATTGTTACGGAGGAACAAATGATCAAGCAAGACGCGTTGCTGCTTGTTTAGAAAATGTAGCAGTGGTGGATTTACCTGTTGATGGCGATAACGACATGGTACAAAGTATTGATGCAGTTTTAACTAAAATCGCTAGTGAAGATGCTGTTCCTTTTATCATTGCAGAAATTCCGACAAATCCAAGAGTTGAAGTTCCAGATTTAATCCAATTAAAAAATGTTTTAAGTCAAGAACGCAAAACTCCAAATGGTAACATTGCTGTTGATCCCGTTTTTATTTTGGACCAAACCTTTTGTCCGAATGTACATTTCTTAGGAGAAGGAGAAATCTTATCAACCGTGAGAACGATTTCATACGCAAGCGGATCTAAATTTCCGAGTGGCGGAAAATGTACTGCTGGTTATGTCATCGGAAATACAAAAACGAATGCGTTGCTAGATAAAATCGAAATCCATTTAACATTGTGTGATAATGAAGCTACCAATCTTCAATATGAAATTTTAGCAGCACAAATGCCGTCAATGAATCAACGAATTAGCGATGCGTATAAAAACACACGAGAATTTGTAAGCTTTATTCACGAAACGCTACCAGAAGCGAAAATCAATTTTGTTTCAGAAGAATTGGCAACACAAGGATTTACGCCTTCTGTGTTTTCATTAGATCTTCCTACAAAAGGGAATTCTGCCGAAGAAAAAGAAGCGTATAAAAGAAAATTGAATCTTCAATTGATCAATTTAATGATTGCTAAAATTCCGAATGAAAGCAAGTATTGTGTGAGTTACGGTCAGTTAAAAGGATGTTATTGGACAATTCCTGCAACCTCAACACAAGGAACTACAAAAGAAGGCGATAAAGATTATATCATCCGTACAGCACTTTCTCCGAAGATGGATTTGGAATTGCATAAAAAAGTCTTTTTAGATTTTGTAAAAACCATATAAAAAAGGACAATTGTAGATGCTTTACATCAAATTTAAAATTCAGGATACTTCAAAATTTGAAGATTTTAAAACGCTATACAACCACATGGTTTTGGTGAGAGAGCCTGGTTTTCAATTTACAGATGAAGGTCCAATAATTGATTGGGATACAAAAAAAACACAAGAAGAAGTTGACGCCGCAGTAGCAGAACTTAGTTATTATTTAGATCATGAACCAGAGTTTCATCGATGTAAAGAGCTACTTCCTGAATATGTAACTGAATTGCTAGAGAAATATCTACAAGACGATAATGAAAAATTAGGAGCACTTGGAATTCATAATGTACTTTCTATTTTTAATTATTTAGAATTTGGATTTGAAGTAGATATGAATGCACTTAAAAAATTAGATGAACATTCAGGCATTGTTGAATTTTCTACAGGAAATTACCCTTTTGGCGGCATCGAACGTTTTTTAATTACGCTAAAAGCTTTTGACATCATTCCGACAGAATGTTTCGATGGATTTGCGGTTTGTGAACTGAATTGGATTGCTGATTTTGATTACAACTCCACCAAACTACCAGAAAAAACGAAAGCGTATTTAGGTAAATCATAAAAAGAAACTGCACAACACAGGTTGCTAGTTCTAATTCACTTGCAAAAACTTTACACATAACGTTCTAATAATCAAGTTCATTTTTATTTCCTAAATTAGTTGCTTTAATAAACTAAAATAAAGTTAGCGAATAAAAGAATGAAGAAAATCATCGCATTAAGCATCTTAGCACTACTCTTTGCTTGTTCTCCAACAATAAACAAACACTTTGACAACAATAAATACATCAGAAATCAAAATATTCATTTAGTAAATGATTCTTTACAGTTGTATTTTAAAACACCTGCAGATATAACTCATATTACTGATAAAAAAGAGTTGAAAAAAATCATTCGAAAAGGAAAAGTCAACATCAAAGAAAGTGTGCTTGTTTATGGAAAAACCGACGATCCTCCTTATGAATATTTTGTCACTATATCAGAAAAAAACAATCGAACTTATGCTAAAGAATTAATTGTTTTTGATACATTAATTAACAATAAAAACATCCAATTTATTGGTAATGCTTTAATTCAAAAATCTAAAAAAACCTTAGAAATAGATTTAAAAAATATTTTTAATAGTTTAGAAATTGGGCCAACGTATAGAAAAGAAATTAGTACAGTAATGGATATTGTACAGAAGTATAAAAACTCCAATAGGTTCTTTGCTATATTCAATGAAATTAACATGTTTCCAACTTATGATAGGCAAGAAGAATGGAGCAAAACACAAATGGAATTAACGTATTCTTCGTTTTTAGGTAATAATAAATTCTATAAAGATCACTTACAAAAACTTGAATCTAGGTTCAAACCAAACGAGCTTATTTCTAAAAAAATACAAGAGAATTCAATCACAGATTCAAAAGCAATCGATAAAATTGTAAGCGAAGCAAAAAAACATAAAATAGTAATGATTAATGAAAATCATTATTATCCAAATCATCGTTTATTGGTTACAGACGTATTAGTAAAACTTAAAGAAATTGGCTACAATTATTTAGCTTTAGAAGCACTAGATGTAAAACAAGATAGCTTACTTAATGTAGAGAACTCCTATCCTACTCTTAAAACTGGATTTTACACAAGTGAACAGAATTATGCCAATTTAATTAGAAAAGCAAAAGAGTTAGATTACAAATTTGTTGCTTACGAAAATTCAGATCACAATAAAAATAGAGAAATCGGACAAGCTGAAAACCTCTACAATAAAACCTTTAAACTAGATCCTGAAAGTAAAGTTTTAGTGCTTGCTGGAATAGATCATATTCTTGAAAAACCAACAGGCAGAGGAAAAGAATGGATGGCTACAATATTTAAAAATAAGTACGCTATTGATCCACTTACAATAAGCCAGACGCATTTAAATTCATACAGAAAACAAAGCAATGCTAGGTATAACATTCTAAAAAGCGACCTCTTTGAAAATGAAAGATTACAATCTGTAGATTATTTAATCTTAAATAATAAAATTGACAATTCTACTGATGATATTTTTACATTTTCTTATAAAAACCAACATAAAAGTGATGTTCAAGTAACCTTATTTTATGAAAATGAAATACAACACACATACGATTACATCAATAAGATTCCGTATTTCACAACAGTTTTAGAAAGCGGAAAAAAGTATGATTTACCATTCAATAAAAAAGTAAAAATATATTTATATACATTTGATAAAAACGGAAAAAGAATTGATAACCAAATAATTACACCAGAAAAAAACACATAAAACTAGTACTAAATTAATTGACTTATGACTGTTACCGAACTTTTAAGTAAAGTGTTTCTACCTTTATCTCTTGCTATTATTATGCTTGGTATGGGAATGACATTAGTTCTTGCCGATTTTACAAGAATTATAAAATTTCCCAAAGCAATTTTAATTGGCTTAACCAATCAACTTCTCTTTTTGCCAATCATTGGTCTTTCGCTAGCCATCATTTTTAATTTAAGTCCAATTATGGCTGTCGGATTACTGATTTTAGCAACATGTCCTGGTGGACCAACCAGTAATTTAATCACACAAATTTGTAAAGGAAATATTGCTTTATCGGTTACATTGACTGCAATTGCTAGTATTATTAGCATTCTTACAATTCCGTTTATTTTATCCTATGCTTTAGCATTTTTTGGTACAAGCACAGATGTGACCATTAAATTACCCATTTTAGATACCATTTTACAAATAATGGTAATTACAGTAATTCCTATTTCTATTGGAATGTTGATTCGGAAATTGAAACCAAATTTTGCAAAACGAATGGAAAAACCAATGCGAATTGCTTCAACCATTATTTTTATTTTAGTGTTTGTTGCTGTATTAAGCGCAAACTTTAGCTTAATTGGAAAAGCAATGAGAGAAGTCGGAATTGTAACCTTACTCTTAAATATTTTAACAATGGGATTGGGTTATTTAACAGCCAGATTGTTTAAACTAAATTTAAAAAATGCTATTTCAATTACAGTAGAAAGTGGTATTCAAAACGGAACCTTGGCATTTGTTATTGCAACCTCTATCTTAAACAATATAGAAATGGCAATTCCTACAGCAGCATATTCTATGTGGATGTTTATTACAGGCGGAATTTTAATGTGGCAACTTAGTAAAAGACCAGAATTAGAGTCTAAAGAATAAAAGCAAAACTTGACTGCTCTTTTTTTACTAACTTGGGACATAATCCTGAATTAAAACTTATGAGATATTTACTAATATTACTTGTTCTTTTATCATCCTGCAAAACAGCAACCGATAAAAAACCTGAATCAAAAAATTATAAAGACATTCATTTTAATGCTATTGTGGTTGATACTCATAATGACATTTTAATGAAAGCTGTTGACAACGGAGTTGTTTTTGATCAAGATTTAACTGGAAAAACGCATAGTGATTTAGATCGTTGGAAAATTGGAGGTTTGGATGTTCAAATATTTTCTGTCTATACCGATGGTGGCGTAAAAAATGCTTTTGCAATTGCCAATCAAGAAATGGATAGTTTAGATGCAGTAGTTGCAAGAAATCCGACTAAAATTATCAAAGCAGCAAATTATGCAGGTATTTTAAAAGCTGTAAATGAACATAAAATTGCAGCTTTGTTTGGTGTAGAAGGCGGACATATGATTGAAGATGATTTGACCAAATTAGAAGCGCTTTACAATCGTGGAGCAAGATATTTAACACTAACACATAATGTCGCTCCGTCTTGGGCAACAAGTGCCGCAGACGAAACAACAAACCCAGATCTACCACAAAAAGGATTGACAGATTTTGGAAAACAAGTGGTTTTAAAAATGAATGAATTAGGTATGATGGTAGACGTAAGTCATGTTGGAGAGCAAACATTTTGGGATGTTATAGAAATCACTACAAAACCAATAATTGCTTCACACAGTTCTGTATACAGTCTTGTTCCGAGTCGCAGAAATTTAAAAGATGAACAAATAAAAGCGATTGCTAAAAATGTCGGAGTTATCATGGTCAATTTTCATCCAGGTTTTATTGATGATAGTTTTGATAAAAAAGAAATGGATTTTCTAAAAAAACATGCTATTGAAGCTGATTCGCTCAAAAAAAGTGGACTAGATGACTGGTACACAATGGATTTTCTGTATAAAAAATACAATACTGAGGTGGAAGCGATGAGACCATCTTTATCGATGTTGATATATCATATAGATTATATTGTTGCTCTAGTTGGAGTTGATTATGTTGGACTTGGTTCTGATTTTGACGGAATCAATCTTACTCCAAAGCAGTTAGATGATGTTACAACGTATCCAGTAATTACAAAAGCCTTGGTAAAAAAAGGATATAGCGAAGAAGATATTGTTAAAATTCTTGGAGGTAATTTATTACGAGTTTTAAAAGCAAATGAATAAGAAATTATTACTTAAAAATAAAAGAAGCGAAACAAAATTTGTTTCGCTTCTTTTATTAAAATCGATTATCTCCGTCGAGTAAATCTCCAATTCCGCCTAAAATACTTCCTTCTCCTCTATCTCCTTTTCCGGTTTGTGGTGCCATCGCTAGAACTCTACCAGCCAATCTACTAAATGGTAAAGACTGAATATATACAGTTCCAGGACCTTGTAATTTTGCAAAGAACAAACCTTCTCCACCAAAAATGGAGTTTTTAATTCCGCCTACAAATTCAATATCATAATCTACAGTTTGTGTAAAACCAACTATACAACCTGTATCAACTCTTAAAATTTCTCCAGGTTGCAATACTTTTTTAGACATGGTTCCACCAGCATGAACAAAAGCCATTCCATCTCCTTCTAATTTTTGCATGATAAAACCTTCTCCACCAAACAAACCTCTTCCTAATTTTTTAGAAAATTCAATCCCGATAGCAACACCTTGTGCTGCACATAAAAATGCATCTTTCTGACAAATAAATTTTCCATTAAACTCCGTTAAATCAATCGGAATAATTTTTCCAGGATACGGAGACGCAAAAGAAACATGCTTTTTACCAAAACCAGCATTTGTAAAAACAGTCATAAATAAGCTCTCGCCAGTAAGTAACCTTTTTCCTGCTGAAAATAATTTTCCTAAAATCCCTTTATCTTGATTGGTTCCATCACCAAAAATAGTATTCATGGTAACTCCATCATTCATCATCATAAAACTGCCAGATTCTGCCACCACGCTTTCTTGTGGATCTAATTCTATTTCTACATATTGCATCTCTTCTCCAAAGATGTTGTAATCGATTTCGTGTGCGTTCATATTTTAGATTGTTAGATTGTTATACTATTGGATTGTTGGATTATTTGAGTACTCGAAATATATAAAAATTTCAAATTAATTAACTTTATCTCTTTGCAACTTTCTTGTAAACTATTAGAGATAAAAAATTGAATTTTGTTACAAAAATATTATCTTTTTAAGTTGATTATAACATTTATAATGTTCTCGGAGTATAACACCCAAAAGCGTGACACTCGAACTGACAATTTATAAAAACCTCAGTTAAACGACATTAACCGCCAACTGAAACTGCCAACTGTTCACAGTTCACTGATAACTAATCAAAATTTCACTTTAAGACTCCATTCGTACACAAACCGAGAAACCACATCTCCAGAAGCATCGATTCCTTCTGTTTTTAAATGAATGATTTGTCCTTCTCCAGTTTCAATAGATTTCTGAATTGCATCTTTTATCAAACCTCCATCTTCACAAGTAAAGTTAATTTTTCCAGTTGCTTTTTTTGCAAATCGCCCTTCTTGGTGTGTTACCAACATCGAAATTTTTCTGTTTGATTTTCTTATTTCCTCCATCATTAAGATTCCGCTTGCAAATTCAGAAGCCATTCCTTGAACAGCCCAATACAACGATTTAAACGGATTCTGATTGATCCATCGATGTTTTACTTTTACAACGGCTTTTGTATCAGAAATTGACACGACTCTAACACCACAAAAAAATGCTGATGGCAATTTAAAGAGCATATATAAATTGATTTTACGTGGTGTAATGTTCATATTTTGATTGTTTTTTTGAATTATAATTCTTAAAAATAAAAAATTATTGATTTTTTTTAATTGAAATAAAAATTCACAAAACCCTTTATCAGCAAGCAATGTAAGCATTTTTAATTGATAAATAAACCATTAAATAAAAAATAATTAAAAAAAATATAGTACTTTGTTTTGCATAGTACCATCTTTTATACATATATTTGCATAGTCAAGTAGTATATAAAAATAAAACAATGAATAAAAATAGCGAAAACACCAATGCATTCTTAATCCATATTTCGGCTTTTGCTGGATTTATGATTCCGTTTGGAAGCATTATCGTTCCATTAGTATTATGGCAAACCTTAAAAGACAGAAGTCGTTTTTTAGATGAGCAAGGAAAAGAAGCTGTTAACTTTAATATAAGTTATGCTTTATATGTTTTTATACTAGGTGTATCTATACTTCCATTTGCTTTCAGTACATTTTTTAGTCATATGCGTCATTACAATGACTTTGATTTTAACTTCCACTTTAGTGATGGAACTGGATTATTTGGATTTATTGGAATGGGAGCATTAATTTCAATTATAGGTTTGTTAAAGATTGCTTTAATAATTATTGCAGCTTTAAAATCTAAAGAAGGAGAAAATTACAAATATCCTTTGGCTATAAAATTTATTAAATAACACGTATAAAACTCTTTATATGAAGATAGAAAATACAAAAGCACAAATGCGAAAAGGAGTTTTAGAATTCTGCATCTTGTCGATATTAAAACACGGCGATGCGTACACTTCTGAAATATTAGAAACATTAAAAAGTGCAGAAATGATTGTAGTAGAAGGAACTATTTATCCGTTACTAACACGATTAAAAAACGCAGGGTTATTAACCTATCGTTGGGAAGAATCTACTTCTGGACCACCAAGAAAATATTATGTATTAACAGAAAACGGAGCAATGTTTTCTAAAGAATTAGACAAAACCTGGGGAAACCTAGTAACAGCTGTAAACCAAATAACAAGTAAAAAAACAAAGTAATGAATAAGACAATAAACATAAATTTAGGAGGATTCTTTTTCCATATAGATGAAATTGCTTTTCAAAAATTAAAAAGATATTTAGATTCTATTTCTAGATCTTTAAGCGATGATCCTCAAGGAAAAAACGAAATTATTTCAGATATCGAAGCTCGTATTAGCGAATTGTTATCAGAAAAAATAACAGACGCGCGTCAGGTTGTAAACGAAAGTGATATTGATGAAGTTATCAAAATTATGGGGCAACCAGAAGATTATGCAGATGCAGAAGAAGGCTATGCAAACGAAGATTATAAGTATCAAAGAAGAAGAACTTCTAATGGTAAAAAACTATTTAGAGATGGCGACGATAAGTTTTTAGGAGGAGTTGCATCTGGTATTGCGCATTATTTTAATGTAGATACAGTTTGGATTCGTTTGGCATTTATCTTATTGGCGTTTAGCGGATTTAGCATTATAACCTATGTTATTCTTTGGATTGTAATTCCTGAAGCAGCAACAACTGCAGAGAAATTACAAATGGAAGGCGAAGCTGTAAATATTGATAATATTGAAAAAAAAATTCGTGAAGAGTTTAGTCATGTTTCAGAAACCATAAAAAATAGTGCTAGCGAAGTTTCTAGTAAAATTAAAGATGGTGCATCTAAGGTAAATGAAGGATTTAAAAAAGGAAGCAAAAAAACAACATCGGGTTTTCAAGATTTTTTAGACACTTTAGGCACAATAATTCTTACAATATTTAAAATTATTGGTAAGTTTATTGGAGTGATTCTAATGTTTGTTGCCGCAATCACCTTAATTTCTTTAATTATTGGAGCATTTTCTATCGGAAGTTTAGAATATATTGGATTTGATAGTGATTTTCCGCTATTTCAACCATTTTTCTATGACTCAATATTGCCCTATTGGCTGTTAATGGTTTGTACGTTTTTAGTTATTGGAATTCCATTCTTGATTCTGTTTGTATTAGGATTAAGAATCTTATCTAGCAATATTAAACAATTTAGCAAAGCAACCTCATTAACCTTATTTGGTATTTGGTTGGCTGCTGTTTTAGCATTGATTTTTACAGGAATTGAATACGGTACAACAAGAGCTTCATCAGGAAATAAAATTGAAAATATTGACGTAAATGTTATTGCAAACGATACGATTACTTTAAAAATGGTAAAAAGTGAAGATCTTTATTTTCAAGACAACAAATACAGCAACAATAATGTAGAAGTGATCTATCTAGATGGAAAAAAGAAATTATCATCTACCGATGTATATATTGATGTAGAAAAAAGCAATTCTGACAAATCTTATCTGCAAATTAGAAAATATTCTGAAGGAAGAAATAAATTAAACGCAACTAAAAATGCAGAAAGCATTTCGTACAATTATAAAATTGAAGACAACAAAATTTTGCTAGATGCTTATTTTATTAGCGAGTTTAAAAATGCTTTTAAAGATGAAGATGTATATATAAAATTATTTATTCCAAATGGGGTAACTGTGTATTTTGATACTTCCACCAAAAAATATTTGAACAATATAGAAAATACAACAAACACCTACGATCCAAGAATGGTAAACCATTATTTTCTAATGACGGATGATGGATTGCACAGTAAAGAACTAAAAGCCTTAGAAGAAAATGACGAAGAATAACAGTTCGTCAATAAAAAACGACAATTGAGTAACCAAAATTCGTTTCAAAACAGCTATCTATTGACATTTGAATTTTAAAATATAAAAATTATGAAATCAATCATCACCAAAACATTCGCATTTCTTTTTATTGTAACCGTTTCTACATCTTGTATGTTAGATGGCATCAATTCGGTTTCAGGAAACAGAAATGTAATTTCAGAGACACGAAAAATTAATGACGACTTCACAAAAATAGAAATTGGTCAAGGCATTCAATTGTACATCACACAAGACAATGATTTATCTTTAGTTGTAAAAGCTGATGAAAATCTACACAAACTCATTAAAACAGAAGTTGTAAATGGTGTTTTAAAAATATCATCAAAAAGAAATATTAGAAGAGCAAAATCTAAAAAGATATATCTTACTGCACCAAACATTAACGGAATTAAAGCTACAAGTGGAAGCGATGTTGTAACAGAAAACACAATTAATGCGGATATTTTTGACGCACATGTTAGTAGTGGCGCAGATGCAAGAATTGATGTAAATGCAGATTCGGTAAATTCTAGTTCTTCTAGCGGAGCAGATTTAAGACTAAAAGGAACAACCAACTATTTTTCTGCAAAAGCAACTAGCGGAAGTTCGATAAGAGCCTACGGTTTAAAAAGTAAAAATGCTACCGTAAAAGTAAATAGTGGCGCAAATATAGATGTACATGCTGTTGAATCTTTAACGGCAAAGGCAAGTAGCGGCGGTGACATCGACTACAGAGGAAATCCGAAAAAGATAGATAAAAACAAATCTTCTGGCGGAAGTATTTCTTCAAACTAAAATAAAGAATTAAAAAAGTTACAATTATGATGAAGATTTACCTTTTTATTATCGCAGTAACAATGTCTTATTTTGCAATTGGACAAATAAATGAGATTCCGAAATACAAACCATCAAACGTAGATTTACACAATCAAATTGTAAAAATGGATGCAATCTATTTCACTGCTTACAATAATTGCGATTTGGAAACTCAAGCTGACTTATACGATGAAAATATTGAGTTTTTTCACGACAAAGGCGGTTTATCAACAGATAAAAATGGACTTTTAAAAGCTTTAAAAGAAAACATCTGCAATAAAGTTACTAGAACATTAATAAAAGGAAGCATAGAAGTATATCCAATAAAAGATTATGGAGCCATAGAAATTGGATATCACAAGTTCTTTAACAAAGAAGAACCCAATGCAAAATCGATTCCTAGTAAATTTATTATGGTTTGGAAAAAAGAAAAAAATACTTGGAAAATCACAAAAGTGATTAGCCTACATTAACATATTAAAGAGCTATATTAGGGAGTCTTCAACCTTAATTATAGTACTAATACTTGGTTTTATTAGTTTACTTTGTAAAAGTCATATTATATATAATATGGCTTTTACTTTTTTTGTACATTTATAACCATGAAAAAAACAGCCCTACTTCTATTTCTTTGTATTTCAATGTCGTCTTGCGGACAAAATTTACCAAAAGACTTTGTGTATCTCTCTAATGTTGATGCAAGTATTCAAACAGAAATGCGGTATATTACTAACAATAATTTTATTGGAAAACCTATTGATGGGTATATAAAACCAACCATTATTATTACTGAACCTGCTGCAAACGCATTAAAGAAAGTACAACAAGAATTGCTACAATTCAACTTAAGTCTTAAAATATTTGACACTTATAGACCACAACAAGCAGTAAATCATTTTGTGCGTTGGGCAAAAGTATTGAACGATACATTAATGAAACAACAATATTACCCAAATGTACCAAAAACACAATTGTTTAATCAAGGATATATTGCTGAAAAATCTGGTCATACAAGAGGAAGTACAGTAGATGTAACAATAATGGATTTAACAAGTGGAGAAGAATTAGACATGGGAAGTCCGTATGATTTTTTTGGCGAGGAATCTCATGCTTTAAATGATAAAATATCAAAAAAACAACGAGCAAATAGACTGCTGTTAAGAAACCTAATGGTTACAAACGGATTTAAACCAATAAAAACTGAATGGTGGCATTTTACTTTAAAAAATGAACCTTTTCCTGATACTTATTTTAATTTTCCTATCAAATAAATCAATTTTAACAGAACTAAAACACAACTTCAATTTTACGGTATTATATTTGCAGTATAGAAATTATATTTTTGTTTTATGAACCTGAACAAACAACTCTTTTTTATTTTAAGCTTACTGCTATTAGCTGCTCAATCTATGCATTCTCAAGAGGATAAGATTGGTGCAAAAAAGAAGATTTCTATAAAAGCAAAAACAATTCCTATTAAAAAAACTGGTTCCTTAGATTTTGATGCAACAAAGGGGTTTAAAAATGCCTACAAAAATTCACAAAAAACAAAAACGCAAGCCCAAAAAGATGCAGATTTAAGAAACAAAGGAATATTAAACCAAGCTAAACTCAACGAGGAACGTGTTTTAAAAGCATACAAAAAAATAAATGGTCGATATCAATATCCAAAAGTAGATCAAGATTTAGGTAGTTTTAGAACCAACTCAAAAAATGTAACTATTATTTGTAGAGATTTTCAATATCCTGACGGAGATATGGTAACCATTCTTGTAAATAACATTCCAGTAATTACAAATATTACACTAAAGCAGAATTATCAAAAATTTACAATTCCTATTGGTGTAGGAATTAACAAAATTGCTTTTAAAGCATTAAACCAAGGTTCTTCTGGCCCAAATACAGCTGCTTTTAAAGTATACGATGATTCAAATAACTTAATTTCATCTAACGAATGGAATCTTGCAACGGGTGCTGTAGCTACAATTTTAATTGCAAAAGATAAATAATAGTCCTTCTTAAAAAAATAGTTTTTTAAGCTTTCTACTTTTTATTAAAAACATTTTTTTTTAAAAACTAAAAACCCTTATTTTTGCAGTTCGCATTCATTTTTTATGCTACTTAAATTAGACTTTAACATCAACTAATAATGAAGAAAATCACCAAAGAAACTTACGTAAATTGGTATAGAGATATGCTGTTTTGGAGAAAGTTTGAAGACAAACTTGCTGCTGTATATATCCAACAAAAAGTAAGAGGTTTTTTACACTTATATAACGGACAAGAAGCTGTTTTAGCAGGTTCGTTACATGCAATGGAATTAGGTAAAGACAAAATGATTACCGCATATCGTAATCACGTTCAACCCATTGGAATGGGTGTTGATCCGAAAGCTGTAATGGCAGAATTATATGGTAAAGTAACAGGAACTTCTAAAGGAATGGGTGGTTCTATGCACATTTTCTCTAAAGAAAAAGGATTTTACGGTGGTCACGGAATTGTTGGTGGTCAAATACCTTTAGGTGCAGGAATTGCATTTGGAGATAAATATGCCGGAAACGACGGCGTAACATTAACCTATTTTGGTGATGGAGCTGCAAGACAAGGTTCTTTACACGAAAGTTTTAACATGGCAATGCTTTGGAAATTACCAGTTGTTTTTATTGTTGAAAATAATGGTTACGCAATGGGAACTTCAGTTGAAAGAACTGCAAATCATACAGATATTTGGAAACTTGGTTTAGGATATGAAATGCCTTGTGGACCCGTTGATGGTATGAATCCTATTAAAGTTGCAGAAGCTGTTGATGAAGCAATTCAAAGAGCTCGTCGTGGTGATGGACCAACTTTTTTAGAAATGAAAACCTATCGTTATAGAGGACACTCCATGTCGGATGCACAACATTATAGAACGAAGGACGAAGTAGAAGAATACAAAAAAATTGACCCTATTACACAAGTATTAGATGTTATAAAGGAAAAAAAATACGCTACGGAAGAAGAAATTGAAGCAATCAACAAAGAAGTAAAAGATTTGGTAAAAGAATGTGAGGAGTTTGCAGACAACTCTCCTTATCCAGAAGTAAATCAATTATACGATGTTGTATACGAACAAGAAGATTATCCTTTTATTAAAAGATAGATTATGGCAATAGTAGTAAACATGCCGCGTTTAAGTGACACCATGGAAGAAGGTGTTGTGGCACAATGGTTAAAAAATATTGGTGATTCTATTGAAGAAGGCGATATTTTAGCTGAAATTGAAACAGATAAAGCAACAATGGAGTTTGAATCGTTTAACGAAGGAACTTTATTACATATTGGTGTTCAAGAAGGAGAAAGTGCTCCGGTTGATACGCTTCTAGCTATTATTGGTGATAAAGGAGAAGATATCTCAGGATTGCTTAGTGGTAGCGCAGAGGAAACTCAAGAACCAAAAACGGAAGAAAAGAAAACTGAAGAAGCTCCTAAAAAAGTAACATCTACAGAACCAGTTGCTGAAGTTGTGGAAGCAAAAGCAACTACTACTACTGGTGGAAGAATTTTTGCTTCTCCTTTAGCAAAGAAAATTGCAAGTGATAAAGGTATTAATTTAGCGGACTTAAAAGGGTCTGGAGATAATGGAAGAATCACTAAAAAAGATGTAGAAAACTATACACCATCTACTACTGTAGCCGCTGAAACATCAACAGAAACATCTTCTGCTCCAATTGCAAAATTTGTTCCTGCTGGCGAAGAACATACAGAAGAAGTAAAAAATTCGCAAATGCGTAAAGCAATTGCGAAAGCTTTAGGAAACTCGAAATTTACGGCACCACATTTCTATTTAACCATAGAGGTTGATATGGACAATGCAATGGATTCTCGTAAAACCATTAACTCAATTCCAGACACAAAAGTATCATTTAATGATATGGTTGTTAAAGCTTGTGCAATGGCATTAAAAAAGCACCCACAAGTAAATACAAGCTGGACAGATAATGCTACGGTTTTTAAAAGTCATATTCATATTGGGGTTGCCGTTGCAGTAGATGAAGGATTGGTTGTACCAGTTTTAAAATTTGCAGACCAAATGAGCTTAACTCAAATTGGCGGAAATGTTAGAGAATTAGCAGGAAAAGCAAGAAATAAAAAAATTACTCCAAACGAAATGGAAGGAAGCACCTTTACAATTTCTAATTTAGGAATGTTTGGAATTCAAGAATTTACTTCAATTATCAACCAACCAAACTCAGCAATTTTATCTGTTGGTGCCATTGTACAAAAACCTGTTGTAAAAGAAGGTCAAATTGTAGTTGGCAACACAATGAAAGTTACACTTGCCTGTGATCATAGAACTGTTGATGGAGCTGTTGGAGCACAATTTTTACAAACTTTAAGAACGTATTTAGAAAACCCTGTTACCATGTTAGCCTAAAAGGATTTTTATATATTTGATAAAAAGAGCTCGGAAATATTTCTGAGCTTTTTTTTGAAACAACAATTGTTATACCTTAGCAACCTACATAAAACAGAGTATATATTTTTTTTAAAACAATGACAAAAAAAACAATTGGACGAATTGATCAAATTGATTTTCCAGAATTTGGCCTTTTAAATATTGAAGCCAAAGTTGATACTGGAGCCTATACATCAGCTATACACGCACATAAAATAGAAGAAACCATAATAAATGGTGAGAATTTTATTAACTTCACACTTTTAGATCCAAATCATATTCAATACAACGAAAAAGAATTTAGAACAAAGAATTACTATAAAAAAGTAATTAAAAGTTCTAACGGAACATCAGAAGAACGTTTTGCAATCAAAACAACTGTTACTCTTTTTAACGAAACTCACAATATCGAATTAACTTTAAGCGAAAGAAGCGACATGAAATATCCTATATTATTAGGCAGAAAGTTTCTTACTAAAAAGTTTATTGTAGATACATCACAAAAAAATAATTCGTACAAATTAAAATAAAGAATCTAATTATGAAGATTGCCATTTTATCAAGAAACCCAAAATTATATTCGACAAGAAGACTTGTAGAGGCCGGACAAAAAAGAGGTCACGAAGTTATTGTTGTAGATCATTTAAAATGCAATATAGAAATTGAAAGAAAAGCTCCAAAGATTTTTTATAAAGGCGAATATTTAACAGATATTGATGCAATTATTCCAAGAATTGGTGCTTCTGTAACATTTTATGGAACTGCAGTAATTAGACAATTTGAAATGATGAAAGTCTTTACCGCTGTGTCTTCAATGGCATTGGTTAGGTCTAGAGACAAATTAAGTAGTTTACAAATATTAGCAAGAGCTGGAGTTGGATTACCAAAAACAGTTTTTACAAATTACACAAAAGATGTTGAACATGTTGTAGAATCTGTAGGTGGACCACCTTTAGTATTAAAACTTTTAGAAGGAACTCAAGGTTTAGGTGTTGTCTTAGCAGAAACTCAAAATGCTGCAACATCTGTTCTAGAAGCATTTAATGGACTTGGAGCAAGAGTGATTGCTCAAGAATTTATCAAAGAAGCAGGCGGAGCAGACATTAGAGCTTTTGTTGTTGATGGTAAAGTTATTGGCGCCATGAAACGACAAGGAAAAGAAGGAGAATTTCGCTCTAACTTACACAGAGGAGGAAATGCAAACGTCATTGAACTAACAGATGAAGAAGAAAAAACCGCATTAAAAGCAACCAAAGCCATGGGATTAGGTGTTGCGGGAGTTGACATGCTACAATCGTCAAAAGGACCTTTAGTGTTAGAAGTAAATTCTTCGCCAGGTTTAGAAGGCATAGAAGTTGCCACAAAGAAAAATATTGCAAAAGAAATCATTCGTTATTTAGAATTAAATGTTGAATAAACCTTTTAAAATTTTAGGGAAAGAAATTCCTAAAGGAGAACGTACTGTTTTAGATTTAGAAGTTGCCAAATTACATACAAGAACCACCCTAAAAGTTCCTGTAATTATTGAAAGATCTTTAAATCCAGGCCCAGTAGTTTTACTTTTAGCGGGTGTTCATGGTGATGAAATAAATGGAGTTGGTATTTTAAGAGAAATCATTGGGCAAAAAATAAACAAACCTGTAAACGGAACTATTATTTGTATTCCTGTTTTTAATATTTTCGGATATTTAATTCAAACTAGAGAATTTCCTGATGGAAGAGATTTAAACAGAATGTTTCCAGGTTCATCAAATGGTTCTTTAGCGAGCCAGTTTGCTTATCAATTTACCAAAGAAATTGCACCTCATGTAGATTATGTAATCGATTTTCATACAGGTGGCGGTCAAAGAGAAAATATTGCTCAAATAAGATGTAATATTGATGACGAAAAGGGATTAGAATTGGCTAAAGTTTTTAATCCACCAATCATAGTTTTTTCTAATAATATTGCAAAATCTTTACGAGAAACCATTAATAAGATGGGGAAAACCGTTTTGCTTTTTGAAGGCGGAAAATCAAAAGAGTTAGATGCTTCAATAATTAATGAAGGCGTAAATGGAGCAAAAAATGTATTGATTTATTTAGGTTTAATTGAAGGAGAGGTTACCATAAAAGAACAACCTGTTTTAATTAAAAAAGCAAAGTGGTTGAGATCTTCACATTCTGGAATGTTTAAGATTTTAGTAAAAAATGGAGCAAAAATAAAAAAGAAAGAAGTTTTAGGAATAATTGAAGATCCTTTTGGGGAGTTTAAAAAGAAAGTTTATGCGCCTTTTAATTGTCATATATTTTGTATAAATAAAACTCCAATTGTAAATAAAGGAGATGCTCTTTTTCATGTAAGTATCGAATAATAAAAAACCTCAAGAAATTCTTGAGGTTTTTTATTATCAAATTTCTTTTAATAATTATTTTCTCACAGTAGTGGCAACCATTTTTGTTGTTAATGCCTGACCTTGAGAGGTTAAATCCATATCAATTTTAGAAACTAAAGGCATTCCAGATTTTTTATCAACATCCATAGTTCCAACAACAGTTCCTGTAGCGTTTCCAGATACTTCACCTGTAACATTTAATAATATAGTTGCACTTGCAATAGATTTTACAGTATACACAAAATCAATAACCATCCCTTTTTCCTCTTTCTTCATCGTCCAAGAATCACCAACTCTAAGTGCTTTTTTAGGATACACAACATTATTTGTTTGATTTGTTAAATCACTTGTTCCTGGAATATTTGGTTCAACTGAAGTTTCAATAATTTCACCAAGGTTATTTCCTTTTACTGTTATAACTGCTTGTAACATCGGCCCCATTTGAGCCTTTATCATTTTTCCAGTAGCATCTAATTCATCATCACTTTTTGATGAATCGTAACTCATATTCATTCCCCCTTGATTCATATCCATAGAAATACTTGAAATTTTCATTTTACTTACATAAGTATCTTTAGAAGATTCTGTAATATCAGTATTCATTGTAATTGAAATATCCATAGACATCACATCTCCCATATCTTGAGACATTTTCATGGTTGTTACATAAGCATCACCTTTCTTATGATTTAATCTTAATAAAGTTGATTCTTGTGCGTTTGTGTTAATTGTAAATGCAATTACAATTAAAATAAGTAGTTTTTTCATCTGTTTTTAAATCTAAGTTTATGGGCTAAATATACCATCTATTATTGATTTATTTTGCCATTACTAAAAATAAAAATGCTCGAAGCATATGTTCGAGCATTCTATATGTATATGTAATTTACTTTTTAAAAATCTTGGTTTACATCCCAAGCTTCTAATGTTTCTTTTAATGTTTTGATAAACATTCCGCCCAAAGCACCATTTACAACTCTATGGTCATAAGAATGAGAAACAAACATTTTTTGTCTGATTCCGATAAAATCACCTTCAGGAGTTTCAATAACAGCAGGAACTTTCCTGATGGCTCCCAACGCTAAAATAGCAACTTGAGGTTGATTTATGATTGGTGTCCCCATCACAGAACCAAAACTTCCCACATTAGTTACCGTGTAAGTTCCACCTTGAATATCGTCTGGTTTTAATTGATTTCCTCTTGCTCTTACTGCTAAATCATTCACCGCTTTTGTCATACCAACCAAGTTTAATTGATCTGCGTTTTTAATAACAGGAACAATTAAATTTCCGTCTGCCAACGCAGCAGCCATTCCTAAATTAATATTCTTTCTCTTAATAATGTTATCACCATCGACAGCAATATTAATTAACGGGAATTTTTTAATTGTTGACGCAACTGCTTGCATTAAAATGGGTGTAAAAGTTAATTTTTCTCCTTCTCTTTTAAAGAAAGCATCCTTTACTTTAGTTCTCCACTTTACAATATTGGTAACATCAATTTCAATAAACGATTGTACATGTGCAGATGTCTGAACAGAATCTACCATATGTTTGGCTATCAATTTACCCATTCTACTCATTTCAATAACTTCATCTTCTCCGTTTACAGAAACTGGAGCCGCTTTAGAAACCTCTTTTGTAGCCTGAGTTTTAATTGGTGTTGTTTTCGGTTGTTCTGCAACTTTTTGAGGAGCTGAACTTCTGTTTTTTATATAGGATAAAATATCATCTTTTGTAACTCTTCCATCTTTTCCACTCCCAGAAATAGATTCTAATTCTTGCATAGAAACGCCTTCCTTCTGGGCTATATTTCTAACTAAAGGCGAGTAGAATTTTCCGCTTTCAGAATTTTTAGAAATTGGAGTACTAACTTCTTCAATTGTTGCTGTTACTTCTTTTTCTATTTCAACTACTTCTTTTGGTGATTCATTCGGTTCGCTTGAAACCGCAACAGTTTCTCCTCCTTCAGTTTCTATAACAGCAATTGTTGCACCTACTGCAACAACATCATCTTTCTCAAATAAAATTTCAACTAAGGTCCCTTCAACTTCACTTGGTACTTCAGAATCTACTTTATCTGTAGCAATTTCTACAATTGCTTCATCTAATTCTATCGTATCTCCAACCTCTTTTAACCACGATGTAATTGTTGCTTCTGCAACACTTTCGCCCATTTTAGGCAATTTAAGTTCGAATCTAGCCATTCTTCATTTTATTATTGTTTGCGAAAGTACAAAAAAAGTATGTGTATTCATTAAAAAATAATTAAAAAACATAAATCAAAAATTATTTATTTTTACAAATACCCTAACATATAAGTAATCTTGATTGCTAAAAATACATTATTTGTTTTTTAAAAGATATTTAATTGTGAATCTCATAATTACAGTCGAGAAAGCATCCTCTTAATTAAAAAACAAATCACACATTCTATTTTACAACTTAATAAAACTATTAACCTATGACTTAAGTCATCTTTTGAGGTTAAAAGATGTCATAATTTTGTTGTATTAAATAAATAGATCATGAAAAACTTACACACTTTTATAATTATTCTACTTACCATAAGCACAATACAAAGCCAAGAGGTAACAAATTCAGCTCCTCTTGATGTTAAGCTATCTAGCAGTGTTTCAGTAAATGGAACTTCGACTTTACATGACTGGGAAAGTATCGTTGAGCTGACAAATGCAAAAATGACCTTAAAGAGTTTAGATGAAAGATCTATCGAAACTTTAGAAGTAAAAATTGAGGCAACAAGCATCAAAAGTGGCAAAAAACTAATGGACAAACTCACCTATGAAGCTCTAAAAGCTAAAGAGCACCCATTAATAACATTTATTTTTAAAAAAGGTGAAATTGTTTCTGATACCACAAAAGTTCTAACCCTTAAGCTTCAAGGCGATTTAACAATTGCTGGTGTCACAAAAAATGTAGCGGTGCTAACCACAATAAACAAGTTAGAAAACCAAACTACACTACAAGGAGAATATAAATTAAAAATGACAGATTATGGAATAAAACCACCAAAAGCATTACTAGGAACTATAAAAACCGGTGATGAAATAACAATTAAATTTAACTTAAACTTTTAATATAAACTAAAAAACAACAAGATGAAAAATAGAATTTTATCAACAGTATTCTTTTTTGCAATTGCAATAGGTTTTCAAAACCTTAATGCACAAGAATTGCAAAATTATGTCTCAAAAGACAAAGACGCAGTAAATATTTTTGATCCGGTAAAAGATAATACCGAATACAATGGATTAAAAGTAAGAATTGGTGGAGCATTTGCTCTACAATTACAAGGATTAAATCACAGTAATAAATTAAATAACTTAATTGACCTCGGAAGTGACTTTAATCTACCTACAGCAAACATGACAATAGATGCTCAGCTTGCAGATGGATTAAGAGTAAACTTAGATTTGTATTTAGCCTCTAATCACCATCACGAAACTTGGGTAAAAGGCGGATACTTACAAATAGATAAATTAAACTTTATCTCAGAAGGATATCTTGAAAATTTCATGAAGTATGCAACTATTAAAGTTGGTCAAATGGAAAACAACTATGGTGATGCACATTTTAGAAGAACTGATAATGCGAGCGGTATAACAAACCCTTTTATAGGGAATTATCTAATGGATGGTTTTGCTACTGAAATTGGTGCTGAGTTATATTACTCTAGAAATAATTTTCTATTTATGGGTGGTTTATCTAACGGAAAATTAAACCAAGATGTTACTAATCCAGAAGCTACAACAGCTGCAATTATTGGAAAGTTTGGATATGACAAACAAATGAACGAGAACTTAAGATTTCGTTTAACTGGATCTATTTACCATTCTTCTAAATTAAAAAGTGTGTACTTATATTCTGGAGACAGAACAGGTTCTCGTTTTTATAATGTAATTCAAGCTACAGGAGAAAATGCAGACTTTAGAGCTGGACGTGTTAACCCTGGATTTAAAAATAAATTGACCGCAATGATGTTTAATAACTTCATCAAATACAACAACTTTGAATTATTTACTACTTATGAAACTTCTACAGGTGGTGATAAAACAGGAAGTTCAGAAACTAGAACTTGGAATCAATTTGCAATTGATGCATTATATAGATTTGGAAATAATGACAATTTTTATTTCGCAGGGAAGTATAATAATGTAAGTGGAAAATTACTAAATACTGATGCTAAAAAGGTTTCTGTTAACAGAATAGAAGCAGGATTTGGTTGGTATTTAACTAAAAATGTAATGAGTAAATTCCTTTATGTAAACCAAGATTATAATGACTATGCTCCAACTAGCAAATATGATGGTGCAAACTTTAAAGGATTTGCATTCGAAGCAATAATATCATTCTAATAATTAAGTTAAATTAATTGAAAAGCGGGAATAAATTTCCGCTTTTTTTTTCATTTTAAACCCAATCTTTAGGACTAGCTAAAACTTCAAGAAGCCTTGCTTCATCAGAGTTTTCTTCTGGATGATGATTATAAACCCATTGAACTGTTGGTGGCAAACTCATTAAAATACTTTCTATTCTACCATTTGTTTTCAATCCAAACAAGGTGCCTCTATCGTGCACTAAATTAAACTCAACATAACGCCCTCTGCGTACTTCTTGCCAGTCTTTATGCACTCTTGAGTATTCAATATCTTTTCTTTTTTCAACAATTGGCACATAACTTTCTAAAAAACCATCACCAACTTCAGTCACAAAATTATATCGCTCATCAATAGAAAACTCATCGGTTTCTTTTAAATAATCAAAGAATAAACCTCCTACTCCACGCGCTTCGTCTCTGTGACTATTCCAAAAATAGTCATCACACGTTTTTTTAAATTTTTTATAGAAACCGTCATTATAACGGTCACAAGCTGATTTACAAACGGTATGAAAATGAATTGCATCTTCTTCAAACAAATAATACGGAGTTAAATCTTGTCCGCCACCAAACCACTGCGTTACAATTTCTCCAGAGGCATTGTACATTTCAAAATAGCGCCAATTGGCGTGCACTGTTGGCACAAACGGATTCTTTGGATGCAATACCAAACTCAATCCACAAGCAAAGAAATTTCCTTCTTCTACTCCAAATTGTTTTCGTAAAGCTTCTGGCAATTCTCCAAATACTTTTGAAATATTGACGCCTCCTTTTTCAAAAATGTTTCCATTTTCTATCACACGAGTTCTACCTCCACCGCCTTCAGCACGTTTCCAAAGATCTTCTTGAAATGTTGCTTTTCCATCTACTTTTTCTAATGTTGAAGTAATGGTGTTTTGTAGATTTTCTATGTAAGCGTAAAACTTATTCTTTAACTGTTTATTCATTTTGTTCACTCCTGCAAGGTTTTCAAAACCTTGTAGGTCTTCTTTATCAGTTTGATGATTTTTATGAACAAAAACAAAATTATCTAAATCTTCAAATAAAGAAATAGCTTCATCTTTATTTACAATAGAATCTTGTTTCGCAATAATTTTTTTATAGGATGAAAAATTATATTTTCTAAAGTCAGGAACCACATTGTGATTTTCTGGATTTTTATGAATATAAAGTATTAAGTTCTTTAAATATTCTTCATTATTAATTCTCTTTCGCTTAAAATGCTTTTCAAACAAACTTCCCGTTCTTCCAATATTTTTATTAAAAGCTTTTGCATACGCATTAAAAAGATTAGAAAATGCTTGTGTTGCTTCCTTACCATCAATATTAATTTTTACTAAAAAATGATAATGATTTTCTAATAAACAATAAGATAATATGGTAACTTTATGTGATAAATATTTAGAAATTAACTTTAAAAAATAATCTTTGTTTTCATCATTATTAAAGATTTTCTCACTATTTATTCCACGATTATAGATGTGATAGTAACAATCTTTATCTAAAGGTTCAAACTTCATTTTTCTTTTCTTTTCATTTTTAAAAATATACCTACAAGGTTTTTGAAACCTTGCAGGAAATAAAATGTGGCATTTTTAGTTTGCTTTGTATTCTTTTACCGCATCAATAAAGGCTTTGGCGTTTTCTAACGGAATGTTTGGTAAAATACCGTGACCTAAATTCACGATGTATTTATCCTTTCCAAACTCGTTGATCATTTGATGCACCATTTTCTTGATTTCTGCTGGCGGAGAAAACAATCTTGTTGGATCAAAATTACCTTGCAGTGTAATATTTCCACCTGATAAATAACGTGCATTTCTTGGAGAACATGTCCAATCTACACCCAAAGCAGAAGCTCCAGATTTCGCCATCGTATCTAAGGCAAACCAACATCCTTTTCCGAATGCAATTACTGGGGCATCTTCTTTTAATGCATCAATAATTTGCTGGATGTATTGCCACGAAAACTCTTGATAATCAACCGGAGATAACATGCCTCCCCAAGAATCAAAAACCTGTACGGCATTAACTCCTGCTTCAACTTTTGCTTTTAAATAGGCAATGGTTGTATCAGTAATTTTCTGTAATAATTGATGCGCTACAATCGGATTTGTAAAACAAAACTCTTTTGCTTTGTCAAAGTTTTTAGAACCTTGACCTTGCACACAATAACATAAAATTGTCCATGGTGAACCTGCAAAACCAATTAACGGAATTTCATGATTTAGTTTTTCTTTGGTTGCTTTTATCGCTTCCATAACATATCCTAATTCTTGATGAACATCAGGAATTATAACATTGTCAACACCTTTTTGGTCTCTAATAGGATTTGGCAAATACGGGCCAAAGTTTGGTTTCATTTCCACCTCAATATTCATCGCTTGCGGAATTACCAAAATATCAGAAAATAAAATAGCAGCGTCCATTCCATATCTACGAATTGGTTGCACTGTAATTTCTGATGCCAATTCTGGAGTTCTACAACGTGTAAAGAAATCGTATTTCTCTTTGATTTCCATAAACTCTGGCAAATATCTTCCTGCTTGACGCATCATCCAAACTGGTGGTCTATCAACAGTTTCTCCTTTTAAGGCTCTTAAAAATAAATCGTTTTTTATCATATTATAGCTTTTGGCTATTAGCACTTAGCTTTTGGTTTTGGCTTTGGCTTTTAGCTATTCTTTATAGTATTTATTAATCCGTTAACCATTTTTCCTTCTTTTTCAATTAATTCAAAAATTTCTTTTAATTCTTCTGGATTAATTAGATTCAATTCTTGAACAATAATCAACTGTGTTTCTACTTCGAAAAGTGAACCCATAGCGATTTCTAAAAACCGTTTGAATTCAATTTCACTATTTCTACTACATCCTTCTGCAATATTTGAAGGAATTGAAACTGCTGCTCTTGTTATTTGACTTTTTAATCCAAATTTCTCATCAGCAGGTAATTTTTGAGCTATTTTATAAATCTCCTTGACAATAACAATACCTTGTTCCCAGATCTTCAATTTTCTAAAATTTCTCATAGTTTATTTTCTAAAAACAAAAGGCTAAAAGCTATCAGCTACTTTTTTCATGGCTGTATCAATTGCTTCACTTATTTTTTCTAAATCTTTTTCACTCAATGCTGATGATAAAAACCAGGCTTCAAATTGACTTGGTGGTAAAAACACGCCATTTTTTATCATTTCCCAAAAGAACACTGCAAATTTCTCTGTATCAGATGTTTGCGCTTTCTCAAAATTGATAACATTGCTTTTTGTAAAAAATGGATTAATCATAGATCCAAATCTATTTACCGTTATTTCTACTCCATTTTTCTCAGCTGATGCGTATAAAAATCCTTCTATTTTTTCTGCTACTGCATTAAATTTTTCATACGGGTTTTGTTTTTTCAACTCAGTCAATGTTGCAATTCCTCCTGCCATTGCAATCGGATTTCCACTCAATGTTCCTGCTTGATACATTCCGCCAAGAGGTGCAACTTCTTGCATAATTTCATTTCGTGCACCATAGGCTCCAACTGGAAAACCACCACCTATTACTTTCCCTAAACAGGTAATATCAGCCTCAACCCCTAAGAGTTCTTGTGCTCCACCAAATTTAGAACGAAACCCCGTCATTACTTCATCTACAATTAACAACGCTCCTTTTGTTTCTAAATAGGCTTTTAATTCTTTCAGAAAATTATTCTGGGGAATTACAACACCCATATTACCAGCTATTGGTTCGATAATAACTCCGGCAATATTATCATCATCTTCAAAGTGTTTTTTTACACTTTCTAAATTATTGTATTCTGCAATTAAAGTATTTTTTACAGCTCCTTCTGGAACCCCTTTAGAACCAGGTAAACTCAACGTTGCCAAACCAGAACCTGCTGCAACCAACAAAGCATCTTGATGCCCGTGATAACAACCCGAAAACTTGATGATTTTATCTTTTCCTGTATAAGCTCTTGCCAAACGAATTCCGCTTAACACCGCTTCTGTTCCTGAGTTCACAAAACGTACTTTATCCATTCCTGGAAAAGCATCACAAACAATCTTTGCGAGTTTGATTTCATTTTTTGTTGATGCTCCAAAAGAATACCCATTTTTTAATGCTTTGGTAATTGCCTTTTGTACTTTTTTATGACGGTGTCCTAAAATCATTGGTCCGTAAGACAACACTAAATCGATATATTTATTATTATCAACATCTGTAATTTTAGTTCCTTTTGCTTTTTTGATAAACAACGGATTTCCCCCAACGGATGAAAATGCTCTTACCGGAGAATTTACTGCTCCAACTAAGTTTACCAATCCTTTTTCGTATAATTTTTGTGATTTTTCGAATTTCATTTTTTAGCTTTTGGCTTTTGGCTTTTGGCAATTAGCTAAAGGCTAACTTCCAACAGCTAAAAGCTATTTATTTAATACTCTCGCTGCTTCTTTCGCAAAATACGTAATGATGATATCTGCTCCTGCTCTTTTCATAGAAAGCAAACTTTCTAGCATCACTTTTTCACCATCAATCCAACCTTTTTCTGCCGCAGCTTTTATCATGGCATATTCTCCACTTACATTATAACACGCAATTGGTCGGTCGAAATTATTTTTTAAATCTCTAATGATATCTAAATAAGATAAGGCGGGTTTTACCATTAAAATATCTGCGCCTTCTTGATCATCAAAGGTTGCTTCTCGCATTCCTTCGTCTCTATTTGACGGATCCATTTGATAGGTTCTTCGATCACCAAATGTTGGTGCAGAATCTGCTGCTTCTCTAAAAGGTCCGTAAAAAGCAGATGCATATTTTACAGCATATGCCATAATTGGTAAGTTTACAAAACCTAAATTATCTAAAGACTGACGCACCATATCAATTGTTCCATCCATCATTCCTGATGGCGCCACCATATCAACGCCCGCTTTTGCATGAGATATCACTTGCTTTGCCAAATTGACTAAAGTAGCATCGTTATTCACATCATTCTCGTGGATTACTCCACAATGTCCGTGATTTGTGTATTCACAAAAACACACATCAGTAATGACATATAAACTAGGATAGTTCTTTTTGATAAACCGAATTGCTTGTTGCATTATTCCGTTATCATTCCAAGTTTCTATACCTTCATCATCTTTTTTAGACGGAATTCCGAATAACAAAACTGCTGGAATATTTAATTCTACAACTTCATCCAATTCTTTTGAAATCCGATCCAACGAAAAACGCTTGATTCCGGGCATGGAAACAATTTCTGTTTCAATATTTTCACCTTCTTCAATAAAAAGTGGATAAATGAAATCATCAACAGAAAGTTTAGTTTCTCTAACCAATCTGCGAATTCCTTCTGATTTTCTAAGTCTTCTTGTACGATTCATAACATCTATTATGAGTTGCTGAAACAAGTTCAGCATAAAATTATTTTTTTACAAAATGTAAATTCACCAATTCTAATACACTTTCTACAGTTGGCAAATTGGCAACTTGCACATTATCAAAATGTTTTCTAGCTTCTTTCGCAGTACTTTCTCCGATACAAAAAGCAATTTTATTTGGCTGATTGTCTTGCAAATAACTTTCAACGGTAGATGGACTGTAAAATAGCACTCCAGAAAATTGTTCTCTCACATTTACTGGACTAAACATGGTTTTATATGCTTCTACTTCGTTTACTGTAATTTCGTTTTTTGTCAACACTTCTGGCAAGGTATCTAAACGTAAATCGCTACAGAAATACGTTACTTCTTGTCCTTTTATGTTTGAAGAAAGATATTCAGCTAACTTTTCTGCATTCTTTTCTGAATGTGTAACTTTTCCTATTTTCTGCTCGATTAACTTCTTTGTTCTTCTACCAACACAGTAAATATTATTAAAATTTAATTCTTGTTTTACAAAACTATTTAACAACGATTCTACACCATTCTTACTAGTAATGATTACATTTTCAATGTCATTTTTTATCACTTTTCGCGGAATCCTATTAAAGCGGATTTTAATAAAGTCACTGTCATCAACGGCAACAGTTTCTGGCAATAATCGTTTTTGAATTTCAGAAAGTTTCTTTGTAGAATACACTGCAAATTCTTTTACTTTATTTCCTTTTAGCGAATCCATTATTTCTTTTCCGCCTCTATTCAACACAAAGTCAGCACATTCTTTAGCGATGTAATTATGTCTCCCAATTTTTTCTTTAGAAGTAACATCTATTCTTTTGGTTCCATCAGCGTTTAATAAAACCCCTTTAAAATACACTTCATCTTCTTTCACAAAAGCTAAGGCTCCAATTGGCGCAGTACAACCACCTTCTAAAATATTTAAGAAATCGCGTTCTACTTTTGCAAGCATTGCTGTTTCTTCATCATTTAATTCTTTACATATTTCTAAAACACCTGTTGCTTCAGCTAAAGCAGAAATCGTTACAACTCCTTGCGCTGGAGCAGGAATCATCCAGTCCAAACTAAAAGCACCATCAGGTTTTAGCTTTAATCGTTCCAATCCGGCAGCGGCAAAAATTGCAGCATTCCAATCGTTGTTTTTTAATTTTTCTAATCTGGTTTGTATATTCCCTCTTAAACCAACAACTTGATGCGTTGGATGACGATGCAACCATTGGGCTTTTCTTCTTAAACTTCCGGTAGCGATGATGGCATTTTCTTGGGTTAAAAACTCTTCGTTGTCTTTAAAAACAAGCATATCATTAGAGTTCCCTCTTTTTAAAACTGCTGCCTGAACAATACTTTTTGGTAATATTGTTGGCACATCTTTTAAAGAATGAACTGCAATATCAATTTCATCATTCATTAAAGCAATATCTAAATTCTTCGTAAATATTCCTGTAATTCCTAATTCGTACAACGGTTTATCTAAGACCAAATCTCCAGTTGATTTTACGGCAACTATTTCTGTTTTGTGTCCTAAATACTCTAATTGTTGTTGAACTGTTTTTGCTTGCCAAAGCGCTAGTTCACTGTCTCTTGTACCAATTCTAATGATCTTCTGCATGTAGTTTTTCTAATTCAGTTCCAAACATTTTACTTACCACATTTATACTTTGCGGAATGGACGTTTCATCGTCTTTTAAATGTTTTACAAACTGTGTTGTTATTTTTTGAATAAACCTTGATGTTATAGCTTCTGCTTGTTCTTCATCAAAGTTTTTCAACTTCTTTTTATGAAAAGCAATTTCGTCTTGCTGAATCGTTTCTAACGATTGTTTTAGCGCATTAATTGCTGGTGTAAATCTACGATGATTTAACCATTCATTAAACTCATTTTTATGCGTTTCTATAATTGACTCTGCAAAAGGAATTTCTTGTTGACGAATCGCTAAGGTTTCATCTGTAATTTTAGATAATTCATCCACATTTACAAGGGTTACATTTGACAAATTTCTTACCTCGGCGTCAACATTTGCAGGCATGGATAAATCTAAAATTAGAATTTCTTTATCTCTAGGAATATGTGCTGTAGTAATTGTTGGAACATCAGCTCCAGTAGAAACAATTAAAACATCTGATTTTTTCACTTCAGAAGTTAAATTTCCCATCGTTGCTTTTCTAATTGATGGATGTTCTTTGACAAATTTTGTTGCTTTTTCTTCGGTTCTATTGATCAAGCAAACCGATTTATTTTCTGTGTATTCTGCTAAATTTTTACAGGTATGCTTTCCCATTTTCCCCAAACCAAAAACCAACATGTTTTTGTGGTTGTAATTTGGTATATAAGAAATGATATATTGAACTGCTGCATACGAAACAGACGTTGTTCCAGAACTTAAACGCGTTTCGTTTTTAACTCGTTTGCTAGCTTGCATCACCTGATTTAAGAGTCTTTCGAAATAAGCATTGGTCGTTTTGTGCTTTTTTGCCTGCTTAAAAGAATTTCTTAATTGACCCACAATTTCGTAATCTCCTAAAATCTGACTATCCAAACCAGTTCCCATTCTAAATAAATGTGAAATGGCTTCTTGGTTTTTATACACATTAGAAACAGCTGCAAATTCTTCTACCGTCCCATTAGAATGTTTACACAATAAATTAATTAATTGAAAAGGGTGTTCTGCTAAACCGGTAATTTCTGTTCTATTGCAGGTTGATAATACAAAAATACCATCAACTCCGCTTTCTTTTGCCTCTTTTAAGACTTTAATTTGAGCTTCTTTAGTTAACGAAAATTTACCTCTAACATCGGCTTCTGCTTTTTTATAGCTTACTCCTATATTGTATAAATTTACTTGATGATTTTTGGCTGTCATGTAATGTTTTTCAAAAAGTAGCTCAAAAGTAAAAACTTATTGCCAATAAAAGTATCGCTTAAAGAACTATTAATGTCGTTCTACGTTTTTTAACTATTTAATATTAAATAAAACTAAAAAATATGTATTTTTGCTGAAAAATAAGGACTTCTATCGATTTTTATATAGAACCATTCTAAATAAAAAAATTTCTTGTTAAATTTTCAAAATGACAAAAAACAACGCAAAAAGTACTCTGAAAGAAATAAGCATTGAAAATTTATTTTTCTTATTACACTTTGAGAACGATCGTAAAAAAACACAACGATTTGAAAGAGACATAGATAGCTCTTTTATTCAGTTGCATTTTTGTATTAAAGGAAATTCTAAGTTTTTATTTAATAACGGAAGCTACACGCTTGATGTTTTAAATCAGCATTGTATTTTATTATACAATCCACAACAAAAACTACCAATAAATTTAGAAATAGACCCAAATACTTCTTTGGTTTCTTTATTAATTTCTATAGAAAAGTTTCATTCGTTGTTTTCTAAAGAAGCAAATCACATTCCTTTTTTAAGTGATGAAAACATCAACAGAAAATATTATAACGACGATATTATCAAGCCTTCGGTGTTAATTGTTTTGCAACAAATTATCAATTCTAATGTAAATAGTTCGATAAAAGAATTGTTTATCAAGGGAAAAATATACGAATTATTGAGTTTGCATTTTCAAAAAGAAGATACAGCAAATGCCGATTTTTGTCCTTTTTTGGTTGATGAACAGAATGTTTTAAAAATCAGAAAAGCAAAAGATATTATCATTTCTAGAATGGCAGAACCGCCAAGTTTACAAGAATTATCTAACGAAATTGGCTTGTCATTAAAAAAATTAAAAGAAGGTTTTAAACAAATTTATGGCGACACTGTTTATGCTTTTTTATTCGATTATAAGATGGAACACGCCAGGCGATTGTTAGAAAGCAATCAGCACAATGTAAACGAAGTTGGCTCTACAATTGGCTACAGCACCTCAAGTCATTTTATTGCTGCTTTTAAAAAGAAATTTGGAACTACTCCAAAAAAATACGTGAGTTCTTTACAAAACAGTTAAATGAAGCAATTACACCACACAGAAATAGAAAACAAACAACAAGAATTTCCAATTACCATTGTTTGTGACGCCATTAGAACTCCAGAAAACATCGGAATGTGTTTCAGGATTTCTGAAAGTTTTGGTGTGCAAAAAATCTATTTACACGAAACTTCGCCGTCAATTGAAAATCGAATTGTAAAAAAAACAGCGAGAAATACGCTCAATCAAATTGAACATGAAACGTATTCTGATTTTACGAAAATCATACATCAATTAAAAGCAGAAGGAAACACCATTATCGGAATTGAAATTACCGATAAAAGTGTCGAAATTCAAAATTATGATTTTACAAAACATAAAAAAATAGTGTTGCTTTTAGGAAGTGAACGCAACGGAATTGAAAACATCAATATCGTTGATAAAACGGTTGCAATACCAATGTACGGAAGAAATTCTTCAATGAATGTAGTGCATAGTTTATCAATTGCGCTGTATGAAGTAACAAATCAATTAGGAATTAAGAATTAGGAATTAGGAATTAGGAATTAGGAATTAGGAATTAGGAATTAGGAATTAGGAATTAGGAATTAGGAATTAGGAATTAGGAATTAGGAATTAGGAATTAGGAATTAGGAATTAGGAAAACTAAAATTTTGAAACTTACAAAACAATAAAACTTGTAACTTTTTTACTCTGACCTTTGAACCTTTGAACCTTTGAACTTTGAAAATATAAAAATGAAAGGAGTTTTATTAATAAATTTAGGATCGCCAGATAGCACAAAAACAAAAGACGTTAGAACGTATTTAGACGAATTTTTAATGGACGAACGCGTCATCGATATTCCGTATTGGAAACGTTGGTTATTAATTAAAGGAATCATTTTAAACGTTAGACCAAAAAAATCTGCTGCTGCGTATAAAAAAATATGGTGGAAAGAAGGTTCGCCTTTGGTGGTGATTTCTGAACGTTTTGCGAAAAAAGTTGCTGACAACACAGAAATTCCGGTTGCTTTGGCAATGCGTTATGGAAGTATGACTATTAAAAAAGGGTTTCAAGAATTAGCAGACAAAGGTGTTGACGAAATTTTAATTGTTCCTTTGTATCCACATTATGCAATGTCTTCTACAGAAACCGTTTTGGTAAAAGCAGAAGAAATTAGAAAAGAGTTTTATCCAAATATAAAAACGACTGAAATTCCGCATTTTTATAATGAACCAAGATATATCAAAGCAATGTCTGACAACATCAAAAATCATTTAAAGGATTTTGAATATGATCATATTTTGTTTTCGTATCACGGAATTCCTGAACGTCATATTTTTAAAACGGATCCAACAAAAAAGCATTGTAAACTTGATAAATCTTGTTGCGAAAAACCATCGATTGCTCACGAAACTTGTTACCGTCATCAATGTTTTGAAACGACCAAAGAAATTGTAAAAGCATTGGATTTAAAAGAAGGAACGTATAGCAATTCATTTCAATCAAGATTGTTAAAAGACCCTTGGTTAAAACCGTACACTGATTTTGAATTTGATAGAATTCCGAAAGAAGAAGGCAAACGAAAAATGGCAGTTGTTACTCCGGCTTTTGTATCCGATTGTTTAGAAACTTTAGAGGAAATTGCCATGGAAGGAAAAGAGCAATTTTTAGAAGGTGGCGGAACAGATTACAAACACATTCCGTGTATGAACGACAATGATGATTGGGTAAAAGTAATGAATACCTGGATTGATGAATGGGCAGGAAACAATGAACAATGAACAATTATCAATAAACATTAATTGGTCACTGATAATTGATAACAGATAACTGATAATTGATAACATTATGGATTTTTTATACGTAAAAGCATTACACATTATTTTTGTAGTTACTTGGTTTGCAGGTTTGTTCTACATTATTCGCTTGTTTATTTATCATGTAGAAGCCGAAGACAAGAAAGAACCCGCAAAAGAAATTTTACAAACACAATATAAATTAATGGCTAAAAGATTGTGGTACATTATTACATGGCCGTCTGCAATTTTAGCGAGTTTCTTTGCTTTTTGGATGTTGTATAAAAATCCTGCGTATTTAACAATGGATTGGATGTTGGTTAAATTAGCATTTGTTTTGGCGTTGTATTTTTATCATGGCGCTTGTCAAAAAATATTTACACAATTACAAAATGATATTGTTAAATATTCTTCTTTTAAACTACGAATTTGGAACGAAGTTGCCACCATTATTCTATTTGCTGTTGTATTTTTAGTCACATTAAAAAGTGCTATCAACTGGATTTGGGGCGTTGTTGGAATTGCGCTTTTCGGAGTTCTATTAATGCTCGGAATTAAATTGTATAAAAATATCAGAGCGAAAAAAGATTGGGATACTTCTGAAGAAAATGATTTATTAGAAGAAGAAGATTTAGAAAATTAACTTCTTATCGATTGCTCAAAAGGAATTCTATTTACAATTGATCTTCCCAAGGTAACTTCATCTGCGTATTCTAATTCGTCGCCGACTGAAATTCCGCGTGCAATAGTAGAAGTTGTAATTTCAAATTTTTCTATTTGTTTAAAAATATAGAAATTGGTTGTATCGCCTTCCATTGTAGAACTTAGTGCAAAAATCAATTCTTTCACTTCTCCGTCTGCTACTTTTTCTACCAACGATTCTATTTGTAAATTGTGTGGACCAATGCCTTCTATCGGAGAAATTTTTCCGCCCAACACATGATACAATCCTTTAAATTGCGAAGTACTTTCTATCGCCATTACATCACGAATATCTTCTACAACACACACAATTTCTGAATTTCGCTTCGGATTGTTACAGATTTCGCACAACACAGTATCAGAAATATTATGACATTTTTCGCACGATTTAACATCATTACGTAAATGCAACAACGCTTCTGACAAATAATTGGTATGCTCGGTGGGTTGTTTTAACAAATGCAACACCAAACGCAATGCCGTTCGCTTTCCAATTCCTGGCAAACGCGAAACTTCGTTTACTGCATTTTCTAACAATTTTGATGAAAAATCCATAGTTGCGAAATTACTAATTATCAATTACGAATTATTAATTTTTAAATAAAATTTTAAAAAGAGTATATTCGTAATTTACAACTCATAACTCGTAATTAATCCATGCAACCACTTCATATTATTTTATTAATCGTAGCATACTTTAGTGTTCTAATTTTAATTTCTTACATCACAGGAAAATCAGCAACTAATCAAACTTTTTTTAAAGCAAATAATTCATCGCCTTGGTATTTAGTTGCTTTTGGTATGATTGGCGCATCACTTTCTGGAGTCACATTTATTTCTGTTCCGGGTTGGGTAGAAGACCAAAGTATGGGTTATATGCAAATGGTTTTGGGTTATGTTGTTGGGTATGCAATTATCGGTTTGGTTTTATTACCGCTGTATTATCGCTTAAATTTAACGTCGATTTACACGTATTTAGAAGATAGATTTGGACGAAATTCTTACAAAACCGGAGCATCATTCTTTCTGATTTCTAGAACCATTGGCGCTGCTTTCCGATTATTTTTAGTTGCCAATGTATTGCAATTATTATTGTTTGATGCATATGGAGTTCCGTTTTGGGTAACCGTTTCTATCACTATTTTATTAATTTGGTTGTACACGTTTAAAGGCGGAATTAAAACCATTGTTTGGACAGATACTTTGCAAACTTTATTTATGCTAATTGCAGTTGGAGTTTGTATTTATACCATTTCTGGTGAAATGCAAATCAGTAATATTTTTAGTTATGTTGCAGATAGCGATTTATCTAAAGCCTTCTTTTTTGAAGATGCAAAAGCAGGAAATTATTTCTGGAAACAATTTTTAGCCGGTGCTTTTGTTGCCATTGCTATGACAGGTTTAGACCAAGATATGATGCAAAAAAACTTAACCTGTAGAAACTTAAAAGACGCACAGAAAAACATGTTTTGGTTTACCATTGTGTTGGTCATTGTCAACTTTTTCTTTTTAGCATTGGGCGTTTTACTAACAGATTACGCTCAACGAAACGGAATTGACGCACATAAAGACGAATTATTCCCGATTATCGCCACCAAAGGAACTTTAGGTTTGGCAACTGCTATTTTCTTTTTATTAGGATTGATTGCTGCTGCGTATTCTAGTGCTGATTCTGCTTTAACTTCTTTAACGACTTCTTTTAGTATTGATATTTTAGAAATTGACAAGAAAAAAGAGAAAAGTGAACAAGAAAAAATTCGTAAAAAAATTCATGTGTTGTTTTCTTTTGTGTTAATCGCAACCATTCTTATTTTCAAATATTTTATTGCGGATGCAAGTGTCATTGCCAAGATATTTACGTTTGCCAATTATACCTACGGACCCTTATTAGGTTTGTATGCTTTTGGGCTATTTACCAAACTCAATGTAAAAGACAAAGCCGTTCCGTTTATCTGTTTATCTTCTCCAATACTAACTTTCTTAATCAATTATTTGTGCATAACCTATTTAAGTTTCGACTTTAGTTTTGCTTTATTAATCTTAAATGGATTGATTACATTTATCGGATTGTGGTTGTTTAAGAGAAAGTAATTTGACTTGTTTCAGTCTTGAATCTAAATATTATAGAAGTTAGCACAAGCTAAAAAAACACACAAATGCACGAAATTAAGAAGTTTATTGATGCTATTTCTCCAATGAACGATTCTGATTGGAAGCTTTTCTCGTCAAAACTACAAGAGGTAAAACTAAAAAAAAACACAACCTTATTAAAAATTGGTAAAATTGAAAATCATTTATCATTTATCTCGAAAGGAATAATCCGGCTTTATATTCCCAGAGAAGAATCTGATTTAACTTTCGGCTTTTTATTTGACAATGAATTTGTTACTGGCTATGATTCTCTTTTAACACAAAGTCCATCCGAATACCAAATTGAAACGTTGACAGAAACAATACTGTGGAGAATTTCAAACAAAGATTTACAAGAAGTATATGAAAAAACAAACAATGGAAATATTATTGGACGGAAAATGGCTGAAAAAATGTTTCTTATAAAATCCAAAAGAGAACTTTCTTTATTAAGTAGAACGGCTGAAGAACGATATTTGGACTTATTCTCTGACAGACCAAAACTTTTACACCAAATTCCTTTAAAATATATTGCTTCATATATTGGCATTACTCCACAAGCCCTGAGTAGAATAAGAAAACGCATTAATTAACCTGGGTTCATTCTTTTTATTTATTCTTTTTTAACCTTTGCTTTTCAATAATTTAGAAATATATGAAACCACTAATTACACTTTTATTAACTTTTATAATAACTCTTTTTGTGATTAAGTACATAAAGAGAGAATATGACTTTTCCTTATCTGCAAGAATTGCAATGTCTATGATGCTTATATTTACAGCAATTGGGCATTTTGTTTTCACAAAAGGAATGTCAATGATGATTCCTGAATTTATTCCTTTTAGAGAAAATTTTGTTTATCTAACAGGAGTCTTTGAGATTTTACTTGCAATAGGTCTTTTAATTCCTAATTATAAAGAGATATCTGGATGGACCCTCATTATTTTCCTTCTATTAATGTTACCTGCAAATATTTATGCTTCCTTAAATAATGTAAACTACCAAAAAGGAACGTTTGATGGAAATGGTCTTTCTTATTTATGGTTTCGAATCCCATTACAAATCCTCTTTATTATTTGGACTTATATTAGCGCAATCCGAATTCAATGAAGAAAAACCAGTAACTAAGCCATATAAAATTAATAATATGGCTCTATCCGACTTACGAAAATCTTCTCGCCTTTCGGGAGACAGACTTGGGTTTTACTTATTAAATTCCGTACTTTGCTACCCACGGGTTAACATAACAAACCATATACAAAAATCGTTACAACTAAATGAAAAAAACTTACATCATAATAATTTTATTTTTCACAATAAACCAAGTTTATAGTCAAAATGTAAACCAATCAAAGGTTTTGAGTAATTCAATAATTCTAAAATCTGATATTCTACAAGAAGATCGAGAAATTCAAGTATACCTACCTACCAATTATCAAAACAATTCAAATAAATACCCCGTCCTTTATGTAATAGATGCACAACGATATTTTTTAAACGGAATTGCATTTCAGCAAAATCTTACTTGGGAAAATATTGCTCCAGAATTTATAGTTGTTGGAATCAGTACAGACTCACAAAAAAGACGAAATTTATTTTATAAAGAATCTTCTAAATTTATCGAATTCTTAGATAAAGAACTGATTTTGGAAATTGATACTAAATACAGAACACTCAATGAACGAATCTATTTTGGATGGGAAATGGCGGCAGGTCTTGGTGTTGAAATATTTGCAGATAATCCCTCTTTATTTAAAGGTTTTCTTTTATCAAGCCCTACTCATATTTCAAAAGAAAGATTGGAAAAGGTAAATAGAAGGTTAAAAAGTAACCCTAGACATAATATAAAACTATATTCAGTTTTAGGAGCTGTTGAAAATTGGTCAACAGAATCAATGTCTTCTCTAGATTCCATTTTTAAAGTACATTCAAAAGAAAACATCCAATGGAAATACAATCTTTCCGACAACGAGAATCACTATACAACTCCTTTAATAACCATAAATGAAGGGTTAAAATTATTTTTTAGTGATTATAAACCAATCCGATTTTATACATTGAAAGAATTTAGCAACTTCGGTGGCATAACTGCATTAAGAGAGCATTATACTAACCGTGGGAACAAGTATCAAATTGCAGATGATGTTCATAACGACACTAAACGCTATCTCTTTATTCTCTCATATAGAGAGAATAATTTTGAGGTTTTTAATAAGTTAGTTAAAGAATTTGAAGGAAAAAAATTCATTGCTAATAATTTTAATAATGCTACCTGGTTATATAGATATGCAGCATTTTTTCTTTCAAATAATAAATTAAATGATGCTTTTGAAATTTTAGAAATAGGTCTTTTAAAATTTCCAAAGTCTTCAATTTTGAATTTTGAAAAAGGAAATTATTATAAGTCAATTGGAAAAATTAAAGAAACAAGGAAATGGTATAAAAAGGCTATTCAAATAGCAAAAATGAATAATGAACCTGAACTAGAAAAATATACTTATGAACTTAAAAAATTATAACCAACACCTAATATGGTTTATTACGTTTAGCTTACTTGCAGTCATCATGCCTATCTGCCAACAGGTAAACTTACTAAGTTAGTTGCTTAACCTAGCAACTAACCATAGCCAAACCCTTAGCGAAATCTCCAAAAAAACTCTTTCAACATGAAAAAAACAATTTCTATTATTGGCGGTGGACCTTCAGCTTTTTTATTGGCAGCTTTTTTAGATACTTCAAAATTTGATGTAACTATTTATGAGAAAAATAAAACTGCTGGGCGTAAATTTTTAGTTGCAGGAAAAGGTGGTTTTAACATCACACATTCAGAACCGATTGAACAATTCCTTAAACGCTATACACCTTCTGATTTTTTAGAAGATGCATTATTGAATTTTACAAATGCTGATTTTAGAAATTGGTTAAAACAAATTGGAATTCCGACTTATGTTGGAAGCAGTAAAAGAATCTATCCAGAAGAAGGCATTAAACCAATTGAAGTGTTGAATGCAATTCTCACTTTTTTAAAAGAAAAAGGGATTACAATTACATACGAACACACTTTTACGGATTGGGACATTGATAACAATCCGATAATCAACAACAAAACTGTCAAAGCAGATTATACTGTTTTTTCTTTAGGCGGCGGAAGCTGGAAAATTACGGGTTCTGATGGAAATTGGCGCAACACATTTGCTAAAAAAGGAATCAATACAACTCCTTTTGGTGCTTCAAATTGTGCGTATCAAGTTCATTGGAAATCAGAATTCATCAATAAAAACGAGGGAATTCCTTTAAAAAACATTGCAATTTCTTGTGAAAAGAAAACACAAAAAGGAGAAGCTGTGATTACCAAATTTGGGTTGGAAGGAAATGCCATTTACGGATTGAGTCCGCAAATTAGAGAAGCACTTTCTAAAGATTCAAAAGCAACCATTTTTATTGATTTTAAACCTTCGTTCACTTTAGAAAATGTGCTTTCTAAGATCAATTCAACAACACAAAAAAACACAACTGCAACCTTAAAGAAAGAACTGAAACTAAGTTCGGCACAAATCGCCCTTTTAAAAACAACGCTTTCTAAAGAGTCGTATTTAACTCCAGATTTATTAGCAGAATTCATTAAAAAACTTCCTCTAAAAATTACAAATACAGCCGAAATCGACGAAGCCATTTCTACCGTTGGCGGAATTGAATTAGACGCAATCACCAAAAATTTTGAATTAAAAAACTTACCAAATCAATTTTGCATTGGAGAAATGCTCAATTGGGATGCACCAACTGGCGGTTACTTGCTGCAAGCTTGTGCAAGTATTGGTGTGTGTGTTGCAAGGCATTTGAATAAAATAAATTAAAAAAACTTCAAAAAAAATGCAATAATTGTAGATTGCTTCGTCTATATATATGAAGACCTACAAAAAAGGGACTTGAATGTCATCAGAAACAGAAAACGATAAGCAACTAAAAGCATTCTTTAACTCAGAATATCATAACCTAAAAGCTTATGTACATTCTAAGATTGAAAACGATGCTGATAGAGATGCCGAAGATATCATTCAAGATGTAGCATTAAAAATTTTTTCTCGTAAAAGTGTTTTACCAATAAACAACATCGCAGGTTATGTCTATTATTCGATAAAAAATAAAATTATCGACAGTTTAAGAAAAGGCAAAAAAACCACAAATATAGATGATGATTTTGAAAATCAATTAACAGGTTTTGCGGAAAATTTTTACGAAAGTTCAGAACAACAATATTCAGAAGAATTAAAAACTGAATTAAAGAAAGCCATTTTTAATTTAAAACCTCATTACAGAGAAATCATCTTAGCTGTAGATGTAGAAGGTTATAATTATAAAGAAATTTCTCATGATACAGGAATTCCGATTGGTACGCTAATGTCTAGAAGACACAGAGCTATTTCCATTCTTTTTAAAAGTCTAGAAAACAAAAAAAATAATAGTTAAAACACACAATATGTCAAATTACTGGAAACACAAATTAAGAACAAAAAGCCCATTAGAAATTGCTGGGTGGATCGTATTAGGAATACTTGCAATCACTGGAATCGCTATATTATTTGGTTTTGTGGTGATGTGGTTATGGAATTGGTTAATGCCAGAAATATTCGGATTAACAACCATTACATATTGGCAAGCAGTTGGTCTTTTTATCCTCGCAAAATTTATATTTGGTGGCTTTGGAGGAAGTAGCGACAATAGCAGTTGTGAGCCTAAATCTAAAAAAGAAAAAAATTCTAAAAATGATTTTTCTAAATGGAGGTTGTACGATTCTTATTGGAAAGAAGAAGGAGAATCTGCCTATGAAGAATATATTAAAAAGAGAAACCATCCAATAACAGATACTATTCCTGAAGAAAACTAAGTTTTTAAGAACTAAATTATGCAATTAATTATCCTAAGAACAGATATCAAGACAAAGAAAAAAGTTAAACAAATAAAACCTTTGCTAAACCAACACCCAATTATTACAAGTTGGTCTATCGATTTAGAAGACATCGATAATGTACTGCGAATTGAAGCGAATGATAATTTACATGAAAATGATGTAAAAAACATTGTCCAAAAAGAGGGATTTTATTGTGAAAGTTTATAAGTAATCTTTCTCAAAAACTAATAAAAAACTCCTATTTTTATACTTACAATTAATATGTAAGTAATGAAAAACAGAATCGAAGAAGATTTATTAGGAACTATGGAGATTTCAAACAATCTCTATTACGGAATTCACACACAAAGAGCCATTGATAATTTTAAAATATCAAAAGCAACAATTAGTGATTATCCCATTTTTATAAAAGGAATGGTGTTGACTAAAAAAGCTTGTGCTTCTGCCAATAAAGAAATTGGTACAATTCCGGCTGATAAAGCAGATATGATTATCCAAGCTTGTGATGAAATTCTAAATAACATTTCTAAGTATGCTAACTATTTTCCGGTGGATGTTTTTCAAGGTGGCGCAGGAACTTCTGTAAACATGAATACCAATGAAGTAATTGCCAATGTAGCTTTGCAATTAAATGGTTACGAATTTGGAAACTACAATATTGTACACCCAAACGATCATGTAAATAAATCACAATCTACCAACGATGCATATCCTTCAGGATTTAGAATTGCATTGTATTATTATATCAATCAACTTATTGAAGATTTAAGTTACTTGATAAAAGAAATCAGTAAAAAATCAGCAAAATTCTCGAACGTATTAAAGATGGGAAGAACGCAATTACAAGATGCAGTTCCGATGTCTATGGGCGATGAGTTTTCTGCTTGGGCAACTAATTTAAGAGAAGAAATTAAAAGCTTACGAACTGTTAGAAATTTAATTTTAGAATTAAATTTAGGAGGCACAGCAATCGGAACTGGTGTAAATGCACCAAAAAATTTTACAGAAAAATCTATCAATTATTTACATGAATTTACTGGTGTTAAATTTGTAAAAGCACATAATTTAATTGAAGCAACTTCAGATTGCGGTGCTTATGTAATGGTTTCTGGTGCTTTAAAGAGAACGGCTGTGAAAATGTCTAAAATCTGTAACGATTTACGCTTGTTGTCTTCTGGACCAAGATGTGGTTTTAATGAAATTAACTTGCCAGAAATGCAAGCTGGTTCTTCTATTATGCCAGCAAAAGTAAATCCTGTAATTCCAGAAGTTGTAAATCAAGTTTGTTTTAAAGTAATTGGGAATGATGTAACTATTTCTTTTGCTGCTGAAGCCGGACAATTACAATTAAATGTAATGGAACCCGTAATTGCTCAATCGCTTTTTGAATCTTTAGAATTATTATCGAATGCGTGTACAACATTGGCGGATAAATGTATAAGCGGCATTACAGCAAACGCAAAACACACTAAAAACATGGTGTACAATTCTGTTGGATTGATTACCTATTTGAATCCATATATTGGTCATCACATGGGAGATATTATTGGTAAAGAAGCCATTGCAACAGGAAAATCGATTCGAGAATTAGTGCTCGAAAAAGAATTGTTATCTGTAGCAGAATTAGATGCAATTTTAACCGTAAAAAACTTAATGCGCCCAGAATATAAAGCAGGATTAAAAAAAGAAAACTAATACTATATCGCTCAGAAAACATTTGTATTTTTACTGAGTAAAAACAATATAAATATGAACTATTTAGGATTTATTGGACCTTTTGCTTTAATTGTAATTCTGTTATTTGCTATTGCCTTACCAATAATAGCATTAATCGATATTTTAAGAAGTGATTTTAAAGGAAATGACAAAATAGTTTGGATTCTTATCGTTTTGCTTGCCAATTTATTTGGTACACTTTTATACTTTATGATTGGTACTAAACAAAAAATTAAGTAATCTAAATTTATGGCTCACGATTTAAGCAATCATAGAAAATCTTACGAAAAGCAAGAATTGCTAGAAAGCAATTGCCCAGAAAACCCTATAGAATTATTTCAACAATGGTTTTTAAATGCAGATGCTTCAGAAATGATTCACGAAGCAAATGCAGTTACTGTTGCTTCTATTGGTTTAGACGGATTTCCTAAAAGTAGAGTTGTTTTACTTAAAAAATATACTTGGGAAGGTTTTATCTTTTACACCAATTACAATTCTGAAAAAGGAAAAGCAATTTTAGCAAACAATCATATTTGTTTGTCTTTTTTTTGGGCTGGATTAGAGCAACAAATCATCATCAAAGGAAAAGCAGAAAAATTGGCAGAAAATTTATCTGACGGCTATTTTGAATCTCGTCCAGATGGAAGTAAATTAGGCGCTTGGGCATCAAACCAAAGTGAAGTTGTTTCCTCGAGAGAAGTATTAGACAATCAACTTAAAACCTTTGAAGAAAAATACAATCAACAAGAAATTCCACGTCCTAAACATTGGGGCGGATTTTTAGTAAAACCTATTTCTATAGAGTTTTGGCAAGGAAGACCCAACAGAATGCACGATAGAATTCGCTATACTTTACAAGAAGATTTTTCTTGGAAAATAGAACGATTAGCTCCATAATTTTTTATATTTACTACATCAAACTTTAGAATGAAAACACTCTATATTGTTCGTCACGCAAAATCTTCTTGGGAATATGAAGGCATTGCAGATATTGATAGACCACTTAAAGAACGTGGCATTAAAGACGCGCACTTAATCTCTAATTACTTAGCAGAAACCATTAAAAAACCAGATGTTTTTGTAACCAGTAGCGCAAACAGAGCAATGCATACATCAATTATTTTTTGTGATAATTTTGGATATCCTTTATCTAACTTGTACATAAAAAAACAATTGTATAATTTTAGTGATGGCTATTTGGTTAAAACAATAAAAGCATTAGACGATAGTTTTGATTCAGCTATAATTTTTAGTCATGATCACGGAATTAACACTTTTGTAAATAAATACGGAAGCAAACCAATTGCTCATGTACCAACTTGTGGAGTCATCGGAATTGAATTTGACAACGAACATTGGAAAAGTTTAAAAAAAGGAAAAACAACATTAATTGAATTTCCTAAAAACCATAAATAAAAAAAACGCTTGTTAGAAATTAAAAAATATGCAGCAATAGATATTGGCTCAAACGCCATACGTTTGCTCATTGCAAATGTTATTGTAGAAAAAGACAAAGAACCGCAATTTAGAAAATCATCCTTGGTTCGTGTTCCAATTCGGTTAGGAGCAGACACCTTTGTTTCAGGAGAAATTACTCCTGCAAACACTCAAAGAATGGTAGATGCCATGGAAGCTTTTAAATTATTAATGAAAATTAATAATGTGGAAAAATACAAAGCCTGCGCAACTTCTGCAATGCGTGAAGCCGAAAACGGTAAAGATATTGCAAAAATGATTTTAGAAAAAACAGGCGTTGAAATTGAAATTATAGGCGGTAAAAAAGAAGCTGCTATTATTTCCTCTACAGATTTAAACGAACTGATTGAAAGCGATTCGTCTTATTTATATGTTGATGTTGGCGGAGGTAGTACAGAATTCACCATCTTCTCTAAAGGAAAAATCATCAACACTAAGTCTTTTAAAATGGGAACGGTTCGTTTGATAAACAACACCAAAGCAGAAAATAAAGTTATTTTTAAAGAGGTACAAAAATGGGTTGAAGCCAATACTAAAGATCTCAAAAAATTATCTTTAATTGGTTCTGGAGGAAATATCAATAAGATTTTTAAAATGTCTGGCAGAACAATTGGAAAACCAATTTCTTATATTTATTTAAATGCGCAATATCAATTCTTAAAAAAAATGAGTTTTGATGATCGTATTTCTGAATTAAGTTTAAATCCAGATAGAGCAGATGTAATTATTCCGGCAACAAAAATCTATTTATCAGCAATGAAATGGAGCGGAGCAAGAAAAATTTATGTTCCTAAAATTGGGTTGGCAGACGGAATTATAAAAAGTTTATATCGTAATAAATTATAAACTTCCTTTTACATAATCAGTAATTAAGAAATCAAACTTTTCTTGATCTTCTAAAAATTGTGTTTGTATTTGCAAATAGTAAAGGTTTTCTAGTTGATTAGACAAGCGCACAAAATCTTTCTCGGTTGTTAATATGATTTTATTTTTAGATTTTAATGCTTTAAATTGCTCTTTTATATCAGCGATTTCCTTTTCTAAAAATTGGTGATGATCCGAGAACTTTATGTGTTTAAATACACAGTTCAGTCCTAATAAATGCGCTTCTAATGGTTTCGGATTTGCAATTCCAGTTACCAATACAACTTCATATGAATTTAAATCTGAAGTTTTAATTTCAGTTTTATTATTACTTAATAAAACAGCTGCATATTGTATTGTCGAGAAGAAAATTGGGCCATTAAAATATCTACCTATCAATTGTTTAAGCTCTTTTTTTTCTAAAGCATCAATTGTAGTTGGACATTTAGTTACTACTAAAACATCAGCACGTTTAGCGCCAATTCTTCGTTCTCTCAAGTTTCCTGTTGGCAATACAAAATCATTGGAAAACAATTCATTGTACTTTGTCAATAACACATAAAATCCGGCTGTTACTTTTCTATGCTGAAAAGCATCGTCTAATAAAAGAACTTCTGAACGTTGCATTTGCTCAATTCCATGAACTCTATTTTCATCAACAGCAACCGTAATATCTTTAAATTTTCTAGAAAATTGCAATGGCTCATCACCTACTTCTAAAGCGTTTTTTGTGTCATCCACCAAAATAAAACCGTTGGTTTTTCTGCCATAACCTCTGCTTAAAACTCCAATTTTATAATTGTCTTTTAACAATTGAATTAAATATTCTATTTGTGGTGTTTTTCCTGTTCCGCCAACAGACAAGTTACCTACAGCAATAATTGGTTTTTTAAATCTTGTTGATGTAAACAAACCAATATCAAAAAAGTAGTTACGAATAGTGGTAACAACACTATAAATGATGGCAAACGGAAATAATAAAAATCGAATAAATTTCATTAGTACTAAAGTAATTAAAAATCTTAACTTTGGCTCTCGTTATAATTTTCTTTTTAAAGAATATTACACGAGTTTATTTTTAATTTAAACGCAATGAAAATACAAAACATAACCAATTATTTAGAAGAATTAGCTCCGCTTTCTTACGCAGAAAGTTTTGATAATGTTGGCTTATTAGTTGGCGATTACACTACCGAAGTTACTGGCGTTTTGGTAACTTTAGATAGTTTAGAAGCAACAGTTGATGAAGCAATTGCTAAAAATTGCAATTTAATTGTGAGTTTTCATCCCATCATTTTTAGCGGATTAAAAAAATTAAATGGCGCAACTTACGTAGAACGTGTTGTATTAAAAGCGATAAAAAATAACATTGCTATTTATGCAATGCACACCGCTTTAGACAATATAAAAGACGGAGTTAGCGGAAAAATTTGCGAAGTTTTAGATTTAAAAAACACAGAAATTTTAATTCCGAAATCGAATCTAAATACTCAGGAAACCATTGGAATGGGAATGATTGGCGAATTGGAAAATGAAATGGATGAAGTAGCTTTTTTACAATTTGTTAAAAACACAATGAAAACCGAATGTGTCCGTCATTCAGAATTATTAGGAAAATCAATAAAAAAAGTAGCTGTTTTGGGGGGCTCTGGAAGCTTTGCAATTGAAAACGCAATCGCCTTAAATGCAGACGCATATATTAGTGCTGATTTTAAATATCACGATTTTTTTAAGGCAGAAAAACAAATTTTATTGGCAGATATCGGTCATTATGAAAGTGAACAATTCACAAAAAATCTTTTAGTTGAGTATCTTACAAAAAAATTCACTAATTTTGCAGTCATTTTATCAGAAAAAAGTACAAACCCAATTTATTACAGTTAAAACATGGCAAAGAAGAAAGAGGTTACGGTAGAAGAAAAATTAAGAGCATTATATGACTTACAATTAATCGATTCTAGAATTGATGAAATCAATAGCGTTAGTGGAGAATTACCTTTAGAAGTAGAAGATTTAGAAGATGAGATTGCAGGTTTAAACACTAGACTTTCAAATTACGCAGAAGACGTAGCAAACTTAGATACAGACATTAACAACAAAAAATTGTTAATTGAAGAATCTAAAGCCTTGATGAAAAAATACGAAGAGCAACAAAAGAAAGTTAGAAATAACAGAGAGTTTGATTCTATTACAAAAGAAATTGAATATCAAGAATTAGAAATTCAATTGGCTGAAAAAAGAATTGGAGAATATTCTGCTAGAATAGAGCAAAAAAATGAAATCATAAATGCTACTAAAGAGAAATTAGCAAAGCAAAATGAGCATTTAAAACATAAAAAAGCTGAATTAGACGGAATTTTAAAAGAAACTGAAAAAGAGCAAAAAATGTTAGTTGCAAAATCTGCTGAATTTTCTGCAGAAATTGACGAGCATTTATTAGCAGCATATAAAAGAATTCGATCTAAAGTAAAAAACGGATTGGCAGTTGTATCAATTGAAAGAGGAGCTTCTGGTGGTTCTTTCTTTACAATTCCGCCTCAAGTTCAAGTAGAAATTGCTACTCGTAAAAAAATTACGATTGATGAATATAGTGGTAGAATTTTAGTTGATGCTGATTTAGCAAAAGAAGAAAAAGAAAAAATTGATGCTTTAATTTCTTAAAGAAAATCAATTTTTAACACATAAAAAAACTCGGAGAAATATCTCCGAGTTTTTTGCTTTTATAAATGTTGTAGTTTAATAATCTAACCTTTTTATATAATCTAGTTTTTGTTCCCAAATGCTAATTTCATCTTTATAAGAATCAATATTTTTTCTTACGTTTAACAGTAATGGGTTATCACTTTTTGCATTAGAGAAAAAGCTTAAATTGTTTTCTAATTGCTGAATTTCTTTATTAATTTCATCAATCTTCTTTCTAACAAATAATTGTTCAGAATTTAATTTATGCCCATTTCCTTGGGCCATAAATCCATCTATTAAATTCTTATATTTAAGCATTGCTATTTCGTCTTTACTTAAAGATAATCCTTCTAACAGCTTATCTATTTGCTTATAAAATTTAGACTCTATATGTCTTACAGCTCTTGGTGTATCTCCTAAATTTCTCCATTTTTGGATAAACTCGTTGATTTCTTCAATGGTTGCTTTTTCCACCTTTTTAATTTCTTCGAGATATACTTTTTTCTCTTCAATAAAAACTTGTTGTTCTTTATTTAAATCGTCTTGTCGGTTATGATATCTATCAAAATAATGATTACAAGCAGCTTTGAAACGTTTCCAAATATCATCAGAAAATTTTCTTGGCACATGTCCAATTTTTTTCCAATCAGCTTGAATTTTTTTCATGGTGTTGGTCGCGTTTTCCCAATCTTCACTTTCTTTAAACGATTCGGCTAATTCAATAAGTGCATTTTTCTTATCTAGATTATCTTGCTGAATGCTTTTTTCTTTTTTGTAAAAAACATTTTTAGCGGCATTAAATTTTTTGGTTGCTGCTTTAAATTTTAACCAAACCTCTTCGCTTTTACTATACGGTAATTTACCCGCATCGAAATATTGTTTTCTTAGTGCTTCAATATCATTAATGCTTTTTTGCCAATCGCTATGTTTTTTGTTTTTAGAGGTATCGTAATTTTCTATTGAAGCTACTATCTCTAACTTCTTCTCAATAATATCTTGGTGTTGAGATTTTAAAGACCTAAAATAATCGTGTCTTTTATCGTGTATTTTTTTACTTGCTGCACTAAATTTTTGCCAAACTTCTTCTCTATGCTCTTGAGAAACTGGTCCAATATCTTCTTTCCATGCTTTGTGATATTGCTGTAGTTCTTTAAAGGCATCATTAACATTATCTAATTCAGCCAAAGCTTCTACCTTTTCAATTAATCTTAGTTTTTCTTCTAAGTTATTCTTAAAATCCAAATCTCTAAAATCATTACTTAAATGTAACAAATCGTAAAAACGCTCTACATGATGATGGTAATTTCTCCAAGTATCATTGTATTTGTTTCTTGGCACAGCTCCTATTTCCCTCCAACTTGTTTGTATAACTTTAAAGTTTTTATACATTGTTTTTGGATCTGCATTTTCAATCAACTCTTTAAGTTCATTAATAACTTTATGTCGCTTTTCTAAATTATTTTTTAATTGGGTATCTAAATCAGAATAATAAGCGTCTCTTTTCTTTTTGTAGTCCGACAATAAAGAATTGTATTTGGCTTTAACTGGACTTGAATATTGAAAATCAATAGAATTTCCTCCTTCTGCTAAAAATACTGCTTTCTTTTCGGCTAAAATTGCGCCAAATTTTGCGTTAAAAGCATTTTTAATTGCATCTATGTTTTTCTTTAATTGTTGTACAGGAAAATCTTTCAGCAGCTTTTCTAACTCCTCCGTCAAAGACTCCAACTCCATGTTCTCATATGCCAACATAGGTATAGAGTTTCTTTCCTCGTCTTTTTCTGCTTCTTCCGCCACTTTCTCTTCAATCTCTTCAACAGCTTTATTGGTTGATGCTTTTTCATCTTCAACTTCTGTTGCTGTTTCCTCCGCTTTCACTTCTTTCACTTTATCAGCTTTTTTAGCTTTTGGAGTTGCAATTGGTGTTACTTCATTTTCTTCTGGAGTTGGATTGATTTGATCTTCTGAATTCTCTTGATTTTTATCTAACATCTTATAATGTTTAAGGTTCCTATATTAATCCTTAAATATAGGGATGTATTATAAATTGACAAAAAAAGTTCGCTTTTTATCACAAAAAATTAGCGATTCCAAATCTGCCAAGATTTCTCGGCTTGAAGTTGTAACATTTCCAATCCGTTTTTAATCTTAGCATCTTTATTTTTACCATGTTCTAAAAATGTTGTAGTTGCCGGATTGTAAATCAAATCGTATAATAAATGTTGAGAAGTAAGATATTGATATGGAATATCTGGACACAAATCTGTTTCTGGAAAAGTTCCTAAAGGTGTACAATTAATAATGATTGTATAACTAGAAATTACTTCTTCAGTAAGAGTAGAATAAGAGATTTCATTTTCTTTTTTTGGGTCTCTAGAAACAAAAACAAACTCGATTTGTAATTTCTTTAATGCAAATGCAATGGCTTTGGAAGCGCCGCCAGTTCCTAAAACCAAAGCTTTTGTATGATGAATTTCTAACAATGGCTTTAAAGAATTTAAAAAGCCAAACACGTCTGTATTAAAACCTTTTATGGTTCCGTTTTCTAAAAATTTGATGGTGTTTACTGCACCAATTTCTTTTGCTTCATCATCTATTTCTGATAAATAAGGTAAGATTTCCTCTTTATACGGAATGGTAACATTCATTCCACATAGAGCTTTCTGTTGCTCTAAAAGCGCTGGAAATTCTTCTATAGTTTGCAGATCAAAATTCTGATAGTGATGCTTAACTAATTCTAATTCTTCGAACTTTTCTTTAAAAAATCCGCTAGAAAAAGAATAGGAAATATTTCTTCCTAACAACCCAAATAAATACTTACCTTCTTGCTTTTTTTCTTCTATCATAATAATCTATTCCTAAAATTAATGCAATACCAATTATAATATAAAAAATGGCGAACCACGTTTCTGAATTCGAAAAATCAGGAAAATATCGTTCGTAATTCTGTATAATTTTATTTCCTTTTCCGTCTACTAAAAACTCGCTATTTTTCATAGCAAAAACTTTGTGTTTCCACGGCCAAACAATTCCTAAAGAACCCGCAATAAAACCAATTATTATTGCTGTAACTATTTGGTGCCATCGTTTTAAAACATATCCTAAAATATGAGAAAACGACACCAATCCGAAAGCAGATCCAGCAGTAAAAACAGAAATTATTTTTAAATATCTAATATTTTCTGGAACGTCTAAAACCTCAAAATTACCAGACAAAATTCCTGTAACAATTGTAAACAATCCGTTTACAGAATCTACCAATAGCAGCACATAATTTCCTAGTAAAATTAAAATGAATGAACCTGACAAACCTGGCAACGTCATTCCAGAAACACCGATAATTCCGCATAAAAACACAAACCATAAATTATCATTTTCATGTGCTGGTGTCATAAAACTAATACCTACTCCAACAGAAATTCCGATAACAAAAGAGAGTGTGTTTTTTAAATTCCAATCGCCAAAATCTTTGTAGATATAAAATACAGAACCAATGATCATTCCGAAAAACCAGCTCCAAACATACAATTCGTACTGATGCAAAAAATAATCTAAAACTAAAGAAATGCTAAAATAACTAAACATACTTCCGCCCATAATTAAGAGTAGAAACTGTCCGTTTACATAGTAATAAAAACTTTTAAAGCGTCCGTTTATCAGAAGTTTAAATGCTTTTATATTTATCTTCTGAAAAGAGTAAATTAATTCTTCGTAAAAACTCAACACAAAAGAAACCGTACCGCCAGAAACTCCAGGAACTTTATTTGCAGCTCCCATTGCCAATCCTTTTAAAAAAAGGGAGACTTTCTGTAAAAAAGTACGTTCTAATTTCATTTTATTCTTTTTGAATCTTTTTATCTTCGACTACGTTCAGATAACTATTCTTTTTTAACCGCTAATTTTTCTAATAATAAAATCAGCCCAAAACCAACAATTGCTAACACAATTGCAAACAGTAATTGATTGTCTTCAAAAGCAAACGGAGAAACACTTTGTTGTTTTAACGGAACATCAATTCCGTGAGAATTAGTTCTCCATGTCAATGTTTCTTTCCAAGGCCAAATTTTATTTAAAGAGCCAATAATAAATCCTGTTAAAACGGCTAATGTGTAGTTTTTAAATTTCGCAAACAACCATTTTAAAACTCTAGAAAAAGTTAACAACCCTACAATTGCACCTGCAAAAACAATAGCTACAGTTGTAAAATCTCTATTATTTACTGCAGCTAAAATAGGTTTATATGCGCCTAATAATACTAAAATAAAAGCTCCAGAAATTCCTGGTAAAATCATTGCACAAATTGCCAAAGCACCAGCCAAAAACAAAAATAATGAAGAAGAATTTTCTGTAACTAGCGGATTTAACGTTGTAATATAAAAAGCAAAACCAGCGCCTAGAACTAGTAAAGCAAAAGTTAAGAGATTCCATTTTGTAATTTGCTTAGCAATGTAAATAATACTTGCCAACACCAAACCAAAAAAGAACGACCACAACAGAATTGGTTCGTTTTCTAACATCCATTTTATGGCTTTTGCCAAAGAAACTATACTAACAAAAATTCCGATAAATAACGATAACAAAAACGAGCCATTAACCTGTTTCCAAGCTGCTTTTATTCCGTTTGATTTTAAGGTTTTTAGCAAGCTTAAATTCACGTTACTAATTGACGTTAGTAATTCCTCATAAATTCCAGAAATAAAAGCAATCGTTCCGCCAGAAACTCCAGGCACAACATCTGCTGCTCCCATTGCCATTCCTTTTAATCCGATTACTACAAAATCTTTAATTGTTCTACTCATCTGTTTGGTTTGTTTTTTTTTAGTAAAACGAAGATACACGAAATTGTGAAAACAGCGATATTGTAATTTTATTTAGTTTGACACTAAGCATTTAAAAACTTAACTTAGCCTACAATTCTCATCAAACTAGAAATTATGCATAGAAAAATAGCAATTTTTTCCTTTTTTACAGTGTTATTAATTGGTTGTGATCTTCAAAAAGAAACACCCATAAATGTCTCTGAACTTACCATTTCTCAAATCCATGATTCTTATCAAAAAGGAAATTACACGAGTGAAGAATTGGTAAAAGCATACATCAAAAGAATTCAAGAACACGATTCTGAAATCAATTCGATATCCATCATAAACTCTGATGCAATTTCTAGAGCGAAAGCATTGGATGAAGAATTTCAGAAAACCAACAAATTAAGACCGCTTCACGGAATACCAATTATTATAAAAGATAATATCAATACAAAAAATCTTCCAACAACTGGCGGTGCATTAGCGTTGAAAGATTTTATTCCAGAAGAAAATGCATTTGTTATCAATAAATTAATTGACGCTGGAGCAATTATTATTGCAAAATCGAATATGGCAGAATGGGCTTTTTCTGCAATGCATACAGAAAGTTCAACAAAAGGAACCACTCGAAATCCTTATAATATAGCAAATGTTCCGGCTGGATCAAGCGGAGGAACAGCAGCTTCTGTTGCCGCAAATTTTGGAACAATTGGATTAGGAACTGACACAGGAAATTCTATTCGAGGACCTTCTTCGCATAATGCATTGATTGGATTTAGAACTACGCTAGGATTGATTAGTAGAGAAGGAATTATTCCGTTGTTTTTAAGAAATGATGTTGTTGGTCCGATGGGAAGAACCGTTGAAGATGCAACTCGTGTGTTAGAAATTATGGCAGGAATTGATCCAAAAGATAAAATAACTTCCTATTCTAAAGGAAAAACTTTTAAAAATTACACACAGTTTTTAAATAAAGACGGATTAAAAGGCGCTAGAATTGGAGTTTTAAGAGAATTAAGTGAAGACAATGTTGCCCCTGAAGTAAAAGTTTTGTTTGAAAAAGCAATTGTAGATTTAGGTTCTTTAGGTGCAGAAATTATTGACCCAATTGTTGTTCCTAATTTTGCAGAATTACGACAAAATCAATGGTGTTCTGAGTTTAAAAAAGATGTTGAAGAGTATTTAGCAACCTATGTTAAAAACGACACTATAAAAACTATTGAAGATATTATCAGAATTGGTAGCACTTCAAAATATGCGAGCGATAATCTATTATCTGCAAGTAAAAAGTTTACGCGTTGGGGCGATGTAAAAGAGAAATGTTTGGATGCATATAAAGATCCAAGGAGAATTGCGTTTAGAGAAGCAATTGAAAAAGTAATGGATTCTTTACAATTAGACGCTATTATTTATCCAACTTGGAATAATAAACCTGCTAGAATCGATTTCTTTGAAAAAGAATATTTGGGCGATAACAATCAAATTATTGCGCCACATACTGGTCAACCCGCTTTTACTGTTCCGATGGGATTTACAAAAGGAAATTTGCCAGCAGGAATTCAATTTTTAGGTAGAATGTATGCAGAACCAACGTTGATAAAACTAGCCTATTCTTACGAACAAGGAACAATGCATAGAAAAGAACCAAAATTAAAATCAAATAAATAAAACAATACACATGAAAAAAATGATATTCTTATTTCTGATTGCAGTAGTTTCAATCAGTTGTAAATCAAAAGAAGAAGTTAAATTAGTGATAACACCAATTGAACACGGAACCGCCGCTTTTACATTAGATATGCTAACCGTTTTTATTGATCCAACAGGAAATGCAGATGGGTTTGCTAACTTTTCTGCTCCAAATTATATTTTTATTACAGACATTCATGGAGATCATTTAAGTATAAAAACATTGGAATCTTTAGATTTATCTGAAACGACAATTGTTGCTCCAAAAGCGGTTGCGGAAAAATTACCAGAAGGAATTGCAAAAGAAATCATCATTATGAACAACGGAGAAGAAAAAACATTTGGTATTTTAAAAGCAGAGGCAATTCCGATGTACAATCTTAGAGAAGAAGCGTTGAAATTTCACACAAAAGGGAGAGGAAATGGCTATGTTTTTACCATTGCCAATCAGCGAATTTATTTTTCTGGCGATACAGAAGACATTCCAGAAATGCGCGCGTTAAAAAACATAGACAAAGCTTTTATCTGCATGAATTTACCCTACACAATGACTGTGGAAAGTGCTGCTAATGCGGTGTTGGAATTCAAACCAAAAGAAGTGTATCCGTATCATTATAGAGGAACTGGTGGCTTGAGTGATGTTACTAAATTTAAAAGTATGGTAAACGTAGGAAATAGCGATATTAACGTTGTACAGTTGAATTGGTACCCGGATCAAAAATGATCATTTATAAAAAAACCGAGCTGACAAACTCGGTTTTTTATTTTTCAAAAATTATTGCGACTACTCCGTCGCTTTTAAATAATTGCTAATTATTGTTTGCACATTTTCATTATCAAAAACTGTTGGATACAACTCTTCAATAACCTTTCTATAATCTGCGTCAATTGCGAGTCCGTTTTTTAAATGAATCAAAGCGTATTTTTCTTTAGAAGTCAACATAAACAAACCACACAAACGATATTCTATTTCTGCAAATTGCTTGTAGGTGTTTTTAGCTTTGATAATCACTTTTAAAGCATCTTTAAACTCGCCCAAAAACAATAAAACATCAGCCAAACCAACATAAATCTCTAAAGATTCATCGTCTAAATCTAAACACTTTTCAAAAGCTTTTACCGCTTCTTCATAAAAGTTTAATTTTAAACTAATTTCAGCATATTTTCTCCAATACATTGGGTTTGAATCATCAATATGCAATGCTTTTCTAATATAATACAGCGCTTTTTGATATTGCTCTTCTTCTTGAAATAAATTGGTTAACAACAACCAAGCTTTGTCTAATAACGGATCTTCATGCACCGCTTTCTTAAAATATTTTGTTGCTGCATCTAAATCGTTTAATTTCTGATAACATTCTCCGATTCTAACAAATACAAATGCAGTTGGATCGTCTAATTCTAACGTAATTAAGTAATTCTGAATCGCTTCTTCATACCGTTCTAATTCTTCTAAAGTTTTTGCTTTTTCTAAATATCCACCGATAAATGATTCATCAATAAGTACTGCATAATCAAAAGCACGCAACGCTTCTTTAAATCTGTTTAACACAAAATATTGTCTTCCTAATTGGTGCCAAGCTACTTCGCAATACGGATTTGTGTCTATATAATTTGTCAAATACACAATTGCTTCTTCGTGGTTGTTTTCCATGTCAAAACAATAGACAACATTGTACAAAGACGAATAATCTTCATAATCTACATCAATACAATTGGCAAAATTTAGTCGTGCATTTTCGAAATCGTCTAAATACAAATATTCCATGCCAACCATAGACCAAATATCTGCTGGATCATCTGTAACCGCTAAAATCTGATTCAACGTTTGTATTGCCTCAACATGTTTATCATTTTTAGATAAAATAATTGCTTTCTGAATCAGTAATTCTTCATTGTTGGGCGCAATGGCTTCTATTTCGTTGATTAAAGAAGTTGCATTTTGTAGTTTGTCTTCAAAAATTAACAGCTCAACTTTTAATAATTTTAAAACGATAGAAGTTGGATGTTGTTCCAAACCTAACTTCACTGCTTTGTTCGCTAAAGAATGCTTCCCATTATCTAAATAATGCTGAATGATTTCTTCAAACTCAACAGAGTCAAAGAAATACACATTATTTGTTTTTAACATGGATTCGAATTTTGATAGTGACATAGGCTTCTGGTTTTATCATCAAAAAGAAAAAACATAATTTGTATTCCTTTTTTATTCGATTAAATAAGTTGTAACAATCTACTTGTATTACAGAATTAAAAGTACTACAAGTCTTGGTGCACATTTATAAAAAGCAGTTTACTTTTCAACAAATTAATTAACAAAAATTAAGCCTTTTTTAAAATGCTTTTCAGTAAAATTTTGCGAATCCTTTTATTTACACTAATTTTGCGTAGTATTAATTATCAGTTTTACTGATTTATTCCAGATAAAATCTGGGCATTTTTCTTATGAGCTCGAAGGTACTATTAAACTCGAAAGAAATTGAAATCATCTTACATCGACTAGCGTGTCAGCTTATCGAAAACCACAACGATTTTTCTAACACTGTTTTAATTGGTTTACAACCAAGAGGCATTTATTTGGCTAATAGAATTGCAGCTATTTTAATCAACGATTACCAGATTAAAGATTTAAAATTAGGCTTTTTAGACATCACTTTTTATAGAGACGATTTTAGAAGAAGAGATTCTCCGATTGATGCAAGTAGCACAAAAATCGACTTTTTAATTGAAGATAAAAACGTGGTTTTAATTGATGATGTTTTATTTTCTGGACGAAGTATTAGAGCTGGTTTGTCTGCAATCAACGATTTTGGAAGACCAAATTTGGTGGAATTATTAGTGTTAATCGATAGACGTTTTAGCAGGCATTTACCAATTCAGCCAAATTATAGAGGAAGACAAGTTGATGCCATCAACCAAGAAAAAGTAAAAGTTTGTTGGAAAGAAACACACAAAAAGGACGTAGTTTATTTAGAACAGAATTCATAAAATGAAACAACTAAGCGTAGACCATTTATTAGGCATAAAATATCTGAACAAAAACGATATTGATCTTATTTTTGAGACTGCCGATCATTTTAAAGAAGTAATCAATAGACCAATTAAAAAAGTTCCTTCACTTAGAGATATCACCATTGCCAATTTGTTTTTTGAGAATTCTACCAGAACAAAACTCTCTTTTGAACTAGCTGAAAAACGACTTTCTGCGGATATTATCAACTTTTCTGCAAGTCAATCTTCTGTCAAAAAAGGAGAAACTTTAATCGATACAGTAAACAATATTTTATCGATGAAAGTAGATATTGTAGTGATGCGTCATCCAAATGTTGGAGCTGGTGTTTTTTTATCAAAACATGTAAACGCAAAAATTATAAATGCTGGTGATGGAACACACGAACATCCAACACAAGCCTTGTTAGATTCGTATTCTATCAGAGAAAAATTAGGAAGTGTAAAAGGGAAAAAGATTGTCATTGTTGGAGATATTTTACATTCTAGAGTTGCATTATCAAACATTTTTGCACTGCAATTACAAGGCGCAGAAGTAAAAGTTTGCGGACCTACAACCTTAATACCGAAATACATTACAAGTTTAGGAGTTACTGTAGAAACCAACTTAAAAAAAGCATTGAACTGGTGTGATGTTGCCAACGTTTTACGCGTACAACACGAGCGAATGGATGTTAATTATTTTCCTTCAACCAGAGAATACACACAACTTTTCGGGATCAATCAACAAGTTTTAGACAGCTTAGACAAGAAGATTGTGATTATGCACCCAGGACCGATAAATCGTGGTGTAGAAATTACTAGTGATGTTGCAGATTCTAACGAATCAATTATTTTAAATCAGGTTGAAAATGGTGTTGCAGTTAGAATGGCAGTTATTTATTTACTGGCGCAACAGATCAAAAGATAATTTATTTTCTTAATCCTTTTCTTATGAAAATTTCTCAAAAAGACAGTTATACACTTATTTCATCAACCGAAAATTCTTTTACCGAATTTATAAATGCGTTACAAGCAGAAAAATTAGATGTTGCAAAAAACCATACAGTTCTTGAACTTTCTGAAAACCTTAACACAACCTTAAACGATTTGTCTCTACTTTTGGATATTGCAACAGATTACAGAGCAAATGGCATGTCTTTTGTAGTAATTTGTACTGAAATTAACATTGACGAAATTCCTGATGAACTTAATGTTGTACCCACATTACACGAAGCAGAAGATGTTTTAGAAATGGAAGCAATAGAAAGAGATTTAGGTTTTTAAAAATCAATTTCTTTAATAAAATAACAACAACTAACAGATGGTAAAAAAACTACTTTTTATTCTTTTTTTATGTTTTTCTACAGCCGTTTTTTCTCAGAAAACGTTGCAAGAACTGGCTACTGCACCAAATCCATTTTTTAGTAAAACAACCATACAATTTAACACGACAAAAAATCAAACTGTATTTTTAGTCATTAAAAACCTACTAGGAAAAACTGTTTTTTCAAAAACCTACTCAACAAAAACTGGCATTAATAAAATTGCATTTAACAGAGGCAATTTACAACCTGGAATGTACATTTATGCCATCAGAAACAGCAATGAAATGATTTCGAAACGCTTTGTTATCAAATGAGTTTACAGTTAACTATTTTAGGGTGTCATTCTGCTACGCCAAGAGTAAATGCACATCCAACAGCGCAATATTTAGAAATAAATAACAGTCATTTTTTAATTGATTGTGGTGAAGGAACCCAACGCCAAATGCGAAAATACAAAGTGGGTTTTGCTAAAATCAATCATATTTTTATTTCTCATTTACACGGCGATCATTTCTTTGGATTAATTGGCTTAATTTCTACATTTGGAATTTTAAATCGAGAAAAAGAGCTCCATATTTACGGTCCAAAAGGCATCAAAGAAGTTACCAATTTACAATTAAAAGTTTCGAAAACTTATTCGAAATTTGATGTTATTTTTCACGAATTAACATCAAAAAACAGCGAACTAATTTTTGAAGATGATAAGGTTTCTGTGAGTACAATTCCGTTAAACCACAGAGTGTATACAAACGGCTATTTGTTTAGAGAAAAAACTGCTGCTAGAAAATTGCACATAGAGAATGTACAGCAATATCCAGAGATACAAACTTGCGATTATCACCATATCAAAGCAGGGAAAGATGTGGTTTTAGAAAGTGGAGAAGTCATCAAAAACGAAGAATTAACATTGCCGCCAGCTAAGACAAAAAGTTTTGCTTTTTGTAGCGATACTTCATATAAAGAAGACATTGTTCCTATTATAAAAGATGTAGATTTACTGTATCACGAAGCTACTTTTTTATCCGATAGAGAAGATTTGGCAAAAAAAACAAAACATTCTACAGCTAAACAAGCTGCACAAATTGCACTGCAAGCAAATGTAAATCAGCTAGTTATTGGCCATTATTCTAGTCGATACAAAAACATTGAATTATTTAAAGAAGAAGCTGAGCAATTTTTTTCGAAAGTTACTTTAGCAGAAGCTGGAAAAAAGATATCTTTATAAGGTAGTTTAACCCTTATCATAATTCAATTGGCATATCAATTTATAAACACAATTTATAACGAAATTTTTGATTCATATCCAGATATTGAAGTCAAAGAACACATCAATAAATTAATTGAACTTGATTATTATTACCCATACAACACTACTTTTTTCTGTATTACAAATACGGCTAGTCAGAATTTTGAATTTATAAGTAAAAATTTTACTGCTTGCACAGGTTTATCAAAAGATAAAATGATGGAAGGTGGTATGGATTATTTTTGGTCGTTGTTTCATAAAGATGACATAAGTCCTTGGCTAGAATGCTTAAAAGAACTTATGAGTTTTACGATGCTAGAATTAACGGATGAGCAACGAAAAAGAATGAGTTACACTTGGAATTACAGGATAAAAAATGCGAAAGGAAATTATGTAACAATTATTCAGAATACTACTCCAATTCAGTTCGACGATCAAAACAAGCCGATGATAGGCTTGGCGCATTATACCGTATTAGAATGCGATTTAAACATGGATATTTGTGCTTGTGCAAAGTATTTGAATGATAAAAATGAGTACGAAACATTGTTTTATAAAAATGTTTCTAACACCTATTTGTTAGACGTTATTAGCAACAGAGAAAGGGATGTTATTCGGTTATTAATTACAAAAAAATCTAGCAAACAAATTGCAGACAGTTTAAATATTAGCAAGCATACGGTAGACACTCATAGAAGAAATATTTTAAAAAAACTACACCTTTCTTCTACTGCAGAACTTACAACTTACTTTAAAAACAATTCTAATTTAATTTAGTTTTTAGAAAATACTCATAATGAGTATTGCATCAAATTACTTGAACAGCTACATTTACACTGAAATTCAACGATAACTTTTTTTTGTAAATTGGATTGGCTTTTTAAAAGTATTTATTGGGGGATAAAGCATTTGAAAAAGAAAGTTCACAAGCCAATTCAATTTACATTTTTTAATATTGATTGATGCTTAAAAGTACTAACGTACAAGCAACTTCTGTTTCAATGTTCTTTTCTTTTAGCAACTTTTCAAATTCACTATTTTCTGTTCCAGGGTTAAAAATTACGCGTGTTGGTTTTAATCCTATAACATAGCCATAGTATTCTTTTTGCCTATTAGGATTTAAATACAAAGTTACTGTATCAACATTCTTAAATGGTACTTTTTCTACTTCAATTGTTACATCTAAAACAGTTCCTTTTTTTGCACCTACCGCAAAAACTTCAATTTTATTTGCTCTTAATTTTTGAATCGCTTTATTGGAGTAACGCTCAGTGTTTACAGACGCTCCTAGTACTAAAGTGGTTTTATTCATTTGTAAATATCAGCTAAAAAGTTAATTTTTATTTTTCAAGAATTACCAACGCATAATTACAGAACCCCAAGTAAATCCACTACCAAAAGCAGCTAGCACAACCAAGTCGTTGTCTTTTATTTTACCTAATTCCCACGCTTCTGTTAAGGCAATAATTACAGACGCTGCAGTTGTGTTTCCATATTTCATAATATTATTAAACACTTTGTCGTCTTCTAATCTAAACTTGCGTTGAATGAATTGTGCGATTCTTAAATTTGCTTGATGCGGAATTAACATATCAATATCTTCTTTTTGCAAATCATTTGCTTCTAAGCCTTCTACAATGGCTTCAGAAAAACGAGTAATGGCATGTTTAAACACAAATTGTCCGTTCATATACGGATAATAAGAAACATCATCAGGATTGTTTTCTTCCATAATTTCTGGAACCCAACGTTGTGTAGATGGTCCTTCTAAAACCAATTCTTTTGCGTGTTTTCCTTCAGAATGTAAGTGAGAAGATAAAATTCCTTTTCCTTTTTCCTCAGATCTAGATAAAACCGCTGCTCCTGCTCCATCGCCAAAAATTACAGAAACATTTCTTCCTCTAGTAGAACGTTCTAAACCTCCAGAATGATTCTCTGCTCCTATGACTAAAATGTTTTTATACATCCCGGTTTTGATAAATTGATCTGCAACCGACATTGAATAAATAAAACCAGAGCATTGATTACGAACATCTAAAGCGCCAATTGTTGGCATTTCTAGCATTTCTTGAATTTGAACTCCTCCACCAGGAAAGTACATATCTGGACTTAAGGTTGCAAAAACTATAAAATCGATATCATCTTTGGTCAATCCTGCACGTTCAATTGCTATTTTAGCAGCTTTTGCTCCCATTACAGCAGTTGTATCTCCAGTTTTAGGATCTATCCATCTGCGCTCTTTAATTCCGGTTCTTTCTTGGATCCATTCATCACTCGTTTCCATCCATTGCTTTAAATCATCGTTCGTGACAACATTTTCTGGAACGTAATACCCTAAACCTGTTATTTTTGAATTATACATGTTTTATTTTCTTTTTTAATGTATTAAAATTTAGTCTATCAAACTTACTAAATTTATTTATATATTTACATCTTGTAACTTGGTTTACAAAAAGCACAAACAACTATAACCAAACTAAAAGGAGCGTCAATATTTTATATTGGCGTTTTTTTATGTCAGTTTGTCACAAATCTTCTTTTGGTATTTTATTTGACTATTAGTAATTGAAATAAACGAATTGTCAGTTCGAGTGAATTTTGAGGAACGATAAAATTAGTATCGAGAACAAAAGACTTCTCGATACAATTTTCAAAAAAGAAAATCAATCGAAGTGACAGTAATAAATTAAAAATCTAAAATAAATATAAAATTATGAGTAAAGGAAACATTAATGTATCGGTAGAAAATATTTTTCCGTTAATTAAAAAGTTCTTGTATTCTGATCACGAAATATTTTTACGTGAGTTAATTTCTAACGGAACAGACGCAACTACAAAATTAAAACACTTAATCGCTATCGGCGAAGCCAAAGTAGAATTAGGTGATGCGAAAATTGAAATTAGCATCGATAAAAAAAAGAAAACACTTACTATTAAAGACAACGGAATTGGAATGACGGCTGATGAAGTTGAAAAATACATCAACCAAATTGCATTTTCTGGTGCGGAAGAATTTTTAGAAAAATACAAAGACGACAATAACGATACTGGTGTAATTGGTCACTTCGGATTAGGTTTTTATTCTGCATTTATGGTTGCAGAAAAAGTAGAAATTATTACCAAATCATTTAAAGACGAGCCAGCTGCTCATTGGACCTGTGATGGATCGCCAGAATACACCATTGAAGCACACGACAAAACAGAAAGAGGAACAGAAATTATTTTACATATTTCTGATGATGAAAAAGACTTTTTAGAAGAATCTAAAATTTCTGGTTTGCTAAACAAGTACAATCGTTTTAATCAAGTTCCAATTAAATTCGGAACAAAAAAAGTAAACGATCCAAACTTTACCCCAAAAACTACAAAAGATAAAGACGGTAAAGAAACAACAGAACCACACAAACAAATTGAGGTTGATAATATCATCAACAATACAACACCAGCATGGACAAAAAAACCGGCTGATTTAGAAGACGAAGATTATAAAAACTTTTACAGAGAATTGTATCCAATGCAATTTGAAGAATCGTTATTTCACATCCATTTAAATGTTGATTATCCGTTTAACTTAACAGGAATTTTATTTTTCCCAAAGTTGAGTCCGAATATGGACATGCAAAAAGACAAGATTCAATTGTATCAAAATCAAGTTTTTGTAACGGATAATGTTGAAGGAATTGTGCCTGATTTCTTACAAATGCTAAAAGGTGTGATTGATTCTCCAGACATTCCTTTAAACGTTTCTCGTTCGTATTTACAAGCAGACGGAGCGGTGAAGAAGATTTCTGGATACATCACCAAAAAAGTAGCAGACAAATTAACATCGTTGTTTAAAAACAATCGTGAAGATTTTGAGCAAAAATGGAACGACATCAAAGTAATTATTGAATACGGAATGTTGTCTGAAGATAAATTCTTTGACAAAGCAAAAGGATTTGCATTGTATCCAACGGTAGATGATAAATTCTTTACGTTTGATGAATTGAAAGAAAAAACAAAAGATGCTCAGACTGATAAAGATGGAAATCATGTTATTTTATATGCAGCAAATAAAGAAGCACAACACAGTTATATTCAAGATGCAAAAGCAAAAGGATATGAAGTGTTATTGTTAGATTCTCCAATTGTTGGTCACTTAATTCAGAAGTTAGAAACTAGCAACGAAAAAGTAAAATTTGCGCGTGTTGATGCTGATCATATTGACAATTTAATTAAGAAAGACGACACGGTTATTTCTAAATTATCTGACGAAGAAAAAGACAAATTAAAACCAATTATAGAAGCTGCTGTACCAAAAGAAACGTACACAGTTCAATTAGAAGCGATGGATTCTTCGGCGTCTCCGTTTTTAATTACCGTTCCAGAATTTATGCGTAGAATGAAAGAAATGAGTGCATCTGGTGGCGGAATGATGGGAATGGGAAATATGCCAGACATGTACAATTTGGTAGTAAACACAAATCATCCTTTAGTTGGTGAAATTTTAAACACCAAAACCGCTAAAAAACAAGAACGTTTAATTAAACAATCTTTTGATTTGGCAAAGTTGTCTCAAAACCTATTACACGGTGAAGAGTTGACCAACTTTATCAAACGTTCTTATGAATTGATTAAATAGGCAACCATGTTGCCAAATATTTCAAAACCTCTTTGTGCAAACAGAGAGGTTTTTTTATTTGACTTTTTGCTAAAAAAAGGCTAACTTCGTTTAGCCACAAGCTGAAAAGCCAACGCATAGTCAAGCACATTTACCTTTCCCCACAACTCACTCATATGAAATGACAATTTTAATACTCATTTAGTGAGTATATTGAAAATGTTATCTACTTTAGTGGACTGAATTAAAAAAATTCAAAATGAACCGAATAAAAGAGGTTTTAGAACAGAAAGGAATAAAACAAATCTGGTTGGCTGAACAATTGGGAAAGAGTTATAATATGGTGCACTCTTATGCTCAAAATAAAAGACAACCAAGTTTAGAAGACTTATACAAAATTGCAGAAATCCTAAACGTAGAGGTCAAAGAATTATTAATTGAAAGAACGACCAATAAATGAAACTATACGAAGCATTAGAAAAACAACTCAAAACCGAAAACAATTTTGTTTCCGACAATGGAGAATTAAAAAAATGGGTTGTAATTAATAAAGCACAGAATTTTGATGCTGACCTTATAGAATTATTGCTAGAAAATAACGAACTAAAAGAGAAATTCTTTTTAGACATTAAAGGCACATTAGTTTTTAACCAAAACTTTTTGGTACAATTTTTAGAACAAAAAAACTACTTAAACGACAGCTATACAAAATATAAAAATAAAGTCGGATTAACGATTGATGGCAAGTATTTAAAACAACGTAACGAAGTTGCTTTAGTTTGGCCATTTAAAGATTGTGTTTTAGAAGGAGGTCAAAGCAAAGAAGAAGAAAATAAAGAGGAAATTTTCTTTAATGAAATTTTAGCTCAAGACGAAATAACTCAACTTTTCGAACCAAAAGTTTTGGCAAACGTCAAAACTTTTAACAAGGATGGCGAGCAAGATTTCAAAGGTTTTAATAGAGATGCTGAAATAAACAAAAAAAGAGGACTGCCAAAAGATACAATTACTGACAATTTAATTCTTAAAGGAAATAATCTTTTAGCTCTTCATTCACTGAAAGAAGAATTTGCTGGCAAAGTAAAGTTAATATATATAGACCCACCATACAATACTGAAAAAGACTCTTTTAAATACAATGACAGGTTTACACATTCGACTTGGTTAACATTTATGAAAAGTCGTTTAGAAATTGCTCGTGATTTATTAACAGATGATGGAGGTTTTTATGTACAAGCAGACTGGAATGAAATTCACTATTTAAAATTATTGATGGACCAAGTTTTTGGAAGGGATAATTTTAGAAATGAAATTGTTTGGTACTATGAAAATAAATTTAAATTCCAATTCACAAAAAACTTCAACAACGATACTGAAGCCATATTATTCTACTCAAAGAAGAATGGTAGCCAATTCTTTAAACACGTTAAAGTTCCTGTAAAAAATAAAAGAAAACAGAACCAGGTAACTTGGGATAAAGAAGCCAAAAAAATGGTAACTGTGAAGGATGAAAATGGTAATGTAGTATATTATGAATCTACTGATAAAATTGTAGGTACTCTTTGGAATATCCCAAGGATAAATTCACAGTCTAAAGAGAGAAAAGATCTTTTAGGTCAGAAACCTGAAGCTTTAATTGAAAGAATTTTATTGGCAGGTACTGAAGAAAATGATATTGTTTTAGACTTTTTTATTGGAACTGGAACTACTTGTGCAGTAGCCCACAAGATGAATCGACAATATATTGGTATTGAACAATTAGATTACTTAAATACTATGACTATTCCAAGAATGGTAGATGTAATGAATGGCAATGACAAATCTGGAATATCTAAAAAATTAAAATGGAATGGTGGTGGCTCTTTTAATTATTTTGAACTAAAAAAATACAATCAAACTTTTATTGATAAAATTGAGGATGCAAAAGATAGCAATACGCTATTAGACATTTGGGAAGAAATGAAAGCAAAATCATTTTTAAATTACAATGTTGACATCAAAAGACAAGATGAACATATAGAAGAGTATAAAAAACTAGAATTAAAACAGCAAAAAGAACATTTAATTGAGTTATTAGACAAAAACCAATTATATGTAAATCTTTCTTCAATTAATAATAAAGACTTTTCACTTTCAAAAGAAGAAACTGAAACAACACAAGATTTTTATAAACTTAAAAAGGATTAAATATGGGATTTTTATACAGCATATTTGATAATCCTTTTGCTCGTAAAGCATTGGAGCAAGTTGTACTTCCAAATTATATTTCGGACAATATAAAATATGGTATTAGACCATACCAAGAAGAAGCATTTAAACGTTATATATATTTAGATAAAGAAGATTTTGAGGAAAAACCTAATAAGCCTTATCACCTACTCTATAATATGGCAACAGGAAGTGGTAAAACACTTGTTATGGCTGGTTTAATGATTTATCTCTACGAAAAAGGTTATCGCAATTTTTTGTTTTTTGTTAATTCAAACAACATTATCACTAAAACCAAAGATAATTTTTTAAACGCTCAGGCATCAAAATATTTATTTACCGATAAAATAGTTGTTGATGGCAAAGAAGTTTTAATTAAGGATGTTTCAAATTTTGAAGAAGCCGATAACGATAATATCAATATTCACTTTACGACAATTCATAAATTGCATTCTGACTTAAATAAAACCAAAGAGAACAGCGTAACTTATGAAGATTTTCAAAGTAGAAAAATTGTTCTTATTGCTGATGAAGCACATCATTTAAGCTCAACAACAAAAATTAAACAAAAGATTATAGATGAATTTGTACCATCTTGGGAAAATACAGTCACTAAAATTTTAAAGCAAAATTTAGAAAATATTCTTTTAGAATTTACGGCTACATTAGATTACGAAAGCAGAGAAATAACTGAAAAATATCAAAATAAGGTAATTCATAAATACGACCTAGCTCAATTTAGAATTGATAAATATTCTAAAGAAATTAATTTAATCAGGTCTTTATACAATGAAAAAGAACGCATTATTCAAGCATTAATTTTGAATTTGTATCGTCAAGAGTTAGCAACATCAAAAAACATCAATTTAAAACCTGTTATTCTTTTCAAGGCAAAACAGACTATTAAAGAATCAGAACAAAACAAAGAAAATTTTCACAATTTGATTGAGGAATTATCTTCTGAATTCGTTGAGAATATAAAAAAAACATCAACTGTTGAAATTGTTCAAAAGGCATTTGCTTTTTTTCAAGCTATAAAACTTTCTTCTAACGAAATTGCGAAACGCATTAAATCAAACTTTAAAGAAGAAAATTGTATAAGTGCTAATAACGATAAAGAAGCTGAATTAAATCAAATTCGTTTAAACACTTTGGAAGATGAAAACAATCCAATTAGAGCTGTTTTTGCAGTCCAAAAATTAAATGAAGGCTGGGACGTTTTAAATTTGTTTGATATTGTTCGTTTGTATGAAGGACAAAATACCGGAGGTTCCAATACAAAAATTGGTAAAACAACACTTTCAGAGGCACAATTAATTGGTAGAGGTGCTAGATATTTTCCTTTTGTATTAGAAGAAGGACAAGAATTATATAAACGTAAATATGATGACGAGCCTTCAAATGATTTGAAAGTTTTGGAAGAGCTGTATTATCATACAAAAGAGGATAACAGATATATTTCGGAATTGAAAAAAGCTTTGGTAGAATCTGGAATCTACGAAGATGAAGATAAAATAGAGACTAAACAATTAACATTAAAACTAGATTTTAAGAAAACAGATTTTTATAAAACTGGTAAAGTAATTTTCAATAAAAAAGTAGAAAAAAGTTATGATAATGTAAAATCATTTTCAGATTTAGGAGTTTCTAAACGAAATATAGATTTTACACTTTCCTCTGGAATCGGATTAATGTCTGGAGTTTTCGTAAAAGAAGAAAAGGAAGCTAAAACAGAAAAAGTTGAACAGAGAGATATTAAAGTTAGTGATATACCAAATCACATTCTTCGTTATGCTTTATCTCAAAATCCTTTTTATTATTTCGATAGCTTGGAACGTTATTTTCCAAATATATCATCTCTTTCTAACTTCATAGAAAATAAAAATTATTTAGGCAGTTTAGAAATAACTTTTAATGGAACAAAAGCAAGACTTAATGAAATTTCCAACTTTGACTATTTGTTAGCTATTCAAAAACTATTACAAACTATAGAATCTGAAATCAAATTTAATCTTACCGAATATGAGGGTTCTGAATATATAAACAAGTTTGTTCACGAAGTATTTAAAGACAAGGAAATAAAAGTTTATAAAGATAGTGAAAGAGCTGATGGACAAGAAGGTTTAGTCGCAAATGAACCTTGGTATGTTTATAATGCAAATTACGGAACAAGTGAGGAAAAAGAGTTTGTGAAAATGTTCGCAAGACGTTTCGAGAATTTAGAAAAGTCATTTGATAACATTTATCTGATTCGTAATGAAAGAGTAATTAAAATCATTGACAAATTAGGAAGAGCTTTTGAACCAGATTTTGTTCTATTCTGTAAACAAAAAACTGGAAAAGAATTGACTTATCAAGTTTTTATTGAACCGAAAGGAAATCATTTAAAAGCACACGATAAATGGAAAGAAGATTTTTTAAAAGAAATTAGAGAAAAGAAAAAAACGATTGAAATTGACTCTGACAAATATCTGATTACTGGAGTACCTTTTTATAATAATGAAAATGAGAATGAATTTAAAGAAACATTGGAAAATACTCTAAATGAAGCCAACGCTTAAAGCCATACACATTTGCAATTCGATTCAGCCACCACACAAGCCCAAAATTGCAAAAGAGTATGTCTTGCCAACGCTAGCAAGTTTGTGGAATAAAGCCAATGGCTTAACAACGTATATAAAAAATAGCGGTTTAAGTGCTAAAACGAAAATGAGTATTATAAATTTAAGGTCAGTAAAAATCCGAAAAGTTAGTGTAAGAAAATCCGCTATTATTCTTACACAAAACCGTTAAACGAAACATCCAAATTGCACAACATTACCAAAGCCAAACCAACAGACGCAAAAATCTTAGCACAACTTGCTAAAGAAACTTTTTTACCAGCGCACGGACATTCTGCTTCTAAAGAAGATGTAGATTTTTATGTTTCAGAAAATTTTAATGAAGCTAAGTTTAAAGAAGAAATCTCAAACACTGAGAATCATTATTATTTGATATATCACAATAATAAACTGGCAGGATATTCTAAAATTACACTCAATACACCCAACAAAAATATAACTTCAAATACTGTAACTTGCTTAAGCAGATTGTATGTTCTTAAAGAATTTTATGGTTTGCAATTAGGAAAAGAATTATTTGATTTTAATATTGAACTTGCTAAACAACACCAACAACAAGGAATGTGGTTGTATGTTTGGATAGAAAACAAACGCGCCATTAATTTTTACACCAAAATGGGGTTTACAATTGTAGGAACTTACGGCTTTAAAATTTCTGCCACACATACAAATCCGAATCATGTAATGTATCTCGCCTTTTAAAAATTATTGCTAGTTTAGTACTCTTTTTTATTGCACTTACTTCTTTTCACTATCTTTGAATAAAAGAAATTAAGATGAATAGAAAATGGAAATTTGTGATATATCCAATAATATTAGTTGGTATTATCTATCTAAAGTTTTTTAACCAAACAACTCACAGCTTTATACAAAAGTACAATGAGTTACAATCTTTTGTAGCTTTCTTAATTTTTTACATCTCTGTTGTTTTTACGGCAAATCTGGCAAAATACCTGTATTCTAAAAGAAATAAAATTTCTACAGGCAAAAAAAACAACGTCCATTTCGGAATCGAAAATATTGCTAATTTTACCGTTGGGATTGCTGTAATTATAATGCTTATCAGTTTTTTTAGCGGCGTAAATCCAAAAGACTTAATCACATCATTAACCATTGTTGCAGCAGCAATTGCAATTTTGACAAAAGAATATATTGTTGATTTTATCAGCGGAATTTATCTAAGTTTTTCGAATACTTTTGAAATTGGCGATTATGTAAAAATTGATCATTTAAAAGGTAAAATTGTAGAAATTAGCATGTTAAAAGTAAAGGTTTTAAATGATGATGATGACATTGTTATCATTCCAAACTCTAAAGTACATTACAACGAAATTATCAACTACACCAAAAGAGATGCTCGATTTATGACGGTGGATTTTCAAATTGCTTTAAAATATATTGATAGTGTTGAGCTACTTGAAAAGGAGATTATTTCTTCGCTTAAAAGTTTCAGTCAATATATTGAGCCAAAAACATACAATTTAAAAGTGGTAGAAATGAAAGTTGATTATTTAGATCTTAAATTTCAGTACACTTTAAAGCAGGTTGATATGGATATGCAACGAAAAATTAGAAAACAAACGATTAGAGAAGTTTTTAATTTTATTTCTAGCAAAAAAGAACTTCCCGTGGCAAACACACCATCATAAACTAATATTAATAATTGATAATCAAAAAATTAACTATTTTTTTTCTTTTGTAAAATCAACACAACTTTTAAGTATGTTTGCAAAAAAAATACAGCTATAATTGTATTGTTAAATCAAAAATAGAAATGTTACAAAATATAGAAAACATAGAACTTAAATTTTTAACGCTTGATGATTACAAAGCTTTAAAAAGTGCAATGATTGAAGCCTATGCAACGATGCCAGATTCGTATTGGAGCGAATCGCAAATAAAATCGTTAATTGATAAGTTTCCTGAAGGCCAAGTAGTTATTAAAATTAATGGCAAGTTAGCAGGTTGTGCTCTATCTATTATTGTAGATTATGATAGTTTTGATGACAAACATACCTACGAAGATATTACTGGAAAATACACCTTTGATACACATAAAAAAGACGGAGATGTTTTGTACGGAATCGATGTATTTATCAAAGCAGAATACAGAGGTTTACGCTTAGGGAGAAGGTTATACGATTACAGAAAAGAACTTGCAGAAAAATTAAATTTACGAGGCATTGCATTTGGAGGAAGAATTCCGAATTATCATACATTTTCTGAAACTTTATCGCCAAAAGAATACATCGAAAAAGTAAAACGTAAAGAAATCAATGACCCGGTTTTAAACTTTCAAATATCAAATGATTTTCATCCAACAAAAATTTTAAATGGTTATTTAGAAGGCGATGAAAATTCTGGAGAATTTGCTGTATTATTAGAATGGGACAATATTTACTACAAAAAGAAATCTAAAAAAGCAGCGACTAAAAAAACGGTGGTTCGCTTGGGGCTAATTCAATGGCAAATGCGTTTGTATAAAGATTTGGAAGAATTAATGCAACAAGCAGAGTATTTTGTAGATGCAGTTTCTGCATATCGTTCAGATTTTGCATTGTTTCCAGAGTTTTTTAATGCGCCATTAATGGCAGATAATAATCACTTACCAGAATCTGAAGCAATTAGAGAATTGGCAAAATACACACCAAAAATTGTTCAGAAATTTTCTGAGTTGGCAATTACATACAACATCAATATTATTACCGGAAGCATGCCAGAGCTTAAAGAAGGATTGCTGTACAATGTTGGTTATATCTGTAAAAGAGACGGCACAACAGATCGTTATGAAAAATTGCATGTTACTCCAGATGAAGCAAAAGTTTGGGGAATGCAAGGCGGAAATAAACTGAAAACTTTTGACACTGATTGTGGTAAAATTGGAGTTCTAATTTGTTACGATTCTGAATTTCCAGAATTAAGCAGATTGTTAGCTGATGAAGGCATGGACATTTTGTTTATCCCATTTTTAACAGACACACAAAACGGTTATTCTAGAGTGCGTCATTGCGCACAAGCAAGAGCTATAGAAAACGAATGTTATGTTGCCATTGCTGGTAGCGTGGGTAATTTACCTAAAGTAAATAATATGGACATTCAGTTTGCACAATCGATGGTTTTTACGCCCTGTGATTTTTCGTTTCCTGCCAACGGAATTAAAGCTGAAGCAACAACCAATACCGAAATGATTTTAATTGCTGATGTTGATTTAGATTTGCTAAAAGATTTGAATCAATTTGGAAGTGTACGAAATTTAAAAGACCGTAGAAAAGATCTTTTTGAATTAAAGAAAAAATAAATTATGATAAAAAACCTCCTTGTTTTCACAAAGAGGTTTTTTATCAATCACTCTTATGAAGTTTAAAAAAATTGTTTACTGGTTTCCCAAAAACTTCAGATAATTTTAAGGCCAAAACAGTTGAAGGAACATACCTATTTGCTTCAATAGAATTAATAGTTTGCCTAGAAACACCAATCTTTTTAGCTAAATCATCTTGAGTTAAATTTAAAATAGCACGTTCTACTTTTATGGTGTTTTCCATTATCTAAAACGTTTTAAATTATGAAAAAATAATAGTTGAATCATTAGCATAAAAAGTAATACTTGAAAATCGCCTAAGTTTTTAAATTCCGAAACATTAGACTCTACAACACTATCTACTCCAAATTCTACATAAGGCATTACCAAAGCATACACAACACCTATTATAAAAGCTATCGCATACGATTGTGCTCGTAATGCAATGATCATTTCGTCTTCTTCTTTATCTTTTGAAATCGACATTACCAACATGCCTATTAACAATGTTTTTTGTAGTAATAATTTTAACCACTCTGTATCTCCCTCTAATGCAAAAGCTCTTACAAACATCATAATGATTGATGCAAATCCTAGTACTACTCCAACTGGCATAAATTTAGATGACAATCTAAAATTTGCAAGTTTTGTAAATCGTTTTTGTTCGCATTCTATTATTTTATTCACACTCATAATTGACAAATATATTTTATATTAAGTAAAATTATTTTTACCATATGGCAAATATACTTTACATTTATGAATTTTCAAAATCTTGGGTTAAAATTTTAGTATATTTGATAAAACTCAATCATAAAAAATGAAAAATATCCTATTCTTTTTATTTACAACTACTTTTGCTGTTGCGCAAACAAACACAGAAGTATATCTTTTTAATCTAGACAAAAATAACGGAAATTGGTCTGTTGGTAACGGGAAAAATATTTCAAATAATCCAGGATACGATAGTCAGCCATATTTTTATTCAAATAATTTAGTTATTTTTTCATCAACCAGAAATAAACAAACAGATATTGCAGCATACAATATAAAAACTGGGGAAATTAAATTTATAAATACTACACCAAATGGCGGAGAATATTCGCCGCAACGAATTCCGAAATCTAAAGATATTTCTGCGGTAAGACTAGATACTGATGGTTTACAACGATTTTACAAATACAATTACAAAACTGGTGAAAGCACAGAAATTATTGCAGATTTAAAAGTGGCATATCCGATGTGGCTCGATAAAAACACAACGATAAATGTTGTTATTGTCGGTGAAGATTTAGATTTAATAAAAAGCGAATTAAAGTTAAATAGAAATACAACAATTCAGAAAAAAGTAGGAAGATCTGTACATCATATTCCGAATACTACTTTTGTGAGTTATATCAACAAAGAAAAGGAACAATGGGAAGTTACAATGTTTAACCCCAACAATGGAGAACGAAGAAAAATTATTGAAACTATTGGTAAAAAAGAAGATATTTGTTGGTTACCAGACGGCACCTTATTAATGGCTGTAGGAAACACTTTAATGAAATTTAACCCTGCAACGGATAAAAATTGGAGTATTTTTCATACGTTTCCAAAAAACAAATTTAAAAATATTTCGAGAATTTTGGTCAATTCAAAAGGCACACAATTAGCTTTGGTTTCAGATTAAAATTAATGTAGTTTTTTTTCGAAAAATCCTTTTATGAAGAGTATTTGGACTAACAAAAACAATCCAAAAATTACTGTAATAATAAATATAGTATTAGAAACTGCTAGATTTTCAAAAGCACTAGAAAAACTCAATTTAGTTAGAAAAGAGAAATCTAGTTTTGGTAATGTAACTATTTCTTCTTTGTTGGTATTGGTATTAAAAGGAACAAGCACAACTGTTATTATAGATAATGCAACAAAAAACCAACCTTTTTTAGAAATTAACGGCTTGTAAACAAGTGTGCTTTTTACAGGTGCTAATTGAGCAATAGATTTCATTAATTTTGATGTAAAATCTACTGAAGGAGTTTCTGTCGGAATCTCTTTTACATACTTTTTTGCAAAAGCATCTATTTCTTTAATGTGCTTATTTTCTCCCATAATGACTAATTAATGCTGGTTCTACTGTATTCTTTACAATACTCAATAATTTTTTACGAGCTCTGTGTAATTTTACTTTTACGTTTGCCTCACCCATAGAAGTAATTTCTGTAATTTCTTTTAAACTTAACTCTTTAAAATAAAAAAACAACAACATTGCTTTTTCATCTTCTGGTAATTGTTCTAAACAATCGTTTATGATTTCTGCTCTTTCTTCTCTTTCTATTCCATCTAAAACAGTTTCTACAGATGAAATATAATTAATTGTAATTTCATCAATAGGTATATTATTTTTTTGATTCGAATTCTTTTTTATTGCATCCAAACAGGTGTTGTAAGCAATTTTATACAACCAAGTAGAAAATTTTGAATCGCCTTTAAATTTCGATAAATATTTATAGGCTTTTAAAAAAGCATCTTGCGAAACCTCTTCTGCCACTTCTCTACTCTTTACCATTTTTAGTGCCAGCGTAAAAACCATATCCTTATACTTATCAATTAAGAAAGCAAAAGCAGTAGAATCTCCTTTAAGGGTGTTTTCTATATAGTTTTCTTCAGTTAGCTTGGTCATTAGTATCTTTGACTTATAAGATATAAAAAAGGTTACAAATTTTTCAAAAAATATAATACAAATTAAAGATTTCTCAACTTCACTTTGTTTCGCTCAAAATGTCAATAGCATGTCATCTCGACCGCAGCGGAGAGATCTTACTCTCAAAACACAAATTAAAGATTTCTCGACTTCGTTTCACTTCGCTCGAAATGACAAAGAAAATTTATTTATCTTTTTTTGTAACCTTTTCTAAAAAGACAAAGTCATATGGAATGAACGCATTAAAATTAATCATTTAAAATAACAATTATGGAAGTAGCAATCATGGCAATTATTTTTGGAAGTATATTCGGAATATTCTATTTATTCTTTTCAACTAGAAATAAAGAACGCTTAGCTTTAATAGAAAAAGGTGTAGATGCAAAAATATTTATGCAAGGAGAAAGAAGAAAAGGCGCACCTTCTTTGGCAAAAGTTTTTATATTAAACTTAGGTTTGTTAGCAATGGGAATTGGAGTCGGAATTTTATTAGGAACACTTTTAAGTTATAACTTTGCTTATGATGGCCCTTGGAATAGCCGTCCAGAAAAATATGTAAGTCCAGAAACATTTTACGCAGCATCTATCTTTTTATGTGCAGGAGCTTCATTATTTATTGGATTTAACTTGGTTAAAAAAATGGACAAAGAAGAATAACTTCTTTCTTTAAAATTCAATTACTAAAACCATTTCATTTATGCTGAATTTATTTCAGTATCTGAAATGGTTTTTTTGTTTTTAAAAAGTCTGTATCTTTAAAGAAATTATTTTTTTAATGAATAACGATTATAAAGATAGTAAGTTTAAAAAGTTGCTAGACAAATTACAACAAGAAAGTTGGCAACTAGAATTACTGATTTCTGGTTTCGCCATTTTTGGGTTAATTACTGCTATTCCGTTTGTTAGAACGGAAATGAATGTGGCGGAAAATGACAAACAAATTTATGCCTTCGCGCTATTGTTAATTGCTTTTATAGCTTGTTGTATTTTAATTTTCAACCTATTAATTCATGTAATTCTAAGAGGTCTATGGATTGGCGCATTAGGCTTGCGTTATGTTTCTGGAGAAATAGATTTTGAAAAGCTAAACTACAGTCCAAAATTCACAAAACACCTAGAAAAGAAAATTGTTTCTTTTGATAAGTATGTTGCTACTTTAGAAAACTATTGTAGTGTTTTATTTGCGGCTTCATTTTTACTCATTTTCTACGTTATTTCAATTTCTATCATTATACTTAGTATTGTTGGTATTGCAACACTAATTCTTGCTAATGATAGTTTACCAGAGCTTCCAAGAATATTTATTGGTGTGTTTCTATTGTTTTTTATACTAATTGGTGCTTTTTTGGTCTTTATAGATTTCTTAACTCAAGGTTTTTTAAAAAAGAACAAATGGCTTTCTAAAATCTATTTTCCGTTTTATTGGGTGTTTAGTTATCTTACCCTTACTTTTTTATACAGACCATTAGTTTATAATTTTTTAGATAATAAATTCACCAAAAGGTTAAGCTTTTTTCTGGTACCATCCTATATAATAATTTCAATTCTTATCTCTTTTAAAAACAACAAAACCAACTATTTAGAATCAGCAAGATATGTGTCTTCTACATATATTGATAAAAGGAACTATGAAGATTTATTAGTTAACGGTGATGATTTTGCAAGAGTTGCCACCATTCAATCTAAAGTAATTACTGATCCTTATTTAAAAGTATTTAAAGTTTTTACAGAAAATGTAGAAAACCAAATTTATAATTATCATCCATCATTAAGTCCAAAAAATGATACAAGAGGATTTAAGTCAGATGTTATAAAATATGATTCTACAGAATCTTTGGTAAAAAGAGATAGCTTGATTAAAAAATATTTAGAAATTTTAAACAAAACACATCAAATTTATATTGATTCCATTCAGTTTGATAAAGATTTTTTAATTGCCAAGAATAATAAAAATCAATTTGGATTCGAAACTTATATCAACATTAAAAACCTTTCCGAAGGAAAACATATTCTTACATTAAAACGATTCAGAAAAAGGAAAAAAGACACTATATTAGGCACAGATATTCGTATTCCTTTTTGGTATTTTAAAAACTAAATCAATGAAAAAAACACTTACAACTTTCGCGTTATTTACAACCATTATTTTATCGGCGCAAACAGATCAAAAAATTTATGACATTATTGATAATGTCTCTGCAGATAGAATTAAAAAAGACATTAAAACGTTAACTGAATTTGGAACAAGAAACACCTTTTCAGACACCATTTCTTCAACTCGCGGAATAGGAGCCGCACGCCGTTGGATAAAATCTGAATTCGAAAACATTTCTAAAGATTGTAATGATTGTATCAATGTCTTTTATCAAAAAGATTTAGTGACTACAAAAATGGGCAATAGAGTTCCGCATGACGCTTGGATTGTAAATGTTGTTGCTGTACAAAAAGGAACAAAATATCCAAATAGATATATTATTATGAGCGGCGATATTGATTCTCGCGCAAGTAATGGATCTGATTTTACAACAGATGCTCCTGGCGCTAACGACAACGCTTCCGGAATGGCAGGAACCATTGAAGCCGCAAGAGTTTTATCAAAATATAAATTCGAGAATAGCATTATTTATGTTGGATTATCTGGAGAAGAACAAGGGTTGTTTGGAGGTGCAGGTTTGGCAAAATATGCAAAAGATAAAGGTTGGAATATTATTGGTGTTTTAAACAATGATATGATTGGAAACATTACTGGTGTTGACGGCGTCATTGACAATAGATCGTTTAGAATTTTCTCTGAACCAGTTCCTGCTAATGAAACAGAAAGACAACGTAGAGCAAGACGTTTTTATGGCGGAGAAGTTGACGGAATTTCTCGTCAATTAGCTCGTTATACACATAAAATGACAAAAACCTACCTGCCAGAAATGAATCCGATGATGATTTACAGATTAGATCGTTTTGGTCGTGGCGGACATCACAGACCTTTTAACGATTTGGGGTTTGCCGGAATCAGAATTATGGAAGCGCATGAAAATTACACACAACAACATCAAAATATTAGAGTAGAAAACGGCATTAAATACGGCGATACTTTTGAGCACGTAAACTTTGAGTATGCTAAAAAATTAACCGCCGTAAATGCAATTACAATGGCAGGTTTGGCTTCTGCTCCACCTTCACCAACAAATGTTGGAATTGGCGGTGCAGTTCAAGCATCTGTAAAATTAGAATGGGATAAAGTAAAAGGCGCTAAAGGGTATAAAATCTACTGGAGAGACACTACTTCTCCTACTTGGGATAATAGTCGTTATGTTGGCGATGTTTCTCGTTTTTTATTAGAAGGTATTGTAGTTGACAATTTCTTTTTTGGCGTTGCCGCAGTTGGAAAAGATGGACACGAAAGTGTGGTTGTTTTTCCTTCTAAGATTATTAGAAAATGGTAATAAAACCAGAACTCTATTTTAAAAATGATCTTGAATGGAGAAAATGGCTAGAGGAAAATCACAGTTCCTCTAAAGGCGTTTATTTAATTTTCTATAAAGTAGAAAACAGCGAAAAATCCATGCGTTGGGAAGAAGCTGTAAAAGTAGCTTTGTGTTTTGGCTGGATAGATTCTACCGTGAAAAGTTTAGGAAACGGAAAAAGAAAACAAACATTTAGCCCAAGAAACGACAAAAGCGTTTGGAGCGCTTTAAACAAAAGGTATATCAAAGAGTTAGTGAAAAATAATTTAATGCATGCTTCTGGGTTAGATAAAATTAAAATCGCTAAACAAAATGGCTCATGGACGGCTTTAGATGCCGTGGAAAAAGGAATTATTCCTGATGACTTACAACAAGAATTCGATCATAAATCAACAGCATATTCAAACTATAAAAACTTTGCTCCAAGTTATAGAAAAAGCTATTTGTATTGGTTGCATCAAGCTAAAAGAGAAGCTACAAGAGAAAAAAGAATTTCTGAAATTATTTTACTTTGCGAAAAGAATATAAAATCTAGAGGAGATTGGTAATTGTTTTTAGTATTTTACAGCCTCTTAAAAACTAATAGATGCAATTAGAAGAACTTGTTGTTCAATTTAAAAATAAAGATGTAAAAGCTTTTGAAACCTTATATGAAATGTACCATAAAAGTGTACAAGGTGTAGTTTTTAATATTGTCAGAGATAAAGAATCTGCAGAAGAAATTGCGCAAGATGTTTTTATCAAAGCCTGGAACAATGCAGATTCTTATGCTGCAAAAAAAGGGCGTTTTTTTACCTGGATTATCAATATTGCTAGAAATGCAGCCATAGATAAAACACGTTCTAAAAATTTTAAGAACAATTCTAAAAACCTTGATGCCCAAATTTTCGTAGATATATTAGAGACACATGATAGTTTAGATTCAAAAACGGATGCTATCGGGATTAGAAACTTTGTAAATAAGTTAAAAGATAAGTGTATTAAAGTAATTGAACTTTTATATTTTAAAGGATTTACTCAAAAAGAAGTTTCTGAAAGCTTAGATGTTCCGTTAGGAACTATTAAAACAAGAAATAGAAATTGTATCAATGAGCTAAGACTCATGCTAAAATAATGACAAAAAACGAACACATAGAATCTGGAATATTAGAGCTATATATTGCGGGTGCGCTTTCTGAAAAAGAAAACGAACAAGTATATCGTTTACTACAAGAACATCCAGAGATATTAGAAGAAATTAGAGAAATAGAAAAAACCATTTCTACACTAACTTCTAGTGTTGCACCAAAAGAAACAGAAAATTCTTTTAAAAATATTTTAATAAAAATGATTCAGGATAGAGAAACTACTCCTAAAGTAGTTTCTTTATCAAAATCAACAAATAACTGGGCAAAATATTCTGGTTGGGCAGCAGCAATTATTGTTGGCTCCACACTTGCGTATTCTGTTTATAACACTACTAATTTAAACAACAAACTAGAAGCAATAAGCACAGAAAAACAGCAATTTGAGTTGCAATTAGAAAAAGCATCAACAGATTTAGCGCAGAACAAAAAATTACTGACAATAATTAGAGATAAAAATATTATTTCGATTCCGTTACAAGGACAAAAAGTTTTTCCTGAAGCGTACGCAAAAGTATATTGGGATAAAAAAACACAGAATATTTATTTAGACGCGCAAGGTTTACCAGATCCACCAGAAGGAAAAGTATATCAGGTTTGGTCTTTAAAACTAAATCCGTTGTCGCCAACAAGTTTAGGTACAATTGATAATTTTACTGCGGATGCAAATAAGATTTTCTCGATTGAAAACCCTAACCAATCTCAAGCATTCGGAATTACATTAGAGCCAGAAGGAGGAAGCAAATCTCCAACACTAGATCAATTGTATACTTTAGGTGCAGTAAGCCCTTAAAGAGAAGATTTTACACATGAAAATAGCCGCTTTAAAAGCGGCTATTTTTTTGTTATTATTTGAATCCTTCAAAACCAGATAATAACAAAGGTTGATTAAAATCCCCCGATTAAATCAACTGTATTTTTAAAATGTATAGCTAACTGATAGTTTTGCCGAAAATGGTGTTCCTGGTGTAAAATGGATTTCTTCTACAGGATTTACTTCGTTTTTTAATCTAGATGCTGTTGCAAACTGAGTTTCGTTCCACGCAACATCAAATAAATTCTCAAAAGAAATACCCAATGTTATGTTGTTCATTTTATAATTTAAATTCGCGTCAGCAACAAAATATCCTTCTGCTACAATAGAATTGTCTTCGTTTGCAGCTCTATCTCCAATATATTTATAGTTAATTCCGCCAGAAAAATTATGGTAATTATTTACTGATAATCCGCCAGTTAAAGTAACTTTTGGAGCTAAAGGAATATAATCTTGCCCCGCAACTTCTTCTACACTTCTTGCTTTAGTAAAAGTTGCATCTGTATTAAAGTACAACCAATCTGCAAATTGATAACGGATTCCAACATCTAAACCATAACGTTCAGATTCTCCTGATGGTTCTACAATTCCGGCATCACCTACATACACAAATTCTTCCTCAGAAAATAAATACCAAAGTGCTGTGTTTACAATTAATTTTGATGTTGGTTTCCAACTATTTCCAACATCTAAACCATAAGCTCTTGGCAATGTTTTATTGGTTTGTTTTACAACTACACGCGTGTCGTTAGAGTGAAAACCAATTCCCGATTTCACAAACCATTGTACATTTTCATTTGGTGTGTAGGTAAAGTTTAACTTCGGATTTACAATTGCTTTAGATGCCGATTCACTTGTGTAAGTTGGTTGTAAAGCATCATTATATTGAAAATCTAAATAATCTAAACGCAGAGCTGGTGCAATTGTAAAGTTTCCAAATTCAAATTCAGCATTTAAAAACGCATAGTAATTGGTTTGATTTACATCACCTAACTGAATATTATTAAGCAATGTTTTTCTGTTTAGTGTGTGCGATAATTCAACTTTTTTTACAATATCAGTTCTTAAACCTGTTCCTGCTGTTAAGATTACATCAATATCAGAAATGTTTGTACTCTTTTTAAACTGCGAATTAAATCCAAAGATATCTCTATCTTCTTGTTGCTTAATTTGATCTCCATTTATTGGATCCTCTAAAAAGAACGTAAAGTTTGAAAACAGTTTAAAAGCATATTTTGTATAAAAAACGTTGGTTTGTAATTCTACATTATCATCCAAGGTTTTATTGTATTGAAAATTTAAATTTGTTCTAGATGTTTCTCCTCCTTCGGTATCATCAATTGATCCAAAACGAGTAATATTTTTATTATCAATTTCTCTTTGCGGAATTTGCCCAGAAGCATCCCATTTGCTTGTAAAATGAGAAGCTGTTAATGTAAATTTACTGTTGTCTTTTAAGTATGTATTGTATTTACTAAACAAATTAATTCGGCTAAAGTTTTGAGGCGATTCTACAAATCCATCAGTTGCTAAATATTCTAAAGCAACGTAAGCACTTTCATTACTTTTATTCCCTAATAAATTAAACATTCCTAAGGTTCTAAAAGTATTAAATTGACCAATACCAATGTTAATTTGACTTTTTTGTATTGCTGATTTAGTTTTAAAATCTACGTATCCAGCCGTATTAAAATCTCCATGATTTGCATAATAAGGTCCTTTACCAAAATTAATTTTTTGAATGGTTTCTGGAATCACAAAATGCAAATCGCTATATCCTTGTCCGTGCGCATGAGAAACCATATTTACTGGCATTCCGTCTACAGACAAACTTAAATCTGTTCCGTGATCTATATCAAAACCTCGTAAAAATATTTGTTCTGCTTTTCCTCCACCAGCATGTTGACCGATAAATAAACCTGGAACTTTTTGTAAAATATCTTGCGATGAATTTACTGGATTTTTAGCCAAATCTATTTTTACAACAGTTTGTATTGGATCCATTTTTTTAGTCAACATCAGCTCATCTAATAAAAACACTTTGGTTTCTAAAATTAACGTTGTGCTGTTTTTAAGCTGAGTGTCATTTAAAGTAAATTGTAGTTTTTTATAACCTAAGATTCCTACTTCAATAACATCTCCAACTTTACTGTTTTCTAAAATAAAATCTCCATTAATTTTTGTGTGTGTATGACTATTTGATGTAGTGTTATATACGTAAACATTTTCTAAAGGTTCTTTATCTGTATTTACAATTCGACCAGAAAATTGCTGTGCAAAACTCTGTAAACTAAGTAGCACTGTACATACTGTAAGTAAAATTTTTGTTTTCAAGATAGCTATTTTTAAATATTCCTAATTCTTTTTACCATTAACGGGCCTAACTCAAAAGCACTTTCTAACAATTCTTTTTTAATCTTTAAAGCCTTTTTTGTATAACCGTTTACTTTGTAAATTTCTGCTAAATGATATTGCGCTTCTGGCTCAAATGTTTTTCCAACTACATAAGAATTCATTAATTCTAATGCTTTAGTATATTCTTTGGTTTGAAAATAATACCACGCCAATAAATCATAAGATTGTGGAGTTGGTCTGTTTTCAATTTCCTTTTGAATAATTGCCAGAGCTTCGGCTTTTTTATCAAACTCTTCTAAAAATAGTTTGGCATTGTATTGATTATACATATCGCCATAAAGGTCATTATTTACAGCTAACAAATATAAGTTTAGGTTTTCGTTTTTACTTGTTAAATTATTCTTAAACTCGGCAATTTCTGCCTTTAACAAATAATAATCTGGAGAGGTGTTTTCTTTAGAAATCGAATTTAAAATTCGCAATGCTTCCTCTGGATTTTTTTCATGAGAATACACAATCCAAGCAATTCCTTTTTTTGCATACGAATTATTAGCATCTAATTTTAAAGACTTTAAATAAAAAATATATGCTTTTTTAATTTCATTATTATGACCATAATAATCTGCTAAATTTGTGTAAGACCAAATTTTTAAATTTGTGTTATTTGAAGATTCAGCAATTCCAGTTGCCTTTTCCATAAAATGGATTGCAGCACCTAAATCGCCCATATGGTCGTTCCATTTAGAATCTCTAATCAAATAATCAAAATCTGAAAAACTTTTAATTTTTGTTAAATAACTTTCTGCTTCTGTATAATTTCCTAGCTCTAAATGGATATCAAAAAGCATTTTTTGAGTAGCTTTTAAATTATCTCCTAAAGTTTCTGCTTTTTTTACCAACCCTAAAGCTTCTTTAAATTTATGCTGAGAAATATAATTTCTAGCCAAAGCTCTTAAACTCCCAGAGTTTGTATACTTGGTTTTACTGTTTAATTCTTCTAATTTCTTTTCTGCATTCACTAAATACTTTATGTTTCCATCAGATGAAAAAAGTAGTGTATTTGCGCTTGCAATCTTCCCTAAATATGGATATTGACTTGGTTGTTTTTGAAGTTTTTCTTGCCAAAAAACAAGCTCTTTTTGGGCTGTTATTTTTGAAGTATTTTCCGATAAATTTAAATACCTATCGTAATCGCTTTTGTGTGTAATTGTAGCATTATTTTTTGTTGAACAACTAAGTAAAACAAAAGTAAATAATGCAAAAAATATAGTTTGTTGGGTTTTCATTTTTCGAAGGATTTTAATTCATAATTAGTATTTAAAATTGGCTGTATATTACAACAGCCAATTTTTAAATTCTGCTTTTTACCAAGGCGAAGCCAAGTAAGGAAACGATGTTAAAAAAGTTTTATCATTTGCATCTACATGATCATCTGATAATGTTGGGTTTTCAGAAAAATCTTCTCCTCCAAAAATCAATAACAATTCTACAGTAATAACATCATCTGCCAACGCTCTACCTGTTAACACATTGGTTCCGTCATAAAAAGTAGTTGTTCCGTCTAAAGAAACCGTTAATACATCGGTTGCCAAAACGCTTGTAAAAGTTGCAGCATCTAACATTAATGCATTTTTATCTCCTGCATTTGCGTAGGCCGGACTTAACGCTTTTAAATTTGTTTCGAACATTGTTTGAAATGCAGCTCCTTGTTGAGAAGGAATTGTAGTATTAAAAGCATCTTTCATATTTGAATCTACAAATACAGTATTAATTGCTGGTCTTCCCATTTGATCTTTTTGAACAAAAGTTCCAGAAAAATCAATTGATACTTCTTCCATCATTGCATCCTCTTTAGTACAACTTGCAAAAGCAATTACTGCTACTACTAAGATTGATACGTATTTTATGTTTTTAAGTTTCATAATTTTAAGTTTTAAAGTTGATATTTTATTATTGTTTTACTTTTGATTCTACCCAAGTATTAATAGTTCCTGTTCCGCCAATCATAGATTTTGGAACTTCAACTACAATAGATAAAACATTTGTTCCTGCAAAAGTATCTGCTCCAGGATTGTTAAAGCTTGTTGCTCTACCTCCAATAATTTCTCCGTATTGCGCAAAATCCATAAAGAAAGGATCGTCTCTTGGACCAGCAAAATATTTCATTTCTCCTTTTGTTCCTACAATTGCACTTGCTCCGTATGGCGTAATTGCTACTCCATATTCAGAATCATCTGTAGGAATTGTACTATTTACACCTGTACTATTTGGCATAAACGGACCGAAGAAATACATTTTTCCGTTTCTTGGAATTGCTTGTATTACCCAATCTTCAATTTTGTCATCGTTGGTATCAATGTTAAATTCTACCAAAACGTTTTCGTCAAATTTTGCTGTTTGCGATGCCATCGGACTTAATAACCCTTGTACGTTGGCAACAAAAACTAAATTGTTGGTGTTTTCACCTTGAAAGGCGTAAAAATCGGTGATGTCACTTGAACCACCTGAGACTGCTGGAGCATCAATATGATCTGCTGCATATAAGATTAAACCTAATACTGCAAATGCGCATGTTCCAATAATTAATTTCATTTTTTTCATGATTGTAAATTTTAGTTAATTACTTATTTACCTCTACTTACGAGAAAATGAAAGACACGGTTTTATTTTTTTTGATAAAAATGAATTTTATTTAAAAAATAAATTATAAATACTTGATTTTATGCGATTTAAGTGATGAAAAAATAATTATTTTTTTTATGAAAAGAATCCTTATTTTTGAATGATGGCTACAATTTTAATTACTGGAGGAACTGGAATGGTTGGAAAACTACTTGCAGAAAAATTGACTGACAAAAAATATACTGTTCGTATTTTAACAAGAACTCCAAAAGAAAAAAACGAATTTTCTTGGGATATTTCTAATAATTTTATTGATGAAAAAGCATTTGAAAACCTTGATTACATCATTCATTTAGCTGGCGCAGGAATTGCCGATAAAAGATGGACATCCAAAAGAAAAGAAGAGATTATTATTAGCAGAACAAAATCTACACAACTATTATTAGATAAAGTACAAGAGTTAAAAGTGCCGCTTCGTGGTTTTATTTCTGCATCTGCTGTTGGTTATTACGGCGCAATTACTTCAAAGAAAATTTTCACAGAAAACGATGTTTCTGCAAACGACTTTTTAGGTGAAGTTTGTCAGCTTTGGGAAAATGCTGTTTTAAAGTTTGATAAAATTGCTGTTCCAACTACAATTTTTAGACTCGGAATTGTATTGAGTAAAAAAGGCGGAGCGTTAGAAAAAATGAAAACACCAATTATTACTCCAATTGCAAACGGAAAACAATATATCCCTTGGATTGACATCAATGACTTAACAGACATGTTCGTTTTTGCTATTGACAATAAGTTAACAGGAATTTTTAATGCAGTTGCACCAGAAGAACAAACCAGCTATACGTTTACAAAACTATTGGCTAAAAAAACAAAAAGACCGTTTCTACCAATTGGAGTTCCTGCTTTTTTATTGAAACTAATTTTTGGTGAATTGTCAATAATATTAACAACCGGAAGTAGAGTTTCTTCTAAAAAAATAGAAAACACAGGTTTTCAGTTTGCTCATAAAAAATTAGAAAGCTCTTTAAACAATTTATTCTAAAACTTAAGAGAAAGTAATAATTCTAAATTGTATTAAAACGTAAGTTCGAGTGATTATGAGGAACGAAAAATTGTATCGAAAACTTTTTAAATGATAAAATTCTTATTCTCGATACAAAATTCACTCATTTCAATCGTGAAATTCACTCGAACTGACAGAATTTTATTAAAATGGACAACGAGTTAGACTAGTTCTTTTACTAAAATTCGATCCATACAAACATCGTGGTTTTCTTTAGGAACTGAAGTTACTTCTTGAAACGGATAAAAAATTCCGATTTTAAAAGTAGTTGGATGTTGCGCTAAAAAGGTATCGTAATACCCGCCGCCATAACCCAATCTAAAATTTTGATGATCAAAAGCCAAACCTGGCACGATAATCAAATCATAATTTCCAGAATAAATGCTAGAATTTGCTGGATGAGACGTACCAAAAACACCTTTTTCAATAGCTTCTAAAGCATGTAATTCTAAATTTTCTAATTGACGTTTTGGCAACGTTTTTGGAGAAATAATTTTAATTCCTTTTACTAATGCACTTTGTATAAATGGACGAATATCAATTTCTGTTCCCATTGGCAAATAGGCATGAACCACTTTTACATTTCGTTCTTTTACCAATTTTTCTAGTTCAGCACAAATCCATAAATCATATTCTTTTTTAGCTTTAGATCTATTTCTTGCACGTTTTTTATACATTTCTTTTCGCAAAGCATCTTTTTCTTCTAAAATTGGCTCCATGTAAAATTCTTTTAATTCAAAGATAAATGAAATTCACTAAAAACCCGTTTTCTAGTATTTGCATTTTTGTATATTGCTAACATAAATAGAACTATGGATTTTTGGCAACAACTTTTAACACAATTACAACAAGATAAAAAGGTTTATCTCTTAACGGTGATCGAAAATTTTGGAAGTTCGCCTGGCAGAAAAGGATTTAAAATGCTGGTTGCTGATGATGGATTTATTTATGGTTCTGTTGGCGGTGGCGTAATGGAATTTACCTTAGTAGAAGAAGTAAAAGAATTGTTACAGAAAGAAAATCAACCAATATTTTTCAAAAAACAAATTCACCAAGGAAACGGAAAAGACAAATCTGGAATGATTTGTTCTGGTGAACAAACGGTGGTTTTTCATCCTTTACAAACTACCGATATTCAACTTGTAGAAAATATTTTAAACTGCATCTACAATAACGAATCACAAACTTTATATTTTACTCCAAACGGAATTCAGCTTTCAAAAAATACTTGTACCAATAAATACGAAACGCAAATAGAATCTGAAAACGAATGGATATTTAAAGAACATATTGGCTTTAAAGAAACACTGTATATTGTTGGTGGCGGACATGTTGGTTTGGCGGTTTCTAAACTGTTTCGATTCTTAAACTTTACGGTTGTAGTTTTTGATAACAGAGATCATTTAAATACCTTAGAATCAAACACTTTTGCGCATCAAAAACACGTAATTGAGTATACAAAAATTGCCGATTTCATTAAAAAAGGAAACGATAGTTATGTAGCAATTATGACCAATAAATATACAGATGATAAATTGGTATTGAGTCAATTGCTACGAAACAACTACGCCTATGTTGGTGTTTTAGGAAGCAAAGCCAAACTAAAAATCATGTGGGAAGTTTTACTAAAAGAAGGTTTTAAACAAGAAGAACTTGATGCCGTTTTTGCGCCAATTGGAATTCATATTAAAAGTGAAACTCCAGAAGAAATTGCAATTAGTATTGCCGCAGAAATTATACAAACTAAAAATAAAGCGCTGTAATTTAGCTTGTTTCTAATCTCTTTTTTTGATAACTTCGCTAACTGCTGATATAAATCATTGAAACGTTCGATATCATATAAATTAGCATTAATTTAACAATAGTTCGGAAATAATCCGAACTTTATTATTACCTTTGTGTATATTATTATGAAACTAATTGGTAAGAAAAGGCTCGTGAAGCTTAAAAACAAAAACAAAGGAAACACCAAATTAGTCAAAGCTATTGATATTTTGATTCAGGAAATTGAATTAGGAAATTGGGCAAATGGAGAAGAATTAAAGAAGGACAGACCAGATGCTGATTGTGTCCACAATGACGGTTTCTATTTTTTCGACCTAAATATTCACCGCACATTAATTTTGATTGAATTTGATGAAGATGGTGAAGCAACTATCGTTTGGGCTGGAACTCATAAAGAATATGATTCCGTGTTTAAAGGTAACAAAAACACCATCAAAAAATGGCTTAGAGTAAATGAGTATATAGACTAGATTATGAATACACAGTTTGATATTGAAAAAGTTTTGGAAGCTGGAAAGCTTAAAAACGAGTTGGAGCTTGAAAGAGCTATGATTGCTGACAGAAAGCTACGAATTCTTTGCAAAGAGAATTCTAAGCTCAAACCTGTGCGCAAACAATTAAGAGATTTAATAGAAAAGTATGAAGCCAAGAATTGGTCTTCATCAGAAATTGATGACGTTAAATTGAAAGAAAGCGATTTAGCCGAATTAATAGCAGAAAAAGAACGTCAGTTCACTTATCGTAGAAAAGAATTGATTAAGAAACAATTAAAAAAATTCGACCTAATTCAACAAGATTTAATGACTCTTTTAGGACATAATAGCAAAACCCATATGTCTGAATTAATGAATGGAATTTCTCCTTTCACATTAAATGATTTAATAGTAATTAACCGCCTTTTAAAAATAGACCTAACTGATTTAGTCCCAACAACAATTTCACAAAAACGAAGAAGTCAAATAAAAAAATCTATCCAGGTAATTGGAACAAAAAAAATCAAACTAAGTTCTGAGGATTTTGATTTGGCTATGGTGTAAAAACTAACATCAAAAAAACCTAAAATACATTAAAAAACAGTTTAACCAAAGCGTTTGTAAATCACAAAAAACCTTCATCATTTCTGATGAAGGTTTTTAAATTCAATTAATTATAAAACTATTTATTTCCCACATTGTTTCAAAGCTTCTTGCGCTCTTTCAATGCCACCAAAAGGATGAAACTTTCCTTTTTGCTTTTCCGTTTTAAACAATTCTATAGAACGTTCTATTTCTTTACAAAATGGTTTGGTAGATTGTCCAAAAAATGCTGCTCCGCCAATATCCCATTGTGCTTTTCCTAAAACAACTCTTGGGTTGTTTGGTGCAATTTTTAAAGCTGCATTGTATAATTGTATGTTCTCACCAGATAATGTCATTCCGTATTTTTGTCCGTCAAAAGCAACATACACCGTGTTTAATAAAGCTTGTGTAATCATTATTTCTGGATTGCTTTTAGAACGTGTATTTGCATCGTCTAACAACGCTTGTGCTTTGTCTAAATGTGTTTTTAACTTTGTTTCGTCTTTGATAGCAAAACCGTCAATAATCATTATTGTTGCTGCATAGTATGGTGGTAACCAATTGTCTTTTTCTGCGGATGCAATTCTTTCAAAAAGCTGAACAGCTTCCGTATTTTTTTGTTGTCCCCAAAGTTCAAATGCTTTGGTCATTCCTTTTTCATATTGTGTTTGAGCAAAACTGTTTGCTGCAAAAATGATTGCTACTACTAGAGTTATTTTTTTCATTTTTAAATATTTTAGTTTGTTTATAATGATTACTGATATTGCGAGAAATTTTAATTTGGTGGCAATCTCATTAATTTAAAAGATTGCTTCATTTCATTCGCAATAACGATAGTTATTCTACTTTTATAGGAATTGTAATGTCTTTGGTTACACTAAATTTTGAGTCTTTATATTTTGGCGGTCCCATAAATCCTGTTGCGCCGTTAGACATTCCTATTGGTTCTTTCGGAATTCCGAAGATTTTAGTGTCTAGTTTTTTATTGTTATTTTCATCATGAAAAACTGAAACTGCATAAATTCCGTTTTCAATATTCTTAAAAACTGCGGTTGCTTTTTTAGCAGATACTTTTACAATTTTTCCTTTAAAACTTTTCTTTAAAAAATCTTTTTCAGAATTGTACAAGGCTACAAAAACGTCACCTTTGTCCGATTTCATTCCAGAGATTGTTATTGTAAGTGTGTTTGCTTCTTTTTCTTGAGCAAATGCTTGTGAAAAGAAAAAACTTGTGATGATAAGTACGAACGTTAAAATTACTTTTTGCATAATGTTTGATTTTTATTTCTGTTCAAATATCTAATTATTTAAAGCCCTAAAAATATATTTATAACCGAATTGTTGTTTTCTATGACTGAGTTGTAATCAATTTATAAATTCTTTAATTGATTGTCATTTTTGTTATCACTTATCGTCCAAAAGAAACCTACAAAGAAGAACCTATCAGCAGATGGAGTTATCGCTCTACGATCAAATTTTCCTTGTGCGTTTTGTTGATTTGAATATTGATATCCGTTGATGTTTTTAGTTCCCAACACATTACTTACAGATACATACAGTATTTTTTGTTGACTAATTAAATACGCCCAATTGGCATTTAACGCGTTGTAACTTTTTGTTTGATCGTTTAAAAATCCTGTCATATTTGGATTTGTAAAATTTCTACCAGAAGCGTAATTATAACTAAATCCTATTTGACTTTTCCAATCAGATATAAAGTGCTTTACAACCACAGACAAATTATGTTTTGTCACAAAATTGGGCGTTGCAGAAGCAACATAATTTTTATAATCTCTTTTGGTGTCTAAGAAAGAATAAGAAACCCAATAATCTGTATTTTTAAAGCTTTTATTATCTCTCCAAAAAACATCCAATCCTTTTGCATATCCAAAGCCATTATTAGAATAATTTGATGTTGGCAAGGTAAAATCGGTATCGTATTTTACCAAGTCGTTGTACTTTTTATAATACGCTTCAATTCTTAAAATTTTCTTATCATTTACATATTGATAATTAGCAATTAAATGCGAAGTGTTTTCAGCTTTAAAATTACTGTTGAATTTTAAATATTCACTATTTGGATTTTGATAAAACTGTCCGTACGCCAACGAAAATTGTCCATTTTCACTCGCTTTATATGCTAATGAAAGTCTTGGCGAAAGTGTAAGCTCTTTTAATAATTGCGAATATTCTGATCTCAATCCAATTTTTGCGGCAACATTTTTAGAGAAAAAAACATCTAGTTCTGCAAAGGTTCCAAAAATGTTATTGTCAAATCCGTAGTTATAATTCCCAACATTTGTGCTTGTATAATCTTCTTTAAAATTGGTCATAAAATATTCTGCACCAACATTTAGTTTCACTCTATTGTTTATGTTTCTTTTGAAACGCACTTTAAAATGTGCCGAATTTTCGTCATTTGTAACTTCATCAGCTTCTAACTTTATATCAGAATGATCGTTTGTGAATGATAAACCAGTTAAAAAGGTCCAATTATTTTTTAAAAACCCTTTGTAAGAAGTATTAAAATATACGTTTCTATTTTTTAATCCAAAACGAAATCCGTTTGGTAAATTGATATCTTCTTGGGTTACATCTAAATCTGAATAACTAAAAGCTCCGTACATTTTTAACATTCCGTCATTTTTCATTTTCTGACGATAAATCATTTCTCCGCCTAAAGCTTCTGGTGATTTATGCCAAACTTCATTGTCTGGAAAAGCTGCATTATATGGTGCCAAATTTATATATGATGCGCTTACACTTAACGATTTATGATCCCAAATTTGTGTGTTTCCTAAACCCAAACCAAGTGTCATAAAAGACAAATCTGTTTTTTCTTCTGTGGGTTCATCAATAGAATTTAACAACAAAACACTCGACAATGCTTGTCCGTATTCAGCAGAATATCCACCAGTAGAAAATGTAATTCCTTTGAATAAAAACGGAGATAATCGTCCGCGAGTTGGAATGTTATTTGGTGTTGGAGAATACGGCGTAAAAACTCTAATTCCGTCTACAAAAATTTGCGTTTCACCAGCATCACCTCCACGCACAAAAAGGCGTCCATCTTCAGAAACATTTGTGGTTCCAGGTAATGTTTGTAAAGCCGCAACAAAGTCGCCCATTGCACCAGCTGTTGTTACAATATCTAATGGTTTTAAAGCGGTAACTTTAGCGTTGTCTCCGGCCTCAAGAGATCCAGCATTTATATTTACAGCATCTAAAGTATTTACATCTTCTCTTAATTTTATCAGCAATTTAGAGAATGTTTTTACATCCGCGGTTTTAGAATATGATACATATGAAATAAACGAAATTTTTAAGGTTTGAATTCCTTTTTCTGAAGTTGTAAAAGAAAATTCTCCTTTTTTGTTAGTTGATGTTCCGTCATAAGTGCCATCTAAAAAAACATTTGCACCAATAATTGGTTCTCCTTTTTTATCTGTTACTTTACCCGAAACTGTGGTTTGTGCTGCTAAAGAAATTTGGCAAATTGCGATGATAAAAAATAATAGTCGTTTCATGTTTGTGAATTATTTTGTTTGTTTGATGCCACAAAGATGTAGCAGAAAACAAGCTCTGACTAAAAAGAGTTACTGAATTGTAAAAAAGTAATGATGAATTGTTTAAATGTAAAGTTTAATGCATCAACTATAAAACAGGAATGCACATGTCTACAATAAATTTATTCTCTGGATGTTCTGCAGCGTTGTTATAATAAATTTCAAACGGATCTTTATCACCTTTTTTATACCCATTTTCTGACATCCAAACAAAATTAGATTCCCAAGCCTGTTGAAATTCGTTTGGTGTAATTTCAAATCTTGAAACAATACACTTTCCTGGTTGTATTGTTTTTAAACGCACTTCTCCTTCAACAGTAGTTTCGGTATTTAACACAATTGCTATGCTCGATCTAATATTCTCTGGACTTGTAATTTTTGGACTATCATGATACATAGTAAGCAATCGTAAATTTTCTTGATTCATCAATCCTTTTGGAGCTGCCCATTGAATTAATCTGTTAAAAACTTTTCCAATTTTTTCCATTTCACCTTTATGAGAAATGTATGCCAATTGTAATTCTTCTACGTTTTGTATGGTTGTTTTTCCGTTCATTTTAATCCAATTTAATGCGTTATTTACATTGCAAATGTATTGTTCAAAAGAGACAACAACTTGTCCGTTCTTGCTTTCTGTTTTACAAATCTTGCTATATTTCTCTGGACTTAATTCTTTAAATTCTGCGGGACTAATTCCGTAGAATTTTTTAAACGCTCTAGAGAAAGAGGATAAACTTGTAAAACCAATGATTTCCGAAACTTCTGTAATTGATATTTCTTTTTGGTGAATTAAAAAATTAGCTGCTTTTTCTATTCGTAAACGAGCAATAAAATTATTGACTGTTTCACCTACAACTAAAGAAAAAATTCTATGAAAATGAAAAGGAGAAAAATAGGCTTCTTTGGCAATATCACTCAAAATTAATTTCTCTGAAAGATGTGTTTCTATATACAGAATTGCATTGTTAATTCTAGCAACGTTTTCTTTTCTTACAGATTCTGTATTCATCGTTAAGAAACTAATTTAAGTTCTTTTTCTTGTAAATAAAAAAACACAAATCCGCCTAAAAAATAGAACGAAACATCAACTAAATCTGATGTATATCTTGGATGGAATTTTGGTAACCAATATTCAAATATTACAGAATACATTGCGCATACGTATAAAATATTTCTAAATGATAATTTAAGTTTTGTATTTCCTTTTATTTTTTGAATTACAAATAAACTGATATATAAAACAATCGGAATAATTAAAAAATCGTTTACATAAAACCGAATTATTTTTGGTAAAACAATTTCGCTTTTTTCACACAAGTAAATTCCACTTCCAATTATTACAGAAATTACAACATAATATGTAAGTGTTTTTTTCATCCGGCAGCAACCATTGCTACAAACCAAGCAATTAAACCTCCTATAATATTTAGCATTAACCAAATCGAATGTAAAATCCAGCCAACTATTTTTACAAGAAAAAAAGGATGGTTTCTTAATTTATCTGCAAAATTTAATTTCTCTAGCTTTTTTTTGGCTAAATAAATTTCTTTTTTTTGAACCTGAGTTGCTCTTGCAACTTCCTTTTTTTTATGGGAAATTAACGAATTACAATTTTTACAATATTCTCTATTGGTGTTAAAAACACCGCAATTTGAACATTTTATATGTGAAATAGTTGACAAATCTTGCTATTTAAAAGATTGGTTGTTTTTATTTTTAAAAGGTCTGATAATCAATCTTGATTCTCTATCAAAACGAATATAATTATACACCCAATTTAAAAACACAATTGCTCTGTTTCTAAAACCTATTAAAGAAAATAAGTGCACAAACATCCATACAAACCAAGCAAAAACACCTTGAAATTTCCATCTTTTTAAATCTACAACGGCTTTGTTTCTACCAATTGTTGCCATTGATCCTTTGTCATTATAAACAAATGGCTGTAACGGTTTTGATTTTAATGCTGCTAAAATATTTTTCGCTAATAGTTTTCCTTGTTGCAAAGCTGGTTGCGCCATCATTGGATGTCCGTGTGGAGTTTTCTCAGAACTCATGGCAGCAACATCACCAATCGCAAAAATATTTTTATATCCGTTGATTTTATTAAAAGCATCAACTTTAATTCTGTTTGCTCTTTCAACAATACATTCTTCTTTTAAACCCTTAATAGTTTCTCCTTGAACTCCTGCTGCCCAAATTACAGTTGCGGCTTTAAAAACCTCATTTGTGTTGGTTGTTACCAACTCACCATCATAATTGATTACACGCAAATTTTTCCAGATATTTACACCTAAATCAGCTAAAAAATCTTCTGCTTTCTCAGATGCTTTAGCACTCATTGCATCAATCAAACGATCTGAACCTTGAATTACATTGATTTGCATTTCTCTAATGTCTAAATCTGGATAATCTTTTGGCAAAATACCTTTTTTCATTTCTGCTAAAGCACCAGCCAACTCAACTCCTGTTGGTCCACCACCAACAATAATAAAATTCATTAATGCTTTGCGTTCTTCAAAATCTGATGTGAGTAAAGCTTCTTCAAAATTTTCTAAGACTAAACTTCTAATATTTAAAGATTGCGGAATACTTTTCATTTCCATTGCATGTTTTTCGATATTTTTATTACCGAAAAAATTGGTTTTAGAACCTGTTGCCAAAACCAAATAGTCATACTCTAAATTGCCAATTGATGTTTCTATTTCATTTTTTTCTGGATGAATTTTTAACACCTCTGCCAATCTAAAATGATAATATTTTAAATTGTTAAATAATTTTCTGATAGGAAATGCAATAGAATCTGGTTCTAATCCGCCAGTTGCAACTTGGTATAATAATGGTTGAAAAGTGTGGTAATTGTGTTTATCAACTAAAACAACTTGAACTTCTTTTTTTTCTAATCCTTTTGCGAGTGCTAATCCAGCAAAACCTCCACCAACAATTACAACTCTTGGCAAACTAGTTTGTGGTATGTTCATATAATGAATTGTAAAAAATACGATTAATTTCAGTAAAATTTTATGGTATAAATTTACGGAATTATCAACAAATAAAAGCCAAAAGAAATAGGATATGATGTTAAATCTTTATTGATGTTCTAGCTTAATTTCTTGCAAAGTTTTATTAGAATTGATAAAAGTCGTAATTATTTTTTTTTGAAGCACTTCAAGATCCTCTTCAAAATAGTTTGCCCATTTTTTATCTACAAACAACTTTCTAATTTGTGAGACTTTTTTCTGAGCAGTTACTGCAAAAAACAAAAAAACATCTTCTTTATTTGCTTTATGATGAAAATTGACCTGCTTGTTTTTAAAATCAACTGCAATATAGAACTGTTTTTCTGCTTCGTTTAATGCGTAAAAATCTGTCCATTTTGCAAACCCAATATAATCATTTTTACTTTTAATTTTCTCATCAGAAAGTAATCGCCATCTGCAATTTGCAACGCGTCCCCAGTGATTTGATTTTCTGTAAACTCCTTCATCCGTATAAAAATAGAAGCTATTTGATTTGCTTTTATAATGTGTGTTTTCTGGAAACTCAAAGTCAATCACTTTTGTAAATTCACAAAAAGTATGTTTAAAAAAATTGGTTGGATTGTAGCTTTTCAAAATCTGTAATTAAAACGTATTGCGAATGTAATGAAGAAATCAGTTTTATCACAGAAAGAATGCCTCGTTCCTCGCAATGACAAAAATAAAAAACGCAATCAACTTAATGATTGCGTTTTGTTTTATATTTCTGAATCTTATTCCAAAAGGTCTATTTCTTATTCAGAAATATCTGTTTTGAGATCCCGCTTTTCAGCGGGATAAGTTCAATTACGTATTTTGAAAACAAAATACTATTTCACTTACTTCACTTCCTCGAAATCAACGTCTTCAACATTGTCTGCTTGAGCGTCGTTTGCTTCTGGTTGACCTTCTGGTGCTCCAGCTCCTGCTTGCGCTTCTTGCTCTGCCTTATACATTTCTTCTGAAGCAGCTTTCCAAGCTTCGTTTATGGTTGACATTGCAGCATCAATTTGTGCAATATCTTTAGATTCGTGTGCAGCTTTTAACTCAACCAATGCAGCTTCAATTGGTGCTTTTTTATCGTCAGATAATTTTTCTCCAAATTCTTTCAATTGCTTTTCAGTTTGAAAAATCATACCGTCTGCTCCATTGATTTTCTCTGCAGTTTCTTTAGCTGCTTTATCTGCATCAGCATTTGCTTCTGCTTCTTGCTTCATTTTTTCGATTTCTTCTTCTGACAATCCAGACGAAGCTTCGATTCTAATCTCGTGAGATTTGTTCGTTCCTTTATCTAGCGCAGAAACTTTGATAATTCCGTTTGCATCAATATCAAAAGTTACTTCAATTTGAGGAATTCCTCTTTGTGCTGGTGGCAACCCATCTAAATGAAAACGTCCAATAGTGTTATTATCTGCAGCCATTGCTCTTTCTCCTTGTAAAACATGAATTTCTACTGAAGGTTGATTGTCTACTGCTGTAGAAAACACTTGCGATTTCTTTGTTGGAATTGTTGTATTTGCATCGATTAACTTTGTAAATACATTCCCCATTGTTTCGATTCCTAATGATAAAGGTGTAACGTCTAATAACAATACATCTTTTACATCTCCAGATAAAACTCCACCTTGAATTGCAGCTCCTAAAGCAACAACTTCATCAGGGTTTACTCCTTTACTTGGTGTTTTTCCAAAGAATTTCTCAACTGCTTCTTGTACAGCAGGAATTCTTGTAGAACCTCCAACTAAAATTACTTCATCAATATCACTTTTAGATAAACCTGCCGCTTTTAATGCTGATTCACATGGAGCAATTGTTCTTTTTACTAAATCGTCAATTAATTGCTCAAACTTCGCTTTTGTTAAACTTCTTACTAAGTGTTTTGGTCCACTAGCAGTTGCAGTAACATATGGTAAGTTAATTTCTGTAGAAGCAGAACTAGACAATTCTATTTTCGCCTTTTCAGCAGCTTCTTTTAAACGTTGTAAAGCCATTGGATCTTCTCTTAAATCCATGTTTTCTTCCGCTTTAAATTCTTCTGCTAACCAGTTAATAATTTTTTGATCAACATCATCACCTCCTAAATGTGTATCTCCATCAGTAGACAATACTTCAAAAACTCCGTCTCCTAATTCTAGAATAGAAACATCATGTGTTCCTCCACCAAAATCAAATACAACGATTTTTTGATCAGTTCCTTTTTTATCCATCCCATACGCTAAAGCAGCTGCAGTTGGCTCGTTGATAATTCTACGAACTTGTAAACCTGCAATTTCTCCAGCTTCTTTTGTAGCTTGTCTTTGTGCATCATTAAAATATGCTGGCACTGTAATTACCGCTTCAGTAACATCTTGTCCTAAATAATCTTCAGCAGTTTTTTTCATTTTTTGCAAGATCATTGCAGAAATTTCTTGTGGCGTATATAAACGACCATCAATATCTACTCTTGGTGTATCGTTGTCTCCTTTTACCACTTTATAAGGAACTCTTTCTACTTCTTTTTTAGACTCAGAAAATTTATTCCCCATAAAACGTTTGATAGAATACACTGTTTTTGTAGGATTGGTTACCGCTTGTCTTTTTGCTGGATCACCAACTTTACGTTCTCCACCTTCAACAAACCCAATAATAGATGGTGTTGTTCTTTTTCCTTCTGCGTTAGGAATTACAACTGGCTCATTTCCTTCCATTACGGAAACACATGAATTTGTTGTTCCTAAGTCAATTCCTATAATTTTACTCATAATTGTTATTTATATAATTAATATTGTTATTTCAATTTTACAATTCTCTAATAGTCAATTTGTATGCCATCTCTTTTTAAATAATAAATTGTCAGTTTCTAGGAATCACATTTTAAAAAATATGACAGGTTGACATAAATTCGTGTTTTTGAACATCGTAAAATAAAAGAAATAAAATTTTTCAAATCGACAAATTTTATACATTAGCCAAAAATTTAAGTATGTCGCAATTTATTAGTGTTTTTGATATGTTAAAGATTGGAGTTGGACCATCAAGTTCTCATACTCTTGGACCTTGGCGTGCCGCTCAACTTTGGATAAAAAAATTAAATCTAGAAATTATTACCGATGTTGTTACACATATTAAAGTAGATTTATATGGTTCTCTTTCTTTAACAGGAAAAGGGCATGCAACAGATTTGGCTGTTTTATTAGGTTTAAGCGGAACAGATCCAGAATACATCCCGATTGACTCTATAGATAGTATTATATCAAACATAAAAGAAACTGGCATTTTAAAACTGAACGCTTTAGACGATGTTCCTTATACCGAAAACACCATCACTTTTAATAGAGATTTTTTACCGTTTCACTCTAACGGAATGACCTTTACCGCGTTTCATGATAATAAAGTGCTTTCTAAAGAAACCTACTATTCTATTGGTGGCGGATTTATTGTACAAGAAAATGACAATTTAGAAGACGAAATAGAAATTTCTAAAAAGAATTTTCCTTTTCCAATAAACAGAGCGGCACAACTAGAAGCTTATTGCGAAACAGAGAATAAATTAATTTCTGATATTGTTTTTCTAAATGAACTGGAACTAAAGTCTGCTGATGAAATTGATTTTGAATTGCGTAGAATTTGGGACACGATGTTAGAATGCATGTACATTGGTTGTCATACAGACGGGATTTTACCTGGCGGATTAAACGTAAAACGTAGAGCTCTAAGCATGCATGATAAACTGATTAAAGATAGTTCTTATACAAACCCGAAAGAATGGATTACTGCCATTAGAAGTACTGAAGTAAAATTTAGAGAAATCTTAAAATGGGTAAGTTGTTTTGCGTTGTCTGTAAATGAAGTAAATGCTTCTTTAGGAAGAGTTGTTACAGCACCAACCAACGGAAGTGCTGGTGTAATTCCGGCTGTTTTAATGTATTATTTGGTAATTGAAAACCATGAAGCAGATTTTAATGACATTAGAAAATTCTTATTAACAGCTGGAGAAATTGGAAGTATCTTTAAAAAGAATGCAACTATTTCAGCTGCGATGGGTGGTTGTCAAGCAGAAATTGGAGTTTCTTCTTCAATGGCTGCAGCTGCACTAACTGAAGTTTTAGGTGGAACACCTGCACAATGTTTGGTTGCTGCTGAAATAGCAATGGAACATCACTTAGGTTTAACTTGCGATCCGATTGGCGGTTTGGTTCAAATTCCGTGTATAGAACGCAACGCAATGGGAGCAATTAAAGCAATTAATGCCGCAGAATTAGCTTTGGATACTGACCCAAAAGAAACTAAAGTTCCGTTAGATAAAGTAATTGACACGATGTGGGAAACAGCAAAAGACATGAACAGAAATTATAAAGAAACTTCTGAAGGTGGTTTGGCAATTACGGTTCGTTTGGCGGATTGCTAATTATTGAGTTGAAAAGTTAGAAAGTTGCAAAGCAACAAAGGTTCAAAGTGGCAAAGTTTGGTCATTGCGAATGTAATGAAGCAATCTTATTAAATTTTGTTACGGTTTGTCATTTCGAAATGAGGAACGATTGAGAAATCTATTTAATTAAAAAAAATGCAGAATGGCAGAGGTTTAAAGTTGTAAATTTTTGTTCATCACGATAAAATCAAAAACATATCTTCCAATTTGAAATTGGTGCTCTCCAACTTTTACAAAACCATTTTTTAGATAAAAATTAATGGCCCTAGGATTGTCAACATATACAGACAGCCATATTTGCTCGCTTCCTAAATCGGCAGCTTTTTGCAATAATGTTTTCTGGAGCTCTAATCCGATTTTCAGGGATAAGAACTCTTTTAATACATAAATTTTCTGCAACTGAGAACTATTTTTTATAGGAACAAATTCTGATGACGAATGCACTTTTAATTTTGCATATCCAACAGGTTTATCATCAACAAAAGTCAACCAAAATACATTATTTTCTTTTTGAATGCTGTTTCGTATTTTATCTTCAGAAAAGGTACGTTCAAAATAATCTAATAAGATGTGTCTATCTTCAAATAAATGTCCAAAAGTTTCATCAAAGGTTGTGATTGCTAGTTCAGCAATCATTGCAGCATCATTTGTATTTGCTTCTCTAATTTGCATTAACGTGTAAAAACCAATTCTGTTTCTGAAGACATACTTTCCGAAAAAGCGTAACCTTCAATATTAAATCCTTTTAAAGCATCAATGGTTGTTACATTGTTGTCGATAATATGGCGCACCATTAGTCCTCGGGCTTTCTTTGCAAACGTCATAATCGTTTTGTATTGACCATTTTTAAAATCTTTGAAAACTGGCGTAATCATGGGCACTTTTAAAACTTTTTGATTGACCGCTTTAAAATATTCTGAACTTGCTAAATTGATGAACAAATCGTCTTCTGATAATTCTTCATTTAAAGATTCGGCAATTTTATCTCCCCAAAATTGGTACAAGTTTTCTGTCCGTCCAACTTTTAACTTTTTTCCCATTTCTAGTCGATATGCTTGTATCAAATCTAATGGTTTAAGCAAACCATACAATCCAGAAAGAATGCGCAAACGATCTTGCAATAACGGAATTTTATCAGAATCTAAAGTGTGTACATCAATTCCTCTAAAAACTTCTCCTGTAAATGCAAAAATGGCTTGTTTAGAATTATCTGGTGTAAATGGCAAACTCCAATTTTGATTGCGTTCATAGTTTAGTGCAGCTAGATCATCCGAAATCCCCATAAAATCAGACAGTTTTTTTCTAGATAAGGTTTTTAATTTCTTATTTAATTTTATAGAATCATCTAAAAATTGTGGTTGAGAATGCAAACTCGTTGGGACTTTACTTTCAAAATCTAATGACTTTGCTGGAGATATAATGATTTTCATATATTTTCTTATTGATGAAGTAAAAATACAATTCAAAAAAAGAATTATCAAAATTTTAAAAACTTTTATCTTTATTTTAGAATAAGATTAATTGATTGTTTTTCAAAAAAAACTATCTTTAAAATTAAAAAATCTCAAATTCCATTTACCTTTACATAGAAATACAAAAACTTTCATGAACTTAACCATTGAAAACATTTTATTAGTTGGCTCTCTTTTGCTTTTTTTAAGTATTGTCGTTGGTAAGACATCGTATAAATTTGGCGTTCCAACATTAATTCTTTTCTTAACAATTGGAATGCTGGCAGGTTCTGACGGAATTATCGGCATTCGTTTTAATGACCCAAAAGTTGCGCAGTTTATTGGTATTGTTTCGCTGAATTTTATTTTATTTTCTGGAGGATTAAACACACAATGGTCTAGTGTAAAACCAATATTAAAGGAAGGGCTTGCTTTATCTACTCTTGGCGTTTTACTTACGGCTGTTTCGGTTGGTATCTTTGTTTGGTATGTTACCGATTTTACAATTTACGAAAGCATGTTGTTAGGCTCTATTGTATCTTCCACAGATGCAGCCGCCGTTTTTTCGATTCTTAGATCTAAAAATTTGGCTTTAAGAAAAAACTTAAGACCTACTTTAGAATTAGAAAGCGGAAGTAATGATCCGATGGCTTATGTGTTAACAATTGCTTTTTTAAGCTTGGTTGTAAATCAAGATCAAGGGTTACTTTCTGTGGTTCCATTGTTTTTTCAACAAATGATTTTTGGCGCCATTGCAGGTTTTGGTTTTGGTAAATTAAGTGAGCTTATTATTAATAAAATAAAACTTGGCTTTGAAGGTTTATATCCTGTTTTAGCAATTGCTTTAATGTTTATTACTTTTTCCGCTACAGATTTTGTAGGTGGAAATGGATTTCTTGCCATTTATATTTGTGCTGTTTATTTAGGAAATCAAGATTTGATTCACAAGAAAACCATTTTAAAAATGTATGATGGTTTGGCTTGGTTGATGGAAATTGTATTGTTTCTTACTTTAGGATTACTTGTTTTTCCTACGCAAGTCTTTCCGTTTATGGGAATTGGATTATTAATCTCTTTGTTTTTAATTATCATTGCGCGGCCTGTTGCCGTGTTTATCAGTTTACTATTCTTTAAAATGAAACTTCGTAGGCGTTTTTATATTTCTTGGGTTGGTTTACGTGGTGCGGTTCCAATTGTGTTTGCAACGTATCCGCTTTTAGCGGGAATTGAACAAGCTAATAATATTTTTAACATTGTCTTTTTTATTTCTGTGACTTCTGTATTAATTCAAGGAACAACGTTATCTATTGTTGCAAAATGGCTAAATGTTGCATCGCCAGATAAGAAAAAAATTCTTACCGATTTAGATAAATTTATTTCTGACTCACCAAAAACTACGATGAAAGAATTTGAAATATCTCCAACTTGTTATGCCGCTAACAAGAAGATTATAGAATTAAAATTTCCGAGAAACGCTATTATTGCAATGATTAAAAGAAATGATAAATTTTTAACTCCAAACGGCTCAACAGTTATTGAAGCAAATGACACACTTGTTGTCCTTTCTGAAAGTCAAGAAGGAATTGACAGTGTTAATTTTTGCTTAAATAAAACTGCTATTTAATTTTGTTATTTACTTTTACAGCATGAAAAAATATTTGCACTTTTGGGGATTAGCTTTGCTAATTATATGTTACTCTTTTTCAAAAGGGATTACACACACAAATGCAACCAATATTAAACACAACGAGGTTTCTTCTTTTTCTAAAGAAAAACCTTCTTCTGTTGTTTCTGTTTTTTCTTACGCAATTCAAGTATCTGAAGTAACGATAAATCAATCTGGTGGAAATCTTTATACTCCTACTTCTGAAGAACAAACTGCTAAGCCTTTTGCAACAAACAAATCACTAGAACAGTTTATTCAGTTTCAGTTTTATCAATACACTAATACAGCTAAAAATTTTCTTTTTCAACAAAGAAAATCTGACTTAATTTTTCCTTTTCATTACCATTGGTAATTGATGTAAAAAATAGCAAAACTTAGCTATTCACATCATCTTTAAGGCGCTATAAATTCTTATTCGCCTACTTAACTATATATACATTTAATAAAATTAAACTAATGAATTCAGGAAGCATCTTGGTTGGTGTTGTTTTAGTGCTTATTTGTACTGCACCATTTATAATTTTAAATCAACAACGAAAAAGGAAGAAAAATAATAGATTAAAAACAATTAATTATGAAGCAAATAAACTTCAATGCAAAATTGATACACATGAGTTTTGTGGAAATTATCTTATTGGAATAGATAGTAATAAAAAGGTTGTGTTTTTTAATAAAGAACTCAAAGAACAACCAGAAGAAAATACTATTGAACTTTCTTTATATAAAAAATGTTACATCAACACTCAGTATATAAATTTAAAGACAAAAGATCACAGTTTTAAAGAAATTGAAACCTTGTCTTTAGCTTTTATTCCGATAGTTAAAAACAAACCCGAAGTAAAATTAGAATTTTACAATACAGATATTAATATGATGCTTAGTGGCGAATTAGCTTCTATTAAAAAATGGGAAAACAGAATCAATGAACTATTAGTAACAAAAGCATAAAACTACAAAACCCTACAATTAGAATTGTAGGGTTTTGTTTTATATAACAATATGTAATTGAGATTCTTAATTTAACTTGTTTCTAAACTCTTTTTTAGATAACTTCGTTAACGTTTGATATAACGAATTAAAACTTGCCACATCATTTAAGTTAGCGAAACCTCTAAATTTCGTCTTTAGAATTAATGGTATAGGTCCTCCATTTTTCTAAACAATCTGCAATATCTTGCGGAACCTCAGAATTAAAACGCATAAATTCACCTGTGGTTGGATGTGTAAACCCGAGTGTTTTTGCATGTAATGCTTGTCTTGGCAATGTTTTAAAACAGTTCTGTACAAATTGCTTGTATTTGGTAAAGGTGGTTCCTTTTAAAATATCATCTCCACCATAACGTTCATCATTAAATAACGTATGTCCGATATGTTTAAAATGCGCTCTAATTTGATGTGTTCTTCCGGTTTCTAATTTACATTGCACCAACGTTACATAGGTTAACCGTTCTAACACTTTATAATGTGTAACGGCGTGTTTTCCAAAATCTCCTTCAGGAAAAACATCCATTTGCAAACGGTTTTTAAAACTACGTCCGATATTCCCTTCAATGGTTCCTTCATCTTCTTCAACATTTCCCCAAACCAACGCATAATACAAACGTTCTGTAGTTCGGTCAAAAAACTGTTTTGACAAATGCGCCATGGCAAATTCGGTTTTTGCAACTACTAATAATCCGCTTGTATCTTTATCAATTCTATGTACCAAACCTGGGCGTTCGTTAGAATTGGTTGGTAAATTTTCTATGTGATGAATCAATCCGTTAACCAACGTACCCGAATAATTTCCGTGTCCTGGATGCACCACCATTCCTGGGGGTTTATTCACAACAATTACAGTATCATCTTCATAAATAATATCTAACGGAATGTTTTCTGCAACCAATAAGTTTTCTGCTGGCGGATGTGCTAACACCACACGAACAACATCATGTGGTTTTACTTTGTAATTCGATTTTACGACAACATCATTTACTAAAACATTTCCTGCTTTTGCAGCTTGTTGCACTTTATTACGCGTTGCATTCTCTACGAAATTCATTAAATATTTATCCACCCTTAAAGGTTCTTGACCTTCGCTAGCGGTAAATCTAAAATGTTCGTATAATTCGTCGTTTTCTAAATCTGTATTTTCTTCTTGCATAAAAGTTGTGCTGTATTATTTTTAGTGAAATTCTTCACTTATTTTAGTTAACAACTGCAAATTGATAATTGATAATTGATAATTGATAACTGATAACTGAACCTACTGTTTCCCGTCACCCAAAATCAAATCAATTACCGAGTTTTTTTGTAGTTTTTCACCAGGTTTTAATCTTCTTCCTTTGTGTTTCATTCCTCTAACAACATCTTTACCAATATCTCTTACATAAGAATATTCTCCCATTCTAAATCCAATAGAAAGCAAATGTGTTCTTGCTTGCCTTTTTGTTCTTCCGTTTAAATCTGGTATTACAACATCGTTGTATTTAGAAGGATTTACCGTTAAATAAATCTTTCTTTTTTCTTTTACAAAATCTCCAGCTTCAGGATTTTGCTCTATGACTGATTTATTTGGGTATTCTGGATTGTATCTTGTAGAATCTAATACGATAAAAGTTAAATCTAATGCTTCTAATTTTTTAGCAACTTCTGATAATTCCATTTTACTTAAATCTGGAACTTCAATTTTTTGATCGTGATTGGTTGTAAAACCAAGCCACCATTTTAATACAAAAACCAACAATAAAGATGCAACCACTACAAATGCAATTTGTTTAAAAAAAGTGGTACTCTTCATAAATTTAAAAATACTCATGATCAATTTTTTAAGAACAACAAAGATATAAAACCAAACGTTAGTCTTTCTATTTATATTTTGATAAATTTGTTAATACATTTTTAATTTTTACAAGTGAAAAAAAATATTGCCATTATCATGGGAGGTTACTCTTCCGAAGTAAACATTTCATTAAAAAGTGGTGGAGTTGTATACAAAAACTTGGATCGGGAAAAATACAATCCGTTTAAAGTTCATATTTTAAAAGAAAAATGGATTGTTGTTGATGATAATGATGCTGAATATCCAATTGATAAAAATGATTTTTCTTTTACTTATGGCGGAGCAAAAATCACTTTTGATTGTGTTTTTAACGCCATTCATGGAGCGCCTGGAGAAAACGGAGAATTACTTGCTTATTTTCAATTAATCGGAATAAAACACACCTCTGCTCCTTTTTATCAAATGGCTTTAACCTTTAATAAAAGAGATTGTTTAAGCGTTGTAAAACACTACGGAATTCCTGTTGCCGCTTCAGTTTACCTAAATAAAGGCGATGTTATACATACAGATAAAATCATTGCAAAAGTTGGTTTACCCTGTTTTATAAAACCCAACAACGCAGGTTCTAGTTTCGGAATTTCAAAAGCGTATTCGGCTGAAGAAATTATTGTAGGAATCGAAAAAGCATACAAAGAAGATGCTGAAATTTTAATAGAGAGTTTTTTAGACGGGCGCGAAGTTTCCGTTGGTGTAATTCAGTACAAAGGAGAAATTAAAGTATTGCCAATAACTGAAATTAAAACAGAAAACGATTTCTTTGATTACCAAGCAAAATACGAAGGCAAATCTCAAGAAATAACTCCAGCCGATTTACCAGAAGGTGTTGCAAAAAAAATAAGGAAAGTTGCCCAAAAAGTATATCAAGTTTTAAATATGAGCGGATTTTCTCGCTCAGAATATATTTTAGTTGATGGCGAACCACATTTTTTAGAAATGAACACGGTTCCTGGTTTAACTAACGAAAGTTTATTACCTCAACAAGCTAAAGAAGCCAATATTAGCTTGCCAGACTTATTTGGCAATGCGATAGAATCTTGTTTTGTATAGAGACAAGACTTTTTGAAACAAGAAAATGAAAAGATATAACTTTAAAAAGTGATATCTTTGGAAAGAAAGTGTAGGTTTAGTAGCAAAACATCATGACTCAAAAATTAAATAAAAAAGCAATTTTTCCTGGATCTTTTGATCCAATAACGTTAGGACATATAGATATTATCAAAAGAGGAATTTCTTTGTTTGATGAAATTGTCATCGCCATCGGAATCAATTCCGAAAAAAAATACATGTTCTCACTTGAAGAGCGTAAAAAATTTATTGAGGATGCTTTTTCTACAGAAGATAAAATTACCGTAGAAACCTATACTGGTTTAACAGTTGATTACTGTACATCTATCAACGCAAACTTTATTTTACGTGGTTTACGAAATCCAACTGATTTTGAATTTGAAAAAGCCATTGCACAAACCAATGGAAAGTTGTCAAATATCGAGAGTGTGTTTTTATTAACGAGCGCAGAAACTTCTTTTATCAGTTCTACAATTGTTAGAGATATTCTTAAAAATGGTGGAGACGCTTCTATTTTATTACCTAAATCTGTATCAGGTTATTTAAATAAAAAATAAATTTCTAGTAAACAGCTTCTTCTAAAACCTGCTGATTTTCTTCAACAAAACTCTCCAATACTTTAAAGAAATTTAAAATATCTTCTTTGGTATTTGTTGCGTTTATAGTAACCAATCTTATAAAAGTATCTTCTTTGAAATCTCCAAATCCAACAACGGTAATTTGATGCTCATACAATAACGTACATAATGTTTTTGGATCAATATCTTTATAATTAAAGCAAATTGAAACTGAATCCTCAAAACTATACACCGTGTAATCTGGGTGATTTGCAACATAATTTCTAGCAATATCTGCCAAATAAAATTGCTGATCTACAATTTCTTCTATTCCATTTGTTCCAATAGATTTCCACAACGTCCAAAATTTCAACGCGTCATTTCTTCGTCCACACTGAAAAGAAGTTTTTCCTAAGTTAAAATCATCTCCATCTGTTTGATATAAATAATCTGCATCATTGCTAAAAGAATTGTGAAGATGCTTTTTATCTTTCACTAAAATAACGGAACAGGTCAAAGGTGTTCCAATCATTTTATGTGCGTTATAACTAAAAGAATCCGATTTTTCTATTCCTTTTAACAAATGTCTTTTTGTGTCACTAAAGATAACAGAACCACAATATGCGCCGTCTACATGCAACCAAATAGCGTATTTTTTGGTGATTTCTGCAATTTTATCTATCGGATCAAAAGCTCCTAAAACAGTTGTTCCTGCAGTTGCATTAACAAAAGTAGGAATGTGTCCATTTTTAATATCAAATTGTATTTGTGCTTCTAATTTAGCCGGACTCATTCGTCCTTTTTCATCAGCTTCTATATATCGAATATTGCCTTTTCCTATGCCTGCAAAACTTGCGTTTTTTGCATTAGAATAGTGAGATTCTTTAGAAGTATACACAACTAATGGTTTTGACATTCCGTTTTCTTTACAATCTGGATCTTTTGCGTCTCTTGCCATCATCAACGCCATATAGTTACTCATCGATCCTCCAGTAGGAATGGTTCCGTTACTCTGTGACCCATAACCAATCAAATCACACGATTGTCTTATAATTTCTTGTTCAATTCCAACTTGCGGACCAGCAACTTTATACGTATACATGCTGTTGTTTAACAAAACAGCCAATAAATCTCCTAAAATTGCTTTGCTTTGTCTTCCGCCAAATAATTGATTGAAAAACAAATTTGTTGCCGTTTTTGGTGTAGCAACAAGTACATCTTTCAGTGCTTTTTTAAACGCATCGTCTACCAACGCATTTTTTTGAAGCGACAAATCTATGGTGTCATATAAAACAGTTGAATCAATGCGTTTTGCAACCGGATGATTTTTTTCTTCGTTTAATAAAACTTCAACTAGTTCATTAAAAAGGATTAAATCATTACTTAATTCAGACATATATTTTCTTCTTTTTTGGTTTTTGTTTGCACTATTTCTTCGACGTTATCATAACACAACTCCTTACGAACAAATTTATTTTTTTTTGAATCGTAGACATTGCAATTCTTAATTGGTTTTGCATATAAATGCAACGAAATGCTTCTTTTGTTTGATGTGTTTTCTAAGTTATGAAACCCCATAAAATCAATCATATAAGAAACATCACCTGCTTTTGCCTTTGTAGTTTTAATGATATGTAACTCGCCATTTTCACTTTCTTTATAAACATTTTCTTTAAATTCTCCTTCAACAAAATACACCCAACATTCTTCTCCTCCATGATCGTGAATTGCAGTAATTTGTTCTTTTTCCCAACAAATTAATATCAGTTCAAAGTGTTCATTTTCAACAATACAGTTTCGAGTATAACAAGTTTTAGACCAATTTGCATGTTTTTCAAATTCTGCAATGGGTAGCTTCATCGATTTTAAAATAGCAGTGTAATTTGTCCTCTCTTCTTCATCTAAAACTTGAATAAGTTCCGAAAAGGTATGCAGTGAATTTTGTGTGTTTTTTGTAGATTCCAATGAGTTTTGGGTGTTTTTTGTATTAAATCAAAGGAAAAACCCCTGTTTTTAGCATTCTTGCTAAGATACCTTTTTTGAAACTTTTAAACGAGTAATTCGGAAGAAATCCTTTTTAATTTTTATTGAAATCATGAAAAAACTAAAAAATCAATCAACAAAAACATACACAATGCTCGATTTATTAAAAAGTTAAATTCTATTAAATTCTATCCTTTTTTTAAAAAAGTAGTAACTTAGTAAACACAAAAAAAATCAACCATTTGAAAACACTCTCAATTAACGGAAAAAACCATAACCTAGAAGCACAAGACGACATGCCTTTGTTGTGGGCGATTAGAGATATTATTGGTTTAACAGGAACAAAATATGGCTGCGGAGTTAGTCAATGTGGCGCGTGTTCAATTTTAATCGATGGCGAGGTAGTTCGTTCTTGTAGTTTACCTGTAAGTTATGGCGTTGGAAAACAAATTACAACCATAGAAGGTAAAACAGACAATTTAGAAATCCTTAGAAAAGCTTGGGAAGAAATTAATGTTCCGCAATGTGGTTATTGTCAATCTGGACAATTAATTGCCGCAACTGCTTTATTAGACACTAATTCTAATCCAACAGATCAAGATATTGATGACGCAATGAGCGGAAATATTTGTAGATGCGGAACCTATCCTAGAATTAGAAAAGCAATTCACACAGCAGTAAAACTTAAAAACAAATAGATATGGAAGGTATGCAAAATATGAGCCGTAGAAATTTCGTAAAAGTTTTTGGCTTGGCTTCTGGAGGATTAATTATTGGATGCCAATTTACCTCAGGAAATGAAATTGTTAGAATTGATGACGGAACAACTTTTACTCCGAATTTATTTGTACAATTAAAAAAAGATGGAAAGTTAATTTTAGTGTGTTCTCGATCAGAAATGGGACAAGGCATTAGAACTTCATTAACTTCTGCAATTGCAGATGAAATGGATGCTGATTGGAAATATGTTTCTGTAGAACAAGCAACTGGTGATAAAAAATTCGGAAATCAAAATACCGATGGTTCTCGTAGTGTAAGAACTATTTTAGAACCGATGCGTAAAATGGGCGCAACTGCAAAAGCAATGTTAATTGCTGCTGCTGCAAAAAAATGGAAAGTTTCTACGACGGATTGTAAGGCTGAAATGCATTATGTTATCAATAGAAACAACAATAAAAAACTCTTTTTTGGTGATTTAGTTGAAGCTGCAATGCAAGTTGAAATCCCTAAAGATGTAAGGCTTAAGGACAAAAAAGACTTTAATTATATTGGTAAAGCTTTAAAAAGTATCGACATCAATCATTTTACACATGGATCTGCCATATACGGATTGGATGCTCGTTTACCAAATATGAAATTTGCAACAGTTGCTCGTTGTCCGTCTGCTTTCGGAACCGTAAAAAGTTTTGATAAAACCGATGCGCTTAAAGTTGCTGGAGTTTTGGATGTTGTTGAATTAGAACAAGTAAAAAGTCCATTCGGAATGTTTGGCGGAGTTGCAGTAATTGCAACAAATACTTGGGCAGCAATACAAGGAAAAAATAAATTAGATGTTACTTGGAATCATGGTAAAAACGGACAATATGATAGTAAAAAGTACATGCAAAAAATTACCAATCGTGTACATAATAAAGGGAAAATTGTTCCTCCAACTACAGGAAATGTAAATGAGGCTTTTTCTAAAGCTTCTAAAATTGTTGAAGCCACCTATCAATTACCTCATTTAGCACATGCTCCGATGGAAACACCAAATGCTTTAGCTTGGGTTCATGACGGAAAATGTGATGTATGGGCACCATTACAAGACCCGCAAACTGCAAGAACAGATGTTGCCGCCTTTTTGGGAATCAAAGAAAAAGAGGTAACCATTAATGTTACTTTTTTAGGCGGTGGATTTGGAAGAAAATCGAAACCAGATTTTGTAAATGAAGCTGTTGCTTTGTCTAAAAAAATGAATGCTCCGGTTCAAGTAGTTTGGACACGAGAAGATGATATACAAAATAGTTATTACCACACCACAAATGCACAATATTTAAAAGCTTCGTTAGATAAAAACGGAACAGTAACAGGTTGGTTACACAGAACTGCTTTTCCTTCTATCAACTCAACTTTTGTAGCCGGAGTAGATTATGCTGCTGGATGGGAAATTGGACAAGGAATGAATAACAATCCGTTTGAAATTGAAAATACTCGTTATGAAAATGCAAAAGCCGAATCGCATGTAAGAATTGGTTGGCTGCGTTCTGTTTGTGCTATTTTTCACAGTTTCGGAATCAATTCTTTTGTTGATGAACTGGCTGATAAAGCTAAAAAAGACCCCTTACAATTTAAACTAGATATAATTGGAAAAGATAGAATTAGAGAAGAAAATTCTCCACATCCATTAAATACAAAACGTTTAAAAAATGTGATGAACATTGCTGCTAAAAAAGCCAATTGGGGAAGAAATTTACCTGAAGGTCATGGTTTAGGAATTGCTTTTTATTATAGTTTTTATAGTTATGTTGCAACTGTTGTTGAAGTTTCAGTTATCAACAATAAAGTAAAACTCCATAATATTTGGTCCGTTTTAGATTGCGGAATGATTCTTAACAAAAACAATGTGTTAAACCAAATGGAAGGAGCCGCTGTTTTTGGAACATCGATTGCATTACACGGAAAAATCACAGCAAAAGATGGCAAAATTGAACAAAGTAATTTTCACGATTATAAAATGGCAAGAATGAATGATATTCCGCCAATAGATATTACTCTTATTGAAAGTGATGAAGCTCCAACCGGAGTCGGAGAACCTGGAGTTCCGCCAATTGCTCCAGCAATTACAAATGCCATTTTTAACGCTACTGGTAAACGATATCGCTCTTTGCCTTTGTCAGATCATGGATTGGTATAAATACAACACAATGTCATTTCGAGTGATTTTCTGCCAGATTGAGCGCAGTCGAAATCAAAGAAAATAGTATCGAGAAATCTTTCAATAGTTCTCGATACAAATTTCATTTTTTATCAAAAAGGAAATTCACTCGAACTGACCAATTTTACATGAAAAAAGAAACAGTTCTTATTATTCTCGCAGGCGGAAAATCATCTAGAATGGATTTCCCAAAAGGCTTGTTGAAACACAAGAATCATTTTTGGATACTTTCTCAAATGGAATCTTTTATTGGAGAAAAAATTACTATTGGTTTAGGTTTTGATTATCAATTGTATTTTGATGCCATTCCTTGGCTAGCAAAAGCTGTTGAAAAGCCACAAAATTATCAACAGAAGATAGTACGTGTGGTTATTAATAAAACCCCAGAATTTGGATTGTTCTCTACAGTACAATCTGTTTTGAAAACTCTCGATACAAATCAACAAGTATTCGTTTTACCGATTGATGTTCCATTATTAAAATCATCAGAATTTAAAAAAATTATGGATACAGAAAATGAAATTGTCATTCCCACTTACAACAACAAAAAAGGACATCCAGTGAAGTTAGCCCCAATGTTCTGGAAATCGCTCTTAGCATTAAATATAACTGATGAAAATTCGAGATTAGATACACTAATCAAAAAAAGAAATGCATCAGAAATTTCGATGATAGCAATTAACGATGCTGCTATTTTAAAAAATTTAAACACGCCAAAAGATTGGCTAGAATTTATTTCTTAAAATTTATATTCTGATAATGGTTTTGTAAAATCTTCAGGGTTTGCTGCCAAATGATAACGTGGATCATCAATTGCTTCTTCTATAATTCCTGAAAAAACCGGGCTCGATTTATACAATAATACTTTACAATCTTCACTTAAGTGTTTTAATACAATCGATTTTCCTTCTGCATGGTATTTTTCTACCAATGCAAAAATTGCTTCAATGGCAGAATGATCGCTAATTCTAGCTTCTACAAAATCAATTTCTACATGTTGTGGATCATTTTTAACATCAAACTTTTCATTAAATGCAGAAATGCTACCAAAGAATAAAGGGCCCCAAATTTCGTACACTTTTGTTCCGTCTTCTTTAAGGCGTTTTCTTGCTCTAATTCGTTTCGCATTTTCCCAAGAAAAAACCAACGCACTTACAACAACACCTGCTAAAACCGCAATTGCTAAATCAAAAATTACCGTTAAACCAGAAACCAATACCAATACAAAAACATCGGTTCTTGGTATTTTATTTAAAATTCTAAAACTAGACCAAGCAAAGGTTCCAATTACCACCATAAACATAACTCCAACGAGTGCTGCAATAGGAACTTGCTCAATATAAGACGATGCAAAAACGATAAAAATCAACAACATAACTGCTGCAGTAATTCCAGATAATCTTCCTCTTCCTCCACCTTTTATATTGATAATTGATTGCCCAATCATTGCACAACCACCCATTCCACCAAACAATCCTGTAAGAATATTTGCACTACCTTGCGCTACACACTCTCTATTTGAATTTCCTCTAGTTTCGGTTAAATCATCAATTAAATTCAACGTCATTAACGACTCTATCAATCCGATTGCTGCTAAAATTAAAGCATATGGAAAAATAAATTTCAAGGTATCAAAATTCATTGGTATTTTAGAAAATGTTTCTAAATGTAACGTTGGTAGTCCACCTTTTAAGCCTTCTCCTCCTCCGTCTCTAATAAAAGAACCAACAGTTGCGACGTCTAAATTTGCAAAAATTACAATTCCGGTAACAACTAAAATTCCGATTAATGCTTCTGGTAATTTCTTTGTTGCCTTTATCTTAGGTAAACCCCACATAATGATCATGGTTAACACAACCAACCCAATCATAAACCATAAGTTATTTCCCTCTAACCATACTTTTTCTCCGTTGACAGTTGATTTAAACATCCCTAATTGTGATAAGAAAATAACGATTGCCAATCCATTAACAAATCCCATCATCACAGGATGTGGAATCAAACGAACAAACTTTCCTAGTTTAAAAACTCCGGCAGAAATTTGTATCAATCCCATTAAAATTACGGTTGCAAATAAATAGTACAACCCCAAGTTTTCATCAGGATTTCCCATGGCATTTCCTTCAGAAACCAAACTCACCATTACAACAGCCAATGCGCCTGTTGCTCCAGAAATCATTCCTGGTCTTCCACCAAAAATAGAGGTAACCAAACCAACCATAAATGCAGCGTACAATCCTACTAAAGGATCCACTCCCGCAACAAAGGCAAAAGCAACCGCTTCTGGCACTAAAGCTAGGGCTACTGTAATTCCTGATAAGACATCATTCTTTACATTTTGTACTCTTTTTCTAATAAATTCAGTCATAATTTTGGTTGATTTTTGAAGACGGCAAATATAGGTTTTATTTTGAACTTATAATTGCTTGTAAGAATCTAGGACCAATTTAATATTTGCGTAGGTATTCTGGATAGCTTCAGTAACTTGTGCTTCGTTTTTAAATGCTACTTTGGTTATTCCTTCTTCTAATTGTGGCGTTAGTTTTTCTTGAAAATCTGTTTTCATTAAAAACCAATGTGTAATTTTTAATTGTTGAAAATCATCCATAAAAAACAAATGATATGTGGTTAATAATGGTTTTTCTAAAATCAAATTTTTAACCCCACATTCTTCTTCTACTTCTCTAACGGCAGTTTCTTCTATGGTTTCTCCTTTTTCGATTCTTCCTTTTGGCAAATCCCAAATTCCTAACCGATAAATAAAAAGCATTTCTTTTTTTGGATTTAAAACCAATCCGCCAGCAGCAGAAACTACTTTAAAATGTTTTTGAAACGTTTTCCAATCTTTTTCTAAGTTAGCACAGAATATATTTACACCTTTAGAGTTGCCTCTTTTTAGTTTGTGCAAAATTTCATCAACAACAATATCCTTAAAAATATAAACACGGTAATTATTGTTTTTTTTTAATGAATCTGTTAAAATAATTGGCTTATCATTTACAAAAACTTTATACATTTGCGACATGATTTTAAACAAAGATACAGCAAAAAAAACAGCTGAACTTTTATTGCAGGTAAAAGCAATAAAGTTGAATCCTTCAGAGCCTTTTATTTGGGCTTCTGGATGGAATTCCCCAATCTATTGCGACAATAGAATTACCTTATCTTTTCCTCCTGTTCGAAATTTTATTAAAACAGAACTTGCTAAACTTGTTGAGCAAAAACACGGAAAACCAGATGTTATTGCAGGTGTTGCAACCGGTGCAATTGCTATTGGCGTTTTAGTAGCTCAAGAATTGGGTGTTCCTTTTGTGTATGTGAGACCAGAAGCTAAAAAACACGGTCGTAAAAACCAGATTGAAGGTTATATAGAAAAAGGACAAAACGTTGTTGTAATTGAAGATTTAATTAGCACCGGAAAAAGCAGTTTATTAGCTGTTGAAGCTTTAAAAGAAGCCGATGTTAACATCAAAGGAATGGTTGCCATTTTTACCTACGGATTTGAAATTGCTGATAACAATTTTAAAGAAAATCATGTAGAACTAACTACATTAAGTAGCTACGAATATTTGTTAGAACAAGCACTAGATAGTAGTTACATTTCAGACAAAGAATTAAACACATTACAAGATTGGAGAAGAAATCCAAGTAAGTGGAATCAATAAAATAAATTTATGAATTTAGAAAGCACAAAAGTTAGCGTATCAAAATCTTCAAAAAAGGTTTTTGAATTTTTAAGTAACCTTCAAAACTTTGAGCAATTAATGCCAGAAAATACTCAAAAATTTGAAGTTGAAGGAGATTCGTTTTTATTTGGATTGAAAGGTATGCCAGAAATTAGATTGGTTTTAAAAGAAAAAACAGCATTTTCTAACATTACTTTAGGAGCTGCAAGTAGCAAATTACCTTTTACATTGTCTGCAAATATTTCTGAATTAGCTGACGACAAATGCGAAGTTCAATTATCTTTTAATGGAGATTTCAACCCAATGATGGCAATGATGGTAAAAAAACCCCTGACGAAGTTTATTGAAGTTTTAGCTGAAAATATTTCTAAAATTTAGGCGAAAGAAATCTCTTTAATTCCGAATTCTTTAATGGAATCGTTTTCTAACTCAACTTGAAGCTTTCCTTCAGGAGAAACGCCCATAATTTTCCCCATAAACAAAACACCTTCGCTATTTTTAAACATTGCTGGGGTATTTTTTTTATACAAATCTTTTAAATAATTTTTCTTTAAAACATTTGTAGAAGAATCTGTTATATAAGATATTTGAATTTTTAATTCTGATATTAATCTATTTAAAAGGGCGCCTATATTTACTTCTGTTTGCAATTCCTTTAACATAGAAGTTGCGTTAAAATTAGTTGGAAAATCTATTTGATTTACATTTAACCCAACTCCAATTATAGAAGATTTAATTTCATCTTTTTGCATGACATTTTCTACCAGAACTCCACATATTTTTTTATTTGATGACAAAATGTCGTTAGGCCATTTAATTGTTACTTTAGGAATTTTATAACTATTTAACACATTAACTATAGCAATAGAAACTGCATAATTAACCAAAACTTTGTGGGATGTAGGAAACGAATCAAAACGAACAAACACGCTACACAATAAGTTTTTATTAGCTTCAGAAAGCCAACTAGTCCCCATTTGCCCTCTACCTTTTGTTTGTTTTTTAGCAACGATAATTGTAAAACTTTCTAACGCCGAAGAATGTGCCATTTCCTTTAAAAAGGAATTGGTAGAGTCGATGGCATTAAGTTTGATTATCCTCATTTGTTAAATATTCTACAAACATGTATAATATAGCGCAAAATAATCATAAAAAAACAATAACTTTGTTTTAAATATTAAAGAATTTTAATGACGATAAAAAAAATAAACACAGACGAGTTAATTGCCGAAATAATTAAAGGAATTGATGATGTAAAAGGAGAAGATGTTCAACTACTAGATTTAAGAGAAATTGAAAATACGGTTTGCGATTATTTTATTATTTGTTCTGGGAGTTCTAATACACAAGTAAAAGCTATTTCTAGTTCAATTCAAAAAGTTGTTAGCAAAAGTTTAAAAGACAAACCTTGGCACATAGAGGGCGAAATAAACTCTGAATGGATTTTAATGGATTATGTAAATGTTGTAGTTCATGTTTTTCAAAAACAGATTAGAGCGTTTTACGACATCGAAAGTCTTTGGGGAGACGCTAAAATAACAACAATTAGCCCTAGCAATTAATCAACAGTACAGAAAATTAACACATGAGTGATTCTAAAAATAATAATAAAAAAAACATGCCCAAGTTTAACTTCTACTGGATATACGGGGCAATATTTGTTCTCCTAATTGCATTTCAGTTTTTAAATTCTGGCGATACAGCTTCTAAAAATATTTCAACAAATAAATTTTCTGAAATATTAAACAGTAACGATATTAAAGAAATTGTAATTGTTAACAGAAGGAGTGCACAAATCTATCTTACAGAAAAAGCACTTAATAAAGATGCATACAGAAAATACAAAAAAACTACTGTTTTCAATCAGAAATCACCTGCCTTTTCTTATGATTTTGGTGATTTACAAAATTTTGAAAATCAACTTTCTGAAGCTAAAAAAACAAATGATTTAGATTTTGATCAAAAACACATAGAACAAACAAGTTTTATGGATCAAATATTTGCATTCTTACCGTTCATCATATTAATCGCAATCTGGTTATTTTTTATGAAAAGAATGTCTGGCGGAGGTGCTGGTGGCGGTGGCGGTGGTCAAATTTTTAACATTGGAAAATCGAAAGCAAAACTTTTTGACAAAGACACCAAAGTAAAGACTACTTTTAAAGATGTTGCTGGTTTAGAAGGCGCAAAAGAAGAAGTACAAGAAATTGTAGATTTCTTGAAAAACCCAGATAAATACACTGCTTTAGGAGGTAAAATTCCGAAAGGAGCATTATTAGTTGGATTGCCTGGAACCGGAAAAACATTATTAGCAAAAGCTGTTGCAGGTGAAGCTGGCGTTCCGTTTTTCTCTTTATCTGGTTCAGATTTTGTAGAAATGTTTGTTGGAGTTGGAGCTTCCCGTGTTCGAGATTTATTTAAACAAGCTGCTCAAAAATCTCCTTCAATTATTTTTATTGATGAAATTGATGCAATTGGTAGAGCTCGTGGAAAAAACAGCATGACTGGTGGAAATGATGAACGTGAAAACACCTTAAATCAACTTTTAACAGAAATGGATGGTTTTGGAACTGATGTAAATGTTATTGTTCTTGCCGCAACAAATAGAGCTGATGTACTAGACAAAGCATTATTACGAGCTGGTCGATTTGACAGACAAATTTATGTTGATTTACCAGATATTAATGAGCGTCAAGCAATTTTTGAAGTACATATTAAACCTTTAAAACTTGCCGAAAGTGTAAATATTGAATTTTTAGCACAACAAACACCTGGTTTTTCTGGTGCAGACATAGCAAATATGTGTAACGAAGCCGCTTTAATTGCTGCTAGAACAAACAAAAAAGCTATTGAACATCAAGACTTCTTAGATGCTGTAGATAGAATTGTTGGTGGATTAGAAAAGAAGAATAAAGTAATCACACCAAAAGAAAAGAAAACAATTGCCTATCACGAAGCTGGTCATGCAACTGTTAGTTGGATGCTAGAACACGCTGCTCCATTGGTAAAAGTAACCATTGTGCCAAGAGGACAATCTTTAGGTGCAGCTTGGTATTTACCAGCAGAAAGAATGATTGTACAAACAGAACAAATGCTTGATGAAATGTGTGCTACTTTAGGAGGAAGAGCCGCAGAGAAAATCATTTTTGATAAGATTTCTACCGGAGCTTTAAGCGATTTAGAAAAGGTAACAAAACAAGCAAGAGCAATGGTCACTGTTTATGGTTTAAATGAAGAAGTAGGAAACATTACCTATTACGATTCTTCCGGGAACGATGCTTTTGTAAAACCTTATAGCGAAGAAACTGCTAAGAAAATTGATAAAGAGATTTCTAAAATGATAGAGGCTCAGTATATTAGAGCTATCGAATTATTAAAAAACAACAGAGAAAAACTAACTACTTTAGCAGAGTTGTTATTAGAAAAAGAAGTTATCTTTAAAGATGATTTAATGAAGATATTCGGAAAAAGACCTTTTGAAGAAGAAGAAACAAAAGAAAAAGAAATTGTTATTGAAGTAAAAGAATCGGATAAAACAGAAGAATAATCTTATTTTCGCAAAATGAGTTTTTTTAAAAAGGTATTTAAATTATCATCAGAAACATCTGAAGATAAGTTGGCAAAACAACAAGAAGTCAATTTATCTTTAGATGATTCTTTTGTACACTATTTCTTAGAAAAAGGTGGTAAATTCTTGTATTGCACTAAGAAAGAAGAAATTGAATTTCATTTGCAAAATATTATCAAAGAAAATAGTTGGAACGAGTTGGTTTGTTTAGACACAAAACTATCTAAATGGCTTAAAAAAACAGGTGCTGCTGTAAAATCAGACATCAATTACTCTGCTCCTTTTTTTACAACTTGTGAGCATTTAATTGCAGATAATGGAGATGTGCTTTTTTCTTCAAACCAAATCCGAAGTAAAAAACTTGCTTCACTCTCTGAACACTTCATTGTATACGCAACTACAAGTCAACTTGTTAAAAACACAGGAGAAGGTTTAACCGGCATTAAAACTAATTTTAAAGGCAATATTCCAACAAATATTAGTGCTGTTAAAAGTTATACTTTGCAAAAAAAAGATGATAATTTCTTAAATTACGGCAACAGTAATTCAAAAAACTTATATTTGCTGCTGTTTGAAGATTTTTAATATGCGCAATTTACTAACAAGATCTATTTCTGGACTCGTTTATGTAACTCTTTTTTTATTTGCAATTTTATACGACGCAAAAAGCTATATTGCTTTAACGAGTATTTTTGCCGTGATTTGTATTTGGGAATTTTCTAAATTAGTACAATCTAAAAACAGTATTCCTTATCTTTTTTTAGTAGGAATGCTTTATTTTTTCATAAATCCGATTGAAGGGTATTCTTCTGTTACAAGTTTAGGTTTTACAATTGTTGGTTCCGCCGTTTTAATTTATTTCCTTTTTTGCAAAAAAAAGATTAAAACCGAAACCATTTTTCAACGATTATTTTTACAACTAGTTTACCTTGTTTTACCTTTCTATTTTTTAATTTCGATTCCGTTTATTTTTGGTGAGTATCAGCCAAAGATTTTAATTTGTATTTTAATTCTTATTTGGGTGAATGATAGTTTTGCTTATTTAGTTGGAAAAAACTTTGGGAAAACGAAATTATTTGAAAGTGTTTCACCAAAAAAAACTATAGAAGGCTTTTTTGGCGGATTGGTTTTTTCATTAATTGCAGCATTTTTTATCACACAACAACATAATCACCTAGAAATTAAATTGATAGACTGGATGGTTATTGCAGTTATTTTATCAATCTTTGGTACCATTGGTGATTTAATAGAATCAAAATTTAAAAGACAAGCAAATATTAAAGATAGCGGAAACATTATGCCTGGTCATGGTGGATTATTAGACAGATTAGATAGTTTGTTTTTTGCAGCTCCATTCGTATATTTGTATTTATACTTCATCATTTAAAAACTAAACTTTTATGTTTCATAAAGAAGGATTTAAAATTATTACAATAACCTCTTTAATTATTGTTGGCGGAATTTTATTAGCAGACAAATTTATTGAGATTGCTTGGTTGCAAAAGACAATTCAGGTAGGATTGATTTTCTTATTTATTATTGTCCTACAATTTTTCAGAAATCCGAAAAGAAACACTCTCATAAACGATGGTCAAATTATTGCTCCAGTAGACGGAAAAGTTGTTGTAATTGAAGAAGTGTTTGAACCAGAATTCTTTAAAGACAAAAGAATACAAGTTTCAATTTTTATGTCTCCTATAAATGTTCATGTTACTCGTTATGCGTTAAGCGGAACCGTAAAATACAGTAAATATCATCCAGGGAAATATTTAGTTGCCTGGCATCCAAAAGCTTCAACAGAAAACGAGAGAACTACAATTGTTTTAGAGAATAATACTTTTGGTCAGGTTTTATACAGGCAGATTGCAGGTGCATTAGCTAAAAGAATTGTAAACTACGCTAAAGAAGGGCAAGAAGTTGTACAGGGAACCGATGCTGGTTTTATCAAATTTGGATCAAGAGTAGATTTATTTTTACCTTTAGATACTAAAATTGATGTAAAAATTGGGGACAAAGTTAAAGGCGGAGAACAAATAGTTGCACATAAATAAAAAATGGGTAAATCAATAGACATACAATTCCAAGAAGCTTATAAAACAGTTTCTAGTTTGTCTCAAGATCAATTTGCTCCAGACATTATGTTAAAGCTATATGCCTTTTACAAACAAGCAACTTATGGCGATAACAACCCTGCATATATTGATGATGAAAGTGATTTAGACTTAAGAAATGGTTTTAAATTAAATGCTTGGATTCAGTTAAGAGGAATGTCGATAGAAAAAGCTAAAAAAGAATACATCAACATTGTTAAAGAGTTATAAAAACAATATCATGAAAAAAATAGTTACTACATTACTTATATTAACACTTACTTTTCAATTTTCATCTTGTAAAACTGAAGAGAAAAAGAAAACCGTAAAAAAAGAAGTTGCAACAGCAGCTTTTTCATTAGATAAAGCAAACAATTCAATTAATTGGGTTGCTTATAAAACAACAGATAAAATTGCTGTTAAAGGCGAATTTAAAAAAGTAAACATTACTAAAAACGGAAATGGAAATACTGCAAAAGATGCTATAAATAATGCTGAATTTTCAATTCCTGTTAGTAGTATTTTTTCAAATCTAGACGATAGAGATTATAAACTTCGTAAGTTCTTCTTCGGAGTAATGGACAATACAAGTTTAGTATCAGGAAAATTAATGCTAAAAGATGAAACAAAGGGGGTTGCGTCAATTACAATGAATGGCGTTACTGCTGATTTACCTTTTACGTATACATTAGAAGGAAAAGTATTCAATTTAAACGCAACCATGAATTTAGACCATTGGAATGCTCAAAATGCTGTAAAATCGTTGAATGAAATCTGTAAAGATCTACATAAAGCTGCAGACGGAATTTCTAAAACTTGGAGTGAAGTTGACATCAATATTACTTCTACATTTAAATAAAAATAACTACATAAAAAAACCTCGCAAATGCGAGGTTTTTTTATGATAATATCTTTTTAACCAATTCTTGTTTTCCTTTTTCATCATCACCAAAAATCCATTGTAGCACATTATCGTCCCAAATTTCATCTCTTTCTGTCTCGTTGATAATCCCTTCTTCAATCGCCAAATCTAAAATTTTTCCTGGATACGAAGATTGTATTTCACTTTCCATTTCTCCTAACGGATACGGATCATCTAAGCCCATTAACACTTGTTTTGAACCTTGATTTTTAATCAACAATTGCAATCCACCAGTATCGTGCACCAAGGTGTCAAAGAAAATATTTTTATGTCCAACTGCTTTTCTCGGATGTGTTTTTCCTTCAAATAAATCTGGTCTTCCATCAAAACCTTGAATTCTACGCCCTAAATTTATTTGCGCTAATTGTCCACCATGCGCAAAACAAACGCGCATTCCTGGATATTTATCTTGATATCCATTTAAGGTTAAAAAATGATAGGCATCTGCACATTGTGCCAACATCCAAATTAAATGAAAACGCCAAGATGTATTTTCTAGTTTGATGAATTTTTCTCCGTCATACGGATGAATTTCTACCGCTAAATTATACTTGCTTGCCAATTCAAAAATAGGTTCATTTTCTTCATCAAAGATACAACGCCATGTTCCGATTGTATCCATATAATGTGTTGGCAAACACAACAAACGCATCCCTAATTGTTCTACACAACGTTCAATTTCCCAACAAGCTCCTTGAACAAATCCTGGATGAACCACAAAGCCACAGGTAAATTTAGATGGATTTTCTTGCTGGATTCTCGCATTAAAATCATTTTGAAAGCGCAAGGCTTGTTTCATTTCCTCTACACGCAAACCATTTCCGTACAATTGAGATAAATTCAATACAACTGCGTGGTCAATCTTAAAACGCTCCATCCATTCTAATTTTTCGTCTAAGAAAAAACTAGAATCTGTAACGGGTCTGCTCCAATCTTTTTGAAGCATAAATTTACGGTCTTTGTCCACCCAAAAAATTCCTTTGTCTTTCATAAACTGCGGAATTTCTTCTGGATAGGGCAATAAATGTGAATGTCCGTTGATACGTAGTTTTCTTTTTTTCATGAGTTATTTTTTTCTAAAGTTCGTTTTTTTCTGTGGGTATTAACGCTATTAAAGACAATAATTTTTCTTGCATCATTGTAAAGTTTTTAAACAATATAAAATGGCTTCCATCTTCAATCGTTACAGTTTCTAACATGTTTTTTGGCATTTTTGATTTTAAATACGCCTGATTTTCAAAAGGAACAATCCAATCATCTGTACCATGATAATAGGTTATGGGCGTTTTTGTTTGTTGCCATAGTGAATCAAGTCGTTGCAACTCTTCAGCATGCCTCCTTTTTTCGGCTTCTGCAACAACAAATGCTTTAGGCACCACCCATTTTGTTAGCTTCCAATATGCAAAGTTCCCTAACCAAAAATGCTTTTCAGCATCTGGCGAAACTGCTGGTGCAACCATGATGGTGTGATAATACTTGTTTCTGATTCCCATTTCACCGACAATAGGCCCTCCAAATGACCACCCAACTAAAATTGTTCTTTTTTTATCAAACAAATCTGTTAGTTTTTCTATACTCTCTGTTTGTTTAGAAATAAGTACCTCTGCTTTTCCAAAGTTAGAAAACCCATAACCTAGTCTATCAATAGCAATTAAATTAGCCATTTCTCTTAATGCCGGATCCTGTAAATAACTATTAAAATCACTTAACGAACCTGGAGCTCCATGCACAAAAATAATTGTAGGCTTCTCTTCATCAAATACATCACTTATCAAATACCGCAAAGTGTTTCCTTCAAATGCAATCGTTTTAATAACGGGAGTCATTCCTTTTTTCTCAAAGTCTTTAACAATTGACTTAGTACTAGTTCTCATTGTCAAGCAAGAATTCATCAAAACTAAAACCCCAATAAAGAACGCAGTAAATACATACTTTAAATACCTTCTTTTATTATTCCTAAAACGCATAAAGCTTGTTGTTTTTAAGGAAGTTATTAAATTTTATTTGGTGCTTCCATAACAGTTCCACAATTATCACAAGTACATTTTTCAACGTCAGAATAATAAGTATCAAAAATTAGTGGCATGTCAGTTTCAATATTATCCAACGCAAATTTCTCTCTATATAATTGATTTCCACAATTTTCACAATACCATTCCAACGCATCTAACATTCCTTTAGAACGTGGATATTCGATAACCAATCCAACAGTATTTGCTTTGCGTTGTGGAGAATGCGGCACTTTTGCTGGTAATAAATAAATATCACCTTCGTTGATTGCTACATCTTGCGATTTTCCATCCACCATAATTTTTAACACCATATCTCCTTCAACTTGATAAAAGAATTCTGGCGTTTCGTTATAATGATAATCTTTTCTAGCATTTGGACCACCAACAACCATCACAATATATTCTCCGTTGTCCCAAACACATTTGTTGCCAACAGGTGGTTTTAATAAATGACGATGTTCATCAATCCACTTTTTAAAGTTTAAAGGTTGTACTAAATTCATTTTATAGATTTTTAGATTATTGGATATTTAAATTGTTAGAATGAAAAGATAAGATTTCAGTTAAAACTACCTCAACTCATTTTTCTCTATACTTTATTCTTTTTTCTGGGCGTTCCCTAAAGGTCGGGCTTTTTGCTATATCTTTTTATTTGTTCTCGATATAAATTTGTTCATACTTCTCAAATTCACTCGAACTGACATAAAAAGGATGCCGCTTCAATCCCTAACGCAAGATTTCATTCAATTTACAAACTTTTTGTTCTTCCTCCATCAACCGGAACATTAATTCCGTTGATAAAACTTGCTTTTTCACTTGCTAAAAACACCACCGCATTTGCAATTTCTTCTGGTTTTGCAAAACGTTTAGCTGGTGAAGCATTTTTCATTGCAGCAGCAACTTCTTCAAAAGATTTTCCTGTTTTGGCTGTCTTATTTTTAATAATTTCTTTCAAACGCTCTGTTCCTGTTGCTCCTGGCAAAACATTGTTTACTGTAATTCCGAATTCACCCAATTCATTTGCCAATGTTTTTGACCAACTTGCCACAGCTCCTCTGATGGTATTTGAAACTCCCAATCCGTCTAAAGGCTGCTTTACCGAAGTTGAAATGATATTGATAATTCTACCAAAACATTTTGATTTCATAAACGGAACAACCGCTTGTACCAATACGTGATTGCATTTTAAATGTTGCGTAAAAGCACTTTCAAATTCTTCTAACTTAGCGTTAAAAATTGGACCGCCAGCTGGACCACCAGTATTATTTACCAAAATATGAAATTGCAACGTAGAAGCTTCTAATTTTTCTTTCAATGCTTGTGGGTTCGAAAAATCAGCCACCAAATAACTATGACATTGATTGTTGTTTGGCAATTCTGCTAAAACCATTTTTAACTTTTCTTCATTTCTTGCCACCAATGTTACATTTACGCCTTCTGCAGCTAATGCCATTGCTGATGCTTTTCCGATTCCTTGTGTACTTCCGCAAACTAAGGCATTTTTATGTTGTATTTCTAAGTTCATTTTTTCTGTCTGGTCGAGCGCAGTCGAGACCTAATTAATGTCACAATAAAACAATAACCTCTCGACTGCGCTCGAGAGGACAAATTACTATTCGTATTTTATACATATATTTTTTGGTTCGGTAAAAAAACGTAAGGCTTCAAAACCTCCTTCTCGTCCAACTCCTGATGTTTTTACCCCGCCGAAAGGCGTTCGTAAATCACGTAACATCCACGTGTTTACCCAAACAATTCCCGTTTGTAATTGTTTCGAAAACTGCATCGTTCTATTCAAATTATTGGTCCATAAGGTTGCTGACAAACCGTATTTTACATCATTTGCTAAATGTAACGCTTCTTGGTCTGTTTTAAAAGACATCATGGTAACAACTGGACCAAATACTTCTTCTTGATTGATGCGACACGAATTGTCTTCTACTTCAATAACAGTGGGTTGTAAATAATACCCATTTTCAAATCCAGGAACCGTTACTTCCAAACCTCCACACAACACTTTTCCTCCTTCATCTTCTGCAATTTTGATGTAGTTTTCTACTTTTTCTAAATGTGATTTTGAAACCAAGGCTCCAATATTTGTAGCTTCATCTGATGGATGACCAACTTGTAATTGTTTTACTTTCTGAACAAAGTCTTTCTTGAATTTCTCATAGATACTTTCTTCCACAAAAATTCTACTTCCGCACAAACAAATCTGCCCTTGATTGGCGAATGAAGACCGAACTGTAGTTTCTAACATCGTGTCATAATCGCAATCTGCAAAAATAATATTCGGATTTTTACCGCCTAATTCTAGGGATAATTTTTTAAACATCGGTGCTGCAATGCGTGCAATATGTGCTCCCGTTTGTGTTCCTCCAGTAAACGAAATCGCTTTTATATTTGGATGCTCAACAATTGCTTGACCCGTTGTTGTTCCCAAACCGTGAACAATATTTAAAACGCCTTTTGGGAGGCCAGCCTCATTAAGTATCTCTCCCAATAAATATGCAGTCATCGGAGTTACTTCGCTAGGTTTTGCAATCACACAATTTCCTGCGGCAATTGCCGGAGCAATTTTCCATGTAAATAAATACAAGGGTAAATTCCAAGGAGAAATACAACCTACCACTCCGATGGGTTGACGCAACGTAAAATTCACAGCATCCAAGCCAACACTTTCATGAGATTCTGAGGCAAACTGTGTAATAGCATTTCCGAAGAAACGAAAATTACTTGCTGCTCTCGGAATATCAATTTCTTTGGCTAAACTGAGTGGTTTTCCATTATCTACACTTTCTGCTTTTGCAAAATGTTCTAAATTTTCTTCTAGCAATTCAGAAATTCTAATCAAAATCCTACTTCGTTCTTCTAAAGTTGAATTTGACCAAGCAGGAAAAGCTTTTTTTGCTGCTTGATAGGCTTGATTAACATCTTCAGAAGTTGAATTCGGAATTTGACCATATACTTCTCCGTTTGAAGGATTGTAATTATCCAACCAATTATTATTAATTGGATTTACAAATTCGCCGTTGATGTAGTTTTTTATCTTTTGCATAAGGCTTTAAGCTTTAGGCTTATAGACAGTCACTTTAATTTCCACTACCAAATCTGGATGTGGCAATTGATGCACAGCAACAGTTGTTCTTGCCGGACCCGTTTCTGCATTAAAAAATTCTGCATAGGCCTTGTTGTATCCTGCAAAATCATTCATGTTTACCAAAAAAGTAGAAACATCTACAACGTCTTTTAAAGATGCTCCTACTTTTTGTAAATTCTTATCAATATTGTTTAATACTTCTCTTGTCTGAGTTTCTACATTCAAATATTTGGTTCCCATTTCGTCAATAACATCAACTCCAGCAATTGTATTATCTGCTCTTCGAGAACTTGTTCCTGACACAAAAATAAAATCTCCCACAACTTTTACGTGTGGATATGCGCCTCTTGGTGTTACTTTTTTTTCTTCCATTCTTTTGTCTGGTCGAGCGCAGTCGAGACCTATTTATTATTTCTTACTTCTAAAAACCTCTCGACTGCGCTCGAGGGGGCAATTAGTTGTCTTTCGCTAATTCTAACAACTTTAAAGTTGTTCTTAAATTCCGTGTTGTGGCTGTTACTTTTAACTTTCTTTCAAATAGGTTATTACTTAATTTTGTAGCGGCAAATGTTGACGGACAATACAAATACACAACGTCTTTATGAATTTGATATTGATCTTCTTTTATTCCGTTTACTTCAATTGTTTCTACATCAACAGGTTTCTCTAAAAAAGTAAATGCTACTATTTTTTCATTTTCTAATGAAAAAGGGTAGTTTTTTATTGCCTTTTCCCATTCAGAAATTGTTTTTGCTAAAACCGGAACATCATACCCAAATTTAATAAAAATTCCTTCTTTTATTTTTTTACAGATTACCATCTTACTTTCATCAGAAGTTAAAATGATATTTCCACTTTGAATATAGGTTGTTACATTTTGAAATTGTAAATCATTTAAGAGTTCTCGCAATTCTGCCATCGGAAGTTTATTTTTCCCTGATACGTTGATTCCTCTTAGTAATATGATGTATGTTTTCATTTTTATTCTATCATTCCGCACTTAATACGGAATCTATTTTTATAATTCTGCGATTCTATCTTCTTCTAAAATTTCGTTTGTTTCTTGCTTCACTTTTTCGAATACAATTTGTAATTCTTCTTTTGTCATATCAAGTGAAGTCGAAATATCATCATCAGCAATCATATTTAACAATGCTTTGTCTTGTGCACGTCCTTTTTTCATGGCTTCATCATAACTGATATCTTCATTAAAAGTAACCATAGAATATTTTGAAAAATATTCGGTTGGAAAATTTTTCTCCAAATCCATTTCTATTTTTCGCTTTTGCTTAAATAACGGATTTGCAACATGATTTTTCATCTCATGAAAATTATCAATTGCTAAATCTGCAATAGCGTCTGTATCTTGTTTTCTTGCTTTCTCATACGCTTTAAAAATAGCTTCCCAACTTCCTACTTCTTGTCTGCGCTCGAAATCATTTAAAATTTCATCAAAAACAGTTACATCTTCAAAAGAGGCATTCATTCCTTGACCATAAAACGGAACAATTGCGTGTGCGGCATCACCCATTAAAATAGTATTATTTTGATAAGACCAAGGCGAACATTTTACAGTTCCTAAAGCGCCAACCGGATTGTTTAAAAACTCGTCTTTTATACTTGGAATTAACGTCAAGGCATCCGGAAATTCATTTTCAAAAAACGCTGTAATTTTTTCTTCGGAAGTTAAATTATTGAAATTATACTCGCCTTCATCATAACTTAAAAAAAGTGTGACAGTAAAACTTCCGTCCATATTTGGCAATGCAATTAACATGTAATCGCCCCGCGGCCAAATATGCAAATGATCTTTACTTATTTGATGATTTCCGTTTTTATCAGCAGGAATTTCTAATTCTTTATATCCGTGGGTTAAGTATTCTTGCGAATAACTAAACAAAAACTTACGCTCCAAATAATAACTTTTGCGCAAAATAGAACCAGCGCCGTCTGTTCCGAAAATGACATCAGCATTTACAGAAAATTCTACTTTAGTATTATAGTTTTCAAAAGTAGCTTTTGTGTTTTCAATATCTACAGAAACACATTTTGAATTGAAATGAATGGTTACATTTTCGTGCTTTTCTGCTTCGGTTAATAAAATTCCGTTTAAATCGCCACGAGAAATCGAATTGATATATTCTCCTTTTCTACCCGAGTAATTTGACGCAAAAGTATTTCCTTCTGTGTCGTGCATTAAACGTCCGTACATCGGAATACAAATTGCTTTTGCGTGCTCTTCTACTCCAGCCAAACGCAAAGCTTTAAATCCACGATCTGACAACGCTAAGTTGATACTTCTTCCAGCAGAAATATCTGTAATCCGTAAATCTGGTCTACTTTCGTACACTTCCACTTTAAAACCTCTTTGTGCTAAACGAAGTGCTAATAATGAACCACATAAACCAGCTCCGATTATTAATATGTTTTCTTTTTTACTCATTTATTCTAGTGTCAGTTCGATCGCAGTCGAAAACTAATAAATACCTCTCGACTGCGCTCGAGGAGACATTTTACTTTAATAGATCTTTTAAAATTATCACCATTCTATACACATCTTCAAATGAATTATACATCGGAACTGGTGCACAACGAATCACATCGGGTTCTCGCCAATCTGTAATGATATTGTTTTCGGTTAGTTTTTTATGCAAACTTTTATCTGCATTTTTTACTTGAATTGATAATTGGCAACCGCGTTCTTTTGGATTTTTTGGCGTGATAATTTTGATATCATCAGAATTGATTTCAATAATTAAAAATTCAAAATAACCTGTTAGTTTTTCTGATTTTTGACGCAGAGCGTCCATTCCCACTTTATCAAATAAATCAAGTGATGAACGAATAGCTGCCATTGATAATATTGGCGGATTGGACAATTGCCAACCTTCTGCGCCTGGCATCACATCAAATGGTTGACGCATATTAAAACGTGTTTCTTTGTTATGATTCCACCAACCAGAAAAACGTGGTAATTCTTTATTATGAGCGTGCTTTTCATGTACGAATAATCCACCTAAACTTCCTGGACCAGCATTTAAATATTTATACGTACACCAGGCTGCAAAATCAACTCCAGAATTATGTAAATCTGGAGAAATATTTCCTGCTCCGTGTGCTAAATCAATTCCGACAAAACAGTTTTTTGAATGACCGATTTCTGCAATTCGTTTTAAATCTAATGATTGCCCCGTATAATAATTAACACCGCCAATTAACAATAATGCAATTTCATCTCCTTGTTCAGAAATGATGGTTTCTAAATCGTCAAGATTTAATAAATCTTCTCCTTTTCTCGGTTTCCATTCTATCAAACCTTCAGCAGTATCAAATCCATGAAATTGTAATTGCGATTGTACGGCATATCTATCCGAAGGAAAAGCATCGCTTTCAATGACAATTTTATATTTGTTTTTTGTTGGTTGATAAAAAGACACCATTAACAAATGCAAATTTGTTGTTAAGGTATTCATCACAACTACCTCTATTGGTTTTGCGCCAACGATTTCTGCCATTGATTCTGTTAAGAACTCATGATATTTTATCCAAGGGTTTTTCGCTTCAAAATGACCTTCTACTCCGTAATTTGCCCAATCGTCTAATTCTTGCTGAATGTATTTTTGTGTATTTTTTGGTTGTAATCCTAAAGAATTTCCAGTAAAATAGAGCCAATCATTGCCGTTTTTATCTTTCGGAATGTGAAATTGTCCTCGCAAATGCGACAATTGATCTTCTACATCTTGTTGTTTTGCGTACGCTAAAGTGTTTTGGTATGTCATTAAAAAAAATGGTTATCCCCAAATATAAGATTATTCGAGAAATCAATTTGAATAATTTAACGATTTTGTACATTAGCAAAAAAAACATTCAGATGAAATCTCTAAAAATAATTTTCTTACTACTTTTTACAGCATTTATTTCTTGTAACGACACCTCTAATTCTGTTTCAAATTTAGAAACAATTCACGCAAACATAAAGCAACAACTTGCTCCAGATAAACGTGTTGAGCTGTTTGACATTAAATTTGAAATTAAAAATAACACATTAGTTTTAAAAGGAGAAACTACCACAAAAAAAGCGTTTAACCTTTTGCTTGATAGTTTAAAAATGAAAAACATCTCCTTTAAAAATGAAGTGAGAATTCTACCAGATTCTGCTGTTGGAAACAGAAAATATGCTTTAGGAAATAACTCTGTGATTAACATTAGAACGCATCCAAGACATTCGTCTGAATTAGGAACGCAAGGTTTGTTAGGAATGGAATTAAAAGTATTAGACAAAAGAGGAAGTTGGTACAGAGTGCAAACTCCAGATAATTATATTTCTTGGGTTGATGGTGGCGGAATTGAAAGAATGACTGCCAAAGATTTGCAAAATTGGAACAAAAAAGACAAACTGATTTACACAAAAAACTCAGGATATGTATATGAACAAAAAAACGTAAAATCTACCAGAGTTTCTGATATTGCTTTTGGCGGAATTTTAGCTATTAAAAAAGAACACGATTCTTTTTACGAAGTGGAATATCCTGATGGAAGAACTGGTTTTTTAGATAAATCGGAAGCTGTGTTGTACAATTCTTGGTTAAAAAAGAATCCTGCAAATGCTGAATTTATAGAAACATCCGCAAAAACAATGTTAGGTGTTCCTTATTTGTGGGGCGGAACTTCACCTAAAGGAAATGATTGTAGTGGTTTTACAAAAACAGTGTATTTAATGAACGGATTTGTAATTCCGCGTGATGCTTCTCAACAGATTGATGCAGGTAAAGTTGTAGACGAAGAGTTGAAATTTGAAGGGTTGGAAAAAGGAGATTTAATGTTTTTTGGAACTCCTGCAAAAGATGGTAAAAAAATGCGTGTAACACATGTTGGAATTTGGCTTGGAAACGGAAAAGGAGAGTTTATTCATTCTGCGAGTAATGTACATTTAAGTTCTGTAAATGAAAACGAAAAACACTACGATAAATTTAACACCAATAGATATTTAGGAAGCCGACGTTATTTAGGCGTTAAAGATGATAAAATTATTGATTTGAAAGAATCTTTGATTGTTAAACCATAAAAAAAGCCTCCAATATCTGGAGGCTTTTTAGTTATTATTGCTTTTTATAAGTATACAAAACTATTTGAGTGTTGAGATCAAAACTAAATGAGAGGTTTTCATCAGAAACCAATGTAAAAATCTGTGTGTCTCCAGCAGCAGTAAATTTATATTTATTACCTGAATCACTTACCCAACTCCCAGAACTAGATTGCTCTACACAGCCGCCATTTTCACTATGTAAAACAATAGTAAACGTTTTATCTGAGCGTATTTCTACTTGATCTTTTAACTTACAATCATTTATAGTCTCTTGACCTGCTATTGTAAGCGATTTTAGTTTCCATAAACCAACAACCGGATCTGTTAAGTCTTCATTTGAACTAGAACAACCAATAAAAGAAAATAGCACTACTAATATTATAATTTTTTTCATAGTTTTTATTACTGATTTTCACCAAAAATTTCATTATCATATATATATATATATATTCTTCCTTCTTCATCTACAATCTTTTTATTATTAGAAATTTCAAGGCCAAAAAGTGTTGATGTATCATATCTTTTTAGAATTTCTTCTCTAGAATTAGAAAGTTTTAATAAAAAATAACACTCATTTGCTGGAATATTTCTTATAGATTCTAAATTTGGTCTCCACCTATGCTCATCAATAAAATAGTGTGGGTGACCTTTGCCTACCTTAATTTTAGGGATTACAATTGAATCTGTTGGTGAAAAAACTCCATTCTTTATGGCACCAATAAATATTTCGGCATCATATATTAAATTTGTCTCATTAGAAATTACAAAAGTAAATCCCTCAAAGCTTCGGTCTTCATCTTTTACACATGAAATTAATAATAGAAAATTTAATACAATAATTATTTTTTTTATTTTCATAGTTAATATGGATTAAAATTAACATCTTTAGATACATAGCAAGGATACACAGGTGTATACACCATTATTTCTCGAAAACAATCACCGTTTTCATCGGGCACAATACCAAATGCATTTGTGCTTTTTTCTCCCCGTTTTGGTATAAAATCACCATCGTTATCATCACACTCATAATACTCTAATTCAATGCTTCCGACATAGCTTACAGGTGCTATTGGCCCAATAAAATAAACTGGTGTATTAATATTAGTATTTAATATTTCAACCTTAACTTCATTATCATCATAATCATTTAAAATTCCTTCTGCTTCAGTTTTTACAATATAACAACTTTCCCTCTCAATCATGTTAAATATACGCATTTTGTATTGTGATGTTGAAGATTGCATTAAACCAACAGTAAAACCAAATATTTTCAGATATTCAGTGCCATCATCCCATACTTTTCTACCAATAGCATTGTTATGGTAATCCATCGCTCTTGAATCAATTGCGTTAGCATTTCCACAAGGAGAACTCTCTCTAAGGTTTGTAACTAATGTAGCAAAACCTAGTCGTTTCGACTTAGAAGATATTGTAAAATAGTAATGTGCTAAAAGAGCGTTCCAAAGCATGTGTCTATATGCATCTCGTCTAGTATTTCCTTCATCAAGATTAGGATATTTATTACCTGCGTCATAGTAAGATGTCGGTGTAGCGAAACCATATGAAATTGAAGGCCTAACTAAGCCATAACCAAGAAAAAAAGCTCTATTTAAAGTGCATAAAGCTATAGAAGCTTCATCATTACTTTTTCCAAACTTAGACTTGTTAGTTCCAAGATGATTATATAATTGTGGATTTGTAGCTATTTCATTCAATGTCATATAATCTAAATTATCTGAATAATAATCATCAATAATATTTTCATTTGCTTCTATTTCTGCATTCGATAAACCTACAAAATCACCTTGAATCATTTCATGATTTGTAGAATTAGGATTTGGGTTAAAAGTTGTTGCATATCCTTCAATCTCTTCATATGGAAATTGATTTATAACCGCCTTTGCTGCTTCTACTAACATTTCAGGTGTTGGTAACTCAACGTCTTCTAATGGCCCATCGTCTATTTCATAACTAATTTTAGATTTTTTACTCTGAGTTTTAACACCTTTCCTAGCTTCTTTTCTCAATCTATTATAAAGAGCTTTCAAACTTTTCTTGTCTTTCTTTACTTTTAACTCTTTTTCTGATGCTTTAAATCGTTTTTTTACTTTTAACCCTCGATAATAGATAAACTTATCAGGTTTTTTCTTTCCTAATAATTGTTCTTCTTGTACTATTTCTTCGAAATCAGTGTTTTGACAATTAGACAATAGCATTGTTACAGTTAATATCATAGCTAGCGCTAGGACGTGTTTAATCTTTTTCATTTTTTTTACTTTTAAATTAGTATTGCAATTTTTAGCAAAGCATAGCATTCTTTGCTTGAACTAAATTAGAGAAAAAAAATGAAATAAAAAAATAACTCAATAATTATCAGACCTTTACCACTTAAAACAGGTATAAACACCTATTTAATTACCATTCAATCGCTTAATACAAAACTCGAAACTTTATGGTTCCATCTACGTTTTTTAATTTCTTAATTAAGGTAGGATTGTATGCTTTATCAACATCTGTCATTACATAACCAATAGTTTCATCAGTTGATAAATATTGAGCTGTAATATTGCTTTTTGATTTTGCTAAAATCTTATTGACCTCTGCCATTACACCCGGAATATTTTGATGAATATGCAAAAAACGATGTGTGTTTTTAGTTGCTGGTAATTTAATATTCGGAAAATCAATTGCTCCAATTGTGTCTCCAGAATTAATAAAATTTAGAACTCTTTTTGTATCCTTACTTATAGATTTTTTCACTTTAAAAACAACAATTCCTTTTTCTTTACAAACAGTTAAATCGATATTGTTTTTCTCAACACTAAAATCAGCAATTGCTAATAGTTTTTCTGCGAATTGAATCATTTGGTTTGTAATTTCTGTTGATTGAATTCCGACTACATGAACGTTCTTAAGTTTTTCTAAAATGATTTCTTCTGAACTGTCTTTTGAAATCCTTTCTACAGAAAACCCTTCTTCAGAAAACATTTTTTTTACTTCAGTTTCTATATCATCAAACAATAAAATTTGAATTCTGTTTTTAGGATACGAAACACTTCTTGGTAATTTATTTACAAATAAAAACTCATCTAAATTTGGAGCAATAAAATCAGCATTTTCAGTAGTTTTATCTCTCGAAACATTTTCTGTGTAGGCGAAGAATTTATGTGCAATTCCGGCTTCTCTTGTTACATAATCGCTATAACCATCGCCAATAACCTGAATTTCTCCTTTTAAGTTTAAATCGCGTAAACATTGTATTTTTCCGTTGTGCACAGACAACGGATTTTCTCTATCGAAACCAACAATATTTTCTTGGCTATCAAACTCAAACGTATTGGCATAAACTCTTTCAGCAGCAATATTATATTTGGCAACAATCGGAATAATAAACTCTTTAAATCCGGCTGAAATTACATAAATAGAGTTGGCATATTTTTCAAAAAATGCTGTATTTCTTTCTATTGATGGAGAAACTTTCTTGTGTAATTCTTTAATCAATTTTGGTAAATCAGATTTTGTTGCTTGTAATAGTTTAATTCGTTTCTCTAAAGATTCTGTAAACGAAATTTCGCCATCAATTCCCAAATTGGTAATGTCTATAATTTCTTGAATAATTGCTTCTTTATCTGGATTTTTCGCCAAGGTGATTTCTGCTAAAACATCTAATGCTTCTACACTCGTAAGTGTGCTATCAAAATCGAAAACGTAATTTCTGTTCATTCAAATTTAAATTATATAGGCTAAAAATATCCACCAGATTATTGGCAACGATTCTACAAAAAAAGAACTGTAATAGTTAGATTGATTTTCTTTTGCACGCATTAAAAATAATAATGTTACTAAAGAAAAGCCTAAGAATACGTTCTTTGATGTTGTTTGTGTAGAAATTAAAAATTCAATAACTAATGCGAATATCAACAATACAAATCCGAGTTTTTTGGTGTTTTTAATTCCGATTTTCTTAGGTATTGTTTGTAAAGAAATGGCGTCGTATTTTATATCTCTAATATCAAAGGGCAAAATTAAAACACAAACTAATAAAAAGCGTTGCGAAAACTGTAATGAAATTATTGAATAATCTGTAATATCATGTGAATTAAAAACAGGAACAACAACAGTTACACCGGCCCAAACCAAACCTACTACAACAATTTTTAAATAACTTATGTTTCGTAAGTTTTTCTGAAATCCGCTTAAAAAAGGAATTGCATATAAAATGGTTAATAAACCAAAACCAGCTAAAAGAAATAATGTTTTTATTGATAATTGAAATCCGTAAAAACACATCAACACAAAACAAACAAACGAAAAAATTTGAATAATTTTTAAATCTTGAGTTAAACTTCTATGATGAAATTTTGCGATTCCAAAATACTTTACAAAATTATACCCTGTAATTGTTGCAAAAAAAATGAAATAACTTAAATTTTCATGACCCGCTAGTTCGTAATAGATTTCTGTAACTTTAACAAAAGAAAATACTGCTAAAGCAACATGAATACTTGAGTTTAAATAAAAATCAAAAAGGTTTTTCAGATAAGACATCATACAAAAATAGCATTTATGTTAACAACCCTATGAATTGGTTCATAAAATATTTCTTTTAATTAATTTTGTACCACAAAATATTCTCTAATTTTAATTACTTTTGATACGCAAAATTAAAACTTGCATTCGTACAACATAAAACAACTAAATAATGAACACAAATTCATTTCAAATACGACATATTGGTCCAAACACAGCAGAACAAAAAGAGATGCTAGCTACTATTAAAGCTGATAGTTTAGATCAATTAATTTCTGAAACAATTCCAAATGATATTCGTTTAAAAGATAAATTAGATTTACATCCTGCAATGAGCGAATATGAATACTTAAGTCATATTCAAGAGTTAGGAGCAAAAAATAAAGTTTTTAAAAGTTATATTGGTTTAGGATATCATGAAGCAATTGTACCAAGTGTAATACAACGTAATATTTTAGAAAACCCAAGTTGGTACACAGCGTATACACCTTATCAAGCAGAAATAGCACAAGGTAGATTAGAAGCATTGTTGAATTTTCAAACAATGATTTGTGATTTAACCGGAATGGAATTGGCAAATGCTTCTTTATTGGATGAAGGGACCGCTGCTGCAGAAGCAATGGCTTTGTTGTTTGATGTTAGAGAAAGAGCTCAGAAAAAAGCAGCTGTAAATAAGTTTTTTGTTTCTGAAGAAATCTTACCACAAACATTATCAATTTTACAAACGCGTTCTACTCCAATCGGAATAGAGTTAGTGGTAGGGAATCATGAAGAATTTGATTTTTCTGATGCCTTTTTCGGAGCAATTTTACAATATCCTGGAAAACACGGACAAGTTTACGACTATTCTGGTTTTGTTGCAAAAGCAAACGAAAACAATATTAAAGTTGCAGTTGCTGCAGATATTTTATCATTAGCAAAGTTAAAAGCACCAGCAGAATTTGGAGCTGATGTAGTTGTTGGAACAACACAACGTTTCGGAATTCCGTTAGGTTATGGTGGTCCACATGCAGGATATTTTGCTACAAAAGAAGCATATAAAAGAAGTATTCCTGGTAGAGTTATTGGAGTTACTAAAGATGTTGATGGCGGACGTGCTTTGCGTATGGCATTGCAAACTCGTGAGCAGCATATTAAAAGAGAAAAAGCAACTTCTAACATTTGTACTGCACAAGTTTTATTAGCTGTTATGGCAGGAATGTATGCTGTTTATCATGGAAAAGACGGAATTCAATATATTGCAGATAGAGTTCACGCTTCTACGGTTACTTTAGCAAATGCTTTATCTCATTTAGGTTTTAAACAAACAAACTCCTCTTTCTTCGATACAATTACTGTAGAAGTCGATGCAAAAAAACTAAAAACAGTTGCAGAAGCAAATAGCATCAACTTTAATTATATTAATGATAATTCGGTTTCAATTTCTGTAAACGAAACTGTTTCTTTAAAAGAAATAAATGCAATTGTTGATTGCTTTAAATTAGCTTTTAATGTTGATAACACTCCAGTTACAGAACTTTCTTCTTCTACAACTATCTCAGAAGATGTACTAAGAAACACTTCTTTTCTAGACCACGAAGTATTTAACACGTATCGTTCAGAAACTGACATGATGCGTTATATTAAAAAATTAGAACGTAAAGATTTAGCCTTAAATCATTCTATGATTTCTTTAGGATCTTGTACAATGAAATTGAACGCTGCTTCAGAAATGTTGCCTTTAAGCAATCCACAATGGGGAAACATTCATCCATTTGCGCCTTTAAATCAAGCTGAAGGTTACCAAACGGTACTGAAAAACTTAGAACATCAATTAAATATTATTACTGGTTTTGCAGGAACTTCTTTACAACCAAATTCTGGTGCACAAGGAGAATTTGCTGGACTAATGACCATTAGAGCTTTTCATCAGTCAAATGGAGAATCACATAGAAACATTTGTTTAATTCCTGCTTCTGCTCACGGTACAAATCCTGCATCAGCAGTGATGGCCGGAATGAAAGTTGTGGTTACTAAAACTGCAGAAAACGGAAATATTGATGTGGAAGATTTACGTGAAAAAGCACTATTACACAAAGATAATTTAGCAGCTTTAATGGTAACGTATCCTTCAACACATGGAGTTTACGAAAAAGAAATTAGAGAAATTACGCAAATTATTCATGATAATGGCGGACAAGTTTATATGGACGGTGCAAATATGAATGCGCAAGTTGGGTTGACAAATCCGGCAACTATTGGCGCAGATGTTTGTCACTTAAATTTACATAAAACATTTGCTATTCCACATGGTGGTGGTGGACCAGGAGTTGGACCAATTTGTGTTGCTCCACAATTAGTTCCGTTTTTACCAACAAATCCGATTATAGAAACAGGTGGAGACAATGCAATTACAGCTATTTCTTCGGCGCCTTGGGGTTCTGCTTTGGTTTGTTTAATTTCTTACGGGTATATTACCATGTTAGGTGTTGATGGATTGACAGATTCTACTAAGAACGCCATCTTAAATGCCAATTACATGAAAGACCGTTTACACGGACATTACGAAACATTGTATACCGGAGAAATGAACAGAGCAGCTCATGAAATGATTTTAGATTGTAGAGATTTTAAAAACAACGGAATTGAAGTTGTTGATATCGCAAAACGTTTAATGGATTATGGTTTCCACGCTCCGACGGTTTCTTTCCCGGTAGCTGGAACAATTATGGTTGAACCAACAGAATCTGAAAGCAAAGCTGAATTAGATCGTTTTTGTGATGCAATGATTTCTATTAGAAAAGAAATTTCTGAAGCTTCTAAAGACGATGCTAACAATCCGTTGAAAAACGCACCACATACACAAGAAATGTTGACTTCGGATGATTGGACGTTGCCTTATACTAGAAAACAGGCTGCTTTTCCTTTAGACTATATTGCTGAAAATAAATTTTGGCCTTCAGTTCGTAGAGTTGATGACGCTTTTGGTGATAGAAACTTAATTTGTTCTTGTAACCCAATTGAAGATTATATGTAGCATACAATGTCTGCAAATAAGTATTTTAAAACCGTTTCATTTATTTGAAACGGTTTTTTGTTATAAAAAATTAACCTAGGCAACTATTTATAAAGTACTTACGTCTTTATATAGAGTTAAATTAATAATCATTCAAAAAAACATTATGAATTCAAATAAAAAAATTGGAAGAATCACTGGAGCGTTATTGCTATTTGTTTTTATTTCAGGTGTTAGTATTTTTCAATTTTTACAAGGAGCTGTACTTTTTTCAGATAATTATATAACTGCTGCTTTTGAAAATGCAACCAAATTAATTAGTTCTGTAGTTCTTGGAATTTTTAGTGGAGCAATATCAATTGTAATTGCTGTAATTTTATTACCTCTTTTTAAAAAACACAACTATAGATTAGCGTATTTATATGTTGTTTTTTGCATTTTAAATTTTATCGCGATAATGTTAGACAACAGTAGTGTTTTATCGATGTTGGAGTTTAGCAAAGCATATTTGAATCATGGAGAAGAATCTAGTTCTTTAAAAGTGATGAAAACTCTTCTTTACGAAAAACATTGGTGGACGCATTATTTATATTTACTAATTTCTTGCTTTCCTGTTTTTGTGTTGTATTATACTTTGTTTATTTCTAAGCTGGTTCCAAGGTTCTTTTCTGTTTTCGGAATAGTAGCAGTTCTTATTATGTTTGTGCAAGAACTGTTTTCAATTTACGGAAATAGCATTAGTATGGACATGCTTTTACCAATAGGATTGATTCAACTAATTCTTCCTATATGGTTACTTTTCAAAGGATTTAATTCATTAAAGTTAAAAAAGGCAAGCTAGTAAATAAAAATATATATTTATTAAATATAAAAAAAGCCTCGACAGTGTCGAGGCTTTTTAAAAATATATTTAAAGTTCTAAGAAATTTATTTCTTGAATTTTGCGTATTTGTTTTTGAATTTATCAATACGTCCTGCAGCATCTATTAATTTAGACTTACCAGTGTAAAACGGGTGAGATGTTCTAGAAATCTCTAATTTAATTAGTGGATATTCTACACCATCAACTTCTAAATTTTCTTTTGTATCAGCAGTAGATTTTGTTAAAAAAACATCTCCGTTAGACATGTCTTTAAAAGCTACCATTCTATAATTCTCTGGGTGTATACCTTTTTTCATCTTACTTTTACTTTTATAATCTTTTTAATATTCTGTTTATAAAAGAGTTAAGCTGGTAAATTCTTACTCTTAGATCTAAATAACAAACATAAGTTATTTGAGGATGCAAATTTAACTATATTTTTAATAATACAAAGAAATAATTTATTTAATTTGTGTAAAATTATTTAAACTATGCGTTTCCCAAAATACATCTCTTTAATAGCATTCTCTTTCATCTTACTATCTTCTTGTAATACTGCTTATAAATTTAAGCTAACCACAACTAAAAAGCTAGTAATCAACCAAGAAGCTACAGCAACTTTAACAGAAGCAAATAACAAACCTATCGATTCTATTCAGTTTTTTGTAAACGGAAAAAGAGTTGCTTCAGAAGGAAACACAATTACATTTAGCACAAAAGAATTGGGTGTTGGGAAATTTGCGGTAACAGCTTTGGCTTTTTATCCTGAGAAAACAAAAAAAATAAACAATTCTATTGAGGTTCTATCCAATGTAGAGCCTTCAATTTACAGTTACAAGCTCATTAATACGTATCCACATGATAAAACTGCATATACACAAGGTTTAGAATTTCACAATGACTTTTTATATGAAACCACCGGAAAACACGGAAAATCGGTGTTACGTAAAGTAGAACTAAAAACAGGAAAAGTTTTACAAGAAGTGAGCTTAGATGCTAAATATTTTGGCGAAGGAATGACGATTTTTAATGATGAAATATTTTGGCTAACATGGAAAGCTAGAAAAGGTTTTGTGTACGATTTAGAAACGTTTAATCAGAAAAGCGAATTTAGTTATACTTGGAGCAATGAAGGTTGGGGATTAACAAATGACGGAACACATTTGATAAAATCTGACGGGACACATAAAATTTGGTTTTTAGATCCTGCAACACAAAAAGAAATGAAATCGATTCAGGTGTACACAAATAAATACTCGTTAAAAGAACTGAACGAAATTGAATACATCAACGGAAAAATTTATGCAAATAAATGGCAACAAAACTCCATTGTAATTATTGATGCTAAAACCGGAATTGTAGAAGGTGTAGCCAACTTATCTGGATTGAAAAAAGAAATTGAAAAAATACAAACCTTAGCCAATCAAGACGAAGTGTTAAACGGAATTGCTTTCGACAAAGAAACTGGAAGAATTTTTGTTACTGGAAAACATTGGGGAAAACTTTTTGAAATAGAATTAGTAAAGCAATAACAATATCTAAATCAATTAAAAGTTATATTTTAATAGTCTAAAATGTTTGGTCAAGCTTAATCGAAACCAACAAAAAACTTTTGACTCCGCTTAAGGAGACAGTTGTAACTTTATGAGAAAAATTTTCATCTTTTTAATTGGTATTCTTTTAATTTCTGTGAGTTCTTGCAGAAAGGATTTCGGCACAATTCCTAGTTTTGGCAAACTTACTTTCTCTAAAGACACCGTTTTTTTAGACACGGTTTTTACAAATATAGGTTCTAGCACGTATAATCTTAAAATATATAACAAGAGTAACAACGCAATTACAATCCCGTCTATTAGTTTAGAAAACGGCAATGCATCTAATTACAGAATTAGTGTTGATGGAATTGCTGCCAAAAGCTTTCAAAACATCGATATTTTAGCAAAAGACAGTCTCTTTATTTTTGTTGAAACTACGATAGATTATACTTCGGTTTCGAATCCTTTATATACCGATAAAATTATTTTTGATACAGGAAACAATCAGCAAGATGTTGATTTAGTTACTTTAGTTCAAGATGCTATTTTTATATACCCTGGAAAAGATCCTATTTCTATGAAAATTGATTCTTTGTCTTTGGATGGAAAACCAACTACAATTAAAGGACGATTTTTAACCGATGTTGAATTAACTTTCACCAATACAAAACCGTATGTAATTTATGGGTATGCAGCAGTTCCTGCAAATAAAACAGCAACCATAGAAGCTGGCGCAAAGTTGTATTTTCATAGCAATTCAGGAATTATTGTAGATACAAAGGGGAGCTTAAAAGTAAACGGAACCATCAATAATGAAGTTGTTTTTGAAGGCGACAGATTAGAACATCGTTTTAATGATGTTCCTGGTCAATGGGGAACCATATGGATGCGCGCCGGAAGCAAAGAAAACGAAATTAATTACGCCATTATTAAAAACGGAATTATCGGTGTTTTAGTTGATTCTTTAGGCTCAAACACACCAACTTTATCCATAAAAAATTCTCAGATTTACAACAATTCTAATTTCGGAATCTTAGGAAGAGAAACCAATATTAAAGGAGAAAATTTAGTGATTGGAAACACAGGTCAATCTGCATTAGCCTGTACAATTGGAGGAACATACAACTTTACACATTCAACTTTTGCAAATTATTGGGACAACGGAACGCGACAATTACCAGCTGTTTTAGTAAATAATTTTTTTACTTATGTAGATGCAAATAACCAAGAAATTACAGAAACAAGAGATTTACACGCTGCTAATTTTACCAATTGTATTATTGCCGGAAACAACAATATTGAGTTTTTGTTAGATAAGGTTGCTGGAAGTTTATTTAATTATTCTGTGCAAAATAACATGATTCAGTTTAACGATATTGACAATGTTTTTGCAACAAATCCAGAATTAGATTTCAATGACACTACTCATTACCTAAACAACATCATAAACGGAACAGCACATTTTAAAGATGCGTTTACCAATCAATTTAATATTGGTCAAAACAATAGCGGTATCAACAAAGCATTAAACAGTGCTTCACAATTAATTCCGTTAGATATTTTAGGAACTAACAGAACAACTTCTCCTGATATTGGTGCATATCAGCATATTACTTTTCAATAATATTTTAACAACTATCTAATTGTTTTGTAAGGTCAGCATTCTTCTTCGTCAAAATAGGCAGAACGAATTTAAAACCTTAAACATGAAAAAATTATTTTTAGCAATTCTATTAATCAGCATTTCAACAACTTCTTTTGGTCAAGAAAAATTAAAAACGACAAGTGGTCATATTAAATTTTTCTCTACAACTCCAGCAGAAAATATTGAAGCTAACAATTATAAAGCAATTAGCAATTTAACGCCATCAACTGGTGATCTTGTTTTTTCAATTCCAATGCAAAGTTTTGAGTTTGAAAAATCTTTGATGCAGAAACACTACAATTCAAAGAAATTTTTAAACACAAAGAAATTTCCAAAAGCAAAATTTAAAGGAAGCATTACTAATTTATCAGCGATTAATTTCTCTAAAGACGGAACGTATACTGCTGATGTTTCTGGTGATTTAACCATTCATGGAGTCACCAATAAAGTATCAGAAAAAATGATGTTTACTATCAAAAATGGCACTGTTACAGGAACCACTTCTTTTGATATTACACTTGCAGATTATGATGTTGTTTTTACCAAAGGAAAACCATCAAAAAACATTGCAAAAAGTGTAAAAATTACAGCCAATTTAAATTACACAAAATAAATTAAGATGAAATCTAAAATTATTAAAATTGTTTTAGCCATCTTCATAATTGCGATTGCTTATGCTGCCTATTTATGGTTTATGCCACACAGAAACGTACAATCAATTGATGCTTTTAAAACAGTTGATGCTACTGAATTGGTGAATGAGTTTTTAACTGACAAAGAAAAAGCCAACGCACTATATTTAGATAGCGAAGAAGGTGAATCTAAAGTATTGATTGTCACTGGAACCGTTTCTAAAATTTCTAAAGACCAATTAGGTCAATATGTTTTATTACTTAAAAGAGATGACGATAAAATGGGTGTTTCTTGCACGTTTACGTTAGAAAGTAATTCGCAAGTTGCAGAAATTAGCATCGGATCTTTTGTAAAAGTAAAAGGTGTTATCCGTTCAGGAGCAGAATATGATGAAGATTTAGATTTAATAGAAAATGTCATTTTAGAAAAAAGCGCATTGATAAAGTAACCCTATTACCCCCTAAAAAAAGCCATCTGTTTAAAATAGATGGTTTTTTCTTTTAGCAAAACTCTTTACCAACTGGTAAAATTCATTAATTTCTAGTAGTTTTTTTATTTTTTAATTCTTTCAAAAAACCTTTGATTAATAGAAAAGCTAAAAGAGACCAAAGAAATCTATACACCCAAATATGCATTTCAATTCCAAAAACGTTTTCAACACCTTTGTCTTTTACAAAACTTACAATAACATCAATTATAATAATTATTGCTAGAATTAAACTCACGTATTTTTTCATAGATTAGTTTTTATAAACTTTTCCATCTTTCATTACAAAAACCACATTTTCCATGGTTTTAATATTTTTTGTTGGATCGTCATTTACAGCAATAATATCGGCAAAAAAACCTTTTTTAATTTGCCCTATTTCAATTTCCATGTTTAAAATCTTTGCATTTGTTATCGTTGCAGACTGAATTGTTTCCATTGCTGGCATCCCAGCTTCTACCATATAACCAAACTCTTTCCCATTATTTCCATGGTTAAAAACTCCAGCATCTGTTCCGAATGCGATTCCAACTCCTTTCTTATATGCTTTAGCAAATGTTCCTTGAATTTGTGGGCCAACAGCTAATGCTTTAGGAACGACAATTGCTGGGTAAAAACCTTTAATTTTTGCTTTTTCCTCAACTTCTTTACCTGCTGTAATTGTCGGGACTAAAAAAGCATCGTGTTGTATCATTAATTCCATTGTTTTATCACTCATATATGTTCCGTGCTCAATTGTTTTTACACCGCCAATAATTGCTCTACGCATTCCTTCATCTCCGTGCGCATGCGCTGCTACGTGCATTCCGTAATCCTTAGCTGTATCGCAAATTGCTTTAATTTCTTCAATTGTAAATTGCGGATTATCTCCACTTTTAGCAACACTTAAAACACCACCAGTTGCAGTAATTTTAATTACATCTGCACCATTTTTATAACGTTGTCTTACTGCTTTTCTTGCATCAGAAACACTATTTACAACTCCTTCTTTTGGCCCTGGATCTCCAATTAATTTTCTGCTATTTCCATTTGTAGGATCTGCATGTCCACCAGTAGTTGCTAACGATTTTTCTGAAGTAAGAACTCTTGGGCCTTCTATTTTACCAGCATTGATAGCATTTTTAACAGAAACATTAACGCCCGAACCACCTAAATCTCTAACCGTTGTAAAACCAGCATACAAGGTTTTTTTTGCAAAAACCGTAGCATTAAGGGCAATGTCTGCGTCGTTTAAAATATATTTATTCAAACGTGTATTTGCATCAAATTCCATTTCAAGATGAACATGCATATCTATTAAACCGGGCATTACTATTTTGTTTTTTAGATCTATTATTTTTGATGTTCTGTCTTTTGGGTGAATATATCCATTGTGGATGTTGATGATTTTATTTCCTTCTACAACAATTGTTTTTCTGCTTTCTATTTTACCTGATTTTGTATCCACTAATTTTCCGCATAAAATATATGTTTTTTGCGCAGACACAAAAGTTACCGATAATAATAGAATGATAGATAGCACTAATTTTTTCATGATTCTTGTTTTTAGATTTTATAAATGTATTAAAAAATGAGTAGATTGCCTGCTTTAAATCTTAGCTTTCAAAAAGAATACCAAAAAAAATGAAAAACGTTATAATTACTGGAACTAGCAGAGGAATTGGATTGGAATTGGCACAACTTTTTGCAAACGAAAATCATAATGTATTAGCTATTTCTAGAAATACTGAATCGGTCTTAAAATTAAATCATCCAAAAATTACTGCCTTACCGGTTGATATTTCTGATGAAAAAGACCTTCATAAGGTTGTTGATTTTGTTTCATCAACTTGGAAAAATGTTGACATTATTATTCATAATGCAGGAATGTTAGTCAACAAACCATTTGTAGAAATTACTTCTAACGATTTTTTAGAAGTCTATAAAGTTAATGTTTTTGGTGTTGCAGAATTGACAAAAAACATGATTCCATTTTTACAAAAAGGAAGTCATGTTGTTACTATTAGTAGTATTGGCGGAATTCAAGGGAGTTTAAAATTCCCTGGCTTAGCCGCATACAGTTCATCAAAAGGAGCCGTAATTACATTGTCAGAATTGTTAGCCGAAGAATACAAAGAACAAGGAATTTCTTTTAATGTGTTGGCACTTGGAGCAGTACAAACAGAAATGTTAGAAGAAGCTTTCCCAGGTTACAAAGCACCAACAACTGCAAAAGAAATGGCGAGTTATATTTGTAATTTCTCTTTAACTGGAAATCAGTTTTACAACGGAAAAGTATTGCAAGTTTCTAGTACAAATCCATAAAAAACCAGAGTCTCACTTCGAGTGATTTTCTGAAAGAAAATTGTATCGAGAAGCTTTTAATAATGAGTTCTCGATACAAAAATTTTACAAATTTTCACTCGAACTGACAGATAAGACATTTGAAAAATAGTTACCAAACATACATTCCAGAAAAGGCAATTCCGATTGTTCAATATTTAATTGAGCAGCATCATTTTACGTTAAAAATTGTAAATCAACGACTAACAAAACATGGCGATTTTAGAAAAATGCCAAACGGAAGATTTCAAATCACTATTAATAACAGCTTAAATCAATATCAATTTTTATTAACGTTGATTCACGAAATTGCACATCATGTAACCTATCAAAAATTTGGAAGAGTACAGCCACACGGAAAAGAGTGGAAAACTATTTTTCAACATTTAATGTTGCCGTTTTTACAACCAGAAATTTTTCCCAAACACATTTTACCCATTTTAGCCAATTATTTAAAAAACCCGAAAGCAAGTACAGATGCAGACGTTAAATTATCGTTAGCATTTAAAGAATTTAGCAAAGAAACCGGAAAGAATTATATCTTTGAAGTACCTTACGGAAGTTTATTTCGTTTTAAAAATGCGATTTACAAACGAGGAAATAAAAGAAGAACACGATTTGAATGCGCACAAACCAAAAACGGAAAAGTGTATTTATTCAATCAAAATGTAGAAGTTGAGATTTATGAAGAATAACTATTATGCGGTAATTATGGCTGGTGGCGTTGGATCTAGATTCTGGCCAATTAGCACACAAGAATTCCCGAAACAGTTTCATGACATGTTAGGAACGGGAAAGTCTTTGTTGCAACAAACTTTTGATAGAATTCAACATTTAGTTCCTTCTAAAAACATTTTAATTGCAACTAACGCTCGTTATAATGAATTGGTTTTAGAGCAGTTGCCAAACGTGAAGCAACAGCAGATTTTATTAGAACCAGCAATGCGAAATACTGCGCCTTGCATTTTGTGGTCGGCGTTAAAAATTTACCATCAAAATCCAGATGCACTGCTGTTAATTGCTCCTTCTGATCATTGGATAGAAAATGAAACCGAATTTCTTAGAAATATAGAAACATCCTTTAAAGCGTGTGCTGAGAATGATATTTTAATGACATTGGGAATTCAACCAAATTCGCCAAATACAGGTTATGGATATATTCAGTTTGAAAAAAATAATGCTGAAATTAAAAAAGTAAAACAGTTTACAGAAAAGCCTGATTTAGAAACTGCAACAAAATTTTTAAATAGCGGTGATTATTTGTGGAATGCCGGAATTTTTGTGTGGTCTGCTAAAAGTATTATTGCAGCTTTTGAAAAATATTTACCAGAAATGATGCACTTATTTAATCAAGATTCTCAAATTTGGAATACGGGTTTAGAAGCAAACTTTATCAACAAAAACTACGAAAAAGCAGAAAACATTTCTATAGATTTCGGTATTATGGAACGCGCAAATAATGTGCAGATTTTACCTGTGGAATTTGGCTGGAACGATCTCGGAACTTGGGGTTCTTTGTATCAGAAGTTAGAAAAAGACTCACAAGAAAATGCCGTTGTTGGTGCAGAAACAATTTTTAGAGATGCCAACGGAAATATGGTGAAAACACAATCTGGAAAACGTGTTGTAATTCAAGGTTTGCACGATTTTATTGTGGTAGAAAAAGACGAAGTTTTACTTATTTGTCCAAAAAGTGCAGAACAAGATATTAAAGAAATCACCTCCGAAGTAAAAAACACCTTTGGAAAAGATTACATATAAAAGAACTCGGTTGTCTGTTCGAGAGGAGTCGAGAACTAATCATTAACTAACTTTTAATTACATCTCCGCTCCGCTCGGTATGATATCTTAGCATTACTTTTTTTAAAAAATTTACTTTTCTCGTTTTATAAATAAGGTATCGAGTTTCATTTCGGTTTGCATCCACTTTCTTAACTCCAATTCTTTTAGATTTATAATACTATCTTTTATACTTGTATTCCATTTAACAATTGCCAACGGAATTGTATCAATTTTGATAAAATCACTAGAAGAAAGCACTTTAGAAAAACCTATTTTTTCGATATCTAAATAACGTATTTTAGCTTCTTTGGCAATTCTACTAAATGCAATTGCTTTTTCATTATTTAATGCTGCTTTTTGTTCTATATTTTGATTTAAAATAGAAATAGTGCTTTTTAAACCTTCAATCTCTACTCTAAGTCCATCAATAATTTTCTTACTATCTTCTAATTCTTGTCTTTTCTCTTTATACGCAGTCGTAATCAACTCAAAACTTTTCGTATCACTTCCTTTAATACTTAGCTGAAATTCTTTTAAATTTCTATAATTATTATTGCTCAACAATTGATTTGTTAAGGCATTTTTTGTTGCATCATCAACCTCATTAAAGAAATTTAATTTTATTTCTTTTTTATCTAAATCTCTTTCATATTCGATCAGCTGTAAATATTGATTTGATTTCACTTCATTTTTAATAAATGCTGATATTTCATTATTCATTTTACTTTCTTCATATACTGTAACAAAAGTAAAAACTGCAGGAATCATTACAACAATTGCTAACACAGAAGCCAATTGCGCAGTACGTTTTCTTTTTGCGGAATTCACATATTTAAGCATTGGAAAGCTCAACAGTTTTAAAACTAAAAATGTTGCCAATGCAATAAAAATTGTATTGATGGTGAACAAATACATTGCGCCAAAAAAGTAACTCCAATTTCCTTGCGCCAATCCATAACCAGCAGTACACAAAGGCGGCATCAAGGCCGTTGCAATTGCAACTCCAAAAATTACTGATGCTACAGTTCCTTTTTTTGTTCTGGCAACCATTAATGCTAATCCACCAAAAAAGGCAATTAACACATCTCTAATATCTGGACGAACACGTCCTAATAGTTCTGAATTATCTTCACTCAATGGAAAAATATAAAAGAATAAAAAAGCCGTAATTAAACTCAGCACAATCATGGTTGCCAAGTTGATTAGTGATTTTTTTAAAGTATCAATATCGTTGATGGCAATTGACATTCCAATACCTAAAATTGGTCCCATCAATGGAGAAATTAACATGGCTCCAATTACAACAGCAGTGGAGTTTGCATTTAATCCGATGGATGCTACAAAGACTGCAAAGATTAAAATCCAAGCAGTTGCTCCTTTAAACGGAATATCAATTTTTATTGCTTCAATTGTGGCTTGATGATCTGTATCTTGGCGAAAATCTAATAATTCTATTAGAAATTTTTTGACACCTTTAAACAAACCTTTTGCATCTTTTTGAATGTCTTGTTTTGCTTGCTCTACAGCTTCGTCTTGATTCGTATTTTCTTCCATCTATAATATTGTTTTAAAAACATTGGAAATATACAAAAAGAAAATCTTTAATCAATTATTTACTTATTTCGATCTTATCAATTTCTAATCGAAAGTTTTCTGCTTTTTTATTTCCAATTAAAAATGCTATTTCTTGAAGTTGTTTTCCTTGGTACGTTTCCTCTCCTAACTTTCGCCCTCTAAACACAGGATACATTTCTGAAAATGGAATTTCAATCGTTTGCCAACTCGAAGTTGTTTGAAAAATTGAAATGTATGAGTGAGAATCATTTCTACTATTTTTTACTCTAAACTGATAGGCTTTTTCATCGCCTTTTACAGTAATTATAAATTTTGAATATTTTTCTATATTTTCTTTATTTAGACGATATCTAACCGAAGAAAAACCACCATTATTTTCTGTCGAAATAGCTCCAAAAAACTGTCCGTGACCATTTTTATTTACTTGAAAATCTCCGTACGAACTTCCTCCCATAACCACATCATCTAAAATTACCCATTCAGAACTGTTACTTTGCTGGTTGAAATCAAAAATTAATTCATTTGTAATCATTATCGTAACTATTAAAATATGAATTTGATATAACATTCTTATAAATTAAAAATCTACTATAAATCCGAATCCAGGCAACACATTTCCGCTTGTACTATCTACTTCTTCTAAAACATATCTAGAAGAATCGTTTGCGTTAATTACTTTATTTCCGTTTGCATCTAAAGTTGGCAATAAAAATGATTGTCCGTTAGATTTACTTGCCAACACATTCTGTACATCCACATAAAAATTCAATGAAAATTTGCTCCAAAACCACGTTTTATCAATTCGTAAATCAAGCTGAGAATAGGTTCCAAAACGTTCAGAATTTAATGAAGTATAATTTAAAATCCCTCTATTTTCAACATCATAATTTGCAATGATGGACGAAGCGTTTAAATCATAAGGCGTATAAGGTTTTCCGCCGACTAATCTAAATTTTGATCCGATTTCCCAATTATTATTTAGCTTCTTTCCCGCTGTAACAGTTAATAAATGCTTGTTGTCCCAAGAAGACGGAATGTATTGATTTAATTGATTCTGAAATTCACTTCTTATAAACGTGTATGATAAAATTCCATACAAACCTTCATACGATTTCTTTTGAGCAAAAATCTCAAAACCATAAGCTTTTCCTTTTGATGTAGAAGTAACTTCTTCGCTACCAACAACACCAAAATCTGCTCCTAAATTTGCCAAACTAATTTGATTTTTCACTGAAAAGGGGTAATTAGAATACGCCTTATAAAAACCTTCTAAGGTAATTTTTGAGCTAGCATCTGGTTTAAATTCTAACCCAGAAACAAAGTGATCTGATTGAATGTATTTTAAATGTTGTTGATTTACCAACACGTTTGCATTATTTCTAAAACCTAATGAAGTATATGTTGGCAATTGATAATACCTACCAACAGAAGAGTTGATTGACCATTTATCATTTAAGGCAAATGTTGCTGAAATTCTTGGAGAAAACTGATTCAAAACATTCTTCATTGAAGTGTTGTAATTGTTACCGTCTAATCTAAAACCTAAAGAAATCCCTAATTTAGAATTCAAGTAATTTTTTGATACTTGACCAAAAATACCATATTTAAATAGGTCTAATTCTGATGAAAAATTTTGTGTAGCTGTTCCTTGCGAATTTGCATCTTTTTGAAACGTTGTATTCGAATACTTTGCCTGTTCTAAACCAACTCCATAATTAATACTAAAATTATTTAAGTTGGTGTTATTTTCAAATCTAAATTTATTTTCAATTTCTTTTGATGTATAATCTAACAATAAATCGTTTACATTTCCAGTATTATTAAAGTACTTGGTAGAATTATTATTCCAAACACTTCTACTTAAAACGTATTGTTGATTAGAATTTTCTCCAAAGTGCTTATATCTTGTTCCAACGGTATAATTCCATTGTTCTTGAACCGGAATATTGCTTAAAATATATCTATTCCTTTTAATCGTTTCTTCGTCTGTAACGCCGTCATTTACACTTTCATTCAATTCAAAATTATCTATTGCTCCTAAACCAATAAAAGATATTTCATCATTATTCTCTAATTTCGTTTTTAGGTTAATTTGAAAGTCGTTATACGTTGGCAAAAAAGGTAGTTTTATCAATTTGAATAAATATTGCAAATACGATTGTCTAACTGAAGCAATAAATGTTGTGTTTTTTCCAATTGGGCCGTCTAAAGTAATTCCTGCATCAGAAGTTCCTAAAGTTGCTCTGGTATTTAAAGAGTTTGGATTTCCCGTTTTTTGAGTGAATTCTATTACAGAACTCAATGCATTTCCTCTATTTGCTGGAAAAGCGCTTGAATAAAAATCTACTTTTCTAATTAAATCTGCATTGATAATTCCAACTGGTCCGCCAGAAGCACCTTGTGTTTGAAAATGATTGATTACTGGAATTTCGATTCCGTCTACATAAAATTTATTTTCTGATGTTGCTCCACCTCTAATAATAATATCGTTTCTAAAACCAGGGTTAGATGCCACTCCAGGCAAAGATTGTATTACTTTTAACACATCTCTATTTCCTCCAGGATTTTTTTCTATTTCTACAACACCAAGCGTTTGTAGAGACAGCGGACTTATAAGAGATTTTTTAAACAATTTGCTTCTAATAACAACCTCATCTAATGTGGATGCTTTTTCAAAAAGTTCAATAGTTACAAACGGAACCTTTTCTTTTGTAACCAAATAATCTTCTGTTATAACAGTTTCATATCCGATATAAGAAGCTTGTAATTTAAAATATCCTAAAGCTGTATTAGTAATCGTAAAATTTCCGCTTTCGTCAGTAATTTCCCCTTTTTGTGTATTTAATATTAGAATAGAAACAAAAGGCAATTCCTCTCTTGTTTTACCATCAATAACTTTCCCTTTGATGGTCCCTTGAGAAAATAACTGGAATGAAGAGACTATCAATAGCGCAAATAAAACTGCTTTTTTCATTTTGTTTAATTTTATTCTTTTTTTGTTAAACAAAAATACATTAAATAGTTGACATAAAAAAAGCAGTTTACAAAAAGTAAACTGCTTTTTAAGGTTGTGGTGAGAGCAGGATTCGAACCTGCGAAGACGTAGTCAGCGGATTTACAGTCCGCCCTCGTTGGCCGCTTGAGTATCTCACCAAAATTTTCAAATAAAAAGCTTCTCGAAATGAGAAGCTTTTTGTGACCGGGCTGGGGCTCGAACCCAGGACCCTCTCCTTAAAAGGGAGATGCTCTACCAACTGAGCTACCAGGTCATTTTTCTTTTGTCTTAGCGGGTGCAAATATAGTAGCAATATCTAAATAAACAAATGTTTTTTTTAATTTGTTTCATTTAAATATGCCTGACGTACTTTCTTGAATAAATTGGAACTATACACAAAATTTACAACTGCTTCATTGTCAGTTTTAAAGATTTCATTATTGCTCCCTTCCCATGCTTTTTTTCCGTTTTTAAGAAAGAGTATTTTTTCTCCAATTTCCATCACAGAATTCATGTCATGTGTATTAATTACGGTTGTAATTTGATATTCTTCTGTAATTTCTTTGATTAAATTATCAATGATAGTTGCTGTTTGCGGATCTAATCCTGAATTGGGTTCATCACAAAATAAATATTTAGGATTCATAACAATTGCTCTAGCAATGGCAACTCTTTTTTGCATTCCGCCAGAAAGTTCTGCAATATATTTTTTATTAGAACCAACTAAATCGACTCTTTTTAAGACAAAATTTGCACGTTCTAACATTTCTTTGTCTGATTTTTTGGTAAACATTTTTAAAGGAAACATGACGTTTTCTTCTACCGTTTGAGAATCGAACAATGCACTTCCTTGAAAAACCATTCCAATTTCTTGACGTAATTGCCGTCTCTCATCAGAATCCATTTCAGTATTTACACGTCCATCAAAAACAATAGTTCCTTTTTCTGGAGTATGTAAACCTATTAACGATTTTAAAAAAACTGTCTTTCCCGAACCACTTTGACCAATAATCAAATTGGTTTTTCCTGGTTCAAAAGTGGTTGAGATTCCTTTTAAAATCTCTACACCATTAAATCCTTTATGTAAATTATTTACTTCTATCATTTATGTTAATAGCATTTGAGTTAATAAATAATTACAGATAACTATTAAAACGGTTGTCCAAACTACAGATCTAGTACTTGCTTTTCCTACTTCTAAAGAACCTCCTTTTACATAATATCCTTGATAAGAAGGAACTGTAGCAATGATAAATGCAAAAATTAAAGTTTTTATAATTGAATACTGTATTAAATACGGATCAAAATCTGTTTGCAACCCCTCAATATAATCAACTCCAGAAAACAACCCTGTTAATGTACCAGCAAGCCAACCTCCAAAAATTCCTAAAATCATTCCAAGAATAATTAAAAAAGGATAAAAGAAAACGGTTGCTATAATTTTTGGCAACACCAAATAATTTAAAGAATTAATTCCCATAACCTCCAAAGCATCAATTTGCTCTGTAACTCTCATTGTACCAATACTTGACGTAATATAAGAACCTACTTTACCTGCCAAAATAATAGAACAAAATGTAGGTGCAAATTCTAAAATGATAGATCTTTTTGCAGCAAATCCTATTAAAGATTTTGGGATTAATGGATTGTTTAAGTTTAATGCCGTCTGCAAAGCGATAACTCCACCAATAAAAAAAGAGATAAATGCAATAATTCCTATAGATTTTGTGCCAAGTTCTTCTATTTCTCTTGATAATGCTTCTCTAAAAACACGAGTTCTTTGAGGTTTTCTAAAAACCTGTTTAAGCATCATAAAATACTTACCAATATGTTCTAGATAATTCATGTATTCAGTTTCTTTCTGCTAAAGTATTAAATTATCATTAACAGTCCTTAAAATTGTCCTATTCTTAATTAAAATATTTATTTTTGATTTCAAAATCTATTTCAATGAAAAATTTAATCGCATTCATTTTTTTATCATTATTGACTTTTACAAGTTCTAAACCAGAAAACACACCCACAAAAAAACCAAAATTAGTCATTGGAATTGTTATTGACCAAATGCGTTACGATTATTTAACGCGATTTGCAGATAAATATGGTGAAGATGGGTTTAAAAGAATCATAAATAATGGCTTTTCTTTAGAGAATGCACATTACAATTATATTCCGACCTATACTGCAGTTGGACATGCATCTGTTTATACCGGAACAACTCCAGAAAATCACGGAATTATTGGAAATAACTGGTACGATAAATACGAGAAAAAATATATTTACTGTGTAAACGACAGTAATTATTCTACTGTTGGAGTTGCCTCTAGTGGCGGAAAAAAATCTCCGTATAGAATGCAAACTACAACAATAACAGACCAATTACGATTGGCGCAAAATATGCAAGGAAAAACAATTAGCATTGCTATTAAAGATAGATCTGCGGTGTTGCCTGGCGGACATACTGCAAACGGTGCGTACTGGTTAGAAGGAAACAAGGAAGGGAAATGGATTACCAGTTCTTATTATATGAAAGAATTACCCAAATGGGTAAAAGAGTTCAATAACTCTGGTAAAATTGAAGCTTACATGTCTAAACCTTGGAATACCTTATATGACATTAACACATACACAGAAAGTTTAGCAGATGACAATCCGTTTGAGGGGAAGTTTAAAGGAAAAGAAAAACCCGTTTTTCCATATGATATTCCTGCTTTAAAAGAGAAAAATGGAAATTACAGCATGATAAAAGCAATTCCTGCTGGAAACTCATTTACTACCGATTTTGTAAAAGCTGCAATTGTTGGAGAAAAATTAGGAAAATCTAATTATACAGATTTTTTAGCGATTAGTTATTCTACTCCAGATTATGTTGGTCATCAATTTGGTGTTGCTTCAAAAGAAGTACAAGACACTTATTTACGATTAGATAGAGATTTAGCAAGCTTATTTACTTATCTAGACACTGAGGTAGGTAAAGGAAATTATACCTTATTTTTAACTGCAGATCATGCTGCTGTGCAAGTGCCTTCGTATTTACAATCAGAAAAAATTCCGGCACATTATATCAGTTCTAGAAAACTAAGAGAATATATAAACGGAATTACTTTAAAACATTTTAAATCTGATAAACTGGTAGAAAACATCTCAAACTTTCAACTATTTTTAAATAAAGAAAAGATAGCAGCATTAAAATTAGATGTACATACCGTTGCTCAAAAAATTGCTGATGAAATTATCAATTTTGATAACATATACAAAGCTGTAACTGCAAGAACAATGCAAACAACGCATTTTACAGACGGTATTTTGCAGAAATTACAAAAGGGATACAATCAAAAATTTTCTGGTGATGTGCTTTTAATTCCGTTGCCATCAACGTTAATTGGAGCTTCTAAAACCGGAACTTCACATGGTTCTGGATACAGCTACGATACGCACGTACCAATTATTTTTTACGGAAACGGAATTAAACAAGGCGTTTCTAAAAAAGCACATACTGTTACAGATATTGCTCCAACTTTTGCCAACTTATTACAAATAGAATTTCCGAATGGGACTACCGGAGAGATTGTTGAAGGTGCATTGAAGTAAAAAAATTAATCAAATAGAAAAACCTCACAATACTGAAACAAATTCAGCATAAATTGTGAGGTTTTTATTTATTGATTCTAAAGATTATATTCAATTTCTAATTTACCTTCAGTTGCTTTATATGGGTCAAATTCAATAATAACATTTAAGCCTCCGTAATAATCGACTCTAACAATTGTGTCAATTTCGCCAACTAATCCATTTCCAAAATAAGGTTGTATTCTAATTGTATCATTAACAAACCCATTGATTTTAAAAAATGACCCAAAATAAGATTTTCCTTCAATTGGTTTTAAAGTATCAATTCTCTTTTTAGAAAAATCTGTAACTGTGAATTTTACTCTGTCTTTTTTATCACAAGAAGTAATCAATACTATTGCGAAAATAAATATCAGTTTTTTCATAATTATTTAATGCTTAAACTGAGATCTCGCTTGGTGTTTTTTAATTGCTTTTCTAGATAATAGAATTCCGATTACCAAAGAAACAAAAGCACCAATAGAAATACCAGGAATAAAGTTGATAAACAAAAAGAAATCATACGCTCCGTGAAAGATTGTTGCTGTGAATAACCCTGTTAAGTTCAATCTAATTGTATCTTTTTTGGTTGCAGCAAATTTTGCTTTCCCCATAAAATACCCCATTAAAATTCCGAATGTTGCATGCGCAGGAACTGCTGTAAAAGCGCGTACAATTCCGTTTGCCATTCCAAATTGAAATACATACATAATGTTTTCTAAGGCAGCAAAACCCATAGAAACCATTACTGCATATACAATTCCGTCAAAAGGCTCATCGAATTCTTTATTGCGTTGTGCATAATATCTAACAATAATATATTTAGAAAATTCTTCTACCAACGCTACTACAACAAATGCTTTTAAGAATTGCTGACCAACACTTAACGGATCTGCAGTTGGAAAAATCATTTTAAGAATTAATCCAATAATTAATGTGATAATGATGCTTGCTGATGCTCCTAAACCAAAATTTTTAAGCACAAATTTTATCGGTTCTCTTTCATATTTATCTTTAATATAAATATACATCATAATTACAATGGCTGGCGCTAACGCCAATGCTAATAAAGTCATAAACTTACTCTTTTGGTAAAAAAACCTCTGCCATCATACAACGTGCACTTCCTCCACCACAAGTTTCTATAGTTTCTAAAGAACTATGAATAACCGAGTTGAATTTCTCTATTTTCTGCAATTGTTCTTTTCTTAACGAGTGATAAGCCGACGAGCTCATTACTAAAAAACGTTGCTCATTTGTACCTTTAACTTGTAACATATTACCTGCAAAAGCATTTACTTGTTGCTCGGTAATATCAATGATTTCTTTTCTGTTTTCTTTTAAATGTTTGATGACATTTTTGCGCTCTTTTTTATCATCGATAGAAGCCAAACAAATAATTGCAAATTGTTCTGCAACACACATCATAACATTGGTATGATAAATGGCTTCTCTTTGATTATTTACTGTTTGATTTGAGGTAAAAACAACTGGAGTAAATTCAAAGTCTTCACAAAATTCGATAAACAATTCTTCGTCTGCTCTTGGCGATAATGCGCAATATGCTTTTTGGTTTTCTCTGTCTAAAATCATACTTCCAGTTCCTTCTAAAAAAACAGCTTCTTCTTCGGCTTCGGTATAATCAACAATGTTTTTTATTACAAACCCTTTAGATTCTAACATTTCTAAAACATCTTCTCTACGTTCTAATCTTCTGTTTTCTGCAAACATTGGATACAAGCCAACATCGCCATTTTCGTGAAAAGAAATCCAGTTATTTGGAAAAATTGAATCTGGTGTACTTGGAGTTTCTGTATCATTTATAACAACAACTTCTACTCCGTTTTCCTGTAATTTAATTACAAAGTCATCAAATTCTTTTTGCGCTTTTGCATTTATTGTAGCTGGTAAAGTATCTGTTAATTCTTGTTGATAATAATTATTTACCGCCGTTTGTTCGTTCATTCGAAAACCAACTGGGCGAACCATTAAAATTGTATTTGTTGTTTGTTGCATTACTTAAATTTATCAAAAGGTGAAATTAAAGTATTTTTTATTGATTTTTAATACTAACTCAAATAAAAAAAGCGAACTTTTCAGCTCGCTTTTTAGTTATTTTATAATTTTCTAAAGTGACTTTTTAATCGTCTTGGTAATGTCATCCAAAATTTCGAATGCGGTTTCTGCCATTACATTCCCTTTTAAATCTAACAACGGATTAACTTCAACAAACTCTACACAAACTACCTTTTTAGTTTCAATAATTCGATTCATGATTTGTGTAACTTCTTGCTGATCAAAGCCTTTTGAAACCGGAGTTCCTGTTCCGTAAGAAATCATATCACAATCCATAGAATCTACATCAAAAGAGATATAAATCACATCGCAATTAGACAGTTTTTCTAGAGCTTCATTTACACATTTTTCTAAACCTCTAAATCGAATTTCAGAAACAGTATAATTTTTTATTCTAAGGTTTCTAATTTGCTTTTCCTCTGGATCTTCAGTGTCCCTAACTCCAAAATACACCACATTTTCTGCAGTAACTTTAGGTCCAAGAATTCCAATATTTTTCATTCGCTCCCACAAATCAGATGTTTGTCTTGTAACTTCATTTATTTTGAAATCAAGATTGTCTTCTGATAGAGCAGCTGCCAGAGGCATTCCATGAATATTACCAGACGGAGATGTATAGGGCGAATGAATATCAGCATGTGCATCAATCCAAACTACTCCAACAGTTTCTTTTGGAAAAGCCGCTTTTACTCCGCTAATTGTTCCTAATGCAGAAGAATGATCTCCAGACAATACAATAGGAAATGATTTTTCTTGCAAGGTAACTTTTACATGATTGCTTAACCGCGTACATTGTAACAAAACACTATCTATTCTTTTCGCAAAAGAATTCTTTACTTTATTGTAAATAGATTCGTTAGCTGTAGATACATCGGTAAATTCAAACTGGTCAAAATAATTGTTATTTCTATTTATTGCTGCAATTTCTATTGCATCAATTCCCAAATCAGAACCACGTGTTCCGGCTCCAATATCAGATCTATTTTTAATTATTTTGATTGAATTTAACATATTATAAATATATACTATCTTTTATCAATAGTTGTAAATTTTCTTAAATTTTCACCAGTATAAATTTGTCTAGGTCTTCCAATTGGTTCTTTTCCAAGACGCATTTCTCTCCATTGTGCAATCCAACCTGGCAGTCTTCCTAAGGCAAACATTACTGTGAACATTTCTACTGGAATTCCCATCGCTCGATAAATAATTCCTGAATAGAAATCTACATTTGGATACAATTTTCTATCAACAAAATATGGATCATTTAAAGCTTCTTGTTCCAAACCTTTTGCTATATCTAAAATAGGATCATCAATCCCTAAATCGTTTAATACTTCATCTGCTGCTACTTTAATAATTTTAGCTCTAGGGTCAAAGTTTTTATAAACTCTATGTCCGAATCCCATTAAACGGAAAGGATCATCTTTGTCTTTGGCTTTAGCCATGTATTTTTTTGTGTCTCCGCCGTCTTCTTTAATTGCTTCTAACATTTCTAACACTGCTTGGTTTGCTCCACCATGAAGTGGTCCCCAAAGAGCAGAAATTCCTGCTGAAAGAGAAGCAAATAATCCTGCGTGAGAAGATCCAACTATTCTAACCGTAGAAGTAGAGCAGTTTTGTTCGTGATCTGCGTGTAAGATTAACAATTTATTTAAAGCATTTACCACAATATTATTAGTAATATAAACGCTATTTGGTTGCTTAAACATCATTTTATAGGTGTTTTCTACATATCCTAAACTACAATCACCATAATCTAAAGGAAGTCCTTGTTTTTTACGCATTGTCCATGCTACTAAAACAGGGAATTTCCCTAAAATTTTAACAATTGCTTTATACATATCTTCTTCAGAATCTACATTTACAGAAGAAGGGTTAAATGCTGTTAAAGCTGAAGTTAATGAAGAAATTACACCCATAGGGTGTGCAGATTTTGGAAATGAATCTACTATTTTTCTAATATCTTCATCTACTATAGATTGTGCACAAATATCTTGTTTAAACTTTTCTAATTGCGCTGTAGTAGGTAATTCTCCAAAAATTAACAAATAAGCTACTTCAAGAAAATCTGCTTTTTCCGCTAATTCTTCAATAGAATATCCTCTGTATCTTAAAATCCCTTTTTCACCATCTAAAAAAGTTATTGCACTTTCACAAGAACCTGTGTTTTTATACCCTGGATCAATTGTTACAACTCCTCCAGTTGCAGTCCTTAAATTTTTAATATCAATTGCCTTTTCGTTTTCTGTTCCTGTAATCAATGGGAATTCAAACTCTTGTCCGTCAATTTTTATGGTAGCTTTATCTGACATTATTTCTATCTTGTATTTATTATGAAGTGAATTGCGAAGATACCAAATTTTCGAAGATTTTAAAAGTCATGTTAGATAGAATTTTAACATAAAAATATAGATTTAACTTATTTTTAAGCATAAAAAAAACCTTATAAAATAAATTATAAGGTTTTTACTTTTTGCAAATGGTAGTTTACTTTATTTTAAATGCTTTTTCTTTAGGAAAATAAGCTGTGTTTGCCAACTCTTCTTCTATTCTTAATAACTGATTGTACTTTGCCATTCTATCAGAACGAGAAGCTGAACCCGTTTTAATTTGACCACAATTTAAAGCCACTGCTAAATCTGCAATGGTATTGTCTTCTGTTTCTCCAGATCTGTGAGACATAACAGATGTATAACCTGCATTATGCGCCATATTTACGGCAGAAATAGTTTCGGTTAAGGTTCCAATTTGGTTCACTTTAATTAAGATTGAATTTGCAATTCCGTTTTCAATTCCTTTAGACAAACGTTCTACATTGGTTACAAATAAATCATCTCCAACTAGTTGTACTTTATTTCCAACTTTATCTGTTAAGTATTTCCATCCATCCCAATCGTTTTCATCCATACCGTCTTCAATAGAAATAATTGGATATTTTTCTACCAATTTGGCTAAATAATCTGCTTGTTCTTGACTAGTTCTTACTTTTCCTGATGTGCCTTCAAACTTAGAATAATCGTATTGTCCATCAACATAAAATTCTGCTGCTGCACAATCTAATGCAATCATAATTTCATCACCAAAAGAATACCCGGCGTTTTTAACTGCCAATGCAATCGTTTCAATTGCATCTTCTGTTCCATCTAAAGCAGGTGCAAAACCACCTTCATCACCAACAGCTGTGCTTAAATTTCTACCATGAAGAACATTTTTTAAATGATGAAAAATTTCAGAACCCATTTGCATTGCTTGTGTAAAATTTGTTGCTTTTACGGGCATTACCATAAATTCTTGAAACGCAATTGGCGCATCAGAATGCGATCCACCATTAATAATATTCATCATCGGAACAGGTAATGTATTTGCCGAAACTCCACCAACATAACGATATAATGGCATTCCTAATTCATTTGCTGCTGCTTTTGCTGCTGCTAACGAAACTCCTAAAATTGCATTTGCGCCTAAGACCGATTTATTTGCTGTTCCGTCTAAATCAATCATCATTTGATCAATTTTGTTTTGTTCAAAAACAGAAGTTCCTAACAATTCTTGCGCTATAATTTGATTTACATTGGCAACTGCTTTTAAAACACCTTTTCCCATGTATGCCTTTCCTCCATCACGTAATTCAACTGCTTCATGTTCTCCGGTTGATGCCCCTGAAGGAACAGCAGCTCTTCCTAAAACTCCATTTTCTGTAATCACATCAACTTCTACTGTAGGGTTTCCTCTAGAATCAAAAATTTGACGTGCATGTATGTTTATTATAATACTCATAGTTTTCTTTTTAAGTTAAGGTTTCTTTGAGTCAGACAGAAATAACCTCATTTATTTTTTAATATTTTCTATAAATTGATCGAACAAATATTCTGCATCGTGTGGTCCTGGACTAGCTTCTGGGTGATATTGCACAGAAAACACATTCTTATTTTTCATTCTAATCCCTGCTACAGTATGATCATTTAAATGTACATGTGTAATTTCTACATTTTCGTTTGCTTCTGTTTCTTCTCTGTTGATTGCAAATCCATGATTTTGAGAAGTAATTTCTCCTTTTCCAGTGATTAAATTTTTTACAGGATGATTAATTCCTCTATGTCCGTTATGCATTTTATAGGTTGATATTCCGTTTGCCAACGCAATCACCTGATGGCCTAAGCAAATACCAAACAAAGGCAAATCTCTTTTGATAATTTCTTTTGCTGTATTTTGCGCATCAACTAATGGTTCTGGGTCTCCAGGTCCGTTAGAAATAAAGTATCCGTCTGGTTTAAAAGCACTCATTTCTTCAAAACTTGCATTGTAAGGAAACACTTTAATATAGGCATCTCTTTTTACAAAATTTCTTAAAATGTTCTTTTTAATTCCAATATCTAAGGCAGAAATTTTATAGGTTGCATTTTCATCACCTACAAAATAAGGTTCTTTTGTTGACACTTTTGATGCCAATTCTAAACCATTCATGTCTGGTACCGCTAGCAATTGCTTTTTTAATGCATCAATATCATCCACTTCTGTAGAAATAATTGCATTCATTGCTCCATGATCTCTAATATATGCTACTAAGGCTCTTGTATCAACATCAGAAATCGCTACTGTATGGTGTTTGATAAACCAGTCTTTTAGATTTCCATCAGAATCTACTCTTGAGTGTGTAAAGCTAAAATTTCTACAAATTAATCCTGCAATTTTGATTCCGTCAGATTCAACTTCGTCATCATTAACACCATAGTTTCCAATATGTGCATTAGTTGCAACCATTAATTGACCAAAATAAGAAGGATCTGTAAAAATTTCTTGATAACCTGTCATCCCTGTATTAAAACAAATCTCTCCGGTTGCAGTTCCTTCAATACCGATAGATTTTCCATAAAAAATAGTTCCGTCAGCTAATAAAACTAAAGCTTTTTTTTGTTGTTGGTATTTCATTATTAGTTGTGTGTACTTTAAGTAATTGTTATTTCAATCGTTTCGCTTACAAAAGTAATAATATCTAAATTAGTAAACTTTTGTTGTTTATAAAATTGTATAAAAAAAGGGATAAACGTAAACGTTTATCCCTTTTATATGATTTCTTTAGAAACATCTTATTATTCCTCAGAAGATTCTGGTGTTTCAGTTTGTGCAACATCAACAGTCGTATCAGCTTTTTTTCTACCTCTACGAGTAGTTTTCTTAGCTTTCTTACCGTTAGGATTGTAAAGTTCGTTGTAATCAACTAATTCTACCATTGCCATAGGAGCATTATCTCCTTGACGATTTCCTAATTTGATAATACGTACATATCCTCCAGGTCTATCTGCAATCTTCACAGATATTTCTTTGAATAATTCTGTAACAGCATATTTATCTCTAAGGTAACTAAATACAACACGACGGTTGTGAGTAGTATCGTTCTTAGATTTTGTAAGTAAAGGCTCTACGAATCTACGTAATGCTTTTGCTTTTGCTTCTGTTGTGTTAATACGTTTGTGTTCAATTAATGAACAAGCCATATTAGCTAACATCGCTTTTCTGTGCGCTGTTTTTCTTCCTAAATGATTAAATTTCTTACCGTGTCTCATGACATTTTCTTTTTACTCTCATCTTGCATCAACCCAGTTTGGGGCGCAAAATATGAAAGGTTAATCTCTATCTAATTTGTATTTGCTTAAATCCATTCCGAAGTTTAGGTTTTTGTTAATCACTAACTCTTCTAATTCTGTTAATGATTTTTTACCGAAGTTACGGAACTTCATTAAATCGTTTTTGTTGAATGATACTAAGTCTCCTAAAGTATCTACTTCTGCTGCTTTTAAACAGTTTAAAGCTCTTACTGATAAATCCATATCTACCAATTTGGTCTTTAATAACTGACGCATGTGTAATGATTCCTCATCATATGTTTCAGTTTGTGCAATTTCATCTGCCTCTAAAGTGATACGCTCATCAGAGAATAACATAAAGTGGTGAATTAATATTTTTGCAGCTTCCGTTAATGCGTCTTTAGGATTTATAGAGCCGTCTGTGTCTATATCGAAAATTAATTTTTCGTAGTCAGTTTTTTGCTCTACACGGAAATTTTCAACAGCATATTTTACATTCTTTATTGGAGTGTAAATAGAATCTGTAAAAATTGTTCCTAAGGGTGCAGTCGATTTTTTATTTTCTTCTGCAGGTACAAATCCTCTACCTTTTTCTATAGAGATTTCCATGTTTAATTTCACAGATTTATCCATATTACAGATCACTAAATCAGGATTTAGTACTTGAAAACCAGAAATAAAACGTTGTAAATCTCCAGCAGTTAATTGCTCTTGACCAGAAATATTGATTGAAACTGATTCTCTATCTGTTTCTTCAATTTGTTTTTTAAAACGTACTTGTTTTAAGTTCAAAATCATTTCTGTTACATCTTCTACAACTCCATTAATTGCAGAAAATTCATGCTCAACACCATCAATTCTTAAAGATGTAATTGCAAAACCTTCTAATGAAGATAACAATACTCTTCTTAATGCATTACCTACTGTTAACCCAAAACCTGGTTCTAAAGGTCTAAACTCAAATCTACCAGAAAAATCTGTAGATTCAATCATTATTACTTTATCAGGCTTTTGAAAATTTAAAATTGCCATATGTTTTCTTCGTTTTAATTGTTATTCAGTTGCGCGATTTATAAGAGTGAAGATGTTCAAATAAATCCTTTGGCCGAATTGCAATATGATTAATTTATTATTTAGAGTATAACTCTACTATTAATTGCTCTTTGATGTTCTCTGGAATTTGTACTCTTTCAGGTGCTTTTACAAACGTACCTGATAATAAATCAGAGTTCCAAGTCAACCATTCGTATACATTGCTATTAGAAGCTAAAGCGCTTTCAATTGCTACCAAAGATTTAGATTTTTCTCTAACGGCTACAACATCTCCTTCTTTTAAAGTATATGAAGGAATGTTTAAAATTTCTCCATTCACAGTAATGTGACGGTGAGAAACTAATTGACGCGCTGCACTACGAGAGTTTGCAATACCTAAACGGTACACTACATTGTCTAAACGAGATTCACATAACTGTAATAAAACCTCACCAGTAATACCACCGGCTCTTTGAGCTTTTTTAAATAAGTTAGAAAATTGACGCTCTAAAATACCATAAGAGTATTTTGCTTTTTGTTTTTCTTGCAATTGGGTAGCGTATTCAGATTTTTTACCTCTTCTTTTTGCGTTACCATGTTGCCCTGGAGGATAATTTCTTTTTTCAAAGTTTTTATCATCTCCGAAAATTGCTTCTCCGAATTTACGGGCAATTTTAGTTTTTGGTCCTGTATATCTTGCCATTTCTTAGTTGTTAAAGTTGGGATTATGAATTAAGGCGAAACTCCTTCGATAATCTAAAAATCCAACTTAGTTAAAATTAAATTATACTCTTCTTCTTTTTGGAGGTCTACATCCATTGTGTGGCATTGGAGTTACATCAATAATTTCTGTAACTTCAATTCCGTTATTGTGTAATGTTCTTATTGCGCTTTCTCTACCATTACCTGGTCCTTTAACAAAAACTTTCACTTTTCTAAGTCCAGCTTCATGAGCAACTCTTGCACAATCTTCTGCTGCAGTTTGGGCAGCGTAAGGAGTATTCTTTTTAGAACCTCTAAATCCTTGCTTACCTGCAGATGACCATGAAATTACGTCACCTTTTTTGTTTGTTAAAGAAATAATGATGTTGTTAAACGAAGCTGTAATGTGTGCTTCACCAACAGATTCAACAATAACTTTACGCTTTTTTGTACTTGCTTTAGCCATAATATCTAGTTATTATTTAGTAGCTTTCTTTTTGTTTGCTACTGTTTTTCTTTTACCTTTTCTTGTTCTAGAGTTGTTCTTAGTTCTTTGTCCTCTTAAAGGAAGACCAGTTCTATGACGGATACCTCTGTAACATCCAATATCCATCAAACGTTTGATGTTTATTTGAACTTCAGAACGTAATTCTCCTTCAATAGTGAAAGCTCCAACTTGTTCTCTAATTGCTGCGATTTGATCATCGGTCCAATCTTGAACTTTAATACTTTCGTCAACCTTTGCGTTTGCTAAAATTTCTTTAGCTCTACTTGCTCCTATACCAAAGATGTAAGTTAAAGCGATAACTCCTCTTTTATTCTTTGGAATATCAATACCTGCTATTCTTGCCATTACCCTTGTCTTTGTTTAAATCTAGGATTTTGTTTATTAATCACATATAATCTACCTTTTCTGCGCACTATTTTGCAGTCGGCACTTCTTTTCTTAACTGATGCTCTAACTTTCATCTGTATTTGTTTTAATATCTATAAGTAATTCTGGCCTTAGTTAAATCATAAGGACTCATTTCTAATTTCACTTTATCTCCTGGTAATAACTTAATATAATGCATACGCATTTTACCAGAAATATGTGCTGTAACAATATGTCCATTTTCTAACTCTACACGAAACATTGCATTTGATAATGCTTCTGTAATGGTTCCGTCTTGTTGTATTGCTGGTTGCTTAGCCATATTATTATTTTAATGTTTTTCTACTAGTTCCTGTTTTCATTAAACCATCGTAATGACTATTTAATAAATACGAGTTAATTTGCTGAATGGTATCAATTGCAACTCCAACCATAATAATTAATGAAGTTCCACCATAAAACATTGCCCAACTTTGTTGTACTCCGAATTGAACAATAATTGCTGGTAAGATTGATAATGCTGCTAAGAATAACGATCCTGGGAACGTAATTCTAGACAATACAGAATCTAATCTTTCAGCGGTATCACTTCCTGGTTTAATTCCTGGTATAAAACCACCGCTTCTTTTTAAATCGTCGGCCATTTTATTTGTAGGGATTGTAATTGCTGTATAAAAATAACTAAATATGATAATTAATACTGCAAATAATACATTGTACCACAATCCATTCATATCTTGCAACTCACTTAACATTGGAAACTTTCTTGCCAATGCTACTGGTAAAAACATAATTGCTTGCGCAAAAATGATTGGCATAACTCCCGCTGCGTTTAACTTTAACGGAATGTATTGTCTTGCTCCAGCTACATCTTTAATATCTCCAACCACAGTTCTTCTAGCATATTGTACAGCTATTTTTCGAACGGCTGTTACCAATAAAACTGATAATAAAATCACAACAAACCAAACAAAGATTTCTAAAAGAATCATCATAATTCCTCCAGCACCTGCATTCGTTGTTTTAGCAACTAATTCTTGCATAAATGCACCTGGGAAGTTTGCGATAATACCAACCGTAATTAATAATGATATACCATTACCAACTCCTTTGTCTGTAATACGCTCTCCCAACCACATTGCAAAGATTGTTCCTGCTGTTAACAATATAATTGATGAAAACCAAAATGCCCCACCAGAAACTAAAAATGCTTGTTCTGGCAATCCAAATTGAGTCTTAATGGCTGTAATATAGGTTGGTGCTTGCACCAAAGTAATACCAATTGTTAACCAACGTGTAATCTGTGTAATTTTCTTTCTTCCACTTTCTCCATCTTTTTGTAGTTTTTGTAAATAAGGAACCGCGATTCCCATTAATTGAACTACAATAGAAGCAGAAATATAAGGCATAATTCCAAGTGCCATAATAGACGCTCTAGAAAATGCTCCTCCGGTAAATGCATTTAATAATCCTAAAAGACCGCTGTCTGTTCCTTGTTTTAAAGCTGTTAATTGTAATGGATCAATTCCAGGTAAAGGAACTTGAGCCATAAAACGATACACAGCAATTAAACCTAAGGTTAAAATAAGCTTTTGTTTAAGCTCCTCAATTTTCCAGATGTCTCTTAAAGTATTTATCAACTTCATATGTACCTAATCTTATAATGTAACTGCCTCACCTCCAGCAGCCTCAATAGCAGCTTTTGCAGTAGCAGTAAATTTGTGAACAGTAATGTTTAATTTAGCTTTAAGCTCTCCACGACCTAGTATTTTAACTAGTTCTGTTTTACTTACTACTCTATTAGCGATTAAGATATCTAAAGTTACAGTATCTGTAATTTTACCTTCGTCTACTAATGTTTGTAATTTATCTAAATTAACTCCAACATATTCCTTACGGTTAATGTTTGTGAATCCAAATTTAGGAACACGTCTTTGAAGAGGCATTTGCCCTCCTTCGAATCCTATTTTCTTTGAATATCCTGAACGAGATTTTTGCCCGTTGTGACCTCTAGTAGCAGTACCACCTTTACCAGAACCTTCACCTCTTGCGATCCTTTTTTCCTTTTTTACAGATCCCTCTGCCGGTTGTAAGTTATGTAAACTCATTTCTATATATGTCTTTTATTTAATTTCTTCGAAAGAAACTAAGTGTTTAACTGTATTTACCATACCAATAATAGACGGAGTTGCCTCGTGTTCTACTACTTGGTTCATTTTACGTAAACCTAATGCTTCTAAAGTTCTTTTTTGACTTTGAAGGCGTCCGATTTTGCTTTTTACTTGCTTAACTCTAATTTTTGCCATCGTTCTTAGGTTTATCCGTTAAATACTTTTTCTAAAGAAATTCCTCTTTGTTTTGCAATTGTAACTGCACTACGCAATTGTAATAAAGCATCTAATGTTGCTTTTACTACATTGTGAGGGTTAGAAGAACCTTGAGATTTAGATAATACATCGTGTACTCCTACAGATTCTAATACCGCACGTACAGCACCACCAGCAATAACTCCGGTACCATGTGAAGCAGGCTTTAAAAATACTTTTGCTCCACCAAATTTCCCTTTTTGTTCATGAGGTAAAGTTCCATTTAAAATTGGAATTCTAACTAAATTTTTCTTAGCGTCTTCAATTGCTTTTGCAATTGCAGATGCTACATCTTTAGATTTACCTAACCCATGACCAACTACTCCGTTACCATCTCCTACAACAACAATTGCAGAAAATCCAAAAGCTCTACCTCCTTTAGTTACTTTAGTAACACGTTGTACACCAACTAAATGATCTACAAGTTCTAATCCGCTAGGTTTTACTCTTTCTACGTTTTTATAATTTTGATACATAATAAACTTCTTAAAATTTTAAACCAGCTTCTCTAGCAGCTTCTGCTAATACTTTTATTCTACCATGGTATAAATACCCATTTCTATCAAAAGAAATTTTTTCTATACCAGCTTTAGCAGCTTTTTCTGCTATTGCTTTTCCAACTGATGCAGCAGTTTCTACTTTTGATCCTGTTGCAACATCTTTATCTCTAGAAGAAGCAGCTACTAATGTAACACCAGTAACGTCATCGACTAATTGAGCATATATTTCTTTATTACTTCTAAAAACAGATAACCTTGGCTGAGCCGCAGTTCCAGAAACAATCTTTCTGATTCTGTTTTTAATTCTTTGTCTTCTTTCAAGCTTTGATAATGCCATAATGCTATATATTATGCAGATTTACCTGCTTTTCTTCTTAATTGTTCTCCTACAAACTTAACTCCTTTACCTTTGTATGGTTCAGGTGCACGGAAAGAACGAATCTTTGCGGCAACTTGACCAACTAATTGTTTATCATAAGAAGTTAACTTAACGATTGGGTTTTTTCCTTTTTCTGATACAGTTTCAACAGTAACTTCTGGAGCTACATCTAAAACTATATTATGAGAAAAACCTAATGCTAAATCTAGTTTCTGTCCTTGGTTTGAAGCTCTATAACCTACACCAACTAATTCTAATTCTTTAGTCCAACCTTTACTAACTCCTTCAATCATATTAAATACTAATGATCTATATAATCCGTGAGCAGATTTATGAGGTTTACTTTCTGATGGTCTGTTTAAAATAACAGTTTCACCTTCTATCCTTACAGTAATATCGCCAGAAATCTCTTGAGATAATTCTCCTAACTTTCCTTTTACCGTTACTACATTTCCATCGATGTTTAATTCAACTCCGGTTGGAATGCTTATTGGGTTTTTTCCTATTCTTGACATCTTACTATCGTATTAATAAACGTAACAAATTACTTCCCCTCCAACATTCTCTTGACGTGCCTTCTTGTTAGTCATCACACCTTTAGATGTTGAAACGATTGCAATACCAAGACCGTTTAATACTCTAGGCATTTCTAATGCGCTAACGTATTTACGTAAACCTGGCGTACTGATTCGTTCTAGTTTTCTAATTACTGATTCTTTTGTTTCTCTATCGTATTTTAAAGCTATTTTGATAGTTCCTTGAACTGATTCGTCATTGAACTGGTAGCTTAAAATATACCCTTGATCAAACAAAATTTTTGTCATTTCCTTCTTCAAGTTTGAAGCTGGAATTTCCACAACTCTGTGTCCTGCTGCGATTGCATTTCTAACCCTCGTTAAAAAATCCGCGATTGGATCTGTATACATATTTATTTAAAATTGCGATTTCGGTTTTTAACTATCTCTATTTATGCTACAGAATACTCTGTGATAATTAAACCTAAAATCAGTTAATGTTTATTACTCAAAAAAAATAGAGCGTGCAAAGATACACATTCTATTTTATTATTTGGGGTTTTACCAACTTGCTTTTCTAACACCTGGTATTAATCCTTGGTTTGCCATTTCACGGAATGTCACACGTGATAATCCGAATTGACGCATATACCCTTTTGGTCTTCCAGTTAGCTTACATCTATTGTGCATTCTAATTGGAGAAGCGTTTTTAGGTAACTTTTGTAATGCTTCGTAATCTCCAGCTTCTTTTAAAGCTTTTCTTTTCTCAGCGTACTTAGCTACTGTTTTTGCTCTTTTTACCTCACGGGCTTTCATTGATTCTTTAGCCATGTCTTAATTTTTTTTAAATGGTAAACCTAATTCTGCTAATAATGATTTTGCTTCTTTATCGGTATCTGCTGATGTTACAAAAGCAATATCCATTCCTCCGATTTTATTTACTTTATCAATATTAATTTCTGGATAGATAATTTGTTCAGTAATTCCTAAATTATAATTACCTCTTCCGTCAAAACCATTTGCTTTGATACCGTTAAAATCTCTAACACGTGGTAAAGATGCGGTAACCAATCTATCTAAAAACTCGTACATTTTTTCTCCTCTTAACGTAACCATCACACCAATTGGCATTCCCTTACGTAATTTAAAGTTTGCAACATCTTTTTTAGATAAAGTAGCAATTGCTTTTTGTCCTGTAATTGTAGTTAACTCTTCAAGAGCATAATCTATCAATTTCTTATCCGCTATAGCTGCACCAACACCTTTACTAACTACAATTTTCTGTAATTTAGGCACTTGCATTACATTACTATAACCAAATTCTTCTGTAAGAGCATTTACTATTCTGCTCTTATATTCTGCTTTTAATCTTGGTACGTAACTCATGATTATATTGCTTTTTTAGTTTTCTTAGAGATTCTAGTTTTAGTATCTCCTTCTACCGTATATCCAACTCTTACAGCTTTTCCATCTTCTACTAACGATAAGTTAGAGATATGAATTGAAGCTTCTTTCTTTACTATTCCTCCTTGTGGACTTTGAGCGCTAGGTTTTGTGTGTTTTGAAATCATATTCACACCTTCTACTATGGCTCTGTTTTTATCTCTAAGGATTTGTAAAACCTTTCCTTCAGATCCTTTATGATCTCCTGCGATTACTGTAACAGTATCTCCTGATTTGATTTTAAACTTTGTCATCGTCTTTTCTCTTTTAAAGCACTTCAGGTGCTAATGATACTATTTTCATGAATTGTTTCTCACGAAGTTCACGAGCAACAGGACCAAATACACGTGTTCCTCTCATTTCCTCTGTAGGATTTAAAAGTACACAAGCATTGTCATCAAATCTGATATAAGACCCATCTTTACGTCTAACTTCTTTCTTTGTACGAACAACAACTGCTCTAGAAACTTGACCTTTCTTTACAGTTCCGTTTGGAGTTGCTGCCTTAACTGTAACAACAATTTTATCTCCAACTCTAGCGTAACGCTTTCTTGTTCCTCCTAAAACGCGGATTACTAAAACTTCTTTAGCTCCAGTATTATCTGCTACTTTTAATCTTGATTCTGTCTGTAACATATTATTTAGCTCTTTCTAGGATTTCTACTAATCTCCAACGTTTAGATTTACTTAAAGGTCTTGTTTCCATGATCTTTACAGTATCTCCAACATTACAATCGTTTGTCTCATCGTGTGCAACGTACTTTTTCGTTTTTAAAACGAACTTACCATACATTGGGTGCTTTGTTCTTTTTACCTCAGCAACAACAATAGATTTCTCCATTTTGTTACTAGATACTACACCAATTCTCTCTTTTCTAAGATTTCTTTTTTCCATCTTTAAAACTGACTACAATTATTGTAAATCTCTTTTTGTTAACTCTGTAGCAATTCTTGCAACAGATTTTCTTAAGGCTCTTAACTGTATTGGATTTTCCAACGGAGAAATCGCGTGAGCCATTTTTAAATCAGTATAGTTTTTTTTCAACGTGCCAAGATTTTCTTGTAAATCTGCAGTTGATAATTCTTTAATTTCTGACTGTTTCATTTTCTTATCGAATTAAGCGTTATCAAAGTCGCGAGCGACTATAAACTTAGTTTTTACTGGAAGTTTTTGTGCGGCTAAACGTAATGCTTCTTTTGCAACTTCGATTGGCACACCACCAACTTCAAATAAAACTCTTCCTGGCTTTATAACAGCAACGAAATATTCTGGAGCTCCTTTACCTTTACCCATACGTACTTCTAATGGTTTTTTGGTAATAGGCTTGTCTGGAAAAATTTTAATCCATAACTGACCTTCTCTTTTCATATGACGAGTTGCCGCAATACGAGCTGCTTCTATTTGACGAGATGTTAGTAAATTCTGATCTAAAGATTTAATTCCAAACATTCCGTTTGAAAGTTGAGTCCCTCTACCAGAGTTTCCTGTCATGTTCCCCTTCGCTTTCTGTACCTTACGGTATTTTACTCTTTTAGGCTGTAACATTTTTAATTTCTAATTTTAAAAATTATTTTCTTCTACGAGATTGTTGTTTCTTATTAGCTCCACCTTGCTTTTTTGACAAACCAACTAATGGAGATAATTCTCTTTTTCCATAAACCTCGCCCTTCATAATCCATACTTTAACTCCGATTCTACCGTAAGTTGTATGAGATTCTACAAGTGCATAATCTATATCTGCTCTAAAAGTAGAAAGAGGAATTCTACCTTCTTTATAGTGTTCAGAACGCGCCATTTCAGCTCCATTTAAACGACCTGAAATTTGGATTTTAATCCCTTCAGAATTCATTCTCATTGCAGCAGCAATAGCCATTTTGATTGCACGTTTGTACGAAATTCTATTTTCTATTTGACGAGCAACACTAGAAGCAACTAATTTTGCATCTAATTCTGGCCGTTTAATTTCAAAAATATTAATCTGTACTTCCTTACCAGTAATTTTCTTAAGCTCTTCTTTTAACTTGTCTACCTCTTGCCCACCTTTTCCAATAATAATACCAGGTCTAGCAGTAGTGATAGTAACGGTTACAAGTTTAAGCGTACGCTCAATAATAACTCTAGATACACTTGCTTTAAATAATCTAGCATTTACATACTTTCTTATTTTGTCATCTTCTGCAATTTTATCTCCGTAGTCATTTCCACCGTACCAGTTAGATTCCCAACCTCTGATGATTCCTAAACGAAGTCCTATTGGATTTGTTTTTTGTCCCATGTCTACTTTAATTATTTGCTTTCAATATTTTTACTACCTAACTCTAAAGTAACGTGATTAGAACGCTTACGAATTCTATGAGCACGTCCTTGCGGAGCAGGTCTTAATCTTTTTAACATCCCCGCGCTGTCTACACAAATAGACTTCACGTATAATCCAGCTTCTTCAATAGATGCATCTTCATTTTTAGCTTGCCAGTTTGCGATAGCAGACAATAACAATTTCTCTAAATTAATAGATGCTTCTTTTGAACTGAATTTTAAAATTTGTAGTGCTTTTTCTACTTCTACACCTCTTACTAAATCCGCTACTAAACGCATTTTTCTTGGTGATGTAGGACAGTTAGTAAGCTTAGCGAAAGCTTTTTGCTTTCTTGCTTCTTTTAACTGTTCTGCCATGTTATGTTTACGAACTCCCATTTCCTACTATTTTTTACCTTTATTTTTTGCACCTGCGTGTCCTCTAAAAGAACGTGTTGGTGAAAACTCTCCTAATTTATGCCCTACCATGTTTTCAGTTACATATACTGGAACAAATTGCTTTCCATTATGAACAGCAATAGTTTGTCCAACAAAATCAGGAGTAATCATAGTTGCTCTTGACCAAGTTTTAATTACTGATTTGCTATCTGATGCTACATTCGCTAAAACTTTCTTTTCTAACTTGTAGTGAACGTAAGGTCCTTTTTTTAATGATCTTGCCATAACTTATTATTTCTTTCTACGTTCTAAAATATACTTATTACTAGCTTTCGTTTTAGATCTAGTTTTGAATCCTTTAGCAGGAATTCCGTTTCTTGATCTTGGATGTCCTCCAGAAGATTTCCCTTCACCACCTCCCATTGGGTGATCAACTGGGTTCATTACTACTGGTCTAGTTCTTGGACGTCTTCCTAACCATCTACTTCTACCTGCTTTACCAGATACTAATAATTGATGATCAGAGTTAGAAACAACTCCAATAGTTGCCATACATGTTAACAAGATTAATCTTGTTTCACCTGAAGGTAACTTTACTGTTGCATATTTTCCTTCTCTTGCCATTAACTGTGCAAAAGATCCTGCAGAACGAGCCATAACAGCTCCTTGTCCTGGACGTAATTCAATACAAGAAATTGTAGTTCCTAATGGTATCTCACTTAATAACATTGCATTTCCTATTTCTGGACCTGCTCCTGCTCCTGATACAATTGTTTGACCTACTTGTAAACCGTTTTGTGCAATCACATAACGTTTTTCTCCATCAGTATAACTAACCAAAGCAATAAATGCTGTACGATTTGGATCGTATTCGATAGTTTTTACTGTTGCTGGGATACCTGTTTTATCTCTTTTGAAATCGATAATACGGTATTTTTGTTTATGACCTCCTCCAATATTACGAGTTGTCATTCTACCCTGATTGTTTCGACCTCCAGATCTTTTTTTCGGAACTAATAAACTTTTTTCCGGCTTGTCAGTAGTAATGGTGTCGAACCCATTTACTACTCTAAAACGCTGACCTGGTGTTACTGGTTTTAATTTTCTAACTGACATTCTTGTCTTTTTACTTAAAGATTGTTATAAAAATCTATAGTTTCTCCTTCTGCTAACTGCACTATTGCTTTTTTGTAAGCACCTTTCATTCCTGTAACCATACCTTTTTTAGTAAATTTGGTATTTCTTTGAACAGGATAATTCATTGTTCTTACAGCTGAAATTGCAACTCCATAAGCAGCTTCAATAGCTCCTTTGATTTCCAATTTGTTAGCTCTTTTATCTACAACAAATGCATAACGGTTGTTTAACTCGCTATCGGTTGTTGCTTTTTCGGTAATAATAGGTTTAATTAAAATATTCATTGCTATTATTTGCTAAAATTTGATTCAACTCCTTCTAAAGAACCTTCAGTAAACACAACTTTATTTGCATTTAATACTCCGTAAGTGCTTAAGTCTGAACCACTTACAACTTTAGTTCTTTTTAAATTTCGTGATGACAAATATACATTATTATTTGACTCAGCCAACACAAACAACGATTTTTTGTTTTCTAACCCTAATGCTTTCAATACATTAACAAAATTCTTAGTTTTTGGAGTTTCAAAATCAAAGTTCTCAACAACTACTAAGTTTTTATCTTTTGCTTGTGTACTTAACGCAGATTTACGAGCTAAACGCTTTAAATTTTTGTTTAGTTTGAAAGAGTAGTTTCTTGGTCTTGGTCCGAACATACGTCCACCACCTCTAAAAACACCAGACTTGATAGAACCTGCTCTTGCAGTACCAGTTCCTTTTTGTTTTTTAATCTTTCTTGTACTTCCAGAAATCTCAGCTCTTTCTTTCGATTTGTGAGTTCCTTGTCTTTTATTAGCCAAATGCTGTTTTACATCTAAGTAAATTGCATGGTTATTTGGCTCAATTCCGAATACATCGTTAGAAAGTTCAACTTTTCTACCTGTATCTTTTCCTGTAATATCTAAAACTGCTACTTTCATTATTTCTGAATAGTTACGTAAGCATTTTTGTGTCCAGGAACTGCTCCTTTAACAACAAGTAGGTTCTTATCTGCAACCACTTTTAATACTTTTAGATTCTGTACTTTAATTGTATCTCCACCCATTCTTCCTGCCATTCGCATTCCTTTGAATACTCTAGCTGGATAAGATGCCGCTCCAATAGATCCTGGCGCTCTTAAACGGTTATGTTGCCCGTGAGTTGCTTGACCAACTCCAGCAAATCCATGACGTTTAACAACCCCTTGGAAACCTTTCCCTTTAGAAGTTCCTGATACATCTACGAATTCACCTTCTTCAAAGTGCTCAACTGTAATTGAATCTCCTAATTTATACTCTTCTTCAAATCCTTGGAATTCCATGACTTTTCTTTTAGCAGATGTACCAGCTTTTTTAAAGTGTCCATCTAAAGCTTTATTAGAGCTTTTTGCTTTTTTGTCATCGAAACCAAGTTGTAAGGCGTTGTAGCCGTCAACCTCTTCGGTTCTGACTTGGGTAACAACGCAAGGACCTGCTTCGATTACTGTACAAGGAATATTCTTCCCGTTTTCGTCGAATAAGCTGGTCATTCCTATTTTTCTTCCTATTAACCCAGACATTCTGTTTAGATTTAAGACGTTAGATTTATATCCATCGCGTCTATATTAATAATTAATTTTTTGAAACTTCCGTTTCTTTTGTCTTTCTAGAAATTCGTTCAAAAAAAACAGCGTTAAACATGTTCAACGCTGAATATGTTTTTACCGTTTTTCCTTCGCGAAACCCTCCGGACATGTATATTCTGAATACCTTCAGAATTTTTATTTTTATCTCTTTTACGAGATTCCGATTTTCATCGGAGTGTAAATGCTCTAAATGCTTTCAGCTTATAAATAAACTGAAAGCCTCGTTTTATTTACTTATACTTTGATCTCAACTTCTACACCGCTTGGTAACTCAAGTTTCATTAAAGCATCAATAGTTTTCGAAGAAGAACTATAAATGTCTAATAATCTTTTGTAAGCAGATAATTGAAATTGCTCTCTAGATTTTTTGTTTACGTGTGGTGAACGCAATACTGTAAAAATCTTTTTATGTGTTGGTAAAGGAATTGGACCATTTACTAATGCTCCCGTACTCTTTACTGTCTTTACGATTTTCTCAGCAGATTTATCTACTAAATTGTAATCATAAGACTTTAATTTGATTCTAATTTTTTGACTCATTTTTTATCTATTTAGTAAATTATCCTTTTGCTTTTGCAATTACATCTTCAGAAACATTAGATGGAGTTTCTGCATAGTGAGAAAATTCCATTGTTGATGTTGCTCTACCTGATGACATTGTTCTTAACGCAGTAACATATCCAAACATTTCTGATAATGGAACGGTAGCTTTTACCACTTTTGCTCCAGCTCTATCACTCATGTCAGATACTTGTCCTCTTCTTCTATTTAAGTCTCCAACTATATCCCCCATGTTTTCTTCAGGAGTAAGTACTTCTAACTTCATAATAGGTTCCATGATCTTCGCTTTTGCAGCTTTTGCAGCAGCTTTGAATCCTAATTTAGCAGCAATCTCAAAAGATAACTGATCAGAATCTACAGCATGGAAAGAACCATCTTTCAATGTTACTTTTAAAGAATCCATTTCGTATCCTGCTAAAGGTCCGTTTTTCATTGCCATCTGGAATCCTTTCTCAATAGAAGGAACAAATTCTTTTGGCACATTACCACCTTTAATAACAGATTCGAATACCAATCCATGAACACCTTCATCTGCAGGTTCCATCGTAAATACAATGTCTGCAAATTTTCCACGTCCACCAGATTGTTTTTTATAAACCTCTCTATGATCTGCAGAAGCAGTAATAGCTTCTTTATACTCAACTTGTGGCTGACCTTCGTTTACTTCTACTTTGAATTCACGTTTTAAACGATCAACAATAATATCTAAATGTAACTCACCCATTCCAGAAATAATAGTCTGTCCTGAAGCTTCGTCAGTTCTTACCTGAAACGTTGGATCTTCTTCAGCTAATTTTGCTAAAGACAGACCTAATTTATCTACATCTGCTTTTGTTTTCGGCTCAACTGCAATACCAATTACTGGATCTGGAAAATCCATAGATTCTAAAACAATTGGATGTTTTTCGTCTGATAAAGTATCTCCTGTCTTGATAGATTTAAATCCTACAGCTGCACCAATATCTCCTGCTTCGATATAATCGATTGCATTTTGTTTATTTGCGTGCATTTGATAGATACGAGAAATACGTTCTTTTTTACCTGAACGATTATTTAAAACGTAAGAACCTGCATCTAATCTACCAGAATAAGATCTAAAGAATGCTAAACGTCCTACGAAAGGATCGGTAGCAATTTTAAATGCTAAAGCAGCAAAAGGCTCCTTTACATCTGGTCTACGAATTTCTTCTTTATCTGTATCTGGATTTATACCAACAATACCTTCTTTATCCATAGGAGAAGGTAAATAACGACATACAGCATCTAATAAGAACTGCACACCTTTATTTTTAAATGCTGATCCACAAATCATAGGGATGATAGCCATATCCATTACAGCGGCTCTCAATGCTCTATGCACCTCTTCTTCTGTAATTGAATCTTCATCCTCCATAAATTTCTCTAAAAGATCCTCATCATAACTTGCTACTTCTTCAATTAAAAGTGCACGATATTTACGAGCTTCTTCCTTCATATCCTCAGGAATTTCAATCACATCGAAAGTTGCTCCTTGAGTTTCATCATGCCATACAATAGCACGATTTTTCACTAAATCAACAATACCTCTAAAATCTTCTTCGTCACCAATGTTTAAAACGATTGGCACCGCGTTTGATTTTAACATATCTTTTACCTGTTGACAAACCATCATAAAATCAGACCCTTGACGATCCATTTTATTAACAAAACCAATCCTAGGCACTTTGTAGTTATCAGCTAACCTCCAGTTAGTTTCAGACTGAGGTTCAACACCATCAACTGCACTAAATAAGAAAACCAATCCATCAAGAACTCTTAATGAACGATTTACCTCTACTGTAAAATCAACGTGGCCTGGAGTATCAATAATATTAAAGTGATACCCTTTAGTATCTGGAGTCGGCTGTGCATTTTCTAATGGAAATTGCCAAGTACAAGTAGTCGCTGCAGAAGTAATAGTAATACCTCTTTCTTGCTCTTGTTCCATCCAGTCCATTGTCGCTGCACCATCATGAACTTCCCCAATTTTGTGAGAAACCCCTGTATAATACAAAACACGTTCTGTTGTAGTTGTTTTTCCAGCATCAATATGTGCTGCAATACCAATATTTCTTGTATATTTTAAATCTCTAGCCATTTCTTAAAATCTAAAGTGAGAGAATGCTTTATTAGCTTCTGCCATTTTGTGAACATCAACTCTTTTCTTAACAGCAGCTCCTTCTTCTTTAGATGCAGCTAATACTTCTGCAGCTAAACGTTGAGCCATTGTCTTTTCATTTCTCTTACGTGTGTGTAAGATTAACCACTTGATAGCTAAAGAAACTTTTCTATCTGGTCTAATTTGCATTGGGATTTGGAATGTTGCTCCACCTACACGTTTAGATCTAACTTCTACGTGAGGCATTACATTTGATAATGCTTCTTTCCAAATTTCTAATGCTGATTTTTCTTCTTCACCTTTTCTTTCTTCTACGAGGTCTAACGCGTCGTAAAATACTTTAAAGGCTACTGATTTTTTACCATCCCACATTAAGTTGTTTACAAAACGTGTAACTAATTGATCGTTAAATTTTGGATCTGGTAAAAGAATTCTTTTTTTCGCTCTTCTTTTTCTCATGTCTTTACATTAAAAAAGTTAATAAAATTACTTCTTTGGGCGTTTTGCACCATACTTTGATCTACGCTGAGTTCTTCCCTCAACTCCCGCTGTATCTAAAGCTCCACGGACTACGTGATACTTTACTCCTGGCAAATCTTTTACCCTTCCTCCTCTAACTAATACTATCGAGTGCTCTTGCAAATTATGTCCTTCTCCAGGAATGTATGCATTTATCTCATTACCGTTCGTTAATCTTACTCTGGCTACTTTACGCATCGCAGAGTTAGGTTTCTTAGGTGTTGTAGTATAAACACGTGTACATACTCCTCTTCTTTGAGGACATGATTTCAAAGCAGCCGATTTACTCTTCTTAGTTATTTTGGTTCTTCCTTTACGTACTAATTGTTGTATCGTTGGCATACTAAATTGTTAATAATTACGTTTTTATTTATAATTTGTCTCTTTTTAAGAGTTTGCAAATGTACAATTAATTTCTAATTATTCAAATGTCAGCAAGTTATTTTTTAAAACAATATTTTTTTATTGCTAATTATAATTTTCAACTTACTTTTAATGGCTATAGATTTATTGATTTTGAATAAAAAATTTACACCTTTTATATATATACTTTTTTTTAGTTTTTTTGTTGGCACAACTTACGGTCAGGAAAACAGTAACTATACTTTAAATATAAAAAGTAAAGACAGTATCGAAAACAACACTATCAAAAACATTGTTTATAAAAGTGCATTTAATAAGAAAGCAGCACTTAACTACACAAAAGACAGTGTTCTAAACATTTTAAAAGAAAAAGGATATTACACCTTATTAGTTGATAGCATCCATCAACGAAAAAAGAAACACATATATTATGTAAGATTAGGAACAAAAATAAATGACGTATATATAAAGGTAAACCCAAAAGACGCAAAAGTTCTTCTAGCATTAAATTTAAAAACCAAAAATAAGTTTTTGATTCTTGAAAATAAGAAACTAAAACCTTTATTAAGCTCTATCAACAAATACCTAACTGAAAACGGTCAACTTTTTTCTAAAGTTAAATTGATAAACACAAACCTCAAAAATCAATCTCTTTATACAGAACTTCAAATTAGCTATTCTAAAAAAAGAAGCATCAACAAAACAATTTTAAACGGATATACAGATTTTCCACCAGCTTTTATCAGTCATTATTTAAAATTAAATAAGAAGGTTGCAATCACTGAAAGTAGAATTGAAGAAATCTCTAAAAAAATAAATCGATTACATTTTGCTTCAGAAATTAAAAAACCAGAGATTTTATTCAGTAAAGACTCAACAATTCTGTATGTATATTTAAAAAAGAAAAACGCTAACAGCTTTGATGGATTGATTAATTTTTCTACCGAAAACAAAAAACTGAATTTTAGAGGCTATTTAGATTTGAACTTGGTGAATATTTTTAATAAAGGAGAAGAAATAAAAATCAATTGGAAAAATAACAGCCATAACAAACAAGATGTGACCCTAAGCACAAAAGTACCGTACCTTTTTAATAGTAAAATTAGTACACAAGCTTCTTTTAATATATTTAGAAACGATTCTACTTACACCAACACAAGCTCAAAAATTTTATTGAGTTATCCTTTAAACCAATTTATAGATGCATCTTTTATATTTTCCACAGAGAGTTCCACAGTAAACTCAATTGCAAACAACATTTCTAGTTTTGATAAAAAAATGGTTGGTCTTGGAATGTTTTACGATTCACAAAAAAAAAATGAGATTACTATTAATTTTAACATTTCTTACGGATCAAGACACACAAACACAAAAAATAAGCAACTTTTATTACATCTCACAAGTTCTGGCGTCATAAAAACTTCAAACAAAACAGCTCTATTTTTAAGAAGCATAAGCGGTTTCTTGTTTTCTGACTTTTATTTAAACAATGAGCTTTTTAGAGAAGGAGGAACAAATAGCATTAGAGGTTTTAATGAACAATCAATATTTGCTTCAAAGTTTTCATATCTAAATAGCGAACTTCGACTTATCACTAAAAATAATTCTTACCTGTATAGCATTCATGATGTTGGGGTTTTTAATTTAAACGAAAACAATAGTGTTTTATACTCATTAGGTTTTGGATACAACTTTATTAAAAACAAGAATGCAATCGATATTTCTTATACATATGGCAAATCAACAACAAGAACAACTGCAATAAACGCTTCTATTTTATCTATCAAATTAATAACATTATTTTAATATTGCTAGGTAAAACTTGACTTTGATTTATAATTAATTTAACATTTTTTAGTATTTTAGTTGTGTATTTAACTTTTATTTATGATTTTTGGCTCTAATTAATTCAAATAATTACACAATGAAAACAAAGTTTAATGGAATTTTAACGCTATTACTAGCGTTGGTCGTGCAAATTTCTTTTGCACAGGAAAAAACTGTTTCGGGTACAGTTTCTGACAATTCAGGTGCTTTACCAGGAGTTAGTGTCCTAATCAAAGGAACAACTACAGGTACAGAAACTGATTTCGATGGAAAATATTCTATCAGAGCTAAAACAGGAGATGTTCTTAGTTTTAGTTACTTAGGGTACACAACAGTTGAAAGAAAAGTAGGCTCTTCTAATACTATAAATGTAAGTATGAAAGAAGATGCAAATGTTTTAGACGAAGTAGTAGTTACTGGTCTAGGAATTAAAAGAGACAAGAAAGCCTTAGGTTTCTCTCAACAATCCGTAAAGGGTGAGGCTTTAACTAAAGGAAAAGAAGTTGATATTTCTAACTCTTTAGCTGGTAAAATTTCTGGGGTACAAATTGTTGGTAACAACAGTTCTACTTTCGGATCTTCTCAAATTAAATTAAGGGGTGAAACGAATGTTCTTTATGTTGTAGATGGTATTAAAGTATATGCTTCTTCTGACATTAACACAGACAACATTGCAGACATCTCTGTACTTAAAGGTGGTTCTGCAACAGCTATTTATGGTCCTGATGGTAGAAACGGAGTTATTGTTATTACTACAAAACAAGCAGAAAAAGGTGCTGCATCTATAAATGTAGATTATGCAACTACTGTAAACTCTGTAACAAACTTACCAGAAATGCAAAATGAGTATGGTGGTGGGTATAGCCAATCTTGGAGTACTTTTACATACAACCCTGCAATTGACCCTGCTTCTTGGGCGTCTTTTGATGGTCAAAAAATACCTGAGTTTTACGCAGATGAGTCTTGGGGTCCTAAATTAGATGGAACAATGGTTCGTCACTGGGATTCATGGATCCAAGGAGCTCCAACTTTTGGAGAATTAAGACCTTGGTCTCCTACAGAAAATGATATTGACACATTCTACGATGTTTCTTTAACTCAAAATGCAACTGTATCATTTAGTAAGGCTGACGAAGATTATTCTTTCAGAACTTCAGTTTCTTATTTACAACAAAATGGGGTGATTCCTAATTCTAAAAGAGAGCAGACTAGAATTGCTTTAAATGCTAAATACAACGTTTCAGATAATTTAGAATTTTTTGTTAACATGAATTATGATAGCAGACAATTACTAAACAATCCTGATCAAGGATATGGAAACTTAGGGTCTAACTTTAACCAATGGTGGCAAAGACAATTAGACTTTAAAAGATTAAGAAACTATGAGCAACAAGGTAACCTTGTTTCTTGGAATATTAATAGTCCACGTAGTACTAAGCCATTATATTGGGATTCTCCTTACTTACATTCTTATGAGAACTTAAAGCATAACAATAAAAATGCTGTATATGGTAAAATAGGTGCTAATTATACTTTTAATGACAACATTTCATTTACTGCAGAAGTTAGAAGAACTTTTAACTCATACCATAATGATGATAGAGGAACAACTAAAAGTTTATTAGATCAATCTTTCTATTCAGAGTCTCAGTCTAGAGCTACTACAAAAGAATTTTTTGCAATGGCTAACTACACTAATAAGTTTATGGATGACGTGTTAGATGTTGATTTTTCTATCGGTACTGAAATAAGTGAATTTGAAAACAAATCTTTAAGCGCAAGTTCTGCTGGAGGTTTAACTATTCCATTATTCTATAACTTAGCAGGTTCTAAAGATGCAGTAAACACAAGTGCTGGTCTTACTCAAACAGAATCTAGAGGTTTATTTTCTAAAACTTCTATCGGATACAAAAGTATGGTTTATCTTGATGCTTCATACAGATTTGACTGGAGATCAACAGCTAATCCAACAGCAAATAGAGTTGAAACTTACGGATTTTCAGGAAGTTTCTTAGCTCATAAAGTATTACCTAAAAATGATGTTTTAAACTTTGCTAAAGTTAGAGCTGGTTATTCTACCTCTCCTTTCTTCCCTGGTGCTTATCAAATTTCTAGTGTTTTTAATCCTGGAAACTTGTATAACGGATACGGTACTTTATCTGTATCAAATACGCAAGCAAATCCTATCTTAGAAGGTGGTATTAGAAAAGAATTAGAAATAGGAACAGAAATGTTTTTCTTTAACAATAAACTTGGTTTAGATATTACATACTTTAACAGAAAAGATGAAGGTATTCCTGTACGTGTTCCTTTAGATGGAGCAACTGGATATACAGGTGTAACAGTAAATGCTGGTAAAACAACTTCTTCTGGTATTGAATTAGGTTTATCTGGAGATGTTATTAGAACTGAAGACTTTACTTTTGGTTTGGCATTAAACTTTGCAACATTATCTAAAGTTGTAGATTTTATCTATGATGGTGTTTTATCGAGAGATATAAGTACTTATACATCTAACATGAGATTACAAGAAAGAGTTGGTGAAGAGTGGGGTCTTTTCTACGGAAGAGGATTTGCAACTGGAGCTAACGGAGAAATCATGTACAAAGCAAGTGGTAACTTTGCTTTACAGCCTAACAAATTCTTAGGTTCTTTATTACCTGATTTCACAGGAGGTGTTACAACAAACTTCGATTATAAAAACATGAGCTTAAGCTTAGGTTTTGATTTCCAAGTTGGTGGTAGATACTACTCAAGAACAGAAAGATATATGGACCACTCAGGTTTATCAATGAAAACTGCTGGATTAAACGACAAAGGAAATCCTAAAAGAGATCCTGTAGCTAATGGTGGTGGTGTTCATATCGTAGGTGTATTACAAACTGGTACAGATGCTGATGGTAACCCAACTTCTGACGGTACTGTTGTAGATAGATACGTAGAAGCTGTAGATCATTTTTACTTAGGTAACCTAGGTAACGTTTATGAAAACAACTTACACGATGCAACTTATGCAAAACTTAGAACGATTAGATTTAACTACAACTTAGACAAAGATTTTGTAAGTAAATTTAATATCAAGTCTGCTTCTATTGGAGCTTTTGCAAATAACGTTTGGTTAATTTACTCTGACGTTCCTTGGATTGATCCTTCAGAAATTGAAAAAAGATCTGGAGTGAACTGGGCTGAAGCTGGTACTTTACCAAGCACAAGATCATTGGGATTGAACTTAAAATTAACATTTTAAAAATATATAAAATGAAAAAAACAATTAAAAAAATAGCTGTCTTTATGTTTGCCGCTACAATTATCAGTTCATGTGATACTGTTGATTTTGGAGACATAAATAATAATCCAAATGGACCTACAGCTGCCGTTACATCTCAACTGTTGCCATCAGCTCAAATATCGGTGTCTTCAGTTATTACAACTGTAAGCGGTATAAATTATGTACAACACATTACGGAAGGACAGTATCCTGGACCTTCTAGATATGCAGGTTTAACGTTTAGCTATAACGGTTGGTACACTGGACCAATTCAAAACTTAAACAAGATTATTGAAGTAAATGAAGATCCAGATACTGCACCTGTAGTAGCTTCTTTTGGTGACAACAACAATCAAATTGCTGTTGCTAAATTATTAAGAGCATACTTTTTACACTATATGACAGATACTTGGGGAGCTTTACCTTGGTCAGAAGCCTTTAAAGGAATCCAAGGAACTCAACCTAAGTTTGATAGCCAACAAGAGCTGTACACTTATATGTTTGCAGAAGTAGATGATGCTTTAGGAAAAATCAATGCAAATGCAGGACCTCAAGGAGATATGCTTTTCGATGGAGACATGGGAAGATGGGCTACTTTTGGTAACACATTAAAAATGATTATGGCTTTAAGAATTTCAGACATTGATGCAGGAACTGCAAAGACTAAATTTGAACAAGCTGTTGCTTCTGGTAAATTAATTACTAGCAATTCTCAAAACATAAGATTTAATTATGGTTCTGATGAAGGTAGTGATAACCCATGGGAAGATAGATTCTTTAGTCGTGAAGATTATTTGATGTCTGAAACAATTATGGGCTTTATGAATGCTAAAACTGACCCTAGAAAATTCAAGTATACAAAACCAGCTCAAAATACTGCTGTTGCTGATCCATACGCTGGAGCTCCAAACGGTAAAGTGAATGGTAATACTAAGGATTATGCATTTATTACAGATACAGTAATTGGAGATCCTACATACAAAGTAGCAATCTATACAGCAGCACAAACTCACTTTTCTTTAGCAGAAGCTGCTTTGAAAGGATGGAATGTTGGTGGTGGTAGTGCTCGTGCACATTTTAAAATGGGTATTGAAGCGTCTATGATGGACTGGGGTGTTGCTACTGCAGATATGAATATTTATACTGCAGCAAACACAAGCGCTCTTGTTGATCCAACTATGGCAGAAATTGCTTACGAAAAGTACATGTCTTTATTCTTAAACGGACCAGAGGCTTGGGCTGAGTGGAGAAGATTGGATTCACCTGCATTGACTCCTTCTACTTATGCACTTGTACAAAAGATCCCTGTAAGACACGCTTACGATGGGTCTGTTGGAGATAACAACCCAGATAATTATGCTGATGTTATTGCTTCGCAAGGACCAGATACTTTACACACTAAATTATGGTGGGATGTAAATTAAATTAAACAAGTATAATTTAATTTAAAAAAATTAAAAGCTGTAAAGATTTCTCTTTACAGCTTTTTTTTATGCACAAAATTAAGTGTAAATGTTGAAATTTATATTTTATATGATAAATGTGTATAATCAGTAAAAATTATGAATAATAAATGTTAAAAAATTGGGTTTATTAAGAAATAATTATGATTTTTGTGACAATTAATTCAAATAATTATAAAATGAAGACAAAGTTTAATGGAATCTTGACGCTATTATTAGCGTTTGTTGTGCAAATGAGTTTTGCACAGGACAAGACTATTTCAGGAACTGTTACAGATGCATCTGGTGCATTGCCTGGAGTAAGTATTTTAATTAAGGGAACAACAACTGGTACTGAAACAGACTTTGATGGTAAGTATACCATTAGAGCTAGGTCTGGTAATGTATTAGTTTATAGCTACCTTGGTTACAAAACAATTGAAAGAACTGTTGGAAGTGCTGCAGTAATCAATGTAACTTTAGCAGAAGATGCTAACGTTCTTGATGAAGTGGTGATTTTAGGTTATGGTTCTCAGAAAAAAACAGAACTTACAGGTTCTACTGTTCAGGTTAACTCTGAAGAGATAGAATTAGTTCCTGTTTCTACTGTAGATCAAGTTCTACAAGGAAAAGTAGCTGGTCTAGTATTTAATGGAGATTCTGGTACACCAGGTTCTACAACAGATATTAGAATTAGAGGTGTGAGTTCAATTACTGCTGGTAATGAGCCTTTATATGTAATTGATGGAGTACCAATGAACAACAGCAATGTTTCTGCAACAGGTTCTGGTTCTTCTTTATCTGCATTATCATCTATCAACAGTAACAACATTGCAAGTATTACGGTACTTAAAGATGCTTCTGCTACTGCTGCTTATGGTGCAAGAGGATCAAATGGTGTAATTTTAATTACAACTAAAGCTGGTAAGTCTGGTAAAACAACATTTAGCTTTAGCTCTTCTGTTGGTTTTTCAAATGATGCAACTGATGGTCCTACACCTTTAACGGGTGCAGAAAGAGAAATGTTATTTTATGAAGCTTTATACAACACATATGGTGCTGGATTTGGTTTAAATAATGTTGCTGACGCAAAGAACTGGTATAACGTAACTGGTTTCTTCGGAGATGATTACAAAAAATGGAATGCAGCTGGGAGACCAGAAGCAAACTGGAATGATGCTATTAAAAATAAAGATGCTTTATTTCAAGAATACAACTTAAGTGCACAAGGTGGTGATGAAAATCATACTTTTTATGCATCATTAGGGTATTACAACCAAGAAGCTACTGTAATTGGTTCTTCTTTTGATAGAGTTTCTGGATCTATTAATTTTTCGAAAAACTTAAGTGATAAATTAAAGTTTTCTACAAAAAATAGTGCATCACATACTTATCAAGATGGTTTATTAGAAGCTAGTGCTTATTTTTCTTCACCTCGTTCGGTTAAGTTCTTTATGCCTGGAATTGATCAACCATACAATCCTGATGGGACTATTAACTTAAATACAACGTTACCAAATCCATTATGGATTGCTCAAAATGATATTGATGATTCTAAATTTACAAGAATTATTACAAACAACTTATTTGAGTGGGAAACTCCTATCGAAAACTTACGTTTAGGTTCTAGAATCAATATCGATTATCAAGTATACAACTATAAAAGATATAGAAACAGAATTAGTGGTGACGGAGCAGGTTCTAACGGATATGCTTGGGCTGCACACAGAAACAATGTAACATATGTATTTGCAAATACTTTAGATTATACTTATAATGTTAATGAAGATCATCAATTAGATTTTACTTTAGTACAAGAGTTTCAAAAAAATAGAAGCTTATACTTAGATGGTGATGGAGATAACTTTGCGACGGATGGATTGACAAACTTAGCTTCGGCTGGTAATCCTACTTCTGCAACTTCTTCATTCTCTGACTGGGCAGTTGCTCGTTACTTAGGTTTAATGCACTATTCTGGTTTTCAAGGACGTTATGTTTTTGATGCAACATACACTCGTGAAGGGAACTCAAGATTTGCACCTGCAAAAAGATGGGGTAACTTCTGGTCTGTTGGTACAGCGTGGAACATCCACAAAGAAAGCTTTATGGAAGATTTAGATTATATTAATAATTTAAAAATTAGAACTTCTTACGGTGTAACTGGTAATGCTAACATTGGGTTAAACTCTTACCAAGCGTTGTTTGGTTTTGGTGGAACTTATGGTGGTGGTGGTGCTATTAACCCGGCATCTTTTGGAAATAACGATTTATCTTGGGAAACTTCTCATACATTTGATTTAGGTTTAGATGTTGGATTATTCCAAAATAGAATTAGTGCTTCTATTGGGTACTATAGAAGAGAGTCTAAAGACTTATTATTAAACGTTCCTCTTTCTTTAACTACTGGTTTTTCATCTCAAACAAGAAACATTGGTAGAATGGAGAATAAAGGATTTGAGGTTGAATTTAATGGTGATATCATTAGATCTGAAGACTTCAACGTTTCTGTAGGTGGTAACTTTGCTACAACTCAAAACGAAGTATTAGAATTAGCTGTTGATGGTAACGGAGAAGTTATCAATATTAGTGGTGGTTCTAGATCTAGAACAGAAGTTGGACAACCAGTTTGGGCTTGGCACATGCAAAAATGGGCTGGAGTAGATCCTGCTAATGGTGATGAGCTTTACTATCTAAATGGTAAAGACGGTGCAACTACAAACAACTTTAACCTTGCTGAAAGAGCATTTCAAGGTGGTAGTGCAATTCCTACTTTAACAGGTGGATTAAATGTACATGTAGATTTCAAAGGATTCTTCTTAGACCTTAATGGATATTATGCAGGTGGTCATAAAGTATATGAAGACTGGCACAGATATACTAATGGTACAGATTTCTTTTCTACTTTATACTACTCTGGTGTAGATGCTATTTTAGATAGATGGCAAAAACCTGGAGACACAGGAACAAGATTTGGTAGAATGCAAGCTACAACTATTCCATGGCAAAGTAACTCTAAGTTCTTATATGACGGAGATTACTTTAGATTGAAAAACTTAACTTTTGGTTATAACATGGATGCTGATGTATTAGAATCTATTGGTGTATCATCTGCAAGATTTTTCGTAAGAGGAACAAACTTGTTTACTTGGGTTAAAGATGACAACTTAAAATATGACCCTGAGGTAGATGCTGGTGGAACAGCTGGATTAACAACACCTCCAGTTAAGTCTATCATTTTTGGTATTAACATTAAATTTTAGAGATCATGAAAAAAATAAATAAATTATTTACAACACTTTTCATCTTTACGTTAATATTTTCTTCATGTAATACTGCTGATCTAGACCCTAGTTTAGAGCAAAGTAAATCAGTTGAAGGAAGTATAAAAACTGTATCGGATGTAGAAGGTATTATGAAAGGAGCCTATAATGCAATTACTGGCTCAGGATATTATGGTAGAGATTTTATCATAAATGGTGAAGTTCGTTCTGACAACTGTTTTTCTAACGGTAACTCTGGACGTTTCACAACACAAGCTTCTTTAGCTTATAACGCAAACTCAGGTTTTATGTTTGATGATGCGTATCGTGCTATTGCAATTGCAAATATTGTTATTGCAACTGATTTATCTACTTTAGAAGGAGATGCAGCTTATGGTTCTCACCTTCAAGGACAAGCATATGCAATGAGAGCATTAGCTCATTTTGATTTAGTAAAGACGTATGGTCAACAACACGCTGGTGGTACTTTAGGTGTTCCTTATGTTAAGGAATTTAAAGGATCTGATTTATTCCCTGCTCGTGAAACTGTAGCAGCTAATAAAGCTGATATTTATGCAGATTTAGAAATGGCTTATACTAAAATGAGCAATGCTTATTTTGATGGTTCTAAAGAATACATGTCTAAAATGACTGCTAAAGCTTTAGAGTCTAGAGCTGCAATTTATTTTGGGGATTACCCTAGAGCTAAGAGTGCTGCAAAGGTTGTAATAGATTCTCAATTATACTCTGTAATGTCTGCTGCTAACTATGTAACTTCATGGGCTGGTAAAGGAAATGGAAATTCTATTTTCGAATTAGCTTTTAGTCCAACTGATAACTTAGGTGGTAATGGTTTAGCATACATCTATAGAACAACTGGTGGTGGAAGCTACGGTGATGTTCAAGTTATTGATGGTGTTGATGGTATTTATGATGCTGGTGATGTAAGAAAAGGTATTTTAGGTATGGAAGGAACGATGCTTAGAAATATTGGAAAATGGCCAGAAAATCAAGGATATGACAACGTTGTTGTAATCAGATATGAAGAGGTGATTTTAAATTATGCAGAAGCATTATTTGAAGAAGGTGTAGCTTCATATCCTGCTGCTATTGCTCAATTAAATGCTATTACTAGCAAAAGAGGAGCTGCTGCATATACAACTATATCTAAAGCAGATATTTTAAATGAAAGAAGAAAAGAATTAATGTTTGAAGGTTTCCGTTTTGATGATTTAATGAGAACAGGAGCTGGATTAGTTAAAACTTCAGTGCAACAAAATTTTGCTGCAACATTTACGTATCCAAATAACGCATTTGCATGGCCAATTCCTCAAGGGGAAATTGATGCCAATTCAAATATGGTTCAAAATACTGGATACTAATTAATTATTAGAATTATAAAAGAAACCACCTCAATTGAGGTGGTTTTTTTTTTTATAATTACATTTGCAGTATGGAAATAAAAACAGAAATAATTTTTGGAATTAGAGCTATTATAGAAGCTATAAACAGTGGGAATACAATTAGTAAAGTGTATTTACAAAAAGAATTAAAAGGAAGTTTATTTTCTGAATTAAATAGTTTGATAAAAGCAAATGGAATCTCTACAAGTAATGTTCCTGTAGAAAAATTAGATCGTTTATCAAAATACAACAATCATCAAGGAGCAGTCGCACAAATTTCTCCAATTGATTTTTATGATTTAGACGAATTGATTCAAACTACACTAGAAAAAAACAAAACTCCATTATTTATATTATTAGACCAAATATCTGATGTTAGAAATTTCGGAGCTATTATAAGGACTGCAGAATGCACAGGTGTAAACGGAATTATCATCCAGAAAAATGGAAGCGCACCAGTAAATGCAGAAACCATAAAAACATCTGCCGGTGCTGCTTTTAAAGTACCTATTTGCAAAGTAGATCATATTAAAGATGCGATGTTTATCTTGCAAGCATCTGATATTAAAACTGTTGCTGCTACAGAAAAAACCGACGCTTCTGTTTTTGATATCAATTTTAAGCAACCTATCGCAATTATTATGGGATCTGAACATAGAGGAGTAAATCCTTCTATTTTAAAAATGGTAGATTATAAAGCAAAGCTTCCTATTCTAGGAGAGATTGAATCTTTAAATGTTTCTGTTGCTTGCGGTGCTTTTTTATATGAAACAGTTAGACAGAGGTTAATTAGTAGTTAGGTTACTTTTCTTCTTTGTTGGACTCCGCTTCTACTTCTTGTTGTGGAGGATTAAAATTACCATCATCGTCAAAAAGTAAATCAAAATCTGTTTCTTTAAATTCGTATTGTTCTTTTACTATACCTTTTTGTTTAAAGATAAAAGAAAAAATAAATCCTACTAAAAAACCTGACAGATGCCCTTCCCAAGAAACAGCCTCTTTAATTGGAAAAACGTACCAAACCATACTTCCGTACAAAAAAATGACTATTAAAGAAACTGCTACTAATTGAAATTGCTTTTTTATAATTCCAGAGAAAAAAACAAAACTAAAAAGCAAATATACAATTCCGCTAGCTCCAATGTGATATGCTTCGCGAGCAATCAACCAAGTTAGTAATCCAGATAAAAGTCCGCCTAAAAAAAGAACTTTTAAATAAACAGACCTATAAAAGTAAATTAAAAACGATAATAAGACGAACAGAGGAATTGAATTATTAAAAAGGTGGTTTGTATCGCTATGAATAAAAGGAGAAAAAAGAACACCTTTTAAGCCACTTAAACTCCTTGGGTAAATTCCTGCTTTCGTAAAATTAAATGAAAAATGTATTTCAATCCAATAAACAAACCAGATTACAAAAATAAAAGTAAGTGGAACTCCTAAAACTTCTTTTGTAAATTTAAATTGATTGCTTGTTTTCATCCATATAAAATTAGCAAAAATTCAGCCATTTAAAATTTACTGAAAATCTGTCATAAAACTTCCTTATTTTTACAGTATGAACGAGCCATTAGCAGAACGTATAAGACCAAAAAATTTAGATGATTATATTAGTCAGCAACACTTAGTAGGCAAAAACGGCATACTTACCAACCATATCAAACAAGGAATAATCCCTTCTTTAATTTTATGGGGACCTCCAGGAATTGGAAAAACAACACTCGCAAATATTATTGCTCAAGAATCTGACAGACCTTTTTATACGTTAAGTGCCATTAGTTCTGGCGTAAAAGATGTTAGAGAAATAATTGAAAAAGCAAAAAATAGCGGTGGCTTATTTACCAGTAAAAACCCTATTTTATTTATTGATGAAATTCATCGTTTTAGTAAATCTCAACAAGATTCTTTATTAGGCGCAGTAGAAAAGGGCTGGGTAACATTAATTGGAGCAACTACAGAAAATCCGAGTTTCGAAGTGATTCCTGCATTACTTTCTCGTTGTCAGGTGTATATTTTAAATTCGTTTGATAAAGAAGATTTAATCGCTTTAATAGATCGAGCTATAAAAAAAGATGAGTTTATTTCTAAGCGAAAAATAGAACTCTTAGAAACGGATGCATTAATCCGTGTTTCTGGCGGTGATGCAAGAAAACTTTTAAATGTTTTTGAATTGCTAGTGAATTCCTCTGAAGACCCTGTAAAAATAACGGACAAGTTTGTTTTAGAGAAAGTTCAAAAAAACACAGTTCATTACGATAAAACTGGAGAACAGCATTACGATATTATTTCAGCATTTATAAAGTCTATTCGAGGAAGTGACCCAAATGCTGCAGTGTATTGGTTGGCAAGAATGATTGAAGGTGGTGAAGATGTAAAGTTTATTGCTAGACGATTATTGATTTTAGCATCAGAAGATATTGGAAATGCAAATCCGACGGCTTTAATTTTAGCAAATAACACTTTTCAAGCTGTTTCTGTAATCGGACATCCAGAATCGAGGATTATTTTAAGTCAATGTGCTATCTATTTAGCAAATTCAGCAAAAAGCAATGCTTCGTATGAGGCTATTGGGAACGCACAAGAATTGGTTAGAAAAACAGGCAATTTGTCTGTGCCATTAGCACTAAGAAATGCACCAACAAAATTGATGAAAGATTTAGATTACGGAAAAAACTATAAATATGCGCACAATTACGAAAGTAACTTTGCCAATCAAGAGTTTTTACCAGAAGAAATTAGCACAACAAAATTGTATGAACCTGGGAATAATCCAAGAGAAAACGCATTTAGAGAAGTTTTAAAAAACAGATGGAAAGATAAGTATAAGTATTAGAATTTTATTTGATATTCTTTTTGAATAAGTACATTGTTCTCATAATACTCTGCAATCCAAATAGTTTTGTTTTTGTATAAAATTCCGTTTTTATTTTCAATGATAAAAACGGTCTCTTGCAGTGTTTTTAAAACTTTGAAGATTACTTTAGGCGTTGTATCTACCAATTGAAATCCGTTGCTGGTAACTTGTGCATACAACACAGCTTGTTTTATCTTTTTAGGCTTTGTAGCTTTATTAGGAATTTCTGTTTTTGGGATAGCAGCTTTTACAATTACCTTTTTATTTACTTTTGGGGTTTTAAGCACTGTCTTAGTAGTACTGTTTTGTGGTTTGTAAGAATAGTTTTTAAGCATTGGGTCTTTAAACGCATTTCGAATTGCTTCGTGAAACGATTTTTTATATACTTTCTCTTTACTTTTTCCAATTATACTTGAATAAAGTATCTTATCGTTACAATCTTTCAATACGATGTTTACTTTAGTTGTTAACATTGTAGAAGAATCATTTACCGAAGCAAACATAGAAGAGCACCTATTACTTTTTATATCTTCCGGCAAATCTTCTGTATTTAAGAATGATGTATATCCGTATTTATTAAAAAGAAATTTGGTTAAAGAGCTCGTTTGATATTGATCTGCTTTTTTAAAAAAATCAAACTTATTTGCTACCACAACATATTTGTAATTGCTTAATTTTTGTTGTCCAAAAAACGAAATACTGCAAATAAAAAGTCCTAAAAAAAATATTTTCTTCATTTTAATCAAATATTAAATTAAATCCAAATTGCAAAGAAGCGTTACTGGTTTCTGCCAAATCTGACAATTTTAATACATTGTTTAACAAACCATATAAATGAAATTTTCCTATTTGAGTAGAAACTCCTACTCCAACATTTGTAAACGAGTAATCATCAGCCGTATACGTAAATTTTGCATGAAATTTTTCTCCAATACTTTTTTCAAAAAACATAGTTGCTGCAACTTGTGTACTTAAAGGTCTGGTAATTGCAAACAACTGCAACCCTACAGAATTGTTATAATATTCTTTATAGGTTTCATCATAACATTCTTTGTTTGATCTTGCTCTACCAAAACTATATCTTACTGCCCCATTTAATTTTATTGGTCTCCAAGAAATAAAAGAATTTTCATGTATTTCTCTAGAAACATTAGTCTTAAACTCGCTATATAATTCAGCTAAATAATCTTTACTAATTGGCTCCCAATAGTCTTTATTGGTTTCATCGAACATTAACTCTACACCGTCAAATTGATGACTTCCTTCAACAGATAAGGTTTTTACATTTTTTGAATAATTTACAAAACCTACATCTAAAATACTTCCTGTAAATTCTATTTGTGGCGTATAATGATAGGTAAAACCAAGGTCTACACCAACACCAATATTTTTACTTAAAAAAGTGTTATCTATTACATCTTTTAAACCAATATTAACTTTATTGTCTTCATTAACAATACCAGAAGTATTTATATCAATATTTATATTGGTTAAATAATGTCTGTAAACATTATTTTCACCTTCTACTGTACTAAAAGTTCCTGTATTATTATTTGACGACATATGAACGCTTCCAGAATAAACTTTTAATCTACCTCCAATATTTAGTTTTTTATTTACTTTGTAGGATAGTCCTGCATGGATAACGCCTAACACATCTCCTCTAAATTTTAGCTCAGATAAATGGACCGTTTTATCTATATTTAATCCATTTCCGTAATACAACGAATTTACAATATCGTTAGGAAAATACCCAACAAAATCAACTTCTTGATACAATCCAAAACTTAAATACATTTTTTCATTTAAACGATAACCGCCGTTTAAAATCTCTACAGTTGTATTAAAATCTAAAAAATCTCTTTCAGTTAGTTTTCCTATTAATCTTTTAAATTTTGTTGTAAAATTTGTTTTATCTTCTAAAAACAAGTCTGATAATTTTGCTTCTGACGAACCTATATTAAAAGACAATCCTGATAAAACGGGTATGCCTGCATGATATCTAAAATTAGTTTCTGCTCCAGGATTTACTATTAATGTGTTTGGCATCTCTGCAAAACCAAACAATAATTGTTTATTTTGACTGTAACCTATACAACTTATAAAAACAGCGAAAACGATACATACTTTCTTATAACTCATATTTATAGTTTAAGGAAAAAAGTTCCAGCAGTTTTAAATACTAATTTTTTATCTACATTTGGATTAATAACGCCTCCATTAGCACTAGGTGATAATTGTATAGAAACTCTAATTTTAGTTGAAGAAAGAAACTTTTGATTTCCTGAGACAACAATAGACTCTGTGGTAGAAAAATTTAAATTATTTGACTCAATAACAAATGTTTTAAAACTATGTGTTACTTTATCATTATCATCTAAAAATTGAAAATCTACTGTAAAATCTCTATCAAATTCATTTATAATTTCAAAATCTAAACTTAATAGTGATAAGTTTTCTCTTACATAAGTGCTGTTTAGTGATAAAAATTTTGATGTCTTGCTTATTGGTGCTACAATTTCTAAAGAATTAATTCTATCAAAAAAAGTAACCTGATTTAATGTAAAGTGGACTAACGAGGTAGTATAAACTGGTTCGGCAGTTAAATCTTCTATCTGTTCAAAATCAACATGTTTAATACATGAAGAAAACAAAAAAATAAAGATTAAAAATGTAGGGGTTTTTATAAAATTCTTCATTTTACTTAAATATTCATTATCAACAACGAATGGGGCTTAAAGATATTGTTTTATTTGTAAAAGTTGAGAAACAGAAGTGTATTTTTTATTCTCAAATGTATGTTTCTCTTCGGTAAAGTGAATGCTCGAAATTCCGCAATTTAAAGCACCGATAATATCAGCCTCTAAATTATCTCCAATCATAACACTATTGTCTGCAATTGCATTTGCTTTTTCTAAAGCGTATTCAAATACTTTGGGGTTTGGCTTTTTTACCCCAACCGATTCTGACGTAATTATTTCTTTAAAATAGCTTCTAATACCTGATTTTTCTAGCTTTAATCCCTGTACTTCTTCAAAGCCGTTGGTAATAATATGTAGTTCGTATTTTGGTTGCAAATAGTCTAATAATTCTATTGCACCATCAAACAAATGATTATTTAACGGCAAGAAATCGATGTATTTATCTGATAATAAATGAATTAAATCATCAGATACAGTATAATTTAATTGATCAAAAGTGTTTTTTAATCTACCGTACCTTAACGTTTCTTTGCTCACTTTTTCTTCTCTATATAGTTTCCAATATTCAAAATTGATCGGAGAGTATACGTTTAGAAAATCTTGCAATTCTAATTGAATATCATGTGCCTTAAAAAGCTGCTCGAATGTGAGATTAGAGTTTCTTTCAAAATCCCACAACGTATGGTCTAAATCAAAAAAAATGTGTTTTATTTCCATTTGGCTAAAATATAAATATAAACCAAACCTTAAAACTCTTTTAAGTCTTTATATTTGTAACTAAAGTTTCTGTTTTTTGACTAAAAAATTACATATTCTATTTTTATGCAGCTGGTTTCCTTCGAAAGAATTCCCAACAAATGGAGATTTTATTGAAAGACATGCAAAAGCTGTTTGCACAAAACACACTGTATCTGTTTTACATATTGTTTCTAGTAAAAAAATTACAAAAACAATTATTGACAAACATACTGATGGAAATTTAACAACCTATATTGGTTATGTTAAGCACAGTAAGAATCCAATTTTAAAAGCTATTCGGTTTTACAAAACGTACATTCATATGTTAAAATTGATTGGTCGTTTTGATTTAATTCACGTTAATACTTTATATCCGTTTGGAATTTTTGCGCTGCATTTAAAATGGACTCAAAAAACTCCTTTTATCATTTCTGAACATTGGACTGGTTATTTAAAGTCTAGAAAAAACAACATTTCCTTTTTTCAAAAAATGTGTTCTACATTGATTACTCAAAAAGCAACTTTTGTATGTCCAGTTAGTAATGAACTAAAAAAAGGAATGGAAGGTTATGGTTTAAAAGGAAACTATTTTACAGTTGGAAATGTTGTTGACACAGCCACTTTTATTCCTTCGGATAAAAAAAACAACCCATTTACAATTGTTCATGTTTCGGGGTTGAATGATGCTCAAAAAAATTGTACTGACATGCTAAAAGTTGCCAAACTTTTAGAAAACAAAATTGACAGTTTTTCTTGGAAATTTATTGGCGGAACATCAAAAAATTATGAAAAATTAATTACTGATTTAAACTTTAAAACAGCAAAAGTAGAGTTTATCAATCATGTTTCACAAAAAGAAGTAGTCACACATTTACAAGAAGCAAATCTTTGTGTTTCTTTTAGTAATTACGAAACTTTTGGAATTGTAATGCCAGAAGCAATTGCATGTGGAACGTTTGTCATTTCTACAAATACGGGAATTTTAAACGAATTAGAACCGCAAGATTTCTTTTCAATTGTTCCTGTAAAAGATAAAAATGCTTTGACAACAGAAATAGTAAAACAGTACAAAAATCCGACAAAATTAAATACAGAAAAAATGCATTCTTTAATACAAACTAAATTTAGCAAAGAAGTTATTGCTGATACATTTTCTAAATTGTATTTTAAAACATTCAATTAAAAACTCTTGAATTTATTAAAAAATTACATACAAAATTTTGTTTCTAGAGCTGGTGCTTATATTTTATCAGCAGCTATAATTTCTCGACTTTTATCTTTTGTTGCCTCTTGGATTGCACTTCAATTAATTCCGAATAAAGAACTCGGAGTTGTACTTTTTGCTTATAATATTATTCTATTCATCATACCAATTGGAGGCTTTGGGTTGCACCAAAGTTTATTAAGATATGGTGCGTTATTAAAAACCGATGAAGAGAAAAAAAGCTTGTTTCGCTATACTTTTTTTAAAGGAATTTGGGTCACTTTTATCTTAATTTTCATAATTATTTTGGCTAGTTTTTTTATCGATTTTAAATTTAAAAACACCAACTATTATCTCGCTTTTTTATCAATAACCATCATTCCAACTTATTTATTTGAATTGATGAAAATTCAATTTAGATTACAACACAAAAACAAATTATTTGCATTTACAGAAATTATTTTTACAACTGTATTAACGGTTTCTGTATTGATTTTAAGTTATTATTTTAAAGAAAAAGGCTATGCAATTGCGTTGGTTTTAACACCAACTCTTTCTGTGCTGTTTTTTATAAATACGTTTAAATCCAATTTGATTTTCAAAGAAAAACCAGCCATCATAAATCGTACATTTTGGAAATATGGCATTTTTGCAAGCTTATCTAATGTGGTAACTCAATTGCTGTTTATCATCGATATCTTGCTAATTGGTTTTTTATTAAATGATGCAGAAATGGTAACCAATTACAAATACATTTCTCTAATTCCGTTGAGTTTATTGTTTTTACCAAGAGCGTTTATCAATGCAGATTTTGTTTCATTTACAGAACACATATACAACAAAAAACACATTGTAAAATACATCAAAAGCTACATGTTGTTGTTTACTATTTTAAGTTTAGGTTTTTGCCTTTTCTTTTGGTTATTTGCAGATGTTATTTTGAACCTGTTTGATACAGGTTTCAAACAATACAAAACCTCCTTTTTAATTTTAATTGTTGGTGTTTGCGGCATCTTAATCTTCAGAGGATTATTTGGCAATCTATTGTCATCAATAGGCAAAGCACATGTAAACTTTTACATCACTTCTTTTGCATTAGTTGTCAATGTTTTTAGCAATTATTATTTGGTTCCTACATACGGAATCAAAGGCGCAGCAATCACTTCAGCTTCTTTAATGTGGGGTACAGGAATTGTTTCGGCTATTTTATTTTGGAAACTTTACAGCAACCATTTTTTAAGTAAAAAATAGGTTTCGGGCTTTGCGCCAAAACTTTTAAAGAATTTTGCAATTCCAGAGATTTGAGAACCTTCAAAGTCTAAAATTAATTCTGAATTTGAATGTTCTTTAATGATATGATTCAACAACAAACTTGCCACTTGTTTTTCTTTTCCAATTCCAGAAACTGCAGAAAACAAATAAACAATTCTTTTCGAATCAAAAGCAAAAACAGATCCGCCAATTAATTCACCATCAACCTTTACTCCAATTATTTTTACCGAATTTTTATGCTGCAGAACCTCAACTAAGTTTGTGAGTTTTTGAAATTCTTTTGCTGTAACTTCTTTAAAAGAATAATGTTTTTTAGACAATTTTAGTATTTCAGAGAAAGAAACTTGCGCTAGGGCAAATTGCTCCTTCAAACCTTGTTGAATTGCATGTTTGCGTCCCTTAGAAAAAGAATTGTAAAGCGTTTTATAGTCATCATTTAAAGATAAAATATAATTATTTTTTTTAATGATAGTTTCTTTAGAAAGATTGTTTTCTGAATTGAATTGCAATGCCATTTTTAAAAATTTTCTCGGAATGCTTTTTAAAAATTCTTCGTGATTGTTTTTAGTGATTGCTCGCTTAGAAAAAACACCCAATTGCTGTGTGAAAAAAGGTTGTGAAATAGATGAAATTAAATATTTTTTCTGAAAAGGCAAAGGCATTACTGCATCATAATCATCTAAAACCAAAACGGACCAATTATCTACAACAACATCTAAATACCAAGAATAGGCGTACATTCTACTTTGCAAAGAAACAGCAATACAATTATTGTATTTTTCTTCATCAATTTGATTTCTTTTTAAAAATTGAATCATCTTAATCGGTTGCAATTTTCAACATCGATTCGTATACTTTACTCCAACCTTTCCATCGCAAATAATCACTTAAACTTTCGTTATGAAACAACGTAACAAATGTTCCGTTTACTGCTTTTACTTCGTTTTTTAATTCTCTAATTTTCCCTAATGATTGTCGTGGTGTCAATTCCATATAATCGTTTAAAGTTGTATCCATCAATGCAAAAGGAACAATTTTTAATGGTGTTTGAATTTCAAAATCTAAATCGTAAAAATAAAAAGGAGTACACGTACTTGCTCTAAATCCAACATGACTTGCATAGCCCATAGAATAATCTTCTTTTATTTCTAAATCGATTAAATGTTGATAGGTTTCTGGCAAACTAAATCGCAAAAAATGCTGCCTAGATTTTTCCATCGGCATGTTTGTAATTGCTTCTAATCGCTCTTTTTCTTTCTTTAGAATTGTTTCGTCTTTCATCGAAAAATAAGAAGGATGCAAACCTACTTTTGCATAATCTACCATCGATTTTATCAGTAATTTAAATTTGTTTTTTGCAGGAGAAACATTGGTGTCAAAAGTGGTATAATCTGCAACTAAAAAAAAGAAGATAGTAGGTACTTTATATTTTTTTTGTAGTGATAAAATTCCGCTAAAAGTATTGTATGGATCTTTTTTAATATTTGTAATTACAGCAAATCGATCCCAAAAATTTCGAAGTTTTAAGGTGAAAAAATCTTTAATAAATGCTCCAAAAGTTCGCACCAAGCTTTTGTGCTTATAAGCATAAGCATTGTCAATATCTACGGTAGAAATATAATTGTAACTTCTGTTTTTATATGCATAATCTGGAAATTTTTCTTTGAGTTTTTCTAAAAATTGATACGCCCAAATATCTACCAAGGGCTTTTCTAAAAATCGATATTTAAAGGCTAAACTTTGTTCTGCTGTAAAACGGCCATGCACGTCTCTTACATGTGGTAAATATTCTTCGTACCTGCTTAATAAATAAAAACTTGCAGCAAAAATATCAAACGGAATCACAGATTTAGAACCTGCATTAAAAAAACACGGAGTTTCTTCCCAATGAAAAACAGTAATGTCTAAATCGTTTACTCCTTGTTCAAATAACAAATCGTTATTTCTTACAAAAAACTCGCTTCCAAGTGGCGCCTTTGAATAGGTCATTTTTAAACCATTAAAGGCGATAAACTCTTCTATTGTAGTTGTAAAATCTACCGGAATTTGCAAAATTCTGGTAAAAATATGTTTAAAGATATAACGTAATCTTGGGGTTATTTTATGTGTATATACGAGTATCAAATTATATAAATAAGTATTAATTTAAAGCTTTTGGTTGTCTGCAAAGCTAAAATAATCTTTTTGTGTGATAATTAAATGATCTAGCAATTTTATATCTAATGTGAGTCCGGCTTCTTTAATTTTCTGAGTTAACAATTCATCCGATTTACTTGGCGTTAATTTCCCTGAAGGATGATTATGACATACAATAATTCCAACAGTTGCTAGCTCAACTGCTTTTTTAAACAACAACCTAACATCAACCATTGTAGCAGTGATTCCTCCTTTGCTTAATTGTATTTTAGCAATTACTGCATTCGAATTATTTAAATACAACACCCAAAATTCTTCGTGCTCTAATTCTCCAATAATTGGTTGCATTATTTGAAAAGCGTCTTTACTACTTTTCATAATTGGTTTTAGCTCAACCTGCTCAAAATGTCTTCTTTTCCCTAATTCTAAAGCTGTAATAATACTTACGGCTCTCGCTTCACCAATTCCTTTAAATTCTTTTAATTGTTCAAAAGTTAAAGCAGCTAGTTTATTAATATTGTTATTTACAGAGTTTAAAATTCTTTTACTCAATTCTACAGCACTTTCTTTTTTTGTTCCAGAACCAATAAGAATTGCTATCAATTCTGCATCAGTTAAAACAGATTTTCCTTTTAATATTAGTTTTTCTCTTGGCCGATCTTCTATCGCCCAAGATTTAATGGTTAATTTTTTCATTTTTTTAGCAATTTTAAGAATAAATATAAGGTTTATTTATGTGGTTAAAATCGAATATTAGATTCTTTTTTTTGTGGATACCATTAAAGAACAATACCTTTGTACACTATCTTTCATTTTTTAATTTTATGAAAATTATAATAGCTGGTGCTGGAGACGTTGGTTTCCATTTAGCTAAATTATTATCTTACGAGGCTCAAGACACTTATGTTATTGACTTTGATGGAGATAAACTAGAATACATAAACAATCATTTAGACGTTATTACCAAAAAAGGAGATGCTACTTCTATTAAACTTTTAAAAGAAATAGGAATAGACTCAGCCGATTTATTATTGGCTGTAACAGAATCTCAGAACACCAATTTCACAGTTTCGGTTATTGGTAAAGCACTTGGTGTAAAAAAAACAATTGCTAGAATAGACAATCCAGAGCTTTTAAAAAATGATGTTGTTGATTTTAGGAAATTTGGAGTAGATATTATGATTTCTCCGCAAGAATTAGCTGCTAACGAAATAAAAATGTTGTTATATCAATCTTCATTTAATGACACGGTTGAGTTTGAAAAAGGGCTATTTAACATTATGGGGACAACCTTAGAGTACAAATCTCCTATTTTAGATTTAACCGTTAAAGAAGCAAAAGAAAAATTTCCTTTAGTAGATTTTATCACCATCGCTATTAAACGTGAGGGCGTTGCTCAAACAATAATTCCTCGTGGAGATACAGTTTACAATATTAAAGATCAAGTGTATTTTTCTGTTCCAAAAAGCAGTATTGAAAAGCTATATCCTATAATTGGTCAAAAACAAGTGACAATTAAAAATGTTATGATTTTAGGCGGAAGTAGTATAGGCTTTAAAACAGCAAGAAATCTTTGTAAAGAAAACTTCAAGGTTAAAATAATTGAAAAAAATAAAGATAGAGCTTTTGATATTGCTGATAAATTATCGAATGCTTTAGTAATTAATGGTGATGGAAGAGATATTGAGCTCTTAGAAGAAGAAAACATTAGAGAAATGGATGCCTTTATTGCTGTAACTGGCAATTCTGAAACCAACATAATGTCTTGTTTAGTTGCAAAATCTAAAGGTGTTAAAAAAACAATTGCCTTAGTAGAGAACATGGATTATATGAACATATCTCAAACTATTGGAATTGATACGTTAATCAACAAAAAATTATTAGCAGCAAGTAGTATTTTTAAACATATTAGAAAAGGCGAAGTACTTGCCCTTGCTAATTTACACAATATAGATGCAGAAATTTTTGAGTTTGAAGTTAAGCAAAACTCTAAAGTAACTAAAAAACCAATCAAAGAATTAAAATTTCCACGAGAAGCAGTTTTTGGTGGAATTATAAGAGATGGAGAAGCATTGATGTCTTTTGGTAACTTTCAAATAAAAACTGGTGACAAAGCCATTGTTTTTTGTTTACCTGAAGCAATTTCTATTGTTGAAGAATTATTCAAATCTTAAAGTATGAGATCGCTAAACTTAAAAATTATTTACCGTTTTCTTGGCTTAACAGCTATTTTAAACGGGGTTTTTATGTTTATCGCTGTTCCGTTTAGCATTTATCATCAGGAGGATGCAAAGTACGGTATTTTAAACGCAGGAATCGTTACGGTTTTTTTAGGTTTATTATTGTACTTTTTCAACAAACCAATCTCAACAAATATCCAAAAAAAAGAAGGGTATTTAATTGTAACATTAGGTTGGTTAACCTTATCTATTACAGGAATGCTCCCCTATCTTTTTAGTGGCGCGATTCCAGAAATTACAAATGCTTTTTTCGAAACATTGTCTGGTTATTCTACTACGGGTTCTTCTATTTTATCAGACATAGAAAGTATGCCAAAAGGTATATTATTCTGGCGAAGTGCAACTCATTGGATAGGAGGAATGGGAATTATTGTGCTAACAATTGCCATTTTACCTTTATTAGGAATTGGAGGAATGCAGCTTTTTATGGCAGAAGCTCCAGGGCCATCAACTGATAAATTACATCCAAGAATTTCTGATACAGCAAAGCGTTTATGGTTAATTTATGTGGCTTTAACTTTTAGTGAATTTTTCCTACTAAAATTTGCTGGAATGACTTGGTTTGATGCCATAAATCATTCAATGGCAACCATGAGTACTGGAGGTTTTTCTACAAAAAATGCAAGCATTGCTCATTATAACGCAATGCCTTTAGTTCAATATATCATAATTCTTTTTATGTTTATTGCGGGAACAAATTTTGTACTTACGTATTTTGCTTTAAAAGGAAAGGTGCGTAAAGTCTTTCAAAGCGAGGAGTTTAAATATTACTTTTTTGGGACTTTAACCATTGCTACTATAATAGCAGTAATCATCATTTTTTACCAAGATCCTACACTTAAAACCACTGTAGCTCATCCAAAGATTTTTGGTGAAGTAGAAAGTGCAATTAGGCATTCTCTCTTTCAAGTAATTTCTGTAATTACAACAACCGGATTTGTTAGTGCAGATTTTACCATGTGGAGTTTCTTTGCAACTGGAATTTTCTTTGCGTTGTTTTTTGTAGGCGGATCTGCAGGTTCTACAAGTGGTGGTGTAAAAATTGTACGTCATATTATCATGCTAAAAAGTAGTTTCTTAGAATTTAAAAAAGCATTACACCCAAATGCAATTATTCCGGTTAGATATGACAACAAACCAGTAAGTCATACGATTGTGTTTAATATTATTTCTTTCTTTATTATTTATATGCTTATTTTTGTTGTATCCTCTGTCATCTTAACTTTCTTAGGATTAGATTTTACTTCTGCATTAGGTGCCGCTGGTTCTTCTTTAGGCAATATCGGACCCGCAATTGGCTCTGTAAGTCCGGTTGATAATTTTGCGCATTTGTCTAACGCAGCGAAATGGTTTTGTGCATTTTTAATGCTTATTGGACGTTTAGAATTATTTACAGTACTTATCTTATTTTCTCCTTTTTTCTGGAGAAAAAACTAACCTAAAAACACTTATGGATAAATTTCATTTGGAATATTAGAAAATAATTCCTTAACTTTAACCTGTAATAATTCAAAATCAACGCTATGAAAAAGAATTACCTACATCAGCTATGCTGGTGTCTTATTTTTACCCTTTTTTTATTTTTTAAAGTTAATGCACAATCTGCAGGTGATATTGCCTTTATTGGTTTTAATACAGATGGAGATGATGATTTTTCTATTGTTGTATTATCAGACCTCACCAATAAAACTATCTATTTTTCTGACAATGAAACTAATGGAACTGGGGGATTTGTTGATACTAATGAAGGAGTTTTAACTTGGACAACAGGTATAAATACCATTAAAGCTGGTACAATCATAAATTTTAACGATATAGATAATGAAGCGAATGCTGGTTTTGGAGTTTCAATTGGTACTTTAAGCAGATCATCTGGTTCATTTTCATTATCATCAACAGTCAAAGATGGAATTTTCGCATATATTGGAACAGACGAGAATACTCCAACTACTTTTATTGCAGCAATTCAAATAGGCACTGATGCCTCAGAACTAGGTAATTATGATATCGATGGCATTACCCTAACCGGTACAGGGCTTGTGAAAGGAGCTTCAATCATAATTTTTGATGATTCTGCTACACCAGACGGAGCCGTTTATAATGCATCAAGATCAAGCCAATTAGTTTATAGTAATTATTATTCATTGATTTCTGATGATGCTAATAACTGGACAAGTATTGTTAATGGAGATGGAGAAACACTACTCCCTTTTTCCCAAGAAGCATTTACAATAAACACTACAACCTGGACAGGAGCATTAAGCACTACTTGGAATTTGGTTGGAAACTGGACAAATGGCATCCCTACTAGTTCGTCACTAGTTTCAATCCCAAATCTTATTACTTCTCCTGTAATTAGCTCAGGAACAACAGCTATAGCTGGTAACTTAACAATTGATGCGAGTGAAATTTTAACCATTAACTCTACAAACTCACTAACTGTTAGTGGTCTGTTAACCATAACAGGCGACTTAACCATAAACGGAGGAGGTTCATTAATTGTCAATGGAACTTCAACGGGTGATTTAACTTATAATGTAAATGTTAATGATACAGATTGGCATTTAATTTCATCTCCTGTTGTTGGAGAACAATATGATGATGCCTGGAATACTACAAACTCTATTAATGTTTCTGGAGCTGGAAATAATGATGCAGTAAGTACGTATGACAATACAACTTCAGTAAGTGGAAGTTGGAATTATTTTCAAACTGGAGGAGCTGCAACAACTTTTAATCAAGGACAAGGGTATTCTTTAAAAAGAACAGGCGCAGGTAGTTACGGTTTTATTGGAACTTTTCCTAATACTGGTTCTCTACTTACAATTTCACAAGGTTTTGGAGCAGTAAACAAATGGAATTTTGTAGGAAATCCTTTTCCTTCATACATCAAAGTAAGTGAGTTAATTACTGCTAATGCAGCAAACCTAACAGACAGTCATGAGTTTGTCTATGTTTGGGACAATTCTTTAAATTCAGGAGCTGGCGGCTATAAAACTCTTGCAGGAACAGATTACATTCATCCTGGACAAGGTTTTTTTGTAAATGCAGACAACTCAACAGCGAATAACTTTACAATATCAGAATCACTACAAAGCCATCAAACTGGAATTACTTTTTACAAAGAAGTAAGTAATCCAACCATAAACGTTTTTATAAATGATCAAGATAATAACCAGGAATTTACAGAAATTAAATATGAAGATAATTCTACAAAAGCGTTAGACCCTGGATTTGATGCAGGAACTTTTACTGGTCAATCTACCAGTTTTAGTTTATACTCTCATCTTGCATCAAATAGCGAAGGAATTGATTTTATGCTGCAATCTTTACCAAAAAATGATTATGAAAACACAATTATTCCTTTAGGTTTAAATGCAGATGCTGGTAAAGAAATTACATTCTCTATCAATCATGTTCGTTTACCAGCTGGATTGATGGTCTTTTTAGAAGATGTAGAAAAGAAAACAATAACTCGTTTAGATGAAGACAACAATAATTATAAAATCATCTTAGAAGCTAATAGTAATGGAGTTGGAAGATTTTTTTTAAGAACATCTACTACAGATTTAAGAAAAACATTAGCTGTTAACGATTTTGATTTAGATAAGATAAGTATGTATTTGAGTTCAGATCGTACGTTAAGAGTAACAGGTTTAAAAAGCGATAGCGCATCACTTACAATTTATAATATTTTAGGTAAAAGAGTATTTCATAAAAATTTAAAATCTAGCTCTACTATGGATATTGCTTTATCAAATTATATAAAACAAGGAATTTATATTGTAAAACTTGAAACTAAAAAAGGAAATATTAACAAGAAAATATTCTTAAACTAATATAAAGCACATTTTTGAGATGAAAAAACAAGCAAAAAAAACAGAAGAAAATATTACTCGAAAAGAAGCTATTAAGAAAATTGGTAGCTATGGAAAATATGCGGCATTAACAGCAATGGGAACATACCTTTTATTAAACCCTAAAACGGCTCAAGCTAGGAGTCCGTCAGCTCCTGGAACTGACGGAGGATTCTAATCGCAGAATACATGTAAAAAAACCTCGAAAATTTCGAGGTTTTTTTTATGGTTTATTTTTTTAAAAGTGTATTTTAGTTTCTTATGCATGAAGTAGTCATAAAAAAAATTGAAAACAAAGAAATCATTTGGTTTAATAACTCAAATTCTTATTTGGTTTTAGAACCAATGGCTGCCGAAATTTTATTAAAAATAAATAAAAATATTTCTAATAAAGAAATCGAAACTTGGGCATTAGAAAAAATTGATGCTCCAAAAAATATCATTCAAAAATTTATTAAAGATTTGTTCACCCTTTATGCTTCAAATAATGCTTTAAATGATAGAATTAAAACAACTCCTTCAGCGTTTAAAAGCCCAACAAAATATTGTTCAGAAAAATATTACTCTATATATAATTGCATTTTTAAAATTCAATTTGAAACAGAATTTCATCTCTCAAAAATTCATCCAACATTTGCACATTTAGAAATAATAGAGGCAACAAATTATCAATTTAAATACACCCTTTTTGACACTGAAGATGCTATAGTGTTTTTAAAAAATGATACTTTTATTGGTAAGTGGACTAAGGATGAAGGGCATATTTTCGAAGGACAAATATCCATGCAGTTGTTAATAGATATGTATAAAAAACCAGAAACAGATTGGATGGGCGTTTTTCATGCATCAGCAATTAGTAACGGTAAAGAATCCATGCTTTTTTTAGGTGATTCTGGAAACGGTAAAAGCACTTCATTAGCATTGTTAAATGCAAACGGATTTGATTGTATCGCAGATGATTTTGTGCCAATAGATAATAAAAAAAACATTTATACATATCCGGCAGCAATATCCATAAAAAAGAAAAGCGTAAAAACATTGCTTCCGTTTTACCCTGAATTAGAATTTGCAGCTGAATATCATTTTAAAAAACTACATAAAACAGTTCGTTATTTACCACCAAAGTACATCAATTACAATTTAAAATTAAAATGCAAGGCTTTGGTGTTTATCAAGTACAACCCTAAAATTGAATTAGAAATAAACTCCATCTCAAAAGTAGATGCTTTTCAACAATTAATTCCAGATTCGTGGATTTCTCCTTTAGAAAAAAATGCAGCTACTTTTTTAGAATGGTTTTTAGAATTGCCTTGTTATCAATTAACCTATTCTAACAATATAAAAATGATTGAAACTGTTGCAAATATCTTTAATGATGACTTATAAAGAAGCACTTTTCTTTGTAGGTAAATGTCTGACAATCACCCATGAATCGCACAACAGAAAAATTGTTGAACGAGAAATAAAATCTGGCAATGTTGATTGGGATACTATTGTAAAAGTAAGCACTGCACATTATGTTTTTCCGGCGTTGTATTGCAATCTAAAAAGAGCAAATTTACTTTCTTATTTACCTGAAGAATTGGCAAGTTACATGAAGTACATTACTGATCTAAATCGGAGACGTAACTTACAAATAATTGAACAAGCAAAAGAAGTTAACGAGTTACTATTAGCGAATAACATTACTCCTATCTTCTTAAAAGGGACCGCTTTTTTAATAGAAGGTTTATTCGAAGATATTGCAGAAAGAATGGTAGGTGATATTGATTTTTTGGTCACAAAAGAAAGTTATAAAACAACTATAAATATTTTAAAAAAAGAGGGGTATAATACAAAAGAAAAAGAAGAACACATAATTTTCCCTTCTATTCATTATCCTAAAATGACAAAAAAAAATAGTTTTACCGCTATAGAAATCCATTCAAAAGTAATTTTATCACGCTATTACAATAGCTACAATTACTCCTTCTTTATAAAAAAAAACAGACTTTTTGGTAATTTTACTATTCCTTCAGTAAAAACCCAAATACTACACAACTGCATAAACAAACAGTTTGGAGACAATGGTCGATATTATAATTTAATTTCTTTAAGAAACTCATATGATTTACACCTTTTATCAATAAAAGAAAACACTTTAGAGATTATTCAACCTCATAAATTATTTTTTAAATCTTTTAACAAATACATTGCTATTAGTAAGTTTATTTTGAATAGTAATTTATTATCTTTTGAAAAAAATAAAGCAGTGTCTATTCACCAAAAAGCAATTATATTTTTTTTAAATCACCCTAGCTTACAAAAAACAAAAATCCTATTTATTAATTTTTTAATGAAAAATAAAAACAGAGCAATAACAATTTTTAAGTCAATCTACAAAAAGAGTTATAGGGATTATCTGATTTACAAATTTTCAATATTATACTTAACCTCCTCAAAATCTAATCCGCCATAATTGCCAGAACTCATCAATAATAAGGCGGTATTTTCTAAGTTTTGGTTCCATAAAAATGTTTTAAACTCTGCTGGATTTGTAAAAATAATCAAATCTTCTCGCTCAAAGGCGGCTGCTATTTGTTCTTTAGAAACTGCATCTAATTTTTTAATTGCAACTGCATTAGGCGAATAAAATACTACTGCTTTATCTGCGTCATCTAACACTCCTTTGTATTCTGATAAAAAATTTGCATTCAAACTAGAATATGTATGCAGTTCTAAACAAGCCAACACTTTTTTTCCTGAATATTGCTCTTTCACTGCTTTTGTTGTTGCAGCAACTTTACTCGGACTATGCGCAAAATCTTTAAATACTACAGTTGATGAACTTTCTGCAATTTTTTCTAAACGTTTACTTGCCCCTTTAAAAGAAGCAATAGCCTCATAAAAATCATCTTCATCAATTCCCATATGTTGGCAAATCCATTTTGCACCAGCTAAATTTTGCAAATTGTGTTTACCAAAAATCTCTAAAGGCAAATCTCCTTCTTGAGTTTTTAAATAGGTAGTTCCGCTTTCAATAAAATAATCTGGAGTTTTATATGGATACTTTTTTATTGCCGATGTAGATTCGTCTACTAATTGTTTTACAATCTCATCTTCTTCATTGTAAACTAATATTCCGCCATTTGTAATAGAATTTACAAATATTTTAAACTGTTCTACATAATTTGCAAACGTTGGAAAAACGTTCATATGATCCCAGGCAATTCCGCTCAACAATGCAATATTTGGTCTGTATAAATGAAATTTTGGCCTCAAATCGATAGGAGAACATAAATATTCATCACCTTCCAACAATATAAAATCATTTTCCTTTGTTAGATGAACCATGGTTTCAAATCCATCTAATTGTGCTCCAATCATAAAGTCAACTTCTTTTTCATGATAATGCATTACATGCAGAACCATAGAAGTTATTGTAGTTTTCCCATGAGAACCTCCAATGACAACTCTAGTTTTATCCTTAGATTGCTCAAACAGAAATTCTGGATACGAATATATTTTCAACCCTAACTCTTGTGCTTTTATCAATTCGGGGTTGTCTTTATTCGCATGCATTCCAAGAATAACCATCTCTAAATTTAAATTGATTTTCTCTGGAAACCAACCAAATTCTTTTGGCAGCAAATGATGTTTTTTTAATCTAGATTTTGATGGCTCATGAATGGTATCATCGCTACCAGTAATTGTAAAGCCTTTTTGCAATAAAGCAATTGCAAGATTGTGCATTGCGCTTCCTCCAATAGAAATAAAATGAGCCTTCATAAACCTTGTAAATATATTTTTGCAAAAATACAAAACTATAAAACGAATACAATTGTTATCTATCTTTACTTTAAAAGAAATAAGTTTGTGCTATTTTACATACCTTTGCATAATAATAACTTTAAAAATTTTTATACGATTATGAAGAAAACATTTTTAATTATTGGTTTAGTATTTGCATCATTTTTTACAATGAATGCGCAAGAGGTTTCTGAGAATGCAATTGGTATTCGTTTTGGAGATAATAGTGGTTTAGGTGGAGAGATTTCTTATCAACGTAAATTAAATGAAAACAACCGTTTAGAAATCGATTTAGGAATTCGTAACGGGAAAGATTCAGATTCTTTTAAAGCAGCTGGAATTTATCAATGGGTTTGGCATTTAGAAAACAGATTTAATTGGTTCGCTGGAGTTGGTGGTGGAGTTGGAAGTATTAAAGCCGGAGGAATTTCAGAGACTTTCTTCTTTGGAACAGGGAATTTAGGAATTGAGTACAATTTTGAAGCGCCTATTTTAATCTCTTTAGATTACAGACCTGAGTTTGGTTTTACTACAGTTTATGAAGGATTAAATTCTGACATTGCTTTAAGTATTAGATATCAGTTCTAAACTTTTTTACAATACATAAAAAAAATCCTCTAAATTAATTTAGAGGATTTTTTTTATATAATATAGAAAACTTCTACTAACGTCTTCCTCCCATTTCCTTTTCAGTTAACTGAACTCTTGTTGGAGTATCTTTCCCGTTGATAATACTTTCTGTTCCTAAAGCTATGGCTCTAATGGTTTCAGTTACAACAGATACTTTTAGTGTAGTTGCTTCATCTGAAGCTTTGTGATAGTGCTTATCTGTTGGCAAAGGAACTGTTGAAAATGTATGAGAAGGGATTCCTAATCTTGCTAAAGATGCATTGTCTGATCTAAAAAACAAATTTTGCTTATCATACGGATCTGGATGTAAAACATATCCTGTTCCTTCTAAGTTCTTTTGAATTATTTTCCCAAAATCAGAACGATCAAATCCTGTTAACCAAGCTGTTTTTGGACCAAATTCAGAATCTTTTCCAATCATTTCAATATTGATTCCTGCAACAAATTTACTTGCCTCAACATCTTTTCCAAAATGTCTTGAACCTAATAAGCCCATTTCTTCTCCTGTAAAAGCAACAAACACAATAGTACGCTCGTTATTTCCTTTTTTCTTAAAGTATTCTGCCAACGCTAAAACAGCAGTTGTACCAGAAGCATCATCATCTGCTCCATTATAAATACTGTCTAACTGGCCTTCTCTTTTTCTAATTCCTAGGTGATCATAATGTCCTGAAACAACTACATATTCGTCTTTTTTACTTTTCCCTTCTAAAATCCCTATAACATTAAAAGCTGCTATTTTCTTTTTAGTTCTTCTGTCCTCAAAACTAAATCTTTGTCTAAAATCTGTTAAGGTATCATAAGTCTGTAAGCCTATTCTTTTAAACTCACCCTCAATATATTGAGCCGCTTTTTCAATTCCTGGTGTTCCAGTACGTCTACCTTCCATTTTATCGGAGGCTAGCGTATATAAATGTTTTCTAACTGTAGTTGTATCGATACTTTCTACTGTAATTTCTTGATTGGTGTTTTCTTTATTTGTTTTGCAAGAATACAGCAATACAAAAGCAAAAAGAAGTGTAAGTATTTTTTTCATGGTTATAAATTTAAGTGCTAAAGATATGAATTCAAAAGCAATAATTATTTTGTATTTTTGCTAAAATTATTTTTCAATGGATCTTACATTAATTCCCAACATCAAACACACCAATTCTAACAACTTTTTTTTACTTGCCGGACCTTGTTCTATTGAAGGTGAAGATATGGCGATGCGAATTGCAGAAAAAGTGTTGCAAGTAACTGACAAACTAGAAATTCCGTTTGTTTTTAAAGGAAGTTTTAAAAAAGCAAACCGAAGTAGAGTGGATAGTTTTACTGGAATTGGTGATGAAAAAGCATTGAAAATTTTACGCAAAGTTTCAGAAACCTTTAACGTACCAACTGTAACTGATATTCATGAAGCGTCAGATGCAGAAAGAGCTGCACAATATGTTGATGTATTGCAAATTCCAGCTTTTTTAGTTCGTCAAACGGATTTGGTGGTTGCTGCGGCAAAAACAGGTAAAGTTGTCAACTTAAAAAAAGGACAATTTATGAGTCCGACTGCCATGAAACATGCAGTTCAAAAAGTAATTGATTCTGGAAATACGCAAGTAATGATTACCGATAGAGGAACCATGTTTGGTTATCAAGACATGATTGTTGACTTTAGAGGAATTCCTGAAATGCGTAAATTTGCGCCAACCGTTTTAGATATTACACATTCATTACAACAACCTAATCAAGATTCTGGAGTAACTGGAGGAAGACCAGATATGATAGAAACAATTGCAAGAGCCGGTGTTGTAAATAATGTTGATGGTTTGTTTTTAGAAACCCATTTTGATCCTGCAAATGCAAAAAGTGATGGTGCAAATATGTTGCATTTAGATCATTTAGAAAATTTACTCAGCAATTTAGTTGCCATTAGAAAAACGGTAAACAATTTATAATCTGATAAGTTGTTATTGTTTTATGAAGCAACTATTCCTTTTATTTCTTTTTATAAGTATTGGCGTTCAATCTCAAAATTATACGGATGTTGATGCGAAAGTAAAACGCTACCCTACATTTAATTCTGCTCAAAAATTAGCAGCAAAAATTGATGCAGATTTCACGTCTGAAGCCGATAAAATTAGAGCAACATTTATCTGGCTGACAGAAAATATTAAATATGATTTAGAGGAATTCTACAATCCAACAACCAAACAAGTTGGATTTAGTTATAAAAATGAAGCAGAAAAACAAGCAAAATTACAACAGATAAAAGACGATATTGTAAACGAAACTTTTAAAAAAAGAAAATCTGTTTGCGAAGGTTATGCGCAGTCGTTTAAGAAAGTGTGTGATTTATTACAAATCGAAGCTGTAATCATAAAAGGTTACGCTCGAAACTCTTCAAATGAAATTGGTGTCATTCCAACAACTTCAAATCATGCTTGGAATGCCGTAAAACTAAATAACAAATGGCAATTAATTGACGCAACTTGGGCTGCTGGTTACGCGGTTAATAATCAATGGGAAAAGAATTTTACAGAATATTATTTTTATCCAAATCCGGCTGAATTATTAAGAACTCATTTACCAGAAAGTGATGCTTGGCAATTGGTACAAAAACCAATGAACGGAAAAACCTATGCAAATCAACCAATAATTGGTCAAGGTTTTTTTTATAAAAACCTAACATTAATCTCTCCAAAAAACGGTATTATTTCTGGTAAAAAAGTAATTGAAATTAAAATCAAAAACTTAACTTCTACTGATGTTGTTGGCTATCTATTTAAAGGGCAACGCTACGGTAAAAAAGCAAATGTTACTTTTGATAATTCCAACGGAAGTTTTACCATCAATTTAGAAAAGAAACGGAAAACCGAATTGTATATTTTTATCAATAATGAAATTGCATTGCAATATAAAATTCGATAATTATTTTTTCTTGTAAAAGCCTTTTTCTTTAGAATGATACGCTTCTTCTAAAACCGAAAGCAATACGTTTTCATTGATGTCTTCTAGCTTAAAATAACGTAAAGACTTTACTATTTTCCTTCCTTCAGTAATTAAATATTCGTTGTATTTTAAATGAGCAGAAGCCCAAAAACAAACATCAACATATCCTTTTTTAATAGAAGCGTTTAAATAACAAAACGGATTATCATCAATATAATACACCGGAATTTTCCATTTATATCTCAATTCTACATTAGAATAACTTCCTTCAATCAACAATTGCAAGTGTACTAATATCGATTTAAAAGGTTCTGGTCTACTAAGAATATATTCTTCAGCTGGTTTCATTTTTCGTATATTAGCTTTACAATGATGGCTAAAAATAAGAATTTAATTAAGAACACAAGCTTCAACTTTACATTAAGAGGAAGACCCAGTATTTTTATTGGAATTTATATTCTAATCGGTGCCTTATTGATAAAGACAACCATTGAAGGTTTTAGTACCGATTCTTCTCCATTTGGATTCTTAACCGTTAACTTTTTAGAAGGGCTTATCGTCATTATTACGGTATTGGTTGTATTATTTTCTATGCTTGCATTATTTTTTGGAAACAGAAGATTACAACGGAAAATTGGTAATAAAATCTGGAATCGGAATTCAAAAACATCTATTTTATTCTTAATAATACTAATTACACTACTCTACTTTATTGAGTTTTACTTCTTAAGAATTGGAGAAGAGCAATTTTTAATTCCTGCTTTTTTAATTGGTTATGGATGTATTTTAATGATTTTGAATTTCAGTAAATCAATAGTATTGTATTACTTCTCTATGTTTTGTTTTTTATTAGGAATTATCACTTTGAATACAAACGGAATGAACTTTCACCTTTTAATGAGCCTTGGAGTTGCTCATATATTTTATGGATTCTTTACAAGAAAAGCTGTACAATAAATAATAAAATTTATATCAACTTTTTTAATATTGACGTCTTATTTTTCGAATAATATCCTCTAAACCATTTAGTTTTAATTCATACACCAAACCCAACATTTGCCCAAGTTTTCCTTTCGGAAACCCTTTGTTGTTGTACCAAACCACATAATGTTCTGGCAAATCGATTAGAAAAGTACCTTTGTATTTTCCGTACGGCATTTTCATTTTTGAAGTATCAATTAAAAATTGCTGATTTTGTTCCATTTAATTTTAATGATAAATAAACCTTTCGACTCTGCAAAAGGAGACAGTTCTAATAAAACTATTCATTACCGTCAACATAATCTTGCAAATACGAAAAACGTGCTGTCAACTTTCCGTTTTCTGTCATTTTTGCTCTTGCTAAAATTCCGTTTTTATCATCATTATAAAAAGCCGGAATTACATTCTTAAGAAATAATTCACCAAAACCAACACTTGCATCATTTGGTAATTCGCAGGGTAAATTATCAACAGCCATTACTACAATAGCGTTTTCATCTTTATAATCAACTTCTGATTCTGTTTGAGGATTGTAACCATAAATTGGATCTGCAATTGTTGATGCTCTTAATGTTGATGCAACTGGGCCATCAATATCACAAGAAATGTCTGCTACTAATTTGATATTAAAATCGTTGGATTTTGCATCTTCTCTAGTAAATAAATACGGAGAACCATCGCCAAAAAAGTGTCCAGCAATAAAATAATCCGTCACTTTTGCAAAACGCATAAAATTAGATTCGTAATTTTCTGGATGTTTGTAAAAATCTTTTCTATTTAAAACTTTTCCGTCTTTACGTTTATTATAATCTAACACATCAATTAGACAATAAACTGGCTCATTAAAAGTGTCGTTTAAATACGATTCAACAGAAATTTTTTTAATGCGCATTGCATCTAACATTTCTTTTGCTCCGTGTGCAACTTTTCCGCTTCCTGTTAATAAGACTTTAAGATTTGGTAACTTAATTTTATTAAGTTCTTCAATCAAATTTTTTTGATCAACCAAAGCTTCTGCCTTTGGTAAATTAAATGTCTCTTTTTTTAAACCAAATGCTCTAAAACCATTATATGCACCAACAATTCCGGCATAACGCCCGAAACCAATTAAGCGAGCTCCGTTTTCTTTTACGATGGTTTCATGATCGTATAATTCGATATTTTTCTCTAAAATTGCGAGTAATAAATCTCTATTATACGGTTGTTTTTTTATGGTATGAGAAAAGAAAAAATACTTTTTATTCGGAATTAAAAATTCAATCGGTACTTCCTTCACGCCCAACAACACATCACAATCAGAAATATCTTTTACAACTTCAAACCCTGCTTTTTCATAATCTGCATCAGAAAACACTCTAATATCAGAACGCTCAATTTTTATAGTAGCTTTTGGATATGTTTTTTGAAACTCTTGTAATTTTTCTGGAGAAAAAACCACTCTTCTATCTGGCGGATCTTTACGCTCTTTTATAATTCCAAACTTCATAATCTAATTAAGTATTTATTTTGCTCGAAGATATTGATTTTATAAAGATGTACAAACGCTATTTTTGTCATTTTTATTATTAAATTTGCAAACTCTTCTTTGGAATATCTTTTGAAGAGATTCTGAAACAAGTTCAGAATAAACGGGGACGACTGGTTTTGACAGCAAGACGCGTTAGAATGTAAGCATACCGAGGAATGAAATCAAGACTCGTTAAACTTATTTCAACTTTTTTAAACGGCGAAGATAACTACGCTTTAGCTGCTTAATCCGAATTACAGTAGGATTGGCCTCGGCACACTAGGTGTGCAAGCTTTATGTCCACGAAAAGCCTTGGTTTGCGGCGTTTCACTTTTGGGCATCGTAAATGTAAACATAGAAATGTTGGAGCTTCGACATCATTTTGAAACTAAAGAAGATAAGCTTTTAGTGGATTGTTTTTAATCAGCTACTAGACGAAAATTAATTAAAAACTAAGTATGTAGAAAGCCTTTTGGCCGCTTGTTTGGACCCGAGTTCGATTCTCGGCGTCTCCACAGAAATAAAAAACCCTGTAATAATTTACAGGGTTTTTAGTTCAACAATTATTGTAATTTAAACCCATATTTTACGACCAATAATTGAATTTAAAATTTAAAGAATGACTTGGAAAGATGTAATCAATTATGCTACAAAAGGAAATCCAACACCAGACAAAATTGTTACCAAAACAAAGGATGAATGGAAAGCACAATTAACTCCAGAACAATATCAAATTACACGTTTAAAAGGAACTGAACGTGCTTATACAGGTGAACATTGTTCTACCTACGAAACAGGAAAATATACGTGTACTTGTTGCGATACAGAATTATTTGATTCAAATATAAAGTTTGATTCTAGCAGTGGTTGGCCAAGTTTTACAGAACCAATCAAAGAAAATGCAATAAAATATTTTAAAGACACCACACACGGAATGATTCGTGTTGAAGTTTTGTGTAATACTTGCGATGCACATTTAGGTCATGTATTTCCTGATGGACCAGCACCAAGCAGATTGCGTTTTTGTGTAAATTCTATTTCAATTCAATTAAAAAAATGAAAAATAATTTAGAAACTGCCATTCTTGGTGGCGGCTGTTTTTGGTGTACAGAAGCAGTTTTTCAAGAAGTAAAAGGTGTAGAAAAAGTAGTTTCTGGGTATTCTGGCGGAACAGTTCCTGGAAAACCAACCTATAGAGAAATCTGTTCTGGATTAACTGGACATGCAGAAGTGATTGAAATTACTTTTAATGCAACTATCATTTCATTTGCAGAGATTCTCATCATTTTTATGACAACACACGATCCTACAACTTTAAATCAACAAGGAGCAGATCGAGGAACTCAATATCGTTCTGTAATTTTTTATCAGAATGAAACTCAAAAAGAGGTTGCATACGAAGTTTTAACACAATTATCTGAGGTTTACGAAAACAACATCGTTACAGAAATTAGTCCGTTTTCTATTTTTTACGAAGCCGATTCTGAGCATCAAAACTATTATAGAGAAAATAAAGAACAAGGTTATTGCAGTTATGTAATTACTCCAAAACTGAATACCTTGAGAAGATTACACGCCGATAAATTAAAGTAAATTCTTAAAATTTTGTTAAAAGCAATAATTGCCTGTAAACTTTTAACAAAATTAGAGTCTAAGTAACTGATAAGAGTTTCTTATCATTCTTTTTCATAGCAATTTTCCCGCTTCATTTATTTGGAGCGGGTTTTTTTATATCTTGCGTTAAAAGTATTCTTCTTGAAAAATATTATAATTTCTACTACTAACGATTTAACAACTGACCAAAGAGTTGCGAAAATTTGTGATACGCTGTTTTCTAATAATTACAATATCACTCTTATTGGAAGAAAATTAAAAAACAGTATTCCGATTACAAGAAAATACAAAACGATTAGGATGCGTTTATTTTTTAACAACGGATTTTTATTTTATGCAGAGTACAACATTCGTCTTTTCTTTAAATTGCTATTTCTAAAAAAAGACATCTTGGTTGCAAATGATTTAGATACACTTTTACCAAATTATTTGGTGAGTAAATTGCAATCAAAAACAATTATTTATGATAGTCATGAGTTGTTTACAGAGATTCCTGAACTTGTTGATAGACCAAGAGTGAAAAAAATCTGGGAAAGCATTGAGAGGAGAATTATCCCAAATTTAAAAAACTGTTACACCGTTAGTGACTCAATTGCCGAATATTATAAAAACAAATACAAAACTCATTTTGAAACCATAAGAAATTTACCAAAAACTAAAAAGAACACGATTGGTGTTTTTCCTTTTGACACAAATGGAAAAACAATTATTTTATATCAAGGAGCAGTAAATATAGGCAGAGGTTTGGAACTTATGCTTGATACAATGAAGCATCTCGAAAATCATATTTTTGTAGTGATTGGTTCTGGTGATATTATAAATGACTTAAAAAAAAGCGCTGTAAAATTAATTGCTGATAAAAAGGTTTATTTTTTAGGAAAACTGACTCCGCCAGAAATGAACGCACTAACTCCACTCGCTGATATTGGCATTTCTTTAGAAGAAGATTTAGGGTTGAATTATAGATACGCATTACCTAATAAGTTGTTTGATTATTTACACGCAGAAGTTCCTGTTTTAGTTTCTAATTTACCAGAGATGAAAAAAATTATTGACACGTATAAATTTGGAGAAATTATTCAGAATAGAAATCCTAAATTATTAGCAAAGCAAATTGAAGAGTTTGATTTTAGAAAACATTCAGAAGAAATTATTAATGCTAAAAACATATTGAATTGGGAAAATGAGGAGCAAAAAATAATTTCAATCTATCAAAATGCCAAATAGTAAAAAGTTACATATTGTTTCGTTTAATATTCCATATCCGCCAAATTACGGAGGAGTAATTGATGTTTTTTATAAAATAAAAGAACTACATCAATTAAATATTGAAATTTATTTGCATTGTTTTGAGTATGACAGACCTCAGCAAAAAGAATTAGAAAAATACTGTAAAAATGTTTTTTATTACAAAAGAGCACCTGCTATTAAAAGTGTACTTTCAACGATTCCGTTTATCACTAAAAACAGAGAAAATAGTTTCTTAATTAATCGTTTAAAAGAAATAAATGCACCTATTTTGTTTGAAGGATTACACACCACTTTTCCACTTACCAAAACAAATTTTAATTCAAAAACCTACATAAGAACACACAATATTGAGCATACTTATTTTAAAGGATTGGCGAAAAGCGAAGCTACTATTTTAAAAAAATTGTTCTACAAACTTGAATCTTATAAACTTAAGAAGTACGAAAAAATCATACAAAAAGTAACTGGTATTTTCACTATTTCTCCTTTTGAACAAGAATATTTCTCATTAAAGTATGGAGAAAAATGTGTTTATATTACTGCTTTTCATGAAGCAAAACGTATAGAAAATCATTCTACAAAAGGAAATTTTATTTTGTATCATGGAGATTTAAGAATTTCAGATAATATTAAAGCTGCACTGTTTTTAATAGATGTTTATAAAGACAGTTCATATAAATTGGTAATTGCAAGTAGCGATAAATCTTCTGTTAATAAAGAAATAGAAAAACATCAAAATATTGCTTTTGAATCTATAAAAAATCAAGAAGAATTAGAAGTCTTGTTTAAAAAAGCTCATATAAATACACTAATAACATTTCAGAAAACTGGAATAAAACTAAAGTTATTAAATGCTCTTTATCAAGGTAAATTTATAATTGGAAACTCTAATATGATTGCTGATACTGGTTTAGAAAATTTGTGTGAGTTAGCAAACACAAAAGAACAAATTCTACAAAAAACAGCGCTCTTATTTTCTCAAGAATTCTCTTCTGAGAATTTCATAAAACGTCAAGAAAAACTAAAAGTTTTCAACCCAAATAATTCAGCAAAGAAAATAATAGAAACTATCTTTAAATAATTGCTTGCTGCACAACCTCAAACAATTCGCCCCCTTCGCATTTAATTGTTTTTTGTTTAAACTTTACAATCAACGCATAATCATGTGTTGCCATTAAAATCGATTTTCCGCTTTGATGAATTCCGTTTAGCAATTCCATTACTTCTAACGAAGTTTTTGGGTCTAAGTTTCCTGTTGGCTCATCGGCTAAAATTAAATCAGGATCGTTTAACAAAGCTCTTGCAATGGCAACGCGTTGTTGTTCTCCGCCAGAAAGCTCGAAAGGTTTTTTGTAGTATTTGGTTTTCATATCCACCTTTTCTAAAACTTCATGAATTTTAACGGTCATTTTTTCTTTGTCTTTCCAGCCAGTTGCTCTTAAAACGAATAATAAATTATCAAAAACGGTTCTGTCATTTAACAATTTAAAATCTTGAAATACAATTCCGATTTTTCTTCTTAAAAAAGGAATGTCTTTTTCTTTTAATTTTCTTAAATCAAAATCTACAATGGTTCCATTTCCGCGTTTTAAATTTAAATCGCCATACAAGGTTTTCATCAGGCTACTTTTACCGCTTCCAGTTTTCCCAATCAAGTAATAAAATTCACCTTTTTCAATTTTTAAATTGACTTTAGAGAGCACCAAATTATCTCTTTGGTAAATATCTGCGTCTTCTAAATGTAAAATTGCATCAGCCATAAAAAAGTAGTTTCTACAAACTTATAATTTTCTTGTCAGTTTAAAGAAATATTAAGAGAATTAATCTTTAACAATTTTTATCTTTGATTTTTTAAACCAACGTTTGTTTTTTTGGATGTTTATCAAACAAAATAAAAAAAACTACGTTATAGTTTTCAAATAGCCAAAAAACCCTTTAAGAAAAATGAACATTCGCTTTTTTAAAACATTCGCTTTTTTAGTTGTAATCACTGTAAGTTCTAGCGTTATTTCTGCTCAGCAAACAGAAATGGAAACAAATAGTTTGGCTGATTATAACAACGCCATTAAATTGTACAATAATAAAGCGTATGCTGCTGCTCAAAAAACATTCAAAGAAGTTGCTTTAAAAAATAGAAGTACTGCTGCGTTAAAGTCAGATTCTGAATATTATACTGCAATGTGCGCTATAAAGCTAAATCAGGTTGAAGCCGATAAGATGGTTTTAGCTTTTGTAGAAAACAACCCAAACAGCAACAAAAAAGAGAAAGCCTTTTTAAATGTTGGTAATTACTATTTTGCTAATAAAAAAGCGTCGTATGCTTTAAAATGGTACTCTAAAGTAAATAGAGAAGTTTTATCAACCGAAAATAAAAAAGAGCTCGATTTTAAAATGGGTTATGCAATGCTAACCACAGGAAACTTAAAGCTAGCAAGAAAAAAATTCTTCCCTTTAATTAATGATGCTCGCTACGGAAACGATTCTAGATATTACTACGGATTCATCGCCTATAAACAAGCAGATTACGAAACGGCAGAAATCCATTTACAAGAAATTGCAAAACAAGCTTCTTACACAAGTGAAGTAACCTATTATTTGTTAGACATCAGTTTTAAAGATGGTCGCTTTGAAAAAAGTATTGAAATTGGAGAAAAACTATTAAAAGATCCAAAGCAAAAAGAAATTTCTGACATTTCTAAAATTGTTGGTGAAAGTTATTTCAATTTAAAAAAATACAAAGAAGCGTTGCCATATTTAAGTGCTTATAAAGGCAAACGTGGCAAATGGAATAATACAGATTATTATCAATTAGGATATGCATATTACAAACAAAACGATTTTGAAAATGCTGTAAAAAACTTTAATAAAATTATTGGTGATAAAAACAGTGTTTCTCAAAATGCCTATTATCATTTAGCAGAATGTTATTTGTATTTAGAGCGAAAACCAGAAGCGTTAAATGCTTTTAAAAGCGCTAGCGAAATGGATTTTGATGCAAAAATTAAAGAAGACGCTTTTTTAAATTATGCCAAATTAAGTTACGAACAAGGAAATCCGTACAAAAGTGTCGCAGATGTATTGCAAGATTTTTTAACTGCGTATCCGAAATCGCCTTTTTATCAAGAAATAAATCAGTTGGTGGTAACTTCTTATTTGTATCAACAAGATTATGAAGGAGCGTTAAATTATTTAGCAAAAAAGAAAAGCAACGAGAATAAAGAATTTACCAAAGACGTATCTTATTACAGAGGCGTTCAATTATTCAATCTTAAAAAATTACAAGAAGCGTATCCATATTTTATAGCTGCCACAACTTCTACTGATACTAAAATAAAAGTTTCGGCTTTGTATTGGAAAGCAGAAACCGATTATCAGTTGTCAAATTTCAAAAAATCTTTAGACGGATTTACAACCTTTAAAAAAACTTCTGGCGCATCACAAATTGATGTTTTTAAAACCATCGACTACAATATTGCTTACAGTCATTTTAAGTTAAAAGAGTATACAAAAGCAGCAAGTTCATTCAATAGTTTTATCAGAAAAGCAAAAGAAGGCAACCCATTATTAGACGATGCAAATATCCGTTTAGCTGATTGTTATTTTGTAACTAAGAAATATTCGAATGCTATTTCTGCTTATGATAAAGTAATAAATAATTTAGGTGTTGGATCTGATTACGCAACTTATCAAAAAGCAATTAGTTTTGGATTTTTAGGAGATAACACTAAAAAAATTAACAATCTAAATAATTTAGTGACTAATTACGAACTAACAAGTTTGCAAGATGATGCTTTGTTTCAACTAGCAAACACGTACGTAACTGTAAAAAATAATGCAAAAGCACACGAAACGTTTAACAGGCTCTTATCTCAACACACCAAAAGTTCTTATGTTCCAAAAGCATTATTGCGTCAAGGTTTGTTGTATTATAATGACAATGACAATGCACAAGCTTTAGATAGATTTAAAAAGATTGTAAGCGAATATCCAAACTCAAGCGAAGCAAGAGAAGCTGTTACAAATGCCAGAAACGTATATGTAGATCTAGGCCAGGTTGATGTATATGCAACTTGGGTAAAAAATATTTCTTTTGTAAATGTTACTGATGCCGATTTAGACAATACAACCTATGAATCTGCAGAAAATAAATTTTTAGAAAACAATGCTGAAAAAGCAATTGAAGGATTTACAAAATACATTGCAGCTTTTCCGAACGGATTACACGCTTTAAAAGCTAATTTTTATTTGGCGCAATCTTTATCAAAAACAAATCAAACAGAAAAAGCTACTCAGTATTATCAATATGTTGTTGATCAAAATCAAAGTGAATTTAGCGAAGAATCTTTAAATAAATTATCTCAAATTTATTTAGAAAAAGCAGATTGGGTACATGCAACTCCGCTTTTAATTCGTTTAGAACAAGAAGCTAATTATCCGCAGAATATTTTATTTGCTCAAAGTAATTTAATGAAAAGTTACTACGAAGCGAATGAATTTAAAGAAGCAGTAGAATACGCAGAAAAAGTATTGCAGAAAGACAAATTAGAAGAAAATGTTGAGTTTGATGCCAAAACAATTATTGCGCGTGCCGCCTTTAAAACAGACGATTTAATAACTGCCGAAGAATTTTACAACGAAGTTGAGCGCAATGCAAGTGGCGAATTAAAAGCAGAAGCATTGTATTTTAATGCGTATTTTAAGAATCAGAATAAAAAATATGCCGAATCTAATAAAGTAGTTCAAACCTTAATTGCAGATTATTCTACCTATAAATATTGGGGCGTTAAAAGTTATATTATAATGGCTAAAAACTATTATGGTCTAAAAGATGCCTATCAAGCAACGTACATTTTAGAAAACATTATTAAAAATTTTACACAGTTTGATGATGTTATTTTAGATGCTCAAAGAGAGCTTTCTACTATAAAAACCAACGAAGCAAAAACAAACGAATCGGTAACCCCTAACAACAATAAAAGAGATTAAAACAATGCGAAAAATTGTATTAACACTTTGCTTTTGTACTTTAAGCACACTTGTAATTGCTCAAACAAAGGCAAAAGACACTATAAAAACTGAGGTAATCAATGTAATTACTTCTTATACTCCAACGATTTCTGATGCTTTTAAAATTAAGAGGAATCCGAAAATTCAGTTGGGCGCAAAAAACCAAAAGAAGCAATTAAAATATCAGATTTTTTCTGCACCTGTTGCATCCACTTTTATTCCTAAAAGTGGTGTTGCAAAAGGAATCAATATGGGCGTTAAAGAACGTTTGTACAACAATTATTTAGCTGCTGGTTTTGGAAATAATTCAACGCCATTTGTAGAAGCTTTTTTGCATCATACAACACGATTTAAAAATGATTTTGGTTTGTATGCAAAATACATTTCATCAGATAATAGTATTGATACAACTCCGTTAAACAGCAATTTTTCAAACATGAAATTTGGTGCATTTTACAAACAAGAAGAACATTATTTTACTTGGAAAATTGGAGCAAATTACGAACAAAACAACTACAATTGGTATGGTTTACCAAGTTCAATTACCTATTTACCTGCAACAATTTCTGCAATTGATGAGCAACAAACCTATACAAATTTTGAAACAGCAGCAGAAGTAGTTTTTGAAGATTTCTTTATCAATTCCAGTAAAGTAAGTTTATCTTTTTTCTCTGATGAATTGTTGAGTAAAGAATTGCGATTTACTTTTGAACCACAATTTAAAATCTCATTAAAAAACATTGGCAGAAAATTAAACGATTTAATTTTAGACACTACTTTTGATTATGTAAACGGAGAATTTGCGCAATCGTATAGCGCAGCAACAAGATTAGAGCACAGCTTTTTCACAGTTGGTGTTGCTCCGAAATACAATTTTGAATACAATGATTTTACGTTTAGAATCGGAACAAAATTGTATTTCACATCTGATCTAGAAAATAAAATAAGTCAAGTTTTTGTGTATCCAGATATCAACATCAATTATCCTTTAGTAGCAAATTATGTAACTATTTATGTTGGTGCTGGCGGAGATTTAAACACCAATACATTTAAAAGTTTTAGTGATGAAAATCCATATATTTCGCCGACACAATTTATTACGCAAACCAATAAAAAATATGAATTTTTCGGTGGATTAAACGGAAAATTATCTCCAAATATGAGCTATGATTTAAAAGCAAGTTATAGCGATGAAGATGACAAAGCAATGTTTCTAAGAAACAATTCTAAATCAGACGGAACAAACACTGCTGGGTTGTTGGGTTATGAATACGGAAACTCTTTTTCGATAATTTATGATGACGTTAAAACGCTTTCTTTCTTCGGTGAATTTACCGTTGATGTCAATAGAAATTTAGTTATTGGAACAAATGGAGAGTTTAATTCGTACACAATTACAAATCAAACTGAAGCTTGGAATTTACCAAGGATGAATGCCCAAATTTTCGGAAATTTCAAAGCCACAAAATGGTACACAGACGTAAATATTTTCTTTGTTTCAGACAGAAAAGATGTTACATATAGCGGAACATATCCATCGGCAATAAACGGCGTGCAAACCTTAAAATCTTTTGTTGATGTAAACATTAACGGAGGATATCATTTTAACGACAAGTTTACCGCTTTCTTAAAAATGAATAATGTCTTAAATTCAGAATATCAACAGTTCAGTAATTTTGACGTGCAAGGTTTTCAAGTGTTAGCAGGAATTAGTTATAAGTTTGATTTCTAATCTTTAGACTTTATAATTCATTGATTTTATGTAGATTTATACACTTTTATAAAACTACAACCAATGAAAAAACTATCCATTCTTTTTCTTTTTGCAATTTTAGTAATTGCATGTACCGAAAAGAAAGAAACAAAAACAACTTCAAACGAATTAACTGCTGAAGAAAAAGTGGATGCAGCAAGCATCAAAAAAATATTTGATACCGCGTTATTAAACGGTAAATCTTACGAATGGCTTCGAGATTTAACATCAAATGTTGGCGGAAGATTATCTGGTTCTCCAGAAGCAGCATTAGCTGTAAAATGGGGAGAACGCGTAATGAAAGAAGCTGGCTTAGACACCGTTTGGCTACAACCTGCACTAGTTCCTCACTGGGTTAGAGGAGAAAAAGAAATTTCTTATTTTGTTTCAAACGGTAAAAAAGTAGACATGGCTGTTTGTGCTTTAGGTAGCTCAATCGGAACACCAAATAAAGGTGTTTTTGCTGAAGTTATCGAAGTGTTTAGTCTAAAAGAAGCTGAAGCATTAGGAGAAAAAGCGAAAGGTAAAATAATCTTTTACAACAGACCTTTTGATAATTCTATCATCAATACATTTAGTGCGTATGGCGGTTGTGTAGATCAAAGAGGAAGCGGAGCAGCAACCGTTGGTAAGTTTGGTGCGTTGGCGGTTATTGTTCGTTCTATGACAAACAATATTGACGATTATCCACATACTGGCACCATGCGTTATGGTGATATTCCAGAAAACGAATATATTCCTGGTGCAGCAATTAGCACATTAGCAGCTGAAACGCTGAGCAAGCAATTAAAAAAAGATCCAAAATTAAAAGTATACTTAAGACAAACTTCTAAAAATTTACCAAAAGAAAAATCTTTCAATGTAATTGGTGAAATAAGAGGATCAGAAAATCCTGAAAAAATTATTGTTGTTGGCGGACATTTAGATTCTTGGGATTTAGGTGATGGCGCTCATGATGACGGAACAGGGATTGTACAATCTTTAGAAGTTTTACATATTTTTAAAGAAAATAATATCAAACCAAAAAACACCATTCGTGTGGTTTTCTTTATGGATGAAGAGCAAGGTGGTGGCGGAGCAACTGCGTATGCAGATGCTGTAAAAACAACCAAAGAAATTCATATCGGAGGATTAGAATCTGATGCTGGCGGACATACGCCAAGAGGTTTTACAATTGATGCTAATTCAGCAAACACCAATTTATTAAAAAGCTGGAAAAAGTTATTAGCTCCGTATGGATTACACGACATTAAAAAAGGTGGAAGTGGTGCAGATATTAGTCCGCTAAAATCTGAAGGAACCACCTTGGTTGGTTATCGTCCAGATCCACAACGTTACTTTGATTATCATCATGCTGCAACAGATACTTTTGATAAAGTGAACAAACGTGAACTTGAATTAGGAAGTGCTTCTATGGCAAGCATGATTTATTTAATGGATAAATATTTATACAACAACACACCAATCAAACAATAATACAATGAAAAAAATAATCTTATCACTTAGTTTCTTGATGCTTTTAGCATCGTGCAAACAACAAGAAAAAGCAGATTTTATTGTCATCAATGCAAATGCATACACAGTAAATAACAATTTTGACAAAGCAGAAAGTTTTGCGGTTAAAGACGGAAAATTTATTGGAGTTGGAACCAATGACGAAATCCAAAAAAACTTTGCAACTCTAAAAACTATCGATGCCAAAAACCAAACTATTGTTCCAGGATTAATTGATGCACATTGTCATTTCTTCGGATTAGGATTAAGTCTACAAAAAGTAGATTTAAGAGGAACTGGTAGTTATGATGAAATTTTAGAAAAATTAGCAGCCTTTAAAAAAGAAAAAAATGCAGATTACATTACGGGTCGCGGTTGGGATCAAAACGATTGGGAAGTAAAAGAATTCCCAACAAAAGAAAAATTAGACAAGTTATTTCCTGATACACCAGTTGCAATTCGTAGAGTTGACGGTCATGCTTTATTGGTAAATGAAGCGGCTTTAAAATATTCAGGTTTGTCTAGTACAAAATTTCCTAAAAAAATATCTGGAGGAGAATTTATCCAAGAAAACGGGAAACTTACTGGTGTTTTAATTGATGCTGCAATGGGATATATCAAAACTCCGAACACAACAAAAAAAGAATCTATTCAAGGATTATTAGATGCACAGAAAGTAACTTTTAGTTATGGGTTAACCACCGTAAATGATGCTGGAGTTGGAAAATCTACGATCGATTTAATGGATAGTTTACAAAAAACAGGAGATTTAAAAATGCGTATTTATGCAATGGTTTCTGTAAGTCAGAAAAATTTAGATTACTATTTACCAAAAGGAATTATTAAAACAGATCGCTTAAATGTGCGTTCGTTTAAAGTATATGGCGATGGTGCTTTAGGTTCTCGTGGAGCTGCAATGCGTGATTCTTATAGCGATAGAGACAATCATTTTGGAGCCATGATTTTTAATCCAACTAGATATACAGAAATTGCAAATCAAATTGCAAAATCAGATTATCAAATGAATACACATGCCATTGGAGATTCTGCAAATACTCATATTTTAAAAACCTATAAAGAAGCTTTAAAACGCCAAAAAGACAGACGTTGGAAAATTGAGCATGCTCAAATTATTTCTCCAGAAGATTTTGATTTGTTTGACAATGTTGTTCCTTCTATTCAGCCAACACACGCAACTTCTGATATGTATTGGGCAGGCGATAGAATTGGAGCAGAACGAATGAAAGGTGCCTATGCATTTAAAGATTTATTAAACAAATACGGAAGTGTAGCGTTAGGAACTGATTTTCCTGTAGAAAGAGTAAGTCCGTTTTTAACGTTTTCTGCCGCAGTAACTCGCCAAGACACAGAAGGATATCCAAAAGGTGGATTTCAAATGGAAAATGCTTTAACCAGAGAAGAAACTTTACGCGGAATGACCATTTGGGCAGCACATTCTAACTTTGAAGAAAACGAAAAAGGAAGCATTGAAGTTGGTAAGTTTGCTGATTTTGTGATTCTAAACCAAAACATCATGGAAGTTGAAGGAAGTAAAATTCATAAAACAAAAGTGGTTGCTACCTATGTAAATGGCGAGAAGGTTTATTAATTACTTTATTTAAATGGATTTTGAATATTTAATTATTGGCATAATTTTTATAGTTTCTGGTGTTTTTATAATTATTGGTTATGAAAAATTGAAAAGAAAAATTGGAAACGGAGGTTTATCTTTTAAGCTTCGAAATGGCGGTTTTGGATTAGTTGTAATTGGAATTTATTTAATTATTACTGAATCAATAAAAATGTAGTACAAATATTTATAGATTTAAAAAAGCGAGCCAAATGGTTCGCTTTTTTTACTTCTTTTCATTTTGTCTTGTTACAAAACGGAACAAAAAATCAATTCAATCCTTATGAAATTCTTTCAGACCGTTCTCTTTCGGAATTTCATGCTTAATTCTTCGAACTGCAATTCCATTCCTTCTTTCACTATTTCTAGGATTGAAGACTAAAACGATATCATTTCTTTTTCATTTTAAAAGAAAGCACAAAAAAGGCAAACCAATTGGTTTGCCTTTTTTTGTTAACTCATGTCATTCCGACTGTAACGGAAGAATCTCAATTCTAAAGATTTCTCGACAAGCTCGAAATGACACATAATTTATTTCATTCCTTGTAATAAAACCTCAACGGCTTTTTTCAATTGATCATCTTCTCCTCTAGCTTTCCAACCTGGTTTATTCGTTACCAAATAATCTGGAACTGCTGGTCCATGTTCCATATTCATTCCAGATTCTTTTACATACCAAGCTCTAAAAGGCATTCTAATGGCGCCATTTTGCAATCTATGGCTTCCCGTAGAAATAACTGCCCCAAAGGTTGGCTGTCCAACCAACTTCCCTAGTTTAAAACTTTTAAAAGCATGTGCGAAAATTTCTGCATTCGAATAACTATTTTCATTTGCTAATGCAACTAAAGGCTTTGTGTTTACCGATAAAATAGCTCTCTCATTATATGGGTAATTGCCTGCATACTTTTTGTTATCACGTTGTAAATTATTTGTTGCTCCTCTTGGAACTGTATACGCATGTTGTTGTGTTGTTAATACCGTCATCACACGATCGGTTGTCCAACCTCCACCATTATAACGCACATCAATCACAATTCCTTTTTTTCCGTAACCACTCGCTTTTAATTCGCGTTCAAAACGTTCAAAACTTGGTAAATTCATTCCTTGAATATGAATATATCCTAATTGTCCGTTCGAAAATTGATCCACTAATTTTTTACGAGAATTGATCCACTCTTCATAACGCAATTGCGCCATTTTCCCTGTAGACTCGGTTCTTACAACAATTTCTTTCCCAGTTGACAAGGTCAACAATACTTCTTTGTCTGAGGTGTTCTTCAACAAGCTATAAAAATTTGTTCTAGCATCAATTTTATTTTCATTTACAGCAGTAATGACATCGCCAACATTTAAAGAAACATTGGTTTTTGTTGCTGCTGAATTTGGTAATATATAATTTATTCGAACACCATTTTTAATATTTGTAACATCCAATCCTAACAAGCCAACTCGATCACTTGAAACTTGTTCTGGATTTGAACCTCTATATCCCATATGGCTTGCATTTAACTGACCAAGCATATTGTTAAACATAAATGTATACTCTTGTTTTGTTTTTGCGGATAATACCCAAGGGCGATATCTATTAACAATACCACTCCAATTGTAACCATGAAATCTTGGGTCATAAAACCCTGCAGTAATTGCTCTAACTCCTTCTTCAAATATTTGTTCATTTAGCTTACTAAAATCTGTTGTGTATGTTGCTGAATGGGTAAAAGAAGCCACTTTATTTGATTTTAAATTCAATGATTTTAATCTTCCTCTAGAGGAGTAATACAAAGTTCCTTTATTAAAACTTGTTGCTCCAACATTAGAGACTCCTTTTACTGGAGTTGGAGTTCCTCCTGTTAATTTTACAGAGTAAAAACCATTTTGGTTTGTTGCAGGATCAGTCGCAGAAACATAAATACTTTCGCTATCTGCACTAAACATTGCACCAAATTCATTTCCTGCCCAACTTGTTACCTGAACCAAACGATCAAAAATTCTGTCTTCATCAATCGTTACAACCACTTCATTTTTCTCTTTTTTAGCTTTCGGGTCTGTTTTCGGTTGGTAATAGTCACCTTCTTTAAAATCTGTTCTAGATTTTTCCCAATCAGATTTTTGCAACCAAACCATCCATGTGTCAAAATTAATTCCCCCTCTATCTCCTGCTCTATTCGAAACAAATGAAAGTTTTTTTCCATCAGGGCTCCAAACAGGGCCAACATCTGATCTTGGATGCATTGAAACATTCATTTTAATTGTAGGATTTGCAACCGACTGAATATAAACTTCGCTATCAAAATTTAAATCTTCTTGAGAATATGCAATGTATTTACTATCTGGACTCCAGCTAACTCCTTCTGCTGCTGCCCAAGTATCAGAATAACTTTTAATATTACTAATCGCTCCATCTATTACATCAGCAATGACCAATTGACCTCTACCAATTCTATAAGAAACCTTCTTTCTATCAGGAGAAAGTAAGGGCTCAAAAACATCAATTTTACTTTTTGTAAGTTTCGTAACTTTCGTTTTTAAGCTTCTACTTAAATCTACCTTTTCATCCATAGAAACAACTTTATACAATTCGTTTTGCCCATCTCTATCTGATAAAAATCCTAACGTATTGTCATCAATCCAGAAAGGATTATCGTCTCTAAAAAAATGATTACTTACATTGTTTGTACTCGTTTTATCTTTGTTGTTCTCTTTTACAAAAATTTCTCCATTGATACTTAGCGCAATCAATTTTCCATTCGGAGAAACACTCAAACCTCCTATTCCGTTTGAAACTGTTTTTGTTTCTTCCAATTCAAAACGATTGTCTGTTGCAATGTTTAAGTTTAATTTTTGAGTTGAACCATTTTGTAATTTATAAACATTCACTTCACTATTGTACACAATAGTTCCGTTGTTGCTTACAGAATAAGACCAAACTCCGTCTCTATTTAATTTCGTTAAACGCTGTGCTTTTCTAGAAGCAGTTCCGTTTGCATTAATTGCCGTTTTATAAATATTATAGCGCCCACTTTCTGCACCCACATAATACAAGTTGTTATTTGCGTCCCAAAGTGGTGTATGATCATTTTTGTTACTTGTTGTAATTTGATGATACTGTTTTGTTTTTAAATTATAAATCCAAACATCTCTTTGTGCTGGCCCGCTATAATCTTCTCTAGAAATTCTACAAGCACCTTTTACAAAAGCAATAAAATTACCATTCGGAGAAATTGTTGGCTGACTTCCTAAAGCGGCTAACAGACGCTGTGGTGTTTCTCCTTTTTCATTCACAGAATACATAGCAGGATCCCATTCTGGGCCTTTGTACATTCTATTTGAATTAAATAAAATATCTCCATTAGAATTCCATTGTGATGGAGTATCTGTCGTAGGAAAATAGGTTAATTGAGTTGGGATTCCTCCATTTACATCAGTAGTAAAAATGTTGGTACTTCCTCTTCTGTTAGAAGTAAATGCAAGTTGATTTCCTTTCGCATTCCAAATAGGATTACTTTCATAAGCTTGATGAATCGTGATTCTTTTTGATTGGTTATTCGAAAAATTATAAACCCAAATATCTCCGTGAAAACTAAATGCCATTTGGCTAGCATCTGGACTTATTGATGGTTCACGAATAAGTGTGTTTTGAGAAATTAACAATCCGCAATTAAGAAAGACTGCTAAAAAAAATAAAGCTTTTTTAGTCATAATATAAAGTTTAGAGCAACTAAAATAAACTATATAATTTTAATCTCTGAATATCGAGATTTCTTTAACGTTATTTTCTACATTAATTAACTTTTAAACAAAATCTCCTATCTTCGCCAACTTTAAACTAATCCCGTAAACAACAATGAAATCATATATCCCTTTATTCTTAATCTTCCTTTTTGTTTCATGTAGTAATAATGAAGAAGATTATAGTTCAGAAAACGATCTTGAGATTCAAGAATATATAAAAGCCAAGAATTTAAACGCTAAAAAAACTGCTTCTGGTTTATATTATGTAATTACAGATGTTGGTACTGGAGTAAAACCAACATCAAACTCTAATGTAACTGTAAATTATAAAGGATATTTTACCGATGATAGATTGTTTGATCAAGGTCAAAACGTTTCCTTTAATTTACAAGGAGTAATTGACGGTTGGACAGAAGGATTGACTTATTTTAATGAAGATTCGCAAGGTTGGTTGTTGATTCCTTCTCATTTAGGCTACGGAAGTAATGGTTCTAGTTCTATACCGGGTGGATCTGTTTTAATCTTTAGCATACATTTATTAAAAGTAAATGATTAACGGATAGATTGTATAAAATTATCAATCCCATTCACTCCGTTTTTAGATAATTCTTTTATAAACGCCGAACCAATAATAACTCCATTTGCATATTGACAGGCAGTATCAAAAGTTTCTTTGTCTGAAATCCCGAAACCAATCACTAAATTACTTTTTAAGTTCATAGATTTTATGCGCTCAAAATAATCGATTTGCTGATTTGAAATTTCTCCTTTTGCACCAGTTATTGAAGCCGAAGCAACTACATAAATAAAAGCATCTGTTAAGGCATCTATTTTTCTTATTCGTTCTTCGGATGTGTGTGGCGTAATTAAAAACACATTGGTCAAACCATATTTTTTAAACAATTGTTGATAATGATTTTTATACTCAATCATGGGTAAATCTGGAAGAATTAGGGTTTCAATCCCGCAATCTACACAAGCTTGACAAAATTTATCTTCGCCAAATTTTAATAGCTGATTCAAATACCCCATTAAAACTAACGGAGTTAAATTTGTGTCTTTTATTGCTTTTAATTGCGCAAAAACGATGTCTAAATTCATTCCGTTTTGCAACGCAACTTGACTACTTTCTTGAATCGTTGGGCCATCTGCTAAAGGATCAGAATAAGGCAAACCAACTTCAATAAAATCAACTTGATTTTTACTTAATTCTGAAATGATTTGTGCTGTGTCATTTAAATTTGGATAACCTGCCGTAAAAAAAATCGACAATAAATTTTCTTTTTCTTGAAATATGTTTTTTAATAATTTCATGTTTTTTTGTATTTGTCAGTTCGAGTGATTTTCTGTCATATCGAGCGGAGTCGAGATAAAAGAAAATTGTATCGAGAACTATTATCATAATTGTCATAACCTTTCGATTGCGCTCAAGGTGACAATTATTTTATTTTTCTAAATGATTGATATACGTTTCTAAATCTTTATCGCCTCTACCCGATAAATTAATCACCACAACTTGCTCTTTTCTCAACTTCATTTTCGGTAAAACCGCCAACGCATGCGCGCTTTCTAAAGCTGGAATGATTCCTTCTAGCTGAGTCAATTCAAAAGCAGCACCCAACGCTTCTTTGTCCGTAGCATTCATAAATTTTGCGCGTTTTGTTTCGTGTAAATAAGCATGTAAAGGTCCAACACCAGGATAATCTAATCCAGCAGAAATAGAATACGGCTCTGTAATTTGCCCGTATTCATCTTGCATTAAAATCGTTTTACTTCCATGAATAACACCAACATCGCCTAACTGAGAAGTCGCAGCACTTTCGCCAGAATCTACTCCTAAACCAGCAGCTTCAACAGCAATTAATTCAACATCTTCATCCTCTAAATAATGATAAAATGCTCCAGCTGCATTAGATCCGCCTCCAACACATGCAATAATTGTATCTGGATTTTCATTTCCAGTTTGCTTTTTTAGTTGCCCTTTCATTTCTTCTGAAATTACCGCTTGCAAACGCGCAACCATATCTGGATATGGATGTGGCCCAACCACTGAACCTATTAAATAATAGGTTTCTGGGTGTTGAATCCAATAACGAATCGCTTCATTTGTAGCATCTTTTAAGGTTTTACTTCCGCTTGTTGCTGGAACAACCTTTGCTCCTAACATTTTCATACGAGCTACATTTGGCGCTTGACGTTTGATGTCTGTTTCTCCCATAAAAACCACACACTCTAAATTCATTAATGCACAAACAGTTGCGGTTGCAACGCCATGTTGTCCTGCACCAGTTTCTGCAATAATCTTCGTTTTTCCTAAATGTTTGGCAACTAGAATTTGACCAATGGTATTGTTTATTTTATGCGCTCCCGTATGATTTAAATCTTCGCGTTTTAAATAAATGGTTGCGCCATATTTTTCTGACAATCGCTTTGCTAAATACAACGGACTTGGGCGACCCACATAGTGCTGTAACAAATCCTTGTATTCTTTTTGGAAAGTATCAGAAGATAAAATATCTAAATAATTATCTTCCAATTCTTTTACATTTGGATATAACAATTCCGGAATAAACGCTCCTCCAAACTGCCCGTAATATCCTTCTTTAGTGGGTTGAAATTTTGATTTCATTTTTAAATTTTTCTATATTTTCTACTGATTTTAAACCAGCTTTTATTTCAAATTGACTATTAATGTCTAATGCGTAACAATATTTAGATTCCTGCTTTCGCAGGAATGACAGTACGCCTTCAACTTCATCTAATCCAATGCCACCGCTTAAAAAAAACGGTTTTGTAAATGGATATTTCTCTAAAACCTTCCAATCAAACGTAATTCCATTTCCGCCTCGTTCTTTTCCTTTGGTGTCGAATAAAAAATAATCGACAACGTCTAGATATGGTTTTAAAACATCAAAATCGAATTTGTCTTTTATTCCGAACACTTTGATAACTTCAACCTGAACTCGTTTCAGGTTCTTTTGACAACTTTTTAGTTCATTAATATAATTCACACTTTCATCACCGTGCAACTGAACGGCTTGTAAATTGTATTGTTTTATTTTTGAAACCACTTCATCAATTTTTGCATTGACAAAAACGCCCGTTTTTTTAATTGATTTTGGAAGTTCTGGAATGATTCCATCAAAATTTCTTTTTGATTTCTCATAGAAAATAAAACCCAAGTAATCAGGTTGCAAATCCGCAACCTGTTGGATATTTTCTACATATTTCATTCCGCAAACTTTTAGTTTCATTTTATTCTTTTTTGTTACTTCGAGTAATTTTCGATTTTATGAGAAAATTGTATCGAGAAGTCTCATTTGTTCTCTATACAAATTTTTCGTTCCTCAAAATTTAACTGACATTTATATATTATCTAATTTGACTAATAAACTCTTGACATGCCAAACCTGGATCTTCTTCTTTCATAAAATTTTCTCCGATTAAAAATCCTTGAAAACCGTATTCTTTTAATCCTGTAATAATTCTTGGATCTGAAATTCCGCTTTCAGAAACTTTTACAGAAGTATCAGAAATTTGATTTGCCAACTTGATTGAATGTTCTAAATCAACTTCAAAGGTTTTTAAATTTCTGTTATTTATTCCGATGATTTTATTATCCAAATCATTGATTTTATCCAAATCTTCTTGTGTATGTACTTCGTACAATACTTCCAATCCAAGTTCAGAAGCAAGTTTTCCATAGTTTTTTAACTCTACAGAAGTCAAACAAGAAGCAATCAATAAAATCACATCTGCTCCGATTGCTTTGGCTTCCACAATTTGAAATCCATCAACAATAAAATCTTTTCTTAAGATTGGTTTTTGCTGGTTGATAACTCTTGCTTCCATCAAATCTGCCATCGTTCCGCCAAAAAACGAAGTATCCGTTAAAATAGATTGCGCCGCAACATTTGCGTCCAAATATCCATTAGTAACTTCGGCAATGGTTGCTTTGTCGTTGATAATTCCTTTGGATGGCGATTGACGTTTAAACTCGGCAATAATTCCGGTTGAACCAACTTCTAACAACGATTTTTTCAGTGAAAATACTTTTCTGTCAAAATTCGGACTTTCTACTAATTTCTTTAAAGGAACTTCTGCTTTTATCTTGGCGATTTCCTTCTTTTTAAATGCGATTATTTTGTCTAAAATTGTCATCTTTATTTTAATTACATCTCTATACAAATTTATTCATTCTTCATAAATTCACTCGATGTGACAATACGTTTGTCAGTTCGAGTGATTTTCGATTTTATGAGAAAATTGTATCGAGAACTCTATTTTATTATTTTACTCAAACTTTCTTTTGCTTTCAAACCAAAAAGTGAACTTTTTGCTTCCTCAAACGCTTCTTCAAATGATTTTTTATAATCAACTACTTTCAATGCAAAAGCAGCATTTGTCAATACTACATTATTTTGCGATTCGCTCCCATTTCCTTCAATAATATTCTTGAAAATTTTTGCTGCATCGGCAACTGAATTTCCTCCAAATATTTCTGACTGTGCTAAGTTTTTAAAACCCAATTCTTCTGGAGTAATTAATTGTTCTCCTTGTTTTGTAAACAATTTAAATGCACCAGTTAATGATATTTCATCATAACCATCTAATGCGTGTACAATTCCGTAATTGCTGTCTTCTTCTTGTAAAATATAATTGTACAAACGCGCTACTTCTAAATTAAAAGTTCCCAACAATTGATTCTGTGGCGAACTCGGATTTACCAACGGACCTAACATATTAAAAAATGTTTTCAACGCCAATGCTTTTCGTGTTGGTCCAACGGCTTTCATCGCTGGATGAAATTTTGGTGCATGTAAAAAACAAATATTTGCGGCTTCTAATTGTTGTTTTAAAATGTTTTCATCATTGGTGAATTCATATCCAAAACTGGCTAACATATCAGAAGAACCCGATTGTGAAGACACCGAATAATTTCCATGTTTCGCCACTTTTTGTCCAGTTCCAGCAACAATAAATGAGGTTAAAGTTGAAATATTGAACGTGTCTTTTCCATCGCCGCCAGTTCCTACAATATCAATCGTATTAAAATCTGACAAATCTACTTTTATTGCCAATTCTTTTAAAGCATCTCTAAAACCAGAAAGCTCATCGACTGTAATTGGACGCATCATAAAAACGGTCATAAACGACGCTAAATGTGCGTCGTTGTATTTTTCTGTGGAGATGTGTATCAAAATCTCTTTTGCTTGCGCTTTTGACAAGGTTTTTTGTTGATATAAATCGTTTAAAATTGCTTTCATTTTATGCTGAATTTATTTCAGTATCTTTTTGTCAGGTCGAGCGCAGTCGAGACCTAATTAAAACCTCTCGACTGCGCTCGAGGAGACAATTTACTTTTTAATGTTTTCTAAAAAATTTCGAACAATTTGCTCGCCAACTTCTGTTAAAATAGATTCTGGATGAAACTGAACTGCCGAAATATTAAACGCTGTGTGTTCAATTGCCTGAATGGCTCCGTCTTCATCTATTGCCGTAATTTCTAATTCTGATGGGAAATTTTCTTTGGATGCAATCCAAGAATGATACCTGGCTGCTTCAAATTTTTGCGGAATTCCTTTAAAAATAATAGCCTCTTTTTTAATGATTTCCATTTCGGTTGCAACTCCGTGAAAAACTTCTCCCATATTTTCAATTTTACCTCCAAAAACTTCTGTTATTGCTTGCAATCCTAAACACACTCCAAAAATTGGAATTCTTCCTGCGTAGGTAGCAATGACTTCTTTTAAAATTCCTGCTTCATTCGGAATTCCAGGACCTGGAGATAAAATGATCACATCGTATCGCTGAATTTCTTCTACATCAATTTCATCATTTCTAAAAACATCTGGCAAATTTCCAGTAATATCTTCTACCATGTGAACTAGGTTGTAGGTAAAAGAATCGTAGTTGTCTAATATTAATATTTTCATTGTAAAGCTTTTGGCTTTTCGCTATTAGCTATTCGCTAAAGGCTAAAGGCTATTTTTAAATATTTTCTGCTAAAAACAACGCTTTTTTTAACGCTGCTAATTTATTATTTACTTCTTGTAATTCTTTTTCTTCATCAGAATGGATAACAATTCCTGCGCCTGCTTGATAATACAACACATTGCTTTTACTCACAAAAGAACGAATTGCGATGGCTAAATTTACCGAACCATCCAATCCTATAATTCCGACTGCTCCGCCATAAAATCCGCGAGATTGATTTTCATATTGATCAATTAATTGCATCGCTTTGTATTTTGGTGCGCCGCTCAACGTTCCGGCAGGAAACGTATCTCCAACAATATTTATCGGATTTCCTTTTATGTTTCCTTTTACTGTAGAAACCAAATGAATTACATGACTAAAATATTGCACTTCTTTAAACACTTCAACTTTTACATTTTCAGCGTGTTTGCTTAAATCATTTCTAGCCAAATCTACCAACATTACATGTTCTGCAGTTTCTTTTTTATCTTCGGATAATTTCTTCCCCAATTTGATGTCTTCAGCCATATCACCAGTTCTTCGAAACGTCCCAGCTATTGGATTGATGATTGCTTTACCTGCGGATATTTTAATTTGTGCTTCTGGCGAAGAACCCATCAATTTAAAAGATCCGTAATCAAAATAAAACAAATAAGGAGACGGATTTATAGAACGCAATGCTCTATACACATTAAATTCATCGCCTTTAAATGCTTGTTGAAACTGACGCGATAATACCAATTGAAAAACATCACCACGTTTACAATGTGCTTTTGCTTTGACTACATATTCTTTAAAATCTTCGTCGGTACAATTGGAGGTTTCTTCTCCTTTAATTTCAAATTTCTGGGTATTAAAAGTTTGCGCTTTTATGATGGTTTCAATTTCTGAGATTCTTGATTCCTTTCCTTGTTCAATATTTTCAATCAAAGTCATTTCATCATTAAAATGATTGATAGCAATAATAAATCGATAAAAACTGTATTGCATCAACGGAATCTTAGACGGCGCATCTTTTACATTCAGTTGAATATTTTCAAAATACTGAACGCTATCATAGGTTGTATATCCGTACAATCCGTTGAATGATTTTAGTTTTGCATCACAATCTAAATCAATAGACTTTGAAAAATTATCAAACAATTCATAAAAATTTTTATCAATAGAATGCTTATCAATTGTTTTTCCTTTTTGCGAAACCACAAAATTGTGATTTTCAACTTTCATGGTTACGATTGGTTCAATACATATAAAAGAAAAACTTTCTTCTTTACTGTGATAATCTGAACTTTCTAATAACAGCGAATTGGCGTATGCATCTCTAAATCTTAAGTACAAACCAACCGGAGTTACTGTATCTGATATTCGAGTTGTGCTAGTCGTTTTAAATTGTAATTTTTTCATGTATGCTGAATTTATTTCAGTATCCTTTTGTCAGGTTGAGCGCAGTCGAGACCTTTTTAATTTTATCCTCCTTAATAACCTCTCGACTGCGCTCGAGGTGACATTTGAACATTAAAAACAAAAAAGGCTTATCGTGAGATAAGCCTTTTTAATTATGTTTTATATACATATAGGTTTTTCCTCACTTAACGTTTAAGAGAGTTCCACCACCATATGTTTTGTGTATTCATCATTGAGCTACAAATGTATGATAGATTTTTAAATGACCAAACAAATCTTTTAAAAAAATTTATCTTGATAACAAATTTCTATTTTTTAGCTCTTTTTTTCCACCACAAATTACATATTATCTTAAATTATACGTTTAAAGTATATTTTTTAAATCAATAATGATGTTTACATTTAATAACAACAATAGTAATTGTTTATTTGCATCATAATTATAATAAAAATTACAAAATAGATAGATTATGTGTGGAATTGTTTGTGCGTTCGATTTAAAAGAAAAAGCTGATATATTAAGACCTCAACTATTAGAAATGTCTAAAAAAATTAGACATCGTGGGCCAGACTGGAGCGGAATTTACAGTGATAAAAAAGCCATTTTAGCGCACGAGCGTTTGGCAATTGTTGATCCATCATCAGGGAAACAACCTTTATTTAGTGAAGATAAAAAATTGATTTTAGCGGCAAACGGAGAAATCTACAATCACAGAGAGTTAAGAAAACAATTTGAAGGCTCTTACAATTTTCAAACAGCTTCAGATTGTGAAGTTATATTGGCTTTGTACAAAGAAAAAGGAACGTCGTTTTTAGACGAATTAAACGGAATCTTCGGTTTTGCAATTTACGACGTCGAAAAAGACGAGTATTTTGTAGCAAGAGATCACATGGGAATTATTCCGTTATATATTGGTTGGAATGAAAACGGAACGTTTTATGTAGCTTCAGAATTAAAAGCCTTGGAAGGCGTTTGTACAAAAATCGAATTATTTCCTCCAGGCCATTATTTGTCTAGCAAAGATGGAGTTTACAAAAAATGGTATGCTCGCGATTGGACGGAATTTGATGCTGTAAAGGAAAATGAAACTTCGATTGATGAAATTCACGATGCATTAGAAGCTGCTGTTCACAGACAATTAATGTCTGATGTTCCTTACGGAGTGTTACTTTCTGGCGGATTGGATTCTTCAATTATTTCTGCTATCGCTAAAAAATATTCTGAAAAAAGAATAGAATCTGATGATACACAAGCTGCTTGGTGGCCACAATTGCATTCGTTTTCGGTTGGATTAGAAGGTTCGCCAGATTTGGCTGCAGCCCAAAAAGTAGCTGATCATATTGGAACTGTTCATCACGAAATTAAATTTACCATTCAGGAAGGTTTAGACGCTATAAAAGATGTTGTTTACAATTTAGAAACTTACGACATCACAACCATTAGAGCTTCTACTCCAATGTATTTAATGGCGCGAGTTATCAAATCTATGGGCGTAAAAATGGTGTTGTCTGGCGAAGGCGCAGACGAATTGTTCGGTGGATATTTATATTTTCACAAAGCACCAAATGCACAAGAGTTTCATAAAGAAACCGTTCGTAAATTAGACAAATTACACATGTACGATTGTTTGCGAGCAAACAAATCTTTAGCAGCTTGGGGCATTGAAGGCCGTGTTCCGTTTTTAGACAAAGAATTTATGGATGTTGCGATGCGCATCAACCCAAAAGATAAAATGATCAATGGAGAACGCATGGAAAAATGGGTCATCAGAAAAGCATTTGAAAAATATTTACCAGAAAGTGTGGCGTGGCGACAAAAAGAACAATTTTCTGACGGCGTTGGTTACGATTGGATTGACACGTTAAAAGAAGTTGTAAATTCTAAAATTTCTGATGAACAATTAGCAAATGCTAAATTTAGATTTCCAATTCAAACGCCAACAACAAAAGAAGAATTTTATTATCGCTCCATTTTTGCAGAACATTTTCCGAGTGATACAGCTGCATTGTGTGTTCCGCAAGAACCATCAATTGCATGTAGTTCAAGAATCGCTTTAGAATGGGACGAAAGTTTTAAAAACCAAAACGAGCCTTCTGGAAGAGCTATTAAAATGGTTCATGAAGATGCGTATTAAAAAGAATAACTAAGAAGCTTGTTAATAATTATTAAAATCTTTATTCCGTAATAGCTTCTTAAATCAGTAACTTTATCTCATAAAAAAATTAATATGAAAATTAAAAAAGTACTTGTTGCCAATAGAGGTGAAATTGCCATCAGAATATTTAGAGCTTGTACAGAAATTACAGTTAAAACTGTTGGTGTTTATACCTTTGAAGATCGCTATTCACTTCACAGATATAAAGCGGATGAATCTTATCAAATTGGAGAAGATAATGAGCCGTTAAAACCGTATTTAAATATTGATGAATTGATAAAAGTTGCACTTCAATGTGGCGCAGATGCAATCCATCCTGGTTACGGATTTCTATCAGAAAATGCACTATTTGCTCAGAAATGTGAAGAAAACGGCATTATTTTCGTCGGGCCAAAAGTATCTGTACTTACATCGCTTGGCGATAAAATTACTGCGAAAGAAGTAGCTGTTGCTAATAATATACCTATTATTAGAAGCAACAAAAAACCGTTAAAAGATATTGAAACTGCTTTGAGTGAAGCAGAAATTATCGGCTATCCGATTATGCTAAAAGCCGCTTCTGGTGGTGGTGGAAGAGGAATGCGAGTGATTAGAGAATCCTCAGAATTAAAAGGCGCTTTTAACGAAAGTAAACGTGAAGCTTTAAATGCGTTTGGAGATGATACAGTTTTTTTAGAAAAATTTGTTGAAAATCCGAAACATATAGAAATTCAGATTGTAGCCGATAATTACGGAAATACCGTTCATTTATTTGAACGCGATTGTTCGGTACAACGTCGTTATCAAAAAGTGATTGAATTTGCTCCTTCTTACGATTTAAAACCAGCAACAAAAGACGCACTTTATCAATATGCAATTGATATTTGTAAAGCCGTAAATTATAATAATATTGGAACGGTTGAATTTTTAGTTGACGATGATGGTTCTATTTACTTTATAGAAGTAAATCCGAGAATTCAAGTTGAGCACACCGTTACAGAAGTGGTAACCAATATCGATTTGGTAAAAACACAATTGTTTATTGCTGGAGGATATAAATTAGCCGATCAACAAATAAAAATTCCAAATCAAGAAGCTATTAAAGTTACTGGTTACGCGTTGCAATGTAGAATTACAACCGAAGATCCACAGAACGATTTTAAACCAGATTATGGAGAAATTACAACGTACAGAAGTGCATCAGGGTTCGGAATTCGTTTAGACGCAGGATCTGTATATCAAGGTGCAATTGTATCTCCATTTTTTGATTCAATGTTGGTAAAAGTCACTGCAAATAGCAGAACTTTAGATGGAGCTTGTAGAAAAGTTCGTCGTGCACTTACAGAATTCAGAATTAGAGGCGTAAAAACAAACATGCCTTTTTTAGATAATATTTTAAAACACGAAACTTTTAGAAAAGGAGAAGTAACTGTTAATTTCATCAAACAAAATCCAGATTTATTTATTTTTAAAGCTCCTAGAAATAGAGCAACCAAATTAGTCACATATTTAGGTGATATCATCGTTAACGGAAATGCGGATGTCAAAAAAATAGATCCTACAAAAACATTTGTAAAACCTATTGTTCCAAAGTTTGATGTGAACGCCGCACATCCGAAGGGAACAAAAGATTTATTGACAGAATTAGGTCCAGATAAATTTTCTCAATGGTTAAAAGCTGAAAATAAAATACATTATACAGACACCACAATGCGTGATGCGCATCAAAGTTTGTTAGCAACAAGAATGCGAACTTTTGACATGCTAAAAGTAGCCGAAGGCTATGCTAAAAACAATCCTGATATTTTTAGTATGGAGGTTTGGGGCGGAGCAACCTTTGATGTTTGTTTGCGTTTTTTACAGGAAAATCCTTGGGAACGCTTACAATTATTACGTAAAGCAATGCCAAATACGCTTTTACAAATGCTTCTTAGAGGTTCAAACGGAGTTGGTTACACGGCGTATCCGGATAATTTAATCGAAAAATTTGTAGAACAATCTTGGGAAAATGGTGTTGATATTTTTAGAATATTTGACTCTCTAAACTGGATGAAATCCATTGCTCCTTGTATTGAACATGTTCGAAACAGAACGCAAGGTTTAGCTGAAGGGTCAATCTGTTATACTGGCGATATTTTAAATCCGAAGAACACAAAATACAATTTAAAATATTACACAAGTTTAGCCAAAGACATCGAAAATGCCGGAGCACATATTTTAGCCATTAAAGACATGGCTGGTTTGTTAAAACCCTATGCTGCTTTTGAATTGGTTTCGGCATTAAAACAAGAAATTAACATTCCAATTCATTTACATACGCACGATACTTCGTCAATTCAATCTGCAACCTATTTAAAAGCGATTGAAGCTGGTGTAGATGTGGTTGATGTAGCTCTTGGTGGTTTATCTGGATTGACATCGCAACCTAATTTTAATTCGGTTGTAGAAATGATGAAATTTCACGAACGCGAAAATCCGTTGAATGTTGATTCATTGAACGAATATTCTAACTATTGGGAAACCGTTCGAGAATTTTATTATCCGTTTGAATCTGGTTTAAAAGCAGGCTCTGGAGAAGTCTTTAAACACGAAATTCCGGGCGGACAATATTCCAATTTAAAACCACAAGCACAAGCGTTAGGATTGGAAGATCGATTTCATGAAATTACCGCAATGTATGCTGATGTAAACATGCTTTTTGGCGATATTGTAAAAGTTACACCAAGTTCTAAAGTAGTTGGAGATATGGCACAATATTTAGTGAGCAACAACTTAACGGTTCAGGATGTTTTAGAAAAAGGAGATTCAATTTCCTTTCCGCAATCGGTGGTAAGCTTCTTTAAAGGAGATTTAGGTCAGCCTGTTGGTGGTTTTCCAAAAGAGCTTCAGAAGTTGATTTTAAAAGATGAAAAACCGTATACGGATCGACCAAATGCACACATGGCTCCTTTAGATATTGAAGCTGAATACGAAGAATTTAAAAAAATATTTGAACAAGATTTAAGCAGACCAATTAATATTACTGATTTTCTGTCGTACAAATTGTATCCAAAAGTTTTTACAGATTCTTATAACAAACATTTGAAATATGACAATTTAATGAATTTGCCAACTAAGAATTTCTTTTACGGAATGGAAATTGGCGAAGAAATTATTGTTGAATTAGACAAAGGAAAAACACTGCTTATCACTTTAGATTCTGTTGGAGAACCGAATGAAGACGGTTTTGTAACGGTGTATTTTAAAGTAAATGGTCAAGGTAGATCTGTGCAAATAAAAGACGCATCTATTAAAGTTGATAAAGTAGAACACGTAAAAGCTGATAAATCAAATCCAAAAGAAATTGGCGCTCCGTTACAAGGAATGTTATCTACAATTTTAGTAAAAGAAGGTGAAGAGATCACTAAAAATCAACCTTTATTTATTATTGAAGCCATGAAAATGGAAACTACCATTACAGCCAATGAATCGACTACTATACAACAAGTAGTTTTAAAACCAGGCATTATGGTAAATTCTGAAGATTTGATTATTAAACTGTCTTAAAAAGTAAAATATTTAACATTTTTTAGAAAATATCAAATACTAAAATCTCACTTCTGTGGGATTTTTTTGATTTTTAAAAAATCAAACAAATTTTAAAAATCAAACATTAAAAATAAGGTCATTTTTAAGCGATTTAAGCGACTTTTTAGTAATTAACAAATGTTGATAATTATCATTGATAAAAGGGGATTTCCTTTGATTAAAACAGCTTTTTTCTTAACTTTGTTAGATAGGAATTCGTCTTTACTAAAGGCGATTTTTTTTAAAATTAAATTTAAAAATTCACTTTATAATGAGCGAAGAAAAAAAACACGATTATTCAGCCGACAGTATTCAGGCATTAGAAGGAATGGAGCATGTTAGAATGCGTCCATCAATGTATATTGGAGATATTGGTATTAGAGGATTGCATCATTTAGTTTACGAAGTTGTAGACAACTCTATCGATGAAGCAATGGGTGGATATTGTGATACTATTGATGTTACCATCAACGAAGACAATTCTATCACAACAAAAGATAACGGACGTGGAATTCCGGTTGGAATTCACAAAAAAGAAGGCGTTTCTGCACTGCAAGTTGTAATGACAAAAATTGGTGCTGGGGGTAAATTTGATAAAGATTCGTATAAAGTTTCTGGAGGTTTACACGGAGTTGGTGTAAGTTGTGTAAATGCACTTTCAGAACACTTAAGAGCAACGGTTCATAAAGATGGAAAAATCTGGGAACAAGAGTACGAAAAAGGAAAAGCCTTATATCCTGTTAAAACCATTGGAGAAACCGATTTTACAGGAACCATTGTAACTTTTTCTCCAGACAAATCAATCTTTTTACAAACAACAGAATACAATTACGAGACTTTATCTACTCGTATGCGTGAGCTATCCTATTTAAACAAGGGAATTACCATTACACTTACAGATAAACGTAACACAGATGATGAAGGAAACTTTATCTCTGAGGTTTTTCATAGCGAAATTGGATTGCCTGAATTTATCAGATATTTAGACAGCACAAGAGAACAATTAATTAGTGATGTTATTTCTATTGAAGGAGAAAAAAATGGTGTTCCTGTTGAAGTTGCGATGGTTTATAATACTTCGTATTCAGAAAATTTACATTCGTATGTAAACAATATCAACACACACGAAGGTGGAACACACCTATCTGGTTTTAGACGTGGATTAACAGCTACTCTAAAAAAATATGCTGATGATTCTGGATTGTTAAAAAACTTAAAATTTGAAATTGCTGGTGATGATTTCCGTGAAGGATTAACAGCCATTATTTCTGTAAAAGTGCAAGAACCACAATTTGAAGGTCAAACCAAAACAAAATTAGGAAACAGAGAGGTTACTGCAGCAGTTTCTCAAGCTGTTTCTGAAATGCTAACAGATTACTTAGAAGAAAATCCGAATGATGCAAAAACCATTGTTCAGAAAGTAATTTTAGCCGCTCAAGCGCGTCACGCAGCTCGCAAAGCTCGTGAAATGGTACAGCGTAAAACCGTAATGAGCATTGGTGGTTTGCCTGGTAAATTATCAGATTGTTCAGAGACAGATCCTTCTCAATGTGAAATTTTCTTAGTTGAGGGAGATTCTGCAGGTGGAACAGCAAAGCAAGGAAGAGATAGAAATTTTCAAGCAATTTTACCATTACGTGGAAAAATCTTGAATGTTGAAAAAGCAATGCAACATAAAGTTTTTGAAAACGAAGAAATTAAAAATATGTTTACCGCTTTAGGTGTTTCAATCGGAACAGAAGATGATCCAAGAGCATTAAACTTAAGTAAAGTTCGTTATCATAAAGTGGTGATTATGTGTGATGCCGATGTAGATGGATCGCATATTGCAACATTAATTTTAACTTTCTTCTTTAGATATATGAGAGAAATGGTTGAGCAAGGATATATTTATATTGCAACTCCACCTCTATATTTAGTAAAGAAAGGACAAAAAAGAGAATATGCTTGGGACGACAATCAACGTGATTTAATCGCTCAAAAATTAGGTGGTGGTGTTAATATCCAAAGATATAAAGGTCTTGGAGAGATGAATGCAGAACAATTATGGGATACCACTATGAATCCTGAATTTAGAACCTTAAGACAAGTTGTTATTGACAACGCTACTGAAGCAGATCGTGTATTCTCTATGTTAATGGGAGACGAAGTTCCACCACGAAGAGATTTCATTGAAAGAAATGCAAAATATGCAAATATTGATGCATAAAAAACTACGTCATTTGTCGTATTTTTATCAAAAAACACACCTTTTTAGGTGTGTTTTTTATTTTCTTACTATATTAGCACTAACATTATAATATAAAAACAACTAATTTTAACTAAATTTTTATAATATGAAAAAGTACATTTTAATTTTTATAAGTGTTTTAGCGTTAAGTTTTAATGCAAAAGCACAAGATGGTTTTGAGAACATACTTCTTGCACCATCCAGCGATTCAAATAAACTAATGAGTGCTTATTTTACTCCTGCAATGGAAGGTTTTATTTACGGAATGAATAACGGTTGGTATCATACAGCGAAAGTTCACAAAATATTAGGCTTTGATTTAACTGTTGGTTTAAGCGCCGCAATGGTACCAAGCGAAAAAGAAACTTTTTCTATTTCTGCCTTAGGGTTATCTAGCGCTCTTAGTACAAATGCAACTAATGCATCAACTTTTGGAGGACCAGATACACCAACAACTTTTACCGTTACCAAAACTGTAACAATTAATGACCCTAGTTCTCCGGCAAACGGACAATCTAGAACTGTTACTGCAAATTTTGATATGCCTGGTGGAGTTACTGGAGAATTACCTTTAAATGCAATCCCTGCTCCTGTAGCACAACTAAATGTTGGATTGCCCTTTAAAATGGAAGCAATGGTTCGTTTTTTTCCAGAAACAGATTTAGGAGATGATGGTGGAAAAGCAAGCATGTATGGAATTGGTCTTAAAAAGGAAATCACAAGTTGGTTTGGACCGTTAAAAAGATTACCATTACATGTTTCTTTATTAGCAGCTTACACTTCTATGGATGTTAATTATGGATTTGCAGATGTAAATTCTGGAAACTTTCAAATGGCAAATGCTTCTGCAGATTTTGAATTACGTTCTTATACAGCTCAAGCAATTGCTTCTTTAAATTTTCCTTTTATTAATTTTTATGGTGGTATCGGTTATAGTGGTGGTACTTCTAAATTTAAAATGACAGGAACTTATAAAGGAGAGTTTACATACTCAGAAGGCGGACAAACATACACCTATGAAGAAACTTTAACACCTCCAAATATGGAATTTGATGCTGGTGGACTTAAAACTACTATTGGAGCTAGATTTAGCCTGTGGTTTTTAAAAATATTTGCAGATTATACCATACAAGAATACAATACTGTTAGTGCAGGAATTGCATTAAGTATTAGATAATAAACTAAATAACATTAATAAAAAAGGCCGCGAATTTCGCGGCCTTTTTTTGAATTATATCAAAGGTACATTTTACAATTATTTATAGTACTTTTGTACAACAAAATTTATTCAACACACAAAACAAAATAAAATGAAAGTAACAGTTGTAGGTGCAGGTGCTGTGGGCGCAAGTTGTGCAGAGTACATCGCTATTAAAAATTTCGCTTCAGAAGTTGTAATCTTAGATATTAAAGAAGGTTTTGCCGAAGGTAAAGCAATGGATTTAATGCAAACAGCTTCCTTAAACGGATTTGATACTAAAATTACTGGTTCTACTAGTGATTATTCTAAAACAGCAAATTCAGATATTTGTGTAATTACTTCTGGAATTCCAAGAAAACCAGGAATGACACGTGAAGAATTAATCGGAATTAATGCCGGAATCGTAAAAATGGTTTCTGCTAGCTTAATAGAGCATTCTCCAAATACAATTATCATTGTGGTATCTAATCCTATGGATACAATGACTTACTTGGTTCATAAAACAACTGGCTTACCAAAAAATAGAATTATTGGAATGGGTGGTGCTTTAGATTCTGCTCGTTTCAAATACAGATTAGCAGAAGCATTAAATGCTCCAATTTCTGATATTGACGGAATGGTAATTGGTGGGCATTCTGATAAAGGAATGGTTCCATTAACACGCTTAGCAACAAGAAATTCTGTTCCTGTTTCTGAATTTATTTCTGAAGAAAGATTACAACAAGTTTTGGAAGATACCAAAGTTGGTGGCGCAACCTTAACTGGATTATTAGGAACTTCTGCTTGGTATGCACCAGGAGCAGCAGTTTCTGGCATGGTACAAGCAATTGCTTGTGATACAAAAAAGATTTTCCCTTGTTCTACTTTATTAGAAGGTGAATATGGACTGAACGATTTATGTATTGGAGTTCCTGTGGTTTTAGGTAAAAACGGAATCGAAAAAATTGTAGAGATTCATTTAAGTGATGCTGAAAAAGCACATTTAGAAGCATCTGCAGAAGGTGTTAAAAAAACAAACGGATTGTTAGAATTGTAACTGATTCGCTTTTGGCAATTTGCCTTTAGCTATTAGTTCTGAAAAAAAAAACCAGCCAAATGGCTGGATTTTTTCTTTTCTCTATTTTCCTGTTTCTTTATTTAAGACAACCCAGAAATAACACCGTTATTATCAATGGTCATTCCTTCTGATGCTGGTTTTGCAGGTAAACCAGGCATACGCATCATTTTCCCTAAAATTGGAATGATAAATTGAGCTCCGGCTGCAATTTCAATTTCACGAACTGTTACAGAAAAACCTGTTGGTCTTCCAATTAATTTTTCATCATCAGAAAAAGATTTTTGAGTTTTTGCCATACAAATTGCAAAATCATTAAATCCTAAACGATCAATTCTTCGTAAATTTAGTTCCGCTTTTTTATCATAAACCACACCGTCTGCTCCGTAAATTTCTTTTGCAATAATTGCTATTTTTTCTTTTACAGGACTCTTCCAATCGTATAAAGGTTTAAATTGTGTTGCTTTATTTTCTACAACATCAGCAACCGCTGCTGCTAATTCTTTGGTTCCTTCTCCTCCTTTTGCCCAACCTTCAGACAATACTGCATGAACTCCTAACCCTGCACACGTATCTTTTATAAACTGCACTTCTTCATCAGAATCTGACACAAATGAATTGATTGCCACAACGGGTTCAATATTAAACTTACGAATGTTTTCGATGTGTTTTTCTAAATTTTTAAATCCTTCTGTAACTTTTTCTACACTTGGCGTATTGTATTCATCTGGTTTTGCGCCTCCATGATGACGCAATGCTCTAATTGTTGCAACTAACACCACACATTTTGGATTTAATCCTCCAAAAGCTGATTTGATATTTAAGAATTTTTCTGCACCTAAATCTGCACCAAAACCAGCTTCAGTGACTACGTAATTCGATAAACTTAACCCCATTTTTGTAGCTAAAAGCGTATTCGTTCCTTGTGCAATATTTGCAAACGGTCCGCCATGAATAATTGCCGGATTCTCTTCTAAGGTTTGCACTAAATTTGGTTTAATGGCATCTTTTAATAAAATTGCCATGGCGTTTTCTGCTTTTAAATCACGCGCAAAAACGGGTTTTTTATCAAAAGTAAATCCGATAAAAATATCTCCTAAACGTTTCTTTAAATTCTCAAAATCTGTTGCCATACACAAGATTGCCATCACTTCTGATGCTGGCGTAATGTTAAATCCGTCTTGTCTTGGAATTCCGTTTCCTGTTCCGCCTAAACCTATGGTTATATCACGCAAAGCTCTATCATTCATATCAATCACACGTTTCCATAAAATAGTACGCGGATCAATATTTAAGTTATTAACCGAGCTTTGTAAATTGTTATCAATTAAAGCTGACAATAAATTATTTGCTTTTTCAATGGCATTAAAATCTCCTGTAAAATGTAAATTGATATCTTCCATCGGCACAACTTGTGAGTGTCCACCACCTGCAGCACCGCCTTTTATTCCAAAAACCGGACCTAAAGATGGCTCTCTTAAAACCACAGTTGCTTGTTTTCCAATTTTATTTAATCCTTCAGTTAACCCAATAGAAACAGTTGTTTTTCCCTCACCTGCGGGAGTTGGAGTAAGTGCAGTAACAAGAACAAGATTGTTTTGTTTTATTTTATCTTCATCAATTAAACTTAAAGGCAACTTAGCTTTGTACTTGCCGTACATTTCCATAGTATCTTCATCTATATTTAATTTTGCTGCAATTTCTCTAATATGCACTAAGGTTTTAGCTTGTGCTATTTCAATATCCGATTGATATGCCATTTAAAATGATTTTTATTGATTAATTCTCTTATTTTTGGTGAGTAAATATATAAAAAATTAAAGGTTCTTTTTTGTCATTTTTTTTAAAGCTTTGAAAAACAAGAATCTTATGCTACAAATATGACAAAACAATTGGCTACTCTTTTTTGAAATACTATATTTGCACGTTTTTACAAAGAAGTCGATTAAAATTAAATAGAAGATGCAAAACAAAGGACTTATCAGATTATTCGCTATCCTTTTTGGATTAGTAAGTTTATATCAATTATCATTTACCTATTTCGCAGGGAATGTTGAAGATGCCGCAAAGGTATATGCGAAAGGAAAAGTTACCGATAATGACGGTAAAGCTTTAGCTAATTTTGAAAAAAAATATCTAGACAGTGTTGGAAACGCTAAGATTATAAATCTAGGATTTGCTGAATATAGCTACAATGACATTAGAGACAAAGAGATGAATCTTGGTCTTGATTTAAAAGGTGGAATTAATGCAATTTTACAAGTATCTGTAAAAGATATCTTAATAGGATTGACTAACGAAACCAAAAATGTTGTTTTTAACCAAGCTTTAGAAGCTGCAGATGCTGCACAAAAAAACAGTACAGACACCTATTTAGATTTATTCTTTTCGGAGTTTGAAAATCTAAGTAACGGAACTGTTAAATTAAGTGATCCATCTATTTTTGGGACAAAAACCTTAGCTGATAAAGGAATTAACTTTAACAAAACAAATGCTCAGGTTAAGCCAATTATTCAAACAGAAATAGACAACTCTATTGATACTGCTTTTGAAGTATTACGTAGTAGAATTGACAAGTTTGGTGTAACACAACCAAGTATACAACGTGTTGGAAACTCTGGTAGAATTCAAATTGAATTGCCTGGAGCAAAAGATATTGAGCGTGTAAAGAAGTTATTAGAGAGTACTGCCAAATTACAATTTTGGGAAGTGTTTACAAATACAGAAGTACAAAACTTCTTCTTTACAGCAAATACGAAAGTTACTGAACTTTTAAAAGATGAAAACCCTATAGCAACAGACACCATCAAAAAAGATGATATCGATAACTTATTAGGAAAGAAAGACTCTACAAACGTAAACAGTCAAAAAACATTGTTTACTTATTTATCTCCAAACATTGCTCAGAGCCAACAACAAGTAAGTTCTTTAGTTGCTATGGCTAAAGTTTCTGATACAGCAATGGTAAATAAATTATTAAACAGAAAAGAAGTTAGGGCTTTATTGCCAAGCAACCTTAGATACGTTAAGTTTTTATGGGATTATAAAGCACAACCAAATGCAGATAAAACTGCAGAAGTTATTAGTTTATACGCAATCAAATCGAACAGAAAAGATGTTGCCACTATAGAAGGCGATGTAATTGTAGATGCTGCTCAGGTTTTTGACCAGTTAGGAAACAAACCAGAAGTAAGCATGACAATGAATTCTACTGGATCTAAACAATGGGAAAAAATGACCACAGACAATGCCGGTAAATTTGTCGCTGTTGTTTTAGATGATTATGTTTATACTGCTCCTTCTGTAAACCAACCAATCTCTGGCGGTAGAACTTCTATTTCTGGTGGATTGATGACCATTACAGAAGCACAAGATATTGCAACAGTTTTAAAAGCTGGTAAACTGCCTGCTGCTGCTAGAATTATTCAAGCAGAAGTTGTTGGTCCATCATTAGGACAAGAATCAATTGATAAATCTTTGAACTCATTTGGATTAGCAATCGGATTGGTATTAATCTGGATGTTCTTTTATTATGGAAGAGCTGGTTTATTCGCAAATATTGCATTAGCAGTAAATATCTTATTCATCTTCGGAATTTTAGCCTCGTTTAGCGCGGTATTAACGTTACCTGGAATTGCAGGGATTATCTTAACAATTGGTATGTCTGTAGATGCTAACGTTATTATTTTCGAAAGAATTAAAGAAGGGTTAAACGGCGGAAAAGGGTTAAAACTTGCTGTAGAAGATGGTTTTAGTGTAAAAGGAGCTTTATCTGCAATTATTGATGCAAATATCACCACTTTATTAACTGGTATTATCTTATACGTTTTTGGAACAGGACCAATTAAAGGTTTTGCTTTAACGTTAATGATCGGTATCGCTACATCATTATTTACTGCAGTATTTATTACTCGTATGCTAATTGATGGTGCTGTTAACAAGAATAAAAACTTAACATTTAACACTTCAATTTCTAAAAACTGGTTCCAAAATATAAATATAGAATTCTTAAGAAAACGTAAAATAGCTTACGTAATTTCTGGTGCTATCATTCTTGGTGGAATTGTTTCAATGGCAACTCTTGGATTAAAACAGGGTGTTGATTTTAAAGGGGGTCGTTCTTATGTTGTTCGTTTCGATCAACCAATGAACTCAACTGAAGTTGCTGAAGATTTAAAAGCAGTATTTGGTTCTGCTCCAGAAGTAAAAACATATGGTACTTCTAATCAATTAAAAATAACTACTGTTTACAAAATAGATGATGAAGGCTTAACTGTTGATGAAGAAGTACAATCTGCTTTATACAACGGATTAAAATCTCATTTAGGAACTACAACTTACGAAAACTTTAAACCAGGTTTTGAAAAAGCTGGTAGCGGAATTATGAGTTATATGAAAGTTGACCCAACAATTGCCGATGATATTAAAACATCAGCTTTATGGGCAGTTTTAGGTTCGTTAATTGTAGTTTTCTTGTATATCTTATTGCGTTTCAGAAAAATATCATTTAGTGTAGGTGCTGTTGTTGCAGTATTCCACGATGTTTTAATTGTATTAGGGATTTTCTCAATATTATACAAGTTTATGCCATTTGATATGGAAGTTGGACAGTCATTTATTGCAGCGATATTAACTGTAGTTGGTTATTCATTAAATGATACCGTGGTAATTTTTGATAGAATTAGAGAATTTGCAGGAATTCATACAAAATGGAACTACACAAAAGTAGTTGACAAAGCATTAAGTTCTACCTTAGGAAGAACAATCAACACTTCTTTAACTACATTATTAGTAATGATGGCCATTTTCTTATTTGGTGGTGATTCTATTAAAGGATTTATGTTTGCATTAATTGTTGGTGTGGTAGTTGGAACATACTCTTCATTATTTATTGCAACTCCTATCATGTTTGATACTTCTAAGAAAGTAGCAGAAAAAGAATAATCTGAAAAGACTAAAATAAAAAAACCGTTTTGAACTTAATTCAAAACGGTTTTTTCATTCAATAACAAGAACGTATCTTTGCAAAATGAACACCATTAAATTGCACGATTTAAGTTTTAACCCATTTATTGATGAAATTGAAATCAATAACATCGTTAGCTCTTTAGCACAACAAATTGCCAAAGATTGTGAAGGAGAAACTCCATTGTTTATCGGGATTTTAAATGGTTCTTTTATGTTTGTTTCTGATTTTGCAAAAGCGTACAAAGGAGATTGTGAAATTTCATTTGTAAAACTAGCTTCGTATGAAGGAACTTCATCAACAGAAAAAGTAAAACAACTTGTAGGTTTAAACGAAAATATTGAAGGCAGAACTGTCGTTATTTTAGAAGATATTATTGATACAGGAAATACGTTAAAAGAAATTTACGACATCTTTAAAGATAAGAAAGTAAAGCAATTAAAAGTTGCAACCTTATTCTTTAAACCAGAGGTGTTTAAAAAAAATTTACCAATAGATTATATCGGAAAAAGCATTACAGATAAATTTATTGTCGGCTACGGCTTAGATTACAATGGATTGGGAAGGAACTATCCTGCCATTTATCAACTAACAACACAACAATAAAAAATTATGAAAAACATTGTATTATTTGGCCCTCCAGGAGCAGGGAAAGGTACACAAGCAACATTGCTTAAAGAAAAATACCATCTAATTCACATTTCTACCGGAGATGTTTTTAGGTACAACATTAAAAATCAAACAAAATTAGGCTTATTGGCTAAAAAATACATGGATGAAGGAGATTTAGTTCCGGATGAAGTGACGATTGAAATGTTAAAAGCAGAAGTAAATAAAAATGCAGATGCAAACGGATTTATTTTTGATGGTTTTCCAAGAACAGAGTCTCAAGCAAAAGCTTTGGATGTATTTTTAGCTGAAAAAGGAGAAAAAATAAACGGAATGGTGGCTTTAGAGGTTTCTGAAGATTTACTAGTTGATCGTTTATTAGAAAGAGGAAAAACAAGTGGAAGAACAGACGATACTGACGAATCAAAAATTAGAAATCGTTTTAACGAATACAACACAAAAACTGCAGTTTTAAAAGACTATTACCAAGCGCAAGGGAACTATTATGGGATAAATGGTGTTGGTAGTATTAGCGATATTACAAATCGCTTAGCTGAGGTTTTTGACAAACTTTAAATAACTGTTTATGCGTTAAATCGTTTATGTGTTTATCACAAACACGAATAAACTATTAGACAAATCAACATATAAACAATAGAAATAATGACTGAAGGAAATTTTGTTGACTACATAAAAGTATACGCATCTTCTGGTAAAGGAGGAAGCGGATCTATGCACTTACACAGAGAAAAATTTATTACCAAAGGTGGACCAGATGGTGGAGATGGTGGTCGTGGTGGACATGTGATTCTTCGTGGAAATAAAAATATGTGGACATTATTTCACCTAAAGTTTAAAAAACACTTTAGAGCAGATCATGGTGGTTCTGGAAGTAAAAGTAGAAGTACCGGACACGACGGAAAGGATGTTTATGTTGATGTGCCTCTTGGAACCATTGTTAGAGACGCAGACACCAATGAAATTCTTTTTGAAGTAACTAATGATAAGCAAGAAGTTGTCTTGTTACGAGGAGGAAAAGGTGGTTTGGGAAACTGGCACTTTAAATCTTCAACAAATCAAACACCTAGATATGCGCAACCAGGAATGGATGGAGCTGAAGGTTGGTTTTTATTAGAATTAAAATTATTGGCCGATGTTGGTTTAGTTGGATTCCCAAATGCTGGGAAATCTACTTTATTATCAGTAATTACCTCAGCAAAACCAAAAATTGCTGATTATGCATTTACTACACTAAAACCAAATTTAGGAATTGTAGAACATAGAAATCATCAATCTTTTGTAATGGCAGATATTCCCGGAATTATAGAAGGAGCTGCAGAAGGAAAAGGTTTAGGATTTCGTTTTTTACGTCATATAGAACGGAATTCTACGTTGTTGTTTTTAATTCCTGCGGATAGTGAAGACATCAATAAAGAATATAAAATTTTATTGAACGAACTAAAAACACACAATCCAGAATTGTTAGATAAAAATAGATTATTGGCAATTTCTAAGGATGATATGTTAGATGATGAATTAAGAGCAGAAATCACCAAAGATTTACCCGATGGCGTTCCGCATATCTTTTTCTCGTCGATAGCAAACACAGGTTTGGTAGAATTGAAAGATCAACTTTGGAAAATGTTGAATTAAAGTTTCAACAACCGTCATTCAGAAAAGAGGCATGATTGAGGAATCTCATTTATTAAGATTTCTCGTCGCTCATGCTTCGCTTTGTCGAAATGGCAACGAACCTTAAGCAATAATAAAAAATAGATTTTCGGAAACGGAAGTCTATTTTGTTTTTTTAGTTGTAAAATTTCACAAATAATTATCACAAAATTTGTGAATTCGTAGCCAAAACCAATATTAAATCAACAACCTAATTTACAGTAATCTGAATCGGAATTTGATATTGAGTAGCAACCGGAATTCCTCTTTTGGTTGCAGGAGAAAGCTTAGGCAAACCTTTTAAGCTTATGGTAATCAAACTATCAATTGTAGGAATTTCTTTTTTTAAAATTTCAGAAGAAGTGATTTTCTGAATAGAAACAGTACCTTTATTATTGATTAAAACCACAACATCAACGATTTCGTTTACAGGATTTTTAACTTCTAATTGGTGTTTTGCTAAACTTTCAGAAATGTGTTTATGAATGGTGTTTCTAAAACAATTTGTTTTTTTTGCTTTATCAATAAAGTTTTTACACGCTTCGAATGTTGGGAAAACATCGACAGAAGAAAAATCGATAATGGTATCTACTTCTTGTAATTGCGATTTTTTATTTAAATTAAAATACTCGCAAGAAGTAACAACCAAAATAAGTAAGAAAAGAGAAAGTACTCGAAAACGCATGTTATAAATTTACTAGGTAAAAGTACAATTTATAAACTGTTTTAAAAAATGGTGTTTTATCCAAAAAAAGGTCAGAAATTATTCGACAAGAAAAGCAAGTGGAACAAAATATTTTGTACCAACAAATTCATCCTTATAAATTGCAGGTATCATTTTAGGAATCAATTTAACTACCCTTTCAGCTTCAGCTTTTAGGCCTGGATGAGGGGCTCTCACCAAGGAGATTTCCGAATTGCCACTTTGATCAATACTAAAAAAAATAAAAATTTGTAATTTCCCTTTTGCGAGACCTAATTCGTTTGATAAATCTGCATTAAAATTACTTATAAAATGGTTATTAATTTTCATTCGAAAGCATTCAAATTTTTCATCATCCGAACCCGAGCATCCAGGAAAAACTGGTTTAACATCTACCTTTGTAAAAGGAATACTACTCGTGGATTGATTGTTGGAGTCTGAATTTTCATCCTGATTTTCAACCTGAGAGATACAATTCACTGATAAAAAAAAGGCAAAAAGTACAAGTTTTAAAGATTTCATAAGAATAAAAGTAGAAAGATAACCAATTACAATGAAAATTAAAAAACACCCGTAACAAAGTTTTTGTATTTTCGTCTAATCAATAAAAATCCTCATTACGAGGAAGTATGACGAAGTAATCTCAAAAAAGATTGCCAAGAATTATTTTAATTCTCGCAATAGCAAAATTTATGGACATTCTTTTACTTTTTTTAGGCTTAATTTGTATGATTCTCGGAATTATTGGTGCGTTTTTACCCATTTTACCTGGACCATTAACTGGTTGGCTCGGGTTATTATTACTTAGTTTTACAACTGCAGTTCCAAAAGATTGGACTTTTTTAAGCATTACACTTTTTGTTGCCGCATTGGTTTGGGTGCTCGATTATTTTATTCCTGCAATGGGCACAAAACGTTTTGGCGGAAGTAAATCTGGTGTGTACGGAACCACAATTGGTTTACTAATTGGCTTGTTCTCTCCTATTCCGTTTGGCATTTTAATTGGTGCGTTTGTGGGTGCTTTTATTGGCGAAATGATGCACAACAGTAAAGACACAGGCCGAGCGTTAAAAGCTTCTTTTGGTTCTTTACTCGGATTTTTTGTATCCGCAAGTTTAAAGTTTGGTGTTGGTTTGGTGTATTTATGGTTTTTTATCAGCACTTTTTGGGAATATAAGTCGGCTTTCTTTAGTTAATTTTGGCTTTTGGCTTTTGGCTTTTGGCTTTTGGCTTTTGGCTTTTAAAAAACAATAATTATTTATTATAAAACAAAAACTTTATAGATTGGCTTAGCCCCGATTGAAGTGGCATCCTTTTTAATTGTCAGTTCGAGTGAATTTGTGAAGAATGAGTAAATTTGTACCTGCCTGTCGGTAGATAGGTCGAGAACAAATTAAAAAGATATAACGGAAAGCGGGAATTAGCTTCAAAAAAAAGCAAAAAAAAAGCGTCCCATCTCAGGGAAGCTTTCCATTGGTTAACAAAACCACGACACTTTTATGAAAGTGCCAAAACAACACAACTAAATGCTACTTTTATAAAAAGCAGCCTGCGAATATACAAGATTTTTTTAAACTAGCAATATTTAACTAAAAATTTACAAAATTTCTACAAAGAACTAGATTGCTTTATTATGTAATTGATTGTATCTTTGCGCCTTTATTATCATCCTATAAAGAATCCCGCATTATGCAATTATCAGAACAAGAAGTTGTACGAAGAGAAAAACTATCAAAATTACGCGAATTGGGTATCAATCCTTATCCTGCTGATTTATTTCCTGTAAATCACACTTCAAAACAGATTAAGGAAAAATTTACTGAAGAGAAACAGGTAATTATTGCTGGTAGATTAGTATCTATAAACATACAAGGAAAAGCTTCTTTTGCACAATTGCAAGATGCTGAAGGTAGAATTCAAGTGTATTTTAATAGAGATATAATCTGTGAAGGCGATGATAAAACAAAATACAACGATGTCTTTAAAAAATTATTAGACTTAGGAGATTTTATTGGTGTTGAAGGAGAATTATTTACAACGAAAGTAGGTGAAAAAACTGTAAGAGTTAAAGATTTTACCTTATTAAGCAAAGCATTAAAACCGTTGCCTTTACCAAAAGAAAAAGACGGTGTTATTTACGATGCTTTTACAGATCCAGAAATGCGTTACAGACAACGTTATGCAGATTTAGCTGTAAATCCACATGTAAAAGAAGTTTTTGTAAAAAGAACAAAATTGTTCAACGCTATGCGAAGTTTCTTTAATACCGCTGGATATTTTGAAGTTGAAACTCCGATTTTACAACCAATTCCTGGTGGCGCAGCAGCTAGACCATTTATTACCCATCACAATAGTTTAGACATTCCGTTATACATGAGAATTGCCAACGAATTGTATTTAAAACGATTAATTGTTGGTGGATTTGATGGTGTTTATGAGTTTTCTAAAAACTTCAGAAACGAAGGAATGGACAGAACACACAATCCAGAATTTACAGCAATGGAAATCTATGTTGCTTACAAAGATTACAATTGGATGATGGATTTCTGTGAGCAATTATTAGAACATTGTGCAATTGCCGTAAACGGAACAACGGAAGCAACGTTTGGAGAACACAAGATAGATTTTAAGGCGCCATATGCTAGAGTTACGATGGCAGATGCTATCAAACATTTTACAGGTTTTGATATTACTGATAAAACAGAAGATGAAATTAGAACTGCAGCAAAATCTATGAATATAGAGGTTGATGCTACAATGGGGAAAGGAAAGTTAATTGATGAAATTTTTGGCGAAAAATGTGAAGGAAATTATATTCAGCCAACGTTTATCACAGATTATCCGAAGGAAATGTCTCCACTTTGTAAAGAACACAGAGATAATCCTGAATTAACAGAACGTTTTGAGCTAATGGTTTGTGGTAAAGAAATTGCAAACGCATATTCTGAATTAAATGATCCGATAGATCAACGTGAGCGTTTTGAACATCAATTAAAATTAGCTGCAAAAGGAGACGATGAAGCTACAGAGTTTATTGACGAAGATTTTTTACGTGCCTTAGAATACGGAATGCCGCCAACTTCTGGAATGGGAATTGGGATGGATCGTTTGATTATGTTTTTGACGAACAATCAATCCATACAAGAAGTATTATTCTTTCCGCAAATGCGACCAGAGCAGCGAATCGCTGCTGATGTTGCACTTACAGATGATGAGAAAGCGCTACTAGCAATCATTACTAAAGCAGAAAAAATAGATTTAAACCAACTGAAAACACAATCTGGTTTATCGAACAAGAAATGGGATAAAACCATTAAAGGATTAACCAAAAAAGAGGTTGCCAAAGTTTCTAAAACAGACGAAGGTTTGTTTGTTGAAGTTGTTTAATTAAATATATAGAAAAAGGAATTACATTGTTGTAATTCCTTTTTTTTGTTAAAACAAAGAACCTAAAATCAAATAAAGTTCATACAATCAGTTGCTATTATGATTCGTAAAATACTGTTACTTAGTTTTTCTATATTCCTTTTTACTTCTTGTTTAGAAAGTGAAATAAGTTACATCAATCAGGCAGAAAATCAACAACGATACAATAGTCAGATTTTTGAAACAATTACCGTTTCTAAAGATGTACGGTATGGAGCAAATGTTACGTTAGGTGGCGCAACAACTGGTTTATCTATGGATATTTATCAACCAGCAAACGATACAGAAATCAACAGACCTTTGCTCGTTTTAGCACATGGCGGAAGTTATATATCTGGCAATAAAGCAGATTTTAAAGAGCTTGCTACTTTTTTAGCAAAAGCAGGTTATGTTGTGGCATCCATCGATTATAGATTGTTAGATGTTACTCCAACGCCATTAGTTTTTAAAAAAGTTGTACTAAATTCTGTAGCAGACATGAAAGCTGCTGTGCGTTATTTCACAAAAGATGCCACCACAAATAATGTTTATAAAATTGACATTTCAAAAGTGTTTATTGGCGGTTATTCTGCCGGCGCAATTACCGCGTTGCAGTACGCATATGTGCATACAAATGTAGAATTAACTACCATTGGAGGAAGTTCTTTTGTTGATTATGTAAACTCAAAAGGAGGAATTGAAGGAAGAAGCGGAAACGAATCATTTCCATCTACAGTAAAAGGAGTCATCAATATTTCTGGAGCCTTATTTAATTCTAATTTTATCAATTCTAACGAGCCAAGTTTGTTTAGTATTCACGGCACTGATGATACGGTTGTACCTTATTTACAAGGCGGTGTTAATAATACAGGAATTATTGCTGATGGTTCTGGAATTTTACATCCGTATGCCACTTCACTTGGATTAAAAAATGAATTAAAAACAATTCAGAACGGAACACATGATGCTTTTTTAAGCTGCAATTCTTGTTTGGTAGAAATAAGAACTTTCTTGTATTCTCAGCTGCAATAAATTAATCTGATTTTATTATATTTTTATTTATCTTTCGAAACGTTAACCAAATTACCGTTTTGAAGAAAAATCTATTCCTAATTCTTATTATTAGCTGCACAACCCTTTTTGCTCAAAAAACAAAGCAAGTTTTTGTAAAATATATAAAAACTGATATTTCTGAAATATCAATTGATGGTTTATTAAGTGAAGCGCATTGGGCAAAAGCAAAAACAACCTCAAACTACTGGCAATATTTTCCATCAGATTCTTTAAAAGCAAATAATCAAACAGAAGTAAAAATGATGTTTGATGACAAAAATCTATATGTAGCAATTAAAGTACACGCAAAATCAAACGATTTTATCATTCCTTCTTTGCGAAGAGATTTTAGAGCTTCTGGAAACGACAATGTCACACTTATTTTTGATACATTTAATGATGGTTCTAATGCTTTTTTCTTTGGAACAAATCCGGCAGGAGTTAAAAGAGAAGCCTTGCTTTCTGGTGGCGGAACAGATTTAAGAGGATTTAATTTAGCTTGGGATACAAAATGGGTTTGTAAAACACAGATTTTGGATGATGCATATATAGCAGAAATTGCAATTCCGTTAACAGCTTTTAAGTTTAGAGAAGGAGAAACCAAATGGCGGTTTAACAGTTATCAGTTTGACACACAAGATAATGAACAAAATACGTGGATGAATATTCCTCAAAACCAATACATTTTTAGCTTAGCTTATATGGGCGAAATGATTTTTGAAAAACCTTTAGGAAAATCGAGAGCACCCATAGCAATTATTCCATATATAAATACTTTTTCTGGAAAAGATTTTGAAAACAACAGTGCCATTAATGATGTTAAAATTGGTGGTGATGCCAAATTTGCTATTGGAAATAGCATGAATTTAGATGTAACGATTAATCCAGATTTTTCTCAAGTAGAAGTTGACCAGCAAACAACAAATTTAACACGTTTTGAAATTTCGTTGCCCGAACGCCGTCAGTTTTTTATTGAAAACAGCGATTTGTTTGGAGATTTTGGAGATTCAAGAGACGAAAATCCATTTTTCTCTCGGCGTATCGGAATCGCAAAAAATAAAAGTGGTGAATCTATAGAAAACGGAATTGTTGCAGGCGCAAGATTAAGCGGAAAATTAAATAATAATTTACGTTTAGGAATTTTAAGTGTTCAAACAGAAGAAGATGTTGAAAATGAAATTCCGGCTACAAACAATTCGGTTGTTGCCATTCAACAAAAATTATTTAGTAGATCTAATCTAAGTTTTTTATTCATCAACAAACAAGCAACAAAAGAGTATGGTTTTTTAAAACAAGAAGATAAATACAACAGAGTAATTGGTATTGATTACAATTTAGCATCAGAAAACAATACTTGGAACGGAAGATATTTTATTCACAAATCTTTTTCGCCAACAACAACTGGAAAAGATATTTCTGCAGGAATTTCTACCGAATACAATTCCAGAAACTTTAAAATTAAATTGAGTGGCATTTATATTGAAGATGATTTTAGGTCAGATTTAGGGTTCATCAAGAGAACAGACATCTTTAAAATCAATCCAAATTTTGAATATACTTTTTACCCAAAGAAAGGGGAAATTCAAAAACACACTTTATCTGTAACACCAATTTACATTTGGAAACCAGAATTAGGTTACAAAAATTCTGATTATACAATTATCAGTCAATGGAATATCGACTTTAACAATTCTACCAATTTAGAGTTTTCTATGTTTAATCGATATACCTATTTATATGATAGTTTTGATCCAACAAGAACAAACTCTGTAGAATTGCCAGCAAATGTTGGCTATTCTTACACCAGTTTTGAAGCAAAATACAGATCAGATATAAGAAAACAATTCTCTTTTGATATTTCTCCATCAATTGGGCAATTTTACAACGGAAATAAATATTCTTTAGAAGGAAATTTAAATTGGAGAATAGAACCTTTTTTCCAAACAAAAGTACAAGTAAACTACAATTATATTAGTTTACCAGATCCGTATGCAAACGCTTCTATTTGGTTAGTTGGTCCTCGTTTTGATGTTACCTTTAATAAAAATTTATTTTGGAATACGTTAATTCAATATAGCAATCAAGAACAAAGCTTAAGTGTAAATTCAAGATTGCAGTGGCGTTTTGCTCCGTTGTCTGATTTATTTATTGCTTATAACGACAATTACGACACCAATTCACCATTAAGTCCACGTTTTAGATCTATCAATTTAAAACTATCTTATTGGTTAAATTTATAACGTCTTTAACATTTATTTAAGATTCTTATTTTTAATAAATGGTAAATTCGAAAACTTATTTTTAATAACACAAACTTTAATATATAAATCATGATACAAAAAGTAATTTCGAGAGTATTAGTTGTTTTATTTGTTTTTGGTTTTTCTGTAAATGCTGATGCACAACGAAAGAAGAAAAAAAACGAAAAAGACACAAAAACAGTAGTAAAACCGGCTCCAAAACCTAAAAAAGGAGACATTCAACCTTATGCATCAGTTGTTACAAAGGATGTAAAAACAGATGCAGGTTTATTTAGCGTTCACAAAAAAGATGAAGCGTATTTATTTGAAATTCCAGATTCGCTTTTAGGCAGAGATATGCTAATGGTAACTAGAATTGCTAAAACTGCCAACGGACTAGGTTTTGGTGGTGGAAAAACAAACACACAAATGTTACGTTGGGAACGTAAAGACAAAAAAATCTTATTAAGAGTTATTTCTCAGAATGTAGTTGCTGATAAAAATTTACCAGTACATGAGGCAGTAGCAAATTCTAATTTTGCCCCAATATTGTACGCGTTTCCTATCCTTGCAATTAACAAAGATAATGGAGCCACTGTAATTGATGCAACAACTTTATTTACTACAGATGTTGCTGCAATTGGGTTACCATCATTTTACAGAAAAAGATTAAAGGTGTCAAGATTAGATGCTAAACGCTCTTTTATTGATAGAATTAACAGTTATCCTCAGAATATAGAAATTAGAGACGTAAAAACGTATGCTTCGGCTGCTCCTCCTTCTAACTCTAGCGTAGGTTCAATTTCTTTAGAGATGAGTAACTCAATGATTTTATTACCAAAAGTTCCGATGAAACGTCGTTATGCAGACGAAAGAGTTGGATGGTTTGCTAGATCTCAAGTAGATTATGGTTTAGCTGATCAAAAAAGTAAAACTGTAAGATACTTAGATCGTTATAGATTAGAGGTTAAAGAAGAAGATATTGCTAAATTTAATAGAGGTGAATTAGTTGAGCCAAAAAAACAAATTGTGTATTATGTAGATAGAGCAACTCCAGAAGAATGGGTTCCTTTTATTATACAAGGTGTAAACGATTGGAATGTTGCTTTTGAAGCAGCAGGTTTTAAAAATGCTATTGTAGCAAAAAGAGCTCCAACTGAAGAAGAAGACCCAGAATACAGTCCAGAAGACATTCGTTATTCTGTAATTCGTTATTTGGCTTCTCCAATTCCGAATGCAAACGGACCTCACGTGAGTGATCCACGTTCTGGAGAAATTTTAGAATCGGATATCAACTGGTATCATAATGTTATGAGTTTATTACAAGGTTGGTACTTTGTACAAACTGCTGCAATCAATCCAGAAGCACAAAGAGTTGGGTTTAAAACTGAAGTGATGGGAGAATTAATTAAGTTTGTTTCTTCTCACGAATTAGGACACACAATTGGTTTACCACATAATATGGGAAGTAGTTCTGCATACCCAGTAGATTCTTTACGTTCTGCTACTTTTACGAAAAAATTCGGAACGGCACCATCTATTATGGATTATGCGCGTTTTAATTACGTTGCACAACCGGGAGATAAAGGTGTTGCTTTAATGCCAAATATTGGCGTGTATGATAAACATGCCATCAACTGGGGTTATCGTCCAATCTTAGGGAAAACAGCAGAAGAAGAAAAACCTATTTTAGATAGTTGGATTTTAAAACATGCTGGAAATCCATGGTATCGTTTTGGAAGAAATAACGGAATTGACCCTAGTTCTCAAACTGAAGATTTAGGTGATGACGGAGTAAAAGCAAGTATGTATGGTATTGCTAACTTAAAACGTATTGTACCAAACTTAATAAAATGGACAAGTAAAAAAGGAGAAAATTATTCTGATTTAAAAGATATGTATGGACATGTACTTTCTCAATTTAACAGATATTCTGGACACGTTACAACAATTGTTGGAGGTGTTATAGAAGACAATAAAACTTCCGATCAAGCAGGTGCAATTTACACACATGTTTCTAAAGCTCGTCAAAAAGAAGCTGTTAAATATTTAAACGATCAATTGTTTAAAACACCAACTTGGGTAATTAACAAAGAAATTATTGATAGAACAGAATCTTCTGGTGTTTCTGATAGAATAAAAGGAATGCAAACAAGAACTTTAAGAAATCTTTTAAGAGATCGAAGAATTGTTAGAATGATTGACAACGAAACGTTAAACGGTTCAAAAGCATATACGGTTTTATCATTAATGTATGATTTAAGAAGAGGTATTTGGGCGGAATTATATTCTAGAAAGTCGATCGATACTTACAGAAGAAATTTACAAAGAACACATATTAGTGTTTTAGGTGATTTAATGGAAAAAGGAGTTGATATTTCTGATGTTAAACCTATTGTTAGAGGTGAGTTAAATAGAATTAAAACCGAAGTTAGAAAAGCAGTTGCTACTGCGCCAAATACAATTACAAGATATCACCTAAGAGATATTTTAGAAAGAATTGATGCTATTTTAGATCCTAAATAATAATTAACTTTACAATAAAAAAAGCCTTACCAAATTTGGTAAGGCTTTTTATTTGCTCAATTCTCACACTACTTCTTGTTAAAATTTTCTAATTGGTTTTTAATAACCTCATCTATTCGTTTTTGATCTATATTGTATTTTAAATCCAAACTTTGTTTCTCTGGAAATTGCTCTATCATAACAGTTGAAGAAGGGAATGCAAAATCAACACCTAACTCTTTAGCTAACTTTACTATGGCAATATGCAATTTATGTTTAGAAGATTGTTCTACTCCCCAAGCCAAACTTTTAAAATAAACGTTAATTAAAATCAATAAAGAAGAATCTCCAAAACCTGTAAACTCTACATTATAAGAATCTGGCTCAGAACGCGTTTCTGGGTGCGCAATAATAATTTCTCTAACTCCTTTTACAAAAGCTTCAATCAATTCTGGTGGTGTATCATAACGAAGACCCACATTGGTGTTATATCTTCTATACAAACGCAAACCTTTATTGTTGATGACAATTTCAGACAATTTACTATTTGGAATTTGAAATATAGAAGTATCCGCAGCTCTAATTCTTGAAGATCTAAATCCAACTTCTTCTACAGAACCTTCTACTCCGCCAGCTTCAATCCAATCTCCAATATGAAAAGGTTTATCAAGGAAAATCATAAAAGTCCCTATCAAATTTTTCACCGTATCTTGAGAAGCCAAAGCAACAGCCAAACCACCAATTGATGCTCCTGCAATTACTGCTGTAGTATCAATTCCGAAAACTGTTAACATTTTTAGAACTCCAACAAAAATGACAATTCCTTTTAAAAAGTTATTTAAAATAGGAACCAGTTGGTCGTCTAATTTGCTTTGAGTTTTTGCTGTAAGCTCAGAATACACATGCATGGCTACCGTTACTAATTGCAAGAAAATATAAATCCAAAAAACAGTTTGTGTTATATTCAATCCAATAAACGCCCATTTGTTAATTGCTAGTCCGAACTGTAAAGAAGGATAAATTTTATCAATAAAACTTAACGCAATTAATAAACTTATTGGATGTGCTAATTTCTTTAATACCTTTGCAACAGTTAAGCTGTTATTTCGAATAAAAGAATTGTGGATCTTATGAAGTACAAAGTAAATAATACGTTTAAAAATAGCATGTAATAAAACTGCTATAAGCAACATAAGTAATAATCCTAAGAATTTCCAAATTTCAATATTTAAAATTTTTTTTTGAGCAAACTCAGGCATTATTTTTTCAAATTCTAATACATACCAAGGAAAAATATCATTATAAATTTTATCTAAATTTGATATTGTTTCTTGAGAATAATACCAATTTCCTCCAATTTTCTCAACGGAAATAAGAGGCAATACTTCTGGAAATAAAACATATTTATGTGAATTATCATATGCTAAAGAGTCTTTATAGTTAGCATCTGTTGGCACTTGTTTAAAATCTACAAACAATCCTTTTCCATCTAAAATCTGCTTTAATTTAATCGCAGCAACTTTAGGTTTTTTGGTTGAATTCGGAAAAATAGTTTGTGCCGATTTCTCTGGTTGATAAGAATCTGATTGTAAAAAATACAAATGTGTATATACAGTAGCATTAGGGTTTTTAAGATTTACTTTAATAGAATCTTGGGCAGATACAACTGCTGTAAATAGTAAAAAAATTAGTAGTAATCTTTTCATTTTAGGACTTCTTTTATGTTAATCGAATGTTAAAAAAAAACACAAATTTAAACCTTTTCATTTTTCTAATGTCATAGAAGCATATTAAATAACATTTAAAATTTTAAACCATGAAAAAAATAGCATTCGCATTAGCATTTATATTTACAGTTTCGTCAGGATTTTCTCAACAAAGAAAAAGAATGGCAAAAGCTGATACTATGACTCCAGAACAACGCGCAACATTATCTGTAAAAAAAATGGCGCTACAGTTAGATTTAACGAAAGATCAAACTAAAAAAATTACTGCTTTGTATACAGAAATGGGGAAACAAAGAAAGGTAAAGGGAGACAAAATGAGAAAAGATGCATTGGCGTCTAGAACAAAATTAGCAAAAATCAAAAAAGAAAGTAAAGACAAAGCTGACTTTAAAGAGAGAGTGGGAAAAGCTATCAAATCGGGAGAATTTAAAAAAGAAGATGCTACTTTAATGAGAAGAGGACGCGGAAGAGCAAAAATAGATTTTGATACTGCAAATGATGCCTTAGATAACAGAATTGAGTTTCAAGCTAAGATGAAAAAAATCTTATCTCCAGAACAATATGCAAAATTCACAAAATTACAAAAGCGTAAAGTTGGTCATGCTAAAAAGAGAATGGCAGCAAAAAAGAAGATGAAAAATAAGAAAGGAAAAATGAAAAAACGCGGACAAGGAAAGCGTTAGAAAATAAATGTATTTGTTTGATTGATTAATACAAAAAGCCCGGTGTTATGTGAGAGTTCATCGGGTTTTTCATTTTCTATTCTTTAAACCAACTCGCATATTCTACATAATTATTGGCAATTCTATCTATTTCTCCAGAAATTAATTCCTTAGAAATGTCTTTTATTTTTTTAGCCGGAATCCCCGCATAAATAGTCCCACTTTCTACTCTAGTATTTTTAGAAACAACCGCACCAGCTGCAATAATTGAGTTACTTTCTATTACACAATCATCCATAATAATACTTCCCATTCCGATTAGTACATTATCATGAATTGTACATCCGTGCACAATTGCATTATGACCAATGGAAACATTATTGCCAATTGTTGTTGGTGATTTTTGATAGGTTGCATGAATTATTGCGCCATCTTGCACATTTACTTTATCGCCCATTTTTATAAAATGAACATCGCCTCTAATTACAGCATTGTACCAAACACTACAATTTTTCCCCATTGAAACTTCGCCAACAATTGTTGCATTTTCTGCAACAAAACAATCTTCTGGAATTTGCGGAAACTTTCCTTTTACAGCTTTAATGATTTTCATTAAATGATCTTATTTTATTATTAATTTCTGGCCAATACTAATTGTATTGCCTGATAAATTATTGCTTTTCTTTAATTGCTGAACAGTAATTTTATATTTTCTAGAAATAGAATATAAAGTTTCTCCTTTTTTAACGGTATGTGTTTTTCCTGAAAGCACTTTTGTCGTTTTTGTAGTTGTTTTTACAGAAGTACTTTTTGGCTTTGTGTTTTTTACTTCTTTTTGATATTTTTTTAAATCAGTTTTTTTAACCTTATCAAATTCATACAATTTATAATTCTCAATAATGGTAATCAGTTTTGTTGGATATTTTCTATCAGTTGCATAACCCGCTTTTTTTAATCCTTTTGCCCATTTTTTATAATCTGATGTTCTATAATTAAACAGAAATGCATAGCGTTTTCTTCCTGTTAAAAACTTAGAATGATCGTTGTATGAATTTTCTACATATTTATATTTTCGAAAACAATCATCTTTTTTATCATCATCATGATACACTCTTTTTCCAGTCCAGCCTGTATGACATTTAATTCCGAAATGATTGTTAGATTTTGATGCCAACGTACTTCTACCATTTCCAGATTCTAAAATTCCTTGTGCTAACGTAATACTTGCCGGAATTTTATATTCATGCATTTTTATTACTGCTAACGGCGCATATTTTTTAATATACGTAAGTGTGTGTTTGTTTAGGTTTTTATTTTTCTTAGTAAGATTTTTTACATGCGCATTCTGTTTTACAGATGGCATTTTTTTAATTGAAGTAGTTTCTTTTGGGACTTTCTTTTTTGAAGAAACAACACTTTTTTTAGTACCACAACTAACGATAAAGAAACTAAGAAATGCAATTATTATGTACGATTTAAGTTTCATTAAGTTGTAATTAATTCTAAATTTTTCTTTGCTAACCTGTCGTTAAAACCTGCTATTCCTTGTAAACCTCCAGTATGAATGACTAAAATTTTACTATTTTCTGAAAAATAGTTCTTTTTAATTAAATCTACAATTCCATAAAGCATTTTTCCTGTGTAAATTGGATCTAACGGAGTATTGGTTTCTTCTTTAAACTGATTGATAAAAGAAATGAATGCTTCATTATATTTAGCATAACCGCCCAAGTGATAATCGTGCACTAAACTCCAATTATTGGTTTCAGCAACAAAATTTTCAATTTCTTGTTGTAAAAAATCACCTTTTAATGCTGGAAAACCAAGCACTTTTTGATGACTTTTTGCTGATTTTATCAATCCAGAAATGGTTCCTCCTGTTCCAACTGCCACACAAATATAATCGAAAATTTCATCTTCATTTGTTAAAATTTCTGTGCAACCTTTTATTGCCAACTCGTTGGTTCCGCCTTCAGGAACGACATAAAATTCGCCAAATTTATTTTTTAAGGAATTGAGAAACGATTTTGATGTTTTTTCTCGATACAATGCTCTCGATACAAAATGGAATTGCATTCCGTTTTCGTGTGCTTGTTGTAATGTTGAATTATTTGCTAGCGTTTTTTGTAAATCGTTTGCCAATTCATCTCCACGAATCACACCAATTGTTTGTAAACCAGCTAATTTACCAGCGACTGCAGTTGCTAAAATATGATTGGAAAAAGCGCCGCCAAAAGTTAACAACGTATCGTGCTCTAACCTTTTAGCTTCTTGAATATTGTATGTAAGTTTTCTGAATTTATTTCCAGAAACAAGCGGATGAATTTTATCTTCTCGTTTGATAAAGAGTTGAAGATTCTTGTCTTTTAACTCTGGTAAAAGAATTTCTTGGTTTTTAGATTTAATTAAAGAATTAAACATGGAAGTAAGTTACGAAATCGCTGTAACTTTCTCCTCAATTGATTCCCATTCTTCCATTAATGCATCTACTTTTGCTTTTTTAGCTTTGTATTTTTCAAAGAAATTCGGTCTAGAGGAAACTTCATCGTAATTGTTTGCCAATTCTAAATCTGTTTTTTCTATTTGAGATTCTAAATCAGCAATTTCAGATTCAATTTTAGATAATTTATTTTTTAACTTTTTCAGTTCTTTTTCCTCTTCTCTACTAAATTGAGTATCTTCTTTTTTTGCAGTTACTTTTACTTCTTTAACAATGGTTCTCTTTTCAGCTTCACGTAAATTTTCCATTTTGTGTTCTTCTAAGAAATAATCAATATCGCCTAAATATTCTTTGATTACTTTGTCTTTAAAACCGTAAACTGTATCTGTTAATCCTTGTAAAAAATCTCTATCGTGCGAAACTAAAATCAACGTTCCATTAAAACTTTTTAAAGCCTCTTTCAACACATTTTTTGATGCAATATCTAAATGGTTTGTCGGCTCATCCATGATTAATACATTAAACGGAGACAACAATAATTTACACAACGCCAAACGATTTCGTTCTCCTCCAGAAAGTACTTTTGCTTTTTTATCTACTGCGTCACCTCCAAATAAGAATGAACCTAACATATCTCTAACGCGTGCTCTGTTAGAATCTGTTGCGGCATCTTCCATGATCTGTAAAACTGTTTTTTCTGGCGGTAAATGTTCTGATTGATTTTGAGCAAAATATCCGATTTCAACATTATGTCCCAATTTTAAATGTCCTTTAAACGGAATATCTCCAACAATCATTTTTGCTAACGTCGATTTTCCTTGTCCGTTTTGACCAACAAATGCAATTCTGCTGTTACGCTCAATCAATAAATCTACATTTTCTAACACATGCTTATCGCCGTAACTTTTACTTAAATTTTCTGCTTCAACAATAATTTTTCCAGGTTCTTTTGATTTTGCAAAACGAATATTCATTGTTGCATTATCGTCTTGATCAACCTCAATACGTTCAACTTTATCAAGTTGTTTCATTAAAGATTGCGCCATTGAAGCTTTACTTGCTTTGGCTTTAAATTTATCAATTAGATGTTGCTTTTGTTTGATTTCTCTATCTTGATTTTTCTGAGCTTGCAATTGTTTTTCCTTGATTTCTCCTCTTAACAATAAGAATTGAGAATAGGGTTTTTTGTAATCGTAAATCTGTCCCAAAGAAATTTCTATGGTACGGTTTGTAACATTATCTAAGAACATTTTATCATGCGAAACCAACACAATTGCGCCAGAATATCCTTTTAAAAAGTTTTCTAACCAAATAATAGATTCGATATCTAAATGATTTGTTGGCTCATCTAACAATAAAATATCGTTATTTTGTAATAACAGTTTTGCCAATTCAATTCGCATTCTCCAACCTCCAGAAAAAGTATCAGTAAGTTTGTCAAAATCTTCTCTTTTAAAACCTAAACCCTGTAAGATCTTTTCTGTATCACCTTGATAATTATAACCACCAAGCAATTCGTAACGTTCTGTATTGTCTGTTAAATCGTGAATTAACTGGCTGTATTCTTCACTTTCATAATCAGTTCTTGTAGCCAATTGTTCATTAATTTCATCGAGTTTTAGCTCAATTTCTTTAATTTCTTCAAAGGCTTGATACGCTTCTTCTAAAATGGTTCTTCCTGCAACAAAATCGATATCTTGACGTAAAAACCCGATCTTTACATCTTTATCAAAAGCCATTGTACCACCGTTGGTTTCAATGTCTTTTGACAGTACTTTTAACAGTGTAGATTTTCCTGCTCCATTTTTTCCTATCAACCCAATTCTGTCTCCTTTATTTAATTTAAAAGTGATTCCAGAAAATAAATCTGTCCCCATAAAAGAGACTGTTAAATTATGTACGTTAAGCATCTTTTTTTTTGTAATTTTGTGAGTGCAAATCTACTTAAAATATTTAGAGTAATCATGTTTAAGAAAGGCACAAAAATCTACAGTATTATCAACAATAAATGTCCAAGATGTCAGGAAGGTGATTTTTTTAAACATAAATTAACTTTTGCACCAAAAAAAATTACCGAATTAAACAATAGTTGCCCAAATTGTAATTTAAAGTACATGATAGAGCCTTCGTTTTTTTATGGCGCTATGTATGTTAACTATGGAGTTACAGTTGGCTTATCAATTGTTATATTTTTAATTGCTTCATTAATTTTTGGAGCAAGTTTATTACAGTCTTTTGCTGTAATTTTTATTGCTTTAGTGCTTTTAACTCCAATTAATTTACGTTTATCGAGAATACTTTGGATAAACATGTTTATTTCTTACGAAGAAAAAAAGTAAAATACTATTTCTCCCTAAAATCTTTTTATATCAATTTCTTTATCTAATACCTCGTCTTTTTCTAGATGATTAAACAGGTTTTTAGCAACTGTTGGCGCAATCATAACTCCACGTGTTCCTAATCCGTTTAGAACTGCCAATTGTTTGTGTTCTGGATGAACCCCAACCAAAGGCCTTCTGTCTTTTACGGTTGGTCTAATTCCGGCTGATTGAGAAATAATTGTATACGGAACAGTAATTACTTTTTTAAGTTTCTCTACCAATTCTTCTTTTCCTTCTTCAGTCGGATTTGAGGTTTTATCCTTCCAATCAAACGTTGCTCCCACTTTGTAATAATGATTTTCTAAAGGCAATACAAACAACGTAGATTTTAATAAGAAATCGATGTCTAATGCTGGAGCATAAATCGTTAAAAGTTCTCCTTTTGCTTCTTTTAAAGGCAAGTTATTAAAATACGGATTTTGCTTGATTCCAAATCCTTCACAAAAAACAATTCGAGATGCTTCTAAGTTTTTATAAATGACAATGTGTTTTTCTAATTGTAAGCTTTCGTAATCAAATTTTTCGAAAAGAATTCTTGAATCTTTTTGTAAATATTCTCTGTAAGACGTAACGAGTTTTTCAGTATCTATTCTTCCTGTTTGTAATACTTCTCCAAAACCAAATTCTGTTATAACTCCATTTATTTTTTCGTGAAGAATCGTTGGATTCATATACCTAGAAAGCAATGGTTTGTCAGAAGCTTCAAACCAATTGTTTTGATCTTCAATTGATTTAAATACTTTTCTAGTATTAAATTTTACATCAAGCGTTAATTCTAATTTTTCTTCGAGTTTTTTATAAAATGGCAATGCAACTTCTAATTGTTTATTGGCATTCCAAACTGGTGTAAAACGTTTTAAAATAACCGGATTATAAACTCCGCCAGCCACTAAAGAAGATGTTTGAGAATCGTCTTCAAAAACAATGAATGATTTTTTAGCAGCAATTAGTTCTTCTATAAAAGCCAAACCAGCCAAGCCTAAACCAACAACAATATAATCTACTTTCATATTGTAAAAATACGCTATTAAATGCAAAAAAGCGTTCTGAAATTCAGAACGCTTTTTTATTATTTGTCAATTGATATTAGTAATTCCACATATCAATTTCTCTATTTCTAATATCTTCCTTAATCTTATCTGCTTCTAGTAATTGGAACAAAGAATTTCCTCTTACGTAGTCAGATATTTTACGATTGTCATAAATGTTTTCTGTTCGTATAACAAAAGAAGCAAAACGTCTTGCATTTAACAAATGATCAAAAGAGATTGGGTGCGATGAATTCTTCGGGTTAAACACTTTTGCTTTGTGCAAAATGTCTCTTGCCGATGGATAAAAAATCCAAAATAATTCATATAAATTATCATCTTCAATTTCTGAAACACCTAAAGTTTGCACATCTGGACCTAAAGGAGCAATTGCTAACAATCTATACTTTAGCTCTCCTTGTCTTTTATCAAAATACCACATCCCTTTAATTTTAAAAGCAGTAATATCTTGTGTGCTAATCTTAAATGTATCAATATTGTTTCCGGTTTGCCTTACATTAAATAACATTCCTGCAATTTCTTGTCTGGTAATTTTAGAACTAAAAAAAGAGTCTGAATATGCTTCTTTTATTTTACCGGTTCTAATTCCTTTATACAATGTATCAAACAACGATCTACGATTGTTAGAAATATTAGTAGTATCAATAGGGAAATAATATGGAAGATTAATTTTTTGATTTAAATCAATAACTTCCCAAACAATTTTAGACCATAGTATATCTCTATCATCTATATACCCATAAGGTAAAGGTGCATCATTATCTGCCAACAATTGTTCTTTTGTTTTCTTACCAATCTGATCAACATTTGTTGAGTTTAATAAATTGGCTTGTGCATTAATTATCCCTGAGGTAATTAATGCTAAAAAAACAATATAAAAACGTTTCCCATTCATACTACTTAGTTTAATCTTAATTAGAAATTTCTATACTTACAGGCAATACTTTTTTAAGTTTGTAAGAAGTATTATTTTCAATTACAGCTTCGATATCAAAAATTGTAACAACATCTCCTCTACGAGCACGTTGTAAAGCTTTTTTAGCGGCTGCGTTAAACGTTGTACCATTTACCAACACCGTTAATTGCCCTTGTACTTTTACTTTAAAACTAGTTACTTTTAATTTTAAATCAAAAACAAAATCTGGTAATCCAGCTCCAATAACAACTCTTGCAGCACTTGTTTTTGGCATTTTAACCAAACCAAACTCTCCTCTTGCTGATCCCATTGCTGCTGGAATATCTTTCACTCTAAATTTCTTAGAAGAGTTTATTTTTTTTCCACTAGAAAGTGTTGCTCCAACATTAATTGTCATCTCACTTCCTTTTCCTGGTTTAATAATATAACTTGATCCAGTCGGAATAATATTTCCTCCACTTGCAGTAACTCTCAAATTATTATTACTTACACCTGGTAAAGATACAGAAACCGGATTATCTACTCCACGATACACAACATTCATTGCATCTGCAGAAATTACAGCATCGTTTGGTTCTGGAATTACTGTATATGAACTATTAAACTCAACATCTACATCTTTATTATTCTCTTTAAAGGTTATTTTTCCTTTGATATCATTATCACCTAGTTTACTAGCTCTTAAATCTAAAATTACTTGTCCAGCATCAATATTAGTATAATTACGTCCGTTTAAAGTTACTTTATCTGGAACCATGCTTGCGTCATAACGACCCAAAACAACTTTTCCGGTTACTTTTTCACCAACATAATAAGCTGTTTTATCTAACTGTACAATTCCTTTATAATTACTTAACGAAACCTCACTTTCAAGTTGACCGCCTAACATGGTTGTTAAAACATTGCTTTCGCTATTTTTAATATCAACTTGCATTTGAGTTAATTTAGTTAACGAAGCTATTAAAGGAAAACCTTCAAAATGATAATTCAACCATTTTTTTGTGACTCCTTCGCTATCTACCTGATCTTCTGTGCTAAACAAAGCTGTTATTGAGTTTGCTAAACTTTTATATTCAGTTCCTAATGCTGAAGCAATAGTTGCTTTATATTCGTTTATTTCATTTACAAACTCGGTTCCTGTTTTAGAATATTTATCACCAACAAAGAAGTTTTCATCTAAGAAATCTCCTCTATCCATAACTTCATAATTCTTTTTATCTTCTTGATCAAACAGCATTTTTGATTTTAAACTATCTATATAAACATTCAGTTTATTTGAAGCATTTTTAATTCTATCTGCTTTCTGTTTAAGAGGTAAATATTTTTCTGGTTGATCTGTTGCTTTTGTATTTAAACTGCTATAGGCAGCTTCATTCTTTTGAGTTGTAGAGTTATTGTTTTCGGTTAATTTTTCGTTGATTGAACCAAAAGCAGTTAACACTTCTTTACCCATGCTTAATGCCATCATTGCAATAAATACAAGATACATTAAATTAATCATTTTTTGTCTTGGGGACATTTTTCCTCCTGCCATATCTAATTAGTTTAGTTATAAATTATTACTAATTATTTGCTTGACATTGCAGATAACATACCACCATAAACTCCATTTAATGAAGCCATATTGTTGGCTAAAGATTCCATTTGTTCTTTTAATTTTTCAGAATTTTGAGCTAACGAATTATTTAATTCTGTTTGCTTTGTTGCATTTTCCATTTGTATTTGATACAAACTGGTTAATGATTCCATTTGAACAGCAGCTTTAGACATTTGCTCATTATAACTATTTGTTGTTGCAATAGATTCTGATGCAGCAGATAGTCCTTCTGCAGCTCCTTTAAAGTTTTTAATGCTGTCGCCTAAACCTTTAATTAAGGTGTTGTCTAATTCTGCTTCTCTTAATATAGTATCTAACTTCTGAGAAAGTAATCCATGTGCTCCGGTAGCTTCTTCATCAGAATCACCTAATTCTGGATATACTTTACTCCAATCTAAATCATCATCAACGGGTTCAAAAGCAGATAATGTAAATACCAATGCTTCGGTAATCATACCAATCATTAACATTTCATTTCCAAATTTCCAGTGTAAGATTTTAAAAAGTGCTCCAAGGATAACGATTGCGGCTCCTAAGCCGTAGGCCATATTCATTATTTTTTTTCCTTTTTTTGATTGTGCCATAATTTCTATTTTTAGGGGGTTAATTAATTTAGTTATTTGACTTTCCGTAAATTTTACCCAAGTAGTTTTGAACGGTTCTAAATCCAATATAACTTCTTGCGGTATCTGCATATTCGTAATCTCTAGAACTTACTTCTAAAAAATAAGCAACATCTTTCCAAGAGCCGCCACGAATAATTTTTCTTTTATTATTTCTATCTTCTACATTTGGGTTCATGGTAGACCCCATGTAATATGAAGACATATTGTAGGATGAATTTGTCCATTCTGCTACATTTCCTGCCATATTATACAATCCATAATCATTTGCATTAAACGATTTCCCTTCCATTGTGTACAAAGCGCCATCAACTGCATAATCTCCTCTAACAGGTTTAAAGTTTGCTAAAAAGCACCCTCTATCACTTGTGGTACTTGGTCCACCCCAAGGATATTTCGCAAAGTTTAATCCACCACGTGCTGCATATTCCCATTCGGCTTCTGTTGGAAGTCTAAAACTTGGAACAGCTACGGTGTTTTTTCTAGCTCTAAGATAATCGTTTTTATTTTTTGTTCTCCAATTACAAAACGCTCCTGCTTGATACCAGTTAACTCCAACTACTGGATAATCTCCATAAGCTTGGTGATAAAAGTAATCTTGATGCATTGGGTCGTTATATGAATAATTAAAATCTTTTACCCAAACTGTGGTATCTGGGTAAATATTTATCATTTCTGTTCGCAAAAAATCTTTTCTATTTCCGCCTCTTTTGGCTGCAGCTTCTTTATCGAACCAAAAGTATCTATAATTTAAAAACTTTGGATTAAAACTTCTATTTCCATCAATAGCTTCATCTTTTTTAATATATAAAGAATCCATTACTTCTACATAATTTACATCAGGATATTCATTTTTATTCCAAATAATATCAATGTCTTTTTTTAAAGGTCTTAAAGAATCTAAACCTCCACCAATATCATAATAATTTTCTAACATGTATTTGTGATATGGATTTGCATCAGTGGTATCAATAACTGCAAATGAATAATCGTGAATTCCACCACTTAAAGGAGAACCATCTGCGTTTCCGTCAGAAAGCAAACTAACTTCAGCAGCTTTATAGGCTAATTTTGTTCTAACGACAGAGTCTCTTACCCAGTATACAAACTGCTTGTATTCGCTATTTGTTACTTCAGTTTCATCCATATAAAAAGGGCGCACTGTAACTGTTTTTGTTGGGGCACTTAATGTACCCATAACATCTTCATCTTGCTTACCCATTGTAAACGAACCGCCAGGAATTAATGTCATTCCCATAGGTTTTTCTGCGAACCATTTCCTCTTAGAATTAACACCTGTTAATTCTCCTCTATCATTAGAACCACAACTATAAAGCATGGTTACTATCAGTGCAAATAATGCTACTCTCTTCATATTTATATAATCTTTCCTCAAAAAGTTCGTAAACCTATTATTTTTTTTTATAAAAACCAATCGTTTTGACACTTTATATTTATACAAGTTGCATTAAAACGAAATCAAATTTTACATTAATTTTCTTAAAGCATTGTACCATCTTTCTGGTATTTTTTGTTCAATTGCCTCAAGGTAATCTTGATATGTACACGGTATTAACGCATGTCTTTTGTATTTATTATTTGTAATGATATTTATCTCCATCCACCATCTTCCACTTTTATCACTTTTATAGAAATTAATAGGGTCATCATTTTCTATTAAAACAATAAATTTTTGATAGGTTTCTTTGGTGCAAAACGGATAATCTTTAGCTCTAAAATTCACTCCTTCAATAAAATACCAAATCATTTGTGCAATTAAATGTGCCGTTTGATTGTTGTTATCTAACTTAGAATTGTATTCGTAAATTCCAAATGAAGTTACTTTATCGCTGATACCAGCATATCTAGAAATCGCACAAATTTCTTCGCCGTAAAATCCATTTGGAGAAGTATTATTGTTTGCCGGAGCATCACTTTGACGGATAGAACCAATATCGATACTAACAATATCAGCATCTCTCATGATTGGCTCAACAATAGTTAAGTCTTTCACCTCACCTAAACGATAGGTGTCAAAAAATAAACTATTTAACAAATCTAACTCTTCTTGAGAATTGTAATATGTTTGATACCCAATATTACTAAAATTGAATAAATTATTTGGTTTGTCTAAAATAATTTTACTTAAATACGATTGAGAGTTTAATCCTTCTTCGGCAGATTCTATATCAAATTTACTATCAACAGAAACTAAATTTACAGTTTGCTCAAGAGAATCGTATGCTCTATAATTTGCATATGTAATGTCTTGACTTCCGCCGATAATAACTGGAATTATTTTATTTTTAATTAAATACGTTGTTAAAGAATTTACTGCAAAATAAGTGTCTTCTATAGTGTTTCCTTTTACAATATCTCCTAAGTCAGCAATTTTAGTATGCCAATTCCCTGGAAATAATTGATATAAATGCTTACGGATTTCTTCAAGATTTTCTCCACAGTTTATGTTGTCAACTGCATTTCTATCCTCTTGAACGCCAAAGATTGCAATTTGAATTGCATCTAATTTTGGAAAACCATTCTGACTTGAATGTACTTGAATATTTCTACCCAGACTTTGTGCAGATTGAAGCACTAAGTGAGCAATAATCGTTTCTTTTATAGGGATTAAAAAATCGAAATTCATTTACTTATTGTCCTTAAAGGCATGCAATATAACTAATTGCTATTTCTTTTTGGCAGTTTTTTTACGAGTTGTTTTTTTCTTAGGTGCTTTCGCTGCAATAATTTGCTCTACCTCCTCTAAAGTTAAGTCTTTAGCGTTTGTAGTTTTAGGCATTTCAATTTTTGTTTTTCCTTTGATGATATTAAATCTTCCCCAACGCGCTTTTTCAACTCTAATACCAGCTTCTTCCCAATTATGGATAACTTTCTCTATTTCTTTACGCTTCTTATCTTCAATTAATTCAACAATATTATCATACGTAAGATTATCATGATCGTATTTTTTATTTACGTTGATAAACATGCTATTCCATTTGATAAATGGCCCAAATCTTCCAACTCCTTTTTGAACAGGTAAGTTTTCGTATTCTGCAATGGGCGCATCTGCTTTTTGTTTTGCAACAATTAATTCTATTGCTCTGTCTAAATCTACTTCCATTGGATTTTCTCCTCTATCCAATGAAACATACATTGCACCGAATTTAATATAAGGACCAAATCTTCCGTTAGAAACGATGACTTCTTCTGCTTCATAAGTTCCTAAATTTTTTGGTAATAAGAATAAATCTAAGGCTTCTTGTAATGTAATGGTTCCTAAATTCTGATCTTTTTGCAAGCTAGCAAATAGCTTTTCATCATCATCTCTATCTCCAATCTGAGCCATCGCTCCAAACTTTCCTAAACGCACTAAAACCGTTTTTCCAGATTCTGGATGTTTTCCTAAAATACGTTCTCCACTTTCTCTTTCTGCATTTTCAGAAACAAATGTAACTGTTGGATGAAACTCATTGTAAAACCCTTTAATCATTTCAATCCAATCTTCTAAACCTTCAGAAATATCATCAAAAGACGATTCTACTTTCGCTGTAAATCCAAAATCTAAAATGTTAGAAAAATTAGCAACTAAAAAGTCGGTTACAATATTTCCAATATCAGTCGGAATCAATTTTCCTTTATCAGATCCTGTTTTTTCTGTTAAAGAATTGCTCACAACTGTTCCTGCTTTTAAAACAAATTGTTCGTATTCTCTTTCAACTCCTTCAGTTTCTCCTTTTTCTACATAACCTCTACGTTGCACTGTAGAAATAGTTGGCGCATATGTTGATGGTCTTCCAATTCCTAATTCTTCTAATTGCTTTACCAAAGAAGCTTCTGTAAACCGGTATGGCGGACTCGTAAAACGTTGTGTTGCTGTGATAAATTCGTACGATAATTCTTCTCCAACTCTTAAGTTTGGCAACATTCCAGCTTGTTCTTCTTCATCATTATCTACACCTTCTAAATACACTTTTAAGAATCCATCAAACTGAATCATTTCTCCGTTAGCAGTAAAAATCTTACTATTTTTAGAGTTCTTTATTTTAACATTTGTGCGTTCTAATTTAGCATCGCTCATTTGAGAAGCAATGGTTCTTTTCCAAATTAAATCGTACAAACGATCTTGATCATATTCAACACTTACAGAACTACGACTCATTTCTGTTGGTCTAATTGCCTCATGCGCTTCTTGCGCGCCTTTATTTTTTGTTTTAAAAACTCTCGGCTTACTATATTCTACACCGTAGCTTTTTGTAATTTCTTCTTTTGCCGCTTTTCTTGCATCATCAGACAAGTTTAAACTATCTGTTCTCATGTACGTAATCAAACCTGCTTCGTACAAACGCTGTGCAACTTGCATGGTTTTTGCAACCGGATAACCCAATTTTCTTGATGCTTCTTGCTGTAATGTTGATGTGGTAAATGGTGCTGCAGGTGCCTTTTTTGCTGGTTTCTTTTGCAAATCTGCAATTGTAAAATCAGCCATTGCAGACGATTTTAAAAACTGTTCTGCTTTTTCTCTAGTTTCAAAATTTTTAGGAATTGAAGCCTTAAACGTTTTTCCTTCATCATTAGAAAACTGTGCAACAACTTTATAATGTGCTGATGTTTCAAACTCTTGAATACTGCGCTCTCTTTCTACAATTAAACGAACCGCAACAGATTGCACTCTTCCGGCAGATAAACCTCCTTTTACTTTTCTCCATAAAATTGGAGACAACTCATACCCAACCAATCTATCTAAAACTCTTCGCGCTTGTTGCGCATTTACCATATTGTAGTTTATATCTCTCGGATTTTCTACTGCTTTTAAGATGGCATTTTTTGTGATTTCATGAAAAACAATACGTTTTGTGTTTTCATCTTTTAAGTTTAATTGCTCTTTTAAATGCCAAGCAATCGCCTCTCCTTCTCTATCCTCATCACTTGCTAACCAAACAGTATCTGCTTTTTTCGCTAGTGCTTTCAGCTTTTTTACGACGGCTTTTTTATCGTCCGAAACAATATATTCTGGCATAAAATCGCCTTCTACATTTATTCCTAATTCTTTGGATGGTAAATCTGCAATGTGTCCAAAACTAGATTCAACTTGAAAATCCTTTCCAAGAAATTTTTCTATTGTTTTTGCTTTTGCTGGTGACTCAACTATTACTAAATTCTTTGCCATAAAATCTGCTCTCTTAAAATAAGTACACCTAATACATTAAGGTGAATTCGATTTGCAAAAGTAGGTAGTTTTTTTTTATTTCAAATTTTACTATTGCTTTTTAGCTCATTTTAGCTGAAAAATGAACGTTAATTTTCTGCCAATATGTCACAATTTTTAGAATTTGGTTGTATCTTTGCCTTTCATTTTGAATACAAATATGGAACAAGCTGAAAAGATAATAGATGAAAGTTTACAAGGAAAAGCACTTGTAAAAGAGAATAAATCTGAAAATACCAAAAAACTTTTTATAGAAAGTTATGGTTGTCAAATGAATATGAACGACAGCGAAATTGTTGCTTCAATACTTGCAGAACAAGGCTTTAACACCACTCAAAATCTTGAAGATGCTGATTTAGTTTTAGTAAATACCTGTTCTATTCGTGAAAAAGCAGAATTGACTGTTAGAAAGCGTTTAGAAAAATACAATGCGGTAAAAAAGACAAATCCTAAAATGAAAGTTGGAGTTTTAGGTTGCATGGCAGAACGATTAAAAGAAAAATTTTTAGAAGAAGAAAAAATTGTTGATTTGGTTGTTGGTCCAGATGCGTATCGAGATTTACCAAATTTACTAGAAGAAATAGACGCTGGTAGAGATGCCGTAAACGTAATTCTATCAAAGGATGAAACCTACGGAGATGTGTCTCCAGTACGTTTAAACAACAACGGAGTTTCTGCTTTTGTATCAATCACTCGTGGTTGCGATAATATGTGTACTTTTTGTGTAGTTCCATTTACGCGTGGAAGAGAAAGAAGTCGTGATCCGCAAAGTATTTTAGAAGAAATTCAGTCTATGGCAGATCAGAATTACAAAGAAATTACCTTGCTTGGACAAAATGTTGACAGCTATTTATGGTATGGTGGCGGATTAAAAAAAGACTTTAAGAAAGCCTCAGAAATGGCGCAAGCAACAGCAGTTGATTTTGCTCAGTTGTTAGATATGGCGGCAACTCGCTTCCCAAAAACCCGTTTTCGTTTTTCTACTTCCAATCCGCAAGATATGAGCTTAGATGTAATTCATGTGATGGCAAAACACAAAAATGTGTGTAAATATTTACACTTGCCTGTGCAAAGCGGAAGTACAAAAATGCTGAAAGCCATGAACAGACAACATACAAGGGAAGAATATATAGCATTGATTGACAATGTTCTAAAAATTGTTCCAGAAATGTCTTTATCACAAGATATGATTATTGGTTTTTGTGGAGAAACAGAAGAAGATCATCAAGATACTTTAAGTTTGATGGAATACGTAAAATACGATTACGGCTATATGTTTGCGTACTCTGAAAGACCAGGAACATTGGCTGCAAAAAAAATGGAAGATGATGTTCCGTTTGACGTTAAAAAACGAAGATTAGCAGAAGTAATTGAGTTACAAAGAGCACATAGTTTATTTAGAACAAAACAACATTTAGGAAAAACAGAAGAGTTCTTAATTGAAGGCGAGTCTAAAAAATCTAATCTACATTGGAAAGCAAGAAACACTCAAAACATGGTAATTGTTTTTCCGAAAGAACATTATAAAATAGGTGATTTTGTTGATGTAAAAGTAGAAGATTGTACTTCTGCAACTTTAATTGGAACCGCAGTTGGTTATTCTGATAACAATTAAATTGAAAAAAAGCAGCAAAGTTTCAAAGTTACAAAGCGAAAATAAAATTCACTTTGAGCCTTTGTAACTATGAACCTCTGAACCTCAAAAAAAAAAAAAAAAAAAATGGAAAACTTACAAGTAATAAAACAACGATTCGGAATTATTGGAAACGACCTACATTTAAATCGTGCTTTAGAAAAAGCGATTAGAGTTGCTCCAACTGATATTTCTGTACTTGTAACTGGAGAAAGTGGTGTAGGTAAAGAAAATATTCCAAAAATCATTCATCAATTATCACACAGAAAACACGCAAAATATATTGCTGTTAACTGTGGTGCAATTCCGGAAGGAACCATTGATAGTGAATTATTCGGTCACGAAAAAGGTGCGTTTACTGGTGCATCCGCAAGTAGAAAGGGGTACTTTGAAGTTGCCGATGGCGGAACTATTTTTTTAGATGAAGTTGGAGAATTACCTTTAACAACTCAAGTTAGGTTATTACGTGTTTTAGAAAATGGGGAGTTTATAAAAGTTGGTTCATCTCAAGTACAAAAAACAAATGTGAGAATAGTTGCTGCTACAAACTTAAAAATGGCAAATGCCATTCAGAAAGGAAAATTTAGAGAAGATTTATTTTACAGATTAAGCACGATTGAAATTTCTTTACCACCACTTAGAGAACGTAAAGAAGACATTCATTTATTGTTCCGAAAATTTGCGGCAGATTTTGCACAGAAATACGGAATGCCAACGATTAGATTAGAGGAAAACGCTGTTAATTTGCTAACGAATTATCGTTATCCAGGAAACATTAGACAGTTAAGAAATATTGCTGAACAAGTATCAGTTGTCGAAGAAAACAGATTGATTACTGCAGAAAAATTGATTCAGTATTTACCCAACAATCAAGGTAATTTACCCGCTGTGATAGGCAATTCTGGCAGTTCAAATTCAGATTTCGCAAACGAACGAGATATAATGTATAAAATTTTGTTTGACATGCGAAATGACATTAATGATTTAAAAAGATTGACATTAGATATTTTAAAGAATGATGACATTGATGATTTGCAAGAAGAAAATCACAAATTGTTAGAAAAAATTTACAAAGAACAACATGGAGCTAGCAATGTTGAAGTGGTTCAAATATCAAAATCAAATTCAACTGACAATGATGATGATAAATACGATTTTATCGAAACTATTGAAGAAGACGAATCGTTATCATTACAAGATAAAGAAGTTGAAATGATAAAAAAGTCGCTAGAAAAAAATAATAACAAACGGAAATTAGCCGCTAAAGAATTAGGTATTTCTGAACGTACATTATATAGAAAAATTAAACAATACGATTTGTAAGTCTTACTTTTGTTTATATTTGAAATTCGTATGAAAAAACTATTCTACATCGCAACTTTTTTTATTAGTTTAATACTCATAACATCTTGTGGTGCTTATTCTTTTACAGGTGGAGATACAGGTAAAGCAAAAACCTTACAAATAGACTTTTTTAGAAATAATGCGCCTTTAGTTGAACCCTCTTTAAGTCAGAAATTTACGCAAGATTTTCAGGATTTATTTTTAAGACAAACCAATTTAAGCTTAGTAAGTTCTGGTGGAGATTTACGTTTTGAAGGAGAAATTACAGGCTACAGAATTGCACCAATGAGCTCAACTGCTCAGCAAACTGCAGCGCAAAACAGATTAACAATTACGGTAAATGTTCGTTATTTTAATAAGTTCATAGAAAAAGATAATTTCGAAAAATCTTTTTCTTTTTATCATGATTACCCAGCTAATTCACAACTAACCGGGGGTGTTTTAGAAACAGCTTATAAAGAGATTATAGATAGAATAACGCAAGATATTTTTAACGCATCTGTCGCAAAATGGTAAATGTATTATGAACACAAACAGCTTTACCGAAACATTAAAAAATCCTCAAAAAATTACTACTGAAAACACAGAAGTAATAAAAACCATCATTGAAGAATATCCGTATTTTCAGGCTGCTAGAGCCGTTTATTTAAAAGGATTAAAAAATAATGATAGTTTTAAATACAATGCCGAATTAAAAACAACAGCTGCACATACAACAGACAGAAGTGTTTTGTTTGATTTTATCACATCCTCAAAATTCGTTGAAGAACAAAAACTAGAACCTAAAGAAGTACATCAACAAATTACTGAGAAAATAATTAAAGAAGAACCTGTTATTACTATTAAAGAAGAATTATCAATTGGCAAACCTATTTCATTTTCTAAAACAGAAACACATTCTTTTAACGAATGGATGCAATTAGCTTCACAAAAAAAGATTGAAAGAAATCCTGTTGAAAAAGAAACCATAGATAAAAAAGTGATTATTGATACTTTTATCAAACAAAATCCAAAAATTTCTAAGATTTCTAAAGACACAGAAAGAAAGGAAGTTGTTTTAGAAGAGAAACAAGACTCTTACTTAATGACTGAAACCCTAGCGAAAGTATATTTAGAGCAAAATAAGTACGAAAACGCTATCAAAGCATATGAAATATTAAGTTTGAAATATCCAGAAAAAAGTGGTTTCTTTGCAGACCAAATTAAAAGAATTAGAATTTTACAAAAAAATAAATCATGAGTACGTATACAATCATTTTAATTTTAATATTAATCGTTGCAATTGCATTAATATTAATCGTTATGGTACAAAATCCAAAAGGTGGAGGATTATCTTCTTCATTTGGTGGCGGTGGAGCACAATCTATGGGTGGTGTACAAAACACAAACAACTTTTTAGACAGATCTACTTGGACTCTAGCAATTTCTATGTTTGCTTTAATCTTATTAGCAAATTTTGCAATTCCAAGAGCAAGCAACAACAATCCTCAGTTAGAGAATACATTAGAAAATGTAAATCCAACTCCAGTAAATACGAACCCAGTTACAACTAACGATAGTCTTAACTAATTAAGTTCGTAAACAAATATATAAATGCCAACGTAAATGACACGTTGGCATTTTTTGTATCTATATATTTTACAAAGAAAACTAAGTTATAGTAAAATTGTCAGTTTTTGATAATTGGTATAATTTATGACTCTTTATTTATCATAATAAAAACTATTAATTAATCAAAAATTTATAAAAATGGGATTAAACATTAAGCCTTTAGCAGACAGAGTTCTTGTAGAACCAGCTGCTGCAGAAACAACTACAGCTTCAGGTATTATTATTCCTGATAACGCTAAAGAAAAACCTCAAAAAGGAACTGTCGTTGCAATAGGTAACGGTACCAAAGACGAGCCTTTAACTGTAAAAGTTGGAGATTCTGTTTTATACGGAAAATACGCAGGAACTGAATTAAAATTAGAAGGTTCTGATTATTTAATGATGAGAGAGAGCGATATTTTAGCAATTATTTAAAAAGCTTATTAGCTTTTGGCTATTTGCCTTTAGCTTAAAAAATAAAAATTAATCTAGTAACTAAAACTTTTAGCAAACAGCCAAAGGCAAACAGCTAAAAGCAAAAATTAAATAAAATGGCAAAAGATATAAAATTTGATATTGAAGCACGTGATGGTTTAAAACGTGGAGTTGACGCATTAGCAAATGCAGTAAAAGTAACCTTAGGTCCAAAAGGAAGAAATGTAATTATTTCTAAAGCATTTGGAGCTCCAACTGTTACAAAAGATGGAGTTTCTGTAGCAAAAGAAATTGAACTTGAGAACGAATTAGAAAACATGGGAGCTCAAATGGTTAAAGAAGTTGCTTCTAAAACCAACGATTTAGCTGGTGACGGAACAACAACTGCAACCGTATTAGCACAAGCAATTGTAAAAGAAGGATTAAAGAATGTTGCTGCAGGTGCAAATCCGATGGATTTAAAACGTGGAATTGACAAAGCAGTAACTGCTATTGTGAAAGATCTTGACAAACAATCTCAAAAAGTTGGTAATTCATCTGAAAAAATAAAACAAGTTGCTTCTATTTCTGCAAATAACGATGATGTTATTGGAGATTTAATTGCCACTGCTTTTACCAAAGTTGGTAAAGAAGGCGTAATTACTGTTGAAGAAGCAAAAGGAATGGACACCTACGTTGATGTTGTTGAAGGAATGCAATTTGATCGTGGATATTTATCTCCATACTTTGTTACAGATGCAGATAAAATGATTGCAGATTTAGAAAATCCGTATGTATTATTATTTGATAAGAAAATTTCTAACTTACAAGAAATTCTTCCAATTTTAGAACCAGTTTCTCAATCTGGAAGACCTTTATTAATTATTGCTGAAGATGTAGACGGACAAGCGTTAGCAACTTTAGTGGTAAACAAATTAAGAGGTGGATTAAAAATTGCTGCTGTTAAAGCTCCAGGTTTTGGAGACAGAAGAAAAGCAATGTTAGAAGACATCGCTATTTTAACAGGAGGAACAGTAATTTCTGAAGAAAGAGGTTTTTCTTTAGAAAACGCAACCTTAGATTTACTAGGAACTGCTGAAGGCATCACAATAGACAAAGACAATACAACGATTGTAAATGGTTCTGGAAATGCTGCAGATATTAAAGCGAGAGTAAATCAAATTAAAGCACAAATAGAAACAACAACTTCTGATTACGACAAAGAAAAACTACAAGAACGTTTGGCTAAATTAGCTGGCGGAGTTGCAGTTTTATATGTTGGTGCTGCTTCTGAAGTAGAAATGAAAGAGAAGAAAGACAGAGTTGATGACGCTTTACATGCAACAAGAGCTGCAGTTGAAGAAGGAATTGTTGCTGGTGGTGGAGTTGCTTTAGTTCGTGCTAAAAAAGTACTAGAAAAATTAACTGCTGATAACTTAGATGAAGTAACAGGAATCCAAATTGTTGCTAGAGCAATAGAATCTCCTTTGAGAACCATTGTTGAAAATGCTGGTGGAGAAGGTTCTGTAGTGATCAACAAAGTATTAGAAGGTAAAAAAGATTTTGGTTACGATGCCAAATCTGATGCATATGTGGATATGTTAAAAGCAGGAATTATCGATCCTAAAAAAGTAACGCGTGTTGCTTTAGAAAACGCTGCTTCTGTAGCTGGAATGATTTTAACAACTGAATGTGCATTAATCGACATTAAAGAAGATAATCCTGGTGGTGGAATGCCTCCAATGGGTGGTGGAATGCCAGGAATGATGTAGTCGAGAAATTCGATACTTAACTTAAAAACCTCGAGAAATTCTCGAGGTTTTTTTATTGGAATGATTTTTGTAATTAAACAATAAATAATTAATTATCTTTAAGCTATGAAAAAAAACACATTCCTATCTCTTTTTTTATCAATTTTCACAGTTGCTTGTTTTGGTCAAGAAAAAAAATCGTTAGATTCTTCGTATGTTAATTACTTTAAATTAACGAGAGAGATTCCATACTTACACTTAAACAAAACAAGCTTTATTAATGGTGAAGAAGTTTGGTTTCAAGCCTACATCTTAGATCAAAAAACTAAAAAATTACACAACCACACAACAAATTTATACAGTGCAATTTATAATGAAAAAGGGGAACACAAACAATCTCAATTGCTTTTTGTTAAAAACGGAATTGCGTCAGGAAGCATAAAAATTGACTCTACATTTACAGACGGAACCTATTATTTAAAAGCATCTACTAATTGGATGCAAAATTTTAAAGAAGACGAATCTTATATCCAAAAAATACAAATTGTTGGAGGCAAAAAATCTGAAGAAAACATAATTGAATCGGACAGTAATTACGATTTACAATTGTTGCCTGAAGGTGGTCATTTAGTAGAAGCTACAAACGCAGTTGTTGGCATCGTCATTAAAGACAAAAAAAATAAAGGTGTTCAAATAAAATCGGGTGTTTTACTAGACGATAAAAACAACGTTGTAAAAGAAGTAAGCACAAATCAGTTTGGTTTAGGGAAAGTTAGTTTTTATTATGAACCAAACATCAATTATAAGGTTAAAATCACAACTCAAGGTGAGGAAACTATTATAAAAAATATTGAAGCTGCAAAAAAAGTTGGAATTACGCTTAACGTTGACAATCCTAATTCTACTTTTATAAAATTAACAATGCAAACCAATAAAGAGACTTTAAAAAATGCTGTAAACAACACGTATCACATTTATATACACAACACATCATCTATCCTTAAAAGTTCGTTTTCATTAAAAGAAAACACCTTTTCTTATAATTCCTTTTTATCTGTTAAAAAATTACAAAAAGGGACAAATATTATTACAATTTTAAATGATAAGATGCAGCCAATCTTAGAAAGAGTGTTCTTTAACAATCATCAGGATTTATATTCTGATATTTCTTCTAAAGTAATTTCAAAATCTAGAGATTCATTAACAATAACGCTAACTAAAAACGATACGAAAAATCATTTTTTGAGTGCTACTTTTTTACCAGAAAGCACTAAAAGTTATGCTTTAGAAAACACAATGTATTCTAAGTTTCTATTAAAACCATATATAAAAGGAGATGTTGAAAACAGTGCTTACTATTTTAAAAACACAAATAGAAAAAAATTAGCAGATTTAGACCTATTGCTTTTAACACAAGGATGGAGCAAATACAACTGGTACAATATTTTTAATACTACTCCAAAGCAAAATTTTGACTTTGAAAAAGGGATTACGGTTAAAGGAACTGTAAACATGAATGATCTCAATGATGATACAACCATCGTTTTATTTTCTTCTGAAAGTGAACTTTTATTGTCTGCTCCGGTAACTAATAACAAGTTTTCTTTTGACAATATTTATTTATCAGATTCTAGCAAGGTTAGTTTCTCAATCCAAGAAAAAAACAAATTGATAAAACCCCAAATTTATGCTAATTATTTACCTAGAATAAACACAAATTCTATTGCTGTAAATAAGTATTCTTACAAATTGAATGAATTAAATCTAAACTTAAAAGACTATATAAAGGAAAGAATTCTTTTAGATGAAGTAGTTGTAAAAGGGAAATCAAAATTAAAACACAAGCCAAAAACTTCAGGTTCATATCAAACATTTAAAGTTTCTGATGGATTAATTCCCAAAAGAGTAAATATCCTTGATTTCTTAAGAAACAGAGGCTTTGATATTAACGCAGATTTCTCACAAAGTGGTACCATTTCTACAAATAGAGGAAAAAGTAGAGGACCAACTAGTATTTTAGGAGGTGAAGACAATAACCTTGTAAAAACACCTGGAATCACTGCTGATTTTGTAAAAGTATTTGTAGACAACACCCAAATTGTTAGCCAGTATGAGAATAGTATCTATATGATTAATCATTTAAATGTTGAAGATTTTGATGAGATTCATTATACAAAATCTTTTGGTGGAGAAATTTATTTATTTACCAATCCCGTTAGAAAGTACGCAAACAAGAAAACATTTTTAACTAATGAGCTGCCAACTGGTTTTTCTAAATCAAAAGAATACTATCAACCAAAATATTATTCTACTTCGTCAGATATTTTTAAAAATTTCGGTGGTATTTATTGGAAATCAAAAATTGAATTAGATAAAGAAAGTTACACGTTTAAAGTTCCGCATTTAAATCAAAAAAGTATTCGATTCTACATAGAAGGAATTGCAAGTGATGGTTCCATCATTTTTGAAGAAAAAGTAATAACGATCAAGTAGTTTACATAAAAAACCTCGAGAAATTTTCGAGGTTTTTTTATTTAATGATTCTCGCCTGAATCTTTTTCTTCTGTCACTTTTTTTCTAAGCTTCATTTTACAAACTGGGCAAACTCCTTCTTTCTCATATGTTTTGCCTTTTTCGCAATCCATTGGGCATTGATACGTATTATGCGCTAATTCTTTTGACTCTTTATCAACCGTTACATGTTCTTTTTTAACTTCTTTTTTCTCTGATTTACATGCTGTAAACACAAAACCTATTGAGAAAACAACTGCTATTACAAATACTATTTTTTTCATTTTTATTGTTTTATTTAATTTGTGACTAATTAATTTAACGTATCGCAACGCTTTAAAATCTTCTTAATTTATTTAATTTCATATAATAAAATGCAGGAAAAAGTAATAATAAAAATAGTGGGTGAATTAAAAACCTTCTAACATAAAAAGGCAACAAATAACCCTGTCTAAATTCTCCTTTTAATAAAAACACAAAAGCAACGATCAATATTATAAAAGCTAACATTAAAAAAAAGCCTGCAAACTTTACAAACCGCTTTTTATCAAAAGCTATGTAAATAATACATAAAGTAATTAATGAGTTTAAAGTGTACCTAAACAATAAATCTACTACCAACTTCCAAGTATTTACCTCTGGCATACTTGAATACAGATAATCATTTTCAAAATAGGTAATTAACGGGTCATAAAACAAATCATTCTCAAATGCTCTAATTAAAAAAAATAGTGCAATTAAAATTATTATTGATATGTATTTAAAACCTTTTTTCATTTTTTTTGATGTGAAAATCTTTGAACCCAAATAACCCACAATAAAAATGTTGTTCCATAAATAATTGCAGGAAAAACTAAACTATGCAACACCATTTGTTGATTTGGGTATTGATACAACATTGCTGTTAAAAAAGCAATTCGCAATATATTTATTACATATATTATTAGACTACCAATAATTGCATAAATTATAGTTGTTCTTTTGGGGCCAGAAAATGCTACAATAAAAGCTACAAACAAAATGATAATGCTGATAGAGTTACAGCCTTCAATAACCCTTGCTGTATATTGATTATTTACAATTAATTTTACAGACATTTCTGTATTGTGCTGCGCACTAGTAACATCATATCCAATAAAATTTAAAACCGAAACTGTTTGATCTGCAACCTTGGATGTTATTGATGCACATTGAAAACCATTATTTTTTGATTGACTAGAATTTAAATAAGTAGCATAAAAAGTAAAAAGCAGAAAATAGGTTAAAAAAAATTTAACTAAAAAAAGAGCACTATTTTTATACTTATTCAACCTAAAATGTATTTATTTTGCAGCAATAATATTCATGCTTAACAAATTTAAGTAATTTCAATTAAAACAACATGCAGCTAGATAATTTAAAACAACATATTTCTTCAATAATTGACAGTTCAAATACTAAAGAAGAAAAACTTCAAGAAATTTGTGATTATTTAGAGTCTCAAATACCTTATTATGATTGGGTTGGTTTTTATTTTAAAAACGGAGACAAAGAAGAATTAAAATTAGCACAATTTACTGGAGAACCAACAGATCATGTTATTATTCCTTTCGGAAAAGGAATTTGTGGACAAGTTGCTGTTAGTAATGAAAATTTTGTAGTACAAGATGTTTCGGAACAGGATAATTATATTTCTTGTGGATGGAAAGTAAAATCTGAAATTGTAATTCCGATTTTTGTAAAAGGAGAAAATATTGGTCAAATAGACATCGATTCTCATACAGCAAACACATTTACAAAAAAAGACGAAGAATTGTTAGAGTATATTTGCAAAAAGGTTTCTAAAATATTATAAAAAAATCTTGAGCAATTGTTTATTCTAAAAAATTTATTTAAGTTTGTTACATATATATTTGATGTATATAAATTTTTTGTAATCATTAATCCCCTACAGATGAAAAAACAAAACACTATTTTTAGTGCTTTTTTAAGCAAAATTACAAGTTCTAAAAAGAACGATTTCTCTTCAAAAAAATACCAAAACTACACTAGTTTAGTCAACAATTTTAAAACCAGATTCGAACTCGATTAAGGTTTAATTTAAATAAAAAACCTATTGCTTTAAGCTAGATATTTAGTAGCTTTGCGTGCTTAACAACCCAACACAATGACCAGCACAAAAACTATTAAATCTGCATTAATTTCTGTTTTTCACAAAGACGGATTGCAGCCTTTGGTTGAAAAATTAAACGCACAAAACGTAACAATTTATTCAACTGGTGGTACTGAAAAATTTATTAAAGATTTAGGTATCCCTGTAATTCCGGTAGAAGACGTAACCTCTTATCCATCTATTTTAGGTGGTAGAGTTAAAACATTACATCCAAAAGTTTTTGGAGGGATATTAAACCGACAAAACCATGATGGTGATGTTTCCGAGATGGAAGCATATCAAATTCCGCAATTAGATTTAGTGATTGTAGATTTATATCCGTTTGAAAAAACGGTTACTTCTGGTGCTTCAGAAGAAGACATTATTGAGAAAATTGATATTGGCGGAATTTCATTAATTAGAGCAGCAGCAAAAAACTTTAAAGACACAGTTATCATCTCTTCAATGGAGCAATACAATGATTTCTTATCATTGATTTCTGAGAACAATGGATCAACTTCTTTATCGGACAGAAAAAAATTAGCTGCAAAAGCATTCAATATTTCATCGCATTACGACACTGCTATCTTTAACTACTTTAATTCAAATCACGAGGAAGCAGTTTTGAAAATTAGCGAAACAAGTGGACAGGTTTTACGATATGGAGAAAATCCACATCAAAAAGGTTTTTTCTTTGGTGATTTAGAAGCAATGTTTGATAAATTACATGGAAAAGAATTAAGTTATAATAACCTGTTAGACGTTGATGCTGCAGTAAATTTAATGGCCGAATTTAAAGGAGAAGCACCTACATTTGCTGTTTTAAAACACAATAATGCTTGTGGTTTTGCTCAAAGAAAAACGATAAAAGAAGCTTATATTGATGCTTTAGCGGGAGATCCTGTCTCTGCTTTTGGCGGAATTTTAATTGCAAATACAGAGATTGATTTAGAAACTGCAAAAGAAATTCATAAATTATTTTGCGAAGTTGTTATTGCCCCTTCTTTTACAGATGATGCTTTGACTATTTTAAAAGGAAAGAAAAATAGAATTATATTAATTCAGAAAGAAGTTGATTTACCAAAAACAACTATTAGGACTTGTTTAAATGGCGCTTTAGTTCAAGATAAAGATTTTAAAACAGATGGTTTAGAAGATTTATCTTATGCAACCAACAATAAACCAACCAAAAGTCAGTTAGAAGACTTATTATTTGCTTCTAAATTGTGTAAAAACACAAAGTCGAACACCATAATATTAGTTAAAGACAAACAATTACTAGCTGGTGGAACTGGGCAAACAAGCAGAGTTGATGCTTTAAATCAAGCAATTGAAAAAGCAAAGAATTTTAATTTTGATTTAAACAACTCTGTAATGGCAAGCGACGCCTTTTTTCCTTTTCCAGATTGTGTAGAAATTGCTGGAAATGCAGGAATAACAAGTGTAATACAACCTGGTGGATCTATTAAAGACCAACTAAGCATTGATTATTGTAACAACAATAATATTTCAATGGTTTTAACTGGAACAAGACATTTTAAGCACTAATAAATAACTATTAAATATTGTGTGATTTGAACACAGAATTTTAGTAGATTTGTAAGAATACATTAAAAAATAAAAAAAAATAATTTTATGGGTTTTTTCGATTTTATGACGGAAGATATCGCTATCGATTTAGGTACTGCGAATACACTTATCATTCACAATGGTAAAGTGGTAATAGATAGTCCATCTATAGTTGCCCGTAACAGAATAACTGGTAAAATTATCGCTGTTGGAAAAGAAGCAAACTTAATGCAAGGAAAAACGCACGAAAATATTAAAACCATTCGTCCGTTAAAAGATGGCGTTATTGCAGATTTCCAAGCATCAGAAGAAATGATTAAAGAATTTGTAAAGCAAATTCCATCTATCAAAAAGAAATTATTTCCACCTGCATTGCGCATGGTAATTTGTATTCCATCTGGAATTACAGAGGTTGAAAGACGAGCTGTACAGGATTCGGCAAGACATATGAACGCCAAAGAAATTTATTTGATTTTTGAACCAATGGCAGCTGCAATTGGTGTTGGTATTGATATTATGGAGCCTAAAGGAAACATGATTATTGACATAGGAGGAGGAACAACTGAAATTGCAGTTATTGCTTTAGCTGGTATTGTTTGCGATCAATCTGTAAAAGTTGCTGGTGATTTATTTACAAGCGATATTATGTATTATATGCGCACACAACACAACTTATATGTTGGAGAAACCACGGCAGAAAAAATTAAAATTAATATTGGAGCAGCAACTGAAGATTTAGATTCTCCACCAGAAGACATGTTGGTTCAAGGTAGAGATTTACTAAGTGGAAAACCAAAACAAGTACAAGTTTCATACAGAGAAATTGCTAAAGCATTAGACAAATCTATTTTAAGAATTGAAGATGCAGTAATGGAAACTTTATCTAAAACTCCGCCAGAATTAGCTGCAGATATTTACAATACTGGAATTTATTTAGCTGGTGGTGGCTCAATGCTTCGAGGATTAGACAAACGTTTATCTAGAAAAACAGACTTACCTGTTTATGTTGCAGAAGACCCTTTAAGAGCCGTTGTAAGAGGAACAGGGATTGCTTTAAAAGAAATTGAAAAATACAAAAGTATATTAATGAAATAAAATACATTTGACTCTTTTTTATGCAACAATTATTTTATTTCTTTGAAAAGTATAAGTATTTTCTTTTTTTCTTGTTGTTAGGGTTTATATCTATATTTTTTACAATTAACAACAACAACTTTCACAAAAGTAAATTTATAAGTTCTGCGAATGAAGTGACTGGTGGTTTTTACGAAAAAACATCACATTTTTCTAATTACTTCAATTTAAAACATCAAAATGAAGAACTGATACTAGAAAACAACAACTTAAGAAATTTAGTAGAAAAATATACTTCAAAAGCAGATTCAATGGTTACGTTTTCTGTTGTTGATTCAATAAAATATCACCAAAAATACACCTACTCTACTGCTAAAATTTACAGAAATAGCTACCATACTCCAAATAACATTCTCCTTATCAATAAAGGAAAAAATCAAGGTGTCTTTAAAGAAATGGCCGTTATAAATAGCAAAGGTATTATTGGAATAACTGATGATGCTAGTGCAAATTACGCAAGAGTACAGTCTATATTGAATAGCAATAGTAAAATTAACGCAAGATTAAAAAACAGCTCTCACTTTGGGACATTGGTTTGGGACGGACAAAATTATAACGTGGTACAGCTAGAAGACATTCCAAGGCAAGCAGATGTAAAAGTTGGAGACACAATAATTACCGGAGGGAAATCAACTATTTTTCCAGAAGGTATTTTAATTGGAATCGTTCAAAAAATCAACTCACAAAGCAGTAATAACTCAATAGATATTAAATTATTTAATGACATGAGTAATCTTAAAAATGTATATGTGGTCACCGCTTTAGATAAAGAGGAAATAAAAACTTTAATCAATTTTTTAGATGAATAAAGTTAGTTATATTTCTTTTTTGTTTTTCTCTCTCCTTCTACTACAAGTTTTAATACTAAACAATGTGTTATTTTTAGATTATATAAATCCTTATTTATATGTTGCTTTTGTAATATTTTATCCTTTAAAAAAAGAACGATACTTATTTTTATTCCTCTCCTTTTTATTAGGATTATCAATTGACTTCTTTTCTGATTCTGGCGGAATTAACGCTTTCTCTTTACTATTTATTGCCTACATAAGACTTTTTCTTGTTCGAATAATTTTTAAAAAAACAGAACAAGATTATTTATTATTTGATTTACATCAGGAGCCATTTGGAAAAGTTTTTAATTATGTGATAATTTTAATAGTAATACATCACTTCATCTTATTTTCTTTAGCTAACTTTAGCACACAAAACTTTTCAAGTGTTATTGCTAACACATTGTATTCAAGTATTTTTACTTCAGTTTTGTTTTTTTTAGGAACATACATTATCAGAAAGAAAAAATAAATGAAGCGTAGCGTTTTACTTTACTTTTTTATTACTCTAGCAGGATTAATATTAATAGGTAGATTATTTCAATTACAAGTAATCAAAGGAGCTGATTTAGATCCAAATCACAATGCTGCCGTAAAAGTAATTTATGATTACCCAGAGCGAGGTTATATTTTTGATAGAAACGGAAAACTTTTAGTTGCCAATCAACTTTCTTATGATGTTATGGTTGTTCCGAATGAAGTTGAGCAATTAGATACAATTGAGTTTTGCAACCTCTTAAAAATTGATATTGACTATTTTGAAAGAAAATACAAAACTGCTGAAAATTATTCCCCTTGGCTTCCATCTGTTTTTTTAAAACAATTAGCAAAAGAGGATTTTGCTTTTTTACAAGAAAAGCTTCATAAATTTAAAGGATTTTATATTCAAAAAAGAAACATTAGAGATTATCCAATCAACTCTGCTGCAAATGTATTGGGTTACATAAGTGAGGTAAACGAATTAGAAGCAAAAAACAACCCAAATTTCCAACAAGGAGAATTAATTGGAAGTAGCGGAGTAGAAAAATCATACGATTCTATTTTACGTGGAATTAAAGGAAAAAAATTTCTCCATAGAAATCGCTTAAACAAAATTATCGGAAAATATAAAAACGGAGAATATGACACTCTTGCAGTGAATGGTCAAGACATCACATTAACAATTGATAGCGAATTACAACAATACGGAGAATTATTAATGTCTGGAAAGCGAGGTGGTATTGTAGCAATTGAGCCCAAAACTGGAGAAATTCTAGCATTAATTTCATCACCAACCTACAATCCAAATATGATGGTTGGAAGAAAAAGATCTAAAAATTCAGTCATTTTAATGAACCCTGAAAATCCTGATAAACCAACTTTTGATAGATCTTTACAAGCAACCTATGCTCCAGGATCCCCTTTTAAACTTGTCAATGCACTTATTGGTTTGCAAGAAGGTGTAATAGACCACAATACTAATGTGTATTGTTATGGAGGATACAGATATGGAAATAAAAAAAGCGACTTTCAGAAATGTCATTGTAATATTTTTGGTGGACCTATTAAATTAAACACAGCAATTTCTAAATCTTGTAACAGTTATTTTTCTACAGCTTACAGAAAAATAATAGAAAATGCAGAATCTGCAAGTATTGGCATGGATGTTTGGAGTAATCATGTAAAAAGTTTTGGCCTAGGAAATTATTTAGGTTATGATTTACCAATTGGTAATAGAGGTTTGATTCCAGACGGAAAATATTATGATTCTCGATATAAATATTCTTGGGGACCAACAACAAATATTTCTAATGCAATCGGACAAGGTGAGATATTAACCACCCCCATTCAATTGGCTAATGTTACCGCTGCAATTGCTAATAAAGGATATTTTTTCACTCCACATATATTAAAGAAAACAGATGGAAAAAACATTAAAGACCCTAAATACACTGTTGCTAAAAGAACAACTATAGATGCTAAATATTATGACCCAATTATAGAAGGAATGCATGAGGTTTTTAAAACAGGTACAGGTACATATAGTAAAGTAAACGGAATTGATATTGTAGGAAAAACCGGAACATCAGAAAATTTCGCCATTATAAATGGGGTAAGAAAACAATTAAGAGATCATTCTATTTTAATTGCCTTTGCTCCAAAAGACAATCCACAAATTGCTATTGCTGTATTTGTAGAAAACGGAGGCTACGGATCTACAATTGCCGCTCCAATTACAAGTTTATTAATAGAAAAATACTTAAATAAAAAGATCTCTGGCAATAGAAGAAAATGGATAGAAAACAGCATGATTAATCTTAGCTTAAGAGATATTTATAATCAAAAAGAGTTGATAAACAAAACAGAATTTAAAGATTGAGAGTAGAAAAAAATAATATTTTTTATGGTATAGATTGGATTTTAGTAATCCTCTATATTACTTTAGTTGGTTTTGGCTGGATGAACATTTTTGCTGCTACAACTACTGATAATAATTCTGAGATTTTTGATCTGTCTACTAGATTTGGAAAGCAGTTGTTATGGATAATATTATGTGTTCCGTTAATTATTTTCATACTTTTTTTTAATTCAAAATTTTACGAAAAATTTGCAAGTATTTTATATTTATTAGGCATTCTTTCTTTAGTTGGACTTTTCTTCTTTGGTAAAAATATTAATGGTGCAACTTCATGGTATGGATTTGGAAACGCAAGTTTTCAGCCATCAGAATTTGCTAAAGCATTTACTGCATTAGCAATTGCTAAGCTACTTAGTGATCGTCATTACAATTTAAAACTAGTAAAAAATCAAATAAAAGCGTTTATCATCATTTTTTTACCCGCAGTTTTAATTGCATTACAACCAGATCTAGGTTCTGTATTGGTATATCTTTCTTTCTTTTTTGTATTAAACAGAGAAGGACTAACATTAAACTATATCACTATTGGCGCACTTGCTATTGTATTGTTTTTACTAACATTACTTTTTGGACCAACCACAATCATCTCTGTTGTTTTTGCACTATTAACTATAATTGTTTTTTATTTTTTAAAGAAAAACAAAGGATATTTTAAGTTTAATTGGCATAAAATTCTTGGGCTATATCTAATTTTTGGACTATATATTTTTAGTTCTGGTTATATCTTTAATAATGTTTTTGAGCAACACCAAAGAGATCGATTCGAAATTCTTTTAGGCCTTTCTCAAGACACAAAAAAAATTGGGTATAACACAAATCAATCTTTACAAGCAATTAGTTCTGGTGGGGGGTTTGGAAAAGGTTTTTTACAAGGTGATAGAACGCAAGGAAATTTTGTGCCAGAACAAGACACCGATTATATTTTTACAACGGTTGGTGAAGAATGGGGTTTTACAGGAAGTGCTTTTGTTATCGTTTTGTTTATGCTACTACTCTATCGAATCATTTATTTAGCAGAAACTCATAAAAATAAATTTGGAAGAATTTACGGATATGGATTAGCCTCCATTCTCTTTTTTCATGTAGTAATAAATATTGGAATGGTAATTCAGTTATTACCAACAGTAGGAATTCCTTTACCGTTTTTTAGTTACGGCGGATCTTCTCTTTGGGGATTTACATTACTATTATTTATCTTTATTAAGTTAGATGCAAATAAAGGTTATGATTGGTAATGCTAAAATTCAACGAAATTATAAAATAAAAAAAGCGTTCTGAAATTCAGAACGCTTTTTTGTATTGTTTAATCTAAAAATTACAATGCAGCTACGTGCTTTGTTAATTTAGATTTTAAATTACTCGCTTTATTAACATGAACAATATTGTTCTTTGCTAACTTATCTAACATTGCAATAACAGAAGGTAATAATGCTTCAGCTTCTTTTTTATCTTCAACTGCACGCAAATTTCTTACAGCATTTCTTGTAGTTTTATGCTGATACTTGTTTCTTAACCTCTTTGCTTCGTTACTTCTAATTCTTTTTAAAGCTGACTTATGATTTGCCATAATGTTTATTTTAGTTTATTTTAAAACTTGTAGTCCGTACGGGAATCGAACCCGTGTTACCAGGATGAAAACCTGGCGTCCTAACCCCTAGACGAACGGACCATTACAATCTTATTACCGATTGCGGGTGCAAATATACAACGTTTTTGAAACTCTGCAATAGTTTTTTAATTTTTTTTAAAAATATTTAATAGGCCTTCGCAAACAACACTTTTTTACTTGACGGTTTCCCCGAAAATACACAAATTCCTTTTTCAAATTTAGTGTCATTTGGAATGCATCTAATGGTTGCTTTGGTTATTTCTTTAATCTTATCTTCGGTTTCTTCTGTTCCGTCCCAATGCGCCAAAACAAAACCACCCTTTGTTTCGACCACCTCTTTAAATTCATCAAAAGTTGTAACTTCTGTAGTATGATTACTTCTATATTTAACTGCTCTATTAAATAAATTCTCTTGAATTTGATTTAATAAATCCTCAATAAAATTCACAACAACATCTTGAGAAACGGTTTGCTTTTCCAAAGTGTCTCTACGTGCAACCTCAACTGTATTATTTTCTAAATCTCTAGCTCCAAAAGCTATTCTTACAGGAACCCCTTTCAACTCATATTCAGCAAATTTTGCTCCAGGTCTAAACGTATCTCTAGCATCAAATTTAACAGAAATTCCTTTTTCCTTGAATCCCTTTACAAATTCCGAAACTTTTTCTGAAATTGCTTCTAGTTGTTCATCATTTTTATAAATTGGCACAATTACAACTTGAATTGGCGCTAATTTTGGTGGTAAAACCAATCCAAAATCATCTGAATGCGTCATTATTAAACCACCAATCAAACGTGTTGAAACTCCCCAAGAAGTTGCCCAAACATATTCTTGCTTTCCTTCTTTAGAAGTATATTTTACATCAAAAGCTTTGGCGAAATTTTGCCCCAAAAAGTGTGATGTTCCTGCTTGCAATGCTTTTCCGTCTTGCATTAATGCTTCAATAGTAAAAGTATCTTCTGCACCAGCAAAACGTTCGCTTTCTGATTTTGCTCCTTTTACAACTGGCATGGCCATAAAGTTTTCTGCAAATTCTGCATATACTTCTTGCATTTGTTTTGCTTCTGCAATTGCTTCTTTTTTTGTTGCATGTGCAGTATGGCCTTCTTGCCATAAAAATTCTGCTGTTCTTAAAAACAAACGTGTTCGCATTTCCCATCGAACTACATTTGCCCATTGATTTATTAATAAAGGCAAATCTCTATAGGATTGAATCCAACCTTTATAAGTATTCCAAATAATTGCTTCAGATGTTGGTCTTACCACCAATTCTTCTTCTAATTTTGCTTCTGGATCTACACGAAGTTTGCCTGGTTTATCAGGATCATTTTGCAAACGATAATGCGTTACAACTGCACATTCTTTCGCAAAACCTTCTGCATTTTTCTCTTCTGCTTCAAACAAACTTTTTGGCACAAATAATGGGAAATAGGCATTTTCATGTCCAGTTTCCTTAAACATTCTATCTAATTCTGATTGCATTTTCTCCCAAATGGCATATCCGTAGGGCTTTATAACCATACATCCTCTAACGGCAGAGTTTTCTGCTAAATCAGCTTTTACAACTAATTCGTTATACCATTTAGAATAATCTTCTTTTCTTGTCGTTAACTTCTTACCCATATTTAAAAGTTTGGCATAAAACTTGTTATCTTTATAGTGGATTTAAAATCCTGCACAAAACTAATGCAAAAAGATTAGTGTCCCAATCAAAGTTTAATTTTTTTGCAAAACAATATTAATCTGATCTATATATATTATGAAATCTCAATCATATCCAAAAAAAATAGCTTACTATCTTGGCCTTGCAATTTTTGCAAATTTAGTATTAGTATCATGCGGGACTTACCAAAGTGTTTATACTAATGATGGAATTTATGATGACGGCAATGTTGAAGAAAAGGTTTTTGTTACAAACACAAAAAGATATCAAAATGTAGAAGACAGTTATTTTAAAGAAGAAATTAATGCTTTTAACGACATCACAGAGGAAACTGTTTTTACGGATGTAGATGATTATACTTCATACAACGATTTAGATGACAATTACAACAACGATCCTTGGGGTTATACTACCAATAATGATGATGATATTACCATCAACATCAACGTAAGAAACAGATTTAGAAATTATTGGGATTTTTATGATTATGACCGCTATTGGGGCTATCAATGGGGGTTTAGATATGGTTTTTATGGCGACTATGCATACTACCCTTACCAATATGGATATTACAATAATTATAGATTTTATAATTTTTATTATTCACCTTATTATTATAACAGACCTTATTACAGAAACACAAGATATTATGACAACAACAGAAATTATACGTACTCAAAACGAAATTCTGTAAACACATCGAGCAGAAGAAATTCTTTTTTTTACAATTCTAAAAACACAAATTCAAGCAGAAGAGCTTCATCTGTAAACACTAGAGTTAAATCTATTTTTAACAATACAAATTACAATACGAGAAGAAGAAGTAATTCGATTCAGAATAACAACAACAGCACCAGAAGAAACTCTACAAACACAACAAGAAGAACCAATACAAAACGAAATAATTCTGCAAATAACAGGTCAAATTCGTCTAATAAAAAAACATACAATACAACGAGAAGAAGTTCTTCAAGTTCAAATAAATCATATAGATCAAATACATCTTCTAATAGAAATTCATCAGTAAAAAGTTCTAGCACAAGAAGTAGCAATACTTCTAAAAGAAGAGGAAATTAACAAACGATATTTAAATTTAAAAAATGAAAAAAGTTACATTATTTGTACTCTTTTGTGCAATTTCTTTGCCTAGTTTTTCGCAAAGTTTAGGCTATGAAGATTTAGCTATTTTATTTTCAAAAGACAACAATACAGGTGCTGCAAGATACAATGCAATGAGTGGCGCATTTGGTGCATTGGGTGGAGATGTTAGTGCAATAAAAATAAATCCTGCAAGCGGTGCTATTTTTAACAATAGCTTATTTACAGCAACTTTTGACTCTAGAGCTGCAGAAATAAAAACTACTTATTACGGCAACTCTACGAGCACACAAGAAGATTATTTTAACTTTTCTCAAGCTGGAGCAGTTTTTGTCTATAACAGTTATTCAAATAGCGATTGGTCTAAATTTGCGTTTAGCTTTAATTATTCTATAAGAAATAATTTTGATACAAATTTTATTGCAAACGGAAATAGTGGTTTTGCAACATTTACAGAGTTTCCTTTAGATACAGGAAATCCTAAAACTCAATATTTAAATTCAGATTCTCAACAGTTTAGCACAGCATATAAAGGTGAAATTTCAGAATATAATTTTGCAATTTCTGGTGTGTATCAAAACGATTTATATTTAGGTGCATCTATAAATACGTATGATTTAAAATTTTCTCAACAATCTTTTTTAACCGAACAAAATAAGGATGGTTCTGGAAATGTGTTAAATGCTAAATTTTATCAAGAAAACAATACATTAGGAACCGGATTTTCTATAAGCGCTGGAGCAATTTACAAAGCAACAAAAAGCTTACGGTTAGGTTTTTCTTATCAAACACCAACTTGGTTTACAGAGATAAATGAAGAAACCAATATTTTAAATAATGACGGTTTTTTAGGCGATACTAAAATAGAAGTAACTAATAACAACACAATTTATGACAACACAGCAGGTAACTATTTTCCTGTTCAAGCATTTTCTTATAAATTAAAAACTCCTGCAAAAACAACAGCAAGTATTGCGTATATTTTTGGCAAAAATGGATTGATAAGTGCAGATTACACTTTAAATAATTACAAAAAACTAAAACTCTCTAACGGAGATTTTACTGTAGAAAATCAATTTTTTAACAACAACCTAAGAAACACTTATACATTAAACGTAGGAACAGAATGGCGCTTTAAACTACTTAGTTTGCGTGGTGGATATCACTATTCTGAGAGTCCAGACGCTAACGCAATCGCATCAGATAATATCAAGGGATATTCTTACGGAGCAGGATATACTTTTGGAAATGTAAAATTAGATGTTGCATATCAAAACAAAACAAATACCCAGTTGTATCATTTTTACCCACAATACAATCAAGTAAAAGCGGCAGATTTAAAAATTGATAACCGCATTTTAACATTTACATTTAGCATCAATTTATAAAAGAATTAATCTTAAAAACAAGCGAGACCTCATCGGAAATAAACCTTTGAGGTCTTTGCTATTCATTCATATTTTTACCTTAATTTTGTCAAACATTTGTTCGATGAAATTCAATCGAATCACATCTATATTATTATGAGTAAAACAGCAATTTCTATACAAAATACAACAAACGATTCTATCATTAAATTTACAAGTACTTCTATTTTGATTAATGGTGGAAGCTATGAATTTAATAATATTGACGAAGCAAAGAACGCTCCGTTAGCACAACAGTTATTTTATTTACCATTTGTTAAGAAAGTTTTTATAACAGCTAATTTTATTGCAATTCAAAAATTTGATATTGTTGAATGGACAGATGTTCAAGAAGAAGTTAGAGAACAAATTGAATCCTATCTAAATGACGGGAATAGTGTAATAAAGGAAACTGAAAAAAAACAAGCTATTGAAGTGTATGCAGAAGTGACTCCAAATCCATCAGTAATGAAATTTGGAACTACAAAATCGCTAACAACTACAGATGTTGAATGTAAAAATATTGATGAAGCAAATGCAACATCGCCACTTGCACAAGCTTTATTCCATTTTCCCTTTGTAAAAGAAGTTTTTATTTCAGAAAACTACATTTCAATTACAAAGTTTGATATGGTAGAATGGGATGAAATTAGAACCGAATTAAGAACATTTATTCTTAAGTATTTACAAGAAGACAAAACTATTATCAAACAAATCCCTAAAGCAGAAAAAGAAAAAAAAGAATCTGAAAGTATTACTCCAGAAAATTTGGATGAAACTTCTGCAAAAATTGTTAGTATTTTAGATGAATACATAAAGCCTGCAGTTGCTTCGGATGGTGGTAATATCGCCTTTAAATCTTACAATCAAGATAGTAAAGTTGTAAGTGTTGTTTTACAAGGCGCTTGTAGTGGTTGTCCGTCATCAACAATAACGTTAAAAAACGGAATTGAAACCATGCTAAAAGAAATGTTACCAAATCAAATTAACGAAGTTGTTGCAATAAACGGATAAGAAAATGTCAGCAGAAAAAATAAACCCATACAAAAATTCAGAATTAGGAAAAAAAGAGCAAGTCGCTCAAATGTTTGATAATATTTCTGAAAATTATGATGGATTAAATCGTGTTATTTCTTTTGGAATTGATGTAAAATGGCGCAAAAAAGTAGTTGCTATTGTTGGCGAAAACAATCCGAAGCAAATTTTAGATATTGCAACAGGAACTGGAGATTTAGCAATTATGATGAATTCTTTAAATCCTGATAAAATTACAGGTTTAGATATTTCTGCAGGAATGTTAGAAGTTGGAAAACAAAAAATTGCCAAAGCAAATTTATCAGACAAAATAGAAATGATTGTTGGCGATTCTGAAAATATGCCGTTTAAAGATGAAACTTTTGATGCGATTACCGTTTCATTTGGTGTTCGTAATTTTGCAAATTTAGACAAAGGTTTAACAGAGATTAAACGTGTTTTAAAACCAAACGGAAAGTTGGTGATTTTAGAAACTTCTAATCCAACAAAATTTCCTTATAAACAAGGATATCGTTTTCATTGTTCTGTAATATTGCCTTTAATTGGAAAACTCTTCTCTAAAGATAAAGTTGCTTATTCGTATTTATCAGAATCTGCAAATTCTTTTCCTTTTGGAGAAAAATTCAACAATATTTTACTAAAAAATGGGTTTACTACTGCAACAGATACACCTGTAACTTTTGGTGTAGCATCAATTTATACAGCTACAAAGTAACCTATGAAACCATTAAAATTACTTTTTTTAGGAATCCTTTTTATTTTCTCAAATTCTTTATTTGCACAAAAGGACAGAGTAAATTATTTACCAAATTTTGATAAGAAAAAATTACATTATGGCTTTTATCTTGGAGTAAATCAGAATGATTTTAAGATTGATTACAAAACAAGTAATTATGCAAACGCAAATATAAGTGTAACGGCAACTAGCGGATTTAACGTTGGTTTAATTGCTGATTTACGTTTGCACAAAAACATTAATGTACGTTTTGAACCAGGGTTAATTAGCAACACGAAAACACTCGCTTTTACACATATAAATTCTAAGCAAGATAGCATTCGAGAAATTGGCTCTACATATTTACACATTCCATTTGTGTTTAAATTTAGCACAGACAGAATGGACAATGTAAGACCTTTTCTCTTGGCTGGAGTTTCTTATGATTATAATTTTTCTAGCAATCAAAGAAATGCAAATGACAATTCTGGCGGAGAATTTAGAATGAAAACCCACAACTTTATGTACGAAGTTGGAATTGGAATCGATATTTATTTATACTTCTTTAAATTTTCTCCTTCAATTCGTGGTGTTTTTGCAATGAATAACGAATTGAAATATGATGATAGCGCAAATAGTCAATGGACTTCTCCAGTTAACTTTTTAGGAACTCGTGGTGTTTTCTTAAATTTTGCTTTTGAATAAAAGTTAGTGGCAAAGTAAAAAAGTGGCAAAGTTGTAAAGTGGAAAAGGCTTAAAATTTTTGATTCAAAAACTGTTAACTGAAAACTGTTTATTAAATATTTCTCTTAAACTCACTCAATAAAATTGCAGCAGCCGTTGCAACGTTTAAACTTTCTGTTTCTTGAATATTTCCAAACCTTGGAATTGAGATTTTAGCATCAACCAATTTTCTAATTGCATCAGAAATTCCGTTTGCCTCATTTCCCATCACAAAAACTGCTTCTTTTGGCAAATCGATTTTATAGACGTTTTCACCCTCCATATCTGCAATAAATGTTGGTAAATCAGTTTCATTTAAAAAACCAATCAAATCCGTATAAATTATTTCTACACGAGTCAAAGAACCCATGGATGCTTGCACAACTTTTTGATTGTAACAATCTACCGTTGTTGCAGAACAAACTAATTTTTGCACACCAAACCAATCGCACAAACGAATAATTGTCCCTAAATTTCCAGGATCATTTATCGCATCGAGTGCAATAATAATTCCTGTGTTTTTTGTTGAAAGTGTTTCAGGAATTTTAAACAATCCAACAACTTTATTAGGTGTTTTAAGTTGGCTTATTTTTTTTAGTTCCTTTTCTGTAACGATTATTATATTTTCTATTTCAGTAGAAACCTCAAAATCATCAGTTATAAAAAGTTGCGCAACTTTAAAAGTAGAATTGAGCAATTCGTTTACAACTTTTACGCCTTCGGCAACAAATAATTTGTGTTTTTGTCGATACTTTTTTTGCTGTAAACTAGTTATAAGTTTAATGTGATTCTTTGATAAATTCATTAATTAATTTTAAATTAGAAAAACCATCTAAAAATAGTACTTTTGAACCAAGTTATAGTCAGTACAAAGCTAATGAAAAAAGTTTCTTATTCTCTTTTTATATTTTTAATACTTGCTTCTTGTAACTCTGTTAAAAGAGTACCAGAAAAAGAGCACTTATTAAGAGCTACAACAATTTTAGTTGATGGCAAGAAAAATAAAAACAGTGAATTGTTAGACTATGTGCTTCAAAAACCAAATGCAAGGACTTTAGGAATTCCTATTTCTTTATATTTTCATAATCTTGGAAATCCTAACTCGCCTAAAACACCTAAAGCTTGGGCAACATTACATCCAAAAAAATATGCTTTTTTCAAAAGTTTATTTTCTGAAAAACAAAGTATTGGTGTCGCAAAATCGTACATTAATTTTAACAATTGGTTTTTAAATAGTGGTGAATCACCTGTAATTATTAATGATTTAAAAACTAGCAAAACGGTTACAAACTTAAATTCATATTATATTACTCAAGGGTACTTTAAAAATAAAGTAACTGCAAAAAAAGATACATTAAAAAAGAAAAAAGCAAAAATCACTTATATTATCAATAGAGGGAAACCTTTTTATTTAGATACAATTATAAGACAAATTCCGTCTTCCGTTTTAAAAGCAATTTATCAAAGAGACACCATTAGCACTTTTTTAAAAACCGGTGACCAATACAACGATCAAAACTTCATCAAAGAAGCTGCAAGAATTACAGAGCTTTTTAGAAATTCTGGCGTTTATAATTTTATTGACAATGCCATCCGATTTTATCCAGACAGCACAAGGACAGACAACAAAACAAATGTACTTGTAACAATTGCCGATAAATATCTTACAGATGAAGATGGAAGAAACGTTTATAAACCTTTTCAAATAAAAAAAATTGGTAAAATTAATGTCTACACAGATTATACATTTAATACCGAGAGTGAACCTTATTTAGACTCAGTTACTTACAACGGAATAAATTTTTTTGCACATCAAAAAATAAAATACAATCCAAAATATTTATCACAGTCTATCTTTATAAAACCAAATCAGATTTACAGCGATACACTAAGAAACCTAACCCGAAATCATCTAAAATCACTTAAAAACTTTAAATCTATAAACATAAAATATACAGAAGTTAATGATTCTGATTTATTGATTGCAGATATTAGATTAACCCCAAATGAAAAATACACTATCGGTACAGATACTGAGCTAACACATTCTAATATTAGAAAATTAGGTGTTTCAGAAAAATTTTCAATCACCAATAGAAACACTTTTAAAGGAGCAGAATTATTTAAATTTTCTTTCATTGGCTCTTTCTTTAATACTTCTACACAGTTTAGCAATTCTAATGGGTTTTTTAATGCCTGGGAAGTTGGTGTAGATGCATCATTAGAAATTCCGCGATTTTTTGCTCCATTCGGTTTAAATAGATTGGTGCCTAAAGAAATGTCTCCTAGAACAATATTATCAGTAGGAACAGGGGTTCAAAAAAATATTGGATTAGATAAACAAACAGTTACAGCGGTTATTGATTTTAAATGGGATTTTAACAGTCGAAAATCCATCAACTTAGAATTATTTAACATTCAGTACATTAGAAATTTAAATACAAGTGAATATTTTAATATTTATGATTCAGAATTTGAAAAACTAAAACCAGTAGCTATGGCATACGACCCAAATTTTGTATTGTCAAAAGAAAATGCAGTAAATTTTATGAATACTGTAAATTCAGATTCAAATTTTCAAGCAAACTATCCATCAGAATTTAATGATAATGGTAATGTTAATAATCGTTACAACATTATTACCTCTAACTTTATCATACCAACTATTGCGTATTCTTATACCTATAGCAACCAATTAACTTACAAAGACAACAACTTTTCTTTTTTTAGAGTACGAGTTGCAAATTCTGGAAATTTTGTTTCACTATTAAGCAATCAAAAAAATAGTGCTGGTGTAAAAACAATTTCAAATACACCCATTGCGCAGTATTTCAAAACCGATGTAGAATACAAGCAGTTTTGGGATGTTTCTAGGAATTCTGTTTTAGGGTTTCGATCATTTTTAGGAGTTGTTTTAGCCTACGGAAAATCTGACATCCCGTTTACAAAAAGTTATTTTGCAGGAGGGTCAAACGATATAAGAGCATGGAAAACCTATGAACTTGGGCCAGGCTCTTCGGCACCAGGATTAGAATATAATGTTGGTAATTTTAAATTTTTAACAAGCTTAGAATATAGGTTCGATTTAATAAGTAATTTAAAAGGAGCTTTATTTATAGATGCTGGTAATATTTGGGAATTAACTGATTCTAAATTTGTAGAATCTAAGGCTAAACTAAATAGTCTTGAGGCTCTTAAACAAATGGCTGTTGGCTCTGGCTTTGGAGCTAGATACGATTTTAATTTTCTAGTACTACGTATAGATGTTGGGTTTAAAACACACGAACCCTATTTAACTGGAAGCAAATGGTTTAAAAACTTTAACTTTAATAACGCTGTATACAATATAGGAATCAACTATCCTTTCTAATCTCCTTAATTAGTCTATGTAAATTCTATATTGAAATATAATAAATGACAAAAAACACAATAAAATTCTTTAAAAAATAACTATTTTTGACCTAACTATTTTTTAGATTATAAACAACACAACATGAGTCATTCAATAAAGCCAGGAGTTGCAACAGGTACTACTGTTCAAGAAATATTTAAACTAGCAAAAGCTAAAAATTTTGCATTACCAGCAGTAAACGTTGTTGGTTCTAGTAGCGTAAATGCTGTTTTAGAAACTGCAAAAGAGTTAAATTCGCCTGTAATTATTCAATTTTCAAATGGTGGCGCTTTGTTTAATGCCGGAAAAGGGTTGTCAAATGAAAATGAAAAAGCAGCTATTGCTGGTGCTGTTGCAGGAGCAAAACACATTCATTTAATGGCAGAATTATATGGCATTCCTGTAATTCTACATACAGATCATGCTGCAAAAAAATTATTACCTTGGATTGATGGTTTGTTAGATGCTAGTGAAAAACATTTTGCTGAAACAGGCAAACCTTTATATAGTTCTCACATGATAGATTTATCTGAAGAACCAATTGAGGAAAACATTGAAATCTGTAAAAAATATTTAGCTCGAATGAGCAAAATAGGGATGACTCTAGAAATTGAATTAGGAATCACTGGTGGTGAAGAAGATGGTGTAGATAATTCTGATGTAGATGTGTCTAAATTGTATACACAACCAGAAGAAGTAGCTTATGCATATGAAGAGTTAATGAAAGTAAGTCCACAATTTACAATTGCAGCTGCTTTTGGAAATGTACATGGGGTTTACAAACCTGGAAACGTAAAATTAACTCCAAAAATCTTAAAAAATTCTCAAGAATATATTTCACAAAAATACAATGTAGCCCACAATACAATCGACTTTGTTTTTCATGGCGGATCTGGTTCTTCAGTAGAGGAAATTAGAGAAGCAATTGGCTATGGAGTTATCAAAATGAATATCGACACCGATTTACAATTTGCTTTTACCGAAGGCGTTAGAGATTACATTCTTGCTAAACAAGATTATTTACAAACACAAATTGGTAATCCAGAAGGAGAAGAATTACCAAATAAAAAATATTACGACCCCAGAAAATGGCTTCGCGAAGGAGAAATTACTTTTAAAAATAGATTAAAAGCAGCTTTTGAAGATTTAAACAATGTAAATACACTTGCATAATCTCAAATAGTTAGCTTATTTTAGCCGATTATTATACACCATAAAAATTTAAAACAACTACACAATGGCTTGGTTTAAAAGAATAGAAAAAGGAATACACACCGCTACAGAAGATAAAAAAGACATTCCGGTTGGATTGTGGTACAAAACTCCGAGTGGTAAAATTATAGATACTGAAGAATTAAAAAGAAACTTATATGTAAGTCCAGAAGATGGTTACCATGTAAGAATTGGAAGTAAAGAATACTTTGAGTTGTTTTTTGATGACAATAAATTTAAAGAGTTAGATGCAAAATTAACTTCTGTAGATTCTTTAAAATTTGAAGACACTAAAAAATATCCAGACAGAATAAAAGCTGCACAGGAAAAAACCAAACTAAAAGATGCTGTTAGAACTGCTGTTGGAAAATCTTTAGGAAAAGATTTAGTAATTGCCGCAATGGATTTTACTTTTATTGGCGGATCAATGGGATCTGTGGTTGGTGAAAAAATTGCAAGGGCAATTAATCATTCAATTGAGCATAAAATTCCATTTTTAATGATTTCAAAATCCGGTGGAGCACGTATGCAAGAAGCATCATTATCGTTAATGCAATTGGTAAAAACATCAGCAAAACTAGCACAATTAGCAGAAGTAAAAATTCCATATATTTCTTTATGTACAGATCCAACAACTGGTGGCACAACTGCTTCTTACGCAATGCTGGGTGATATAAATATTGCCGAACCAAACGCTTTAATTGGCTTTGCTGGACCAAGAGTTGTAAAAGACACGACAGGAAAAGATTTACCAGAAGGATTTCAGCGTTCTGAATTTTTATTAGAACATGGATTTTTAGACGGAATTTACGAACGTAAAAACCTAAAAAAACAAATCAATTTATATATTGATTTAATTCAGAACAATCCTATCAGGAGTTAAAAAAAGAAATGTAAGATTCCTTTTTTTAAATAACAATCTATTAATCAACAAATTACTCTTGCTTTTTGTTTTTTAAAATCACAATGTATTTGGCTTAAAAAATAAAAATAGTTGTATATTTGCAGCTTCAATGAAAAAATCATTGATATACATAAAAATCATTTAAAGTAATATTGGCATGTATTTAACAAAAGAAGTAAAAGAGGAAATCTTTTCAAAACACGGTAAGTCAGCAACCGACACTGGAACATCAGAAGGGCAAATTGCATTGTTCACATTTAGAATTAACCACTTAACTGAACACTTAAAAAATAATCGTAAAGATTATAACACAGAGCGCTCGTTAGTAAAGTTAGTAGGTAAACGAAGAAGTTTATTAGATTATCTAAAGAAAACTGAAATCAACAGATATCGTGCGATTATCAAAGAATTAGGAATTAGAAAATAAAACCTAACAAAAAAGAGGCTCTATAAACGTGCCTCTTTTTTATTATGATAAATTTCTTGTAGCTTGCTACAAAACAATAATTTGTCTTTCCGGCGAAAGCAGAAATTTAAGAATATTCAATTCTACTTAACAAATAGAATTTTTATATAAAAATTCAAAATTAGTAACAGCAATTTTGATTTTCCATTGGAAGTAAAACAACAACAAAACAACAACACAACAACAAACAAAGTATCAATTTAGAATTAAAATTTTATGATTCCAAAAGTATTTAGAGAGGTTATAGACCTTGGAGATGGAAGAACCATCTCATTAGAAACCGGTAAATTAGCAAAACAAGCACACGGTTCAGTTGTTGTTCAAATGGGAAAAGCAATGTTGTTATGTACAGTTGTATCTAACTACAAACAAAGTCCTGTAGATTTTTTACCATTAACGGTAGACTATAGAGAAAAATTTGCTGCTGCAGGAAGATATCCTGGAGGATTCTTTAAAAGAGAAGCAAGACCAAGTGATGGAGAAGTATTAACCATGCGTTTAGTAGACCGTGTTTTACGTCCGTTATTTCCAAAAGACTACCATTCAGAAGTACAAGTAATGATTCAGTTAATGTCTCATGACGAAGATGTAATGCCAGATGCATTAGCAGGTTTAGCAGCTTCTGCAGCGATACAATTATCGGATTTCCCATTCGAATGCCCAATTTCTGAAGCCCGTGTTGCAAGAGTAAATGGAGAATTCGTAATCAATCCTAATAGAGCACAATTAGCAGAATCTGACATCGACATGATGATTGGAGCTTCTGCGGATTCTGTGATGATGGTTGAAGGGGAAATGGATGAAATTTCTGAAGAAGAAATGGCAGATGCAATTAAATTTGCACACGAAGCTATAAAAATACAATGTGCTGCGCAGGTTCGTTTAGCTGAAGCATTCGGAAAGAAAGAAACTAGAGAATATGAAGGAGAAAGAGAAGATGAAGAATTAGCAGCAAAAATAAATGACTTTTGTTACGATAAATGTTATGCAATTGCTAAAAAAGGAACCTCTAAGGTAGAGCGTTCTGCAGCTTTTGATGCAGTAAAAGAAGAGTTAATAGCTTCATTTACTGAAGAAGAATTAGCTGATTATGCAGAATTGATTGGGAAATATTTCAACAAGGCTCAAAAAAATGCAGTTAGAGAATTAACTTTGGCAGAAGGGTTACGTTTAGACGGACGTAAAACAGATGAAATTAGACCAATTTGGTGTGAAGTAGATTACTTACCATCAGTTCATGGTTCATCAATCTTTACTCGTGGAGAGACTCAAGCTTTAGCAACCGTAACTTTAGGAACATCAAGAGATGCAAATAAAATAGACATGCCATCTTACGAAGGTGAGGAAAATTTCTATTTACATTACAACTTCCCTCCTTTTTGTACAGGTGAAGCTAGACCGTTAAGAGGAACTTCAAGAAGAGAAGTTGGTCATGGTAACTTAGCGCAACGTGGTTTAAAAGGAATGATTCCAGACGATTGTCCATATACCGTAAGAGTTGTTTCTGAAGTTTTAGAATCTAATGGTTCTTCTTCTATGGCAACAGTTTGTGCTGGTACAATGGCATTAATGGATGCAGGTGTTCAAATGATAAGACCTGTTTCTGGTATTGCAATGGGATTAATTTCTGACGGAGATCGTTATGCTGTTTTATCTGATATTTTAGGTGATGAAGATCATTTAGGTGATATGGATTTTAAAGTAACTGGTACTTCTAAAGGAATTACTGCTTGTCAAATGGACATTAAAGTAAAAGGATTAGGTTACGAAATTTTAGTGAATGCACTAAAACAAGCTCGTGATGGTCGTTTACACATTTTAGAGAAGTTAACGGATACTATTTCTACAGCTAATGCAGAAGTAAAAGACCATGCTCCTAAAATGATTAACAGAAGAATTCCTAATGAATTGATTGGTGCATTTATTGGACCAGGAGGAAAACACATTCAAGAACTACAAAAAGAAACTGGAACTACAATTGTAATTACAGAAGATGCAACTACTGAAGAAGGGATTATTGAAATCTTAGGAACAGATCCAGAAGGAATTGAAACAGTAATTGCTCGTATTGAATCAATGCTATTTAAACCTGAAGTTGGTAGTGCTTACGAAGTAAAGGTAATTAAAATGTTAGATTTTGGTGCTGTTGTAGAATACACAGAAGCTCCAGGAAACGAAGTTTTATTACACGTAAGTGAATTAGCTTGGGAACGCACAGAAAATGTTTCTGACGTAGTTAAAATGGGAGATGTTTTTGATGTAAAATACTTCGGAATAGACCCAAGAACTCGTAAAGAAAAAGTTTCTCGTAAAGCATTGTTAGAAAAACCTGAAGGTTACGTAGCAAGACCACCAAGAGAAAACAACAATCGTGGTAGAGACAATCGAGGACGTGATAATCGCAGAGACGATAGAAAACCAAGAGAAAAAAGAGATTAATCTTTTACAGATTTCTTTATAAAGAAAAAGCGCATGAACAAGTTCATGCGCTTTTTTTAGTTTTCAAATTTAAGTTAGAGTTTTTTTGAAATGTTAATAAATGAATCAAACTTATTCTGTTTATTCTTTTAAGATTTATTTTCTTTGTGATTACTTATGAAAATTCAACGAGTTACATATTTATCGCTTGGAAGTAACCAAGGAAATAAGCTAAAGAACCTTCAAAAAGCTATTTATTTAATTGCAGAAAAAATTGGCCCAATTTTAAAAATCTCATCTGTATACAAAACACCATCTGTGGGTTTTGTAGGAGAGGATTTTTTTAATATTTGCATAAAGTTATCTACTTATTTACCCCCCGAAAAAATATTAAGCAGTAGTCTTGAAATAGAAAAAAAACTAGGCCGAATTAGAACTAATTCTGATGGTTATTCGGACAGAACTATAGATTTAGACATCCTTTTATTTGATGATGAAATTATTTTTTCTCATGAATTAATCGTTCCACATCCAAGAATGTTAGATCGCAAATTTGTACTAGTTCCTTTAATTGAAATTGCCTCTGAAGTACTTCATCCGGTTACTAAAATTCATCTTGGAAAATGTTTAGATGGTTGCTCAGACAACACCGAAATAAACAAAACAACAGAAACGTTAATTCGTCCAATTCCATTAACAGAAAAATACAATTATATTGCAATTGAAGGAAATATTGGCGCAGGAAAAACAAGTTTAGCTAAAATGATGTCTGATGAATTTAACGCTAAAATTGTATTAGAACGTTTTGCTGACAATCCTTTTTTGCCTAAATTTTATGAAGATAAAGAGCGCTTTGCATTCCCATTAGAAATGAGTTTTTTAGCAGATCGCTATCAACAATTAAGTGATGATTTAGCACAATTTGACTTATTCAAAAACTTAATTGTATCTGATTACTACATTTTTAAATCATTAATTTTTGCGCAAGTCACACTTCAAAAAGATGAATACTTGCTTTACAGAAAAATGTTTGATTTAATGTATAAAGAAATTACTAAGCCAGATTTATATGTCTATTTGTATCAAAACACAGACCGATTAATTAAAAATATCAAAAAAAGAGGTAGAGAATATGAGCAGAATATTTCATCAGATTACCTAAAAAAAATACACAATGGTTATAGTAATTTTATTAAAACCCAACAAGACCTTAACACTTTAACTATTGATGTTTCTGAATTAGATTTTGTGAACAATAAAGATGATTATCAATTAATTATCAAAAAAATTAATAATGGTTAATTTTTTTGTAATTTCGCAATCTAAATTATTTCCCCGATTTTTAAAATAAATGAATCGCTTCAAATGAGGAAAAATATTTTATTACTATTTACTTTATTATTGAGTACTATATCTTTATTAAGTCAAAATAATCTTGACGAAAAAAAGCAAAACAACAACATTAAAAGCATTCAATTTAACAACAGCAATAGCTGGGCTGTTGGAGGAGGTGTTAGTAATTTTATTATGCATGGAGATTTACGTTCTATAGGAACTGGAAATCTTGGCAATTTTTGGAATTTTGGAGCCTATGCGTATGTAGATAAAATGTTCAACCCTTTATTAGGACTAGAATTTAAAGTAAATTACTCAAAAATATCTGGAGGTGCACAATACTTTTCTAATGTGTATGACATACTTTATGTCAATCAAACAAAAATATCAAACAACTTATTTTTTAAAGGAACTGCTTACGGAGCCGAATTAAATTTAATGTTAAGTTTTTCAAACTTATATGTAACCAATACAAGAAAATGGAATGCAATAGGTTATTTCGGAGTTGGTTATCATCAATATGATTCTGCTCTATACGAAAAACTTGCTGATGGTTCAAACAACGTATTAGTTGACTTTGGGAAAAACCCTGCAAGAAACAGCGTTTATGAAGCAAGCTCTGTTTATTTATCTACTCAATTAGGATTAAGATACAGGCTAAACAAAAGAGTCGACATTGAAGTAAGACCCTCTTGGTACTTCAACTACGAAGATCACCTAGATGCAACTATTTCTAACAAGCAAGATTGGGAAACATTTTTTGTAACTCATATTGGTGTTGTAGTTAAATTAGGGAAAAAGAAAACATTTACTATCTGGGGAGATGAGACAAAAGAGAAAAGTGAAAAATTTGAGATAATAGATACAGATGATGATGGTGTTATTGATCAACTAGATAAAGATCCTAACACTCCTGTTGGAGTTCAAGTATATGGAAATGGTGTCCCTGTTGATAGTGATGCAGATGGTGTACCAGATTATTTAGATAAATGTGTCTTTGTAAAAGGAAGAGTAGATAATGATGGTTGTCCTTTTATTGGAGATAAAGATAGAGATGGAATTCCAGATAGAGAAGATAAATGCCCTGAAGTAAAAGGTTTAGAAATACATCAAGGTTGCCCGGATGCAAATGCATTAAGGGTTACAGAATTAGTTACGGTAATGAGCTACTCTAAAAACATTTATTTTAATACTGACAGCAACTCTATTAGAAGTGGATTTTACTATACAATGTTAGATGATGTTGCAGAAATTATGTTAAAAAACAAAGATGTAACTTTTAGCATATTTGGCTATACAGATAATGTTGGGACGGAAGAATACAACTTAAACCTTTCAGAAAGAAGAGCAAATGAAGCTAGAAAATACTTAATTGAGAGAGGTGTTGAATCAGATAGAATTACCGCTAAAGGATTTGGAGAGGCAAACCCAGCATATAGCAATGACACAACACAAGGAAGACAACTAAACAGAAGAGTCGAAATTAAATCTGTAGGTTATTACGAAAGCAAAACACAGTTAAAAAGAGAAGACACCAACAAGAATTAATTAATTTATTTTAATTTTATATAAAAAAAAGCAAGTTATTCATGAATAACTTGCTTTTTTTTATAAATTATAGAAATATCAATCTACAAAAGTTCCCTTTGTCGTTAAAGAAAACTCTAGGTCAAAATTAAATAATTCATCCGTAACTGCATTACTATAATAAGAAAGAACAACTTGTTTTCTTTGTAATAACTTAGAAGATATTGCAGCCAAAGTTTCTTTATTACTTATTTTAAATTCAAAACTACCATTTAAAAGGCTCAAAAAGTCGATACTTATATCGTTTTCTGTTATTTTTATTTCATCAACAAATACTTCAATGTTAAAGACTTTTGCAGAGGGGTTTATTTTAAAATTTTTTATTTTAAAACTCAATTGCTCAACATCAACTTCTTTAAGATAATCTATATTATCACTAAATACTTTAGAGGATTTTAAATTAATGATCGTATTTGAATTAACACGAACAGTATTCCCTTCAGTATTATTAATATGAACTGGTAAGTCTTTTTTTAATTGATCTTTTGAAAAGAAAACAATTTGACGAGGTGCCTCATTTTCGCATGAAACACTAAGTAGTAGGACAAAAGCTAAAACGCTAAATAATTTAAATACTCTCATTTTGGGGGATATTGGATTGTTAAACATTAAAGTTAATTAAAAAAAATAAAACAATTAACTTATTTTAAATATTACTTATACAAATGTATCTAACAATGCAAAGTCTCCCAATAGGCAATTTTCTTAATTTTTCATAATAAGATTTTATAAGAAAAAACTGAGTTTATGTCAATACTATTTTTTTAGCTCTAGTTTTTCAGCAAAATAATCACAAAAATCTCTCATAGTTGCGCTCATTTTCTGATCATCGGTAGCTCGCTCAAAAGTATTTGCCATAGAAACTAAGGTTTGATGAAAGAATTGTTTCATTTCATCTACTGGCATCTCTTTTGTCCATAAATCCATACGAAGTGTATCTTTCTGTAGATGATCCCAAACAGAAATCATTATCGCTTTAGATTCAGAATCTTCAATTCCGCCATCTTCTGCCGTCCAAAAAATATTTTCAGGAACTTTATTTTCGTCCAATCCTACTTTAAAATTTATTTCTGAAGTGTGTTTTATTGCCATTACTTTTTAGGTTTGTATTTAGAGTTTTTATATACTTCTTCTGAAGGTGTTTTTAATAATTGCTGCAAAGATACATCATTATGCAGCATGTATGATCTTACAATTTGCCAACCAATCCATACCCCAATCCTTCCTGGTGACAGTGTATCTTCTGATCTATAAAATTTTGAAAACGGAGCCAATTCTAAAAAGCGTTGATTCAATTTTGTGTCTGTGCTAAACAATAGTTTATTTTCAATAAAATATTTCCAAACTTGCTCTTCATTTTCAACTGCCCAATTGTATTTCTCATTTGAATATCCTATCTTCTGATTGTCATTAACTGTTGGTAAGTAGTTGTCTAAAAAGTATAACTGTTTCCCTGCTGTTATCATTTTACTGATAAATGTTCTATCATTAGTTATATTTTGTTTCGGTATAATTGCTTTAGCAGCATCAACTACAATATGATTTTTTTCGAAATTTTGTTTGATATAACTTGGGTAATCAGCATAAAACTCATGGCTTTTACCCAAATAAACATCTAAAGAAATTAATAAATAATCTCCTGAATACAACACCTTATTTTGATAATCAATATTACTTAAAAGTGTAACCACTTTTGGCGCTTTAAAAGTTGGATTATAATATTTAATATGCTTAAATAATTGCGTTAAATCATTCTTAAGAAAATTAATATCAGCATATATTTTCTGTGTTTCTAAAAACAATTCTTGTTCGTTTTTATTATTAATCTTAGCTACCCATATAGAATCTGGTTCATTCTTAGAAAAGAAAAATGGGTACATCGTTTTTGTTTGCTCTAGCGAACTTTCTGTTGATGTATAAAAATCTACATCAAACCGATCAATCGAAAATTCTACCTCAACAGCACTCAAATCAATTTGATTTTCTTGTTTGTTATCACAAGAAAACAAGGTTGTGAAAAGTGTAAAAATGAAAAAATATTTCCGCATTATCTTTGTATATTAGAGTTCTAATTTAAGAACGACAAAAGTACTAAAATAGTTTATAAATGAAGGTAGAAAAAGTATCTGAACACATTGTTAATTGGTTAAAAAATTATGCAATTGATGCAAAAGTAAATGGATTTGTAATTGGAATTTCTGGCGGAATAGATTCTGCAGTAACTTCTGTACTTTGTGCTAAAACTGGATTTAAAACGGTTTGTGTAGAAATGCCAATTCACCAAGCAGAAAGTCAAGTTAGTAGAGCATTAGAGCACATCAATCATTTAAAAGCTACTTTTAGCAACGTATCTTCTGTTAAAGTTGACCTAACCAGTACATTTGAAGATTTTAAAACACAAGCACCAAGTTCAGAAAATTCTGACGCGTTACATCTTGCTTTGGCAAATACTCGAGCAAGATTAAGAATGACAACTTTGTACTACTTAGCTGGTTTAGAAGGATTATTAGTTGCAGGAACAGGAAATAAAGTAGAAGATTTTGGTGTTGGATTTTACACAAAATATGGTGATGGCGGCGTAGATTTAAGTCCGATTGCAGATTTATTAAAATCAGAAGTGTACGAATTAGCCAAATATCTAAATGTTGCTGAATCTATTCAAAATGCACAACCAACAGATGGTTTATTTGGAGATAGTAGAACAGACGAAGATCAAATCGGCGCTTCTTATGATGAATTGGAATGGGCAATGCAAATGCTAGAAAAAGGTAAAAGCATTTCAGATTTTAAGGGAAGAGAATTAGAGGTATTTAAAATTTATACCCGATTAAATACCATCAATCAACACAAAATGCTGCCAATACCTATTTGTAAAATTAGTGGTGACTTAAAGTAAGTTTGCAGCAATCATAGTTCTTTTAATTCTACGATATGCTTTTTTCTTAGAACCATTAACAACAGAAAATGGTAAAAGTATAAAAAGTCTGATTATGTTTAAGATTTGTAGCGTTTTTTTCATGTCTTTTTCTTTTTTAGCGGATACTAATATACGAAAAAAATTAAAACTCAAATAAGTAGAAATACGTATCTATTAAAATGAAACTAAACAACCCTATTTAACTTTTCAAACAAGCGTTTTTTAAGCCCTGTATAATTAGCTACTAATTCTAAATCTACACTTACAGAATTATTTTCTTGAGCTTCTTTCATTATCTCATTAATCTTACGTTCTATTAGTATTCTTCTAAGGTTTAAAATAGCATCTGTTACTAATTTTGGTAAAATAGAAATTGTTTCGGTAACAAAAATATTTTTACGTTCCCATTCGTTCAACGTATATTTTTCTTCATCCATCAAGATACTTGTTACTTCATTTGCTATTTCCTTATTTTCATGATGAATTAAGCTACTAATTTCTATTTTCTCATTCTGACTAATTTGATTAATTAATTCATAATAAACCATCTGAAAAACAGCATTGGTAAACTCAATTTCGTCTTCCTGAAGATTTAAATACAATTCTTTAAAGACAGGAGAAGTATATTTTTCTTCCTCTTTAACTATTTTTCCGTGCTCGTTTTCACTTTCAATAATATTTGTAAAATGGACTTCTTCGTTTCCAAATAATAGTAAAATTCGTATAATTTCTTTTTCTAGCAAATCTAACTGGTTCACTTTCTGGCCAGCAACCATTCCTCCTTTTACTGCGGTCATTGCAGCTTCTTGCTCTGCAAAATATTCTGGTGGTGGTTGATTTGGATCTACATTTCTTTGTTTACTTTTAGAAGTAGCTTCTTTATTTAAAAGTTGTGCCAATTCACTAAACAATACACGTTCAGAAATTTCCATGATTCTAGAACATTCTTGCACATACACTTCTCGCTGAATTCCATCAGGAATTTTAGAAATACTCGTTACAATATCACGAATTAATCCTGCTTTTTTAACAGGATCATTCTTGGCTTCTTTCATCAATAAAGAAACCTTAAAATTGATAAAATCTTGAGCCGTATTTTCTAAATATTCTTTCAATTCTGCATCAGAATGCGATTTTGCAAAACTATCTGGATCTTCTCCTTCAGGAAACGTCACCACTTTTACATTCATTCCTTGCTCTAAAATCAAATCAATTCCACGAATTGATGCTCTTAAACCTGCTGCATCACCATCAAAAAGCACGGTAATGTTTTGTGTTAATCTTCTTATCAAACGTATTTGATCCGAAGTTAAAGCTGTTCCAGAAGAAGCAACCACATTTTCTATTCCAGATTGATGAAACGAAATAACATCGGTATACCCTTCAACTAAAAAACAATTGTCTTGCTTGGCAATTTCTTTTTTCGCTTGATAAATTCCGTATAAAATTTTACTCTTGTGGTAAATATCACTTTCTGGTGAATTTAAATATTTTGCTGCTTTTTTATCCGCAGTTAAAATTCGTCCACCAAAACCAAGAATTCTTCCCGACATAGAATGAATCGGAAACAAAACACGTCCTTTAAAACGGTCAAACTGTTTATTTTCTTTAACAATGGTTAATCCGGTTGATGCTAAATATTTGATGTCGTAACCTTTTTTTAAAGCTGATTTTGTGAAATTATCCCATTCGTCTTTACAATATCCTAAATCAAATTTTTCAATAATATCGTCTCTAAAACCACGCTCTTTAAAATACGAAAGTCCAATTGCTTTTCCTTGTTGCGTATGTAGCATTAAATCATGAAAATATTCTGCAGCGAATTTTGACACCAAAAACATACTTTCACGTTCGTTTAATTGTTGTTTTTGTTCGTCTGATTGCTCAGTTTCTTCAATTTCAATATTGTATTTCTTCGCTAAATATCTGATGGCTTCTGGATACGAATAATGTTCGTGTTCCATTAAAAAAGAAACAGAAGTTCCTCCTTTACCTGTACTAAAATCCTTCCAAATTTGCTTTACAGGAGACACCATAAAAGAAGGCGATTTTTCGTCTGTAAACGGACTTAACCCTTTAAAGTTACTTCCTGCTTTTTTTAATTGTACAAACTCACCTATGACTTCTTCTACTCTTGCAGTTTCAAAAACACGATCTATGGTTTGTTTGGATATCATAAAACAAAAATATAAAAAAAGACCTCACAAAGTTATCTTTTATGAGGTCTTAATTAATTTTAATTATTCTTAAGAAGCAACACTCAATTTCTTTAATGCTGTCTTTGTTAATTTATTTTCTGCATATTCTTTTGTTACTTTAAATTCTTTAATATCAGAACTTGGCAACTCGAACATGGCATCTGTAAAAATTGCTTCACACAACGAACGCAAACCTCTTGCGCCCAATTTGTATTCTACAGCTTTATCTACAATATACATTAATGCTTCTTCATCTATTTCGAATGTAATATCATCCATAGAAAACAACTTTGTGTATTGTTTGATGATTGAATTTTTAGGTTCTGTTAAAATTGCTCTTAACGTTTTTGCATCTAATGGATTCATATAGCTCAACACAGGTAAACGACCAATGATTTCTGGAATTAATCCAAAAGCTTTTAAATCGGAAGGAATGATGTATTGCAGTAAATTATCTTCATCAATTTTATCTTCTGCAACAGAAGCAGAATATCCAACGGCTTGCATGTTTAAACGTTTGCTGATCATTCTATCGATTCCAGAAAAAGCTCCACCAGCAATAAATAAAATATCTTTGGTATTTACTTCTATAAATTTTTGATCTGGATGTTTTCTTCCTCCTTTTGGAGCAACATTTACAACCGAACCTTCTAATAATTTTAACAACGCTTGTTGAACGCCTTCACCAGAAACATCTCTAGTAATTGACGGATTGTCTCCTTTACGAGCAATTTTATCAATTTCATCAATAAAAACAATTCCTCTTTCTGCTTTTGTTACGTCGTAATCGGCAACTTGCAATAATCTGCTTAAAATACTTTCTACATCTTCTCCAACATAACCAGCTTGTGTTAAAACAGTAGCATCTACAATAGAAAAAGGCACGTTTAACATTTTAGCAATCGTTTTTGCAACCAATGTTTTTCCTGTTCCAGTTTCTCCAACTAAAATGATATTACTCTTTTCTATTTCTACATCATCTTCTTCAGTAGATTTTGATTGTAATAGCCTTTTATAGTGATTGTAAACAGCAACCGACATGGATCTTTTAGTTTCTGTTTGACCAATTATATATTGATCTAAAAACTCTTTGATTTCTTTTGGCTTTTTCAGCATTAAATCTTTAGACAATCCGCTTGCTTGCTTCTCTGTAACTTCTTCTTCTAAAATACCTGTTGCTTGCTCAATACATTTATCACAAATGTGCGCATCAATACCAGCAATTAACAAATTAGTTTCTGCTTTTTTACGTCCACAAAACGAACATTCTAAATTTTCTTCTTTCGACATTTTGTTTTCTTTTGGCTGTTAGCTATTAGCAAAAGGCTAAGAGCTGATGGCTTTTTCTTTATTTTTTTCTTGTTAAAATTTCATCAATCATACCATATTCTTTCGCTTCTGATGCAATCATCCAATAATCTCTATCAGAATCTGCGTTTACTTTTTCTATGGTTTGCCCAGAATGATCTGCAATAATTTCATACAATTCATCTTTCAATTTTAAAATTTCTCTTGTTGTAATTTCAATGTCTGATGCTTGTCCTTGTGCGCCACCTAGAGGTTGGTGAATCATAATTCTAGAATGTGGCAATGCAGAACGTTTTCCTTTTTGTCCTGCACACATTAAAACGGCTCCCATAGAAGCTGCCATTCCTGTACAAATTGTTGCTACATCTGGTTTTATAAATTGCATGGTATCGTAAATTCCCAATCCAGCATACACTCCTCCGCCTGGAGAATTGATGTAAATAGAAATATCTTTGGATGCATCAACACTTTCTAAGAATAATAATTGTGCTTGAATTACATTGGCAACTTGGTCGTTAATTCCTGTTCCTAAAAAAATAATTCTATCCATCATTAAACGAGAAAAAACATCCATTTGAGTAATGTTCATTTGACGTTCTTCCATAATATATGGCGTTAAACTACTTGTTATTTTACCTAGATGTGTACTGCTAATTCCGTGATGCTTTGTTGCGTATTTTTCGAACTCTTTTCCGTAATCCATTTCCTGATTATTTTTTAAATGTTTAGAACTGTAAATATAAGAACTATTTTACTACTATTTTGTTACAGTCGATGACTAAAAAAACTCCTTTAATTAGTAAAGGAGTTTTTGATATTCTTGATTTTTTATTTAAAAATGAGATTTCTCGACTCCGCCTGCCTGCCGCAGGCAGGGCTCGAAATGACATTTTTTTTACAAGCTGTTACTTATAAACCTCTTTGATAAAGTCTTCGTAAGTAACTTCTTTTGTTTTAAATGTGATGTTATCTTTATAGAAAGTCAACAATTTATGTGAAATTAATTGCTCTTGTAAACGTTTTGCTTCGTCTTGGTTTCCTAAGATTCTTGCAGCAATATCGTCCAATTCTTTTTCTTCTGGATTCATATTCCCGAATTGTGCCATTTGCGTTCTGATAAATCCTTTTGCATACTCTACCAATTCTGCATAATCTAATTTGATGTCGTTATCTTTCATAATCTTTCCTTCGATTAATTGATAACGCAATCCTTTTTCTGATTTTGCATATTCTTCAGCAGCTTCTTCAGCAGTCATTTCTTTTTCTCCTGCAGTTGCCAACCATTTTTGTAAAAAAGCTGAAGGTAAATCGAACTTTGTATTTTCTACTAAATATTCTGTCACCGCATTTAATAATTGTTGATCTCCTTGCGCTAAAAATTGCTTTTCTGCATCTTCTTTAATTCTGTTTCTTACTTCTGTAACAGATTTTACATCACCATTTGGAAACAGTTTATCAAACAATTCTTGATCTAAATCTGCCAATTCTGTTACAGTAATTTCTTCAATAGTAAAAGAAACTTTAATATCTAAACCGTGAATATCATCGTGAGATAAACCTAATGCTCCTTCTAATTTATGATCGTCAGAAAACAATCCTTTTGTCTTTAATTCTAAAACATCACCAACTTTAGCACCCACAAACTTTTTTAAGTTTGGTTTCCCTTTAAGATCAGCTAAAGAAATCGTAGTTTTTTTATTGATTTCTTTTTCTTCGTTTACAAAAGTTCCGGTTACGTTTGCTTCTTCTGTTACAGTATCAACAGCATTCATTTTTCCGTATCGAGATTGTAAATTTTCTACTTCTTTATCAATTAAAGCATCATCTGCAACAATATTATATTGTGTGATTTTCTTTTTTGCAGATAAATCTACTGTGAATTCTGGAGCTAAGCCTAATTCGAATTCAAAAGAAAAAGTTTCTGTATCCCAAGAAAAATCATCTTGTACTCTAGGCAATGGATTTCCTAATATATCAAGTTTTTCTTCTGTTAAGAATTTATTTAAAGATTCTTGTAGCAATTTGTTAACTTCATCTATCATGATAGATTTTCCGTATTGTTTTTTTACCATTCCCATTGGCACATGCCCTTTTCTAAATCCAGGAATGTCTGCTTTTTTACGGTAATCTTGTAATACTTCTGTTACTTTAGTTTGATAGTCTTCTGCAACAATATCAACTTTAACAACTGCATTTAATGCATCTACGTTTTCTTTGGTAATATTCATAATATCAATTATATTCTTAAAAAATTGGCTGCAAAATTAGTGATTTTTACCAACTCTGCAAAGGTTTAAACACTTCAATTTCAGTTATATTCTTTATTCTCCTTTTTCGTCTTTTATCAATTTAAATAATGCCGATCTAAATACAGAAAGCAAAATACTAAACAATAATGCAGAGAAAAAACTCGACACTAAAAATCCGCCAACCAAATTAGCCGCTAGTAAAATGATGATTGCATTTATGACAAACAAAAATAAGCCAAGCGTTACTATAGTTGCTGGCAGTGTAAAAAAGATCAAAAGCGGACGAACAAACATGTTTAATACGGCTATTGCAAAAGCAACCCAAATTGCTGTTACATAATTGGCAACTTCTACTCCGGGTAAAATTGCTGCTAATACAAAAACAGCCATTGCTGTAAGTAATACTTTTAGAAGAAAATTCATTTTTAACTGTTTTAATTTAAATGAGTTATGCTAAAATCTAGCCAAAGCCGTTTTACTGATAAAAAGGCAGCTATTTTTTTACTAAGTTATAAAAATGAAACATTCTGTCAGTTTTTTAACGATAAGGTTGTACTTTGCACTAAACTCATATTATGAAAAAAATAGTTCAGATTACACTTATTTGCTTTTTAGCATTATCTATGACAGGTTGCGCTACGCTTCTTGGTGGCCCAGTTACAGAATATCAAAAAACAAAACCTGCACCAGGACAACCTCAAAGAGAAGTTAGAGTTATCGCTTTAATTGCTGATATTATATTATTTTTACCTGGAACAATTGTTGATTTTGCGACTGGAGCAATTTACAGACCGAGACAATAATATTTTTACTTTTATCGTTTTAGAAAACTTTCAACAGCCGTTAAAAAATCTGTTGGATTTTCGGCATGCAACCAATGTCCTGCATTTTTTATGGTTACAATTTTATGATTCGGAAAATGCGCATTAATTATTGACTCTTCTCTTGAAGTTATATACCCAGAATTTTCTCCTTTTAAAAACAAAGTTTCTCCATCAAAAATGGTAAAAGAAGGCAAAGCTGCACCAATTTCATGATTGTTTTCTGTTAAAGAAGGCAAGTTGAAACGGAAGTCTAATTTTCCTTTTTCTTTCCAATAAATATTTTGTGCTAAAAATTGACGAACTCCGACTTCTGGAATCTTTTCTGCAAGTTTTTCATCCACCAAAGCTCTTGAAGTTTGCTTTGTAAAATCAATAGAATTTAAAGCGTCTAAAATATCTTGATGATGTGGTTTATACATTCTCGGAGAAATGTCTGCAACCATTAATTTATCTACTAATTCTGGGTATTCAACTGCAAAAAGCATTACTGTTTTTCCGCCCATAGAATGCCCTAAAAGATGTACTTTTTCTAATTGATAATGCTCTATATAATTGCGTACATCTTCTACCATTAATTCATAGTCAAATGCATCTGCATGAAAACTACGACCGTGATTTCTTTGATCTATCAAATGAACCTGAAAAGTGTCTGACAATTTAATCCCTATCGATTTCCAATTATCGCCATTGCCAAAATAACCGTGTAAAATTAACAACGGTTGTCCTTCTCCAAGGATTCTAGAATGTAATATTTGTTTTTTTGACATCTCTTTTAGATTGTTAGAGTTTTGAATTGTTAAAGAGGTCTCTACTCCGCTCGACCAGATATTATCCTTTCTACTTTTGCCTTTTGCCTTTAGCCTTTTGCCTTTAGCCCCTAGCCTTTAGCCTTTTGCCTTTAATCTGAGTAAATACATATTTACCACATTTTCTAATCCTAAATACAAAGACTCAGAAATTAGCGCGTGACCAATAGAAACTTCTGCTAAATTCGGAATATTCTCTTTAAAAAACTGAATATTTTCTAAACTTAAATCATGTCCTGCATTAATTCCTAAACCTAAGTTATTTGCTAAAATTGCAGCTTCTGTATATGGTTTTATAGCATTTTTATTACCTAATTCAAACTGAGTAGCAAATTCTTCTGTGTACAATTCTATTCGGTCTGCTCCTGTTTTTGCAGCTGCTTCAATCAATTTTAAATCTGTATCAATAAAAATTGAAGTTCTAATTCCTGCATTTTTAAACTCAGAAATTACTTCTTGTAAAAAAGATTGATTTTTTATGGTATCCCAACCCGCATTTGAAGTCAATGTATCAACACTATCAGGAACCAACGTTACTTGTGTTGGTTTTATTTTCAACACCATTTCCATAAATTTCGGAATCGGATTTCCTTCAATATTGAATTCTGTTTTTACAATTTCTTTTAAATCATACGCGTCTTGGTAGCGAATATGACGCTCATCTGGTCTTGGATGAATGGTAATCCCTTCTGCACCAAAAGATTCGATATCGCCAGCAACTTTTATAAGATTTGGAACATCTCCACCACGAGAATTACGCAACGTAGCAATTTTATTTACATTTACACTTAACTTTGTCATCTTCTAAAATTAAACCACAAAAGTACAGATTTCATCAAAAATTATTAGCCTTTTTATCTTATATTCGTATCGCATGAATATTACAGAATACATATTAAACGACTTTATGCCTTTAACAACGCAAAGTACAGTTAAAGAAGCATTAAAACTTTGTGAAACCTATCCAATTACGCATATTCCGGTTGTAGACAATGCACATTTTGTTGGTTGCATTTCTCAAACTGATGTTTTAACGATAGAAAATAAAGAAGAGTTATTAAAAGAATCTGTAGATATATTTGAACACTTTCAAACAAACAACAACGAATCTTTGCTAGAAGTATTAAAGATTTTTGCGGATAATGAAACAAACATTCTTCCGGCAATTGCAAATCAAAAATACCTTGGTTACCTAGATCTTAATAATGTTTTAGATGAATTTTCTCAAACACCATTTTTAAATGCTGAAGGCATTGTTTTGGTCATTGAAAAAAGCACGAAAGACTATACGATGAGCGAAGTTTCTCAAATAATTGAGTCCAACAACGGAATTGTTTTAGGCGGTTTCGAATCGAAAAGATCTAGCGACAAAGTAGAAGTTACACTTAAAATTTCATCACAAGAAATAAATGAAATTATTCAAACTTTTAGACGTTATGATTACACTATTATTAGCGAGCATAAAGATGATATTTATTTGGAAGAATTAAAAAATAGATCAGATTATCTACAAAAATTCTTAAATACCTAGTCAATGAAAAAAGTAGCAATTTACGGTCAGTCTTACAATACAAACTCAATTAATGAAGTATTGTTATTGATTGACGTTTTGCAAGAAAAAAAAATCGTTGTTTTCTTTGAAAAAGAGTTTTATGATCTTTTTCAGAAAGAAAATTTACTACCAAAAAAGTATCCAACATTTTCTCATTTTAATGATTTAAACAACTCGTTTGATTTATTTTTTACAATTGGCGGAGACGGAACTATATTAAGATCTATAACGTATATACGTAATTTAAATATTCCTGTATTGGGAATTAATACGGGTAGACTTGGTTTTTTAGCAACCATCCAAAAAGAAGAAATTAACCAAGCTGTAGAATTATTATTACTTGAAGAATACAAAATTCAAGAAAGAACACTTTTAAGTGTAAAAACAACCCCGAAAACAGAAGAGCTTTCTGAAATTAATTTCGCCCTAAACGAAGTTACTGTTGCTAGAAAAAACACTACCTCTATGATTGGAGTAAAAACATTTTTAGACGAAGAGTACTTAACAAATTATTGGGCTGACGGATTAATTGTTTCAACCCCAACAGGGTCAACCGGGTATTCTTTAAGCTGTAACGGGCCCGTTGTTTTGCCAGATTCTAAAAGTTTAGTTATTACACCAATTGCACCGCATAATCTAAACGCTAGACCTTTAGTGATTTCGGAAAACACAAAAATTAAACTAGAAGTAAGTGGTAGAGAAGATACCTTTTTAATGTCTTTAGATTCTAGAATTGCAACCATCAATGAGGACACTCAAATTTTTATCGAAAAAGCAGCTTTCACTATTAAAACGATTGCGCTTACCAATCAATCGTTCTTAAAAACATTAAGAAGTAAATTATTGTGGGGAGAAGACACTAGAAACAACTTAAAACATTAATTACAGACTACAATATTTCCTTAAAATAATAGTTATTCAAAAAAGACAAGTTATTAACTTTATAAAGCAAATTGAATTAACTATATTTGCACGCTATTTTTTAAGATGAAGAAACAACTTTTAGCAATAGTATTTATTTGTATCACAAGTATTTCATGGGCACAAATAAATGAAATTGGAGTGTTTATCGGGGGAAGCAATTATGTTGGTGATGTAGGAAGAACTACTTATATGTATCCAAATAACATTGCTGCAAGCCTTATTTACAAACACAATTTAAATCCAAGAATTGCTTTAAGAGGTACTTTAAGTTATTTACCTATCAGTGGAGATGATTCAAAATCATCAAATTTAGTTAGAGTAAATAGGAATTTTAATTTTAAGAATTCTATAAAAGAAGTAGCAGTAGGAATTGAATATAATTTTTTTGAATATGACATGACTTCTGAAGATAAAATATACACACCCTATATTTTACTAGAAGTTGCGGCATTAGGTTATGATAGTGTTGAGTCTGAGATTGTTCCAGGACAATACAATTTAAAAACTAAAATTTCATATGCAATTCCGTTTGGATTAGGGTTTAAAGGAAAGTTGAGTGATAATATTGGATTTGCATTAGAAACAAGAGTAAGATATACATTTACTGATGATTTAGATTATACAACAAGCAACGTTCCATCATTAAATTTTGGAGGAAACTCTAACGATTGGTATATGTTTACTGGAATTTCATTAGTATACGCATTTGGAAGACCAGCTTGTTATGCAGAGTTAAGATAATATATGGATAAAAAACTACACATTAATTTACAAAAAGTACCACAACATGTTGCTGTTATTATGGACGGTAATGGTCGTTGGGCTAAAGGTAAAGGTATGGAACGTATTTTTGGTCATAGAAATGCCTTAACAGCAGTAAGGGAATCTATAGAAGCAGCTGCAGAAATTGGTGTAAAAGTAATTACGTTGTACGCTTTCTCTACAGAAAATTGGAATCGCCCAAAAATGGAGGTAAATGCTTTAATGAAACTCTTAATTACATCATTAAAAAAAGAATTGCCCACTTTTCAAGAAAACAGTGTTAAAGTAAATGCTATTGGAGACATTACTAGTTTGCCTGACAATGCTCAAAAAGTATTATCTGAAGTTATCGATATTACTAAAAACAATTCTAAAATAACTTTAACTATGGCATTAAGTTATGGTTCTAGAGAAGAAATTGTTAATACTATCAAAAACATATCTAAAAAAGTTGTTAATAACGAACTTCAAATAGAAGAAATTGACGAAAAAGTTATTAATAATCATTTATATACATTTAATTTGCCCGATGTTGATTTAATGATTCGTACAAGTGGCGAGCAGCGCATCAGTAATTTTTTGCTTTGGCAGATGGCATATGCCGAATTGTATTTTACAAATATACTTTGGCCAGATTTTAGAAAAAGCGATTTTTTTGACGCAATAATTGAATATCAAAATAGAGAACGACGCTTTGGTAAAACAAGCGAACAAATTGAAACACCAAATGAGTAAATATACTATTGTAGTACTATTTTTATTAAGTTTTTTAACTGTAAATGTTAACGGACAAACCAATAATACATCATCTAAAGATACAATCCCAACACAAATATCTTATGTAAAAGGACAAGAATATGTTTTAGGAGGAATTACAGTTACTGGATTAAAAAAGTTTAGCGAAGAAACAGTAAAAATATTTACTGGTTTAAGAAACGGACAACTTATTAAACTGCCTGGAGATAAATTAACAAGCGCAATTAAAAAGCTTTACGAAAGCAAACAATTTAGCGATGTTGATGTATATATTTCAAAGCTTGATGGTGATGTTGCTTATTTACAATTTAACGTAACAGAATTACCACAATTAAAAGAAGTTACTTTTTCTGGAATTAAAAAATCAAAAAGAAAAGAATTAAAAAAAGATACAGATCTTAAAACTGGCGCAATGGTAACTGACAATTTAATTGTTACCTCAACCAATTATTTTAAAAAGAAATTTACTGACAAAGGTTTTTTAAAAACCAAAGTATCTATAAACACATCAAAAGACACTTCAGACATTAATGTTGTAAATATAGATGTTCATATAGATAGAGGAACACGTATTAAAATAAAAGATATTTCTTTTATTGGCAATAAAGAATTTTCTGACAGTAAGCTTAGAAAAGCGATGAGCAATACCAAAGAAAAAATGTTTGGTAGGTTTTGGAAATCTTCTAAATATATTGAAGATAATTATAGAGAAGATTTAGAAAGCATTTTAGAAAAATATAGCAGAAATGGTTATAGAGATGCACGTATTTTAAGCGACAAATTAGTTTGGAATGACGACAATACAATTAGTTTAGAAATTGAAGTAGAAGAAGGAAGACAATACTATTTTAGTGATATTAATTATGTTGGAAACAAAAACTTTACGGTAAATCAATTGTCAAGAATACTTGGTATCGACAAAGGCGATGTTTATAACGGAACTGTGTTAAAAGAAAGAGTAAAAGGAGATAACACTCCAAATTCTCAAGATTTACAAACCCTGTATCATAATAACGGATTTCTTTTTGCTACAGTTGATGCCGTTGAAACAAAAGTAGAAAACGACTCCATTACAGTTGAGGTTAGAATTCGTGAAGACGAAAAAGCAACTATTAAAAAGGTTACTGTTTTTGGAAACGAAAAAACTAACGACCACGTAATATATAGAGAATTAAGAGTAAAACCAGGAGATTTATTTAATAGAGCAGAAATCATTAGATCTATTAGAGAAATAGGTCAATTAGGTTTTTTTGACACAAATGTTACTCCAGAAGTAAAACCAGATTGGCAAAATAAAACTGCCGATATCGATTTTACAGTTACAGAAAAAGGAGGTAGTCAAATAGAATTACAAGGTGGTTATGGTGGTGGTGCTTTTATCGGAACGTTAGGATTATCGTTTAACAATTTCGCTATCAGAAACATGTTTAAAAAAGAAGCTTACAAACCTTTACCAACAGGAGATGGTCAAAAATTATCTTTACGTTTACAAGCAAGTAGAACATACAGCACCTATAGTTTTTCATTTACAGAGCCATGGCTAGGTGGTAAAAAACCACAATCATTCTCATTCTCAATCTACAACTCAAATCAATATCAGTACGATTATAGAACGGGTATTGTAGATAAAGATCAAAATTTAAGTATCGTTGGTGTTACGCTTGGTCTTGGAAAAAGATTGCAATGGCCAGATGATTATTTTCAACTATCACAATCTATAAGTTACCAAAACTTTAGTTTAAACAATTATGGGTTTAGAGTTGGTACAGATATTTTAAGCAATGCCAATTTAAATAATTTATCCTATAATATTCAGTTAATTAGAAACTCAGCCGGACCATCACTAATATTCCCAACCTACGGATCAGAATTTAGTATTGGTGCTAAGTTAACATTCCCTTACTCGTTAGTAAACGGAAAAGATTATACAAACATTAGCCTAGCTGAAAAGTATAAATGGATGGAATATTACAAGTTAAGTTTTAAAGGAAAATGGTACACAGCATTTACAGATAAACTTGTTTTAATGATGAATGCTGAAGGTGGATTCTTAGGAAACTACAGCAGTAAAGTTGGTGCAACTCCATTTGAAAGATTTTTTGTCGGTGGAGATGGGTTAGCCGCTTATCAATTAGACGGAAGAGAAACCATTGGATTAAGAGGATATGAAAACAGTCAGCTTTCTTCTATTCAAGGTGGAACAATATATAATAAATTTCAATTAGAATTACGTTATTCTATTACTGACAAACCTGCAACTTCTATTTATACTTTAGGTTTTTTAGAAGCTGGAAATTCTTACGACAATTTTAGCAGTTATAATCCGTTTGAATTAAAAAGGTCTGCTGGTGTTGGAATACGTATTTTTATGCCTGCGTTTGGATTGCTAGGAATTGATTTTGCTCACGGATATGATGCATTACCAATTTATAACAACTCTCCAAATGCTCCAAAATCTGGTTGGCAAACACATTTTATTATTGGAAGGCAGTTCTAAAAATTAGATATCTAGCTAGTAAAGTATTCTATTTTTGGCACGGTTTTTTCAAAACAAAAACTATTAAAGATGAAAAAAATATTCGTATTAATCGTTCTTTTGTTTACCCTACAAAATAGCATTGCGCAAAAGGGTCAGAACCTAGCATATATAGATATGGAATATATTTTAGAAAATGTTCCTGAATATGTAACCGCACAAAATAATTTAAATGCTAAAGTTGAAAAATGGAAAAGCAATTTATCTAAATTAGAAAGGCACATAGAAGTTCTTAAAACAGATTTAGCAAACGAAAAAGCAATTTTAACAAAAGATTTAATTGAAGAAAAAGAAGAAGACATTACTATAAAAAAAGAAGAACTGGCAAGATTAGAGTCTCTATATTTTGGTCCGCAAGGAGATTTATTCATTTTAAGAAAGCAATTGGTAAAACCAATACAAGATTTGGTTTATAATTCGGTTCAAAGTATTGCAAAAAGAAAAAAATATGACTTTGTTTTAGATAAATCTAGCGAATTAGTCATGTTATATTCAAATAAAAAATACGATATTAGCGAACTCGTTTTAGCAAGCATTGTTAAAGACCGAAAAATTAAAACTTCTAAAGACAATGTTGCTGCAAAAAAAACAGCAGCTCAAGAAAAGTTAGAAGCAATAAAACAAGCTAGACTAAAGAAAATTGAAGATCAGAAAAAAGCAATACAAGCAAAAAGGGAAGCTAAAATAAAAGAAAGAGATGCTAAAAGAAAATTACTTTTAGAAAAAAAGAATGCTGCAAAAAAGAAAAACGAAAAGAATAAATAACAAAGAATAAATAAATTAAAATTAAAACAAGGAGAAATGAAACAATTTAAAAAGTTATTATTAATAGCTGTATTTATGTTAGGTGTAGGAGGAGTTGCCAATGCACAAAAAATCGGTCATATAGACACTGCTAAGTTAGTGCAAAATATGCCAGATACTAAAAAAGCAAACTCTGAACTAGAAAAGATTCAAAAAACATATAAAGATGATATTGAGGCTAATATAAAAGCTTATCAAACGAAAGCACAAAGATATGCTGCTGAAGAAAAATCTCAAACTCCAGAAACAAATGCTAGAAGAAAAGCCGAATTACAAAGTGATGCAGCTAAAATTCAACAAGCAGAGCAAATTGCTACTCAAGAGTTAAGAAAAAAAGAAATTGAGTTGAAAAACCCAATCTACGAAAAGGCTCAAAAAGCAATTCAAGATGTTGCTGCAGCAAAAGGATTAGTATATGTTTTTAATTCTGCTCCAGGCGGTGGATTAATTATCTTTGAAAAGGGAACAGACATTTACGATGCTGTAAAAGCTAAATTAGGATTCTAAAGAAATCTACTTTAATTATAAATTAAAAAAAACCTACTTAATAAAGTAGGTTTTTTTATTTTTGTTAGTATATGAATCTAGCTTCTAAACAATCTATTGGCGTCTTTGATTCTGGTATTGGAGGAACTTCTATTTGGAAAGAAATACATGAACTTTTACCAAATGAAAACACCCTTTATTTATCAGACAGTAAAAACGCACCTTATGGTCAAAAATCAGAAAAAAAGATTCTTGAATTGTCTATAAAGAATACAGAATTCTTACTCCAAAAAAACTGCAAGTTAATTGTAGTTGCTTGTAATACGGCAACAACAAATGCTATTGATTATCTTAGAAATAATTACAGTGTTCCATTTATCGGAATTGAACCAGCTATTAAACCAGCTTCAATAAACACCAAAACAAAAAATATTGGCATTTTAGCCACAAAAGGAACTTTAAATAGCAGCTTATTTGCTACAACATTAAACAAAATAAATCAAGAAGTATCTATCGTTGAACAAGTTGGTGAAGGCTTGGTAGAACTGATTGAAAATGGACAATTAGTTTCTTCAGAAATGACTCAGCTATTAACCAATCATTTACACAAATTACTTCAACACAATATTGATTACCTGGTTTTAGGATGCACCCATTATCCGTATTTAATCCCTCAAATACAAGAAATCATTGGAACTGACATCACAATTATAGATTCTGGGCAAGCGGTCGCAAAGCAGACCAAAAGAGTTTTAGAAGAAAATGGTTTATTAAATACTCAGAACTTACAAAGCAATCACTTATTTTACATCAACACAAACACCAAAGTGTTGGAATTTGTTTTAGGAAACAATCAAAATTATAGTGTAGAAAAATTAGACTTCTAGTTTAAAATGAAGCGTTAATATTAGGACAAGCTGCTGCTCTTTGTCTTTTTTGAAAAACATTTATTCCTAAAGTAATTTGATGGTATCCAGATTCAGAAAATACAATATCACCTAATTGTTTTGTATACGTATAAGAAACCATCATTTGATTGTAATTAATACCAACAATTGGAGAAAGGTAGTTGAGATTTTCTATCGCTCCATTATCAAAACTTCTTCGGTAAGATACCGCTGCCCAGAGTTGGGCTTTGTTAAAGTTTTTGTACGCTTTAATATTAAAATCTGTAATTACTTCGCCTGTTCCTTCACGTAATTGCAACATAAAAGAAGGCTCTAAACTTATAATATCTCTATGCTCAAAATAATAGCCTGCACTAAAAATATAATTTCTTAAATCTAGCGGCTCTAAACTATTATTCAAGTTGTTTTTAGCAGAAAGCAATAAGTTTTTCACAGTAAAGTACGATGAAAAACCAACTTTATGATACGCAACACTAAAGTCTGCATTAAAATAACTTGTACTTTCTATAAGTTGCTGAACAGTTCTATCGCCAAAGAAGGTTCTTTGATCGGATTGATTTTGAACCGCTGTTGCAGACAATCCAAAAGACAATTGCTCAAATACACTTCCGTTACCAACATTTAAATGAAATGCATAACTAGCCTGAATTCCTTTTTGAGAGTGGTATCCGTTTTTATCATTAAAAACAACAAAACCTAATGCTGCTTTTTCGCCAAATCTATTGTGAAAACTCAAGGTTTGTAATTCTGGTGCATTTTCAACACCTTGCCATTGCTTTCTTCCTGTAGCTCTAATTTTACCGCTAGATCCAATTCCTGCTGCCGATGGATGAATTAAAAATACATTATCAGACAAATAATCAGAATAAATTGGAAGTGTCTCTTGACCTAAAGCAGACAAGGAGCTAAAAAGAAAAAAAAGAAAAATTAGTACTCTTTGCAAAGTGTTGTATTTTAAGCTTTCAAATATAACATATTCAATTAATGATACCATTTTTAAACTTAAAATAATATTGAGAAAATCAATTCTAATTAAAAATAGTGTTTTTCAATTCTATTATTCTTTATCTTTATCCATTAATCAATCATTAAACTGTTTATCACATGAAAATTAAAGCTGCTTTTTTCGCCCTAATATTTATTCTTCTTTTCGTTGGATGTAAATCAAACGAGCTAAAACTACCAAATCAATTAAATGCTGTTGCTTCTTCAAACAACATTAAAATTGATGAGCCGCAATTATTAAATAACATAAAAATATTAGCTAGCGATTCTTTAGAAGGAAGAGGTTTTACGAAACCAGGTAACTATAAAGCACAACAATTAATTGCAAACGAATTTAAAAGATTGCAATTAGCAACCGTTATAGAAAATGGATACATTCAAGAGTTTATAACCACTTATAAAGGCGCAAGAAGACAACGTATGTTTCCTGTAAAAGGCAAAGAAAGAAACGACGCAAATGTACCTGACACCACAGTAGTTGGTGGAAATGTAATAAGCATGATAAAAGGAAAATCTAACAAAGTAATTGTAATTACTGGACATCATGATCATTTAGGAATTAGAAACGGAAAGATATATAACGGAGCAGATGATGACGCTTCAGGAACTGCTGCTGTAATTGCAATTGCAGATTATTTTAAAGATAAAACTCCAAATCATACCTTAGTTTTTGCAACTGTTGATGCTGAAGAAGCAGGAATGCATGGTTCTGCTTATTTGGTGAAAAATTTTCCTTTAGGAAAAGAGAATATCGTTTTAAATATTAATATGGATATGATTTCTCGAAATGATAAAAACGAATTATACGCCTGTGGTATATTTCATTATCCGCACTTAAAAGAGCCTTTAACAAAGGTAAAATCTTCAATTACTTTATTATCTGGACATGATGACCCGAATGATAAAACAAAACAAAACTGGACAAATTCTTCAGATCATAGATCTTTTCATAAAGAGAAAATTCCGTTTATATATTTTGGTGTAGAAGACCACAAAGATTACCATAAAGACACAGATACTTTTGAAAACATAAATCAAGCGTTTTATGTAGAAGCCGTGAAATTAATTATTCAATCTATAGAAAATTACGACACATTTTTGAAAACAAACTAACAATAAAAAAATAAATTTCATAACAAGAAATTTAAATCTGAATATAATTATCGTATTTACTCTCTACTTTAAACTCAATAAAGTCAAAATGCATAAAACTTTCATTAATTCCGGTTAACTTCACTTTATGGAGTGAATTTCCTAGTTTCGAATCCCAAGTAGCTTTAACTTTCACATGATTATCTGTATAACCATATATATAATCCCCTCTTCTTTTCTTCTCAAACAGAACGGTTTTTTCTTTACCTAATTGACCTTCATAAAAAGTTTTTAATTTCTTTTTAGAAAGCTCTATCAGCATCTTTTCTCTTTTTCTACAAACTGAATCTGAAACAATTCCTTCCGTTATTTTAGATGCTTTAGTCCCAATTTTATTTGAATAGACAGTCGTCTGTATATTTGAAATATCTACTTCCGATAAAAACTGAACAGTCTCATTGAATAACTCGTCTGTTTCTCCAGGAAAACCAACAATGATTTCTACAATTATATAAGCATCTGGCATTATTTGTTTAATATTAGAAAATAACTCTTTATAGTGTTTTAAAGGAAAAGGGCGATTCATTTTTGTTAATATTTCATCGCTCGCACTATCCATTCTGATACTAAAATAAGGCGAAAATCTTTTAGATTTTTTTATAAAGTTCAACGTTCTATCACTAAACATAGGAGTGGTTACAGATAAAAAGCTAAAACGATGTATATCCCCAATTTTATCTAACTCCATTAAAAGCTCTAAAAAACTATGATCATGTTTTAAGTTCCCTTTTTCTCCCGTTCCAAAATCGCCAATGTTATCTCCAATTAACACAATGTCTTTGATCCCTTCTTCTGCCATTCTTTCTGCATTTGCAACGATGTTCTGCAATGTATCACTTCTAGAGCGCCCTTTCCTTATAGGAATTGGACAATATGCACATTCATGATCACATCCTTCTTGTATTTTCAAAAAAACAGAAGTTTTCTCTTTAGAGATTTTTGACAAATAGCCTTTTCTCTCTGCATAGCTTGTAAACCAAGCAAAGAAAACATAAAACACAATTGTAAAAAGCATTTCTATTGCAATAAAAAAACCTATCTCTTTCATAATAAAAAAATGATACAAAACAAGTATTATCATACTTACTGCCAAATATTGTGACACAACAACAGTAAGCCGCTTTTTTCTAAGCAGTAAAATGATTGCAAGTAAATTGGTTATAACAATTATTAAATAAATGTAGTTCGTCCATATGGGAGATTCATTTAGAATTTCTCTTGTAGTTTTTGGTAAAAAATTAAGAAAATAATCAATTTCAAAAAATCGAACTACTCCCAAAAAAAAGAAAAGTAAACTCAAAAAAATTGTAAAAAAAGTAATAATTCTAAACGAACTCAGGTATTTAATTCTTATATAAGAGAGCATAATAACGGGGGATTAATAAGCACAAATATAATTAAAATGCAACTAAGATGACTAAGCAAATTTCTTAAAATACATCTACTTAAGGAAAGTTCAAGTTATAAATTTGAATGGAGTTAAAATGTAAAGATAAACGAAGTGTCCATCTTTAAATATCTTTAGTCCATTATCATGGCATTTAATTTTTAAAAGCGGGGCTTTGTCAAAAACAGAAATTACAGTATAGCTGAGTGTATTATAAAAGAAAGTAACTATTTCTAATTACTCTTTTTGTTGCGGAAATTGGACTTACTTCTACAAATATCAGTCTAAGCTTCTCGTCCAATCTGCTTTAAACGATAAAAAGTCAAAACTTAACTGTTTTGACTTTTTATTAGTAGCGGGAATTGGACTCGAACCAATGACCTTCGGGTTATGAGCCCGACGAGCTACCTACTGCTCTATCCCGCGATTTGGACTGCAAAGATACAACCATTTTCTATTTCTTTCAAAAAAAATCAACTTTTATTTTAAAAAAACTTAATCCGCTCAACGACAATATCCTAACTTTTAAAGGTTGATAAATTAAAAAACAAACTATCTTTGCAGCATGACACATAAAGCAGGTTTTGTAAATATTATTGGAAATCCTAATGTTGGGAAATCAACATTAATGAATGCCTTGGTTGGAGAGAAATTATCTATTATAACTTCTAAAGCACAAACAACAAGACATCGGATTTTAGGAATTGTAAATAACGACGATTACCAAATTATTTTTTCTGATACACCAGGGATTATTCAGCCTGCATATCAATTACAAGAGTCTATGATGGATTTTGTAAAGTCGGCTTTTGATGACGCCGATGTGTTAGTGTATATGGTAGAAATGGGCGAAAAAGAGTTAAAAAACGAAGCTTTTTTTAACAAAATTATCCATAGTAAAATTCCTGTTATATTATTATTGAATAAGATTGATACTTCTAACCAAGATGAAGTTGAAGAAAAGCTTTCATATTGGACAAAAAAAGTACCAAATGCATCAGTCTTTATCATTTCTGCTTTAGAGAAATTTAATATTGATGTTGTTGTAAATAAAATTATTGAGTTTCTACCAGAAAGCCCAGCTTTTTATCCGAAGGACCAATTAACAGATAAACCAGAACGCTTTTTTGTCAATGAAAAGATTAGAGAAAAAATTCTGATGCATTATAAAAAGGAAATTCCGTATTCTGTAGAAGTAGAAACCGAAGAGTTTGTAGAGGAAGAAAAAATTATCAGAATTCGTTCTGTAATTATGGTTGAACGCGATACTCAAAAAGGAATTATCATTGGGCACAAAGGAGCTGCAATAAAGCGCGTTGGTACTGAAGCTCGAAAAGATTTAGAACTCTTTTTTGATAAAAAAGTTTTTATGGAACTGTATGTAAAGGTCAATAAAAACTGGCGAAACGACAAAAATCAATTAAAGCGTTTTGGCTATAAAGACTAATTCTTTTCTTAGTCAGCCTTGTACGTTAACTTCATTGTAATAGAAGCAGTTTTTAATTTTGATGTTGTATTAAATGTTCCGCCCCAAGAATAATCTTCTTTAGAATTTTGACCCGTAATTTGAAAGATTCCCATTTTTGCAGAGATTAAATTCCCTAATTTTCCTCCAGAATTGGTGGCAATATTATCTGCTCTTAATTTTGCATCAGATGTTGCTTTAGAAATCATTTCTAATTTTAAATCTGCTAATTTTGTATAATAATATCTTGGTGGTTGCGAGTAAAATTCGATTCCTTTATTTAACAATTCTGTAATTTCTCTAGAAATTTTTTCTACTTTTTCTACATCATTAGAATCAACTTGCAGCGATTGTGTTAAAATATACCCTAAAAACTGTTCGCCAATATATTTCCCCTCTTTATTATAACTTGCTTTTGTGTTTTTTCTACTTGTTACCGCTTTAAAAACTAGTTCGTTTGGTTTAATTCCTTTAGAAAACAAATAATCAGAAATTATTTTCTTTGATTTTTCTAAATTGTTATAGGCCAATTTCAAATTTGTGCTTTCGTTTGAAAAAGAACCTTCCCAAACAATTAAATCTGATGTAAAATCAGCATTCCCTAATCCTGTAACAGAAATAATTCCGTCTGTATTATTTCTATTTACAATAGAATTTCCTAATAAAAATGCCGCAATTACAATAGCAATTGAAAAAATGATGGCTGTAAAATTGTTTTTCATGGTCGTAAAATTTATAACTCTTTAAAATTAAACAAATATCATTCCCTAATTAGTATCTTTGCAAAAATATTTTTTTTAGATGAATAATAGTATTGTTGCCATTGTAGGAAGACCAAATGTAGGGAAATCGACGTTGTTTAATCGATTGGTTCAGAGAAGAGAAGCGATTGTAGATTCTGTTAGTGGAGTAACTAGAGATAGACACTACGGAAAATCTGATTGGAACGGAAAAGAATTTTCTGTAATTGATACCGGTGGATATGTGGTTGGTTCTGATGATATTTTTGAAGATGAAATCCGCAAACAAGTTCAATTAGCGTTAGACGAGGCAGATATTATTGTTTTTGTGGTTGATGTAGAGCAAGGAATTACTCCTATGGATTCTGAAGTTGCAAAATTGTTGAGAAAGGTAAAAAAACCGATTTTTACTGCAGTAAATAAAGTTGATAACGCCATGCGTGATGCAGATGCTGTTGAATTTTACAATTTAGGACTAGGAGATTATCACACAATTTCATCCATTAACGGAAGTGGAACTGGAGAATTATTAGACGCATTAGTCGAAAAAATGCCAGAACCAGAAGAAGTTGATTTAGAAAAAGAAGAATTGCCAAGATTTGCTGTTGTTGGACGACCAAATGCAGGAAAATCATCTTTTATAAATGCTTTAATTGGCGAAGAAAGAAATATTGTAACTGATATAGCAGGAACAACAAGAGATTCTATTGACACAAAATACAATCGTTTTGGATTTGATTTTAATTTGGTTGATACAGCCGGAATTAGAAAAAAATCGAAAGTAAAAGAAGATTTAGAATTCTACTCTGTAATGAGAGCAGTTAGAACCATTGAATATTCTGACGTTATCATTTTAATGATTGATGCAACTCGTGGTTTTGAAGGTCAAGATCAAAACATTTTTTGGTTGGCAGAAAAAAACAAAAAGGGGGTTGTCATCTTAGTAAATAAATGGGATTTAGTTGATAAAGAAACCAACACCGTAAGAGATTACGAAGCTGCCATTAGAAAAGAAATTGCTCCGTTTACAGATGTGCCAATTATCTTTGTTTCGGTACTTACAAAGCAGCGTATTTTTAAAGCAATAGAATCTGCTGTACAAGTATTTCAGAATAGAAAAAACAGAATTCCCACTAGCAAACTAAATGAAACCATGCTAGAGGTTATTAAAAACTACGGACCACCAGCAATAAAAGGAAAATTTGTAAAAATTAAATACTGTATGCAATTGCCAACTCCAACGCCGCAATTTGCCTTTTTTGCAAATTTACCACAGTATGTAAAAGATCCATACAAAAGGTTTTTAGAAAATAAAATGAGAGAGATTTACGATTTTTCTGGAGTTCCAATTATTATTTATTTTAGACAGAAATAGCGTCTTTTCATGCAAGGTTTTTATAATTACTCGACTACAAGTTAACATTTCGTACTTTTGTTAATCTAAAGTAAGTATCATTTATGAAAATAAAGCGCACTAATAATAATGAATCTATAGAATTGCCTTTACAGATTTCTGTGAGTTTTGAAAAGGTGTTTTTGATGTATAAAAATTATTCAAAAGACGAATATAAAGAACATCCAAATCATTTAGCTGCAAAAAACCTAGTCGCTGAAATTGCAAAAACTCCTGCGTTGATTGACGGTTTCTCAGATTTTACGTTATTTGATACTCATAAAAAAAATATTGACTTATTATTAAATCCGCTTTTTCCAGAACCGCTTTTATTGAACGAAATCAAATCAGCAACCATACCGTTTACATTTACTTCTTTTAAATTTACTACTCGGTTCGAAAATATTATAAAAAATGCTGGAACTGATTTTGAAGTGAAGATTCGAAATTTCGAAGACGATTTATTATATATTTATGCTTGTACCATGATTCTAGGTTCAGTTTATAAATATCCAGTAGATTTAAAAAGACCTTTCTTTTTTGACATTCCCGATACAACAACGGGAAACCTAAAGCATTATAGAGCCGCTTTTAACAACGATTTTGGTGAAGTGATTCCTACCGAAAACGCTCCTAAAATTTCAGAAGAAGATTATAAAATTTTAATAAATAATTTTGACAATATCGCTATTTGGAAAGAAAAATTTCCTCCAAATAGTTATATCTACAAAGGCTTTGGAATTATGAATTTGTTTGATGTTACAACAGATGAAATTATTTCTAACATTAGAACAAATTTATTAAAAAGTGGAGATGATTTAATTTCAGAACTACAAAAAGATCTTCGCAAATTTTATACGATTCCAGATTTAAAATTAGGCTATTCGATATTTGACAATATCAATGTTAAAATTTGTGAAACTACCATTAACAAATCTAATAGTATTATTTTAAACAGTTCTGAAGAAGTTATTTGCGATTCGTATTTCTGTGATGGTATTATGCAAACGGTTTTTAAAAATCATGAATCGCTTAGTATCTCTGATGTAGAAAAATATGGCAGACAAACCAATGAAAACCCATTTTATCAAAATCTAAAAAAACAAGGCATTCAAAGTATTACTTTAATACCAATTAAAGCAACAGAAAACAATGATTTGGCTTTGTTAGAAATAGCATCGCCAAGACCTTTTGAATTAAATTCGGTAAACTTAAACAAGTTAAAAGACATAATCCCTGTATTTGAAGTTGCTGTAAAAAGAGCTTCAGATGAATATCAAAACACCGTTGAAGCGTTAATTCAAGAACATTATACTACCATTCATCCAACAGTAAAATGGCGCTTTAAAGCAGCAGCTGATAAATATATTTTACAAGCTTCTAACCAAGAAGAAAATATCAAATTAGACGAAATTGTTTTTAATGATGTATATCCGCTTTTTGGACAAAGTGATATAAAGGGTTCTTCAGTTGCAAGAAATATTGCCATCAAAGAAGATTTAACACTACAATTATCATTGGCTATACATGTTTTAAATGAAGCATATAAAGTAGAAAAATTACCCATTTACGAAGAACTTATTTTTAGAGTAAAAGACTATTTACTAAATATTAATAAAGGCTTAAAAGCAGGTGATGAAATTGCAATTATCGATTTTTTAAAGCGAGAAATTTATCCTGTTTTCAATCATATTAAAAAATTAAATACCACATTAAACGATCATGTTTCTGTGTACATGAACAGATTGGATAAAGATTTACATGTAGTGTATGAAAAACGTAAAGATTACGAAGACAGTGTTACTCTTTTAAACAACAAGCTTGCTGCTTTTTTAGATCAAAAACAAGAAGAAGCACAACGTATGTTTCCTCATTATTTTGAGCGTTACAAAACAGATGGCGTAGAATACAATATGTATATAGGAAGTTCTTTAACTGATAAAAAAACGTTTGATAATTTGTATTTATACAACTTGCGCTTATGGCAATTGCAGACCATGTTTGAGTTAGAAAATATTGCTTTTAAAACGCGTGATCAAATGAATCACGATTTAAGAGTTGCTTCGTTAATCTTAGTACATAGCAATCCGTTATCTATTAAATTTAGAATGGATGAAAAACAATTTGATGTAGATGGAGCTTATAATATTAGATATGAAATTATTAAAAAAAGAATTGATAAAGCTCATATAAAAAACACAACCGAACGCATAACTGTTCCAGGTAAAATAGCAATTGTGTATTCTCAAGATAGTGATGCTAAGGAATATTTAAAATACATTCATTTTTTACAATCTAAAAAATATTTAGGCAAATTAGAAAAATTAGAAATAGAAGATTTACAAGGTGTATCTGGTCTAAAAGCATTACGAGTAGAAGTGCTTTACAACCCAAATAAAGAAACTATTTCTTTAAACGATTTAATAGAAGAATTAAGAAGTTAAATCTAAAACAAAACACCTGTTTCTTTAATTTTAAATGCAATTCCGAAACTCAAAACAGACACAATAATACCAATCATAAAAACCATATAAGTTATTCTTAACAACTTATATTTTCTATCCAGCACTTTTCCTAGAAAGTACAAATCTTTGGTCATAGAATTGTATAAATAATCTTTGTCTTTCATCAACTCTCCCATAGCCCATTCAAAGTCTTTCAAACTCATTTTATGAAAGTTCCCAAAGAATAACAAGTTTACCTTTTTGTCTTCAACATCTTTTTTTGAAAATTTACCTTCAGTTACATTAGGCCTGGTTGCTAAAACAGATAAAATAATAGATGTAATTGTAAAAATCACAAAAACAATTGTCGGAGCTATTAAATATTGATTTGAAGGGTTGTCTAACTTTGGCAATAAACTAGAAAGTGCTAATGAAATAATAATAGCATTTACAGAAAGTAGAATATTTGCTTTTGTGTCTGCAATGTCACTAAGGGTGATGTGGTTTCTTAACGTTACTCTAAACATGGTTTCTATTCCACGTTCAGGTGTTTTCGCTTTTTGTTTTTTTATTTTTAATTCTTCTTTCTTAATAGAATTCTTTTGGTCTACCTGTGCTATTTTTTTTTGATTTTTAAATAGTTGTGCTAAATTTTTATCTTTTCCTTCTTGCCAATTTTGTTGGGCATAATTTGTGTAGTAATAATGTTTACTTGTTAAAAAATTGATGTTTTCTTGAATCCATTCTGAGTCTGTAAAATTTTTATCACAAACTTTATTTAACTCTTCTTTTAACAAATCGCTAATATCAGAAAAACTCTTTTTACTTAAATGTACACAATCTGCATCTTTTATAATTTTCTCTAAAATATCATCGGCTTCAACATCCATTTTAGTTGCTCTAATTAACCTATTTACTGTATTAATTATGCTTTCATCTATATTATATTCTTCTAAGAAATTAGTGGCAATTCTAACACTTGATTCTTCATGATTTTCAGTTCCTTTTATATATCCAACATCATGAAACCATGCTGCTAACAATAAAAGATTTGCATCAACTTCAGAAATATGTTCTCCAACAAGTAATTCTTTAGTTGCATTAACGACTCTTTGAGTGTGATTTAAATTATGATAAAAATAATCACCACTTAACTCTTTAGTTAATAATGAAAAAACATATTTTTCGGCATTCAGCAATAAAGTCTCCATAAAAGAATTATTTTTACTAATGTAAAAAAAATTAGATGAACAGTCCAAAGTATTATTGCTTAATTATTTGTTTACTTGTGCTAAGTAATTGTGCAACGTATCTTCCACAATACAAAAAATCTAACTCAACTTCTACGAATTTTACTAAAGAAGACGTAGTACATTCTTTTTACTTACTTGGCGATGGAGGAAATTCTCCAATAGGTTCTGAAACAACTACTTTAAAAAGATTAAAAACCGAGTTACAAACTGCATCAAAAAACAGCACTTTATTGTTGTTAGGAGACAATATTTATCCGGCAGGAATGCCAAAAAAAGAGCATCAACAAAGGGCTTTTGCCGAACATCAACTAAACATACAAACCAATATTACCAAAGGTTTTAAAGGGAAAGCCATTTTTATTCCGGGGAATCACGATTGGTATTCTAACGGATTAAAAGGATTGGAAAGACAAGAAAAATATATAGAAAAAATTCTAGGAAAAGATTCTTTTTTACCTAAAAATGGTTGCCCAATTGACAAAGTCAATATCTCTGAAGATATTGTTTTAATTACCATTGATAGTGAATGGTTTTTAACCAATTGGGATATTCATCCAACCATAAATGACAACTGCGAAATAAAAACTAGAACTCGCTTCTTTGATGAATTTGAAAGTTTAATAAAAAAAGCACGTGGTAAAACCACCATTGTTGCCATGCATCATCCAATGTTTACAAATGGTCCACATGGCGGTCAGTTTTCTTTAAAACAACAACTATTTCCAATTGGTGGTTCTATTCCTTTACCAATCTTTGGCACACTCATCAACTTAGTTAGAAAAACAAGCGGAATTAGTAATACAGACATCCAAAACAAACGGTATTTGGAGTTTAAAAACAGAATTGTAACGCTTTCTCAAGAAAACGAAAAAGTAATTTTAGTTGCTGGTCACGAACATACTTTGCAATATTTAAATCAAGATCATTTACCTCAAATTATAAGTGGTTCTGGATCAAAAATTTCAGCTACAAGAAATGTTGGTAAAGGTTTATTTTCTTACGGAGCGCAAGGTTATGCAAAATTAGATATTTTAAAAGATGGTTCTTCTCATGTTACATTTATTGCCTCAGAAAAGAATGAAATTGTGTATCAAACACAAGTGCTAAAACCAAACCATCCTAAAAACGATTTTACTTTTACTAAAAACCAACATCCATATACTTCAGCATCAATTTATACAGAAAAAGAAGTTACAAAAGGAAAATTCTACACAGCTGTTTGGGGAGAACGCTACAGAAAGTATTACGGAACAAAAGTAACTGCAAAAAACGTAAATCTAGACACTCTTTTTGGCGGTTTAAAACCTGTTAGAAAAGGTGGCGGACATCAATCTAAATCTTTGCGATTAGAAGACAAAGACGGAAGAGAGTATGTAATGCGAGCGTTAAGAAAAAGCGCTACTCAATATTTACAAGCTGTTGCTTTTAAAAACCAATACGTAGAAGGTCAGTTTGATGATACACTTTCAGAAGAGTTGTTATTAGATGTTTTTACTGGTTCTCATCCTTATGCTCCTTTTACCGTTGGCACAATGGCAAAAGCTATTGATGTTTCACATTCAAAACCTCAACTTTTCTATGTTCCAAAACAACATGCTTTGGGTCATTTTAATAATGAATTTGGCGATGAATTGTACATGATTGAAGAACGAGCAGCTTCTGGACATGGAGAAAAACCAAATTTTGGATTTTCTAACAAAGTAATTAGCACAAACGATTTATTAAAAAAACTCACTAAAAACACCAATTCAAAAATTGATGAAGGTGCGTATATAAAAGCGCGTTTGTTTGATATGTTGTTAGGCGATTGGGACAGACACGAAGATCAATGGCGTTGGGCTGCATTTGAGGATGGAGAAACCACTTTGTACAAACCTTTTCCTAGAGATCGAGATCAAGTTTTTTCTATTATGGCAGATGGTTTTCTGTTAAATATTGTTACTAAAACGATTCCTGCTTTGCGCTTAATGCAATCTTTTGATGATGAAATAGCAAATACAAAATGGTTTAATTTAGAGCCGTATCCTTTGGATATTGCATTGATAAATCAAGCAACAAAAAGTTCTTGGGATAATCAAGTTGCTAATATCCAAAAAAACTTAACTGATGCTGTTATCGAAGAAGCTTTTACTCATTTCCCTAAAGAAGTAACAGATCAAACCATAACTGATATTAAAAGAAAACTAAAAGGAAGAATTCAAAATCTCCAAAAAATTTCTGACGAATATTTTAAATACATCAATATGTTTTCGGTAATCAAAGGAACCAATAAAGATGATTTATTTGAAGTTGAAAGATTTAAAAATGGTAGTACAGAAGTTAGAGCATACAGAATTAAAGGGGGCAAAAAAGGAGAACTTTTTCATCAGAAAAAATACAGCAAAGAATTAACCAAAGAAATCTGGATTTATGGTTTAGATGATGATGATGAATTTCATGTATTTGGAGAAAAATCTAACGCGATTAAAGTGCGAATTATTGGTGGGCAAAACAATGACACTTATAATATTACAAACGGAAATAAACTCACAATTTACGATTACAAATCGAAGAAAAACACCTTTAAAACCAATAAAGGGATTCGAAAATTAACGGACAAGTACAACATCAATGTGTACGATTATAAGAAGTTAAAATACAATACAACAGAAATGTTCCCAACTGTTGGCATGAACCCAGACGATGGAATTAATATTGGTTTGGCAACCACTTTTACCAATTTTGGTTTCGAAAGAAATCCGTTTACTTCTCAGCATACCATTGCAGGTTCTTATTATTTTGCAACAAACGGATTTGATATTACGCTAAAAAGTGAGTTTGCAAATGTGGTTAAAAATTGGAATCTCGGTTTAAAAGCTACATTTACAAGTCCAAATTACAGTGTCAATTTCTTTGGATTTGGAAACGAAACAACCAATCCGTATTTTATAGATGAAGATACTTTTGACGAAGATTACAACAGAGTAAAAATTAGAAAAGCACAATTTTCTCCTTACTTAGTTTGGCGTGGAGAATTAGGTGGCAATTTTAGAGTTGGATTGAATTATAAATCTATTAGTGTAGAAAAAACTGCTGGAAGATATATTGCAACAACGGCTTTAGCAAACAAGCATACTTTTTGGGGAGCAGAGGCTCGTTATAATTTCGAAAATCAAGATAACAAAGCGTTTCCTACCTTAGGAATGAAAGCTGATTTCACTATTGGCTATACTGCTAACACAACTACAAAAGCTACCTTTAGTTATTTCATTCCGTCGTTGAGTTTTAATTATAAATTAATTTCTAACGGACAATTAGTTTTTGCAACAAAAGTAAAAAGTCATTTAAATTTTGGCAACGGTTTTGAGTTTTACCAAGCAGCATCAATTGGCGCTAATGATGGCTTACGAGGCTACAGAAATCAACGTTTTACTGGTAAAAACTCTTTTTATCAAAATTCTGATATTCGCTTAAATTTACGTAAAATAAAAACAGGTTTACTGCCTTTACATATTGGAATATATTCTGGTTTTGACTATGGTAGAATTTGGCTAGAAAATGATATTTCTTCCACTTGGAATACTAATTTTGGTGGTGGAATTTTCTTAAATGGTGCGGATATGATTTCTGCAAATATTGGCGTTTTTAAAGGAACAGAAAGTGCAAGAATTGCATTCTCTTTAGGATTTAATTTTTAAATTGTATAAATTCCCTCCAATTTTTTTCACTCTTTCATCAGTAATAAACAAGGTGTTTTCATCTTTAAAGTTAATTCCTTCTTTTTGAGAAGTATGTTTTAACGGGATTTCTTTAATCTTACCAGAGAAAAAATTTTCACCTGTAAAATTGGTTATGATAAAAACTGATGCATGATTTAACAACGCAATTTGCTTTCCGTTTTCAGAAATATCTGCAGCTGTAATTCTACATTCTGGAGCATTGCAAAACTCATATTCAGAAATAAACTCTGCAATGTGTTTTCCTTGTTTATTAGGAACTTTAAATAACAATGTACTTCCTAAGTTTTTCTTCTTTCTGCTTTTTGTAAAAATGTAAAATTGGTTTTGAAAGTAAAAAAAAGCTTCTGCATCAAAAGAATTTTTCTTTTTATCAAGTTGTGGATATTCAAATTCGATGCTTTCAACGGCAACACTTTCGCCATTTAACAAATCTTGATTTGTAATTTTTAAAATCGTTAACTTTTTTCTTTTTAGATTGTTATTTCCAAAATCGCCAATATATAAGTTTCCTTTTTCGTCAGATGTTAAATCTTCCCAATCATTGTTTTTGGCTTGTACTTTTATAACTTTAGTGAGTTTTCCTAGCTGATGTACCCCAAATATTTCTGAGGTATTTCCAGAATCATTTAACATCCAAATCAAGTCAGAATTCACAATCATTTCGTTTCCAGAGACTTCTTTTAACGAAGATGATAATTGAGAAACGAAGGTTAATTGCCCGTAATTAGTACAAGAATAAAAAAGAAAAAGAATACTATATAGAATTGTTTTTTTCATCTTTTGCAAGTTTACCAACCTCCAGAAGAACCTCCACCGCCAAAACCGCCACCGCCGAATCCGCCACCAAAGCCACCACCAAAGCTTCCGCCAGATGAACCTCCAAAACTTCCTCCGCCACCACCAAAACCTCTTCCGGCGTTGCTTAAGATTATTGCGTCTAAAATAGAGAAGCCACTTCTACGCTTTCCTCCTTTACCGCCGCCACGATTGTTTTTATTAGAAAGGATGATGAATAAAATAATGAAAAAGATAATTGGTATCATTCTAAAGAAGCTTGAATCTGTTTTCTTTTTTGATTTTCTACTTCCTTTAAACTCTCCTTTTAAAGTTTTAAAAATTGCATCAGAACCTTTATCTAAACCAGCATAATAATCGCCTTTTTTAAACTCTGGAGTGATGATATTTACTCGAATATCTGTTGTAATATAATCAGTCATTAAATGTTCAACACCGTAACCAGTTTGAATACTTAATCTTCGATCATCTTTAGCAACTAAAATAAAAACTCCATTGTCTTTACCTTTTTGTCCAATTCCCCATTTATGAGCCCAGTTTGTTGCTAAAAACCCAACATCTTCTCCTTCGGTTTTTGAAATTATGGCAACAACAATTTGGGTTGAAGTTGAATCTGAATACCGAATTAATTTCTGCTCAAGATTGGTTTTTTGGCTTGGAGAAAGCAACTCAATATAATCATAAACACTGGTTTGTAATTTTGGTTTCTCCGGAATTTTATATTGTCCAAACGCAGACTGAATCAATAAAAACCCAACAAAAAACAAATATTTTGTAATTGTTAATTGTTTACTGCTCACTGAAAACTGTTTACCTATCATCCTTTAGAAATTTCGTTAGACAATTCGTTTTCGTCATCAGTTTGCCAAGGAAAAAACTGCTTTAATTGAATTCCAGCACTTAAAATTCCTGCTACAATTCCGTTTTTAAAATTTCCTTTTTTAAAATGTTCTGCAATAGTATCTCTTGTAGAATCCCAAAAATCATCAGCAACTACATTATTGATACCTTTATCGCCACAAATCACAAATTTTTGATCTTCTGTTGCTACATAAATTAACACACCATTTCTTTGTTCTGTTTGATGCATTTTTAATTCATTAAAAACATCCAAAGCTCTTTCGTAGGCGTCTTTAGTTGCTTTTCCTTCTATGTGGACTCTAATCTCTCCAGAAGTGTTCAGTTCCGCTTCTTGAATAGCGTTTATGACTTCCTTCTCGTCAGATTCAGATAAAAATAAGTGTACTTTTGGCATTATTGTTTTTTGTTAAAATCAAAATTTACATCTGGCGCATTTTCTGCTCCTTTATCTGAAGCATATAAACTCATTGCTTCAAAACCGGCAATGTTTGCAATTATATTACGTGGAATTTTTTTAATGTAGATATTGTAAGCTCCCGCAGAAGTATTAAACCTGTTTCTTTCTACATTAATTCTATTTTCTGTTCCTTCTAACTGATTTTGCAATTGCAAAAAGTTCTGATTTGCTTTTAAATCTGGATACCGCTCAACAACAACCATTAACTTAGACAACGCGCTACTTAAACCTGCCTGTGCTTGTTGAAAAGCTGCCATTTTTTCTGGCGTTAAATTGCCAGCATCAATTGTAGTAGAAGTTGCTTTTGCTCTTGCATTGATTACTTCTGTTAGCGTATTTTTTTCAAAATCTGCTGCACCTTGAACGGTTTTTACTAAATTCCCGATCAAATCATTTCTACGTTGATACGAGCTTTCTACATTTGCCCAAGATATTTCAGCTTTTCCTTTCATATCTATCATTGTATTGTTCATTCCAATTCCCCATCTAACTAATGCAAAAATTAAAACTCCAATAATTATAAGTGGTAACCATTTTTTCATAATTGTATTTTTTAATATTTATAATTGATTTTTTATCTTATTTAATTCCGCTTTTACAGATTCTAATCTACTGATTATTTCGTGATTATTGATAGTGCTTTCTGGATTATTTTTTAGTTTCTGTTTTGCTCCATCTAGCGTAAAACCGCGCTCTTTTACTAGATTAAAAATGAGTTTAAAATTAGCAATATCTTCTTGGGTAAACAATCGATTTCCTTTGGCGTTTTTTTTAGGTTTGATTACATCAAACTCTTTTTCCCAAAAACGAATTAAGGATGTATTTACTTCAAAGGCTTTGGCAACTTCACCAATTTTATAATACCTTTTTTCTGGTAAATTGATGTGCATTAATCTAAAGATTGATTTTCTCTTGAAGCTAACTCTAGCATCCTATCATATTCTTCTGGAGTTAAATCGTTAAAGTAATAATACACAGGATTCATTTTTCTATTTGCTTTATGAACTTCGTAATGCAAATGCGGCGCAGTAGAAATTCCTGACGTACCAACATACCCAATTAAATCTCCTCTTTTTACTTTTTGATTTTTACGAACAACATATCTTTCCATGTGTCCGTAAACAGTTACATATCCAAAGCCATGATTAACTTTAACATAATTTCCTAAAGCACTTCTAGTTCTAACAGCTTTTTGAACAACACCGTTACCTGTTGCATAAACAGGTGTTCCTTTTGGAGCGGAAAAATCCATACCCCAATGAAACTTTCTCGTTTTATAAATTGGATGTACTCTATAACCATATCCTGAAGCCATTCTTTTTAGATCTTTATTTGATACAGGTTGAATTGCCGGAATTGAGGCTAACATTTCTTCTTTATTTTTTGCCAATCGAACAATTTCATCTAGCGATTTAGATTGTACAACCAATTGTTTAGATAAAATATCCAACTCTTTTGTTGCTTTTTTAATCATTGAAGAATTGTCAAACCCTTCTAAATATTGATATCTATTTACACCACCAAAACCAGCTTTTCGTTGCTCTTCCGGAATTGGGTTTGCTTCAAAATAAACTCTATAAATTGCATTATCTCTTTCTTGCAGCTCAGTTAATACCTTGCTACTTTCTTCTATTCGTTTACTGAGCAGTTCGTAATGTAATTTTAAGTTCTCAAATTCTCTTTTTTGAGCTCTTTCGTTTGGAGACATTAAAAATTGACTAAAACCTATAAACCCAAAGAATGCTACTAAAACAACAGCAAGGGCAATAAAACTAGCCTTTTTATAAATGCTGCTTTTATTCCGTTCAATCTTTCTGTACGATAAAGTATCTGCGTCGTAATAATATTTTACCTTTGCCATAATCTTAAATGTACTATTTTTGTGTTCTCTTTATTGTAAAATTTATAGTTAGAAAACATGCAAATTTACAAAATGTTTTACAACTGCCTTTTTTTAGTATTTATTTAAAGGTAAATTAACTTTTAAGAGCAAAACATTATGCTTTAGTATCTATAAGTAGATAAACTTTACAAAATGTTACATATTTATTATTGATTGAAATTATTATAGATGAAATCGCAAGACGTTAGAGCTACTTTTTTAAATTTTTTTAAAGAAAAAAAACACAGCATTGTGCCTTCTGCACCAATGGTTTTAAAAGACGACCCAACATTGATGTTTACCAATTCTGGCATGGCACCTTTTAAAGAATATTTTTTAGGAAATGCTACTCCGAAAAACAATCGTATTTCAGATTCTCAAAAATGTTTGCGTGTTTCTGGAAAACACAACGATTTAGAAGAAGTTGGTTACGACACCTATCATCATACGATGTTTGAAATGTTAGGAAACTGGTCTTTTGGAGATCCTGCCCGTCCGGCAGGCGGGTATTTTAAAAAGGAAGCAATTGCTTGGGCTTGGGAATTGTTAACCGAAGTTTATAAGATTGATAAAAACATTTTATATGTAACTGTTTTTGAAGGAAGTGAAGATGCAGACAATTTAAATTTAGATCAAGAAGCATACGATTACTGGAAAGAAATTATTCCAGAGGATCGTATTTTGATGGGGAATAAAAAAGATAATTTCTGGGAAATGGGAGAACAAGGTCCGTGTGGTCCGTGCTCAGAAATTCACGTAGATATTAGAACTCCAGAAGAAAAAGCCAAAGTAGACGGAAAAACGTTAATCAACATGGATCATCCGCAGGTTGTAGAAATCTGGAACTTGGTTTTTATGCAATACAACCGCAAAGCAAACGGAACTTTAGAAGATTTACCTTCAAAACATATTGATACCGGAATGGGGTTTGAGCGTTTGTGTATGGTTTTACAAGATGTAAAATCTAATTACGACACCGATGTTTTTACACCATTAATTAGAGAAGTAGAAACCATTACAAGTGCTGATTACGGAAAAGATGAAAAAACAGATATTGCAATTCGTGTTATTATAGATCATGTAAGAGCTGTTGCTTTTTCTATTGCAGACGGACAATTACCAAGCAATACGGGAGCCGGTTATGTGATTAGAAGAATTTTAAGAAGAGCAATACGATATGGTTTTACTTTTTTAGACAAAAAAGAACCTTTTATTTACAGATTGGTTGATGTTTTATCAAAAAGAATGGGAACTGCTTTTCCTGAATTAAAATCACAGAAACAATTAATCGAAAATGTAATTAAAGAAGAAGAAGCATCCTTTTTAAGAACTTTAGATCAAGGTTTGGTGTTGTTAGACGGAATTATTTCAACATCAACATCAACAAAAATTTCTGGTGAAAAAGTTTTTGAATTATACGATACTTTTGGTTTCCCTGTAGATTTAACTGCCTTAATTTTATCTGAAAAGGGATATACTTTAGATGAGAAAGGCTTTAACGAAGAATTACAAAAACAAAAAAATCGTTCGCGTGCTGCTAGTGAAATGAGCACAGATGATTGGACAATCGTTTTAGAAAACGCTGAAGAAGAATTTGTTGGTTATGATTCATTAGAAGCATCTGTGAAATTAACAAGATACAGGAAAGTAGTTTCTAAAAAAGACGGAGAAATGTATCAATTGGTTTTTGATAAAACTCCATTTTATCCAGAAGGCGGTGGACAAGTTGGCGATAAAGGTTATTTAGAAGATTCTTACGGAGATGTTCTTTATATTTTAGACACAAAAAAAGAAAGCAATGTAATTATTCATTTTTCTAAAAACTTACCAAAGCATTTAAACGAAACTTTAAAAGCTGTTGTAGATAAAAAACAACGTTATAGAACAGAATGTAATCATACCGCAACACATTTATTACACCAAGCATTAAGAGAGGTTTTAGGAACACATGTAGAACAAAAAGGCTCTGCGGTTCACTCAAAATATTTACGTTTCGATTTTTCTCATTTTTCTAAAATGACTCCAGAACAAATACAAGATGTTGAAAATTTTGTAAACAGAAGAATTGCAGGAAAATTACCCTTAGAAGAAAAAAGAAATATACCAATGCAACAAGCAATTGACGAAGGTGCAATGGCGTTGTTTGGAGAAAAATACGGTGATGAAGTTAGAGCAATAAAATTTGGTCAATCTATAGAGTTATGTGGTGGAACGCACGTAAAAAATACGTCGGATATTTGGCATTTTAAAATTAAATCTGAAGGCGCAGTTGCAGCAGGAATTAGAAGAATTGAAGCGATTACAAATGATGCTGTTAAAGATTTTTACTCAGAAAACAGTCAAACTTTATCACAAATAAAGGAGTTATTAAATAACGTTAAAGAACCTGTAAAAGCTGTTCAAAAATTACAAGATGAAAACAGCTTTTTGCAAAAACAAATTGAACAACTATTAAAAGACAAAGCGAAAAATTTAATTGGTGATTTAGAAAGCCAGTTAGAAGAAATAAATGAGGTACAATTTTTAGCAACAGAAGTTGATTTAGATGCAAACGGAATTAAAAACTTAGCGTTTGATTTAGGAAAAAAACACCAAAACTTGTTTTTAGTTTTTGGTTCTAAAAACAACGAAAAAGCAATTTTAACGTGTTATGTTTCTAAAGAAATTGTTGAAAGTAAAAACTTAAATGCTGGCACAATTGTTCGAGAATTAGGTAAATACATTCAAGGTGGCGGTGGCGGTCAGCCATTCTTTGCTACTGCTGGAGGAAAAAATCCTGGAGGAATTAAAGAAGCAATCGAAAAAGCAAAAGAGTATATTTTGTAGAAAATTGCAAAGTGTAAAAACTTATAAGGTTCAGAGTATTGTTTTACTTTGAACCTTTCTTTTTATATTTATCTTTTGAAATAGAAATTTATGATTTTACAAACTCAAATTCCGATTGCCAAAGAAAGGTACAATCCGATAACTTACGATTCAAAAATCTTGTTACTAGGTTCGTGTTTTTCAGAAAACATTGGCAACAAATTAGCGTATTATAAATTTCAATCGAATCAAAATCCATTCGGAATATTATTCCACTCAAAAGCCATTGAAAACTTAATTTCAAATGCCATCAACGAAAAAGAATACACAGAAAACGATGTTTTCTATTTAAACGAACGCTGGCATTCTTTTGATGCACATTCTAGTTTAAGTTCTCCTGATAAAAATGAATTACTTAGTCATTTAAATCGGCAAATAACAGCAACAAATCAGCAGTTAAAAAATGCTTCTCACATTATAATTACCTTAGGAACTTCGTGGATTTACAGGTTTATAGAAACCGATACAGTTGTTGCAAATTGTCATAAAATTCCGCAGAAAAAATTCTTAAAAGAATTGCTTTCGGTTGATGAAATTACAGAAAGTTTAGAAGCAATCATTGCCCTTTTAAAATCAGTAAATCAGAAAGTAAATGTACTTTTTACGGTTTCTCCAGTTCGTCATTTAAAAGACGGATTCACACAAAATCAGCAAAGTAAATCGCATGTAATTTCGGCAATACATCAAGTTGTAGAACCAAGAAATTACACACATTATTTTCCGAGTTATGAAATTATGATGGACGAACTACGTGATTATCGTTTTTATGAAGAAGATATGATACATCCTAATAAAACTGCAATTAATTATATCTGGGAAAAGTTTTCCGATTCATGGATTTCAGAAGATTCCAAAGAAACCATGAAAGAAGTTTCTACAATTCAAAACGGATTAAACCACAGGCCTTTTAATTCGAACTCTGAAAAACATCAACAGTTTTTAAAAAATTTGGAAACCAAAAAACACCAATTACAACAACAATTTTCTTGGATGACATTTTAAATACGTAAAATGGCGTATTGTCTGTTTTGTTAACTTTTAAGTATTTTACATTACTAAAAAAACAATGCAATGTTAAAACACATCTTCTATCCAACAGTTCAAAATATTTTTGTTTGGATAAGCGCAATGTACCTTCTTATATTACTTTTTATTGGAAAGGCTGATGCAATGGCAATCCTTTTCTCCTACTTTTTAGAAACTATTATTATTGGTGTTTTTAATGTTTTAAAATTAATTTGGACAATTCATTTCAATACAAAAAAGAGTTCTAGCTCTGGAATTACTGGCTACGGACTTGTTCTTTTCTTTTTGGTTCATTATGGTTTCTTTGTTGCGATACAATCAGTTTTTGGATTTGCTTTATTTAGTTTTGGGGATACCGAAATTATTAAAGAGCCTTTTAATCTTCTTGAAAATTATCAAATCATTTTAAACTTAGAAGGGATAAAATATGCACTTCCTGCAATTGTTTTTATGCATTTCGGAAAATTTATAGTCGATTTTATTATGGGTAAAAAATATTTAAAATTTACTCCAGAAGACATTATGATAAAACCCTATGTTCGGATATTTATTCAGCAATTTGTAGTGATTATAGCATTCTTCTTTATCGTTTTTAATCAAGTCGGAATTATTGCTGCAATCTTGCTAATTACATTCCGTTTAGTGATTGATTTAACTTTAGAGGCCATTCGAGAAAATTCAAAAACCTTAGATTTTTTATCTGAAAAATTGGCCAACGAAAAGGCAACAAAAAGCGAAGTAAAAAAACAACTGATTAACTTTACAGAATAAATACGACATTATACGTATTGATTTAACTTCCCTTTTTATAGACTTTTGAGTCTCTAATTACAATACTAATGCAATTTAAACTCAATTATGATGAAAAAACATTTTAAAACCCTTGTATTTCTTAGTTTAACTTTATTGTTTTTAGCTTGTTCTGGTTACGGAAAAAAACTAGATTATAAAAGTACAGAAGTATATTACACAAGTAAAGTGAAAAAAGCTGACGCTGAAAAATTAGGAGATTATCTATTGAGTTCAAAATTTGCTGATGGCGGAGAAAAATCGGTTCAGCTTACAAAAGATGAAAAAACAAATACTTTTGTTTTTAGAATGGTAACTACAAAAGAAGCAGCAGAAAGTAAAATGTACGAAGCTGTTTTCAAAATATTTGCAAAAACAATATCCGATTCAGTTTTTAACAAGCAACCTGTAGATTTTCATGTGTGTAACAATACTTTTAAAACACTAAAAGTAATTGCATTTAAAGACAATAAAGTAGATTAGCCGTGAATACTGACGAACATATCAAAATACTAGCTCATTGGAAATACACAACCAAACAGTGGGACGAGTTTGTTACAATTGAAAAAGGAAACAAAAAAGAGGATAGTATTTATTTTGGTATTGGAATTCTAATAATAGCATCGTTAGGTTTAATGGTTTTGAGAGGAACTACTTTTGTAATTGGGTTATTATTTGCAGTACCGTTTGCAATTTTAATTCCCTTTTTACGGTTGACATTTAGTTACAGGCATTTAAAAGAAGGAGTTAAAAATCCAGAAGTAAAAATAACTTTTGAAAAATTATACATCAACAATCATATTGTTGAATTACAAAACAAAAAAAAGCGAGTTAAAAGCATGAAAATTATTGAAGCAAAAAATAATTTAAAGTTGTTAGAATTTGATGTACAATGGCTTACTCGAAAAGGGCCAACAAATGATGAGTTTAGAATCTTAATTCCTGAAGACAAAATAGATGAAGCCGAAAAATTAATTTTATGGTTATAATTTCTTTCGTTTTTAATTCTAAAAATACGTCAGATGACGTATTTTTTTTTGCCCTGAATATTAGCAACTTTGAATCATAATTTAAAAAACAGCAAAAACTTTAAAAAAGAACAACGATTGTTTTTAGGGTTAAAGGTGGCTAGTAACAACTCGTAAAATCTAGCCATCTCCTTTAAAACAGTTTATAAAATCAAAAAAACCTTAAAAACAAGGGTCATGAAAAAAATAATCTTCTTATTCATTGGGGTATTAGCTATCTCAAATAACAATTATGCTCAGTCTGAACTTTTTAATCTAGAGTCTCAAAAATTGCACAAAAAAGTAGCAAAAACAATTGAACATTATTATACATATCACGAAAGAAGTGGTGGTTTTGTAAAAGTTTCTACTACCATTAACACTTATAATGAGGATGGCAATGTAACACAAAGATTCTCTCAATATAATAGTACTTATTCTGGTGCTTCCACAACAACAGAAACCTTATATAATTACGACACAAAAGGGAGAATGACAAGTACACAAGATATTAGTGCAAAAAAAAGTAGTTATTCAAGTTATAATAAATTTACCTACAATAATTACGGGAGTTTAACTAAAAAAGAAACGATTTATGAAAACGGAAACACATATATTTCCAATTACTATTATGATAGAAAAGAGCGATTAACTAGGGTTGAAAGTTTTGATTCTAAAGGGAAGTTAAGTGCTAGAGAAAACTACACATATAACGGTAACAAAAAAACAAAAACTCGAAAAAGTTACGATACAAAAACAGGCAATGTTATTGGCACTTATACAACGTATTACAAAAAAGACATCAGCAATCGTTATGTAACAAAATCTAAGTATAGCAATAGCGATATTTCTTATAAATATGATAAAAATGACAATTTAATAAGTACCATCTATAAAAACAAACCAGCTTCTAACAGCATCAATTCTTATGAATATGACAACAAAAAAAATTGGATAAAAAAACATTATAAATACAGCAATACAACTAATAATTTTTATTTCAGAGAAGTAATTTTCACCAATGGAGATAAAGCTGGAAGTATAGATTTTGACAAAAATTATATTCATAAAAACGGGAATTTTGCCAATGTAAATGTTGTTCCAATTGTTAAATACTCTAAAACAACAAATACCAATACCGTAACAACATCAGACCCAAAAATGCCAGTATTTAAAAATAAAAATTTTGTTTTTAACTATGTGAATTTAGATAAAAAAATAAACACACTTGGAGGAGAAGTTACGATTACTGTTACAGATAATGATAGAATGTCTAAAAATAGTACTGTAAAAATTTCTTATGCTTTTGGTGGCAAAACATATACAGACACCTATAAAGTTATTGCGTATTCTAGCTTAGAAGAATATAATTTTTGGTCATTAAAATCTACCACCAAAACAACCACTATTGCTTTTTCTATCAATTATAAGAAGAAATTTATAGCTTCTAGAGATCTGTATTTAGCAGGTATGTTAAACATGACTTTTAATGGTAAAACCACTGGGTTTTATTTAGAATAAACAAAAACATCTCCCATGATTCAAGACAATTTTATACTACTTATTTGTTTGACCTTTTTTGTTTTTTCTTTTGGAATATTTCAATATATAGAAATACTTAAAACGAAGAAATCAGCAGTAATTCAAATACAATTATTACGCAATCAGATTGAAGAAGAAAAAAGTATTTTAAAAAAATTTGATTCAGAAGAAGTAAAAGTAAATGAACTAAATAAAAACACCCAACTAAAATTAAGTATAATAAAAACAAAAATAGTAACTTTAGATTTCTCTTTTAAAGAATTAATAGAATGTATCACAAGAGATTAACCGCTTTATGTTTTGTTGTTTTATGTTGTATTTCTACAACTTTTTATGGTCAACAAAAACAGATCGAAACCATAAAAAAACAGCTAAAAGGTAAACAAGTTACCGATTCTCTAAAAATTAAATTACTCGGAGATTTAGGCTGGTATTATGGGAATGTAAATATTGATTCTTCCTATTTTTACACAAAAAAAGGCTTACAATTAGCTTTAAAAACAAATAATCAAAAAGGAATTGGACAATCGTACAATGATCTCGGGATTATTTTTTACAGAACTTCTCGTTTTGATTCTGCTATTACTTACTACAACAAATCTTTAAAAATTAGAAAAAAATTAAATGATTCTGTTGGCATTGCTGGTTTATATTCTAAAATAGGAATTACATTTCAGCAAACCTCAACACTAGACTCTGCATTGTTCTATAACAATGCCTCTTTAAGGGTTTATGAATCTTTAGAAATGCCAAGGTTTGTTGCTATAAATCAAAACAACATTGCTAATATTTATTTAAACTTGAAGCAATACGACAAAGCGTTAGAAATGCATTTTAATGTTTTAAAAGGTAGAGAAATTACTAAAACACCAAATGAATTATCAGAATCTTATATAAATATTGGTAATGTTTATCAACAACTTTTAGACTTTAAAAATTCTAAAAAATATTACAATCTTGCAATACCTATCGCAGAAAAAAATAATTTGATTCGTCAGTTGTCTATCGTTTATAACAATTATGGTAATATTTATAAAGAAGAAAACAACATCAAACAAGCATTGGTTTATTATCAAAAAGCATATGATATTAGAAAAAAACTAAGTGATGATTTTGGACTTGCAAGTGTAATTGGAAACCTAGGTACAATCTATTTTGAAATTGGTCAGTTTAAAAAAGCTGAAAACTATTATTTCGAAGGCGCTACATTAGCAAAAAAAATTGGAGCAAAAGAACTAGAACTTAGTAGTTATAGAGGCTTACTACAATTAAAAAGTTTTCTAAAGCAACCCGACAGCACCGTATTTTATCAAAAAAAATACGACGATTTAAATGACGTAATTAGAAACGAAAATGTTACCAAACAAATTACAGAAATAGAAACCAAATACGAAACCGAAAAAAAGGAAAAAGAAATTGCAATCCAAAAAGAACAATTATTAGAGAGTAAACTTAAAGTGAAAAACAGAAACTTATACGCCATTTTGATTACAGCAATTTTATTAATATTAGGCGTACTTTATTACGGTTTTTATAAAAGAAATAAACTAAAAAGAGAGCAACTAGAAAAAGAAATCGATTTAAAAGATGCGCTTGCAATCATTAAAACACAAAACCAACTGCAAGAACAACGCTTGCGGATTTCTAGAGATTTACACGATAATATTGGCTCTCAGCTTACATTTATTATTTCTTCAATTGATAATCTAAAATTTGTTACCAAGGATGCAAACGAAAAACTAAAAAATAAACTTTCTTCAATTAGCTCGTTTACTTCAGATACCATTTTTCAGCTCCGCGACACCATCTGGGCAATGAATAAATCAGAAATTACTATTGAAGATTTACATGCACGGATTTTATCGTTTATTGAAAAAGCAAAAACAGCAACAGAAAACACCGAATTTCTTTTAAACAATTCCATAAATCCGAATAAAAAATTTACTTCTTTGGTTGGTATAAATCTATTTAGAGTTGTACAAGAAGCAATTAATAACGCAATTAAATATGCAGAAGCATCAGAAATAAAAATTGACCTTTTTGAAGAAAAAAATCAACTAAAAATCGTTATAAAAGACAACGGAAAAGGCTTTGATAAGAATTCTATAATTTTAGGAAATGGCTTAAGTAATATGGAGAAAAGAATGCGTGAAGTTAATGGCGAAATAATAATAAACACTAAATTAAATATAGGAACAAGCATTCTTTTTAGCTTAAATACGTAATATTACTAATCTATTTTCCAAACAATAAGAGTTATATTTGATGAAAATCAACTATTATGAGTATTAAATTAGCCATTACTGAAGATAACTATTTTTTGGGAAAAGCTATCGAAGAAAAACTTTCTTTCTTTAACGATATCAATCATAAATTTACAGCAAAGAATGGTGCTGAATTGATTGGAACTTTAGAGGAAAATCATCATTTGGATGTAATCTTAATGGATATTCAAATGCCAGTAATGGACGGAATCAAGGCTACAGAGATTGTAAAAAATAAATATCCTCATATCAAAATAATTATGCTAACTGTTTTAGATGATGATGATTATATTTTCAACGCAATAAAAGCTGGAGCAAATGGCTACTTACTAAAAGAAATTGAAGCAGAAAAGCTTCACAAAAGTATTATAGAAGTTTTAGAAGGCGGAGCGCCCATGTCTCCAAGTATCGCTTTAAAAACACTTAATTTACTTAGAAACCCAGGTTCTGTAGAAAACAATGAATTAAATTCAGAAGAAATTTCCTTAAGTAAAAGAGAAACAGAAATTTTAGAGCACTTAAGTAAAGGCTTAAAATACAATGATATTGCAGGGAATTTAATCATTTCTCCAGCAACCGTACGTAAACATATAGAGAACATTTACAAAAAATTACATGTTCATAATAAAATGGAAGCCGTAATTAAAGCACAACAACATAAATTAATTTAAGTTATTAAAATAATTTTCACTAAATTTATCAAGTATTAATTTCCCCGATAAAAAAATGATTCAAAAAATATTAATTGGAATTATTATTGGCTGCATAATTGGTCTTTTTACTACAAGTTTCTTTTTGCCTTCCGACACGGAGTTAATTGAAATATTTTGGACTAAAATTACTGCAACTTCAATTGTTACAGGATTCTTTTGCGGAATTTACGCCCACTTATCAAAATCTAAACTTCAAATATTTTTAGTTTCTATACTGATTGGAATGATGGTATTCTTTCTTAAGTATTTAATTACAGGACATAATTTTGATCCACTAACAATGGGTGCCTTTACTGGAGCCTTATTAGGAGGAATTCTTTCTGTTTTAAGAAAAGTTGAAACAACTATAAAAATTATGAGACGTTTAAAAAGACGTAGAGAAAATGGATTTAATAATTACGGTTACTAAAGATGTTGGTCAACATTTTGCCAAGGCCCGCCATTAATTGCATCTATTCCATTGTTTTTTAAAAACTGAACAGCTTGCCCACTTCTTCCTCCGCTTAAACAAACCGCAATTACAGGTTTATTCCAAGATTTAATTTCATCTATTTGTAACGGAATTAAATTTAAAACAATATGTTTAGCGCCGTTAGAATGTCCTTGATCCCATTCTGTTTTTGTTCTTACATCAAGTACAACTGCGCCTTTATCTAAATATTCTTTAATTTCTAATCCCATATCTTTTCTTTTAAACATGTCAAAAAATCCCATGTAAATTTATTTTAATCGTTAATTTTAATTTTTGCACAAAACTATACCTTTTTCTATAAGTGTTGTGTAGCTTTTGTTACATTTTAATTCTTCGAGCTTCTTTAATACACTTTTTTGAATAGAAAAATTAAACTTTACAGAAAGTTCATAAAGTTCTAATAACAACAACCAATCTGAAGAAAATTTTCTAATAAGTACATTAAAAATTTCTTCTATATTCTTTTCTGAAACATTATTTTTCTTTCTAAAATCTCTGACTTTTTGATACAAAGCATACAATTCTTTATCAGCATCTGAGTAGTTAATCTTATGAGTTTTAGTTTCAGAAACCTTATTAACATCTGTAAAAGAAAGTACAGAAGCTGGACCAGCATAAGCAGAAACTATCTCTTTACCAACTGCCATGTCATAAACACCCCAAGAAGGATCAAACAACACAGTATCTTGATATGTTACCGTACAATCTTTAAAAGAAATTAATTGGATTTTTCCTCGCAAATCTCTTGTACCAGTAATTACTTTTCCTACTACTTTTATTCCGCCTTCAAATTCTAAAGTTGTTTGTTTTCCCTCATAAATTCCGTATGCTTCTAAATCTCTCGGGCTCATGTTTTCAATTGGAATATTAATTCCTTTTAGTTTCCCAATCGGACTTCCAAATCCTTCTGCATGATATTCAACTCCATGGCCAATTAATTCTTTATCTCTATTTGACAAAGCGGTTTTACCGGTAGTCTGAATATAAATTGGTTTGTTTTCAAACTCTATGACATTAGAAAAATTTCCTGAAATTTGTAAACCAGTGCTTAATTCAATGGTTCCTAAATTTTTAGAATCTATTAATTTTTTCACTCCATTTAACCCACCTTTTCTTATTGCCATTGTATTGGCAAACTGCTCTAACACCAAACTTAATTCAGCAAAATTTGGTGTCACAAATAATTGTGGTTGGGGTTTTGTAATATCAAAATTAATATTAGCAGCTTCTAAAGAATACGGTATCTTTTTTACTTGATCTGTTAAACACCAAGCGCTTTCTCCGATAGAAGAAAGTAACCCAGCTCCATAAATTTTTGGTTCATCTATTGTGCCAATCAAACCATATTCTACCGTCCACCAATGTAAATTTCTTATTTGTGCCATTTCAGACAATTCGCCCATCGAATTCTGTAATTCTTCTACCTTTTTTTGAGCATCTCCAATTTCTTCTTCTGTACTACTTGGATCTTCTTTTAAGATTGATAACAATCGAATTGCCTCATACATTTCATAATCTTTTGATGATGAAATTGCTTTGCTTCCGATTTCTCCAAATCGTCTTAAATATTCTGCATACTCTGGGTTTGCAATAATGGGCGCATGACCCGCGGCTTCGTGAATGATATCTGGAGCTGGCGTATACTCTATATGATTTATAGTTCTCATATCAGAAGCAATGACCAATACATTATACGCTTGAAATTCCATAAAAGCATTTGGTGGAATAAATCCGTCTACAGAAACAGCGGCCCAACCAATTTCTTTTAAAATCCTGTTCATTCCTTCCATATGCGGAATTGAATCAACAGAAATTCCTGTTTTTTTCAAACCTTTTGCATACGATTTATGCGCAACACGCTTTAAATAATCTATATTTAATCGCATTACATAACGCCAAACTGCTTGATTTTGTGCTGTGTATTCTTCGTACGGCTGTTTTACAATAAACTTGTGTAAATGCTTTGGTAGTTTTTTGGTGACTTCATTCAATTCTAAATGATTTTCCATTGTGACTATTTAATTGAAAAATAAGAACTCTTTTTATACTTTTTACAGATGTAAAGTTACATATTTTGTGATTGATTTGCATAATATTATTATTTAAAAGCACCTATTTATTATCTTAGCTGTCATCAAAATAAAATTCAACTTGAAAAACCATTTTTCTAAATTTACCTGCGTCCTCTTTTTAGCATTTTTAATTTCTAATTGTAATACACAAAAACCAATTGCAATTAATTTGGATGCTGATATTATAAATCCAAAAACGTATGTTGTTTACAAAACAACTAATGCACTAATTATTGATGGAGAAGCAGACGAGCAAGATTGGAAACATGCAAAATTTACATCAAATTTTATCGATATTGAAGGCGTTAAAATTCCAAATCAGCAAACAAATGTAAAAATGCTTTGGGATAAAAACTTTTTATATGTCTATGCAAAGTTGCATGAAAAACATATTTGGGGAGACATCACAAAAAGAGATCAAGTCATTTTTTACAACAACGATTTTGAGGTCTTTATCAGTCCGTCTAACGATACACACAATTATGGAGAAATTGAAATCAATGCATTAAACACTGTTTGGGATTTGGTTTTAAACAAACCGTATAATGTGGGTGGAAAACCTAAAAACAACTGGAATTTAAACACATTAAAAACGGCTGTTTTTATCAAAGGAACAGTAAACAATGCTGATGACATTGATGCCTTTTGGTCTGTAGAAATGGCTATTCCGTTAAGTGCTTTTGCGGAGTTAAAAAATCGCCCAAAAACAAAACCAAAAAATGGTGAGCAATGGCGAATTAACTTTTCTAGAGTTCAATGGAATCATGATATTACAAATGGAAAGTACTCCAGAAAAAAAATAAACAATAAATTCTTACCAGAATACAATTGGGTTTGGTCTAATCAAGGTGCCATTAATATGCATTTGCCAGAAAACTGGGGATATATTCATTTTTCTGATAATAATCCTACAGAACAAATAGAATTTAAACATCAAACAGATGTGTTAACAGAACAAGTAACGTATGCCTTATATAGAAATATCGCTTTTAAAAAATTAAATTATTTAAAAAAAGAAAAAACTGGATTTCAAGTTCAGTTTGAACCTATAAAAATAAATAAAGAAACTATCAATGCCTCCTTTTTAAAAACGCATACAGGTTTTACTTTGCAAACGCAAAACACACAAAAAAACATCCTATATTCAATCAGTGAAAACGGATTAATTCATCGTAAAAAAATCAATAACACTAAAAAATAATCCATTGAAAAAAATCGTTTTATTAGCAATATTAACTCTTGTCATTTCTTGTCATCAAAAAGAAAAAAAACAAGAAAAATCAACCAAATTTATTTTTAGTTCTTGGGTACATGCTGGAAAAGAATTTAAAAAAGAAACCTGGATTAAAAAACTCAACTTTTATGATTCATTAGGAATTAGCGAAATTTTAATTGGAGGATCGCCTGAAATAGTAGCAAAAATAATTCCGCTAGCAAACAAAAAAAATATCAAAGTTCATGGTTGGATGTGGACTTTAAACAGGCCTGGAGATACAGTTGCTCAAAAACATCCAGAATGGTACGCAGTAAACAGAAATGGACAAAATTCTTTAGAATATAAAGCCTACGTAAATTATTACCAATGGTTAAGTCCGTTTCATCCAGACGCAAGAAAATACATCATTAACAATGCTAAAAAAATGATGGCTGTTAAAGGTTTGGCTTCTGTTCATTTAGATTATGTTCGGTATCCAGACGTAATTTTAGGAGCAGATTTACAACCAATATACAATTTGGTACAAGAAACAGAAATGCCAGAATACGATTACGATTATCATCCAATTGCAAGAGCTGGATTTAAAAAAATTTTTGATAAAGATCCTATGGATTTTAAACATCCAGAATTATCTACAGAATGGCGTCAATACAGATTAAATGCCGTTACAAGTTTGGTCAATGAAATTATTAATATTGCACATTCAAAAGATAAAAAAGTTACTGCAGCGGTTTTTCCTTTTCCAGAAATGTCTCGACAAATGGTTCGACAAGCTTGGAACGATTGGAAATTAGACGCTGCATACCCAATGTTGTATCAAAATTTTTACAGAGAAAACATCAATTGGATTGGTTTTGCAACCAAACAAGGCGTTTCTGATGTAGGTTTTCCAATTATTTCGGGATTGTATGCTCCGGCTTTAAGAAATTCAAAAGACTTAGAAAAAGCAATAAAGATTGCCAAAGAAAATGGCGCAAAAGGAATTTCTATTTTCACTGCTGATGAATTGACGAAAGAACAACAAGCAGTATTTGTAAAGCTCAAAAAAATGAACTCAAAAAAATAAATCAACGTCTAATTGTTTTGTACTTTTACACTTTATATGTCTTATGAATAAAAAAGTAATCTTACTTATTTTAGATGGTTGGGGAATAACTCAAGAACCAAAAGTATCTGCAATATACAATGCAAAAACACCTTTTATCAATTCGTTATACACCAATTTTCCGCATGCAAGTTTAAGAACTGATGGCGAACATGTAGGTTTACCAGAAGGACAAATGGGGAATTCAGAAGTTGGCCATATGAATTTAGGAGCTGGCAGAATTGTGTATCAAAATTTGGCACGAATCAATAAAGCAGTAAAAGAAAACACCTTATCACAAGAAAAAACTTTGGTAGCAGCTTTTGATTACGCGAAGAAAAACAATAAAAATGTCCATTTTTTAGGACTGGTTTCTAACGGCGGAATTCATTCGCACATCAATCATTTAAAAGGACTGCTAAAAGCTGCAAAAGAAAATGATTTAGAAAATGTGTTTTTACATGCTTTTACTGATGGAAGAGATTGTGACCCAAAGTCTGGAAAATTCTTTATTGATGACATCCAAAAAACCATGCAAGAAACAACTGGAAAATTAGCTTCAATTACGGGTAGATATTTTGCAATGGACAGAGACAATCGGTGGAAAAGAGTACAATTAGCATACGGCGGATTGGTAAACGGAACTGGAGAAAAAACGAACAACGCATTAGAAAGTATTCAAAAAAATTATGATAATGGCGTTACAGATGAGTTTATCAAGCCAATTATTATAGTTGATAAAGACAACAATCCAACAGCAACAATTCAGAAAGATGATGTGGTTATTTTCTTTAATTACAGAACCGATAGAGGAAGACAATTAACCAACGCGTTAACTCAAAAAGATTTTGTTGAACACGGCATGAAAAAATTACCGTTGTATTTTGTAACCATGACAAGTTATGATGATACCTTTAAAAATGTACACATCATTTACCACAATAGCAATCTTAAAAATACCTTAGGCGAAGTTTTAGAAACTGCCAACAAAAAACAAATTAGAATTGCAGAAACAGAGAAATATCCACATGTAACATTTTTCTTTTCTGGTGGAAGAGAAAAAGAATTCAATGGAGAAAAAAGATTGTTATGTCAGTCTCCAAAAGTAGCAACCTACGATTTAAAACCCGAAATGAGTGCCTACGAAATTAGAGATGCCATCGTTCCTGAATTAGAAAAGGGCGATGTAGATTTTGTGTGTTTAAATTTTGCAAACGGAGATATGGTTGGTCATACTGGGGTTTTTGAAGCTGCTGTAAAAGCATGTGAAACTGTAGATCACTGTACAAAAGATGTTGTAACCACAGCTTTAAAACATAATTATACAACCATCTTAATAGCAGATCACGGAAACTGCGAAACAATGATAAATCCAGACGGAACTCCACACACTGCACATACAACGAACCCTGTTCCTATCATCTTAATTGATAAGGAAATAAAATCAATAAAAAATGGTATATTAGGCGATATTTCTCCCACCATTTTAAAATTAATGGGTATAAAACAACCCGAAGAAATGACACAGAAACCTTTAGTTTAGTTTTAAAAATGAAGAAAATTATTATTTTATTTGCGTTAACTTTTATCATTAACAGCTATGCACAACAAACAAAAGCAACAAGAAATGCTTCTGGAGATTTAGTTGGAATTGTTCATAAAGAAGATTTTAATCAACAACCCTATTCTAAATGGTTTGTTAAAAACTACGACAACTACACACCAGATGCAAAAAGTATTTCTAAATTAAAAAAGAAACTTAAAGATATTAAAATAAAGGCATTTGTTGCTACTTGGTGTCACTTAAGTAAAAAAGACATCCCAAGAACCTATAAAATCTTAGAGCAAGCTGGTTTCGATTTTAATGATATCGAATTTATAACATTAAACAGAGGGAAAAGCACACCTGATAATTTACAAAAAGATCTAGATATTAGAAGCGTTCCTACCTTTATCTTTTATAAAAAAGGAAAAGAAATAGGAAGATACATTGAATATCCCCATCAGAATTTAGAAAAAGATTTTTTAACCATAGTAAGTGGTAAAAAATACAAGCAAGATAAAACTAAGTAAAATATGTTGCCAAAAAATCATTTAATTATAGCGGTAGATTTTGACGGAACTATTGTAGAAGATGCATATCCAAGGGTTGGCAAACCTATGCTTTTTGCTTTTGAAACATTACTCAAATTACAAGCAGAAGGTCATCGACTTATTTTATGGACCTACAGAAGCGGTAGAGCTTTAAAAGAAGCTGTTCAATTTTGTAAAGAAAACGGCATCGAGTTTTATGCTGTAAATAAAAGTTATCCAGAAGAAGAATTTGACGGTAAAATAAGCCGAAAAATTAACGCAGATTTATTTATTGATGATAGAAACGCTGGTGGTTTTATTGGCTGGACAGAAGTTTACAAGCTCATTTTTAATTACACTCCAGAGATTCCTAAGAAAAAGCGAAAAGGACTCTTTTTTAGATTAAAATAAACTTACTTAATTCCGTCTACATAACTTCTTTCTATACTTTCTCTAAAATCTGGATGTGCAATGTTTACTAATTCTTTTATTCGTTGTTTAATTGTCTTTCCATATAAATTTGCAATACCATATTCTGTTACAATATATTGTACATGAGCTCTTGTCGTAACAACTCCGGCTCCTTGTTTTAAAAACGGCACAATTCTACTAATTCCTTTGTTTGTAATAGATGGCAAAGCAATAATCGCTTTTCCACCTTCACTTAGTGAGGCTCCTCTAATAAAATCCATTTGTCCACCTACACCAGAATACATATTTTGACCGATAGAATCTGCACAAACCTGACCAGTAACATCAACTTCTATAGCAGAATTTATAGCTACCATTTTAGGATTTTGTTTAATGATGGCAACATCATTTGTATAATTTGAAGCTCTCATTTCTATAAACGGATTATCATCAACATAATCATATAAACGTTGCGATCCAATAAAAAAAGTGGCCAAAGCTCTTCCTCTATTTACCTTTTTATAATTCCCGTTGATCACATCTTTTAAAATTAAATCTATAACTCCGTCAGAAAACATTTCAGTGTGCAATCCTAAATCTTTATGATTTCCCAATCTAGACAAAACTGCATTTGGAATACTTCCAATTCCCATTTGCAATGTGCTTCTGTCTTCAATTAAACTTGCAACATGATTTCCAATTTTATTTTCTATTTCTGATGGCGGAGCAATTTCATGCCCAGGTAATTGAACATCACAATCAACAAAAGCATTGATTTCTGAAACATGTATAATACCAGCACCAAAAGTTCTAGGCATTTTTTTATTTACTTGAGCAATTACATGTGTTGCATTTTCAATAGCTGCCAAAGTTGCTTCTACAGAAACACCTAGAGAGCAATAACCGTGTTTATCTGGTACAGAAACATGAATTAAAGCCACGTCTAAGTCAACAATATTACGTTTAAACAACAACGGTAATTCACTTAAAAACACTGGAGTATATGAACCGTTTCCTGCTTTTAACGTATGACGAACGTTTTTCCCAATAAAAAAAGAATTAACATGGAAACTGTTTTTAAGTTCTGGGTTTGCATATGGAGCTTCACCCTCAGTATGTAAATGACAAACCTCAACACTTCTCAACTCTTCATGTCTTGCAGACATCGCATTTATTAATAATTGTGGCGCAGCTGCAGCAGCTTGAACATAAATTCTATCATTGGATTTTATAATTTTCACAGCTTCTTCTGCTGTTATTGATTTATACATGACGGTCTGTTTTCTATTTTATGTTGCAAAGTTATAGACTGCACTTTATAAAAAAGCTGTCAAAAGTCATGTTTTAAAGAATATTCCGTTTTTTATTAGTCCTTTTTTAAAGTATCTTTGCCCATTAATTTTACCTTTATGATTCAAATAAAAACCTTAGAAGAGATCGAAATAATGCGAGAAAGCGCATTGATTGTTTCTAAAACGTTGGGAATGCTTGCCAAAGAAGTAAAACCTGGTGTTACTACGCTTCAATTAGATACATTGGCAGAAGACTTTATAAGGTCTGAAGGCGCTATTCCTGGTTTTTTAGGACTGTATGATTTTCCAAACACCTTATGTATGAGTCCGAATGCACAAGTTGTTCACGGATTTCCTACAGACGAACCTTTGGTTGAAGGTGATATTATTTCTATTGATTGCGGTGCTTTAAAAAACGGATTTTATGGTGACCACGCATATACTTTTGAGGTAGGAGAAGTTGCTCCTGAAACAAAAAAATTATTAGACGTCACTAAACAAAGTTTGTACGAAGGAATTCGTGAATTTAAAGCAGGAAACAGAGTTGGCGATGTTGGTTTTGCAATTCAAAACTATGCAGAAAAACATGGATATGGTGTTGTTAGAGAATTGGTTGGTCACGGTTTAGGAAGAAAAATGCACGAAGATCCAGAAATGCCAAATTATGGAAAACGAGGAAGAGGAAAAAAGTTTGTAAACGGAATGGTTGTTGCCATTGAGCCGATGATTAATATGGGAACACATCAAATCAATCAATTACAAGATGGTTGGACTATTTTAACTAGAGACGGAAAACCTTCTGCGCATTTTGAGCACGATGTTGCTATTGTCAACGGAAAGCCAGAATTACTTTCTACTTTTCAATATATTTATGATGCATTAGGTATCGTTTCTAATGAAGAAGATGAATTTAGAGCTTAAAGCTATCGTATGAAACTAAAATATATCATTTTTATTTTTATCACAGGTATTATTTTAATATGTGCTGGAGCTTTATTTAAAATACTTCACTGGATGTTAGGTCCAGAATTACTTACAATTGGAACAATTCTACAAATAATTGCTTTCCTTTTATTTATTATAAAACTGTTTACCAATAAAAAATTTAAAGACCTTTTAAATCAATAATTGAAAATCTTTAAAATCATATTAAATACTTTTCCAAGACCAATGCTTATTAAATTAAGTTATTTGGCAAAACCATTTATTGCTTTTTGGCTAAAAGGAAACAACTTTACAGATCCAATTGACGGAAAAAGTTTTCGAAAATTTTTACCGTATGGATACGAACATCAACGTAAAAATGCTTTATCGCCAAGTACACTTTCTTTAGAAAGACATCGTTTACTTTGGTTGTATCTACAAAATGAAACAGATTTTTTTACAGCACAAAAGTCTGTTTTACATATGGCTCCAGAACAATGTTTTTTATCCATTTTTAAAAAACAAAAAAACCTAGATTATATTACCGCAGACTTGTATTCTCCGATTGCTGATGTAAAAGCAGACATTCTTAATTTACCTTTTGATGATACTTCTTTTGATGTTGTTTTTTGCAATCATGTCTTAGAGCATATTTCTGATGACACAAAAGCGATGCAAGAATTATATCGTGTTTTAAAACCAAACGGAATGGGGATTTTTCAGGTTCCACAAGACTTATCTAGAGATATAACTTTTGAAGATGACACTATTACTGATCAAAAAGAACGCACAAAAATCTTCGGACAATACGATCATGTACGAGTTTACGGAAGAGATTATTTTGACAAATTACGTTCTATTGGTTTTAAAGTTGACGAAGTAGATTACACAAAAAAAATCGCTCCAGAAATGGTAGAGCGATTTTGTTTATCTAAAGACGAAATTTTGCCTGTTTGTTTTAAAGTAAATTAAGGATGTTTTCTTAAAAAATCTTCTAATGGTTCTAATTTTTCTACACCAAGAATAATAAATTTTTCTCCATCAAATTCTTGATGTATCTGGTAGCCACCAGTTTCTAATTTTATTAATTGAGATTTTCCTGGATATTTACCAGATTCATTAGTTGCAGCACTTACTTTTGTCCCGTTTTGATTTACCCAAAAAGAATCTGCACCATTTGCAACATGTGCTTTACCGTTGTAAAAAGGCCCTAAATTATTAAATTCAGTTGCTTTTAAGAATTTTCCATCAATTCCGCATAAAAAGCCAGCCAATGTGTAGTCTGGTAAATATAATGGATAGATTCCGCCACCGATGTGTCCGCCAAATTCGTACCATACTTTATTGATTCTTACTTGTCCTTCTTTATTGTATTTTTCAATTTTATCGGTTTTTCTTAATTCTTTAAATAAGTCTTTTTCATTAGATACATTTACAAACTTCTTCGTAGCAATATCAAAAACTAATGCCTTTAAAGAATTGTTTGGATAGGTAATAATTCTACCACTTCCTCTTGGCAACATTACTTTTCCAAAATGCGTAGAGAGGGTATTAAAATCGGCAATGTTGGGCAATAAAAACCCTTTTTTAGTTTTGCTATCAAAACAAAAAATTTGAGTTGGATTTTCTTTTTTATTTAAGAGTAAAATATAACCATCAAAGGTTTTAACATTTTTATAGGTATTGGCTTCAACAAAAACTGCTCCAACATCATTCATTACACCAAAAAAATCATCTTTCTGAAAAACAGTAATTCCGTGCTTATTAAAAGCTTGGATAGATTTAAACGGAAGTGTTAACGCATCAGATTTATTTTCCCAAACGGTTTTTAAAGAATCTATTCTTCTAAGTTCTTTTTCTCTAGCAAGTCTTGCTATCTCTAGCTTTTTATTTTCAAGCTCAATTTTCTCTAACTCTTCCTCAATACTCACATATAAGTCTAACAGTTGTGTATACGTTTCTGTTTTTTTATTTTTAACTAAAATAAAATATTGTTTTGCGTAATTTTTTGCGTTTTGAAATTGATTTAATTCAAACTTAATTAATGCTCCTAATCTTGCGATATCTGCTTTTGTAATTGTATCTAATAATTTAATCGCTTTTTCAAAATTTTTATCGGCATCATCTATTTCTAATTTCGAATAACTAGTTTCTGCTTTACGAATATAAACTCCTGCAATTTCTGTATTAGATTGTCCAAAAGTTGACAAACTTAAAAACACTATTGCTAGTATAAAAAATAGGTTTTTCATAGTTGGTTTGTTGATTATCACCATTATTGATATGATTTGCAATATAGGGAAAATTAAAAAAAACTTACAAATAATGGTGCTAAATTAGAAATTTCTATATTCTTCTATAGAGTTATCTTCGTTTAAATAAATTAAAATGACTTTGACGTTGTTGTGTGATCTTAAAAATGCTTTTGTTTTTTCGAATCCCATCGCCATAAAAGCTGTTGCATACGCATCTACATCAGCACAATCTAAATTTGAAATTACTGAAGCACTTAACAAATTGCTTTCTTTGGCAAAGCCAGTTTTAGGATTTACAGTATGTACGTATTTTTTGCCTTCATTAGAAATTCTATATTTTCTATAATTACCTGAAGTTGCCATTGAACTATTTTCTAACTGAACGGTTGTTTGAAAAGATTGTGTTCCGTCTGTATTTGGTTTTTCTATGGCTACATTCCAAAAATTCCCTTTCTTATTTTTTCCTCTAGCTCTTATTTCTCCGCCAATTTCTACCAAATAATCATGAACCTTTTTACTTTCTAAAAAACGACCCACGACATCAATTCCAAAACCCTTGGCGATCGAATTAAAATCTAAATAGGTTTCTTGAAATTGCTTTTCAATTTTATTTTTTTTCAATTGGACTTTGTCTAAACCAACAAATCGCATCATTTTATGAATAGACAAACTATCTATTTCTTTTTTAGATTTGTTAGGTCCAAAACCCCAAGCATTTACCAAATTGCCAACCGTTGGATCAAAATAGCCATCGGTTTCTTTAAAAATTCGTTTAGATTTTTGAAAAACTTCTGCAAATAATGCATCCACAATTACGGTAGAATCTCCAGAATTAATTTTAGAAACATCTGATGTTGTAATGTACGTTGAAAGTGATTTATTTACCAAAAAAAACAAACTATCAATAGCCTTTTGATAGTTGACATTATCCTGATGTAAAATTGTAATATGATAGGTTGTTCCAAAAACAAATCCTTCAAAATTAATTGTTTGCGTTTCTTTTTTTGAAGCACACGAAAATAAAATTGCTGCAAAAAACAGTAAAAAAAACTTTTTCATTCCTAAAAATTAAATAAAAACAAAGATACAGTATAAAATACTCATAAAGTCATCATAAAATATTGTTAATCGTTCTATTATTAGAATCTATTTCATAAATTTGCATAACAAATAATTTTTAATAAAAAATGAAAAAAGTACTACTTTCCCTAGTCGTTGTTTTTTTACTTGGTTCTTGTGTCTCTAAAAAAGATTATGTAGCCTTAGAAGCAACACATCAAAAAACAAAAGATGAATTACTTGCTGTTAAAACCAATTTAACAAAATGTTTAATTGAAACAGAAAAAAATCAATCTTTAGCAAGTTCGTATAAATCTAAAATTTCTGATTTAGAAACCACTGTAAAAGACTTGCAAAAAGATAAGAGAAAAACATTAGAGTTTGTAGACAACTTAACTGTACTTACTAAGGGAGCTAACGACAACATTAAAGAAACGTTAATTCAATTAAGTAAAAAAGACCAGTACATTAAGTATATCAGAAAAGCAATGACGAAGAAAGATTCATTGAATCTTGCTGTTGCATTTCACTTAAAGAAAGAGTTAAAAGAAGGTTTAGATGATGAAGATATTGAAATTAACGTTGAAAAAACGGTTGTTTTCATTTCTATTTCTGATAAATTATTATTTAAAAGCGGAAGTTACAATGTAACTGAGAAAGCTTATAAAGTATTAGAAAAAGTAGCAACTGTTTTAAAAGGACAGCCTAATATGGATGTAATGATTGAAGGTCATACAGATTCTAAATCTATTAAAACAGAATTCTTAGAAGATAACTGGGATTTATCTGCTAAAAGAGCAACTTCTATTGCTAGAATCTTACAAAATAGATTTAGCGTAAACCCAGGTAGATTAATTGCTGCTGGTAGATCTAGCTATGTGCCTTTAGCACCAAACGACACGGAAGCTAACATGTCTAAAAACAGAAGAACAAAAATTATTATCATGCCAAGATTAGATCAATTCTTTGATTTATTAGAAGAAAAAGCTGAGTAATTTTTTACCACATATTTTAGAAAACCTGTTTCATTGAAACAGGTTTTTTTGTTCAAAATCTAAAAAATAAATAGATGAATAAAAGATTTATAACTAATTTAATTTTCATTGTCGCTTCTATTTCTGTTTCTTCTCAAACATTAGATATTAGTAAGTTGAATACAATGCATTCAATAAAGATAAGTTCAAAATATTTTAAAGAGCCAATTGAATATAACATAACTCTACCTGAAAGCTACAGTACAAAAAAAGAAAAAAAATATTTCATCCTTTTCGATTTACATCCACGAAGTCATCATTTCTTAAGTGGTTTACATGACTGGCTAAGTCATAATGGCGAATGGCCTTGGTTTGAAACCATAGTAATTACACCTGCAAAATACAATCCAGAATTTGCAAAATTATTTGAACAGCTTGAAAGTAATCCGCAAAATCAAACAATTCTTGATTTTTTTGAATTTGATTTACTCAATACTATAGATAAAAAATACAGAACAAATGGTTTCAGAATTTATAGTGGTTTCATGTCAAATGGGGCTTTTGGTTTATACTCATTAATTAATAGACCAAAACTATTTAATGCCTATATCATTTCTAGCCCAACGTTAGCTAATGATTTTGGAGCAGTAATATCTGATTCGAAAGCTAAATTAAATAAGTTAGATAATAAACTAAGATTCCTCTACTTATCTACAGGAAATCATCAATATGAACAAGGTAACTTATCTTCTTTTAATAAACTTGAAAAAATATTAAAAAACTCTTCAACAAAGAACCTTGATTGGCAAATTCATCGTAATAATAAAAACAACTATATGTCTCAACCAATTGTTTCTACCATAAATGGTATAGAAGCATTGTTTAATGACATACATACTAATCTTAAGGCTGATTCTGATATCTCAAAACGTGGAGCTCAAGCAATTATCAATTATTATGATCAAATTTCTCAGAAGAAGTATGGGTTTAAAGTTTCTGCAGAAGCTTCTTTAAAAGCACTAGCCAAATCTTTGATGAAAAGCAACCCAAAAAAAGGATTAAGCATTTATCAAAAAACAATTAGATTATATCCTGAATCTGCTTATGCATTTCATTCTCTTGCAAAAGCTTATGCAGATCTTGGTGATTTTAACAAAGCTGTCAAATATCAAACTCAAGCAGTTAAAAAATCTAAATCAATGATTATGTGGCATCAGAATAATCTCAAGAAATATTTAAAAGATTTTAAAAGTAAATTAAAAAAATAAAAACTTTTTTATTTAAAATCCTCTAATAACTTATCGATGTCTTTTAAATGCTAGTTTTCTATAAAATTTTAATAAAATCCTCAAAAGCAACATAATATGGCTGGTCTTTAAAAACCGGGTTTTCGGTACTTTCTGCATTGGCAATTCCTACACCAGCAAACCAAACTTTGGCATTTTGTTTTTTTGCGTGTTCTTTAAAAGTTTCCATCCAAAGCACATCATACTCTTCTGGAGTTTGAATATTATTGGTTGTTTTTACCAATACAAAAATGGTAGGTTCTCCTTTTTTAAACAATACAAATTGCGGATGTCTTTTTAACTCGCTATTCACTGCAACAAATTCATAACCCATTTCTTGGAGTTTTTTTCCAATGATGTTCATGCCTAAATTATGCAATTCTTGTGCTGTTAAAACTTGCATTCTTATTTCTTTTTATTGTGCTTGTTGTAATTTTTGTCGCCACGCGTTTTTGGCTTTTTGTATTTCTTCGCTATTTCTCTTCGGTAAGAACCACCTTGATTGGTTTTACTGTTCTTTTCGCTTTTTTCGTGAAACGCTTCACCAGGAACATATTCTTTCTTTGTTCTATTCTTAGAACGTTCTATGTCTTCTCTTGGGCGTTCGTCTTCGGTTAACAATTCAGAAATTTCAACATCAGTAGGAAAAGCTACTTTCGGAATTTTATAATTCATTAATTCCTCTAAGGCAGTTTTATCTTCTTGTTCTTTTGGCGTAGAAAATAAAATCGTTTTTCCTTCTTTTTCTGCTCTACCAGTTCTACCAATTCTGTGCATATAATTTTCAGGGAAATTAGGTGTGTCAAAATTGATCACGTGACTAATTTCTTCTAAATCTAATCCACGTGCCATGACATCGGTTGCTACCATAATTCTGTTCATTCCATCATCAAACTGGCGAATAGAACGAATTCTATAATTCTGAGTTTTGTTAGAATGAATCACACAAATTTCATCAGCAAACGATTCGTCTAACGATTCAAACAATCTATCTGCACCACGTTTATTGGCAACAAAAACCAGTACTTTAGTAAATGTCTCTTTGTCTTTTAATAAATGATTTAACAAATTAACTTTCGTGTAAAAGTTAGGAACATCATAACATTCTTGTGCAATATTATCTAACGGAGTTCCACTTACCGCAATAGAAACTTTTTCTGGCGATTTAAAAAAGTCTGTAATCAATCCATCTACATCTTCTGTCATCGTTGCAGAAAACATAATGTTTTGTCTGCGTTCTGGTAAAATATCAAAAATGTTCAACAATTGGAATCGAAAACCTAAATCTAACATTACATCCACTTCATCAATCACCAATTTTTGGATAGATTTCATGTTTAATGTTTTGCTCAATGCTAAATCGTACAATCTTCCTGGAGTTGCAACAATAATATCTTGCCCTTGTAAAATGGCTCTTTTTTGCACGTTGATATTTGCGCCACCATAAACGCCCAACACACGCAACGTAATATATTTTGCTAGTTTTTCTATTTCTTCTACGACTTGCAACACCAATTCTCTGGTTGGAACCAACACTAAAATTCGTGGATGTTTTTGTTCTGTGAATTTTAAATCTCTTAAAAGAGGCATCATGTACGCAAAAGTTTTTCCGGTTCCGGTTTGCGCAATTCCAACCACATCTTTCCCTGACCTTACAACAGAAAATGCTTGTTCTTGAACTGGAGTTGGATGTGTAAATCCTAAGTCTTCAACAGCGTTTAGAAGTTGTGTAGATAAATTTAAATCTTGAAAAGTAGTTTGCATAAAAAAATTAATTATGCGGCAAAGATACCATTTCTAAAAATGTTAATTCTCTAAAATTGTTTTTAAAGTAATTGTATATTTTTCAAAACTTCTTAGGTTGTGATGTGTTCCGTTTTTAAGCGGAATAAATTCTTTTTTAGTAGTTGTAATTAGCTTAAATAAATTTTGACTTCCTTCAATTGGAGTTGTTTTGTCTTCCGTTCCGTGAAAAATGGTAATCGGACTTTTAATTTTTGAAATGGACTCGTTGGATTTGAATTTAAAGTTCAATATAAACTTCGGAATTACTTTGTATTTAAAGTTCGCTGCGTGATGCAAATTATAAAATGGCGCTTCTAAAATTACATGTTTCGGATTGTTTTCTGATGCAACTTTTGTGGCAAATGTTGTACCTAAAGAACGTCCATAAACGATAATTTTATCTTCAGAAAATTGCTTTTTTACATAATCATAACTTAATTGCGCATCAGCATACATTTGCGCTTCATTAAAATCGCCGGTGCTTTTTCCGTAACCGCGATAATCAATCACAAAAACATCATAATTAAACTGCGTAAAATACGAAGTGATTTCTCCCCAACGAATTAGATTTCCTTTATTTCCGTGAAAAAACAAGATAATTCCCTTTGGATTTTCCGCTTTAATATGCAACGCATTTATGGTTTGATTGTCTTTTGTTTTTAGGTTTACTTCTTCAAAATCAAAAGGAAATTGATACACATATTCTGCATCAATTGCTTCTGGTAAAAAAATAATTTTTTCTTGAAAAACATGTAATAACCCCATAATCAATATATAAATTGATACTAACGCAATTAGTATCTTTTTTAATCGTTTCATTTCTTAGATGTTCGTTTAGACCTGATAAAATTGATACTTGTATGTTCTCTATCAACTTTAGAAATGCCTTCTTCATTTAAAACTTCTTCCAATGCGCTGTGATAACTTTCAAAATTATGTAAATTTTTATGTCCGCCATCAATAATTGGATACAAACGTGTTAAACTCGGTTTCATTTTAGACAATTTTAAACTCGATTTAAACTGAATTACTTTATCATTTGTACCATGAATAATTTTAATCGGACAATCTACATATTTTATCCATTTGTATGTTGGCATTTGATAACGCATTACCAAACCTAACGGAATAAAAGGCAAATAACGTTTTACATTTTTTGACATGCTAAAATATGGACACGCCAAAACCAACATTTTTGGATTATTCATTGAAGCAACTTTGGTTGCCAAACCCGTTCCTAAAGAACGTCCGTAGACAATAATTTTATCTTCGTTAATGATTTCTTTTAGTTTGTCATACACCAACAATGCATCATCTTTCATAGATTGTTGACTCATTTTTCCGGTGCTTTTTCCGAAACCACGATAATCAATCATGATAACATCATAACCGTGAATGGTAAAGTCGACGGCAAATTTTCCCCAACCTTTGATGCTTTTAGAATTGCCTTTTAAATAGTACACAACTCCTTTAGAATTTTCTACCTGAAAATGCAGTCCGTTAATCACTACGCCTTTTTTAATTTCAAGATTGTACTCTTTTACTTTCTGATTTTCGTACTGAAAAATAAAATCTTCTGGCAATTTTTCTGGATGAAATAAAAAGCGTTCTTGAAAAAAATACAAGACAATGCTTACAAAAGCAATGACTGCAAGAATAATTAAAATGATACTTGTATAATTCATCTACAATTTTATTTGCACTAAACTACTGATTTTAAATTCAATAAAAAACAGTAAATTTAACAACCTCTTAATTACAACAACCAAACTAGTATGATAAAATTCTTCCGTAGCAGCAGTAAAGACAAAATTGTCATTGTTTTTTTACTCCTTTTTTTTATTTCGTGTAAACCAGAAACAACACTTCCAGATCCTTTAGAAGCTGGTTGGAAAGGAAAAAAAGTTTGTGAAATACTACAAGACAACGCTAAATTAAGAGTGCTAAAATGCACGTTTCCACCTGGAGTTGGTCATGAGAAACATTATCACAATACACATTTTGGCTATACAATTACTGGAAGTAAATTTAGAATTACAACTACAGATGGAATCAAAGAAGTTGATGTACCAACAGGAAGTGATTTTTCAAATGAAGGAGTTACCACACATGAAGTTTTAAACATTGGCAATACCACAGCAGCGTTTTTGATTATTGAACCTAAATAGATTTTAAAACATTGTTTGAGCAGCTAGTAATGAAAAACTGGTCTATTTAAGAAATTAAAGAAGTAAAATATATTTACTTATTGACTCTTTTTATAAGTGAAATTTTACTCAGTAAATAATTCTTGTTCAGAAAAGCAATCCAAGTGTAACTTTTCTTACAGTTAAAACATTTTGTATGCTTTATAACCGGTATAAGAGTATAGATAGAAACATCTTTCTTCTTTTCACTTTTACAAACCAAACACCTAACCATTAATTGTTTATTTAAAAAACAATATTACCAATAGTTTTCTTAAAAAGTGCTTTAATGTTCTAAACGTAGTTCTTTTAGATATAGAAATTTAAAGTGACGAATAAAGCACTTATTTTATTGAATCACAAAAAGCTTGTTTTTAAAATCTGAAGTATTATTTACATTTGTAACTCTCAACAAATATAATCCAGAATTTAAGTTAGAAATATTTAATTGGTATTTTTTACGTGTAGGCTTAATACCATCTAACAATAGTTTTCCTTCAATTGAAAACACACTTATTTTCACTTCAGTATTTGGCAAATTTATATATAAAAATTCTTGAGCCGGGTTTGGGTAAAGAGTAAGATCAGCTCTGTTTAAATCTTGAACCGAAAGTGTTTTCAAGACAATTGTTTGCTTTTTTATCACAGTTTTATCACATCTATTTACAGCCAAAGTAACTAAATAACTTCCATCTGTAGAGTAAGTATGTTTAGGGTTTTTATCTGTGGATGTTTTTCCATCACCAAAATCCCATTCATAACTAACAGCAAATTCTGTTGCATTTAAAAAAGTAACTTCTAAATTAGAGACAATTTGATAATCAAACTTTATATCTGCATCTAAAACAATGTTTCTCCAAACAGATAAATTATCAAAGCTAACTTCTTTTACTACATCTTTAATTTTTGTTGCATCTAGGTTAGGAATCCCTGGGTTATAAGTTGAGGAACTTGCATCTTTCTCAAAAATAACAGTATAAAAAGTTAATGCTCCTGTAAAGCTTCCTTTTAAGGAAGGATGCGTGTTGTCTAAGTCAAACAATTCAATATCTGGAAAAGAGTTTCTTATATTTCTCCAAACTGGACCAACAGGAGAAATAATTGCATTAAACTTGGTTTGCATTTCTATAAATCGTTTTTGCAATTCATTATCCATTCCATTATAATCACATACATTTGGGTAAGTTGAGCAGTACGTTTGAAAACCTAATTTATAACCCCAAGTATGATATAAAATAATTTTTGCACAAGGGTTGTGTTCTAAAATAAAATCTTTCATCTGCTGTATATAAGGATATACATTTTCTTCTACAAAACTATTCCATAAAGCTGGCAAAGAACTTTGTTCTTGTAAGATTACATAATCCCATCCACCTTTTTTAATTTTATTTATCGTTTCGGGTTTATTTAAGTGTTGCTTTAAACTAAAACCAGGGATGGTAGATTCTTCGTAATTTAACACATCTCCTAAAGAAGCTGCAATATTACTTGTTAATGCTGGCAAATCATTATAAAAAGTTTGACTATTACCAATAAACAAGACTTTTTTTGTTTTTTGAGAATATCCAACATAATTACATATAATTAAAAAACTGATTATAATAAACTTAGCTCGTAAGTTTAAAGAATAATTATTATCATCAATACTTTTTAACATTTTCAACTTAATTAACGTTTCTAAAGATACTCATTAAGTAACAAAACCAAAAAAACCGACACATTTCTGAATCGGTTTTGTAAATCATTATTAGCCCCTAACCAAATAATGATTTTCTTTTAATATGATATTACTGTTCAAAAAGAATACCCGTATATATCTACAGTTTTTCCTTTCTCTTAGTATATTTATGCAATCAAATATCAAGATTATTAAAAACTAAAACAATAATTTGTGAAGAAATGGTGATTTTCTGTGAAGTTTAGAATAACTTTCTTACTACTATTTTATTGAAAGTGCTTTTTCTAAAGCTATTTTATATTTATTAGAAAGTGGTATTTTTTCTTTTTCTAATTGGATAAAATCTTTTCCTAAAGCATAAATAATTGTAATATTTATGATATATCTTCTATGACATTTATAAAAGATAGTTTCGGGCAATTCCACATTAAAATCTAACAATTTACTTCTAATCACATATCTCTTGTCAGCTAAAATAATCTCTAAATAATTACCTTCTGACTTTACATAACAAATATCTTTAAAAAATAATTT
>CAJYAG010000002.1 GCA_913065125.1 uncultured Flavobacteriaceae bacterium | reverse complement strand
TAGTTTCGGGCAATTCCACATTAAAATCTAACAATTTACTTCTAATCACATATCTCTTGTCAGCTAAAATAATCTCTAAATAATTACCTTCTGACTTTACATAACAAATATCTTTAAAAAATAATTTTACATTTACATTTCTATCTTTTACAAATATAAAATCCGTATTCCTTTTTTTTAATTTATTAGTTTTTTCCTTAAAATTATTCAATGCAATATTAATAGTTGTTAATAATGTTGGCTCTTGATATGGTTTCATTAAATACCCATTTGGATTTGTTTCTAAAACTTCCTTCACTGTATTTTGATCTCCGTATGCTGTTAAAAAAACAATTGGAATATGTAAATACTTACGCACCTGTTGCGCTAACCAAACTCCGTTTTTTTTTCCTGCCAAATTAATATCTAACAAAATTAAATCCGTTTCATTCTTTTGTAATTCTTTCCAAGCTACTTCTGCTGTAGCTGAAGATCCGGAAAGTTTAAAGTTATTTTCCAACAACATCGTTTCTAAAGAAACTCTTGAGATTGCCATATCTTCTACCACATAAACGCTAATCATTTTCATCTTATACTTTATATGAATTATTGAAATTAAAAATATATGTTAGTCCATTATCATTTATAATTTCTAAATCTGCTTCAATTTCTTCAGCAAACATTTTAATTAATTTTTGCCCCATAGTTTTATCTTTATTTGATGCTTTAACATCTAAACCACACCCATTATCAGAATATGTAAAACGATATTCATTTACCTGTATTTCTACTAAAGAAACCGTTATAACGCCATTTTTATTCTTGTCAAAAGCATATTTTAAAGAATTAGTTATAAGCTCGTTAAATATAAGTCCTAACGTAGTAGCATAATCTAGTGTTAAAGAAATATCTTTTACACTTATATTATAATTTATATTTTTTTTGGAAGAAACTTGTAAAAGTCTAACTCCAAGTTCTTGTAAATATTTTCTCATTGCAACTAAAGACAACGTTTCATCTTGATATAGCATTTCATGAACCAAAGCAATAGAGTTAATATGCTTAAGAGATTCATTAACCATTGTTGTAATTTCAACGTTTTTATGCTTAACAGATTGTAGATATAATAAACTCGAAATTAATTGTAAGTTGTTTTTTACTCTGTGATGAATTTCCTTTAATAAAACTGTTTTTTGGATTACAATTTCTTCAATTTCTTTCTTTTGATTTTGGATATTAACTCTGTCTTTTCTTGACTTAAGAATAAAAATGATAATACTAATTATAAAAATTAATAGAAAAATGATTGCGTACGTTACAATTAGCAATAAGCTGTTATCATTATTCATTCTCTACTCCATGCTTATTTATATATCTCCATTCAGTAAAAATTAGCACTTGATAAATGATATAAAAAACAGTATTAAAAATCCAAACATCAATATATGGGTCTTCAATAAAAACAAGCTCATAATTTCCAAAGAGAAATATTAAAGAACTGCATAGAACATACAAAACCATACCAGTATTCAAGTAAAAATATTTTTTCTTTTCCCCTAAAGTATTATAAAAATGAATAAAAGCATAGACTATTAAAAGTAATGAAGTTGCTGCTATTTCAAATAAGTTAAATTGCCAAAAAGAATCATTATTAAACACATACATTCCTATTATTATTAAAGTAACAATAATATAATTAACAACAACAATTTTCTTTAATTTTTGATTTGTAAAAAGTCGATAAAAAACTGCACTTAATAATACAAACTGAGCATTAAAGTAAAAATGCGACAAGAAAAAATTTGCTCCTGGGTTCAGATACCCAATAACATTACAAAATAGTTCAACAACAAACAGTGCAATTAAATATATGGTAATATATTTATATACTTGATTGTTAAACTTCATAACCTTAGATGAAAATAAAATAGCATTAATAAGTAGTAAGAAAAGACTAAAAATGCTTAATGCAAAACCGAAAAAGAAAGGATCCATATAGTTGTTGTTTTTATAAAAATACTATATATATATTAAATGTGCTTATAACGTAATATAAAAATGAGCTTCATTTCTCAAATAAGCAAAAGAATGTGAAGAACAACATCATATTTGTGAAATACAGCAATAAAAAAAACCGATACATTTCTATATCGGTTTTTTTATCATTCCTGCGTAGGTAGGAATCTACTTTTTTTTAGAATTTAGAGGTTCCTACCTTCGCAGTAATGACATATTTCTTAATGGCGAGTACGCCTACCCTCCAAAGTCATCAAATCGGATGTTTTCGTCTGCAAGACCAAAATCTTCTCCCATTTTTTGAACAGCTTGATTCATTAAAGGTGGTCCACAGAAGTACAATTCTAAGTCTTCTGGAGATTCATGATGGTTCAAATAGTTTTCTATTACACAATTATGTATGAATCCAACAAAACCATCTCCATCTGTATCATTAATGTCTTTTTTCTTTTTCCAATTATCTGATTCTAAAGGATCAGACAAGGCAATATAGAATTTAAAGTTCGGGAAATCTTTTTCTAAAGCTCTAAAGTGTTCTATATAAAACAACTCTGCTTTAGAACGTCCTCCGTACCAATACGTAACTTTTCTTCCTGTTTTTAAAGTTCTGAATAAGTGATATAAATGCGAACGCATTGGCGCCATTCCAGCTCCACCACCAACATATAACATTTCTGCTTCAGATTCATTGATAAAGAACTCTCCATAAGGTCCAGAAATAACACACTTATCACCTTTCTTTAAATTAAAAATATACGAAGATGCAATTCCTGGATTTACATCCATCCATCCACCTTTTGCTCTATCAAAAGGGGGTGTTGCAATACGTACATTTAGCATAATTTCCCTTCCTTCTGCTGGAAAAGAAGCCATCGAATAAGCACGTTCAACGGTTTCAGTATTTTTCATTACCAAAGGCCATAATTTAAACTTATCCCATTCTGCCTTAAACTTATCTGGTGTATCATGCTCTTCTGGATGAGCAGTAATATCCATATCAGAAAATTTAACTTCACAAGGCGGGATTTCAATTTGGATGTATCCACCTGCTTTGTAACCCATATCTTCTGGAATCTCAACTACAAATTCTTTAATGAATGATGCTACGTTATAATTACGCACAACTGTTGCATCCCATTTCTTAATTCCAAAAATCTCTTCAGGAATAGAAATATCCATATCTTGTTTTACTTTTACTTGGCAAGATAAACGTGCACCTTGTGCCAATTCTTTACGCGTAAAATGAGGTGTTTCTGTTGGTAAAGCTTCACCTCCACCAGAATTTACGTGACATTCACACTGAATACACGTTCCTCCTCCACCACAAGCTGATGGTAAAAATATTTTCTCTGCTCCTAAAGTTGATAATAAAGTTCCTCCAGAACCAACTTCAATTGTTCTTTCTCCGTTAATGGTAATCTTGACAGGGCCAGATGGAGATAGCTTTTGTTTTACAAATAATAACAATGCAACTAATAACAATGTTATTACTAAGAATGCAGCTACTGTAGCTGTAATTGTTCCTAATGTACTTACCTCTAATATCATTATTCTTGTATTTCTTTAGAGTTATTCGCTAATTCTTTTTTCTTTACTTCTTTAGCTTTTGCATCTTCTTTGATCACTTTAACCGCTTCGGTTTTTGGAGTTTCTTTAACTTCTTCATCACCACCAGTTAACATCCCGCCAAAACTCATAAAACCAATAGCCATTAAACCCGTTACGATAAACGTAATTCCCAATCCTCTTAGTGGAGCAGGAATGCTAGAGTATCTAATTTTCTCACGAATAGCAGCAATTGCTAAAATTGCTAAAAACCATCCGATACCAGAGCCAATTCCGTAAGTAGTTGCTAGTCCTAAAGAAGCAATTTCACGAGATTGCATAAATAAAGATCCTCCTAAGATAGCACAGTTTACTGCGATTAATGGTAAGAAAATACCCAAAGAGTTGTATAAAGAAGGGGAGAATTTTTCTACAATTATCTCTACTAATTGTACCATTGTTGCTATGGTTGCAATAAATAAGATAAATGATAAGAAACTTAAATCGTATGCTGCATATTCTGGACCTAACCAAACCAATGCGCCTTCTTTTAATATGTATTGATCTAACAACCAGTTTAACGGAACGGTAACGGCTAATACAAAGATTACCGCAGCTCCTAAACCAACAGCTGTAGATACTTTTTTAGATACAGCAAGATAAGAACACATTCCTAAGAAGGTTGCAAATACCATGTTGTCTATAAAAATCGACTTGAAAAATAATTCTAAATGTTCCATTTATTTTAGTTTTCAGTTTTCAGTATTCAGTGTTCAGTTGGCATTTGACTGCAAACTGAACACTGGCTACTGTTAACTAATTTTAATTTTCTTCTATTAATGCTTCGTTTCTACTACGTTGAAACCAGATAATGATTCCAACAACAATTAATGCCATTGGGGCTAATAACATAAATCCGTTATTTTCATATCCGTATTCATAAACTCCTGTTTTCTCGATAGGATCTCCTAAAACTTTATATCCTAATAAAGTTCCCGAACCTAGAAGTTCTCTAAAGAAACCTACAATAATTAGAATAACCCCATAACCTATTGCATTTCCTATACCGTCTAACAATGATCTCCATGGCCCGTTTGCCAAAGCAAAAGCTTCAAAACGCCCCATAATAATACAGTTAGTAATAATTAAGCCGATAAAAGCTCCTAAGGTTTTACTTAGCTCATAAGCAAAAGCTTTCAACACTTGATCAACAATAATTACTAATGTTGCTACAACAATTAGCTGTGCAATAATTCTAATTTTTGAAGGAATGATATTTCTCATTAAAGAAATAACAACATTACCAACTCCCATTACAAATAATACAGAAATTGCCATTACAATAGAAGCTTTTAGTTCTGCTGTAATTGCCAATGCAGAACAGATTCCTAAAACCTGAATAGTAATTGGATTGTTATCTGCAAATGGATCTGTGATTAATGCTGCGTCTTTTTTTGATAAAAGTCCCATATTAATTTGTTTTTAAAGTGTTAAAGTAGGTTACATATTTTCTCAACTCTGATTTTATCATTGCTGAAACTCCATCACCAGTAATTGTTGCACCTGCAATTGCATCTACTTCGTTATCTGTTTTATCTTCGTTTTTTGGATCGTTGTTAGATTTAGAAACGGTAATTCCTTTAAACGCTCCATCTTTTAACAAGTGTTCTCCAATAAAATCATCCATAAAGAAACGTAGTTTTATGTTAGAACCTAAACCTGCTGTTTCTCCTTTATGGTCAAAATAAGCACCTTGAATCACCATGTTTTCGTCCATTCCTACATATCCCCAGATGGCATCCCAAAGCCCTTTTCCTCTAATCGGAGCGATGTAAAATGTTTTACCCTCTTTTTCTCCGATAAATAAAGGGAATCTTCTTTCCTTACCTTCTTTAGCTGCTGTTTGCTCTTTCTTGATATCTATTAAATACGCGTTATCATCTTCAGTGATATTACCTCCTTGAATTACGATTTGCTTTGTGATGTATTTAGAAAACTCTTCAGCCACTTTATCTTTAGAAACAAAGATTGCGTTGGTTTCGTCATTTTCATTTACGCCCATTGCGTATAAAATATTTTGTTGCTTTTCGATTCGTTTATTTTCATCAATTGCTGGTTTCAATGACGAAGCGAAAAACGCTAATAAAGTTCCTACTACAAGCACCATTCCTGCTGCGAATAGTATTGTATATAAATTACTATCTGTTCTCTTACTCATAACTAGGCAGTTTTAACTTTAGCACGTTTTAATCTTCTCTTTACATTTCCTTGAACCACATAATGGTCAATTGTTGGAGCAAAAACGTTCATTAATAAAATTGCTAACATAACTCCTTCTGGATATGCTGGATTAAATACTCGAATCATAATTGAAATAAATCCAATTAAGAAACCATAAATCCATTTTCCTTTGTTTGTTTGCGATGCTGTTACTGGATCTGTAGCCATATAAACTGCTCCAAATGCAAATCCACCAATTAATAAATGGTGCCAGAAATTTGTGCTCATTAAATCGTAGAATTTACTTCCTTCTCCAATCCATCCTTGATCTACAACACCGTTGAAAATTAGTCCCATTGCTAAGGCTCCTATAGATGCACTTAACATGATTCTCCAACTTCCAATCTTAGTAAAAATTAAGAATAAAGCTCCAATTAAAATTAATAAAGTAGATGTTTCTCCAACCGAACCAGGCATAAAACCGGCAAACATATCCCAAGTAGAATACACAACCTCTTTTCCTTGTGCTAAGCTTCCTAAAACAGTTTCTCCAGAAATTGCATCTGCAGTTCCTGTTGCTTCTACGGCTCCAGTTACCCAAACTTTATCTCCAGACATCCAAGTTGGATAGGCGAAGAATAAAAATGCTCTAATGGTTAAAGCAGGGTTTAAGATATTCATTCCTGTTCCTCCAAAAACTTCTTTTCCGATTACTACACCGAAAATTACAGCTACTGATAACATCCAAAGTGGAATATCTACAGGAACAATTAAAGGAACCAACATCCCTGTTACTAAATATCCTTCTTCTACTTCGTGTCCTTTGATTACAGCAAAGATAAATTCAACTAAAAGTCCAACTCCGTATGAAATAATTACCAAAGGTAAAATCTTAGCTGCTCCAATAAAGAAATTCTCTAAATTCCAAAAGTCTCCACTAAAGAAAGACATTCCAGAAGTAAAGTTTCCGTTAACAGCAACGTTGTGTTGAAAACCTGTATTAAACATACCGAAAATTAAACATGGCACTAAAGCCATAATTACAATATTCATGGTACGTTTTAAATCGTCTGCCGCTTTAATGTGAGTTCCTCCGTGAGTGGTCTCATTCGGCAAATATAAAAAGGTATGGATTGCATTAAACGCAGGAGCCATTTTTGTTCCTTTATATTTTTCTTTTAAATTATGTAAATTTTGTTTTAAGCCCATAACCTTATCCTAATTCTTCTCTCATTAAATCCAACCCTTCACGAATAATCTTCTGATGTGGTTGTTTTGATACACAAATAAATTCTGTTAAAGCAAAATCTTCTGGTGCTATTTCATAAGCGCCTAAAGCTTCCATTTCATCTAAATCTTTATACATACAAGATTTTAACAATTGCATTGGATAAATATCTAAAGGAAAAACTTCCTCGTAAGAACCAGTAACTACAAATGCTCTGTGTTCTCCGTTGGTATTGGTGTTTAAATCGTATTTTTTCTTTGGGTTCATCCAAGAAAAAGTGAATGCTCTAGAAGTTGATACTTTATCAAAAACTGGCTTGTTCCATCCAAATAATTCATAATCATCTCCTTCTGGAATTGCAGTTATTTGATTGTCATAATACCCTAAATTACCATCTAAAGAAACTTGAGAACCTGTTAATACATTACCACTAATAATTCTAGTGTTTTCTGTATTTAAATTATCGGTAACAATATTTTTAATACTTGAACCAATTATGGCTGTAACGTATTTTGGTTTTGAAAACTGAGAACCTGTTAATGCAATTTTTCTTGTTGCATTAAATGTACCAGTTAACAATAACTCCCCAATAATTACCAAATCTTGTGCAGCAACAACCCAAACAACCTCTCCTTTGTTAATCGGATTTACTTGTGCAATTTGTGTGCTTACATTTCCAACAGGATGCGGACCAACCAAACCGTGTAGCTCTGCTCCTTTCACCCCATTAAATGGCGATAAATTTGTCCCTTTAGAGATAGAAACATGAACTTTTCCTTCTGTTAATTTCCCTAAAGCAGTAATTGCTTCCTGAATTTCGGCTTCTTTTCCTTTGAGTGCATAATCTAAATCTGCAGCTAATGGCGCGCTATTATATCCGGAGATAAAAATAGCTTTTGGAGCTTGATTTGGATTTGCAACAACATCATACGGGCGTTGTTTTACAAATGGCCAACAACCTGAAGAAAGCAAGTGAGTTTTCACTTCTTCTCCAGACATTTTAGCTGCTTCCTTTTTACCAAAATCTGCAAACTGCTGAGTAGCATCTGCTTGGATTTTAATTTCTAAAACTCTTCTTCTTTCTCCTCGAATAACATCTATTACTTTACCACTTATTGGCGAAGGAAATAAAATACGCTCATCACTTTTTGAATAAAATAGCGAATCACCTGCTTTTACATCTGCTCCAATTTTAGCGGTAAGTTTTGGTGTTATTCCGTGAAAATCTTCTGGCTTTACAGCAAAAACTCCACTAACATTCGTATCTGATGTAGTTTGTTCTGCTTCGCCAACAAGTTTGATGTTCAAACCTTTTTTTATACGGATGTCTTTTGACATAGTAAATATGACTTTTAATTATCTTAAAAAAACATGCAAATTTAAAAAATTTAAAACCCTTTATCGAATAATTAGAGTTAATCTTAAAAAGTTTTATTTATTTGTAATCATTCTAAATAGAGCTGCTTTGTGTTTTTTTAAAATTTAGTACGTTTGTAGAATAACAAAGGATAAATCGCTTTGTTTTAATAATCTATTTAATCATGAAAAGAAGCGTTGTTACTTTGTGTATTACTATTATGTTTAGCACTATTTCTGTCGCTCAACAATTAACAACAAAAAATATAAAATCAATTATTTTAAAACCGTTAGAAAGCAATAATTTTTCCACCATTGTTCCTTTAGGACAAACATTAATACTTTCTTTTGATGATTTAGATGCAGATCAAAAAGAATATTCTTATAAGATAGAACACATGAATTCTGATTGGAAACCAAGCAATATTTCTACCAATGAATATATTACTGGCTTTCAACAAAACAACATTTTAGATTACGAAAATTCTTTTAACACATTACAAGATTACACAAATTATAGCGTACAAGTTCCGAATGAAAATACCAAAATAACAAAAAGCGGCAATTACCTTATTTCTGTATTAGACGAACTACAAAATATAATTTTTAGCAGAAAATTTACTTATTACGAAAGCAAAGCGTTGGTTGGAGTTGCTGTTGTAAGAAGCAGAAATACATCATCCAAAAACCAACAACAAACTGTTCAGTTTACAATTAATTATAACGCGAACGAAATTAGAAATCCATCACAAGAACTTAAGGTTGTTGTTTTACAAAATAACATCTGGGAAACAGCAGTTTCTAATTTAAAACCACAGTTTTTTAGAAATAATCAATTGGTTTATAAATACTACAACAAACCAAATTTTTATAGTGGAAATGAATATTTGAATTTTGACAATAAGCAAATAAGAAATAGCACAGTTCAAATTGCTCGTGTAGAAAAAAAAGACATTTATCATGCTTATTTATACCCGCAAGAAGCCCGGAATTTAAAATCATACACGTATTTCCCAGACATTAACGGCCAGTTTGTCATCAGAACTACCGAAGGAAACAATCCATTTACAGAAGCAGATTACGCGATGGTTCATTTTTCATTAGATATTGATGAAATTGCAAACAAAGAAATTTATGTTTATGGCGCTTTTAACGATTTTAAAACCACCTCAGAAAACAAAATGAATTTTAATACTGATACAAAAAAATATGAAGCTTCTATCTTATTAAAACAAGGCTTCTACAATTATACTTTTGCTACAAAAGACAAAAAAAACTGTATAAATACTCACGAAATTAACGGCTCTTTCTATCAAACAGAAAACGAATATACAGTGCTTGTTTTTTATAAAGCTTTTGGAGAAAATTACCAACGTGTTTTTGGAGTTGGCAGCACAACAGTTAACGAACAAGAATAAATTGCACTAATTTTTCTCTATTTCTCTAAAGTTCTTATATTTGATACGCTAACTTTTCTAAAAATTGTATGGTACAACAAATTACAAATGGTATAAAAATATCTGTTAAAACAGAGTTTAACGGTGTAATTGAAAGAGGAATAAACTCTTTTAATGCGTTCAGTTATTTTATTACTATCGAAAATAAATCTAGCGATGTTGTGCAATTATTAGAACGTTTTTGGGAAATTTCTGATGCATTAAACGAAAAAGAATTTGTTGTTGGCGAAGGTGTTGTTGGGCAAAAACCAACATTACATCCAAATGAACAATACACATACAGGTCTAATTGTTTTTTACTGGGCGATTCTGGCTCAATGAAAGGAACTTTTAAAATGATCAATAAAAAAACAAATACCTTTTTTCAAGTAATCATCCCTACTTTTCAACTATCAACCTCTTCATTACTTAACTAATGAAAGTACGAATTAGAAAAAAAAGCAACAAACCAGCAAAGATTTTAGACGCTGAGTGTTTTAATTGCGGACATCCTTTTTCTGGTCATGAAAAATTTTGTCCAGAATGTGGACAAACAAATAAAGACAAGCGCATAACTTTTGGCAATTTTTTACACGAAATTTTTAACGGATTTATTTCTTGGGATTCCAAATTCTGGACCACTATTGTTCCGCTTTTAACAAAACCTGGCAAAGTTTCTAGAGATTATATTGATGGCAAAAGACAGCGTTATGCAAATCCGTTTCGGTTTTATTTATCAGTTTCTGTACTTTTCTTTTTAATTTTAGGAGCCACAGAAAGTTATGAAGCATTTAATGAGCTTAGAACAGGGAAAACAACAAAAAAGAAAAGTATAAACGAACAATTTGATGCTGCAACAAAAGAGTTAGATTCTGTTAAAACAAACTCAAGTATAAACGATGCATTAAAAAACATTGATTCAACTGATAGGCAAGAAATTTTAAAAGTAATTCCACAATTAAACCCAGATTCTCTAAAAATAAAATCTAAAAACTCAGGGAACTTTAATTTAAGTTTCTTTCCTGATGCAAACAAGTATTATTCTTTTCAAAAAAAATTTCCAACTATAGAAACAGACAGTGCTTTAGATAGCTTAAACGCAGAGCATACTTTTTTTAATCGTTTTATGTATACCAGACTTAAAGCCTTCAACAAAATATTTGAAAGCAGCGAAAATCAAAAAGAATTCTCTAAACAATTAATCTCGTACATTTCAATTTCATTATTTATCTTTTTACCGTTATTTACATTGTTTTTAAAATTCTTTTATGCGAGAAGAAAATTTACCTATGTAGAACATTTAATTTTTGTTTTTCACACACAAACCGTTTTCTTTTTATTACTAATTCTTTTTTACATTGTTGATTACGCGAAGCATCCAAAATATATTACAGGAATTTTCATACTACTATTCTTGATTTATTTATACATCGCAATGAGGCGTTTTTACAAACAGGGACACATTAAGACGTTGATAAAATTTATATTGGTAAACTGGGTTTTCTTCTTTATTACCTCTATCGGATTTATACTTGTTGCCCTTATTGCCTTTTCTTTTTATTAAGTGATTTTTTCGTAATTCAACCTAATGCTTTCAGCACATTTTTTAACAGAAGTAATGCTCACCGTTTCTACATAGCTGCGTTTCATTTTTGGTGAGTTTTCTGGTGTTCCGATTTCTGAATTATGATGAAATTTTAAGATTTCTTCTTGTGTAAATTTTGGGTGATTTATCAACCAATCTGCAAACCAATCTTTTCGCAATTCCTTTTCTTCTTTTGTGTATAACGTTGATGAAGACCAAATTTTAGGTTCCTTTTTTAATTTAGAAAAATGTTGTTGTTTTCCGTCCCAGACCAATTCATAGGCTTTTAAATTCGTGTTCCAATCTAACAATACAATGGTAAAAGGTTCTATTCCATTAAAATCAAAAGTGGTAATATAGCTTTCAAAATCGTCCGATTTTAAAATGGCTTTTACAATAATTCCTCTGCTCATTTTATAGAGCGCTTCACGTTGGTGAATTTCAAATCCGCCATTTAACAAACAAACCAATCTGTTTTTATCACTTAAACCAATCCAAGTTCCGCCAGCTAATTCATCTTTCGGATACGTTAGTTTAACACCATCTTCAACATATTCTTTTGGTGCAATCGTTTTTCTTGATCGTTGCTCATCTCTATTAGAAGTCAATATAAAATCAGAATCGCCAATTGGCAAAAAGGTAACTGTACACATAAATAGTATTTGTTTTTGATAATTTACAACAGACCATCGAGTTCTTAAAACTAAAAATAAGTTGTAACTTTGCACTTCAAAATTAGTCGATTAAAACTTAAAATCATATAAAATGGCAAGAGGATTTTTTAAAGTTCCAACAGCAGTAAACGAACCTGTAAAAGGGTATGCTCCAGGATCTCCAGAAAGAACAGAATTATTAGCAATGTACAAAACAATGTTCAACAGCAACATTGATGTGCCAATGCATATTAATGGTGAAGAAGTAAGAACAGGAAACACTAAAAATATTACTCCGCCACACGATCACAAACATGTAGTTGGGCAATATCATACCGCAAATAAATCGCATGTAGATGCTGCAATTTCTACTGCTTTAGCTGCAAGAGAAGCTTGGTCTTCTGTAAGTTGGATGGAACGGGCTTCTATTTTCTTAAAAGCTGCTGAATTATTAGCAGGACCTTATAGGGCAAAAATGAATGCTGCAACCATGATTGCACAGTCTAAAAATGTACATCAAGCAGAAATTGATGCGGCTTGTGAAATGATTGATTTCTTTAGATTTAACGTACAATATATGACGGATATTTTTAAAGATCAGCCAGATTCTGCACCAGGAATATGGAATAGAGTTGAGTACAGACCATTAGAAGGATTTGTCTATGCAATTACTCCATTTAACTTTACTTCTATTGCGGCAAACTTACCTGCAGCAGCCGCATTGATGGGAAATGTGGTGGTTTGGAAACCATCTGATCATCAAGCATATTCTGCACAGGTTATCGTAGATTTATTTAAAGAAGCGGGGTTACCTGACGGCGTAATCAATGTTGTTTACGGGGATCCTGTGATGATTACGGATACTGTTTTAGCTTCTCCAGATTTTGCCGGACTACACTTTACTGGGTCTACACACGTTTTTAAAAATTTATGGAAACAAATCGGAAACAACATCAATATTTATAAAACATATCCAAGAATTGTTGGAGAAACTGGTGGAAAAGATTTTATCTGGGCACACAATTCTGCAAACCCTTTACAAGTTGCCACTGCAATTACAAGAGGTTCTTTTGAATATCAAGGACAAAAATGTTCTGCTGCTTCAAGAGCGTATATTCCAGCTTCCATGTGGGCAGAAGTAAAAGGGCATTTAATTGCACAAGCAAGTGAAATAAAAATGGGTTCTCCAGAAGACCCATCAAATTACGTTAACGCAGTAATTCATGAAGGTTCTTTTGACAAAATTGCAAGTTTCTTAGACGCTGCAAAAAAAGATGCTGATGCAGAAATTATTATTGGTGGTGGACACGATAAATCTGTTGGATACTTTATTGAGCCAACTGTTATTGTTGCTAAATCGCCAACATACAAAACCATGTGTACTGAATTATTCGGCCCCGTAATGACAATCTATGTTTACGATGATACTGAATGGGAAGCTTCATTAAAATTAGTGGATGAATCTACAGAATATGCTTTAACTGGAGCCATTTTTTCTACAGACAGATATATTGTAGAAAAAGCCTCTAAAGCCTTAGAAAATGCAGCTGGAAACTTCTACATTAACGACAAACCAACAGGAGCTGTTGTAGGTCAGCAACCATTTGGTGGGGCAAGAGCTTCTGGAACAAATGACAAAGCAGGTTCTGCACAAAACTTATTACGTTGGACTTCTGTTCGCTTAATCAAGGAAACTTTTGTAACACCGCAAGATTATAAATATCCGTATTTAGGATAAGAAGAACATAAATTTTTATTTAAACCCTCATCTTTTTACTGAACACATTTCAGTAATTGATGGGGTTTTTTTATTTATCATAAAATCCTATCATTACTTTAACATTATTGAAAGTTAAGATTTTGTATATTTATAGTCATCAAAAAATAATACATTCTAACAACCGAAATAATGATTAAAAAAATTCTATTTATTGCTTTTGCAATTGTATTAGTTTCCTGTAACACAGATAAAAAAGAAAAAAAAACTTCCTTAAATGTTCCTTTCGAAAAATTTGAATTAGAAAACGGGCTACAAGTTGTAATGCACATTGATAAGTCTGACCCTGTTGTTGCTGTAGAGTTAATGGCACATGTTGGTTCGGCAAGAGAAATTGCAGGCAGAACGGGTTTTGCACATTTATTTGAACACTTATTATTCTTAGAATCAGAAAATCTAGGAAAAGGTGGATTGGATAAAATGAGCGCTCGAATTGGTGGTTCTGGGGCAAACGGATCTACATCTAGAGACAGAACAAATTATCTACAAACCGTTCCAAACGACGCCTTAGAAAAAATGATTTGGGCAGAAGCAGACAAATTGGGTTGGTTTATCAATACAGTTACAGATCCTGTATTGGCAAAAGAAAAGCAAGTTGTAAAAAACGAAAAGAGACAAAGTTATGACAACAGACCTTATGGTCACAATCAAGTAATTATTGATCGGAATTTATATCCAAAAGATCATCCTTACAATTGGCAAGTAATTGGTTCTTTAGACGATTTACAAAACGCAAAACTAGAAGATGTAAAAACCTTTTTTAGAAAATGGTACGTTCCGAACAATGCTACTTTGGTCTTGTCTGGTGATTTTGATCCTGTTCAAGCTAAAAAATGGGTGAAAAAATATTTTGATGAAATTCCGAGAGGAGCCGAAATTACTCCGTTAGAGAAAAGACCAGGCCTTGTAAAAGAATCAAAATTTTTATATTACGAAGACAACTTTGCAAGATTACCAATGTTAACGTTCGCTTGGCCAACTGTGGAATTGTATCATGAAGATTCGTATGCATTAGGTATCTTAACGCAGTATTTATCACAAGGAAAAAAAGCGCCATTAAATCAAGTTTTAGTGGATGATTTAAAACTAACTTCATTTACTTCTATGTACAATAGGAGTTCTGAGTTAGCAGGGCAAACTCAATTAGGAGTTCGTGGATTTGCAAATGTAGATTTGAATGAAATCAATAACGGAATCAAAAAAGCTTTTGAAAAGTTTGAAGAAGAAGGCATTTCAGACAAAGATTTGAATAGAATTAAAGCAGGATTAGAAACTCGTTTTTACAATAGTTTATCTAGTGTTTTAGGAAAAGGAACCAACTTGGCATCTTTTAACACCTATGCTGGTGATCCTGGTTTCATCAATAAAGAAATCAATTCTACATTGAGCGTTACGAAAGATGATGTAATGCGTGTTTACAATACATACATCAAAAATAAAAACTTTATTGCAACTAGTTTTGTGCCAAAAGGGATGGCAAAATTAGCTGTCAAAGATTCTAAAGAAGCCATTATAAAAGAGGAAAAAATTGTACAAGGAGCTGAAGAAAAGTTCGATCCAAAAATTGCTGCGAAATACACAAAAACACCTTCTACTTTTGATAGATCTATAGAACCACCTTACGGAAAATCACCAGAATTATCAGTTCCTACAGTCTGGAAAGGTCAATTATCAAACGGAATTAAAGTTTTCGGAATTGAAAATAGCGAAGTTCCTTTAGTGCGATTTAATTTAGTAATTGACGGTGGTCAGTTATTAGAAAAAATGGACAAATTAGGCGTAGCAAACCTAACTGCTAGTTTAATGAACAGAGGAACAAAAAACAAAACCGTTGCTCAACTTGAAGAAGCAATCCAAGAATTAGGTGCATCAATTAGAGTTTCTGCTTCTAAAGAAAATATTACAATTAGCGGAACAACGTTGGCTAAAAACTACAACAAAACACTATCGTTAGTGGAAGAAATGTTATTAGAACCTCGTTGGGATGCAACAGAATTTGAGTTGATAAAAAAATCGGTTGTTGGTAATTTACGTCAACAAAAAGCGAGTCCGACTACAATTGCAAGCAATGTGTATAGCGAATTGATTTACGGAAAAGACAATATTCGTTCTAAAAATACTTTAGGAACTATAGAGTCTGTTGGCACTATTACATTAGATGATTTAAAATCATTTTACACAAATTATATGTCTCCGTCTGTTGCTAGAATGCATGTTGTTGGTGATATCAATCAAGAAAAAGTAATCGCATCTTTATCTAATTTAGATATAAAATGGCAATCAAAGGAAGTGGTAATTCCAGATTACAAAACACCAGAAGCACCAAATAAACCAACTGTTTATTTTTATGATGTTCCGAATGCAAAACAATCTGTAATTAATTTTGGAGCACCTGCTTTGGCTGCAACAGATAAAGACTTTTATCCGGCAACGGTGATGAATTACATTCTTGGTGGCGGTGGATTTGCTTCTCAGTTAACTCAAGAATTAAGAGAAGGAAAAGGATATACGTACGGAATTGGTTCTGGTTTTTCAGGAACAAAAGCTGCTGGAGCATTTACGATTTCGAGTAGAGTTAGAACCAATGTTACCTTAGAATCTGCTCAATTAGTAAAGAAAATTATTACTGATTATCCAAAAAACTATTCTGAGAAAGATTTGGCAACTACAAAAGGGTTTTTAATTAAAAGTAACGCGCGTAGATTTGAAACAATGGGCGCAAAATTAAACATGCTTCAAGACATGAGTGCTTACGGATTTAACTCTGATTATATTAAAGACAGAGAAAAAATCGTGAATGAAATGACCATCGAAAGAATTCAGGAATTGTCTAAAAAATATGTAAATCCAAACAAAATGATTTGGCTTTTTGTGGGTGATGCAGAAACGCAATTAGACAGATTAAACGAATTAGGTTTTGGCGCTCCAATTTTATTAAATAAGACCAAAGAAAAAATCAAACAATAAAAAACATGAAACTATTCAACAAAAGCATTATTGCTTTCGCATTGTTGTTTTCAACAATTGTGTTAGCGCAAGAAACAAGGTTGCTTCGTCAACCAACAATGCATGCAAATCAAGTTGCATTTGCGTATGGAGGAGATATTTGGACAACCAATTTATCAACCAACATAACCACAAGATTAACAAGTACTCCTGCACAAGAAAGTACGCCGCATTTTTCTCCTGACGGAAAATGGATTGCGTTTACATCAAACAGATCTGGTTCTCAATCAGTATATATTGTTTCTGTAAATGGCGGAGAAGCAAAAAGATTAACTTGGCACACAAGCGCTAATGTTGTAAAAGGTTGGACAAATGATGGGAAAAATGTGCTTTTTGCATCAACTAGAGATACGGCTCCTTCTTCTTTTGATCGTTTATATACCGTTTCTGTAAATGGCGGACCAGCAACTAAATTGATGGAACAATGGGCTACTTCAGGTTCCTATTCTTCAAACGGAAAAGAAATGGTTATTGATAAAATGAGACGTTGGGATGTTGAATGGAGAGATTATCGTGGTGGACAAAATACGCCACTTATAATTGTTGATTTAAAAACTTTAAACGAAACTTTATTACCAAATAACAAAACTACAGACAGACATCCTGTTTGGTTAAATGATGTTATCTATTTTCTTTCGGATAGAACGCATACATCAAATGTTTGGTCTTACAATACCAAAACAAAAGCAGTAACTCAAATTACAAAATTTAAAGGAACTGCAGTAAAATCGTTAAGCGGATCTAAAAACACATTGATTTTTGAACAAAATGGTTATTTACACACGTTAGACTTAAAAAACAATCGTTCTAAACAGTTGAAAATTTCTGTAAAAGGAGATTTTCCTTGGACAGCAACGAAATGGGAGAACGTAAATGATCGTGTAGATTTTGCGAGCATTTCACCAAACGGAAAAAGAGTTGTAATGGCTTCTCGCGGAGATATTTTTACCACACCAGTTGAATTTGGTGATTCTAGAAACATTACACAAACTTCTGGAATTGCAGATAGAGCACCAATTTGGTCTCCAAAAGGAGATAAAATTGCTTGGTTTTCTGATGCAAACGGAAAAAATTACGCATTACACATTACCAATCAAGACGGAACAGCAAAAACAGAAATTATTTCTATCGGAATTTCTAAAATGGCTTGGGAACCAACTTGGTCTCCAGATGGAAAACACATTGCTTTTGTAGATGATGATACACGTATTAGAGTTATCAACTTAGAAAAAAAATCTATCAAAACTATTGATAATGCAGGCACTAATTTAGAACGTGGCAGCATGGGAATTACGTGGTCTCCAGATTCTAATTGGCTTGCATATGCAAAAGCCGGAGATAATGGTATGAAACAAATTAAAGTTTGGTCATTAGAAACTAATAATGTTACAGCAATTACAGATCCGTTTGCAGATTCGTTTTCTCCTGCTTGGGATTTAGACCACAAACATTTGTACTTTTTAGCAAGTACAGATGTTGCGCTACGTTCAGGTTGGGCAAACACTAGCTCAATGACCGCGAGACCAAATTATGCAGCGTATGTTATCAATCTTGCAAAAAAAGACGATTCTCCTTTTAAATTAAAAAGTGATGAAGAAAAAGTAAAAGAAGAAAAATCAGAAGACAAAAAAGACGATAAAAAGAAAGACGCGAAGAAAAAACCTGCAGATAAAAAAGTTGTGATAGATTTTGATGGAATTGCTCGTAGAATTATGGCACTTCCTTTACGCGGAAACTACAACAGTATTATTGCGGGACCAAGTGGGTTTGCTTTTATCAATGAAGGTGCAACTGTGCATAAATTTGATTTAAAAAAGTTGAAATCAAAAGAATTCGGAAAAGGATTAAGAATTTATGCAATTTCTTCGGATGGAAAACACATGGTTGTTAGAGCTGGAAGAAGCTGGAAAGTTACGAGCACTTCTGCTCCAAATGCAAAAGCTGCAAAAACATTAAAGCTAGATTTAAACATGAAGCTAAACAGAATTAGCGAATGGAAACAAATGTTTGAAGAAGCTTGGCGTTACGAACGTGATTATTTTTACGATCCAGGAATGCACGGAAGAGATTGGAACAAAGTATATAAACGTTATGCTCCATTAATTCCGTTTGTAAAACACAGAGCAGATTTAAACTATATTTTAGACCAAGTTAACGGAGAATTGTCTGTTGGACATAGTTTTGTAGGTGGCGGAGATTTTCCAACGATTGATAGAGCAAAAGGCGGATTATTAGGTGCAGATTTTATGTCTAGACAAGGGAGATGGCAAATCAAAAGAATTTATACTTCAGAAAGTTGGAATCCAGGATTGAACGGACCTTTAGATCAACCTGGAATGAATATCAAAGCTGGGCATTATTTAGTTGGAATCAACAATCAAGAAATTACAGACAAAGACAATATTTACAAGTATTTAGATGGCACTTCTGGAAAACAAACTACGTTACACATCAATACAAAACCATCTTTTGAAGGTGCTTGGAAAGAAATTGTAGAACCAATTAGAAGCGAAAACTCTTTACGCCAAAGAACTTGGGTTGAAGACAACCGTAGGATGGTTGATAAATTATCTGGCGGAAGATTAGGATATATTTGGGTGCCAAATACTGGCGGACCAGGATTTGTATCGTTCAATAGATATTATTTTGCACAACAAGATAAAGAAGGTGCTGTAATTGACGAACGTTTTAATGGCGGTGGATTGTTAGACGATTATATGGTAGATTTAATGACTCGTAAACCAAGAGCAGCACTTACAAATGAAGTTCCGAATGGAAAACCAATGCGTTTACCAGCCGGAATTATGGGACCAAAAGTATTATTGATTAATGAACTTGCAGGGTCTGGTGGAGATTTTTTCCCGTGGGTTTTTAGACAACAAAAAGCAGGCTTGCTAATTGGCGCTACAACTTGGGGCGGATTGGTAAAATCATCTACACATTATCGTTTAATTGATGGTGGTTCTTTAACGGCACCAGACAATGCTGTTTTTGATCCAGCAACAAATACTTGGGTTGCAGAAAACAAAGGAGTTGCTCCAGATATTGCTGTTAGACAAGATGCAAAATCATTAGAACAAGGAATAGATCCTCAGTTAGAAAGAGCGGTGAAAGAGTTGTTATCTCAACTAAAAGGAAAAAAAGAAATAACACCTCCAAAATTTCCTAGACCAACGAAAGGAAACTAAAAAGCCAGAATCCTCGAAACTTAAATTATTTCGAGGATTTTTTTATATCTTAGAATCATGAAAAACAAACTATTCCAACTTGTTATTTTATTGCTTGTTGTTCAGCTTACAAGCTGTAAATCTGAGCATAATATTACATCAGTTGATGTTGCTATTGTAAATGGTAAAATTATTGATGGAACTGGAAAAAAAGCATACAATGCTACTATTTATATTAATGGTGATAGCATTGTTTATATTGGTAACATAACAAATCCGGGTTTGAAAATTGGCAAAACAATTGATGCAAAAGGAAAAATTGTGAGTCCTGGTTTTATTGATTTACACGCACATGGAAATCCGTTAAGAACTCCAGATTTTGAAAATTTTTTAGCAATGGGAGTTACCAGTATTGTTTTAGGGCAAGATGGTTCTAGCCCAAATGTGAAAGATTTAAAAGCGTATTTGAATTCTGTAAATCAACAAAATTTAGGTGTAAATATTATGGAGTTTGTTGGACATGGAACGTTGCGAAATCTTGCCGGAATTGGCGTTAAAAGTAATATCTCTACCACCGAATTAGAAACTCTAAAAAGCATTTTACAAGAACAATTAAAATCCAGTTTTGGTTTATCAACAGGATTAGAATACGCTCCCGGATTGTATGCAGAAGAAAGTGAATTGATGGAATTAGCAAAAATTGTTGGTAAACACAATAAAATCATCATGAGCCATATGCGAAATGAAGATGATGTAGAACTTATAAAATCTATCAACGAATTAGCTAAGCAAGGAAAATACGCACGCGTACATATTTCGCATTTAAAATCGGTATTTGGAAAAGGAGCACAACGTGCAGAAAACATTTTAGACAGCATAAAACAAATCAGAAAATCTGGAGTTCAACTTACTGCGGATGTGTATCCGTACATGGCAAGTTATACAGGAATTTCAATTGTTTTTCCGGATTGGTCTAAAACAGCGAAACAATTTGCCATCGCCAAACGAGATAGAAAAAAAGAACTAGAAACCTATATTAGAAATAGAGTAAATCTACGAAATGGCCCAGAAGCAACATTATTAGGTTCAGCTCCATATACAGGAAAAACACTGGCGGAAGCTGCTGCTTCAAAAAATAAACCTTTCGAAAAATTTTTAGTAGAAGATTTGGGACCTCAAGGTTCATCTGCCGCGTATTTTGTAATGAATAATGAACTACAAGAAACATTGATAAAAGACGCACTCATTGGCATTTGTTCTGACGGAAGTAAAACAGGTTTCCATCCACGTGGACACGGAACTTTTGCTAAAATTATTGAAAGTTATGTTGTAGACGATAATATGTTAAGTATTGTAGAAGCTGTGCGAAAAATGACTTCCTATGCAGCAGAAATTCTGCAACTAAAAGACAGAGGTGTTTTAAAAGTGGGTAAAAAAGCGGACATTATTATTTTTGATCCAAAGAATGTAAAAGCTACAGCAAATTATGTGAATCCACATCAACTAGCAAAAGGATTTGATATGGTTTTGGTAAACGGAAAATTAGTTAGAGAAAATGAACAATTAAAAACTCAGTTAAGCGGAAAAGTGTTGTTACCAAAATAGTTTGGTTTGTTTCTAAACTTAAAAAACACGACTTCACTAACCCTTAATTTAAAACATTAAAACGGTCGATATTATTAAAGTTAGCAACAAATAAAAAATACTGTAACATTTCAAATTTAGTTTTGTCTATAGGTAAACAAAACTAAATACAAATGAAAAAAACTTCTTGGATTATAATTGGAATTTTATCAACGCTCGTTGGTCTATATCCTATTATCTATTTTTTGATTGACAGGCAATTTGGATTATTATCATCAAAATCTGCGGATCTTTTAAGCAACAATCTATGGAATATTGCATTTTATGGGCACATAGTTTTAGGAGGTATTGCTTTATTAATTGGATGGTTACAGTTTAGTAAAAAGTTAAGGAGAAATAGAATTAAACTGCATAAATCAATTGGAAAAATTTATGTTATTTCTGTTTTAATAAGTGGTATTTGTGGTCTTTATATAGCTTTTTTTGCAACGGGTGGAATTATCAGCATACTTGGCTTTTACTCTTTGGGTATTATTTGGTTAAGCACTACTATTATTAGTTTTATAGCAATTAAAAATAAGAATGTTGCATTGCACGAAAAATTAATGATTTTTAGTTATGCTGCATGCTTTGGTGCTGTAACCTTGAGAATTTGGCTACCTATATTGATTAATCTAATAGGTGGATTTACTGTCGCTTATAGAATTGTCGCATGGCTAAGTTGGGTTCCAAATATCATTATTGCATATTTAATAACTAAAAACAAGTCAAAACCAAATATAATTGATTTGAAAAAAAGCTAGTAGACAACAAATATATAATTCATTGCTACTGAATAAATAGACTGTACTTTTTGCTATCTATAGTACGAAGCAACAAAACCATACACTACACGTATATTTTACCCTTTAAATTTCATTGCCAAATGCACTACTTTTTTAGTTTCAAAAAATTCTTCTTCAAAGTAGTTTGGTAAATCGTAAATCGTTGCAGAGGTATATTTTGCCAGTTCCTCAGATAAATCTCCACCTTTTAAATATAAGATTCCGTTTTTGAGTTCGTGGTTTTGTTTTTTAAGCGTTTTTCCTTTGGTCCATCCTACAAAAGTTTCCATTTGTGCTACGGCTCTACTTACAATATAATCGTATTGTTCCTTTACATCTTCTACTCTTCCATGTGTAGTTTTTACATTTTCCAAACCCAAACCTGCAACAACTTCATCAACTACTTTTATCTTTTTACCGATAGAATCTACCAAATGGAATTGTGTTTGTGGAAATAAAACTGCTAACGGAATTCCAGGGAATCCACCACCAGTTCCAACATCCAATACTTTAGAACCTGGTTTAAAAGAAATTACTTTTGCAATTCCTAATGAATGTAAAACATGCCGTAAATACAATTCGTCGATGTCTTTACGAGAAACCACATTAATTTTTAAATTCCAATCTTTGTATAATTCCTGCAATTTTGTAAATTGCTCTAATTGAGTTTCAGTTAAGTTTGTAAAGTATTTTTGTATAATTTTCATAAAAAAGTAATAAAAGCACAAAAATAGTGATTGTTAACAAACAATTAGTAACAATAACTGACGTTTATCATATAAAGCAAATTCAAAAAGCATATTTTTGTAACTTATTTTTAAAACAATTAATGAAAGCAATAAATTTTTCAAGAGTAGACAAAGCAAAATTTTTTAGAACACTAAACAAAAGAGTCAACTCATACTTTAAAGAAAACAATATAAAACGTACTGGAAATTGGAAATTATATACGAAAGCCATCGTTATGTTTTCGTTATTTTTAGTTCCGTTTATTTTAATCTTAACCGTTTCTATGCCGCAATGGTTGATGGCACTTTTAATGGTAGTAACGGGGATTGGAATGGCTGGTGTTGGAATGAATGTGATGCACGATAGCAATCACGAATCTTTTTCTAGCAAAAAATGGGTAAACAAGTTAATGGGGAGTAGTATTTATATACTTGCCGGAAATGTGTATAACTGGAAAGTACAACACAATGTTTTACACCACACATTTACCAATGTAAAAGATCATGATGAAGATATTGATGCTGGTAGAATTATTCGTTTTTCTCAACATGCCAAATGGTTTCCAGTTCATAAATTTCAAAAATATTACTCCATTTTTTTATACGGATTGTTAACCATCAATTGGGCAATTACAACCGATATTAAACAAATGCGTAATTATTTAAAACGTAAATTATCATACGGTAAATTTCCAAACCCAAAAGTAGAATGGACAAAGCTAATTATCTCTAAAATAGTATATTATGCGCTTTGGATTGTGTTACCGCTTTTAGTTTTAGACATTGCCTGGTGGAAAGTTTTAATAGGCTTTTTTGTTATGCATTATACAGCAGGAATGATTTTAAGTTTGGTATTTCAATTGGCACATATTGTTCCTAAAACAACAATGCCTGTTCCTGATAAAGAAGGAAACTTAGAGCATACTTGGGCAGTTCACCAATTGTATACAACATCTAATTTTGCACCTAGCAATTGGATTGTTAATTTTTATACTGGTGGATTAAATCATCAAGTAGAACATCATATTTTTCCGCATATTTCTCATGTACATTATCAAAAATTAGCAAAAATTGTAAAAGACACGGCAAAAGAATTTAATTTACCCTACAACGAATATGAAACTACAAGAAGAGCTATTATAGAGCACTTTAAACATTTAGGTAGTTTAGGAAAACAACCAGAATTAGCATAAACAACAAGCATCAACTAAAAAATGTCACACCCTTTATCGGACAGAATCAATAGCTTGCCAATTTCTCAGACATTGGCAATGGCTGCTAAAGCAAGAGAATTAAAAACTGCTGGAAAAGATATTATCAGTTTAAGTTTGGGAGAACCAGATTTTAACACGCCAGACTTTATTAAAGATGCTGCAATCGAAGCAATCAATCAGAATTACAACACGTATACTCCGGTTGATGGCTATGTAGAATTAAAAGAAGCTATTTGTGTAAAATTTAAACGCGATAATAATTTAGAATACAACCCAAATCAAATTGTAGTTTCTACAGGCGCAAAACAATCTATTGCAAATGTTGCACAAGTTTTGTTAAACCCTGGTGATGAAATTTTATTACCTGCACCTTATTGGGTAAGTTATTCTGCAATCGCAATTTTATGCGAAGCTACTTTTAAAGAAATTCCTTCTACAATTGAGACTGATTTTAAAATTACTCCAGCACAATTAGAAGCAGCAATTACGCCAAAAACAAAAATGATTTTCTTTAACTCGCCAAATAATCCTAGCGGAACAATTTATACCGAGCAAGAATACAGAGCGTTGGCAAAAGTATTGGAAAAACATCCACAGATATTTATTTTATCTGATGAAATTTATGAACACATCAATTACGGAACAAAACCATTTAGTTTTGCTGCAATTGAAAATATGTACGACAGAACAATTACCGTAAACGGATTGGCAAAAGCTTTTGCTATGACAGGTTGGAGAGTTGGTTATATTGGCGCTCCGGAATGGATTGCAAAAGCATGTACAAAAATGCAAGGACAAATTACATCTGGCACAAATTGTATTGCACAAAGAGCTGCAATTACAGCTGTGTTAGCTCCGGTCTCTAAAATTCAGTTTATGGTAGATGAATTTAAAAACCGTAGAGATATGGTGCTGGAATTACTTGGAGAAATTGACGGATTCAAATTAAATATTCCTGACGGAGCATTTTATGTCTTTCCAGATATTTCTGCATTTTTTGGAAAAACAATCAAAGGAAAAACAATTGCTAATGCCAATGATTTTTCTATGTTATTACTAGAAGAAGCAAACGTTGCAACAGTAACTGGTGAAGCTTTTGGCGCACCAAATTGTGTACGTTTATCGTATGCTGCATCTGTAGAGCAACTACAAGAAGCAATTAAAAGAATTAAAGAAGTTTTAAGTTAAAGAAAATACTTCCTATATTTTTTATTTAAAAACGAATGTCATTACTGTGAAACCTGTGCTCAACTTGATTGGGTAACAGGAATCTATTAAAGTAGTTCCTTTTGGATTCCTGCCTACGCAGGAATAATTATAAAAATAAAATCTTGTTTATGCTGAGTTCAGTTAGATCCTGAAATAAATTCAGCATAAATGAGATTTTTTTGTTTTCTAAAAAAGAATGACTACCAAGACAATGGCAAAAAGTGATACTTGTAAAACAGTTCCGGCCTGACTTTGAAGTTTGTCGTGGCTGTTTAAAATTGAAGTCTTAATGCGAGACAAAGATTTTCTCTTCATTTCACTAATATTTTGTCTGATTGCTTGTTTATAAGCAGATGTTAAAATTCCTCTTTCAACGACTCGTGGATGTGATGCTAATTTCATGATTTTAAGTTTTAATGTTATACTTTAAAGACGAGGATTTAAAATATTTGTTACAATTAAACAATCTTTAAAAAACCTTAAACCCTTAAAAAAAATAAATAAAATACTGAATTTCAATTATATAATTAAATTTTTGTATCGTTTACGAAATAAAAAAATTCAATTTTTATTCTCTATAATTTTCATTATTTTTAGCTTCCAAAACTTTATTACTTAAAGATAGTTTATGCATTCATTTATATCTTACACTTTAAACTTAATAGTTTTTTCTTTTGAATATTTAAGTTTAAAAATTATATCACCTCAAGATATAGATGTTTTAGACAAAGTCTGGGTCGTAACAGATTCTCGGAGTTTCCTTTTAGGAATCTTCTTTGGCTTTATGTTAGTAATGGCAATTTATAATTTATTGCTCTATTTCTCTTTAAAAGACAAAGCATATCTATTGTATGTTGGTACGGTAATCTTTAACATATTAACAACATTAGCAACCAACAATATTAGTGGACAGTTTTTTTGGCCTAACCGGCCCGAATTAGATGAAATTATCTACGTTACATTTGCTGGTTTAAGCATGTTCTGTTCTAGTAGATTTACTTCCGAATTTTTACAATTAAAAGAACACCATAAATTATTAGATAAATTAATGTGGGGTATTGCTTACCTAAGTTTATTATTAACTGTTTTAAGTTTATTTCTAACAATAGAACAAATTACGCCGTTTGGAAGATGGTTGGTATTACTTTCATTTCCTTCTTATATTTTTGTTGGAATCGTTGCTTTTAGAAAAGGGTTTAGACCAGCCATGTTTTATTTAATCGCCTGGATTCCTTATGTATTAGGTTTAATTATAAGAGTACTACATGGTGCTGGTTGGTTACCAGGAAATGCATTCGTAATGTCTTCTTTAGAACTTGGAGGAGCGCTTGAAATTGTCTTATTATCATTTGCATTAGCAGACCGTATTAAAAATTTACAAAAAGAAAATTTTAAAATTAGAACACAATTAAAAACATATATTTCTCAAGTGCTTAACCTTGAACAGAAAATAAAATCTACAAATAATAATGACGCAGATTCTCCAGAAAATAAAATTGAAAAACTCGCCGAAAAGCATCAGTTAACAGAAAGGGAAACCGATATTTTATTACAAATTAGTTTAGGTTTAAACAATCAACAAATTGCTGACAAGTTATTTATTTCTATCAATACGGTAAAATATCACACCCGTAATGTCTATGAAAAATTAGATGTAAAAAAACGCACAGAAATTACCTCAAAAATCTTATTCGACAAATAACCAAATACAACTAATGAAAAAATTAAAAGAATCAGATTTACAAATTGGTGATATCTTAATTTTTGAAGATTTTAATTTCAATCCTTTAACTTTTCTAGAAAAATGTGGAAATGGTAAAAAAGATGCTTTCTATTATTTATTACATTATTTAATTGCGTGGTTTGATCCAGGGAAAGAAGGTAAAAATTATCGGAATATTTATCATGCTGGTATATGGGGAAATGTAGACATACATCTTCACAATAAAGATGTGCCTTTTTCTTTTCAAGATTGTGTAGTACAAGCGGGAGGAAACGGAATCGGAATCGCTACATTAAATGACACTTTAGCGCACGAAGCTGTTATGAATGTGTATGTATGCAGATTAAAAAATAGGCCTGTTAATTTTCATCAAGAAATTAATCAATCTATCAGAAATTTTTATAAAATAAAAGGTTATTATTCTTTTGAAACTGCTTGGTTATTAGCTGCTATTTGCTCTTTGCGATATACAAAAGGTACATTACATAAATTGATAGCAGATTCTTTTGGAAATGATCAAGCCAATTACATTGTTGAACAAATTTTATATCATATAAATGAATTTAACAATCTGAATCAAAGAAATATGGTTGCTTGCAGTCCTTTAGTTGCCATGATGTACAAAAATGCAGGGTATGAATTGGCAGTAAATGTATTTGAAGTCTTTAAAAATAATGAATTACAACTACCTAATTTCTCTTTAGACGAATTACACAAAAACTTTATTACAAATATGTCTTCTATTTCTGAAAATTGGCCTCCAATAAAAGAAACAATTGTAACTCCAAGGCAATTATTAGAATCTCCTGATATAGCATTAATTGGCTACTTACCACACACCGAATAACCTTTTATTTAAAGTATACAATCTATTTTTACTTCACATCTAAAAATATTGATTTTTTAGATAGCTTCAAAGACTGTTTTTAACAAAAGTCAGTAAAATAAGGGCGCTAAAACTAAAAAACTACCCAAAAGGATGAGATAAAAAACAGAATTCTTATTTAAAATTGCATCAAAATATCACAAGATGCATGCACACATACATAAAAAATCACTGTATTATTCTTTACAAGAAAACAAAGGAAAAATTAAACAAACTACCAAGTGGTTAATCTTTTTTTCATCACTAATAAGTGTTGTTCTATTGGCTGTTGCATTCTTATTTTTTAACGAAAAATACACGTACATAATAGCACTAATTTCTGGGTATGTAATTTACTTAGGCTACACCATTTTTAGTCTTTGGCATACTCATAAAAAAATTAAACAAAAAATAAAAAAGTTATAAAAATCCTACATTATGAAAAAAACAATACTCTTTGTTATACTATTTTACACGATAAGCTACTCTTTTTCACAAATTTCTGAAACAGAACCTAATAATGATATTGATGCTTCTGGTGTTATTACCATAACTGAAGACGGTACATTTAATGGTTCTTTTAATACATACGATGTAGAATTTTTTAAAATTAAAAGTCATGCTGTAGGAAACGTTACTTTTGATTGGATTTCAGCACCAGTAACAGGAAACGGACTTTATATTTATGAAGATGATTCTAATTATGGATCTACTTATCTAACTAGAGCATTAAACCCAGGGCAAGTAACAGTAACATTAAATCCTAATAAGTATTATATTGTCCGACTTCATACTGGAACTGCAACTGGCTCATGGAGCTTTTCTGTAAGTGGTTTAAAATTTGCACCCGATATTTCAACTTCAACTGCAACAGCAATAACCAAAACTTCTACTGTCATAGGTGGTAATATAACTTCTGATAATGGAAATGCAGTTACAGAAAGGGGTGTAATATATTCTTCTACAGACAGTACTCCAGAAATAGGAGAATCTGGAGTTATAAAAGACACTAATGGAACAGGAACAGGTGTTTTTTCTGAAACCATAAGTAGTTTAACCGAAGAAACAACCTATTATTACAGAGCTTATGCAATTAATAGCTCTGGCACTAGTTATGGAGAAATTAAAAGTTTTACAACTTTAGGAGTTTCTGTTACTTCTATAGAAAGAGAAAATCCTTCTTTAGAAAACACCTACGAAAATACGGTAACCTATAAAGTTACTTTTAGCAAGCCTGTTAAAGATGTAACTGTTTCAGATTTTACAACAAATGCTGCTGGCGCCACCATTAGTAATGTAAACCAAGTATCAACTACAGTGTATGAAGTAACAGTAAATAATATTACTACCACAGGAGATGTGTTTCTTCAAATAAAAGGCGTTAACGGTGTTGCTGGTATCAATAATATTACTTCACTAGCTATAAGCACTCCAAACATTACAGTAAACCAAACTGCTAGTGATGATTGGTTAAACCAAGCTAAAATTGGACAAACTTATACGGCTGGTGTAGATGGTTTACTAAAAAAAGTGACTTTTTACCCAAATAATGGAGAGCATACGTTTTCTGGTACAGCAGATTTAAAAATTTATAGTGGAGATGAAACCAATGGAGGAACAGAAATACATTCAGAATCTATAAACATCACAAACAGTACAGTTGCTAGTGGTCAAGAATTTATAGTATCATCAACAGTAAATGTAACACAAGGCAACACGTATAGTGTGGTGTTAACTAACTTTAGTGGTTCAGGCAGCTATGCTTTAAATGCTAATCAATCTGATGAATATGCAAATGGACATGCTATTTTTACAGGAATGAACAATTCTTCTCATTTAAACTTTGATTTAAAAATTAAAATTGAAGAAGAAATTGTTAGTTTTATAGGAGATATAACACTTTCTACTACTGCTCCAACTACAAATGAAAAATATATAAAATTAACACCTCCAACTTTACCGGTTGTAGAAACTACCAACGCAACTAATGTAACAAGCACTTCTGCAACATTAGTAGGTACTATTACGCATCAAGGAGAAAGTGCAGTTACAGAAAGAGGTATTTTATATTCTACTACAGATACCAATCCAAAAATTGGAGATACAGATGTTACCAAAGATACAAATGGAACTGGAACAGGAGTTTTCTCAAAAAACATTACAGGTTTAACTGCAAATACCATTTATTATTATAGAGCATATGCAACCAATACACAAGGTACAGCATACGGAGATGTTAAAAGCTTTAGATTAAACAATGCCTTAAATTTTGATGGCACTGATGATAGAGTTGTCATCACAGATAATCCTGCTTTTGATTTTTCTGCTGGTTTTACAGCAGAAGCCTGGATAAACCCAGATGAATTAAGTACTCAAACCTATTTAAGTCAATATGATACAAATCAAAAAGCGTTTGCATTTATCTTATTAGCTTCTGGTAGAATAGAGTTTACAGTAGCAACTGATGGAGCTACAGATCAATATTTTGAATCTACAACTACAATTGCAGCTGGAGAATGGTCTCACATAACACTTACTTTTGACGGCACAACTATGAAAGCCTATATAAATGGGGTTGCAGCTGGAACAAAAGCTGTTGCAGGAACAATGTTTGCAAGTACAGCGCCTATAGAAATTGGAGCTAGAAATAATGCTTACTTTTTTAATGGTAGTATAGATGAAGTTAGAATTTGGACGCGTGTTTTAACGGAAACTGAAATCAACAATCAAAAAGATAAAAGTGTTCCTGCTAATGCAAATGGTTTAGCAGTTTATTATAAAATGAATCAAGGAATTGCAGAAGGTGATAATTCATCTATTTCTTTACTTACTGATAGCAGTTCTAATAATCTAAATGGAACTTTAAACAATTTTGCAAAAACAGGAGCAACTTCTAATTTTGTAGCAGGAGTAATCAGTACTTTTAAAAACGGAACAAAAGCAACCAATACATTTACCACTACAGGAAATTGGTCAACTCCAAGTAATTGGGGACTAGGCGTAGTACCAACACAAGTTGATAAAGTTACTATTAACTCAGGAAAAACAGTTACCATTGATGTTGATGATTTAAAAATTGATGATTTCACCTTAGAAAACACAGCCGTACTAAGCATTCCGAAAGACAAAGAAATTACCATACAAAACTCTTTTAATAGCAGTGGAACTTTAGAGTTGTCATCTGACAAAACAAATAGCGGTGTTTTATTAGTAGAAGGCACAAGTACAGGAACTGTTACTTACAAACGTGGTGGTTTATTGGCCAATAAATGGAGCATTGTTACCCCGCCAGTTGCAGGGCAAAAAATAAAAGAGTTTGCAGAAAACGTTGCAAATAACATTAGAAAAAGAACCGATATTACGCCAAACAAATACGCAATAAGTTATTATGACGATTCACAACCTAGTGGGCAAAAATGGGTGTATTATTTTGCCGACATGGATGAAAACTTAGAGTTTGAAGTAGGTAAAAGTTATGCCATTTCTAGAGCTACAGATGGTGAAATATCATTTACTGGAACTTTAACTACCGACACAACAACTAAAACTGTTACAACCAACCAATGGAATGCAATTGGAAATCCGTTTACAACGTATTTCCCCGCAAATAAAAACGGTTCAAATAGTTTTTTAAATGACAATTTAACTGCTTTAGATGACACGTATCAAAGTATCTACGTGTGGGATAATGCTCAAAATAAATATGTAGTTGTTTCTGAGGTTGATGACGCCAGCCGTTCTCTAACTCCGGGACAAGGTTTCTTTGTAAAACTTAAAAACGGACAAACAGAAATTACTTTTAACCAAGAAAAAAGAAGTACAAAACCAGCCGCAGGAAATAACCTTTTTGAAAAAACAAAAAATGCAACACCTGCTATAAAAGTATTGTTAAGTGATGGAAATCACACTGTAAATACTGCTATCAAATACTTTGACAATGCAACAGCCGATTTTGACAAAGGTTATGATATTGGAAACTTTAATAGCGATGGTTTAGATATTTTTACTCGTTTGGTTGATGGTAAAAACAAAACGAATTTCACCATTCAATCTTTACCAAAAGATAATTATGAAAACATGGTTATCCCAATTGGAATTAAAGCAAAAGCAGGCAAGGAAATAACCTTTACATTAACGAAAGAAAATATTCCAAATAACTATCATGTGTTTTTAGAAGACAACGTCTTAAAAACGTTTCATCAATTAGATGAAGAAAATGCTTCTTACAAAATAACAGTATCAGAAGATTTAAATACCGCTGAACGTTTTTCTATACATATTACTACACAAGTATTATCTGTAGAAAAGCTACACCAAAATAATCTTAACGTTTATTTATCTAACAAAAGAACATTAACTATTACAGGATTAAGCAACCAAAAAGCAACTGTAAAAGTAATTTCAATTTTAGGCAAAGAGCTGTTAAACAAAACTACTCGCAATGCTACTTTGCAAGTTCCTAACACTTTAAAAGCAGGAATTTATATTGTAAAAATAGCATCTAACAAAGGAAATATTACTAAAAAAATAATTTTAGAATAATGGAAAATAAAAAACAACAATCAGAAAACATTACTCGCAAAGAAGCTATTCAAAAAATTGGTAACTACGGAAAATATGCCGCATTAACCGCTATAGGAACTTATATGCTATTAAATCCTAAAACTGCTCAAGCAAGAAGCCCAGAAGCCCCAAGTGGTTTTTAATACAAAAAAGTAAAAAATGAGATTTCATTTTGAGGAAAAAGAGAATCATTTTTTTAAAGGCTCGCCAATTTTTGTGAGCCTTTTTTTATTTTAAAACGGAAGTGCTGTTTGATCTTCTGTAAACACTTTTTTATTTTTAAAAATAGGATCTTTTTTTAAATATAAATCCAAGGTTTTATAATCAATAATTGCCTTGCCCATTTCTAAAATATCTGCACCAATAATTCCATGAACTTCTTTTGCGTGATGCTGCGTTAAAGCGGTATTTACATGTGTCATATCAAACAGTACTAAATGACTTTCATTGGTTTTCCATTTTCCAATTTGTAAGGTATTATCGGTAGATTTTTGAGTTTCCATATCGGTTGCTCCTGCACCGGCTGCTTTTGTTTCAGATGCTTCTGCATGTAACTTAAAATAGTCTATCAAATCTACTCCAACACAAGAGTTTGATGCGCCCGTATCTAAGATAAATCGCCCTTTAACTCCGTTTATCTTTGCTTTTAACTCCAAGTGATTTGTAGCAATTCTTATCAACTTGATTTTTATATATTTCTTTTTTTGCAATACTTTTTTAAGACTTGGCATTTAACAGTACTTTTGTTTTTGCTAAAATACAATTCAATTTACAATGAACAATTATCAATAAACAGTTTAATTGAACATTGATAACTGATAACTGATAATTGATAACTGATAACTGAACACTAAAAAATGATTACTGATACACATACGCATTTATATTCTGATCAATTTGATAAAGACAGAAATGAAATGATGAACCGAGCAAAAGACGCTGGAGTTTCTCGTTTTTTTATTCCTGCAATTGATTCTTCGTACACAGAAAGCATGCTTAAATTAGAAGCTGAATATCCAGACGATGTTTTTTTAATGATGGGATTGCATCCAACTTCTGTAAAAGAAAATTACAAAGAAGAATTAGCGATTGTAAAAAAATGGATTGATCAACGTAATTTTTATGCCATTGGAGAAATAGGAATAGATTTGTATTGGGACAACAATTTTTTAGTGCAACAACAAGAAGCTTTTAGAACTCAAATTCAGTGGGCAAAAGAAAAAAAACTACCTATTGTAATTCATTGTAGAGAAGCTTTTGATGAAATTTTTGAAGTGTTAGAAATGGAAAAAAGTGATGATTTATTCGGAATTTTTCATTGTTTTACAGGAACTTTAAAACAAGCACAAAAAGCCATTTCTTACAATATGAAACTTGGAATTGGCGGTGTTGCAACGTTTAAAAATGGGAAAATAGATCAGTTTCTACATCAAATTGACATCAAACATATTGTACTAGAAACCGATGCGCCTTATTTAGCTCCAACGCCTTTTAGAGGAAAACGAAATGAAAGCAGTTACATCACACAAGTTGTAGAAAAATTAGCGGCTATTTATGAAATCTCTTTCGAAGAAATTGCCGAAATTACAACTCAAAACTCAAAAGATATTTTTGGAATCTAACAACGTTATATATTACAAAACTCCCATCGGAACTGCAAAAATTGTTGGAGACGAAGACGGAATTCAATCTATTTCTGTTTTAGATGACGACATAGAAACATCCAATAATATTCCAACTTACTTAAAAAACTGTATTTCTCAGTTAGAGGAATATTTTGCAGGAACAAGAACCCAATTCGATTTAAAGTTAAATCCACAAGGAACTGAATTTCAACAAAAAGTTTGGAAAGAATTACTAAACATTCCATTTAATAAAACCAGAACGTATTTAGAACAAACCAAAGCAATTGGCGACGTAAAAGCTATCAGAGCTGTTGCATCAGCAAATGGTAAAAATCCAATTTGGATTGTAATTCCGTGTCATAGAGTTATTGGTTCTGACGGTTCTTTAACTGGTTATGCTGGCGGAATTTGGCGTAAAAAATGGTTATTAGCTCACGAAAATCCTGTAAAACAACAATCGTTATTTTAAACTATTTTTACAATTAGAACGTTTGTATTACATGATTAAAAAAATCATTTTTATCATTTTTGTTTGTATAGGTTTTTCAATCTATGCACAAACTGGTTCTTCAGATTTTAGATCAAAGGATTTTACGTTGGTAAAAGACACGGTTCAAATAGATTCTGTGAGTATCAATTCGCAATTATTTAAAGTTTTTTCTCAAAATAAAACGGTAATTCCGACTTCAGAATATCAAGTAGATTTTATAAAAGCACAACTGATAATCAATTCAAAAAAACATCCTTTTATAAGGGTTGAATATTTTAGATTTCCTGATTTTATCACCAAAACCTATCAAAAATATAATGACAACATAATTGTTCCAAATACCAACAATACACAACAATTATACAGTTTAACAACCAATAAAAATCAACAAAGAAAAGAGCTTTTTAATAATTTAGAAACTTCTGGAAACATTACACGTGGTTTAACAATTGGCAACAATCAAAACTCGGTTGTAAACTCCTCTTTAGACTTAACAATTAAAGGAAATTTATCAAAAGATGTTACCATAAAAGCCAATATTTTTGACACTAATATTCCGTTACAAGACAACGGATATTCTCAAAATATCACTGATTTTGATCGTATTTTTATTGAGTTTGAACACAAAAATTGGCGTGTAAAAGCAGGAGATTTAGATTTAACAAATTCAGACAGTTACTTTATGCCTTTTTCTAAAAAAGTTGCCGGTTTAGAAGTGGAGGCAAAACTAAATGACAATCTAAATGTACTTGCTTCTGGAGCAGTTGTAAGAGGAAAGTTTACCAGTTTTAAATTTCTTGGTAAAGAAGGAAATCAAGGTCCGTATAAAATTATTGGTCCAAACAACGAAGCGTTTATTATAATCGTTGCCGGAAGCGATGCTTTGTATGCAAACGGCGTTTTGTTAAACAGAGGAGAAAACAAAGATTACACCATCGATTATAACAATTCCGAAATACGTTTTAACACTACTTTTCCGGTTACAAATGACATTCGTTTTCATTTAGATTATCAGTATTCTAACAGAAATTACACGCGTTTTGTTACTTATGAAAAAGCAAAATATGTTGGAGAAAAATTTACCATCAACGGAATTTTCTATAACGAAAATGATGCAAAAAATCAGCCAATACAGCAAAATTTATCGGATTCACAAAAGCAGATTTTAGCAAATGCTGGTAATGATGAATCTAAAATGTTTGCAAATAGTGCTTACGAAGATGTGTATTCTGAAAACAGAATTTTGTACAGAAAAGCAACAAACGGAGTTACAGAAAACTTTGAATATTCAACAAATGCAACAGATCAATTATACAATGTTACTTTTACGTTTGTTGGCGCAAATAAAGGAGATTACACGTTAGATAAAACCATCGCAATTGGAAATATTTACAAATATGTTGGAATCAATTTAGGGAATTATCAACCAATTATCAGACTAGCTGCTCCTTCAAAATCGCAAGTTGCAGTTGTAAATACAACGTTAAATCTGACTAAGAAAACAAGTTTCTTTGGAGAAATTGCTTTGAGCAATACTGATGCCAATTTATTTTCTACAATCGATGATTCTGAAAACAAAGGGTTGGCTGCAAAACTAAAATGGCAACAACTCTTTGTGGATAAAAAATGGAGGTTTTCAACGGATATAGGTTTCGAATATGTACAACAAAATTTTGCGACCGAACAACGTTTTGATGCTGTTGAATTTTTACGCGATTGGAATATTGTAAATCCGTTAGGAAATAGAAATCAAATTAGCACACAACTTATTTTAGACAACACACAAAATTCTAAATATATCTATGGTTTTAACCTAATAAATTATTCCGATAATTACAACGGAATTAAACACGTTTTTAACAGCCAAACAAACATAAAAAACACAAAATTTAGTTCGTTTGTTAGTTTATTAAACAGTTCATCTACTTTAGAAAAAAATAAATTTTTAAGAGCTAAAGGGAAAATAGAACATTCATTTTCGAATTCTTGGCTTGGTGGTTTTATCAATGTAGAAACCAATAAAATCGAATCTAAATCAACGCAACAGAAAAGTGCATTAAGTCATCAATTTAAAGAATACGAAACCTTTATTGGTTTAGGAGATTCTACTAAAGTGTTCACCAAAATTGGTTTTAATTTTAGGCAAAATGACAGTATTAGAAACAATGCTTTTACAGAAGTAAATTCACGAAAAACCTATTATATCAATAGTAGAATTCTACAAAACACCTCTAGTAATTTATCGATCTTTGCAAATTACAGAAGTACAAAAAACACTTTTACAGCTGATGAAAAGGCGTTGAACTCTAAAATAGTTTATAGCCAAAAACTCTTTCGTAATTTTATCAATTTTAATACTGTTTACGAAACCTCTTCGGGCAATATTCCGCAACAAGAATATGTCTATATTAAAACCGAGCCTGGACAAGGATATTATACGTGGATTGATTATAACAACAACGGAATTAAAGAATTTAACGAGTTTGAAATTGCTATTTATAAAGACCAAGCAGCATATTTGCGCGTTGCCTTACCAAACATCACTTTTATAAATACACAACGTGCAAAATGGCAACAAGTTTTTACGATTAATCCATCTCAATGGGCAACTAAAAGCGGCGTTAAAAAAGTACTTTCTCACTTTTACAATCAAACCAATTTTGTGGTTGATAACGAACAAAAAAGAACTGATAATTCTTTTAATTTGAATCCGTTTGATTTGGATGAATCAAAATTATTAGGATTGAATTTTAGTTTTAGAAACAGTTTGTATTTAAACAAAAATCTACAGAAATATAGCCTTATTTTTACCTACGCAACTTCTAAAAACAAACATTTATACAACATTGGTAATCAAGAAAACAACACCAAATTGCATCAATTAGAGTTTGCGCATAAATTAGCTGCTTTTTGGCTTTTTGATTTAAAAACAAACACATCAAAAGACGAGATTATTACTGAAAACTTTACCAATCAAAATTACAGAATCGACGCTTATGAAATCGCTCCAAAATTTACTTTTGAATATAATAAAAATCATCAATTTTCTTTCTTTTACAATTATAAGAACAAAGAAAACAACGTTGGTAGTTTAGAAACTTTACAACAACAAAAATTAGGAAGTTCTTATTATTACAAATCAACAAAAGATGCATTGATTAGAGTAGAAATCAATTTGTTTCACAATAATTTTATGGGAAATCAAAATAGCCCAGTTGCGTATCAAATGTTAGAAGGTTTACTAGCTGGCAGAAATTACACATGGTCTTTGATGTATCAGCAAAAAATAAATTCTTTTATCAATTTAAACTTTAATTATTTAGGCAGGAAAGGAGAAAATTCGACCACTATACACAACGGATCAATTCAGTTACGAGCAGATTTTTAAGCTTTAGTAGGTTATAATTATTAAAAAATAACATTAGATTTGTAGTAGCATATAATTGTAACAACTTATTTACGTTATATAACAAACAATACTAATTTTAAAACCAAAAAATGAAAAAGCTTTTTATCGTTATTGCCATTTTATCGGCATCTTATACACAAGCACAACAAGAAATTAAATTAGATATTTTTGATGCTTTAGTTTTAAAAACTATCGAAGTTTCTTATGAAAAATACATAGATGAAACCTCTTCATTTGGAGTTTCTGCCTTAATTAATTTTGAAAAGAACAGTGCAGATTTTAGATACAACGAACAAAGATCGTTAACTCCATATTTTCGTCATTATTTTACTTCTGATAGCAATTGGAATTTCTTCGGAGAAGGTTTTTTTAGCTTAAACTTTGGAGAAAAAGAAAACTTAATGAATGGGGGACCAATCACATATGAAGATTATACAGATGGTGCTTTAGGTGTAGCAGTTGGATTAAAATATGTTTCTGAAGGCGGGTTTACCGTTGATGTTTATGGTGGTGCTGGACGAAATTTATTTAGCGAAAACTCACCAATAGTGGTTCCTAGAACTGGCGTAAATATTGGTTGGAGATTTTAAAACCAAACGATCTATAAATTAAAAAACCACATCTGTCACTGAAATAAATTCAGCATAAAGATGTGATTTTTTGTATATTAATGAGATGCTAAAAACAAGTTCAGCTACTTAGTGTTTACATTTTTTGTAACCAAGTTTTTACGTCAACTTCTGCTTTGATAATCTCTTTTAAATCAGCAATTGCTACACGCTTTTGTTCCATCGTATCTCTGTGTCTAATGGTTACACAATTGTCTTTTAACGTATCGTGATCTACCGTAATACAAAATGGCGTTCCGTTTGCATCTTGTCTTCTATAACGTTTTCCAACAGCGTCTTTTTCGTCATAAAAAACATTGAAATCCCATTTTAAATCATCCATAATTTTACGAGCAACTTCTGGCAAACCATCTTTTTTAACCAACGGTAAAACTGCCGCTTTAAAAGGTGCTAAAACTGCTGGTAATTTCAACACTGTTCTTGTGGTTCCGTTTTCTAATTCTTCTTCTTGTAGCGCGTTAGAAAATACTGCTAAAAACATTCTATCTAATCCGATAGAAGTTTCTACAACATAAGGCACATAGCTTTTATTTTCTTCGTGATCAAAATATTGTAATTTCTTTCCAGAAAATTCTTCGTGTGCTTTTAAATCGAAATCTGTTCTTGAATGAATTCCTTCTAATTCTTTAAATCCGAACGGAAATTTAAATTCAATATCTGCTGCTGCATCTGCATAATGTGCTAATTTATCATGATCGTGAAAACGGTAATTTTCTGCTCCCATTCCTAAAGATAGATGCCATTTCATTCTGGTTTCTTTCCAGTTTTCGTACCATTCTTTTTGAGTTCCTGGCTTTACAAAAAATTGCATTTCCATTTGTTCAAATTCTCGCATTCTAAAAATAAACTGTCTTGCAACAATCTCGTTTCTAAATGCTTTTCCGGTTTGTGCAATTCCGAACGGAATTTTCATTCGTCCTGTTTTTTGCACATTTAAGAAGTTTACAAAAATTCCTTGAGCTGTTTCCGGACGTAAATACACTTGTGTAGAATTTTCTGCTGAAGCACCAATTTGTGTTCCAAACATCAAATTAAACTGCTTTACTTCTGTCCAATTTTTAGATCCAGAAGCTGGACAAGCAATTCCTAAATCTATAATAAGCTGTCTAAAACCAACTAAATCACTTTCTTCTTGAACGCGCGTCAATTCAACTGTAATTTCATCCATTTGTTTTTGACGACGCAACACATTTGCATTGGTTGCTCTAAACTCTGCCTCATCAAAATCATCGCCAAAACGTTTTTTTGCTTTGATAATATCTTTTTCAATTTTTTCGTTGATTTTTTCTCTAAAATCTTCTACCAAAACATCAGCTCTGTAACGTTTTTTAGAATCTTTATTATCAATTAATGGATCGTTAAAAGCATCTACGTGTCCAGAAGCTTTCCAAGTTGTTGGATGCATTAAAATTGCAGCATCAATACCCACAATATTTTCGTGCATTTGCACCATTGCTTTCCACCAATAATCTCTAATATTTTTCTTTAACTCAACGCCATTTTGAGCGTAATCATACACAGCGCTTAATCCGTCATAAATTTCAGAGGATTGAAATACATAACCGTATTCTTTAGCGTGCGATAACACTTTTTTAAATTGATCTTCTTGTTTTGCCATAATGAGTGCAAAGATACAGTAATCTAAAAAGTTAACAAGAAAAAATTAATGCTCTTTTTTGCATCGATATACAAATGCGGGCGGGAAATTTAACAGTTCAAAATCTAAAGATATTTTTTCTTTAAAAACAGCTTTTAGCTTTTTGTAGTAGGTTAAACTATATTGATATTGAATAAAAGTTCCGTTTTTATGTAATGAGTTTAACGAATTTTCTAAAATGGCTTCAGAAATTGTATTTGGAATAATTGTAAGCGGCAAACTTGAAACAATATGGCAGGCTTTTGAATACCCTAACTTTTCCATTTCTGGCCGTATTTCTTCTGCGGATGCTTTTAAAACTGTTAACTGCGGATGCTTTATCTTTTTTAAATTTTCGTAAAAAATATCATTTACTTCAAAGCAAATTAAATGAGAATTTGGTTGTAACTTTTTTAATATTTGATTTGTAATTACACCGTTTCCTGGACCTAATTCTACCAATACTTTGCAAGAAGAAAAATCGATTTCTTTTAACATTTTTTGAGCCAAAAACCTTGAACTAGGAGTTACGGTCCCAGAAGTTTTTATGTTCTTTACAGCTACTTTAAAAAAGTCGATTTTTTTACCCACTAATATGTTTTTTAGTATCTTAACTTTAAAAAGCTAAGAAAATGAAATATTTACAAGATGTTTTGCATTTATTTTTTCCGAAGATATGCATTACTTGCGAATCAAAGTTATTACAATCCGAAAAAATCATCTGTACACTTTGTAGACATGATTTACCAATAATTTGTTACAAAGACTATAAAGATAATAAAATTACAAAAGCTTTTTATGGAAGAATTTCGATAGTAAAAGCAAACTCTTTTTTATCTTACAGAAAAGACGGAAAAACAAAAGACCTAATTCATGCTTTAAAGTACAAAGGCAATCAAGAAGTTGGTTATTTTATCGGTGATTGGTTTGGTCATGTTTTAAAAGAATCTAATGAATTTACTGACCTCGATTGTATTATTCCGGTTCCGTTACATCCAAAAAAACAAAAAAAACGCGGATACAATCAGCTAACAACTTTCGGATTAACTGTGTCAAAACATCTAGAAAAACCATATCTAGATGATGTTTTAATTAGAACTTCTAGCTCAAAAACCCAAACGTTTAAACAGCGTTTCGAAAGATTTAGCAACAATGATACAAAATTTAGTGTACCAAATCCATCCACCTTAAAAAACAAACACATCTTATTAATTGACGACGTAATTACAACTGGAGCAACTTTAGAATCTTGTTGCAAGGAATTGCTACAAGCAGAAAACATTAAAATTAGTATTGTAACAATGGCATATACAGAATAATTTAACTAAAAAATGAATCATTTTACAGTAAAAAAATTGTTATTTTGCAGTAAAATTAAAGCAACTGAAACCTTTTATAAAATATATTATTTTTGTTTTTGCAGTAATCCTTTTAACAAGTAATTGCGCAAAAAAAGGAAGACCAAATGGCGGACTAAAAGATAGTTTAGCTCCGGTTATGGTAACTGCAAATCCTCCTTATAAAAGCATTCATTTTAATAGCAAAAAAATTAAACTTTCGTTTGATGAATATATTACGTTGAAAAACGTAAATCAACAACTGGTAATTTCTCCGCCGTTAAAATATTTTCCTACAATTAGTCCGCAAGGATCTCCAAGCAAAGAAATTACTATAAAATTAACTGATACGTTAAAAGAAAATACTACCTATATTTTTAATTTCGGAAATAGCATTGAAGACAATAATGAAGGGAATGTTTTAAAGAGTTTTAACTACGTTTTTTCTACTGGTAACTATGTAGACTCCCTAAAAACAAAAGGATTTATTAAAGACGCTTTTAATAATAAATTTGACAAAGACATTAGTATTTTACTGTATGAAGTAGATTCTACATTTTCAGATTCTATTATCTACAAACAAAAACCAAATTACATTACAAACGCATTAGATTCACTGTTTAAAATTACAAATATTAAAGAAGGAAAGTATCTTTTAGTTGCGTTAAAAGATGTTTCTAACAACTATACCTTTAATCCGAAAGAAGATAAAATTGGTTTTTACAATCGGTTTATAGAATTGCCAAATGATAGTATTTTAGAGGAACCTTTATCGCTTTTTAAAGAAACTCCGACTTTTAAAATAATCTCGGCAAAAGAAACTTCAAAAGGAAAAATTATTTTTGATTTTGAAGGAGAACGAGAAAACATTGATATTAGTGTTTTGTCTGATGTGTCATCGGATTTTAATAGTAAATCTAGATTAGACAATACAAAAGACAGCCTTTATCTTTGGCATTCTAAAATTGATACAGATTCTTTAGTTTTTAAAGTAAAAAAAGAGAATTATATAGATACGTTAACAGTTTTTCTAAGAAAAAAAGTATTGGATTCTTTAAAAATAAATTCTAACATCACAAGAACCTTAGATTTAAAAGACACGTTAACTTTAAAGAGTAATAATCCTGTTATAAAAATAGACACCTCTAAGATTGCCTTTTTTGATCAAGATTCTGTGGCGGTAATTTATCAGCATATATTAAAAAAATCTACAAATAAAATTCAGTTTTTATTTGATAAAAAATACAATACAAATTATAAATTAACACTTTTACCCAAAGCTTTAACAGATATTTTTGAAACACAAAACGACACTTTAAACTATAATTTTAACACAAAAGAACCTGAAGATTATGGAAGCATCTCTTTAACACTAAACAAAAAACCTTTATCTTCAGTAATTGTAGAATTGTTATCAGAAAAAGACAAAAAAGTAATTCAAAGAACGTACGTTACAGATACTAAAAACATCAAATTTGAACTACTTCCACCAGGCAATTATATTATCAGAGCAATTCTAGATACAAACAGCAATAAGAAATGGGATACTGGTAATTATTTGAAAAAAAAGGAACCAGAAAAAGTAATTTATTTGCCAATTACATTTAGTATAAAAGCAAATTGGAATTTTTCTGAGATATTTACAATAAATTAATCATAATCGAGTTATTGTTTTACCCTCGTTTTAATATATTTGTCAACTTATAAAACTATTTCTTGAGGAAACCCCTAAAAATATTATTCTTTCTCGTAATAGCCTTATCTGCAAATGCCCAACATCTAACACACGACGTTGGTTTCTTTGCTGGTACTGCTACCGTTCAAACAGACTATGGCCAAAGAGGCAACTTTTTAAGCAGTTATGGAAATAGCGCTATGTCTTTTAGTTTAATACATTACCTTCATTTCTTTAATATAGATACTCGTTGGAATGCAGAAGATGATATTGCCAATCATTTAATGGTTAAAACTGAATTTAACATAATGACCAAAGGTGATTTTCAACATCATGGTGTATATACGCAAGGAAGTAATCCATTGGCAGTACAGTTAAGAGCAATGAAAGGAACAATTTCCATGCTTAATTATGGAGTACAAGCTGAATATTACTTTAAGGATTTAAGGGAATTTATGTTTCCTTATTCTGAAATGAAATGGAACCCCTATGTAAGTGTTGGTCTTAAATTTTCGTACTATAAAAACACTTTAACTTCTGATTTAGGAGATTGGAGAACCGATATTTCTATTTTACCAAGTAAATATAGAATTCTAGATAATTTAAATGTTGGAAACGGCGGAGCATTCTCTTTTATTTTGGGTGCTGGAACGCGTTATAAATTAACAGAAAAGTTTGATTTAGCGGCCAATTTTAATTGGCAATTCTTTTTCTCGGACGCTGTAGATGGTTTGCAAGCTGATGTAATAGAAAACAAAAATAATGAATGGCTAATTCATGTTCAAGTTGGAATTATTTATCACTTAAATTTTGCTGGAGGAATCTTTTGTAAAAAATAGAATGTAAAAAAAACGCACAACTCTTTTTTGTTTGTTTTTATGATTTATCTAAAGCTTGTTCTAAATCCTCTAACAAATCTTCAACATCTTCAATTCCTACACTTAAACGAATTAACGAATCTGTTATTCCGATTTTTAAACGTTCTTCTTCAGGAATGCTTCCATGTGTCATTGTTGTAGGATGATTTACCAAACTCTCTACTCCGCCTAAAGATTCTGCCAACGTAAATATTTTTGTATTTTCTAAAAAAGTAAATGTAGCTTTTTGAGTTTCATCTTTTAGTTTAAAGGAAACCATTCCTCCAAAATCTTTCATTTGTTTTTTTGCAATTTCATAACTCGGATGGTTTTCTAAACCTGGAAAATAAACCTCTTTCACCTTCGGATGTTTTACTAAATAAGCAGCAACTGCACTGCCGTTTTCACAATGACGCTGCATTCTAATGTGTAGGGTTTTAATGCCTCGAAGTGCTAAAAATGAATCCATTGGGCCAGCGATTGCACCAGCAGCAAACTGAATAAAATGTAATTCTTCTGCTAATTTTTCATCGTTAACCATTAAAGCTCCCATTACCAAATCAGAATGTCCGCCTAAATATTTTGTCGCAGAATGCATTACAATATCTACACCTAAATTTAAAGGTTGCTGTAAATACGGAGTTGCAAAAGTATTATCTACTCCAATTAAAATAATAGAATTTACTGCCTTAACTGCTTTTGTAATTTCTGCTATATCTGCAATTTTCATTAATGGGTTTGTAGGTGTTTCTATCCAAACTAGTTTTGTTTTTTCTGTAATCGCATTGGTAACATTCTCAACAGAATTCATATCAACATAAGAAAATTTCAATCCTTGTTTTTCAAACATTCTTGTAAAGATTCTATACGTTCCTCCATACAAATCATCACCTGCAATAACTTCATCACCAGACTTTAAAGTTCTTAAAACACAATCAATTGCAGCTAATCCAGATGAAAAAGCCAAACCGTGCGTTCCGTTTTCTATGGCTGCAAAACTTTTTTCTAATGCGGTTCTAGTTGGATTTGCAGTTCTAGAATATGCATAACCTTTGTGTTTTCCAGGACTTGATTGCGCATACGTTGATGTTTGATAAATTGGCGGCATTACTGCTCCTGTTGAAGGATCGTTTTGTTGACCGCCATGAATTGCTTTTGTGTTAAACTTCATCTAAAAAATAACTGAATTATTTACACTAATTTTTTTATTGATCTTATGATTCCTAAGTGCATTCCTTCGTGAAAATTGTTAAAGGCAATGGCAGTTTCTAAAGAATCTAACACAAAGCCTGTACTAGTTTCATAGGCTTCATAATTTTCAAAAATTCCAGCTTCGTAATCTTCTATCAAGGTTTCTGGCAAAGCAATTAACAACTCTTTTATCTCATCAAACTCTTCGTTGTTAAACTCTCTTTCTGGAAAAGTTCCTTTTCTATAATTTGCGATTAAATCATCGGGCACTAAACAATTTACACCTGAAAGCTTATAATGCAACAATTGTTGCGTAACAACCAAATGCGCTACATTCCAAGCAATATTATTTTTAAATCCTTTCGGAATTAAATGTAATTGTTCAATTGTTAAATCATCGATTACTTGCAAAACAAGTTCTCTCGATTTGATTAATATTTCGAATTGTGTTTTCATTTTTTATCCTAATTTAGCATCAAATATAACGTATAAAATGAAAAAAGTCTACTTTTTACAAACTTGTGATACTTGCCGAAGAATTTTAAAAGAAGTAAATCTTGATGGATTTGAAAAACAAGAAATAAAAACCAATCCAATTTCGGTAAAACAACTTGAAGAAATGCACAAATTTTCTAAGAGTTACGAAGCATTGTTTAACAAACGTGCAAAGTTATATAAAGCAATGGACTTGAAAAATCAAACCATTTCTGAAGCAGATTACAGACAGTATATTTTAGATGAATATACTTTTTTAAAAAGACCCGTTTTTATTGTTGATAATGAAATTTTTATTGGAAATAGTAAAAAAGAAGTTGAACGATTGAAAGAATATTTAACCAATTAATTGTCAGGTTGAGGGGAGTCGAAACCCAATAAACATCTATAGTTCTCGACTCCGCTCGAACAGACATTTTTTCAGCTTTTTCAAATCACTAAACGTTTTAATTATTCTCCAACCAAGTTTTTGTTCTTAACTCGACATTCTCTTTAATATCTTGCCAAAACAAGTTGATGTCGCCAACATGATAATTTTTCATAAAAGACATGAAAAACCGCATTGGAAACTTCGGATTTGTAGACCAAACCATTCCGTCTGTGATTTCAATTTTCAACGCTTTTGTATATAATTTTCCGTTAGAATATAAAAATCCTTTGTGCTGATTTAAAGTTGTTGTTTTAGAAGCATCCCACGTAATTGGATTTGTTGTTACCGCTCCTTTATACACATTTTTGTTTTTCGGGTAACTTCCTTTTTTTCGGGTATTCCAAGAAACAAAACCACCAGTTTCAGTTGGATTTGTCATTGGTTGAATGGTTTTGAATTCGTTTGGTTGAATTCCCATTCCAACCAAATACGCTGCAATTAATTGCTTTTGTAAGGGTTTTGCATCAAAATAATCCTTTAATAATTGTGTGGTATGATTTGTTCCTTGACTATGACTCGCAATAATAATTGGCCTGCCGTTATTGTAGTTTTTTAAATAATATTCAAAGGCATCTTTTACGTCAGCATAGGCAATTTCAAAAGCTTCTTTTCCGCCTTTAGTATATAAATTATACGATTTAATATGTGCTTGTCTGTATATTGGGACATAAATTTTTCCTGAAGTTGCAAATGGAGAAGCTTGATTTTTAACCGCAGTATGTATAATTTTATCATTCTGAATTTCATCATCAATTGCTGCGTTCCAACGAGCAACTTTTTTATCCATTAACAAAGTGGGATACACATAAAAAACATCTGCTTTTAAATCTTGAAGATTTGTAGTTGCATATTTTTCTAAGCTTTCAGGATATTTTGTTGGTAAAACTGCCCAAGAAGTTGCGTCAGCATAATTTGGGGCATCTGGAATGTTTTGTTTTTCAAAACTAATGGTTTGATACGAGCTTTTACATCCAACCAAAAAAAACACAAGCAATAATAGAACACTTATGGTTTTCAAATATGTTTTTAGGCTAACTATCATTAAAAGGACATCGTTATTCCAATACTATTTTCTTTCATATTTAAATTAAATGAAGGTTGAAACCTATAAGAAGTTGATGAAAAACCAGAGTTGTATAAGTCTACTGCATTTTTAGATTTATTATTGTAATTATTGTTTATTGGTATTGCAACTAATATCAATGCTGCACCAACACCGGCAAGTTCCCACTTTGCATCACCTCCTCCAATTGCTGTTCCAATTGGAAAACCAATGAATGCGCCTCCTACACCACCCAATATTGTAGCCCAAATTTTACTTTTGTTTGCAGATTTCATTAATTGTGATGCCTCATTATTACTACCCATCAATTTAACCAATTGTTTACTAGATAAATAGCTGTCATTTTGTTTGTATATATAACTTCCTAGAACTTTTTTAGATTCAATTTTTTGTGCATTAACGGTACCAAATCCTGTTACTAAAATTAAACCAAGTAATATTAATCTTTTCATTTATTTGTATGTTATAATGGTTTTGCTCTTTTTATTTATAATCTTCATAAGATTTTTCTTCAACCAAATCTGAGCCAGTGTATGTGTTAATTTCTTTTTTAACATCAGATCTGTCATCATTTACATAATACACAGCACGTGCTAAATCAATAAAGGTTTGACTAAAGTCTTTTGCACGTTCGCATTCTCTAATATCGTCTTCTATTTTCCACAATTTCTTGTTGACTTCTAACAAATCATTCTGTAATTTTTTAAGATGCAATTTATCTTTTGCAACCGCATACATATTTTTTACATCTGGTGTTAACGTATCATATTCATGCTGAATATTGACTAACTTTTTTGCGTCTTTAATTTTAGAAAGTTTGATTTCTAAAATGGTGTATTTGTCTAAAATTTCTCCGTTTGATACTTCAATTTTCATCCTGTATATTTTATGCGAATTTACGTTCTATAATTTCAAAAAAGCGCTCCTCATACTCTTCTTGGTTAGACCAATCGTACTCTGGTTTTACCATTTTATTGATAAACTTTTTTGCTTCTTTTGCTGTTTTAATCGTGTTTAATTGAGAAACAACTCTGTTAAACTCTTCTTGACTTCCATCAAAAAGGTTTTTTACAAAAGCAACTCTGTCATTCAACCCAATATGTATATTTTGTTGTAATTGATCGTTTAACGATTTTTTAATTGCTGGTTTTTCAAATAAATCTGCAGCAACTTCTATAGAAATAGTGTCATTTAACTCTTCTTCTAGAGTAATTGTTTTTTTGTCTTTAGTTACTGATTTTTCTTCAACACTTTCAGCAGAAAACAATGTTTGTTCTAATTCATCAAACGGTTGTTCTGTAATTTCTTCAGCAACTTTTATGCTTGGCTCTTCTTTTTCTTCTTTATCAATTGCAAATTCTTCAACAATTTTTTTTACTTTTTTTGTAATCGGTTCTACTTCTGTAAACTCATTTTCTTGTTTATCATCTACAATTTCTAATGTAGGTTCTTTAACTTTTTTAACCACATTTTCTATCTTTTTAATAATTTCTTCTTTTGTTTCGGTAGCGTTCGGAGTTGTATGTATATATTCATCAACATAAGCCAAAACGGTTAGTTTTTCATAAACTTCGTAGGCTTTTTCTTTCAACACTAAAACATCTTCTTTGTTTTTTAGTTGCAAAATACTATGTGCAATACTTGTTAAGTCGGCTGCTAATTTTTTGTGCATAAGTTGATAAATTAATTGATGCTTGGCATCTATATTTTTATAAATTTGTAAGACTTGAAGTAAAATACAATTATAATCATATTTCAAGCATAAAATTACAAAATGTTTCTCGAAAATACGGTAAATCATACAGAACAATTTGGTTGGATTGAAGTAATTTGTGGCTCAATGTTTTCTGGTAAAACAGAAGAATTGATTCGCAGATTAAAGCGAGCACAATTTGCAAAACAACGTGTAGAAATTTTTAAACCTGCGGTTGATACGCGTTACGACGATGAAGAAGTGGTTTCTCATAACGACAATCGTATTCGTTCTACGCCAGTTCCTTCATCAGCAAATATTAGATTGTTAGCAAATGATGTAGATGTTGTTGGAATTGATGAAGCGCAGTTTTTTGATGATGAAATTGTTGCGGTTTGTAACGATTTAGCAAACAGAGGAATTCGTGTAATTGTTGCTGGTTTAGATATGGATTTTAAAGGAAATCCGTTTGGGCCAATGCCTGCTTTAATGGCAACTGCAGAATACGTAACTAAAGTACATGCTGTTTGTACACATACCGGGAATTTAGCACATTATAGTTTTAGAAAAGCGCAAAATGATAATTTAGTCTTATTGGGTGAAGTTGACGAATATGAGCCTTTAAGTAGAGCTGCGTATTACAAAGCATTGCAATTACAGAAAGCTGAAAAGTTGGCTTCAGAAAAATTGGAATCTAATTTAAAAGATCCTGAAACAAGTTCAGAATAAACAAGTTCAGCATAAATGAATAATCATGTAACTATTTTAGAAATTGATGGAAAGGCTGCACAGCATAATCTTCAATATTTTAAAGATAAATTAGAAAAAGACACCAAAATTTTAGTGGTTGTAAAAGCGTTTGGTTACGGAAGTGAAGCTTCAAAAATTGCCAAACTCTTAGAAAACAACGTCGCTTATTTTGCAGTTGCTTATACAGATGAAGGAATTGCTTTGCGAAAAGCAGGAATTGAAAAACCAATTTTGGTGTTGCATCCTCAAATACCAAATTTAGAGTTGCTAATTCAACATCAACTAGAACCAAACTTATACAGTTTTAAAATTTTTAATGCTTTTTTAGAATTGGCAGACACGAACGTTTTATTAAACTATCCAATTCATTTAAAATTTAATACGGGCTTAAACAGAATTGGTTTTTGGCACACAGATGTTCCGTTAATTTTATCTAGAATTGCAGCAACAAGTCATGTGAAAATTACTTCACTTTTTTCGCATTTGGCAGCAAGCGAAGATGCCAATGAAAAAGAATTTACAGTCAATCAAATCAACGATTTTGCCTTTATTGTAAAGCAATTTTATCAGCATTTAAATTACAAACCAATGGTGCATTTGCTAAATACATCTGGAATCATTAATTATCCGCAAGCACAATTTGACATGGTTCGTTTGGGAATTGGATTGTATGGTTTTGGCAATGACGAAAAGGAAACAAAACAACTTAAAAATGTGCTTTCCTTAAAATCAATTATTTCTCAGATTCATACTATTGAGACTGGAGAATCTATTGGATATAATAGAGCTTTTACTGCAAACAAATCCATGAAGACAGCCACAATTCCAGTGGGTCATGCAGACGGAATTTCAAGAAAGTTAGGGAATAAAAAATACTCGGTTTTAATCAACAATAAAAAAGCGCCAATTATTGGTAATGTGTGTATGGACATGATTATGGTTGATGTTTCTAACATTGATTGTAAAGAAAGTGACGAAGTAATCGTCTTTAATTCTCAAGAAATGGTGAACGAAATGGCTCAAAAATCTGAAACTATTTCCTACGAAATCTTAACCGCAATCTCTCAGCGTATAAAAAGAAGATTGCTAAAATGTTAAAATTTTCTTAAATTGGCTACTTATTAACTATAAAAACGAATAATATGGGAATGTTAAAAGAATTTAAAGAATTTGCTGTAAAAGGGAATTTGGTAGACATTGCAGTTGGTTTTGTAATGGGTGCAGCTTTTAAACAAGTAGTAACTTCATTTACAGGCGGAATTGTTTCTCCGTTAATTGGCTTGGTATTTAAGGCAGATTTTAGAGATTTAAAATATGTAGTTACCGAAGGTGTTGCTGATGCAACCGGAAAAGTAACTGGAGAAGTTGCTATTTTGTACGGTGATTTTTTAACCAATGTAATCGATTTTATTATTGTAGCATTTGTAATGTTTATGATTATCAAAGGAATTAACGCAACTAAGAAGAAAGAAGAAGCTGCGGCTCCTGCTCCACCAGCTGGCCCAAGCCAAGAAGATTTATTAGCTGAAATTAGAGATTTATTAGCGAAGAAATAAGATTCTTGTTTTTTATAAAATTAAAACCGAAGTATTAATGCTTCGGTTTTTTTATATTTATAGAATGAAAGAAAAACAAAAATGAACAAAACTCTAAACCTTCCTAAAAACCTAATCATATTTGGAACACCAATTCTAATTATTGGATTGATGATTTTGCTTTCTAAAACAACAATCTTTACAAATAACTCAAATAGTTTAGCAATAGGAATTACTTTCGATTTATTAATTACTGTTCCGTTTGTTTATTTTTTATTAATCAGAAAAACGAGCATTCCAAAAACAACGATTGTTCCTTTTTTAATACTCGGAATTGTCGTTTGCTCATTTATTTTACCATCAGAAAATCAATATTATTTAGATCTTTTTAAAGTTTGGATACTTCCAATTGTAGAAATTTCAATTCTATCCTATGTAGTTTATAATGTTAGAAAAGGCATTAAAAAATTTAAGGCACGCAAAACCGAATCTTTTGATTTTTATACTACTTTAAAAAACACGTGTTATGAAATACTTCCAAAAAGAGTTGTAATTCCTGTTGTTACCGAAATTGCTGTTTTTTATTATGGATTTATCTATTGGAGAAAAAGAAAACTGAAAGATAATGAGTTCTCTTATCACAAAGAAAGCGGAACAATTACTTTACTAATTGCAATTATATGTATTGTTGCAATAGAAACATTTGTATTGCATAATTTACTCGAAAAATGGAGTACAATTGCTGCTTGGATTTTAACTTTTTTAAGCGTTTATTCTGGTATTCAAATTTTCGGTTTCTTAAAATCGATCTATAAAAGACCTATTGTAATTGAAAATAATCAACTATATCTTAGATATGGAATTATGTGCGAAACCACTATCAACATCAATGATATTGAAACCATAGAGTTTTCTTCAAAAGATATTGAACCAAATAAAGAAACTAGAAGGTTGTCTTTTTTAGGTGAATTAGAAAGTCACAATACTATTATCAGATTAAAAAATGAAAACACATTGATTGGCTTGTATGGAATACAAAGAAAATACAAAAATATTGTGTTACATATTGACAATAAAACTGAATTTAAAAATCTACTATTAAACGCTATACAAGAAAATGAAAAAACTACTAACAAATAAAAATTTGACAATTATAAATTTTGTAATTGTGTTGTTTTTTGCTCTAATCTACTTGCTTAATTATTATGAAATAAATTTTGTTTTAATTGGAGTCTTTAGAGAATTATTGACAATTCCGTTTCTAATTGCACAATTGGTGTTTTTAGTTCTAGGAATACAGTTTATACTAAAAAACAAAATACATTTCTTAACGCTATTCAGTATTTTAGTATTAGCTAGTTGTTCTGCTGTAACAATTGGGAGTTTCTTTTAAACTAAAAGAAACACCTTAGAACTCACATTCCTTTACGAACTCTTTTTGCCTCATAAACCTCAGCAATTGTTAAGTTTTCTGGACATGATTTTAGTTGTTCAAAAACATCATTTTCTTTTACAAAACCAGTTTGCAACACTTTAAAATAAACGCCGCACATATTTGTGTTCCAAAATTGTTTTATAATTTTCATATCGTTAAAACGAATTCCTAATTTATAACATGGATTTCTTTGAACTGTTGCTTCTAAAATTGTATCGCCAACTTTAAACGTATCTCCTTGATGGATTTTTGTTTCGTCTAAATCATCTACCGTTAAGTTTTCGCCAAACATGCCTAGTTGCCAATCTAAATGTGGATGCAATTTTTTAAAATAATCGTAATGTTTTAACGAATATCCATACACCGCTTGGTCAATTCCGCCATGATGTTTTCTGTCAGATATCTCATCATTTAAAACATTTTCGGTTCCTAAAAAAACGGCTTCTTTTATTGGGTACTTAAAAATTCCTGTAGTTATGGTTTTTCCGTTCCAATCAATTTCTCTTTTCTCTCCGATGTTTGTTGAAATGATTTTCATGTGATTTATTTTTTTGTCGCTTCGAGTGATTTTCTGTCATATCGAGCGGAGTCGAGATATAAGAAAATTGTTTCGAGAAGTTGTTTGTTCTCGATACAAAATTCTTAAAAAATAATTTCACTCGAACTGACAGTTCGATTATTCAATTAAAAAACCTTGTAAAACATCGGCAATTTTTCGATTGTCAGATAATTGTGGAATTTTATTTTGTCCGCCAAACTTACCAATCGATTTCATATATTCATGAAAACCACCTTTTTTTACTTTTCTAATCACCAGCATTCTCAATACTTTACCTGCAATTAAATCTTGATAATAGATATTTTGTGCTTGCATAGAAGCATCCACTTTTGCTGTAAATTCTTCTAAACTTTTTGGTTCGTTCTCAAATTCTATAAACCATTCGTGATACGGCAAACCGCTTTCTGGATTTACTTGTGGCGCAACTGTAAACTCACTAATGTTTATCTCAGTTCCTTTGATGGAATCTTTTAATGCTTTTTCTACTTCTTTACCGATAACGTGTTCGCCAAAAGCAGAAATAAAATGTTTGATTCTTCCTGTAACTTTAATTCTGTAAGGTTTTGTTGATGTAAACTCAACAGTGTCACCAATATTATACCCCCAAAGTCCGGCGTTTGTATTTAAAATAATGACATAATTCACGCCCATTTCCACCTCTTTTAATGAAATTCTTGTTGGATGTTCATCATAAAATTCTGTTGCAGGAATAAACTCATAAAAAATTCCTGAGTTTAATTGCAACAACATTCCTGGTTCTGTTTGCGAATCTTGATAGGCGATAAATCCTTCTGAAGCTGGATACAATTCTACATAATCAATCTTTTTACCAATCAAACTTTCGAACTTATTTTTATACGGTTCAAAATTTACACCACCATATACAAAGAAGTTAAAATTTGGAAAAATCTCTGCAATTGGTTTTCCTGTTTTTTCGATGAGTTTTTCAAAATACATTTGCACCCAAGATGGAATTCCACTAATAACCGTCATATTTTCATCAACCGTTTCTTCTACAATGGCATTTACTTTTGTTTCCCAGTCTTCAATACAATTGGTTTCCCAACTTGGCAATCTGTTTTTTAATAAATATTGCGGAATATAATGCGCTACAATTCCGCTTAATCTTCCTAATTGAATTCCGTTTTTAGTTTCTAAAACTGGACTTCCTTGTAAGAAAATCATTTTTCCATTTACAAAACTTGCATCCTTTTTTTCTGCGATATAAAACAGCAATGCATTTTTTGCCGCTTTGATATGTGTTGGCATTGATTCTTTGGTAATCGGAATGTATTTTGCGCCAGAAGTTGTGCCAGAAGTTTTGGCAAAATAAATTGGTTTTCCTTTCCAAAGAACATCCTTTTCTCCGGCAACAATTCTATCAACATATGCTCTTAAACCTTCGTAATCTTGAACTTTTACTCGGTTTTTAAAATCCTCGTAATTTTTAATGGAAGAGAAGTCATGATCTTTCCCAAAAGCAGTATTTTTTGCTGATGAAATTAATTTTTTAAATACTTTTTCTTGAGTTTTATGTGGTTTTTTTGCCCATTTATAAACTTGCTTTGTAGCTTGTTTGGCAAAGGGTATTGCAAAAATAGATTTGAGGCTCATTTATTTAAAATCTATATAATTCAACGGATTTACTGGATATCCATTATACCATAATTCAAAATGTAAATGCGGTCCAGTTGTTAGTTCTCCGGTAGAACCAACTGTTGCAATTGCTTCTCCAGACTTTACAAAATCGCCTTGTTGTTTTAACAGAGTTCCGTTGTGTTTGTACACAGAAATAAATCCTGTTCCGTGTTCAATTATAAGAACATAACCTGTTTCTGCAGTCCATTCAGAAAAGATAACTCTACCATTTTCAACAGCTTTTACTGGTGTACCGGTAGCCGCGACAATATCCATTGCAAAATGTTTGTCAGTAATATTAAAATCTTGTGTAACATTTCCTTTTAAAGGTGCAAAAAACACCATGTCTATTTTATTTTCTGCTTTATCAAACAAAGGAAAACGATCTTTACTTTCTATCTTTTCTCTAAACAAAGAATCTGTTTTAGAAGCGTCTAATTTTTTTTCATCAATTGAAGAAATGCTTACTTTTTTTAATGAATCAAAATCTATTTCTGTGATTGGGTCATCACCAGATAGAATCGGAATTAAAATTTTGGTGTAATTTTCTATTAATTGCAGTCTATTTTTTATAGAATCTGTTTCGTATAAAAGTCTTGAAGCATCTTTTTTTAACTGTGTAGAAGCATATCCAGGAATGTATTCTCTAATTGGTGTATATGCAATTAAAACAGTGGTTAATGCGATTAAAACTATAGAAAAAACACCGCTTAACACAAAGATATTTAAGATCGTTAGCTTAAAAGACAAGCGCTCTTCAAAAGTGTCTTCGTTTAAAACAACCAATCTAAATTTATTGGTTATTCGTTGTCTAAACTTGCTTTTCTTTTTGTTATTTTTTGCCACAGATTTATTTCTTTGAATTACAAATATACAACGAAAAAATAGGGAAACTATTTTCTGTAAAAATTCATCTCATCAATATACTTCCAAACAGCTTCAGTTAACATTGGTTGTATGTTTTTTTTCTCTTTGATTCCGTTTCTAATATGTGTTGATGAAATTTCGATTATTGGTGAATCAATTTTATGAATTTTTGGGTGATTATCAAACTGCGTTTCTACGGTTCCAGCAGAGATTCTTGGATACACATACAAATGATGATGTTCTAAAATGATTTCATAATTTTTCCATTTATGAAAACTTTTTAAATTGTCTTCGCCCATAATCAAACTAAAAGAATGTTGCGGATATGTATCTGAAATGTGCGCTAAGGTATGTACTGTATAGTTTGGCTGAGGCAAACTAAACTCAATATCAGTTGGTTTAATTTTATCGTAGTCTTTTGTTGCTAAATGTGCCAATTCTAACCGATGATGGTTGTCTAACAACGTACTTTTTTTCTTAAAAGGATTGTGTGGCGTAACCACCAACCAAATTTGGTCTAAATCAGAATTTTCTACCAAATGATTGGCAATAATTAAATGTCCAACATGAATTGGATTGAATGTTCCAAAGTATAAACCTATATTCATTTTTAAAATGATTTGTCACCTTGAGCGGAGTCGAAAGATCTCGACTCCGCTCGACCTGACATTAAATTTTATTTTATTCTTGTATTCCTAAATACTCACTCATTAAATCTTCTGCTTCTTTAAAAGCAACATCTAAATCGTAGTTTTTAATAATTTTATCAAACTGAGGTGCGGTTGCTAACTCTATAGATGCTTTTGCAATTCGCATATTAATTTTATCGTCGCTTTCTGTTTTACGTTTTTTTAAACGTATTTTCAACTCATCAATACTTGGTGGTTTTACAAAAACAGCTAAAGTTTTCTCTGGAAATTTCTTTTTTATTCGCAATCCACCAGCAACATCAATATCAAAAATTACGTGTTTTCCTTTTGCCCAAATTCGTTCTACTTCACTTTTTAAGGTTCCGTAAAAATTATCTCTATAGACCTCTTCCCATTCTAAAAAATCTTCATTTTTTATATGTTGTTTAAAATCCTTTAGAGACATAAAATAATAATCTTTTTCGTGTACTTCTTCGCCTCTTGGTTCTCTAGAGGTTGCCGAAATAGAAAATTCTAAATTGAATTTTTCTTGTGCTAATAAATGACGAACAATGGTTGTTTTACCAGAACCTGATGGTGCAGAAAAAACAAATAATTTACCTTCAAAATCTGACATATAATTTATTATTTGTCGTGCTGAACCTGATTCAGCATCTTTTTTTTATTAATAATGAGAAGCTGAAACAAGTTCAGCTTACTTAAAGCTTTGCTTAAAGTACGTTTAAGATTTGCTCTTTAATTTTTTCCAATTCGTTTTTCATTTGAATCACCGATTTTTGCATCGAAGCAAAATTTGCTTTAGATCCTGTGGTATTGATTTCTCTTCCAATTTCTTGAATGATAAATCCTAATTTTTTTCCATTAGAATCTTCGCTATCTAACTCTTGTAAAAAGTACTCTAAATGATTTCCTAAACGAACTTTTTCTTCATTAATATCTAATTTTTCTAGATAATAAATCAACTCTTGTTCAAAACGATTTTCATCGATTTCTACTTTTAAATCTGCAATCGATTTTTGCAATTTCTCTCTTACATTTTTGATACGTTCTTCATCTAAAGCGTGTACTTCATCCAGATATTTTTTGATGTTTAAAATTCGTAATTTAAAATCTTCCTCTAAAGAAGCAGCTTCATCTATTCTGTATTGAATTGTTTCTTTGAGCGCTTCATCAATACTTGTGTTGATTAATTCCCACTCATTTTCGTCTAATTCTTCGCGTTCTGTTTTTAACGCATCTGGCATTCTTACTGCCATTTTTAGCAATTCAACATCTTCTTTATCATTTGTAAACAACACGTTTCTTAATTGCTGAATATAATCTGAAACTACATTTTTATTGATGACTGTTGTGGTTTCATCCGAAGTCATTTCTACATAAATAGAAAAATCTATTTTACCTCTTACCAAACCAGAAGCTAATTTTTTTCTAACTGCTAGTTCTTTTTCTTTATAATACGACGGAATTCTAACGTTTAAATCTAAATTTTTGCTGTTTAGCGTTTTAATTTCTATCGTCACTTTTTTTGTTGGCAATTGTAATACGGATTTCCCGTAACCAGTCATAGATTGAATCATTCAATGCTTTTTTAAAATATTGCAGCAAAGGTACATAAATATTTAAGGAATCATTCTTGCTAAAAATGTAAATAAGCTAGGTAAATTCATACTTTTATTTTATCCACAAATACACGGATTTTTAGTTTTATTTGTGAATTCGTAGCTAAAACCACAGAACTTATTTTGTTTTCGTTATTTTTACATTTTAGAAATTATAGCAACAGAATTTGCAAACAAACACACATATTTTAGTTATCAGATTATCTGCAATGGGCGATGTTGCCATGACAATTCCTGTAATTAGAGCTTTGGTTGCACAATACCCAGAAATTAAAATTACGTTTTTATCTAAATCTTTTTTAAAACCGTTGTTTGATGACATTCCGAATGTACATTTTTACGCAGCTGATGTAACAAACACCCACAAAGGCATTTTAGGTTTGCACAAATTATATAAAGAATTAAAGCAATTAAACATTACACATATTGCGGATGTACACAATGTGTTGCGTTCTAAAATTTTGCGTAGTTTTTTTAAATTTTCTACAAATAAAATTGCTGTAATTAATAAAGGAAGAAGCGAGAAAAAAGCCTTAACAAGAGTAACAAATAAAGTTTTTAAACAGTTAAAAACATCGCACGAACGTTCTGCGGATGTTTTTAGAAAACTCGATTTTCCGGTTGATATTTCAAGTCCAACCAAATTAGAAAAACCGAATTTGAAAAATTCTGTTCTCAATTTAATCGGAGAAAAGAAAAATAAGTGGTTAGGAATTGCGCCTTTTGCAGCATATGAGGCTAAAATGTATCCGTTAGATTTAATGGAAAAAGTAATTACTGAATTATCTAAAAATTATACCATTTTACTTTTTGGTGGCGGAGAAAAAGAAGTTGCTCTTTTATCAAAAATTGAAGAAAAATTTCCAAATTGCATTTCTCTTGCTGGCAAATTAAATTTAAGTGAAGAATTAAATGCAATTGCACATTTAGATTGCATGTTGGCAATGGATTCTGGAAATGCTCATTTTGCAGCAATGTTACAAATTCCGACGATTACACTTTGGGGAGCAACGCATCCTTTTGCAGGTTTTGCACCTTTTAATCAACCAAAAGAAAATTGCATATTGCCAGATTTAGAGAAATACCCGAACATTCCGTGTTCTATTTATGGAAATAAAATTTGCGACGGATACGAAGATGTAATGCGAACCATTTTGCCAGAAAATGTGATTAAAAAAATAGAAACCATATTAAATTAAAATTCTTAAAAAAATACTTATGATACTTCATTACTTGGAAGAAACCAATTCTATTTTAAATACTTTTATTGCAGAAATTAGAGATGTTACTATTCAAAAAGATTCGCTTCGTTTTAGAAGAAATATTGAAAGAATTGGAGAAATTTTAGGATATGAATTAAGTAAAAATTTAAAGTATTCATCAAAAAATATTACCACTCCGTTAGGCACAAAAGATAGTTTTTTACCTACAAACGATATTGTTTTAGGTTCTATTTTACGAGCTGGTTTGCCTTTACATCAAGGATTGTTGAATTATTTTGATGACGCAGAAAATGCGTTTATATCGGCTTATAGAAATCACCCAAATAACGATGCAGAATTTGAAATTGTTGTAGAATATTTTGCAGCTCCATCAATTGATGATAAAACCTTGATTTTAGCCGATCCAATGTTGGCAACTGGTCAATCTTTAGTTTCTGTTTATGAAGCTATACAGAAATATGGAAACCCAAAAGAATTGCATCTCGTTTGTGTAATTGGCGCTACAGAAGGCATTGAATTTATCAAAAATCATTTTCCAGAAAACACGCATTTATGGATTGCTGCTATTGATAATGAATTAAATGACAAAGGATATATAGTTCCTGGTTTAGGTGATGCTGGCGATTTGTCGTTTGGATCTAAACTATAAAATGTATTGCAAAAGAAAGTAGTAAAAACAACACCAAAACACTGTTTACTATTGATTTCTTTTGAACGGATTGCACCCAATTTGCTATGATAATTGTAGACGGAATTAAAAATGAAATGATTTCTACTCCGTTCTTTTTTTCTACCAAGGAAACAAATACGATAGCAATTACTAAATGGAGTAACAACAACACCCAACTTCTTTTAAACCTATTGCTTACTGAAAGTATTTTTCCTGTTCTTAACACTATTGAAACACTTGTAAAAACAGCGAATAATAATAAAAACAATTCGTAATAATTGGTTTGGTAAAAACTAAAATCAATAGTAAAAACAACATCAAATAATTGATAAAAAGTTGTTAGATCTTCCGTCCAAAAAAGATAGGTAAAAAACAGAAAAAGGGGTGTTACAAATCCCAATATCGGAATAAAAATAGTTCTAATAGTGATTTTAACAAACAAAAAAACTGCTGCATAAAGCAAGATAAAATAGATACTATATAATGGGGAAAATATAAATAAAACACCTAACCAGAGTCCGCTATCAAATAATTTCTGAAACACAAACTTTAAGGTTCGTAAACTATACACTCTTCTAAAAAACAAAAACAATAATACGTAAACAATAAGAATCGAATATTCTAATATTAAAGATTCTAGAAAGCCTAAACTAATTACAAAAAGCAAAAAAGCATACGAGTTATCTTTTGTTAATTTATTTTTAGAAACGATAAAGTTAAACATAATGAAGAACACCAAAAACAAAGGGAAAGTTAACAAAAAACTGAAAAAATCATTTAAGTTTAACTCAACGTTTTTAGCCACAATAAAATCTAAAATATAGTAACTTAAAAAAAGCACTATAATTAAGATGAAATTTACTGGTTTTGATTTGCCGAAAAAATTGGCTAACATAATTAGTTTTTATATTTTTGCAATGTAAAGATACTTAAGTTATGATAGCAAGCAATATTTTTAGATTAATTGGTGATTTTTTTAATTGGGCTTTTGCTCCTTTTGAAGCATTGCGTTTAAACGATCTAAGTTGGTGGGTTTCGAACGTAGTAAACTGGCTGTTTATGATTGTTTTACTAGTATTGTTCGCATACTGGATGAAAGAATCTGCTCGCTTTAAAAGAGAAGGAATCGAAGATTCTGAAGAATAACTAGTTACTTTGGGAAGCAAAAACAAACTAAAACGTTTTCATGAAAATGAAACGTTCTCTAATGTTGTTCAGCCAAAAAGAGAAGAAATCTTAAATGGTTTTTCTCTAAAAGGCAAATGGAATACATTTTTTAAAAACGATAATCCTATTGTTTTAGAACTTGGTTGTGGTAAAGGAGAATATACAATTGCTTTAGCACAGAAAGATGCAACTAAAAATTTTATCGGAATTGATATTAAAGGTGCGCGTTTTTGGCGTGGCGCAAAAACTGCATTAGAAGAAAATTTAACCAATGTTGGTTTTATTAGAACGCAAATAGAATTGATAAACGAACTATTTGCAGAAAATGAAGTTGATGAAATTTGGATTACTTTTCCAGATCCACAGATTAAATACAAACGTACAAAACACCGTTTAACAAACTCAGCCTTTTTAAAAAAATACCATCATATTTTAAAAGAAAATGGCGTGGTAAATTTAAAAACCGATAGCGAGTTTATGCACGGCTATACCTTAGGTTTATTACATGGCGAAGGGCATGAAATTTTACATGCAAATCACGATGTGTATAAAAACACGTATTCTCCAGAAGAAGTAATTGGCACACAAACCTTTTACGAAAAACAATATTTAGAAAAAGGAAAACCAATCACTTTTATTCAATTTAGAATTAATTATTCATAATTCTAGTCGTTAGCACAGTATTAAGTAGATTCAATTTATTTGATTGAAATTCCTATCTTCACGGTGTGAACAAAACAGATAATTTTTTTGAAAAAGTATATAAAACCGCTCGGTTAATTCCGTACGGAAGAGTTACAAGTTACGGAGCAATTGCAACCTATTTAGGCGCAGCAAGATCTGCAAGGATGGTTGGCTGGGCAATGAACAATGCCCACAATCAGAAGGAAGAAGTTCCAGCACATCGAGTAGTAAACCGAAAAGGATTGTTGACCGGAAAACATCATTTTGATGGCACAAACTTAATGCAACAATTACTAGAAAACGAAGGAATTGTTGTTGTTGACAATCAAATTCAAGAGTTTACAAAAGTGTTTTGGAACCCAAATGAGGAGTTAACCACTATTTCCTAATTCTTTAAAAAATCAGGAAATACTTACAAATAAATTTCTTTGATTCCTTCATCAATAAACACATTACAACTTCTTTATTATCTGAACTCTAAACACTATATTTGTAGTTTAGAATTAATCCTAATTAATATTTCAAAATGAGCTTTAAAAAGCAAGATATATACAAGGTATTAGAAACAATAACAGCACCCGGAGAAGGAAAAAGTTTAGTTGAAAATGAAAACATTACAAATGTTGTAACTTTCGGAAACGAAGTACTTGTTGATGTAACAATCAGCAATCCGTCTTTACAAGCTAAAAAAAGAGTAGAAAGCGAAATTATAAACGTGTTACGCTCAAAAGTTAGCAAAGATATTGTTGTAAAAGTAACCGTAAAAGCAGTAGTTCCTAAGAAAGAAAATCCAAATCAAATCAAAGGAAAAGAAATTCCGAATATTAAAAACATTATTGCTGTTGCTTCCGGAAAAGGGGGTGTTGGAAAATCAACCATAACCGCAAATACTGCAATTACATTAGTAAAAATGGGATTTAGCGTGGGTGTTTTAGACGCTGATGTTTATGGCCCATCAATGCACTTAATGTTTGATGTTGAAAAAGAAAAACCACTTTCAGTAAACGTAAATGGTCGTTCTAAAATGAAACCGGTAGAAAATTATGGCGTAAAATTATTGTCTTTAGGATTTTTTACAAATCCAGATCAAGCAGTAATTTGGCGTGGGCCAATGGCTTCAAAAGCACTAAATCAATTAATTTTTGATGCAGATTGGGGAGAATTAGATTTCTTATTGATTGATTTACCTCCAGGAACCGGAGATGTACATTTATCAATCGTACAAGCATTGCCAATAAATGGGGCGATAATTGTAAGTACGCCGCAAAATATCGCTTTAGCTGATGCTAAAAAAGGAGTGGCGATGTTTCAACAAGAAAGCATCAATGTTCCTGTATTAGGAATCATAGAAAACATGGCGTATTTTACTCCAGATGAATTACCAAATAATAAATATTATATTTTTGGAAATGGCGGAGCAAAAAACTTAGCTGAAGATATTAACACACAATTTTTAGGAGAAATTCCTTTGGTACAAAGTATTCGAGAATCTGGTGATGTTGGTCATCCAGTTGCATTGCAAACAAACACACCATTAGAAAAAGCTTTTTCTGACACTACTAAAGAAATGCTATCTCAATTAGTAAAACGAAATGAAAATTTACCACCAACAGAAGTTGTAAGAATTACAACGATGAGTGGTTGTAGCACAAAATAAAAAATTATGACAGCACAAGAAACGCTTACAAATGTGGAGAAAGCTCTAGAAGAAATTCGCCCTTTTTTATTAAGTGATGGCGGAAATATAAAATTATTATCTATCGAAAATTCAATTGTAAAAGTGCAATTAGAAGGCGCTTGTAATGGCTGTTCGGTCAATCAAATGACGTTGAAAAATGGTGTTGAAGCAACCATCAAAAAATATGCTCCACAAATACTAGAAGTAGTGAATGTAAGCTAACTGATAAAAATCAGCTTTTAGAGTTTTTACAAGCATTATTTTTACACGATTTTTTTAAAGAAATGATTACAACAGATATATTAATTATTGGTGCTGGACCAACTGGATTGTTTACAGTTTTTGAAGCTGGATTGTTAAAACTAAGATGTCATTTAATTGACGCATTACCGCAACCTGGCGGACAATGTTCAGAGATTTACCCTAAGAAACCTATTTACGATATTCCGGGTTTTCCAGAAATTTTAGCTGGCGATTTAACAGATAATTTACTAGAACAATGCAAGCAGTTTGAACCAGGTTTTACACTTGGAGAACGCGCTGAAACAATTGAAAAAAAAGAAGATGGTTCTTTTATTGTTACTACAAATAAAGGAACAAAACACAAAGCACCTATTGTAGCAATCGCTGGTGGTTTAGGAAGCTTTGAACCAAGAAAACCTCCAATTCCAAATATTGCAAACTTCGAAGATAAAGGAGTCGAATATATGGTTCGTGAACCAGAATTATACAGAGATAAAAATGTGGTAATTGCTGGTGGTGGAGATTCTGCTTTAGATTGGAGTATCTTTTTAACAGATGTTGCAAAATCTGTAACTTTAGTGCATAGAAGAAACGAATTTAGAGGTGCATTAGACTCTGTTGACAAAGTACAAGAATTAAAAGATGCTGGAAAAATTAATTTAATTACTCCAGCAGAAATAACAGGAATTACCGGAGAAAACCATGTAACTGGAGTTGTTATTTCTAAAAAAAACGAAGAAGATACTGTTTTAGAAGTCGATCATTTTATTCCGCTTTTTGGATTAGCTCCAAAACTAGGTCCAATTGCAAATTGGGGATTAGAAATAGAAAAAAATGCGATTAAAGTTAATAACGCGTTAGATTATCAAACAAATATTCCTGGTATTTATGCAATTGGTGATGTAAACACCTATCCTGGAAAATTGAAATTGATTTTATGCGGATTCCATGAAGCAACCTTAATGTGTCAAAGCGCCTATCAACGTATCTTTCCTGATAAAAAATATGTAATGAAATACACCACTGTTGGCGGTGTTGATGGTTTTGACGGAACGAGAAAAGAAGCTCCTAAAGCGGTTGTAAAGAAAATAAATTAAGAAATAGCAAGAATGATTTTTGGCTTCATAAAATCCTTAAAATAAACTTGACTAATACCTAATCCCTATGAAAGACGTTACAATTAAAATTACTGATAGAGAAGGAATCCTTCACGAAATTATTGCTCCAACCGATATGGCGATGAATTTAATGGAAGTGGTTCGTTCTTATGAATTAGCTCCAGAAGGAACCATTGGTGTTTGTGGCGGAATGGCAATGTGTGCATCATGTCAGTGTTATGTGAACTCAGATCATGAATTACCAGAAATAGGAATTGACGAAGATATGATGTTGGCAGAAGCTTTTCATGTTCAAGAAAATAGCCGATTGGGTTGTCAAATTCAAATCACTCCAGAAATGGATGGCTTAGAAGTAGAATTAGCTCCAGAAAGTTAAAACTTCAAAGACTTTCTGTATATTTGTAAAGCAATCAATTTAAAAGCTCTAAAAAAATGTATTTAAACTTATTGTCACACTTAAAGCATTTGATAAAACGCAATCCTGAATGAGTATTAAATGTATAAATTTTTAAATGTAACAATTCGGCGAACGAAAATTGCTACATTGTATTTATTAACTCACTAATACATTAACAAAATGCCGTTTTATCATAAATTAGGGGAAATTCCACCAAAAAGACATACGCAGTTTCGCAAAAAAGATGGAAGCTTATATTACGAGCAGCTATTTGGAACCATTGGTTTCGACGGAATGTCTACCAACAGTTATCACGAACATAGACCTACAATGGTCAAAGAAATTCGCAAGCAATATTCTGTTGCACCAAAAATTGCAAAAGCAAATAACATTCAATCATACAGATTTAGAGGTTTTCAAGTAAAACCAGAAAACGATTATTTAGAAAGCAGAAAAGTTGTGTTAACAAATGCTGATTGTAACATTATTTTATCTGCCCCAAAAAAATCAACCAAGGAGTATTTTTATAAAAATACAGATGCCGACGAAGTAATTTTCATTCATAAAGGAACTGGAAAACTAAGAACACATCTTGGAAACATCGATTTTAAATACGGAGATTATTTAGTAATTCCGCGTGGAATTATTTACAAACTAGATTTTGATGATGAAAATAATAGACTTTTTATTGTAGAATCTTATCACCCTATTTATACTCCAAAACGCTATAGAAATTGGTTTGGTCAGCTGTTAGAACATTCGCCTTTTTGCGAACGTGATTTAAGACGTCCAGAAGAATTAGAAACCCATAATGAGTTAGGCGATTTTTTAATCAAAGTAAAAAAACAAGGCGAAATTATTGAAATGGTTTATGCCTCACATCCTTTTGATGTGGTTGGTTACGATGGCTATAATTTTCCGTATGCGTTTTCAATTCACGATTTTGAACCAATTACAGGTAGAATTCATCAACCACCACCAGTACATCAAACATTTGAAACCAATGCATTTGTGATTTGCAGTTTTGTACCACGTTTGTATGATTATCATCCAGATTCAATTCCTGCACCATACAATCACAGCAATATTGATTCAGATGAAGTTTTGTATTATGTAGATGGCGATTTTATGAGCAGAAACGATATTGATCAAGGTCATATTTCTTTGCATCCAGCCGGAATTCCACATGGTCCGCATCCAGGTGCAACAGAAAGAAGTATTGGTCATACAAAAACAGAAGAGTTGGCGGTTATGGTTGACACTTTTAAACCATTACAAGTTACTGAAGAAGCAATGAAGATTGCAGATGAAGATTATTTTAAATCCTGGCTCGAATAAATTAATTTATCAATAAAACAATTTGAAAATGTATCAATTTTATTTTCAAAGAAACTAATTATCAAATTAAAGAAAATGGTAAAAGAAGTAAAATCAGTAAACTACGGTTTAGAAAAAATATTTGAAGGAGCACAAGATTTCCTTCCATTGTTAGGAACAGATTATGTAGAGTTTTATGTAGGAAACGCAAAACAAGCTGCGCACTTTTACAAAACCGCTTTCGGGTTTCAATCATTAGCGTACAAAGGACTAGAAACCGGATCTAGAGATTCGGTAAGTTATGTGTTGGTACAAGACAAAATTCGTTTGGTTTTAACGACTCCGTTGAACAGTAAATCGATTATTAACGATCATATTGTAAAACATGGAGACGGAGTAAAAGTAATTGCGCTTTGGGTTGATGATGCAAGATCTGCGTATGAAGAAACTACAAAACGTGGCGCAAAATCGTATTTAGAACCAACGGTAGAAACGGATGAACATGGAGAAATTGTAAAAGCAGGAATTTACACGTACGGAGAAACAGTACACATGTTTGTAGAACGCAAAAACTACAATGGAACATTTATGCCTGGTTTTAGAAAATGGGAATCTGACTACAATCCAACACCAGTTGGATTAAAATACATTGATCATATGGTTGGTAATGTGGGTTGGAATCAAATGGATGTTTGGGTAAAATGGTACGAAGATGTAATGGGATTCGAAAACTTTTTATCCTTTGATGACAAACAAATTCATACAGAATATTCTGCTTTGATGAGTAAAGTGATGTCTAACGGAAACGGAAGAATAAAATTTCCAATTAACGAACCAGCAAAAGCAGCAAAAAAATCTCAAATTGAAGAATATTTAGATTTTTATGAAGGAGCTGGTGTACAACATATTGCCGTTGCAACAGATGACATCATCAAAACTGTGAGTCAGTTAAAAGCACGCGGAATTGAGTTTTTACCACCACCACCACAGGCTTATTATGACGATATTCCAAATAGATTAGGAGCGCACAGAGATATGATGAAAGAAGATATCGGCGAATTGCAAAAATTATCGATCATGATTGACGCTGACGAAGAAGGGTATTTATTGCAAATTTTTACAAAACCTTTAGAAGACAGACCTACATTGTTTTTTGAAATCATTCAAAGAATGGGAGCTCGTGGATTTGGAGCAGGTAATTTTAAAGCATTGTTCGAATCTATTGAAAGAGAACAAGCAAACAGAGGAACGCTGTAAACCTTCTAATATCCTGCAAGGTTTTTAAAACCTTGCAGGAAAACAAGAATAACATGAAAAAAGACGATTTATTAAAAGCCATAGAGCAGAAATACGAAAAGCTTGGCGTTCCTTTAGAAACCATGTTGGAGGGTTTGTTACACAGCACACCAATTACCTATTGGGATTATATACAAACTGATGCTTTATTGGGATTGCAAATTCCGAGAACCACAGAAAAAGATGAAATGGTTTTTATTATGTATCATCAAGTAAATGAATTGTTGTTTAAAATGGTTTTGTGGGAAATTGACCAAATATCATTATCAAAAAAACCAATTACAGCAGAAAAATTCTCAAAACACCTAATGCGGATTAGCAGGTATTTTGACATGCTATGTAATTCGTTTAGCGTGATGGGAGAAGGAATGGACGTTGAGCAATATTTAAAATTTAGAAATACATTGGCGCCTGCAAGCGGATTTCAAAGTGCGCAATACCGTAAAATTGAATTTGCTTCTACAGAACTCATCAATTTAATTGATGTACGATACAGAGACACCATTGATCGGAATTCCTCTTTTAGAAATGCTTTTGAACATTTGTATTGGCAAGCTGCAGGGAAAAATCATCAAACCGGAGAAAAATCAATCTTGATAAAACTGTTTGAAAAAAAATACATGGGAGATTTTATCGATTTTATGGAAGATTATAACGAATGTAATTTGTCTAAAAAGTTCAAACAACTTCCTGAAGATGTGCAAAAAAAACCAGAATTGATAAAAGCAATGCGTCATTATGATTATACTGTTAATGTTAAATGGGTTTTAGCTCATTACAATGCGGCAGGAAAGTATTTAGGCGGTGGCGATAAAGATTTGGAAGCTACTGGCGGAAGTAATTGGCGAAAATACATGCATCCAAAATATCAACGAAGAATCTTTTTCCCTTATTTATGGTCTGAAGAGGAGCTTAAAAACTGGGGAACTTTATAAAAATTATGAACTATTTAACGGAAGCTGTAAGAGAAATCAAGCAGCTTTTTTGTTTTTGGAATAGCTATTGTCATTCCTTTTTTATATGTTTGAGAATATGAAAAAAATTACTTTCCTTTTTATTGCATTTTTTATTGTACTTAATTCCTCTTCCCAAGAAAAAACCACCGTTTTTAAAAAAGGAGAATGGCTTCGTTATAAAATGAGTTATAGCGGTTTTTTGAAAGCTGGAAATGCAACATTAACTGTAGACACAGATACAATTAAAGGCAAAGAAGTGTTTCATGTTACTGGAAAAGGTTGGACAACCGGAGTTATAAAATGGTTTTTTGATGTTGATGACACCTACCAATCTTATTTTGATAAAGAAACTATTAAACCTTATGTTTTTAAACGGAATATTAACGAAGGTGGTTATGTAATAAACAGAGAAATTAAATTTAATTACGAAACCAAAAAAGCTACTGTTTTAGATTTTAAATTACAAACGACTGAGACTTTTGATATCAACAACGTACAAGACATGATGTCTTCATTTTACTATCTAAGAAATCAAGATGTTAGTGACTTAAAAGTTGGTGATGAAATTGCTTTAGATATGTTTATGGATTCTCAAATTTATCCTTTTAAATTACTCTATTTAGGGGAAGAAATATTAAAAACAAGTTTTGGAAAAATTAAGAGTTTAAAATTTAGACCAATGGTACAAGCTGGTAGGGTTTTTAAAGAAAACGAAAGCCTTACGATTTGGATTACTGCAGATGAAAACAAAATACCTATAAAACTAAAAGCTTCTTTAGCAGTTGGGTCTTTAAGAGCAGAATTAGATGCCTATAAAGGTCTTGCAAATTCTTTTAAAATTATATACGATTAAATTGTATTTTTGCGTTTAAGTCTCGTATAAAATTTACTTCTTTTGAAAAAAATACTATTTCTTTTAATAACACTCATCGTCTTTAATTCTTGTAAAGAGGACACTCCTGAAAATATTGAGGAAATTAAAACAATACCCGAACCAAAAGTAGTTTATGAATATGGTTATAAGCTAAACGATTATAAAGTAATAAATGACACCATTAAAAAAGGGGAAAGTTTTGGAGTAATTTTAGACCGACATCACGTAGATTACCCAATAATTAATAAAATTGCATCAAAAATTAAAGATACTTTTGATGTTAGACGTGTAAGAGCAGGAAAACCATATACTATTTTAGCCGCTAAAGACTCAACAGAAAAAGCGCAAATTTTTATTTACAAAAACAACAAATCGGTAGCAACTATTGTAGAATTTAACGACTCTATCATCCATAGTTTTAAATACAGAAAAGAAATTAAAACAATAGAAAAAGAAGTACACGGTAAAATTTACTCTAGTTTTTCTCAATCTATGGATAGTTTGCATCTAACCCCAAATTTAACAAATAAAGTTGCAGACATTTATGCCTGGACATTAGACTTTTTTAAACTTCAAAAAGGAGATACATTTAAACTTATTTATGAAGAAAAATTTATAGATGATTCGACTTTTGTTGGATATGGAGAAATCAAAGCAGCTCTTTTTACGCATAACAATAGAGATTTATATGCTTATAGATTTGTACCTGATGAAAAAAAAGGACTTGTAGAATATTATGATGAAGAAGGAAATATGTTGCGAAGACAATTTCTAAAATCGCCTATTAAGTTTCAGTACAGAATATCATCAAGATATAATCTAAAAAGAAAAATTGCACTATACGGAAGAGTAAAAGCGCATAAAGGAACAGATTTTGCCGCTAATTATGGCACACCAATTATGGCAACAGCTAGCGGAGTAGTAACTGAATCTGCATATAGAAAAAGAGGAAACGGACATTACGTTAAAGTAAAACACAACAACACATACACCACTCAGTATTTACACATGAGTCGTAGAAATGTAAAAAGAGGGCAATTTGTAAAACAAGGAGACATTATTGGCTTTGTTGGTTCAACCGGAAGCAGTAGTGGAAATCATGTTTGTTACCGATTCTGGAAACACGGAAAACAAGTAGACCCTTTTAAACAAAAATTACCTGCAGCGGCACCTTTAAAAGAAAGTTTAAAACCAACTTTTTTAACACATATCATTCCTTTAAAAGAACAATTAGAAAACATTAATAATTATAATTCTTTAGATTTAAAAATGGATTCTAACAACATCACTTCTAAAGATTAACAATAAATCAAATGGCATTAAAAAATACGAACCCAACTAAAACCAATGCTTGGAGAAAGTTAACTTCGCATTTTGCTGATATAAAAGACATTCACCTAAAAGAATTCTTTAAAAAAAATGCCACAAGAACTTCTGATCTTTCACTTTCTTTTGATGATTTTAATGTAGACTATTCTAAAAACAGAATTACACAAGAAACCTTAGATTTGTTAATAGAGTTGGCCAATGAAGTTAATTTAAAAGATGCCATAGAAAAATATTTCTCTGGCGACATTATAAATACCACAGAGAAAAGAGCCGTTTCACATACAGCATTAAGAAATAATTCAGCTAAAGAAATTCTAGTTGAAAACAGAAACATTCAATCAGAAATTAAGACTGCATTAAATAAAATGAGTCTTTTTACTGACAAGGTCGTTTCGGGCAAATGGAAAGGTTTCACAGGTAAACCTATTACAGATGTTGTTAATGTCGGAATTGGCGGTTCTGATTTAGGTCCAGATATGATTGTTGAGGCTTTACAGTTTTACAAAAACCATCTGAATATGCATTTTGTTTCTAATGTTGATGGAGATCATATTTCTGAAGTTATCAAAAAACTACACCCAGAAACAACATTGTTTGTAATAGTTTCTAAAACATTTACCACGCAAGAAACCCTTACAAATGCAACTACACTAAAAGAATGGTTTTTAACATCAGCAACCAATAAAGACATTGCAAAACATTTTGTAGCTGTTTCATCAAACATAAAAAAGGCCACTGAATTTGAAATAGACACCAAGAATATTTTTCCTATGTGGAATTGGGTTGGAGGTAGATTTTCTTTATGGAGCCCTGTTGGTTTATCAATAAGTCTCTCAGTTGGATTTCAAAATTTCAAAGCTTTGCTTAACGGAGCATCAGAAATGGATGCACATTTTAAAAACACAGCGTTTGAACAAAACATTCCAGTAACCTCTTCTTTAATTAGCATTTGGTACAATAATTTCTTTGGATGCGAAACCGAAGCTATTTTACCCTATTCTCATTATTTAAAAAAACTTCCTGAATATCTACAACAAACAAGCATGGAAAGTAATGGGAAAAGTGTAGATAGAGACGGAAATAAAATTGAGTATCAAACAGGTGCAATCATTTGGGGAAATGTAGGCACGAATATGCAACATGCTTTTATGCAGTTAATACACCAAGGTACAAAGTTAATTCCGACAGAATTTATAGGTTTTAAAGAATCAGTATCGGATTTAACAGAACATCACAAAAAGTTAATGGCCAACTTTTATGCACAAACTGAAGCATTGGCTTTTGGTAAAACGGCAGAAGAAGTTCATTTAGATTTAAAGTTCAATAACCACCTTAACGAAATCTCTACATTGCTTCCTTATAAAACTTTTCATGGCAACAAACCTAGTACTGCTATTTTAATTGAAAAATTAACTCCAAATTCTTTAGGTAAATTAATAGCACTGTATGAACATAAAGTTTTTGTTCTAGGGGTTATTTGGAACATCTTTAGTTTTGATCAATTCGGAGTAGAGTTGGGCAAAGAATTAGCTAACAAACACCTAAATAAAATTTAATTTTTTATTCAAAAAGAGTCAATCTAGAATTTTTAACATTTACGTTCCTTATTGTTAACAACCTTGTTGATATTTAATAAGCTATTTTACAAGCTGTTTTACATTATTTCACTAATTTGTACCGTCTTAATTTTATGTTAATACTTAACATTAAATTAACATTACAACTGTAAAAATTCAGGATTTTTGCAAAACATTTAATAACTTAAAATTTCAAAATGAAAAATTTTAAAAATTTATTATTAGTAGTGTTGTTTTTTGCAACAGCTGCTGTTTTTGGTCAAACCAAAATAACTGGGAAAGTAGTTGATGAAACCAACCAACCTTTGCCAAGTGCAAGTGTTATGGTAAAAGGAACACAAAATGGTACTTCTACCGATTTTGATGGAAACTTTACGCTAACTGCAGATTCAAATTCTGGAGTAATTATAGTTTCTTTTGTTGGTTACAACAAAAAGGAAATATCTTTCTCTTCAGCTAAATCAAATTTAGGAACAATCCAATTAACTGAAGACAGTTCTGTTTTAGATGAGATTGTTGTTACTGCAACATCTTTCGCTATTGATAGAAAAACTCCAGTTGCGGTTTCTACAATTAAAGCTGCGGATATTGAAAGAAAATTAGGAACTCAAGAATTTCCTGAAATTTTAAAATCAACTCCAGGAGTTTATGCTACAAAAAGTGGTGGTGGATTTGGAGATTCAAGAATTTCTTTAAGAGGGTTTAACTCAGAAAACGTAGCTGTATTAATTAACGGTGTACCTGTTAACGATATGGAAAACGGTAGAGTTTATTGGTCTAACTGGGCTGGGCTTTCTGACGTAACTTCTGCAATGCAGGTTCAAAGAGGGTTAGGAGCTTCTAAAGTTGCGGTACCATCTATTGGTGGAACAATCAACATTGTTTCTAAAACAACAGATATTAATAAAGGAGGAAGTATCTCTATGACACATGGAAACGATGGTTACCAAAAAGTTGGAGCTACTGTTTCTACAGGATTGATGGATAGTGGTTTTGCTGCTACTGTTTCTTTATCTAAAACTTCAGGTGAAGGATATGTTGATGGAACACAATTTGACGGATACAATTACTTTGTAAACTTTTCTAAGCAATTTAACGACAAACATAAATTAGCATTCACAACTTTTGGGTCTCCACAAAGACACGGACAAAGACAAAACAGAAGTACAATTTCTACTTATAGAAATGCTCAAAGCGGAATCAAATTTAACCCAGATTGGGGGTATAAAAATGGTCAAGTAACTCATATTGAAGACAACTTTTACAATAAGTCTCAAACATCTTTAAACCATTACTGGACAATTAGTGATGACACAAGTTTATCTACTGCAATGTACGTATCATTTGGTACTGGTGGTGGTGGTGGAACTGCTGGAACAAACACTGATTTATTCAATGTTCGTTTAGGTGGTAATGACCAACCTGTAAACTTAGACAATATTGTTAACATTAATAAAGGAAACGGAGCTTTAGGTTCTGAGGCAATTTTAAGAGCTTCAAGAAACGACCATAACTGGTACGGAGTATTATCTACTTTTAAAACAAAACTATCAAGTAGTTTAGATTTTGTAGCTGGTATAGATCTTAGATCTTACACAGGAAAACACTTTAGAGAGGTTACAGATTTATTAGGAGGTCAGTATTTCTTTGACAACAGCGACATTAATAACCCAAATGCAGCATTAAAAGTTGGAGACAAGTACTCTTACTTTAATGATGGTGAAGTAGGATGGCAAGGTTTCTTTACTCAATTAGAGTATGACCAAGATAATATTTCTGCATTTATTTCTGTTTCTGGATCTAATACATCTTATAGAAGAGTAGATTATTTTCAATACACACCTGCAAACAACGCAACAGATAAGTATAACTTTTTCGGATACGGTGTAAAAGGAGGTTTGAACTACAGATTAAACGATACACATAACGTATTTGCTAACATTGGTTACTTTGAAAAAGCAGCTGGTTTTGATGCGGTATTCCAAGGATTTGATAATGATCACATTAATGCTGATGCTGAAAATCAAAAAATCTTTAGTGTTGAGTTAGGATACGGAATTAGAACTGAAAAACTTAGAGCTAACGTAAACGTTTATAGAACTGAGTGGAACGATAGAACATTTACAAGAACTGTTCAAGGAATTGGTACAAGTCCAGATTTTATTGCAAACTTATTAGGAGTTAATGCATTACACCAAGGGTTAGAAATTGATTATACTTACAGATATTCTGACAATTTAACATTCACAGGAATGGCATCTTTAGGTAACTGGAAATGGAATAATGACTTAGATAATGTTCCAATTTTTGATGACAACCAAAATCAAGTAGATACTGTTAATTTACCAATTAAAGGATTGCGTGTTTCTGATGCGGCTCAAACTACTGCTGCATTAGGTTTAAATTACAAATTCTGGGACAAAACAAGTTTGACATTTGATTATAACTATTTTGGAGACATGTATGCTCAAGTAAATGTTTTAAACTACATCGGAGCAACAACAACTCCTTCTGATACTTGGAAAGCACCAGACTATCACTTATTTGATGCAAGTTTACGTCATGGTATCAAGATTGGTGATTTTGACACAACTTTTACAGCACGTGTAAACAACTTATTCAATACAGAATATATTTCTGATGCTTTAGATGCTTCTGATCCATTAGTGTGGTATGGAGCTGGTAGAACTTTTAGCCTTAGTGCAAAAATTAAATTTTAAAAAACAGAATCATGAAAAAAATATTTTTATTATTAACAGTATTTTCAATGGTATTTACTTCTTGTAACCCATTGGAAGATATCTATGAAGAATTAGATGCTAATGCAACCGTTATTTCTGGTGAAGCAGTTTTCACGTTAACAGACGCAGATTATACTGATTTAGGTTTAAGTTTTGGGAATTTTAGTTCATTAGATGATGCTAAAACTAAATTACCTAGCTTTTTGTCAAAAAAATTCCCTGTTTGGGGTAAAGAATCTTTAGCGGCTGTAACTTTTAAGTTATACAACCCTAAAAGAACTGAAAAAAGTTTAAAAATATATGAAGTTACCCCTGCAGATTATGTCGCTGGTGGACATACATATGGAAACTTTGATAGTTATTCTGATATTTCTGATTTTTTAGACTCAAAATATCCTGCAGCACCAGATAGAATGTTGGTTAATCTAACCTATGAATATTACGCTGGCACAACAAAAACCTTAGAAAATGGGTTTATAATTGTAAATGGGAAATGGGAAATGGCTACCGGAATTACGGATGCTGAATACACTGCAATGGGAGAAGCTAGAGCTCAATTTGATAGTGAAACAGAAGCATTACAAAAAATTCCAGTGTATGCAGGTACTAAATTTCAATATGAAAACAAAAAAGCTGGAGATATTGAAGGCATTATGTACAAATTATATGTGACAGATACTCAAGATGTTGATGAGGATGGTAGAACAGACGACAAAACTGTATACAGTTTTGTAACCTACGTAATCTTTGACGGTGTAAACTGGTCTAATTATGATAACATCATTAATGAAACAATTAAGTTTGGACATAATGGTACAAACTGGGTTCCAGATAATACAATTAAATATACTTTAACTGGCGCAGATTATACTTTAGTTGGTAATGGTCGTTACGGAAATTTTGATGTTAGAGCTGGTAAAGATGAAGAAGATGAAAGTGTACGTATTAGTAAAATAAATACCATCTTATTAAACAACTTTCCAAATGATGCTGAAGGACAAAAATATATTGTTTCTTACAACATTTATAATGGAGCTAACGGAGTATGGCAATTAGCTGTTATTAAAACTAACGGAGCTTACGTTAAACAATAATATCAAAATAATTTTACTATTTTAAAAAACCACCTCAATTGAGGTGGTTTTTTTTTGATTAAAATTAGTACATTTACATAAACTAAAAACGAAGTAATCATGATGAAAGAAATTCACTCATATTGGGCATATTTAGTACTATTAATGTTGTTATTAGCGGTTGTAAATGCTTTTATAGGATTATCCCAAAAGAAAAAATTTACAGATAAAGATGTTCGTGTTGGCTTATTCACATTAATTATCTCTCATATTCAATTATTAATAGGTTTAGGTTGGTACTTTATGAGCCCTGCATATAAAGCATTAAAAGCAGATAGTTCTATTGTAATGGGAGACTCAACTTCAAGATTATTAGCTATAGAACACCCTTTAATGATGGTAATCGCTATTGTGTTGATTACGATTGGTTGGTCTAAACATAAAAAAAAATCAGAAGACGCTGCTAAATTTAAAACCTTTACCATCTTTTACGGACTTGCCCTAATATTAATCTTAGCAAGAATCCCTTGGAATCAATGGTTTCAATTTTAAAAATAAATCATCCTAAGTTTTCTTAGGTTTTTTTTTAAAATAATAAAAATGAAATTACTAAGTCATCTTTTATCTCCAATTTTTGCATTAGCATTTTTTGGATTATTAATAACCTTTCATCCTTTACAATGGATTGGGTTGCGTTTATTTGGATACAAAGGACATAAATTTGTTGTTGATGTATTGAACTTTTTTCTAGTAAAATCATTATTAATACTAGGCATTGTAGTTCGCATAAAGAATGTATACAAAATTCCAGAAAACACATCTGTTATTTTTGTATCTAATCATCAAAGTACATTTGACATCCCTCCTTTTGGATGGTTTTTTAGAAAAAATCACCCAAAATTTGTGGCTAAAATTGAATTAGGAAAAGGAATTCCGAGTGTGTCCTTTAATTTACGAAACGGAGGAGCTGCTTTAATCAATAGAAAGGATGCAAAACAAGCATTAACCGAACTTGGAAGGTTTTCTAAAAACATCAACAAAAATAAATGGGGAGCAATTATTTTCCCAGAAGGAACAAGAAGTAGAACTGGAAAACCAAAACCGTTTTCTACAAACGGCTTAAAAATGATTACCAAATACAATAAAGATGGCTATATTGTTCCGGTTACCATAAACAATTCTTGGAAAGTTTTTAAATATGGAAAGTATCCTTTTGGATTAGGAAGTCCGATTACTTTTACAATTCACAAACCTATAAAAATAGATTCTTTGCCTTTTGAAGACTTAATAAAAGAAACAGAATCACAAATAATTTCACATATAAAATAACAATATGTCTATACATAATATTAGAAGAGAAGTAATGCTTACTCTAGAAAAAAACATTGATACTTTTGTAGATAAATTTTTAATAACACCAGAAAAAATTTGGCAACCAACAGATTTTTTACCCAATTCTCAAAAAGACACTTTTATCGATGAAGTAAAAGAAATTCAAGAAATTTCTAAAGAATTAGATGATGATTTTTGGGTGGTTTTAGTTGGAGACACTATTACTGAAGAAGCATTGCCAACCTACGAATCTTGGTTATTAGATTTAGACGGTGTTTCTCAACAACCTGATAATGGTTGGGCAAAGTGGATTAGAGCTTGGACTTCTGAAGAGAATAGACACGGAGATGTATTGAATAAATACTTGTATTTATCGGGAAGAGTAAATATGCGAGAAGTAGAAATTACTACGCAACATTTAATCGCTGATGGATTTGATATTGGAACTGCGACAGATCCATATAAAAACTTCATTTACACAAGTTTTCAAGAATTAGCTACGTATATTTCACATAATAATGTGGCTAAAATTGCACGTAAAAAAGGACATAAAGCGTTGGCTAAAATGTCTAAAATTATTGCTGGTGATGAGATGCGCCATCATATTGCATATGCAGAGTTTGTTAAAGAAATTTTTAAAATAGATCCTAGTGAAATGATGTTGGCTTTTCAACACATGATGAAGCACAAGATTGTAATGCCTGCAATGCATTTAAGAGAATCTTTCGGAGAAAAAGGAAGTGTTTTTGATCAATTCTCAACGGTAGCACAAAGAGTTGGTGTATATACAGGTTTTGATTATGTAGATATTTTAAAGAAGCTAAATACTACTTGGGAAATTGACAAAATAACTGATTTAACTCCAGAAGCAGAAAAAGCAAGAGATTGGTTGTTAAAACTACCCGAAAGAATGTATCGAATTACAGAAAGAATTGTTGTTCCAGATACAAAATACAACTTTAAATGGATGAATCCAGTAGTATAAAAAAAAGAGCCTTTTTAAGGCTCTTTTTTAGTTGATAGCAAACTGATCTTTATCATCTAAGAAAGGTAATTTTGTTCTAAGGTGTATCAATTCATTTTTACTTAATGTTGCGTAGATAATTTTCTCTTCATTTTCTACAACTTCGGTAATTTCATTCCCTAAGAAATCAACTGCCATAGAATTACCATTGTATTCATATGCATTTGCATCTACACCAACTCTATTTACACCAACACAATAACTCATGTTTTCAATTGCACGTGCCTTAAGAAGTGTTTTCCAAGCGTTAATTCTTGGCTTTGGCCAACTTGCAACATAAATTAATAAATCATAACTTTCTACATTTCTAGACCAAACCGGAAAACGCAAATCGTAACAAATTAAAGGGCAAATTTTCCAGTCTTTATAAGTAACAATCAATTTAGAAACCCCAGAAGCATATTCTTTGTGTTCTCCTGCCAAGGTAAACGTGTGTCGTTTATCATAATGTTCAATGTTACCATTTGGATGCACAAATAACATTCTATTATAGTATCTTCCTTTTTCATTTATGATGATACTTCCAACAATTGCTGCATCAAAATATGCTGCTTTTTGTTGCATCCAACCAACAGTTTCTCCATTCATTTTTTCTGCCAAAGGTTTTGGTTTCATAGAAAAACCCGTTGTAAACATTTCTGGTAAAATTATGACATCAACATTCTGAAGATCTCCCAATAAAACATCTAGTTTAGCCTTGTTTTCCTTGACGTTTTCCCAAACTAAATCTTTCTGAATAATGGCTATTTGTAAATCGGTTTGCATAAAAATAATTTTCTAACAATATAATAAAAATAATAGGTTCTTTTTGTACATTGTTTGTTCTAAAAATTGGCTTCCTAAAAATGCAGACTTTTATTACAGAAACATTACACTCCGTTTTAACGAAACAAAAATCGTTTGAAAACACCATTTTTGTGTTACCGTCGCAAAGAGCAGGCGTTTTTGTAAAAGAAGCTTTAAAGGAAACTATTAATGTCGGTTTTTTACCAACTATCTTTAATATAGAACAATTTATTGAAGAAGTTTCTGGATTGCATAAAGTGGATTCTATTCAGTTATTATTTCATTTTTATGCTGTGTATAAAAAAATAGAAGCTGAGCCAGAAGATTTTGAGACTTTTATTTCTTGGGCATTTACAGTTGTGCAGGATTTTAACGAAGTAGATCAACATTTAATCAATCCTAAAGAGATATTTCCGTATTTAAGAGATATTCAGCGTTTAAAAAATTGGTCTGTTAAAAAGCCTTTTGAAGAAACAAAAATGGTGAAAAATCATTTTTCTTTTTTAGAAAAATTAGAAGTTTACTACACCGAATTTTATACATTTTTACTGGAAAAGAAAATTGGTTATCAAGGTTTAATTTACAGAGAAGCCACTAAAAACATTGAAACTTATATCGAAAAAAACAAACATAAAAAGTATGTTTTTATGGGTTTTAATGCGCTAAACAAATCCGAAGAATATTTATTTCAAGAATTGTTGTCTGCAGGAAATATGGATGTGTATTGGGATATTGATAGTGCTTTTTTAAAAAACAAACATCAAGCAGGAACATTCATCAGGAAATATAAATCTGAATGGAAATATTACATCAACAACCCGATTGCTACAGTCTCATCGAGTTTTGAATTGGAAAAAAACATTGAAGTTATTGGCGCTTCAAAAAACACCACTCAAATTAAATATGCTGGAGAACTTATCAATAAATTACCAAATCACAACAAAACTGCCTATGTTTTGGCTGACGAAAGTTTGTTACCAATCACATTAAATTCATTGCCAATAAAGGTTGAAGCGGTAAATATTACCATGGGTTATCCGCTAAAAGATATTCCGACTACTTCGTTATTTTTAGCTATTTTCCAGTTGTTTTTAACGCAAGAAAAATTGAATAGAACACAAGCAGCACAGTTTTATTACAAAGATGTATTGCAATTTTTTAAACATGCTGCCATTCAGCCTTTATTAATTGAAAACGGAAAAAATCTATTAGACAAAATTTCTCTAAAAATAGCAGAAGACAACGATGCATTTATCAGTAAAAATCAAATTGAATCTTTTTTATTGCCTTTAGAAAAATCTACAAAAGATGTTGTAGTTGATGTTTTTAACCAGATTGAAAACAGCCAAGATTTTATCAACCGAATTTTGAATTTAATTGTCCTTTTAAAAGAAAAAGCTGCTCCTTTAGAAAAAGAATATTTATTTCGATTTTATACTATTTTTTCGCAATTGCAAACCTTTCAAAACGAATATCATTTTCTAAAAACATTTAAAACCATTCATCAATTATTCAATCAATTATTAAACACAGAATCTATTTCTTTTAAAGGTGAACCACTACAAGGATTGCAGTTAATGGGAATGTTAGAAACGCGCGTATTGGATTTTGAAAATGTAATTATAACGTCTGTAAATGAAAATATTTTACCAAAAAACAGTTCGCAAAACACCTTTATCCCGTTTGATGTAAAGATCGAATTTGGTTTGCCAACATACAGAGAAAAAGATGCTATTTTTTCGTATCATTTCTTTAGATTATTGCAACGTGCAAAAAATATATACTTATTATACAATTCTGAAAGTGACACTTTTGGAGGCGGAGAAAAAAGCAGGTTTATTACACAATTATTGCATCTAAAAAACGGAATTAAAGAACATCAAATAAGTCCGAAAGTAACCACAGAAAAAACCGAACTTAAAGTAATAGAAAAGACACCTGAAATAATTTCTACGCTAGAAGAAGTTGCAAAAAATGGGTTTTCTCCTTCTGCATTGACTGGATATTTATACAATCCATATCAGTTTTACACACAAAAAATATTAAAACTAAAAGAATATAACGAAGTCGAAGAAACTGTTGCTTCTAACACCATGGGGACAATTATTCACGATACGTTAGACGCTTTGTATCAACCCTATATTAACAATTATCTTAAGTTAGAAAACTTTAAAGACATGTTTGCTAAAGTAGATGATTTGGTTTCGTTTTACTTTAAAAAACACTTTCATAATTCTGATATTTTCACTGGAAAAAATAGGTTGATTTTTGAAGTTTCTAAAGATTATGTCAACCGGTTTTTAGAAAACGAAAAGCAATTGGTTTCAGAAAAAAATCAATTAAAAATTATTGCCACCGAAGAAAATTTAGAAACCTCTTTAGAAATTGATGGTTTTGACTTTCCAATTAAAATTAAAGGACAAGTTGACCGAATTGATGAGTTAAATGGCGTTACAAGAATTATCGATTACAAAACTGGTAAAGTAGAAGCTGCCAATTTAAAAGTAAAAGATGTTTCTACTATTGCAGACGAAAAATATAGCAAAGCAATTCAGGTGTTGTTGTACGGTTATATGTATTCTAAAAGCAATGCAACGCACGCAAAAATTGAAAGCGGAATCATTTCTTTTAAGAACCTTAAAAGCGGATTGATAAAAGTTGATTTTGGTAAAAAAGACTACGAAATTACAGAAGAAAGAATTGCTGATTTTATGATTTCAATCAAAGAAATCATCAAAGAAATTTTTGATATTTCAATTCCGTTTATCGAAAAGGTACATGAAAAACACAGTGTGTAAAGTTATTGCTTCCCTCCTAAAACTAATAAAGGAACATTACAATGAAACTCTTCTTTTAGAATTGTATTCTTTTCCCACAGCTTTGTGAAAAATCCCCTTTTACGTCTAAAAACACACAACATATCTGGTTGATGAGATTGAAAATGTTCTAAAACTCCTTGAAAAGTAGTGGCGTTTTCTGTAATTGTTAACGAAGATTGTAAACTCTCTAATGCTGAATCTAAAATCAAATCTTCATCTGTATAACTTGGTGTTTTAACCAACAATAAATTAATCACGGGATTGAATTTATCCTTTATAAATTGTAAAGGTTTTAAAACATCCTTTTTGTTTACAATACCTGTTTTAAAAGCTGTTAAAACAGAGTTAACTGGTTTAAAAACATAAGCTTCTGGAATAATTAAAACAGGAATATTAGATTGTTTTACAACACTACCAGAAGTGCTTCCTAAAAAAACTTCTTCTTTTATAGAATTGCTTTTTGGCCCCATTACAATTAAATCGACTCCTATTTCTTTTTGTACAGATTCTATAGAATCTAACACATTTCCTTTCGCAGTAATTAATTGAATATCTTTTCCTTTTCTATTTGCAGCATTAATTATAGAACGCATGTACAAATTAGATTCACGCTCTAAAATTCCATCAATATTTATAATTGTTCCTGCTTTTGGTTGTACATTATATGCCCTAAGCACAAAAATATTTGCATCTATTTCGCAAGCTAAATCAATGGCATATTGCAAGGTGTTTATTGAGTTTTCTGAAGAACCGATTGGAACAAGTATATTTTTCATGTAAGGTTTTTTATGATTAGAGAAAATTACACAAAATAAATGAACTGCAAAAGCACTTTCTTAAATCTCTCTTTTTTATCATTTATAAGAACATTAATAGTAGTATTTTTGAAGCGATTTTGAAAACAGATATTAGCTTAAAAAAAATAAATAAATTGGCTTTTCCTGCTTTGGTTGCCGGAATTGCAGAACCACTACTTTCTATTACCGATACGGCAATCATTGGAAATATAGAAAACAATGCGATAGAATCTTTGGCCGCAGTTGGAATTGTGGGCGCGTTTATTTCTATGTTAGTTTGGGTTTTTGGTCAAATTAGAAGCGCTATTTCTTCCATCATTTCTCAATATTTAGGAGCTAATAAATTAGGTGAAATAAAATCCTTGCCAGCACAAGCTATAACAATTGTTGTTGTACTCAGTGTATTCGTAATAGCTATTTCGTACCCGTTTTCAGAAGTCATTTTTAAATTTTACAATGCTTCTGGAGTTATTTTAGAATACTGTGTTGAATATTTTAATATTCGGATTTTAGGCTTTCCATTTACACTTTTTACCTTTGCAGTTTTTGGAGTTTTTAGAGGCTTACAAAACACTTATTACCCAATGATTATTGCAATCACTGGCGCAATATTAAACATTATTTTAGATTATCTTTTTGTGTACGGGTTTTCAGACATTATACCTGCAATGTATATAAAAGGCGCAGCGTATGCGAGTGTAATTGCGCAAATTACAATGGCAGTTTTATCTGCAATTTTGTTATTGAAAAAAACCACAATTCCTTTAAAAATTATCTTACCAGTACATCCAGAAATAAACCGATTACTAGGTATGATATTCAATTTATTTATTAGGACATTGGCTTTAAACTTGGCCTTGTATTTTGGAACGGCCTATGCAACTTCTTATGGCAAAGAATATATTGCGGCTTATATTATCGGTTTAAATTTATGGTTATTAGGTGCTTTTATGATTGATGGATACTCTAGTGTTGGTAATATTTTATCGGGAAAGTTATTGGGTCAGAAAGATTATAAAACTCTCATCAAACTGAATAGAAAATTATTAAAATACGCCTTTGTTTTGGGGAGTACTTTTATTCTTTTAGGAGTTATTTTCTACAAGTCAATCGGAACACTATTTACCAAAGAAACCGCTGTTTTAGAACAATTTTATCTAGTGTTTTGGGTCATTTTAGTGATGCAACCATTGTGTGCTATGACCTTTATTTTTGATGGGATCTTTAAAGGTTTAGGAGAAATGAAATACTTGAGAAATGTATTAATTTTTGCAACCTTAGTTGGTTTTATTCCGACTCTGTTACTTTTCGATTCTTTAAACTTTAAATTGTATGCTATTTGGATTGCCTTTACGGTTTGGATGTTTTTTAGAGGTATTTTTTTATTTTTTAAATTTAACAGAAAGTTTTCTCCACTTGCACAAAAGCAGTAAATTTGAATACTTATACTCAATATTATGACAACGAAATCTACTGAAGGAAGTTTATACACCAATATTGTAAACAGAATTGCTACAATAGAATTTGGTCATCCGGCAAGTAATTCGTTTCCGAGTGTTTTATTAGATCGATTAACAAAAGAGTTGCAACGTATTTCTATGGTGGATGAAGTGAATGTTATCATTTTAAAATCTGAAGGAGAAAAAGCATTTTGTGCAGGCGCATCTTTTGATGAATTGGTTGCCATTGATAACTTTGAAGACGGAAAAAAATTCTTTTCTGGATTTGCAAATGTAATCAACGCGATGCGAACCTGTTCTAAATTGATTATTGGAAGCGTACAAGGAAAAGCAGTTGGAGGTGGCGTTGGAATCATTGCTGCCTGTGATTATGTGTTGGCAACCGAGGCTGCTTCAATAAAGTTATCAGAATTAACAATCGGAATCGGACCTTTTGTGATTGCTCCTGCTGTTGAAAGAAAAATTGGCGTTGCTGGTTTGGCAGAATTAACGTTGGCAGCAACAGAATGGAAAAATGCGTATTGGGCAAAAGAAAAAGGATTGTTTGCAAAAGTCTTTGAAACCAAAAACGAACTGACGAAAGAGACTGAAATTTTAGCAGAAAAATTAGCCTCTTACAATCCAGATGCCATAACAGAGATGAAAAAAGTGCTTTGGGAAGGAACGCAAAACTGGAATAACTTATTACTAGTAAGAGCAGAAATTACTGGAAAATTAGTGCTTTCTAATTTCACAAAAAAAGCGTTATCAAAATTTAAAAAATAAAATTATGGGCGGAGATTATTTATTTTTAGGATTGGCAATCGTATTAGCAATCATGTATTTTTACAACAAGTTTAAAGCAAAGAAAAGATAATAACATGAGCACAATAAGAATTACAAAACAATTCAATTTTGAAACCGGTCATGCATTGTATGGTTATGATGGCAAGTGTAAAAATGTTCATGGACATTCTTACAAACTTTCTGTAACCGTCATTGGAAAACCAATATCAGACAGTTCTCAGGTTAAATATGGTATGGTGATTGATTTTTCTGACTTAAAAAAAATTGTGAAAGAAGAAATTGTTGATGTATTTGATCATGCAACAGTTTTTAACCAAAACACACCACATATCGAATTGGCAAAAGAATTAAAGGATCGTGATCATCATGTTATTTTGGTTGATTATCAGCCAACCAGTGAAATGATGGTGATTGATTTTGCTTCAAAAATTAAAAAGAGATTGCCAAAAAACATCAACTTATTTTCGTTGCGTTTGCAAGAAACAGAAACTTCATTTGCAGAATGGTTTGCTAGTGATAACTAGTCAATCTAATAATTAAACAATAAAATTTAATGTAACAATTATTAAAATACTTCGCTTAGACTTTAACAAAAATATCACTTTCCGTTAAAAGTATTCATAGTATTTGCCATTCCAACAGTTCCGAAAGACGTAATTACATTACAAGAAACAGGCAATCTTTCTATCAATTGACTTTCTTCTTCTTTGCTCCATTTACTTAGCACAAAATCTACTTGTCTTCCTTTAGAATAATCTGCGCCAACTCCAAATCGGAATCGTGGATACGTAGTTGTATTTAATTTTTCTTGAATATCTTTCAATCCATTATGTCCGCCAGCAGAACCTTTCCCTTTTAATCTGATGGTTCCAAAATCGATATTTAAATCATCTGTAACAATTAAAATATTTTCTATGGATATTTTCTCTTTATCCATCCAATATTTAACTGCTTTTCCGCTCAAATTCATGTATGTGCTTGGTTTTAGCAGAATAAAAGTTCTTCCTTTAAAACGAAAATCAGCAATGTCTCCTAATTTATCCGTTTCAAAAGTAGCTTTAAAATCTTTTGCCAATTCATCTAGTATTTTGAAGCCAATATTATGACGCGTATTCTCATATTTTTCTCCGATATTCCCTAAACCAACAATTAAAAATTTCTTCATATTTTACAAAAATAAAAAAAGCGCTACAATAAGTAACGCTTTTTTAATATTTAGAATATTTTATATCTATTCTGTTGCTGCTGGAGCTTCTCCTTCTGCTTCAGTTTCTTCTTCATCCTCCTCGATTTCTGCAGTTGCATTACGAGACATTCTTACTTGTACAACAACTGTGTTTGCTGGATGTAAAAATGTACAGTTATTACTATCAATATCTGTAACAAATAACTTACTTCCAATTTTCAATTTAGAAATATCTGCATTGAAAAAATCTGGCAAATTTCCTGGTAATGCTTTTACTCTTAATTTTCGTTTTGGGAAACGTAAAGATCCTCCGTTTAAAACACCCGGTGCTTTCCCTACTAAATGTACAGGGATTTCCATAGTAACTTCTTTATCATCAAATAATTGATAAAAATCTATATGTAAGATTTTATCTGTTACTGGATGAAACTGAATGTCTTGTAAAATAGCGGCTATTTTCTTACCATCTAATTCAATCGTTGCTGTATAAACGTTTGGAGTATACACAAGATTTTTAAATGCAATTTCTGCTGCTGAAAAATGCAATGGTTTGTCTCCTCCGTATATAACGCAAGGAACCTGACCAGCATTACGTAAGGCTTTCGTTGCTACTTTACCTACGCTTTCTCTTTGAGATCCTTTGATTGTAATTGATTTCATTACTTTTATTTAATTATTATTTGTTTACATTAAAAATTGTCCGCTGATGCTAGTATTGTCTTGGACTTTGTGCATAACATCTGCGAATAAAGGGGCGCAAGATACAACTTTTATTTTAGAACTTGTCCTTTTTAAAGGAATTGTATCAGACACTATTAATTCGATTAAACTTGACTTTTCTATACGTTCAATTGCTGTTCCAGAAAGCAATGGATGTGTACAAATTGCTCGGACACTTTTCGCGCCTCTTTCCATCATTAAATCGGCAGCTTTAGCTAGTGTTCCTCCGGTATCAATCATATCATCAACCAAAATTACATCTTTACCCGTTACTTCACCAATCAATTCCATATGAGAAATTACGTTGGCTTTTTTACGTTGCTTATAACAAATTACTACATCAGAATCTAAGTATTTAGAATATGCATACGCTCTTTTAGATCCACCCATATCTGGAGATGCAATCATTAAATCTTCTAGTCCAAGTGATTTTACGTAAGGTAAAAAAATTGTTGATGCAAATAAATGATCTACTGGTTTTTCAAAAAACCCTTGAATTTGATCTGCATGTAAATCCATCGTCATAATTCTTGTTGCTCCCGCTGCTTGAATTAAATTAGCAACTAATTTTGCGCCAATAGCAACTCTTGGTTTGTCTTTTCTGTCTTGCCTTGCCCAACCAAAATAAGGCATTACTGCAGTTACGTGTCTTGCCGATGCTCTTTTTGCAGCATCTATCATTAGCAACATTTCCATCAAATTATCTGCTGTTGGAAACGTAGAACCTATAATAAAAACGCGTCTTCCACGTATAGATTCTTCAAAAGCTGGCTGAAATTCCCCATCACTAAAATGAGTCACTGTTACTTTACCTAATTCTACGCCATATTCTTTGGCTATTTTTTCTGCTAATTCTACACTTTGAGAACAGGCAAATATCTTTGGATTTAATTGACTTGAAGGCATTTAGTTGTGTTTTGTTATAAGTTAGTGTGTTGTGTGCTGCAAAAATAAAAATATTTAATGAGATGAGTTGTTTTTTTTGCTTTAATACTGATTTTATTTTTTAAATTTGCAATCCGATATTTTGCTCGAGTGGCGGAATTGGTAGACGCGCTGGATTCAAAATCCAGTTCTTTCGGGAGTGTGGGTTCGATTCCCACCTCGAGTACAAAAAACCTCAACTAAAAAGTTGAGGTTTTTATTTCTATTAAATTTTATTAATACGAATCTTTCATCCAATTATACGGTTTGCGTTTTACCCACATTCCGCGTGTAAAATCTGGAAAATCTTGTGGTGCTCCGTTGTTTTCAATTGACGCTTCAGAAAGGGGTGTAATTGCGCTCCAAGCAGCAGCATCATAAGCATCTAAAGGTGGTGCAATATTACGTTTTGCCGATTCTACAAAAGCATTAATCACAAAGAAATCCATTCCGCCATGGCCAGCACCTTGTGCGTGTTCTCCAAATTTTTTCCAAAGTGGATGATCGTATTTTTCTAACCATTCTTTAGATTCGTCCCAACGATGTGGCTCCGATTTTCCTTCAATATACATTCTATCACCATCTTTTTCCCAAAGTCCTTCTGTTCCTTGAACTCTAAATCCTAAAGAATACGGTCTTGGCGAATTACAATCGTGAGTTACAATAATAGTTTCGCCATTTGTTGTTTCTATGGTTGATGTAATAATATCTCCTTGCTTCCATTTTAATTTTGCATTTGGATGTTCTTTTCCTCCGTTATCAACAATATATTTGTTTAATCCTCTTGCTTTTGTTGCATGAGATGTTAGTGACATAAATCGATTTCCTCTGTTTACATCACACATTATTGCCATTGGTCCAACTCCGTGCGTTGGATATACATCTGCATTTCTTAATAATGAATGTTGTGTTCTCCAAGCAGATTCTGAAATTCCTTTTTCTCCAAACTCCACTCCTTTTCCGTAAGCAGACTTTCCGTCATTAAATTTTACAAAACGCAAATCGTGTTGATATCCACATCTAAAATGTAACAATTCTCCAAATACATTTTGCTTTACCATGTTTAAAACAGCCAAAACATCTCTACGATAATTTACGTTTTCAAGAATCATCATATGCGTTCCTGTTTCTTCGTGTGTGTTTACCAAATCCCAACATTCTTCCATTGTATTTGCCGCAGAAACTTCTAAACCTGCGTAAACTCCTGCCAACATTGCGTCTTTCGCCATACGCGTATGCCACAACCAAGGTGTAGAAATAATTACAGCATCAACATCATCTAATGCTAATAAATTCTTATAATCTAGATCGTTTTTACCAAAAATTTTAGGCTTTTTTTCTCCTGCTTTATCAATTCTATCTAAGGCCATTTTAATTCTTCTAGAATCAATATCACAAATTGCAGTGACCAAAACATCATCTCTTAACAACACATTGCTTAAGTGATTGGTTCCTCGCAAACCAACACCAATTAATCCTACCTTTAATTTTTCTTCTTTATAAGGATTGTTTGATGCAAAAGATAAACTTGGAGACATGGCTATTCCTGTACCAATAATTGCCGATTTTTTTATAAAATCTCTTCTAGAACTCATATTATTTTAATTAGTTAATAATTGTGTAAAATATTTTCAAACTCTTCCAAATTTATAAATATTATTTTAGGTTTAAGAATACTGAGCATATCTTTTTTATATATTTGATTTTCTAAAAATATTTTTAATGGACGAATTTCTTTTATATGTAAAAATGGGACTAAATCATGTGTTAGATTTTTCTGCATACGATCATATTCTTTTCTTAATTGCGCTCGCTGTTATTTTTGAATTTTATCAACTAAAAAAAGTGTTGTGGTTAATCACATTATTTACAATTGGACACAGCTTAACTTTGGCCTTATCTGCGTATGAAGTTTTAAAAATTGATGTTGTAATTGTAGAGTTTTTAATTCCGGTTACTATTTTTATCACCGGAGTAGTAAATATTTTTAATTTAGGAAAAACAGCAAACAGCAAAGACAATATCAACTTGATTTTTGCTTTAATTTTTGGTCTAATTCATGGTTTAGGGTTCTCTAATTATTTTAGAAGGATGATCGGGCGTGAAGAAGATAAATTAATGCCCTTATTAGAATTTGCCTTAGGAATAGAACTGTCGCAAGTAATTATTGTTTTAGGAATTTTAATTGTTGGTGCTTTAATGCACTCGGTTTTTAAAGTTTCTAGAAGAGATTGGATTATGGTTACCTCGTCTATTGTAATTGGTTTTGTAATACCAATGATGATAGAGCGTGTTTTTTGGTAAAAAATTAACGCTTCAACTTTATAAAAGAAACTACATTAGCTACATGAATAAAAAGCAACATAAATACGATACTGCTTATATAAAAATGGCTCTAGAATGGGCAAAATTATCGCATTGCGAACGCAAACAAGTTGGCGCTTTAATTGTAAAAGACAGAATGATTATTTCTGACGGATTTAACGGAACGCCAACTGGTTTTGAAAACTTTTGCGAAGACGAAGACAATTACACTAAATGGTATGTATTACACGCAGAAGCAAATGCTATATTAAAAGTAGCTTCTTCTACACAATCTTGTAACGGAGCAACATTGTACATAACGATGTCCCCCTGCAAAGAATGTAGTAAGTTAATACATCAAGCAGGAATAAAAAGAGTTGTGTATGCACATGCTTATAAAGACGATACAGGGTTGCGATTCTTAGAAAAAGCAGGCGTAGAACTAATGCAGTTAACAAATGAAAGATAAAAATTATTTACCACTTTACTTTGCTTTTGCAATTGTAATTGGCGTTTTAATAGGAACTTTCTTTAATGGAAGTAATTCCTCTAACAGCTTCTTTGCAAAAAAATCTTCGAACGAAGTAAAAATAAAACGCTTGATTGATTACATTCAAAGAGATTATGTAGATAGTGTAGATACTGATAATTTATTAGACGGTGCAATTACACAAATCTTAGGTAAATTAGATCCACATTCTGTATACATTCCAAAAGAAAACCTGCAAGAAATCACTGAAAATATGCAAGGTAATTTTGTAGGAATTGGTGTTCAGTTTAGAATGATAAAAGATTCTATTACGGTAATTCAACCCATAAAAGGTGGACCAAGTATTAAAGCAGGAATTAAAGCAGGAGATCGTATTTTAATGGCAAATACAGATACTTTATTTGGTAAAAAATACAATACCAATGCCATTCCTAAATTTTTAAAAGGAAAAACAAACACAACTATTGATTTGCAAGTTTATAGAAAATCGAACGATTCTTTATTTACAATTTCTATAAAAAGAGGAAAAGTTGCCATTAAAAGTGTCGATGTTTCTTATATGATAAATGACTCTATTGGTTATATTAAATTAGAGCGCTTTGCAAGAACATCGTACAAAGAATTTAAAACGGCTTTAACAACACTTCAAGAAAGAGGAATGACAGATTTAGTGTTAGACCTTAGAGGAAATGGTGGCGGATATGTAGATATTGCAACTAGTATTGTTGATGAATTTTTAGAAGACGGAAAATTAATTGTTTTCACAAAAGATAATAAAGGCAATGTAGATGAATCGCATGCAACAAATCGTGGCGCTTTTCAAAATGGCGGATTGTATATTTTAATCGACCAAAATTCTGCATCGGCTTCAGAAATTGTTGCGGGTGCTTTACAAGATAATGACAGAGGAACAACCATTGGAAGACGTTCTTTTGGTAAAGGTTTGGTGCAAGAAGAATTAGATTTAGGCGATGGTTCTGCTGTGCGTTTAACAATTGCACGTTATTATACACCAACTGGTAGATCCATTCAAAAACCGTACGAAAAAGGCAAAAAAAGAAACTATTCTAGAGATTTAAATAATAGAATTGAAAACGGAGAATTACTAAATAAAGATAGCATAAAAGTGGTTGATTCTTTAAAGTTTACAACGCCAAAAGGTAAGATTGTTTATGGCGGTGGCGGAATTATTCCCGACGTTTTTGTTGCGGTTGATACAACATCCTATTTAAACACTTTTTATTTTAATACCATTCAGAACTTTGCTTTTGATTTGGTGGATGTTAACAGAAAAGAATTGTCAAAAAACAGTTTAGATAATTTTATTGAAAATTATGACATCAACAAACCATATAACGAGTATTTAGAAAACATCAACAGTACTTTAAAAGATTCTAGAAGACGTTATGCTAAACGATTTAAACCTTCAAAAAAAGTTGAACAAACCATAAAAGAATATTTAAAAGCTACCATTGCAAGTCAAATTTACGGCGACGATGGTTTTTATAGAGTGATTCAATCTGATGATAAAATGCTGCAAAAAGTGTTAGAGTTGGAAAGTAACAATTAATGCCGTTTCTTTGTGACAATGAATCTTGAAATTCCAATAAACAAAAAAGTATACTTTGCTTCCGATCAGCATTTAGGAGCGCCAACAGCAGAAGCTAGTTTTCCGAGAGAACAAAAATTTGTTGCTTGGCTTGACGAAATAAAAGATGATGCAGCTGCTATTTTTTTATTGGGCGATTTATTTGATTTTTGGTTTGAATATAAAACCGTTGTTCCAAAAGGATTTGTAAGAGTTTTAGGGAAATTAGCAGAAATAAAAGACAGCGGAATTCCGATTTATTTTTTTGTGGGAAACCACGATTTATGGATGAAAGATTACTTTGAAAAAGAATTGAACATTCCTGTTTATCACAAACCTCAAGAATTTACATTTAACAACACTACTTTATTGATTGGTCATGGCGATGGTTTGGGCCCGGGAGACAAAGGGTATAAACGCATGAAAAAAGTGTTTACTTTTCCCTTATTTCAATGGATGTTTAAATGGTTGCATCCAGATGTAGGAATGCGATTAGGGCAATATATGTCGGTTAAAAACAAATTGATTTCTGGCGAAGAAGATGCTGTGTTTTTAGGCGAAGAAAACGAATGGTTGGCACAATATTGCAAACGCAAATTAGAAACCAAACACTACGATTATTTTGTATTTGGTCACAGACATTTACCTTTAGATATTCAGTTATCAGAAAATAGCAAATACATTAATTTAGGCGATTGGATTGGTCATTTTACCTATGGTGTTTTTGAAAACAACAAACTTATTTTAAAGAAGTATAACTAACTCCAAATTTATTTTTTAAAAAAACGATATCGTATAACTTTTTACAGGTCTTCAAAAAAATCACACGGATTCGCTTTTAACGCCTCAGCAATTTCTAATAATCGGAGTACACTTAAACTAGTATATCCTTTTTCTACTTTAAAATACCCATTTGAAGATAAATACAAATCAAGAGCTAAGCTCTTTTGTGTAATTCCTAACTCTTGTCTTTTCTCAATTATTCGTTCTAAAACTTTAGCAGCTTTCTTTTGAGGTTTTTCTTTTTCCATAACATTAAATAGCTTTTTTATCAAATTTAATAAAAAAAATGAAAAAAAACATTCCATTTTGGAATAGCACTTTGTGGGATTTCATTGCAATAGAAATGATTATTCCAAAAAGGGAATTAAAATATTTGGAAAATAAAAAATCAATTTTAAACTTTACAATGCAAAAAAGAAAAACCTTAATAGAGATTGCTATGAAAAAGAAAGTCTTCTAAGGTCAACTTTTTAAGGAAAACATCTTATGTAAATGTTTCACTTAAAACCAATAATTTATGACTTAGCTATACTTAACAATAAAAAGAGAAAAACCTTTAGAAGTAAATTTTCTTACAAGTTTTTAGAGTTATAAACTTGTTTATTCATAAAAAACTCAAATTTTAAAAATAAAATAACGAGTAAATTTTTACTCACAAAATATATTAATTATGAAAAAAGTATTATTAATAATAGCTATCATTTTTACAGCAAATACCTTTGCATCAGTAAAAACAGCTAATGAAAAAAAAGTAGATTTAAAAGAAAATCTTGAAATTATATATAGTTTTAATAAAGAATTCAAAGAATGTGAAATTAAAATTAAAGGCACGTTTGATGGTAAAAAAATTGACGTTGTTGTAACAGTTGAAGCAGAAAACTGTGCTAAAGCTGCAGGTTCTTTACTAAAGGGTTTTACAGAAAAAACATAATAAAATAGATATGAAGAAATTAGTTTTAACAATATTCTTTGCCTTTATATTTTTAGGCAGAATAACAGCCGCAAATTCAAATTTACTTGAGATTTCGGATAAGATTGAATTTTGCAACAAAGAACCAAGACCTTGTACGGTAACTATTAAAGGTGTCTTTGATGGTATAGAGGTAGATATAGAAGTGACTGTTGATGCCTCATGGTTTGAATGTACTTTTTTAAAAAGTGGAGTTAAAAAGGCTATAGAGGAATCTTTAAAACAATAAAAATAAAGAGTAGAACTTTAAAATAAAGTTCTACTCTTATAATTGAATAAATTTGATATGATAAATAAAACAATTATTTTAGTTTTAACACTAATTACTCAATTGATTTACTCACAAGAAAAGGCAACTATTATTGCTAATTACACTTATATTAATAAAGGCTTAAATGAGGTTTCTATAGCAAAATTATATATTAAAGGAAGTGAATCATTAACTGTTTTTTATAAAATTGATTCACTCTCTAATAAAAACAATTTTGATGATGAAGAATCTTTTAACATTAATATTGATGGTAATGATAAAATTGGAAAACAAGTATATAAGAATTTAAATGAAAGAAAAATTATTTTTAGAGATGTGTATTCGAAAGAAGGAAAACTAAGACCATGTATTGTCGAAGAAAAGACTCCAAATTTTGTTTGGGGTTTTGGCCATGGCGTTGAGGTTAAAAAAATTGGGAAATATGTTTGTAATTTAGCTAAATTAAAGTTTAGAGGTAGAGAATATGAAGTGTGGTTTACAACAAAAATACCAATAATTCATGGTCCATGGAAGTTTTATGGATTACCTGGCTTAATTATTGAAATGAAATCAATAGATGGGAACATTCATTTTCTACTTAATAGCATAAAAGAATCTAATAATATATTAGATTACAGTATTGTAAAGCCAAATAACGGAGATAAAATTCTTTTTAAAGATTATATAACATATAAAAACGAGGCTGTGAATGATTTTATTAAAAAACTACAATCAACACTACCAAGAGGAGCTAAAATCAAAGTAAATTCTAACGAAGATTATAATATTGAGAAGGTCTTTGAAGAAAAAAACTAAATATATCAAGTTTTAATGTTAAAAGAATGGAATAATTTTAGATATATAATTGGTGTAATCTTATGGTTTTCATTTTGCGGGTTTTTGCAAGCTCAATATATAGTAAAAGGCAAAATTATAGATACACAAAATAATCCAATTTCTTTTGCTAATATACTTGCTAAAAAAGACAGTACGTCAATAATAAACTACGCTTTTTCCAATGATAATGGAGAGTATTTTTTAAAAATAAACAAAAAAGGCAACTTATATTTAAATTTTTCCACAATAAGTCACATCTCAAAAATTATACCTATTGTCTTAAACGATTCAATAAAGGAATTAAGAATAGATGTAATTTTAAAAGAAAAGTTAAATCAATTAGATGAGGTAATTATTAATGCGGAAAACCCAATTATAGTAAAAAAAGACACTATTTCTTTTAAAACAAAACATTTTACAAATGGCACAGAACAAACCGTAGAAGACTTATTAAAAACCATTCCTGGGTTAAATATTGATTCTAACGGAACCATAAAGGTTGGCAATCAAGAAATAGAAAAATTAATGATTGACGGAGATGATTTGTTTGAAAAAGGATACAAAATACTTTCTAAAAATATGCCTGCATATCCTATTGAAACAGTCGAAATTTTAAAAAATTACTCCAATAATCGCTTGTTAAAAGGAATTGAAGAAAGCAATAAAGTTGCTTTAAACCTTAAACTAAATAAAAAAGCTAAACGAATATGGTTTGGCAATATTAAAATGGGTTCAAGTTTAAAAAACAGGCACGAGCTACTTGGTAATTTAATGAACTTTGGAAAGAAAAATAAATTTTATTTTCTTACAAACTTAAATAACATTGGTGTTGATGCTACTGGCGATATTGAAAACCTAATTAGACCTTTTCGTTTTAACGAACCCGCCAGTATTGGCGATAATCAACAAGTAGGTAAACTTATTGGTTTATCAACAAGTTCTTTAAATTTTAAAAAGAATAGAACTAATTTTAATAATGCTGAATTACTTTCTTTAAACGCCATTTTTAATCCTACAAAAAAAATAAAAATAAAAACACTCGGTTTCTTTAATTGGGATGAAAATAGCTCTTTTAGAAATTCTGTTGATAACGTTACTGCTAATGGAATAAGTTTTACAAATAAAGAAAATTTTAATTTACTAAATAAAAAAAATATTAGTTTTAGTAAACTAGATTTTGCATATATTATCTCGAAAACTAAAATACTTGAAAGCACTACAAAATATAACGATGGCAGTACAAATGGACAATCTAATTTAGTATTTAATGGAGCATCAACTATTCAAAATTTACAATCTAACAATAGCCTTTTCGATCAAAAAATAACCTATTCAAACAAGTTTAAAGACAAAAAAGTATTTTTACTTACTGGTCGATTTATTGATGAGAAAACACCTCAAAACTACACTATCAATCAATTCTTTTATCAAGATTTATTTCCAACATCAGCAAATGCAAATAATGTAAAACAACTGAGTGAAAACCAAATGCAGTTAGCAGGTTTTGAAGCGCATTTATTAGACAGAAAGAAAAACGGGGATTTGCTAGAATTACAGTTTGGTAATATTTTTAGAAAAGATAAATTAAATACAAGCTTTACTTTATTTGAAAATACTACGCTTTTAGAAACCCCAAATGGTTTTCAAAACAACACCAATTATCAAACCAATAATCTATATCTAAAAACAAAATATCGTTACAAAATAAAAGATTTTGCACTAACTGGAAAATTAGGTTTTCATCAAATTTTTAATCAATTAAAATTTGATGGTTTTTCAAAAAAAGAACATCCTTTTTTTATAAACCCAAGTATTGGGCTTGATTGGAAGATAAATGGTAAAAATAAAATTACATCTTCTTATTCATACAAAACAACAAACGCAAAAACATTAGACACTTACAACAACTATGTGTTAACTGGTTTTCGTTCCTTTTCTAAAGGAACTGGGAATTTTAATCAATTAAAGGCTTCTTCATTCTTTTTAAATTATCAACTAGGAAATTGGAGCGACCGTTTTTTTGCTAATACTTTTGTTTTTTATAGCAAAAATTTTGATTTCTTTTCAAACAATAGTTTGATCAAACAAAATTTTACACAGTCTGAAAGAATAGTAATTAAAGATCGAGAATTTATCAGCATCAATTCAAAATTAGATTATTATTTTAAATTTATATCTTCTAACTTAAAACTAGATATTGGGTTTTCAAAATCAAATTATAAAAATGTAATAAATAATTCTAATTTGCGAGAAGTAAAATCTAAAAACTACAATTATGGTTTAGAATTTCGATCTGGCTTTAAAGGAATGTTTAATTATCATATTGGCACAAAATGGACGACGAATAAAATAGAAGTTAGTGCAATAAATAATTCTTATACAAACAATGAAAGTTTTTTAGATTTGTTTTTTGTCTTTAATAAGAATTTTGACATTCAACTACAATCTGAACGTTATTATTTTGGAGATTTAGATACTGAAAAGAATTATTATTTTTTAGATTTTGATATGAGATACACAATTAAAAAAGATAAATTAACATTAGGGCTGACAGGTAAAAACTTATTTAATACATCATCTTTTAGAAATTTTTCAATTAGTGATATTGGAACATCAACAACGGAATATAGATTGTTAGAACGATTTGTGCTTTTAAAGGTGGAATATAGGTTCTAAAAAAATTGAACATCAATTTATACAATTAACTCACTACTTTATTTGGTTCCTTTACTGTTAAAATGGAATCTTTTAACAATCTTGAACAACTATATTTCACAATACTTTAACCAAACCTTTAGCATTCTTTTAACAAGAAAAAAATCGCTATTATTGTAGCTTTGTTTCCAATAAATTTTTATCAAACTTAAATTACTAAAATGATAGAGCAACAAATGAATGTAGATGTAAGAGCAATCAATGAAAAGATTGAAAGAGAAAGTGCCTTTATTGACATTTTAACCTTAGAAATGAACAAGGTTATTGTCGGTCAAAAAGACATGGTAGAAAGGTTGTTAATTGGCTTGTTAGGAAACGGACATATTCTTCTTGAAGGTGTTCCGGGTTTGGCAAAAACATTAGCAATTAACACATTATCTAAAGCGGTTCAAGCTTCTTTTAGCAGGGTTCAGTTTACGCCAGATTTATTACCTGCGGATGTTGTTGGAACGATGATTTACAACATGAAAGAGAACGATTTCATGATTAAAAAAGGACCAATTTTCGCAAACTTTGTATTGGCGGATGAGATTAACAGAGCGCCAGCAAAAGTGCAATCTGCTTTGTTAGAAGCCATGCAAGAGCGTCAAATTACAATTGGTGATGAAACCTTTAAGTTAGACGAACCTTTTTTAGTAATGGCAACACAAAATCCGGTAGAACAAGAAGGAACGTATCCTTTACCAGAAGCACAAGTTGACCGTTTTATGTTGAAAGTGGTAATTGATTATCCAAAAATTTCTGATGAGCAAACCATTATGCGTCAGAATTTAAACAACGATTTTATTACTGTAAATCCTGTAGTTTCTGTAGCGCAAATTTTAAAAGCTCGTGAGGTTGTTAATGAAGTTTATATGGATGAAAAAATTGAAAAATACATTCTAGATATCATTTTTGCAACACGTTATCCAGATAAATATAACTTACCTAACTTAAATGCTTTGATCAGCTTTGGAGCTTCTCCTCGTGGAAGCATCAACTTGGCAAAAGCAGCAAAATGCTATGCTTTTATCAAACGTAGAGGTTATGTAATACCAGAAGATGTTAGAGCTGTTGTGCATGATGTTTTGCGTCACAGAATCGGAATTACTTACGAAGCTGAAGCAGAAAACATCACTTCAGAAGATATTATAAACAGCATCATTAATGAAGTTGAAGTACCATAGAAAAGAGTTGGCAGTGTTCAGTGTCAGTTGGCAGTTGTTCTGAATACTAAAAGAAAAACTCAACGGTTAGTTGATAACTGAAAACTGCGACTGAAAACTGTTTACTAAGCCAATGGATACAAAAGAAATACTTAAAAAAGTACGAAAAATAGAGATTAAGACACGTCGGTTGTCTGATCATATTTTTGGTGGCGAATATCATTCGACTTTCAAAGGTCGTGGTATGACGTTTTCTGAAGTACGTCAATATCAATATGGCGATGATATTAGAGCTATCGACTGGAATGTTACTGCGCGTTACAACGAACCTTATGTGAAAGTTTTTGAAGAAGAACGAGAATTAACCATGGTTTTAATGGTAGATATTTCTGGTTCTGAATTCTTTGGAACAAATCAACAATTTAAAAGAGACACCGCAACCGAAATTGCAGCAACATTGGCTTTTTCTGCAATTCTAAACAATGACAAAGTGGGGCTGATTTTATTTTCTGATCAAGTAGAATTATACATTCCGCCAAAAAAAGGAAAAAGTCATGTGTTAAGAATCATCAGAGAATTGATTGAGTTTAAACCAAAAAGTAAAAAAACGAACATCAATGAAGCGTTGAAATTTTTATCAAACGTGCTAAAAAAGAAAGCAATTATTTTTCTGTTGTCTGATTTTATGGATGATAATTATGAACAAACTTTAAAAATTGCAGGAAGAAAACACGATGTTACAGGTATCAAAATTTTTGACAAGCACGATGCTGAAATTCCGAATTTAGGAATGGTACCCATGCAAGATGCAGAAACTGGAAAAACACAATTGATAAATACAAGTTCTAAAAATATTAGAAGAAATTACAAAGCAAATGCGTTGCGGTTACACGATTATTATACAAAAACGTTTAGCAAATCTGGCGCAGGAACAATTACAACTCGTGTGGATGAAGATTATGTGAAAAAATTATTAGGCTATTTCAAACACAAAGGATAAACAATAAAAAAATGTCTCCACGAGCAGAATTGAGAGGTTATTTAGGTCTCGACTCCGCTCGACCAGACAAAACGAAAATGAAACAAAAATTATTCTACATATTATTATTATTATTTTCAGTTGCAACATTTGCACAAAGCATCCCTGTTGTTAAAGCAGAAATTGACACGACTAGTATTAGAATTGGCGAGCAATTTGAGTTTAAAATAACGGTGAACGACACTGCAAATGTGATCATTCCTAAACTTGAAAACCTAACTGGTTTAGAAATTATAGAAGATAAAAAAATTGATACGTTAAAAAATCAATTGATCAAAAAATACATTTTAACAAGTTTTGATAGCGGTGCTTATTACATTCCACAACAACAAATATTTATCCGTCAGAAATTATTTTTAACTGATTCTTTGTTGATAAATGTTGCAACAGTTGCCATAGATACCACAAAACAAAAAATGTTTCCAATAAAATCGATTCAAAAAGAACCGTATCAGTTTGATGATTTTAAACCGTATGTATGGTATGTTTTAATTGCATTCATTATTCTTGGATTGATTTTATATTTCGTTCTAAGAAAGAAAAAAGAAGTTGTTGAAGAAGAAATAATTCCTGCTTTACCACCATATGATGAAGCGATTCAGAAATTACATGAATTGGATGAGAAATTATTGTGGCAAAACAATCAGGTTAAAGAATATTACAGTGAACTAACAGAAATTGTAAGAGGGTTTATTGAGCGAGAACTAAAAGTGCCAGCCTTAGAATCTACCACAGACGAGTTGATAGAAATCTTAACCGATTTTAATGATTCGAAATCAATTTCTACCACAAAAGAGAACATTAAGAAATTAAGAGATTTGTTAAGAGAAGCAGATTTGGTAAAGTTTGCAAAATCGAAACCAATGTCTGAACAAATTGAAGCACATAGAAAAGAAGCTGAAGAAGTTGTGAATGAATTAAAACCAGAAGCAATAAAAATTCCTGAAACTAAAACTGAAGATGATGAACTGGAGTAATTTTGAGTTTCATAGTCCAGAGTTTTTCTGGTTGTTTGCACTAATTCCGTTTGTGATTCTTTGGCGTGTTTTGGTTCGTAAAAGAAGTTCGGCAACATTAACAATTCCGAGTGTAAAAGGTTTTAAAGCAGAGCAATCAATCATAAGTAAATTAAAACCAATGCTATTTATAGTAAGAATAAGTGCATTGTGTCTTTTAATTTTAGCATTGGCAAGACCAAGAAATGTTGCTGTAAGTAAAAAAACAAAAACAAACAGAGGAATTGATATTGTAATGGCAATTGACGTTTCTGCAAGTATGCTGGCAAGAGATTTAAAACCAAACAGATTAGAGGCTTTAAAAGTAGTTGCTACTGATTTTGTGAATCAAAGACCAAATGATAGAATCGGAATTGTTTTATACGCTGGAGAAAGTTTTACGCAAACTCCAATCACAAGTGATAAAGGAATTGTAAAAAGAACTATTTCTGAAATTAAATGGGGACAATTAGAAGGCGGAACAGCAATTGGAATGGGATTAGGTTCTGCCGTAAACAGATTGAAAGAAAGTAAAGCAAAAAGTAAAGTCATAATTTTATTGACAGACGGAGTAAATAATTCTGGATTTATCGACCCAAAAACAGCTACAGAATTAGCAAAAGAACTGTCTATAAAAGTATATACCATTGGAATTGGAACAAACGGAATGGCAGATTTCCCTGCTTTTAAAGATCCAAGAACTGGTCAATTGCAGTTCAGAAAACAGCAAGTAGAAATTGATGAAGAACTGCTAAAACACATTGCAAACGAAACGGAAGGAAAATATTTTAGAGCAACAGACAACACAGAGTTAAAAGCAATTTACGACGAGATTAACAAGTTAGAAAAAACAAAAATAGAAGAATTTAAATACTATAATTATCAAGAATTATACAGAAGTTTAGTGCTTCTAGCATTAGGGTTATTCGTTTTAGAATTTTTATTAAAAAACACACTATTTAAAAGTTTTATATAATCGTGTTAAAATTGAAAAATTAAAACATTGAATGATTTAAAACACAAATTGAAATACAATTATTTTTTTAAATCTTTGAATCATTAAATCTTTGAATTACAAAAAATGTATCAAATAGAAGAACCAATATATTTTTATTATTTAGCAATTATTCCGGCAATAATTGTAATATTTCTATTGGCTTTGTGGTGGAAAAAAAGAACTCAGAAAAAATTTACAGATTCTGTTTTATTAGAAAAATTAGCTCCAAATACATCTACTTTTAAATCTGTTTTAAAATTGGTGTTTTTAGTAATTGGGTTAAGTTTTTTAATTATTTCTTTGGTAAATCCTAAAATGGGAACCAAATTAAAAACAGTAAAACGAGAAGGTGTCGATGTTGTTTTTGCGTTGGATGTTTCTAAAAGTATGTTGGCAGAAGATATTGCGCCAAACAGATTAGAGAAAGCAAAACAAATTATTTCTAAAATTATTGATAAATTAGGAAGCGATAGAGTTGGTATTATTATTTATGCAGGAAATTCGTATCCGCTTTTGCCAATAACAACAGATCATGCGGCTGCAAAAATGTTTTTACAAAATGCAAATCCAGATATGGTTTCTAGTCAAGGAACAGCCATCAACGAAGCATTAAATTTGGCGAAAACCTATTATAATAATGATGAACAAACCAATCGTTTTTTAATTATTATTTCTGACGGAGAAGATCATCAAGAAGACACAAAGCAGGTTGCCCAAAACATGTCTAAAGAAGGCATAAAAGTATATACTATTGGTGTTGGAACAGAAAAAGGTGGGCCAATTCCGATGAAAGTTAGCGGTTCTTTAATTGGTTATAAAAAATACAAAGGAGAAACCGTAATTACTAAAAGAATGCCAGAAATGTTAGAAGCAATTGCAAATGCAGCTAGCGGAAGATATATGGATGGAAACAAAACCGAAAAACCAGTTGATTTTATTGAAGAACTAATTGCAAATGCACAAAAAAACGAATTTGAAACCAAACAATTTTCTGATTATAAAGACCAATTTCAATGGTTTATCGGACTCGGAATTTTCTTTATATTCATTGATGTTTTCTTTTTAGACAAGAAAACAAAATGGGTTAAAAAAATCGATTTATTTAACGAGCATTAAACACAAAATTATGAAAGTACATTATTCATTTTTACTATTTCTGATGTTTTTTACATCACTTTTAACCGCTCAAGAAGTTAAAGATTCTATCTCATTACAAAGAGAAGCAAGAAGTTTGTTAAGAGAAGGAAACGAATTATATCAGCAAGAAAAATATACAGATGCAAGTGTGTTGTTTAAAAAAGCATTAGAAAAAAACTCGACTTATAAAAAGGCAAGTTATAATTTAGGGAACGCTTTGTATCAACAAAAAAACTTTAAAGAAGCGGTTCCGCAATACGAAGTTTCTGCAAAAAGTGCTGAAGATAAATATACAAAAGCTGAGTCTTTTCATAATCTTGGAAATGCTGCAATGGAGCAAAAACAATATCAACAAGCGGTAGATGCTTATAAAAATGCATTGAGAAACAACCCGAATGATGACGAAACTCGTTATAATTTAGCCGTTGCTAAAGAATTGTTGAAAAAAGAAAACGAGAAAAATAAAGATAAAAAAGACGACAAGAAGGACGATAAGAAAAAGGATAACAAAGACAAAAAAGACAATAAAGATAAAAAAGGCGACAAAGATAAAAACGACGATAAAGGAGATCAAAAGAAAGACGATAAGAAGGACGACAAAAAGAACGATAAAAAAGACGGAGATAAAGACAAGGATCAAAAAGAAAAGAAAAATCCAAACGATCAAAAAAATAATCCGCAAAATCCTAAGCCAAAAAAAGGAAATATGACGCCTCAACAGATTAAACAATTGTTAGAAAGTTTAAACAACGAGGAAAAGAAAACCCAAAAGAAAATGAATGTTAAAAAATCTAAAGGAACTAAAGTTAAGCAAGAAAAAGATTGGTAATTTCTGTTTTAATTTTTTCTAAAAGATATTATTTTTGACGATCAAAAAATGAAGAATAAACATATTTACATATTTCTATTTTTGAGTTGTATAGCTCAATCTATTTTTGCTCAAGCAGCCTTTAAAACTACTGTGAGCAAAAGTAAATTAGGCGTTAATGAACGCTTTAGAATTGTATTTTCTATTAACAAACAAGGAGCTGATAATTTTTCGCCGCCAAGTTTTAAAGATTTTAAAGTTGTTGCAGGTCCAAGTCAATCTGTAAATCAATCTTGGATAAACGGGGATGTAAGTTTTTCGCAATCATACACCTATGTTATTGAACCAAAAGCTGTTGGAACGTTTTCAATTTCTGGAGCAACAATTCAATTAAACGGAAAAACACTGACGTCAAATTCAGTGAAAATGAATATCCTAAAAGCAGTAGATGTTCCTCCAAATCCAAACGACCCAAATTATATTGCGCAACAAAACGTGCATTTAGTTGCAGAAGTTTCTAAAACGCAACCTTATGTTGGCGAAGGAATTTATGTAGAATATAAATTATATGTAAGCGAAAATATTAGTGTTAAAGATTTTTCTGTAACCGATACACCACAATATATTGGCTTTTGGAATCAAGATATAACAATTAATAATTTACAGATTAAAAGCGGAATTTATAACGGAGAAAACTACCGATATGTAGTGCTAAAAAAAGCATTATTGATTCCTACTAAATCTGGCAAATTATTGATTGAACCTATGAAAATGGACATCTTAATTGGTGTGCCAACTGGAAGAGGAGATTTCTTTGGAAATCCGATTACTAGAAATATTACCAAAGTATTTTCATCAGCAAAAAGAGAAATTAACGTAAAACAATTGCCGTTAGAAAATAAACCTGAAAACTTTAATGGTGCTGTCGGTGAATTTGACTTTGCAGTTACTTCTAGTAAAAATGATTTAAAAGCAAATGAATCTTCACAAATAAAAGTTGCTGTAACCGGAAAAGGAAATTTAAAATTATTTGAACTTCCAGAAATTGAAACTCCAAAAGAGTTAGAAATTTATACACCAGAACACAAAGAAGCTATTAAAACCACGTTAAGCGGAATTCAAGGTTCTGTGTACAATTTATACACCGTTGTACCGCAATTTAAAGGAAAGTATAAAATCCCGAAAGTATCGTTTTCATATTTTAATCCGTCAGAAAAAAAATACAAGACCCTTACAACAGAAGATTTGTTTGTAAATGTTTTAGAAGGAAAAGAAATTGTTACCACAACAACTACTATTGCTAAAAAAGATGTTGCCGTAACTGGAGCAAATTTTAGATATATTCAAACTAAAAGTAATTTTGAACCGTCACAAAAAGAAGATTTCTTTAAATCAACTTGGTTTTATTTGTTGCTTTTACTGCCATTAATTGCAATTCCAATTGGAATTATGGTTTACACCCTTTTATCAAAAAGAAATAGTGATCTTGTTGGAGTAAAACAGCGAAAAGCAGATAGACTGGCAAGAAAATATTTATCGGTTGCAAAAAAACAATTAGGGAATAAAGAAAAGTTTTATGTCGCTTTAGAAAAAGCGTTGCACAATTATTTAAAAGCAAAACTACAAATAGAAACTTCTGATATAAGCAGAGATAATATTATCGAAATTCTAAATTCTAAGCATATTGATGATGCTACAATTAATGGATTTATTGATGTATTAAATAATTGTGATATTGCTCGTTACACTCCAATTACTGTTGTAATGATGAATGATGATTTTGAAAAATCGATAAAAGTAATAACCGCATTAGACAAACAATTATAAACAGATGAAAAAACTATTTTTCTTTTTATGCATACTGTCTTCAACAATTTTTGTTGCGCAAACAAATACAAAAATATTGTTTGATAATGCAAACCTTTTATACAAAGAGGGCAAGTTTGAAGAAGCAATAAAAATCTACAAAGAAATAGAAGCAAAAGATTCGATTTCTTCTACTTTGTATTATAATTTAGGGAATTCTTATTACAAATTAAATAAGGTTGCCAGTACAATTTACAATTACGAAAAAGCATTGTTATTGGATCCTTTGAATAAAGATGCTGCAAACAATTTAGAGTTTGCAAAAAGAATGACAATTGACAATATTGAAGAACTTCCTAAAACATTTTTACAACGATTAGAGATTAATTATTTACAAAAATTATCTTACAATCAGTGGGCAATATTAACAATTGTGTTTTCGTTTTTAGCTGCTGTATTATTTTTGCTTTTTTACTTTTCTACCATTTCTAATAAAAAAAGAATTTACTTTTTAACCAGTATTTTATCTTTTTTCTTACTGATTATTTCGCTGTTTACAACCTATCATCAATATCAAAAAGCAATCAATACTAAATACGCAATTGTGTTTTCAGCTAAAACACCTGTTAATAATGCTCCTACATTAAATTCTGATGTTGTTTTTGAATTACATGAAGGCACAAAAATTAGTGTTTTAGATGCTGTAGACAATTGGAAGAAGATACAATTAGTAGATGGAAAAATTGGATGGATTTCTGCCGATGATATTAAAATGTTAACAGATTAATAACACTCATTTTTTTTTAAAAACATATCTTTGCAAGAACTATAAAATTATCAACAATAAAAATGAACAAAAACAAAATAGCTGTTTTTTTTTCAATCGTATTTCTAACATTTATTATCGCTCCAACCATAATATCTGTTATTGATAGCTCTGTTGATATTTCATTTATTTACTCAAATTCTGAAGAAGAACCTGGAACTCAAAAAGGAGAAAAAGAAAAAGTAGTTTTATCTCCGATAAAAATCAATGAATTTCTTTTTTCTTCAATTAAAAGAGTTAGTGCTTTATCGCACATTAACAAAAACTACACGAAACCGTATTTAAACATGGTTTTTCCACCTCCAGAAATTGTTTAATTTCAAATTAAACTTATTCTCTATTTTTCAAGAGAATAAAATTCAATTATAATTTTTTTATCAATAACCTCAAACAATTATAAGAGGTTAAAATACATATAATATGTTCAAAAATATTAGAGGTGACCTTTTTGGTGGTATTACTGCTGGAATTGTTGCATTACCCTTAGCGTTAGCATTTGGAGTTAGTTCTGGGCTTGGTCCAAGCGCAGGGTTATACGGAGCTATCTTTTTATCTTTTTTTGCTGCTTTCTTTGGCGGAACAAACACACAAATTTCTGGACCAACAGCACCAATGACAGCTGTAAGTATGGTTGTTATAGCTGGAATTATTGCAGCAAATGATGGTGATCTTTCTAAAGCTTTACCTGCAATTTTAACTGTCTTTTTATTAGCCGGGTTAATGCAAATTGGTTTAGGTGTATTAGGAATTGGAAAATACATTCGATACATTCCATACCCTGTAGTTTCTGGGTTTATGACAGCCATTGGAGTAATTATATTAATAACTCAAATTTTACCTTCTTTAGGATATTATCCTAAAGAGGATGTAAATTTTGTAAATCAATTTAAACCACAGGCAGAAGAAATCATTTTAGAAAACATCTTAAAAAAAGAAGCAGGAGAAGGTATTTTAGTTTTAGAAGATTTTAAAGAAACTATTAAACGCGCTGGACAAATTACTCAAAGTGATATTCTTAAAGAATCTCAAACCCTAGCTTCGAAGGAAGCTTCTGGAGTTTTAGGAGCAATCAAAGTGCTACCAAATGCTTTAAAAAATAGTAATTTACTCGAAGTACTTCTGGCTTTAGGAACTATAATAATAATCTATGGTTTTAAACGAATAACGACCAAAGTACCAAGCACTTTAGTAGCGTTGCTCGTAATGTCTGGAATTGCAGTTGGTTTTGGATTAGATTATCGAGCAATAGAAACAATTCCTGGTGGTTTTCCAATTCCGAATTTATCAATCTTTACTGGATTTAGTATTGGAAGTATTACGCCTTATCTCTTTACTGCTTTAACATTAGCGCTATTGGGAGCAATTGATTCACTTTTAACAAGTGTCGTTGCAGACAATATGACAAAAACCAAACACAAGCCAAATAAAGAATTAATTGGACAGGGAATTGGTAATAGTATTGGAGCTATTTTTGGAGGTTTACCTGGAGCAGGTGCAACAATAAGAACAGTGGTAAACATTAATTCTGGTGGAAAAACAAAATTATCAGGTATGGTTGCTGGTGTTATGTTGTTAATTATTTTATTAGGCTTAGGGCCAATCGCTTCTAAAATTCCGGCAGCAGTTTTAGCAGGAATCTTAATAACTGTTGGTATTGGAGTAATGGACTACAAAGGATTAAAAGCGATTCCTAGTTTGCCAAGAGATATGAAGATTGGACCTTTTAAATTAAGTTCGGAAGTACTAATAATGCTAGTTGTATTATTATTGTCTACATTTTGGAACTTGGTATATGCAGTAGGAATTGGATTGATAATTGCCTCGCTAATGTTTATGAAAAAAATTGGAGATTTGGCTGCAGAACGCTCTGATGTAAAATCATTGAAAAAAGAAAAAAACTGGGCAGATGAAACTGACTTTCCTGAAGAATTAAAACAGTCTGTTTTTATCAAACATATAAAAGGTCCGTTATTTTTTGGAACAACAAGTGATTTTCATAGCTTAGCACAACAAATTCCAAATAATGCAACAACAGTTGTAATTCGTTTGGGAAGAATGCAGTATATGGATCAATCTGGATTGTATGCCATGGAAGATGTGCTTCAGGAGTTAAGTAATAAAGATATTCAAGTTTTATTTGTAAACTTGCTGCAGCAGCCAAAATACATGATGGAAAGAATTGGGATTATTCCTGAATTAATAACAAAAGAACACATTTTTAAGTCTTTTTCAGACTGTACAAACTGGATTAAAGAACAACAATTAAAAAAATAAATTATGCCACATAGAAATAAAGCAATTACAAAAGAACAACAAGATCAATTAACACCAATGAAGGTGTTACAAGATTTTATAGAAGGAAATGCTCGTTTTATTAGAGATGAAGTTCATACAATTGACCACAAGGCGTTAATTTCTCAAACTACTGATGGCCAACACCCAAAAGCAATTGTGCTTTCCTGTATAGATTCGAGAGTTCCTGTAGAGCTAATCTTTGACCAAACAATTGGAGATGTTTTTGTAGCTAGAGTTGCAGGTAATTTTGAAAACAATGATATTTTAGGAAGTATGGAATACTCTTGTAAAGTAGCAGGAAGTAAATTGGTTTTTGTTTTAGGACATGAAAGTTGTGGTGCAGTTAAAGCTGCCTGCGACCATGTTGAACTTGGTAATATTACATCATTACTAGAAAATATAAAACCAGCTGTAAAATTATCTGAAACACAAATTAAAGGGAAATATAATTCTTCCAACAATGAGTTTGTAAATAAAACAATTGAAAATAACGTTAGCTTAACTATTCAAAGAATTAGAGAAAAAAGTCCAATTCTAAATGAAATGGAAGAAAACGGAGAGATTAAAATTGTTGGTGGAGTTTATCACATTAGTAGCGGAAAGGTTACCATGTTATAAACACAATTATTATATAAAAATAAAAAAGGTTTGCAATTGCAAGCCTTTTTTATTTTACTTCTTTAATTATATTATCAATAGCATCTTCTTCAACGCCAACTTCTGTTACAATTGTTGGAAAAATAGTCGGCGCAATACTTTTTACTGGTTTGTACAAAATAGATTCTTCGACAGTTTTTTTATCAACTAACCTAATGGTATCGTTTACATTATCAAAAAAAATAAAAACAATACTTAATAGTAACCCTATTTTTACCAAACCAAAAATGCCGCCAAAAATTTTATTGACAATCCCTAAAGCTGCTAAATCTGCTAACTTTGTCAAAAATTTCCCTAATAAACTCACAGCAATTACAATCAAAATAAAAGTAATAGCAAACGCAGCTAAAGAAATTTGTTTATTTGACCATGAAACACTTTCTTTTAAGAAATCTCCTATAAAATAAGAGAAATGAATAGACCCCCAGACACCACCTACCAAAGCTACCAAGGACGCAACTTCAACAAAAAACCCTTTCATTAATCCTCTTGCAAATCCAAATACTAAGAATACGGCAATTACAATATCAAAAACATTCATGCAGCTTTATATTTTTTATCTGCGCTAACTTACTAAAAAAGAACCAAAATATTATAGATAGTGTGTATCTTTGTTCTTTACCTATAATTTTATGAAAGAAATTACCTCTTTAAAAGAAAAATGGAACTTATTAGTTGATAATTTATCAACGCAATTTGCAGATGGAGATACATTAAATATTGATGCCATTATTTATTTAATTGGAGTTCAAGAATTAGGACAGGGGCAAAGAAAATTTAAGAAAGACGAAAAGGTTAACTTAATGCATATTGCTATTTGCAAGTTGCTAGAACCTTATGGATATTACGAGTTTGAATTTTATGATGATGATGGCTGGCCACATTACAAGGCAAAAACAGAATTACCAAATTTAAAACCTGGAGAACAATCTGTACTGATGAAAGAAGCCATCGTTTCTTATTTTGAAGCCTTAGATTTTATTAAGTAACAGCTAGTTTTCGAATCATAACCGATAATAATTTTGGAAAAAAGCGTTTTACATAAACTGCTAGTTTTTCTTTAAATCCGGCAATATAAACTTCTTCTTTTTTGGTATATATTGCTTTTGCCATCTTTTTTGCAAATCGATTTGGTGCTATTCCGTTTTGTGTTGCTACATCCATTTTATTTTGTGCAGATCCATCGCCAGTTAAAGCATTTATAGAAACATTGGTGTTTACAAAACCCGGACAAACTAACGTAACAGTAATATTATTTTTGTGGTTTTCGGCTCGTAAACTATCAAAAAACCCATGCAACGCATGTTTAGAAGCTGCATAACTTGAACGTAAAGGGGTTCCTATTTTACCAACAATACTTGTCGTTACAACAAATTGTCCGTTTTTATTTTCAATAAAATGAGGCAATACTGCTTTTGTTAACGCAACAGTTCCTAAATAATTGATGTCCATAATTCGTTTATCAACTGCAATTGAAGTTTCGCTTGCTAATGATCGCTGACTAATTCCGCCATTATTAACCAAAATATCTATTCTTCCAAACCAGTTTATTGCTTCAGAAACTTTTGTTTCTATACTCGCATATTTCTCTAAATCTAACGGTAAAATTTTAACTGTTTCTGAGTTTTCACATTCTTGTTTTACAGCCAATAGTTTTTCTTTGTTTCTTGCTGATAAAATGAGTTTTGCATCTAATTTAGAGAGCTGTATTGCTAATGCTTTCCCGATTCCAGATGATGCTCCTGTAATCCAAACAACTTTATTTGTGAAATTCATGTTAATAATTTTAAAGCAATGTAATTATTTTAAGTTATAAATAGTAATTTTGGAACGTTTCTTGAAATTTCTCAAGAAATTAAATCACATTTAATGAAAAAAATATTTTTACTACTCGCTCTCGTTTCATTTAGTTTACATGCTCAATTTAAAATTAGTGGAGAAATGAATCCGTCTGGAGAATATACTTGGGTTATTTTATATAAAATTGAGGGCGCAAGACAAGTATTTATAAAAAGTGAAAAAGTTGCAAAAGGAAAATTTTCTTTTAAATTACCAGCAAATGCAAAAACTGGAGCATATAGAGTAAATTACAAAACTGAAGGAAGCGGCTTTGCAGATTTCTTATTTAATAAAGAAGATGTTGCTTTTACTTTTGATCCAGAAAAGGCAGAAGAAACCATTCGTTTTTCTAAATCTACCGAGAATAAATTATATCAAGAATACATCAATACTGTTTCTACACAACAATATAAAACCGATTCTTTACAAATAGCATATTTAAAAAATCCGCAAGAAAAAACAGCTAGTTTATATAAAACTCAATTGGCAAAAATAGCAGCTTTACAAAAGCAATATTTGGCAAAATCTAAAGGTAAAATGGTGTATCATTTTATCAAAGCTACCAACAGATATAATAATCCGGTTATAGCAAAAGATCCTCAAATGTATTTAAAATCAATTAATGATCACTTTTTTGACACAATTGATTTTGGCAATCAAGCACTTTATAATTCTACTTTTTTAGTTGATAGAATTACAGATTATGTTTTTTATATGAACTATTCTGACGACCCAACAAAGCAAAGAACATTACATGATACCGCGGTAAAAAAAGTTTTATCAAGAACAAAGAATCAAACATTTAAAAAAGATATTATTGAGTTTTTAATAACACAATTTGTAAATGCAAATAATATTGAATTTGCAGATTATGTATTAGATTCTTACTATAAAAAACTCCCCAAAAGTCTTCAAAGCACTGAATTTACAGTTAATTATTTAGAAAGAACAGCTGTAGGAATTGGAAGAATTGCACCAGAAATTACTTGGAATACAAATGGTAAAAACTATAAACTATCTACCATTAACGAAGCAAACAATTATGTGTTGGTTTTTTGGAGTACTGGTTGTGGGCATTGTTTAAGAGAAGTTCCGCAATTATATGAATTTACAAAAGATGTTAAAAACTCAAAAGTAATTGCTTTTGGAATGGAAATCAACGATAGCGATTGGAAAAAACACACCCAAAAATATACGAATTGGCATCATGTTTTAGGCTTAAAAAAGTGGGAAAATACAATTGCAAGAAAGTATCAAATCTATGCTACACCAACTTATATAGTGTTAGATAAAAACAAGAAAATTATTGCAAAACCAGAAACTCTAGAAGAACTTAAACAAATTATTAAGTATATAGAATAAGGTTTTAAAAATGTAAAAAAGCGTCTTTTAAATGCTCTATTTGAAAGGCGTTTTTTTGTTTTACAATTGCAATAATATCAAAGCGAACTTCTACATCTAAATCGTTTTCTACCACAAAATTATCCATCGCTGAAACTAGTAATTTTATTTTTTTAGGGTTGATAAAATCTTGTGGATTTCCAAAATCAGAAGTAGAGCGTGTCTTTACTTCCACTGCAGCTAAAATGTCTTCTTTTTGAACAATAATATCTACTTCAGCTTTTAAAAATCGATAATTACGAGCAATAATTTTGTAGTTGTGTTGCACTAAATAATCAACCGCTAATTGTTCTCCTTTTTTACCAAGTATATTATGCTCTGCCATTTTTTATTCATCAAAAACAACTGTAGAAATTCCTTCTTTGGTAACATTCATTTCTACAGTTCTTCCAAAAATTAACGCTCTATTATCTGGTTCGTGTCCAGCAGGAAAATGAAACAATACAGGAAAATCATAATCAGCAACAACATCTAAAATTAATTGTTCCATAGAACTTCCCCATTTTAAAGAGTTTGTTTTTATCTTAGAAATATCTCCAACAATAATTCCTTTGCAATTGTCAAAAAAACCAGCACGTTTTAAACTTTGTAACATTCTATCCATACTGTATTTATACTCGCCAACTTCTTCTATAAATAAAATTTTACCATCAGCATTCATTTCGCTTTCTGATCCTAACATCGACGCTAATAATGAAAGATTTCCGCCAATCAATTCTCCTTTTCCAATTCCTTCTACATTCTCTTTAACAGAAACCAAACTGTAGCTTAATTGCTCTCCAAAAATTGATTTTTTAAACGACTTTAGCGTTTCTACAATCTTTTCTGCATCATCGCCTAAACTTGTTCCCATCATTGCATGAATCGTTTCGTAACCCAAAACATTTAAATGAGAATGCAAAGCAGTAATATCAGAATAACCGATTACCCACTTTGGACTTTCTATAAACTTTGTATAATCTAATCTGTCTAAAATTCGAACTGTTCCGTAACCTCCTCTACCAGCCCAAATTGCTTTTATATTTGGATTGTCCATTGCTGTTTGAAAGTCTTCTGCTCTATTTTCATCAGTTGCAGAAAAATGACCTGCGGTATCAAACAAATGTGTTCCGTACACAACATGTAAGCCCCAACTTTCTGCCAATTCTTTTGCTTTGTCGATAACGTCTTTTCGGTCTGTTAAAATTCCAGCCGGAGCAACAATTGCAATGGTATCACCTTTTTGTAAATACGGAGGTGTAATTAAATTAGTGTTTGTATTTTCTTGTGCTTGTGTTTGATTGTTCGTAATAACTAACGAGAATAATACAATCAATAACAGTTTTGTTGCTTTCATAAAAAAAATGATTTTTGTAAATGTATCTATTTTTGATGGCTTAAAAAAATGAGTTTTCGTTGCTTTTCCGTACTTTTGCATTTCGAAAATCTGTCCAAAACAGGTTTTTAAACAAAATCAATAAGATAGAAATGAATACTCCAAAAAGATATACAATTACTGCTGCTTTACCTTACACAAACGGACCTGTACATATTGGTCATTTGGCTGGTGTTTATGTTCCTGCAGATATTTACGCACGTTATTTACGTTTAAAAGGCGAAGATGTTGTTTTTGTTTGTGGATCTGATGAACACGGAGTACCAATTACTATCAAAGCAAAAAATGAAGGAATAACTCCACAACAAGTAGTTGATAAATACCACGAAATTATAAAAACTTCTTTTGCCGATTTCGGAATTTCTTTTGATAATTACTCAAGAACCTCGGCGGAGATTCATCATAAAACGGCTTCAGGTTTTTTCACCAAATTGTATAATGATGGAGAATTTATTGAAGAAGTAACAGAGCAATTGTACGATGCAGAAGCAAATCAATATTTAGCAGACAGGTTTGTAGTTGGAACGTGTCCAAAATGTGGCAATGAAGAAAGTTATGGCGATCAATGTGAAAGCTGTGGAACAAGTCATAATGCTACCGATTTAATCAATCCAAAATCTTCAATTACAGGAAATGTACCATCTTTAAAAGAGACTAAACACTGGTTTTTACCGTTGGATAAACACGAAGCATTTTTAAAAGAATGGATTTTAGTAGAGCATAAAAAAGATTGGAAACCAAATGTATTAGGACAAGTTAAATCTTGGATTGATGATGGTTTACGACCAAGAGCAGTAACTAGAGATTTAGATTGGGGAATTCCTGTTCCGATTGAAGGAGCAGAAGGAAAAGTATTGTATGTTTGGTTTGATGCTCCGATTGGTTACATTTCTGCAACCAAAGAATGGGCAGAAAAAAACAATGCAAATTGGGAAGATTATTGGAAAAAAGAGGACACTAAATTGGTGCATTTTATCGGGAAAGACAACATCGTTTTTCACTGTATTATTTTTCCTGCGATGTTAAAAGCTCATGGTGATTATATTTTACCTGAAAATGTTCCTGCAAACGAGTTTTTAAATTTAGAAGGAAACAAATTATCGACTTCTAAAAATTGGGCGGTTTGGCTGCACGAATATCTAATCGACTTTCCAGAAAAACAAGATGTATTGCGGTATGCACTAACTGCAACTGCTCCAGAAACGAAAGACAACGATTTTACTTGGAAAGATTTTCAAGCAAGAAACAACAACGAATTGGTTGCCATTTTTGGTAATTTCATCAATCGTGTAGTTGTTTTATCGAATAAATATTACAACGGACAAGTGCCAACCGCAGGAGAATTTTCTGAAGTTGATGAAGAAACGTTGGCTACTTTAAAAGAATTTCCGAATGTGATTTCTAGATCCATTGAACGTTATCGTTTTAGAGAAGCATCACAAGAATTGATGAATTTAGCACGTTTAGGAAACAAATATTTGGCTGATGAAGAACCTTGGAAAGTAATCAAAGTTGATGAAGAACGTGTAAAAACAATTATGAATGTTGCCTTGCAAATTGCAGCCGGTTTAGCCGTTTTATCAGAACCTTTTTTACCATTTACTTCAACAAAATTAAAAGGAATTTTAAATATTGATGAAACATTAACTTGGAATAATGTTTCAGAAAACGATGTATTGCTAAACGCCAATCATCAAATCAATAAAGCAGAGCTGTTATTTGCGAAAATTGAAGACGAAGAAATTACAGCACAATTAAACAAATTACAAGCTACAAAAACAGCAAACGAAAACGCTAAAAAAACAGTAGAACCTCAAAAGGAAATCATCGAATTTGATGATTTTACCAAATTAGATATTCGTGTTGGAACCATCTTAGAAGCAACAAAAGTCCCGAAAACAAAAAAATTATTGCAACTAAAAGTAGATGTTGGCATCGATGTAAGAACCATCGTTTCTGGAATTGCAGAAAGTTTTAATCCAGAAGATATTATTGGACAACAAGTTACTGTTTTGTGCAATTTAGCACCAAGAACATTGCGTGGAGTTGAAAGTCAAGGAATGATTTTAATGACGGATACACCAGACGGAAAATTGGCTTTTGTAGAACCAGCTGAGAAAATTAAAAATGGTGGACAAGTAAGTTAACGGCTTAAAGTTGTAGCTTTTTCTCGTATAATTTCTCCGATTGTTTTATTTTTAATTTTACTTTCTAACCAAGAGAGAATATCTAAATACAAGAAAGCTCTTTTTTCGTAAGGATGGTTTTCAAACTTCTGTAAACGCGCATAAATTTTCTTAAATTCCTTTTTAATTTGATGCGGATATACATCACTTAAAGCTTTTATCGAAACAATAAATTCTTTTTGAACTGCTTGTAGGTTTTGCATTTTCAACAAGAACTTGTACGTGTCTTTAAACTGTCTTTCTAAATGATAATCCATGCCACACTCGTAATGAGCAATCAAATTCAACACTCTTGCAAAACACTGTAAATCTTCTGCTGCTTGTAGGTTTTTAGAATCTATAATCTTTGTTAAATAAGTGATGCATTTTCTGTTTTCTCCCATTCCAAAATACAAACAAGCAATTTTATAATATAAAATCACAATATGATGATCGTCTAATCTGGTTGCGTATTTTTTAATCTTTTGCTCAATTTCTTTGACCAAATATTCTCCTTCGCTAAAAGTGCCTTCTAAGAAATGTAAATGCAATTGATTGGCTGTAAAATATTGAAAAATTAACAGTTCTGTATTGCTATTTATCGGTATTTGCTCTTGCTTAATTTCTTCTTTAAAATAATTGAGTTCTTCTTTAAATTTCGAATAGTGTTTTAGAAAAAAAAGCGATTCTAATAAGTAGTTTTTCCCTTTTAAATAAAACACTGGATGTTGAGAAATTGTTTTTGTATTTTCTTTAAATAATTGCATCCATTTATGTGCATATTTATAGCACATTAAAAAATCTTGCAGCAAAAAACTTTTCCAAACATAGGCTTTATACAACCACAATTTTTCTCTAAACCCGAGTGTATTCATATCAAATTCTGGCACACGAGCATTAAAATACGAAATCACTTTTTCAATCTCTTCGTCGTTTCTTGCTGGTCCTGATTTTAATAAAATACTATATAATTGCAAAGACAAATTAGACAATTTACTTGTAATTACATTTTGCTTACTCAACTCTTTAGCTTGTTCAGAAAGTTCATCGGCCCTTGTGCTTATACTTCTTGTAATGTATTGTGTTTCAATAACTTTTTCGAGTTCAACAATTTCATAAGCACTGTTTTTTTCCTCGTTTTCAATCGCCATTGATTTGGCTTTTTCCAACAATTTTAAACTCTGTTTGTACAATCCTTTTTGATATAAAACAGTTGCAAAATCTAATTGCTCTCTTATCTGAATTCTGATATTTTGATGCGAAGGATTTAAGCGTAAACTAATTAAGATTTGACGATACAAATGTGCTTTTAAATTTGATAATTGCTGCTTGGTTACAATTCCGCTTTCTAAAATTTGCTGCTCATCGTAGTTTTTTAATTTTTCAAAAAACTTGAATAATGAGAAAAATTTAGCATCGGTATTTCCGCCTAATCGACCTACATATAAATTGAATTGTCTTTTTTCTGATTTAGACAAGGATTTAATCAATACAAATAATGCATCGTTCTGATTATTGACCAACGTAGATGATTTACCCATAACATTCTGTTTGTCAGAATTTTATTAATTAAATAATACATTTAAACATCGTAAAGAAAGAATAAGAATCTCCTTACTTAGAAAACCCAATATATAAATTTGAATTAGATAAAAAAACTATTAGTAATCATGCAAGATCATAAAGTCCAAATTTTTGATACTACGCTTCGAGATGGCGAACAGGTTCCGGGTTGTAAATTAGATACAAATCAAAAATTGGTAATTGCCGAACGTTTGGATGTGTTAGGCGTAAATGTTATCGAAGCCGGTTTTCCAGTTTCTAGCCCGGGTGATTTTACATCTGTTTCAGAAATTGCTAAAATTGTAAAAAATGCAACAGTTTGCGGACTAACAAGAGCTGTAAAAAATGATATTAAAGTTGCTGCTGAGGCTTTAAAACACGCTAAGTTTCCACGAATTCACACAGGGATTGGAACAAGTGATTCTCATATTAAGTTCAAATTTAATGCTACTAGAGAAAAAGTAATTGAGCGAGCAATTGATGCTGTTTCTTATGCAAAGTCTTTTGTAAATGATGTAGAGTTTTACGCAGAAGATGCTGGAAGAACTGACAATGTTTTTTTAGCGAAAGTTTGTGAAGAAGCAATTAAAGCTGGTGCAACAGTTTTAAATATTCCTGATACAACTGGTTATTGTTTGCCTGAAGAATACGGAGCAAAAATGAAATATTTACGCGAACATGTAAAAGGAATCGAAAATGTAATTCTTTCGTGTCATTGTCATAACGATTTAGGAATGGCAACCGCAAACTCAATTGCTGGCGTAATTAATGGCGCTCGTCAAATAGAATGTACCATAAACGGAATTGGAGAACGCGCAGGAAATACTGCTTTAGAAGAAGTTGTAATGGTATTGAAACAACATCCATATCTAAATTTAGAAACCGATATCAACACCAAATTATTATACGACACAAGTTTACTAGTTCGAGAAAGTATGGGAATGCCTGTACAACCAAACAAAGCAATTGTTGGTGCAAATGCATTTGCGCATAGCTCTGGAATTCATCAAGACGGCGTTATCAAAAATAGAGAAACCTACGAAATTATGAATCCTGAAGATGTTGGAGTAACCGAAAGTGCCATTGTTTTAACTGCAAGAAGCGGAAGAGCTGCATTGGCTTACAGAGCCAAAAAAGTAGGGTATGAATTGACTAAAATTCAATTGGATAAAGCCTACAATTTCTTTTTACAAGTTGCAGACAGACAGAAAGAAATTCATGATAACGACATCCATTTAATCATGAAAAATGTGGATACATTTTCTAAAATCGCAATTGCCTAATGGGAAAAACATTATTTGACAAAGTTTGGGATGCACACGTTATAGATACCATTGAAAATGGTCCACAAATTTTATACATCGACAAACACTTAATTCATGAAGTTACGAGTCCGCAAGCTTTTAACGAATTAGAACAACGCGGAATTCCAATTGCAAGACCCGATAAAATTGTGGCGACGGCAGATCATAATACACCTACCGAAAATCAACATTTGCCAATTAAAGATGCTCTTTCAAGAAAACAACTAGAGCAATTGTCTGAAAATTGTAAAAAGAATAATATTCCGTTGTATGATTTAGGTCATAAAAACAACGGGATTGTACATGTTATTGCTCCCGAATTAGGAATTACGCAACCAGGAATGACAATGGTTTGTGGTGATTCTCACACTTCAACTCATGGCGCTTTTGGAACCATTGCATTCGGAATTGGAACCAGTCAAGTTGCACAAGTTTTTGCGAGTCAGTGTTTGTTATTAGAAAAGCCAAAAAGTTTGCGAGTAAACGTAAACGGAAAACTAAAAAAGGGTGTTTTACCAAAAGATGTGATTCTTTACATCATTGCAAAACTCGGAACGAATTCTGGAACAGGATATTTCTGTGAATATGCAGGAAATGTCTTTGAAGAAATGACGATGGAAGGACGGATGACGGTTTGTAATATGAGCATAGAAATGGGAGCAAGAGGCGGAATGATTGCTCCTGATAAAACTACTTTTGAATATGTAAAAGGAAAAGAATTTGCTCCGAAAGGAGATGAATTTGATAAAAAAGTAGCCTATTGGAAAACATTGCCAACCGATGAAACTGCTGTTTTTGATCAAGAGTATTGGTTGGATGCTGCTGATATTGAGCCTATGATTACCTACGGAACAAACCCTGGAATGGGCATAAAAATCACAGAAAATATTCCGAGTTTTAATGATGCTTCATTTGAAAAATCATTAGAATATATGAACTTTAAAAAAGGAGAATCTTTACTCAATAAAAAAATAAACTATGTCTTTATTGGAAGTTGTACAAACTCTAGAATTGAAGATTTTAGAATTGCAGCAAACTATGTAAAAGGCAAACAAAAAGCAGCAAATGTGAATGCTTGGTTAGTTCCAGGATCGCAAAGAGTTGCAAAACAAATTGCAGAAGAAGGTTTACAAACAATTTTTGAACAGGCTGGTTTTTCCCTAAGACAACCAGGTTGTTCAGCTTGTTTGGCAATGAATGATGATAAAATACCGGAAGGAGAATATTGTGTTTCTACATCCAACAGAAATTTTGAAGGAAGACAAGGACAAGGTTCTAGAACAATTTTGGCAAGTCCCTTAGTTGCTGCAGCAACTGCTGTTGAGGGGAAAATTATTGACATAACAAAACAATTTGAAAACATATTATAAATTAAAAAGATACTCGCTTTCGCGAGCATAAAATGGAAAAATTTATACAATTAACATCAAGAGCAATTCCGTTAGCCACAGAAAATATTGACACCGATCAAATAATTCCTGCTCGTTTTTTAAAAGCAACCGACAAGTTAGGTTTTGGCGATAATCTATTTAAAGATTGGCGTTTTCATAAAGACGGAAGTCTCAATGAAGAGTTTCCGTTAAATGACACTACATACAGTGGAAGCATTTTAGTTGCAGGAAATAACTTTGGATGTGGTTCTAGTAGAGAACACGCAGCTTGGGCTTTAGTTGGCTACGGATTTAAAGTAATTGTTAGTAGTTTTTTTGCTGATATTTTTAAAGGAAATGCACTAAATAACGGACTGCTTCCTATTCAAGTTTCGGAAGATTTTTTAAAGAAACTAATCGTTCATTTACAAGAAAATGCGACATCAGAAGTAACCGTTCATTTAGAAAAGCAATTTTTAGAATCAGAGATAGGAACTGCTGCTTTTGAAATTGATGCTTATAAAAAAACCTGCATGATTCATGGATATGATGATATTGATTATTTAATCAGCAAAAAAGATAAAATAACTGCATTTGAAAATCAAATGTTATAAAGCAGTTCCGATTGCGTTAGCGATTGAAGTGGCATCCTTTTAATGTCAGTTCGAGTTCGCAAAGCGAGTATCGAGAACAAATTAAAAGATAGAACGAAAAGCGCGACCCTTGTGGGAACGCCCAAAATATAAGAAACAATGAAATATACAATTGCAGTAATTCCTGGAGACGGAATTGGACCAGAAGTAACCGCGCAAGCAAAAAAAGCATTGAATGCAATTGCCGATGTTTACAATCACACTTTTCTTTACAAAGAAGCACAAATGGGAGCCTGTGCCATTGACGCAACTGGAAATCCGTTGCCAGATAAAACACTTACAATTTGTAAAAAGTCTGATGCCATTTTATTTGGCGCCATTGGTCATCCAAAGTATGATAATGACCCGTCTGCAACCATAAGGCCAGAACAAGGATTGTTAAAATTACGCAAAGAATTGGGTTTGTTTTGTAATGTTAGGCCTGTGAAAGCGTACAAGCAATTAATTGCAAATTCGCCTTTAAAAAAAGAAATTATTAGCGGTACAGATATTTCTATTTATAGAGAATTGACAGGCGGAATTTATTTCGGAATTAAAGAAATAAGTGATGATGGGCAAGTAGCTTTTGACGGCTGTTCGTATTCAGTTGAAGAAATAGAACGCATTGCACATTTGGCCTTTAAAGAAGCGCAAAACAGACGCAAAAAACTAACCTTGGTTGATAAAGCAAATGTCTTAGAAACTTCAAGATTATGGAGAAAAACGGTTACAGCAATGGCGAATCAATATCCAGATGTAGCGTTAGATTTCTTATTTGTTGACAATGCTGCCATGCAACTCATTTTAAATCCGAAACAATTTGATGTGATTTTAACCGAAAATTTATTTGGCGATATACTTTCTGATGAAGCTAGTGTTATTGGAGGCTCTATCGGATTGTTAGCTTCTGCATCCGTAGGAAAAAAGAATGCGTTGTTTGAACCCATTCACGGTTCGTTTCCGCAAGCAGCCGGAAAAGACATTGCAAATCCGTTAGCCTCTATTTTATCTGCTGCGATGTTGTTAAAACATTTAGGTTTGTTTAAAGAAGCAAAAGCCATAGAACGAGCTGTAGAAAAATCGTTGGTTTTAGGAATTACAACAGAAGATATCAAAGGAAAAAATTCTTTTTCTGCATCAACATCTAAAGTAGGAGATTTTATTGCAGATTATATTGAAAATCAAAATGATAACAACCTTAATTTTTCAAATATTCACATGGGACAAAGTACTATAATTTAATTTTACAGTTTTTTTTAAATCTAAAAGAGCATTTCCATTTTAAAGGAAATGCTCTTTTTTTATTTGGGAAACTTGGCTTTAATTTTATCCAAACATAAATGATGGATACTTCCAAGGTGTGTATGCTTTTTTGATGTATCTGGCTCATACGTTCCATTTTCTACTTTTGCACCAATTTCTTTATATGCATCTCTATATGTCATTCCGTTTTCTACCAATGTATTCATATTATCAACCGTAAATAAGAACTTGTATTTTTCATCATTCGGTTTCACTTCTTTCACAATAATTTGTTTGATTGCAAAATCGAAAATCTCTAAAATGCTTTTTACTTCTTCAAAAGCAGCAATCATATTTTCTTTTAACAGTTGAAAATCCCTATGATAACCACTCGGTAAGTTATTGGTAATTAGAATCATTTCTGATTGCAAAGCCTGAATCTTATTGCATTTTCCTCTGATCAATTCAAATACATCTGGATTTTTCTTGTGGGGCATAATGCTGCTCCCTGTGGTTAACTCATCCGGAAAAGAAATAAAATTAAAATTCTGACTCATATACAAACAAATATCCATAGAAAAACGTGCCAACGTATTGCACAATCCGCCCAAAGCAGCAGCAATAGTTCTTTCGCTTTTACCTCTACTCATCTGGGCTGCAACTACATTGTACTTTAATGTTGAGAAGCTCAATTCTTTAGTTGTAAATTCTCTATCAATCGGAAAAGAACTTCCGTAACCAGCTGCAGACCCTAACGGATTTTGATCTACAACTTTATAAGCTGCTTCAAGTAAATACACATCATCTATCAATACTTCTGCATAAGCAGAAAACCATAACCCAAATGAAGACGGCATAGCAACTTGCAAGTGTGTATAACCTGGTAATAAATTTCCTTTATACGTTTCTGACAAGTTTAATAAAGTATCAAACAGAATATTTGTTTGCTGAATTACGTCAGAAATATTCTGCTTATAATACAAATGCAACGCTACCAAAACTTGATCGTTTCTAGATCGTGCTGTGTGAATTTTCTTCCCAACATCTCCATATTGTTTCGTCAATTCAAATTCGATTTTAGAATGCACATCTTCAAAGTTTTCTTCAATAACAAATGTGTTATTTTCAATTTGTCGTAGCAATTCTTCCAAGCCTTCTTCTAATTGTTGTAATTCCATAGCATTGATAATTTCAATGTTGTGCAACATTTTAGCATGCGCTAAAGAAGCTAGTACATCGTATTTTGCAATATGTATGTCTATTTCTCTATCGTTTCCAACTGTAAATTGTTCTATTTTTTTGTCGATTGTAATTCCTTTGTCCCAAAGTTTCATATTATACTATTTTTTCTAAAAGTTGAATATAAATTTTAATGCCCTCTTCAATTTCTTTGATGAAAACAAATTCATCTGCAGAATGTGATCTCGTACTATCTCCTGGCCCTAATTTTAAAGAAGGGCAACTTAACACTGATTGATCTGATAAAGTTGGAGAACCATAAGTGGCTCTTCCTAAAAAAATTCCCGCTTGTACCAATTCGTGCTCTAAAGGAATGGATGATGAGTTTAATTTGGTTCCTCTTGGAATAATACTATTGCAAGGCGACTCATTTTGTAAAATAGTTACAATTTCTTGATTAGAATATTTATCATTTACACGAACATCAACCACCAACTTTACTTCAGAGGGAACGGCATTGTGTTGTTTCCCTGCGTTGATTTGTGTCACAGTCATTTTTACAGCTCCCAACGTTTCTGAAGTTTTTTTAAACTGGTATTCTTGAAACCATTTTAACACATCAATACTGTTATAAATAGCATTATTTGCATTTGGATGCGCAGCATGACTCGGAGTTCCTTTTACCACAGCATCAAAAACAACCAACCCTTTTTCTGCAATTGCTAAACTCATTAATGTGGGTTCGCCTACAATGGCTACATCAATTTTAGGAATGATAGACAACATACTATTTAACCCATTTTCTCCACTTGTTTCTTCTTCTGCCGATGCAACCAATATCAAATTGTATTTCAAGGTTTTTTGCTGATAAAAATGAGTAAATGCTGCCAATAATGAAACCAAACATCCACCGGCATCATTACTTCCCAAACCGTATAATTTTCCATCTTCAACAATTGCTTTAAACGGGTTTTTGGTATAACCATTATTGGGTTTTACGGTGTCGTGATGTGAGTTTAACAACAAAGTTGGTTTGTTTTTATCAAAATATTTATTGATAGCCCAAACATTATTTTCAGTTCTTTTAAAAGGAATCTTATTGTAGATAAACCAATTTTCTAGAAGCACTGCTGTTTTATCTTCTTCGGATGAAAAAGATGGAGTTTCAATCAGTTTCTTTAACAGCTCAATTGCTTCGAATGTTAATTTTTCTATCATCTTTGGATGGTTGTATATTTTGTTTTTTTATGAAAAAGCATCTCGGGTTTACCAATACAAACCTTGTGTACTTGATTGTGTAAGGCATGAAAACAGTTGTTTAATTTTGGTAACATTCCGTCAAAAATTAATTGAGCATCTAACAGCTCTTTATAGGTGTTGGAATTGATATTTTCTACAACCGAATCATCATCATTTACATTTAATAAAACACCCTTTTTTTCAAAACAGTAATACAATTCTGTTTGATAGGACTTTGCAAAAGCAATGGCTAATTCTGATGCAATAGTGTCTGCGTTGGTGTTAAGCAACTGTCCATTTTTATCATGCGTAATAGCACAAAAAACTGGAGTAATGTTGTTTTCTAGCAGTATTTCTAAAACATCAACATTTACATGTGTTACGTCGCCTACATAACCGTAATCTATTGCATTAACGGATCTTTTTACAGAAATAATTGTATTGCCGTCTGCTCCAGTAAACCCTATAGCATTGCACTTATTTTTTTGTAATTCGGCTACCATATTTTTATTAATTTTTCCTGCATATACCATCGTAATAATGTCTAAAGTTTCAGCATTCGTTTTTCTTCTTCCATCGATCATTTCAACCTTCACATTCATTCTTTTAGCGATTTCAGTTGCTAATTTTCCGCCACCATGCACCAAAATTTTTGGTCCTTTTATTGTAGAGAAATTCATTAAAAATTCTTGTAATGCAACTGTATCATCAATACTATTTCCACCAATTTTTATCACTTTTAACGTTTCCATAACTATAAATTTTCTAAGATGTTTTTCAGGACAATTTGTGCTGCGTACGTTCTGTTATTTGCTTGATGAGTAACCACAGATTGTTCGCTGTCTAAAACCTCATCTTCTACCACAACATTTCTTCTTACCGGTAAACAATGCATAAATTTTGCAGCTCCTAACTTTTCTTTAGTCATCATCCAACTTGGATCTTGAGAGCTAATTTTCCCATAGTCAGAATAATTACTCCAGTTTTTTACATACACAAAATCAGCATTTTTCAAAGCCTCTTCTTGGTTGTGATTTATTGGAATATGTTTTGTGATTTCTGGATCTAACTCGTATCCTTTGGGATGGGTTATCAAAAAATCCACATCGATTTCTTGCATCATTTTTACAAATGAGTTGGCAACTGCATGTGGCAATGCTTTTGGATGCGGTGCCCAAGACAATACCACTTTGGGTTTCTTTTTTGTTTTTAATTCTTCAATAGTAATAGCATCGGTTAACGCTTGTAATGGATGTGCGGTAGCACTTTCCATATTTATCACAGGAACTGTAGCGTATTTTACAAAGCTATTCAGCACAAATTCTGATGCATCTTTTTGTTTGTCAGTCAATGTTGGAAATGCTCTTACTGCAATTATATCTGCATATTGAGAAACCACTTGTGCTGCCTCTTTTACATGTTCAGAAGAATTCATATTCATAATGGCTCCATCTTGAAATTCTAAGTTCCATGCATCGTTTACATTTAAAATCATGACTTGCATTCCTAAGTTTTTAGCTGCTTTTTCTGTACTTAATCGGGTTCTTAAACTCGAATTAAAAAAGAGCATCACTAAGGTTTTATGTTTGCCTAATTTCTTAAATTGAAACGGATTCTGTTTCATAAGAATTGCTTCTTTGATCGTTTCAGGAATATTTTTAAGGTCGTTTATGTCTATATATTTTTTCATTATAATTCAGTTTTTAAAGCATCAAAAAACACATCGATGTGCTTTTTTTTAATTGTTAATGGAGGAAGAATTCTTAATAAATTTGGATTGTTGGAACTTCCTGTAAAAATATGGTGAGTAAAAATTAAGTTGTTTCTCAATTCTGCTATCGAAAAATCAAACTCCAATCCTAACATTAAACCTCTACCTTTTACTTTTTTTATCTGCGAAATTGATGTTGATTTCTCTATAAAATAATCAGAAATTTCTGTTACATTCTGTAGTAAATTCTCCTTTTTAATTGCTTCTATAACGGATAATGAAGCTATACAAGCCAAATGATTTCCGCCAAAGGTTGTTCCTAACAAACCGTAAGAAGCCTTAATTGATGGGTGAATTAAAATTCCGCCAACCGGAAACCCATTTCCCATTCCTTTTGCCATAGAAATAATATCTGGAGTAATACCATGTTTTTGAAAAGCAAAAAAATCGCCTGTTCTTCCAAAACCAGATTGCACTTCATCTACAATAAATAATGCATTGTGTTTTTTACATAGTATTTCCAGTCCTTTATAAAATTCGGTAGTACTTTCATCTAGTCCGCCAACTCCTTGAATACACTCAATAATCACAGCACAAACATCTCCTTTTTTTAAGGCTTTTTCAACCAAAAGCAAATCGCCTAACTCAAAAAATTCAATGTCATGTTGGGCATTTATTGGTGCAACAATTTTTGCATTGTCAGTTACTGCAACTGCTGCTGAGGTTCTACCATGAAAAGAATTTTGAAAAGCAACAACCTTCTTTTTATTGGTATGAAATGAAGCTAGCTTTAAGGCATTTTCATTGGCTTCTGCTCCCGAATTGCACAAAAACAATTCATACATTTCACAACTAGAAATTTCACCTAATTTCTCAGCCAATTCGGTTTGTAGCGGATTTTGAATCGAATTGCTATAAAACCCTAATTTGCTTACTTGCTCGCTAATGTTTTTTACATATTTTGGATGCGAATGTCCGATAGAAATCACAGCATGTCCGCCATATAAATCTAAATATTCAGTTTCGTTTTCATCATATACAAAAACGTCTTTGGCACATACTGGAGTGATATCAAATAATGGATAAACATTAAATAAATTCATAATTGTACCGTTAAAAAAAGTTAGCTTTTAAGTTCAATCCATCCGTTTCTTCAAATCCAAACATCAAGTTCATATTCTGAACTGCTTGTCCAGATGCACCTTTTAGTAAATTATCAATACAACTTGTAATCAATAATTGGTTGTTATGTTTATGTAGATGTAACAGACATTTATTTGTATTTACAACTTGTTTTAAATGAATTTCATCATCAGAAACAACGGTAAATTTGGCGGTTTCAAAATACTTTTTATAGAGCGTTTTTGCTTCTTCTAAACTACCTTCAAACTGGGTATACATGGTTGCAAAAATTCCTCTTGAAAAATTCCCTCTATTCGAAATAAAATAAACCGCTGCGTTATTTTCAAGTTGATGAAGTGTTTGATTTATTTCTCCCAAATGTTGATGTGTAAATGCCTTGTAGTGTGAAAAATTATTGTCTCGCCAAGTAAAATGTGTGGTTTCAGACAATGAAGTTCCTGCCCCTGTTGCACCAGTAACAGCATTTATATGCACTTCATTTTGCAGTAACTTTTTTAACGCTAATGGCAATAATGCTAATTGAATTGCTGTTGCAAAACACCCAGGATTTGCGATATACTTTGCTTTCTTAATGGCTTCTTTTTGCATTTCTGGCAATCCGTATACAAAAGGTATGTTCTTAAAAACTGCCTCTTGTGACATTCTAAAATCATTGCTTAAATCTATAATTCTAGTCTGTTCAGAAAAGTTATTTTCTTCTAGAAAAACTTTAGAGTTTCCATGACCTAAACATAAAAATAACACGTCAATAAACGGATTAATTGTGTTGGAAAAACACATGTCTGTGTCGCCAACCAAGTCTTGATGAATGCTACTAATTTTATTGCCTGCATTTGATGTACTATATACAAAATCTAAAGCTACTTTTGGATGCTGTAGTATAATTCTTATCAATTCTCCAGCCGTATATCCTGCACCCCCAATAATTCCTACTTTTTTCATAATTCGTTATTTACCTGTTGATAAATTTTGTTTTGATTGGCTACAATTTTTATAAACCCTTTTGCCTCATCGGCCGTCCAACCTTTATTCTCTTCTCCATAAGTACCAAATTTTGCATTCATTAAATCATGCTTTGAAGAAATTCCATCTAACATAAAGTGATACGGTTTTAATGTTACAAAAACATCTCCTGAAACTTTTTCTTGACTACTTTCTAAAAAGGCTTCAATATTTCTCATTACAGGATCTAGATACTGACCTTCATGCAAATGCATTCCGTAAAAACTTGACAAATATTCTTTGTGCTGCAATTGCCATTTTGTTAATGTGTGCTTCTCTAATAAATGGTGGGCTTTAATAGTTATTAATGCCGCTGCTGCTTCAAAACCAACTCTTCCTTTGATTCCAACAATGGTATCGCCAACGTGAATATCTCTACCAATTCCGAATGCAGAAGCCCTTCTATTTAAAGTTTCAATGGCTTCAACTTGATTTGTTTTTTCATCATTTATAGCAAGTAATTCTCCTGTTACAAATGTGAGTTTCACTTTTTCTTCTCCTGTTTCTTCTACTTGTGATGGATAGGCATTTTCTGGCAATGATTTTTCTGAAGTTAAGGTTTCTTCACCTCCAACACTTGTTCCCCACAATCCTTTATTTACAGAGTATTTTGCCTTTTCCCAAGACATGTCAATACCGTTTTCTTTCAAGTATTCGATTTCATCCTGTCTTGATAATTGCTGATCTCTAATGGGTGTAATAATTTCGATTTCTGGTACTATTGTTTGAAAAATCATATCAAAACGAACTTGATCATTTCCAGCTCCTGTACTTCCATGAGCAATATATTTTGCATCGATACTTTTAGCATAATTTGCAATTTCTATTGCTTGAATGATTCTTTCTGCACTAACAGATAAAGGATACGTATTGTTTTTTAACACATTACCAAAAATTAAATATTTTACTACTTTTTGATAGAATGTGCTTTTTGCCTCAATATTTTTATAGGTTGCAACACCCATTTTATATGCATTGCTTTCTATAATCTGAATTTCTTTTGTAGAAAACCCACCCGTATTCACACTTACTGCATGAACTTCAAATCCTGCTTTTGATAAACTTACTGCGCAATAAGAGGTGTCTAATCCTCCACTATAAGCGATTACTAATTTTTTCATTTTTTGTCTTTTTTTAGAAACATATTTTCTTTGATTCTTTTTAATCTTTGGAAAACTTTTTCTTTTACCTTGGTTTTATTTTTTTTATCATTTGATATTGGATCGTATAGCATACCTGTACACAAACACATTTTTTGCTCTGTGCGTTGTAAAACATCATAATTCTTACACGTTTGACAACCGTTCCAAAAAGATTGATCTTCTGTGAGTTCTGAAAATGTTACAGGCTTATATCCTAACTCGCTGTTCAGTTTCATCACTGCCAAACCTGTAGTAATTGAAAATACTTTTGCATTCGGAAACTTTGCTCTTGAGTGTTCAAAAATTGTTGCTTTAATTTTTTTTGCAAGACCAATTCCTCTGTAATCTGGATGTACAATTAATCCTGAGTTAGCAACAAATTTTCCATGACTCCACGCTTCGATATAGCAAAAACCAGCAAACACCTCACCGTCTAGTGCTATTACAGCATTGCCATTTTCTATTTTGGTTGTAATATATGCTGGTTTTCGTTTTGCTATTCCAGTACCTCGAACCTGTGCTGCTTCGTCAATAGTTTGACAAATAATTTCTGCATATTTAATATGCAATTGATTGGCAATAACAACTTTCATTGAAATTGATTTTAAAATTGATACTCTAGTTTAAAATGATGTTGTGAGAAGAGAACTGGACACACCTAAGTTCTAAAAATTATGCGCCCAAAGGGCGACGTAGAAAAGTAATACGCGTAAAATTCCTGTTATTGGAAACAATAACTAAAGAAAGAATTAATATGAAAATAAATGTGTACAATGAAAAAAAATAAAATATACGAATAAAAGAGATTGCTTAGTTCTATGTTACTTAACAGCGGCGCTGTAAGCGGATAAAACTACTAAAAGCAGTAAAACGTATTTTATTTTTATTTGAAATCATGCTGCAAAACTACAATAAATTATTTATTAAAAAACAAAAAAATATTAATGACTAATAAAATTAGATTTTTTACTCTTTAGTAAATCAGACAAAATTGTGTCATTTGCTTCAGTATCTCTAAAAGCAACCAAAGTTCTAATTGAAAAAGTTCGCAATGCATCATAGACACTTAAAGTACTTACGGCAGAATCTTTTCGCCCTACAAAAGGCAACACATCTGGCCCGCGTTGACATTTAGTATTGATATTTACTCTACAAACTTGGTTGACCAACGAATCTATTAAAGGTGCTAAAGAATTAGGATTGTTGCTAAACAAACTTACTTGTTGCCCGTAATTAGAGTTTGAAACATAGTCTAAAGGTTCTTGAATGTTTTTAAAAGATAAAATCGGAACCACCGGTCCAAACTGTTCTTCATGATACACATTCATTGTTTCATCTACTGGATATAAAATTGCTGGATTCACAAAACTTAAGGTGGTTTCTCCACCATTTTTATTCAGAATTTTTGCGCCTTTTGATTGTGCGTCTTTAATTAGTTCTTGAATGTATGCTGGTTTATTTGGCTCAGGTAAAGGCGTAATATTTACCTTTTCTTCCCAAGGCAAACCACAAGTTAATTTTTGTACTTCTTCTACAAACTTCTGATTGAATGCTGCCACAATATCTTCGTGTACAAACAATATTTTTAAAGCCGTACAACGTTGTCCATTAAAAGCCAACGAACCTAAAACACATTCTTTTACAGCCAAATCTAAATCGCAATCTGGTAAAATAATTCCAGGATTTTTAGCTTCTAATCCCAACACCAAACGCAATCTGTTTTTCTTTGGATGGTATTCTTGTAAAATATTTGCCGATTTACTATTTCCTATCAAGGCCAAAACATCTATTTTTCCTGATTTTAAAATCGGAGTTGCCAAGGTTCTTCCGCTTCCGTAAATGATGTTTACAACCCCTTTTGGGAAACAAGTTTGAAACGCTTTTAATAATGGAGATAATAATAAAATTCCGTGTTTTGCCGGTTTATAAATGGTGGTATTTCCCATAATCAACGCCGGAATCAACAAACAAAAAGTTTCGTTTAACGGATAATTATACGGACTTAAACACAATACAACGCCAAGTGGAGCACGACGAACTTGCGCTAAAATTCCACTATGATTTTTAATCTCCGAATGTTTTTGATCCATTTCTCTTAAAGTGGTAATGGTATCTTCAATATATTCTACGGTTCTATCAAATTCGTTACACGATTCGTCATACGGTTTTCCAATTTCCCACATTAACCAATTCACAACTTCATCTCTGGTTTCTAGCATCATTTTGGTGAAATTTTCAACACAAGAAATGCGCTCTTCAACTTTCATTGTTGGCCATTCTCCTCTTCCTTTATCATACGCATCACAAGCAGATTCTAAAGACTCTAATGCTTCTTTTTCTTGAAGATTTGGAATTGTTCCTAATAAAGTTGGTTGTAATTTTCCATCTTTATTTTCTTGATAAATTGGGGAAAAAACCGATGTTGTTGCTCCTTTCCATTCTTTTAATTCGCCATTTACCAAATAGGTGTTTTGATTGTATGGCTCTTGAATGCTGTGTTTCTTTGGAATGGTACTATTTGTAAATATGTTTTTCAATGAAATAATTGCTTAAATTTTATGCAAGTTATATCAAATATTGAAATAAATCGGGTTTATCGTTTAAATAATCTCCATAGAAATTCTTGTTTTTCATTCTTTGGATTAAGGGACTTAGGTCGTTTTTGTCTTTAATTTCTATTCCTACAATTGCAGGTCCATTCTCCCGATTGTGCTTTTTAGAATATTCAAAATGAGTAATATCATCTTCTGGGCCCAAAATATCTGCAACAAATTCTTTTAAAGCTCCAGCTCTTTGCGGAAAACGAATGATGAAATAATGTTTTAATCCTTCATACAACAAAGCTCTTTCTTTAATTTCTGCCGTTCTAGTGATGTCGTTATTAGATCCACTTATCACACAAACTACATTTTTGCCTTTAATTTCATCAGCAAAAATATCTAACGCAGCAATTGTTAAAGCGCCTGCAGGCTCAACTACAATCGCATCTTTATTGTATAAATCTAAGATGGTTTGACACACTTTTCCTTCATCAACTGTAATCATTGCTTCTAAATTTTCTTTACAAATTTCAAAAGTCAAGTCGCCAACTTGCTGCACTGCTGCACCATCTACAAATTTATCAATGGATTTTAGACTCACATTCTTGTTTTTCTCAAAAGCTGTTTTCATTGACGGAGCACCCAAAGGCTCAACGCCTATAATTTTAGTTTTCGGAGATAACATTTTAAAAACTGTTGACAGACCAGCAGCTAAACCTCCACCACCAATTGGAACAAAAACATAATCTATTGATGCATTTGTCTGTTCAAGAATTTCTAATCCAACAGTTGCTTGACCTTCAATAATTTTTGGATCATTAAACGGATGTACAAATGTTTTTCCTTGAATTTCACACGCCAATGCTGCTTCTTTTTGGGCGTCATCAAAAGTATCTCCAACTAATTTTACAGTTACATATTTTCCTCCAAACATGGCTACTTGTTCTAGTTTTTGTTTTGGCGTTGGAGTTGGCATAAAAATAGTTCCGTGGATTTTTAATTTATGACACGCAAATGCAACACCTTGCGCGTGGTTACCAGCACTGGCACATACAATTCCGTTTTCCAATTCTTTTGCTGATAAAGAACTAATTTTATTGTATGCTCCACGAATTTTATACGAACGTACTTGCTGTAAATCTTCTCTTTTCAATAGAATATTTGCATCAAATTTTCTAGAATAATTGATGTTTTGAGACAAAGGAGTTACCGTAACTACCTCTTTTAATGTAGTTACAGCACTCTTTATATCTTCTAATTTCGGATAATATGTTATTGTTTGTACGTTCATTTTTTGTTTTTCAATATGCTATTTCGAGATGGGCTTTTTGGCGATTGAGAAATCTGTTAATAATTAATAAGATTTCTCGTCGCTTATACTTCGCTCTGTCGAAATGACATTTTGTTTTCAATTTAAATAGAATGATAATCTTATTATGTCTGTCATTTCGAAATGATGAACGATTGAGAAATCTCTAAATTTTACAACTCTTTTTTTGAGATTTCTCGTCGCTCCTAACGTCGTTCTGTCGAACTAACAACTGATTTAAAGTTGTATCATCGCTGTCATTGAAGCTCTTAAAACGGCTCCAACTTTTTCTACTTCGTGTTCTCTAATCGTTTTATTTATGGCAATTAATTCTTGATTATCTACATCATTTCCTAAGCTAAACTTTTTACCAATCACATCGGTTTTTACCGTTTTCATAAAGTCAGTTAACAAAGGTTTACACGCGTGATCAAACAAATAACAGCCATATTCTGCGGTATCAGAAATTACACGATTCATTTCGTACAATTTTTTACGAGCAATGGTATTGGCGATTAACGGAGTTTCGTGCAACGATTCGTAATAGGCAGATTCTGCTATAATTCCAGATTCGGTCATCGTTTCAAAAGCCAATTCAACTCCAGCTCTTACAAAAGCGACTAATAAAGTTCCATGATCAAAATATTCTTGCTCTGGGATTTCTTGTTTTGTAGCAGTTGTTTTTTCAAATGCCGTTTCTCCAGTTGCCGCTCTCCAGGTTAATAAATTTTTATCATCATTTGCCCAATCTTCCATCATGGTTTTAGAAAAATGACCAGACATAATATCATCCATGTGTTTATGGAATAACGGACGCATAATGTCTTTTAATTCTTCAGAAATTTTAAAAGCTTTTATTTTTGCTGGATTCGATAAACGATCCATCATGTTGGTAATTCCGCCATGTTTCAACGCTTCGGTAATCGTTTCCCAGCCATACTGAATCAATTTTGCAGCATAACTTGGTTCAATTCCTTCTGCTACCATTTTATCAAAAGACAAAATTGCTCCGGTCTGTAACACACCACATAAAATGGTTTGTTCTCCCATTAAATCCGATTTTACTTCTGCCACAAAAGACGATTGTAACACTCCAGCTTTATGTCCGCCAGTTGCAACAGCATAGGCTTTTGCCTGTTCCAATCCTTTTCCTTCAGGATCATTTTCTGGATGCACTGCAATCAATGTTGGTACACCAAATCCTCTTTTATATTCTTCTCTAACTTCTGATCCTGGACATTTTGGCGCGACCATGATTACGGTTAAATCTTTTCGAATTTGCATGCCTTCTTCAACAATATTGAATCCGTGAGAATATGATAAGGTTGCTCCTTTTTTCATCAAAGGCATTACAGCATTTACAACATTTGTATGCTGTTTATCTGGCGTTAAATTCAATACCAAATCTGCTCTTGGCACCAACTCTTCGTAAGTTCCCACTGTAAATCCGTTTTCAGTTGCGTTTAAAAAAGAGGGTCTTTTTTCTGCAATTGCTTGTGGTCTTAGGGTATAAGAAATATCCAACCCAGAATCTCTCATATTTAATCCTTGGTTTAATCCTTGAGCTCCACAACCAATAATTACAATTTTTTTTCCTTTTAATGCCGATACGCCATCTTCAAATTCTGAAGATTCCATAAATCTACATTTTCCTAATTCTGTTAATTGATCTCTTAATGATAACGTGTTAAAATAATTTGTCATTTTTGTTTTATTAAATAAATGTCCTCGACCTAAGAGTATTGGACATTAAATTGGTAATTTTTTTGTTTTGATGCAAAACACATCCAATCGGGCTATTGTTCTGCAATTAAAATGCGGCTAGCATTTCTGAAATATTCATGGGTTCTTTGCTTACTGATATTCTTCCCGATCGTACAAATTGCATTAATTTATAAGGCTTTAAATCTTGATATAATTGTTCTGTTTCGTGTCTTCTTCCTGTTTTTTCAATCACAAAAAAATCTTTAGAAACCGTTACAATATTTGCATGATTTTCTTTGATAATATTTTGTATTTGAGAAGTTTCTAACAATGAATCTAAAGCCACTTTATACAGTGCTGTTTCTTGATAAATGGTTTCTTCATCGGTATGTGCAAAGGCTTTTATAACTTCTATTTGCTTCTCTAATTGTTTTACAATTTTTTCTGCTTGATCTGCTGTCATTGTTGATACAATAACAAATCTGTTTACATTTTCAATTTCTGATTGAGACGTTGTTAAACTTTCAATATTGAAATGTCTTTTCGAAAATATTGATGAAACTCTGTTCAATAAACCGATATTATTTTCTGTATATACCGATATGGTAAATGATTTTTGATCTTCCATAATTATTAACTTAATCTGATGTCTGAAACTGATGCTCCAGTTGGAATCATTGGAAACACATTGTTTTCTTTTTCTACACACACTTCTAAGAAATACGAATCTTTAGAAGCGATCATTTCTTTAATTGCTGATGTTAAATTTTCTCTTTTTGTAACTCTTTGAGCGTCGATATGATATCCCTTTGCGATAGCCACAAAATCTGGATTTGTCATTTCTGTTGATGCGTATCTTTTATCAAAAAACAACTGTTGCCATTGACGAACCATCCCTAAAAACTCGTTGTTTAAAACCACAATTTTCACGGCCGCTTTCGTTTGAAAAATGGTTCCCAATTCTTGAATGGTCATTTGATAACCACCATCGCCAATAATGGCAATTACTTCTCTTTCTGGCGCACCCATTTTAGCACCGATTGCTGCTGGCAATGCAAATCCCATCGTTCCTAATCCGCCAGAAGTAATATTGCTTTTTGTTTGATTAAATTCTGCATATCTACATGCAAACATTTGGTGCTGACCAACATCAGAAACAATCACGGCTTCTCCTTTTGTTACTTGGTTGATTTCTTTCAACACTTCGCCCATTGTAATACCTTCTTTCGTTGGATACAATTCATCTTTAATTACTTTATCAAACTCTATAGCATCATAATCTCTAAATTCTTGCAGCCAAGATTTATGTGATTTTTTATCCACCAAAGGCAATATTTTTACTAATGTTTCTTTTGAGTTTCCTAAAACGGCAACATCCGTTTTTACATTTTTATCAATCTCTGCAGGATCAATATCAAAATGAATCACTTTTGCTTGTTTTGCATATCTCGATAAATCTCCAGTTACACGATCGTCAAATCGCATTCCGATAGCAATCAACACATCACACTCATTTGTTAATTTATTTGGCCCATAATTTCCGTGCATTCCAACCATTCCAACATGTAATGGATGTTTCGATGCCAAAGCAGACAAGCCTAAAATTGTGCAAGCAGATGGAATTCCTGTTTTCTCAATCAATGCTTTAAATTCAGCTTCAGCTTCTCCTAAAATTACGCCTTGACCAAAAACAATCAGGGGTTTTTTTGCAGTATTTATCAATTCTGCCGCAGCTAACAACTGACTTTTATCTACATCTGGAACCGCTTTATAACTTCGGATGGATGAACATTTTTTATATTCAAAATCAAACGTATCAAACTGAGCGTTTTTTGTAATATCAATTAAAACAGGTCCTGGTCTTCCAGAACGAGCAATGTAAAATGCCTTTGCCAACACTTCAGGAACTTCTGCTGCTGCTGTAATTTGATAATTCCATTTTGTAACCGGAGTAGAAATTCCGACAATGTCTGTTTCTTGAAAAGCATCAGATCCTAATAAATGTTTTCCTACTTGACCAGTGATACAAACCATTGGCGTAGAATCTATTTGTGCATCGGCGATCCCTGTTACTAAATTTGTAGCTCCAGGCCCAGAAGTTGCCAACGCCACACCAACTTTTCCTGTAACTCTTGCAAAACCTTGTGCGGCATGCGTTGCGCCTTGTTCATGTCGTACTAAAACGTGCTGTAATTTGTCTTGATATTTATACAACTCATCATAAATTGGCATAATTGCTCCGCCCGGATATCCATAAATTAAATCAACTCCTTCTGCTAATAAGCATTGTATTACGGCTTCTGCACCAGAAATATGTTGCGTATTTTGGTGCTTTGTTTTCGTTGTGGTTTGTGTGTGTGTTTCCATAACTCTATTTTTAAAATGCATCTGTTACACATCCTTTTGATGCTGATGCTACTGTTTTTGCATATTTGTATAAGACTCCTTTGGTGTGTTTTAAAGCTGGACTTTCCCAATTTGCTTTTCTTTTAGCAAGTTCTTCATCAGAAAGCAACACATTTATTGAATTGTCTTCCGCACTAATTTTGATGATATCGCCAGTTTTTAACAAGCCAATGACTCCTCCTGATTGTGCTTCTGGCGTAATATGACCAACCACAAAACCGTGTGTTCCTCCAGAAAATCGTCCGTCAGTTATCAAAGCAACGGATTTTCCTAAACCTGCTCCCATAATTAACGACGTTGGTTTTAACATTTCTGGCATTCCTGGCCCGCCTTTTGGCCCAACATATCGAATAACAACTACATCTCCTTTTTCTACTTCTCCGTTAGAAATCCCTGTATTTGCCTCTTGTTCTCCGTCATATACCACCGCTTTCCCTTCAAAAAGTAATCCTTCATTTCCACTGATTTTTGCTACAGCTCCTTCTGACGCAAGATTTCCATATAAAATTTGAAGATTTCCTGAAGATTTTAATGGATTGTTCTTTGGATGAATGACATCTTGCTCGTCATCAAAAGAAAGGGGTTCAACATTGGCTAAATTTTCTGCCAAATTTTTTCCTGTAACCGTTAAACAATCACCATGTAAATAGCCATTGTCCAATAAATATTTCATTACTGCAGGAGTTCCACCCACACCATGAACATCTTCCATTAAATATTTTCCGCTTGGTTTTAAATCGGCAATTAACGGAGTTCTATCACTTACACGTTGAAAATCTTCTAAAGAAAAATCGATGCCAGCAGCATGAGCAATTGCCAAAAAGTGTAACACCGCATTTGTTGATCCACCTAGTGCATTTACAAGTGCAATAGCATTTTCTATTGATTTTTTAGAAATAATATCCAAAGGTTTTAAATCTAGTTCTAACAAGTTTTTAATTGCCAAAGCAGTTCGTTCACTTTCTGATAATTTATTCGGGTTTTCTGCAGGAATTGATGAGTTATAAGGCAAAGAAAACCCCATTGCTTCAATGGCAGAAGCCATGGTATTTGCAGTGTACATTCCGCCACAAGCTCCAGCTCCAGGAATCGCTCTTTTAATAATTTCTTTGTATTCTTTTTCGTCAATTTCTCCAGCCACTTTTTGTCCGAGTGCTTCAAAAGCCGAAACAATGTTTAATTTTTTTCCTTTGTATTTTCCTGATGCAATTGTTCCACCGTACATCATAATTGATGGACGGTTTAAACGCAACATCGCTATGACTGCTCCTGGCATATTTTTATCGCATCCAACAACAGAAACCAATGCGTCATAACTTTGAGCATTCATCACAGTTTCGATAGAATCTGCAATAATATCTCTAGAAACTAAGGAATAATTCATTCCTGAAGTTCCCATTGAAATTCCGTCTGAAACACCAATTGTATTGAATCCTAATCCAACTAAACCATTGATATTGCATTCAATCTTTACTTCTGAAGCTAAATTATTTAGATGCATATTACACGGATTTCCGTCGTAACCAGTACTGGCAATTCCTACTTGTGCTTTTTGCATATCTTCATCAGTCAAGCCTACTGCATACAACATAGCCTGTGATGCTGGTTGTGATTCGTCTTGCGTTAATCTGCTACTGTGTTTATTGAGTTTCATTGTTCTTTCTTCTATTATTTAAGGAGTTCGAAATTAGATGTTTGCGTCATATTTCGATGCTTTGATTTTTTTATTTACTTATATTCATTTTGATATATCTTAACATAAATAACTGATTTACTGGCTTCTATATCTCTTTTTTTATGGCTTCCAATTAAAATTGTTTATAAAAAAACCTGTATCAGTTGATACAGGTTTATGCTTTTATTGGCAATGACTAACTGTATCAACTCGGTGGTGAGCTAATAATGACAATAATTGTAATAATAATGTTGTTGCTAAAATTCATTTTTAAATTTATTTCATAAAAAAAGCCTTCCGAATTCGGAAGGCTTTTATAATATTTTAAAATTATAGATATACTTCCTTATCGTTGCTTTTGAATTGCAATGATGATAATAGAAATGATATTGATAATTTGTGTGTTCATTTTGATGGGACAAATATCTAATTTTATTTTTATTAAACAAGTAAATTCTTAAAAAAGAAAAAAGAGCACCAAAATGATGCTCTTCTCTTTTCATAGCAAGATTTTTTTATTGCTTGCCACCCAACATTAACATTTCATTACAAACAATTTCTGTGATGTATTTTTTAGTGCCATCTTTATCTTCGTAACTTCTTGATGTTAATTTCCCTTCAATAACAACTTCACTTCCTTTTTGCAAGTATTTTTCAATGATTTCTGCTGTTTTGTTCCATGCAACAACATTATGCCATTGTGTGTCTGTTACTTTTTCGCCTTGTGCGTTTTTGTAAGTTTCATTTGTAGCAATAGACATTTTTGCTAATTTTTTACCACTTTCTAACGTGATGATTTCTGGATTGTTTCCTAAGTTTCCAATCAACTGTACTTTGTTTCTTAACGTACTCATAAGATAAGGTTTTAAACACTTCGACTTTGCTCAGTGTAAGTTTATAATCATTTTTGTCAATTCGATTTGACATGGCAAAGATGCGATGCCTTCCAAATTTTATTCGGTTTAAAAGCGCTTACTTTCGTATGTAAACGCTTGTAGTCGTTTGTAAATGTTTTTTAGTATCTTTATAAACATCAAAAAAATAAAGCAATGGAAACAAAGAAATGTTTAGAATGTGGCGAAAAAATAGTGGGGAGAATTGATAAAAAATTCTGTACAGATTATTGCCGTAACTCTTACAACAACAAGGTAAACACAGAAAGTAAAAACCTTATTAGAAATACCAATAATCGCTTGCGGAAAAACTTTAAAATTTTATCAGAATTAAATACAACAGGTAAAACAAAAGTGACAAGAACTAAGTTATTTGACAAAGGGTTTGATTTTCATTTTTTTACTTCTATTTATAAAACCAAAACCGGAAACGTCTATTTTTATGTGTACGATCAAGGATATTTGGCCTTAGAAAATGATTATTTCTTATTAATCAGACGGGAATAAAAAACCTTATCAATTTAAAAATAAAACGATTATCTAAAAATTAGTACATTTATAAAAACCTATCAACTAATGAAAAAATATGCTCCGATACTTTCTTTTCTAATCATAATCTCTGTAATTTATTGGAGTTTTGCTGACATGAAACCTTCGTATTCTGAAAATAAAACAGTTTCTGAAACTGAGTTTTCTATCGACAATGCATTAAAAAATTTAAAAGAAATTTCTAAAACAGCACATTATACAGGTTCAGAAGATCATCTGAAAGTTCAGAATTATATTGTTAACGAACTTAAAAAATTAGGATTACAGCCAGAAATTCAACATCAAGTTGCTATTAATAACAAATGGAGAGCAGCAACTAATACTGCCAATATTATTGCAACGATTAAGGGAAGTGAAATTGGAAAATCATTGGTCTTGTTAACACATTACGATTCAAATCCACATTCTTCTTTAGGCGCAAGTGATGCCGGTTCTGGAGTGGTAACAATTATAGAAAGTGTAAGAGCTTTTTTAGCACAACACAAAACACCAAAAAACGATATTCATATTGTAATTACGGATGCAGAAGAGTTAGGCCTTCTAGGAGCAAAAGCCTTTGTTGATAAGCATCCATTAGCAAAAAATGTTGGTTTGGTTTTAAATTTTGAAGCTCGTGGAAGTGGCGGACCAAGTTATATGTTGATGGAAACCAACGGTAAAAACAGCAAATTATTAACTGAATTTTTAAAAGCAAAACCAAATCATCCGGCGGCAAATTCTTTAATGTATAGCATTTACAAAATGCTTCCAAACGATACAGATTTAACTGTTTTTAGAGAAAACGGAAACATAAACGGTTTCAATTTTGCTTTTATTGGAGATCACTTTGATTATCATACAGCACAAGATTCTTTCGAAAGATTAGACCGAGAAACCTTATTACATCAAGCAGATTATCTAATGACATCTTTAAATTATTTTGCTTTTTCTGATCTTTCAAATTTAGATAGTACTTCCGATCATGTATACACAAATTTTCCGTTTACGAAATTATTGTACTACCCTTTTTCATGGATTTTACCTTTATTAATTGGCGCAATTGTGTTGCTATTTGTTTTGCTTTTCTTCGGAATTGCTTTGAATAAAATAACGATAAAAGGATTATTAAAAGGATTTACACCTTTTACAATTTCGTTGGTTGCGTGTGTCGGAATATCAATTTTATTGTGGAAAGGAATTCTTTTAATTCATCCACATTATAAAGATATTTTACACGGATTTACCTACAACGGATATGAATATATCGCCGCATTTGTATTGTTAAATTTGTGGTTATTATTTAAAATCTACAGACCCTTTTTAAAAAATAATACTGGAGCAGATTTAATAATTGCTCCAATTCTATTTTGGCTCATCATTAATGTACTTATTTTTATATATTTAAAAGGAGCGGGCTATTTTATCATTCCTGTTTATTTTGCCTTAATCACTTTAGCTGCATTTATTTTTATTGATATTAAACGAACCACAAAAATTGCAATTGCAACCATTTTGGCAATTCCTGTATTGTTTATGTTTGCACCACAAGTTAAAATGTTTCCTGTTGGTTTGGGTTTAAAAAACCTGTTTATAAGTGGTTTGTTTTTAGTGTTAATTTTCGGGTTGATGATTCCGGTTTTTGCATCTTATAAATCAAGAAAATTATTGGTGAAATTAATTGGTATAAGCACCATTTTATTTTTTGCTTTTGCAAGCTACAAAAGTGGTTTTGATGAAAACAAGAAGAAACCAAATAGCGCCGTTTTCATTAATAATGTCGATACAAATCAATCGTATTGGGCAAGCTATGATTCAAAAATAGATACTTATACAAAGCAATTCTTAGGAGAAAATCCAACGAAAGGTAATTTCACTGGAACAACCTCTAAAAGCAAATACAATACATCTTACAAATTTCATAAAAAAACAGGAAATAGAGCGATTAATCCGCCTTTAATTTCAAAAGTAACTGATACAATTATTGGAAATTTTAGAAACATCTCATTGATGATAAAACCGCAACGCGCTGTTAATAAATTAGAGCTAATTGCAAACGATTCTATTACTTTTAATTCAATTGGCGTGCAAAATGTATTGTTAGACAAAGAAGATGAAACCGATGCGTTTAAAATAAAAAGAGGAACTATTTTAAGTTACTTTTTAGCAGCAAAAGATTCTATTTTAAAGGTAGATTTTACTATCAATAAAAATAGCATTCCAAATATTAGTTTGATCGAATCTTCGTTTGATTTACAAACCAATCCGTTGTTTAAAATTCAACCTAGAACTAACGAAATGATGCCGATGCCATTTGTTACAAATGATGCTGTAATTACACTACAAAAACTAAAATTATAACTTATTTTATTTGAGAAACACGCAGCGTATTTACCATCCCTTTTGCCTCAACCGGCATAGAGGTCAAATTAACTACATAGTCGTTTGTATTTACAAATCCATTTTTCTTTGCAATTCTGTTGATATCAACAACTGTATCATCTGTACTCACATTTCTATCATAAAAGAAAGATTTAACGCCCCAAAGCAAACTCATTTTTGCTAAAATTCTTTTTTCTGATGAAAATGCCAAAATATAAGATGCTGGTCTCCAAGCAGAAATTTGAAACGCTGTATAACCACTATTTGTTAATGTTGATATTGCAGTAGCTTTAACATCATTTGCCATTAATGCAGCATGATGACAAACTGATTTTGTAATAAAACGTTCCGTTTTAATATGTGGTGGCGCTTGTGGTACTTTTATTAAAGGCGAATTTTCGACACTTTTAATAATTTCAGTCATTTTTTCGATGACTCTTATTGGATGTGCACCAACTGATGTTTCTCCTGATAACATTACAGCATCTGCACCGTCCATAATTGAGTTGGCAACATCGTTAACCTCAGCTCTTGTTGGTACTGCATTTGTAATCATGGTTTCCATCATTTGAGTTGCAATAATTACAGGAATTCTTGCCATTTTTGCTCTTTGCACCAACATTTTTTGAATTAATGGAACTTCTTGCATCGGTATCTCTACTCCTAAATCTCCACGAGCGACCATTAATGCATCGCAATACGGAATTAATGCATCAATATTTTGAACAGCTTCTGGCTTTTCTATTTTTGCGATAACCGGAATTCTATAATCTGATTTTTGCTTGATTAAATCGTGTAATTTTCTTAAATCTTCTGGATTTCTAACAAACGAAAGCGCAATCCAATCTACATTTTGCTCAATTGCAAAAATGGCGTCTTTCATATCTTTCTCTGTCAACGCAGGTAAAGAAATTTTTGTATTTGGTAAATTCACCCCTTTTTTAGAAGACAAAACACCGCCAACTTTTACTTTTGTAGTTACTTCATTTGTTTTATTTGTAGTTACAACTTCAAAGAGTAATTTCCCGTCATCAACCAAAATTTGTTCTCCTTTTTTAACATCTTTAGGGAAGTTCTGGTAGGTCATAAATGCTCTTTCTACTGTTCCTGTACATCTTTCTGTAGTAAAAACAAATGTATCACCAGCTTTTAAAATTACATTGTCTTCCATTACACCAACTCTTAATTTTGGACCTTGTAAATCGGCTAAAACGGCAACATGTATGTTTTTTTCTTCATTAATATCTCTAATATCTTTTATTCTCGCTTTTACATTATCATTATCTGCATGAGAAAAATTAATTCTAAAAACATTGACTCCTTTATCTACCAATTCAGAAATTATTTCTTTGGTGTTTGTTACGGGGCCTAATGTTGCTATTATTTTTGTTTTTTTATCGTTTGACATAATTTAAAAAATTAAAAAATCTTTCGATTTTAATGTGTTTAGATCAATTTTGTATGATGTAATTACTTGGTCGAGAGCATTTATCTCTTCAACTTTTTTAGCGATATAATCGGAATTAAAATCGCCTTCTAATTTTAGAAAAAAATCTACTTTTCTTTTCTCTGGGATTAAATAGGTTGTTATATCGTTTGATGGAAATAATCCTGTAGAAATTTCTTCTAAATGATTTGTGTATTGGTTAGAAATTAAAAACCAAGATTGACTAAATTTTGTATTTTCATATTCGTAGATACAAAATGTTGCATTGTTGTTTTTGTTTTCAAAATCTAAGCTAAATTTTGATTTAACAAAATTTATATTTAATTTTTGATTCAATAAATATGCTAATTTATATTCTTCTAACGTAGAATGAATTCCTATTAAAGTATAATTATTATCAGAAAAATCATTTAATTCTAGCGAATGTATCTGCAAAGCTAAACAATTTAGGGTTCTTAATCTCTATAAACTACAATTATGGCTAAATTACATATTGTTTCTGATAAAGTAATTAAAAAAAGGTAGAAACGAAGAGCTAGAAAAGTTAAGAATTTGTTATTTCGTCTTGCAATGCAAAATAAACTCTTTTAGAAGCTTGTTCTTCCGCTTTTTTCTTAGAAGTTGCTCTCCCTTTTGCTACTAAAGTACCATCTATACTGATTTTAACACTAAAATGTTTTATGTTTTCGTTTCCAGAATCTTCGTAAATATCGAAGTTGTATTGTTTTTTTTGCTTCTGACACCATTCAATTATCAACCCTTTATAACTTGTAATTTTACCTTCAAGTTTGGCAATATCTACATATGGAACTATTACATTTTCGTAAATAAATTTTTTGCAATAATTGTAACCTCTATCTAAATAAATAGCACCAATTAATGATTCAAAAATGTTTCCATAAATATTATCACCAACATTTTCTCTATCAAAATTACTTTTTACATATTTAATTAATTCTAGATCTTTACCTAGTTCATTTAAATGTTCTCTACTAACAATTTTAGAGCGCATTTGAGTTAAATAACCTTCGGTGCCTTTCGGAACTTTTTTGTACAAATAAGAAGCAATTATTGAGCCTAACATAGCATCACCTAAAAACTCTAAGCGTTCGTAATTTAAAGGATTTCCTTTGTCGTCTTTTAACTTTAAAGATCTATGGGTAAATGCTTTTTTGTAAAAGCTTAACTTCTTCGGAGAAAAATTTAGAAGTGCTTTTAGCTCGTAATAGAAACCCTCATCTTCTTTTTTTTGGGGGTTTACAATTTTACGAATAAAATTCATGCAGTATTAATCAATTTTTTTTAGCGCAACACAAGCATTATGTCCGCCAAAACCAAATGTATTGCTCAATGCAATTTTAACATCTCGCTTTTGCGACTTATTAAACGTGAAGTTTAGCTTGCTATCAATTTGATCATCATCTGTAAAATGATTAATGGTAGGTGGCACTTCGCCTTTATTGATTGCTAAAATCGAAGCAATTGCTTCAATTGCACCAGCGGCTCCTAATAAGTGTCCAGTCATTGATTTTGTAGAATTGATATTGATGTTATAAGCATGCTCACCAAAAACTTCTAATATTGCTTTAGATTCAGCAATATCTCCTAACGGAGTAGAAGTTCCGTGCATATTAATAGCATCTACATCTTCTGGATTAATTCCAGCATCTCTTAAACAATTTAACATTACATTTCTTGCTCCTAACCCTTCTGGATGTGGTGCTGTAATATGGTGTGCATCAGAAGACATTCCTCCTCCAATAACTTCAGCATATATTTTTGCTCCTCGAGCTTTTGCATGTTCGTATTCTTCAAGTATTAGAGCTCCAGCTCCTTCTCCTAAAACAAATCCTTCTCTATCTTTATCAAACGGTCTAGATGCAGTTTCTGGACTATCATTTCTTGTTGATAGTGCGTGCATTGCATTAAACCCTCCCATTCCAGCAATGGTGACAGCAGCTTCAGAACCACCAGTTACGATCGCATCAGCTTGTCCTAAACGGATGTAATTTAAAGAATCTATAATAGCGTTTGATGAGGATGCACAAGCAGAAACTGTTGCGAAATTTGGTCCTCTAAAACCATGTTTAATAGAGATTTGCCCAGGTGCAATATCAGAGATCATTTTTGGTATAAAAAATGGATTAAATCTTGGTGAACCATCTCCGGCAGCAAAGTTTAACACTTCGTTTTGAAACGTTTCTAGTCCTCCTATTCCTGAACCCCAAATTACACCAATCCTATCAGGATCATGATCTTCTGAGTTTAAACCAGAATCAGCAATTGCTTCATCTGATGCAACCATTGCGTATTGAGTGAAACGATCCATTTTACGGGCTTCTTTTCTATCAATAAAATCGGTTGCATTAAAGTTTTTCAATTCACATGCAAAACGAGTTTTGAACTTAGTAGCGTCAAAATACGTTATAGGCGCAGCTCCGCTAACTCCGTTAACTAAACCGCTCCAATATTCTTGTATATTATTACCAATTGGTGTTAACGCACCAAGTCCAGTTACAACAACTCGTTTAATTTGCATATGAAAATTACTTTTTAGCTTCTTCTATATAGCTTACTGCTTGACCAACTGTACCAATGTTTTCTGCTTGGTCGTCTGGTATTTGGATATCAAATTCTTTTTCGAATTCCATAATTAATTCCACAGTATCTAAAGAATCTGCTCCTAAATCGTTTGTAAAGCTAGCTTCATTTGTTACTTCGTTATCGTCTACTCCTAATTTGTCTACGATAATAGCTTTTACTCTTGATGCAATGTCTGACATAATTTTCTAAGTTTTAAAATTTAAATCGGGGACAAAAATACGAATCTTATTATTTAATTCTACTTTTTCCGCAAAAATTGTTGAATCTAAATTAAAAAAAATCTTTAAACTTTTAGCAAACTAAACAATATTGTTAATAATTATTCCTTTTTTTGTAGTGAAACAAATCAATTTAAAATGAAAAGAATTGCCATTTTTGCTTCGGGATCAGGCTCTAATGCAGAAAATATCATCAACTATTTTACTCTTAATAAAACGGCAATTGTTAGCAAAGTTTTTTGCAATAACCCCAATGCAAAAGTTTTTGAACGTTGTAAACGATTACAAATTGATGCTGTTTTGTTCTCAAAAGAAGATTTTTTTAACACGAATGTTGTCTTAAATCAACTTAAAAAAGTTGCAGATTACATTGTACTCGCTGGTTTTTTATTAAAAATTCCAACTACTATTATTGATGCTTATCCAAATAAAATTATCAATATTCACCCTGCATTATTACCAAAATATGGCGGAAAAGGGATGTACGGAATGCGCGTACATAATGCTGTAAAAAAAAATAAAGACTCTGAAACCGGAATTACCATTCATTTTGTAAACGAAAATTACGATGAAGGAGCAATTATTTTTCAGGCAACCACAAAACTAGAAGATTCTGATGCTGAAGAAGATATTGCTCAAAAAATTCATACTTTAGAGTACAAACATTTTCCGAAAGTAATAGAATCGGTGATTTTAAAATAAATGGCAACAAAGAAGCAAAAATATTATGTGGTTTGGACAGGTAGAAAAAAAGGTGTTTTTTCTTCCTGGGACGATTGTAAAAAACAAATTGATGGTTTTGAAGGTGCACAGTACAAGGCTTTTGCTGATAAAAAAGAAGCGCAATTAGCATACAATAAAAACTACTTTGCTTATAAAGGTAAGAATACAAAAAAACCTACGTTAACGGAATCTGAAAAAAAGAAATTTGGCAAACCAATTTTAGAAAGTATTTCTGTAGATGCTGCTTGTAGTGGAAATCCTGGGAAAATGGAATATCGTGGCGTATTAACGCACAACAAGCAACAAATTTTTATCAAAGGTCCATTTGAAAAAGGAACTAATAATATTGGCGAATTTTTAGCGCTTGTTCATGGGTTAGCTCTTTTAAAAAGCAAAAAGAAAGAAGATATTCCTGTGTATTCTGATTCTAAAATCGCCATGAGTTGGATAAAAAAAAAGCAATGCAGAACCAATTTGGTTTTTGATGCTTCTAACAAAGAATTATTAGAATTGATAAAACGTGCCGAAAAATGGCTTCAAGAAAACTCATTTAAAAACCCCATTTTAAAATGGGAAACCAAAGCTTGGGGAGAAATTCCTGCAGACTTTGGAAGAAAGTGATTTTATTTTATTTCTACTAAACTAAATAGTAAGTCCATAAATCCTTTTAATTCTATTGGTGGATTTCCATGATCAAAAACTTGCGAAATATATAGCGTATTATTTACTTTAAATTTTAGTGTAGCATGTAAAGCTTTATCTAAAATTCGATTCTTAGAAGGAGGATTAAAATTTTCTATTTTCTCAACATCAAATTTAGTAGCAAGTCCTATAATTTCTTTCCAAGTGTCGGAAGACATTTTTAATTTTTTAACCGTATTATTCTCGTGATAGATTATTGAATCTGAAGTAATTTTAAATTCTATATTTTTACCTCGAGTAGAAGCTTCATAGGTAACTTCTTTTAAATCGAGTAACTTTTGAGCAGTACAATTCATAAAGATGAGTAAGAAGAACAAATAACTTGTGAATTTCATTTTTTAAAGATAAGAAAAGCGCCATGATATATGGCGCTTTATTATTAACTACTCAATTAATTACCAACAAAAGAAGCTTTAGGCCCTCCAGCAGTAAATAATGCTCTCATTCTGTCATTTTGACCATTTGTAAACATGTACATACAGTCGTCATAAACATAGTCCATATAGTTCATTGTCATATCTGCAGATTTACAATGTACTGTTGGGTAAGTTGGACAACCTCCATTAGATCTGTCTGAGCTTGGAGTATCTGCAACAAAATCATCTTGACGACATCTTCCATCTCCCCAAATGTGACGTAAGTTTAACCAGTGACCAACTTCATGTGTAGCTGTTCTTCCGTCTCCATAAACTCCGCTTGTTTCTCCAAAATAATCATTCCCAATTACAACACCATCAGTAGCTGCAGCTCCTCCAGGAAATTGTGCATATCCTAAAATTCCACCACCAATGTTACAAACCCATACATTTAAGTAACTCGAAGGATCTGTTGCATCGATTCCTCCTTGTCCAGAATCTTTCATAGCATCATTTGTTCCCCAAGTTGATTTAGAAGATACTTTTCTATTAACTCCAGCTAATGTAAAAGTGATATTTACATCTGCTACTAATCCAGAAAACTCTGCTGGCGCATTTGGGGTATTTGGATTGTTGTTATTAAAGTCTTCATTTAAGATTGCTATTTGAGAATTAATTTGAGCTTGCGTAACATCTCCTGGATTATCCTCTAATATATTTATAATTACAGGGATTGTAATAGCACCTGTGTATGGAACTGGATCTGTTCCACCGCCACCATTTCCGCCACCACCACCTGGCTTTCCTTTAGCTGAGATAGATTTTCGCGTAGCATATTCAATATCATACATTTTTTTGAACAAGCCTGGGTTTTCATCAAGTTTCTGATTTAAAACTTTCATTGAATAACAGTTTCTAGAATTTGATGACTTTGACAAAAGATCTGTTCCTTGCTCTGTGTACACAAAAAAGTCACTCATATCAATTTTAGACTGTTGTTGCTCAACTACTTCTTCTGTTGAGTCTTGACACGATGCAAAGCCTATTAGAGCGAATGCAAAAAGTAAAATGATTTTTTTCATTTTGTAAAAATTTAAATTAATTAATAATTAGTTTTTGAATTAAATGTTGATTTTTAAACATGGTGAGAGTTTGTTTAATTTTTAATTCATTTACAATTTTAAGAAAATTTTAACATTTCTACAATCCCCATAAACCGTGAAATCCACCTCACGGAAAACCGTGAGATGAGGCTCACGGTTTTCCGTGAGGTAAAACATTTAAAGCATTCATTATGAAGTGTTTAAGAAAAACGAATAGTATTCAACTATTTTTTTTGAAAAATAAAAAAGGATTTAAGGAAACGTCAAAAAATAGTATTCTAGTAAAAAAAAGTAACTTTTTACAATATACTAACTCAACATCATCACAGCTTTTTTTACAGCTGCAATAAAAACATCTATTTCCTCTTTTGTGTTGTAAAAAGAAAACGAAGCTCTCACGGTTCCTGGAATATTATAAAAATTCATGATTGGCTGTGCGCAATGATGTCCGGTTCTAACGGCAACTCCTAATTTATCTAGAATTACTCCAATATCATACGAATGAACTCCTTCTACATTAAAAGAAATAACGGCGGTCTTTTTTGATGTTCCGTAAATTACAACTCCATCAATTTCTTGTAACTTATTGGTTCCATATTGTAATAATTCTTCTTCGTAAGCAGCAATTTCATCAAATCCAATAGCGTTCATATAATCTAATGCAACTCCAAAAGCAATTCCGCCACAAATATTTGGGGTTCCTGCTTCAAATTTATGTGGCAAACCTGCATAGGTCGTTTTTTCAAAAGTTACGGTTTCAATCATTTCTCCTCCACCTTGATATGGCGGTAATTTTTGTAGCCATTTTTCTTTTCCGTAAAGAATTCCAACTCCAGTTGGACCACAAATTTTATGTGCAGATGCAACATAAAAATCGACATCTAATTCTTGCAAATTTGGTTTTATATGTGGCGTTGCTTGAGCGCCGTCAATTAAAACTGCAGCGCCAACTTTATGTGCTTTTTCAATAATTTCTTTAATAGGATTGATCGTTCCTAGTGCATTTGAAACATGATTACAGAAAACCATTTTTGTTTTTGACGAAAGGATTTCATCAAATGCATTCATATTTAATGTTCCGTTTTGCAACATCGGAATCACTTTTAAAACAGCGCCTGTTTTTTCGCACAACATTTGCCAAGGCACAATATTAGAATGATGTTCTAAAGCAGAAACAATAATTTCATCTCCTTTTTCTAACAATTCATAAAAACCAGCAGCAACCATATTTATTCCGTGTGTTGTACCTGCAGTAAAAATGATTTCATAGGCTTTTCCTGCATTAAAATGTTTCTGAATTTTAAGTCGTGCTTCTTCGTATTTGTCAGTAGCTTCTTGACTCAAAGCATGAACTCCGCGATGAATATTTGCATTGTAATTGCTATAATAATCTACAATGGCATCAATCACAATTTTTGGCGTTTGCGATGTAGCTGCATTGTCAAAATATACCAAAGGCTTGCCATTAACTTGTCTTTGTAAAATTGGGAAATCTGCTCTAATTTTTTCTACTGGAAACATCATCTTGTGTATTGAAATACAAAAATAACTTTTGTAAGTGAGACATCCATATAACAAGCGTTAAATTATTATATTTACTGCTACTATTTTATATTTTTTTAAATGAAAATTCTAAAAAGAGCCTTATTATTACTTATTTCTATTATATTAATACTTATTGTCTACAATTATCCAAAATTAAATATCATTGCTGGATATTCTGCAAAAAGCATGAATTCATCTGTGTTTTTGGCTGAAAGAACCATGCAATTTACAGACAGTACAGACAATAATTTTTCTCCAATAAATTTAGGTTCAGACAAAGTTAACAAAGGTCTAAAAACAAGCTCGGCTTCCGTTTTTGGATTATTAACCAGAACTGCAATTTATAGAGAAGGTTTAGGAAGTGTTTTAATTACTGATGATTTTGATACCACATTAAAAGTAAAAACTCCAAAAAGAGCACAACCAAATAATACGATTGCTTTTCCGTTTGGAAATGCAGACCAAAAAGATTCGATTTTAACAAATGTAAATTACAATAAGCTAACTAAAACTGTTGCAAATTTATTTACAAACAACACGCAAACAAGAGCTGTTGTTGTAATTCATAAAAACCAAATTATAGCGGAGCAATACGACAAGGGTTTTACAAAAAACTCACGTATTTTAGGTTGGTCGATGACCAAAAGTATTATGAGTACTGTGTACGGAATTATGCAAACACAAGGGAAAATAAATGTGTTTGATAAAGCGCCAATTGCCGAATGGCAAAATGATGATAGAAAAGAAATTACCATCAATAATTTATTACAAATGAATTCTGGTTTAGCTTGGGATGAAAATTACAACGAAATTTCTGACGTTACCAAAATGTTGTTTCTAGAAAAAGACATGACGAAGATTCAAGCTAAAAAACAATTTGTTGGTAAGCCAAACCAAACCTGGAATTATTCTTCTGGAACAAGTAATTTATTATCAGGAATCCTTAGAAATACATTTAAAACACATCAAGAATACTTAGATTATTGGTATGCCGAATTTATTGATAAAATTGGTATGAATTCTATGCTTATTGAAACTGATATGACAGGAAATTATGTTGGTTCTTCGTACGCTTGGGCAACACCAAGAGATTGGGCAAAATTTGGATTACTTTATTTAAATAAAGGAAACTGGAACGGCGAACAACTTTTCGATGCTACTTGGGTTGATTATATTACAATACCGACAAATGGTTCTGACGGAACATATGGCGGACATTTTTGGTTAAACGCAGAAGGGCAATTCCCTGATGTTCCTATAAATATGTTTTATGCAAGCGGATACCAAGGTCAGTTTGTATTTGTTTTTCCTGACCAAGATTTAGTTGTCGTTCGAATGGGACTTGCTCATATTGATATTAATGAGTTTTTAAAGGGTGTTTTGGAAAGTATCAAAAAATAAAAGTTAGATTTTTTGACTCTTGGATTCCTGGGTTATAACGTAATTTCATTTCGAGCAAAACGAAGCGTAACCGAGAAATCTAAACTATAATTTACAACTCTTTATCTCTCCCAAAACTTTATAGACATGGTAAAATATTTATTTCCTCCTCTTTAACAGCCCAACTGCAGCAGCTATAATTCCTAATGCAATTGTAATATAAGAATCTGTGTTTTCTTGTGTTTTTACTAAATCTAAATCTCCAATAGAAACTTGAGTCTCTGGCTGAATTAATGTGTAAATTCCGTATCCAATTAATAGGATTCCCGCAATTAACAAGACGGTTTTAATACTTTTATTCATGTTGTTTTGTTTTTATATACTGCTTCTCAAATATAACAAAAAACCACGCAAGTTGCGTGGTTTATGTTTTATGCAAAAACAACTTTGTTGTTTATAAATCAAATCCCATATTAACACCTAACTTTGTAGCAATCAACTTTGTAATTCTAGATTTTACTTCCGGAATTTTTACACTTTCTAACACGGTGTTTGCAAAAGCGTACATCAATAATGCTTTTCCTTCTTTCTTTGGAATTCCACGTTGTTGCATGTAAAATAAAGCGTCATTATCTAACTGACCTATGGTACAACCATGAGAACATTTTACATCATCAGCAAAAATCTCTAATTGTGGCTTTGCATTAATGGTTGCTTTATCACTTATTAAAACATTGTTGTTTTGTTGATACGCATTTGTTTTCTGCGCTTCTTTTTCTACAATTACTTTTCCGTTAAAAACACCTGTAGAACGTTCGTCAAAAATACCTTTATAATCTTGATGACTTTCACAATTCGGCTCAATATGATTTACCAAGGTATGATGATCTACATGTTGTTTTCCTTCAATAATTGTAATTCCTTTTAAAATAGAGTTGATGTGTTCTCCTCTTTGATAAAAGTTTAGATTATTTCTAGTGATATTTCCTCCAAACGAAAATGTGTGTACAGAAACTTCGCTGTTTGTTTTTTGTTCGATATAAGTGTTGTCAACTAACGAAGCATTGTCTTTGTCGTTCTGAATTTTATAAAAATCTACCGTTGCATTTTTTGCTGCAAAAATTTCAGTAACAACATTTGTCAACGCTGCATTTTCCGTTAAACTTTGATGACGTTCTATAATTTGAACATGTGCATTTTCTTCAACCACAAGTAAGTTTCTTGGCTGAACCATTGTTGCTACATCATTTCCTGTTGTAAAATTGATGATCTGAATTGGTTTTTCTACCTCAACATTTTTCGGAATATGTATGTATGCGCCTTCGTTTGTAAAAGCCGTATTTAAAGACGTTAAATTGTCTTGCTTTGCAACTTTATTAAAATAATTTTCAATAACTGCAGTGTATTTTGATTTTGACAAAGCTGAAGAAAGTAAGCAAATATCTTTTCCATCGTGAGTAACATCAGAAAGGAATGAACTGTATTTTCCGTCAATAAAAATAATTTTATAGGTGTCTATATCATGAATAAAATACTTCTTAACATCTGCAAATTCAATCGAATTTTCTTTGTTTGGAAAAATGCTGAAATCGTTTTTTAAAACTGAATTTAACGACGTGTATTTCCATTCTTCTAACTTCTTGGTTGGAAAACCTAAGGTATCGAAATTCCGTAATGCTTCTGAACGAATATCGTGAATTGCGGTATTCACATTGATATCGTTTTCAAATGCTACATAAGATTCTATTATTTTATCTTTTAATTCCATTCTTTTCAGTTTTCGGTTTTCAGTTTCAGTATGCAGTTGTGAAAACTGTTAACTGTTACTGCAAACTAATTTAAACAAGTTCCTTTTTAATCCAGTCGTATCCTTTTGCTTCTAGTTCTAAAGCTAAAGAAGCATCACCCGTTTTTACAATTTTACCATCGTATAAAACATGTACAAAATCTGGAACAATGTATTCTAATAAACGTTGGTAATGTGTAATCACAATTACTGCGTTGTCTTTAGATTTTAGTTTGTTTACGCCGTTTGCAACAATTCGCAATGCATCAATATCCAATCCAGAATCCGTTTCGTCTAAAATTGCCAATTTTGGCTCTAACATTGCCATTTGAAAAATCTCGTTACGTTTTTTTTCTCCTCCAGAAAAACCTTCATTTAAAGAACGCGATAAAAACTTACGATCTATCTCTAACAATTCTGATTTCTCACGAATCATTTTTAACATGTCTTTAGCAGGCATGTCTTCTAAACCTTTTGCTTTACGAGTTTCGTTAATTGCAGTTTTGATAAAGTTGGTAACAGAAACTCCAGGAATTTCTACTGGATATTGAAAGGATAAAAACACACCGTTATGCGCTCTTTCTTCTGGAGCTAATTCGCTAATATCTTCTCCGTTTAATTCAATAATTCCGTTTGTAACATCATACTCTTCTTTTCCAGCAACAATATTTGCCAAGGTGCTTTTTCCGGCTCCATTTGGCCCCATGATTGCATGAACTTCTCCTGCTTTTACTTCAATATTCAATCCTTTTAAGATTGCTTTATTGTCTATGCTTGCGTGTAAATTGTTAATCTTTAACATTTTCCTAATTTGTTTATCTGTTTATACGTTAAACTGTTTAAACGACTCAACGTATAAACAATTAAACAATAAAATTTTATCCTACTGACCCCTCAAGAGAGATTTCTAATAATTTTTGTGCTTCTACGGCAAATTCCATTGGCAACTTATTGAGCACTTCTTTACTAAATCCGTTTACAATTAATGCAATTGCTTTTTCTGTATCAATTCCTCGTTGATTACAATAAAACAATTGATCTTCTCCAATTTTACTTGTTGTTGCTTCGTGTTCTATTTGTGCTGTTTTATTTTTTGCTTCTATGTACGGAAACGTGTGTGCTCCACATTCATTTCCCATCAATAAACTATCACACTGCGAAAAGTTACGTGCATTTTCTGCTCTAGAGTTTATTTGCACCAAACCTCTATAAGAGTTTTGTGATTTTCCTGCGGATATTCCTTTTGATATAATGGTCGACTTGGTATTTTTACCCAAGTGAATCATTTTGGTTCCAGTATCTGCTTGTTGATAATGATTTGTTACTGCAATTGAATAAAATTCTCCAACTGAATTGTTTCCTTTTAAAATACAAGAAGGATATTTCCACGTTACAGCAGAACCCGTTTCTACCTGTGTCCAAGAAATTTTTGCATTTGTTTCACACAAACCTCTTTTAGTTACAAAGTTAAAAACACCACCTTTTCCGTTGGCATCTCCAGGAAACCAGTTTTGTACGGTAGAATATTTTATTTCTGCATCATCCATAGCAATAAGCTCAACAACAGCTGCGTGCAATTGATTTTCGTCTCTACTTGGTGCCGTACAACCTTCTAAATAACTCACGTAGCTTCCTTTGTCTGCAACAACTAAAGTTCTTTCAAACTGTCCCGTTCCACCTTCATTAATTCTAAAATAGGTTGATAATTCCATCGGGCAACGAACACCTTTTGGAATGTAACAGAAAGATCCGTCAGAAAAAACTGCCGAATTTAATGCTGCATAAAAATTATCTGAAGTAGGAACAACAGTTCCTAAGTGTTTTCTCACCAATTCTGGATGTTCTTGAATTGCTTCAGAAATTGGCATAAAAATAATGCCTTTTTCGCCTAATGTTTTTTTGAATGTTGTAGCAACTGAAACAGAGTCAATAACAATATCTACAGCAACATTTGCCAAACGTTTTTGTTCTTCTAAAGAGATTCCAAGTTTTTTAAACGTCTCTAATAAATCTGGATCAACTTCGTCTAAAGAATTTAATTTTGGTTTTTGTTTCGGAGCAGAATAATAGGCAATTTCCTGAAAATTAGGTTTCGGATACTTCACATTTGCCCAATCTGGCTCTTCCATTTTTTCCCAAACTCTAAACGCTTCAATTCTCCAATCAGTCATCCATTGTGGTTCGTTTTTCTTTTTAGAAATAGCACGAACTACATCTTCATTTAACCCTTTTGCAAAGGTTTCGCTGTCTAATTCTGTATAAAAACCATATTCGTACTCTTTGGTTTTTAGCTCTTCTCTTAAATTATCTTCTGTGTACTTCATAATCATTTAAAGATTGAAAAATTAAAAAATTTAATAAATCTCACTTCTTTTTAAATAGTTAATGAATTTTGATAATTGCTTTGAAATATCTTCAACTGCTATTATTAATTCTTTCACTTCTTTATTTTCCAGGTATCCTAGTTGTTCACAAATCCTTAATAAACTTCTAACTTCTCCGCTAGAGCCTTACCTTATATATAAGAATTTCACAAATTGTTTGTTTGACTATAATTCAAAACCTTCTGCAATATTTATCGGAATCGAAATTGCTGCTCTTTGAATTTGGTTTTTTAGATTATAATCAAAATCTGACTTTGAACTTGTTATTTTATTTATGATGATTGAAAATTCAAATGCTTTTTGATACACTTCTAAATCTTCAAATCGGTTCATTTTTCAATCCTTTAATTTTTGAATCTTTCAACAGTTTTTACAACGAAAAACTCTCCCCACATCCACAAGTTCTATTCGCGTTTGGATTGTTAAAAACGAAACCTGTTCCGTTTAATCCTCCAGAATATTCTAGTGTTGTGCCAACCAAATACAAGAAACTTTTTTTATCAACAATAATTTTCACCTCATTGTCTTCAAAAACTTTATCATCTTCGGCTTGATTCTTATCAAACGTTAAATCATATGATAAACCTGAGCAACCTCCACTTTTTACACCAACGCGCACAAAGTCTTTGGATGCGTCAAAACCGTCATCAGCCATTAATTCTATGACTTTTTTCTTCGCGATGTCTGAAACTCTTATCATAATTCTTATATAGATTAAATCCAAATTAGGTGCAAATATAACTACAAAATCTGATTTTCAAAGCCTTTTAACATGAATAAAACTGATTGTTTGATTGGTAAAATTAATACCTACTTCTAAAGTTGATTTAAGAAAACATTCTTTTGTTAATGAACTGTTAAAAAAACGCTATAAACTTTGTAAACAAGGAATTAAACTTACTTTTATTCCGTCACTAAAACAAACCAAATGAAACGCATTTTTACTGCAATCGTATTTTTAATTGCAACTCAAATTACCGCACAACAAAAAGCATGGCCAGAAGATTTAATTACTGTTCCTGTAAAGACTAATTACCAAAAAACTTCTACTTATGCAGAAGTGATGTCTTTTATTGCTGCATTGCAAAAAGAGTCAGATTTATTGCATGTAGAATATATGGGAACCAGTAAAGAAGGAAAAAAGATTCCCATGGTAATTCTGGCAAATCCAAAAATTACAACACCTGCTGAAGCAAAAGCTTCAGGAAAACCTGTTTTATACATTCAAGGAAATATTCATTCTGGAGAAGTAGAAGGTAAAGAAATTGTGCAGCAGATTATGCGCGATATTTTATTAGGCGATAAAAAGCATTTATTAGACAACCAAATTTTAATTTTTGCACCGATTTACAATACAGATTCTAACGACAAAATGAAACAAGGAAGAAGACCTTCTCAAGAAGACAGTCCGGTTGAAGTTGGAATTAGAGCTAACAGTCAAGGATTGGATTTGAATAGAGACGGAATTAAAATGGAAGCGTTTGAAACCGCAGGATTAATTCAAAATGTAATCTTAAAATGGGATCCAGAAATGTTGGTAGATTTACACACCACAAACGGAACTTGGCATGGTTACGGAATTACCTACGCACCAAGTTATCATTATGCTGGCGAAAAAGCTCCGTATGATTTTACTTGGAACCAACTTTTACCTGAAGTAACTAAAAATATTGACAAAAACTACAAGGTTAAAATTGGTCCTTACGGATATTATTCTACCAGACAAGGCTGGCCACCAACTTCAATTTATACGTACAATCATCACCCAAGATATATTGTAAACCAAATGGGCTTGCGAAATAAAGTCGGAATTTTAAGTGAAGCTTTTGCACACGATCGTTTGTATGAACGAATGAACGGAACCTATGGTTTTGTTGCAGAAATCTTAGAATTTACAAATAAGTATGGTAAAAAAATGGCAGCAATTAATGCGAAAGCAGAAAAAGACGCCATTCAAAATGTAATTGATAACGCTGGAAAAGTTGAAAAAGGTGTCCGTTTTAAAATGGTTGCTTTGGATGAAAAAATAGAAAATTACAGAACCTACGATTACATTCCGTATGTTAAAAAAGACGGAAAGAAAGGGTATTTGCGTTCCGGAAAAATTATTGATGTGCCAAATGTGACCAACTTATCAAAATTTGATGCAACAGTTAATACAAAATTACCTAGAGGTTATTTTTTACCAAAATCTATGATATCAATTGTTAAACATCTAAGAAAACAAGGCATAAAAGTTACCGAATTAAAAAGTCGTAGAAGAGCAATAGGAGAAGTATTTATGGTTGATAAATTAAACAATGCTAGACGTAAATTTGAAGGACACAATATGGCAACTGTAGAAGGAAAATATGTAGCAAAAACACAAACTTTTAGAAAAGGTGATTTTTGGATTGACATGGCGCAGCCTTTAACCAACTTAGCTTTTTACATGCTAGAACCACAATCTGATGACGGCCTAGTCTCATGGAATTTCTTTGATGATTATTTAAAAGAACAGGGTGTAGAAACAAAAACGGTTGCATATCCAGTTTTTAAATATTATTCGGTTAGATAAACCAAAAACTATGTCTGTTAGAGCGGAGTCGAGAACTATAAGTTACTCGATTATTATATAAATTAAGTTTCGACTCCACTCAGCCAGACAGAAGATGAAAACATCTTTTCATGCTTTAAAAACAAATAGAATTGCTGTATCTTTGCGGCATGATTGAAGATAAAAACCAAGATAAAACCTCACTTTCTGAATTAGGAGAATTCGGATTGATACACCATTTAACAAAGCATTTCAACACCAAGCATGCATCAACAGTAAAAGCTGTTGGAGATGATGCTGCGGTTTTAGATGCATCAGAAAAGCAAACTTTAATTACAACCGACTTGTTAATTGAAGGTGTTCATTTTGATTTGAGTTATATGCCGTTAAAACACTTAGGTTACAAGGCGGTAATGGTTAATTTATCGGATGTTTATGCAATGAACGGAACCGCAGAACAAATTACAGTTTCAATTGCTGTTTCTAATCGTTTTCCGTTAGAAGCAATTGAAGAATTGTATGCGGGAGTTCAATTGGCTTGCGAAACATATAACGTAGATTTAATTGGTGGCGATACCACTTCATCAACAACTGGAATGTTGATTTCAATTACTGCAATTGGCAAAGCAAATAAAGAAGATGTTGTGTATAGAAATGGCGCAAAAGAAACCGATTTAATTGTAGTTTCTGGAGATTTAGGCGCTGCTTATTTAGGATTACAAGTTCTAGAAAGAGAAAAACAAGTTTTTAAAGTTGACCCAAACAATCAACCAGATTTAGATAATTACACCTATTTAATTGAGCGTCAATTAAAACCAGAAGCACGTAAAGACGTTGCTGGTTTGTTAAAAGAATTAGAAGTAAAACCGACTTCTATGATTGATATTTCTGACGGATTATCCTCAGAAATTATGCACATTTGCTCGCAATCTAAAGTTGGATGTAAATTATATGAAGATAAATTTCCGTTAGATCCACAAGTAATTTCTACTTGTGAAGAATTTAACATGGATTCTACCATGATCGCTTTAAGTGGTGGCGAAGATTATGAATTGTTATTTACAGTTCCCATTGCTGATTTTGATAAGATAAAAGGAAACCCAAATTTTTCTATTATTGGTCATATTACTGAAGAAAGTCAAGGAATGAATTTAGTTACACGCGCCAACCAAGAAATTGAATTAAAAGCGCAAGGTTGGAATGCGTTAAAGGAAGAGTAGAAGCACACTTTCGATTAACATTACTATATAAGAATAGTGCGGTTTTGTGTGCGAGGATTTTCCTGCAGAAAATCAGAAGTAACAAAACCGCATGGAATCTTAATTAAGTACTAAACTAAGCATTATTTTTATATGGTGTTGGGCACGTTTTTTGTTTATTTACCTCTTATTTTCCTTACCATTTCTTTCCAGTTATACTTTTCTTTATTTGTATTATTCCATTCCTCAACATCAGAAAGCATCTCGTCAATTTTGTTTTTTTCAATCCATTTTCCATTTACAAAGACACCTGCAATTTTACGAGTATTATTAATGTCATCTAAAGGGTTTTCATCTAACAAAATCAAATCTGCAAACTTTCCTATTTCTATTGTCCCTAATTTATCGCCGATTTCAAGCCATTCAGCTCCTAATCTTGTTGCAGAAGCCAATGCCTCTTCATTAGTCAATCCAGCTTCTACTAATAACTTCAATTCGTCGTGAAGTGAAAATCCCCATACAATTCCTGAAGTTCCTGCATCTGTTCCTGCAACCATTGGAACGCCTTCTTTTTTAAAAGCCTTAACAATCTTAAGATGAAAGTCAACGAGTTTATCGAAGTAAGCAATACGTTTGGCATTTGTGCCTTGGTTGTATTGATTGGATACAATCCATTTACTCTGCATCAGTGGATGGACAAATTTAAAACTTTTAAGGTTTCGGACACTATCAAGAGAACGTGCTTGTTTTGCTATATAAACAAGATTAGATAAATTAGGAATTAACCAAGTACCATTTTCTTTTGCTAAACGCGCAAACTCTTGTGCTTTTTGTAAGCTGAAGTCTTCAGCTTGTTTTGATAATTCTTCTGCGTGAGCGATTAATCCAAAGTGAGGAACAAAAAAATCATTGGCAGTCTTTCCCTTAAATGCATTAGGAATGTGTCCAACAACTTTCATTCCCTGTTTATTTGCCTCATCAATGATCGCTTTATAGGTTTCAATATTTAATTGAGAATATACTTTTATAAACTCATAGCCTTCACCTTTTGCAATTCTAACAGTTTGTCTTCCTTCAGAAGGTGTTTTTGCAGACATATTTGCATTGTTTCCATCAATTAATGCGGCTAAAGCGATTCTTGGACCTATTACATCGCCTCTTATTATTTCGTTTCGTTGCCCAATATGTTCTGCTCTTGCACTTAATTCAAATACTGTAGTAACACCATTTGCTATATAAAGTGTCATAAAATTTTGTGTATCAAAATGTATTGCCGGACCTCTTGTAGGATAGGATTTATATGGGCCATCTGCTAGATTATGAACATGCATATCAATTAGACCTGGTATTAGCCATTTTCCTTTTCCGTCAATGATTGTTGCGTTATTGGGAATTGACTTGTTGATTGTTACTATTTTCTTGTCTTTGAGAACTATCGTAGCATTTTTTATGAGTTCATTTTCCTTTGTCATAGAAATGATATTCACATTTTTGATGGCATAAACAGTTTCTTGTTGAGATGATTGTTGTTTCTTTTTTGTAGGTCTTTTTTCGCTGCAAGAAGTAAAAATTAAAATTAATACTAATAGTTGAAATTTTTTCATGATTATATTTTTTGTTTGTATTTACAAGACACAAATATCAATCTAACGTTACACTAATCCTCAATTGTATAAGTCTCAATGCACGCAATAAGACTATTTATTATTAAAACTATTTATGTATTCTGAAGGTGAATAGCCTGTTGAATTTTTAAAAACACGATAAAAACTGCTTTTTGAGTTAAACCCACATAATTCACCTATGGCAGTAATTGTATATTGAAGTACTTTGTCTGTTACTAGCATATTTTTTGCTTCTTCAACACGATGGTAATTCACTTTATCATAAAAGTTTGTCTTTAAAACATCATTTAAAAGGGCTGACAATTTTCTGCTACTAATTTGCATTTCTTGAGATAAATCATTCAAGGTTAAGTCCTTTCTTAGATGAACTTTTTCTTTCTTGAAAAGTTTGTTCAAATTAGATTTTAACACCATCACCTCTTCTGGTTTAATTATTCTTTGAGTGTTGTTAGTTTTAGACAGTAGAGTATCATCAGAAGTAATTTCAGTCAAAAATATAGTTGTTTGGGTTAGTCCGAAATATCCTAAATATCCCATTGCCGTAATGACAAAAAAAACTGTAATATAAGCATCCCATTCTACATTATAAACAAAAAATATTTCAGAAAATGTTATAATTAAATCAATACTCAAAGCTATCAAGAATAAAATTATAAATTTCTTAATCCATACAAAATCCTGCTCCCTAAAAGTTGAAAAAAACTGTTTCAATCTTGGTTCATATTTATAGAAAATATTTAATGACATTAATAAGTAAAGAATTCCATAACTGTCTTTTATCAAAGCTAGATTTATATGCTTATTTATTATTTGTAGGTATGGAAATATACTTTTATCAGTTGCATCGTTTATGGAAGAAGGTATAATATAAAAAAGTAAGTAAAGAATAAAAGGTATGAAATGTGCAGAATGTTTTGTTATAAAATTATTTTCGCTTTCAAAAAGTGATTTTACGTATAGGTATATCAGTACAGCTAATAAAAATCTTGAGCCATTTTCTAGTATAAAAGTTGGTGTTAATAGAAACTTTAAATTGTGAAGCAAGCCATAAAAATGAATTATGGTAAAGAGAATAAAAAACCAAAATACAATTAGTATTTTCTTTGGTAATTGAGTGTTATTTGTTTTAAATAATTTTAAAAGTATAATTATGTTTAAAACAATACCTACAATTAAGATAAAATCAATAATTAGTTCCAATATAATAAATTAGTATTTAGATTAAAATATATGAGTTTTGTTGAATCGCTGTAAATTGTGCCTAACTAATATACTATCGAACGATTTAATACTGAAACAAGTTCAGCATAAATGTTTTATATCAGAAGTTAAACGAAGTTAGCTAAATTTTTAAAGTAAGTCAAGTTTAGCAGCTTTTTACAAATTGTTTTAAGGCATCAATCAGCTCAACTTTATTTTCAATATGACTCATATGGCCGTCATTAAAAATAACCGTTTCTAAATGGTTGTTTTTAGCTTCTTTTATAGATGTTTCAAAGTCTAACACCGGGTCCTTTTTTCCAATAATTAAGAGCTTTTTACAAGGTAATTCTTGTAAAACAGGTTCTCTATTTGGTCTTATCTTCATCCCTTCTTGGCAAGCAATATACCCTTGAAGCGTTGTTTGTACTGCCTCCTTCAAAGCTATCTTTAATTCATATTTATAGGTATTTCTACTTTCTTCACTAAACAAATTGGTAAAAGACATTTGCACCATGTTTTTAAAGTGCTTCTGCACTAACTTATTTGCTCTTGTTCTTAACGTTTTTCTTTCGTTATCATCAGCCAAAGAAGTAGAATTCATCAAACACAAACCTTTTACTTTCTGTAGATTTTTTTCTGCAAATGCCAACGCAACATATCCGCCCATAGAATGTCCAATTAAAATTGATTTACGAATTCTCAAATGTTTTAAAACAGCTTCAACCGCTTTTGCCATCAATTCCATAGAATGAACATAACCCATACATTCTGTGTTTCCATGTCCTAACAAATCTATACAAATAACTTTATTTTGTTTAGAGAGTTCTTTGGCAACAGAATTCCACATTGTAGAATTCTCTAAAAAACCATGCAAAAGCACTATTGCAGCACCTTTTCCTATTGATGAAAAAGAAATTTTCGTGTTTTTATAGTAGATATTATTTTGCATTGAACAAAAATATGTATCTTTATTGAGGTTATTTAAATTAAGTTTTAAAATGTTTACATCTCCCTTTAGAAATATTACATTAAAAGCTGAAAAGAAACTAACGTTTAGTCTCTTTTACCTTTTCATAATAAGCGCTGTTGTTTTAAGATATTTTAATATGTATTTAGATAATGCAGCTGCTCCTTACGGAATTTTCTCCTTTGAATTGGCCGGAAGTCTTGATAAATCTGTCGAAATTATCAACTCATGGTCTCCGTTAGCAAAAACATTTGCAGGCTTAAACTTAGGCTATGATTTTCTTTTCTTACTAATTTACACATTGTTTATTTCACTTTTAATTCACAAAATAAACGAGCGTCTATGGACTGGAAAAGCTTTTTATAGAATTGGGGAGCTTTTAATTTGGTCTATGTTTATTACAGCTATTTTTGATGCAATAGAAAATGTAGCATTGATAAAACTATTAATTGGAAGCTATAAAGAATATTGGGCTTCTGTTGCTTACTTTTTTGCTATTTCGAAATTTATGTTGATTGGCATTTCTTTGCTATACCTTATTTCAAATACCGCTTTATTACTTTTCAAGAAATCTTCTTAAGTTGAATAAAACAAAAGAAATTTTAATCGTTGGATTTGCCTTATTCTCGATGTTTTTTGGCGCTGGAAATTTAATTCTTCCTCCCTTTTTAGGCGTTCAATCTGGCGAAAGTTGGAACTTAGTAACACTTGGTTTTTTTGTTACAGCAGTTATTATTCCGATTTTCGGAATTATAGCACACGCACGTTTACAAGGAACCATGTTCGATTTTGGCAAAAAAGTGTCGCCAACATTTAGTTTGGTTTACTGTTTAATTGTTTACGCAATTTCTATTACGCTACCAGCACCAAGAACTGCTTCTGTAACACACGAAATGGCAATTGCTCCGTTTTTTGGAACTTCATCTTTACTAACAAGCACTATTTATTTTGCGTTGGTTTTTGTGTTTGTAATGAATCGTTCTAAAATTTTAAACCTCATCGGAAAATTCTTAACTCCATTTATCATCATCATTTTATTAGCTGTTATTTTTGTCGGAATTACAACAAGTCCAGATGTTATAAATCCAACAAGTTTTAAAACTCCATTTGTCAGTGGTTTATTAGAAGGTTATCAAACTTTTGATGCTATTGGAGCAATTGTAGTTGGTGGTGTTCTAGTAATTTCTATGAACTTTAAAAAAGGAACTTCTTTTGAAGTAAAAAAAGAACTGATTTCTAAAGCTGGAATTGTAGCCGGAATTGGCTTACTAATTATTTATACTGGCTTAATTTATAACGGAGTTTACTTTAGTAGTTCTTTTGCAGAAAATGCAACAAGAACAGAAATCTTAACGAGTATAAGTACACAAACTTTAGGAAATATCGGTACTGCTTTTTTAAGTGTTTTAGTCGCTTTGGCTTGTTTTACTACTGGAGTTGGAATTGTAACCGGAACTTCAGATTATATTAAAGGACTGTTTAACAACTCACAAAAAGCATATAGAATAACGGCAATTATTGGTTGTGGATTGGGAGTTTTAATTGGGCAGTTTGATGTGCATTATATTATAGTTATTGCGCTCCCAGTATTAATGTTTATTTACCCAATAACCATCATTTTAATTTTACTAAATGTGCTACCAGAAAAATTAGCTTCTCCAACTGTTTTTAAAACTGTAGTTGGAGTTACCTTTTTGTTTAGCATTCCAGATTTTTTAAAGTTTATTATCAACCCAGAAAAACTCACAGGAATTCAAAGTTACATTCCTTTATCTGAACACAGTTTGGGTTGGGTTTTACCTGCAGTTCTTATATTTATAGTGGTGAATATTTTTAAAAATTTCACAACAAAAACTGCGTAATTGGGTTTTTAAAATATTGACTATTAGAGTGTTTTTATCTTCCTTTTCGCATTCTTATTGGACCTAACCATAACCAAAATCCAGTAATGGTAAATAACAACAAAGCCAAACTCATTACTGTTGTATAAATCAATTTTATAGGATCTCCAGAAGTATTAAAATAGATATCTAATGCAGAACCATCGTGTATGCCTTCTATAAAATCAGATCGCCGTCTTTCTACATGCAATAAATCTCCTGTTGCTCCATCTACTTGAATTCCGTAATAGTTTTCAAAAATAAATTTTGCAGTTCCTTTTTCTTTTCTAATATCAATTCTATCAACAACAGGTTCTACTTCTAAAGAAATGTGTTCTTTAAAATAGAAATTCGCTTTGGTGTGTAAACTATCTATTGGCAACCAGTTTTTTAACTCTGTAGAACTGCCTTCGTAGGTTTTTGAAAGTAAATAATCAAAACTGTTTTTTTTCCATCCAAGAAGTAAAGCACTAATAGAAACCACAAAAAAGAAAATAAACAACGTTGCTCCAGTTATTCGATGCACTTTTCTAAAGGTTCGTAAAACTTTGGCTTGTTTTTTCTTATTCGCTTTTTTACTCATGAGGCTTTATCAGAAGTAAGCGAAAATATTGCTTTTAATCGAATTTCAATATTTTTAGACATTAAAAAAGCGAGTTTTCACTCGCTTTTAACATTATTTTATGTTTTGCTATTGATTCATTAAATCTTCAATTTCTTCGGCTAAAATCGGGATATTTTGCATCAAATTAAATGGTTCTCCTTTTTCTTGAATCACAACATCATCTTCTAAACGAATTCCCATATTTTCTTCAGGAATGTAAATTCCAGGTTCAACTGTAAAAACCATGTTAGCTTTCATTGGCTTTTTTAATTCACCATAATCGTGTGTATCCAATCCCATATGATGTGATGTTCCGTGCATAAAATACTTTTTATACGCTGGCCAATTTACATCTTCATTTTGCACATCAGCTTTGTCAATTAATCCTAAACTTAACAATTCTGAAGTCATAATTTTACCAACTTCTTTGTGATATTCTGCCCAAATTGTTCCAGGAACAAGCATTTTTGTTGCCTCTTCTTTTACATGATTAACCGCATTGTAAACAGCTTTTTGTCGGTCTGTAAATCTTCCAGAAACCGGAATTGCCCTAGACATATCAGAAGAATAATTTGCATATTCGGCGCCAACATCCATCAATAGCATATCGCCATCTTTACATTGCTGATTGTTTTCTATATAATGCAATACACAAGCATTGTAACCAGAGCCAATTATGGGTGTATATGCAAATCCTTTAGACCGATTTCTCAAAAATTCATGCATAAATTCCGCTTCAATCTCATACTCCATTACACCTGGTTTTACAAATCCTAAAATTCTTCTAAATCCTTTTTCGGTGATATTACATGCAGTTTGTAACAATTCTAATTCTTGTGGTTCTTTTACACCTCTAATGCTTTGTAAAATTGGAAAACTCTTTGCCCAATTATGCGCCGGAAATTTATCTTTAACGCTTTTTATAAATCGATCTTCTCTACTTTCTAACGCTACTGACTGACGGTAATGTTCGTTTGTATTGAAGTAAATTGTTTCTGCTTCGGTCATTAAATCAAAAAATACTTTATCAAAATCGCTTAACCAATACGCCGTTTGTACACCAGAAGTTTCAGTTGCTTGTTCTTTGTTTAATTTTGCTCCTTCCCAAATTGCAATATGATTATTTGTTTCTGTTACAAATAAAACCTCTTTGTGTTTCTTATCTAATGCATCTGGAAATAACAACAATATACTTTCTTCTTGATCTACACCGCTTAAATAAAAAATATCTCTATGCTGATGAAAAGGCAAAGTACTATCTGCCCCTGTTGTAAAGATATCGTTTGAATTGAATACCGCTATCGATTTGGGTTTCATTTGAGCGGTAAATTTTGCTCTATTTTTTATATAAAGTTGATTATCTATTAAATGATATTTCATGTGTGAAAGTGTTTTAGAGAGACAAATGTAGTAATTTATACAAAGAAGATTTCTTTGTATTATTAAAAACTCCAGTACAGTTTTACTATAAAACGAATACTAAATCTTCAAGAATATTTGATTTTCAACTGGTTATCAAAAATCAAAAAAGTTGCTTTTGAAAAAAATAAAATAAAAAAGAAGCGATATATTATTTATATATAGTATCTTTGCAGCTAATATTATTTTAATTATTATTACAATGAGTAAAGGTACAGTAAAATTTTTCAATGAGTCTAAAGGATTTGGATTCATCACTGAAGAAGACACAAACAAAGAACATTTTGTACACATTTCTGGATTAATCGATGAGATTAGAGAAGGTGATGACGTAGAATTTGACTTACAAGAAGGTAGAAAAGGAATGAACGCAGTTAACGTAAAAGTTATCTAAGATATAAACTTTTTTTTATTATAAAACGCCTATCAATTAATTTGATAGGCGTTTTTGATTGTATAAAGTTGTTTGAAATTATCTTCTTTTACTACTATCTCTTCTTGAAGAACGATTATCATTTCTTTTTCTATTGTTATTTACAGGCTTTTTTGAATTATTTCTTGGAGTGTGATTTTTCTTCTTTGGTTTATTAGAAGTTGGTTTACCAGGTTCTGTAGTATTATTTGGCTCAAAACCCTCAATAACTTCAGATTCTAGTTTTTGTCCTAATAATTTTTCTATTTGCCTTACGTATTCCATTTCTTCAATACACACTAAAGACAACGCTTCTCCTTTGGCTCCAGCTCTTCCTGTTCTTCCAATTCTATGAATATAATCTTCAGGAACATTTGGCAATTCGAAATTAATAACATGTGGCAATAACGGTATGTCTAAACCACGAGCAGCAATATCGGTTGCTACTAAAACTCTTATATCATTTGTTTTAAATTGTGCCAAGGCTTTTGTTCTAGCGCCTTGACTTTTATTTCCGTGAATTGCGGCAGCAGAAATTTTACTTGCAACTAATTTTTTGGTAAGCTTATTTGCTCCATGTTTTGTTCTTGTAAAAACCAGCACTTGTTTCCAATTTCCGTCAGAAATTAACTTTGTTATTAATGCTGTTTTTTGCCCTTTATCTACACGATATATTTTTTGATCTACCTTTTCTGCAGTAGAATTTTGTGGTGTTGCTTCTACCAAAACAGGATTGTGAAGAATTCCAGCTGCTAACGCTTTTATTTCTTTAGAAAATGTTGCAGAAAACAATAAATTTTGACGCTTAGCTGGCATCAAACTCATAATTTTTTTGATATCTCTTAAAAAACCCATGTCTAACATTCGGTCGGCTTCATCCAGCACTAAAATTTCTACTCTTTTTAAAGACAATGCATTCTGGTTTTCTAAATCAAGTAACCTTCCTGGTGTTGCCACCAAAACATCTACTCCTTGTCTAATTGTTGCTATTTGAGCTTTTGCTTTTACACCTCCAAAAACAACAGTAGATTTCATGTTTAAATACGCTCCATAATCTCTAACATTATCATACACCTGAGCAGCCAATTCTCTTGTTGGCGTTAATACTAACGCTCTAATTGGTCTAAATTTATCACTTCTTGTGGCGTCTAAAATTTGCAACATTGGCAAGGTAAATCCCGCTGTTTTTCCTGTTCCTGTTTGTGCAGATGCCAACACATCTTTACCTTCTAAAATTAAAGGAATTGCTTTTTCTTGAATTGGTGATGGAGTTTTATACCCTTGTTTTTCAACAGCTTTTAACAAAGCGTTGTTTAATCCTAATGATTGAAATGACATACATGTGTTTTATAAAATGACGTCTAAGAGAAATTGTCATTTAAGAATTTATGCAAAGATACGTTGATTTCTATTGGATATGATAACATTTTGTTAAAACTAAGAATTGCCTCCTCAGAATTTTTGTAATCTCTTTTACAAATACTAACTTGAGCCACCAAATAACTAATCATGAAAAAAATAACTACTTTTTTTGCAGCTTTGCTTATTGTATCATCAATAAATGCTCAGCAAACAACATCTGCTAATCAGATAGAAAAAGCTTTAAATCAAAAAGACGCTTTAACTAAAAATTCTATTGTAAAAAACATCAAATTTACTAACATTGGCCCTACTGTTATGAGTGGTCGTGTTGCAGATTTAGATGTAAACCCAAACGACCCAACAGAGTTTTATGTTGGATATGCTTCTGGAGGTTTATGGCACACAAAAAATAACGGAATTACGTTTACACCAATAATGGATACTTCTCAAACTCAAAATATTGGAGATATTGCTGTAGATTGGAAAAGTAATACAATCTGGGTTGGAACTGGAGAAAAAAATTCATCAAGATCTTCGTATGCAGGAATTGGAGTTTTAAAGTCTACCGATAACGGAAAAACATGGGAAAATGTTGGACTAACAGATTCGCATCACGTTAGTAGAATTATCATCAATCCAAACAATTCAAACGAAGTTTTAATTGCTGTAATTGGTCATTTATATTCTTCAAATACAGAAAGAGGTATTTTTAAAACAATTGATGGCGGTAAAACGTGGAGTAAAAAATTATACATTGATGAAAATACTGGTTTTATTGATATAGAACCTGCACCAAATAATTTTAATGTTTTATATGCTGCTTCTTGGGAACGTGATAGAAAAGCATGGAACTTTGTTGGAAGCGGTTCTAATTCTGCTATTTACAAAAGTGTTGATGGTGGAGAAAACTGGACAAATATTTCTGGAAATGGTTTCCCTACTGGAAGTGGAGTTGGTAGAATTGGTTTAGCTGTTTATGACGAAAACACCGTGTACGCTCTTCACGACAGTCAATTTGAGTTTAAAGAAACGAAAGGGAAAAACAGTCCGACAGCGGTTGCTTTTAACAGTCAAATATTTCAAAACATTACTTCAGAAGAATTTGTGAAACTAGATAACAAAGAAATTGACACCTATTTAAAATCTCTTGGTTTTCATGAAAAATACAGAGCTTTAAACATTAAAAACTTTGTGCAATCTAGTGCTTTATCACCAGGAGAAGTTCCTGCTTTTTTACAAAGTACTCAAGCCGTTACCGCTGCAGCAGTTACTGGTGCAGAAGTTTTTATGACCACAAACGGTGGTAAATCTTGGAAAAAGAAAAATAAAGAAAAATTGAGTTTGTATTCTTCTTACGGATATTATTTCGGAGAAATTAGAGTAGATCCTCAAGATAAAAATGCCATATATATTTTAGGAATTACTTTACACAAATCTAAAGATGCCGGACAAACATTTACTTCAATTGGAAAAGAAAATGTACATGCAGATCATCAAGCTTTTTGGATAAACCCAAAACGGTCTGGACATTTAATTAATGGAAATGATGGTGGAGTTAATATGAGTTATGATGATGGAGAAAGTTGGAGCAAATTAAATTATGCACCAGTTGGTCAATATTATTCAATTTTCGTGGATAACGAAAAACCATATAATGTGTATGGCGGACTTCAAGACAATGGTGTTTGGTACGGACCAAATAATGCTAGAATAGACAAAAGATGGGAAGGTTCTGGTCAAAATCCACATAAATCCATTATGGGAGGAGACGGAATGCAAGTTCAGGTTGATAGTAGAGACCATAATATTGTGTATACAGGTTCTCAATTTGGAAGTTATTTCCGATTAGATTTAGGAAAAGGAACACGTACATACATCACCCCAAAAAGTAAAGTAAAAGGAGAAACTTTCCGTTTTAACTGGCAAACACCAATTTTATTATCGCCTCACAATCAAGATATTGTGTATTTTGGAAGTAATAAATTACATCGTTCTTTAAATCAAGGAAACGAGTGGAGTACTATTTCAGATGATTTAACTTCTGGAGAGAAAAAAGGAAATGTAGCGTACGGTACGCTAACAACAATTAGCGAAAGTCCTTTTAAATTTGGTATGATTTACGTGGGTTCTGATGATGGTCATGTAAACCTAACAAAAGATGGTGGAAATTCTTGGCAAAATATTTCAAATTCATTTCCAAAAAACTTATGGGTTTCTAGAGTGATTGCATCTGCACATAAAAAAGAACGTGTGTATGTTACATTAAATGGATATCGTTGGGATGATTTTACTTCGTATGTATACATGTCTGATGATTATGGCGTAACATGGAAAAATATTGGAAATACTATTCCGACTTCTCCGGTAAACGTAATTAAAGAAGATCCAGAAAATGAACATATTTTATACTTAGGAACAGATAACGGATTGTATGTTACTTTTGATAACGGAGGTGCTTGGCATCCATTTAGTAACGGATTTCCAAATGTTGCTGTTCATGATTTAGTAATACAAAAAAGAGATAAAGATTTGGTTGTTGGTACGCACGGAAGAAGTATCTATAGAGCAAACATCTCAAAATTGCAAAGCTTTAACTCTTACAACTCTAAAGCAACTCATTTATTTGAAATAGAAACTATTAGGTCTTCATCTCGTTGGGGAAGTACTAGATGGGGAACACCATTTACTCCAGAAGTAGACATTTCTGTTTTCTCAAATTCAGCTAAGAAAACAAAAGTTTCTGTGTATGCAGGCGATGTGTTGGTAAATTCTTTTTCTGTAAATGTAAATAGAGGTTTTACAACATCTAAATACGATGTTTCTTTTTCTAAAAGTGGAAAAAGAGCTTTTGAAAGAGCAAACAAAAAAATAAAATTAAAAGAAGCGCCAAACGGAGTTTTCTATTTACCTAAAGGAAAATATACCGTAAAAGTTGACAACGAAGAACAAACTTTAGAGGTGAAATAAACACTCTCCTTTTACAGTAACTAATTTTAAAAATCAGTACTTTTATCTTATGAAAAAAGTACTGATTTTTTATTGGTTTCTATTAAGTCTTCAAGGTTTTTCTCAATCTAATTGGCAGCAGCTTAAGAAACTATCTTGCGCTGAAAAAACGTGGGTTGTTTTTCATCCTTTTAAAGCTCAAAAAGCATTGAAGGTTTCTGAAGAAACACAAAGAGTTTCAGATTCAATTGCAAAAACACCTTTATTAGATGGCGATAAAAGTGGCGGACAAGTAGATGCTTTTCGTCATGCGTATTGGATGGCGCGTTTGCGCCAAGAAATTGGAAAAAATGCTGCTTTAACACTCGGAAAAGCACATGAAAAAAGCAATTATCAGCAATACAAAAAAAACCAATTAGAAGATGGTGAAACGCCAGATAAGATTTCTTCTGAAATGGATGTATTTAACAATGCTGTTGGAGTTACTTATACCGAAAAAGGAATTCCCTACCCAAAAAATGGATTGATTTATAGAATTGTAAACGGCATTTTAGCTGGCAATTATAAAGTGATTAAAAAAGATCAAAACCAAAATTATTTAACTTGTGGTGATGAAATAATTGCTAAAAAAGCACTAAAAGGAAAATGGAAAAACGATAAATGTTTGACAAATTCTAACTATTAACTATTTAAACAAATTCTAAATACTACAGAAAACAAAAAAGTTGTTTGCTTAAGCTTATCAATAGATGTAAATTTGTACCAATTCTTAACTAACAAAAAATGAGCGGAATCTTAAATTCTTCGATTGCCAGAAAGTTTGCCATGGCGCTTTCGGCTTTCTTTCTTATGTTTTTCTTATTACAACACTTTGTAATAAACGTAACTTCAATATTTCCAGACAACGGAGCAACTTTTAATAAGTTGTCTCACTTTATGGGAACCAACGGTCTTATCCAATATGTAATGCAGCCAGTTTTAATTTTTGGTGTTGTATTTCATTTTGTAATGGGCTTTGTATTGGAAATAAAAAACAACAGCGCCAGGACAATTAAATATGCTAAAAACAACGGAGCAGCAAATTCTACTTGGATGAGTAGAAATATGATTTGGTCTGGTTTGGCAATTTTAGCTTTTATTGTATTGCACTTTATCGATTTTTGGTTTCCAGAAATCAATACCAAATTTATCCAAGGAGATTGGTCTGGACTACACGATGGACAGTTGCGATACTTCCACGAATTACAAGAGAAATTTGTAAATCCGGCACGAGTTGGAACCTATGTTGTTGCTTTTGTATTCTTAGCATTGCACCTTTTACACGGATTTAACTCAGCTTTCCAATCAGTTGGAGCAAATAATAAATATACTAAAGGATTGAAAACTTTTGGTAAACTATATGCAATCTTAATTCCGTTTGGGTTTATTGTTATTGCATTATTTCATCATTTCAATCACTAATACAAAAACAGTATGGCAACTTTAGATTCAAAAATACCAAAAGGCCCATTAAAAGATAAATGGACCACCTATAAAGACAAAATAAATTTAGTAAACCCTGCCAACAAACGTAATATTGATATTATTGTGGTTGGTACAGGTTTAGCTGGTGGATCTGCTTCTGCAACTTTAGCAGAATTAGGGTACAATGTAAAAGCATTTGCATATCAAGATTCTCCACGAAGAGCGCATTCAATTGCAGCGCAAGGAGGAATTAATGCAGCAAAAAATTACCAAGGTGATGGCGATTCTTTTTACCGCTTATTTTACGATACTGTAAAAGGAGGAGATTACCGTTCAAGAGAAGCAAACGTGTATCGTTTGGCAGAAGTTTCTGCAAACATCATTGATCAATGTGTGGCACAAGGAGTTCCTTTTGCTCGTGATTATGGTGGTTTGTTAGACAACCGTTCTTTTGGTGGAGTTTTAGTTTCTAGAACTTTTTATGCAAAAGGACAAACAGGACAACAATTATTATTAGGAGCTTATTCTGCAATGAACCGTCAAATTGCTCGTGGAAAGATTGAAATGTTCAATCGTCACGAAATGTTAGATGTCGTAAAAATTGATGGAAAAGCACGTGGAATTATTGCTCGTAATTTAATTACCGGAGAAATTGAGCGGCATTCTGCACATGCAGTTGTAATTGCATCTGGTGGATACGGAAATGTCTATTTCTTATCAACCAACGCAATGGGTTCTAATGCAACAGCAGCATGGAAAATTCATAAAAAAGGAGCATTCTTTGCAAACCCTTGTTATACACAAATTCACCCAACATGTATTCCGCGTTCTGGAGATTATCAATCAAAATTAACATTGATGTCAGAATCGCTTAGAAATGATGGCCGTATTTGGGTTCCAAAAAAGATGGAAGATGTGATGGCAATAAGAGAAGGTCGTAAAAAACCAACTGATTTGTCTGAGGAAGAAAGAGATTATTACTTAGAAAGACGCTATCCAGCATTTGGTAATTTAGTACCTCGTGATGTGGCTTCAAGAGCAGCCAAAGAGCGTTGTGATGCTGGTTATGGAGTAAATGCAACTGGTGAAGCTGTGTATTTAGATTTTAAATCGGCAATAGAGCGTTACGGAAGAGAACAAGCTAAATTACATCATATTTCTAACCCTACAGAAAAAGAAGTCTACGATTTAGGAAAAGGAATTGTTGAAGCTAAATATGGAAACTTATTCCAAATGTATGAGAAAATCGTTGATGAAAATCCATACGAAACGCCAATGATGATTTATCCTGCAACACACTACACAATGGGTGGTGTTTGGGTTGATTATAATTTAATGACCACAGTAGATGGATTGTATTGTATAGGAGAAGCAAACTTCTCTGATCACGGAGCAAATAGATTAGGAGCTTCTGCTTTAATGCAAGGTTTAGCTGATGGATACTTTGTATTACCTTATACTATTGGAGATTATTTAGCCAATGACATTAGAACAGGAAAAATACCGACGGACACAAAAGAGTTTGATGAAGTTGAAAAAGAAGTAAAAGATCGTTTAGATTTCTTTATCAACAATAAAGGAGAACATTCTGTAGATTATTACCACAAAAAATTAGGAAAAATTATGTGGGATAAAGTAGGAATGGCTCGTAATGCAAAAGGGTTGACAGAAGCAATGGCAGAAATTAAAGCCTTGCGTGAAGATTTCTGGAAAAACGTAAAGGTAACTGGTGCATTAAACGAAATGAATCCTGAATTAGAAAAAGCAGGTAGAGTTGCAGATTTCTTAGAATTAGGAGAATTGTTTGCTAAAGATGCCTTAATGAGAGAAGAATCTTGTGGAGGTCACTTTAGAGAAGAATCTGTAGAATCTGACGGGTTACAAGAAGGTGAAGCAAAACGTAACGATAAAGACTACGCTTTTGTAGCTGCCTGGGAATACAAAGGAGAACCTGCAGACGCAGTATTGCATAAAGAAGAATTAGAGTTTAACGATATTGAATTAAAACAACGTTCATATAAATAAGAAAGACATGATGAATTTAACATTAAAAATCTGGAGACAGAAAAGCGCCAAAGATAAAGGGCAAATGGTTGAATACAAAGTGACTGAAATTTCAGAACACATGTCATTCTTAGAAATGATGGATGTATTGAACGAACAATTAATAAACACTGGCGAAGAGCCTGTAGCTTTTGATCACGATTGTAGAGAAGGAATCTGTGGAATGTGCTCTATGTATATAAACGGAGAAGCTCATGGTCCAGATCGTGGTGTAACAACCTGTCAACTACATATGCGTATGTTTAAAGATGGCGATACAATTACTATTGAACCATTTAGAGCAAAAGCATTTCCTGTAATAAAAGATTTAGTGGTTGATAGAACTTCTTTTGAACGTATTCAACAAGCTGGAGGATTTATTTCTGTAAACACATCTGGTAACACACAAGATGCAAATGCAATTCCAATTTCTAAACACGATGCTGATGAAGCAATGGATGCTGCTGCCTGTATTGGTTGTGGAGCTTGTGTTGCAACTTGTAAAAACTCTTCTGCAATGTTATTTGTTGGAGCAAAAGTTTCTCAATATGCATTGTTACCACAAGGGCAAGTTGAAGCTACAGATCGTGTTTTAAACATGGTTGCTCAAATGGATGCTGAAGGGTTTGGTAACTGTACAAACACTGGAGCATGTGAAGTTGAATGTCCGAAAGGAATTTCTTTAGAAAACATTGCTCGTATGAACAGAGAATATTTAAGCGCTAGTTTAAAAGGATAACTAAGTATTCTAATTATAAAAAAAACCACTTAGAAATCTAAGTGGTTTTTTTATTGTTGAAAATTTAAATTAAGTACTAAAAAAAGCCTTTTGATTTCTCAAAAGGCTTTTACTATTTTACATTATTTTATTATGGATTGATTGTCCAAGAAACATAGTATTGAGAACCAATTCCACCAACTCCTGGTGCACTAAAGTATTCTTTACCACCTAAATTAGCTCCACCTACTTTTAAAGTAGATTTCCATTTTGGCATTCTATAGTTTACTTGAGCATCAATTACTGATCTAGCATCAATTGTTCCATCATAGAAAGAAGATTGCCATAAGAAAGCATCTTGCCATCTAAAGTTTACATTAAAACCTAAATTTTTAAGCAAGTCAGTTTTCCCAAATTGCATTTTAAATTTGTGCTCTGGTGTATTAAATCCTGCTTCAAAATCTGGGTTGCTTGCACCGCTTTCGTTAAATTTAGCAAATGAATAATTAAAACTTAGATCGAATCCGTTGAAAACTTTAGTTCCAACACTAATTCCTGCTCCTGCAGAAGTAATGTCTGCATCAGAGTTTGTATCAAAAGCCACACCTTTATAATCTCCGTTACCTAAAGCAATTAAAGCAATTGGAGTGATACCCTGTTGACCTCCTGTAGCTGGTCCTAAATCAACAGCGTCTGTTAAACCAACGCTACCATATAATGGAGCAACCACATTTTCACTTGCAATAAAGTCTTTATATTTATTGTAGTAAGCATTTAAATCAATTGTAAATCCTTCTATTATACCTCTATATCCAACTTCAAAAGCTGTTACATGTTCTGGCTTCACAAAATCTACATTAGATTTTTTTAAGTCTGCTGGGTTTTTAGTTTGTGAAAACTTCCCAACAGAACTTGCTGTCCAAGAATTACTATAAGCAGCTCTACCTGTTAATACTTTTGTAGTACCAATTCCGCTTGCTCCACCTGTAACTGCATTAATATATCCTGCTAAAGCTGGGCTAATTCCTAATGTATATGGTGATGATTCATATCTATCGATATTATCTGGTGCAGTACCCACTAAGATTCCTGCTCCGGCATCTAATCCAATATATTGATCTTGAGTAGTAGGGTTTCTAAAACCTGTTTGAACTGAAGCTCTAAAGTTGTGGTTCTTGTCTTCACCAGCAGCATATGCTAAAGATAATCTTGGAGAAACATTTCCTTTAAAGTTTTGTGCTTTGTCATATCTTCCAGAAGCAGTTACTTTTAATCTGTCGTCCATAAATTTATCTTGAATCTGAACATAAGCACCATATTCATTATAGTTGATTGGTCCATCGTAATCTGTAAAAATTGTTCCGTGAGAATTTAAAGAATATTTTCTAAAAGACCCTCCAACTTGTACTTCAGCAAAATCGATATAATCTCTTAAGTTTACGTTTGCGTCTGCATGGTATAACTTTGTATTGTCCTGAAACTTAGAACCTGTTGTTAAATCTGGGTCTGCTGTTACTTTTGCTTTCGCTGCTTCATATCCAGGTGTACCTGGTATCAATCTGTTTCTGTCTGCAAAAGCTCTTGCTGCATCGTGATTCATCCCTGGAACTCCAAGTCCTGCAAAAGCTCCTAAATATGCACCTGCATATTCTTGAAACCATTGTGTATCACCTTTCCATTGTCTATTGATATTAATCGCTGCAAAACGAGTATCATAAGAATCCCCTGCATCTTCTTGAGTAACGTAACCTCTTACAAAAAAGTTTTTCCCTTTTACCTCTAATTTATGTTGAGACATATAGAAGTTTTTGATATTGTATCTGTTTTGACCTTGGTAAATTGTATTTCCTGTTCCGTATTTAGAATTCCAAATTACCTCTACACGGTCGTTTCCTAAAGGTCTATAGTTTAAAGAGATTCCTAACTTTACACTTTTAGCACTATTGTCCATTAAGTCATTATCAGTATATCCTGTTCTTGTTACTCTTGATGAGCCTAAAGTACCTGCAGGAACTGAAGCTAATTCATCCCAATTAAGAGTCGTTCCAACTTCATCACCATAAACGTTTAATCCGTTATAAGCTGGATTACCAGCGTGACTTGTAGATGCTGGGTTTACTTCATCTCTATAATCTGTAGCATACCATTCAGTACCTTTTAAATAAGATAAAGTTGCTTTTGCTGCAAAATAATCAGAAAATGCATACGCCATTCTAATGCTTGTGTCTACATATTCATTTGTTCCGGCAGCATCTTGAGAGGTCATTCCTGATTTTAATACATAACTAATTCCTTGGCTATCGAAAGGTGACTTACTTGTCATAAACATAATACCATTAAATGCATTTGCACCATAAAGTGCAGAAGAAGCACCTGGCAATAACTCAACTGTATTTACGTCTAATTCAGACATTCCTAATAAATTTCCTAAAGCAAAGTTTAATGCTGGAGATGAATTGTCCATTCCGTCTACTAATTGCATAAAACGCTCATTAGAAAACGTTGCAAACCCACGTGTATTAACAGATTTAAATGTTAAACTATTTGAATTTACATCAACGCCTTTTAGATTCTCTAAACCATCATAAAATGTTGGTGAAGAAGTGTTTCTTATTGCTCTAATATCCATTCTTTCAACAGTAACAGGAGATTCCATAATACGTTCTGGAGTACGAGAAGCAGAGATTACAACTTCGTCTAGAGAAGTAGCGTTTTCAATTAAAGAAACTGAAACCACTTGATTGTTCTTTGTAATCGCAACTTTCTGAGCTTTATAACCTAGCATAGAGATTTCTAGATTAAAGGGCGGCAAATCCGTTACAGTGATTGTGAATTTTCCATCAAAATCGGTATTAGTACCAACCGACTTCCTTTCCACTTTAATATTGGCTCCCGGAAGAGGCTCGCCATCAGCGTCTGTAACTGTTCCTGAGACTGTTGTCTGAGCAAACATAATTACGCTGGTAAACATTGCAAACGCAACAAGTAATAGTTTTTTCATAATGTAAAATATTTGTTATCTATTCTGCAAAGTACAAATTTTTTTGAATTAGTTAAAGAAGTAGTCATAAATTTAAATATTTATCTTTTTTTTATTTCAAAATATTAATATTACAGTCTTGTTTTCTTATAAATTTTTCTTTGAAACAAAAAGGCAAGTTGTAACTTTGCACAAATCTTATATCAGTTGGAAATTATCCATTCTCTTTCTAATTATCGTCACACAGAAGGCACAGTTGTAACTATTGGTACTTTTGATGGAGTTCATATAGGGCATCAAAAAATAATAGAGCAAGTTGTAACAACTGCAAAACAGTTAGGTAAAAAAGCTGTTTTATTGACGTTTTTTCCGCATCCTCGTATGGTTTTACAACAAAATGCTTCTATAGAATTGATAAATACCATTGATGAAAGAGCAGAATTATTATCAAAAACTGGATTGGATTATTTAATTATACATCCATTTAGCATGGAGTTTTCGAGATTAACAGCCTTAGATTTTGTGAGAAAAGTACTGGTAAATCAATTGCATACTTCAAAGTTAATTATTGGTTACGATCATCATTTTGGAAAAAATAGAGAAGGTAATTTAGAACAACTTACAGAATACAGCCATTTATACAATTTTGAAGTTGAAGAAATTCCGGCACAAGACATCAATGACGTTGCGGTAAGCTCTACCAAAATTAGAAAAGCATTATCCGAAAAAAACATAAAAACTGCTAACAAATATTTGGGTTACCACTTTATGTTAAACGGAACTGTGGTAAACGGCAAACAATTAGGCGGTAAAATTGGATTTCCAACAGCCAATCTAAGTATCAAAGAAGCTTATAAATTGATTCCTAAAACAGGTGTGTACGTTGTAAAGTCAAAAATTGACAACACAATTGTTTTTGGAATGATGAATATTGGTTTTAGGCCAACCTTAGAAGGAAAACACCAAACCATTGAAATTCATTTTTTTGACTTTAACAACGATCTTTATGGTCAGAACTTAACCATAGAAGTTTTGTATTTTTTAAGAGATGAAGAAAAATTTGATTCTGTAGAAAAACTGATTTCACAGATAAAAAAAGACAGAGAAATAGCATTAAATTACATTGAAAACATTCTTTAAAAGGCATTGGTAGATTGTTGTAGTTGCTTTATCTTTGTGGCTCTTAAAAAAGATAAAAATGTTACAAGTTCAGTTTATTAGAGACCACAAACAAACTGTTTTAGACGGTTTGGCTAAACGTAATTTTGCAGATGCAGAAACAATCATTAATGCTGTTTTATCTACGGATGAAAATCGTAGAAATACACAAACATCATTAGACACTATTTTAGCAGAATCTAATACTATTTCGAAAGAAATAGGAGAACTTTTTAAATCTGGTCAAGCACAAAAAGCAAATCTTTTAAAAGAAAAAACAACACAACTTAAAGAGCAATCTAAAGCGTTAACAGAACAGTTAAACGATTTTACAAATGCGTTACAAGAGTTGTTATATCAAATTCCGAATATACCACACGCATCGGTAAAAGCTGGGAAATCTGAAGAAGATAACGAAACTGTTTTTTCTGAAGGCACAATCCCTGATTTAGGAAAAAATGCATTGCCACATTGGGAATTAGCAAAAAAATACGACATCATAGATTTTGAGTTAGGAACCAAAATTACAGGTGCAGGATTTCCTGTTTATAAAGGAAAAGGAGCAAAATTGCAACGTGCTTTAATCAATTATTTTTTAGATAAAAATACAGAAGCGGGTTACACAGAAGTACAAGTTCCGCATTTGGTAAATACAGAGTCTGCAACTGCAACTGGGCAATTGCCAGATAAAGACGGACAAATGTATCATGCTACAGTAGATGATTTATATTTAATTCCGACTGCAGAAGTGCCCATTACAAATATGTTTCGTGGAAATTTAATTTCTGAAAGTGATTTTCCAATAACTTGCACAGGTTATACGCCTTGTTTTCGTCGTGAAGCTGGAAGTTACGGTGCACATGTTAGAGGTTTAAACAGATTGCATCAATTTGACAAAGTAGAAATTGTACGAATAGAACATCCAGATAATTCTTATAATGCGTTAAACGGAATGGTAGAGCACATCAAAGAAATTTTAAGAGAATTAAAATTACCTTACAGAATTTTACGTTTGTGTGGTGGCGATACAGGTTTTACCTCTGCATTAACATTCGATTTTGAAGTGTTTTCTACAGCGCAAGATAGATGGTTAGAAATTAGTTCTGCTTCAAACTTTGAAACATATCAAGCAAATAGGCTAAAGCTTCGTTTTAAAAATAAAGAAGGAAAAAGTCAGCTAGCACATACATTAAACGGAAGTTCTCTTGCGTTGCCAAGGGTTTTAGCAGGAATTTTAGAAAACTACCAAACCGAAAATGGCATTAAAATTCCAGATGCTTTAGTGCCGTATTGTGGTTTTGACGTTATTGAGTAGGTAGTTTTCAGTTACAGTTTTCAGTCAGTAAAAAACTGCTTACTGGTACTGTAAACTGCAATCTAGTTTGCAACAACTGCAACCATTAATCTTTTATATTTATTCATTTCTAATAAAGCATTTAAATAGGCAGCTATTTGTCCGTTTTGCATAAACACTTTAGCGTTGTTTTTTGCTTTTTCGTATTGTTTAGTTAATTCGTTCATAATTTCTAAATTTTGTTAGTTCTTATATCTTATAGACAAGTTTTGTGCCAAAATGTTACATTGTGTTTTTAGAAATCGTCTGATTTAATAAAAATTTAACGTTCTTGTTCTTATCTTTGAATGTCATGAAAAAAACCATCATTCTCTTTTTTATCTTCTTTAGCTCATTATGTTATGGGCAAGAAAACTATCTTTTAGCTGAAAGATATTATAGAGATGGAGCATATGAAAAAGCAACACAATTATTTAAAGTGCTCTCTGATAAAAACCCTTTTAACACAACATATTTAAAAAGATTAATTAGTTCTTATCAAGAAACATCGCAATTTGAAACTGTAGACAAACTCTTAAAAGAACGCTTGATAAAATACCCGACACATTCTTATTTATATGTTGAGTTAGGTTATAATTACGAAAAGCAACAGCAAAAAGAAATCGCTAAAACATATTATGACAAAGCCATAATTTCTATAAAAACAAATACTGGAATGGGCGGTTTTATTGGAAGGTTGTTTAATGATAATGCATTGTTAGAGTATGCAATTTTGGCTTATGAAGAAACAATGCGATATAATGAAAATGCTAATTATGAATTTCAAATTGCTCAGATTTATGGAGAAAAAGGGGATTTTGAAAAAATGTTTACTTCATATATTGATTTGATTGACAAAAACGAGAATTACCTAAATACAGTTCAACAATTTACAAGCAGATATATTACGGATGACCCATTAAACAACAACAATATTTTATTTAAAAAAGCATTGATTAAAAAATCGGTTAGCAATCCAAAAGATGTTTGGAATCGATTATTGAGTTGGCTCTTTATCCAACAAAAAGAATATGAAAAAGCGCTCATTCAAGAAAAAGCATTGTTTAATAGAAATCCAGAATACATTGTAAATATTATCAATTTAGGGTACAATGCTTACAATAACAACGCTTTTGATACTGCAAAAAAATGCTTTGATTTTATCTTGGAGAAAAGTCCGTTTATAGATCAAATTTTAACTGCAAACTTGTATTCGGTTAAAATAGCAATTGCTACCAATCAAGAAAATATCGATTCGCTTTTTGATGCCATTTTTACGCGTTATGGAAAAAAATCTACAACCTTAAAGATTCAATTAGAATATGCAGAATACTTAACTTTTAAGAAAAATGAACCGGAACAAGCAATCGCTATTTTAACAAACGCTATGGAAATTGCTAAATCGAAGTTTCAAAAAGCAGCAATTAAATTAAAACTGGGTGATGTTCATGTGTTTATTGGGAATTATAACCGTGCATTAATTTACTTCTCTCAAGTACAAACAAGTATTAAAAATCATCCGTTAGCGCAAGAAGCACGATTTAAAGTTGCACAAACTTCTTATTTTAAAAACGATTTTAAATGGGCGTTTGCACAACTAAAAGTACTAAAAGCTTCTACCACACAATTAATTGCAAATGATGCGTTGGATTTGTTTTTAATCATTTCAGACAATCAACCAAAAGATTCTTTAGACCTTGGTTTGCAATTGTATGCAAAAGCTGATTTGTTAGCATATCAAAATAAAAATACTCAAGCTATTGACACTTTACAAAAAGTAATAACAGCGTATAAAGGTCAGAAAATAGAAGATGAAGCGCTCTTTAAACAAGCAAGTTTATATACAAAAACCAAGCAGTTTCAAAAAGCTATTGACAGTTATACTTACATAATTGCTTTGGATAAAGAAGGTATTTTTGTAGATGATTCGCTCTATCAAATTGCCGAAATTTATTACAATCAATTAAATAATACAGAAAAGGCTTCTGAGTATTATCAAAAGATTATTTTTGAACATCCTTCGAGTATTTATTTAGTGGATGCTAGAAAAAAATACAGAAAGCTCAGAGGAGATACAATCAATTAAATAAAGTATCAAAAAAAAAGTGTAACAATAATTGTTACATTGATTTATTGTTTCATAATTACATTAAAAAGCATGTACATTTATAACGTAACTTTAAGCATAGATACCAGCATTCATAAAGAATGGTTAGCATGGATTCACAAACACATTCCGGAAGTTTTGGCAACAGGAAAATTTACCTCTGCAAAATTAACGCAGGTTTTAATTGAAGAAGAAATGGGCGGAATTACTTATTCTGTTCAATACACTGCTAAAACCAGAGAAGATTTAGACAAGTATTATAAAGAAGACGCAGAGAGATTGCAAGCAGACGGAATGCAAAAATTTGCAGATAAAGTATTAGCATTTAGAACAGAATTAAAATTAGTAAACGAATTTTTCTCGAACGAAGTAAAAAATTAACATGAGCGTTAAAGCCAAAAAACATTTAGGACAACATTTTTTAACTGACGAAAGTATTGCTAAAAAAATAGCTGATGCACTTACAGAAAAAGGATACAATCATGTATTAGAAATTGGTCCAGGAATGGGCGTTTTAACGAAATATCTTTTAGAGAAAAAACCAAAAATTACCGTAATGGAGCTTGATTATGATTCTGTGGCTTATTTAAAAGAATCATTTCCTGTAGAGCATTTAAAATTAGACACTAGTAAAAAGAAATTCTCCATAATTGAAGGCGATTTTTTAAAACAAGATATTAACAAGATATTTAATAACGAACAATTTGCCATCATAGGTAATTTTCCATATAATATTTCTTCTCAAATACTTTTTAGAGCAATTGAAAACAGAGAGTTTGTACCAGAATTTGCTGGTATGTTTCAAAAAGAAGTAGCGTTGAGAATTGCAGAAAAAGAAGGAAGTAAAGTGTACGGAATTTTATCTGTTTTAACCCAAGCTTTTTTTGATGTAGAGTATTTGTTTACCGTTCCGCCAACTGTTTTTAATCCGCCACCAAAAGTAGATTCTGGCGTAATAAGATTGATCAGAAAAGAAAACTATACACTTCCTGTAGATGAAAAATTATTTTTTAGAGTTGTAAAAATGGCATTTAATCAACGAAGAAAAATGTTGCGAGGAAGTTTAAAATCCTTTAATCTTTCGGATACTCTAAAAGAAGACCCTATATTTGCGAAACGACCTGAGCAATTATCCGTTCAGGAATTCATTAACTTGACTTCAAAAATAGCAGAAAATGGCATTTGAAATTACCGATGAATTTTTAGAAAACCTCTCTGAGCTTATCATTTTAAAAAATGATGAAGCACTAATTGATTTATTTTCTGATGTTCACTTTGCAGATATTGCAGAGGTATTAGACGAGGTAACTTTTGATGAAGCTATTTATATTATCAAACTTTTAGATAGCGAAAAAACATCTGAAATTCTTACAGAGTTAGATGAAGACATTCGTGAAAAAATACTTGAAAATTTTTCTGCCAAAGAAATTGCAGACGAAGTTGGCGAAATGGACTCCGATGATGCTGCAGATATTATAGGAGAACTTTCAGAAGAACGTCAAAGGCGTGTAATTAAAGCGTTAGACGATGACGAATTAGCAGCAGACATTAAAGAATTACTTTCTTACGAAAACAACACTGCGGGTTCGTTAATGGCCAAAGAGCTAGTAAAAGTATATGAAACGTGGACAGTTGCTGGTTGCATGAGAAGAATTAGAGGCCAAGCAAAAGAAGTTACTAGAGTACATTCTATCTATGTTGTAGACAAAGAAGACAAGTTGGTTGGTAGGTTATCTTTAAAAGATTTGATAATAGCAAAATCTGACCAAAAAATTGCTGATATTTCTAAACCTACAGTAGATTCTGTAAACGTAAATGAAGATGATGATGAAGTTGCAAGAATTATGGCTAAATACGATTTAGAAGCAATACCTGTGGTAGATGATAATAATGTTTTGTTAGGTAGAATTACCATTGACGACATTGTTGATGTCTTAAAAGAAGAAGCAGATAAAGATTATCAAATGGCTGCTGGTTTAACTCAAGATGTAGATTCTGATGACAGTATTTTTCAATTAACTAAAGCCCGAATTCCTTGGTTGTTTTTAGGATTAATTGGTGGTGTTGGCGCTTTCTTAATTATGGAAGGTTTTCAAGAATTATTTAGTGAAGACGCAATATTATTCTTTTTCACACCTTTAATTGCAGCAATGGCAGGAAATGTTGGTGTACAATCATCTGCAATTATAGTTCAAGGTTTGGCAAACGATGATGTAAAAGGAAGCGTAAATAAACGATTGATTAAAGAAATGCTACTTGCTGCCCTAAACGGATTGATATTAGCGGTATTTTTATTTTTATTTATTTGGCTTTATAATGGGCAGGCTCAAAAAGCCTTTGCGATTTCAGTATCATTAATAGTTGTTATTATTGTTGCGGGTTTAATAGGTACTTTTATTCCATTATTTTTAAATAAACGCGGAATTGACCCAGCAATTGCAACAGGTCCTTTTATTACAACAAGTAATGATATTTTTGGAATTCTAATTTACTTTTGGATTGCAAAACTAATTATTGGTTTGTAAAAAAAGCTTCTAGTTTTTCAACTAAAAGCTTTTCACCTTCTTTCTCTAGTTTGTTCCCCTAAAAAACAAACCTAAATAACAATTCCCACATCGTTTAGATTTTGGAATCTCTTTTATACACTACCAAAGATATACGCTAATAACCAAGCATAACTGTATAAAGCCGTAAGTGAAAATGTATTTTTCCGCAAAACATTAGTCAATAATTCCTAATTCCTTTGCTTTTAAGATTAAGTCTGTATTGTTTACTGCATTTAAATCTATCCGTAAATTTGCTAATTTACTTTCTATAGATCGTTGTTTTAGTAATGTTCCATCTTCTTTTTTAATGATTCCTTCTAAATTACTAATCTTAGATTGATTAGGTAATTCTTTTAAAATTTGAATGGCAACTTCATCCATTTGAATATTAATACAAGCTCTGCGAATTATCTTTTGATGCACTTCGTGTGTATAATAAAAATCGTCCGACATCATTTTTTGAATAGCAAAGTTTAACTCCGTTGCATTGCATTTTGTTTTTAATAAATAGGCTGAAGGTTTTAAATTCTGAATTACATTATAAATACGATTGGTTTCAGAATGACCAGTAATAACAGCTATTTTTACAGGAATTTCTTCTTTTTGAATTGCTTTAATTAAGCTTTCTCCTCCATTTAATTTTGTTGATCTGATATCATTATCAAAACTTAAATCGGTAAAAAGAATATCAAAAGTTTTTTGCTTTAATTTTGCATAAGCATCATCGCAATTTGTACTAGAAAAAATCTCAAAATCTCCAACTTCATTTAGAGAAGAAATAATTCCGTCAATAATTAATTGGTGATCATCCACTATTAAAATTTTTAACTTATCGGGCATTTATGGGGATTTCAATTTTTATGGTTGTTCCTCTATTTATTTCGCTTTTAATTTCAATATTCCCTTTTAATTCTTCTATTCTTTCTCTTTGATTTTTTAAGCCAATTCCGTTTGCTTTTTCAGAAAGATCAAATCCAACTCCATTATCTTCAACAGTTAAATATACATTATTTTTATCTTTCTTTAAATCAATCTTTAATTGAGTTGCCCCCGCGTGTTTCATAGAGTTCTGTATGCTTTCTCTAGTGCTTAAATACAACGTTCTTTTAATAGGGTTTGCAATCGCTTTCCAATCGTTTTCTTTTAATCCGTTTATCGTTATTTTACATTTTGCAGAAAAATAATCACTAATTAAATTAATCACCTGATCTTTAAAACTAACTTCATTAAAATGTACACTACTTAATTGATGAGATAAATTTCTTACATTATTTTTAACAACGTCTAGTTTTTCTGCTACCTCAATCTGATTCGTTTGTTCCAATTGCTGGTGTAAAACTCTTAAATCTCCAGCTACTTCATCATGTAACGATTTTGCGATTTGCTGGCGCTCGTGTTCTCTAACTTCAGCCTTTTGTAGTTGCGTTTCAAAAGCGAGTTTCTTTCTGCGGTTTTTAAAAACCAAAATACTTATTCCTAAAATAAGTAAACTTGCTGTTGCTAATAAAAAACCAATTAACTTCTGTTGCTTTTCTTGTGCTATTTCTAATTGTTTCTTTTCATTTTCAACCTTTAAAGTAACATTCTCTTTCTCCTTTTTACCAGTTTCATAACGTATTTTAGCAAACTGATTTTTAAGTGTTCGTTCTGCATCTAACAAGCTATCATTAATCTGAATATACCTTAACATGTAAGCATTTACTTCATTCGGCGGAACTAACTTGTATTTTGAAATATTGGATAAAATAGTTGTTTCTCTACTTAAAAATTTTGACTTCCTAGCGTATCTAAGTGCTTTTTTTGCATGAAATACAGATTTTTTAGTATCCTTAGTTTTATAATAATAAATAGATTGTATATTATGGTTAGTACTCAATTCTTTAATATTATTACTCTTGGTTGAAATCGTATTCGCTTTTCGTAAATTTTTTATTGCTTTATCAAACTCTCCTATTTTTAAATAATTATTTGCAAGATTATTTGTCAACAAAACAAAAGATCTTGGGTACTTCATTTCAATACTATCTAATTGTAGTCCTTGTTTAAAAAAAGAAATTGCTTTTTGGTATTTTCCTTCATCAGTGTAGGTTGTTCCAACATTATTAAAATAATTTAACTGGCCAATTTCTTTTCTTCTTTTACTTGGGTTTTTTTGATGTACTTGTTTTGATTTATTATAATACTTAATCGCTTCGTCATATTTTTTTAACCTCTTAGCAACTATTCCGAGGTTATTATACAAACTGCCTGAATATCGGTAATCATTTATAGGTTCTAAAAAACGCAATCCTTCAATAGATGAAACTTCTGCACCCAAATAATCTTTTCCACCGAGTTGCAAATTTGCCATACTTAACAAACGTCTACCAACCTCTAAAGAATCTTTAAGCAAAAGGGAAATATTTTTTGATTCTTGATAATAATATAAAGAACTATCTTTTTTAAAAATTAATGAAAAAATCAACGCTTTATAATGGTATGATTTGGCTAATGCAAAAGAATCATTAGATTTTAAATATAGACTGTTTAAGTTTTTTTGGGCAATATCTAATCCTTTCGTTTTCTTTTCAAAAAAACTCTGTAAACCATACTTATTATTAGATGCCATGATTAAAGAATCAATTTGTAATTCTTGAGATAACTCTGTGGCTCTTTTTAAAAATTTTAATTGTTGCTTTCCCTTGGCATTTTTTAAGAGATAAATAATTGAATCTTTTTTTTGTAACACCTCATTAGTTTGTGAAAAAGAAATTTCACAAACAAGAAAAAAAGTTGCAAGAAAAAATAAATTTTTAATATTCATAAATAAAAAATACTTGATAAATCAAGGCATTATAGATGTTTTATCTAACCTCCTTCACCGCCTTGAGTTCCTTCATCACCATCTCCGTTTTCTTCATTTCCTCCTGGTTGGGATTTTAAACTTACATTTTTTAAATACATTTCTTTTTTCATTTTTATGATTCTTTAAGTTAAACAATACCTGTTAGAGGGAATAACAATATGACATAAATGTATTGCATTCTGCCATAAATTCAAAAATTATTTCAGCTTATTAAACAAGTCCCACAAAACTACACCACAACTTACAGAGATATTTAATGAGTGTTTGGTTCCTAATTGCGGAATTTCAATACAAACATCTGAAGCATTTACAACTTCTTGTTGTACGCCTTTTACTTCATTTCCCATGACAACGGCATATTTTTGGTTTTTATCAGGAGTAAATTCGTTCAACATTGTACTGTTTTCAGCTTGTTCAATTGAAAGTACTTTAATTTTAGATTCTTTTAATTTTTGAATAAGTGTCAACGTATCTTTTACATATTCCCATGCAACGGATTCGGTTGCGCCTAATGCAGTTTTATGAATTTCTTTGTTTGGCGGTGTTGCGGTAATTCCGCAGAGATAAATTTTTTCGATTAAAAAAGCATCTGAGGTTCTAAAAACAGCACCCACATTATTTAAACTTCTAATATTATCTAGCACCACAATTAAAGGCGTTTTAACAACATCTTTAAATGCATCCACAGAAATTCTTCCTAACTCGCTATTTTTTAGTTTTCTCATAATTTAGTTTTCAGTTAGCAGTAACAGTTGGCAGTAAAAAACTGTTTACCGAATATTGAATACTGCCTACTTTTTGTAACTTCGCAAAACTAATTTAAAATTCCGAAAGACTTGGCAAAAGCAACCACAAAAAAGGTTACTCCATTAATGAAACAATACAATGCCATCAAGGTAAAATATCCTGATGCAATGTTGTTGTTTAGAGTTGGAGATTTTTACGAAACCTTTGGTGAAGATGCTAAAAAAGCCGCACATGTTTTAGGAATTACCTTAACAAAACGTGGCGCAGGAAGTGATACCGAAACTGCCTTAGCTGGTTTTCCGCATCATTCTATAAATACCTATTTACCAAAATTGGTAAAAGCCGGAATGCGAGTGGCCATTTGTGATCAATTAGAAGATCCAAAAATGACCAAAACCATTGTAAAACGTGGCGTTACAGAATTGGTTACGCCTGGTGTTGCATTAAATGATGAAGTTTTAAATACCAAAACGAATAATTTTTTAGCGGCAGTTCATTTTGATACTTCGACACGCTCAGCAACAAAAAAACAACTCGGAATTTCATTTCTAGATGTTTCTACCGGAGAATATTTAGTTGCACAAGGAAACGAAGAATACATCGATAAATTATTACAAAATTTTAGTCCGAGTGAAGTCTTGGTTGAGAAAAGACACAAACAACAATTTCTAGAACTATTTGAAAATCGTTTTTATACGTTTTACTTAGACGATTGGGTTTTTCAAACAGAATACGCGCAAGAAACGTTGCAAAATCATTTCAAAGTAAAAAGTTTAAAAGGTTTCGGAATTCAAGAATTGTCTAGCGGAATTATAGCTGCCGGAGCAGTATTATTTTATTTATCAGAAACACAACACAAACAAGTATCGCACATTCAAAATATCTCAAGAATTGCAGAAGATAATTATGTTTGGATGGACAGATTTACCGTTAGAAATTTAGAATTATATCATGGAACTTCTAATAATTCTGTGACTCTTCTTGATATTATTGATGCAACCATTTCGCCGATGGGCGGACGCCTATTAAAGCGTTGGTTGGCCTTGCCGTTGAAGAATATTAAAGAAATTCAACAACGCCATGAAACGGTAAACTATTTAATCAATTCTGATGATTTCTTTGAAACGGTTACCTATCAAATCAAACAAATAAGTGATATTGAACGCTTAATTTCTAAAGTAGCAACAGGCAAAGCATCGCCAAGAGAAGTTGTGTACTTAAAGAATTCTTTACAAGCGATTATTCCGATAAAAGAAGCTGCTGAAAAAAGCACCAATGCATCTGTAAAACAAATCGGAAAATCACTAAACAATTGCTCAGAATTGATTGCAAAAATTTCTGAAACAATCTTTGATGATGCTCCTGTGAATATCAACAAAGGAAATGCCATTGCTAATGAAGTTTCACAAGAATTAGATGATTTACGTGCCATTTCAAATTCTGGAAAAGAATATTTAGACAATATGTTGGCTCGTGAAACAGATCGAACCGGAATTACAAGTTTAAAAATTGCTTTTAATAATGTTTTCGGATATTATATTGAAGTTAGAAACACACATAAAGACAAAGTTCCTGAAGAGTGGATTCGTAAACAAACGTTGGTAAATGCCGAGCGTTATATTACCGAAGAATTGAAAGAATACGAAACTAAAATATTAGGAGCAGAAGAAAAAATTCAAGTTTTAGAGTTCGAAATTTTCTCTAAACTGATTCAGTATATCATCAATTTTGTACAACCAATTCAGCAAAATGCCAACGGAATTGCAAAATTAGATTGTTTGTTGTCTTTTGCAAAAACGGCGATTGACAATAATTATATCCGTCCGGTTTTAGATGAAAGCACCGATTTAGAAATTAAAAACGGGCGCCATCCTGTAATTGAAAAACAATTGCCAATTGGAGAAGAATATATTGCAAATGATGTGGTATTGAATAGAAATCAACAACAAATTATTATGATTACCGGACCAAATATGTCTGGTAAATCAGCCATTTTACGTCAAACTGCTTTGATTGTGTTGTTGGCACAAATGGGAAGTTATGTTCCTGCACAAAATGCCAGAATTGGTGTTGTAGATAAAATTTTTACGCGTGTTGGCGCAAGCGATAATATTTCGATGGGCGAATCTACGTTTATGGTAGAAATGAACGAAACAGCTTCGATTCTAAACAATATTTCTGAACGTAGTTTGGTGTTGTTAGATGAAATTGGACGTGGAACCTCTACCTATGACGGAATTTCAATTGCGTGGGCAATTGCAGAATATTTGCACGAACATCCATCACAAGCAAAAACATTATTTGCTACGCATTATCACGAATTAAATGACATGACCGAAACTTTTAGTCGTGTTAAAAACTTCAATGTTTCTGTAAAAGAATTAAAAGATACCATTATTTTCTTACGTAAATTGGTTCCTGGTGGCTCTAATCATAGTTTCGGGATTCATGTTGCTAAATTGGCTGGAATGCCAACACAGGTAATTCATAGAGCAAATAAAATATTAGAAAAGCTAGAGAAAAATCAGTCGCGCAGCGACGTTAGGCAAACAGTTAGAAACATTCAAAATGAGGAGATGCAATTGAGCTTTTTCCAGTTAGACGATCCTTTGTTAGAAAACATCAAAGAAGAAATTTTATCGACCAATATCGATACCTTAACTCCGATTGAAGCTTTGATGAAGTTGAATGAGATTAAGAGAATGTTGATTAAAAAATAGTGATACCAAGGCAAGTATAAAGTTCTTATTCACTTGTTTTTTACAGTTGAATAAAAAACCCCAAGAAGTAATCAAATATATTTGACTCTGCTCTTGAGGTTTATTGCATTCTTTTTCTTTACAGCTCTTCTTCTGCGCTTCCAATGGTTTCATTACCCCAGATTGTAAAATACAAGCGTCCGTAATTACCAACAAAAACATTACCACTAGGCAATAATAAACTCATCAACTCTTGTTGATTAAATCTACCTACCATTTCTTCTCTATTATCTGATAGTTTAATTTTAAAATAACAACGTTGTGATGGAATGTCTCTTATTTTATCTAAATTAGGTTTCCATCTGTTTTCATTAGTAAAATATGAAGGGTAGCCATTTATTTCAATTTCTGGTTGCATTTTAATAGAATCTGTAGGAACAAACTTTCCGTTTAACATACCTCCAATAACAAATTCTATAGAGTGCTTTTTATTTGTTCTATTCTTAATTCCAAATTCAAAACCCTCAAAAACTGGTTCACTTCCTGACTCTGCACATGAACAAATAGTTAAAACCATTAGTGCTAAAATTAGTATTTTTTTCATAATATAGAATCAGCTTTTCCTGTTATTTTATCTTTTTTTATTAAAATCACCAAACGCCCATAATCACCGATAAAAACATCTCCACTTGGTAATAATAAGCTCATTAACTCTTCTTGATACCCTCCAATCATCTCTGCCCTATTATTAGATAATTTTATTTTAAAATAGCATTTCTCAGAAGGAATGGCTCTTATTTTATTCAAATCTGGTTGCCATCTATTGTCTTCAAAAAAGAAATTATAAGCTTTTTTTAATGCAGGAAGTTTAGTTTCCATTTTAATTGAATCTGTAGGCTTAAATATACCATTATCCATACCTCCAATTACAATTTCAATATCATAATCTTCACCTGTATATTCATAAAAAGAAAACATAAAGCCTTCAAAAACTTCCTCCCCACCTGGATCTGCACATGAGTTTAAAGTTAAAGCTACAAATACTATAATTATTATTTTTTTCATAATTGATATGGGTTATAATTAGCGTCTTTAGTTATAAAACTAGAATATAAAGGTGTGTATACAATAATTTCTCTAAAACAATCACCGCCTTCATCTGGCACAATACTAAACAAATTTCCTGTATTATTGCTGTTCTTCGGTATAAAATCATCACCGTTATCTTCACAATCATAAGTTTCCAATTCAATACTAGCAATAAATCTTGCAGGAGCTATTGGAGCTTCAAAATAGACTGGTTTATTTGGAGAAATATTCAAAACCTCTATTTGAGTTTGTTGGGTGGAATAACTAAAGTTATAATAATTTGGATCACTTTCTACATAATAAGGATGTTTTTTTACAATAAAAACTCCATCCCATTCAACACTTTCTCTTACTAAATCTTTCAAATGTGATGTTGTGCTTCTATTTAAACCCCAGGTTACACCAAAAATAGTTCTATAACTAGTGTTGTCATTCCAAATTTTTCTCCCTACATAATTATTATGGTAATCCATCGCTCTTCCGTCAATAGGATTTTGAGTGGCATTACATAAAGTACTCTCTCTTGTATTCGTAACAAACTCTGCAAACTGTAATCGTGGTAATTTAGATGATATCGTAAAATAATATTGCGCCAATAATGAATTCCATAACATATGTCTATAGGCATCTCTTCTAGTATTATACGGTTCTACACCTCTAATAGCATAATAATTTGTTGAAGAATCATCTGCTCTATCTGTAGCTAATAAATATGAAATAGCTGAGCGTACATATCCATAACCATCATCACTTGCTGCATTAATTGTGCAAAGTGCTATTGCTATTTCTCCATTGCTTTTAGCATTTTTTTGATAATTTGTTCCTAACCCATTATAAGTTCCTGGGTTATTTGCTATTTCATCCAATACCATATAATCCAAATTTTCAGAATAATAGTCATTTACTATATCTTCATTGGCTTCAATTTCTGAATCTGATAAGTTTGAGAAATCGTCTCTAATCATTTCTTCATCAAGAAATTCTTTACCAGGTCTATAGATTACAGCATAATTTTCTATTTCTTCATAAGGAAATTGATTTAAAACCACTTTTGCTGCTTCTACTAACATTTCAGGTGTTGGTAACTCAACGTCTTCTAATGGCTCATCATCTATTTCATAACTCATTTTAGATTTTTTACCTTGAGTTTTAGAACCTTTCCTAGCTTCTTTTCTCAATCTATTATAAAGAGCTTTCAAGCTTTTTTTATCTTTCTTTGCTTTTAACTCTTTCTCTGATGCTTTAAAACGTTTTTTTACTTTTAGTCCTCGATAATAGATAAATTTATCAGGTTTTTTCTTTCCTAAAAATTGTTCTTCTTGTACTAGTTCTTCGAAATCGTTGTTTTGACAGTTAGTTAATAGCATTGTGCCAACTAACAGCATAGCTATTGCTATGATGTGTTTAATCTTTTTCATTTTGTTTTTTTTAAAATTAATATAGCAATTATTCCTACTCTTTCGATTTTCAGAATCTAAATAACTCGTCTGTAAATTTTAATGTCTTTAACAGTTTTCACATATTTTGACTTGGGTTGGTAATTCCCTTAACAAACCTCAGCAATTTTTTATTTAAAAATAGAAGAATAAAACATACGTGTCAATCACGGAAAATGGGGTTTTTCTAACTCACTGAAAACCGTGAGAAGACTCACGGTTTTCAGTGACACACAATTGACTAATATATTGATTTACAGCTACTAAGGAAATAACTAAAAAGTCTATAATTTTACGAAAAGCAAAAAAGATAAATATTGAAAACGCAGATTTAGAAAAATGTAGGTAAGAAAAAGTAGTTTTAATAATGATCTCTCAACCACTCAAATGTTAATTGCATTTGGGTTTTAATTTCGCTATTTGTTTTATTAAAATGATTGTTCATAAAACTAAACGCTAGTACTTTTCCGGAATTGGTTAGTAAAAAACCACTTACATTATGGTTGTTTTCTAGAGTTCCTGTTTTTGCATACACATAAGGTTTGTCTTTACCAGCGTACCAACTTTTAATAGTCCCGAATTCTCCACCAACAGGAAAAAAGTGAAACAAACGTTCTTGTGGAACTTTTTTATACAACTTGGTTAATAGCTGAACAATAGTAGATGGCGTAAATAAATTGTATCTACTTAAACCAGAACCGTCAACCCAAAGAGCTTCTTGTTTTAAATCTTTCAATTCGTTTTCTAACATGTATTTTCTAGCTTTTGCAGAACTTAATGTGTCTGACAACGTTGATGACGCTACTATTAAAATTTGTTCTGCTAAAAAATTATCACTCACTTCCATCATGCGTCGATACAAACTATCTGCAGGAACGCTATACGCAAGTGTTGATGGTTTTAATGCTGATGAATTAATGATTGCTACTTTATTCGGCGCTATTTTATTCCACAAGGTTGCAATCAACGTAGAATCAATTAACATCGGAATTTCAGTTTCGTATTTTCTATCTTTTCTAAAGTAAAAGTTGTTTTTGTATTCGTCTCTTCCGTAAAAATCTTCTGTAACTTTTATTTTCTCTTGATAATATGCTGGTTGCACAACTATAGAATCTTCATTCTGAACCGTAACTACATTTCCGTACATCGGAAAAGCACTTCGTTCTGCACTAAAATAACTATCAAAATCTTCCCAAGCCCAACCTGGACCAAAACGTTTATCGGTAATATTATCAATAATTATATTGGCTTTTGCATATTTGTCAATCATTTTTAAAGCAGTACTGTCATTAAAATAATTATGTAAAAATGTGGGATCTCCAGTTCCTTGAATGGTAATTGTATCTTTATTTACTGCATATTTAAAAGCCGGAATTGAATCTGGCAACATCGTTAATCCTGTTAACAACGTAAATAATTTTGTATTACTTGCTGGTGTAAAATATCTTTCTCCGTTGTAATTATAGACTTCTTTTTCTGCTTTTATATCATAAATATAAACGCCTGTAAATTGATTTTCGTAAAAAGAAGTATTGAGTTTTTTAGAAATTGTTCTGTTTAATTTGGCAGTTTTACAATTGGCAAAAAAAGCAATTATCAAAAGGCTAAAGAATATTTTTTTTAGCAGCATTGTTAAAGAGTTTGGTTAAGGTTTCTAAATTACAATTATTTTTAGAATCTAATAACAGAAATGGTTAACTTTGCATTTGTATGAATACACATTTTTTATTTATTGGGGGTCCAGAAATTATTGTTATCGGCTTATTAGTGGTAATGCTTTTTGGTGCAGATAAAATTCCAGAGATTGCTCGTGGTTTAGGTAAAGGTATGCGTCAGTTAAAGGATGCTACAAACGATATCAAAAGAGAAATTAACGAAACTGCTGATAAACAAGGGATTGACACCGATATTGCAAAAGATGTTGCCAAAGAAATTAATAAAGTAAAAGACGAAATTACTGGTCCTATAAAAAGGAATATGTAATTTTTCTTAATTTATATAGAGCAATGTCTCCTCGAGCGGAGTCGAGAGGTTCTAGATTACAAAACAGTCTCGACCAATCATCAAAGATAATTTACTTAACTCTACTTATTGTCAATCCGTCTCTTATTGGCAACAAAACCGTTTCTAATCTTTCATCAGAATTTAAAAGTGTGTTGTATGCTAGCAATACTTTTGTATCGATATCTTTTTCATCTAAGGCTTCAATTACTTTTCCGCTCCAAAGTACATTATCGGATAAAATAATTCCACCAGCATTCATTTTGTCAATAATCAAATGAAAATAATTAATGTAATTTGATTTATCTGCATCGATAAAAACCAAATCGAAAGTTGTGTTTAAAGTTGGGATGATCTCCAACGCATTGCCAACATATTGTTGAATTTGGTTTTGAAATCCCGATTTTTTAAAATACTTGTCTTGCAAACTACACAATTCTTCGTTTTTATCAATGGTGTAAATAGTTCCTTCGGGATGCAAACCTTCGGCAATACTTAGTGCAGAGTATCCTGTATAGGTTCCTATTTCTAAAACGCTTTTTGGTTGAACGAGTTTAGAAAGCATCGATAAAACTCTTCCTTGAAAAGCACCGCTTAACATTCTTGGATTTAAGACTTTTTGCCAAGTTTCTTTAGATAATTCTTTTAAAATTTGTGGTTCTTTTTGAGAATGTTCTACCACATAATCGTCTATTTTTTCGGGTAAAAAATGCATCTTTTTATGCTTCTAATTCTTGGAGTTTCTTTTTTAAATGCTCTTTTTCTTGTGCAGATAAACAACGTTGTTCTTTTTTACAGTCGGTTGCTTTCATCTTGTAAACTTTGGTCATTTTTACATTTTGCTTTGTATACAATCCGCATATTTTACATAAAAGAAAGTGAAAGTTTAGTTTGATTTTTTCGAAAAGTGTTGCTTCTCCATATTGACTTTTGTCGCAAATGGTAGTTGCTTCATCACAAGATATTATAAATTTTGCCATGCTATTATTAACTGTTAAACCAATTATCTTCCATACATTTTCTAAGCTGAGTTCTTGCTCTGTGGATGATAACCCACAGATTTGACGCAGTTATATTTAACTCCTTACAGATTTCTTCTGTTTCAAATTCTTGAATTGTTTTCATTCTAAAAACCAGCGCGTATTTTTCTGGTAAATTAGCTATACATTGGTCTATTGCAGATTTTAATTCTGCTGATTCTATCATTTTATCGGCATCATTACCCCAAGTTTGAGGAACACGTTCTTCAATCCATCTTCCTTCATTATCGCCGTCTTCATAAAAATTCATTCTAACTTCGGCTTTTCCTTTTTTAGAATTTATTTTACGATAATAATCAATTACTTTACGTTTTAAAATTGCTACCAACCAAGTTCTTTCGGCTGCTTTTCCTTCAAAGTTTTTGGCTGATTTTAATCCTGCAAAAAAAGTTTCTTGGACCAAATCTTTTGCGATATCGCTATTATTTACACGAACAACCGCGTAATTAAATAAATAATCTGCGTATTTATCAATCCATGTATTTGGATCTAAAGTATGTTTTATGGTGTTTTCTGACATTCTAATTTCTGAACATCAAAGATATTCAATTTTACACGAGTATGTATTCTAATCTTTTTTTCTTTCTAAGATCGTTGAAATATCAACATTGTAAAGTTTTCCTAATCCATTAGGTTCAAATTTTAAAATCTGTTTAAGTTCTTCAATATTTTTTTGAGATGTAAAAGATGTTTTGAGTGTAGTTTTTTCACTTGTAAAATATAATGTGTTGGTTTTTATATCTACAAACGGACAATAATCAATTTTATTAGAATTAATATCTTTCCCTAAACTTTTTGCTGTTGTCCAGTTATTATTTTGGTCTTTATAACTAATGTATAAATCTCCGCCACCCAAATCATCTTTTCTTCCATAAGATGTAAAAATTATAAAAGATTCGTCTGGAGCAACAAAAGCATTAAACTCGTATTTTTCAGTGTTAACACCAGCACTTAAAGAAACTGGTTTTGTATACATTCCGTTAAAAAATCTACTTACATAAATATCTTCTTTTCCTTTCGAATTTTTATATTCAGCAGTAAAAAATAAATCTCCTTTGGCAGTTACAGAAGGATAATATTCATTTGCGCTTGTGTTAATTATTGCGCCAACATTTTTAGGTTCTGACCATTTACTTGCCAAAGAAACTCTTTCTACATACCAAATATCTATATCTTTTTTTGATTCTTTAGCCGTATTATTGATTCGATTAGAAGCAAAAAATAATTTTAATCCATTTGGAGAAAGAAACGGCTCTAAATCTTTATACATACCAGAAAAAGATGCAACAGCTGGTTGTGACCATTGATTATTCACTTTTTTTGTAAAAGCGATAAAAGAATATTCTTTCTTATAACTATCTACTGTAAAATAAATTTCATCTTGATTTGTGGTCATCGCAAAATCTCTAACTTGTGGAAATTCTTTAAGTATTTCTGGAAATACCTTCTGAATATTTTGAGACGAAACAGTTATAGAAAGCAATAAAAAAAATGTGATTACTATTTTCATTAATGTTATTTTTTAGAAATTTTACAATCGGTTTTTCTTCGTGTATCTATCAAATAAATGATTTCCCAGTTGCCATTATTATTAAAAAGTTGAAAAGAATTTGCGCCACAATGACTAAATTTTTCGTTGACATAAAATTCGTAAGGCGTCCAAACTGAAGCTAAATTTCCATCAACCTGAATGGTATAGGAAAGTATTTTTTCAAAATAATTATCTGTTGATTTTACGTTTTTAGCAAAATTTATTAAATTATCGTAGGCTTTAGTAGCTGGCCTCAAAATATTTTCTTCTTTACTATTTACAAGTGTCGTTTGGGCATATAAATCTTTATGAATGGTGGTTTTTAAAAGTGCAACATCTCCTTTATGAAATCCTTTAAAAAAATTTTGTATGGTTACTCTAACGGCTTTTTTATCGTCCTTATTTTGGGCATTCGTAGAAAAAACAAGTGTTAGTAAAAGTAAAAATGTGATTGCTCTTTTCATCTTTATTCTGATTATGTTGCATAAAACAATTGATTTGCCAAGGTATAAAAAATACTTTTTAAAAGGTTCTCAGTAGATTAACTATAACAAAAAAGAAAACCCGAACAAAATAAATGTGTATTTTTACCACTGTTAAAACTATAGAAAATGTCTGTTGCAAAAAAACAATATAAAAGAGTTACCACAAAATCATTAGTAGATATGAAAGCTAATGGTCAAAAAATATCAATGCTAACTGCGTACGATTATACCATGGCAAAAATTGTTGATGGCGCCGGAATTGATGTCATTTTAGTTGGCGATTCTGCCTCAAACGTAATGGCTGGTCATGAAACTACATTACCCATTACCTTAGATCAAATGATTTATCACGCAAGCTCTGTAGTTAGAGGAATTGAGCGTAGTTTGGTGGTGGTAGACTTGCCTTTTGGTAGTTATCAATCCGATCCAAAAGAAGCCTTGCGTTCTGCCATCAGAATTATGAAAGAATCTGGCGGACATTCAGTAAAACTTGAAGGCGGAAAAGAGATAAAAGAATCTATCAAACGTATTTTAAATGCCGGAATCCCGGTAATGGGACATTTAGGTTTAACCCCACAATCTATTTATAAATTCGGAACGTACACAGTAAGAGCAAAAGAGGAAGAAGAAGCAGATAAATTACTAGAAGATGCTTTATTATTAGAACGTATCGGTTGTTTTGCAATTGTTTTAGAGAAAGTACCTGCTGCTTTGGCACAAAAGGTTGCCGAAAGTATTTCAATTCCTGTAATCGGAATTGGTGCTGGTGGCGGAGTAGATGGTCAGGTTTTAGTTACCCACGATATGTTGGGAATGACACACGAATTTAATCCGCGTTTTCTGCGTAGATATTCTGATTTGTATGATGAAATGACTTCTGCTTTTAAACAATACAATGCAGATGTTAAAAGTGCAGATTTTCCAAATGAAAGTGAGCAATATTAGGTTAAATTACTAGATTGTTAGATTAATTTGAATGCACAGATATAAAGATTTAAAATTTTAGCAGTTAAGCATGTCTTTTTCTAAAGAAATTTATCTTGTAACGAAAACGTTTCCTGAAGAAGAAAAATTTGGTGTGATTTCCCAATTGAGAAGAGCTTCAAAGTTTTCTAAATCAAATTATTAAAATGATGTTTAAATTTAATACCACTTTAAAAGTCTAACAATCCAAAAATCTAATTATCCGTTCATGAAAATTCTACATTTAGACTCTAATCATCCATTATTGTTAAACCAACTAAACGAATTGGGTTTTACAAATGATGAAGATTTTTTGTCTTCAAAATCTGAAATTGAAGCTAAAATTCATTTGTATGACGGAATTATCATTAGAAGTCGGTTTTCTATTGATAAAAATTTTCTTGACAAAGCAACCAACTTAAAATTTATTGGACGCGTTGGTGCGGGATTAGAAAATATTGATTGTGAGTATGCACAACAAAAAAACATCCATTTAATTTCTGCTCCAGAAGGAAACAGAAATGCTGTTGGAGAACACGCGTTGGGAATGTTACTTTCTTTATTTAATAAATTAAACAAAGCCGATACCGAAGTTAGAAACGGAAAATGGTTGCGTGAAGACAATCGAGGATTGGAGTTAGACGGAAAAACGGTTGGATTGATTGGGTATGGAAATATGGGAAAATCTTTCGCAAAAAAATTGAGAGGTTTTGATGTAGAAGTTTTGTGTTATGATATCAAACCCAATGTAGGTGATGAAAATTGTTCCCAAGTTTCTTTAGAAGAATTGCAAGAAAAAGCAGATGTGTTAAGCTTACATACTCCGCAAACAACGTTAACAACAAAAATGGTAGATGCTAATTTTATCAATCTGTTTAAAAAACCGTTTTGGTTGATCAATACTGCGAGAGGAAAATCGGTGGTGACCAAAGATGTGGTTGAAGCGTTAAAAACAGGAAAAATTTTAGGCGCAGGTTTAGATGTGTTAGAATACGAAAAAGCATCTTTCGAAAATTTATTTACAACAGAAATGCCAGCAGCCTTTAAATATTTAATTGAGGCAGAAAATGTGGTTTTAAGTCCGCATGTGGCGGGTTGGACGATTGAAAGCAATCAAAAATTAGCACAAACTATTGTAGATAAAATTAAACTGAAGTTTCACTAAAATACACGATTATGAAAAAAAGAGTAACCGGAATTGGCGGATTGTTTTTTAAAACTGTGGATCCTAAAGCTACTAAAGATTGGTATAAAAATCATTTAGGTTTTAATACAGATGATTGGGGTTGTACTTTTTGGTGGAAAGATGAAAACGGAAATAAATGCTCCACACAATGGAGTCCGTTTGCAAAAGAATCCACTTATTTTGAGCCTTCAAAAAAAGACTTTATGTTTAATTATAGGGTTGAAAACTTAGTAGAATTACTAGAAGAATTAAAGAAAGAGGGTGTTACCGTTATTGATAAAGTTGAAGAATATGACTACGGTAAATTTGGCTGGATTGTAGATTTAGACGGAAATAAAATTGAGCTTTGGGAGCCAAAAGATGCTGCTTTTTTGTAGTTTTATACTATCAACCAATTAAATAATATACAATGGAAATACTTGACGAAAACGGAAATAAAATACACAAACAAGAAAGCAAAAGAGTAATTAGTGGAATTTTAGGAATTATTTTAGGAGCTCTTGGAATACATAAATTTGTTTTGGGGTATACAACAGAAGGAATTGTTATGTTGTTATTGTCTGTTCTTACTTGCGGAATTGGAGCTTGGTTAATGGGCTTGATCGGTTTAATTGAAGGAATTATCTATCTCACTAAATCAGATGAGGAATTTATTCAAGTGTATCAAGAAAACAAAAAAGGTTGGTTTTAAATCAATCACTAACATTCATAAAAAAAGCCAAACAAAATTGTTTGGCTTTTTTATTTAATTTAAATATTACCGAGCGCGAAATGGCGCTTTTGTAAGAATATTTGCGGTTTTCTTTTCCACTTTATCATCACTTAAAATAAAAAGAGTAATCTTTTCGCTGTCATCAATTCCTTTAATATTTTTTACTTTAAAGCTTAATGTATAGGTTCCTTTTTTTAACAAATTGGCACTGTTAATTGCGTTTTTTGTGCTTTCTTCATAAAGAGAAAACTCTTTAATTTCGTTTGCCCCATTTAACTCAACTTTATCAATTTTAAAATCATTAGAGCTTTCAAAACTAATTTCATAACCCACAAACGGAGAAGCACTAGCGATTCCTGGGTAATTAATTCTTTTTTCTGAAGAATTAATTGTGAGTGTTTTTTGACTACAACTTAACAAACCAATGCTAAAAATTAGAAATATATATTTTGTGAATTTCATACTTATTTATTTGAAACTAAAAACTTAACCGTTGGGAAAACAACTCCGTCTTTATATGCTTTTAACATATAAATTCCTGTTTGTAATTTAGAAACATTAATTGTGCCAGAATTGGAATCTTTCTTTCCTTCGGCAACAACACCACCTAAAACATTGTAAATTTTATATTCAAAATTTGCGCTTGCTTGCTCTACTTTAAAGTTTAATTTTCCGTCTAAAACTGGACTTGGATATGCAGAAAAAGGAGAAACATTTAATGCCGTTTTTTCAACTCCTAAAGTACTATTAGCTATATTAATATGCCATAAGCCCCTACCAAAAGTAGCCGCAACTAATTTGTCTTCTGTATAGTTAATATCAATATCATTTACAATTACATTTGGCAATGCAGTTCCTAGTTTTTTCCAATTTCCTGATCCGTATTTAGAATACACCCCTAATTCTGTTGCAACAAATAAAATTTCGATTCCAGCATTTTGTTTCAACACAACTTCCTTCATTACAATATTTGGTAAGCCTGTAGAAATATTTGTCCAAGTTGCTCCGCTATCTGTAGATTTAAACACTTTATTTCCGTCAGAATATCCAGAAACAGTAGCATACACTGTTGCCATATTGGCTTGGTCAAAATCAACAGAATTAATTGTTTCTCCTGCAGGATTTGTAATAGCTGTCCAAGTAGTTCCAGAATTTACAGATAATTTTGATGCAGTTTCTCCAACCACAGCAATTCCCGCCCCGTGGGTAGAAATTTTAGTGATTTGACCAGCGCCTGAGTTTAAGTTTATCGCATTTGTGATACTTGTTCCTAAATCTGCGGCTGCATTTGGATCTATAATTTTATATACATCATCACCACCAGCAAATAAAATTGTTGGATCTGTAGTATGAATTTCTAATGGCCAAACAAAAGCTGCTCCATTGATTTGTCCCCAACTATCTCCATCATATTTTCCAGAAAATCCATTATTAACTTTTGTTAAGCCTCCATTTTGAGAACCTAAATACCTAATTGAAGGATTGTTATAATTGATAACGGCGCTAATTCCATCTCCTGCAGAAGCTGCAATCCATTGCATTGAGCCATTATGCATTTCTTTACTAAAGCCATCGTTGTCTTGATTTGCAGTTACATAATTGCCTGTTGATAAATTTGGAGTAATAGCAACATCATATAGTTGAGTAACAACAACACCATTAGATTTATAAGTAATGCTTGGTTTTGTGTCATTTATTGAACTGTAATTTATAAAACTTAATCCTCCATCATTTACACTCCAAAACTCATATTGACCGTCTAATAATCCCATTCCATGATGATCTGAATGTATATAAGTACCATCATCTGCTTGACCAGTCCAATATCCATTTAAAGAGCGATGCCAAGTAGCGCCATTATCTGTAGATGTTTGTCCATTAAACTCTCCGGTTACAAATAAGTTATCTTTAAATAGTAATGCTTGATTATAGCCATATTGTGCATTATAGCCGCCAGGTTTTACGCCTATATTAGAAAAAGATTTAGATCCAATATCAAATACTTTAACCTGACCACTTTCATCTTGCGCATAAAATTTATCATCCGACCCAATTGTAAGTGCGTGTTTGTCTGTACTGTTTCCTGTAGGTGCAGTATAAACGGTTGTCCAAGTTGCTCCTGAGTCTGTTGAAAATATAATTTCATAAACTCCCGAATACATAATATTTGTTCCTGTAAAAGCGACTCTTCCAAAATCAGCTCCATTATATCCAATGTCAAAAATATTGGTCCAGTTTGCACCTCCATCGCTAGATTTTTTAATGTATTGGCTATCTCCTACAATAATTGTATTGTCATCATAAACCACCAATTGTCCTAAGGTTTTTTGTTCAGATAATGAATGACTTAATCCTGTTGAAACAAATGTATCTCCACCATCAGTTGATTTTAATACTCCAATAGATTTTACTTGACCACCATCATAATCTCCTGTTGAAACATAAATTGGTTTGCTTGTATAATTCGCAAATGTGGTTGATGATGCGGTTTTAATATCTGTGATTCCAATACCAGCAACAATATCTAATTTTGGGCTCCAAGTGGTTCCGTTATCAGTAGATTTCCATAAACCTCCTGTTGGAGACCCAACAAACAATACATCTAAGTTTCTATCTGTAGGGTGTTTGATTCTTAAAAATGTGTTTAATCTTCCTAATTGTGGGAAATTTGGATATCCATTAGGGTCTGGATTATTTTGTGGCCCAATGTCAATCCAAGCTTCTGTTGAAGCTCCTTTTTGCTTTCTAGACACAATAATTTTTCCTTTAGCATCAATAATGCCGGCATTAAAATAGCCCAAGGTTTCACTAGGAAAATTTCCATTAATATCAACTCTATCTTTCCAATAATAAGCCCAACGTTCAAATTGTTTTTCTTGCTTTTTACTGCTTAGAACAAATCCAGATTTACGTGCTTTAAGTTTTTGAAAATGTGCTCTTGTGTTTTTTACAATTTCATAAAAATTAGCACCTTTTTCTGTTGCCTTTTTTTTATAATTTACTTGTGCCGAAAGAGAAAACTGGCACAGTAAAATTAGAAGTAGTAAAGTATTTTTTTTCATAATAAAGTTTATTTAGTTCCCTAAAAATAATCATTATTATTTAGTAATCAATCAATTACATGAAAAAACATGTACGTAGCACTACTTATTGTCGCTAAAAAAAGGGTTGTTTTACGGAGTGTTTTCTGCTTTTTGTTGCTCTTGAAGTTCTGTAGCTTTGCGTTCTAGTTCTGCTTGAAATTCTTCCATAACAGGCTTCACTGTACTTTCTGGCAAGTCTGCAACTCGGATATACATTAGTCCATCAACAGCGTTGTTAAATTTTGGATCTACATTAAATGCCACTAAACGCGCATTTTGTTTCACATATTTTTTAATTAACACCGGAATCCTTAATGCTCCAGGTTCAATTTCGTCGATAATTTTATCAAATTTTTGCATGTCTGCTTTGGTAGCATCAAACACAAAATCTTTATCATCGTCTTTTAATTTTACCTTAAATTCTTTCTTCGGAAAGATGTATTGAGCAATGTATGGATCATAATAATGAGATTTCATAAACTCAATCATTAACGATTTTGAAAACTCAGAAAATTGATTGCTAATACTAACTCCGCCCATTAAATATTTATACTCTGGATATCTTAAGGTAACATGTACAATTCCTTTCCATAATAAAAATAAAGGCATTGGTTTTTGTTGATATTCTTTTACAATAAAAGCGCGTCCCATTTCTATGGTATTTTCCATCATATTATATAATTCGGGTTCAAAGCGAAATAATGTATGAATATAAAAACCTGCAATACCGTATTTTTTATAAATATCTTTCCCAAGCCCCATTCTATAGGCTCCAACTAGCATATTTGCTTCTCTGTCCCACAATATTAAATGGTGATAATATTTATCAAACTTATCTAAATCGATTGATTTATTTGTGCCTTCGCCAACATCTCTAAAAGTAATTTCTCTTAAACGGCCAATTTCTTGTAATACATTTGGAATCTCTTTTGCACTCGCAAAAAACACTTCATAGTTTTTACTTTCTAATAATCTTTTATCGTTTTCTCTAAGTTTTTCAACTTCTCTGATAAAATATCTAACATTTTTTTGAGAAATAATTTCCTTTGGTGGTTTTGGTATTTTTAAGTTTTGCGTGGATAGAATTTTTGGTGTTTTTTTCTCAAATGGGTTGGCAAGCATATAGGTTTTCTTTCTAATAAATTCATAGAAAGAAGGAATGTCTTCATAAGAATCTTGGTCTTTTACAGAAATTGGTTTTCCTATTCTTACTTTAATAACTCGGTGTCTCTGAGACAATAGTTCTGATGGTAATTTTGCCGTTCTAAACGTATCGCTAATTTTAGACAATACATAAAACATTTTACTATTCTTTGCATGAAAGTAAATTGGTATCACAGGAACTTGAGCTTTTTTAATCAATCTAACTGCACCTTCTTCCCAAGGTTTATCAACCATTAATTTTCCATCTCTATATGTAGAAACTTCTCCGGCTGGAAAAATTCCTAACGGATTTCCATCTCTTAAATGTACTAAAGCGCTTTTTATTCCTGCAACACTAGATTTTGCATCCTTGTGAGTTTCAAAAGGATTTACGGGCATTACAAATGGTTTTAACGGCTCTATTCTGTGTAATAAAAAGTTGGCAATTATTTTAAAATCTGGTCTTTCTTGAAGTAGTAATTTTAACAATAAAATTCCGTCTATTCCTCCTAAAGGATGGTTTGAAATCGTAATAAATGGACCCGTTTTAGGAATTCTTTTTAAATCTTCTTCCGGAATTTCAAATTCAATTTTAAAATCACCTAAAATTCCGTTTAAAAAATCTAACTCTTTTTTGTGTTTGTGTTTGCTATAAATTCTGTTTATAGTAGAAATACTTAAAAGTCTCATTAGCAACCATCCAACAAAGGTTCCTAAAAACCCATATTTAGATACTCCCAACACATTTGCAATTTCTTTAGATGTTACTAAACTCATTCGGTAAAAATTGACATAACCACAAACTTACTGTAAAAATATTAGTTGTCATAACTATTTTTTTCATCAATAATTAGCTGAACCGTTTCTCTACTTATTTGTTTTAATAATACAATTCCTTTTTTTTCAATTTCTTTGATTGATTTTGAATCAAAATGTCTGATGGTAAACATGGTTACGTTTTCATTATACCATATTTTAAAGCTAGGTTTCAATTCGTTATAAAACGATGTGAAATTCGAATAATTATCTTCTATACAAACCGAAAAACTAATTGCTGAGTTTTGAATTAAGTTTACTTTTATCTTGTATTGATGCAATAAATCAAATATATAACTCAAATTTTTCTCAACCATAAAAGAAAAATCTTTTGCTGAAATAGAAACTAAAATTTGATTTTTTTTGACAATAAAACAGCTCGTTTTTGGCACTAACTGAACGCCTTTACTAACCTTTGTTCCTGTGTTTTCTAAATTTTCAAAAGAACGAACATACAACGGAATTTTTTTATTTTCTAAAGGTTTTATTGTCTTTGGATGAATTACAGATGCGCCATAAAAAGCCATTTCAATTGCTTCTTGATACGAGATTTGTTTTAGCAAAGTTGTGTTTTCAAAAACTCGTGGATCGGCATTTAAAATACCATCAACATCTTTCCAAATTGTAACACTTTCTGCATTGAAACAATACGCTAAAATCCCTGCAGTAAAATCAGAACCTTCTCTTCCTAAAGTGGTCGTATATCCTTTTAAATCTTGACTAATAAATCCTTGTGTAATGTATAATTCTTGTGGGTTTAGCTTGTTACAATTCAATTGAGTTTCTTCCCAATTTACCGCTGCATTTCTATAATTAGAATCTGTTTTAATCATGTTTCTACTATCAAGCCAAGTATTTTTAATCCCTGATTCTTGTAAAAATGCACTAACAATTTTTGTAGCTATTAATTCGCCAAAACAAACTGTTTGGTCGTACACATAATTGTATTCTTTAGTTGAATTCTGAATTAAAAAACCTTGTAGTTTACCAAATAATTGATTTATTTCTTGGTAAATAGTATGATCACTTTCAAATAAATCATCTAAAATTTCTTGGTGGAAACCTTGAATTTCGTTGATTGATTTTTTTAATTCTTTGGGATTATTTAAGTAAGCGTCAACCACTTTTTCAAAAGCATTTGTCATTTTTCCCATTGCAGAAACCACAACAAAAGTATTTTTAGTTCCTTCGTGTTCTAACACCCGAACTAAATTTTTAACGCCTGTTGCATTTTTTACAGAAGCTCCACCAAACTTAAATATTCTCATTCCTTTTTTTCTATAAACTTTTTTAATGCATCTTCTCTCATGTGTACAACCTGCCAATCGTCTAAAACTGTTGCTCCAGTACTTTTGTAAAAATCAATGGCATTTTTATTCCAATTTAACACATCCCAAACAACTCTTTTTGCTCCTAAATCGTACGCATATTTTAAAATCGCTGTGTACAAAGCGATTCCAACTCCAAATCCTCTTTTTTGTTTGGTAACAATTAAATCTTCTAAATGTATTACACGACCTTTCCAAGTAGAATATCTTTCATAAAACAACGCTGTTCCAATAATTTCATTATTTTCTTCAGCAACAAATGTCATAAATTTTGGAGATTCAGAAAATCCGTCTTTAATTAAATCTACTTCTGTTACTTCTACTTCATTGGGTAATTTTTCAAACTCGGCAAGTTCTTTTATCAACCTCAACACATTTTTCATGTCTTCTTTTTGCCCTTTTCTAATGATAAAACTCATAATATTTATTTAAGTAACGCAAATTTAAACGATATTTGTAAACCATTTACAATTAATTGACATGAATCAAGCTCACACGACTCTCGGAGAATTTATCATCGAGAATCAAATGTATTTTAAATATTCTTCAGGAGAATTATCTAGAATTATTAACTCAATAAGATTGGCTGCCAAAGTAGTAAATCATGAAATCAGAAAAGCTGGTTTGGTTGATATTACCGGAGCTGCAGGAGATATTAATGTACAAGGAGAAGCTCAACAAAAGTTAGATGTTTTAGCAAACGACTTGTTTAAACAAACCATAATTAATAGAGAAATTGTTTGCGGAATTGCAAGCGAAGAAGAAGATGATTTTGTGGTTGTTGAAGGAAGAAATAAAACAAATGAGAACAAATATGTGCTTTTGATGGATCCTTTAGATGGTTCTTCTAATATTGATGTAAACATTTCTGTTGGAACTATTTTTTCTATTTATAGAAGGGTTTCTCCGACTGGAACACCAGCTACAAAAGAAGACTTTTTACAAAAAGGAAGCGAACAAGTTGCTGCTGGTTATGTTGCTTACGGAACTTCAACAATGATTGTTTTTTCAACAGGAAATGGCGTAAACGGATTTACGTTAAACCCTGCAATAGGAACCTTTTATTTATCGCATCCAAACATTACATTTCCAGAAATTGGACAAATTTATTCTATAAACGAAGGGAATTATGTTCACTTTCCAAAAGGGGTAAAAGAATATTTAAAATACTGTCAAGAAGAAAATGAGAATCGTCCTTATACTTCTAGGTATATTGGTTCATTGGTTTCAGATTTTCATAGAAATATGATTAAAGGCGGAATTTATTTATACCCAACAAGTAAAATTGGGCCGAAAGGAAAATTGCGTTTGTTATACGAATGTAATCCAATGGCTTTTTTGGCTGAACAAGCAAAAGGGAAAGCTTCTGATGGTTATCAACGAATTTTAGATTTAGAACCCACAGAATTGCATCAACGCGTTCCATTTTTCTGTGGATGTACAAAAATGGTAGAAAAAGCTGAAGAATTTATGGCGAAATATCCTGAAGACGCAAATTATTAATCTATCAGTTTTATTGATACTTCTATAAAAAATCAAAACCGATGCTTGTTGCTTTGCACAAGTTTTTGCGTTAAATTTGTGAAGGCAAAGAATCAGCATTCGGCTGATAAACAATAATTTTAATCATTTAAAAACATATAATTATGGCTTTTCAATTACCAGAATTAGGATACGCTTATGATGCGTTAGAACCACATATTGATGCTAGAACTATGGAGATTCACCATAGCAAACATCACAACGGATACACAAACAACTTAAACAATGCAATTGCAGGAACTGATTTAGAAGGAAAATCTATTGAAGATATTTTAGAGAACTTAGATATGAATAACAAAGCTGTTAGAAATAATGGTGGTGGATATTTTAATCACTCTTTATTTTGGACAGTAATGAATCCTGAAGATAGAGGTTATTTATCTGGAGAATTAAAAGATGCTATTGAGGCAGAATTTGGTTCTAAAGATGCTTTTATTGAAGCTTTTTCTAAAGCTGCTGCAACTCAGTTTGGTTCTGGTTGGGCTTGGTTGTGTGTGCATAAAGGTGGAAAAATTTCTGTTTGTTCTACACCAAACCAAGACAATCCTTTAATGCCAAATACTGGTTGTGGAGGAACTCCAATTTTAGGATTAGATGTTTGGGAACATGCATATTATTTAAACTATCAAAATAGAAGACCAGATTATATCAATGCATTTTTTAATGTAATTAACTGGAACGAAGTTGAAAGACGTTACGCTGCAGCAAAATAATTAGCCTTAAGATAAATCATAAAAAAGCATCCTAATTTAGGATGCTTTTTTTATACTTGTTTTTTTATCTTTTAATACGCTCTTTTATCGTTTCCTTCGTAAAAGTTAATAAATGCTTCATTTACAACTCGATGTCCGCCAGGTGTTGGATAATCTCCTGTAAAATACCAATCTCCTAAATGCTCTGGACAGGCTTTGTGTAATCCTTCTACAGATTGAAAAATAACTTCTACTTCTGCCTTAATCTCAAACGTTTTTAACATCTGTGCAACTTTATCAGAAACTTGTTCTGTAGTAAAAGGTGCATAAATTTCTTTTACAAAATTGATAATTTCTGCGTCTTCTTTTGCTCTTTGTGCAATTGCTTTTTTGTACACTTCATCCACAATATAATATTGATTGGTGTCTTTTAACAACTCTAAAGCTGCTCTAAAAGCAATAAAATTTTCAATTTTCGCCATGTCAATTCCATAACAATCTGGATATCGAATTTGCGGTGCAGAAGAAACAACTACAATTTTTTTAGGATTTAATCGATCTAAAATTTTGATAATACTTTTCTTTAAAGTTGTTCCTCTAACAATACTATCATCAATAATTACCAAATTGTCTGTAGGTTTTACAACCCCATAAGTTACATCATAAACGTGCGCAACCAAATCGTCTCTACTATTATCATCTGCAATAAAGGTTCTTAATTTTGCATCTTTGATGGCAATTTTTTCAAAACGAGGTCTTTCTGATAATATTTCTGTAACTTTTTCTGCGGATAACTTTGCGCCACCAGCTAAAATTTTTGTTGTTTTTTGTTGATTCAAAACATCTTCTGCGGCTTCTATCATTCCATAAAAAGAAGTTTCCGCAGTGTTTGGAATGTATGAAAAAACAGAATTTGTAATGTCGTTATTAATTGAGTTTAATATTTGAGGAAATACTAATTTTCCTAAATTTTTACGTTCTTCATAAATAGACGCATCGCTTCCTCTTGAGAAATAAATACGCTCAAAAGAACACGATTTTTTTGGTTTTTGCTCTAAAATAGATTTTACATCAATGTTTCCATCTTTCTTAATAATTAATGCATGTCCTCTTTCTAATTCTTGAACTTTATCAATATCAACATTAAAAACGGTTTGTATCACTGGTCTTTCTGATGCAACAACAACAACTTCATCATCTTGATAAAAATAAGTTGGTCTAATTCCTGATGGATCTCTTAAAACAAATGCATCTCCATGACCTAATAAACCTGCCATTGCATAACCACCATCCCAATTTTTAGAGGAGCGTTGCAATACGTTTTGTAAATCTAAATGTTCTTCTATAAAAGGAGAAGCATCTTTTTTAGTATATCCTTTTTCTTTTGCACTTAAATACAAGCTTGCAACTTCTTCTTCTAAAAAATGACCAATTTTCTCCATGACAGTTACCGTATCTGTAAACTCTTTTGGATGCTGACCCAATTCTATTAACTCTTCTAATAACTGATTAGAATTTGTCATGTTAAAATTCCCTGCAACAATTAAATTTTGATGTTTCCAGTTGCTTTGACGCAAAAACGGATGTACACTTTCGATGCTATTTTTACCAAAAGTTCCGTATCGCACATGTCCTAAAAACAAGTTGCCAACATAAGGCATGTTTTCTTCTTGCCAAGCAACATCATTTTTTTTATCTGGATTTTCTTCTAAAACAGTATTTAAACGATTGTTTATTTGCGCAAAAATATCTTGAATTGGTTGTGATTGATTTGAACGAACTCTGCTGATATATCTCGTACCCGGATTTACATTGAATTTTACACTTGCAAAACCTGCACCGTCTTGACCACGGTTGTGCTGCTTTTCCATTAACAAATACATTTTATTAATTCCGTAAAAAGCCGTTCCGTATTTATCTTTGTAATATTGTAATGGTTTTAATAATCGAACCATTGCAATTCCACATTCATGTTTTAAAGCGTCACTCATTTTAGTATCAGTTATTTAGTGTGTGTTTTGTGATAAAAAAAATCCGCAGCAAAAAGCGCGGATTTAATATTTATGATATTTCAATATCAAATTGTGTTAATTGCTTAAACGCTTCTAAGCGTTCTGTTACTTCTTCTTTTGTTAGTTCCTCCATTCGTTGTGTACCAAATTTTTCTACACAGAACGATGCCAAATTAGAACCGTAAATAATGGCATTTTTCATATTCTCAAAAGAAATGTCTTCTGTTTTTGCTAAAAATCCGCAAAAACCTCCAGCAAAGGTATCTCCTGCTCCTGTTGGATCAAAAACCTCTGCCAATGGCAAAGCTGGCGCGAAAAACATATTGCCTTCATTAAATAATAAAGCGCCGTGTTCTCCTTTTTTAATCACCACATATTTTGGTCCCATTTCATGGATTTTCTTCGCAGCATTTACCAACGAATATTCTCCACTTAACTGCCTTGCTTCTTCATCATTAATTGTAATTACATCAATTCTTTTTATTACTTCGTGTAAATCATTTAAAGCAATATCCATCCAAAAATTCATTGTATCTAACACTACCAATTTTGGTTTTACCGCCATTTGGTCTAAAACTGATGCCTGTGTTAAAGGATGTAAATTTCCTAACATTACTATTTCTGCATCTTTAAAGTTTTCTGGAACTACCGGAGAAAAATGTTCTAAAACATTTAACTCAGTAATCAACGTATCACGAGAATTCATATCGTTGTGATATTTTCCGCTCCAAAAAAAGGTCTTTCCTTCTTTTATAATTTCAATACCGTCTGTATTAATTCCTTTAGAGTTCATCATGTCTAAATACGCTTGTGGAAAATCTCCTCCAACAACAGAAACAACGCCTGTTTCTACTCCAAATTGACTTGCAGCCAATCCAACAAAAGTTCCTGAACCTCCCAAAATTTTATCTGTTTTTCCAAACGGTGTTTCAATCGCATCAAATGCAACAGTACCAACTGCTAATAATTTACTCATATCTTAATTTTAACTTTCTACAACAGAAAGATGTATTCTTAATTCTTGGTTTAATTTAACAATAAACCTTATTTATATTTAAACTAAATAGGCATAAATGCCTTTTTTATCGTAATTTTGCCCAATTAAATAATCAGTTATTAGACTGTGCAAAAATAAGTTTAAAAAATGACTATCAAAGAAATACAAGAAGAAATTATTGACGAGTTTTCGATGTTTGATGATTGGATGGAGCGCTATGAATACATTATCGATTTAGGTAAATCTTTGCCTTTAATAGATGCTGCTTACAAACTTGACGAAAATTTAATAAAAGGTTGTCAATCTAAAGTTTGGTTACATTCTGAAATACAAAACGAAAAACTTGTTTTTACTGCGGATAGCGATGCTATTTTAACCAAAGGGATTGTTGCTTTATTATTACGTGTTTTTTCTAATCAAAAAGCCGAAGAGATTTTAAATTCAGATACTGGTTTTATTGATGAAATCGGATTAAAAGAACATTTATCGCCAACCAGAGCAAACGGTTTGGTTTCTATGATAAAACAAATAAAAATGTACGCAATTGCGTTACAAGCTAAATAAAGAATACGACCATTTTATAAAAATAAAAAAACATGAACGACGTAGAATTAGAAGAAATTGGAGATAAAATTGTACGAGTTATCAAAACCATTTACGATCCTGAAATACCTGTTGATATTTACGAATTAGGATTGATTTATGATGTTTTTGTAAATGAAGACAACGACGCTAAAATATTAATGACGTTAACATCACCTAATTGTCCAGTTGCAGAATCATTACCAAAAGAAGTAGAAGATAAAGTAGCTTCTTTAAAAGAAATTAACAAAGCAGAAGTAGAAATTACTTTTGACCCAACATGGACACAAGAAATGATGAGCGAAGAAGCAAAGTTAGAGTTAGGAATGCTTTAATTTAGTTTTCAGTGAACAGTTATCGGTTATCAGTTGACAGTTAGTAGCTAGCAAACCTTTAAACCTTTGAACCTTTGAACCTTTTGAACCTTTGAATCTAAAAAAATGGCAGAAGAAATAATCAATAGAGTTGCAAATAGCAAATTAGTTACATTAGATCTTGAGGACTTTTATCCCGAAGGGGATCGAGTGGTTTTTGACATTAAAGATTGGCTCTTTGAAGAAATTATTTTGAAAGAGAAAGACTTTAGAGCTTTTGTAAACGAGCATCATTGGATTCAATATCAAGATAATTACGTTGCTTTAACGTGTTCTACTGACGCCATTATACCTTCTTGGGCATTTCTATTAATTGCTACAAAATTATCGCCATTTGCAAAAAAAGTTGTTGTTGGTTCTTTAGAAATTTTAGAAACTGTGCTATTTGAAGAAATAATCAATCAAATAAACCAAGAACCTTTTAAAGAGAAATCTATTATTATAAAAGGTTGTTCTAACAAACCAATTCCTGCTTCTGCATATACACTTTTAGTACAAAAATTGCAACCAATTGCAAAAACAATAATGTTTGGAGAAGCCTGTTCTACTGTTCCGCTTTACAAAGCCTTAAAATAATTTTTTTTGTTCTTCAATTCGTATTACTTTTGCAGATTAAAATTCTTTTAAGAACTGATGAAAAAGTGTCTTTTCGGTTGTCTTTTATTAATCTCTACACTTAGTTTTTCGCAAGAAAAAAAAGATAGTATTCCTCCTGCACCTCCAAAATGGAAAGTAACAGGATTGTTCACGTTCTTATTTAATCAATCTACTTTTACCAATTGGAAAGCTGGTGGAGATAACACAATTGCTGGAAACATTGGTGTTAATTATGACTTTAACTACAAAAATGGAAAATGGAACTGGGACAATAGAATTATTACTGTTTATGGTTTAAGTAATATACAAGATGCTGGCGTTCGTAAAACGAGTGATCGATTTGAATACAACTCGTTATTAGGTTTAAAATCTAATAATTATTGGTTTTTCTCTTTTTTCTTAAACTTTAAGACGCAATATAGTAGAGGGTTTGATTATAAAAAAACACCAAGACAGCCCATTTCAGATTTTTTCTCACCAGCATATTTGTCCTTCGGGCCAGGGATGTTATGGAAAAGATCTGATAATATTACTGTAAATATTGCACCGGCAACTTCAAGATTTACTTTTGTAAGTGATGATTTTTCTGGTAAGTACGGTGTAGAAGCAGGAAAAAACGTAAAATTTGCTTTAGGTTTTAGTTTATCCGCTTACTTAAAATTTGAAGTGATGGAAAACATTACCATGCAAAATATTATTGCGTTGTATTCTAATTACTTGCAAAGAGCTCAGAATGTTGATTTAGATTATCAAGCAAAATTTTCTATAGATGTAAACAAATACATGACGGTTGATGTGCTTTTTCACACCTTAATTGATGACAACGCCTCAAGTAAAATTCAACTGAAAGAAATATTTGGTCTAGGGTTAAAGTATGTTTTTCATAAAAAATAAATTCTTTGTGACTTTACTTTGAGTTACAATCTTAAAATAAATTCAAAAAAAATGATTCAAAAAATTACGATAGCATTCTTATTAATTGCTGCAGTTCAAATTCAAGCGCAAGAAAAAACGGATTCATCAACGTCTAACTGGAAAAAATCAGGTAATATTTCTTTTTTAGTAAATCAATCTTCTTTTTCTAATTGGGTAGCTGGTGGAGACAATACCATTTCTGGAAATTTAGGAATCAATTATGATTTTAATTATTCAAAAGAAAACACCACATGGGACAACAAAATAATGGTGGCTTATGGATTAAATAATGTTAAAGGAAACGGAACAAGAAAAACAGATGACCGTTTTGAGTTTAACTCTTTATATGGTAAAAAATCTACAGGAAATTGGTCGTATTCTTTCTTTTTAAATTTTAAAACACAATTTACTAACGGGTATAATTACAAAACAACTCCAAAGGTAAAAACCTCAGCATTTTTAGCACCAGGATATTTAAGTTTTGGACCTGGAATGTTATGGAAAAAGTCAAATAACTTTAAAATAAATTTAGCACCATTAACTTCTAAAATTACCATGGTTTCTGATGAGTTTTCTGGTCTATACGGAACAGATTTAGGGAAAAACACGCGATACGAACTTGGTTTTAATGGTTCTTTAAACCATAAAACAACAGTTATGGAAAACATTACGATGGAAAACATCGTAAATGTATATGCTAACTATTTAGACAAGCCACAAAACATGGATTTAGATTATCAATTAAACTTTGTAATGCAAATCAATAAATATTTATCTACCAACTTAAATTTTCATGCAATTGTTGATGACAATGCAACAAGCAAAATGCAGTTTAAAGAAGTATTTGGGCTGGGAGTTAATTATATATTCTAACAAACAAAATTTCTAATTTAAGAGCTAGCTTTTTGCTGGCTCTTTGTATTTAACAACTGAACTCTTTTTGCGATGCATTTTTTAGTATATTTAACCAATCAAATAATAGTATGACTCTTTTAATTGTATTTGCTACACTTTCTATTTTCTTTTCTTTTTTCTGCTCTATTCTAGAAGCAGTTTTACTAAGCGTTACACCAACATTTATTAAAATTAAAAAAAGAGAAAAAAGATCTTATGCTACTCAGCTAGAACGTTTAAAAAACGATGTTGATAAACCGCTTATTGCAATTTTAACTTTAAACACAGTTGCACATACGGTTGGTGCTATTTTAGTTGGAGTACAAGCAGAAAAATTACCGTATAAAATTGAATTTTTAGGATTTAATATTGTGGGTATTGTTTCGGCAACTATGACTGTTTTAATATTAATTCTTTCTGAAATAATTCCGAAAACAATTGGTGCAACTCATTGGAGAAAACTAGCAAAATTTAGCACAACAACATTAACCGTTTTGCTTTTTATTTTTAAATGGACAGGTGTTTTATGGTTTTTACAATTGTTTACCAAACTTTTTGGAAAACCTGCACATGCATCCGTTTTAAGTAGAGAAGTGTTTTCGGCAATGACAGATATTGCGGAACAAGAAGGAGTTTTTGTAGCATCCGAAAGTAAAATAATTAAAAACTTACTCAACTTTAAATCGGTTTTGGTAAAAGATATTATGACACCAAGAACTGTTTTAAAATCTTCTGATGAAACACAAACCATACAAGAGTTTTTTGACGAGAATCCAAACCTACGTTTCTCTAGAGTTCCTTTATACGAAGGAAATTCTGATCATATCACTGGTTATTTTTTAAAGGATCAATTGTTAGAAGCAATTATAAAAGGGAATGGAAATCAACAGTTAAAAGACATTAGAAGAAACATTTTAGTCACACAAAGAGGCTTGCCAATTCCCGATTTATTTGGTCAACTTATAGAGCAAAGAGAACATATTGCTTTGGTTGTAGATGAATACGGTTCTGTAAGCGGATTGGTTACTCAAGAAGACATGATTGAAACCTTGCTTGGTTTAGAAATTATGGATGAAATGGACAATATTGAAAACCTACAAACTTTGGCTAGAAAAAGCTGGAAACGCAGAGCAAAACGCCTAGGAATTATTGATGATTTTGATTTTACTGATGATAAAGAGGAATAACTATTCTACCGTATATTCATCATATAAAAAGTTGTTGTACGGAAAACGTGCAATATGAATTTTCTTTACTTCTTCATACACCTTTTCTTTAAACTCTTCAATATTTTCTTTGTTGATAGCAGATAAAAATACAGCGGTGGTTTCAATATCATTCATCCACGTTTTTTGCCAATCTTCTAACGTATAATGTGCTTTGGTTTTTTCTGTAACCAAATCATCTTCATCGATGGTTTCGTGAGCATAGGCATCGATTTTATTAAAAACCATAAGTGTGGGTTTATCAGCACTTTTTATTTCGTCTAAAATGGTATTTACAGAGGCAATATGATCTTCGAAATTTGGATGAGAAATATCTACAACATGCAGTAATAAATCGGCTTCGCGAACTTCATCTAAAGTAGATTTAAAAGATTCTACCAATTGTGTTGGTAATTTTCTAATAAACCCAACAGTATCTGTCATTAAAAACGGAATGTTTTTTACAACCACTTTTCTAACGGTTGTATCTAAGGTTGCAAAGAGTTTATTTTCTGCAAAAACATCACTTTTGCTAATTACATTCATTAATGTTGATTTCCCAACATTGGTATACCCAACCAAAGCAACACGAACCATTTTTCCACGGTTTTTACGTTGCACAGCCATTTGTCTATCAATAGTTGCTAGTTTCTTTTTTAGAATGGTAATTTTATCACGAATGATACGTCTGTCTGTTTCAATTTCTGTTTCTCCAGGTCCACGCATTCCGATTCCACCTTTTTGTTTGTCAAGGTGTGTCCAAAGTCTTGTTAACCTTGGTAATAAATATTCACATTGTGCTAATTCAACTTGAGTTTTAGCGGAACTTGTTTGTGCTCTTTGCGCAAAAATATCTAAGATTAAATTGGTTCTGTCTAAGATTTTACAATCCAAAACTTTTTCGATATTTCTTATTTGTGCTGGCGATAATTCGTCATCAAAAATAGCGGTACCAATAGTGTGTGATTCTATATATGCAGCAACTTCCTCTAGTTTTCCTGCTCCAATAAATGTTTTTGGATGAGGTTTTTCTAATTTTTGTGTAAATCTTTTTACCGCAATTCCTCCTGCGGTTAACGTTAAAAACTCTAACTCATCTAAATATTCTTCAGACTGCGTTTCGTCTTGAAATTGTGTAATAACACCAATTAAAACAGCTTTTTCTGAAGTTACTTCTCTTTCGTCTATCATATACTGCAAAGGTACAAAGAATTAGAATTTTTTTTATAAAAAAAACCTCAATCTATTAGACTAAAGTTTCTAATTAATCAATTCAAATAATTTTTGTGTTTTCTCTTATAGTTTATGATTGGATAATTTTTATTGGCATTTTGTAAATTTTCATTTTACTTAATACAGTTGTTTTTACTTTTTTGTAGTTTAATTTTCTTTTGATGTAACTTTCTAAAAGTGAATTTTGCGACTCTACCGAAATAATTACTAACTCATTTTTACTGTTTAGTAAAATTGAAATTTCTGCTTTAGCAAATTTTGTAGTTAACGGGAACTTGTTGTTTCCTAATAATTTTACAATCTCTGTTCTTAATTGGTTTTTTGCGTCAGTGATTGGATTATCATTGTTTGCAAATAATACTGTTGTACTTAATGTAAGTCCTAAGAATAATACGATTACTTTTTTCATTTTTCTAATTTTTAAAAGTTGTTATAATTGTTTTGTTTAACACTGTAAAACTAATTCAACTCTAAAAAGTTTTTACTATTATTTGAATTAACAAAAAGTATTGTTTTGGTTATCTAAACAAAAAGAATAGAGAAATTAACATCAAGTTTATATAGATACTTTTTTTGTAAAAGCCAGAGAAGTTTATCGAATATTTAAAAAAAGATATTGGTAAGTATTAAAGTCAAAAAAAATTAAGTTTTTTAATACTATTCTTTAAAGAAGCAATGTTATTTTAATGTTTATAACGCTTAAATTAAAGCCGAATAAAAACTATTATCCTAAGAATCTTTGTTTTTCATCAATTCTTTTAACTTTTCGTCGTTTAGTTGATATTTTTTGTATTTACCGTCTTTATATCTGTGATAAATAAAAATTGGCATCAACAAGAAAGAAAGGTAAAAAACCCCTAAACCCATTACAATTTCTGCCTTAGGGTGTTCTGTCTTTAATAAATAAATGCCTGTACACATCCAAAGGATAAAAATGATAAATAGTATTTTAAGAAGTGTTTTCATACGTTGAAAATATAGTTTATGCAAAGCTACAAAAAGCCCAAATTAACTTGTTACTTCAATCAGTTTATTTCTATAAACTGTTAGTAATTTTGATTTTGATATAAAACCATAATATTTTCCTTCTTTTATTACAGGTAAATTCCACGCGCCACTTTCTTTAAATTTTTTCATAATTGTGGTCATTTTATCTTCTTCTATTTCAATAATTGCTGGTGGTTTTTGCATGATTTCTTTTGCCAACATTTTATTGTATAAGGTTTGATCAAACATGATAGAACGAATGTCGTCTAACAAAATAATACCTAATAATTCTCCGTGTTTTTTACCAACCACAGGGAAAATATTTCGATTCGATTTTACAACTGCTTCACGAACAATTTCCCCTAAATTCATATCAGGATTTATGCTTACAAAGTTGTTTTCTATCACCTTGCCCATATCCATAAGTGTTAATACTGCATGATCTTTATCATGCGTAATTAATTCGCCTTTTCTACCTAATTCCATTGCATAAACAGAATGTGGATGTGCGTATTTTGTAATAGAATACGAAATGGCAGCTGTTAGCATTAATGGAATAAACAATTCATATCCTCCGGTTACTTCTGCGATTAAAAATATTGCAGTTAATGGTGCGTGTAAAACTCCAGCCATAAGTCCGGCCATACCAACCAATGTAAAATTACTTTCAGAAACAGGATTGTTAAACAACCCAATATTGTTAATAATTTTAGCAATACAGTTTCCCATAATACTTCCCATAAATAACGTTGGGGCAAAAATACCACCAACACCACCAGCGCCAAATGTTAAAGCACTTGCTATAATTTTAAAGAAAACCAATCCTGCTAATAATGCAATAACTACCCAAACATTGCTAAGGTCTAAATTTAAAAAATTGTTCTGTAATGAAGATTCTGGGTTTCCGGCAATTAAACTATTAATCGTATCAAATCCTTCTCCGTATAAAGGCGGAATAAAATACACCAAGATTCCTAATCCAATTCCGCCAATTAACAAGCGTTTTACAGGAGATCTAAATCGGTCGAAAAACTTTTGAACTCGGTCGTAAACTTCTGTAAAATAAATTGATGTTACGCCTGCAACAACTCCTAAAATAATATAAAAAGGAACATCTTTAATACTAAATGCGTCTTCAATCTTAAACGGCAATAAAACATCAGAACCAAAGAAAAAATACGACGTAATTATGGCAGATAAAGATGCTAATAATAATGGCAACATCGAAGCAATTGTTAAATCTAAACTAAAGACTTCAATCGCAAAAATAATCGCTGCAATTGGCGCTTTAAAAATCGATGACAATGCTCCGGCAGCAGCACAACCAATTAATAATGTTCTTGTGGTTTGATTTAAATGAAAAAAACGTGCTACGTTAGAACTAATTGCAGAGCCAGTTGCTACAGTTGGACCTTCTAAACCAACAGAACCACCAAAACCAATAGTAATTGGCGCTGTTACTATAGAACCAATCATTTGATAGCGTTTCATGATTCCTTTTCGTTTCGAAATTGAATATAGCGTAGAAGGAATTCCGTGGCTTACTTTATGTCTAATCACATATTTTATTATTAAATAAACCAAAGCCAATCCGATAATTGGAAAAACAAAATAAAAAGCATGATGATAATATTGCACTAAATTTCCTTCTAACAAGTGCTGAAAAAAGTGTGTTAAATTCTTTAAGACAACTGCAGCAACACCAGATAAAAAACCAACAAGAATGCTTAATAAATACACAAACTGACGTTCAGAAATGTGTTTGTATCTCCAAATATGAATTTTAGTAAATATGGCTTTTGCTGTTGGCATTAATTAGATGATTTCAAAATATCCGTTCCTAAATGTTTTTCTTCTTTGTTTGTAAACCAAGCTCTGTTTTTTGGCATTTTTACTCCGTTAATTATTTCTTCGTTGGTTAACAAAATATATTCTCCGTCGTTTTTTGACTCGTCATGAAAAAATTGATATACTTCCATCGCAAAGGTTTTTGGATTGAAATAAAAATACCACGTATCTTTTCCAACTTCCTTTTTATAAGTAACTTTTAAAACCAAATATTGGTTGCCTTTAAAGGTTTTCTTTATTACTTTTTGATGAATTATTGTTCCTTCGTCTTTTAATTTCATTGGCAAACCATACAAATACGTATAATAATTTTGATACATTTTTGCACGATCTTCACTCAATCTGTTTTTCTTTAAAATTTCTTCTGCTGGATTTTTTTCTCCGTTAAAAACAATTTGAATATTCTCTTTTTCTAAAATATATTCAGAAGTATTTTTACCACTTTTTGCTTTTACGGAAAAGATTTGATTAGGCAAGTCAATATGTATTTCACTTTCTCTTTTGGGGCTGTTTGGCGTTTCCATTGTTACAAACAGTGTTCCTTTAAAAGTGTTCCAATTTCCGCTTGGATCGTGGTATTGAATTGCTTTTTCTAGCAATTGGTTTCCTGTGATTTCTTGACCAAAAGATTGTATTGAAAAGAATAATACAAATAAAATAAGTAGGTTTTTCATACTATTAAATGTACTAAAAAATCCCGCAATTGCGGGATTAAAATTTATGATTGAATATCTAATTTGATATTTAATTCTTTTAATTGATCATCATCTATAAACGCTGGTGCGTCAATCATGACATCTCTACCTGAATTATTTTTTGGAAATGCAATAAAATCACGTATTGTTTCTTGTCCGCCTAAAATAGCAACCAATCTATCCAAACCAAAAGCCAAACCTCCGTGTGGTGGCGCGCCATATTCAAATGCGTCCATTAAGAAACCAAATTGTGCTTTGGCATCTTCTTCAGAAAAACCAAGGTGTTTTAACATTGTTGCTTGCATTTGTTTATCGTGAATTCTGATGGAACCTCCACCGATTTCGTTTCCATTCAACACCAAATCGTATGCGTTTGCTTTTACAGCTCCAGGATCAGAATCTAACAATTCTAGTTGCCCAGGTTTTGGTGATGTAAACGGATGATGCATTGCATGATAATGTCCTGTTTCTTCATCCAATTCTAACAATGGAAAATCGATTACCCAAAGCGGCGCAAATACTTTTGGATCTCTCAATCCTAAACGTGTTGCTAATTCCATTCGTAAAGCAGATAATTGTGCTCTCACTTTATTGGTTTCTCCTGATAAAATACAGATTAAATCACCAGGTTTTGCTCCCGTTTTTTCTGCCCATTTTGCCAAATCTTCTTGATCGTAAAATTTATCTACAGAAGATTTGTATGTTCCGTCTTCATTAACTCGACAATAAATCATTCCCAAAGCGCCAACTTGTGGTCTACGAACCCAGTCAATTAATTTATCTATTTCTTTTCTTGTGTAAGAATTTCCTCCTGGAACTGCGATTCCAACAACCAGTTCTGCATCGTTAAATACTTTGAATTCTTTGTGTTGTGTAACCTCATTCAGTTCGCCAAACTCCATTCCAAAACGGATGTCTGGTTTATCATTTCCGTACAAACGCATCGCATCATCGTACAACATTCTTGGAAATTTATCCACTTCAACTCCGTTGATTTCTTTTAATAAATGACGTGTCAATCCTTCAAAAATAGTTAAGATATCTTCTTGCTCAACAAATGCCATTTCACAGTCAATTTGTGTAAATTCTGGTTGTCTGTCTGCACGTAAATCTTCGTCTCTAAAACATTTTACAATCTGAAAATATTTGTCCATTCCGCCAACCATTAATAGTTGTTTGAATGTTTGTGGAGATTGTGGCAATGCGTAAAACTGACCCTCGTTCATTCTCGATGGAACTACAAAATCTCTTGCTCCTTCTGGTGTAGATTTGATTAAATACGGAGTTTCAACTTCTATGAATTCTTGATCAGACAAATATTTACGAACTTCCATCGATACTTTATGACGGAAAATTAAACTGTCTTTAACCGGATTTCTACGAATATCTAAATACCGATATTTCATTCTAATATCTTCTCCACCATCGGTTTCATCTTCAATTGTAAAAGGCGGAAGTTTCGATTCGTTCAAGATTTCTAACTTAGAAACCAACACTTCAATAGCACCAGTTTTCATTTTAGGATTCTTAGAACTTCTCTCAATAACAGTTCCTGTAACTTGAATTACAAATTCTCTTCCAAGCGTTTTTGCTTGCTCAATAATTGCTTTTGGCGTACGATCTTCATCAAAAATTAACTGTGTAATTCCGTATCTGTCACGTACATCTACCCAAATCATAAATCCTTTATCACGCGATTTTTGTACCCAACCCGCCAAGGTTACTTCTGTATTGATGTGCGATGCTCTTAACTCACCACAAGAATGACTTCTATACATTTTTCTTGAAAAATTACTTCTCGCAGAGCGAGATTTCCTAAAACTGTCATCCCGAATTTATTTCGGGATCTAATCCTGCAAAATTAAACAATTTAAGCAGAATAACTACTTTTTATGTTTCGAGAATAATCCGTGAAAATCTTTGTAAGTTTGTACTTATGAGCGTAATTAATATTCAAGAGAAATTCAACTTATTTTCTGATCACTGGTCGCCAAAAAAAATTGGCGAATTAAACAATCAACAAATCTTATTAGCAAAATTAAAAGGCGAATTTGTGTTTCATAAACACGACGATGAAGATGAATTATTTATGGTGATTAAAGGTTCTTTAGATATTGAATTACGAGATAAAACAGTAACGCTAAACGAAGGCGAATTTTATATTGTTCCGAAAGGAGAAGCACACAAACCAATTGCAAAAGAAGAAGTTCATGTTTTATTATTTGAACCGTTAAGCACCAAGCATACTGGAGATATAATTGCAGATATCACTGTAGAAACTTATGAATCCATTTAAAAATTCCTATAAAAAACTTCTCGATACAAAATTCTTGAAAAAAGAATTTCACTCGAAGTGACAACACGTGAACAATTAAATGCAAGAACAAACTGTCAGTTCGAGTGAATTTTGAAGAATGAAAAATTTATATCGAGAACAGATAAGCAACTGAAAAATCAATTATGAGTAAATTATACTTAGTTCCAACGCCAATTGGCAATTTAGAAGACATGACTTTTAGAGCAATTAGAGTTTTAAAAGAAGTGGATTTTATTTTAGCTGAAGACACGCGTACAAGCGGAAAATTGTTAAAGCATTTTGAGATTGGCACGCAAATGCACAGTCATCATATGCACAACGAACACAAATCTATTGAAGGTGTTTTGAACAGAATTAGAAACGGAGAAACTTGTGCATTGATTTCTGATGCGGGAACTCCGGCAATTTCTGATCCCGGGTTTTTGTTGACAAGAGCGTGTGTAGAACATAATATTGAAGTGGATTGTTTGCCTGGCGCAACCGCTTTTGTTCCGGCATTGGTAAATTCTGGTTTGCCAAATGATAAGTTTGTTTTCGAAGGATTTTTACCGATAAAAAAAGGGAGACAAACGCGTTTGCAACTTTTAGCCGAAGAAAACAGAACGATGATTTTTTATGAATCGCCACATAAATTGATAAAAACATTAGGAAGTTTTGTGGAGTATTTTGGAGCAGACAGACAAGTTTCTGTTTCTAGAGAACTCACCAAACTATTTGAAGAAACCATCAGAGGAACTGCAACCGAAGTGTTGGCACATTATACTAACAAACCACCAAAAGGAGAAATTGTGATTGTGGTTGAAGGGAAGAAATGATTAATGTAACAATTTGCTAATTTTAAAATGTAATAATGTCATTTCGAGCGAAACGAAGTGTAGTCGAGAAATCTCTTAACTAATTATTCTTTTTTACAGTAACACTTTATACTTACTTGGATTGATGTACTAAAATAATATTAGAACTAAAATGTCATTTCGAGATGAGCTTTTAAGCGATTGAGAAATCTACCTTTTTTATAGTTATATTTTTTATTATGAGATTCCTCAATCGTTCCTCTTTTCGGAATGACAGAACGGTGTCATTTCGAGCGAAAAGAAGTGTAGCCGAGAAATCTTTATCTTTATAAGATGCAAAACCTCCTCTCAGAAATAAAACAATGCACACTTTGCGAACCTCATTTAGAGTTGGGCGCAAATCCTGTGGTTTTTGCGCATCAAAATTCTAAAATTGTTATTATCGGGCAAGCACCCGGAATTAAAGTCCACAAATCTGGCATTCCGTGGGACGATGCAAGCGGAAAACAATTACGAAAATGGCTCAATGTTTCTGATGAAGATTTTTACGATGTAGAAAAGTTTGCCATTATACCAATGGGATTTTGTTATCCCGGAAAAGGAACTTCTGGCGATAAACCGCCACGTAAAGAATGTGCTCCGTTGTGGCACAAACAATTATTTGATAATATGTCAAATGTTGAATTAGTTCTTTTAATCGGAATGTATGCGCAGCATTATTACTTAAAAGGCAAAGCAAAAAGAACACTAACAGAAACGGTTGAGTTTTATCCAGCATATTTACCTAGCTATTTTGTATTACCACATCCATCGCCTAGAAATCGGTTTTGGCTGACTAAAAATCCGTGGTTTGAAAAAGAAGTTTTACCAACGTTAAAAGAAACCATTTCAAAAATAATTTCATAGAAAAATTGTAATATTACAATCCTAAAACAACCAATCATGTTAAAAAAATCTTTTATCCTCGCTTTTTGTGTGAGTTTATTTGTTGCTTGTCAACAAAATAATGAATTAAAACCATCAGAATATGCTGATGTTATCAACCAAGAAATGACTGGAGACTTAGCGTTTGAAACTGTTTCTTTCGTAGAAAAATTTTGGCGTGTTGTTGGGAATACAGGTTTTAATAAAAGCGTGTATAGAATTGCTGAACAACTAGAAAAAGATGGCTATGTTTTAGAAGAAAATGCCACAGATAAAGATGTGCTGACATACAGAATTGAAACCAGACCACTAAAAAGACCAACGTGGGAATCTGTGGATGCAACCGTAACAATTAATGGAGAAAAAGCACCATTATTAGCACATACAACCAATAGAAATATGATTGCTTTAAATTCTTACAGTACTCCAAAAGAAGGTGTAACTGCAGAAGTAATTTATATTAAAGATGTAAAAAAATTAAAAACCACCAATGTTAAAGGGAAAATTGTTTTTGCAGAAACAAGTCCGGGAAGAATTTTTAAAACTGTTCTTGATGGAGGAGCAGTTGGCGTAATGACCTATAGTAATCCTGAATATTTACAACCAAAAAAAAACACCACATCCATTCAATTTCGTTCTGTTCCTTTAGATTCAGTTCATAAATCTTGGGGAATTGCCATGTCTTACGCTGCAAAAGAACGTTTAAAAACCGCTTTATCAAAAGGAAAAGTTTCTTTAAACGTTAAGGTTCAAACAAAGATTTACAAATCAAAAGAATTAACCATTGTTGCTGATATTAAAGGAGGTGAGCAACCTAAAAAACGGTTGGTTTTTAGCGCACATATTCAAGAGCCTGGCGCAAACGATAATGCTTCTGGAGTTGGAGCTGCTTTAGAAATGGCTTCAGTTACTGCTAAGTTAGTAAAAGAAGGGAAAATAAATCCGAAGAGAACATTAACCTTTTTATGGGGAGATGAAATTGTTTCTACAGGAAGATATGTAAAAGAAGATAGCATCAGAGCAAAAGATATTGTTTGGGGAATTTCGCTAGACATGGTTGGAGAAGACACTGAGAAAACAGGCGGAACTTTCTTAATCGAAAAAATGCCAGATCCAAGTGCAATTTGGACACGTGGAAATGACAAACACTCAGAATGGGGCGGAAGAAAAATGAAGCTAGACCAAATGAAACCTCATTATTTAAATGATTTTGTCATTGAAAAATTTAAAGCGCAAGGAAAACGTGCAAACTGGATTGTAAATACAAATCCGTACGAAGGAGGAAGTGATCACGTTCCATTTTTAAGAGGAAACATTCCAAGTGTGTTATTTTGGCATTTTACAGATCAATTTTATCATACAGATAATGACAGAATTGATAAAGTTTCTAAAACAACTTTGAAAAATGTTGGAACTGCAGCCTTAGTTTCTGCTTTTGAATTATTAAATGCCGATGTAAACACTGCAAAAAAAGTTTTGAAAAATATTGAAAACGCTGCAATTGCTCGTTTAAATGAAGAACTAAAACAAGGCAAATTAGCAATTGAAAAAGGAGATGAAACAAAGACTCAAATAGAAATAATTGCCGCTTGGGAAGATTGGTATGTAAAAGCTGCAGCAACAACTACCGATATGGTTTCTGATGTTTCAATAATTCAATCAGAAATAGAAAAAGTGCAATCTATTATAAAAGAAAAAGCAGCAAGTATCACTCAAGAATTGAGTAAATAAAGTAACGCAAAATGAACGATACAAGTCACCACGATGAGCGTATTGCAAAAATGTTATTTGGTTCTGTATATCCACATTATCTAACAAAGGTTGAGAAAAAAGGAAGAACAAAAGAAGAGTTGCATCAAGTAATTGAGTGGCTAACTGGTTTTGATGAAAAAAAACTTACAGAGCTCATCGAAAACAAAGCAACTTTTGAAATCTTTTTTAAAGAAGCTACATTACACAAAAATGCACAACTTATTAAAGGTGTAATCTGTGGATATCGCGTTGAAGAAATTAAAAACACTCTAACACAACAAGTTCGTTATTTAGATAAGTTGGTAGATGAATTAGCAAAAGGTCGTAAAATGGAAAAAATATTGAGAACTACTTAAATAAATAAACTTAAAAATTCTAAATAAAATAACCTCATCAATTTGATGAGGTTATTTTTATAAACTATGTTTAAATGCTAATTAATCTAAACCTCCTTTTCTTTGAGGAGAACGTGGAGTTGGCCAAGTTCTAGCTTTTCCAGTTCTTGGATTGATTGGCATTACAATTTTCTCTCTAGAAGTTCTGTTAGGATCTTCACTTGCCATATATGTTAAAATAGCCGTTAAGATTGCATTATTTCTAACATCGTCAAAAACAACTTTATCATACGTGTCTCTATTTGTGTGCCAAGTATAGTTCCAGTAAGACCAGTTTAAAGCACTTAAATTAAATCCTGGCGCTCCTGCTGCTAAGAAAGATGCATGGTCTGTTCCTCCGCTACTTGGTGTTCCTGGGAAATTTGTTTCGATGTGCTTTGTAATATCTCTTGGTACAGCAGCTAACCATCTTCCAACATAATCGTAAGCGTGTACAAATCCAGAACCTGAAATGTTTACAACACGACCAGTTCCATTATCTTGATTAAATAAAGCTTGAATATTTTTAACAATTTCTGGATGATCTTCTACAAAAGCTCTAGAACCGTTTAAACCTTGCTCTTCACTTCCCCAATGACCAACTAAAATTGTTCTCTTTGGATTTGGATACATTTTCTTTAAAATACGCATTGCTTCCATCATTACTAAAGTTCCTGTACCGTTGTCTGTTGCTCCAGTTCCACCATCCCAAGAATCGAAATGTGCTGAAAGAATAACATATTCATTTGGGAATTCAGATCCTTTAATTTCTGCAATGGTGTTAAAATTATCTACTTTTCCTAATTCTTTAGATTTTGCAACAATATCTATTCTTGGTTTGCTACCATATTCTGCCAATCTGTATAACATTCCGTAATCTTCTAATTCCATATCAATTGTTGGAATTTTTTTAGTTCTTGCGCTAAAAATTTTGTTTACACCAAATCCTCTAGACCAGTTAGAAGCAACCAAACCTGCTGCACCAGCTTTTTCTAATTCAGCGATGATTGTTCTAGAATTAAATCCTGTATTTCTAATATTATCAGCCCAAGCTTTTGCAGCATCATTACGGTCTTTTTTCATTTTTTCAAATGATTCTTTCGTTGCAAACTCTTCCCAGTTATAATCTGGTCTTCCTGTTGGTTGTTTCATAGAAATCAACACAATTTTTCCTTTTATTGTTTTTAACCAACGTTGAAACGCTGCTTTGTCAGAAATTGTAGGAATAATTACCACTTCTCCAGAAACTCCTTTGTTAGAAGTACTTGGATTCCATGCTAATTGTGTTGCTTTTAAACTTTGAACTCTTGGATAGGTCATATCTACATGGGTAATTCCGCGTTCCCATCCGCGCCATTCTCCCCATTTTTCATTTCTTGCAGAAATTCCCCAAGATTTGTATTTGGCAACAGCCCAGTCGTTGGCTTGTTTCATTTGTGGCGTACCAACTAATCTTGGTCCGATTACGTCTAATAGTTCGTGTCCTAAGCGCTCTAATTGTGAGTTGTTGTTTGCTTCATTAATAATGTTTTGAACAACAGGATCTTTACTTTGTGCAGTTACAGCAGTTGAAGCCATTAGAAACAACACAAAGATCTGTAGGATTTTTTTCATTGTATAAAATTTTAAAATTAAGTTGATTTTATTGATTGTAAATATAACAAAGTAGACTTCATCTAATTGTTAAAGTTTATGTTAAATATCCAACATTAACCTTAAAAACAATAAGGTTTTAATCAAAAAAAGCACATCTATTTACTGAAATAAATTCAAGATAAATGATGTGCAAAAACATGTTTTAAAAGAAGTTTATAGATGTTTACCTTTTTCCCATCCTGTTTTTCCTAAATATTTTTCGCCGCTTTCTACCGCGCCATCTTCAATGGATGTTCCCATAGAATCGTTCCAGCGGTTTAAATATCCGAAGAGCGAAATAACGCCTAACATTTCTACAATTTCACCTTCGTCCCAATACTTATACAATTCCATTTTAATATTCTCATCCACCGCATTTGGAACCATAGAAGCTGCTAACGAAAAATCCAATGCTGCACGTTCTGCATCAGAAAAAGCTTTATGCGTTTTATATTCCCAAATATTATCTAATTGCTCTTGTTCTGCTCCGTAACGTTCTGCGGCTCTAATGGCGTGTGCCTGACAATATCTACAACCTGTTGCATTACTAGAAACCCAGGCAATCATTCTTTTTAATGCTGATGTTACGCGCCCTTCGTTTGCCATCACCGCTTTGTTTAAATTGATAAATGCCTTTGAAATGGCTGGTCTTCGTTGCATAGTTAAAACCGAGTTTGGGCAAAAACCTAAGGTTTCATTAAAGAATTCTGCTAATTCTTGTGTTTCTAAATCGTGGTTTGCTGATAATGGTGTTACTAATGGCATATCTTTTCTGTTTTTATAACCTCAAATATATCTATTTTTATAACTTTAACTTTTAATTCATCAAACTTTCTATATGAAGCTTAAATTACATACTTACGACTTAGTCTTAAAGCACACTTTTACCATTTCTAGAGAATCTAGAAACACACAACCTACTTTAATTGTTGAGTTGATTGATGATGGTTTTCATGGTTTTGGAGAAACTTCTTCAAACACCTATTATAAAATTACCATGGAAAATTTGAATGATCAAATTACCGAAAACCAAGCTTTTATTGAATCATTGTCTGATACAACTCCAGATGAATTTTGGACAAAACTACAGCCACTCTTTAAAAATAATATGTTTGCGCTTTGTGCTTTAGACATGGCTTTTAATGATTTATACGCACGCAAAAAAGGTAAAAAACTATACGAAGTTTGGGGTTTACAAGCAGCTAATAACCCGATGACAGATTATACCATTGGAATTGATACTATTGAAACCATGGTTGCAAAAATGAAAGAATTGCCTTGGCCGATTTATAAAATAAAATTGGGAACAAAGAACGATATTGAAATTGTAACTGAGCTTAGAAAACACACAAATGCTATTTTTAGAATTGATGCCAATTGTGGTTGGACGGCTGATGAAGCCATCGAAAATTCTTTTAAATTAAAAGAATTAGGTGTTGAGTTTTTAGAACAACCTTTAAGAGCTGATGATATTGAAGGTCATAAAAAATTATATGAAAATTCTGCGTTGCCAATTATTGCCGACGAAAGTTGTATTATAGAAAGTGATGTTGAAAAATGTGCAGGTTTATTTCATGGGGTAAATGTAAAACTTACCAAATGTGGTGGTTTAACTCCAGGGAAAAGAATGTTAGAAAAAGCAAAAAGTTTAGGGTTAAAAACCATGGTGGGTTGTATGACAGAATCGAGCATCGGAATTTCTGCAATTGCGCATTTATTACCTTTGTTAGATTATGTTGATATGGACGGAACCCTACTTTTAAAAGAAGACATTGCTACGGGAATTACCATTAAAGATGGTGTTCTTTTGTATGCTAATGAAAACGGAATTGGCGGAAACTTACTATAAGGATGCAATTACAAAAAGCACCAAATACAACGGCGGTAATTAATAACAAAGAGTTTTTGTTTTTTAGCGGAACTTCGTATTTAGGAATTCCGATGTTGCACAATTTTCAAGAATTGGTTACACAAAGTGTTTTAAAATGGGGAACTTCATATGGCGCTTCTAGAAGCGCCAATTTAAAACTTGCAGTGTATCAAAAAAGCGAAGAATATATAAGTGCTTTTTTAAATACTGAAGATACAGTTACCGTTTCTTCAGGAACTTTAGCCGGACAATTTGCTTTGCGAAGTTTACAAAAAAAAGTAGATGGCTTTTTTTATATGCCAAAAACACATCCGGCAATTTTAACGGAAGATGCAAAACCTGTTTTTGAAAACTCTGAAGTCAATTCTGAATTAAAAAAGGCACAAAACAAATCTATTTGTATCATTGTTGATGCCATTGCCGCTTTAGAAACATCCCCTTTTTCGTTTGAGTTTTTAAACATAATTTCTGAGACAAATACTGTGTATATTTTGTTAGACGAATCGCATAGTTTGGGGGTTTTAGGCACAAACGGAAATGGAATTTCATCTCAAATTAAGAAAGCAAAAAACAGAGAACTTATCGTAGTTGCTTCTTTAGGAAAAGCTTTTGGCGTAAATGGCGGAATAATTTCTGGAAGTAGAGAATTTATCAGTTTGATAAAGACCGATTCGTTATTTATTGGTTGCGCTGGTATGAGTCCGTCTTTTTTAGAAGCATTTGTAAACGCAAAAGAAATCTATCAACAACAATTAAAAAAATTACGAGAAAATTGCAGTTATGTGTATCAAAAATTAAACCATTTAAAAGTGGTTCGGATGTCAGAAAAGTATCCTGTTTTCTTTTTTGAACATGAAGAAATTGCTGCTAATTTATACAAAAACGATATTTTAATTACCAGTTTCTATTATCCATCATCCACCAAAAAAATTAATAGAATTGTATTGAATGCAAATCATACCAAAAAACAATTAGATTCTTTAATAGAATGCTTAACCCAATTCTAATTATAGTAAATTTGTAAAAAACTTATAAAAAATGGCAACAAATACAGTAACAACAACTTGGAAAAAAAACGGAATTTTAGAATCGGATAATCCGAGTGGAAGTAAACTAATAATGTACGATGCAAGTGAAGATCAAGGCGATTTAGTTGGTTTTGGACCAAAAGCATTAATGCTTTCTTCTTTGGCTGGTTGTTCTGGTTTAGATGTAGATTCGCTTTTGAAAAAAATGCGTGCAGAACCAGAAGAATTTAACATCATTGTTACAGCAGAATTAACAGAAGAACACCCAAAATTTTACCATAAAGTGCATGTTGCTTATCATTTTTACGGAACTGATTTAAAAGCAGATAAAATTACAAAGGCGGTAAATTTATCGGTAGATAGATATTGTGGTGTGATGGAAATGTTTAGACAATTTGCAAAAATAACAACAGAAATACAGTTGCATGAAAAATAATTAAAAAATAAATTCAATACTAAATTGCTATGCGTTGGACTTTAAAAACACCACCCGAAAAAGAAAAAATTACACACCTTGCTAACGAATTATCTATAGAAAAACCACTTGCAGAAATTTTATTGCAACGTGGAATTTCTACGTTTGATGAAGCTAAAAAATACTTTCGCCCATCGTTAGAAGATTTGCACGATCCGTTTTTGATGAAAGATATGGATGTTGCTGTACACCGAATTGAAACCGCTATTGCCAACAACGAAAATATTTTAATTTATGGCGATTATGATGTTGATGGAACTACTGCAGTTTCGTTGGTTTCGTCGTATTTAAAAACTTTTTATCCAAATATTTCAACCTATATTCCGGATAGATACGGCGAAGGTTACGGCGTTTCTTATCAAGGAATTGACTTTGCCGAAGACAACAATTTCTCTCTAATTATTGCCTTAGATTGTGGCATCAAAGCAATCGATAAAGTTGCTTATGCATCCCAAAAAAACATCGATTTTATTATTTGTGATCATCACAAACCAGGTGCCGAAATTCCGAAAGCTGTTGCGGTTTTAAATCCGAAGCAGATAGATTGTAAGTATCCGTATGACGAATTGTGTGGTTGTGGCGTTGGCTTTAAATTGGTGCAAGCGTTGGCATCCAAAAGAAAGCAAACCATTGATGATTTAACGCCGTATTTAGATTTGGTTGCTACGGCAATTGGCGCAGATATTGTTCCGATGACTGGCGAAAACAGAACTTTGGCGTATTTTGGTTTGCAGGTAATTAATTCAAATCCAAGAAACGGATTTAAAGCCATTATTCATCAACTTAAAAAGAAAGAATTAACCATTACCGATGTGGTTTTTATCATCGCTCCGCGGATAAATGCTGCCGGACGCATGAAACACGGAAATTATGCGGTTGAGTTATTGATGGAAATGGATTTTGAAACTGCAGTTGAATTTGCATCAGCCATCGAAAAAAACAATTCTGACAGAAAAGAACTCGATAAAAAAATTACGCAAGAAGCCTTGCAGCAAATTGCAGAAAATAAGGAAGAAAAAAACGTTACAACAGTTGTTTATAGTAAAGATTGGCATAAAGGAGTTATTGGTATTGTGGCTTCTAGAATGATAGAAACCCATTACAGACCTACGTTGGTTTTTACAAAAAGTGGCGAAAAATTAGCTGCTTCTGCACGCTCTGTAAAAGGATTTGACGTGTATAATGCATTAGAACAATGTGCGGAATTTATTGAGCAATTTGGCGGACATAAATATGCTGCAGGTTTGACTTTATTGCCAGAGAATTACGAGAATTTTAAACAAAAGTTTGAAGAGGTTGTGCAACAAACTATTTTACCAGAACAATTGATTCCTGAAATTGCCATTGATGCAGAAATTGAACTTTCTGACATTACTCCGAAATTTTTTAGAATACTACAACAAATGGCGCCTTTTGGTCCGCAAAATATGAAACCAACTTTTACAACTGCTGCGGTTAGAGATAACGGATTTGGCAAACAAGTTGGCGAAGATAAAAGTCATTTACGCCTTAATTTAATTTATGGATCTGATAATAAAACTTATACTGCAATTGGTTTCGGGTTGGGTGATAAGTTACCGCTTATAAAAAACGATTTTGATATTGTGTACACCATCGACGAAAATACGTGGAATGGTTTTACAAGTATTCAGTTGCTGTTAAAAGACATTAAATAAATTTTTCTTAATTTTGGGTAATTGCTAAAGAAAATGAAAAATTTACCAACCATTTTTCTTGAACAGAAAGTTCATAGAAAAGAGCATCAATTGCTTATAAAATTTAAGTATCATCAGAAATTAATTGACTTAATTAAGACTGTTGATGGTGTGCGATGGAGCACTTCTTTAAAATCTTGGTATTTAAAAAATACCGATAAAAATTTACTTTTAATTACAAGTCTTTTTAAAGGAATTACAACTGTAAACACCAGTAATATTTCAAGGAAAAAGGTCTTTAGACGCAACTTAACTGAAGCTCAAAAAACGTTATTAAACAATTTTTATCTGTATTTAAAAGGGAAAAGATACAGTCAAAGCACCATAAATACCTACACTTTTTTTATTGCTGATTTTATTAATTTTCACACAAAAATACCTTTAGTAGATCTAACAAATAGAAATGTAGAAGAATTTATAGAAACGGTATTTATGGAAAGAAATTATTCTGTAAGTTCTCAACGACAATTTATAAGTGCTTTAAAGATTTTTATTGTTTTTTACCCTGAGACAAAAATTAACGACTTGCAATTAGAAAGACCTAAAAAGTCTAGAATTTTACCTACCGTTTTATCACAAGAAGAAGTGATACGTCTTTTACAAAACACCAAGAACTTAAAACACAGGGCTGCATTGGCTTTTATTTATTCTTCTGGATTTAGAATTGGTGAGTTGATAAATTTAGAACTCCGTTGTATAGACATGGACAGAAATCAAATTTTAATAGAAAACGGAAAAGGGAGAAAAGATCGATATGTACCATTGGCAAAAAGTTTTAAACCGTTGTTGGTCAATTATATTACAACGTATCAGCCAAAGCGTTTTTTTATTGAAGGAAAGCCGTATGAGAAATATTCTGCTGGAAGTATTAGGGCTTTTTTAAGAACATCTTGTAGGCTTGCAAACATACACAAGCGTGTTACACCACATTGTTTACGTCATAGTTTTGCTACACATTTATTAGAAAATGGTATTGATTTGAGGTTGATTCAAGAATTATTGGGTCATGCAAAACCAGAAACAACGATGATTTACACCCATGTTTCACAGAAGAGTTTATTACAAATTAGCAGTCCGTTAGATATCGCTGTAAAAAACTACACCAATAGTACAAAAAAGTTAGAACAGTAGAAAAAAAGGGATGCAACTAGATGAAAAGGAGAAAATTACTATATTTATAACCCGTTACATTTCCTGATTGATAAGATTCACAAAAAAGAACGTTATCCGGAAAATAGTAAGGAATAATATCATAAAAAATAACTATATAACCAGTTGTAAAAAATTAAGATGAACAGAATAATATACATTCTACTATTAATGTTTTCCATTTCAACTTATGGACAAAATACTATTCTCAAAAATAAATATAAAGTGGAATTTAAATTTATTGAAAAAGATACAAAGGAATTATTACCTAGCTCAATAATTGAAATTTTTTCTGGAAAGAAAAGGATTGCTGTTGGAATATCAGATTATGCAGGAACTCAATATTTTTATTTAGAACCTAATGACATAAAGAATGACAAAATTACTTTAAGCGTTTATGGATTGAAATGTAAACCTTATGAACATACTCTTATAATAAATAAAAATTTTAAATCAACCATTTTTTTGGAACATGGAAAAACTGACTTTAATGACAGAAAAGATTTGCCAAAGTTTATCAAAAAGTTGAATTTTCCAAAACCTGAAACTTTTGAATGCGGAACTATCGATTAAAAAACTTTTTACAACACCGTATAAAAAAAATTGCTAAATTAGTACTTAATCAAAAGCAGTTGCATTTTTGCCAACTTCTGAATTTCCTTCGGAAATTCCTCGCACACAAAACCGCAACTATTCTTATACAAACACGTTGTAAGTAATATTATGAAACACTTTTTACTCACATTTTTAATTCTGAAATCAATTTGCAGTTTAGCTCAAAATGAAAAACTGATTTTGACTGAAAATGCGAACGATTTATGGTTTCAATCAATAAACACAACTGAAAAGCTATCCGAAAAAATTGACTTAATAAACCAAAGGCTGATTAAAGACTTGAATGTTTATATTGAATGGGGATTTCCTGATGGAATAACTGTGCAGAAAATACCAAAATTGGACAGTATTCGAAAAATTAGAACTAAAGGATTCTGTAAACCGCTTTATGTTGTTAAATATAAAACTAAACAAATCACCTTTCGAATTGAAAACCCATTAGATGCGGAATTAACAAATTCTGTATCTGAATTTATTACTGAAAATAATATTTATAGCATAGAGGTATGGACTGATGACAAAAGACAAGTTTTATACGGAACAAGTGCTGATTGCGGAATAGTCTTTCTAAAGACGAATAAAAGGAAAGTGTATAAAGGATTCAAGAAATTAGAATTGACAAACTGGAAGTATGATGAAATTTCCAATTATGAATGAACTTTATAGAAAAAAAATACTACTTACAACAACGTGTATAATCAATTGCTTGATTATCGCCTACTTGGAAATTCCTTCGGAATTTCCTCTGGTTCGTTCTATTTTACTAACTTAGTTCTTAACCAACGCAACTGAACCATACACGAACACGTTGTACAACATAAAATGAAACAGACAATATTAATATTAATTATATTATTTACAACTAAATTATTCGCGTGTGAATGCGGAGAAATTAATGAAAAAAATATTGAAAAATTAAAGGAAAAAGTTGACTATATTTTTATTGGAAAAGTTGTTGAGAATATAAATTTAGAGAATAATGAAATATCCGATATTCTATGGAAAAGGAATAATTCTGCGAACGAAGTTGTAATAAAAGTTGAAAGAATAATTAAAGGAAAAGTTAAAGCGAAATATATTTATTTAAATCAATTAAATGCAGGAAATTGTTCGAGAACCTTTAAAAAAAATCAAAATTATATTATTTCAGGTTTTGAAATTAATGAATTTATTGACTTAAGTCCGAAAACTGAAAAAAAAGAAAATAATATTGAGGAAAGCGAAGAAAATGAGGAGTTTCAAATACAAGAAATACCAATTGGAAAAATAAAAAAACCAAAAATAGAATTCAAAAAAAATAAGTTTTATATAAAAAATATTGAAATGAATATCAAAAAATGGAATGAATTGTCTAAAACCAAAACTGTGATTTTGACAAATTCTTGTATTTCTGGAACTATGGAAAGCAATTTTGGAAAAATAATAACAGCGGAAAAATAAAATTACGTTGTACAACACCGTGTATAATTAATTGCTGCGGAATTTCCCTGTCGGAAATTCACGCGAATTAATTATCTTTCCGCTACGGCGGAAAGTGGATCGCACTTTTAACCGCAAAAAATTATACACAAACACGTTAGCCAAAATTAACGGAAAATCAGAACTTCAAAAAAAAATTGTGATATTATATAAATATAGGAATTGGTCGGATAATTATCATAAAAACATTTTAACAGAAAATGAAATATTTATGGCTTCACCAGGTTCATTTAACGACCCTTTTGATTGTCGAATTCCTGAAAATTATCACTTATTAAATACTCAAGATAAAGTTGACCAATTTATGGAATATATTGAGTCTAAACATCAAGAAAAATTAAACAAACTAACAAAAAGTGAAATTAAAAAAATTAGTGATAATTTTAAAAAAAGATTTAAAAACCCTCAAGAAGTACAACAAAATCACGAAAATCATTTTTTTAAACAAACCAATGATTGTTATGGGATTTTATCTCTATCAAAAAAATGGAATTCACTATTAATGTGGTCACATTATGGAAATAATCATAAAGGTTTTTGTATTGGTTTTAATGAAGATAGAATGAGAAATTCTAATCTTTTTGGAGCTGGTTTTGAAGTTAACTATTCTACAAAATTTCCTGAAAGAAATCCCTTGAAAAAATTAGAACCGATTCAGGATGCGTTTTTACAACTTGGACACAAATCGGTTGAATGGGAATATGAAGAAGAATTTAGATTAATCAACTTAAAACTTGAAGGACTGACTAAAAAAGATAGAACAATAAAATATCCAGATGAATTTATATCTGAAATTATTCTTGGCACTGAAATATCTGACAATGATAAAACAGAAATATTGAAAATTTGTAATCTGAAAAAAATTAAGGTTTTTCAATTATCAAGAGAACCATTTATGTTTAAGTTAAAACGAGAATTAATAAAATAACTTTGGCTAACACCGTATAAAAAAAATTGCTAAATTAGGCTTAATCAAAGGCAGTTGCATTTTTGCCAACTTCTGAATTTCCTTCGGAAATTCCTCGCTGACAAAACCGCAACTTTCCTTATACAACAACGTTGTAAGTAATGCTTGAAAAATGAAACAATACTTAATAATTATCCTACTGACTTTAATAAGTTGTGAAAGACCTGTTTCAAACAAAGAACTTTACTTCAAAGCTTCAGATCTTGAAAATTTAAATTCTTATACAGAAGCTAATTTAATTCATGACAGAATCTTAAAAAAGAATCCAAACTTTAGACCTTCACTAATTAACAGAGGCACAAATAAATCATCTACTGGAGATTTTGATGGAGCAATTTCAGACTATAAAAAAATTATAAGCTTTGACCATGACAATACTCTTGCTCTAGCCAATATTGCTAATAACTTCAAAAAATTAAATTTAAATGACTCTGCTATTTATTATTATTCGAAAGCAATTAAAGCTACTGATAAACAAGAAAGAATCTATATTGAATATAATGGCGACTTCGATAAAGATTTCCAGTACTACGTTGAAATTGATGAGCTTAGATTTGAAAGGGCATTAACATACCATGAAATGAAAAATACTTTAAAAGCTATTTTAGATTTTAAAGAGATTATTGATGCTAAGAATAGAACACTTGACGGAACTTCTTATTATTATAAAGGAAGGTCATATGAATATTTAAAAGATACAATTAATGCGTGTTTGAACTTTAAAAAAGCTTTGAAAACAGGAATACTAAGTGGTGTTGAACTAGATGAATTAGTACGAATAAATAAATTTTGTGCTGAATGACACTACTTACAACACCGTGTATAATTAATTGCTGCGGAATTTCCCTGTCGGAAATTCACGCGAATTAATTATCTTTCCGCTACGGCGGAAAGTGGATCGCACTTTTAACCGCAAAAAATCATACACAAACACGTTGTAAACAATATTGAACGAACATTTTGACTTTACCAAAAATCATTGCGAAAAGAAAATCGGAAACGAAAAATTTCAGATAGAAAACAAAACTCTAAAGTTTGAATTATCGGAGTTTTGGAGCTGGAATCAATCGAATTTGATTGAGAATAGAACTCGTGGAATTTTAGCGGAATTTATTATAAAAAAAGCACTCGAAATTGAATCTGACTATCGAATTGAATGGGACGATTTTGACCTGATTTCTAATTGTGGAAAAAAGTTAGAGATTAAATCTGCTGCTTATATACAAAGTTGGGAACAGAAGAAATACTCTGATATAAAATTTGGAATTTCACCAACTGCAGGAACAAATGACAATCCAAAATATGACGGAACAAAAAAACGTTGGAGTGATTTTTATATTTTTTGTTTATTAAAAAATAAAGACCAAAAAACAATTAATCCTTTAAATTTAGATCAATGGACTTTTTTCGTTTTAAAAACAGAAATATTAAACAAACAAAAGCCTAAACAACAAACAATCGGATTAAATCCATTATTGAAATTAAAACCAATTGAATGTATGTTTTCCGAATTGAAAAAAATAATTGAAAAATAAAATACTGTTTACAACACCGTGTATAATTAATTGCTGCGGAATTTCCCTGTCGGAAATTCACGCGAATTAATTATCTTTCCGCTACGGCGGAAAGTGGATTGCACTTTTAACCGCAACAAAATCATACACAAACACGTTAGCAAAAATTTAAACGAACATCCGTGAGCAAAATAATATTCATAGACCAGCCTCAAGAAAAGTTAGACGAAATTCAAAGTCTGATAAAAGTAGTTTATGGAGGATTTATGGCTTTAGCGATGGATTATGGTTACCACGTAAATAATGTATTTGGACAATCCAAAGATGGTAAACACGAAATTTACGAATTAAGAGATAATATTAATTATAGAATTAGGAGTGCAAACCTTCATTTTTATTTACTCATTACGAGAAAATTAGAAATTGAAAATCGATTTGCAAAAATGCTAAAAGATAAACCAAACGTTTTCGATGGTTATTTTATGGGAAATCCTCATTTTGAAATGGCTTCGGACGAAATTATGGCAATTTATGATAGTATAGTTTTTCATCTATCCTCTTGCTTTGATTATCTTGCTATGTTGACTCAATTTGTCTTTGGAGAGAATCCACAAACAAAATTACAATGGATAACTTTAGTTAAACATTGTCACAATAATAAAAGTGAGTTTGCGAAAAGAAAATTTGCCGAAAATATAAAGAAAGTGAATTCAGAATTTGTGAGTAAATTTAACGATTATCGTGCTGAACTTATTCATCGAAAAAAATCAACTTCATTTGCAAACTTAACGTGGGAATTAAATTCAGGAAAAGTATCTACACAATTTAAATGCTCTGAAAAAATCAAATCTAATCTAAAGAAAATTATAGATAAGGATTTAGAATATTGTATAAGTTACGCTTCCTTTGAATTAATAAAACAAACTCTTTTAAAAATTTCTGACGTTCTGAATGGTATGCACGATGAATTTAGAGAGAATTATAACGAACACTCACCTAAAATGAATAATGGCGGATTTCAAATAATATCAATGAATCCAGAAACGAAATTTGCCGAATCGCCAGCTTTAGGTTATTGGAAGAAATTTATGGAATATAAAAACTTTTGCTAACAACGTATATAATCCATTGCTAGTACTAGCCTACTTACGAAAATCCTCGCAGATTTTCTATTCGGTTTTTATTTGCTAAATTAGTTACTTACACACGCAACGTATCATATACAAAACCGTTGCCCACAATATGAAGAAACTGCTCGCAATAATGATAATTATGACTTTGAACTCTTGTTTTATGTTCAAAGAAAACGGAATTGAAATGAAAATTAAAAATGACTCAAGCGAACCGATAACTAATGTGGAATTCACAACGACTGAAAAACTGGAGACTATAAAAATTGACCGAATAGAACCGAATGAAAGTATAACCGAATTCTTATCGATGCGGAAAAACAAAAGTGACGGAGCATACTCTCTTACTTTTACTCGTGCGAATGGAAAAAAGGAAATAAGTGGAGGCGGATATTACACGAATGGAGGCTCACTCGACCATTGGGTCGACTTTATTGTTGAAAAAGACACAACGATTGTGAAGTTCGATGGACCGATTTATTGAAAAAATACTGTGGGCAACAATGTATAAAAATAATCGCTCAATTTTGGGCTTAACTAAAGGTCGTTGCAAGTTTACTACGTCTGATTTTCCTGCGGAAAATCCTCTCACGTAAACCCGCAACTATTCTTATACGAGACCGTTGTGGGTAATACCGGAAAACCAATATTATGGCAAAAGAATTTGAAAATAGTGAATACGATTACCATAAAGGAAAAGTTCCAAAAAAAACCTATGTATCAAAGAGAGTGAATACAAAAAGACCTGAACTTGAAAACGGAAAAGTTGTTGAAAAAATCATTCCTATTAGATATGCTTCAAAAGTTATAGATTCAGAAAACACATTTGGTTTTTTTAAAGAAAAAAATGAAATAAAAATTCGGATAACACCTAATGGAAGACAAGAAATTACTGCGAAATTTTTAGAAGACAATAAAGGGATTTACATATTAACAATTCAAAAATTCACTTCTGATACTGGTTCACCTCACAAAACTTACTTTTCGTTTAGAGGCGATGAAATCAGAACTCTTGTAGATTTTCTTAAAAGCATTAAAGAATTAAACCTTGAAGACGAAAAAGGATTTAGCATAAAGGACGAAGAGTTAAAGAAATTAATATTAACGAAAGAACAAGCATTTTCGATTTACAAAGACAACGAAGAACTTTTCAAAGAAGTGCTTAATGACAATGTAACCCAAGATGATATTTTAAACCTTGTCTATAAAAAAGAACAACTCGAATATTTCGAAAAACTTCTATCCGAAAATGGATTTTTCGAATCCGAAAAAACGCGCTTGAATATTTCCAAAGATGAAGCTCTTTGGCAAACCTTTTTTGAAAAAAATACGTGGGTTTTTGGTTATGGTTTACAATATATTATTAATGTTCCATTAGAGAAAAAGAAATTAGAGCAAGTAGTTGATGGTTATGACATCGTTCATAGAGGTAAAAGAATAGATGCTTTAATGAAATCAAAAGGAATAATTAGTTATTTATGTTTCGCAGAAATAAAAACTCATAAAACACAATTACTAAACTCACCTTATAGACCAAATGTCTTTCCACCTTCCAATGAACTTTCTGGTGGAATTTCTCAAATACACAAAACAGTACAAAGTTCGTTAGAAAATTTAGTCAACAAAGTTCAACCGACAGATGGTATCGGAAATCCAACAGGAGAAGAAATCTTTATGTATCGACCAAAATCTTTTCTATTAGTTGGTTCGCTGAAAGAATTTGAAACTGAAAATGGAGTAAATAAAGAAAAGTATAGTTCTTTTGAACTTTACAGAAAGAGTATCAAGGATATTGAAATCATTACTTTTGATGAACTACTTGAAAGAGCAAAATTTATAGTAAATACAGCCAATGAATAAAGTACTACCCACAACAACGTATATAATTTATTGCTAGTTCTAGCCTACTTACGAAAATCCTCACGGATTTTCTATTCGGTTTTTATTTGCTAAATTAGGTGCTTAAACTACGCAACAAACCATATACAAACACGTTACCTGCAAGCTAAAAAAACTATGTTCCAAGATTCAATCACATTGAAAAATCGACATCAGAAATTCATAAAGACAGTTTCTGAAAACGGAATAGTTTACGGACTGAAGAGTAAAAATGGTTTTGCAACATCAAGCTCAACCCAATTTGAGGACGATAATGGAAATCCAATCGGAATGATATGTTTCTGGGCAGAAAAGGTTCAAGCTAAATCTTGTGCAAAAGATGAATGGAGAAAATACAAGGTGACCGAAATCTCATTAGCTGAATTTATGGAAAATTGGTGTGTTGGAATTGCAAATGATGGACTACTAATCGGAACTCAATTTGACCAAAACCTATTTGGACACGAAATCGAGCCATTGGACTTGATTTTAGAATTGACATCTGAATTAAAATCAACTGGAAAAGATTTGAACTTTAGAAAGTTTAACGGAATTGAAAACTTGGAGGAACAAGTGAAAGAAATAATGGAATAAAAATAATGAAACTCTACAAACCTCTTTTTTCAATAGTCATTATTCTTATTCAGTTAGCTCTATCAATTAAAGAATATTTTAAACTTCAAGAATGGAAAAAAGCAAATCCTGAACTTGATTCTCTGATTAATCTGAATATTACTTACGACTCACTATTTCTATTTGTTTTCATAATCGGAATTTATGAAATGCTGACTAAACCAAGTTGGTTCAAAACAGTAATCCGAATATTTTTAGTATGTATAATTTTAGGAACGGAATTTTCGGATTTTATACCAATCGACCAATTTTACTACGGAGTTTATAATACTGCTTGGTTTTCAGCAGTAGTTGCTATCGTGCTGATTTTAATTGGAATTGGAAAATATTGTTTCGGAAAAACAAATAATAGGAAACTGAATAAAGCCAGCAGGTAACAATGTGTATAATTCATTGCTAGTTATAGCTTACTTACAAAAGTCCTCGCGGACTTTCTATCTGTGATTTATTTGCTAAATTTAGTGTTTAAACACGCAACGAAATCATACACTAGACCGTTGTACATAATTATGAAAAGACCGAAGAAACTCTTAATTATAATATCGTCAATTTTAATAATTGGAATTATATACTGGAATTATAGAATTGAGATAAAACATTACTTCTTCGCGAAACACGCTATCTTTTGGAAAGAAAACGTTGAATTAAAACCAACTGACTTTCAAGCCGAAATAAACAATAATTCTGAATCCAAAATATGGTGGTTTCACGGACTTTATTTAAAATCAACAAACTTGAAAGATGCTGAAGTAAAAGCAATGTTTGACAAAAATAAATCTTGGATAAAAGACACTTTAAATTTTAAGGAAAATATGAAACTTCAAAAGTTACGTTTTGACCTTTACGAAAGTTATGCTCGAAAGTTTAATAAAGAAATAAATAAAATTAAATATGATAATGACAAATCATTTTCTGATTTGGTAAAAATCGGAGATAAAATATATGCTGAATTACGAATAATGGAAGATTCTCTTTATAATACTGATTTAGACAAACCTGAATTAATAGAATTTTGGAGACCGAAAATTGACAAATTATTAGAACTGAATAATTAACTATGTACAACACTGTATAAACTTTATTGCTGGTTTTAGCTCACTTGGGAAATTCCTCCGGAATTTCACCGTTCGTGTTTTATTTACTAAATTCACTGCTTAAACAACGCAACAAAGCTTATACAAACACGTTAGCCACAAGCTCTGAAAAGCCAACGCGCAGTCAAGCACATTTCATTTTCTTCGTGCCTCAAAAAATAAAAAGAGCTTGCCTTCACCCAAAACTACACGAAAATATTTTGATTTAATACACAGTTTTATGAGATATAAATGTAAATTAGTGGACTGAAAAAAACGTCTGAAATGAACCGAATTAAGGAAGTATTGGAACAGAAAGGAATTAAACAAACTTGGTTGGCTGAAAAACTAGGCAAAAGCTACAATATGGTAAATGCTTATGTTCAAAACAGACAACAACCACGATTGGAAACCTTAATGGAAATTGCAAACATTTTGGATATAGACATAAAAGAGTTAATTATCTCTAACAAAGACAATATAAATGATAAATAAAGAGAATTTCAATCTGGTTTTAGAGAAACTCGGATTCAAAAAAAGTAAAGAAGTATACTCAAAAAAATATAGCAATGGAGCTGTTTTAAAAGCAGATTTCAAAAATGAAAAGTTGATTTTTCCTAAAGAAATAAAAAAAGGAAGTGCGACAACCACAAACTTTTCTCAGAAAGAAAATTTTGTAGTATTTGAATGTGTTAATAATCTTTTAGAGAAAGAATACAAACCAGAAAACATTGAACTAGAACAAGTTTATGGTAAAATAAAAAAAGATGATGGTGGTGGTCGTGCAGATATAATTGTTAAAGACAATTCGAACCAAGTCCTATTAATTATTGAATGTAAAACATTTGGAAAGGAATTTGATTTGCACTGGCAAAAAACTTTACTTGATGGAGATCAACTGTTTAGATATCTAACGAACAAAAGAGAAACACAATACTTGTGCTTATATTCATCAGGTTTGATAGATGACAAGGTTAAATCTAAATACCATTTGATTAGTTTAAATGATAGTAAACAATATTTAGAAGACAATAAAGAAAAAGAACTGTTATCGTTTGAAGAAGCTAAAAAGAAAAATAAAGAAGACATATTTAAAGCTTGGTCAGAAACTTATAAACTTGACTATTCAACTAAAGGAATTTTTGAAAAAGGAGTTCCGAAAGGTAAAATTGGTAAAACTAATTATACCATTGAAGATTTAGAAACGGTTTCTTCTAAAGACATACAAGGTAAATATCACGAATTTGCAAAAATACTTAGACAACATAATGTAAGCGGACGAGAAAATGCTTTTGACAAGCTAATTAACTTATTTCTTTGTAAAGTAGTTGATGAAACTATAAATAAAGATGACCTAAAGTTTTACTGGAAAGGTAACGCTTTTGATGATCCTTACGATTTGCAAGATAGACTTCAAAAGCTATATAAAGAAGGTATGGAAATTCATTTAAAAGATGATATAACATACATTGCCAACAGTGATATAGAAAATGCATTTTCCGACTTTAAAGGAAATCCAAGTGCAACAGAAAAAGCTATAAAAGAGTTTTTTAAGAAACTAAAATTCTTTACAAATAATGACTTTGCTTTTATAGATGTTCACAACAAAGAACTTTTCTATCAAAACTTTGAGGTTCTGCTTAAAATAATTCAACTTTTCCAAGATATACATTTAACTGATGGTGAAGAAGACCAATTTTTAGGCGATATGTTTGAAGGATTTTTAGATAATGGAGTAAAACAAAGTGAAGGGCAATTTTTCACGCCTATGCCAATTGTTAAATTCATTGTCAACTCATTACCAAAAATGGAAGAACCACAAGTAATTGATTACGCTTGTGGAGCTGGACATTTTTTAAATGAATATGCACTCAAAAATCCAAATAGTGTAATTACAGGGATTGAAAAAGAATATAGATTATCAAAAGTAACAAAGGTTAGTTCTTTTATGTATAATCACGAAATGACACTTCATCATTGTGATGCTTTGGCAACAAATAGAGATATTAAAGATAATTCTTTTGATGTTCTTGTAGCTAATCCACCATATAGCGTAACTGGCTTTTTAGAAACTCTAAGTAAGAATGACATCAATAAATATGATTTATCACATAAAGATATAATCAATAAAAAAACATACTCTACAAGTAACTCTATTGAATGTTTTTTTATAGAACGTGCAAAGCAAATGCTAAAACCAGATGCAGTTGCAGCAATAGTTTTACCTATTTCAATTTTAACTAAAGACACGCCAAAAATTTACGTTTCCACACGTGAAATAATTTTAAAATATTTCGACATTGTTTCTATCACAAAACTAGAGAGTAATACATTTGGAAAAACACCAACGACAACAGCAACATTATTCTTAAGACGTAGAAAAGAAAATCCAAACATCGCAGATCATTATCAAAATATGGTAGAAGTTTGGTTTAATGGTGATTTTGAGACAAATGAAAAGTTTTTTAAAAGTAGTTTTCTGCTAGAAAAGTACTGCGAATATCAAGAAATAGATATTAAATTATACAAAAGTTTATTGAAAAATAAATTAGATGACAAACTTCTAGAACTTGAAGTTTTTGCTGAATATTTAGAAGATTTTGACAAAAAATCTAGCCTTACTAAACTTCAAAAGGATAAGAAGTTTAAGTCTTTAACTAAAGAAGAACAAGAAGTAATCAACAAAAAAAGAATTGAATCCTTAACTAAATTCATTCGTGCGATTGAACAAGAAAAGCTTTACTTCTATTGTTTGGCATATAATAATCCAGAAATAATAATTGTTACTGCACCAAGTAAAAATACAGAAAACAAAAAGTTTCTTGGTTATGACTGGAGTTCAGCAAGAGGAAATGAAGGTATCCAATATATTTCGAGTGTAAAAACAAAGATTGAGGACGAAACAATAGATGATGAAGACAAAAGAGTATTAGAAAATCTACAAAGTTTATCTAATATAGAAACACCTTTATATAACCCAAATAATTTTGATGACCCAAACAAAATAAACACTCTTATAAAATCAAATTATGAAAGTGAAAGTGTACTAATTCCTGAAACACTAAAAACATATGTAAAGAAATTGAGCTTAATAGAAATGCTCGATTTTAATAGTAGAAAATTCATAAAGAAAATAGATTTAAGTGCAGATAAAAAAATAGCATATGTTGGTAAATATCAGTTAGTCAAACTCTATAAAGTTTCTGACTTAACCAGAGGTGTAACTTATTCAAAAGATGACCAAGTTACTGACAAAACAGACAATACAATACTAACAGCAGACAATATTGCGATTACTGGAGATTTTGTAATTAAGAAAGAGGTTTATATAAAAAACAGTATTAGCATAGACGAATCAAAAAAGCTAAGTAAAGATGATATATTTATTTGCTTATCAAGTGGCAGTAAAGAACATTTAGGGAAGGTAGCTTATATAGATCATAATACAGAATATTATGCTGGAGGCTTTATGGGTATTATTAGAGCAAACAAAACTATAAGTAATAAATATCTTTTTGAGTTATTAAATAGTAATTTTTACAGAGAATCTTTTAGCAATTACGCCAGTGGTTCAAATATAAATAATCTGTCTGGTACGATTGATAATATTAAAATTCCTCTTCCACCAAAAGATATTCAAGATAAAATCATATCTGATTGTAGTAAAATTGATATTAAAGTTAAAAAAGCAAAAGAAGAGATTGAGAAAGCTCAAATTCAAATAGAAAATAACATAAAATCAATTGATGTCAAGAAAGTTAAGATTAAAAGTATAGTAATTACGAATCCTTCAAAAAGAGAAATAACCGATTTAGATGAAAATACAATTATGTCATTTATTGAAATGGCATCTGTAAGTAATGACGGTTATATAATTGAAAAAGTTGATAGACCTTTCAAAGATTTAAAAAAAGGAAGTTATACCTATTTTAAAGAAAATGACATTCTTATTGCTAAAATTACACCTTCAATGGAAAATGGAAAATGTGCAATTGCAAAAGGGCTTACAAATAATTTAGGAATGGGAAGTTCGGAATTTCACGTATTAAGAGTCTCAGATAAAATAGATAGTAAATATTTGTTTACACTTTTAAATAGAGAAAGTATTAGAAAAGATGCTCAGAAAAAAATGACTGGTTCAAGTGGTCACAAAAGAGTACCGATTAAATTTTATGAAGAATTAGAAATTCCATTATTAAATCTAGAAGACCAAAAGAGCTTTATTGCAAAAATTGAGAAGTTAGAGAAAGTTATATCTAAAGCGAATTCAATAATAGATAGTTCAAATGAAAAGAAACAAATCATATTAAACAAATATTTGAAATAGCCAACGCTTAAAGCCATACACATTTGCAATTCGCTTCAGCCAACACACAAGCCAAAAATTGCAAAAGAGTATGTCTTTGCCAACGCTAGCAAGTTTGCGGAAAAAGCCAGTGGCTAACAACGTGTATAAAACATAGCTATTATAGGCTTTTCAAGAGGTTTTTGCTTATTTACAAAGTACGCCAAATTTTTAATTTTGTATATTTAGAAAAAGAAAATTAAACATAAAAATTAAAAATTCGGCTCGTGCTAAATCCGAAAAGTTAGCGTCTTTTTATACGCTACGTTTCATACACAAGACCGTTACCTGCAAGCTGAAATGACGAACTCACAACAAAATATCGAGACACCATTTAATGAGGAATTCTGCACTCGACTTGAATACAGAATTTGTCACGAATTGGAAAAATCGACTGACCCAGAATTAAAAGGGTTTTGGTGTGATGGAGTTTCGTGGTTTGCGACAGAAAAACAGTTGACAAAAAAACACCTGAATGACAAACGAAAAATAGTAACTAAAGCGTGGATTGGAAAAACAGGACAAACGGAATTTAAAGCGACTATTCATTTCGGAAAAAGAGCATTAAGTAAATATGCTAAAGGAATTGATTTGACTGAATGCATTACTGATTTGGAATCTCAAACTGAATGGATTGAAATCGATTTAGAAAATAAAGTTATTGAAATAAAAATAGATTAATTCGATGAAATTCTATAAACCGCTTTTTTCAATAATTGTAATTCTTATTCAACTAATTCTATCTGTAAAAGAATATTTTAAACTTCAAGAATGGAAAAAAGAAAATCCCGAACTTGATTCTCTGATTAATCTAAATATAACTTACGATTCACTATTTTTATTTGTTTTTATAGTTGGAATTTATGAAATGCTGACTAAACCGAGTTGGTTTAAAACAGCAATCCGAATATTTTTAGTGTGTATAATTTTAGGAACTGAATTTTCGGATTTTATTCCAATCGACCAATTTTATTACGGAGTTTATAATACAGCTTGGTTTTCAGCAGTAGTTGCTATCGTTCTGATTTTAGTCCGAATTGGAAAATATAGTTTTGAAAAAATAAAAGATAAAAAACTGAATAAAGCCAGCAGGTAACACCGTGTATAATTCATTGCTAGTTATAGCTTACTTACGAAAGTCCTCGCGGACTTTCTATCTGTGATTTATTTGCTAACTTTAGTGCTTAACCACGCAACGAAATCATACACAAACACGTTAGGCTTAATTAAAAACAAACATAAATGGAACCTGCAACTTGGGGATTTATTGGAACAATTTTAGGAACAATTGTAGGAGCTTCAGCTAGTATTTTCGCAACATATTTGAATGGCAAAAATAGCATCAATATTCAAAAAAGTACTGAAAAATTTAAACGTGAAGAGTTATTTAGAGAATTCCAAAGAGATAATCTTCTTGACCTACAGGGAAAACTATCTCACTCAATGCGGTTAGTTACAAAAGCACATTTAGAAGACCTAGAGGATTATGAAAATACAAGAGAATGGAACTTATCAAGTCTGAGTGCTGATTTGGATAAAGAAATTGGAGATTCTTTTAGGCAAATATCTATTAAAGCCGAAAGAATTGATAACAACGAATTAAGAAATGAAATAAAACAATTGAGAAAAAAAATGACTGAATGTCTAACAGCAAATTCTTTTGGAGCCAGACAAGGAAAACTATTAAGTTTAATGAAAGGATTTGATTTGTTGATGCCAAAATTAGGGGAAATCCTTCGAGAAAATTATTAAACAACTAAGCCTAACAAAGTATATAAAAAATTGCTGTTTTGTGCTTAATCAATGTTAGTTGCTTTGTTTGCTAGCTTCTGATTTTCCTTCGGAAAATCCTCGCACACAAACACGCAACTTTCCATATACATAAACGTTGGCAGTAATAAGAAATGAACGTAAAACCAAAATTAATTTGATAAGGAAAATATTATTTATTTCTATTTTAATATTTACAATAAGCTGTAAGAAAAAACCCGAAAATCTTCTGAATAGAATTGGTGGAGATGCTCATTTGGTTGAGAAAAGTAGTTTTGAATTTAAAGATTCATTATCCATTTTAAATTACAATTTAGGAATAACTGAATTGAGAAATGAAAACCTGAAAAAAGCGAAAAAGTATTTTAATAAATCACTTTTAAGAGAACCTGAAAATTCTTCAATTTTAAATTCTTTAGGAAGTATAGAAGCAAATTTTGGGAATTTTAATAAGTCTTACGAATATTTTGAAAAATCTCTGAAGTTTAATAAAACTAATACCTTGACTTATATGAGTTATGGAGTTGCTTTGAATAAATCTACTGAACAAGAAAAAGCTATAGAAATTTGGAAAAAAGGTTTGAGTCTTGAGAGAAATATTGAAAAAACAGGAATTTTTAATTATAATATTGCGAACGCATTTTACAAACTTGACAATTATAATGAATCTAAAAAACATAATGATTTAGCTTTGAAAACTGTGAATGACAAAGAAATAAGAAAAGATATAATTGAATTAGAAAAATTATTGAATAAGTGGAAAAATGAATAAAATTACTACTGCCAACACCATATATAATTTATTGCTGGCTTTTTGTTTACTTACGAAAGTCCTCGCGGACTTTCTATCTGTGATTTATTTGCTAAATTAGTTGCTTAAACCACGCAACAAACCATATATAAACACGTTGGTAACAATACAAGAATGACGAAACAACAATCAATATTATTAGATATTTTATTAACGGATTTCACAAAAGCTGAATACAGAGGTAATGGAGGATTCGTTAATATTGAAAAAGTCATTAATGGAAACGAAAAACTGAAAAATATTCCAGATTCTGAATTGAATAAATTACTTTATATAATTAGAGTAGAGCAGATAAAAACAGGAATTCAACTATTGAGTGGAAGTGCTATTTTCACAGTATTCGATTCTCAAATAAAAGATTTTTTAAACATTGGTGGGTTTAAAAAATTATACCTAAAAAAAAGAAATGAGTTCTATTTTAAATGGACTGTTTTTATTATTACAATTCTGACTTTTATTGTTTTAATCTACTCTACGTTTTTCCAAGAAACTTTGCAAAAAGAACAATCAGAAAAAACAAATAGAATAATAAAACAAATTGAACAGCCAATTGAAACGAAAAAAGCAAATAGATGGACTGATTCAAATGGAAACGTTTTCATTGAAAATGGTAATGAAATTTCTATAATCCCTGCCAAATACAATAAAACTGGAAAAACATATAAAGTTTTTATTTACAATGAAACTCCTGATGAAATTGGAATTATTGAAACTCTAACAATAAGACCTAATAAGTTTCGAGTTTTTAATTTAAAAGACACAGATACACTCAAATTAAATAATGGTGTGAAATTTATGTTTGGAAAAACTTACGGACTTGAAATTGAGGATAAAAAATCTCAAGTTAGTGGTTTAGGAGGAAAGTTTTTAGAAAAATATGGAGTTCCTGATGAAGCTGAATGGGCTTTTGTCATAGTTCCAATAGGAAAAGGAGATTAATATAAAAAACAGTTGCCAACACCGTGCATAATTAATTGCTTAATAAGTTTTTCCTTCGGAAAAACCTCGTGGACTTCAAAGGCTTGTAATTATTTATATTTTATTGGCTAAATTCACGCAAACAAATCATGCACAAACACGTTGTAAACAATGCCGAAAACCGAGTGAAACACTACATTGGAGCATATTATCTGATTAAAATAAAGCCTATCGACTACGGAACGATTAAAGGTTCGGAAATCTATACTTGTAGTCGTTGTATAAACGACTCTTTTTTTGACTCTTGGGCAATTTCTTGGGCAACAACTGAAAAGAAAGAATTAGAAGAAACTAAAAGAACTTTCAATCTGACTGACAAAAATGTTGAGGAAATACAAGTTTGGGCTGACATAAAGCTGAATGAAAATAAACTTGGTTGGATAAATACATTTTCGGATTTAAAAACATTGACTGAATACAAAGAAAAATTCTTTCCTAACGATTCGGACTTTGAAATATTAAGTATCAGCTTTCCTGAATCTGACTTGAGCGAAGCTTTGGAAATGACTAAACCGACTGAAATGTTTACTGGAGAAGTTGGAATTTATAACAAACTCAAAACCAAAGAGCTTAATTTAGAAAAAAATGAGTTTTTAGGTTACGACATAATCGGAATTGAAGCTGGTGGAGATTTCCACTCATTTCATTGCAATGATTTATCGAACGATTTAAAAGATAAATTCGGAATTAAAATAAATGATTTTGGACTTATAGAAACCTTTGAGAATTGGGACAAACTAATGGAATATATGAATGACGAATCTAATGGATTTGAACCTGTACCTTGGTTTTATGTCAAAGTAAATAGAATAAAAAACAAATAAAGCACAGTTTACAACAACGTGTATAATTCATTGCTAGTACTCGCCTACTTACGAAAATCCTCGCGGATTTTCTATTCGGTTTGTATTTGCTAATTTAGTTGCTGAAACACGCAACGAAATCATACACAAACACGTTAGCTGTAATTTACCACGAAACTAAAAACCAACCAATTAATGAATCAAAATAAAAATATTAACGATTCTGAATTTAAGACTTATTATGAACCTTTACTAAAAGGTTATGCAGAGGAATTTAAAACTGTTATAAAACCAAATAATGATATTTGTAAACTAATATTTACTGATTCAAAAACAATCTCAATCGATAAACTTAAAAGCATCATTAAAAAAGAGAATGATATTTATGTAGAATCTTTGATTTATAGATTAATAGGTGTTAGAGAAATAATTTACTGTAGAGAAAACAAACAAAATTTAAATATAAAGTACGTTTGGGAACTAATTTCAAAATCAATTAAAATTATTCCAAATAATTATACTATTTCATCAATTGGTTCACAAGGTTTTTTATCCATTCCACTATATAAATTTGACGAATCTTTAGAAAGTTTTGATTTTCTTAGATTACACATTTGGGATGATTCGTTAAATCAATATATTGATTTAGAAAAATGTGAAAACTTTTCAATTCATACACATACATTCTATGCAGAAAGTTGGGTAATAACAGGAAAAATAATCAATAATAGATTTGACTATAATATTAATTCAGACAATTCTAATCATTCGTTTTTTAAAGTAGTTTATAACGATTCATTAAACGAAGTAAACCAACACACTTCTAAGGCTGTAAATGAAAAAATAGATATAGAGCTTTACCAAACATCCAAAGAAATACATTTCGAGAACGGAAACTATAAAATAGAAGCTGGAAAATTGCATAAATCAGGTCACACAAATTCACCTTTTCCTTCTGCCACTTTTTTTTCTTTCACAGGAAAAAATGGATTGGATAAATCAATTGTGATTGGTCCTAAGCATATTTCGGAGTCTATTATAAATCGAAAAATGATTATAGACCCAACCGAGCTATTAAATAAAATCGACCAACAACTTTCATAAAATGGAAAAGAAAAAAACTATGCTTTTAGATTGGATGAGAAAGGTTCACCAATTAGAATATGCTCATTGTTATCAATCTGAATATTATAGAAAGATTGAAAAAAGAATAGGAATTTCAGCTTTCGTTTTGTCAACAATGGTCGCTTTCTCTTATAAATTTCCTTCAATAGAAAACGAATGGTTTAATACATATCTGTTCTTTCTAAACAAAGAATACTTCTTACCTTTTCTTTTATTTGTTGTTGCGTTATTTACAGGTTTACAAACTTTTTTAAAACCTAATGAAAAATCTGATATTCATAGAAAACTTGGTCTCGAATATGAAAAAATTAGGCATACAATTGAAATAACTTTAACGAAAGAAGAATCTGAATTAAATATTGATAGAGAGATATTAAAAATAAAAAAAACCTGGGATTCTATGAATACAATTTATGTTATGGAAAGATATTTCATAGATGGAAAAAACAAAGTGAAATCACTAAAAAAATACCCTAAGGAATTAAGCTTTTTGGAAGATGTAAAATAAAAACTACAGCTAACACCGTATATAATTTATTGCTGGTTCTAGCCTACTTACGAAAATCCTCGCGGATTTTCTATTCGGTTTTTATTTGCTAAATTTAGTGCTTAAACCACGCAACAAACCATATACAAACACGTTGCCACACATAAAAAAACTGAACGAAAATGTTCTGGAATAAAAGAAAAAAATTACCAATTACAGAAGAAGACAAAGTTTGGATTGATGAAGATTTAAAATGGTTAAAAGCTGAATTAGGAGAAGAACATTTTATGGAAATTCAAACTGTGAAACCAACTAAAGAATTTTATAACAGGAATTTCGATAAAACAGAAAAAGATGCTGAATTCATTTTAAAACGAACAATGGAGTTAATGAGCATCAAAGATGTAGAAATAAAACTTGACTTTTTTTCAGATGGAATTGTAGAATCAGAAAATGGAACAATCTTAACAACACCTGCTGACATAAATGGAGAATGGGAAAGTGCAGCTGGAACTTACGAAAAGAACGAAAAAGGAATTATAATCTCAATTGAAACTCAACAATTAAAAGATCCTATTTCACTAATTGCAACAATTTCTCACGAATTGTCTCACCAGATATTATTAGGAGAAAATCGAATTGAGGAAAATGATGAATATTTAACTGACTTAACAGCTATAACTTATGGTTTTGGAATTTTTATAGGAAATTCAAGATTTAATTTTTCACAATTTTCAACAAATGGAGGATTTGGATGGCAATCAAGTGGAATTGGATATTTACCTGAACAAATAATAGCTTATTCAATGGCTTGGTTATCTAATGAGCGAAATGAAAATACGGAATATTCAAACTTTTTGAAACCATCAATAAAAAAGTATTTGAAAAATAGTTATGAATATTTGAAAAATGAAAAATCTGAATAATTACGTGTGGCAACACCGTGTATAATTAATTGCTAGTTCTAGCCTACTTACGAAAATCCTCGCGGATTTTCTACTTGGTTTGTATTTACTAAATTAGGTGTTGTTTAAACGCAAAAAATCATACACAAACACGTTGCCAGCAATACCTCAGCTGCGACCTCAACTATAAAACAATTTCGGCTTCGCTATCGCTGAAATCGTTTTATTACGTAGATGTCTTGCTGAGTCTAACAAAACCGAATTTTTAATGAAATTCTTAAGTTTCGTTGATTGCTGGCAACGACGCTGAATAACAAATAAAAAACCACTTTCAATTTTTACAAATTGATTACTCAGAACTATAAATAAAAAAACAATTATTATGATTAAAGTAACAAACAACACTGTAAAATTAAGAGAAAACAAAAAAGAGTTATTAGACATGAACTCTATTGTAAATGAACAAATGAATGAAGTTATAAGTGAAATAAAAACAAAACTTAATAACATATCATCACAGCACGATGCTGAAGTTGTTTTATCAGGTAAAATAGATGAGTTTGAATTAACTATAAATTCAGAAAGCACAGAAACAGTTAACATAATTGAATCTCTAATAAATGACTATCTAAAATAATCTTTAACGATTCTTTAAACTTAAAATCGACAATAGAGATTTTAAAGTCTTTAATCTTTGGTTTTATTTTTATTTCTTTTTTAATTAAGTCTATATCATATTGACTAATAATTAATTTTTTGTTATTTATTAAATCAATAAAATCATTGATATTAATGTGTACTTTAATCTTTTTTGAATCCAAATAATCTTTTTTTAAATCTTTTTTACTCATCGTTTCTATTTTTTAATTTATATTTAATAATTATATTCACACGTACTGCGGGCAACAATGAATATATTTCAATGCTTGGGCATTGAGTGGTTTTTTATCTGTTCGCTGCTTTACTATTCTCAGTATGTATCAAAAAAGATACATACTTTCATAGACGCATCGAAACATATTCAGCGTCGTTGCCAGCAATACCTAAGCTGCGACCTCAACTATAAAACAATTTCGGCTTCGCTATCGCTGAAATCGTTTTATCACGTAGATGTCTTGCTAAGTCTAACAAAACCGAATTTTTAATGAAATTCTTAAGTTTTGAAGATTGCTGGCAACGAAGCTCGACAACAGTTAAAAAACCACTTTCAATTTTTACAAATTGATTACTCAGAACTATAAAACCAATAACTATGAATATAATTATAACTTCTTCAACGATTATAGTACCACTTTTTGCAGGCATATGGATTGTTGCAAATAAAAACTATTCATTTTTCTTAAAAAATTACTATAAATTCCTATATTCTTTTCTTGCACTTTCAATCATTCCTTTTATTTGGACAATTATTTTAACGATAATAAAGTTAGATTTAAAAAATAAACTAAAAGAAGAATCTATGAAATCTATAAATATTATAGAGACATATGATTTATCAATGGATTCATCTATTATTTTAGGAATAATATCTATATTAGGGTGTATATACATAATGATATTATTGAATATCTTTAATGATAGTAAATAATCTTGTGCTTTAAATACACAACAATAATTATTAAAACTATTGATACAATAGACCACTTTATCTTTTTTGAATCTAAATAATCTTTTTTTAAATCTTTTTTACTCATCGTTTCTGTTTTTTAATTTATATTTAACTTTAATATTCACACGTACTGCAGGCAACAATCAACATATTTCAATGCTGGTGCATTGAGTGGTTTTTTAACTGTTCGCTGCTCTACTATTCTCAGTACTTATAAAAAAAATAAGTACTTTCATAGACGCAACGAAACATGTCGAGCTTCGTTGTAGGTAATTTAAGAAAACCCATTGACTATCATTTTAAATTAAATCTTTACTTCAAACTATTTTGATATTAATATATATACATTAAATATATTTGTCTATCAAATAATTTAAAATATGATAATCAAATAATCTAGACATTAATTTATATACATCAAACACACTTGTCTATCAAATAGTTCAAAATATGACAATCAAACTGTTTTGACACTAATTCATATACATCAAATATATTTGTGAATCATATTTACTTCTTTTTTAATATCAAATACCTTATATATAAAAAAAAGGTGTTAAATTTACCTCAAAATACAAAATATGGATTTTACAAGCTCAGTACAATATCACTATGACAAGTTTCCACCAAAAGAATTGAATTATAGTAAAATTGTTAATTCATTATTAAAAGCTACAGATGCTTTAGCTCGATATGACCAAATGCTTAAAAACATGCATAATAGTGAAATTCTATTAGCACCTTTGAGAAATCAAGAGGCTGTAATTTCTTCAAGAATGGAAGGAACAATCAGTACAATGGATGAAATCCTAAAGTTCGAAGCTGATAGTGAAAATGATTCAGAAGAAGCAAAAAATGTTCGTTCTGAAGTGTTTGAAACAATTTTATATCAAAGAGCTCTATTAAATGCACAAAAAGCAATGATAGAAGGCTACCCATTGTCTCAACACTTAATAAAAACTCTACATCAACAATTATTATCCTTTGGAAGAGGTGCCAAAAAATCGCCTGGAAAATACAAAGTGGAACAAAACTATTTAGCTGACAAAATAAAACAAAAGGTGCTATTCACACCAATAAGTCCTGAAAAATTAAATGACGGATTGGAACAATTATTTGAATATATAAAGGAAAGTTCAGACCCAATATTAATTAAAACTGCTTTAATGCATCTTGAATTTGAAGCACTTCATCCTTTTCAAGATGGAAATGGAAGAATTGGACGTATGTTGATTACACTATTATTATGGTCATCTGGAACAATTTCAGAACCTCATTTTTATGTAAGTGGATATTTAGAAGAACATAAAGATGAGTATATTGACACTATGAGGAATGTATCAGAAAAAGATGACTGGGAATCGTGGTGTATCTTCTTTTTAAACGCAATTGAAAAACAAGCAATTAGAAATTTAGAAATAGCAGAAAGCATCAAGAACTTATACGAAGAAATGAAACATGTCTTTTCAGATACTTTATCTTCAAAATGGAGTGTTAACGCATTAGACTATATTTTTACTAATCCAATATTTAGAAATAATAGATTCACATCAAAAAGTGGAATACCAGGACCAACTGCAGCAAGATTTACAAGAATGCTATTAGATAAGGAACTACTAAGAACAATAGAAGAATCTTCCGGAAGAAGACCAGCTCTTTATGCTTTTGAACCATTATTAAGATTAGTTCGAGTATAAAAAAACTACCTACAACACCGTATAAAACTAATTGCTGGTTTTAGTCTACTTACGAAAGTCCTCGCGGACTTTCTATCTGTGATTTATTTGCTAACTTTAGTGCTTAAAACACGCAACTAATCTTATACAAACACGTTAGGCGTGCATAAATCTTCAAATTCAAAACCTCAACTACCATTCACGGATTTTCCCTTAGATCTTTTTAGTTTTTAATTATAATTTTAAGCATGTTTGCCGTTTAAATGAAAATGTTATTTATCAAATAATAACTACCAACAATACATTTTTACCTGAAAGCTTTTTAGTTTCAATTTATGTTTTTGAACAATTTTGCCAATGAAATGAAAAAAGTTATTTATTAAAAAACCAACTACCAACAATACATTTTACCTGAGAAATTTTTAGTTTCAAATCATATTTTTGAGCAGGTTTGCGGATTAAATGAAAAAGCTATTTATTAAAAAAATCAACTACCAACAATACATTTTTACCTGAAACCTTTTTAGTTTTAAATTATCTTTTTGAGCAAGTTTGCTGGTTAAATGGAAAAGCTGTTTATTAAAAAAATTAACTACCAACAATACATTTTATCTGAGAAGTTTTTAGTTTTAAATTATGTTTTTGAGTAAATCACTTAAAATATTACGACACGCCAACAACGTGTAAAATTAATTGCTTAGTCATCGCTTACTTACGAAAAAACTCTCGTTTTTTCTTGGTTCGGTTTTTATTTGCTAATTTTAAACCGCACCACGCAACTAACCATACACAAACCGTTGTGCGTCATTTAAGAAACTCGTTAACTAATTGAAAAACATCGTTCACTCAATTTAACTTTTATGAATAACGGAATTGAAATAATTTTGAGAATAAGATAAAAAAATGAAATTATTTTTAATTCTAATATTGTTGATTTTTAATATTTCAATTTGTTTTGGACAAAATCCTGAACAAGTTGCGGTTGATTTTTATGCTCAAAAATTCTCGAAAGAAAATAAAGGAAAAAGAATAAGATTTGACGGAAAAATTAAAAGTTATGGAGAAAAACAAGCAGGAATTATAATTTCAACATTTCATTATTGTAAAATTGGGAAACATAACCAGAATAATGATTCTATTAAAATTGACTTTTCCGACATTGATAAAATAAACGACCAATTAAAGAAAACAGAAATCGGATTTGAAAAAAATTATCCCGAAAAGTTAAAAATCCCAGATAATTTCAAGTATCGAAAAAAATTAAAATATAAAAAATTACGTGGCGGATTTATCAACTTTTACGCAGACAAAATTTGGCATTCTGTTTTCCCCCATAAGTTTAACTTTGCTGTTGAACCTTCAGTAAAATTTAAAGGATTTTATTTTGTACGACTTGCAATCAACAAAAATGATTCTGAATATGGAAGTAATGTAATAATAAAATTGGATGAAAATTTAAAAGTAGTTGATTGGTGTAAAGAATCTTGGATACAATAAAAACGAACGCACAACACCGTATAAAAATAATGCTTATTTTAGTGCTTAATCAAGAGTCCGTGCACTTTTGTTACGTCTGATTTTCCTGCGGAAAATCCTCGCACACAAAGCCGCACTATTCTTATACAAACACGTTGCCATTAATACCCAAAAACACTCGAACTGAATGGGAAAAATTACGAATGAACAAATTCATAAGGCATTTGAACTTGGAAAAAAGATTTACCTGAATCAAATGTCTTTAAACGAAGGAACTGAATCCCTTACAAGTATGGGAATGAAAAAAAGTTCTGGACTTGATTATATTTATGCTTATTCAAATCTAATCCAAGGAAAATTATTCACGCGAACAATTAACTCATATGGAACGGAATATTATCTCGAACGGATTTATAATGAAAATGGTGTTAGTGGATTAAAAACAGCTTTACTTTCTCTTTACCAGCATATAGAATATTATGAAGAAGTTTCTGGTGCTTCTGTAAAGACAGGAAGAAAGATTTATGAAAAATTTTACGAAATAGTAAAAGATGATTTTGGAGAAACTGTTTTCCCGAATGAAGTTGATGCTGATATAAACTATTCGGAAGGTAAAACAAGACAAGTTACTGTAAATAGTTACGAAAGAAATCAATTAGCACGTCAAGAATGTATTGAACATTTCGGATTAAACTGTCAAGTTTGTGATTTTAATTTTGAACAAAAATTTGGCGATTTAGGAAGGAATTTTATTCACGTGCATCATATAATCGACATATCAACAATTGGAAAAGAGTACTCTGTGAATCCGAAAACGGACTTGATTCCAGTTTGTCCGAATTGTCACGCTATGTTGCACAAGCAAAAGCCTGCTTATTCGATTTCGGAATTGAAAAACCTTATGAGATAAAAAGTACTAATGGCAACAACGTGTATAATTAATTGCTTTGGTCGTTGTTTATTTGGAAAATTCCTTCGGAATTTTCTCGCGTTCGTTTTTGTTTACTAAATTAGTTGCTTAAACACGCAACTAACCATACACAAACACGTTGTAAGTAATTAAAAAAAACACTAATGAGTATAAATTTACATTCAGAAGAACAGCTTCAACTTTTTGATACTGACAACTTTATCAAAAGAAAACATAGTGATGAGGATATCAACGAGAAATATTCAAAAGGAGAAGTTCGAATAATAACTGAACAAGCAAGATATCCTTTAAATACTATCTTATCATTAGTTGAAAGCCCTGATTATATATTAAACCCAGAATTTCAAAGAAGACATAGATGGGATAAAAAAAGAAAATCTAGATTAATAGAATCATTTATTATGAATGTTCCTATTCCACCCATTTTTTTGTACGAAAAAGAATATTCTGTTTATGAAGTTATGGATGGTTTACAAAGATTAACTGCTATATCTCAATTTTACAAAGATGAGTTTGAATTACAAGACTTGGTAGAATGGTCTGAATTAAATGGTTATAAATACTCAAATCTGCCTGAACAAATAAGGAAAGGAATTGACAGAAGGTATATTTCTTCCATAATACTTTTACAAGAAACCGCAAAAACTGAAAGAGAAGCTAACCGCTTAAAGCAATTAGTTTTCGAAAGAATAAATAGTGGAGGAGAAAAATTAAAAGCTCAAGAGATAAGAAATGCACTTTATCCAGGTAAATTAAATACACTTACAATCAGAATAGCTAGAGATGAACATTTTTGTAAGCTTTGGGATATTCCTGAACCTGACCAACATGAAATTCAAACTAATGAACCGAGACAAGAAGTTATAGAAAATATCTATTACAAGGATATGTCAGACGCAGAATTATGTTTACGATTCATTGCTTACAGACAGATTGAAGGATGGCAAGGTAATACAATGGAGATATTTCTTGATGAATTTTTAAAAGCTGGTAATGAAAGTTTTCGTGATGAAGTATTAGAGCATTTGGAAACACTATTTAAAAGCACAACCAAACTAGCTTTTGATATTTTTGAAAAAAAAGCATTTTGGCTTCATAGAAGTAGAGAAGGCGTTTGGTTTCACTATGAAAGACCTACAAAAATACTTTATGATCCTTTAATGCAAGTTCTTTCGAAATTCGTTGATAAAAGTGAAATTCTTATTTCAAAAAAAGAAGAAATTATTCAAGCTACTAAAGCTTTTCATATTGATAATTATGAAACATTTAAAGGTAGAGATACCAATAAAACAAAGGTTACAGAAAGAATTGAGCTTTTAAACAATTTCTTTAACAGTTTTATAGATGAGAAGTAGTTATAATTTATTGGAAAGTGAACTTATATCACTAAAAGAATTTATAAACTCTCAATTAACAACTTCGAAATTATTAAATGATTTAAAGAAAAACAATACTCTGGGTGACGACTATATTGAATTCAATATCGCTAAAAAAAAGATATATAATTATAACTCTTATATTATTACTCTATATGGTTTTCTAGAACGATTTATAGAAAATTTATTAGCACAATATCTGACAGAACTTTCAAATAAATCAGATAAATATGAAACACTTCCTCAAGTAATTAAAGATAATAATATTCAGAAAAACTCTGAATTATTAATGAATCTTTCATTAGCAAAAAACAAAAATATAGATTCAAAAGAATTAATAGAGGTTTTGAATAATAACTTATCAAACAATAATCCAAAATTATATCCAAAAGTATTTACACAGCATAAATCAAACTTTAGACATAATACTATAAATGAGTTCTTCAAAAATGTAGGAATTAACAATCTATCTAATCAAATAAGACTTTATTCACCTCTAAAAGAAAGACTAGAATTAGAATTTTTAGATATTAAAAACCAAAAATCTAAAGTGCTTTTTAGTATAATAGATGACTTATCAGAAAGAAGAAATGCTATTGCACATGGAGTAGAAAATATATCTATAATTCATCCAAACATGGTTGTTGAATATATAGACTTCATTTTGGACTATTGCCATTCATTATTTCAATTAATTAATGATAGTTATTTGGAATATAAATTCCAAAATTCAGAAGTTGTGATAGAACCGTTAGGAGTTATTCGTAATGAAATACTTTTATGCAGATTGAATCAAATCCCATTAAAGATGTCAACCAAAATTATTGTTAAAAGAAAAAACAACTATCCTAAATATATTGAAAGTGAAATAAATGAAATTCAAGTTAATCATAAAAAAATAACAGAAATCGATGGTAGTTCTGATTTAAATGTTGGAATATCTTTATTTAAAAGAATATCAAACAGAAATAAATTCAAAATATCAAAATAACTACTTACAACACCGTGTATAATTAATTGCTGCGGAATTCCTTCATCGGAATTCACGCGAATTAATTATCTTTCCGCAACGGCGGAAAGTGTAAAGCACTTTTAACCGCAACAAATCATAACACAAACACGTTGTAGTGCATTTGAGAAAAAACCGATATGTTGAAAATAATCCGAATAACATTTTACATAATTTTGTCACTTTTTTTATTGGATATTTTCGACTTATTTCAAACCAAAATCGAAATTCTAAAATCAATTATTTATTACGGAATTATGACTTTACCAATTCCTTTGCTCATAATGGAATTTAAAGCTAATCGGAATTTATCTGAACCGATTTTAAGAAAGGTAATTCCAATTTTGACAATCATTGGGCTGATTTACTTGAATCCTTTAAAAATTTTATTCAATGTTGCAACTTGGAAAACTCAAACTGTTGAGTTGATTAATGAAAATAAAGAAAATCATAAAGTTGAATTTCAAATGAAAGATATTGGAGCTTTAGGATATGCAAAACGAAACGCTGAAGTCTATTATTTGACCAAGTATTTTTATCTGGTATTTTCGGAAAATTATGACGAACGGAATTTTATCGGAACTGACTGGAAAAGAATTGACAAAAATATTAATGAAATGGAACTAAAATAAAATATAAAGCGGAACATAATCTGAATTGAAAAACATAAACGGAATGAAAAAAACGCACTACAACAACATATATAATTTATTGCTGGTTCTAGCCTACTTACGAAAATCCTCGCGGATTTTCTATTCGGTTTTTATTTGCTAAATTACGTGCTTAACCACGCAACAAACCATATACAAACACGTTGGCAACAAGCACCAAACTGAACTCTGAAAAATGAAAAAATACGGAATCAAAACTTTGTATGGAATTATTGGAATTGGAATAATTTTGTGCTTGATTCATTTGGCAAATGACAAAGGTGGTTCTGCATTTGGAAACATAATTGAAACATTAGGATTTACTTCTTTAGTTTTATTTTTTGCTACTTTGATTCTACTTATATTTAACTTTAAGGAAAATATACGAAAAACCAATATTTGGATTTTATTAATTATTAGTCTTCCTCTTTCATTCCAAATTGTAAAAAATATAGGAAATGAATATTATTTAAAAATAATTGAAACAACTACACCAAAAGAATATACTTACAGTTCAGAAGTTAATTATGAAACTTATAAAAAAGACAAAGTAAAACTTGAAAAACTAATTGATAGTTTATTAAGAGTAAAAATTATTGAAAGACCTTCTGAATTAGCTTTGAGATATTTTAATGGAAAAAGCTACAACGATTCTATAGAAAGAGATTGGGCAATTGACTTACCAATAAAAATTCAATACAAAAAATCAATAATTGACACTTTATTTTACTCTGAAAATGGAAAAGAAATTATTGCAGGATTACTCGTAAATAAAACTTTTAATGAATACTCAAGAAAGATAGAATATTTTGGAAAAGGATTTGAATTTAAAAAAAATGATTTGAAACCATTTAAGATGTTGAAATATTCTGTAAATGGACACAATAACTACAAATCTTGTTCTTATAGATTAAGATATTACTACTTGAAAAAAATAGGAACTTATGAAAATGAATATAATATGAACGATTTAAGATTTTTAAATAGAACTGAATAAAAAAGCCAGTTGCCAACACCATATATAATTTATTGCTGGCTTCTCGCCTACTTACGAAAGTCCTCGCGGACTTTCTTGGTCTGTAATTATTTACTAAATTAGTTGCTTAAACTACGCAACAAACCATATACAACAACGTTGGTAAAAATTAAGAAATGAAATTACCTTTTATTTATTTATTCACAGCTTTTTTACTTATTTCAACTAATTCATTTTCTCAAAAAAAAATTAAAAAAGAGGAATTTTTAGGAAATTGGGTGAAAATTAAAACTGAAATGAAAGATGGAAGCAAATTAATCCCTATTTATAAAGGCTATATAAAACCTTTTGAAATGATCTTTCAAAAAAAGAAATTCTATATAGATTATTATCCTGCACAATACTATAAAAATGCAACTTTTGATTATAAATTAAAAAATAATAAGTTAATAACCTCAAAACATTTTTCCTATAAAATTGAAAAAATCACAAAAGACAGTTTGGTTATTAGTGAAGAAATGAAAGGTTTAGAAAGTGATAAACTCAAAAGACACTATTTAATAAAAAAGGAAAATATTATACACAGACAAAAAGAATTAAAAAAAGATTCTAAAAATTTAATTGCAAACTTTTTTTTTACACCAAAATTTAAAGATAATATTAAATTGTATTTGAATAATATGTTAATGAAAAGACATATTAATTTAAAATTAAAAGGAAAAATAATACTAGATACAAAAAATAAAAAAGTTGAAACTAAAATAACATTTAGAGACAGTGAAAAGATATCAATGCAAGAAAATATTTTAGTTAATGCCTTAAATAATTCTTACTCACTTTGGGACATTAAAGGCTTCGAAAATTTTGAAAACATAATAATCAATTTTGTGATAATTATGGACAGAAAAGGAAAGAAATCGTTTGGTATCAAAGTTGGACTTTTAACTAATTCATTTGAACAAGCACTTGGTTTGTATGGACTTACTTATAATCAAATTACAAATGGAAACAAATTTTTGAGTTTAGGAATTAAAAGTATAGAAAATAACGAATTTAAAAAGGCAATTGAATATTTTACTAAATCTTTTGAATCTAATCATACATTAGTTGAATCTTTATATAATAGAGCATTTTGCTATTATAAATTAAAGGAATATGATAAAGCTTGTGTAGATTGGAATATTTTGAAAGAATTAGGTCAAAAAAAAGGAGAGAAATTATTTATGGAAAATTGTAAAATAATTGAATAAAACTTTTACCAACACCATATATAATTTATTGCTGGCTTTTTGCTTACTTGCGAAAATCCTCGCGGATTTTCTTGGTCAGTAATTATTTACTAAATTAGGTGCTAAATTCACGCAACAAACCATATATAAACACGTTGTGTGCAATTAGAGAAACAGTAATCTGAAAATGGAAAAAAGTAAATCTGAAATATTGTTGAAATTAATCTGGATTGGACTAATTCTGTTTACAATTTATATTTTTGGTTGGCTGACCTTTGGTTATTTAACATTTGGGAATTTGTTTAAGGAAAAATATGGATTTTGGAATTTGCTCTTGCCGAATATCTTCACAATTGGACTTTTGATTTTCTATACAATAGAACTCTTAATTGGATATAAACCGAAATCAAAAAAACGGAATTTAAAATCATTGTTGATTTTTATAGTGTTAATAACAATATTGACTTTTGTTCAAATCCCTCAATTTGAATTATTATTTGAGGGCTTGAAATCGGAATATTGGCAAATCATAATATCGCTGATTATTGTTCTGACCTCGTATGTTGGAATAATAACGAATAGAATTTTAAAAATAATTGAATTGAAAAATAAAAATCGAAATAAAATAACTGCACACAACACCGTGTATAATTAATTGCTGCGGAATTTCCCTGTCGGAAATTCACGCGAATTAATTATCTTTCCGCTACGGCGGAAAGTGGATCGCACTTTTAGCCGCAAAAAAATCATACACAAACACGTTGCCAGCAATACCTCAGCTGCGACCTCAACTATAAAACAATTTCGGCTTCGCTATCGCTGAAATCGTTTTATTACGTAGATGCCTTGCTGAGTCTAACAAAACCGAATTTTTAATGAAATTCTTAAGTTTTGAAGATTGCTGGCAACGAAGCTCGACAACAGTTAAAAAACCACTTTCAATTTTTACAAATTGACAACTCAGAACTATGGATGAAAACTCAACTACTTTCTTAAGATTAGAATCTCTTTTTAGAACTAATTTAATAGCTAAAAATGAAACCACTTCTAATTCAGTATTAATTGAAATATTAATTAATTTAAACGATTTACTAATTAAAGCTAAAAAAAATGATAAAAGAATAACATTTAATGATGACATAATAATAGATGAAAAGTTTAAAATTTATGATATTACTGATTTGATTAAAAATTTTAGAGATGCCGCTTGCCATATTCATTCATTTAGAAGAAAAATAGATTCAAACAACGTTTCTTTTGGAAAAGCATTTGGCAAATGTAATTGGGGCGCTATAAATGGTGTTGAAATAAAATCTAAATATGATGATGATATAGCTATAATAATGGGGACAAATATTTTATATATAAAAAGACATATTTATAGAGTTTATTCTGAATTAAAAAAAACATTTAATTATCAAGAAAACCATTTTTTAAATAATTATTAATTAAAATAGAAATATCATAAGCATCAGTATCACAATAAGGTACATCAATCCTATAAATAATATCTTTTACTAATTTTTCAAGATTTTTATCTTCAATAATAAAATCTGGTCTAATATTATTTTTAAAGCCTATCGGCTTTGTCTTTTTTGAATCTAAGGAATCTTTTTTTAAATCTTTTTTACGCATCGTTTCTATTTTTTAATTTATATTTAACTTTAATATTCACACGTACTGCAGGCAACAATCAACATATTTCAATGCTGGTGCATTGAGTGGTTTTTTAACTGTTCGCTGCTCTACTATTCTCAGTACTTATAAAAAAATAAGTACTTTCATAGCCGCAACGAAACATGTCGAGCTTCGTTGTGCAACATTACCAAGAACTATGGGAATATTTGATTTTTGGAAGAAAAAACAAAACTCTGAATTAAACGCAGAGGAAGTTCCTTTTTATGAGAAAATAACTATTGACCTACAAAATAAAACGCAAGCTGAAAAAGGAACCGTTGAAAAGTATTGGTTTGAAAATAAAAATATTGGATTAAAGAGAACTTTGTTTCATAGGATTTCAATTCCATTAAAACCATTTGACTCTGGGATTGAATACGAATCGCAACCAGTTGAAACCATAATGATTATTGAGTGGATGAATTTGAATTTATCAAATCCGGATGAACTGGATGGAATATCGATTCAGACCGATAAAGATTCCGAAACGGAAGCTTCCATATATATTGGAAATGCTCATAACCCATTTGATATTTTCAATCTGACTTTAAATAAAATTGACGACAGAAATTATAGAGCAACTGGAAAAATAATGGTTGATTTCGAACACGAAATGGTTGCTAAAAACGAAATATTCGAATTTGAAACTATAATTGAATTAAAAAAAACTGAATAATAAAATAACGTTGCACAACACCGTGTATAATTAATTGCTGCGGAATTTCCCTGTCGGAAATTCACGCGAATTAATTATCTTTCCGCTACGGCGGAAAGTAGATCGTACCTTTAACCGCAAAAAATCATACACAAACACGTTAGCAAACATTTGACAAAAATTGAGAGAATACATTTATAAAGAACCAGAAATTGAACTTATTCACCATTTACGGAATAATACGCCCGAAAAAATATGGCACAATTTTGTATTTTATGTATTTGACTATGGGAATTACCATTTGATTTTGGAATGCGATAGCAAGGTAGCAAAATCTCAAAATAAATATGACGAAGCTCTGATAGCGGAATTGACTCGCAAAAATGAAAAGTATGTTCCTGACGAACATTCAAAACTTGTTTGCGAAAACAAACCGATTGACAACATATATATTGTGCGGACTTTTCTATACTTTTCTGACTTTAGGAATTATACGAAATCTGAAAAAATTGCAAATCGAATTGGACATAAAATAAAAACATTAATAAAAGGAAAATCAGATCCTTTAGATCAAATAATTTCAAAAACAACTGGAGCTGGAGCTGAATATATTTGTCATCCAAAATCACAAGAAGCGGAAAATATTGATTTAAACTTTGCGAATTTGCTTGACGTTGGATTACTGATTGAAATTGAAAATAAATATTTACGAGCTTTTTTGCAGAGTAACGGATTTGGATTTCATATTTGGCAAGATAAATATTTGTATGAAACGGAGGAATTAAAAGAGGACACGGAATTGTACGAATTTATTAAAATTGAGAAATAAAAACGATTTGCTAACACCGTGTATAATTCATTGCTAGTAATAGCCTACTTACGAAAGTCCTCGCGGACTTTCTATCTGTGATTTATTTGCTAACTTTAGTGCTTAAACACGCAACGAAATCATACACAAAACCGTTACCCAACATTACCACGCTACCAATTAAACAGAATTGCATCTACTAATTACAAATAAAAAATGTAAGACATGAAAAAAATACTACTTATAACATTATTATTATTTCAAATTGGAGTTTACGCACAAAACGATTCAAAATTGAATATAGGAATTGAATATTCAATTGATAAATTATCTATCGACAACGGAAAGAATAATGATTATCTCATTACTCAAGGAAATATTAATGGATACGGAATTAAATTTGACAGAAACAATTATAGTTTAGGATTAACTACCAAATACTTAATTAATGAAAAACTGAGCCTATCATCTGGACTTTTATACTCAAATAAAGATTTTATAGGAACGTATAATTGTGCAACGTGCGACTTTATTGGAACTTTTCCTGGTTATTCACCTGAAAAAATAGAACAAAGATTTTTAGTAATACCTATTTCAATAAATTACTCGTTTTTGAGTGGTAAGTTAAAACCAGTTATAAATGGCGGATTTAATAACAACTTAGAAATTAAAAACGATTTAAAAGAACAAAGTAAAAGCTATTTTTTAGAGGCCTTTATTGGTGTGTCAATGAATTATAGATTTTCCGAAAAATGGAATGCAGGAATTGGATATAATTACCAAACAGCTTTAACAGATTTATATAAAACAGATGATTTCAATTTGAGAACAACCAGTTTTAATTTACAAATTGAATATAGAATAAAATAACGTTGGGTAACACCGTATATAATTTATTGCTAGTTCTAGCCTACTTACGAAAGTCCTCGCAGACTTTCTTGGTCGGTAATTATTTACTAAATTAGATGCTTAAAACACGCAACAAACCATATACAAAAACGTTACCCAACATTACGAAAAAAACAAAAATCGTAACTTTACAGAATGAACAAAGATTTAACAACATCTGACTTACATAGGAGAAATATTCTCAATAATAATTATGCTTTAGAAATCATCTATAACGAAATTTCTTTTCCAGGTGTAATGTTTGAAAATAAATATAGGTTTACAAAAAAACAAGTAGCTGAATTCTTTGAAATTGACGATAGAACTGTAGAAAGATATATTGAAAATAACAAGTCAGAATTTGAAGAATCAGGATATGAAATTCTAACTGGAAAGAGGCTGAAAGACTTCAAGTTAGCATATGGTACCGACACAAATGTCGGCACCATAGATGAATCTCTAAAAAAAACATCGGTTTTAGGCGTTTTTACCTTTCGTGCATTTCTAAATATTGGAATGATTTTAACAGAAAGTGAAAAGGCAAAATTACTACGAGCTTTTATATTAGACATTGTACTCGATGCAATTAATCAAAAACTTGGAGGAAACACAAAGTACATAAATCAAAGAGAAGAAGAGTTTCTTTCTAGTGCTTTGAAAGAACATAATTATAGACAAGAATTTACAAATGCTCTTGACCAATATGTTGAACCTAATAAATTTAAATATGCTCAACTAACTAATAAAGTTTACAAGAGCGTTTTTAAAGAAGATGCTAAAGAATATCGCCAAATACTAAAATTAAAAGATAAAGAAAGTGTTAGGTCAACAATGTATTCAGAAGTATTGGATTTGATTTCAAGTTATGAAAACGGATTTGCTGACTTTTTAAAAAAACACTCTGAAAAGGCAAACAGAAAACTTCGTTTATCAGAAACAAATACTTTGTTCGACCAATTTGAAAGTCTCACAAATTCTATATATGAACCTTTAAGAGAAAAAGTAAGAGGGTTAATGGCTAGTAGAGATATGGCTTTCAGAGATGCTTTACACGAAAAGTTAAAGAATTATATTACTCATCTCTCAACAGAAGAATTTGACAAATTCCTTGGAGAAAAAAGTATGGATTTAGAAGACCGAATTCTAAACAATATTGACGTATTTAAAAGATTAAAAAATAGATAATGGAAACATATATTTATTTTGACATTGAACACGCCATTCGAACTCACGACTTTATTATAGAAAATTCTGGTGGAAATTCTGGAATTATAGAAATTGGAAAAATTGAGAGTGTGCTAGAACATATTCAGAACGACCTATATTATCCTGAATTTGAAGAAAAGTTAACGCATCTTGTATTTTCCGTAAATAAATTTCACGCATTTAACGATGGAAATAAAAGAACCTCAATCGCTTTAGGTGCATATTTATTAGAGGTCAATGGGATTGAATACTGCATTGATAAATTCATTATAGAAATGGAGAACATCGCAGTATATGTTGCTGACAATAAAATTGACAAAGAACTACTGCAAGAAATAATCAGTTCAATATTAATAGAAGATGACTTTAATGAAGAGCTGAAATTGAAAATAATAGATGCATTAAGCGAATAAATAACGTTGGGTAACAACGTGTATAATTCATTGCTAGTACTAGCCTACTTACGAAAATTCTCGCAGATTTTCTATTCGGTTTGTATTTGCTAATTTAGTTGCTGAAACACGCAACGAAATCATACACAAACACGTTGTGTGTAATACGAACCTACAACCAAAGAAAATAAATGGAAGACAAAACAATTGAAATAATCAAAACCATTGGAAGTCAATGGAAGTTTTTACTAGTCGTTTTTTTTATTATCATTTTCATTATTAAATGGAAAACAATTTGGTCATTTATAAGCAATTTCACACAGGTCAGAGTAAAACGAGGGGAAACTGAATTTGAATTACATCGAAAAGAAAATAAAGAAGAAGATGAAGTAACTAATCAAGAAAAAGCTAAACCTAAAGAAGAATCATTAGAAGATGATAATGAGGAATTAGAAGAAGTAAAAGAGGACGGAAATATTTTTATTCAATACCACGAAGCTTTACGTGAGAAAAAATTTAAAGAAGCAAAAGAATTATTGGATAAAGTTTTATTAGAAATAGAAGACCCAAATCGGAAAAAAGAAGAAGTTGTTAGAATTTTCTATCTACGTTATCAATATGGAGATACATCGGCATTCAAAGAATTAGAAGAATTTACGAACAAAATTGAAAACGACAATGAGAAGAAATCTCACGGTTTTTATTATTTAAGTCTAATTTATAATCAGGCGAATAATTATACAAAAGCAGTTAATTTGGCTAAACAGGCTTTGGAGTTAACGAATGATAATCAGCAAAAAGCTTATTGTATTTCAAGAATTTCGGATTACCATTTAGAGAATGAAAATCCTGAAAAATCTTTAGAAATAATTATAAAAAATATAGATAACATTGATGAAAATGAACCGAAGGTAACGCTGTACAGAGCATTAGCAAATTACTATAAGAAAACTGAAAATAAATTATTGGAGTCAATAGCGTACCAAAAAGCACACGAGTTGACACCAAACAATACTAATTTATTATTTGATGCTGCTTACAATTACAGCGAAACTGAATATAAATTAAAAGACTTAGGTCTTTTATTTTATAAAAAGCTTTTGGGCTTTGACTCAAAAGCCCAAGGTTCTTTAAATAATCTTGGTGTAGCTTATAAGAATTTAGGCCTAGAAATAAAATCAACTGAATATTACAAAAAGGCCTTTGAATTAAAAAATAGTTTAGCAGGCTCAAATATTGCTTATCAATTAATTCATTTAGGCTTTGTGCAAGAAGCAGAAGAATATTTGAAAAAAGCAGAGGAATTTGAAAACCCTCACGAAAATGTTTTTGAAGCAATTTCATCAATAAAAACAAAAATCACTAAAGAAAAAGAAGAAGAAGAAAAGATTATAAAAAGAGCAAACAAAAAACTAAGATTTTTTAATCACTTTGGTAGCGCTGCTTTCACCTCAAAAGTAATCGATGTAAAAACATCAAACAATTGGATTTATAATGAAACCCAAGTTGTTGTTTCAAAAAAAGACCAGATAATTGAATTAACTTGGGAAGTTGGAGAAGAAAAGCATTCAATTAGTGGTGTTTTAATAAATAATTCAATTACAGCTACTTATAAAAAACCTAAAAAGAATATTTACAGCTATAGTGAGACTACTAAATATACTTATAAAGATTTAAAAGGGTTTGGATATTTGATATCAAACAAAAGAATGGCTTTCTTCTTTGAATTTGAAAATGAAATAATTGATTTAAACATCTATGAAAAATAAAGTACTACACACAACAAAGCATAAAATTAATGGCTAGTTTTAGCTTACTTGGAAAATTCCTTCGGAATTTTCCGCTGGCAAGTTTCTATTTACTAAATTAGTGCTTAAACGCGCCACTAACATTATACGTAACCGTTGTGGTTAATCCCAAATGATCTTTAAAATTAAGTTTTGCTATGATTTCAAAATTAAGAGTTTTATTTCCATTTCTTGCGACTTTTTTGTTTCTATCTAGTTGTATAGCTTCAAAAAGTATGACAGAAAATGATAAAGAAGCCTATCGTATTTTGAATACAATTTCAGGCCGACCTGTTAATAATCATATTTATTATCGTACTTTAAATAATATCAATGGTGATTTTGTTTTATCGGATTATATCAAGCCTGGTCTCTTGGATGTTTCATTTTGCGATAAATCAATTGACAAGTCGAATATTTTAAAGGATTCGGATTATAAATTCATAAGAAGACGACTGAAAGAACTAAAAAGTGTAAAAATTGACAATTCATTAATTAAGAATAAATCGGTTATCATAAAAAGTAAAGGAAAATCAAATACTATTTTTATGACATTTCCAATTATATTCAATAATGGAAAATATGCGATTTTTTACCTTGAGGCGAGATACGGAGGTGAATTTACTTTATTGAAAAAGGATCGAAATAAATGGGAAAGAATTTGTTCAAGTGGAGTTTGGATTGAATAAGCACTAACCACAACACCGTATAAAAAAAATTGCTAGTTTTAGCTAAACCAATGTTAGTTGCTCGTTTGCTAGCTTCTGATTTTCCTTCGGAAAATCCTCGCACACAAACACGCAACTTTCCTTATACATAAACGTTAGCGGTAATTTTAGAGCACGACAGACTGTAACATTTTAACACGTTAATCGTCATATATAAAACGAGACTTACAGGTGAAAAGGAATATTCAAATTATATTGTTGGCTATAATATTATCAGCAAACTTATCTACCGCCTTTGGACAAACTACTTCGGACAAAATTATTTTCTTAACTGACTATTACACTACCTTCATAGAAAAGGTAAACGTGGATGATAATAATAGAGATAGCATTTACAAGGAGGTAATACAAAATTCAATCTATGACAAATACTTTCAAAAAAGTGAATATGCTTTCATCGTTAAGGATTTTTTTGCACCACCAATACAAAACACCTCTGAATTAAAAAAATCAATTGACAAAATTGACGAAAATCGTGAGTTAATAAAAACCAAAATAATTGGAGCATTAAAAATGAGCCGAGGAAATATTGACAATGATAGTTTGACCATTTATATAATGCCAGTAAATCCCGAGAACAGAAAGATTATAGATGGAATGAGTGGAATAATGGGTTTGACAGCGGGTTCTAAACAAATCATTTTGACAATTGAACCTGACATATTGGGTTGGGAAAATATGCTTGAGTATGCAGTTGCACACGAATTTAATCATGCCTATTGGACAAATGTGAACTTTGGAAAATTAGCAAAATGGACATTACTTGACTACTTGGTATTTGAAGGAAGAGGCGACTATTTCGCTCACTTGCTTTACCCAGAGGTAATAGCCCCTTGGACAATGGCTTTGACTGAAAATCAAAAATCAGAATTATGGGAAAAAATCAAACCTAACTTACAAAGCGAAGACATGAGCTATCAAATAGAGGTCATGTTTGGGTCAAGAAAATATCCTATTTCGGGTGGTTACTCACTAGGTTACGACATTGTGTTAACAGCATTGATAAACAACAAAAATCTGAAAGCAGTCAACTGGACAAATCTTGAGGCGAACAAAATTTTAGAGTTGAGTAAATACAAATAAAAAAACTACCGCTAACACCGTGTATAATTAATTACGGCGGAATTTCCCTGTCGGAAATTCACGCGAATTAATTATCTTTCCGCTACGGCGGAAAGTGTAAAGCACTTTAAACCGCAAATAATCATAACACAAACACGTTGGCTTTAATTTAAATCAGAACCTTTTAGACAAGCTTATTCATACATATTTGTATGATTATTTACACAAAAGAATACATATGAGTATTCTTTTTTTGTTTATTTATACATATTTGTATACTTTTGTTTTAATTTACATACTTATATGTATAAAATGTTAACAAATGAGAAACAAGAAAAAACTACTCATAGAACAATTAGATCAAAAACTGGCTAATTTTAAAGATGCAGGAATGGTCCTGGTCCCACAAAAAGGGTGGGTAAATACTATTAGAACCACTCTTAATATGACAAGGGACCAATTAGGGACCAAACTTAACTTGACTAAAGGAGCTATTCAAAAAATGGAGGACCGTGAAGCTACAGGTCAGATAACCATCAATAAACTAAAGGATGTTGGCAATGCCTTGAATATGAAATTTATCTATGGTTTTATTCCTAAAGATGGGACCATCGAAAGTCTAATCAACTTAAAGGCTGAAAAACTGGCCCGTAAAATTGTTTTAAGGACCAATCAAAATATGAAATTAGAGGACCAAGGAATCAGTGAGGATAAAATTGAACATTCAATAAATGACTTGACTAATGAAATAAAAAGGGAAATGAAAAAGTCATTATGGGATTAGATTTAAAATACGCAGATGGCCAAACACCCTTAGATGAAGACGAAAAAGAAGGTCTAAAAATAAAATCAATAACAACGCAAAAAGAACTCGATGAATTTGAACAGTTAAATATTGAAAAAGCTGTAGAATGGACTATTCGAGCTAATTTAAAACCTGAAAAAATATTGACTGAAAAGTTTATAAAAGATTTACACAAAAAAATGTACGGCGATGTTTGGAAATGGGCAGGTGAATTTAGAAAGACTGACAAAAACATTGGAATAAGATGGACTCAAATCGGAATAGAACTGAAAAATCTAATTGATGACACTAAATATTGGCTAGAAAACAAGACTTATTCGCCTAAAGAAATTGCTATTAGATTTAAACATAGAATCGTAGCAATTCACTGCTTTCCTAATGGAAATGGTAGACACTCAAGAATGATGGCTGATATAATTATTGAATCTATTTTCGGAAAAGAAATTTTCAGCTGGCACAAGTCAAATATGGTTAGAGCAGATGAAACAAGAAAAGAGTATATCATAGCATTAAGAAAAGCTGACAATGGAAATATAAAACCATTAATAAAATTTGCAGAAAACTAAAAAACTAAAGCCAACACCGTATATAATTTATTGCTAGTGCTGGCCTACTTACGAAAGTCCTAGCGGATTTTCTATTCGGTTTTTATTTGCTAAATTAGGTGCTTAAACCACGCAACTAATCTTATACAAACACGTTGTAAGTAATATTATGAAACACTTTTTGCTCACATTATTAATTCTGAAATCAATTTGCAGTTTAGCTCAAAATGAAAAACTGATTTTGACTGAAAATGATAATGATTTGTGGTTTCAATCACTTAAGACAACTGAAAAACTGACCGAAAAAATTGATTTCATAAACCAAAGACTGATTCAAGACTTAAACGTTTATATTGAATGGGGATTTCCAGATGGAATAACTGTGGAGAGAATACCAAAATTGGATAGTATTCGAAAAATTAGAACTAAAGGATTCTGTAAACCGCTTTATGTTGTTAAATATAAAAACAAACAAATTGCATTCCGAATAGAAAATCCAATAAATGCAGAATTAACAAATTCGGTGTCGGAACTAATAACTAGAAATAATATTTCTGATTTAGAAGTTTGGACTGATGACAAAAGACAAGTTTTATACGGAACAAGTGCAAATTGCGGAATTGTTTTTATTTCAACTAATAAACGAAAAGTATATAAAGAGTTTAAAAAACTAAAATTGACCAATTTTTATATGGACGAAATTGCGAATTATTGACAAGATGCAAGAAAAATACTACTTACAACACCGTGTATAATTAATGGCTAGTTTTCGCCTACTTACGAAAATCCTCGCGGATTTTCTATTCGGTTTTTATTTGCTAAATTAGTTGCTTAAACCACGCAACAAACCATACACAAACACCCCGTAACCAATTGGCGCAAAGATGACGTCAACTTGACGCAACTACTGATAAGGAACACTATATACTTTTGCTATGAACAATAAATACATTAAAAATGGAATCTAAAATTTTAGCAAAAAGATTAAAGGAATTAAGAGCACTTAGAGGAATGTCTCAAGAATATTTAGCTGATGAATCACGAGTAAGTTTGAGGACAATCCAAAGAATTGAGAATAATGAATCGGAACCAACAGGCGAAACGATTAAAAGAATAGCAATTGCGTTAGATGTAGAATTGACTGAATTGATTGGTTCAAATTCTGTGACGGAAACGAGCGATTTAAAAGCAACTATTATTTTTCTAAAAAAACAACTTTCTAAAACAAATGAAAAATCGGAAATAAAAACATTTGAAAGATTTATAGGAATTTTACAGAAACTAAAAGAAAAGGATTTAAGTACTAGGCAGAAAGAAGGAATTGAAAGTTACCTACAATATTTAGAACTTGAAAAAATACCATCATTTAGTAATGAAATGTTCAAACATAAACTGACAAAATTTAGAAAATACTTAAAAAATAAATTGCGTTTTGTACCAAAAAATTATTACACGACTTGGGCAACAAGTTTTGGACTTTCATTTGCTGTAGCTTTTGCTGTTCAAAAAAATATCGATTATAGTATTAAAATTGGAGTGATTTCAGTTGCTTTATTAATAATCGGAATTGGAATCATTTTGGATATGAGAATGAAAAGACAGGAACGAACATTTAGTTTCTGAAAACAACTGGTTACAACACCGTGTATAATTAATTGCTGCGGAACTTCCCTGTCGGAAATTCACGCGAATTAATTATCTTAGTGCAACGGCGGAAAATTGCTCACGCACTTTTCCGTAACTAATCATAACACAAACACGTCGTAGCAAAAAATTAAAAAAAGCCAAAAATCGCTTTTTTTAACATTAGTACATTAAGGAAAAAAGTCATTTAAGAGTCTTTTTAAATATTATTTCGAATATCCAATTACTTTTGAAGCTTATAAATAATTCTTTGATTCTCATTTTTTTAGTAACTTGGTTGCAAAACTCAGCATAACAACATTTTAAGTAATCCGATTGTTTTGCTAATAAAAAAACTAATCCATGTTTACAAGTCTTACCAAAAAACTCGCAGTAATTTTATGTTTACTTTTTCTAGGAACTTCTCAACTTTCTCAAGCTCAAAAAAAATGGAGCAAAAGAAAAATAGAAGCTTTAAAAAAAGAAGTTTCACAAATTGTAGAAGCCAACCATAAACAATCTCAAGTAATGGTTGATAAAATCTTTAGTTTCTCAGAGCTTGGTTTTCAAGAATATGAATCATCTAAATATTTAACCGGAATTTTAAAACAAAACGGATTTGAAATTGAAGAATCGGTTTCTGGAATTCCAACTGCATGGTTTGCAAAATGGTCTAATGGAGACGGACCTGTAATTGCGTTAGGAAGCGATGTAGATTGTATTCCGAAAGCATCACAATATCCAGGAGTTGCTTATCACAAACCAATTGTTGAAGGAGCTCCCGGTCACGGAGAAGGACACAACTCCGGAATCCCATTAAATATTACGGCTGTTTTAGCTGTAAAAAAAATAATGGAACGTGAAAATATTGGTGGAACACTTATTTTATGGCCAGGAATTGCTGAAGAATTAGTTGCTGCAAAAGCTTGGTACACTAGAGATGGACTTTTTGATAAAATAGACATGTGTATTTTTACTCATGTTAGTAGTAATTTAGGTGTTTCTTATGGAGAAGCCCGTGGTACAGGATTAATTTCTGTAGAATATACTTTTGAAGGAGAGTCTGCGCATTCTGCTGGTTCGCCATGGCGAGGAAGAAGCGCCTTGGATGCTGCTGAATTAATGAATGTTGGTTGGAATTATAAAAGAGAACATTTGCATCCATTAAAAAGATCGCATTCTATCTTTACAGATGCTGGTGATCAACCAAATGTAGTGCCTTCAATTGCATCTATCTGGTATTATTTTAGAGATGTTACTTATAAAGGCATTATGGAAATGTATCAAGAAGCAAATGATGTTGCAAAAGGAGCAGCATTAATGACAAAAACAAAAGTTAGATCCAGAATTTTAGGAACCGCTTGGCCAAGACATTTTAATAAAACCATTGCAGAAACCATGTATGAAAATATTAAAACTGTTGGATTGCCAAAATGGTCAGAAAAGGATCAAATATTAGCGAAAGCTGTACAAACAGAAGTAAAATCTACTAGAATTAGCGGATTAAGCACAAAATTAAACTCCTTAGGATTGCCAATAAAATCTCCTGTAAGCGGTGGTTCAGATGATATTGGTGATGTTTCATGGACGGTTCCAACTGTAACGTTAAGATATCCTTCTAACATTCCTGGTTTACAAGGACATCATTGGAGTAACGCCATTGCGATGGCAACTCCAATTGCTCACAAAGGAGTTACAGCTGGTGCAAAAGTAGAGGCAATGACACTTATTGATTTTTTATTAAAACCCAACTTATTAAAAGAAGCGAAAGAGTATTTTAATAATGTGCAGCGTAAAAATACTTCATATAAACCAATGATTTCTGTTAATGACTTGCCACCAATCTATTTAAATAAAGACAAGCAAAAACAGTTTAGACCTCAACTAGAAAAATTTTATTATAACGAAAAAAAGTTTGATACCTATTTAGAACAATTAGGTGTTACTTATCCAACTTTAAAAAAGAAGAAATAATAAGGTTTAAAATTGTAATACATTCTGTTTATCATTCATAAAATCATTCTTTTTTAATAATTTATTATTGTTATTCAATAATTTTTATATCTTTGCTGTGTAAAAAATAGAACATGGCACAAAAACCTATATCAAAAGAAAGAACCATAAAAGGGAACAAGTTAAGTTGTACTGTTTGTAAAAACGAAACTTTTTGGGAAAGAGAAACGTTAATGAATACAACTGCTTTAACTTTTTTTAAACTCGATTGGCTTAACAAAAAAGCACAAAATTTAATCTGTGATAATTGCGGGCACGTTCATTGGTTTATGAATAAAAAATAACAAATTATGAAAACAGAAAAACTATTAAAAATTATGAAAATTTTTTCATGGTTTGCTTTTATCGGATTATTGATAAAAGCAGGAGCGATTTTAGTTACCTATTTGTTGAGCATAGAAAATGCAACAATATCTAAAGACTTATACGAAGGAATGAATCTTATTGAATATAGAAATTATAGCTTTACACACTATTCTTTTATTATTGGATATAAAATTTTACTCTTCTCTGTAGAAGCTTATATTGCCTATTTGGTAATTAAACTATTGCAGAAACTAAACATGGAACATCCTTTTAATATCGATGTACAAAAGTTTATGCAAAAAATAAGTTACTGCATTTTTTATCTGTGGATCATTGCAATTATTCATAATACACACATGCAATTGATTGGTAAAAAGCACGATTTTGAATTGTATTTATTCTCAAGCGATTTTGTGTTCTTATCTGTTATCATCTTTATTTTTGCGCAAATTGTAAAACGCGGAATTGCCATTCAGTCAGAAAACGATTTAACAATTTAAACATGGCAATAATTGTAAACTTAGATGTAATGCTTGCCAAACGGAAAATGAAAAGTAAAGACTTGGCAGAAATAATAAATATTACAACTGCTAACTTATCCATCTTAAAATCAGGTAAAGCAAAAGCCATTCGTTTTTCTACTTTAGAAGCTATTTGTAAAGCATTAGATTGTCAGCCATCAGATATTTTAGAATATGTAAATGATTGATCAATTTTGTGTAGTTTTGAAGAACTATTTAAAATCTTATAAAAATGCGTTTACAAATTCTTAAAATCTTAGTGTTATCGCTTTGTATTACTACCATGAGTAATGCTCAAAGTTATATTAATTACGACATTTCATTTCCGAATGCTGTGCATCACGAAGCAGAAATTAAAGTGTCGTTTACAAAAATTAAAAAAGGTCAATTTTCTTTTAGAATGAGCAGATCTTCTCCGGGAAGATATGCAATTCATGAGTTTGCTAAAAATGTGTACAATGTAAAAGCTACAAATAGCAAAGGAGAAGCATTAGAAATTACGCGTCCAAATCCTTATCAATGGGATGTAGATAATCATGACGGAACTGTAATTGTAACGTATACACTATTTGCAAATAGAGGCGGAGGAACTTATGCTCAAATTGACGAAACACACGCGCATTTAAATATTCCTGCAACATTTATGTTTGCACCATCATTAAAAGAAACTCCAATTCAGGTTACGTTTAATCCAAGAAAAGACTGGAAAATTGCAACACAATTAAAACCAATGTTCGACAACACCTATTATGCTCCAAACATGCAGTATTTTATGGATAGTCCTACTGAATTGAGTGATCATTTTGTGCGTTCTTTTGAAGTTGAATCTGACGGAGAAAAATTAAATGTAAAATTAGCATTACACAATATTGGAACAGAAGCAGAAGCTGATGAATATTTTGAAAGTGTTAAAAAAGTTGTATTACAACAAATGGCAGTTTTTGGCGAATTACCAAAGTTTGATTATGGTGAATATGTGTTCTTAGCTTGTTATGTACCAAATGCAAGCGGAGACGGAATGGAACACAGAAATTCTACCGTTTTAACAAGTACAAGAACCTTAGCAAATGGCGGAATGAAAGGTAATATCGGAACTGTTTCACATGAATTTTTCCACGCTTGGAATGTGGAAAGAATTAGACCACAATCTTTAGAGCCTTTTAATTTCGAAGAGGCAAATATGAGTGGCGAATTATGGTTTGCAGAAGGTTTTACCAGTTATTATACAAACTTAATCCTAACAAGAGCAGGTTTAATGTCTCATGAAAGCTATATAAATAGTTTAAACGGAACTTTTAACTATGTATGGAATTCTCCAGGAAGATCTTTTTTTAATCCAATAGAAATGAGTTATCAAGCTCCGTTTGTAGATGCAGCAACTTCTGTTGATCCTGTAAATAGAGAAAATACATTTATTTCTTATTATTCTTACGGAAGTGCTTTAGGGTTGGCGTTAGATTTGGCTTTACGTAACGAAAAAGGAAATTTAAGCTTAGATGGTTATATGAAAGTGCTTTGGAAAACGCACGGAAAGAAAGAAAAACCATATTCAATTAGTGATTTAAATGATGTTTTAAATAAGTACGCTGGTAAATTATTTGGAGATTATTTCTTTTCTCATTTTATCTATAAAAGTGCAATGCCAAATTACGAGCCTTTATTTAAAAAGGTAGGTGTTGTTTTAAAACAAGATAGCAATAAAGTCTTTTTTGGAGCTTCAATTTCGAATGGTGTTGTAAGAAATAATCCACAAATTGGAAGTCCGGCTTATAAAGCAGGAATCAATTCTGGTGATAAAATTTTAGCAATAGACAATCACGTTGTTGGGAGCAGAAACTCCGTAAATGCAATTTTAAGCAATTATAAAATTGGAGATACTGTTACGATTAAATTCAGCAGATATAACCAATTAAGAAGCGCAAAAGTTACGTTGATAAAAGATCCTAGCTATACAATTATGTCTTTTGAAAAAGCTGGATTAGAAGTTTCTCCAGAGGTTTTACAGAACAGAAAAGATTGGTTAGATAAAAAGTAAGATCTAATTAAGAAGTATAAAAAACGCCGAGCTTAGCTCGGCGTTTTTGTTTTTATAAAGAAGTGTATTATTTATTCTTCGGGTTGTCTCTATTCATTTCTGTAATATCTACACTTGTAGCTTCAACTCCTAAAAAGTATTTGCTAAAATGATCTGCACGCAACCAGAAAGAATATTCTGTCATACTTCCAAATCCGTGACGTTGTCCTGGCATAATCATAAATTTAAAACGCTTATTTGCTTTAATCAATTCATTTGCCATTCTAATGGTTCCTGCAGGATGTACGTTGTTATCAACATCACCATGAATCAACATTAAATGTCCTTTTAAGTTTTTTGCCAACGATTGATTGTCATCAATTTTGTATTTATAAGTCGATTTCCCTTTTTCGTCTATTTCTTCTTTTACTCCGTGATGCGTTTCACTCCACCAACTATTATACACATTATTATCGTGGTTTCCTGCTGATGAAACTGCTGCTTTAAAGAAATCTGGATAAACTAACATTGCTGCTGTAGACATAAATCCACCACCAGAATGTCCGTAAATTCCAACTTTAGAAATATCAATATAACTGTGTTTGTTTGCTAATTGTTCTGCTACAAATTTTTTATCAGCCAACCCATAATCTCTTAAATTTCCATACCCATAGTTATGATACCATTTAGAACGGTCTGGATGTCCACCACGATTTCCTAAGGTTATCACTACAAAACCAACTTGAGCCATTCTGTCTAAACGATCCATTCTGTAAGAAAAAGACTTGTTTACAGATTCTGTTTGTGGTCCTGGATATACATATTCTAATAATGGATACACTTTTGTAGAATCAAAATCGAAAGGCTTATACATTACTCCGTATAAATCTGTAATTCCGTCATCTGCTTTTACTTTAAAAGTTTCTGGGAATTTATATCCTGTTGCAAACAGTTGAGATAAATCTGCTTCTTCTAATTTCATTACTAACCTTCCATCTGAAGAGCGTAATTCTGATTTAGGAACAGTATTTACTCTAGAAAAATTACTTACAAAATACTTATTAGAATCTGCCATGCTTGTACTAGAAGTATAATCTCCAGGGTTTAATGTACGCATTCCAGATCCGTTTAAATTAATTTTATACATGTGTGCATAATAAGGATCTTGTGACTTATTTACTCCGTTAGCTGTAAAATACAACGTTCTAGATTTTTCATCCAATCCAGAAAAACCAGCTACGTGATAATCTCCGTTTGTAACTTGATTTTTAAGTTTTCCGTTGGCATCATACAAATAAAAATGTGCCCAACCATCACGTTCTGCCCAATGCAACATTTCTGTTTCATTGTTAAATAAAATTAAGGGTCTAGATTCTATATACGTATTAAAACGCTCTTCGATAAGTACTTTTGATTTTCCTGTTTCTAAGTCAGCTACACAAATATCATATTTTTTACGATCTCTACTGATTACACTATAATAGATTTTTCCTTTTTTTGATAGCAATAATGATGGTTGAAAGTCATCATCTCTATTAGATTGTTTTCTTGGCGCTCTAAAAACCGACACACTTTGTTGTTTAATGGTATCTAGTTCTACATTCACTACTTTTTTAGTCGGAATATCAAAAATTAATAATTCTGATTTGTAAAATTCAGCTTCTCCTGGCATGTGATATTTATACGTTTCCAAAACTGGTCTTTTACTTGATACAGAATTAATTACCCATAAATCTTTGATATGTCTAGAATCCGATTTTTGAAAAACGAATTTTTTAGAATCATGAGACCATGTTCCCCAAACTCCTTTACGTTTGTCTTTATTTTTGATTTTCGTTTCATTATTTTCACCTCTTCCACCACCGCCATAGCCGTAGTTTTCAACTCCATCTTTTGTCCATTGATGTTCAACAATAGTAGAATCTTTTTCGTCTTTAACCGCTTTTAAAAAGTTAGCTTTATCCATCCAAAAAAGGTTATAGTTTTTTGAAAATAAAACAATAGAACTATCTGGGGCAATATTTGCCCAGTTTTTCCATTTTTTTTCTTCCTTTTCGTTATCGATAATCGTTAATCCGTTACCACCTAACCTATATTCTAAGTGATATACTTTCTTTTCCATTTTAGGTTTTTTGCTTTTCGCTTTTTTAGCATCCTTTTTTTCAGATTTTTCATCTTCTTTAACAGGAACTTCTTCAGTTGATGTTACTCTAAAACGAATTGCAGTTTCAGCTTCATTAAATTTAAAACTAAAGCGTGGTAAGTGTTGTCCGTCATAAGGATCCTTTGTGATTTCTGTTAACCACTTTGCCATTTTTACATTGTCAAAAAGTTTTCTTCTTGTTTTTCGATCTGCATCTACGATATAATAATTAGCTCCTTCAGATGTTTTGTATTGATACCAAAAACGATTTCCTTTTTTTAACCAATGTGGACTTACAGAGGTTGAATGTACTAATTTGGCCAAGTTTTTTGGAGAATATTTTGCTGCCTGTCTGTAGTTTGGCTTAGGTGTTTCTTGCGCAAATGTTAAGCTCGAAACAAATACAAAAAGCAATATTAATGCACTATTTTTCATAATTTAGATTGTTTGGTTTATAGATATAAGAGATAAAGTTCTTCAAAACAAACAACATATCAAACTTAAAATAGTTTTTTATCTAATTTTTAACATAAACGCATAAAAAAAGTCCTCATTTTAATGAGGACTTTTTGATTTTTATCTTTAAATATTAAAATTAATCAGCCAATAAAATTACTTTATTGTCTTTCATTTCAATAGTTCCAGAATTAATTTTGAATGTTAAAATTTTATCATCATCAATATGTGGCACTAAATGACCACTAATCATGTCCATTTCTAAATGCTCTTGAGTATGTACATGTATTTGCACAGTTCCTTCTTTTAATATAGAAACTATTGGTGCGTGATTATTTAACATTTGAAAATTTCCATCTTTTCCAGGTACAGAAATAGAATCTACATCTGATGAAAATAAAACGGCCTCTGGTGTTACAATTTCTAAAAACATATTTTTACTGCTTTTGGCTTTAAGCTTTTGGCTTTAAGCTGATTTTTATGCTTCCGCTAACATTTTTTCTCCAGCATCAATTGCATCTTGAATTGATCCTCTTAAGTTAAATGCTGCTTCAGGATATTTATCTAATTCACCATCCATAATCATATTAAATCCTTTGATTGTGTCTTTAATATCAACTAAAACTCCTGGGATACCAGTAAATTGCTCAGCAACATGGAAAGGTTGAGATAAGAAACGTTGCACACGTCTTGCTCTATGAACAGCTAATTTATCTTCTTCAGACAATTCTTCCATTCCTAAAATTGCAATAATATCTTGTAATTCTTTATAACGTTGTAATAATTCTTTTACTCTTGTAGCACAGTCGTAATGTTCATCACCTAAAATATCTGCTGATAAAATTCTAGAAGTAGAATCTAACGGATCTACAGCTGGATAAATACCTAACTCTGCAATTTTACGAGACAATACTGTAGTAGCATCTAAATGCGCAAATGTTGTTGCTGGTGCTGGATCTGTTAAATCATCTGCAGGAACATAAACTGCTTGTACAGATGTAATAGAACCTTTCTTTGTAGAAGTAATACGCTCTTGCATTGCTCCCATTTCTGTAGCTAATGTTGGTTGATAACCTACCGCAGAAGGCATACGTCCTAATAAGGCAGAAACCTCAGAACCTGCTTGTGTAAAACGGAAAATATTATCTACGAAGAAAAGTACATCTTTTCCTTGAGATTCTCCTGCTCCATCACGAAAATATTCTGCTATAGTTAATCCTGATAATGCTACTCTTGCACGTGCTCCAGGTGGCTCATTCATTTGTCCAAATACAAAAGTTGCTTTAGAGTCTTTCATTCCTGGTTTATCAACCTTAGATAAATCCCATCCGCCTTCTTCCATAGAATGCATAAAGTCATCACCATATTTGATAATTCCAGATTCTAACATTTCACGAAGTAAATCATTTCCTTCACGAGTTCTTTCTCCAACTCCCGCAAACACAGATAAACCTCCATGTCCTTTTGCAATATTGTTAATTAACTCTTGAATTAATACTGTTTTTCCTACTCCAGCTCCACCAAATAATCCAATTTTACCTCCTTTTGCATAAGGTTCAATTAAGTCGATTACTTTAATTCCTGTAAATAAAACTTCAGTAGAAGTAGATAGGTCTTCAAATTTTGGTGCTGCTCTGTGAATTGGCAAACCATTATCTCCTTCTTTATTTAAGTTACCAAGACCGTCAATAGCATCTCCAGTTACGTTGAATAATCTTCCGTAGATATCGTTTCCAATAGGCATTTGAATTGGACTTCCAGTTGCTCTTACTTCTTGCCCTCTTTGCAAACCATCAGTTGCATCCATTGAGATTGTACGAACTGTATCTTCTCCAATATGTTGTTGAACTTCTAAAACTAAAAGCGAACCATCAGTTTTAGTAATTTCTAACGAATCGTAAATTTTTGGAAGTGCTGCGGTTTCTGTATTAAACTCTACATCGATTACTGGACCAATAACCTGTGAAACTTTACCTGTTGTTGTAGACATTATAGTATCTAATTAATGTTAGTTATTTTATTTAGTGGTTTTTACCCCTCTTTTTCAGGGTGCAAAGATAATTTAATTAACGCTAAATTAAAAGTGTTTTTAATATTTTTTCCAAGGAAAAAGAAATGGCGTAATTTCTTTATAGAAATTGTATTAATAATATATAAATACCTAATATCTAATACACAAAAAAAGCCCCATACAATGTATGGGGCTTGATTTTATATGAATTGAAATTTAGTCGTTATTTGCAACTTTAATTTCTACTCTTCTGTTTTCTGTTCTACCAGCTCTAGTTTTGTTATCAGCTATTGGAGAACCTTCTCCAAATCCTTTTGCTTCTAATCTTTCTGTAGAAATTCCTTTCTTAACGAAGTAGTCTCTAACAGCCATAGCTCTTTTTTCAGAAATTCTTAAGTTAAGTGCCGCTCCTCCAGAACTATCAGTATGACCTTCAACCATAAAAGTAGCTTTAGGGAACTGATTCATAATAGCAACAATTTCATCTAATTTTTTAGTTACTCCAGGTTTGAAGCTGTATTTTCCTGTGTTAAATAAGATAAATTTAGCACCCATGTTAATTGTTTGAACAGCTGCATCAGTAATTACTGGCTCTGGACATCCATTGTTTGAAGCAGGTCCTGCTTCATTCACACAGTTATCATCTTTATCTAAAACGCCATCACCATCAGTATCAGGCCAAGGACATCCTCCGTTTGCTGCAGGTCCTGCAACATTTGGACATTTATCGTCCTTATTTACTACACCGTCACCATCTGAATCTGGACAACCTCTGTTCGCAGAAGATCCTTTTTCATTTGGACACATATCATCTTTATCAGCAATTCCGTCACCATCAGCATCTGGACAACCATTTAAAGCAGCTAAACCAGCAACATTTGGACAAGCATCTTTTGAATCTTGAACTCCATCACCATCAGCATCTGGACAACCATTAAAAGCAGCTAAACCAGCAACATCTGGACAAGAATCATCTTTATCGTATACTCCATCTCCGTCTGTGTCTTTTCCTCCAAACTTAAACACAACACCTAAAGAAGATTGGTAATGTGTATTCACATTGTCTGTGAAACCTTTTTTAGTTCCTGTTTGGAAAGTTAACCCGATATTTTCTTTAAACCAAGTATTAAACCCAACTCCAACATTCAACATCGCCTCACCATTTCCATCAGCAACAGCATAAGCTCCTCCTAAATAAACAAATGGGTCAAAATACTGAGTAGTTGAACCAAAAGTTAAATCAACAAGTTTATTTACATCATATTTAACATTTGCATCAATAGAGTAATACATGAAATCAGAATCGTTTTCACTGTTTAAAAATGTAATCTTGTTCAAAGACCCCATTAACTGTAAAGAAAAACCATCTTCTAGATATTTAGTTGCAGCAAAAGTAGAAATAGATGGTAAAACATTCCAATCTCCATTACCCAATAAATCTTTAATGTTATCGGTAAAACCTCCACCACCATAAAAATCTACAGTATTTACACCAAGACTAATTGCCCATGGATTGTCAGAATCCTGTGCGTTTACATTTGCGACCATCACAAACGTAAATAAAGCTATCAAAGCTATTTTTAAATGTTTCATTATCAAATTTTTAAATTAAAAGTTCTTTATTAAGAATACAAATGTAAGTTGTTCAAACGTATTTACAAAGATTTTTTAAAAAAATTTATAAATTTTAAATCGCTTAACGCTTCCGATTATATAACTTTAAGTGATTTACCCACCTTTACAAATGAATTAACTGCGTGATCTAAGTGTTCTTTGGTGTGAGCCGCTGAAAGTTGCACTCTTATTCTTGCCTTTTCTTTTGGTACAACTGGGAAAAAGAACCCTATAACATACACTCCTTCTTCCAATAACATATTTGCCATTGTTTGTGATAATTTTGCATCATACAGCATTACAGGAACTATTGCTGCATCTGCTCCAACCAAGTCAAAACCAGCTTCCTCCATTTTTGTTCTAAAATAGTTTGTGTTCCATTCTAATTTATCACGAAGAGAAGTATCATTTTCAATTAAATCAAATACTTTTAATGTTGCTCCTACAATTGCTGGCGCCAAAGAATTAGAAAACAAGTAAGGCCTAGAACGCTGACGTAATATTTCTATTATTTCTTTTTTACCGGTTGTATAACCTCCCATTGCGCCACCTAAAGCTTTTCCAAAAGTTCCCGTTACAATATCAACGCGATTCATTACATTTTTTAACTCAACAGTTCCTCTTCCTGTTTTTCCAATAAATCCAGCAGCATGACATTCATCAACCATCACCATTGCGTCATATTTGTCTGCTAAATCACATATTTTATCAAGTTTTGCAACAATTCCATCCATAGAAAAAACTCCGTCTGTTACAATAATTTTAAAACGATGATTTTGTTTATTCGCTTCAATTAATTGTGCTTCCAACGAAACCATATCATTATTATCATAACGATAACGCGCCGCTTTGCACAAACGAACGCCGTCTATAATAGAAGCATGATTCAAACTATCAGAGATAATGGCATCCTCTTTTGATAATAATGGCTCAAAAACTCCGCCATTTGCATCAAAAGCTGCTGCGTACAAAATAGTGTCTTCTGTTTTGTAAAATTCTGCAACTTTCGCTTCCAATTCTTTATGAATATCTTGTGTTCCGCAAATAAAACGAACGGATGACATTCCAAATCCATGCGTATCCATTGTGTCTTTTGCAGCCTGAATAACGTCTCGATGATTAGACAAACCTAAATAATTGTTTGCGCAAAAATTAATCACCTTTTCTCCTGTGGAAATCTTAATTACCGCATCTTGTGATGATGTAATGATGCGCTCTGATTTATACAATCCTGCGTCTTTTATTTCTTGAAGCTCTTGCTGTAATTGTTCTTTTATATTTCCGTACATTTTTATTTTTTTTAGTTTTACAAAGATAAATTAAAATTCTTCTACTATAATTTCTTCGTTGATATATATCAATATTTTTTTTATCACTTTTACACCCATCGATATTAAAACATCTTCGTAACTTATTAGTTGTTGGTGATATTCTTTCGCTGGTTTTCCAGTTTTATAATCAATGATGATAGCTTCTTTTTTTGAATTAAAAATCAATCTATCTGGAATAAAAACATGATTGTCTTTCGATACAATTTCTCGCTCGTTAAAAACAACAACTTCATCAGAATAGTAGTTTTTTAACTTTGGATGGTTTACAACATCACTAAGTGATTTTTTTAATTTTTTTGCATTTTCAGAATTCAAAAAACCTTGTTGTAAGTATTGCTGAACTACTTTTTTCACATCTTCTTTTACGAATACTTTCGAAAGTATTTCATGTACTAAATTTCCATGTTCAATAGCTTTTCCTTGTGCTGTTTCCCAAAGTTTTGATGAGTTTGCCACCATATAAATATGGTGCTGTCGCCAAGAATTACTAATAAATTCTTTTTGTATCATAGAAGCTGAAGTTGCCTTTTCTGAGGTGCTCACCTTCCTTTTATCTCCAAAAATATAGGTCTGCTTTTCATCTGACCAATAGCCATTTTCTTTTAGAAAATTAATTAAAATTCCGGAAGTAAAATTTGTATTTACACCTTTTGTTTTACTGATATTTTTCTCTGTTACAATATACAATTGTTCAATTGATCTGGTTAAAGCAACATACAGCAAATTAAAATTATCCAATTCTAATTCTTGTCGTTGATTCTCATAAATTTCTACGCCATTTTCTCCAATATATTGAATACTTGACGTAGCATTTACCAACAATTCATCAAAACTCTCAAATTGTTCTGAAGGTAAATTTGTCAACCATGTTTTCGGGTTTATTTGTCGATAAATTTCAATATTATACGGAAAAATAACGACTGGAAATTCCAATCCTTTCGATTTATGAATCGTCATTATTTGAACCGCATTTTCTGCTTCTGGCGCAACGATACTTAATTTGTCTTTCTTCAAATTCCAGAAATCTAAAAATTGTTGAATTTCAGTTCCTTGTTTCTGTTGTTCAAAAACCACATCTAAAAAGAATTGAATGTAGGCATCAGATTCTTCCGCTAAATAAAAAGTTCTGATGATTTCTTCTATTTTTTCATAAAATGGCAATTTTGTAAAATTTTCGACATCAAACTGTATGTTATATGCTGCAATCAATTTAAAAAAATCGACACCATTTTTAATGTTAAAAGATGCAATAAAGTGGTGTTTATCTGTTTTGATTTTTAAGTGATCGTGCAAAAAGTAAACACTATTTAACCAAGCTTCTTGGTCTTTTGGATGCTGAATTCCCTGCAATAAATTAACAATAAAGTTTACTTTTTTACTGTTCTGAATTAACAACGTTTCGGACGAAATAATTTCGATTCCTTTTTCTGATAAATAATTTGCAACAGCAACGCCTTCTTTTTTCCGTCTCACTAAAACACACACTTCTTTTCTAGAAAAACCAGCATCTAAATTGGTAATAATTTCATGTACTTTTTTGGCGTACTTTTCATCATTTTCATCTTTATCATCCTCTTTTTCTAGAAAATCTATGGATACAAATCCGCCTTGTTTTTGTGTGCTGTTTTGTTTGTTTCCATCCACAAAAAGTTGTTGATACCTGGGGTTTTGAAAATATCCAGAAACATATTGAAAAAATGAATTATTAAAGTCGATTATTTCGCTATAACTTCTATAATTTGTGTCTAATCCTTTTACTTCTTTGTGTACTTGAAACGGATTCGAATCTCGTTCGTTTTGAACATCAGAACCCAACTGTATAAACTGTTCTGCTTTTCCGCCGCGCCAACGATAAATAGCTTGTTTTCCATCGCCAACCAACATCAAATTACTCTTTTCTTGCGCCAACGCATTTTCTATTAACGGAATCAAATTTTGCCATTGTAATGTGGATGTATCTTGCATTTCATCAATAAAATAATACATAAATTTTTGACCGATTCGCTCGTAAATAAATGGCGCTGGTTCTTCTTTAATGTTGTTAGAAATTAACTGATTGAATTCTGAAATCAACCGAATGTTATTTTCTTCTTTGATGCTTGTTAATTCTGAATTTATTTTGGTTAAAACGGCAAGCGGGATGATGCTTTTTAACGCTAATTCATTTAATCTGTAAATCGAATTTTTTTCTTCAAAAAATTCTTTTGATTGACAATATAAATCAATTAATTCGTCTTTAATCTCATCAATAAGTTGTTTTGAATTTGTTGATGTTTTGGATGCTGAAAAATTTTTATTCTCATCAATTGTTTTATTTAATCTACCATCAAATTTTATAATATCTGGTTTAATAAACTTATAATTTATCAATTTTACAAAATGATTTGGCACTTCTCCTCCGTATCCAAATTCAGAATGTTCTAAACCAGTATTTTTTATAATTTCTAAAGCAGTGTTTCCTATTTCCGTAAATCTTTTCTCAATACTGTTTTGCTGCTTTAACAATTTCGTTTTTAACGAAGTAAAATCACTGATCGTTTTTGAGTTTAGTTTTTTAAAATGTTTTGCATCTTCATCTTTCAATAAAATCTTTGCAAATTCGTTTAAATCTCTAGAAATATCCCAAGATTTATCTTCTTTTGCTTTGTCTAAAGAATAGTCGATTAAGGTATTTGTAATGTCGTTTTCTACACCAATTTTAGAAACCAAAACATCAACCGCTAAAGACAATAAAGTGTCGGAATCTAATTCGACTTCAAAATTTAAATTCAATCCTAAATCAAAAGCAAAACTTTTAATTATTTTGTGAGTAAAACTATCAATGGTAGTAATTGCAAAAGCACTGTAATTTTGCAATATTGCTTCTAACACTAAAGAACTTCGTTTCTGAATTGTACTTTTATCAAGTGTTGTTTCTTCTACAATTTTAAAGAATAAATCGCTCTCTTTTCCTTCTGAAAAACGCTGTAAATTATCTAAAACGCGCTCTTTCATTTCAGATGCCGCTTTGTTGGTAAACGTAATGGCAAGAATTTTCTGAAATACAAACCGATCATCAGACTGCAACACCACTTTTAAATATTCTTTTACAAGCGTAAACGTTTTTCCGCTGCCGGCGGATGCATTATAAACCTGAAAATTTGATGTTGTTTGCAAAAAAGACGTGTTAAAATTTGAGTTAGCAATTTAACTAAAAAAAGATTCCCGCTTTCGCGGGAATGATACTTTTTTATTTTATTAAAAAGATATTGTGTTTTAACCTAAGCCAACATCCAACGACATCATTACTATAAATCCGCCAATAAACCCTAAAGTAGCAATGTCTGTAAATTTATCTCTTTGTGTTTCTGGAATCACTTCTTCAACAACAACAAAAATCATTGCTCCGGCAGCAAAGGCTAAAGCATACGGTAAAATTGGTGTAAAAAATGAAACTGCAACAGCTCCTAAAACAGCTGCAACTGGCTCTACAATGGCAGATAATTGCCCGTACCAAAAACTCTTAAACCTACTCACTCCTTGTCTTCTTAAAGGCATTGCAACAGCAAATCCTTCAGGAAAATTCTGAATTCCAATTCCGATTGCCAACGAAATTGCGGCAATAATCATTTCTGTTTGTTCTACACCTACCAAAGTTGATGCCGCGCCAAATAGAACTCCAACTGCCAAACCTTCTGGAATATTATGCAACGTAATTGCCAAAACTAATAAGGTTGTTTTGTGCCAACTTGTTTTTACGCCTTCTGCCTCGCTTTCTTTAAAGTTGATATGTAAATGTGGTAAAATCTTGTCCATTCCAAACAAGGATAAAGCTCCTAAAGCAAATCCAATTGCAGAAGGAAAAACTTTCATAAAACCTTCTCCTGGACTATTATCAATTGCTGGTGCTAATAAGCTCCAAAAACTTGCCGCAACCATAACTCCTCCAGTAAAGCCTAACATTCCGTCTAAAACAGCTCTGTTTAATTTCTTAAAGAAAAACACTAAGGATGCACCTAAAGCGGTTAAACCCCACGTAAATAAAGATGCATAAAGTGCTGCCCAAATCGGATTTTCTTTTGCAAATGCAACTAATTGATCAAATATGCTCATTGTTTTTGTATGTATAAATTGTTTGCAATTTTATGTGAAACTGTCATTCTTTTATTATTGATTTTAATCGTCATAGAATCATCAAAATCTTCTTTCTCTAACACCACAACCTCTTGACCTAAAGCAATTTGCTGTTTGTCTAAAAATTGCAAAAAAGAAGCGGAAGAATCTTTTACACCAACACAAATTCCGCTGTCGTTTATTCCTAATGTTGATAGTAAATTCTTTTCCATTTGATGAAGGTTTCCTTCAGTATCAGGAATTGGGTCTCCATGTGGATCGTATTTAGGAAAACCGAGTAGGGCATCAATTTCATTAATTAATTTAGAAGATTTTATATGTTCTAATTGCTCAGCAACATCGTGGACTTCATCCCAATTAAAATTTAGTTTTTCCACTAAAAAAACTTCCCATAAGCGATGCTTTCTAACAATTAATGCAGCTGTTTTTTTCCCTACTCCCGTTAATGTAACTCCTTGATATTTTTTATAAACTAGCACATTTTTATCTGCCAATTTCTTTATCATATCAGTTACCGAAGACGCTTTGGTATCTAACTTTTTTGCAATAGCATTTGTGCTTACACCTTTTGTAGACGCACTGCTAATATGATAAATAGTTTTTAAGTAATTCTCTTCTGATAAAGTAAACATACTATAATAATTAGAATGCAAATATAATCTTTTTCTGTTTATATAAAATTATTTTTAGTCTTATCTAAAAATAATTTTATATTTTTACAAAAAATATTTAGCAAAATGAAACTATCGAAAAAAATTAATATGTTTTTTATATTGTTTGCAGTTGGAACTATCTCTGCACAAGAAATCATCACTGATAGACCAGATCAAACAGAAAGTGCATCTACACTACCAGCAAAGAGTTTACAAATAGAAGCTGGTGCTCTTTTTCAAAGAAGTAGCGGAATACAAGCAAATGCATACCCATCTGTTTTATGGAGATATGGAATTACTAAAAATGTTGAGTTCCGATTATTTACACAGTTCGAAACCAACAAACAATTAAATAGTTCGTTAAAAAATAGCGGAATAAGTGATATTCAAATAGGAACAAAAATTCAATTATTCAAAAAAGAAAATGTAAATACTGAAATTGCTTTTTTATCACATGTAATCTTACCAACTGCAAGAAGAGAGTTAACAAATGATAAAATTGGAACTATTAATAAGCTATCAATATCACATGTGCTTTTAGAAAAAATTGGCTTGGGGTACAATGTTGGTTATGACTATTTTGGAACTGGAGATGGAAACTTAACGTACTCTGTTGCTTTAGGTATTTCCTTGTCTCAAAAAACAAGTTTTTATATTGAGCCTTATGGTGAATTCAGTGAGTTTAAAAACCATTTAGCAAGCTTTGACACTGGGGTTACTTATTTACTAAAAAAGAACCTACAATTAGACATTTCTTATGGAACCGGTTTAAATTATTCTATGAGTTATTTTTCAACTGGCATAAGTTGGAATATCAATCCCAAAAAATAAAGATTTAATAATTATTATCACTCCACAATCTCGGCACCTGAGTTCGGGGCTTAAGGCTATAAACAGCGCCAATAGAAAAATAAGTGTGAGCGCGTAAAGTGGGACTTGTATCTGAAACAGCTTTATATAATAGTTGAATATTAACACCATAAGTTGAGTTCAGCCAAAATGTTCCTCCTCCTCCAATATTTAAAGTTGGGGTCATAGTGTTTGATGAATTTATAAAGCTTCCACCAAAAAGAAAATAAGGGACCAAATTTTCATTAGAAGTACCAAAATCATATTTTATACTTGTATCAATTGACAGGTAAGAAATACTGTTACTAAAAACCCCAGGGAAACTTTTTAAAGCAGCAACAGCAACTGATCCGTCTAAAGAAAATCCATTAAAAAAATATCTTGTAACATTTAATTTTGGAAGTTGAAAGTTAAACTGATCGCCTACAAAAGAAGCGTCTTCTGATGCAAACTTAGCAACACCAACACTTGCACCAACTACCCATTTATTTTCTTTATTTTGTGCAATAGTTTGAAAACCAATAAATAGCACTACGAAAAATATTTTTAAAGATTTAAACATGTCTTTTTCTGCATTTCTTTTTAATAACTAATTTTTTCTAAAGTTATTGTATTTTTTTTAAACCGAGTTTACAGATTAAATTATTACAAATAGTTATAGTACATTTGCTTAAAATAGTTGAATTGAGTAAAGAGATTATTATCAATCGATATAAAAAATCTGTAAAAACAACACAGATTTTATCGGAACTTCAACACGAAAAAAACCATTTTCAAATTACGAATTTGGTTGGATCGTCGTTGTCTTTTGTTATTTCCGAAACTTTTAAAAAAGTAGAAAAACCGTATCTTATCATCTTTAATGATAAAGAAGAAGCTGCTTATTATTTAAATGATTTTGAACAATTATTGGGTGATAAAAACGTGTTTTTTTATCCGGGTTCTTACCGAAGACCTTATCAAATTGAAGAAGTAGACAATGCAAATATTTTACTGCGATCAGAAGTTTTAAACAGAATTAATTCGCAAAAAAAACCAGCGGTTATTGTTACCTATCCTGATGCATTGTTTGAAAAAGTTGTTACCAAAAAAGAACTAGAAAAGAATACGTTAAAGTTAAGTGTTGGAGAAAATCTTTCGCTCGATTTTGTAAACGAAGTGTTGTTTGAATATCATTTTAAGCGAGTTGATTTTGTGACTGAACCTGGTGAATTTTCTGTTCGTGGCGGAATTATAGATGTCTTTTCTTTTTCTAATGATGAGCCTTATAGAATAGAGTTTTTTGGTGATGAAGTAGAAAGTATTCGGACTTTTGATGTTGAAACGCAGCTCTCTATTGACAAGCTGAAAAAAATCAGCATTATGCCAAATGTTGAGAACAAAACGCTGCAAGAAAAACGAGAAAGTTTTCTAAAATACATTTCATCCAAAACAATTATTTTTCATCAAAATATTGATTTATTAACCGGAAAATTAGACACTTTTTACGCAAAAGCAACCGAAGCTTTTAAAGAATTATCCAAAGAAATAAAACACGCAGAACCAGAAGAATTATTTTGTAACGGTGCGTATATAAAAGAGCAAATCAATCAGTTTTCTGCCGTTGCAATCAATCAATCAGAGAAGGCGCAAACAACTACAAATGTTCGGTTTAATGTGTTGCCACAACCTTCTTTTAATAAGCAATTCGACTTATTAATCACCAATTTAAACAACTATTCTAAACAAGGTTACACCAATTATATTTTTTGCGCAAATGACAAACAAGCCGAGCGTTTTCATGACATTTTTAACGATGTAGAAGAAGATGTTAGTTACGAAACTATTGTTTTTCCGTTGCACGAAGGATTTATAGATGTTGATGAAAAAATAGTGTGTTATACTGATCATCAAATCTTTGAACGTTATCATAAATTCAGATTGAAAAATGGATACGCAAAAAAGCAATCCATTACGTTAAAAGAAATCAATAATTTAGAAATTGGCGATTATGTAACACATATTGATCACGGAATTGGGAAATTTGGTGGTTTGCAAAAAATTGATGTTGAGGGAAATAAGCAAGAAGCGATTAAATTATTTTATGGCGATCGCGATATTTTATACATCAGCATTCACTCGTTACATAAAATTTCAAAATTTAATGGCAAAGACGGAAAAGCACCAAAAATTTACAAATTAGGTTCTGGAGCTTGGAAAAAAATCAAGCAAAAAACCAAAGCAAGAGTTAAACATATTGCGTTCAATTTAATTCAGTTATACGCCAAAAGAAAGCTGCAAAAAGGATTTCAATACAGACCAGACACCTTTATGCAACACGAACTGGAAGCGAGTTTTATTTACGAAGACACACCAGATCAATTAACAGCAACGCAAGATGTAAAAGCCGATATGGAAAACCAACAACCAATGGATCGTTTGGTTTGTGGTGATGTTGGTTTCGGAAAAACAGAAATTGCTATTCGTGCTGCTTTCAAAGCAGTTGACAACGGAAAACAAGTGGCTGTTTTAGTTCCGACAACAATTTTAGCATATCAACATTTTAGAACGTTTACTGAGCGTTTAAAAAACTTTCCTGTTACCATAGATTATTTAAATCGTTTTAGATCTGCAAGTCAGAAAAGAGGAGTTATAGAAGGTATTGCTAATGGTTCTGTAGATATTGTCATCGGAACACATCAATTAACCAATAAAAGCATACAGTTTAAAGATTTAGGATTGCTAATTATTGATGAAGAACAAAAATTTGGTGTTGCCGTAAAAGACAAATTAAAAACCATCAAAGAAAATGTTGATACACTGACACTAACCGCAACGCCAATTCCAAGAACTTTACAATTTAGTTTGATGGCTGCAAGAGATTTATCAGTAATTAGTACGCCACCGCCAAATCGTCATCCCATAGAAACCAATGTCATTCGCTTTTCTGAAGAAACGATTAGAGATGCTGTTTCGTATGAAATTTCTCGTGGCGGACAAGTATTTTTTATCCATAATAGAATCGAAAACATTAAAGAAGTTGCTGGTTTATTACAACGTTTATTGCCCAATGCAAAAATCGGAATTGGTCACGGACAAATGGAAGGAAAAAAACTAGAAGATTTGATGCTCCGGTTTATGAATAACGAATTTGATGTGTTGGTTTCTACAACCATTGTAGAAAGTGGTTTGGATGTGCCAAATGCCAACACCATTTTTGTGAATAATGCCAATAATTTTGGGTTGTCTGATTTACATCAAATGCGTGGAAGAGTTGGTAGATCAAACAAAAAAGCGTTCTGTTATTTTATTACGCCGCCTTTTCATATGATGACAGATGATGCTCGAAAACGAATTACTGCGTTGGAATTATTTTCTGAATTAGGAAGCGGAATTAACATCGCTATGAAAGATTTAGAAATTCGTGGCGCTGGAGATTTATTAGGCGGAGAACAAAGTGGATTTATCAATGATATTGGTTTTGATACCTATCAAAAAATATTGTCTGAGGCAATTGAAGAATTGAAAGAAAACGAGTTTAAGGAATTGTATCCAGCTGATGAATCGAAACCAAAAGAGTTTGTAAAAGAAGTAACGATTGATACCGATTTCGAAATTTTATTTCCAGATGATTATGTAAATTCAATTACAGAACGTTTGAATTTATACAACAAATTGGGCGACTTAAAAACCGAGGAAGAATTGATGAATTTTGAAGTTGAAATCACGGATCGGTTTGGAGAAGTTCCGATTCAAGTTGTAGATTTATTAGATTCTGTTCGCATCAAATGGTTGGCAAAAAAATTGGGATTAGAAAAAATTATCTTGAAGAAAAAACGCATGATCGGGTATTATGTTGCTGATCAACAAAGTCCTTTTTATCAAACCGAAAATTTTACAAACATGCTAAAATACGTTCAGCAAAACCCTAAAAGTTGCGTGATGAAAGAGAAAGAAACCAAAAATGGTTTGCGCTTATTAATTACATTTATTCATATAGATGCTGTTTCTAAGGCAGTGTCTATTCTTGAAAAAATTAAATAAACATATCCGCACGAGGAGACAAAAAAAATATGAAAAACGAACATCTAAAACACATTTCTGAACTTTTACTCGCTACTTTATTTATAAGTACTTCTGGTGTTTTAGGGAAATATATAGAAATGCCGCCTTCAATTATGGTTTGGTGGCGATCTTCTTTAGCGCTTGTTTTTTTGTATGCCTATTGTCGATTTAAAAAAATAAATCTTAAAATTCATTCTAAAAAAGATATCTTCACATTTACACTTGGAGCCATTTTTATGGCAGCACATTGGACCACATATTTCTACGCTTTAAAACTTTCAAATGTTGCTTTAGGAATGTTGTCTTTATACACGTTTCCTGTGATAACTGCTTTGTTAGAACCCTTGTTTATCAAAACAAAGTTCAATCCAATTCATATTGTTTTAGGATTGGTTGTGTTGCTCGGAATTTACATTCTAGCGCCAGAATTTGATTTAGAAAGCAATCATGTAAAAGGAATTATTTTAGGGGTGATTTCAGCCTTGTGTTATTCGTTAAGAATCTTAATTTTAAAACAACATGTTGCGGTTTATAACGGAACCATGTTGATGTTTTACCAAGTGCTTTTTATCACCATTTTATTTGCGCCATTATTGTTCTTTTTTGACACTTCTGGAATTGAAACGCAATTGCCATATTTGTTGTTATTAGGATTATTAACAACTGCAATTGGACATACTTTAATGGTAAGAAAATTGACTTATTTTTCAGTTTCTACCGCAAGTATAATTAGTAGCATTCAGCCCATATTCGGAATTCTTTTAGCTTTTTTCTTCTTGAATGAAATTCCGACTTTAAACACCTTTTTTGGTGGTTTGTTGATTTTGTCTACTGTTATTATTGAGAGTATTCGTTCTAAGAAAAAGTAAAACTCTATTTCGGATTTTCGTCTTGATAATTCCGTTTTACAAATTCCAAAGCAGTTTCAATGATTTCTCCCATGTTATTGCTTTTCTTAAAATTTACATCTAAGGTAAAATCAAAAATTTGATTTTTTAACAAGCTTATATTTTTCTCTGTAGAAATGGTGTCGTGTTTCATGGCATTTATCAACTGATTGATTCTATTTTCAGAACTTAAAATTCTTTTTGCAACAATAGAGCGTTCTTCAATTTTATATTGTTCAATAGAAGAATCTTGTAGTTTTTCGCCAACCAAAGAAACCATTTTATTGTTTTCTTTAAAAAACTGCGGATAATAGACTTTAAACTTTCCTTCAAAACTTTGCTGATCAAAATCTATGGCTCTAATTTTATATACAATATGATCAAAATCGTGCGTTGGTACAATTACATAATTATACGAACGCATATCTCCTAAAAGCCGAATCATACAGCGTTCGTTAAACTTTACAAACTCTTTTGCAATTTGCGATTTTTCTGATGCTGTACATTTTGGTAAAAAATCTTTGATAAAATCATCTCCAGGAATTCCTGCAATATGTTCTTCAATTAGCGTGTCTTTATACACCAAAAAATTTAAATTATACGGCGATAAAATATGCTCTAATTCTAATCCATACACCCGAGAAGCATCTGTTTTTTTTACGTAAAAATACGTGTAATTATCGTTTAAAATATTCCGAACTTTTACACGAAAAGGTTTCGAATTGCCAAAGGTACAGTAATCAACAGCATCAATATTTAAGTATTTAATGGTGTCTTCATTTCCGTTAGAATGCAAGATTGTGTAGACTTTTTTTAAACTTAAATCAATTTCTTGTCTTTCAAATTCAGAATAATACGTTCGTATCCAAAGTGTGTCTTCGTCATTTTTATCATACACAACAACAGAACCTTGAAAGCGAAGTAAATCATCATAAAAAATCGGAATTTTTATATTTCTGCTATTCTCTATCAAATAGTCATTTAACAACTCGTTGACAGGAAAAGCAGGTTTTTTTTGCGACATTAATTTTTCTTCGGATGCCATTTTGTATGATTTTTATCAAAAATAAGGATAAAAACTACACTTCAAACAATTTTCCTGGCAAAGGTTGCACAACACCTTTCATTTCTAATTGTAATAATAAAGGCGCTAATTTGTAGATAGGAATAGCACATTCTATCGCAATAATATCTAAGAGTTGTTTGCCGTTTTTAAGCAAATAATCGTAGACTTTTTGTTCGTTAGAATTCAGTTCTACAAATAGTTGTTTTTGAATGGTTTTTGATTTTTTTTGTTTTAAATCAAGATCCCAATTCAACATTTTTGCAACATCTTCTGCCGAAGTGAATAGCGCCGCTTTGTTGTCTTTAATCAAGCGGTTACAACCTTTACTATACAAGTCTGTTGTTCTTCCTGGAACAGCAAACACATCTCTATCGTACGAATTGGCAATATCAGCAGTTACTAACGAACCGCCTTTTTCTGCGGATTCTATGATAATTGTTGCTTGAGAAATTCCTGCTACAATTCTATTTCGTTGTAAAAAATGTTCTCTTAACGGATCTTCATCATGCCAAAATTCTGTGATAAATCCGCCATTTTCATTCACTTGATTGATGTACTTTTTATGTGATTTCGGATAAATTTGCTCAAATCCGTGCGCTAAAACGGCAATAGTTTGCAGCTTGTTCTTAACCGCTTCTTTGTGCGCACAAATATCAACTCCGTATGCAAAACCACTTACAATAATTGGGTTGTATGTAGTTAAATTTTTAATGAGTTCTTTACAAAAATCACGCCCGTAAGACGTCATATTTCTTGTACCAACAATGCTAATGATGCGTTCGTTTTGCAGGTTGATATTTCCATCTTTAAAAAATAAAATGGGTGCATCAATACATTGTTGCAAGTTTTTTGGATAATCATCATCTAAAAAATAAGAAGTTGCAATATTATTCTGCTCAATATAATCGAACTCCTTTTCTGCTAAATTTTTGTGTTGATTATCAAATAATTGATTGACAACATGCGTTCCAATTCCGTTGATTTTTAATAAAGTAGCTGGTTTTTCTTTAAAAATCTGACGAACATCTCCGGTGGCGACAATGAGTTTTTTTGCTGAAATATCGCCCACAGCTTTTGTTTTTTGCAAACGCAAAACGGCTAGTAATTTTTCTTTTTTCAAATCGCAATAAATTGACACTCAATATACAATAATTTTTTGTTGATAAGTTTCTAATCACATTCGTTTTTTTTACAAAAAAATACTAACTTTGTTTTTATGACTTTAACCAGCTACATCAACGATTTATTATACAGATACGATTGCGTAATTATTCCAGATTTTGGAGGTTTTGTAACCAATGCTATTTCGGCAAAAGTGAATCATTTTTCACACACCTTTTATCCGCCTACAAAACAAGTTACGTTCAATGCGCATTTAAAAAATAATGATGGGTTGTTAGCCAATCATATTGCTTCATCAGAAAATATTTCTTTTGAAAAAGCATTAGAAAAGATTAGTGAAGTTGTAAACGCTTGGAATACGCAATTAAAAACGGAAGCTGTTGTTATTGGTAAAGTTGGTAGTTTGTCTTTAAATAAAGAAAATCAACTGATCTTTGAACCCAATTCAGAATCAAATTATTTGATTGAAACGTTTGGAATGAACGCTTTAAGTTCTCCTGCAGTAAAACGTTTAGAATATCAACAACAAGCAACAAAATTAACACCCGTTGTTGCTAAAAAATCATCATCACGATTTATAAAATACGCAGCAGCAGCTGCCATATTTTTAACTGTTGGTACAATTGGTTGGAACGGCTATCAAAACAATCAATTAAAAGAACAGTACGCAAAACAGCAACAAGATCTTGAGAAAAAAATACAATCTGCAACTTTTGTAATTGGAGATCCATTACCAACAATTCAATTAAATGTTGCAAAAGAAACACCTAAAAACTTTCATATTATAGCTGGTGCGTTTGAGTTTCCTGAAAATGCAGTAAAAAAACTAAAGCAATTAAAAGCAAAAGGCTTTAAAGCAGAAATTATTGGAAAAAATAAATGGGGCTTAACGCAAGTAACGTATGCTAGTTTCGAAACCAGAGCGGAAGCTTATAAAAATCTAGAAAAAATCAGAGATACATATTCTGAAGATGCTTGGATGTTTATAAAGAAACTACAGTAAAATCACTTTTTTAAGACGAATATCACAATAAGATTCATCTCTTATTGCTTATCTTTGCGGAAAATTTAAATTTCTATTCTAATGCATTCAAAAACTCCAAAAGAATCATTAACTGTTTTAACAGATATGGTTTTACCAGGCGAAACAAATCCTTTAAATAATTTATTTGGTGGAGAAATTCTGGCAAGAATGGATCGTGCTTGTAGTATTGCTGCTCGTCGTCATTCTAGAAGAATTGTTGTTACTGCATCTGTAAATCACGTTGCATTTACAAAAGCGGTTCCAGTTGGAAGCGTGGTTACAGTAGAAGCAAAGGTTTCTAGAGCTTTTAAATCTTCTATGGAAATCTATGTGGATGTTTGGATTGAAGACCGAGAATCTGGAGAAAGAGCAAGAGTAAACGAAGGAATTTACACCTTTGTTGCTGTTGATGAAACTGGAAGTCCAGTTCCTGTTCCGCAAGTTATTCCTGAAACAACATTAGAAAAAGAACGTTTTGATGGCGCCTTAAGAAGAAAGCAATTGAGTTTAATTTTATCAGGAAAATTAGAGCCAAATAAAGCAACCGAATTAAAAGCTTTATTTAATTAAATTACCTTTTTAGCAACCAACTTGATGGGTTTTGTCGTTGTGTTTCTCTGTGTAACACAAAAACTAATGTTGTTTTTCCAGTAACTTTATTGGTAAATATTTTCCCTAAAACTTGTCCCGTTACAACGTTATCGCCTTTATTTACCGTTAACGATTCTAAGTTATTATAGGTTGTAATGTAATTTCCGTGCTGAATTAAAATGGCTTTTCTTCCGCCAGATAAAACTTGTATTGCCAATACTTTTCCGTTAAAAACACTTTGAGCTGTTGCACCTTGTTCTGTGGCAATATGTAACCCAGAACTTGTAATTGTAATTCCACGTAATGTTGGGTGCGATTGTTTTCCAAATCTACGAACAACCAATCCGCTTTTTACTGGCCAAGGTAGTTTTCCTTTGTTTTGTTCAAATTTTAATGCTAAGGCTTTTGCTTCTGGAGTTAGTGCAAAGCTGGTAGATTTTTTATTTCCTTTTTTTGCATTCGATTTAGCAATAGCGTCTTTAATAATTTTATCTATCTGAGCAGCAATTTTACGTTCTTCTTTTTGCTTTGCATTTATTTCTCTGATGTATTGTTTTTCTTTTCTTTTGATTTGAGAAACTAATTTTTCTTTGTTTTTTTTATCAATTTCAATTTTTTGTTGCTCTTCCGTTTCTGCTTTTATCAACGTGTCTTTTGCTTGTTTTGTATATAAAAGCGAATCGTTTAGTTTTTTTATTACATCCGTTTGTAAAACAATTTCTTGTCCTTGTTTTTTTCTAAACTTAGTATATTGTTTCATATACTGAACACGCTTATAGGCTTGCTGAAAACTCTCTGAAGACATTAAAAACAACAACTGACTTTGTTTAGATTTGCTTTTGTATGATTTAAAAATCATATCGGCATAATCTTTCTTTAAAGAAGTAAGTTGCTTAGTAAGTTTTGAAATTCTTTTTTCGTTTTGCCTTATTTCTGATGATAAAAGCGCCACTTCTTTATTGATAGATGCAATATAATCTGCTCTAGTTGCTATTTTCTGATTAAGATCTTCTAAGGCATCTAAAGCATTTTTTTCTTTCTTTTGTTCTGTAAACAGCAACTTGTTAACTTGAAGAATTTCTTGCTTTAACTTTTTTCTTTTTTCTTCTAATTCTTTTCTTGTTTGCGCCTGAGAAGTAGCAATATTAGAAAATAACGCAATCAGAAAAACACAGAAAAAAAGGTTAAAAGGTTTCATTAAAAAACAACTTGTTTATATCCGTTGGGTACTTTAAAAGGTGTAGAAAACTTTTTATTAAAAATAACCGATCTATATTCTATATCAATATTTGTAAAGCTGTTATTACCAAATGCTCTAATTTCGATATTCTTCGGAAACACTTCTCCGTCTGTTGTTGTATATCTTTTATAAGCTACTTTTAAGGATTGATTTTTTTGTGAATTATACAACTCTTGCTTGTCTAATTTAAAGTGAATTGGATTAATCCAAAACAAAATATCGAACAATGCTTTTTGCTCTACAGGAATTAATAAATGCGCGTTATTATCTACAACAGCTTTGTATTTTTGAGCATTCAAATCAAAAATTGTTTGTCCTAATAATAAATTTTGCAATTGTGTAAAATTCACTTCCGTTCCTAACATTTTTTCTAGCAAGTCAAAATTACCTTTAAAGTAGGTTCTATTTATTTTTTCGTAATAACTAACAGAATTGGGTGTTATTTTAACTCGTGCTGCAATTACACCATAATAAGTAGCATTTAACCAAATAACCTTGTCTTTATCTATTCGTAATTTTACCGTTAAGCTTTCGTCGTTTTTATTGTCTTTATAGGCAACTTTAAGTCTTGCTTCTACTGTGTTTTTATGAAATTTGTTTTGGAGGTGTTTTTTAGAAACTTTCTTTGCCGAAATTGATTTTATATCAGCAGAACTACCAATTGCTGTTCTGCTAGATTTACATGAAGTAAATGCTAACATTAAAATGATTACAACTCTAAAAAATTTCATTTTTGTTCTTCTTTTTTACGTAATGCTAACGCTTTATTTTTGTTTTTTATTGCTTCTTTTTTGTTTCCTAATTTACCATAACTTATGGCAAGTTCTTCGTAAAAATCGGCTTCTAAATTATGATCATCAATCACAAAATCTATTCCGTTTGATAGTTGTTCAATTGCTTTTTCAAAGTTATTACTCTGATTTAACGCTTTTGCATTCATTAAATAAACAAAAGCTTGCGCAGGAAACAACTCTAAACCAATCTGACTATAAGACAGCAAAACATTGGTGTTGGTATTTGCCGACAAAGTTAATATTTTATAAAGCGCCTCAAAACTTTTATCAGATTCAAATTCTTTAATAAATTCTGGCAAACCTTTTACTTTTTCGATTTTTGTTGCAACAGTAGATTTTACAAACTCTTTTCTTAAATGAATTAAACCCGGTGTTAATTGATTTGTTTTTTCTAAATCATTCAGCAGTATTTTTGCTTTTTCTAGTTGATTGTTTTGAAAATATAAATACACTAATTTTTCTCTTCCTTTCGGATTGATTTTTACAATTTTTTCTTGAATTACAATCGCGCTTTTAATATTGCTAGATGCCAAATATATTTTTCCTAAATGTTCTAAAACCCAATAATTTTTAGGCTCAATTTTTAAAGCTTGCAGTGCATATTGTTCTGCTTCTAAAAAGCGTTTCATCATCAAATAATTTTTAGAAAGCTCAAACAATACCGAAACATCATTTGGTTTTAACTCGTTGCATTTTTCTAGATTTTCTATGGCAACTCTATAGTTATAAATGGCTTTTTGTGCCAAAGCTTTAAAAAAATGATCTTGAAATTTTAAAAAATTTTCCTCTTTTAAATTTGGTGAAATAGGAATGCTATCTTGTGAAAATCCCGCAATTGGATTCCACAAAAAAAGAAGTAAGAAAAAAGAAGTAACGCTTAATTTCATTAGAATTATAACTAATAACGTTGCAAGATAGTATTTATAATATTTCTTAAAAGATAAATTGCCTAAAACCTCTTATAGTTTGATTAGTTTTTAGGTTCTTTGTAAAAACTTTTTATAGTGAATTACTTATCAGTAGAAAATATCTCTAAATCTTACGGCGAAAGAATTCTTTTTGAGGATCTTTCCTTTGGAATAAACAAAGATCAAAAAGTAGCATTTGTTGCCAAAAACGGAAGTGGAAAAACATCCATTTTAAACATTATTGCAGGTTTAGATATTCCGGATACCGGACAAGTAATTAGTAGAAAAGGAATTCAGATTTCGTATTTAGCACAAAACGATGAGTTAGACCCAACACTTACCATTAAAGAAGTTGTTTTTTCTTCAGAAAACAAAACCTTGCAAGTTATTGAGCAATACAATAAAGCGTTAGAAAATTCAGAAAATGCAGAAGCGTATCAAAAGGCTTTTGAATTGATGGAACAACACAATGCTTGGGATTTTGATACTCAATACAAACAAATTTTATCAAAATTAAAGTTCGATAATTTACATCAAAAGATTTCTGAGCTTTCTGGTGGACAAAAAAAACGATTGGCTTTAGCAACTATTTTAATTAATAAACCCGATTTATTAATTTTAGACGAACCTACAAATCATTTAGATTTAGAAATGATTGAATGGTTAGAAAGTTACTTTGCTAAAGAAAAAATAACGCTGTTTATGGTTACGCATGATCGTTATTTTTTAGAACGTGTTTGTAATGAAATTGTTGAATTAGATCACGGAAAATTATACAGATATAAAGGCAATTACTCGTATTATTTAGAGAAAAAAGAAGAACGAATTGCACTAGAACAAACTACGGTAGAAAAAGCAAAAAACCTCTACAATAAAGAGCTAGATTGGATGCGTCGTCAGCCAAAAGCTAGAACCACAAAATCTAAATCTAGAATTGATGATTTTTACGAAATCAAAGAAAAAGCACACAAGAGAAGACAAGATCATCAAGTTCAGTTAGAGATTAATATGGAACGTTTAGGGAGTAAAATTCTAGAACTTCATAAAATTAAAAAATCTTTTGATGATACATTAATTTTAGACGGATTTGAATACGTTTTTAAACGTGGAGAGCGCATCGGTATTATTGGTAAAAACGGAACAGGAAAGTCATCTTTTTTAAATGTAATTACGCAAAAAATCCCTGTTGATGGCGGTAAAGTTGTACTAGGCGAAACTGTAAAATTTGGGTATTATACACAAAGTGGAATCGTTATAAAAGAAGGACAAAAAGTAATTGAAGTTATTAGAGAATTTGGGGAATTTATTCCGTTAACCAAAGGACGAAAAATTACAGCTGGTCAATTATTAGAGCGGTTTTTATTTGATAGAAAAAAACAACACGATTTTGTAGAAAAGTTAAGTGGAGGCGAACAAAAACGCTTGTATTTATGTGCGGTTTTAATTCAGAATCCAAACTTTTTAATTTTAGATGAACCCACAAACGATTTAGATGTTGTAACCTTAAACGTCTTAGAAAATTTCTTGTTAGATTTCCCAGGAAACTTATTAGTAGTTTCTCACGACAGGTATTTTATGGACAAAATAATGGATTCTCTTTTTGTTTTTAGGGGAGAAGGAGTGATCGAAAATTTTCCGGGAAATTATTCAGATTTTAGAGCCTATGAAGATTCTAAACCTAGAGAAGAAAAACCGAATATCCCTTCATCAAAAAAAGAAGTAACAAAAACTGTTTCTAAACCAAAAGGAAAATTAAGTTTTAACGAAAATAGAGAATTTGGTTTGCTAGAAAACGATATTGCTAAGTTAGAGAAAAAGAAAACTCATATAGAACATCAGTTTGCAAATAACGAAATTTCTCCGGAAGAAATTAACGAGAAATCACAAGAATTAGAGAAAATTATTTTCGATTTAGAACAAAAAGAAGAACGTTGGTTAGAACTTTCAATGAAATTAGAAGGCTAATTAAGCTCTTACAATTTGAAACTCTTCAAGCAATTCTTCATTATTAAAACGCAATACTAATTGCGCAACAGCAATGGTGTCTTTTTCGCAATACGTAACAATTCTATCTAAATCTTTCTCTTTGTAATATACGCTTGCAACTTCGCTACCATCAATGTCATCTTTCGGAGAAGGAATTCCTAAAATAGACGTTAATAATTTTAAAGAAGAATAATGTTTATAATCTCCAAATTTCCATAATTCCATGGTGTCTAAGTGCGGAATTTCCCATGGCTTTTTACCAAACAGATTCAGTTTTTTTGGCAATTCAATTCGATGAATAATCATTCTTCTTGCGATATAAGGAAAGTCGAATTCTTTTCCGTTGTGGGCACACAAAACATGTTCGCTCTTGTTAAAATGTGTGTCTAATAGCCTCTTAAAGTCTATTAACAACTCTTTTTCATCATCCCCAAAAAACGATTTTACACGCAATTGTTTTTCGTTCTTTTGATTCACAAAATACCCCACCGAAATACATATTATTTTTCCGAATTCAGCCCAAATTCCGGCTCGTTCGTAAAATTCTTCAGCAGTAAACTCTTCTTTACGTTGGTAGGCGGTTTTTTGATCAAAAAGTTGTTTTGTGATTTCAGAAACTGAGTTCCAAGATGCTTCTTGTGGAACCGTTTCTATGTCTAGAAATAAGATGTTTTCTAGTTTTAAATGTAAATTCATAGCAGTAAATTTTTACTGTGAAGTTACTAAAAATAAAAAAGCCTCGAAAATTCGAGGCTTTTTTTTATATAGTTTTCTTGCAAAAGTTATTCTATAACTAATTTTTTAGTAGCCACTTTATCTCCTTCAAGAACTTTCATAATATAAATTCCAGAGTTTATATGAGAAACATTTAATTGCTTCGTTGCTCCAGAGAATTTTTGTTGAAAAACACGTTTTCCTAAAACGCTATAAATAGAAACTTCTTTTTCGTTAGAGTTTGAAGTTCTTACTGTTAACAATCCATTATTAACTGGGTTTGGGTAACTAGAAAATCCTTCAATGGTGTTCTTTCCTACTGATGCTGTAGCGTCAGAATATACTAATACATCAGCAAAAGTCTGACCTATCATTAAATCATCAACTCGAACAGTTTCATTTTCTTCTGAATCAGACTGTCTTAGGTCAAAACTTAATATTGTCGCTGCTCCTGTTCCAGTACCAGAAATAGATGTATCTGTTGAAGCAGTAGGGTCAATCCAAAGTTGAGCTGTACCAGTTACTTGGTCAAACTTTATAATTGCTCTATATACTTGGCCAAATGTTAAGTCAGTAGCCCAATTTGCTTCAGCTGTACTTGATGATGATGAAATTCCAACGGTATAGTCACCACCGCTTCCTCCGGTTTGAATATCCATTCTCGCTTTGAATCCTAAGTGAGTAAAATATTCAAAGTCTGATCCAGCTTTGTATGGAGCTCCCAAATCATCTACAGAAAAATCAAAAGCTACATAAATATCTCCTGAAACTGAAGCAAATGGAATTTTGACATCCTCGTCAGGAGTACCATGTTGAACAACAGCTTTACCTGAAGAAACTAAAAAATTTCCTGCTGTTCCACTTACGTTTTCCCAGGTACTATTTCCAACGAGACTTCCATCAGTATAAGAAAAGTTTTCAGCTAGAATAACTTGTCCAAAAGACATTGCCGAAATTAATATGAATACTAAAGTTAAAAAGTAATTTTTTTTCATGTATAAAAGTTTAAAGGTTGAATTAATCCCTAAATATATAAAATAATTCTTTATTTTCTTCGTTACAGAGAAATTTTCACAATGTAACATATTGGTTTTAAGTATTGCTTAAAGTAAAAAAGCAGGTTTTCCCCTGCTTTTTTACTCTAATTAATTCTAAACTTTACAAACCAACTGCCCAACCTGCTGTCCAAGTTGGTGCTAATTTTCCATTTCCAGCTCCTGTAGTTGTACCTTCAGTAAAATACGTTTCTGTTCCTGTATATTCATGTTTTGTTGTAACATTATCAAACTGAATGTTTGTAAATACAATGTTTCCATTTTTTACATTATCGTTTGCTGCAGTATCGGTTGATTTAATCTTAATTCCTAAATCAAAACCTGAAGTATAAATATTAGACGCTGTCCAATGTCCTCCACCTTCTTTAATGTATAATGCTCCTTCAGAGCCAGGACCAACAATTGAAATATTTCTTAAAACTGCTGTAGTTGTTGGACTAGCATTTCCGTCATCACCGTTATTAGAACCTTCAATTCCTGCTTTTGTTCCTTTGCTTATGTACCAGTATTCACCAGTTCCAGACCATCCATCAGCAAAATCAATTGAATCATCTCCAGAACCTGTAGAAACTAAATATTTACCTGTAACTGTTCCTCCAAAAAATTCGATTCCGTCGTCACCACCATTATAAGATTGCACGTATTCGAAAGTTGTTCCAGAACCCACACCGAATAAAGAAACTCCGTTAAATTCTTTTGAACCATTAAACGTTGCTCCTGTATATTCTACTCTTAAATACCTGATTGATCCAGAATTGTCATTTGCAACTGTTCCTCCATATGTTAAATCAGAAACTTCAGCGGTTGCTGTTGCTCCTTTGTTTGTTGGTGCCTTTCCGCAAATTACCAATCCGCCCCAATCTGCTGGTGCTGGAGTAGCTTTAGAGGATGTCATTACCACAGGATTATTTGCAGTTCCTTCAACAAAAATTTGAGCTCCTTGAGCTACAGCAATATAAGCACTTGTTCCTCCAGATGCTTTTATTACAGTTCCTGCAGGAATTACTAATTTAGCTCCTTCTTCAACCACTAGTCCACCAGTTAAATTGTATTCTACACTTGCATCTAAAGTGACTGTTCCTTGTGTAATGATTCCTTTAAAATTTGTTGGGTCTACTTGAAAACCTGTTGTAGGTTCATCATCAGAAGTTGTACAGTTTGAAAAAGCAATTGCTGCAATTGCTAAAATCGATAAAATAGTTTTTTTCATTTTGTGTTTTAATTATTTTCTACCACAAAGAAATGGCTTCTATCTGGTGTGTGTTTTATCTTAAGTTTAATAGTTTGTTAAGCATAAACCTATGTTGTTATGCTTATGTTAAGTATTTTTTTAATCTAATTTATAAGTAAGTGATACACTTGCGTTTACTCCGTTTTTAAAAGAAAGTACTTCTACATTTTGAATTTCTTGCACTCTTTTAATGGATGGGTTTAAAAGGTTTTTTAAAGAAAAGCCAATTTTAATCTTTTTAGAAAGTTCTGATTTTAATATTACATCTAAACTTCCAACTCCTTTATCAATATGATCTCCTTTTCCAGCAGAACCAATTGCGTACACTCTATCTGAAAAATAATTGTACGTTATGGTTGCTAATAAATTAGCTGTCTTAGAAAAATCTTTTTTATAAGTTACATCTGCATTTAAAATTAAATCTGATGCTCCTGTTAATCTTCCTTCTGTGTTTGTAAAGTTTACATTTAGGTTGGTTTCGTTGATTACTTTAAGTCTGTCAAAATCTTGATTCGAATGCATATATGACGCATTAAATCCGGCAGATAATTTATTTGTCAATACCTCTGTTTCTTTATCATTTTCTAATGAAAAAAGGTTTTTTCTAATTTCAAATTCTGCTCCAAAAATAGTTGCTTGTTTTCCTGTATTTACATAAGAAATATCGTTTGTTGCAGAAGCAACAATGACTTCGTTAATTGGATTTTGAATAATTTTTCCAAATCCGGTTATAGAAATAACTTCTTCTCTTCGTGGAAAATACTCCCAACGTATATCTGCATTGTAATTGGTAGATAAATTTAAATCTGGATTTCCGAATTTAATTTGAGTTACTTCTTCGAATTGAAACGGAGCTCGTTCTTTATATTGTGGTAATGTGTACGATTTACTTGCTGCTAATTTTAAATTATTTTTGTCATTTACTTCATATTTAAACGTTGCGTTTGGTAAAAACTCAAACTTTGTAAAAGTGCTTTTATCTCCTGCTGGATCTAAAGAGGTTTTCCAACTAATATCTTGGTACAAATACTCAAATCGTACTCCTAAAACTGCTGTAAATTTTGGTGAAAACTTGTAGCTTGTTTCTAAAAACCCTCCATTTATAAATTGATTTCCAAAATAGATTTGTGGATCTAGTGCGTTTGCTGTTGAAGCATCACCTCTAAATGTTTCTATTTTAAAAAAGTTGTTTGTTAAGCTAGATTGATTAAAATACGCATTTAAATTTGATGGATCAACAATTGGTTGTGCTGCATTTCTATTGATTCTAAAATTAAATTGGGTTGCTTTAAAATCTACTTTTTTAAATCTTCCACTATAACCTGCTGTAAATTTTCCTTTGTATGCTTCTTCTTTGTCTTTTGCGAAAAGGTAAGTAGTTGAAAAATTTGCCGAAACTTCATCTTCAAACAATTCTTGGAAAAAACGATGATTATCAGAAGCTGCTAAATCAGAAACTATTTTTACTCCTGTTGGATCATTATTATCTTTAGGAACCAACATATTTTGTCTTCTGTCTGGAATTACATTGTTAATATGATTGTATGAAATTCCCCAATCAACAGTAACTTTATCTCCAATTTTATGATTTCCCAAAAACTGATTTACAAACAATGCTGTTTTATCAAAAGTTGCTCTTTTTACAAAACCTCCACCATTACTTGCGTTGTCAAAAACATTAATTATTCCACTATATTCATCTAAACTTTGATTTGAAGAATTGACAAATAAAGAACTAAATTTATATGTGTTTTTTGCATTTACTTTATATGCAGCGTTTAACATTACTGTTGTATTCGTTTTATAACTGTATGATTTAAAGGCATAATCTGTATACGCTAAACCTTGTGCATTTACACTTCCTCTTTGTATTCCGTCTTTAAACTTATATCCACTAGAAAATGATGCTGTTCCAAATAAATTAAGCTTTCCTTCTTCTCCTATGTAATATTTTTTCCCTCCTTTTATAGAAATATTTGTTGCAATCGGAGTTTTAGAAACATTGTCCCAACTTGTTGTAAAATTATATCCCGTTAAAGCATTTGTTGGATATTCATTTTTATAAAAGCCTAAAGAATTAGGTCCGTCTTGTAAATAAAAATCACCTGAAAGATTAGAATTTGTTCCAGAACCAATTCCAATTTCCATAGATGGTTTTCCAACGTGTGCTTTAGATACAATATTTACATTTGCGCCACCAAAATCTCCATAAATTGTTCCATTATATATTTTATTAATGTCTATTTTTTGAACAATATCTGTAGAAAATAAATCTAGCGTAATATTTTTTCTTGATGGATTATTTGATGGAATTGGCAATCCGTTTAATGTAGTAGAGTTGTACCTGTCTCCTAAACCTCTTACAAAAATGTAATTAGAGCCTTCTTGTTTAGAAATCCCGGTTGCTTTCGTTACGGCAGTTGCCAAATCAGAAATTCCTTTATTTTCTAATTCTTGAGCGCCAATAGTCGTCTTAATTGCAACTGCTTTCTTTTGATCTAATAAAATTGCAGAAACTTTTGCTCTGTTGATAGTTGATTCAATTTTTATTTCATCTAATGTAACTCCGTCTTCTACACTTAACTTTTCGTTAATAATTAAGGTTTCTTTACCTTTTACATCAATCTGTTTTTCTAACGTTTTATATCCAATAAAACTAAAAACCAGTATGTGTTTTCCTGCATCAACATTTAGTAAATAGTTCCCGTCAAAATCTGTTGTTTGCCCAACAGTAGATCCTTTTATAAATACATTTGCAAATGGTAAAGGTTCATTATTAGAGTCTGCATCGGTTATAATTCCTTTTACAGTTCCTTTACTTTGAGCAGAAATTAATTGACTTAAAAATACAAATACAATGATTATTTTTTTCATTTTTTCTTTACTATATATTATTATCTTTTAACATACTGCAAATGTCTAGTGGCTTTGTAAAGGAAATGTTAGACTAAAATTAACCTTGCGTCAACAGAAGGTTAAGTCTAAGTTAAGTCTTTAAATGATTGTTATGTAACCTTTGATTTACAATATTTATCCATACTTTTGAACTATAAATGTCAAAAGACAATCATGAAAAAAAGTGATATTAAGATTTTATTAGTTGATGATGAGCCAGATATTTTAGAAATTGTTGGATACAATTTAAAAAATGAAGGGTATCAAGTTTTTACAGCAAAAAACGGTGCTGAAGGTGTAAAAACAGCAAGAAAAGTAATTCCGCATTTAATTCTGTTAGACATCATGATGCCAGAAATGGATGGAATCGAAGCTTGTGAAAAAATTAGAAAAATTAAAGAGTTAGAGCATGTTCTTATTTCTTTTTTAACTGCAAGAGGAGAAGATTATTCTCAGGTTGCTGGTTTTGATGCTGGGGCTGATGATTATATAACAAAACCTATAAAACCAAAAGTTTTAGTTAGTAAAATTAAGTCATTATTAAGGCGTTTAAAAAATAACGAGGAGCAAGAAACCACTACCAAAATTGGTGATATTATAATCAACAGAGAGGAATACGTAGTTTTTAAAGGCGATCAAAAAATTGTCTTGCCTAAAAAAGAGTTTGAACTTTTTTCTTTATTAACGTCTAAACCTGGTAAAGTATTTAAGCGCGAAACTATTTTAGATTCTGTTTGGGGAAACGAAGTTGTTGTTGGCGGAAGAACCATTGATGTTCACATTAGAAAGCTAAGAGAAAAAATTGGTGATGATTTCTTTAAAACCATCAAAGGCGTTGGTTATAAATTTGTTTTAGAAGAAGAAACCAACAACTAAAAACCTTTTTTTGTGAAGTTAAAAAAAACATATTCTTTTGCAATTATCACAGCTATATATTTAGTACTCTTGGTTATTGTTATCAATGTTTTGACTTATTTTTTATATCAAAAAATTGGCTTTTGGGTGTTGCCTTTTACTGTTTTAACGCTATTAATAATTTCCTTTTTTATCATTCAGTATAGAGTTGAACACTTTATTTATAGGCGTGTTCGTAAAATATATGACGATGTTTCTCTCTTACAAATTGAAGATTTAAAAAGAAAGTCTGTTACGACAGATATGGAAACTCTTTCTAAAAGTCTTCAAAAATTTGCCGAAGGAAAACGTATTGAAATCCAAAATTTAACAGAAAGAGATTCTTTTAGGCGCGATTTTTTAGGAAATGTTGCGCACGAATTAAAAACGCCGTTATTTACTGTTCAAGGCTATTTACTAACCTTAATTGAAGGTGCATCAAAAGATAAAGAAATTCTAGAAAAATATTTAAAAAGAGCCAATAAAGGTGTAGAAAGATTGGCGGCTATTGTGAAAGATTTAGATATGATTGCCAAATTAGAAACCGATGGTTTAAAAATAGATTTACAACCATTTAATATTCTAGAACTCGTTCAAAATGTATTTGATTTGTTTGAAATGAGAGCGAAAAAAAAGAACATTTCTTTAGTCTTTGACAGAATCTATGAATTTCCTATTTATGTTATTGGTGATATTGAAAAAATTGAACAAGTGCTTATCAACTTAATTGTAAACTCAATTAAATATGGTAAAATTGGTGGTGTAACCAAAGTTGCTGTAGATGATTATAACGAAAATAAATTCATTATTAAAGTTTCAGATAATGGAGAAGGCGTAAAGCAAGAACATATTTCTCGTTTGTTTGAACGTTTTTACAGAGTTGATCAAAGTAGATCAAGAAATCAAGGTGGTTCTGGTTTAGGTTTGGCAATTGTAAAGCATATTATTGAAGCGCATAACCAAACCATTCTTTTAAAAAGTACTTTTAAAGAAGGTTCAGAATTCTCATTCTCTCTTGAAAAGGCAAAGTAACTTTTTGTCTAATTTATTTTGATTACAAGAAAGTCCGATGTAGTTTTTTACTTCATCCAAAGCACTCAACTTAAAATCTTCTTCTTTACTAAAAGGAGCACATTTTATCACTTCTAAATGCTTTGCCAAATATTCTTGTTCTGTTTGACTTTTTGTCGGAATAAAAAACGCTTGCTTTTCTAAAACTGCCAAATCCATAATCGATGAGAAGCCAGATCTACAAATAATAATTTCTGATTGATTGATTTCTGTTTCCAATTCTTTTGAAAGTAAATAATTATAAACGGTTAAGTTTCCGATCGTTTTTTTTGTTTGATTTTCTTCAATCTTACCTTGTACCAACACTACTTTTTTAGGATAGTTTTTAAAAACTTGTAATAGGTTTTCTTCTAATCTTTTTCTTTGCGACTCGATGCCCGACAGCACAATTAAAATCGAGTTTTTAATTGGAATATTTACTTTTTCAAAGCGACTTAAAGCGCCAATATATTTTAAGTTTAATTTTTTATTAGTTGATTTAGAAAGTTTTCCTGACAAAGAATTTTCTTTTGAATCTGGTACCCAACATTCATTAAATTTTTGAATGATTTTCTGATGAATTTTTGTTGAAAAAAAAGTAAAAAATCCTGATAACACATTCAATTGATGTGTGATATACACAGACGGAATTTTCGCATTTCTAACTCCAAAACGATTGTCAGAAATGATCCCAACAACATCGTTGTTTTTAGCAATAAAATCACCAATAACAATGGTTTCTTTTTGTATTGCTTTTATAATTTTTGGAAACTGGATTAACAATCCTAATTTTAAATTTTTAGTATAAGAAATGTTGTAAGATGGTAATTCTAAACTTTCTAAATCTGGAAATTCTTTTTGTAAAAATGCTAAAGCTTTTCCGTCTGAAGCAAGTATAGGAACGAAGTTGTTTTCTAATAAAAAATGAATAATTGGCACACATCGAGAAGCATGACCTAATCCCCAATTTAGCGGTGCAACAATTATTTTTTTCACAAAGTTAATTTTAGGTTGCGACTCTGCTCAACCCGACAATAATTTTGTCTCCTCGAGCGGAGTCGAGAGGTTTTGTTTCTAGATTAAATCAAAACCAATATCTTTTCTATAATTCATGTTTTCAAAAGAAATTTTATCAATTGAATTGTACGATTTTTTCAATGCTTCTTCAATCGTATCACCAAAAGAAGTAATTGCCATCACTCTTCCTCCGTTTGTAAAAACTTTTCCGTTTTCTGAAGTTGTTCCTGCGTGAAAAACGATAGAATCAGTAACCGATTCAATTCCTAAAATTTCTTTGTTTTTTTCATATGCTTCTGGATATCCGCCAGAAACCAACATCACTGTTGTTGCAATTTTTGAGGTTACTTCAACCGATTTTTCGTGCAATGTTTGGTTGGCAACACCTTCAAACAAATCGAATAAATCAGATTCAATTCTTGGTAAAACAGCTTCTGTTTCTGGGTCGCCCATTCTTACGTTGTATTCTATTACTTGCGGATTTCCATCAACGTTCATCAACCCAATAAAAATAAACCCACGATAATCAATTCCGTCTTTTTGCAATCCGTTTACAGTAGGAATTACAACTCGTTCTTCGACTTTTTGTAAAAATTCTTTGGATGCAAAAGGCACAGGAGAGATTGCTCCCATTCCGCCAGTATTTAATCCTTCATCGCCTTCGCCAATACGTTTATAATCTTTTGCCGAAGGTAAAATTTTATAGCTTTTGCCGTCTGTTAATACAAAAACCGACAATTCTATTCCGTCTAAAAACTCTTCAATAACAACGGTTGACGAAGCTTCACCAAATTTTTGATTAGAAACCATTTCTTCTAATTCTGATTTTGCTTCTGCTAAAGAATCTAAAATCAACACACCTTTTCCGGCTGCTAATCCGTCTGCTTTTAATACATACGGAGCATTTAACGTTTCTAAAAACGCAAATCCTTCTGCTAAGTTTGCTTTCGTAAAAGATTGATAACGCGCGGTTGGAATGTTGTGTTTTTCCATGAAAATTTTAGAAAAATCTTTAGATCCTTCTAACAAAGCACCGTCTTTTTTAGGTCCGATTACAGGAATATTTTTCAATTCGCTATCTGCTAAGAAAAAATCATGAACTCCATTTACCAATGGCGCCTCTGGCCCAACAACAACCATGTTAATTTTATTCTTTAATACAATTTCTTTTACGGCTTTAAAATCGGTTGGGTTGATATTTATATTACTTGCAATTTGCGAAGTACCTGCGTTTCCTGGCGCAACAAAAAGCTGATTTACCTTGTTGCTTTCAGATAATTTTAAAGTAAATGCGTGTTCTCTACCTCCAGAACCTAAAATAAGAATGTTCATTGTTGTGTTGTTGTTTTAGGCTACAAATATACATTCTGAAAATGTATTATCTGTTTAATTTTGCCATTTCTTAAAGTATTTTCTAGCAGAAAGTAAATGCTGAAAAAGTAAATTAATTTTATTGGTAGAACCTCTTTGATGTAAATGTGTTATAGTTTCGTTTGGGAAATACATCTTTTTCTTATTGATAACATCTATTTTTTTACAAATATCAATGTCTTCCATGTACAAAAAATACCGTTCGTCAAATCCTTTAATTTTTATAAAATCTAGAGTTTTAAAAAGCATAAAACAACCGTGCATGCTTTCTGGAAAAAATGATTGAGATAAATCTAAATTTCTGTACTCACTTTCTTGAGTTTTACGTTTAAAAAGTCTTAATCTTCTATAAACTAACTCAGAAAAATTAGGGTATTTTCTACAGTAATATTGCATGCTTCCATCTGGATAAACAATCTTTGGGGAAATCATAGCAACCTTTACTTGTTTCTTTAATTCACGTATTAAATTAGGTAAGACTTGCGGATTAAAAGTGATATCTGGGTTTAAAATTAAATGAAATTCTGATGTTAATTTTGAAATAACCAAGTTATGTGCTGTTCCAAAACCTAAGTTTTTGCCAGTAAAAATATAGGTGATTTCTTCTTGTTTAAAATAATCTTTTAAAGAGTCTGTTGGCGAATTATCAACTAAGTATAATTTTTTAAGAAGTGGTGTTTTTAGAAAACAGTCTACGGTTTTTTGGAGCGTGTCAATATCTTCATTATAAGTAACAATTGTTGCTGATATTTCGATTTGATCACTCAAAATTAGTAGGCTTTTTCTTCACCTTTATACACATTAAATACAGTTTGTAATATAATTTTTATATCCAAAAGAATAGACCAGTTTTCTATATAAAAGATGTCTAATCGAATTCTGTTTTTAATATCAGATTTCTTTTTTATTTCACCTCTATAACCTCTTACTTGTGCAAGTCCTGTAATTCCGGGTTTCATCGCGTGTCTTTCTAAATAGTTATTGACATTTTTTTGGTATTCTACAGACAAACTTTTTAAGTGCGGTCTTGGTCCAACTACACTCATATTTCCTTGTAAAACATTAAAAAACTGTGGCAATTCGTCTAAACTTGTTTTTCGTAAAAAAGAACCAAATTTAGTAACTCTTACATCATTTTTTACAGTGTGTTTATGATTTGAGTTTATATTCACTTTCATCGATCTAAATTTATAACAAACAAATAACTCTCCATTTAATCCTTCTCTTTTTTGTTTGAAAAAAGCAGGTCCTTTAGATTCTAATTTTATCAGAATCCAAATTATTGGTGTTAACCACGACATTAAAAAGATTAAAATGAAAAGTGAAAAAACGACATCAAATATTCTTTTAATAATTTTACTTTCTATAGACTCAAAAGGCAACTTGTTTACATTTAAAACTAAAAGAGAATCTCCATAGTATTCTGATTTGTAACTTTTACTATACAACTCATTTGCATTCGGAATTAACTTAACAACAATGTCCTTTTCATTCGCAAATGTTGTCATTTTTTTTATTTCTTCTCTATCTAATTCCGATAAAGAGCAATACACTTCTTCTATGTTTTCTTCTAAAATAAACGCATAACTTTGTTCAATAGATCCCTTAAATAATTTTTTATTTGATGTTTTTTTATCTGTAAAAAACCCTGACACTTGATATCCAAATTCTTTTTTTTCTTTAAAAAGCTTGATTATTTTTTTGGCTGTTTCATCAGAACCTAAAACTATTACTTTTCTGAAGTTATTTCCTTTTGCTCTGTACTTTTTTAAGGCATAGATAAAGCTGTATTTTACCACAGTAATTCCTAAAAATATTGTCGTAAGAATTACTGTTTGATTGTTTACAACATTTCCTTCTCTAAACAAAGAAAAATAGGTGAAGAACCCAAGAAAAAAAATTGAAAACTGAATTGCTAATAAACTAAGTACTCTAAAAATTTCTGTATGTCTAAATACTTTATAAAACCCACTAAAAAGAGAGGAAACAATCCAAAAAATATTGATGTAAATTAAAAAACTAGATTGTAAATATTCTTTATCAGAAATGTAAAGAATTACCGCATTAATAATTATTAAATCGATTAATAACATTAAAGGTCTTATTGATTTTAAATAGCGTTTATTTTTCAAGAGTTCTGTTTAAGAAGGTTTCAATTTTTTTTTCGAAATTTACTAAAAATTGTTGTTCTGAAAAGCCTTTAGCGTGTTTTTTAATCCAAAATGGATTAAATTTTTCCTTATTTTCTTCAAAGAACAATAATGTTTTCTCTAAAGAAGCTATTGTTTGTTCTTTAAAAAATAATCCAGAAGATTGTTCAATTTCTTTTCGGTTTTCCACTACTGTCTCTAATGCTCCTCCTTTTTTGAAAGCAATAACTGGGAGTCCGTAAGCCATCATTTCTAAAGGAATCATCCCAAAATCTTCTTCTCCTGGAAACAACAATGCTTTTGATCTAAAAACTTCTTCCTCAACTAATTGCCAATTATCTATTGTTTTAAACGTAATATTTGATTTTGCAATTTCTTCTAATTTTTTTCTCTCCGAGCCATTTCCAATAATTACTAATTTTTTACCATTTTCATTAAATGTTTCAACCAATAAATCTATTTTTTTATAAGGAGTTATTGCGCCAAAACTTAAGTATTGATCCCTTTTTTTATTAAAAGAGGTATTTTTAGAAAACAAGTCATCGGCAATTGGTGGATAAACAACTTCTGAATTTCTTTGATAATATTTTTGAATCCGTTTAGAAACATTTTTTGAGTTTGAAAGGTAAAAATCTACATTATCAATGGTTGATGCATCCCATTTTTTAAGCCGCTCTAAAAAAATATTCATAAAAGGTCTTACCAATTTCGGAACAGACGCTAAATAGCTTTCTCTATGACTCCAACAATAACGCATTGGAGAATGTACATAAGAAATATGTGGTATTTTATTAGGGTTATTAATCCCTTTTGCAGGACCAGATTCAGAAGAAATAATTAAATCATAGTTGTCTTTTAATTTTAGAGATTTTATTGCCAAAGGATATAATGGAAATATTTTTTGATAATGTTTTCTAAAAAAAATATTGTCAAAAGCAGATGTAAATACTTTCTGATTTTTTAGATGGTCTCCATAAGTTTTTTCATCATAAAACAACGTGTAAATATCTGCGTCAGGAAAAAGTTTAAGTATTGATTCTATTACCTTTTCTCCACCTCTTCTACTAATGAACCAATAATGTACAATTGCTACTTTCATTGTTTAATTTTACTTTTTTCATAATATAAAAATAGGGTGATAAAAACTATAAAATAAGGCACCGGCAACTAGCGTTGTAATATATGGTATTTTAATCATGCGCTAATTTCTTTTTATTTATAAACTTAATTTATCATCATTCATGTTTGATAAACTTAAAAGAATGGCATATAAATATACTCCTATTTGTCTGTCTAAAATATTTTCTACAAGGCAAAAACACAGTATAGATATTAAAAATAATAACTCTATAGTTACAGTTTTTTTTCTAAAATTAAAATACAAATTAAACCCTTGAGGGAAAAGAAAAATTACCAATCCTAAAACACCTCCTCTTAATATTTCATTTAAATACTGATTATGAGTATTGTAGTTTTTAGTAATAAATCTGTTTTTCTCATCTATGCTTTCAAAGTCTTGATGGTTTTTATAATGCTCTAAAAGCTCATTTCTAGTGTTTTCTTGACTACCAGATCCTAAAAAAAAATTATTTGTTTTACTAAAAGAATTTATAGCTCCTTCCCAAATTATTACCCTAGCGTCTTTATTTATGTGTAAAAATCTATCTTTTAACGTATTGTTGCTAAAGTAAAAAACTAATAATAGTGATGTCAAGCCACTAAAAGCAATTAATTTTTTCTTGTTATTTAACTCAAAAAAGAGAGTAATAACTCCCAAAAATAACGCTGTTATTATAGAAAGTCTCGCAGAAATTATGATAATTAATAATAAAGAAAATACAGTTGCAATTATCGCTATTGCTTTTTTATTTTTCTGTTTAAAAAAGTAATAGCTAATAATAATATTTAGTACTGAAAAGTATCCTAAATAAGGTCTTTCATAATTTAATATTTCATTAATTTTCGAGTAGTTTTTAAGTAAATATTTTTTTCCTTCTGTGAAGTAATAATAGTCAATTATTCCAATTACAGAATTTATTTGAATAATAACAATACCGAAAAATAAAAATAATAATCCTTTAAATCTTACGTTCTTTTCGATGTTTAAAATACTAAAAGGAATTAATAATAGAGGTACTATTTTTTTATAATTTCCTTGTTCAATACTAAAGTCTGTGGTAAATACTCCGTTTATTAAAATAAATAAAAAAAACACCACAAGAGATATAATCACTGGGTTACTCATTGTTTTTTTATCTTTTTGTAAAAGGACACTTAAAAATAAAATACCTAAAAATATATTTCCAAATAATAATGAAATAGGTAAAAAGAACATCAATAAAAAATATGAGTAATTTGATATTTCTTTTTGTTCAACTTTAATCATTTTCTGCTTTTTTTTGATAGTATATTAAATATTTATAGGAAAAAAAAGCGATTATAAATAATACAGGAATTAACAATTTATTAAAATATGCCATCGTAAAAGTATAGCTTGTCCAAATTAAAAGTTGAAAAAGCACAATGCTTATTAAAAACGATTTTCTTTTTACAAAAAAAGCTAAAAGTGTCTGAATTAAAGATAAAAACGCCAATAAAATAAAGTTTGCTATTAATGCTATTACTAATGGAAAAATTCTTAATAATATTGATGGATAAGCATTTGTCCAACTAACCCCTCTAGTTGTTACGGATATATAATCCTTATAACTCCATGGCCAAAACTCAAACATTAAATGATGCATTCCCGTCCATAATTCAGAAATATCCCAAGTATTAGGTTTTCCTAAATACACGTATTGTTCGGCTGTTCCCCAAAACACATGAGCTTGTAATCCAAAAGCTCTATAAAAAACAGATTCAAAAGGTGTTAACCCTAAGTTTTTAAATGGTGGTCTTATACTGTACATATACATCACCAAACAAAACATAATTCCAATAAATATTAAAAGATACTTATTAAAAATCCATTTAAGTTTAAATTGTATTCTTTTTTCTGATGTATAATATAACCCTAAAAGAAAACCAATAGTTCCAATAAGAAAACCTGTAAACTTCTGCCCAACTAATATTAAATACAAGGCATATAGTAAGCCAAATAAAATTGCTGTTTTTTTATTTTTTCGGTACAATAAAGCCGTCCCAAAAGCTACAAAAGCCATTACATTACCAACAATTGGCTTAAGAAAAGGATATTTAGAGTTTTCCCAAAAATTAAATTTTGTGATTTCTTTAGAAAAAAGAGGGATTTCTGAAGAAAATAAGTTTATAAAAGCTGCTAAAAACACAAAACCCAACAACAGTAGTGTTAGTTTATTTTCTTCAACTCCAAAAAACTTAAATTTCGTAACTCTTAGGTTTTTAAAAAAAATAGAAAACACCTTCTTAAAAAAAACTAATGATAAGATTGTGGAAATATAAAATAACAACAATAATAAACTACTATAAGTAAAATAGCCATCTCTTCCTTGCTCAACAATATGAACTCCGGATTCAATTACAATTAAAGAAAAAAACATCCATATGTATTGTATAATAACCATAGATGAAAGTAAAAAAAGACCTAAATCTTTTTCTAAAAGATACAAGGTAATTATTACGGCAATTAAAGCTATTACTATGTTAAATGCAATAATCATTTATAAATATTGAATTTAAATTTTTTAAAAATAGATTCTAATAAGTAATTGTATTTTAAAAGCACATTAAAACTCAAAGACTCTTTTTGGGAGTCTTCAGCTTCTAGAAATATATTTAACAACGCACTTGAATCAAATGAATATATATATTTTGATCCTAATTTATTAAAATATAAATCTTCCAAAGGTTCATCTGATTCTAAATAGATAACTTTTTTAGAATTGAATTGTTTTTTAAACCAATTAAAGCTTATTCTTTTTCCATTTCTATGGGGTTTATAATATATTGTTTCCGCATTATAAAAGTTAGTGTTGGTTTTCATTAAACGTATTAACTCCCCTAAACTTTCTTTGTATCTTTTCTCTCCATATTGATTCATATATCCTTCTTGACCTATAATTAAAAAGGTATTTGTTAAGGAAATATTTCTTTTTGGATATGGTAGTTTTTCTGATTTTTTTGGAAACATTGAAAGTTCAGGAACTCTAACATATTGCTTTATTACATTTTTTGACTCAATTCCACTTGAATGACCTTTGTAAAATTTAAACCTTATTCCATAAAAATTACTTAGCATCCATTTTAAAATTATTTTCTTTTTTGAAAGTGATTTTATTGTATGTGGATAATAATTTAATGTACCATCTTCTACAACAATTCCTTTTATGTTTTTATTAAAAGAAAACAGTAAATAATTTGTTAAAATATCTTCAATATAAGTAAAATAAAGTGTTACTTTTTTTTCTTGCTTGTACTTTTTTAAGCTTAGTATTACCTGCTTATATTGTTTTATTTTTTGAGTGATGTTATAAAAAGCTGAAATCCCACTATTTGACTGATTATTAAATGATTTGTCTGCGTAAATTACTTCATCCCATAATTCAGTATTATTTTCTATTGTTTTGTTTGAAATCAAAACATTTTTAGAATTTAAACCTTCTTTTAACTTAAGTATTTCTTCATAAGAAAAAACTTGATTTTTAGAAATACCAATATATATATTAATCATAGCTCATTTTTTTTGCTTCTTTAAAACGCATAAAAAATAAAATAATGCAAGAAATTAAAAATGCAGAAGCGGTTCCATAAACTCCAAAAAAGAAGGTAAACATTATTGTTAAGATAAGACTTAATAAAGCCGAAACTACCATGACTTTAAGCAAGGATTTATCTTTATGAAAAATGTAAAGTTTAAAGTGGTAGATTAATGAATAATTCATTAATCCAGTACCAATTATCATAAAAAAGATAAGGGGTAAATATGTTTCAAATTCTATTTTATTTTGCCAAAATAAAAGAGGTTTAATTATAATAAGTAAAAAAACAGAAGAAATTATTACATGTGTTAATAGTGATTTTTTAAATTTCTTTAAAAGTTTAAAAATAGTAGGAGAATTTGTTGATGATATTAACTCTGGTAACTCAAAAGAAATAACAATAGTATTAACATACACGGTTATTAACATTGAAATATTTGAGTAGAATAAGAAAATTCCTGCCAACTTTTCTCCCATAAAAAAATCAACAATAAACCTATTTGCATACTCCATCATTTTTAAAGAAATAGTAGCTATTAAAAAAATTGAACTTATTCTCAATCCTTTTTTTACCCAATTAACAATAAGTTTTCCTTTTAAGATTTTATTATAATTTTTATAAAAAGCATAAATTAAAACAATAATTATTGTTAATGTATTGGCTGCCAACCAAAGACTTAAAATACTATTAATTGTAATTGTAATATTATTGAAATAATAAAATACAATTATAATACTCCAGCCCATAGTTCTTGTAAAAAGTAAAACATTTGCAAATAAGACTTTCTTAAAACCAATTAATAACCTGTAAGTTTCTTGAGAAAAATGTTCTGTTATACTTAGTCCAATTACTAAAAACACAAAAGGTTTTAAATAAGAAACATTATTAAAAACAGAATACGCTATAAAAGAAAAAACAACATAAATAACTACATAAAGTAAGAGTGAGGAAATCACTTTATTTACAACTTCTTGTGCTTTATTTGTATTTAAAATATCTCTGATACTAAAGTTGTAAAAATCTAACCCTAATGCAAAAATCAAAATTGTTATTAATGATGTTATCAATCCATAATTACCAAATACATTAACATTAAAGTATTTAGACATTAATGTTAAAATTATGAATTTACTCCCAATTCCTCCTATCCTAAGGAAAACATTAATCAACTTTAAAAGTGGAAGAGGCATAAATAAATTAAGTTATTATTGTTTGTAGTGTGTAATTAAGTTGGTGTCTTTTAAGAGGTCTATTACATTTATATTGTTTTCTAATAAGATTTTCTCAACAAATTCTCTAAAAACACCATCACCTCCTTTTTTTTCTAACACCCAATCAACAACTTCTTTAATATAAGTTGGCGCACTAGACGGAGCTGCGCTTAATCCTACATTTTGTAGAAGAACATAGTCATTTATATCATCTCCGACGTAAGCAATTTCTGACAGATTAATTTGCATTTTATTTGCCAGTTCTTCAATAATCTGCATTTTATTTTTTGCTCCTAAAAACAAATAATCAACTTTTAATTTTTCAGACCTTCTTCTAACCGACTCAACATTCTCTCCGGTAATAATACCAATAGGGATGTCTAAAAGCTTACAGAACAAAACTCCTGCACTATCATAGGTGTTGAATTTTTTTAATTCATTTCCCTTTTCATCGTAATACATTCCGCAATCTGTCCAGACTCCATCAATATCTGTTAAAATAAGTTTTGGCAGCATTTTATTCTATATTTTTTAAATAGATAATTTCATTTTTAGGAATATCTTTTTTTATTTTTTTTCCCAAAATCTTACTTCTATCATTCCATTGAATTCCATCTCCTGGACTTAATAAATGTATATCTTCTTCAGATATTATAGTTCCTGACTTAAGTGCTTTTTTTGTTGCAATTGACCTCTCCAATTTAGTTCTAGCACTTTTAACAGAAGACACTATGCTTATTTTCTCTTCACCTAGAGACAAATCTAAATTTCTTATATCTCTAACCATTCTATACATACCATCTATTGCTAAAGAACCTTTTTGATCTGTGCCTTTCATTTCTCGATCAAGTGTAATATGTTTTTCAATAATTTCAGATCCCAAAGCTACTGCCGCTATTGGAGTAGAAATTCCTATTGTATGATCAGAGTATCCAATGGTATATTCTGGATATTTTTTCTTTAAATAAGTTACTGTATGCAAGTTAACATTACTATACTGAGTAGGATACTCAGAAACACAATGTAAAATTGAAATGTTATTATTGTATTTACTAATTGTATCTAAAGCCAAATTCAATTCTTTTTCTCCAGACATTCCTGTTGATAAAATAATTGGAATTTTCGTTTCTGCCAGTGCAGAAAGTAGTGGTAGATTTGTTAAATCTCTTGAAGCAACTTTTAACCTATCTGGTGTAAATAATTTTAATAAACTTAAACACCCTATTGCACATAGCGTTTCAACAAAATCTAAACCTTTACTTTTTGTATATTTATATGCTTCAAAATGCTCATCATCTGTTAACTCTAAAAAAGCTCTATGCTCTCCGTATGTTTTCCCAAAAGAATGAGGAGAGTTATAAATATTGTTCATTTGAGATGTAGATAGCTCATTGGTCAAATCTCTTTTTGTCAACTTTACAGCATCCATTGGTTGCAGGTCTTTTCCAAATAATTTGTCTCTAATTGGTCTTGCAGCAACATCAATTAATAATTTACAGATATCTAAAGAGCCATTGTGGTTTTGCCCTATTTCTCCAATTATATATGTCATTTTGTGTTTTCTTTTATAATTTTTTTCATGCTTTTTAAAATGCTTGGATTATTTTCTATGTACTTAATTATATCTGAATAACCTCTTTCTGGATTTTTTTTTAGAGTACCAAAATATAACTTGCATAAGTTATCGAAATCTCCTTTTGTATCTAAGGTACATCTTATATTTTTATTTATAATAACTTTACTTATGAATTGCACATTAAATCTATCCGGGTTTTTATAAATGCAATTAGTTACATGTTCTATACAATTAGATGATTCCTCTTGATTTATTTTTTTTAATGCGCTTAGGCTCACTATTTCAGCGAAAAAACCGTAATGTGTTAATATTGATGGTACTTGATTTATCTTATAAGATAAATAATCTTCTCCTTTATAATTTGTACAAAGGTCTAAAATCGATTCAACATCAATAAATGGATTATCTGAGCAGATTCTAATAATAGAATTTAGATTATTAACTTCAGCGCATTTAATAAATCTGTTTAAAACATTTTGTTCTGAACCACGGAAAAATTTAATTCCATGTTTTTTTGAATACTTTTCAAGTACATCGTCTACTTCTAAGTTTGATGTAGCTAAAATAATTGGCATTCTATCTTTTAAAACGGATACTCTTTTTAATTGAATATCTAAAAAAGTAGTGTTTTTTTCTATTTCTAAAATAATCTTTTTAGGCAAACGTGTTGAAGATGTTCTTGCTTGAATAATTATTCCCGTATTCATAAAACTATTTATTTCCTAAATTTCTAATTCATTAAACGTTTTTAGCACTTTATCTTTTTCTGAAACAGCTATTTCATTCTCTGAAAGCATCCAATCTATATTAAGTGTTTCATCGTTAAATATAATTCCTCCTTCAAATTTTGGTTGATAAAAATTATCACATTTATACACAAAAACGGTATGGTCTTCTAAAACTGAATATCCGTGTGCAAATCCTCTTGGAACAAATAATTGTTTCTTATTTTCTTCTGATAAAACACAAGAAAAATGCTGTCCAAAAGTTTTAGAATTTGGTCTTACATCTACGACAACATCTAATACTTTTCCTTTTACAACACGAACCAGTTTCGCTTGTGCAAATTCTCCTTTCTGAAAATGCAACCCTCTTAAAACGCCTCTGTTTGAAAACGCTTCATTGTCTTGAACAAACTCAATTTCTTTGCCCGTTAATTCCTTAAAGTTTTCTTTATTAAAGGTTTCAAAAAAATAACCTCTTTCGTCTCCAAAAATAGTTGGTTCAATAATAAAACAGTCTTTTAACTTTGTTTCTGTAACCTGCATTAAATTCCTTCTAAATGTTTACCATAACCGCTTTTTAACAATGGTTCGGCTAATTCATGTAACTCTTTTTTAGTGATAAATCCACTTCTATAAGCAGCTTCTTCGATTGCACCTACTTTTAACCCTTGTCTTTCTTCTATTACTTGCACAAATTGAGATGCTTGCATTAAAGAATCAAAAGTTCCGGTATCTAACCAAGCGGTTCCTCTGTCTAAAATACTCACATTTAATTTACCTCTTTCTAAATACGATTTGTTAATGTCTGTAATTTCTAATTCTCCTCTATGGCTTGGTTTGATGTTTTTTGCAATTTCTACCACTTCGTTATCGTAAAAATAAATTCCTGGAACAGCATAATTTGATTTTGGTTTTTCTGGTTTTTCTTCAATTGAAATTGCATTTCCACTTTCATCAAACTCAACAACACCATATCTTTCTGGATCATGAACATGATACGCGTAGACAATTCCGCCATCTGGATTGTTGTTGGCTTTTAATAATGTTGCCAATCCTGTTCCATAAAAAATATTATCTCCTAAAATCAATGCAACTTTATCATCTCCAATAAAATCTGCACCCAAAATAAATGCTTCTGCCAATCCGTTTGGATTCTCTTGAACTGTGTATTCAAAAGAACATCCATATTTTTTTCCATCTCCCAATAGTCTTTTAAATAGGGGTAAATCTTGAGGTGTAGAAATGATTAAAATTTCATTAATTCCTGCGGATATTAATGTTGATAATGGATAATAAATCATGGGTTTATCAAAAACAGGCATTAATTGCTTGCTAATTGCAAGTGTAATTGGATGCAATCTTGTTCCAGATCCGCCAGCTAAAATAATTCCTTTCATTATTTATTGTATTTATTTAAATACCATTCTATGGTTTTTTGTATTCCTGTTTCAAAATTTTCTTCTGCAATCCAACCCAGTTCATTTTCAATTTTTGAGGCGTCAATTGCATATCTAAAATCGTGTCCTGGTCTGTCTTTTACAAAAGTAATTTGTTCTTTATAGGAAACTTCTTTTGGATAAATTACATCTAATATTTCACATATTTTATCTGCGATATATAAATTATTTCGTTCATTTTTACCTCCAATATTATACGTTTCTCCTGTTTTTCCTTTTTGATATGCCAACTCAATTCCTTTGCAATGATCTAAAACAAACAACCAATCTCTAATGTTTTTTCCATCTCCATAAATAGGAATCTTTTCTCCAGAAATTGCTTTTCTAATAATCGTCGGAATCAACTTTTCATCGTGTTGTTTTGGTCCGTAATTATTTGAGCAATTTGTTGTTATAACATTCATTCCGTACGTATGAAAATAACTTCTTACAATAAAATCTGATGCTGCTTTTGATGCACTGTACGGACTATTTGGTGCGTACGGAGTTTCCTCTGTAAACAAACCTGTTGCTCCCAAGGTACCAAAAACCTCGTCTGTAGAAATGTGGTGAAAACGAGCGTTTTCAAATTCTTTTTTACACAGATTTGGAGCATCCATCCAATATTTTTTTGCTACATCTAAGAGGTTAAACGTTCCATTGATATTGGTCTGGATAAACGCATCTGGGTTTTTGATTGAATTGTCTACATGAGATTCTGCAGCAAAATGTAGTACTCCAGAAATAGTATGTTTTTTAAAGATTTCTTCAATAAAACTTCTATCACAAATATTTCCTTTTTCAAAAATATATCTTGGGTGTTTGTTTAACTCTTTTAAGTTTTCTAAATCTCCTGCATAGGTTAATGCATCTAAATTTACAACCTTAACATTTTTGTTTTTAGCTAAAAAAAAAGGAATAAAATTTGCGCCAATAAAACCTGCACCTCCTGTTATTAATATTGTTTTCATCAACTATTTTTTATAGTTGTTTAAATAAGTATTTAATTGTTTTAACAGTAGTAACATGATCATTAATGCAACTGCCAATCCACTTATTAAAAATCCATAATTATTATCAATTCCTTTAATTTCATAACCAATTGGCTGAAAATTAGAAATGACATTTAGCACTTCAGATTTTTCAGATTTGTCTTCACTGATTTCTTTTAAATCTTTATTTATTCTCCTGTTAGTTTCAAATAGTTCTAGTTCTTTGGAAGTTGTTTTTGTTCCACCTAAATCAATACTTGTTCCTGAGTTTTCTTTCTTAGATTCTTCTACCAAAACCGTCATATAAACTCTTCTTAACGAATCTACTTGAGTTAAATTTTGCCTTAAAAGCGAATCTGTTCTATTAAGGTTTTCGTTTGTTAGTCTTTTTACTTTATTGTAGAATTTATTATTTACAACTGAAGAAATAATAACTTCATCTAACTTAGAAAAAACGTTGTTTTGAGTTGCAACAACATGAATATTATGAATTCTATAATCGTAATTTGTAAACGTGTTTTTAAACGCCTCAAACGAATAACTTTTTGCTGTTAATGTATCAACAGATAAAATTAAGTCATCATAAGAGGTTAAAAGGTCGTTTCCGTTTTTTATAGGATAAATTTGAAATTCTTTAAGTTTTGCTGCTATTTCAATTGAAAGATTAAACGTTTTTGCTAAAGTAATTGTGTCTTCTTGCTTTACCAAATCGTTGTAATAATTTACATTATTATACAATTGTCTTGTACTTTTAAAGTTGGGCTGTACCTGCATATCTGCCCCAAAAGTGGGTGCTTTTGTAAATTCAAAAAACGTTCCAATAAACCCTCCAATAACAGCGGCAATTGCAAGCTTAATTATATTTGTTTTTATAAATAGTAAAAACAAAATTAACAGGTGAAAAATTCCTTTAAAAAAAGTTGCTATAAAGTTAAAAAGATTTGAAAATCCTTTTCCAATAATTATAAATAATGATCCTAATTCTATTTCCTCTTTAGGTTGTGATTCTTTAGCCATTTTTACTTGTTTAGTTCGTTGTACTTTTAAAATATTTGTTCTAATATTTTTTGTGTAATTGCGTATGTTGGTGTGACACCAGACATTCCTAATCCTCCAGAAGCCAATGTTGCTCCAGTTTCTAATGGATTATCTGATGCGTAATAGGCATAACGCACTTTTACGTTTTCTGATATATTTCCTCTAATTTTTGATGCTGCTTGTATTGCTTTTTGATAATGAGCACCTTCCATTTCCAATCCAATTACATTCCAGGTAGAATCGTGAAAGAATTTTAAAATGTCTTTATTTTGAAGCGATGTTCCTAAAACAGAAATCATTGCTCCATCAAAAGAACGAACACCAAATCCTTCTAAATCTTCTTTAGACAATTCATTTTTAAACGGATAATTGTCTGCTGTTCCTTCAAAAACGTGAGAAGACGGAATCATAATATCGCCTTTTCCTCCTTCTAAAATTCCTGCTTTCCCCATAATAGAAACAGATTCTACATCTAAATGTGTGGTGTTGTTTTCTGTAATATATGGTTTCAACAACTCATCCATAGTTTCATAGGCTTGTTCTCCAAACGCATAATCCATTACAATTAATACCGGTTTTTTATTTTTGGAGTTCTGTTTTGTATAGTTTGTTGTAGCAAAATCTATTTTTTCTGTATCAATTATTTGAACATTTATGTTTGTACCAGAAGTATCTTTTATATAAATCAACCCATTTTTTGAAGCGTAATTTTTAACTTTTACTTGAAAATCTTTACTGTTCTCGTTACTTAATAATTCAAATAATTTAAATCCTTTGTGCTTTTTAGCTTCCGTAGGAATTGCGCCTTGAGCATAAATCGAGTTCATAACGCTGTGCATATTTGCACTGATAATGTGAATTGGTCTTTCTAATAAATTATTTTCTTGAAGAATTTTTTTAATATTATTTGCCCAAACTTCACCATAAATATGTTGCCCAATTTGTTCGTTTAAAACCGAACTAAATGTTACAACACGTTTTTTGTTTTCTAGGGTTTCATTAATTGCTAATTGACCTAGCCAGTAAATTATCTGAAAAAAACGATCTGGATTTTTCTCTGTAGAAAACGTTGTATAAATTTTTGAAACTTCTTCATAAGTCCTTCCTAAAATAGTTCCTAAATGAGCAATGGTAACTTCTCTTTCTTCTTTTGTAATTGTTTTATCATACAAAACAATTTCTCTCAATGTTTTCCATTCTCTAATACAATCTGAACCTTCGTTTATTAAAACTTTGTCTTTAATCTTGTGAGACTCAATAAACAAAAAAGTTAAATGCGTTAAAATATCATAGATTTCAGACCTACCACGAGTAATCTCAATATCCATTTGATCTTTATCTATTCTATAACAATTTCTTCTTCTTTTTCCAGGAACAATTGGTTTAAAATGTGAGTTTTTATAGCCTTCATCTGCTGTTAAATTGATAAACTGACATTCTTCAATTCCTTCAGGTAAACGCTCAATAATATAAATTAATCCGTTTAATTCTACTTTTTCTTCTGCAATAGATCCATAAATTTCTGGTCTTAATTGTAATAACGATTTTCTTAATGTTTCACCAGAAATCCCCATCGGTTTGTAAAAACCTCTACTAAATAAATGACGCATAGAAATGTATAATCTTTCTATAGCTCCTGTAGATTCTTGCGCTCTTGTTCTTTCTTTCATTCTAATTCTTTACTTTTTTACGTAATTCAAAGATACTAATTTATCTAGCTTAGTTTTTGCCAGATAAGATCTGATTGTACTTTTTTGTGTTCTTTAATAATTTAACAGCTTCTAGCACCGTTTTATCTGAAGCAACTTTACTTTGATAAACACCTTCTTGATAATAATACTGATCTAAAATAACATCTTTTAACTCGTTCTTTAAAAACTCTTTATTACTTGCTAAAGCGCTTATTTTCTCTGCTTTTAATACACTTAAAATTTGAGAATATTCTTTGTTAATTTTTTTGTTTTGAGTAGTATTTAACATCTCATACGCTTTTTTAAACGACACTTCTTCTTTAGTTAAAAACGTAGTGTCTGTTTTTAAAAATGCTTGAAACTGTTTAAAGTTTTTATCTGTAAACCTAAAGTCTTTTGCTGTGGAAATTGTGTTGTTTCTATTTCTAAAATTGATTGCAAAATCAAATAATGCTCTAGAACCTAATAATATTTTTGTTTCTTCTGATAAGGTTTCATTTTCTGTTGTAATATCTGGTATAATTCCGCCACCATCAAAAACTTTTCTTCCGTTTTCTGTTCTAAATTCATTGATTCCGGCATCAGAAAACTTCGGCACTTTTCCTGTTTTAAAATCTCTATTTGCATAATCTAATTCTTGAATACATCTTCCGCTTGGCGTATAATATTTAGAAATGGTTACTTTTAATTGCGTTCCGTAACTCAATGTTCTGTAACGTTGCACCAATCCTTTTCCGAAAGAACGTTTTCCCATCACAACTGCTCGGTCATAATCTTGCAATGCCCCCGTTACAATTTCTGATGCTGATGCAGAACTTCCATTGATTAAAACAACCATCGGAATTTCTAAATCTAACGGGTTGTTTCTAGATAAATACGTATTGCTCCATTTTTTCACCTTTGCTTTTGTAGTAGTAATAACCTTTCCTTTTGGTAGAAAAAAGTTAGAAATGTTTACTGCTTCACCAAGCAACCCTCCAGGGTTTGAACGCAAGTCTAAAATTAAACTTTTTATGCCTTCTTTTTTTAAGCTTTCAAAAGCTTTTTTAATTTCTGCAGCTGCTTTTTCATTAAATCTTGTCAAAACAATATAACCAGTTTCATCATCAATCTTTTTGTAAAAAGGAACTGGATTTATTTCTATTTTTTCTCTTTTTAAATCAAATAGTAGTTTCTTTCCATTTCTTAAAACTTCAATAGAAATTTGGCTATCAGGTATTCCAAGTAACAAACTCGATGAATCTTCTTTTTCTAACTCTGCTAAAACCTGATTGTCAATTTTTAAAATAATATCTCCAGATTTTAAACCCGCTTTATCGGCTGCATAACCTTTATAAACACTAATTACTAAAGGATTTTTACTCGCATAATGGATTGATGCTCCGATTCCGCCATATTCTCCTTCTCGTCTTATTTTAGCAGCTTCAACATCTTGTTCGTTAAAGTAATTTGTGTACGGATCTAAATCTTTTAACGTGTTTTTTAAAGCACGAGTTGTTAATTCTGCCGGATTTATTTCATTCACATAATACATATTCAATTCTTTGAATAATGTGGTGTAAATTTCTATCTGTTTTGCAACCTCAAAAAATTTTGATTGAAATGAAAACGAAACAAAAACAACTGCGATAAGTAAACCTGCAATCGTTTTATTTTTGATGCTTTTTTTCATCTTTAGTTCTTTTAATTTGTGCTGTAAACGACTTTAAAAGCTGTTCCATTTTAATTTCGATTTCAGCATATGTGTATTTTTCTTTACCAATATAAGAAATCATATACACATACGGTTTGTCAATCGTGTTGTAAACAAGTTGTTTTTGTTTGCGATACGTTTCTCTTAGCAATCTTTTTAAGTGATTTCTATCAACCGCTTTTTTAAAGTTTCTCTTAGGAACAGAAACGCCAACTTGTGCCGGATATTTTGAAGTGTGTTCTGTTTGTATATAAACAAGCCTTAAAGGAAAACTCTTAACCGATTTTCCTTCTTTATATAATTTTCCAATGAGCGTTTTACTTTTTAAGCGCTCTTGTTTTCCTAAAGTTTGCTTCATTACTACAAACTTACACAAAAGAGTTGCTTTTTTAAGTAAAAATTTAGACGATTCTTGCCAAAGGTCTTGTTAAACACGTTGGTCCGCCGCCACCTTTTACACTAATTTCGTTTCCTACATACGTGGTCACTTTGCATCCAGCTTTTTCTAGTAATTTTTTAGTCTTTGGATTTCCAGCAACCATTACACAATTTCTCGGCGAAATTGCCAACACATTACATCCCATAGAATCAAATTCTTCTTCCGGAACTTCAATCAATTCAAAACCTCTTTTTAGTAATTCATTTCTAAATTTTATCGGCATTAAAGGTGAATACACAACGGCTAAATTTGCATCAACCGGACTTAAAATCGACATTAAATGAAACACATCTTCTTTGCCTTTGTAATGCGGTAAATCTGCAACAATAACTTGAACTCCGTTTGGTTCTAATAAGTTTTTTAATTGTTGAATTCCTTCTTCATTTGTTCTGTACGTATGTCCAACTGCCAATGTATTTTTATCCAGCCAAGCAACATCGCCACCTTCTAAAGTTCCTGGTGATTTTATGTGCCCTAAAACCGAAATATTTTTTTGCTGATATTCTTGTAATTGAGCATTTGGTTCATTCATTCTGCCTTCTTTTCCCATATTACAAATAATGATTCCAAAATCTGTTGCAATTGATGCATCTCTACAATAAATAGCATCCATTTTTACCTGTTTGTTTGATGGAAAATGACAAACTTCAACGTTATGTTCTTTAAAAATCGACTCAAACTTTTCGTATTCCTTCAGCGCCAAGCTAAAATCTGGCTTCGATAAATAATTCAATTCGCCCCATTGATTTTCTAACAATTCTTCTGAATGGAAAGCATCTTCTGCTGATTTAATATAAACTTTTTCTAGTTTTAAATATTCTGAGTGCTGTGTTTTGCTCATTTTTCTTTTGTTTTATTCCACTGCATCAATGCGTAAAAGGGTATTCCCAACAATAATAGTAAAAATCCGTAAAAAACAACATCTGCTCCAGAACCATAAATTGCCCAAACCGAATAGGAAAATCCTAATAAGCCAAGAACAAAGGTTTTTAGAATGCTATTCAAATGAATTTTTCTTTCAATTAAGACAATAATATATGCTGCCGAAACAAATAAATATGGTACCAAACATGTTAAAACCGTTAAGTTTACCATAAATGTAAATTGATCTACCAATCCTTCCGAAAAGTTCATCAACATTACTATTGAACTTAATATACTTCCAATAATTAAACCTAAAACCGGAGCGCCATTTTTGTTTTCTTTTTTAAATATTCTTGGAAACATTTTATCTTTTGCTGCCGCCATCGGGATTTGAGCAACGATTAAAATCCAACCATTTAATGCGCCAATCCCTGATATTGCTGCTCCGACTGCAACAAAATAACCAGCGTATTCTCCTCCAATTATTCTTCCTGCTTCTGCAAAAGGTGCTGCAGAACCTTTTAAAACATCCGTAGGTAAAATTCCAAATAAAACAATGGTTCCAAAAATATAAATACATGTGGTAATTATAGTTCCCAACATGGTTGCTTTTGAAACATTTTTCCCAGGGTTTTTTACATTTTCGGCAGGAATACTTGCACTTTCAATTCCTAAAAAAGCATACAATGTTAATGCTGCAACTACAGGAAATGTTTCAAAATTACTTTCGCCAGTTAAATTAAAATCTGGAAAATTATCTAAGCTAAAAAAGAATCCGCCAATTAAAATCACAAAAACTAATGGCAATAGTTTTAAAATTGTAGTAACTACTTGTACTTTTCCAGAAGCTTTTACTCCTTTAGAATTGACCCAAGTAAAAAACCAAATCATACTTAAACCAATGACAACAGCCAACATAGAATTGGTTTCTAAAATTGGGAAGAAAAAACTCAACGCGCCAATAATTGCAATAGCAATTGCCGCATTGCTTATCCAACAAGAAATCCAATAACCCCAAGCGACTAAAAACCCAATAAAAACTCCAAAACCTTCTTTAGAATACGTGTATGGTCCACCACTTTTATTGACAATGATTTTACTGAAATTGCTAAATATTTTTGCCAAAATGATGGCTCCGGTTGCTGTAAATAACCAACCAAATAAACTAATACTTCCGTATTCTGCAAGTGACGCAGGTAATAAAAAAATTCCTGCTCCAATCATATTTCCAACTACTAAAGAAGTAGTGGTTATTAATCCAATTTTTTTCTGATTAGAACTCATATTTTGTGTATTTTTAGAAGCAAATCTCGAAGATACAATTAATTAACCAACTGATTATGAAGTTCAATGTTCACCCAGATATTAAAAAAGCAGAAACATTACCTGCCTTTTTTTATAAAGACAAAACTATTTTTGAAGCTACAAAAGAGAAGGTTTTTTTAAAATCTTGGCAATGGGTTGGAGATGAAAATTTAGTTCCACATACACAATCTGTGCATCCATTTGTGTTACTAGATGGTTATTTAACCGAGCCATTAGTATTGACAAAAAACAAAAATGAAGAAATTAATTGTTTGACAAATGTATGTACACACAGAGGAAATTTAGTTGCTTTAAATCATGGGAAATCAAAAAAACTAACCTGTTTTTATCACGGAAGAAGATTCAATTTAAATGGCGAATTTGAATACATGCCTGAATTTGATCAGACAGAAAATTTTCCAAGACCTTGTGATAATTTACACAAATTTCCGATAAAAAAATGGGGAAAATTTTTGTTTGCAGGTTTAAATCCAGCGTTTGATTTTCAGCAAGTGCTTGATAAAATGAACGAACGCATTGGTTTTTTACCGTTGGATGAGCTTACCCTCAACGCTTCTCTTTCAAAAGATTATATCGTCAATGCAAATTGGGCGTTGTACTGTGATAATTATTTAGAAGGTTTTCATGTTCCTTTTGTACATCCAGATTTGAATGATGTGTTGGATTATGGAAGCTACAAAACAGAAGTATACGAATATTGCAATTTGCAAATTGGTTATACAGACGAAACAACAGAAGTTTTTGATTTGCCAGATAGTCACGTCGATTATGGTAAAAATGTAGCCGCTTATTATTATTGGGTTTTCCCGAATATGATGTTTAACTTTTATCCGTGGGGATTATCAGTAAATATTGTAAAGCCTCTGGATTTGAATAGTACCAAAGTGTCTTTTATTTCTTATGTTTTAGATTCAACAAAATTAAACAAAGGCGCAAGTGGAGATATTGATAAAGTACAACAAGAAGATGAATTTGTTGTAGAACAAGTACAAAAAGGTGTAAAATCTTCTTTTTATAAAGCCGGGCGATTTTCTCCAACTAGAGAACAAGGTGTTCATCACTTTCACAGATTGCTTGCAGAATTTTTAAACGACTAAAAAATTAAGTTAATCCATTTCTATATCAGAAGTAATATTTACTTTTGATACTTCAATCAATTCAATTATAATGAAACCAGATTTATTTCAAGCTCCAGATTATTATCAAATAGATGATTTATTAACCGAAGAGCATAAATTAGTTAGAGACGCAGCAAGAGAATGGGTGAAAAGAGAAGTTTCTCCCATTATTGAAGACTACGCTCAAAAAGCAGAATTTCCAAAGCAAATCATCAATGGATTGGCAGAAATTGGTGCTTTTGGTCCTTATATTCCTTCAGCATATGGTGGAGCAGGATTGGATCAAATTTCTTACGGATTGATTATGCAAGAAATTGAACGTGGAGATTCTGGTGTTCGTTCTACTGCTTCTGTACAATCATCATTGGTAATGTATCCTATTTGGAAATATGGAAACGAAGAACAACGTCAAAAATATTTGCCAAAATTAGCTTCTGGTGAATGGATTGGTTGTTTCGGATTGACAGAACCAAATCACGGTTCTAATCCAAGCGGAATGGAAACAAAATTTAAAGATATGGGAGATCATTATCTTTTAAACGGAGCAAAAATGTGGATTTCGAATGCCCCTTTTGCACAGGTTGCTGTAGTTTGGGCAAAAAATGAAGAAGGTAGAATTCATGGTTTAATTGTAGAGCGCGGAATGGAAGGTTTTTCTACGCCAGAAACACATAATAAATGGTCGTTAAGAGCATCATCAACTGGAGAATTAATTTTTGATAACGTAAAAATTCCGAAAGAAAACTTATTACCAAATAAATCTGGATTAGGAGCGCCGTTAGGTTGTTTAGACTCTGCTCGTTACGGAATCGCTTGGGGTGCAATTGGTGCTGCAATGGATTGTTACGATACAGCTTTACGTTATTCTAAAGAACGTATTCAGTTTGGAAAACCAATTGGTCAGTTTCAATTACAACAAAAGAAATTAGCCGAAATGATTACAGAAATTACCAAAGCGCAATTGTTAACTTGGCGTTTAGGAGTTTTACGTAACGAAGACAAAGCTACTTCTGCTCAAATTTCTATGGCAAAACGGAATAATGTTGACATGGCAATAAACATTGCTAGAGAAGCAAGACAAATGTTAGGAGGAATGGGAATTACGGGCGAATATTCAATTATGCGTCATTCTATGAATTTAGAAAGTGTAATTACCTACGAAGGAACACACGATATTCACTTATTAATTACTGGTTTAGACATTACAGGACTCAATGCTTTTAAATAAGAGTCTCAGACTCTTTTAGCAGCTTACTCTTGGGCAGTAATAATAAATAAAAAAGAGCGGATAAATATCCGCTCTTTTTTATGCTTTAAATTTGCTTCTAAATTTCTGTATTTAGCAAATCTCCTGTTAATTGTAATAATTCTAATTCAATCAATTTAGCGTCGTATTTTGTGTTATTATATGCTGTTTTACTGTTAATTAAATTGATTTGCGCTTGTCTAAATTCAATCGAAGTAACTTGTCCTAAATTGTAACGTTCTTTTGTTCTATCAAAGTTATTTTGACTCGAAACTACATTTTGTTCTTGCGCTTTTAAAACAAACAATTTGTTGTTGTATAAAGACCAAGTATTTTTTAAATTGTTCTCTAAAGTTTCGTTTTGTTGTTGTAATAAAATCTGTTGGTTTTCTAACGCAATTTTAGAGTTTGCAACTCTTGTTTTTGTGCTTCCTCCATCAAAAATATTCCAGGTAAGATTTAATCCTGCATTTAACCCGTTTGAGTTGGAAGCAGCAGAAAAAGAGGTGGATGGATTTTCACTTTTATTCCATCCATAAGAAGTTGACAACCCAACTTTAGGTAAAAAACTTGCTTTGTTTATTTTGATATTAAACTCGCTAATTGCAAGGTTTTTTTCTGTCTTTTTTAATAAAACATTATTTGCTTTTGCTTTGTTTAATAATTCGTCAAAATTTAAAACTGGATTAAAAGTAACATCTGTTTCAACATTGTAATCAATTTCTTTTTGTTGACCCAATACAATATTTAAACTTCTTTTTGCATTCAAATATTGCTGCTTAGAATTGATGAGCGCAATGCTGTCATTATTCACATCCACCTCGGCATTTAACAATTCTAACTTTGTGGATTGTCCAAATTCATGTTTGTATTTTGCTCTTTCTAAACGACGTTTAGAAATGTTTAAAGCTTCTTTTAAATTGTTGTTATTTTCTGACAATCTAGCAATTTGAAAATACAAAGTAAACAACTGTAAATACGTGTTTTCTATCGTTTCTTTTGCTTGTAATTCTGATAAATTGTACGTTTCTTTTAATACTTCATAGTTGTATTTTCTTCCTAAACCATCAAAAATTGTATAGTTTACATTTAAAGAAGCATTATACGATTTAGTAATTGCTCCATCAACTGTTGTAACGGTATTGTCTTGTCTTGTAATTTCTTGATTATCTCTTCTGTAATTTGCACCAGAAGAAGCCGAAACAGTTGGTAAAAATTTAGAGTTTAAAACGTTTTTATTGTTGTTGGCAATTGCAATATTATTGTTGGCAATTTTAATTCCGTAGTTATTTTCTAAAGTTATTTTTAACGCTTCTTTTTTAGTTAAAATCTCTTGTGCTGTTGCTTGAAATGAAAGCGAAACAATTAAAATGATTGTGTATATATTATTCTTCATCATGTTCAAATTTAGATTCGATAATAGCTCTTTCTACTTCTTCCTGTGTTACATCTTCTCCTGTTTTTAACCATTTGATGCCTACTTTTATCTGATTAGAAACAGATAATAACAATGGTAATAAAACTAAAGTTAAAATGGTTGCAACTGCAATTCCGTAAGAAATTGAAATAGCCATTGGTTTTAAAAATTGCGCTTGTCTACTTTTTTCTAATAATAACGGAGCTAAACCCGCAACTGTGGTTAAAGAAGTTAAAACAATAGCTCTAAAACGTGATTTTCCTGCTTGAATTAACGCTTCATCATATTTCATTCCTTCTTTTAGATACGTATTAAATTTTCCAATTAAAACCAGTCCATCGTTGACCATAATTCCGATTAAGGCAATAATTCCTAACCAAGATAAAATACCAATCGCAAAATTGTGAAAATAATGTCCCCAAACAACACCAATCATACTGAAAGGAATCAAGAGAATTAATAAAATTGGTTGACTATACGATCTAAAAGTAAAAGCGATGACTAAATAAATTAAGATTAAAATAATTGGTCCTACAATTTTTACAGAATCTATTGTCTTTTTTGCCTCTCTATTTTGTCCTTCATATAAAGGTGTTACAGTTGCGTATTTAGAAATAATTTCTGGCATAACACGTATTTTAATATCTTCTAAAATATCCGTAGCGCTTTCTCCAGGCGTTTTCATATCTGCCGTAATTTGAATTTCTCTTTTACCGCTTAAATGATTGATGGCAATATCTCCTCGTTCTATTTTATACGTTGCAATTTCTGAAAAAGGAACTCGTTCGTTTGTTGGAGTTACAATACGCATGTCGTCTAAATTCTTGATAGAAGATCTGTCTTTTTTGTTGTAACGAACCCAAACTTTTATTTCGTCTTGTCCTCTTTGAAAACGTTGTGCTTGCGAACCAAAAAAAGCAAAACGCACTTGACTCATTACCGATTGTAAGTTTAATCCTAAAAGATATGCATCGTCTTTTAATTTGATACGAACTTCTTTTATTCCTGCAGGATCATTATCGGAAATATCTTTTAATAATGAGTTTTTTTCTAACTCTGCTTTCAGCAATTCTTTTGCTGCTTTTAATTCAGAAATATTGTTTCCTAGTAAAGAAACAGCTATTGGACTTCCTCCAAAATTTCCTCCAGAACCAAAAGTGAGGCTTTCTGCACTGTAGATTTTTCCGACTTTTTCTCTAATTGCATTTGTAATTTCAGGTGATGAAAATTCTCTAGATTCTCCGGGTAATAAATTTATTGTTAAGGTTGCGTTTGCTGTTCCTGGCCCAACTCTTTTAATGACGTTTTCTATAACTCTAATATTGCCAGTTTGTTTTTCTGTAAACTCTTCACTTACCAGCCAAACTTTGTCTTCGATTACAGAAATAATAGAATCTGTAATTTTATCATTTGTTCCTTGTGGCATTTTTAAGGTAACCTGAATTCGATCACTTGCAATTGATGGGAAAAATGACGTTTTAACTGTTCCGCCACCAATAGCAGCAAAACTAAATATTAATAATGCAATTGGAATTGCAAATGCTAAGAGTTTATACTTTAAGCAAAATCTTAAAAAAGGCACAAAATAAGTGTCTCTAACAAAAACTAATAATCCGTCTGCTTTGCTATTTGCATTTCTAAAAAATACTTCTATTTTACTCTGTTTTTTTACAAATCCGTTTTCCTTTCTTTTTCTTGAAAGCGCTTTTGAATGTGCAATATGTGCTGGTAATATAATTAATGCTTCTATTAACGAAACACTTAATGTTAGTATAACAATTGTAGAAACTTCTCCAAAGAAACTTCCTATTCTTCCATCAACAAAGTAGAAGGTGGAAAAAGCAATAATTGTCGTTAAAATTGCTGACACAATTGGCGGAATAACTTCCATAGTTCCATCTATTGCAGCATTGATTTTAGACTTTCCTAAATCGTAATAATGATGGTAAATGTTTTCTCCAATTACAATTCCATCATCTACCAAAATACCAATAACGATAATCATCCCAAAAAGAGATAATACATTGATGGTAACGCCTAGTTGAGCGGCGAAAATAAACATTCCTAAGAAAGAAATTGGCAATCCAAATGCAACCCAAAAAGCCAATCTAGCATTTAAAAATAATGCTAAGAAAAACAGTACAAGAAGAATTCCCATTAGACCATTTTCAAATAATAATTGTGTTCTTTGGTTTAATGTAATAGAGGCATCACTAGAAATATTTAAGATTACATTGCTATTTTCTTGATTGAATTTATAAATGTATTCTTTAATTTTATCAGCGGAAGAAATTAAATCTTCATTGTTTGTATTACTAACAGTTACATTAATTGCAACGTCTCCGTTATAATAAAGTCTATCTGGATTTTCTGACCAAGAATCTCTTACTTCTGCAACATCTTTTAGTCTGATAATGTTACCTGCTGTTGTAGTTCTAACAATTAAATTTTGCAATTCTACACCATAATAGGATCTATTTCTAGCTCTAATTAAATAATCTTCTTCATCGGTTTTTATGTTTCCTCCAGTAATTAAAAGATTGGTGTTTCTAACAGCCGCTGTTACTTCTGCAATAGATAATTTATACGCTCTTAAATCGTTTTCTCGAACAGAGATTTTTATTTCTTCATCTGGAAAACCAGATAACGCAACTTGAGAAATTCCTTCAAAACTTCTTAAATCGTTTTCAATTTTTCTTGCATAATCTTTCAAAGATTTTAAAGACAAACCTTCTCCACTTATTGTAAAACTAATCGTTGGTCTTGTACTTTCTACTTTTGCTATTACTGGAGGTTCCATTCCAGATGGAAAAGACGGAACTCGATCAACAGCATTTTTCACATCTGATAAAACAATATCAATATTTTTACCTTTTACAACCTCTACATTTACAGACGCAGAATTTTCTCTAGAAACAGATGTTACTCTTTCTACACCAACAATTCCTTTTAAATTATCTTCAATTTTTAAAACAACTCCTTCTTCAATTTCTTCAGGAGAAGCTCCTGGATAGGTAAGGTTGATGCTAATTAATTGTGAATCTACTAAAGGAAAGAATGAAGATTTCATTCCTGAAATACCAATAATTCCAAATGCTACAAATGCAATTATAAAGACATTTACAGCTACAGGATATTTGATGAAATATGTAATTATTTTTTTCATCCTTTAGTTCTTTTTTTGAATTTTAACAACCATTCCGTCAAAAGCTCCAGGAACAGATTGTGTTAAAACCGAAGTGTTATTTTCTATACCTTTAACAACCACCGTTTCTGCATTAAAATATACAGGATTTACTTTTAAAAGTTTTAAAATGGTGTCTTTTACAGTATAAATGCTATTGTTATTTATCAATAATTTTCTAGAAATTTCGAAGGCATTTTCTTCTGATTTTGCCACCACATTTGCTTCTAGATACATTCCGTCTTTTAAGTCTTTATGAGCAACTTCTATAAATACTTTGATAGTTTGAGAAGCCAAATCTACTTTACCGTTAACACGAATTACTTTTCCGGTATAGGTTTTTGTTCTTTCTAAGTTTGTTAGAGAAACACTATTGCCAATTTTAAGTAAATCTGCAAAACCAGCATTGATAGAAACTTCCATTTCAAAAATGGATGGATCTATAAATTCTCCTAATTTTTGTCCTGCTCTAACCAACGATCCATCAGTAACAAAAGCTTCCGTTAAAATTCCGTTGTACGGTGCTTTAATAGTATACTTATTTAATTTTACTTCTGAGTTTTTAACATTAAAATAACTAGTTGTTATTCCTTTTCCAGACACAAAATACTTTTCTTTATCAGTAGAAAAATTTGGCAGCTCTGGAGTTGATTTATGAATGTCAAAATTATTTAAATAGGTTTGCCATTTCTTAAATTCTTTTGGAAAATCTAATCGAATATCTGGCATTATTGCTGTAATAAGATTAATTAAGTTACTTTTTTGAGATTGTAAACTTGCATAAAACTCATCGCTATTTATACTTAAGAGGGTTTCATTTTCTGAAAATTTTACTCCAGCTTTAAATTCTTTTTTTGTTGTGTGTAATACACCTTGAACTTCAGAAAACAATTCTATTTTATGTTTAGCAACTAAGTTACCGCTTGCTTTAATTACAATAGGAATTTCTTTATTTGTTACTTTTTCTACAAAAACAGTTTTAACGGTTTTGCTATATTTTGGTTTTGGTTTTTGCTTAGTATCAACCATGTATTTTGCTAAAAATAGTGCTGAAACAATTAGTAATACACCCAATACTGAAAGAATTATTTTTCTCATGCTAAATAGTTATAAAAGTCTGCAAAGTTAATCTAAAAAAAAAATTTTCTTTTAAATTTCATTTTTACAAAAATACTGTTAGTTGCGACGGCAACTTTTTAGTGTTTAGTTAAAGATTCGTTAAAACAAATAAGCCGCATTTAGAGCGGCTTACTTTGGTTTTTAAGGATGGTTGTTTAATTAACAGAACAACCATCACTTTCTTTTTTGATGCCTAACTTTACAAGAATCGTTTCTAATAAACACCATTTTGTAAAAGCAGATTGAATTAAATTAAATCCAATAAATACGGTGAACCACATCCAGTTTTGGTTTACGTAAACAGTAAGCACAACGCTTAACAATACCATAACACCAACAATCACTCTAAAATATTTGTTTAACATTTTTTTAAATTTTTACGTTTATATAAATTTTTCGATAGGCACAACAATCGCTTTTATTGGATTGTTGGTTTCTAAATTAGTATTGAACTCTTGTATCAATTTAAAAAGAGCATCAATTTTTTCTTCTTTTGTAAATGAAAAAAACATCGTAGATTCATTACTAGATTTAACTCCAGAAAACCAATTAGAAGCCACTAAAACAGAGGCGCTATTTTTATGTCCATCGATATCAGATTCACTAAAGTTTTCAATCTCTGCTTTCTTAAAAAGTAGAATTACTTCTTTTTGAAATGCTTCTACTACGGTTACAATTACTAATTTCATTTTTTATCGTTTTTACACAACCTGCAAGTTTTTTTTCTAACCTTGTAAGTTTTTTTCTTATTATTTATAATTCTTCTTCTCAATCATATAATACACCAATGGCACAACCAATAAAGTAAGTACTGTAGAAACAATTGTTCCGCCCATTAATGAAATGGCCAATCCTTGAAAAATTGGATCAAACAAGATGACAAATGCTCCAATTACCACAGTTCCTGCTGTTAATAAAATTGGTGTAGTTCTAACAGCTCCTGCTTCAATTGCCGCTTGTTTTAACGGAACTCCTTCTGCTGTTCTAAGGTTGATAAAATCAATTAGTAAGACTGAGTTTCGTACCATAATTCCGGCTAAAGCAATCATTCCAATAAAAGATGTTGCTGTAAAAAACGCACCCATAATCCAGTGTCCTAAAATAATTCCGATCAACGATAAAGGAATCGCAACCATCATTACAATGGGTGCTTTAAAGTTTTGAAACCATCCAACAATTAAGATGTATATCAAAATAATAGCTCCTAAAAAGGCAATTCCTAAATCTCTAAAAACTTCTAAAGTAATTTGCCATTCTCCGTCCCATTTCACCGTATAATTATCTTCAAAATCTGGCTGCCCTAAATACATTTCGTTCAATTCATATCCTTTTGGCAACGGAATTTCCTTCAATTTCTTTTCCATTCCTAAAATTGCGTACGCCGGACTTTCTAATTCTCCTGCCATATCTGCCAACACATACACAACTCGTTTTTGATTTTTACGATAAATACTTTTTGCTGCAATCGTTTCTTTAATATCTACCATATCTGCAATCGGAACCATGGTTCCTAATTTTGAGGTAATTTTTAGTTGAGAAATATCACTAATCGTCGATTTTTCTTTTTCATCTAAAGCCAATACCAAACCAACTTGATTTACAGCATTTTCATCATACAACGTAGTAATTGCATTGTTTGATAAGGCCATATTCATTGTATAAGCAATTTGTTGTGGAGCTACACCATATAACATTGCTTTTTCTTTGTTGATGTTAAATTGATACTCTTTTTGATCGGCTTCTACCATCCAATCTACATCTACAACATCATCTGTATTTCTTAAAATCGTTTGCAATTGATCTGCGATTGCAATTTGTTGATTGTAATCTGGTCCGTACACTTCTGCAACAATGGTTGATAAAACTGGTGGTCCAGGTGGCACTTCAACCAATTTTACATTGGCATTGTATTTTGCTGCTATTTTTTGAATTTCTGGTCGTAATAATTTTGCAATTCCGTGACTTTGAATTGATCGTTCACTTTTATCAATTAAATTTACTTGAATATCTGCTGTATTGCTTCCTCCACGTAAATCATAATGACGCACCAAACCGTTAAAAGTAATCGGTGCAGATGTTCCTATATAATTCTGATAATTTACTATTTCTGCTCTCGTAGCTAAATATTGAGCAATTTCTTGTGTTACAACCGCAGTTCTTTCTAAAGTTGTTCCTTCAGGCATATCAATAACCACTTGAAACTCGTTTTTGTTGTCAAAAGGCAACATCTTTACAGCTACAGAATTGGTGAAAAACAACATCATTGTTCCTAGCAATACAACAAAAGTACCTCCTAAAAACAACCATCTTTTTTTGCTGTTTTCCAATAACGGACGCTCAAATTTGTTATAAACTTTATAAATAAACGTTTCTTCTAAAGGTTTTTCTACCTTTTCAGCGTGTCCTTTCTTGTCTTTTTCTCTTAAGAAAATATATCCTAAATATGGAGTAATCGTTAAGGCAACAAACAATGATAATATCATCGCAATGGATGCTCCAATTGGCATTGGTGCCATATAAGGACCCATTAATCCGGATACAAAAGCCATTGGCAATACAGAAGCAATTACCGTAAATGTTGCTAAAATAGTTGGATTACCAACTTCATTGATAGCATATAAGGCAGCTTGTTTAAACGGCAAACGTTTCATTTTAAAATGCCTGTGCATATTTTCGGCAATAATAATGGAATCATCAACCACAATTCCTGTTACAAACACCAACGCAAATAATGTAATTCGGTTTAGTGTATAATCTAACATGTAATAACTTAACAATGTTAAAGCAAAGGTAATTGGCACCGATAAAAACACCACCAATCCACCACGCCAACCCATTGCCAACATTACTACTAAAGTTACTGCAATGATAGATCCAATTAAGTGTAATAATAATTCTGAAACTTTGTGCGAAGCTGTTTCTCCATAATTTCTTGTCACTTCTACATGAACATCATCAGGAATTAACGTCGTTTTTAAATGAGTTACTTTACCAATAATGAGTTCAGCAATTTTCATGGCATCTGCGCCTTTTCTTTTGGCTACAGAAATGGTTACAGCTGGATATTCCGATTTATAACCATCTGCTTTTACACTTCCTTTTCCAAATCCTAAACTCACGTAATTTTGCGGAATTTCGGGTCCGTCAAAAATCTTAGCAATTTGTTTTAAATAAATAGGTCTGTTTTGTTGCACACCAACCACCAAATTTTCTACATCTTTTGCGGTTTGTAAAAATTTGCCGGTATTCACTAAAAATTCTGTATCGTTTTTATCAAAACTTCCTGAGCTTATTTCAGTATTATTGGCTCTAATCATTTCAGAAACTGATAAAAAATCTAGGCCACTTTCTGCCATTTTATCTTTGTCTAAAACAACGCGTAATTGTCTGTTTCTTCCTCCAATTTTATGCGTGATAGAAACATCGTTTACTTTTTTAATTTCGTTTTCTAATTCTTCTGCAATTTGACTTAGCTGATAATCATCATAATTCTCGCTCCATAAAGTTAAACCTAACATCGGTACATCGTCAATAGCACGTGTTTTTACCAAAGGAAACGTAACGCCTTTTGGCATTTGATCCATGTGTTTGTTAATTTCGTTGTATAATTTTACAAACGAACGCTCAATATCTTCGCCTACATAAAACTGAACGATGACCATAGCTTTTTCATTCATAGAAGTAGAATATACATACTCAACTCCTTTGATATTTGAAATCAGTTTTTCTAAAGGTTTTACAACTCTAGACTCCACTTCTGTCGGACTCGCCCCTGGATAACCAACAAAAATATCTGCCATTGGCACATCAATTTGTGGCTCCTCTTCACGCGGAATTAAAAATGAACTATACACACCAATAACCATAAACACAATCATTAACAACACGGTTAATTTTGATTGTATAAAGACTTTGGCAATTTTTCCTGCGATTCCTTCTTTCATTTTATTTTATATTTTGACTGTTTTCTGAAAACTGTGACTACTCACTGTTACTGAATACTAATTTTAACTCCATTAAATAATCTTCCATCCGAAGAAATAATATACGTTTCTCCAGAACTTAATCCTGATAAAACCTCAACTTCATCTCCAAAAGTTCTTCCTAAGCGCAACCAACGTAAAATTGCAGTATTACTTTGACTCACAGAATACACACCCGATAATTGTCCGTTTGTAATAATTGCTTCTTTAGGCAACAACACCATGTTAGATGTTGTTTTTCTTTCTATCGGAAACTGCACATTGGCAAACATTCCAGATAAAATTGCTGAGTTTGTTTCTTCTAATTTAATTTTCACTAAATATTGACCGCCTGTATTTTTTGCTGATGAACTTACTGCTGTAACTTTCCCTGTTACGGTTGCATTGATAGATTTTACCAAAACACGCACTTCACTTCCTTTTTTAATTTCAGAAATTTCTGTTTCAGGAACCATAGCAATTACTTCAAAATCATTCGGATTTTCTATACTGATTAATGGCATTCCTGGAGTTGTCATATCACCATTTTCAATATTTTTACTGGTAATGATCCCGCTAAAAGGAGCAGTAATATTACTATACGAAAATTGAGCATTTACTTCGTTTTTCATTTGATTTGCAGCTTCTAATCCTGCTTTTGCCATTTGATAATTAGCAGTCATATCATCCATCTCTTTTTGACTAATACTTTTGCTTTGATATAAGTTCTGAAAACGTTTGTAGTTTTTTTCTGCATTTAAAAAAGCCACATTTGCTTGTGTAATATTGGCATTTACTTGCGCTTTTTTAGCTTCTAAATCTGTATTGTTTATAGAAACTAATAATTGTCCTTTGGCAACTTTATCTCCAATATTAACATGTACTTTATCAACAGAACCCATCATTCTTGTTCCAAGATCCGCACTTTTTACTGCTTGAATTTTTCCACTTACAATTAAAAACGGATTGTTGGCATTGGAAGACACTTTAGCAACTTTTACTTGAATGCTTGGCGAATTATCTACCAACTCTTTTTTATCATCATTACCACAACTTGTTAAAAATAATGCTGCTGTGATGAATGTTAATGGATATAAATATTTTTTCATTTTATTTGGTTTAATTTTTATTTCTGAACACTGAAACTTTTTACTGAAAACTAATTTTTAGTTAAAAATTCTAAATATGCTTGTGTATAATTGTATTGAAATATGGTTTGATAATACGCTAATTGTTTTTGTGCATACAGCGTTTCTGCCATCAATAAATCGGTAGTTTTTTCTAAACCTTCTTTAAATCGGTTTTTTCTAATTCTCAAAGATTCTTTTGATTGTTTAACAGATAAACTTGTTAGCTCTAATTGATTTTTTGCATCTAATAATTGACGTCTAGCTTTGTTTAATTCTAAATTACTTTTAGAAACGTATTGAGTATATTCTAATTTAGATTGCTCAAAAGCTGCTTTGCTTTTTTGTGTTTTTCCAATACGCTTAGAACCTTCAAAAAGAGTCCAACTTAATTGCGCGCCAATTACATAACCGTTTGCACTTCCTTGAAATAATTTATTGTCATATAACTCGTAACTTCCAAATGCATTTAAGCGAGGTAAAAAAGTCATTTTATCAGCTTTATTCATCGCCATATAAGCATCAGAAGCCAATTGCATCGCTTTAATATCTGCTCTGCTCTCTGATACATTTATATTGGTGCTATTTGTAGCAGTTATACTTAAATCATCTGTTGATTTGTAAATTACATAGGTGTCATCATTCATCAAAAAAGACAAATAATTAGACGCATTTAACACATTACTTTTTGCTGTTTGTAACTGACCTTTTATTTCAGTTACTCGTACTTCTATCGTTAAAATATCTGCTTGCTGTAAATATCCTTGTTGAAAGTTGTTTTCTGCTATTTTTTGATTTTCTTTGGCTGTTTCTAATGCTTTTTCTATAACCTCAACAACTTTATACGCCAATTGTAATTGCATATATACTTTTGCTGCTTCTAGCTTCAAATAATCTGCAGTTCTTTCGGTTTGTAAGGAAGTTGCTTCCATTTTAGATTTTGCTGCTTTTCGCTGATAAAATCCGTCAAGATTAATTAAGGGTTGTTGAATTTCAATCTTAGTTCCAAAATTCTGAGTTTGAGAAGGATTGTTTAACAAAGCAGGATTAAAATCTGCCGCCGTTAAAATTTCTTGATTTAATTTAGATCCAAAAGCCATTAAAGGATTTGTAGTAGAAATGCCGGTATAGCTTGCTGTTATTGTTGGTAAAAAGATAGCATTTGTTTGAAGATAATCTGCTTTTGATTTGTGAAACTCTTGTTCAGAAATCTTTAATGTTAAATTTTTATTGGAAATGCTATTGAGCACCTCTTCTTTTGTAATGGCAACTGTTTCTTGTCCGTTTATATGAAACTGAACCGAAACAAAAATAATTAGTAGTATAAAAACTCTTTTACGCATCGTTATTTCTATTTGATGACGCAAAAATAAGCGCTATTTAAAGATTTGTTGGTAACATAGGTTACCTTCAAAAAAAGGTGTTTTTTAATAAAAACTTAAATAGGAATTAAGAATTATTTTTTTTGAACGATAAAAAAAGTTCCATGCCAACTCTACTCTGAATAGAATTATAACAATTTTCCATCGTAAGGGTATTGAAATGAGGCGTAAAGTAGTTTAAATATTCTGCTTTTGATCCTCCAAAGGGCGGATGATCTTCGTTTAATGTTGCATCAAAAAGCAAGCCTACTAATTTTCCGTTTTCGTGAAGTAATTGGCTCATTTTTACAGCGTAATCTGATCTTAAGTTTGGATCAATCGCACAAAAAAAAGTTTGTTCTAAAATTAAATCAAAATGAATATCTAGGTCAAAAAAATTACCATGAATTAATTGATTAGAAGGGAAATTAGGAACTTCTTTTTGTAAATTTTGTAACGGAATTTCTGAAATATCAACCACATAAACATTTGTAAAACCTTTTTTAAAAAGGTATGCAGCTTCATATGAATTTCCACCACCAGGAATCAATATTTTCAAATCCTTATTTGTTAATTGATCTATATAGGCTTTTAAAGGCGGAGAAATTTCACCTAAATCCCAACCGGTTTTGTTTGTTTTGTATTTATTTTCCCAAAAACTTTCGTTTAAAATCATGCTTTTCTGTTCTTAAAATAAAAAGATAGTATATTTCGATTTGAAACAAATATCGTTAAAAAAAGAGACTACTTTTGCTTACATGGATTCATTAACACAAATTATTTTAGGTGCCGCAGTTGGAGAAGCTGTACTTGGGAAAAAAATTGGTAATAAAGCAATGCTTTATGGAGCAATTGCAGGAACAATTCCAGATTTAGACATTTTTTCTTCTCATTTTACAGATACCGTTTCTGCCTTAGAAATTCATAGAGGTTTTACACATTCTATCTTTTTTTCTGTACTTTTTGCTCCCATTTTTGGTTGGCTTGTTTCTAAATATGAAAAACACAAGAATGTTAAAGAATGGTCTTGGTTGTTTTTTTGGGCTTTGATAACGCATCCTATTTTAGATGCGCACACAACTTGGGGAACACAACTATTTTGGCCACTAGATTACAGACTTGCATTTAAAACCATTTTTGTAATAGATCCTCTTTATACGTTGCCTTTTTTAGGCTTTTTAATTTTAGCCTTTTTTCAAAAACGCGATGCACCAAAAAGACGATTTTATAATACAATGGGATTAATTATCAGCAGTAGCTACCTATTACTAACCTTTGCTTTAAAAGGAATCGCAAGCAATCAATTTGAAAAAGCGCTGGAAAATCAACAGATTGAATACAGCGATTTTGAAACAAAACCATCGCCATTAAACACCCTATTATGGTCTGCAAATGTGTCTACAAAAAAGCAGTATTTAATTGGCTATTATTCCTTTTTTGATGAAAAACCAATTCATTTTGATGCCTATCCAAAAAATCATGAACTTTTAGGTGATTTAGTGCATCAAGAAAATGTACAACGTATGATTCGTGTTTCAAAAGGTTGGTATAGCATTACTAAAAAAGAAGAGCGTTTATTTTACAACGATTTGCGCTTTGGCTTGTTAAGTTTACAACCCAATGCTCAAAACTTTGCCTTTCAATATGAAATTAAAGTTGATACTTTAGGGAAAGTAACTTTTATAGAAACCGAGAAAAATCGAGAAGACGCTAAACAGCTTTTAAATGATCTTTGGACCCGTATAAAAGGAAATTAACAACAACTTTTTTGATGCTATTTTTCTTCTTTTTTCTTATCGGTTGTCATCAACAACATAACTGCTGCAACAAGGCCAACACAGACAACAGCAAAAACTCCAATTAAGATGGTTCCGTTTGTCCAAGAAACTAAAGGTAATAAGGTATTAAACATGGCTAATAAATTTTATGCTACAAAATTCTTATAAATATATCATATAAAATATGATTTGTATCATCTTTTAATTTTGATGGTTGTTTATAATTTGTATTAGTTCGTTTTTTTGTAGCACTCCAGATTGTCTCCAAAGTTGTTTTCCGTTCTTAAACAAAAGAAAGGTTGGTACGCCTTTTACTTGATATTTAGCTGCTAATTGTTGATTAGTATCAACATTAATCTTAATGATAGAAACAGCATCACCTAAAGCATCCTTTACTTCTTTTAAAATTGGACTCATCATTTTGCAAGGTCCGCACCAATCAGCAAAAAAATCTACTAATACAGGTTTATCTTTATTTATTATTTCTGAAAATTTACTCATTTTTTAAATTTTTGTTTTTTACTTTAATTGTAAATTTAAAGACATCACCATTTGTAAACGGTAACAAAAGTTACCAATACACTATACATTTAATACTGTAATTTGATTTCTATTTAATTGTATTTCTCCTTTTAATTCTAAAGCTTTTAAGAGTCGAGAAATGACAACTCGAGAAGTATATAAATCGCTCGCAATCTCTTTATGAGTAATTTGAATGACCTCATCTTTATTTACCATCGCTTTATTTTTTAAGTATTTTAACAAGCGTTCGTCCATATTTAAAAAAGCAATCGTATCAATTGCTTCTAACAATTCTTGCATGCGTTCATGATAACTTTGTAAAATAAAATTCTGCCAAGTTGAATATTTGTTCATCCATTCACTAATTTTCTGAACAGGAATCATAATCAACGCTGTTTCTACTTCTGCAACTGCTCTAATTTTACTTTTTGTTTGTCCTAAACAACAAGTAATTGTCATAGCACAAGTATCTCCTTGTTCAATATAATACAGCACTAATTCATCGCCTTTTTCATCTTCTCTTAAAATTTTAATTGCTCCATTTAAAATAAGCGGCATAAATTGAATTTGACTACCAATATCAATTAATTCTGTACCTGCTTTTACTTTTTTATACTCGCCAATTTCAAGAATTTCTTTGAGTAAATCTTCTTCAAAAAGGTGTCCGTAATTAAAATTAAAATCTGCCTGCATTGTTCTTTTTTAGGTTGATAAAAATACAATTAAATCTTTGTTTTTTATTAATTAACAAAAGATTGTTCTATAGCTTTATATGGTTGCTTTTCTTTTCGTATTTTTCGAATGTTAAATTACCTAAGCAATTTGAATTTATACAAAAAACCGAATACCGCTCTTTTTTTCTCTTCAGTAACAGAAATTACTCAAGATATTTGGCACGAATTGCAATGTACAGATAATGCGTATTTTCATCCAGATTATTTAATTTCATTAGAAAAAAACAATCCTCAAATTACATTTTCTTATTTGGTGTTGTTAAATAAAAAGCAACAGCCAATTGCTTTTGCAAGTATTCAAATTGTTGATTTTCCGCTAGACGGATTAGAAAGTTCTTTCAATAAAAGTTTTGATCAAATAAAATGTTTTGGAAGACGATTAGGTGTTTTTCCGAAGTTAAAACCTATAAAATTATTAGTCTGCGGAAATGTTTTTGTAAGTGGCGAACACGGAATCTTTATCAAAGAAAATCAGCACAAACAAGCAATTATAAAAGACTTAGCAAAAGCCATTTCTTCACAAATAACAACAAAAGATATTTCTATTTATCTTATAAAAGACTTTATAAAAGAATCTTTAGCCATTACTGATGAACTGCACGATTTAAACTATTATTCGTTTAATGTAGAACCAAATATGGTGCTCTATTTGAATGAAAATTGGAACAATTTTAATGCCTATTTAAACGCAATGAAAACCAAGTTTAGAGTCAAAGCAAAACGAGCCTTGATGTTAAGTAGCGATTTGGTTGTAAAAGACAGTTCTATTGAAAATATTAAGGAATTAATGCCAGAAATTACCAAACTATACAAAACTGTTTCAGACAAAGCCGATTTTAATTTGGGTGAATTTAATCTAGAAACCTACTTGTCTTTAAAAAAGAATTTAGGCGAAAATTACATTCTAAAAACCTATTGGTATCATCATAAAATTGTTGGTTTTATGTCTGGCTTAATTAATAATGATTCTTTGGATGCGCATTTTGTTGGCATCGATTATGCTGTAAATAAAGAATTGGCAATTTACCAACGAATGTTATACGATTATATTCAAATTGCGATACATCAACAATTAAAAGTGATCAATTTTGGAAGAACAGCAAGCGAAATTAAAACGTCAATTGGCGCAGTTCCGCAAGATTTAACCTGTTATATCCGTCATAAAAAAACCTTAACTAATAAGTTTGTAAAACATTTTTTGAGCTATATAGAAACCAAACCTTTTAAGCAACAAAATCCTTTTAAATCTAAAACTTTAACCCAGTAAATCTCTTTATATTTGTAAAAAATATAACTTATTTTATGAACTCTATCGAGGATTTAATTGCAGTACTTACATTAGAAAAAAAATCGAAAAAAAAATACATTGGCGTTAGTAAAACTATTGGTAGTCCTAATGTTTTTGGCGGACAAGTATTAGCGCAAGCACTTAGCGCAGCTAATAATAGCGTTTCTGATCACAGAGTTTTGCATTCTTTACACGCCTATTTTTTAGAAGCAGGAAACTTAGAGCTTCCTATTATATATTCTGTAAAAGAAATGAGAGATGGTGGTAGTTTTTCTACCAGAAGAGTTACTGCAAAACAAAACGGTAAAAGAATCTTTATTTTAGCTGCATCTTTTCATAAAAAAGAAGAAGGACACGAACATCAACAAGATTGTAAAAGCGACATTAAACAACCAGAAGAGTTGTTAAGTTGGAGCGATATGTTAGATCAAATGGGAGAATTTTTACCAAAACAATTAAAGTATTTTTTAGAAATTGAACGTCCGATAGAATTTAAACCAACTTTTATTGTAAACCCTTTAGATTTAAAAGATTTACCTCCGTTTTCGGATGTGTGGTTTAAAGTTAAAGGAAATCCTACAAACGTAGATCTTGCTGTAAAACAGCAAATTCTTACTTATATTTCTGATTATAATATTTTAAATTCAACGTTATACCCAAATGCAAGTAAAGCAAATTTTGGAAACACACAAATGGCAAGTTTAGATCATTCTATGTGGTTTTTTAGAGATTTTGATTTAGATGATTGGATGTTGTACAAAACAGAATCTCCAAATGCTTTTGGCGCAAGAGGTTTTGCAAGAGGAAATATTTATTCTAGAAAAGGAGATTTAATTGCCTCTGTTGCACAAGAAGGTTTAATAAGACCATTAAAAAAACAATAATTATGAATCCGTATATTTATGTTATTTCTGTAAATGGTGTGCTTTTTTTCTTTAGCATATTGTTTTATTTTTTTCCACCTAAAAAGATAAATGCTCTCTATGGTTATAGAACCAATAAATCAATGTTGAACGAAGAAATTTGGCATTTTGCCAATACTTTTTTTATCAAAACATTGCTTAAATATGCTGCAATTTCTTTTGTTGCTGCGTTGTTTTTAGTATTTATTTCTAGCGCAGAAATGACTTGGCAACCAATGGCTATTATGTTGCTTTCTTTAGCAGTTTCTGTGATTAAAACCGAACAAGTTTTGTCGAAAAATTTTGATGCAGACGGAAAAAAAATAAAGTCTAAAAAGTAGCATGAATTGCTACTGAAAAATTTCTTCCAGGAGCAGAAACTCCAGAAGCAAATTCTTTGTAATGTTCATCTAAAAGATTCGTTATTTTTCCTTGAATCCAAAAGTTCTGATTTACATTATATTTTCCGTTTAAACCAACTGTTTTCCAGCTTGGTGTGCCGTAATATTTATCTACATTATTTGTAGCATTGGCGTCTACGATTGGCGTTTGAGTATGATTGTCAATTCCTTCAGAAATATTATAATTTTTAATGTCTTTTTTAGCATTAAATCTATAATCTGCCGATACTTCTATCTTATTTTTTCGATAACTAATTTCAAACCTTCCAAATAAAGGCGGAATTGAAGACATTGGTTCTTCTGTATCAAATGTTCTTCCTTTAGTGTAAGTTATGGTTCCAGAAGTTTTCCATTTATTATTTATTCTTCCAAAGTAATTGGCGGTATAACCTGTAATAAAAGCTCTCCCTTTGTTTACGTTTAGCACAACATTTCCTTGTTCTCCGTCGTACATAATTGTATTTCCGTTTGCTTCTCTTGTAATATAGTTATCTAAAATGGTGTAATAGGTGTTAAATCCAAAACTAAATCTTCTTTGATTAAAATATTTTAGAACTCCTATTTCTGCATTGTAGGCAAACTCTGGTTTTAATGCAATATTTGGGATGGTTACATCTCCACTTTTCTCTCTTATTTTACCAACATCATCTATATTTGGAGAACGAAATCCAGAAGAAATTACACTGTTAATTTTCCAATTTTTGGTTGGTTTATAAACGTAACCAAGTGTTGCAGTTAAGGCTGTATTATTGAGTTCTATTTCTGTTTTTGGCAACACAATAAACGTTTGATCTATCCATTTTGCATTTAGGGTTGTATTGGTTAATCTAATTCCTGTATTTAAAGTAGATTTTGAGTTCAAGTCTTGTCTATAATCTGTATAAACTGCTGAACTAGAATAACTACTTCCGCCATCTGGAAAACGAGATTGCACTTTAAAATCTCCTGTAAAACCAACCACTTTGTTACTTGATACAGCAATTTTTTTTCCTTCAGGAATTGAGGTTACATCATTATAAGAAATTTCAAACCCGTAAGATAAATTTCTGTTTTTATCACTTGTTAAAGGAACTGAAAAATCTCCATTTAACGTATAAACATCCACTTCTTCATTTCTGTAAAGTCGTTCTAAATCGTTAAATTTTCTTTGAACTCTAGATTCTTTTATGTTTTGATAAGCCAACGTAATGGTTCCTTGATCTAACCATTTTTTTTCTGGATTGATAGCTAATTGTGTTGAAACTAAAAATCGTTCTTGTGGGCCATAATACCATTCTGCAAACTTTAACGAGCCCGATTTTAATTCCATTAACTTATCAAATCTTGGAATGTTTGAAGAAGTTGAGTATTGAAAGTTTAACGTTACATCAGTTTTTTCTGATAACGGAATGTAAAATTTTTGTAAAAAATCTTTTTGTTCATATCCGGTATTTCTTTGAATATTTGGATCTGAATTTACAGTTGGATTTGCATAATAATTAGCATCAAGATTTTCAGAAAAATAAGGAACTAATCCCCAGTTTGTAAATCCGTGATTTCTATTTTTTCCCATTTTTAAATCTCCAAAAGAGCTTTGCGTATAACTGGTAAAAGATGCCCATTTTTGAAAACTTAATTCCGCTGAAATATTGGTAGTTATTTCTTGATTTGCGGTTCCAAATCTAGAAAAGAAATTACTTTTTATTTTAGGTTCTTCGGATGTTTTTGGTGTTTTTGTGTAATAATGGATTACGCCTCCTAAAGCATCAGAACCATAAATAACAGAAGAGGGTCCGAACACAATTTCAGTTCGTTCTAATAAAGACGGAGAAATAGTAATTGAATTTTGTAAATGTCCTTTTCTATAAATGGCATTGTTCATTCTAACGCCATCTACAACCAATAAAACCCTGTTAGATTCCATTCCTCTTAAAACTGGACTTCCGCCACCAAATTGCGATTTTTGAATTTTAATTCCAGGTATTGAAGCTAATAAATCTGCGGATGTTTGTGGAGATTCTTTTAAAATCTCATCTCTAGTAATTGCAACCGTTTGTTCTGCAATGCGTGTAGATCTTTCTTGTGTTTTAAAAACCGACAAAACAACCTCATCTAATCGCGCCGTTTTTTTAATCAATTTAATCACAAACTTGTTTCTTTGTAAATTTGCAAACGATGTATTTATCGTTGCATAAGAAACATGCGAAATAAGCAGTATATCCGTATTCTCGAAATTAGAAATATCTGCAGTTCCATTAGCATCTGTAATGGTAGAAATTGTTAATTTTTTATTATAAATAGCAACTTCACTTATAGGAAAGCCACTTTCTTCATCTAAAACTTTAATTGTTTGTCCAAAACTTGAAATGCTATAAAAAGCGATTAATAGGGTAAAGATTCTCTTCATCATCAGTTAAATACTGTTTCTAATACTTTTAAAGACTTTGGGCGGCGAAATCCGTCCAAATGTAATTCAAAATAACGAATTATTATTTGTAAAACTTGTTGTCTTTCTTGTTGGTTAAATTTGATTGACTCTATACTATCAAAATTTGTGCCTAACAGCTTTTTAAATTGAACTAAATTATCTCCAAAAACAACCTCTTTTTCTGTTGTTGATTCCATAAAATTTCCTTCAATTAAATTAAAATAGTTAGAGTTTATATTAGATATATCTGGATAAAATCCTAAAAACTTAGTTAAGTTTAATAAAAAAAGTAAATGAAAGTTCGCGGTTTTATCATTGGTGTCTAACCAAATAAAAGAGGTTTCTAAAAAAGAAAATAATCCTTCGTTGGCTTCTTCTTCTTGTATGGTGCTGCTTAAAATTTCTGATAAAAACAGTACAATTGTTTGCTTAAAAATAGTGGTGTAAATGTTCTTATACGGATTTACAATATGAACCTCTCTAATGCTATTTAAGTTTCCTTTGTTATTGTGGTTGGCTTCGATATTTAATTGTGTTAATGGCTGAAAATAGGCTGATTTTATTTTTCCTTTTTTTGAGTTTAAAATACCTCTTAATAAATAGGATCTTAAACCGTCTTCTAAAGTAAAACAACGAACAATTAAACTTGTCTCTCCATATTTTAAGGAACTTAACACAATTGCTTTTGTTTTTATGAGAGCCATTAATTTATGATTGCAATTTTAGTGGAAGTTGTTTCTGAAGCATCATCATTAGAAAGCAACACAATATAAATACCTGAAGCTACTTTTTTTCCTGCCAAATTGGTTTTGTTCCAAACTACTTTTCCGCCTTTAATTTCTTGTCCTTCAACCACATTGGTTTCATACACCAAATTACCAGCAACATCTAAAATTTTAACATTTGTTCCTTTGGGTAAATGGTTTCCATTTATTCCATCAATGGTAATTATTTGATGGTTTTTTAACGCCGGATTTGGATACGCATACACTTGCTCTAACGTTTCTCCAAAACTTGCAACATTGCTATTGTAAGCAACAACGCCTTTATCTGTAGCAAAATATACTTTTCCGTTTGTAACATCTACGCTGATGTTTAAAATCTTATTTGATGGCAACGGAGAATTGTCTTTGTTAAAACTAGCCAATGTTTTTTGTCCACTCGGATTTGTGTATAAAACACCGCCATTATCGGTTCCAAACCATTTGTTATCTGCGCCATCAACAGCAATCGTATTAATAGTTTGATTTCCTAATAGTTTTTTCGGAATCCCATCGTCTAAAATAATAATAGGTTCTGTATCGTAAATCGACGCTTCAAAAACTCCGTTTGCATTATAAAAAACCACCAAACCAGATTGTGTTCCTATCCAAATTCTATTGTTTCTATCAACAGCAATTGTTCTCACATTTGCGTGCGGTAAACTTCCTTTGGTAGACTCGGTCGTTAACGCTCTTTTTCTATTACCTGTTTCGTTAAAAACATAAGCCCCATTTCTTCTTGTTCCCATCCATAAACTATTCGATTTATCAACTTTAATCGTGTTTAATTCTTGAGCACTATTGGTTTGTATACTTCTTAAATCAAAAGACTGCCAAGTACCGCCAGAAGATAGTTTTTTAAGCTTGTTTGTGGCAAGAACATCAGTAACCCAAAGGTTTCCTTGAGTGTCAAAAACAGTTCCGCTAACTCTAGTTGTAATGTTATTTGGATCGTTTGGAAAAAAATCTTCTAATGGGCTATTTTGTGAATTGTAAAAATTTATGATTTGATCATCTACAACTTCAAACAATCCGCCGCCAGATAAGATATTACCTGAAGAGGTTTGTGCAAAAGAACTTAAGAACGCTCTATTGTCATGATTTGGATCTATGGTAACACTTACCAAATCAAACACCGGAAAAGCATTTGTAAACGCTGTATTTTTCCATTCAGATCCATTGTAGTGGCTAAACCCTTTTAAAGTTCCTGTTGGAACATAAGCAGAAGTATAACCGCCATACACAAACCAAATATTATTTTTTAAAGCATCCATCGAAAAAACACTATTAGAAAGTGGTCCTTCAGGATGAATTTCTGTAAAAGTCTGATTTCCTGAAAGGGGAATTTGTAAAAGACCAAATTCGTTGGTTGCTAACAATAAATTATTTCCAAAAGAAGAGGCGCTGTTTAAAGTAAAATTATAAGGAATCGTTGGTGTACTTTTATAAACTTCATTTAAATTAGAGTTTAAAACTGATACCTCTTGATTAGAAGTAACAATTAAATTTTGCCCGTTACTTTTTAGCTTTTTAATGGTATTCGGAAATGTTTTTTCTACGGTTGAATTTGATCCCGTAATTTTAATTAAATCTGCCCCTTTTGATGTATAAATTGACGTATTAAACCTGGTAATATTTGAATAATTTCCCGCAAATAAAAGTTGCCAATTATTAAAATCGATCAAATTTGGGTTTGATAAACTTGCAACATAAATTCCGTTTTCTGTTGCCGCAAAAATTTGATTGTTGGCAATTAATGTTTGATTGATTTTTACAGAAGTAGAATTTGCGCCGATAAAATAGGTATCTCCAAATTCTAATTTATCAATATCATAAACCACAACGGCAAAAGGAGTAGAAATATATAGTTTATTGTTGAGTTCAGAAATGTGATTGATGCGCTTTTCTCCTGATTGATTAAAGTTAACAATATCCGAAGAAATTTTAATCCTTCCGTCTTCATTTACAACCTCCATTAAACCCGTTTCATAACCAATAACAAGTCTCCTATTAGAATTGTTAAAGTGTATTGCAGAAGTCGTTTCTCCAGAAAGACCATTTATTGATGATAGTTTTTCGGTTTCATTAGTGTTTGTATTGTAGGTGAAAACAGCATTGTCTGTAAGTGCATAAATTTTATCGTTTACCGTAAGAAAATCTTTTACAGTATTGTAGGAAAAGAAATCTTCCCATCGATTGCTAAAATCTGTTTGAGAAAATGATAAAAAAGGAAGTAATAGCAAAAAAAACAAAAAGGTTTTTTTCATTATAGAAGTGTTTTTATAATTCAAAGATATCTAATAATTGTAACAATAACGATAAAAAACAATACATTAGTACAAATATTAACGGCAAATAAATGAATCTAGAAATAGAAAGGAAATTTTTAGTAAAAAACGATTCTTTTAAAAGAAAAGCTTTTCAAAAAAAACATATAAAACAAGGGTTTTTAAATTCTGATAAAGAAAGAACTGTTCGTGTTAGAATTATAGATGATAAAGCCTTTTTAACTGTTAAAGGAAAATCAAATAATGCCGGTACAATTCGTTTTGAATGGGAAAAAGAAATTCCGGTTTTAGAAGCAGAACAATTAATGCTCCTAACAGAAAAAACAGCAATAGAAAAAGACAGGTATTATGTTAAAGAAGAGAGTCATATTTTTGAAGTTGATGAGTTTTTTGGTGCTAATGTTGGTTTAATCATTGCAGAAGTTGAACTAACTACAGAAAATGAATTTTTTTCAAAACCATCTTGGTTGGGCAAAGAAGTTACAGGGGAAATAAAGTATTATAATTCTTCTTTAAGCAGGTCTCCATTTCAGTTTTGGGCATAAAAAACCTCGAACAAAAGCTCGAGGAAATTTAATAAACCTACCCCCTAAATAAGATTTATTTACCTTAAACGCAACAACAATAAAAATATTGTTTTTGTCATTTAAGACGACAAATATAACTTGTTTTTTACTGAATAACAAATAATTGCATTTATTTTAAATAGAATACTCTTTTTTTAAATTTATGATTGCATTTTATTCTTATTTGTGTTTTATCTTTTAAAAAAAACACCAAAAACTAAATTAAATATAAAGGTAAATAGAAATATAATGAGACATACTACCTCCAAGAACGAAAAAATGAAAAATTGCATGATTGTAAGGAATCTTTTTTATAGAATATAATACTGCACCAATTGTATAAAATACACCGCCAGCAAATAACCAAAATAACCCTTCTGAAGATAGTTTTTCTAATAAAGGAGAAATTGCAAAAACAATTTGCCAACCCATTAACACATACATTATTGTAGATAATTTATCGAATTTTCCAGTAAAAAAAAGTTTTAAAATAATTCCTGTTAAGGCAAATAACCATGTTAGTCCAAAAATGATCCAGCCTGTTTCTCCTTCTAATGTAATAATTGTAAAAGGTGTGTAAGTTCCTGCTATCAAAACATAGATTGCTGCATGGTCAAAAATGTTTAATCTTCTTCTTAATTTTGGTTTTGTAGCAGAATGATAAAATGTTGACGCAGCATACAAAATAATTAAACTCATTCCGAAAATTAGCAAACTAAAAGGTTTCCAAAAGCCTTCAAAATACAATGATTTTAAAACTAAAAAAGGAAATGCAATGATGCTTAAAATCAATCCAAAAGCATGCGATGCAATATTAATTTTTTCTTCTTTCTGACTGTATTTATGGTTGATTTTACTCATGAATTAATCTATTTGTATCTTTCATATATTCCGCGTCATTAGATAATTCATTAAACAAAACAGCAAATGTTTGTTGTTTGATAGTTTTTACACTTTTTTTATCTAATCCTTTGGTAACTATAGGTTTGTGCTGTTTAATTCTTATTGTTCCTGGTTTTCCTTTAAAATATGTCCAAGAAAAGAAACGTTTACAATCGTAATATGTTGCGGGTACAATCGGAATTTGATGTTCAATTGCTAAAGAAAATGCGCCGTTTTTAAACGGACTCAAAATAACATCTTCTGCTGGTACTAATCCTTCAGGAAAAATTGCCACACTAGTTCCGTTTTTTAATCTTCGTTTGGCACTAAAATAAACTTCTTTTCTACTTTTTTGACTACTTCTATCAACCAAAATACAAATTCGTTTGTAAAAAAAACCAAATACAGGAATTTTTTTAAGCTCCGCTTTTCCAACAAATACAATCGGATTTTTGTTCATACTTACTAAAATAAACGGATCTAACATTGAAGTATGGTTTGGACAAAACATATAGCTTTTTGTTTTGTCTAAAGGTTCTTCTATTTGTTTTTGTAACCGAAAACCCATCACAAAAATAAGCGTCTTAGAAAACGCTCTAATAATTTTATATAAAGTAGGATATTGATTTTCGTTAAAGGTTAAAATGAATAAAAAGGGTATCATTAAAAGTAACGATGCTCCAAAAAAAACGTAAAACCAAACGCGCCAAATAGCACGTAAACTATTTTTAAAGAATTCCATAGTCGCCAAATGTAGTAATTAATATTCTTATTGGGTTTTCTTTATTAAAACTGTATTTTTGCTTTAGATTTAAAAATTATTTAAACACAAATTAATGTCGAGAGTTTTAACTGGCGTACAAAGTACAGGAACACCACATTTAGGAAATTTACTAGGTGCAATTTTACCTGCAATTCAAATGGCGAAAGAAGCTAAAGAAGAAACCTTTTTATTTATTGCAGACATGCATTCTTTAACACAAATAAAAGATGCAAAAACCTTAAAAGAAAATACATACAGTGTTGCTGCAACGTGGCTTGCTTGTGGATTGGATGTAAATTCTACAGTCTTTTACAGACAAAGCGATGTGCCAGAGGTAACAGAATTATCGTGGTATTTGAGTTGTTTTTTCCCATTTCAACGTTTAACATTGGCGCATAGTTTTAAAGATAAATCTGATAGATTGGCCGATGTAAACGCTGGATTATTTACATATCCAATGTTAATGGCGGCAGATATTTTATTGTATGATGCAGAGATTGTTCCTGTTGGGAAAGATCAGTTACAGCATATAGAAATGACTAGAGATGTTGCAAGCAGGTTTAACAATATTGTTGGTGAAACCTTAATTTTACCTAATGCTAAAATTAGTGAAGACACAAAACTAATTCCTGGTACAGACGGAGAAAAAATGAGTAAATCGCGTAATAATTTTATCAATATCTTTTTAAATGATAAAAAATTACGCAAACAGATTATGGCAATTCAAACAGATAGTACTCCACTTGAAGAACCTAAAAACCCAGAAACAGACAATGTGTTTGCTTTATATAAATTGCTAGCTTCTGAAACAGAAATTGCAAAAATGAGAGCAAATTATATAGGAGGAAATTATGGTTATGGTCATGCAAAACAAGCTTTGTACGAATTGATTGTAGAAAAATTTGCTACAGAAAGAGAAAAGTACAATCATTATATGAATAACTTACATGAACTTGATGAAGCTTTAGCAATTGGGGCAGAAAAAGCTAGAAAAGTTGCAGCTGGAGTTTTAAAAAGAGTTCGTTCTAAAATAGGATACTAAAAAAAAGAGGTTGTTTTTGCAACCTCTTTTTTTTGTTATGGTGCCGGATTTGGCATTATTTTATGAATTTCATTTATTTCATTTATAATTTCTTCTGACAAATCAATATTGATGCTGTTGATGTTTTCTTTTAACTGACTCATTTTTGTAGCGCCAATAATATTACTTGTAACAAAAGGTAATTGATTTACAAAAGCCAATGACATTTCTACCAACGATAAACCATGTTTCTTAGCAATTTTTTGATATTCAATTACTGCTTTTTCAGATTGCGGAGAAGAGTATCTATTGTAATTTGGAAATAAAATGGCACGAGCATCCACAGGTTTTTTTCCGTTTAAATATTTTCCAGATAAAACTCCAAAAGCAAGTGGAGAATACACTAATAAACCAATATTTTCTCTCAAAGAAACTTCAGACATTCCGTATTCATAAGCTCTGTGAATTAATGAATATGAATTTTGAATGGTAGACATTCTTGGTAGATTATGATCTTTTGCAGTTTGTAAATATTGCATTGTTCCCCAAGGAGTTTCATTAGACAACCCTATTTTAAGAATTTTTCCTTCTTTGATAAGGCTCTCTAATGTTTCTAAAATTTCTAAATGGTTTTCGTGTCGCTCAGTGTGGTTTTTATAAGGATAATCTCGAACACCAAAACAGTTTGCAGCTCTTTCTGGCCAATGCAATTGATACAAATCAATATAATCTGTTTGCAATCTTTTTAAACTGTTTTCAACCGCTTCTTTAATGCCTCTTTTACTAAAACCATCTTTTCTAATATGAGCCGTATAAGCGCCCCAACCAGCAATTTTAGATGCCAACACAACTTTGTCTCTATTTCCTGTTTTTTGAAACCAAGTACCAATAATTTTTTCAGTAGATCCGTAGGTTTCTGCTCTTGCCGGAATTGGATATAATTCTGCAACATCAAAGAAATTAATTCCTTTTTCTAACGCATAATCCATTTGTTCGTGACCTTCTTTTTCTGTGTTTTGCTGACCCCAAGTCATGGTTCCTAAACAAATTTTAGAAACTCTTATATCTGAATTTGGTACTGTTGTGTATTTCATTGTAATAATGTAAAAATGAATTTTATGTAGCAATGAAACAATAAATTGAGACATTGTTACATTAAAAAATTGTTTAATTAAGAATCGCTACAATTCCTGGTAATGTTTTTCCTTCTAACATTTCTAACATTGCGCCTCCACCAGTTGAAACATAACTTACTTTATCTTCAAAACCAAACTGTTTAACTGCAGCAACAGAATCGCCACCACCAACTAAAGAAAAGGCACCGTTTTTAGTTGCTTCTGCAATGGCATTTCCTAGCTCAATCGTTCCTTTAGCAAATTTTTCCATTTCAAAAACACCTAATGGACCATTCCATAATATGGTTTTTGATTTTGCAATTACTTCTGCAAATTTCTGAGTTGTTTTTGGCCCAGCATCTAACCCCATCCAACCATCAGGAATCTTATTTGTATCAACTTCTTGTGTATTTGAATCATTAGAAAAACTATCTGCAATAATGGCATCAACTGGTAAATGAATTGCTACATTTTTTGCTTTTGCTTTTTCTAAAATAGCCAACGCCAATTCTTGTTTGTCATCTTCTACTAAAGAGTTTCCTATTTTCCCTCCAAGTGCTTTTACAAAAGTAAAAGTCATTCCACCACCAATAATAATATGATCTACTTTGTCTAAAATATTTTCAATAACTCCTATTTTTGAAGACACTTTTGCACCTCCTAAAATGGCTGTAACAGGTTTTTCGTTATCGTTTAAAACTTTGTTGATGCTTTCTATTTCTCTTGCTAATAAGTTTCCAAAACATTTATTTTCTGTAAAAAATTGAGCAATAATTGCTGTTGATGCGTGTGCTCTGTGTGCTGTACCAAAAGCATCATTTACATAAATATCTCCCAATTTAGAAAGTTGTTCTGCAAACTTTTTATCACCCGCTTTTTCTTCATTATAAAAACGTAAATTTTCTAATAATAAAATTTCTCCAGGCTCTAATTCTAAAACTGCTTGGGTTACTTTATCGCCAACACAATCGTCAATAAATTTAATTTGAATGCCTAAAATTTCGGTTGCTTTTTCTACAATATGGCGCAAAGAAAATTGATCTTCTTTTCCTTTTGGTCTTCCTAAATGCGACATTAATATTGCAGAACCACCATCTTCTAAAACTTTGATTATGGTTGATTTAGCAGCGTGAATTCTTGTTGCGTCTGTCACCATAAATTCATCATTTAAAGGCACATTAAAATCAACTCGTATCAGTGCTTTTTTATTCTCGAAATTAAAATCGTTTAGTGTTGGCATTGCTCTTTTATTTTTTTACAAATGTACTTATTTAAGAAGGTTCCAAAAAATAACTCATCAAAAAAGACGAATGCTGTTTTCGATGCTTTAAATTTATATATTTGTGCTATGTTTTTCAAAGATGTAATTGGTCAAGATCATATTAAAAATCACCTAAAATCTACTACAGAAAATGGTAGAATTCCGCATGCACAATTGTTTGTTGGAAAAGAAGGTTTTGGTGCATTACCAATGGCAATTGCTTATGCACAATACTTACTTTGTGCAACTAGTATTGACGAAGATTCTTGTAGGATTAAATGCGAAAAACTAACACATCCAGATTTGCATTTTGCATTTCCAGTAACTTCAAATGATAAAGTAAAAAAACATCCTGTAAGTGATTTGTTTTTAGAAGATTGGAGAACTTTTGTAAAAGAACAACCGTACGGAAGTTTATACAATTGGTTGCAATTTATTGGTGTAGAAAACAAGCAAGGTTTAATTGGTGTTGATGAAGCAGAAAATATTGTAAAATCCTTAAAACTAAAATCTTACGAAGGTGGTTTTAAAGTGATGATTATTTGGATGGCAGAAAAAATGAACATGTCTGCAGCAAATAAGCTGTTAAAACTTATTGAAGAGCCGCCAGAAAAAACCCTTTTTATTTTGTGCACAGAAGACGAAGAGCAAATTATAAATACCATAAAATCTCGTTGTCAAACCATTCATTTTCAGGCCTTATCCGAAGAAGAAATTGCGCAATCTTTGATTACGAATGAACATATTTCTGAAAGTGCTGCATATAAGATTGCACATCAAACAGAAGGAAATTACAACAAAGCGCTGCATTTATTAGTACATGATTCTAGCGATACCATTTTTGAACAATGGTTTATTACTTGGGTTAGAACTGCTTTTAGAGCCAAAGGAAACGCAACTATTATCCAACAATTAATTTCTTGGAGCGATGAAATTGCAAAAAGCGGAAGAGAAACTCAGAAGCGTTTTTTACACTATTGTTTGCAGTTTTTTAGACAAGCAATGTTGTTAAATTACAACTCGGAAGCAATTGTTTTTTTAGAAACCGAAACTGCCGGATTTGACTTAAAAAAGTTTGCTCCGTTTGTACACAGCGGCAATGTCTTAGAAATTAGTGACGAAATTAGCTCAGCAATATATCATATTGAGAGAAATGGAAATGCAAAAATTATCTTGTTAGATTTATCAATAAAGCTAACTCGTTTATTACATACAAAAGAAGCGGTTATCAATTAATTAAAAGGTAAGTCTAAACACCAGGTTTGGAGTAAAACCTAACGAAATTCTATCGGTTTTTACCAATTTTTGTTCTTCAACATTTCCTTGAGAATTCACAAATTTAAGTTCGTAGGTTCTGTCTAAAATATTCTTTTTATTAAAAATGTTTGTTAGCGATACTCCTATTTTTCCTTCCACTTTTTTCTTTTTAGAAAAGTTGAATTTATAGGTTGATGAAAAATCGAATTTCTGATAATTTGGCAATCTTTTTTCATTTACACTTCCGTAAGTAACTCGTAAGTTATTATTTTGATCTTTATGGGTTCCTGTTGCCTCTGTATATGGAATTCCGGAACGCAATTTCCATCCTAAAGAAAACTCAAATTGATTTAATTTATATGTATGAGACCACGTAAAAGAATGTGGAATTCCGTTTATTCCGTCAAAAGAATTTCCGTTATTTAACTCTTTAAATTGCTGTTTTGTAGCTGCGTACGAATAGCTAATCCAAGAACGATAATTACCAAATCTTTTTTTTAGTAGTATATCAATTCCTGTAATATCACTTTCTCCAGAAATATAAAAAGGAACTTGACTCGTTTTTGTATTGCTTGCAATATCGTCGGTCATTAACGTTTGTCCTTTTACCTTTTTTTTATAGAAATCTACATCCAAATTCCAGCCGTTTTTTTGATATAAAAATCCAACAGCCAATTGTTTGCTATTTAAAATCGTAATCGCATTATTTGCTACTGCCCAAATATCATTATCTAAGCCAATTCCGTTATTTCTATATTCAATAATTTGACTTACGGCTTGGTTTTTTATTTCGGCGGATGTTTTAAGTGTAAACGTTTCAGAAAATTTTGTGGAAGCAAAAATTCTCGGTTCAAAAAACCATTCTTTTGCAGCAGAAAAATGATTGACTCTAACACCAAAACTAATAAACGAGTTAGTGTTGTTATACTTTAATTCAGAAAATAAAGCGTTGGTAGTATTCGTACTATTTTCTGCGTTTAACAATTGGTTATTTGGAGTAGAAAAATTAGTGTTATACGTATATAAAATGTTTGTTTTAGAAAACTGATACCCTCCGTTCAATTGAAAATTAGGATTCAAGTTATAGGTAAAATCATAATTAATTCCGTTGTCTTTTACATGATTAACTATTTCAAATTCTCTATTTCTATTATCGTTTGCATTATTTCTTGTTTCTTCTCGATTTCCAAAATAATCAAACTCGTATTCTGATGTGTGAAAATCGATGTTTTGTATAAAAAACTCCGACGTTTTGTAATTCCAAAGAAATCTAGTTCCTTTATTTTGATAGGTAATATTATCAACTATTTTCTCCCTAAATCGTTCGTTTTCTGAAGAAAACTCTAATTGATTTTTATTAAATAAATTACTGATTGATAGCTTGCTTTTTTCAGATATATCTGCAACTATTTTCAGGTTGTAATCTTGAAAATAAAAATCGTTGTTTACATTAGATAATTTATTTGGATTATTAACCGCTTCTTCTAAAATTCGTGTATTCTGAAAGACACTTTCAGAAAAGTTTTTATAGGTAATTGTTTCAACAACATCTGTAATTGATCTTCTCACAGAAAAAACCAAACCTACTTTATTATTGAACAAAGGTGTTTTTACAAAAGCATCTGCGTGTGTAAAATTTATTCCAAAACCTGTTTCTAAAGTAGGAACCTCATCGCCAGAAGAAATGTCTAAAACGCCACCAATTCTATCGCCATATTTTGCATTGGTTCCGTTTCTATACAAGGTAATTTTTTTAGTAACGTATGGATTAAAAGAAGAAATCAGTCCAAAAAAATGTCCGCTTTGATACATTTTAATTCCATCAAACAATACCAAGTTTTGATCTGGAGAACTTCCTCTAATTTGTAAACCAGAAGCGGTTTCTGACGGACTTTGAATTCCGGGTAATAATTGCAAACTCAATAAAACATCAGGTTCAATTAGTCCAGGTAAAATTCCTAATTTTTTTGGAGAAACTTCTATAGCGCCATCTTGTTTTTTTGAAATTCCTTGTGTTATATAATCGCTAATTAAGACTTCTTCTAAATGTATATTTTCCTCAACCAATTCAATTGTTATGTTCGGTTGATTTAAAAATTGATAGACTGGAATTGTAACTGAAGTAAAACCAATACTTTGAATTATAATTTGCTGATTTGAAGAAACATTCTCGAGTATAAATTTTCCGTTTTCATCTGCGGTTGTTCCACGTGTAGTTCCTTTAATTATTACGGATGAAAAAGAAGCAACTTCTTTGTTTTTAGCATTGATTAATATTCCACTAATTGTATGGTTTTTTGTGATTTGTTTTTCTGCAATCACAATATACCTTGCATCAATTTGATTGAAGTTTAAATAGGTTTGTTTGCTTAAACTTTCTAATTTTTCTTTTAGTGTTTTTTCATTCTTAAAAGGAAAACACAACACGTTTTTTATCAAGTTAGAACTGTATGAAAACTTTACATCGTATTGCTTTTCAATAGATGTTAAAATTTCTGCTAAAGAAAATTTTTGAGTTTGATTTTGCGCAAAAACAACTCCGACCATAAAAAGAAAACAGCAAGAAAAAAAGGTTTTTTTAAGCATCCTTATTTTTTGGAAAGCACTACAGTAGCATCATTAATTGTAAACTGAATCGCTAAAGGAGCACAAATTGTTTGTAATGCTAAATGTAAGTTTTTATTTGTAAAAGTTCCTGTAAACAACGTATTTACATCAATATTTGTAGAAGTTATTTTTATTTGATATTGTTTTTCTAACTCTTTTAAAACAAATTGTAAAGGCGTGTTGTTAAAACTACTTTCTCCGTCGATCCAATTTGGTTTTGAATTTAAGAAAGTTCCTTTTTCTGGATTCCTTTTTTCTATTTTCCTAAAGGACAAACCTTGAGTTAAAATTGCCGTTTCTTGGTTGTTTTTAACTTGTACTTTTCCTTCGTAACACAGCACTTCAAAATAAGAAGGGTTTGTTTTTACATTAAATTGTGTTCCTAAAACATTTACGCTTCCGTTATCAGAATAAACACTAAAAGTAGCTCCTTTTTTAACTTTAAAATAACCTTCTCCTTTTAATTCTAAAGTTCTTTTCCCATCAAACCAATCGCTCTTTTTATAGGTAATTGAAGATTTTGAGTTTAATAAAACTTCTGATCCATCAGGTAAAACCAACGCTAATTGTTCGCCGAAAGACGTTGAAAAAGTTTCATTAGATTCTGTTAAATAATATACGGTACTTAATAATATTACAACAGAAGCTGCAGCGGCATACATCCAATTCGGAATTAACTTTCTTACATTTTTATCAATCTTTTTTTGGGTAATTTTTTCGAAAACTTTCTGTTTATCAAAATGGGGTGCATTGAAATTTTCTGTAGCGTCAATAATTTTTTGATATTCTTTATACTCTTTGGTTTTTTGAAAAGAAACCAATTCATCATTCGTTAAATCGTTATCTAACCAACGTGATAAAAATGTATCGTCTGTATGTTCGTTTTTCATTTTTAGTTCCTTTGTAAGTATAACAGTTTGATTACCAAATACCCTACTTTTTATTTTTGATGATTAAATGTTTCCTATGGTTTCTCTTAATTGTTTTAATGCTAAATGCATTCTTTTTTCTACAGTTTTTACAGAGATGGATAACATTTCTGCAATTTCTTTATAGGTTTTTTTATCAATTCTATTTAATAAAAAGACTTCTCTTTGTCCTTCTTTTAAATCGGAAATGGCATTCTGGAGCTTGTCCATAAACTCTTTTTCTTCCATTAAAAACTCTGGACTTTCGTTTGTAGCTTCTTTTCCGCCAATCAAAGTATAATTTAATACTACTTTTTGATGTGCAACCTGATTTAAAAATAAATTATTAACTACTGTTAAAAGATATGATTTTGCTTTTTCAAAAATTATTTTTGCACAATTGTTCCACATTTTAATAAATGCTTCTTGTACTAAATCTTCTGATTTTGCTGAGTTTCCTGTTTTATAAAATGCAAAATTGTACACAGATTTTGAGTGCTCTGCGTACAATTCTTCAAATACTTTTGACTCACAAACCGATTTTTTTTCTGACATGAAACCCTTATTATTTCTCAAAAATAGGAGATTTTTTTATTTTTTTAGATTTTTCGGTAGGGTATTCTTTTAATTACCTGTTTTATTAGTGAACATTAAAAAACAAAAATCATGAAAGTATTCGTAAAAAAATTAATAGCGCTAACAATAATAGTCAGCTCAATGGTTGCCTGTCAAGATGCAACAACAGAAGATGCGGAAATTTTTGAAGCTCAAAACTCACTTAATAAAGAAGAAGTTATAAGCATGGTAGAAACTATGATTATCACATATCCTGTTACTGCAATAACTAATACAGAAGCAACTACTACAATTAATAGTGATTATGATATGGAAGATTATGCATCAAAAACAAACAAACCTAAACTTACTTTTCCTTTTGAAATTACAGTTGATAATGAAGTAATTACTGTGAACGATATGAGACAATTAAAAATGTTGATTAAAAGAACCAGGGGAAGAAAAAAACCTGAATTTATTTTTCCTATTTCTGTTGAATTAACAGATGGAAGTCCAAAAGATATTGCTGATAAAGAGGCATTAAGAGCCTATTTAGATGCTTTAGATGAAGGTGTTAAGCCAGTATTTGTATTTCCTTTATCAATTTTAGTAAACGGAAAAACAATAGAGGTTTCTGACGAAAATGAATTAAAAGCGTTGATGGGAAAACCAGCAAAAGGAAGAAGACCACATTTACTATTTCCTTTATCGGTTGTTTTAGAAGATTCAACTACCTTAGAAATTGCCAATAAAGACGAGTTTAAAGCTTATTTAGATACGTTAGCTGATGGTGTAAAACCAGTGTTTGTATTTCCTATTTCTGTTAAAAGAAACGGAGAAACAATTATTGTAAACACTCAAGAAGAGTTTGATGCATTGGTAAAAAAACCTAAAAAGGGAAAAAGACCAGAATTTGTATTTCCTATTTCTGTAACGTTAGAAGATAACACAACTAAAGAAATTGCAAATAAAGATGAATTAAAAACATATTACAAAAGCTTAGCAAAAGGTGTTAGACCAGTTTATGTGTTTCCTTTATCAATAATTAAAGACGGAACAACAATGGTAATAAATAGCCAAGAAGAATTAGACGCATTGTGTAGTAAATAATAGTTAAAAAATTTGTTTGGAGATTGGATAAGATGCGAGTAATAATATATTGCTCGCATCTTTCTTTTTAGTAGTTTTGCTAGGTAACAAATCTATTTTATGGAAGTATTAAAAAATTACCCAACAGAAATATTAATTCTACTTTTTTTAATTGTCACTTTTTTACAATCTGGAATTGATAAACTTTTAGATTGGAATGGAAATTTATCTTTTATTAAAGAACACTTTTCTAATTCACCATTAAAAAATATGGTTCCTTTATTATTGGCTGTAATTTTAATTGTAGAAATTATTGCTAGTCTTTTTATGATAATTGGAATTTATCAATTAGCGACAAAAGGAATTAAAACGTACGCACTTTTAGGAACAGAATTAGCTGCTTTAACGTTGGTCTTTTTATTAATCGGTCAAAGGTTGGCAAAAGATTATGCTGGCGCGATGACATTAGCCGTTTATTTTGCAACCACAATATTTGGAGTGTATTTATTGAGTAGATAAAGTGTATCAATAATATTGATTACTACCAATACCTTAAATAAATAGAACCTATTAAAAAACACCTTAAAACATCGCTTTTAAGACGTTTTTTTAATTTTAAAAACAAGACTACTCTTGAGTTGTTTTTCGTTTCTAAAAGGGCTTTTAAATGCTGTTTTTTGTGTTTTTAATCACATAAATAAGCGAAGAATACTCTGAAGTTGATTTGGCTTTCAAGTTTGAAAGAAATCCGATGTAAAGTGCTTTTATAAAATTAGTTCTTCCAGATTTATATTTTTCACTCAACATAGAAACATAATAGGAATCGTATTTCATCGGAATTGTTTTTTCTACCTTCATAGAAACCTTGGCAAATAATTTTTGTATTGAAGTTTGAGAAAAATGCCAAAGATGCCTTGGAACATCAAAAGCCGCCCAAAACTCTTTATAATATTTTGCATCAAAACTTTTATAATTTGGAACCGCAATTATTAAAACTCCGTTTGGTTTTAATTTCGATTTTAAAACTTCTATATATTCTAATAGATTTTCTACATGTTCTAAAACATGCCAAAGTGTAATTACATCAAAATTATTTTCTTTTAAGAATGAAATATCATTAATAGAATTTATTCCATTTTTTTTTGAAATCGTTCTTGCATCTTCATTTGGTTCAACCCCAAAAACATTCCAATTGTCTTTTTTACAAGTAGCTAAAAAATCCCCTGTTCCAGATCCAACATCTAAGATTTTTTTATCCGAAAATTTAAATGAATTTAAAATTCCTAATTTATTTTGTAAAGTACGTTTTCTTACTTTTTGATAAATTTTATCAACAAGACTTTTACTCGCATTTGTATGAGATATATATGCTTCACTTTTGTAGTAATTTTCTAAATCCGACGGAACAGGCAAAGTAACCATCATATCGAAATCTTCATTCAACAAAAGCTCATACGATTCTTTTGAAACGGTATGATCTACACAACTCATAAAAGGTTTTAATCCTTTGTATAGTTCTTTTTCTCTTTTCATAATAAAGCAATAATTACAATGTTCCACATGGAACTTACGTTTTTTACCTTCCCATATACACCAATAAAACAGAGACATCACTAGGTGAAACTCCACTAATTCTACTCGCTTGTGAAATAGAAGTTGGTTTTATTTTATTCAATTTTTCTCTAGCTTCAAAAGAAAGAGATTTTACTTTCGAATAATCAAAAGCATGAGGAATTGTAACGTTTTCAAGTCTATTTAACTTGTCTGCATTGTTCTTTTCTTTTTCTATATAACCAGAATATTTTAGATATATTTCTACTTGCTCAATAACTTCAGCATCTATATTGTGCTCAGAAATAAAACTACTTAATTGATCAAGATGTACAAAATCTGAAAAGGCTAATTGTGGTCTTGCAGCAACTTTAAAAAGCTTCATCGATTGAGAAACCAATGCTAAATTTTTCTTTTCTAAAATACTATTTAGCGCTTCTTTTTTAACACTTAAATTAGTTAAAAAAGCAATTAATAATGCGGTTTTTTCTCGCTTTTCTAAAACGCGTTTCATACGTTCTTCAGAAGCCAAACCTAATTCGTAAGACCTAGGTGTTAATCTTAAATCGGCATTATCTTGTCTTAATAAAGTTCTATATTCTGCTCTAGAAGTAAACATTCTATATGGTTCTTCTGTGCCTTTTGTAATTAAATCGTCAATTAAAACTCCGATATAAGCTTCGTTTCTTTTTAATATAAATGGTTCTTTGTTGTTGATTTTTAAAACCGCATTAATTCCCGCCATTAATCCTTGAGAAGCTGCTTCTTCATACCCTGTTGTTCCGTTAATTTGTCCAGCAAAAAACAAATTTTCTACCAACTTTGTTTCTAAAGAATGTTTTAATTGTGTTGGAGGAAAATAATCGTATTCAATTGCGTAACCATAACGTAGAAACTTAACATTTTCAAAACCCGCTACAGCACGAATTGCTTTGTCCTGAATATCCTCTGGCAAAGATGTAGAAAATCCGTTTACATAGATTTCAACGGTATCCCAACCTTCTGGCTCAATAAACATTTGGTGTCTATCTTTTGAAGCAAAACGATCCACTTTATCTTCAACAGACGGACAATATCTTGGACCGGTAGATTGAATTCTACCATTAAACATTGGTGATCTATCAAAACCTTCTCTTAGCAGCGCATGCACTTCTGGATTTGTATACGTCAAATAACAAGAACGTTGTTTTGTTAATGGTTTTGTAATTGGTAAAAATGAAAATTTTTCAGGATTTTCATCACCAGGCTGTTCTATCATTTTAGAAAAATCTAAGGAACGTGCATCTACTCTTGGAGGTGTTCCTGTTTTCATTCTACCAGATTCGAATCCTATCTTAACTAAATCTTCTGTAATTCCGGTTGAAGCTCCTTCACCCGCTCTTCCTCCTCCAAATGTTTTATCTCCAATATGAATCAATCCATTTAAAAAAGTTCCTGCTGTAATAATTACCGTTGTTGATTTTATTTCTAAACCCAAAACTGTTTTGACACCTACAATTCTATTGCCATCAAACAACAATCCATTCACAGAATCTTGATAAAAATCTAAATTATCTGTTTGTTCTAAAACTTTTCTCCACTCTTCAGAAAAGCGCATTCTATCTGATTGTGCTCTCGGACTCCACATTGCAGGGCCTTTTGATTTGTTCAGCATTTTAAACTGAATAGCAGTTTTGTCTGTAACAATTCCGCTAAATCCGCCAAGCGCATCAATTTCTCTAACAATTTGTCCTTTTGCAATTCCACCCATTGCAGGATTACAACTCATTTGTGCTATGGTTTGCAAACTCATTGTTATTAGCAAAGTATGTGCGCCCATATTTGCGCTTGCTGCCGCTGCTTCACTTCCTGCGTGACCACCGCCAACTACAATTACATCATATGTTGTTGAAAAAAGACTCATTATGCATGTTCCACGTGAAACTATTTTTTTATTTAATTGATTTTCAGCTTTTTAAATTGTTTAAGCACTGATTTTCTTTATTTCTCATTATTAATTTCTCATCTGTTGTTTTATCTTTAAAACCCATGTAATGCAAAATTCCATGAATAATTACGCGATGTAATTCTACATCAAAAGTAGAATTATAGGTTATAGCGTTTTCTGCGACTCTTTCTACAGAGATAAAAACATCTCCACTTATAATTTTACCTAACGAATTGTCAAAGCTAATTATATCTGTATAGGTGTCGTGTTGTAAAAACTCAATATTTAATTTATGTAAATACGCATCGTCACAGAAAATATAATTAATTTCTCCTACTTTAAAGTCGTCTTTTTCAATACAGCTTACAATCCAATCGGTAAGTTCCTTTTCGTTTGATAATTTAAAATCTGTTTCGTAATTAAACTCAATCACTATTATTTTTACTTTTTGAATTACTAAAATACTCTTGTACTTTCTTTTTGTAATTTTTTTGCAAAGGTAATGATTGTCTGTTTAATATTTCTGTTTGATTGTAAAACAGTTTTTTAATCAAAAATTTAGCATTATTTGAGTTGTATATTTGTTGATTAGAATTCGATTTTCTTTTGGTGTCTTTCTCTTGTTCAAACGCTGCTTTATCTAATTTTAAAAGGTTGTACTTAAGCTGCTGCATTTTTTGAAGCGTTGTGGAATTAAATCCTTTTTCTAGAATTTCGTTCTCCAATTCTTCCATTGATTTTAGCACTTTTTTTGCTTCTGGACTATTTCCTAATCCCTTTTTTTGAAGTGCTTCCTGCAATTCTTGTCGTAATTGAGATTGCTGTTGATAGGTTTTATACAATTCTCCATCCAAATCATTATTGCTATTTCCTTTGCTTTCTCCATTTTGATCTCCTTGCTTTTGTCCGTTTTGTTGTTCTCCTTTTTTCTTCCCTTGCTGCATTTTCTTTACAATATCTTCTTGCTTCTGAATAATATCTGGCAAGCTAAACGACTTTCCTCCTTTTTTTCCTTTTCCTGATTTAGACATTTTTGGTTGCTGCATATTGTCTAAAATATCACTTAAAAAATCTGCTAAATTATTCACCGAAGTCATAACATATTGTTGATTTGACAATGCATTATTAAATCTGTTTTCTGCAAAATTTTCTAAAGATTGATCTAAATTATAATGTGCACTTGTAAGATCTTTTTGCACAATTGGCGATATTTCTGTCAATCGCATAGACAAGACATATAAACTATCATCAATATGTTCAAAATAGGTTTTTAAGGTGTTCTGACTTTTTAATTCTTTACCAAAATCTGGATGTTCTACACTTAGTTTAGAAAACGTATTCATCAGGTTTTCTTGCTTAAAAGAAAAATTTAAAAGGTTTTCTAAAATAATTCGTAACGATTTCTCATTCGCTTCTTTCATTTCTCCTTCCATGTCAGACATTGCTTGTTGCATTTTCTGACTCATTTCTTGCATTTTTTGAGATGCTTTTTTCTGATTTTTTTGTTGTTGATTTTTATCCAACGAATTATTTTCTTCTGCTTTATTTAATTGATTGTTCACTTCCTTTTGGTCTTCTTTTGTATCGGGAAGTTGCATTGGTTCTTTCAACGCTGTATTGTCTTTCTCTAAATCATTCAGTTCTTTTTCTATTTCTTTAAAGTCTTTCTTTATCTCTTTTTGTTGGTTTAAATCTGATGTTGGAGATGTAGCAATACTATCTTGTTTCTTTGAAAGTTCTTCTAATTTATTCGCAATTTGCATGGTTTTTTGCTCAACATAAAATCGTTTTGTAAGTTCTAATATTCTTTCTAAACTTCGTTCTTGTTGTTTATTTTGCTCTGTTAATTGCTTTACTTTTTTAAGCAATTCATCTTTATTTAATTTTTCTGCTAATTTTTTTAATTCTTCTAACAATTTTTGTTCTTTTTCTAATTTTTTAAGCTCTTCTATTCTTTTTTTAAGTTGCGCTTTCTTTTCTTTTATTGTTTCAGAGTCTTTTGGTAAATCTTTAATGTTTTCTTGCAGTTTGTCTGTTTGACGATGCATCATTTGTTTGTATTGTTCTTGATGCTTTATATAATTGTCAATCTTTTTTTTATCATTCCAGTTTACATTTTTATTGTTCTGTAAATTTTGCTTTATTTCTTCTAATTCCTTTTTTTGATCTTTCTTTTGTTGCAGCGCATTTTCTATCGATTTAATTTGTTTGCGCTGTTGTAAAACCGATTCTTCTTCAATTTCGTTATCTGTTTTATTTCTAAAACGAAACTTTTTGCTTTCACTTTTTTTACTTCCGTTTACAGCATCATTATCAAAAACCTGAAAATAAACTTCGTAATTAATGCCTTTATTGATTTCTAAATCGCCCGGAAAATTATAATAGAACGTTTGGTTTTGTTCTTTATCAAACATTATTTTTTGAGTCCTTTTTTCTGTCGGATTTTCCTCATCATAAAAAACAACTTCTAGTCTTTTAATTCCATAATCATCAGAAAATTTTCCAGCAAATTGCGCTGAATTATTTAAACTATCAATATCAGACAACACTTCTATTTCTGGGAATTCATCTTTTACAACATCAATTGTAAAATAGAGTTTTTCAAACTCTTTTAATTCAGAATTTGATGTTGCAATTTGATACCTCAGCGGTTTTAAAATCCGTTTAGAAAAAGTGAAAAAGTTGTTTTTAGATTCGTTAAAAAATATTTTGTTTTTCGCTGAAATAAAAGCAACAGAATCTGTTTGATTTGTAGCTACGTTCCACGTAGTTTTTGTGCCTTCCGGAATTAAAATTGTTCCCGTATTGTTAATCTTTTCGTTCTTTTTACCAATATATTTCGGATACTTTAAATCAATAGAAATATGCTGAATTGTTGGTGTTTTAATAACATTCAATTCGTAATTTTCTGAAGTAATTCCGTTTGCTTCTACATAAAAATTAATATCATTTCTGGTGTCAGTAAACGTGTACGAAAAGATTCCGTTTTGATGTTGTAAAAAATAACTTTGATTGTTGTAGAAAATAGTAACATCTGACGGTGTCACTTTTCCTTTCGTTTCAATTTCTAGCGTGAATGGTTTACCTTGAATTACTTTTAGATTTTGATTTATTACATAAAACGAAAACGGCGCTGGCGGAACGAATGCAGTTCTGTAATGTACAACTCGTTTAAAAGATGCATTAAACATGTTAAAATTGCCTGTAATGGTAATAATTATCCAAATTAAAACCGGAATTGCAGCGTATTTTAAATAGGTTGTATTTGTTTTAAAATTAACTGCTTTTGTAAACGGAATTGGTTGTAATTCCTTAGATTTTTGCTCGATACTTGCAATTAATAAATCCGATTGATCATTAGATTCTTTAAGTTGTAAAACGTTGATTAACTTATCGCCTACTTTCGGAAAATGATTTCCAATAATTTTTGAAGATTCTGCAAATGAAATTCCTTTTTTTAAACCAATCAATTTAAAAATTGGCGTTAAAATAAATCGGAATGCTAAATACGTTTCTACCAAAATAAAAAGCCAAAACAAAATAGTTCTAGCTGTTGGTTGTAACCATAAAAAATACTCGATAAAAAGTGTGAAAAAAAAGTATAGAAATCCTAACGAAAGAAACAAAATAGTTCCTTTTATGAGTTCGTTTGTGTAAAATTTACGCACAAACTGATGTAGTTTTTCTTCTATGTATTTATACGAATCCATTCTCTAACCAATAAAAATAGTGTTTTTAAAAGATTTTGTTAGAAAGAAAGTGTTAAACCTTACTAAAAACCATTCTTTTTTCTTTTATCTTTTTTCTCTTCTCATCTAATAAAAAGTATCTTTGCGGCATCAAAAAAAGAAAAAATGGAATCTACAGTTCGCGTTCGTTTTGCGCCAAGTCCAACCGGACCTTTACATATTGGTGGTGTAAGAACCGCTTTATTTAATTATTTATTTGCTAAAAAACATGGCGGAACTTTTGTGTTACGTATCGAAGACACTGACCAAACTCGTTATGTTGCAAACGCAGAACAGTACATTATTGATGCACTAAATTGGTGTAATATTCCTTTTGATGAAGGTCCAGGGAAGAACGAAAAATTTGGTCCTTACAGACAGTCAGAACGTAAAGATTTGTATAAAAAATATGCTGATACTTTAATTGAAAAAGGTTGGGCATATTATGCTTTTGATGCTGCAGAAGAATTAGATTTTCACAGAAAAGATCACGAAGAAAAAGGGAAAACTTTTATCTACAATTGGCACAACAGATTAAAGCTAAACAATTCGTTAAGTTTATCTAAAGAAGAAATTCTTGCAAAATTAAATGCTGGCGATAAATATGTCATCCGTTTTAAAACACCACAAGACGAAACATTAATCATGAATGATGAAATTCGTGGAACGATAAAAATTGATACAAATACTTTGGATGATAAAGTATTGTTTAAATCAGACGGAATGCCAACCTATCATTTAGCAAATATTGTAGATGATCATTTGATGGAAATTACACACGTAATTCGCGGTGAAGAATGGTTGCCATCGAAGCCATTACACCTTTTATTATACAAAGCTTTTGGTTGGGAATCTCCAAAATTTGCACATTTACCGCTGATTTTAAAACCTGTCGGAAAAGGAAAATTAAGCAAACGTGATGGCGATAAATTAGGGTTTCCTGTGTTTCCTTTAGCATACACCAACAAACAAACTGGCGAAGTTTCTCGTGGATACAAAGAAGATGGATATTTTGCTGACGCATTTATAAATATGTTGGCGTTATTGGGTTGGAATCCAGGAACAGAACAAGAAATTTTTTCGTTAGAAGAATTGGTTAAAGTATTTGATTTACAAAGAGTGAGTAAATCTGGAGCAAAGTTTAGCCCAGAAAAAACAAACTGGTTCAATCAGCAATACATGCAAACAAAATCTGATGCAGAATTAACTGAATTGTTTTTACCAATTCTATTAGAAAAAGGAATTTCTAAAGATAATAATTACGTTCAAAAAGTAGTTTCATTAATTAAAGAACGCGCTGTTTTTGTGGCAGATTTTTGGAATTTATCAGATTTCTTTTTCCAATCTCCAACAGAATATGATGCAAAAGCTAGTAAGAAAAATTGGAAAGAAGAAACACCAGAGTTAATGAAAGAATTAATTTCTATGATTTCAGATATTCAAGATTTTTCATCAGCAAATACAGAAACTGTAATTAAAGAATGGATTACTGTTAAAGAAATTGGTTTTGGTAAAGTAATGCAACCGCTTCGTTTAAGTTTGGTTGGTGCTTTAAAAGGACCACATTTGTTTGATATTATAGAAATGATCGGCAAAGAAGAAACAGTAAAAAGAATTGAAAATGCTGTTCAAAATTTATAATAATACATCAAAATTACAATTCAAAGCCACTCAAATTGAGTGGTTTTTTTATTTCTATTCTGTAACGTTTCTGCATTTCTCCGTCTTATTATTAAGAGATATTTATTTGTATCTTTAATAAAAGTTTCTAACCGTAAAACAAAAAACCATGAATCCAACCTTTATTATATTAATAGTAATTACTTTTTTAATACTATTCGCGTCATTTTTTACCGTTAAACAGCAAACATCAGCGGTTATTGAGCGCTTTGGAAGATTTCAAAGTATCCGTCAATCTGGTTTACAACTAAAAATTCCTATTGTGGATAGAATTGCTGGTAGAATAAGTTTAAAAATTCAACAATTAGATGTAATTATAGAAACTAAAACCTTGGATGATGTTTTTGTAAAATTGAAAGTTTCTGTTCAGTTTATGGTGATAAAAGATAAAGTATATGATGCTTTTTACAAGTTAGATTATCCGCACGATCAAATTACTTCTTATGTGTTTGATGTGGTTAGAGCTGAAGTTCCAAAGATGAAATTAGACGATGTTTTTGTAAAGAAAGATGATATTGCAATTGCTGTAAAAACAGAATTAAACGATGCAATGTCTAATTACGGGTATGATATAATTAAAACTTTAGTAACAGATATTGATCCAGATTCGCAAGTAAAAGCTGCAATGAACAGAATTAATGCTGCAGATAGAGAAAAAACTGCTGCTCAATATGAAGGAGACGCACAACGTATTTTAATTGTAGAACGCGCAAAAGCAGAAGCAGAAAGCAAACGCTTACAAGGAAAAGGTATTGCAGATCAACGAAGAGAAATTGCACGTGGTTTAGAAGAATCTGTTGATGTTTTAAACAATGCAGGAATTAATTCTCAGGAAGCCTCTGCCTTAATTGTAATTACGCAACACTACGACACTTTACAATCTATTGGCGCAGATACAAATAGTAATTTAATATTATTACCTAACAACCCTACTGCGGCGAGTAATATGTTAAATGATATGGTAACAAGTTTGGTTGCTGCAAATAAAATAAACGAAAGTTCTTCTACTCCTAAAACCAAAAAAAGTTAATAGAAATGATTGTATCCACAACAAACACATTAGAAACACATGAGATCAAACAATATTTAGGTATTGTTACAGGTGAAACCATTATTGGAGCAAATTTATTTAAAGATATTTTTGCTGGAATTAGAGATATTGTTGGCGGCAGATCTGGTTCTTATGAAAAAGTATTGCGGGAAGCAAAAGATATTGCATTAAAAGAGATGCAAGATGAGGCAATACGTTTAGGTGCAGATGCCGTAATTGGTGTTGATTTAGATTATGAAACTGTTGGTGCTTCTAGCGGAATGTTAATGGTAACAGCTTCTGGAACAGCAGTAAAACTTTAAAAATAAATTGTATTATGAAATCCATATTTTCTTGGCTTTCTACTCCATATTATTTCAATCCATCAATTAAATTTAAATTAAAAGTTAGTTTTTGTTTTGGTTTTTTTGTGTTTATTTTTTTATACATTTTTAAACCGTTTAATATAAATACATTAGTAAATTTAATTTTAGAATACACAATTTTTTTAGGGGTTTCTACTACTTTTGGTGTATTTTTTATGTTATATATACCACCTTTATTTTTTAAAAATTATTTTGATGAAGATAAATGGACTGTTGGAAGAAACCTTTTTGTAATACTTATAGGTTTATTTTTAAATGGATCTTTTTTATGGTTTTTTAGTAATTTATTTAAAAACTCTTTTGGTATAGAAAGTTTAAAGTATTTTAATTTTTTGTCTTATACTTTTTTAGTTGGAACCATTCCGTTACTCTTTTTTGTTTTTATAAATGAAAAAAGTGTGCGAGAAAAAAGAAAAAAAAAAGCAAATGAAATTAACACTTATAACAAAGAAAAATTAGTTGAAAAGATTTTAAAAAAAGATGTTACTATTTATTCTGATAACAAGAAAGAAAAAATTGTTTTTAAAGTAGATGATTTAGTATATATATCATCTCAAGGTAATTATGCTAGTTTTTTTATTAGGAAGAATAGCGATTTAAAAGAAATGATATTAAGAGTTACTCTAACTAAAATAGACGAAGAATTACAAGATTATACTTCAATTATACGTTGTCATAAATCATATATTATAAATGTTAACTTTATTACTGATATTAGTGGTAACGCAAGAGGATATTTATTAAAATCAGATGTAATTCCTTTTGATATACCAGTTTCTAGGAATTTTAGTAAGCAATCTTTAAAGGGGTTATTAAGTTAATTACCTTCCTTTTTATCCCAAAAAATAAAAATTTATTCCCTTTTATAACAAAATTAAAAAAAATAGAGAATGTTGTATTTTTCAAATATATATTTGTGATAGTATAATTAAAAACATTGGGGGATATTTTTAATTTGATCAAAAAGAAAAAGCTCAACTATATAGTTGAGCTTTTTTTATCTTATTTAAGATATGTGTTTATTTTTTATCATCTATTTTATCATTCTCTTCATCTTCTTCTTTAGATGCTTTTTTAAATTCTTTAATTCCGCCACCTAAGCCTTTCATTAATTCAGGAATTTTTTTACCTCCAAAAAGTAATACCACTAATACAACTACGATAGCTATTTGCCATGGACCTGCAAATAAAAATATATTTTGTGAAATCATTTATTTTAAATTTTAAAACAAAGATACAAAAAGCTTTTAATTAATTGTTTGCTTCTTTGTTTTACGTTAAGAACTTTTTAATAATCGTATATTAAATTATTCTTCGATTAATGTAAAATCTAAATGTTTGCGTTCTAAATCGGTCTTTTTAACCTTTACAATTACATTATCTCCTAATTGGTAGAGTTGTTTAGTAGATTGACCAACAATAGCATATTGTTTTTCATCAAAAATATAATAATCACTTTTTATGTCTCTAATTCTAACCATTCCTTCACATTTGTTTTCTTTAATTTCTACATAAATTCCCCATTCTGTAACTCCAGAAATTACACCTTCAAATTCTTGATCTTTATGATCTTGCATGTATTTTACTTGCATGTATTTGATAGAATCTCGTTCTGCTCTTGAAGCTAAATATTCCATTTCAGAAGAATGTTTACATTTTTCTTCATAAATAGCTGCTGTAGGTGAATTTCCGCCATCTAAATAATGTTGTAGTAATCGATGTGTCATCACATCAGGATAACGTCTAATTGGTGATGTAAAATGACTGTAATAATCAAAAGCTAATCCGTAGTGACCAATATTTTGAGTTGTGTATTCTGCTTTACTCATCGTTCTAATCGCTAAGGTTTCTACCATATTCGATTCTGCTTTCCCATGAACATCAAAAAGTAATTTATTTAAAGATTGAGAAATCACTTCTTTAGAATCTGTTTGTAAAGAATAGCCAAACTTACTTACAATACCTTGTAAAGCGTTTAATTTATCAATATTTGGTTCGTCGTGTACACGATAAATAAAAGTTTTTTTACTTGGTTTTCCGTGTTCTTGTCCAACAAATTCTGCTACTTTTCTATTTGCTAATAACATAAATTCTTCAATTAATTTATTAGCATCTTTTGCTTCTTTAAAGTAAACTCCTAATGGATTCGCATTTTCATCTAAGTTAAATTTTACTTCTACTCTATCAAATGAAATTGCACCAGCTTTCATACGTTTTTTACGCATTTTTTTAGCTAATTCATCTAGCTTTAAAGTTGCTTCAACAATTTCTTTTGTTACGGTATATTCTTTATCTGTGATAGAAATATCCGCAGGCATTGTATATTCTTTTATAGCTGATAAAGTACAGTTTTCTATAATATTTTGTGCTTCTTCATATGCAAAACGTTGATCAGAATACGTTACTGTTCTACCAAACCATTTATGTACAACTTGTGCTTTTTCATTGATTTCAAAAACAGCAGAAAAAGTTAATTTTTCTTCGTTTGGTCTTAAAGAACAAACTCCGTTTGATAACATTTCTGGTAACATTGGTACTACTCTATCAACCAAATAAACTGATGTTGCTCTTTCATAAGCTTCATCATCTAAGATGGTTTTTTCTTGTAAATAATGCGAAACATCTGCAATATGAATTCCTATTTCATAATTTCCATTTTCTAATTTTGTAAACGACAACGCATCGTCAAAATCTTTTGCATCTTTTGGATCAATAGTAAACGTTAAATCGCTACGCATATCTCTACGTTTTACAATTTCTTCTTTAGTTATTTCTATAGAAAGATTTTTAGCTTCGTCTTCTACTTCTTTTGGAAATTCGTACGGTAAACCATATTCTACTAAAATAGAATGCATTTCTGTATTATGATCTCCTGGTTTTCCTAAAACTTGTTTTATTTTTCCGAACGGATTTTTAGAATTAGATGGCCAATCTGTTAAAGTTACAACCACTTTATCTCCGTCTTCTGCACCATTAATTTTGTTTTGAGAAACAAAAAGATCTGCATACATTTTATTGTCATCCGGAATTACAAATCCGAAGTTTTTATTGAGTTGTAACACACCCACAAATTCGGTTTTTGCTCTTTCTAATACTTCAACAACATCGGCTTCTAGTTTTTTACTTCCACGTTTATTATACGTGTAAACTTTAACGGTATCTTTATGTAAACCTTTATTTAAATTGATTGATGGAATAAAAATATCTTCTTCAAAATCATCAGAAATAAAATAAGCATTTCCGTTAGATGTAACATCTAAAGTTCCTATATTGTATTTTCTATCTTGATTTATTGAAAATTTTCCTCTATCAATTTCTTTAATTTTTTTAGTAGCTGTAAGCTCAGCTAATTTTTTTAAAACTTGTGTTTTTCCATCGGTATCAGAAATACCTATTTTAGACGCAATTTGTTTATAATTATAAGATGATGTAACATCTTCATTTAATATTCTAAATATATTTTTGGTTAAATCTTTAATGATTCTTCCTTTCTTTTTATAAAATTTCTTCTTTTTAGACATCTGTCTTTTATTGTTTTTATTGATAGCAAATTACATAATTTAAATCGTATTCTTTATTAATTTATTGTTACGAATGCAATTTTTGTATTTTGCTCTTTTATTAATTTTTTATTTTATGAAAACGGACTGGTTTTTAATTATGAATCCAACTTCTGGAAACGGAAAATCTAAAAAAATTTGGCGAGAAATTTCAGCTGAATTAAAAAAACAACACATTTCGTTTTCATTTGCTTTTACTGATTATTCTAAACATGAAGAACAATTAGTAGAAACTGCTATTAAAAATGGTTTTACTAAAATAATTTCTGTTGGTGGAGATGGAACTTTACATCATGTTGTAAACGGAATAATGAAGCAAAAATTAGTAGAAACTAACACTATACAACTTGCTGTAATACCAATTGGTACTGGAAATGATTGGGTAAAAACTTATAATATTCCTGCAAAGATAGAGAATTCTATTGCAATAATCAGTAAAGAAAAAACAATACTGCAAGATATTGGTAAATTAGAAACAGAAAATAACACGATAACGTACTTTAATAATGTAGCAGGAATCGGTTATGACGGTTATGTTGTAAATAAATTAAAAAACTTAAAACGTTTTGGCGGAATTGCATATTTATTAAGTGGTTTAGCTGGTTTATTGTTATATAAACCTGTTGATTTTAGTATAGAAATTAATGGAAATAAATTAAAGGAAAAATGTTTAATGGTGGTTTTTGGAATCTGTAAATTTTCTGGCGGCGGAATGCAGTTTACGAAAGATGTTAATACTTCAGATGGTTTATTAGATATTACTATTGCTAAAAATTTAAACTTATTAGATATGATTTTAAATTTACCAAAACTCTACAACGGTAAAATTGTACATCATAAAAAAGTGGAAACTTATAAAACAACTTCTTTAAAAATTACGCCAATTTCAAAAATAGAAAAACCTTTTATTCAAGCGGATGGTGAATTAATTGGAACAGAATCTATTTCTGTATCTATTATAGAAAAAGCAATTCAATTTATTATTCCTTAAATGTAAAAAGTTAAGGAAATCTTAAATTTTTTGTAACATTTTTAAAAAACTCACGTCTTTAAAGTGTAAGAAGTGTATATGAATGAAACAATTTCCTAAAATAATAGCCTTATTTTTCTTTATATTTATAGCAGGTATTTTTATATCTGTTGTAAAGATAAATACTTCTTTAAATTTAAATACTTCTCCTGAATCAGTAAAAATTCAAAAAGACTCAATTTATTTAAAACAATTAAATACTAAAACTATTTAATTTCTTTTTTTGAGTTATCAACACATTATATAATTATAATCATATTCTTTAATTAAATTTAAAAAAAGATGATGTTAATGATATAGTGTTAACAGCTACAATAACTATTTTATAAATTATTTTTTTATATCACTTATTAAAATTAATAAACATTCTATCTATTTTTTAAAAGCTTATAAATCAATTCATTTTTTAGTTTATTAACAATTTTTATAAACAGTTATACATACTTTTTCTTTATTGTTTACTAAAAGTAGAATGTAAAGAAGGTGATAATTTTATGTTGATAAATTGCTATTAGAAAATTAAAAAAAAAGTTGGTAGTTTCATTTACATTCTTGTATTGTAATAATTATTGAAACCATCAAAAAAAGTTTTAAAAAAATAAGAATACTTCTTAACATTTAAAGAAACTAGTTAAAACTCTTATATTTAAAAGGTTATTAAGATTTGTAAAAATTTAATTATTTATACCTGTTGATAACCATCTTTATACTTATTTTTGTGTACTTAATCCTATTAAAAACAACATATTATGACAATTGCAATTGGTAACGATCACGCAGGAACATATTATAAATTTGAAATTATTAAAAAATTAGAAGCTGCTGGTTATACGGTTTTAAATTTTGGTACCGATACAAATAGTTCTATGGATTATCCTGATGCAATTCATCCTACAGCGGAAGCAGTTGAAACAGGTAAAGCTACATTTGGAATTATTCTTTGTGGCTCTGGAAACGGTGCTCAAATGACCGCAAATAAACATCAAGGAATTAGAGCTGCGTTGTGTTGGAATAACGAATTAGTTGCGTTAACTCGTCAACATAACAATGCAAATATTTTAACCATTCCTGCTCGTTTTGTTTCTTTACAACAAGCGTTGGGGTTTGTAGATATTTTTCTTGATACAGAATTTGAAGGTGGTCGTCATGCTACTAGAGTAGCTAAAATTTCTTGCTCTTAAAATGGAATTTTTTATTAAAGAATTTTACCAACTATCTTTAGATGAATTGTATCGTATTTTACAATTACGATCAGAAATTTTTGTAGTTGAGCAAGATTGTGTGTATCAAGATTTAGATTTTAAAGATCAAAAATCTTTACATGTTTTTGGTAAGAAAAATAATTCAATTATAGCGTACACAAGAATTTTTAAACCAGGAGATTATTTTAAAGAAGCAAGTATTGGCAGAGTTGTAGTTGATGCTAAAGAACGTAAGTTTGGTTACGGGCACGATTTAATGAAAGCTTCAATAAAAGCAATTCAAGAACAATTTAATACTTCAGAAATCACAATTTCTGCACAAGTATATCTTCAAAAATTTTACGAAACTCATGGATTTAAAAAAGTAGGAGAAGAATATTTAGAAGACGGAATTCCACATATTGAAATGCTAAAAAACTAAGTTTAAAAAGAAACTCTAAAACTTAAATTAGGAGTAAAAGGTAAAGAATAGCTATTTATTCTTTTTACATTGTTAGTACTATTAGTATCTATAATATAGTAAGAATCTATAGTGTTTTTTCTATCTGTTATGTTTGTAAAACCAAGACGGATTGTAGATTTTACAGCATCAGAAAATTTAAATTTATAACTTCCTGAAACATCAATTCTAAAAAAGTTATCTAATCTTTCTGTATTAGGATTGTTATAATTAACTATTGTTTTATTTCCATTTTGTATGGTTTCATTTCCTTCTACTGGTTTTGTAAATGGTTTTCCAGAACGTAAAACACCCCCAACAGAAACATGTAAATCTTTGGTGAAATTATAATTAAATGCAGCGCTAAAAGAATGTGTTACATCTAAACTATTAGAAAATGTAGCAGGATGAAAAGCAGTAAAAGTATACTCGTTTTTTGAATAAGTATAACTTAACCAAGTACTAATTGTATTTGTTTTTTTATTGATCAAAAATTCTACACCTTTTGTTGCGTAATTTCCAATAGAATTTAAAGTTTGAGTATTGTTATAAAACCCTTGATTTGCAGCAGTAATTCCGTTTACTTTTTTATAAAATCCAGTAAGATCTATATATAATTTATCTTTAGAATACTCTGTACCAAAAGAAACTTGTTTACTTTTTACAATAGGTGTGTTTTTATCATCAGAGAGAATCCATCTTCTTTTTTCGATTCCTAAAAAATTATCTTCAAAATCTATTTTTTGCGCTGTAGTTTGGTTTTTAAACTCGGCCTCTAGTTTTAAAAAGAAATCAGAATTTAACTTTTGTCTGATGTTAATTCTAGGTTCTATTACAAATTTTTGAAACTTATGAAAGTAATTTGCACGCATTCCAAACCGAACATAGGTAGTGTTTTTATTGTATTCGATTTCAGAAAAATAAGCGCTTTTTAACAACACATTTTTAACCGTTTTAGAAAAGGTTGGTGCATTTACAGTTGTGGTATTTCTAATTCCTATTTCATTAAAAACGAGTCCATTTAAAAAATATAAAACATCCGAAAATTCATATTTAGAATTCAGTTTTATTTCTGTTTCTAATACATTATTAAACTGTGTTTGAAACTGATCTGTATCTTTATTATAATCTGAAGAATTTATTTTATAATCAGAAAAAAAAGCAAATAAAGAAGTAGAAAATTTAGCATTCCAGTTTGTATCCCAACTAATTTTAGCTCCTAAATTTTCTTGTTTTAAAGCACTATTTTCTACTGTTGTAGTAGTGTTAGAAGTATATTTTTCTTGATATTCTAAATTATTTTTTATGTGAATAAAATTAGCTCTAACAGCATGTTTGTAATTAATATCGTATAAAAACTTAAAAGAATAATCGTAAAAATAAAAATTTGATTCTGCATTATTTACAGTGTTTGATGCTACAGAATTATCTTGAAAACTTCGCGAAAAATAATTATTATAAGTGGCTGTATTTAAAACATCTGTAAAAGATCTTCTAGCAGAAATATGTAGTTCTAAATTTTCTTTAATTGGCACCTGTACGAAAGCATCGGCACTTAATAAATTAAAACCACTACCCCCAGAAAAACGATTGGTTATTTTATTTGAGGTTTGCATGTTTATGGTTGATGAAACTCCGTCTGAAAAAGCACTACTTGTTCCGTTTTTAGTAACCGTAACTTTTTTTGTTAAATAAGGATTGTAAGCGGAAATTAAACCAAAAAAATGTCCAGAATGATACATTTTAATTCCATCCCAAAGCATTAAATTTTGATCATTTGTTCCACCTCTAACATTGATATTAGAAACTGTTTCGTTAACACTTTCTATTCCTGGTAGAATTTTAATTGTTTTTAAAATATCGGGCGCTATCAATCCAGGAAGAATTCCAAATTTATCTGTGTTTAAAACAGTACTTCCATCTATGCTTTTTTGCAAACCAGATGTTAAATATTGAGGAATTGTAATTTCTAATAATTTTTCAGCTTTTTCTTCTAAAAATAATTGTTTACAATTAGAATCATAAAATAACTCTTTAGCAGTAATTGACAACGTATTAAAGCCAATATAAGAGATGTTTATGATTGAATTAACAGGAACATTTTTTAAATAAAAAACACCTACATTATCGGTAGTGGCGCCTAATTTTAGACCATTAATTTTAACAGAAGCTAAGAGTAAAGGTTCTAAAGACATTTCATTTAAAACAGTACCACAAATATCAATAGTTTTATTTAAAAAAGAGATGGTAATATATCTGTTATCTAATGTTTTAAAATGTAAAAATGTTTTTTCATTTAAATAAGAGATAAGTTTCTCTATAGGAGTTCCTTTTTCAGGTTGTTCTATATAAATGTTTTTCACATCATTATCAGAATAAGAAAATTTAATGTCATAGGTTTTTTCAAGCTCTAATATTAAAGAAGAGAGTGCTACTTTAGTGCTCGAAGTTTGAGTTAAAGCAACATTTACGGATAATAATAAAAAGATGATACTAATATATGTTTTATTCACCATAATTAAATATAGTAATTTTTTTTCCGTCTATTTTATATGATAATTGTTGTGGTATTGTTACAGATTGTAGTGCCATATTTATATCTGTATGACTAAAGCCACCAGAATATAATTTATTTAAATCAATATTTTTTGTTTCAATTTTATAATCAAACTGATTTTCTATTTCTTCTAAAACAAAACGCAATGGGATACTTTTAAAGTTAGATTCTTTTTGTAACCAAGATTTCTCATTTACATCAAAAGTATTTTTTGTATTAATAACTCCATTTATTACTTTAAAAACAGTTCCCTTAGGTAATTTTACAAGCGTATCTTTATACGCAACACTAACTAAACCTTCATAGGTTTTAACCTCAAAATAATTAGCTCTTTCTTTAACATTAAACTGAGTTCCAAGCACTGTTACTTCACCAATTTCTGTATTAACAGTAAATTTTTTTCCTTTTTCTACTTTAAAATAAGCTTCTCCTTTTAGGGTTAAATTTCTATTTACATTCCAATCTTTTTTAGCATAGGTAATTATAGAATTTGCATTTAAAACTACTTCAGAATTGTCTGGTAAATGAAAGTTTTTTGTTTGTGCAAACTCAGTTTTAAAACTAGATGTATTGTTAAAAAATAAGTAATAAGAAGTTGTTAATAAAACAACAATTGCAGCTGCATATTTATAAAAATGCTTAAAATTAAAGGAAACTACTTTGCCTTTTTTTGATTTATTTTGAGTCTTATTTTTTAAATTAGCAAGTGCTTTTTCAACGTCTACTTTTGGTGTTTCTATTTGAGAAGCATAAAAGGCTATTTTTTCTAAAGTTTTAAAATCTCCTGCATTTTTTAAACGCAGTAATTCTTCTTCAGAAATTTCTCTGTTAAGCCAATTAAGTATGTCTTTTTTGTTTTCCATTTTTACACTTCTATATATATAACAACTAAAAGGTTTTTTACCCTACCTAGATACCATCCACCTTATTTCTTAATTTTTTTAAAGCAGAAGACATTCTTTTTTCAACTGCTTTTTGAGAAATTTCTAAGAGTTCTGCAATTTCTCTATATTTTTTGCCATCAACTCTATTCATTAAAAAAACTTCTCGTTCTGCTTCGGTTAAATCTTGTATCGCTCTTTTTAATTTTTCTTTAAATTCTTCTTCTTCCAGTAAATATTCTGGATTTTGATTGTTCACATCTAAATATGGACTACTTTTTGCATATTCAAAAACTACCTTTTTGTGTTTTACTTGATTTAAAAAAAGGTTATTTACCAACGTAAATAAATATGATTTTGCTTTAGAAAAATCTATTTTTGCACAGTTCTCCCAAATTTTTATAAATGCCTCTTGTGCTAAATCTAAAGAGGTATCTGAATTGCCAGATTTATAATATGCAAAGTTTGTAGCAGACTGTATATGAGAAGCATAAAACTCATTAAAATAAATTTCATCACAAAGAGATTTATTAGGCATAATAGGGTTTTTGAAAAGATAAAATTAAAAAAAATTAAAGACAAAGGTAGGGTAAATTAATGTTTAGTTGTCTTACTCATACAAACAAGAAACATTAATTATTAAAATTTATTTAAAATGAAAACATTAAAATTAATTACAGTAATTGCTTTAACAGCAGTATTAGGTTTTACTTCATGTCAGACCGAAGAGAATTCTGAAGTAGGAACAAACCCTAACACAAACTCTTCAAGTTCTAAAACTACAGAAAATTACAAACGTAGTTCAATGAATGATGGATCTGAAGATGATTTCTTAGACGGAAATTCGTGTACCGAATTATTATTTCCTTTAACAGCAACTGTAAACGGACAAAGAGTTACCTTATTAAGTCAATTAGATTTTTCTACGGTTTTAAACATAATGGGACAATATAATGACGATAGTGATTTAGTAACTTTTGATTTTCCAATTTCTTTTAAATTAAGCAACTATACAGAGGTTGTTGTAAATAATCAAGTAGAATTAAATGCTTTAAAAGCAGAATGTGAAAATGCTGAAGCAACAGGTAAAGACGCAATCTCTTGTGTAGATATTGATTTCCCAATTACCATTTTAACCTACAATATTAGTTTAGAGCAAACAGGAAGCGTAGTGATACAATCTAAACAACAACTGTACTCTTTTATGAACGGATTAGATGCTAATGAACTTTTTGCAGTAAACTATCCTTTTACAGCAACATTAAGTAATGGCACAACTGTACAAATTGGTAGCGATGCAGATTTTAAAAATGCCCTATCAGAATGTGTTCAGTATGAAGATGAAAAAGATCAAGCAGATGAAAATGCAGCAGAAGTAGAAGCAATCTTATCAAAATCAAAGTTTAAAGTAGAGAGCTTTATAACTGCAGGTGTAAATAAAGCGAATGATTATGTTAACTGGTCAATTGATTTTACGAACGATTTAAAATTAGTCGCTAAAAACACCGTAAATACTACATTAGGTGAAGTAGAAGGAACCTATAGTGTAAGTTCAGAAACAGAAGTTTTATTAAACATTGCTTTTACTAATAATACAGCTGTTAGTGCTCTTAATAATGAATGGATCGTTGATACTTATACAACTACCTTAATTACTTTAAAAAGTAAAACAGATGCTTCTACAACACTAACTTTTAAGAAGCTATAAAAAGCAAAAATATTAAGTAACAATTAAAGTTAATTGATGATAACTTTACAACTATTACAAATTTTTGTAATAGTTGTAAAGTTTTAAATAAAGTAAAATGATAAAACATTTTTTTAAGGGAATTTTATTTTGTAGTATTCTTTTTTCCTGCACATTAGAGGTCGAAGAAAATTTTAGAACTATAAATGTTGTAGCTAATAGACAAGCAACAGGAACTGCTGCTAACGATTTACTCTCTGATGTTAATTATAAAAAAATGATTATTGAAATAGGGTATTTACGTGGGTTTAAACCTACAGAAACTGCCTTAAATAATCTAAAAAGTTTTATTGAAAAAAGAACTTATAAACCAGAAGGTTTGGAGTTTGTAACAAAAGAAATTCCATCAACCGGAAAAACAGTTTATACTTTAGACGAAATTGTTAACATAGAAAAAGAATATAGAACAAAATACAATACCAATACCACAATTGCTGTTTGGGCTTTATTTGTAAATGGAAAATCTTCTAGAGACAATAATTCAAGTTCAATTTTAGGAACTGCATATTGGAACACTTCTTTTGTAATATATGAAGAAACTATACACGGATTAAGTGATAGTGCTTTTGAACCCAAAAGAAGTATATTAGAATCAACAGTAATTAATCACGAATTTGGGCATCTTTTAGGATTAACAAATTTAGGAACCAATTTACAAAGTGATCATGAAGATATAGATCACCCTAAACATTGTTCTGAAGAAGATTGTTTAATGTATTGGTCAGCAGAATCTAGTCAAGGAATTGGAAATTTATTTTCTAGTGGACAAGTTCCAACATTAGACGCACAGTGTTTAGCAGATTTAAAAGCAAATGGAGGAGAATAAAATAATTAATCAATAAAAAATCAATAAAAATGAAAACAACGTATACAACAATAGTGTTAATGATTATGACGATTATTTCATTAAACGCGCAAGACCGAAAAAACACATCGACAGCAGGTATAAAAGGTGGTTATAATTTATCTTCTGTAAGTTTTGATGGAACATCAGAAACAGCACAATTACATGGATATCATCTAGGTTTTTATGTAGAATCTTATATTGGTAAACATTTTTCTATTCAACCAGAAATTTTATACTCAAAGCAAGGTTATAAAATTATGGATAACAACGGAACGTATACTCAAAAGTTAGATTATATAAACATTCCTTTGATGTTAAAATTATATCCTGCAAATAGTTTCTTTATAGAAGCTGGGCCACAAATAGGTTTTTCTATTTCACACAAAGAAACTTTTGATTCTGGTTTTGTTTTATATGATACTTCAAAAGAGTTTGAGCCAAGCAACTTTGATTGGGGTGTAAACCTTGGAGCAGGTTTTAAAAGTGATGAAGGAGTAAGTTTAGGAGCAAGGTACCATATTGGTCAAAGTGATATTTATGATCAAGACAAACCAAAAAATAGAGTTTTACAAGTGTATTTAGGATTTGAGTTTTAAAAACAGTAGACTAAAAAAAGAGAAGTAATTTTACTTCTCTTTTTTTATTAAATTGTCTATTTCTTTAACGTCACCAACTTTTAAATCGCCTAGTTTTATAGCGCCAATTCTAACTCTTATTAAACGTAAAGTAGGAAAACCAACTGCCGCTGTCATTTTTCTCACCTGCCTAAATTTACCTTCGTTTATTGTAATTGAAATCCAACTTGTTGGTCCGTGTCTTTCATCACGAATTTTTTGAGTTCTATTCGGAAAGTCTGGCGGTGAAATAATAGATGCTTTACACGGATTTGTTGTATAATTTTTTCCTTCAATACTAATTTCTACACCTTTTTTTAAGATTTCTATTTCTTTTTGAGTGATGCTTCCATCAACTTGAACATAATATTCTTTTTCTACTTTTTTACTTCTAATATGTTCGCTTACTTTTCCGTCTGTTGTTAATAATAACAAACCTTCAGAGTTTACATCCAATCGTCCAATTGCCATGGTTCCTTTAGGAAAATCATACAATTCTCCCAACATTTTTTTCTTTCTTTTTGTTTGATTATTGATAAACTGGGACAAGTATCCATAAGGTTTGTGAAGTATAAAATGTTGGTGAGTTTTCAAAAGTTATTGTTTAAGAATTTTAGAGTTTATTATAGTTCCTTTTTCTGTAAATACTTTGAGTAAATATAATCCAGAAATAAAGTTTTCTAAATTAATTTTATTTTTAAAATAAGTATTTAAAAGTTGACCATTAATAGAGTATAATTCAATTTTCTTAATAGAATTATTAATTAGGTCAATTGTAAAAATATTAGATGTTGGATTAGGAAAAACTTTTATTATTTCTTTATTATTAAAGAAGTTAATGTCTTCTAAATTTAAAGTTGAATTATATATATATATTGACAATAATCCACGCGTCCAAGAGTATGAAAACTCAAAACCATAACCCAAAGTACTTAAACTTACTAAATTATTATCTTTATCAAATTTATAGTTTTTTTCGAATAAATTTTTAAATGAAAATTCACTAACAACATCTAAATTTTCATTTAAAAAAGCTGAATTATTACCATTAGGGTTTGACCACTGTATAAAAAAAGTATTATTTACTAAAGAAAAATCAAAACCACTACAACAATCATTGTACTTAAAGTCGCCTTTTTTTATTAATTTAAAGTTTTCATCATAAAAGTTTATATAACCTCCTTTATCTATGGAGTAAATTTTATCATTAAAGCTTAATAATTTATTTAATTGTTCATTTATTTGAGTAAAAGAATAATTATTATCTAAAGTTAATTTATGGAGTTTTCTTTGAGAAAAATCACTTGATGAATAACTACTAAAAATAAGAGTTCCATCATTTTTGACAATAGAAGAATAAGGATTTATACCCGCATCATATTTTAAATCAATTAAACGTTCAAAAACAAACAAATCTTCTTTAAAAAGACTTAAAGTATGATTTTCATAATAATGACCTTTAGATAAAAAAACAAATAAGTAATCATTATAAATAATATGATTAAAAAAATATTTATTTTCAAATTTCTTTTTTTTAATAAAATCACCATTCTTTAAATTAAGAATCCATAATTCAGACCAATTAAATGTTTCCCATGTTGATGTGTCAGTATATGAAATACCATCAGTCAATAAATATATTTTATTACTATTTTCATTAATTATAACCTCCTTTGATTTAATACTTTCTTTTTTATAAACTAATTTTCCGTCAGAAGAAATTTTGTATAAATAACCTTTGTTTCTTTCTTTATTTTCTAGGTTTAAATAAATATTATTACTAGAGTCGATTTTCAAATTTTCCCCATTATAATTTGAAGTGATATTATTTACTTGACCTGTTAAATCAAACTCCCATAACTTTATTAAATTAGAATTATATTTAATTATTCTATCTCCAGTTGGAGATCCACCACAATTATTAAAAGCACACTTAGGAGACAGGTACTCTCTAGATAAAACAATATAATCATTATTGTTATCTACTTCAATTATATGTTGAAAACTAGCAGAAGTTCCTTCTCCAGAAAAAGTATATCTGTTCAGGATGTTTGTTTTATTAATTTTTTCTGCTACTAGATTCAAATCTGCAGTAAATTTAGAATCTGAATATGTTTTTTTTTCTTCAACCCCAAAAGAAATGATGGTGTTATCATCAATTTTAGAAAAATCTACCAAATTGTAAGTATCAGAGTTATTAAAAGAATTAATTTCATTTAACGTATCAGAAAATAATCTAATATTAGAATTACTAGTGGTGATAAAAAACGTACCATCTTTATTTAATTTATAATCGATAGCTTTCAAAGAAGTAATTTCTTTTTCCTTTATTAACGTGCTGTTTTCATCAATAGATAAAAACAACAAGCTATTGTTAGTTAAGCTATTAACAATTAAAATTAATTTATTTAATGAGTTAATAAATGACCCAATTAAAAAATAATTGTTTTCAGAAGATGTTGAGAAATTGTATTTAAATAAATTATCTGCACCTATTAATGTTATATTAATTTTTTCTTTAGTATCATTATAATGTAAATTTTGAGCAGTTAAATAGATGTTCTGATTAACATCAATATTTATTTTTAAGTTCTCAGTTAGGTTTGTGTTAATAAAATAATCATGAAAATTTCGGTTATCTAACGTGGTATACTTTTCATTACCTTTATCATCAATATTTAAGAAATAATGTAAGAACCCTTCATTTTCATTGTCAGGGTTATTATATTTTTTAAGAATAAAATAAAATTTATCTTCTAATACCTTTCCACTAATTCCATTGTTTATAATCGTTTTATTAAAGAGTTTTGTTGTATTGCCATTAGTATTAATTTTTAAAAAGCGATATTCATTAGTATCATTTTGATAGTTAATAAAAGGAGCATAAATTACATTAAAAGTATCATCATTATTTAATTTTACATCAAAATAAACAAAGCTTTTATAATCAGAACCATCTGTACTACCAATTGTTTTACTGTAAACCTCATCACCATCTTTATTATATTTAATGTAAAAAAGAAGGCCTCTGTAAACAGAATTTTTAAAACCACTACTTCCAAAAATAATAACATCATTAGTAGAACTTACAAAAGCTTTTAAGGGAATATCGTAAGATAAATCAGTTGGCACAGAGTGTCTTTTTTGCCACACTAGTTGATGATTTTGATCTAATTTTGTAACTAAAATATCAGTAAGGGTTGAGTCTCTTTCTGTCGTTCCAACAAGAATAATATTTTTATCATTATCAACAATAGAAATATAGGCATCATCTCTATTGGAAAATTGATTTAACCCAAAAGAAGTACTCTTCGTTAAAGAAAAAGGGTTTTGACTTATGGAAAAAAAAGAAATAAAACAAAAAACAAGTAGCAATATTTTTTTAAACATAAGAGTTGTTATTTTTATCAAAAATAAATAAAAAACATTTAGTTATAACATTCTTATTTTATTAACTTAGTCGTTCTTATTTTTAAAAAAATTTATAGTAAAAAGATATGTCAGCAGATAAAGAAAAAACAGCAAAATTAAAAGCATTACAACTAACCTTAGATAAGATGGATAAGGCTTATGGAAAAGGAGCTGTAATGAAAATGGGCGATAGTAAAGTAGAAGATATTGAAGCGATTTCTTCAGGATCTTTAGGATTAGATTTAGCATTAGGCGTTGGTGGATATCCAAGAGGAAGAGTGATAGAAATTTACGGACCAGAATCTTCTGGTAAAACAACGTTAACGCTTCATGCAATTGCAGAAGCACAAAAAGCAGGCGGAATAGCAGCATTTATTGATGCTGAACATGCTTTTGACCGTTATTACGCAGAAAATTTAGGTGTAGATATCGAGAATTTAATTATATCTCAACCAGATTATGGTGAGCAAGCATTAGAAATTGCAGATAATTTAATTAGCTCTGGAGCTATTGATATAGTTGTGATTGATTCTGTTGCTGCGTTAACTCCTAAATCAGAAATTGAAGGCGAAATGGGTGACTCTAAAATGGGGTTACACGCTCGTTTAATGTCGCAAGCATTACGTAAACTAACAGGAACCATTTCTAAAACAAAATGTACGGTAATTTTTATCAACCAATTAAGAGAAAAAATTGGCGTGATGTTCGGTAATCCAGAAACAACAACTGGTGGAAATGCATTAAAATTTTACGCTTCTGTTCGTTTAGATATTCGTCGAAGAACTCAACTTAAAGATGGCGATCGTGTGATTGGAAACAGTACCAAAGTAAAAGTAGTGAAGAACAAAGTTGCACCGCCGTTTCAAATTGCAGAATTTGATATTATGTACGGACAAGGAATTTCTAAAGTTGGAGAAATTTTAGATATTGGAGTAGAATTAGGAATTGTAAAGAAAAGTGGTTCTTGGTTTAGTTACGGAGAAACAAAATTAGGTCAAGGTAGAGATGCTGTTAAAGGATTGATAAAAGACAATCCAGAATTAGCAGAAGAATTAGAAGCTAAAATTAAAGACGCTATAAATAATCAAGAGTAAGTATTTTTAAAAGTTCTACTTATTTAAAAAGCTATTTCAATTATTCGAAATAGCTTTTTTACATTTACATCATGATACAAGTTACACCTCAAATTTCTTTACAACTTATACAAAACACAGATTGTAAATTGTTGTTTTCTTTAATGAAAGAAATTTATCCACCAGCATATTCTCATTTTTGGAAAGATTATGGAAGTTGGTATGTGGCTTCTCAATATTCAAAATCTGCTGTTTTAAAAGATTTGTTAGAAGTAAAAAGCGATTATTATTTCATCCTATTTAAGAATGAAGTTGTTGGAAATTTTAGAATTGTTTGGGATAAAAAACTAGATGGCTTAACAGCGGAAAAGCAGGTTAAATTGCATCGTATTTACATCCATCCAAAAACCCAAGGAAACGGAATTGGAAAAAAACTCCTTTTTTGGTTGGAAGAAAAAGCAAGAGAAAAGAACTATAAAGTGATTTGGTTAGATGCAATGAATAAGCAACCACAAGCTTTTGAGTTTTATAAAAAACGCGGATTTAAATATCATTCACACGAATTTTTAAACTTTGACTTATTACATGATGACGTTCGTAAAATGAGTCAATTATATAAAAATATTGAGTAGTTTTCTATTTAGAAAACATTTTTACGAGCCACAAAATTAAATACAAACCAATACCAAAACCCGCGAATAAAACACATACAACAAAAGCAATTCTTATGTTTTGTACTTTCCATCCTAATTTACCACTTAACCATTCTGATACTCCTAAAATCATAATTCTACTATTTTAATTGATATTAATTTTTACATTCCTGTACTTCCGAATCCGCCAGCACCACGTTCTGTTTCGTTTAAAACGTCAACTTCTTGCCAGTTTACACGTTCGTGTTTTGCAATGACCAATTGTGCTATTCGCTCTCCATCATTAATAACAAAATCTTCGTTTGATAAATTCACTAAAATTACACCAATTTCTCCACGATAATCTGCATCAACAGTTCCAGGAGAATTCAATACTGTAATTCCTTTTTTAGCAGCCAAACCACTTCTTGGTCTAACTTGCGCTTCAAAACCAATTGGTAAAGCGATAAATAAACCTGTTTTTACAATAGTTCTTTCTAAAGGTTTTAGTGTGATAGCTTCTTCAATATTTGCACGCAAATCCATTCCTGCAGAACCTTCGGTTTCGTATGTTGGTGTTTGGTGTTTTGATGTATTGATAATTTGTACGTTCATAATTTAGCGTTTCAAAAATTGTTTTATGGTTGATTTTTCTATCAAAAAGACAAGCCCAAAGTAACTAAAAATTGTTGAAATTGAAAACCAAATATTCCCTCTAAACAAACTAAATGAAGCCCAACATAAAGCTGTTGCGAAAAGCACATAAAATCCAACTTTTTTTAATTGATACGGAACCGGATAATGTTTTTTACCAACAAAATAAGATAGTATCATCATAAATCCGTAGGTAATTAAGGTTGCCCAAGCAGAAGCCATAAATCCAATTCTAGGAATCATTAAAACATTAAAGATGATAGTAATAATTGCTCCTAAAACAGAAAAATACATTCCGAATTTTGTTTTATCTGTTAGTTTGTACCAAATAGATAAGTTGTTGTAAATTCCTAAAAATAAGTTTGCTAATAAAATGATTGGTACAATTTGTAAGGCTTCAAAATATTCTGGTTTTCCTAATAAAATATGGGCAAAAACATCAATAAAAACTACAACGATTACCATAAATAACGCACCTAATATGGTAAACCAAGTGAGTATTTTAGCATAGGTTTCTTTGGCGTTTTTTTTATCCGCTTGATTAAAGAAAAAGGGTTCTGCTCCTAATCGAAAAGCCATAATATACAAGGTCATAAAAACCCCTAATTTATAACAAGCCGCATAAATTCCCATTTGAGATTCTCCAATTAAATCACCCAACAATAATTTGTCTAAATTTTCATTGGTTACAAAAGCCAAACTTCCCACCATTATTGGCAAACTGTACCGTAACATTTTCTTTAAAAGCTGAAAATCAAAATCGGTTTTAAACTTAAAAACAATCGGAAATAAAAGTAAAAATGTAGTGGCACTTGCAACCGTTCCTGCAACAAAAATATGCATCACTTTTGGGTACGAATGGTAATATTCTACGATAAAATTTGGCAAACTAATTTGATGTTTTATCGCATACGGAACAAACCATAAAAAGAACACATTTAACAGTGCAAAAATTAAAATATTTAAGATCTTATAAATGGTAAAACGCATCGGTTTGTTTGCAACACGTAAATATGCGTACGGAATTACAACAAAAGTATCTAAAGTAATTGTCCAAACTAATAATTTAAAAAACAACGAATTTTTAAACCCGAAGAAATCAGAAATAGCTGTACTAAAAAACAGCATTGCAATTAAAAACAACAAACTTGTTACTAATAAACTAATAAAAGAAGTAGAAACGATTTTCCCTTTCTCTTTTTCTTTCGAAAAAAAACGAAAAAAAGCCGTTTCCATTCCGTACGTGAGTAATGCGTTAAAATAAGCTGCATAGACGTAATAATCTGTGTTTACTGCGTATTTATCAGCCTCTAATGTTGAGGTGTGTAGTTTTACCAAAAAGATATTTATAGCTCTTGGCAAAACAGCCGCAATACCATAAATTATGGTGTCTTTAAAAAAGCGTTTTAAGTTACTCAAAAGAAAAAGTCTTGTACAAATATAATAATTAACGCAAGGTTTGTGCGATAGAACTTTGTTTTATTACATTTGACCACTATAATTAATGTAAATATGAATTCAAATCCTAAAATAGCAGTTTTTGGCGGTGGAAGTTGGGCAACAGCAATTGTTAAAATGTTAACCGAAAATTTAGAAAATGTTGGTTGGTATATGCGCAATGTTTCTGCAATTGAACACATTAAGAAATTCCATAATAATCCAAATTATTTAAGTTCTGCTGAACTAATACCAGAAAAATTAGACATATCTAACGATATAAATTATTTTGTAAGTAATTATGATGTTTTAATATTTGTAATTCCGTCTGCTTTTTTAAAAACAGAACTAGAAAAAATTACAGTTTCTTTAGAAGGAAAAACAATATTTTCTGCCATTAAAGGAATTGTTCCAGAAACAGGATTAATTATTGGTGAACATTTTCATAAAACCTATAACATTCCTTTAGAAAATATTGGGGTAATAACAGGTCCTTGTCATGCAGAAGAAGTCGCAATGGAACGTTTATCGTATTTAACATTGGCGTGTTTAGACCAAGAAAAAGCCATCATGTTAAGTAAATTTATTGCGAGTAGTTATATAAAAACGAAGATTTCTGACGATATTATTGGTACAGAATATGCGGCAATGCTAAAAAACATTTATGCAATTGCTGCCGGAATTGCGCATGGTTTAGGTTATGGAGATAACTTTCAATCAGTGTTAATGAGCAATGCCATTAGAGAAATGAAACGCTTTATTAAAAAAGTTCATAAAATGAAGCGAAACATAAATAATTCTGCTTATTTAGGCGATTTGTTAGTAACAGGATATTCTACTTTTAGTAGAAACAGAATGTTTGGAAACATGATTGGAAAAGGATATACTGTAAAATCTGCGCAAATGGAAATGAGTATGGTTGCAGAAGGATATTATGCTACAAAAAGTGCTTTTGAAATCAATCAAAAAAATAACGCAAAAACTCCTATTATTGATGCCGTTTATAATGTTTTATATAACGGAAAAGAAGCAAAAGATCAGTTTGAAAAACTAACACATAAGTTGAATTAGTTGTTTGTTACATTTAATAACTGAATAAAAATTTACGTTTTTAATTTAGCATTCAAACGTCCCGATTGCTTCCGACAACAAATATTTTTCTTTAAATAATTCGTTATTTAACAAGTTTAATGCTGCTATTTTATCGGTTGTTTTTACCAAAAGCGAAATGTTATAATCACTTCCTCCGTAAGAAATCATTCTAACAGGAATATTTTTTAATGCATTAAAAACCAATGCACTAATTCCTTCTTTTTTCTGGGAAAAATCACCAGCAACACAAATTATACTTAAATCAGAATCCACATTTATTTTACCAAATGGTTCTAGTTCCGAAATTATTTCCGAAAGATAAGAAATATCATCGACAGTTAAAGAAATTGCAACTTCAGATGTTGTAATCATATCAATTGCTGTTTTGTTGTTTTCAAAAACTTCAAAAACTTTTTTTAAGAAACCATACGCCATTAACATTCTATACGATTTTATTTTAATCGCTGTAATTCCGTCTTTTGCCGCAATTGCAGTAAAACCACTATTTGCTGATTTATTTTTAATGATGGTTCCTTTAGAAAACGGGCTAAATGTGTTTTTTAACAAGACAGGAATATTGTTTTCTTTTGCGGGAATTAAACTCTGTGGATGTAAAATTTTTGCTCCGAAATAGGCTAACTCAGCAGCTTCATCAAAAGAAATTTCTTCTAAAGAAAAAGTATTTTCTACAAAACGCGGATCATTATTATGCATTCCATCAATATCTGTCCAAATCTGAATTTCTTCAGCACCAATTGCTGCTCCAATTAACGAAGCTGTATAATCGCTTCCACCACGTTGTAAATTTGAAATTTCTTCTGCGTTATCTTTACAGATAAAACCTTGAGTAATCCAAAGTTTTTCTGTTGGATTTTGATTTAGTATTGCGGTTAATTGCGCTTTTATTTTTGAAGTATTTGGTTCATTGTTTTTATGAACTTCCATAAAGGCGAGTGCAGAAATTAATGAAGAGGAAATATTTGACTCTTCTAAATACATCGAAACTAAATTGGTAGATAAAATTTCTCCTTGTGCAACAATTGTGTTTTCTAAATTTAAATCAGTACTTGATAAATTTCTAAGAAAATGAAACTTTCCGAATAGAAATGAAAGTGCTTTGTTTTTATATTGCTTTGAAATAAAAAGGTCACTTATTAAATCCAGATACTCATTTTCTAAACGTTTTATTAATTCTAAAGACTCTTTTAATTGCTTATTTTTGATTGCTTTAGAAATAGCCAATAAAGAGTTTGTTGTACCAGAAACAGCTGATAAAACAACAATTTTTTGAGTTTTACAAGCTGTAATAATTTCAACTACTTTTTTAATGTTTTCTGAGCTCCCAACAGAAGTGCCTCCAAATTTTAAAACAATCATTTTATTCATTTTTGCACAAAAAAACAACGAAATACAAGCAGTAACAATTTTATTTAATATTTTTACATATTATAACACTGTGTTTAAAATTAAACAGAAATGAAAACAATCCAAGAAGCAGTAGAGAGCACCATTCGTAAAACGCCTTTTATAGAAGAAGCGTTGAACGAAAAATTAATTAATGTTTCGTCTTTAGCAAGAATAATATTGCCAGAAGTTACAGAATTATTAAAAAAAGAAATAAAAATTGGTGCTGTAATGATGGCCATAAATCGCTTATCACCAGCAAACGAATTACGAATCAGAAAGAACATAAAAAAGCTCGCTGCCAATCTAGGAGATTTTATCGTTCGATCAGACTTGTGTGATTTTACCTTTAAAAATACTCCTTCTTTATTAAAAGAAATAGCAAAATTACTAAGCAAAGCTTCAGATGATAACGATTATTTTTTAACAGTTTCTCAAGGTATTTTTGAAAGCAATATTGTAATTAGTAAAAATTTAAAAAAATACGTAGAAGATATTTTTAACAAAGAAACATTAATCCATAATGTGTTAGATTTAGCTTCTATAACTATTAAATTACCAAAGGATAATTTAGATCAATCAGGAATTTATTATTTTATTTTAAAACAATTAGCTTGGGCCAATATTCCGCTTCAAGAAATAATTTCTACAACCCACGAAATGACAATTGTGGTTAAAGAAAAAGACGTTAATGAAACCTTTGCTATTTTAATGGATTTAAAATTAAATTAAAGCTTTGAAAAAAACAAAAAAAGATCCTTATGCTGCATTGCGAATAAAAGAATTCAATATTTTTTTATTGGTTCGTTTTGCGCTGGTTTTTGCATGGTCAATGCAATTTATTATTATAGAATGGCAAGTTTATAGCATCACCAAAGATCCATTATCATTAGGAATTATTGGCTTAATGGAAGTGATTCCTGCGGTTTCTATGGCGCTTTTTGCAGGTCATATTGTAGATCAAAAAGAAAAACGAAATTTACTTGCAATTTGTACTGCTGCTTTTTCATTGATTAGTTTAGGATTGTTTTTCTTAACCTTGCCCAGCTTTGTAGAAGATTGGTCGCAAAAAACAGTATTGTTTTCAATCTATGCATTGGTATTTTTTGGCGGATTTTTACGTTCTTTTTTCGGCCCAACAATTTTTTCTTTAATTGCATTAATTGTTCCTAAAAAACTCTATCCAAATGCAGCAACTTGGAGCAGCTCTACTTGGCAAATGGCATCGGTTTTAGGACCTGCTTTTGCAGGATTTACAATTGCTTGGATTGGTGTACACTGGTCTTTAAGTATTGTCTTTTTCTTAGTTTTACTTTCTTTCTTTTTGGTGTTTTTAATCAAAAAGAAACCAATATTAAATCCGAAGATTGGCGAACCTATTTTTCAAAGTTTAAAAGAAGGAATTCAGTTTGTTTATAAAACAAAAGCAATTTTAGGAGCCATTACTTTAGACATGATTTCTGTTCTTTTTGGTGGCGCCATCGCATTATTACCAATCTACGCTCAAGATATTTTAAAAGTTGGACCTGAGGGATTTGGAGCATTACGAGCAGCTCCTGCAGTTGGCGCGTTTTTAACCATGTTGATCACTGCATATATTCCAATCAGTAAAAATGCAGGAATGAAATTATTAGCAGCTATTTTTGGATTTGGACTTTGTATTATCGTATTCGGGTTGTCTTCCGTTTTTTGGATTTCAATTATTGCATTATTCTTTAGTGGTGTAACAGACGGAATTTCGATGGTTATCAGGCAAACAATTTTACAATTAAAAACGCCAGATAATATGAGAGGAAGAGTTGCTTCTGTAAACTCAATGTTTGTAGGTTCCTCTAATGAGTTAGGTGCTTTTGAAAGCGGATTAACAGCAAGATTAATGGGAACGGTTACAGCAGTTGTCTTTGGGGGAACCATGACTTTAATTACTGTAGTAACAACAGGTTTTGTGAACCCTACGTTAAGAAAATTAGACTTAACTAAAGATTTAGAAGCACATGAAAATTCAACACAATAAAAAATAGCTTACTATGAAAAAAATTATTTTAGTTTTTTTATTAAGTTTTGCAACCTCGTTAATTTACTGTCAAACTTTTGTTGTAAAAGTATTAGATAGTGAAACAAACTTACCAATTGCAGAGGCGCATCTTAAATTTGGAAAAGCAATTTTTTTAACGAATGTTGACGGACTTGCAACAATTTCTGGAATTACATCTACTTATTTAGAAGCTACACATATTCAATACCACAGTAAATTTATCCAATTAAAAAACAGAAAAGATCTCACTATTTATCTTACTGAAAAAAATCAAAAATTAGCAGAGGTTACCATCACATCAAAAAGAGAATTAAAGAAGTACATTCAGTATACAAAACTTCCAGAATTACCTAAAACAATTCACTCTTTTGGAGCTGTTTTAATAGATGATAAATTATATACATTTGGTGGCGATGCTTCTGATGTTCAGTTTTCTAATCAAAAAGGGTTAAGCGAATTAACGGATAGTAGTGGTGGAAGTATAATGGCGTTTTTAACAAAAAACAAACCAAGTAATTTTTATAAATATAGAGAAAAAGTGTTTTTCTATGATTTTAAAAGTAAAACTTGGCAAACAAGTTCTTTAAAACTAAAAGCGAGAGCTTATCATAAAGCCGTTGCGTACAAAGATGAAGTGTATTTACTTGGCGGCAAACAACTTACTTTAAGTAAAATGAAAGAAATGTTAATGCCTCAAATTGAGGTTTTAAATATTAAAAATGATTCAATTTCAATTGATGAAATGAATCCACATCAAGGAGTAAATTTTGAAGCTTTGGTTTTTGAAGATAAACTACTTGTTATTGGGGGATCAATAAAATTACAAGAGAATTTACTTAAAAAATATACTGATAAAATTCACCTTTATGATTTTAAAACAGGCTATTGGTACTTATTAACTACAATGTCTAAAGGAAAAGAAACAAGCGGAATAATTGTTGAAAAAAAGCTGTATTTATTTGGTGGAAACGAAAATAGAAACCTAACAGAAATAGAAAGTTTTAATCTAATTACTGGTAAATGGGAAAAAGAAGGAGAGTTGTTTACCGCAATGGAAAAACCAGCAATTACTAAAAATAAAAACACCATTTACCTTTTTGAGAAAGATTTAATAGTAACATATAATACAATAACAAAAGAGCTAAAAGAATTCAGAATTGATTTAGAATTGTTCTTTTCGCAAATCCAATATAGAAATGATAAATTGTATATTGTTGGAGGAACAAAAACTAAAAACTATCAAAATAGACCACAAAGAAGCTTTTTAGAAATTTCTTTAGACGAGTTTGAAAACACTAGAATTAAGAAAGTTAAAACGTTGTAATTATAGATAAATTAGTTTAAAAGATTTGTTGGCAAACCATCAATACTGGTTTGGTTTTTTTCTTTCCAATACTCTTTAATTCCTGCTGCTCCTTTTTCAGAAGCCCAATTATTTAGTTCGTCTCGCTCGCCTTTATATTCAAAAAACGGAATCGACATTCCGCAAGAAGTTTGGGCGCTTTCAATATCAATCTCAAAAATTTGACGTGTTCCTGGAGTTTTCGGAAACAAAGAAATTACTTCGTTCCAATCAGCATCGTTTGGTTTAATTTCTTTCCCTTTTCCGTACAAACGCAAAATATTTGGCGCACCTTTAAAAGAGCAAAACATAATTGTAATTCTATTATTTTCTTGCAAATGTGCAGCTGTTTCGTTTCCGCTTCCAGTCACATTTAACCACAAAACCTTGTTTTCGTTTACAACTCTAAAAGAATCCATTCCTTTAGGCGATAAATTTATTCTACCATTTGTTGGTGCTGTTGCAACAAAAAACAACTGCTGTTTTTCAATAAAACCTTGCAGTCGTTTTGTAATTGATGTATAAAATTTTGACATATTTTAGAATTAGAGAATAAAAATAGGAATAAACTTCAAAAGAACTTAGATTTTGTTTTAATTAGTATCTTTAAAAAAAATAAAAACTTTCTTTTATGGATTATGGTTTCTTGTCGGTAGTACCGCCAATTGTTGCAATTATTTTAGCATTAAGAACAAAACAAGTGTATATCGCTTTAATATTCGGAATTTGGTTTTCCTGGTTGATTATTAAAGGCTGGAATCCTTTGGATGGAACCTTAGCAATGATTGAAGGATTGGTCAATGTTTTTAAATCCGAAGGGAACACAAGAACCATTATGTTTAGTGCATTGGTTGGAGCCTTATTAATTTTTATTCAATTTTCTAGAGGTGTAGAAGGGTTTATCAACATTTTAAATAAACTGATTGTAAAAGTTGAAAAAAAACAAGCAGGTTATAGTAGAGTTATGGTACAGCTTTTAGCAACCGTAACGGGTTTATTATTGTTTGTAGAAACAAGTATAAGTTCATTAACTGTCGGAACTTTATACCGTCCAATTTTTGATAAATTAAAAATTCCAAGAGAAAAACTAGCATATATTGCAGATTCTAGTTCTGCGCCATCATCCATTTTAATTCCGTTTAATGCCTGGGGTGCATTTATCATGGGGTTATTATTAACACAAGGAATCGACAAACCTTTTTCTGTGATGATGAGCTCAATTAAATACAACTTTTATCCTCTTTTAGCCATTGCAATTGTGTTCATTATCATTTTTACAAAGAAAGATTGGGGCGCCATGAAAAAGGCCGAAAAAAGAACCAAAGACACAGGTTTATTGATGAACGAAGGTTCTACACCAATGGTTTCTGATGCAGTAACTTCTTTTCCTCCAAAAGAAGGAATCGAAGCAAAAGCATATAATATGATTGTTCCGTTAGCAGTAATGGTTTTTATGATGCCAATCAACTTAATATATACAGGTTGGGCCGCAGTAAAAACATCTACTTCTTTTTTAGATCACGCATCACAAGCAATTGGGAATGGATCAGGTTCTTCTTCAGTTTTATACGCAGTAATTACTTCTTTAATAGTGGCAATGGTTATGTATTTTATTCAAGGAATTATGAAACCAAAAGAAGCGGTAGATTTAACATTAAAAGGAATTAGCGAATTAATGCCATTAGCGTTGTTAATGTTATTGGCTTTTGCAATTGGTGATGCTTGTAAAGCGTTAGAAACAGGTGTTTATGTGGCCAATGCAACTAAAGAATGGTTGTCGCCAGAATTATTGCCAGCAGTTGTTTTTGTAATTAGTTCGTTTATTGCGTTTTCTACAGGAACTTCTTGGGGAACATTTGCAATTATGATGGCAATTTCAATTCCAATGGCAAACATTCATGGAGCAGAAATTCCGTTAATTGTTGCAGCAACGTTGGGTGGTGGAATTTTTGGAGATCATTGTTCGCCAATTTCAGATACTTCCATAATTTCATCCATGGCTTCTGCGAGTGATCATATAGATCACGTAAAAACACAAATGCCGTATGCTTTAGTTGGTGGTGTAATTACTACGCTGTTGTATTTAGCGCTTGGATTTTTGGGATAATTATTCAGCTAAAATTCCACGTTTTTTCAACTCAGGAATCATGCGTAAAGCACCTTCTTTAACGGTGTCTTTTTGAAAGAGAAACGTTTTTTCATGTAAAGTATTTCCTTCAAAAAAAGTTACGTGAAAACGGTTGTGAAGTTTGAATAATTCTGGTTGAATAAACTCCACTTTAGCAAAAGAGTTTGCGGGTAATTTATCGAGTTTTTTTCTCAATATTGATGTAGCTTTTGTCTCGTTAAATCCTTGAGAAACAATAACAACCAGTTCTAAATCAACCTTTTTTTTGTTGATGATGTAAATATTCCAATCATCGGTTTTATATTCATTGTTGAACTCATAAACAACAGCGATTTCTACATCAGTAACTTCTGGAATTTGAATGTCTTTTTTCACTTGTGCTGAACTTATTTCAGTATCTTTTAGAGACACTAATTTAAAAATGTTTATGAGAACCTAAAATAAATTCAGGCTAAATCACCGACTTAAACTGCTCTAAGAAACGCTTATCATTTTCGTAAAACATTCTAATATCAGGAATTTGATATAACAACATGGCAATACGTTCAATTCCCATTCCGAATGCATAACCAGAATATACTGTTGGATCAATATTTGCGTTTTTTAAGACATTTGGATCTACCATTCCGCAACCCATAATTTCTAACCAACCTGTTCCTTTTGTAATTCTGTAATCAGTTTCTGTTTCTAATCCCCAATAAATATCTACTTCTGCACTTGGCTCTGTAAACGGAAAATAAGAAGGACGTAAACGAATCTTAGATTTACCGAACATTTCTTTTGTAAAGTATAAAAGTGTTTGTTTTAAATCGGCAAATGAAACATCAGTATCTATATACAAGCCTTCTACTTGGTGAAAAATACAATGTGCACGCGCAGAAATATCTTCATTTCTAAAAACTCTTCCCGGAGAAATTGTTCTTATTGGCGGCGTATTGTTTTCCATGTAGCGAACTTGCACGGAAGAAGTATGTGTTCTTAATAAAATATCTGGATTTTGTTCAATAAAAAAAGTATCCTGCATGTCTCTTGCTGGGTGATATTCTGGCAAGTTTAATGCGGTAAAATTATGCCAATCATCTTCAATTTCTGGACCTTCAGAAACGGTAAAACCAATTCGGTTAAACACTTCAATAATTTGGTTTCTTACCAATGATATTGGATGACGAGAACCTAATTCTATTGGCTCTGAAGGACGAGATAAATCGCCATAAATATTTTTTTCTTCAGATGAGCTATCTAGGTTTTCGTTTAATTCAGCTACTTTTTCTTCAGCAGATTTTTTAAGTGTGTTTAACGCTTGACCAAAATCCTTACGCATCGTTGCGTCTACATTTTTAAATTCGGCAAACAAACCCTTTAACAAACCTTTGCTTCCTAAATATTTTATTCTGAAAGCTTCAACCTCTTCTTTAGAAGTAGCCTTAAAAGCTTTTACATCACCAATCAGTTCTTTTACTTTATCTAACATTTTCTTTTTTTAAATAAGTAGGTTGCAAATTTATGATTTTTAAACGAAACAAAACACAGCAAAGAGAAAGAGTTCAATATAAGCAAAATAAAATTCAGTTTTAAATTTAAAGATTTGAAAAAGAGTTATATTTGCCCCTATAAATTAATTAAATTTCAAATTAAAATAGATTTAAAACCTATGGAATCTAAAATAAATGCCTTTATGAATTACGTAAAAGAGCGTAATTCTAACGAACCAGAATTTTTACAAGCTGTACATGAAGTTGCAGAAACTGTAATTCCATTTATAGAAAAGAACCCTAAATATCAAGGAAAAAAACTGTTAGAAAGAATGGTAGAACCAGAAAGGACAATCTTATTTAGAGTTCCTTGGGTTGATGATAATGGAGAAATACAAGTAAATAGAGGATATAGAGTTGAGTTTAATTCAGCAATTGGACCTTATAAAGGAGGTTTACGTTTTCATCCATCAGTAAATTTATCAATTTTAAAATTCTTAGGATTTGAGCAAGTATTTAAAAACTCTTTAACAACGTTACCAATGGGTGGTGGAAAAGGAGGTTCAGATTTTAATCCAAAAGGAAAATCAGACAGAGAAGTAATGGCGTTTTGTCAATCTTTTATGTCAGAATTATTTCGTCATATCGGAGCAAACACAGATGTTCCTGCTGGAGATATTGGAGTTGGAGGAAGAGAAATCGGATTTATGTTCGGTCAATATAAAAAGTTACGTAACGAGTTTGTTGGAGTTTTAACCGGAAAAGGAGCATCTTGGGGTGGCTCTTTAATTAGACCAGAAGCAACAGGATACGGAAATGTGTATTTTGCACAAAATATGTTAAAAACAAAAGGAGATTCTTTTGAAGGAAAAACAGTAGTTGTTTCTGGATCTGGTAATGTCGCACAATACGCAACTGAAAAAGCAACTGAGTTAGGTGCAAAAGTAGTTACCATGTCAGATTCTTCTGGATATATTTATGATGCAGACGGAATAGACGCTGAGAAATTAGCACACATTATGGAAATTAAAAATGTTCGTAGAGGTAGAATCAACGAATATGTAGAGAAATATCCAAATGCAAAATTCTTTGCAGGAGAAAGACCTTGGTCTGTATCTTGTGATGTTGCTTTACCTTGTGCAACTCAAAATGAATTGAATGGAGAAGAAGCAAAAATATTATTAGCAAACGGATGTATTTGTGTTTCTGAAGGAGCAAACATGCCTTCTACACCAGAAGCGATTGAAGCATTTCAAGCTGCGAATATTTTATTTGCTCCAGGAAAAGCATCAAATGCTGGTGGAGTTGCAACTTCTGGTTTAGAAATGAGCCAAAACTCTTTACGTTTTAACTGGACAAGAGAAGAAGTTGATGCAAAATTACATCAAATTATGAACGATATTCACGCTTCTTGTGTTGAGTATGGAACGCAGGCTGATGGTTATGTAGATTACGTAAAAGGAGCAAATGTTGCTGGTTTTGTAAAAGTTGCTGACGCAATGTTAGATCAAGGAGTGGTTTAAAAACCGACACTATATTTTATAAAAAACGCATCAAATTTTGATGCGTTTTTTGTTTTCACAAAATTAAACGCAATCTTTGGCAATATAATCGAGCAATCAAACTTTATAAATTATGAGTATTCTTTTGCACTTTCTTTTCGGTTTTCTTTCCTCGTTTATAGGTTCTATAACACCCAGTATGTTAAATATGACTACGTTAAAAATTAGCCTAGAAAAGAATAAAAATGAAGCTAATTATTATTCGCTAGGTGTTTCTTTAGTTGTTTTTATACAAGCATATATTGCTGTTTTATTTACGAAATACATTTATGAAAACCCCAGTTTTTTAGAAAGTTTGGAAAAAGCAGGAGTTGTTATTTTTTTTATACTGACAATTTATTTTTTCAAACAATCTAAAAGTAAAAAGGTAAAAGCAAGTAAAGATAGGAAAGGGAATTCGTTTCTATCAGGTGTTTTGCTGTCTTTACTAAACATGTTTGCTATTCCTTTTTTTTGCGGAATAATAGCAACTTTAGAGATGTTTAATTTGATGAGTTTCGATAGGTTTCCGGTTGCTTTTTTTATCATTGGATCTACAATTGGTACTTTTTGTATTTTGTTTTTATATGGAAAATTTGCAAAGAGTATTCAGAAGAAAACAGGTAAATTAACAAAAGATATTAGTTTGATATTAAGCATTATAACAGGATTAGTCGCTGTTTTTATGTTGATAAAAACTGTTGTTTTAAATTGATAGATGATGAAGGTAATTAATAATTTAGTTCTTGAAGGAAAACACAATAAACCCATTTTGGTTGATGTTTTTTATGAAGAAACAAATCAACAAAAACCAGTTGTTATTTTTTGCCATGGTTACAAAGGGTTTAAAGATTGGGGCGCATGGAATGTGATGGCAAAAACTTTTGCTGAAGCGGGATTTTTCTTTATTAAATTCAATTTTTCTCACAATGGCGGAACGATAAATCAACCCATTGATTTTCCAGACTTAGAGGCATTCGGAAATAATAATTACACCAAAGAATTAGATGATTTAGAAACAGTTGTTGATTGGATTTCTTCAACTAATGAGTATCAAAATGAAGTTGATGTAAACAATATTTCATTAATTGGACATAGTAGAGCGGGCGGAATTGTAACGATAAAATCGGAAGAAGATGCAAGGATTTCTAAGGTGATTTCTTTGGCTGGAGTTTGCGATTTTGCCAAAAGAACAGCCACTTCTGGTGACTTAGAACAATGGAAAAAAGACGACGTAAAATATGTTGAAAATGGAAGAACAAAACAACAAATGCCACATTTTTATCAGTTTTATGAAGATTTTAAACAAAACGAAGAACGATTAACCATAAAGAGAGCTGTTGAAAATTTAAGAATTCCATATTTAATTATTCATGGAGATAAGGATACCTCTGTTTTTATAGATGAAGCAAAAAACCTATATTCTTGGAATTCAAAAAATCAAATAGAAATTATTGAAAATTCGAACCATGTTTTTAACACTTCTCATCCATGGGAAAAAGAAAATTTATCCGAAGAATTAAAGAAAGTTGTTGAAAAAAGTATTATTTTTTTAAAATGAGCGGAGAGAAAAACCTAAGAATACTGATTAAAAAAATGAAACCAATACAAAATAGTGGAGATTTCGTTTTTGTGACTGTTTCTAATGTTGATGCAATTCCACGGTCAGCGACTATTTTTGAATTTAAAGAAAAAGAAGGAATTACCTTAGTGTTGGAAAAAACAAAAGCAGAAGAATTGGGTTTATCGTATCAATATGTTGCCTCTTGGATTACATTAAAAGTGCACTCAGCGCTGGACGCTGTTGGATTAACAGCTGCATTCTCTAACGAATTAGCGAAATACAACATCAGCAGCAATGTGATTGCAGGTTTTTACCACGATCATATTTTTGTAGATAAAAAAGATGGAGAAAAGACCGTAAAAGTACTAACAGCTTTTTCTGAAAATTATTAATGGAACTTGAGCCGCCTTTTAGAAAAATTATTCATGTTGATATGGATGCATTTTATGCGTCGGTAGAACAATTGGATAATCCAGATTTAAGAGGAAAACCGTTGGCGGTTGGCGGAAATGAAATTCGTGGAGTGGTTTCTGCGGCAAGTTATGAAGCTAGAAAATTTGGAGTAAGATCTGCAATGAGCGGCGTGTTGGCAAAACAAAAATGCCCACATTTACTATTTGTTCCACCTCGTTTTGCTCGATATAAAGAAATCTCAGCAAAAATTAGAGCTATTTTTTATGATTACACAGATTTGGTAGAACCACTTTCTTTAGATGAAGCTTATCTAGATGTTACCGAAAACAAAAAAGGAAATCCGTCTGCAAGTTTAATCGCTCAAGAAATTAGACAACGTATTTGGGACGAATTAGAATTACGAGCTTCTGCAGGAATTTCTATCAATAAATTTATTGCAAAAGTAGCTTCAGATATCAACAAACCAAACGGACAAAAAACAGTAAACCCAGAAGAGGTCATTTCGTTTTTAGAAGAATTATCGATCAACAAGTTTTATGGAATTGGAAAAGTTACCGCAGCAAAAATGCACAATCACGGAATTTTCAACGGATTTGATTTAAAACGAAAAACAAAAGAAGAATTGGTAACATTGTTTGGTAAATCTGGCGGGCGCTATTATCATATTGTAAGGGGAATTCACAATAGCGAAGTGAAAGTAAATCGCGTTCAAAAATCAATTGCTGCAGAACGCACATTTAATGAAAATATTTCTTCAGAAGTTTTTGTGTTAGAGCGATTAGACAACATAGCAAAAGAACTAGAACGACGAATGTTGAAATCAAATACCAAAGGAAAAACCATCACGTTAAAGATAAAATATAGCGATTTTACACAGCAAACAAGAAGCAAAACAGTTGGGTCTTTTATGCAAAAAAAAGAGGAGTTTTTTCCGGTTGTAAAAGAATTATTATTTCAAGAAAAGTTAAAAAATTCGGTTCGATTATTAGGATTATCTTTCGGAAATTTAAACACTGAAAAAACAGCACCAGTATTCGTGCAATTAAAATTTGATTTTTGAGACGCATAGCGTCATTGCGAGGAAGCATGACGAAGTAATCTGCCAAGAAATAATGAGATTGCTTCGTACCTCGCAATGACAGAATAGAACGAGAATATGAACATAAAAATTACAAGAACAAATTCGCAAAACAAAGATTTTATCAACCTGATAAAAGAGCTTGATGCATACCTAAAAATTACAGATGGAGAAGATCATGATTTTTACAATCAGTATAACCATATTGATGTGATTAAACATGTTGCTGTGGTTTATGTAGATGCTATTCCTGTTGGTTGTGGCGCAATCAAACATTTTGATGCTGAAACTGTTGAGGTAAAAAGAATGTTTGTAGATGCGAAACAAAGAGGTTTGGGAATTGCACCTAAAATTTTGAACGAATTAGAAAATTGGGCAAAAGAATTAGGCTATAAAAAGTGTATTTTAGAAACTGGAGAACGTCAAGTTGAAGCGGTAAAATTATATCAAAAATGCAATTACAAACGAATGAACATCAATTACGGACAATACGAAGGTGTTGTAAATAGTTTGTGTTTTGAGAAAAACATTTAAAATGAATTATAGTTATTGGGAAATAAAAGAGTGGTTTACCAGCGTTGATTTTACAATTGTAGGTAGCGGAATTGTCGGTTTAAACTGTGCTTTAGAATTAAAGAAAAAGCATCCAAAATCTAAAATTTTAGTGCTAGAAAAAGGCATGTTGCCACAAGGAGCAAGTACAAAAAACGCAGGTTTTGCTTGCTTTGGAAGTTTATCAGAATTGGTAGATGATTTAAAAACACACACCGAAGAGGAAGTTTTTAATTTGGTTAAAAAACGCTGGGAAGGTTTGCGGTTGTTGCGAGAAAATTTAGGAGATACAAATATCGATTTTCAACAAAACAAAGGATTTGAATTATTTTTAAATAACGAATTATTTGAAGCATGTGCTTCAAAGAAAAATCAGATAAACAAACTGATTTTTCCAATATTTAAAGGCGATGTTTTTTCAGAATCAGCAAATAGGTTCAATTTTAAAAATATTGAACCAACCTATAGCGTCAATCAGTTTGAAGGACAAATTGATACCGGAAAAATGGTGACACAACTACTTTTAAAAGTTCAAAAAGCAGGAATCAAAATTCTGAACAATATTACAGTTGAATGTTTTACTGAGCAGAATGATACAGTTTCTGTAAAAACCAATCAAATTACCTTTACAACCAACAAACTATTTATTGCAACCAACGGATTTGCAAAACAGTTGTTACAAGAAAATGTGCAACCAGCTCGAGCACAAGTAATCATTACAAAACCGATAAAAAATCTACACATAAAAGGAACATTTCATTTAGACAAAGGCTATTATTATTTTAGAAATATTGACAATCGGATTTTATTTGGCGGCGGAAGAAATCTCGATTTTAAAACCGAAGAAACCACCGAATTTGGACAAACAGCAATCATTCAAAATCAGTTAAAAACCATTTTAAAAGAAACTATTTTACCCAATACAAAATTTGAAATTGAACATTCCTGGAGCGGAATTATGGGCGTTGGAAATCAGAAAAAAGCCATTGTAAAACCAATTTCTACACATGTTTTTTGCGGAGTTCGTTTGGGCGGAATGGGCATTGCCATTGGTAGTTTGGTTGGCAAAGAATTAGCAGAATTAATAGATTAATGTCATTTCGAGCTGAGTCGAGAAATCTTATGAAACTAAAACAAGAACTTTTTAAGCAATGTGAAAAATTTGTAAACAACCGCTTACAAACCATTCAAGAGATTATTTCTTCCAATCAAAAAGCATTGCAATCTGAAACCAAAAGCTCTGCTGGCGATAAACACGAAACCAGTCGTGCGATGTTGCAATTAGAAATGGAAAAAGCAGGACAACAACTGCAAGGTGTTTTGCAAATGAAAGAAACTTTGGCTAAGATTGATGTATCTAAAAACTCAACCATTGCACATCTAGGAAGTTTGGTAAAAACCAACCAAGCAACCTATTTTTTAAGTATTAGCGCAGGGCAATTGGTTGTTGCAAACGAACAGTATTTTGCAGTTTCGGTTTCTTCTCCGATTGGTAACTTATTGTTGGGTAAAAAAGGAAAAGAAAGCTTTGTTTTTAGTGGAAAACAGATTACAATTACTTGTGTAAATTAGATTTTGTAAAGTTTTTACTTCATTAATTCAATTTGAAATTTTGTTGCATTAAAAGCAACTTCTAATCCTTTTAAATTTGTCTTGGATGTATTGGCTTCGAATAACTCATTCAGATACTTGACTTGTTTATTTACATTATCGTTATTTCTCAAGAATATGAGATATTTTAAAAGAATTAAATTGGTCATTATAGTATCTTTTATAGCTTGATTTTTTTCTTTCATTGCTTCATCAATAGTGCTTTTTATCTTTGAATCATTTTCTGTTAATTCATCAAACAAATAAGAATTTGCTAAGTCAGTTTTATTCATGTTGGAATAATCATTTTGATCGGACATATCTTTTCTGTATGTCATTTTGTTACCATTCAGAAAATACCACCTTGTATATGAATCATTCTCCACTTTAATTTCTTTCTCAAACTTCCTTTTTTTTACACTCCAATTTGTAAATGCAATTAATAACTTGGTTCCGTCACCTTTCTCTAAAATTGTAACTTTGATTTTATAATTTCTATTGCCAGGTTTTTCAATCTCAATTTCCAAAGGTGTTTCAACAGAAACATACTTTTTTATAGCTTTTGTTATAGAGGAAACATCCTCAGAATTTGCACCTGGAAATAAATTTTCTCTTAAGAATAAATCGATATATAAATAATGAGTCAAATAAAAATCATCCACTTTAAGATAATTTGATTCATTAAGGTTATCGGATTTTATTTTTATTTTATCAGATTGAGCATAACCTAAACCTGTTATTAAAATTAATAATGAAACTATAAACTTTCTTTTACTCATTTTCCTCGTTTTATATAATACATAATTAAAGAATTTCGTTCCATTTTATTGAACTAAATTCCGAGTTAGCCAAGTTACCCAAAAACAATTTTAGAAACAAGTAAAAGTAAAAAGCACACTTTTAATTTTATAAGAACTCTAAATCTATTTTTTCTCCTTTTTCTAACTCAGCAATATGACTTATATAGATTTTTTCTCCATTAAAATCAGCTGCTATCAACCAATAAAAACCTTTGTAATAACTTTGTAAAACGGTTGCCTTTAAAATTTGTGCTGAACTTGTTTCAGTATCAGATTTCTCCACAATTTTAATTTGATGCGGATAGCATAATTGTGTTTTATGATTGATGGTAATTTCACTTACATCATCAAACAAAGCAGCAATGTATTTTTCTTTTGGATTGTTATAAATCTTTTTTGGAGTGCCGTTTACCAGTATTTTATGATCGCGGATAATCAATAATGTATCCGCAAAAGAAAGTGCATCATTTTTGTCGTGCGTTGCAACAATACACGCAATATTTTTTTCTTTTAAATAACTAAAAAGCTTTCTTCGAAGCGAGTTTTTCTTAAAATTATCAATCTGACTAAAAGGTTCGTCTAATAAAATCAATTTTGGCTCTTTTGCCAAAGCTCTTGCAATGGCAACACGTTGTTGTTGTCCGCCGCTTAAGGTTTTTACTTTTACGTTTGCAAAAGCAGTCATTTCAATAACTTCTAATAATTCTTGGGTTCTTTTTTGGGCTTCTTCAGGATAAAAACGCGACAAGAATTTCTTGATATTTTCTGAAACAGAAGTGTACGGCATCAAATCGAAATCTTGAGCAACGTGTTTCATAAAATCCATTCCAGGAACCAAATGATGTTTTGGACCCAACACTTCTGTGTCGTCCCAAAAAATGGTTCCTTTATTTAGATCTAACAGTCCATAAATCGCTTTTAATAAAGTAGATTTTCCGCAACCACTTTCTCCCATCACACATAAATGTTCACCTTTTTCAAGTTGAAAAGAGATGTCTTTTAAAACAGGTTTTTTAGATTGATATCGAAAAGAAAGATTGTTTACTGAAAGCATAATACATTTAGATTTTTCATTAGAAAAACAAGCACAAATGTACTATTTTTTAGAGTGTAATTTGGTTTAAAAAAATACGTCTAACTTTGTAAATTAAATTATAATAAAATGACAGAAAATTTATCAAAAGCAACCTTTTTGGAAAAGGTTTTTAATTTCGAAGAAAACAAAGAATGGAACTTTGAAGGAAACGTTCCTGTACTTATAGATTTTTACGCAGATTGGTGCGGACCTTGTAAAATGATTGCTCCGATTTTAGAAGAATTAAGTGAAGAATATGGCGATAAAATCAACATTTATAAAGTAGATACAGAAGCAGAACAAGAATTGTCTGCTGCATTCGGAATAAGAAGTATTCCGTCGATGTTATTTTGCCCGATGGATGGAGAACCACAAATGGCAAATGGCGCTTTGCCAAAAGCAGAATTAGAACGCATTATTGCAGACGTTTTAAAAGTAACGAAGTAAAAAAAACCCGAGTTGTAGCTCGGGATTTTTTTTTGTGAAAAATGCCACATCTAGCGCTGTCGAGAATTTTTGAAAACCTTTCGACTCCGCTCGAACAGACAATTAAACTGTTTAAGCAGTAATTGTTGCTTAAACCAAATGATTAGCCACCAAATATTCTGCAATTTGAACCGTATTTGTAGCAGCACCTTTTCGTAAGTTGTCGGCAACAATCCATAAATTCAACGTGTTTTCTTGCGATTCATCTCTTCGGATTCTCCCCACAAAAACCTCGTCTTTATCGTGTGCAGTAATTGGCATTGGATACACATTGTTCGCCAAATCATCTTGCACAATAATTCCGCTAGTATTTCTTAAAATTTCACGAACTTCATGTAGGTCAAAATCGTTTTCAAACTGTACATTTACCGCTTCTGAATGTCCGCCTGCTGTCGGAATTCTAACCGCAGTTGCTGTTACAGAAAAAGAATCGTCACGTAAAATTTTCTTTGGTTCTTTTACCAGTTTCATTTCTTCTTTGGTGTAACCATTTTCTAAAAAAACATCACAATGTGGTAAGGCATTTCTTCCAATTTTATGAGGATATGCCATTTCGCCTTCAATTCCGGCTTCTTCGTTATCAAGTTGCTGAACTGCTTTTACACCCGTTCCAGAAACAGATTGGTAGGTAGAAATTACCACACGTTTCATTTTATATTTTAAATGCAAAGGCGCTAATGCCATTACCAATTGAATGGTAGAACAATTTGGATTTGCAATAATTTTATCAGCAACAGTTAACACATCACCATTTATCTCTGGTACAACCAATTTTTTTGTTGAATCCATTCTCCAAGCAGAAGAATTATCAATAACCGTTGTACCAACTTCAGCAAATTTTGGAGCCCATTCTAAAGAGGTTTCTCCGCCAGCAGAAAACAACGCAATATCTGGTTTCATAGTTAATGCATCTTGTAAAGTTACAATGGTATATTCTGTACCTTTATAAGATAATTTTTTTCCTGCAGATCTTTCTGAAGCAACAGGAATTAATTCTGTAATCGAAAAATTTCGTTCGGCTAATACTTTTAACATTACATTCCCTACCATTCCGGTAGCGCCAACAATAGCAACTCTCATTTTGTTTTATTTTTTATAAATGATAAGTGCAAAGATTATGAAAAAACCAATTACTTGTATTTTAATTTTACGATAAATTAACACGTTGTTTGAATAGTTACAAAAAAGGCAGATCTGTTAAGTATTAAACGTTGTAGATTTTCGTAATTACGAGGAAGTATGACGAAGTAATCTGTTTATATTTTATTTCTAATTGAGAAATTGCTTCGTTCCTCGTAATGACGGATTTTAAGATAAAAACAGTAACTTTGCAGTGATTTTTACAATCAAAATTTTATAATAACAGAAACTGAATCAAGTTCAGCTTAAAAAAAGTATAGCATGCAACTGTACAACAAGTTAAGCGCAAAAGAACGCGCTGTATTAATTGACGAAGCCGGAAAGGATCGTTTAACCATTTCATTCTATCAATATCACAAGATAGAAGACCCACAAACTTTTAGAGATAAATTATTCCTTGAATGGAATGCATTGGATGTTTTAGGACGTATTTACGTTTCTTACGAAGGCATTAACGCGCAATTGTCAGTTCCTTCGGATAGAATGCTAGAACTGAAAGAGCAATTAGATGCCATTCCGTTTTTAAAAGACATCCGATTAAATGTTGCGATTGAGCAAGACAATAAATCGTTTTTAAAACTGAAAGTAAAAGTTAGAAACAAAATTGTTGCTGATGGTTTAAATGATGACACCTTTGATGTTACTGATAAAGGAATTCATTTAAACGCAAAAGAATTCAACGAAATGTTGGCAAATCCAAACACGGTTTGTGTGGATATGCGAAATCATTACGAAAGCGAAATTGGGCATTTTGATGGCGCTGTAACTCCAGATGTGGATACCTTTAGAGATTCGTTGGATATTATTGAAGAAGATTTAAAAGACAATAAAGAAGATAAAAACTTATTGATGTATTGTACGGGCGGAATCCGTTGCGAAAAAGCATCAGCCTATTACAAGCACAAAGGATTTAAAAACGTTTTTCAGTTGGAAGGCGGAATTATTGAATATACACGTCAAGTAAAATCTGAAGGCATTGAGAACAAGTTTTTAGGAAAGAATTTTGTGTTTGATCACCGACGTGCAGAAAAAATATCTGACGATGTAGTTTCTAATTGTCATCAATGTGGTGCACCTTGTGATGAGCATGTAAATTGCGATAATGAAGCCTGTCATCTGTTATTTATTCAATGCAAATCTTGTCAAGAAAAAATGAATACATGTTGTTCTGATGAATGTAAAGAAATTGCTGCGTTGCCTTTTGAAGTTCAAAAAGAACTCCGAAAAGGAAAAGGAAATAGCAATAAAATTTTCAAAAAAGGACGGTCAGAAGTATTGACTTTTAAGAAGTAAATAGTTCAAATTTTAATCATAGAAAAGACTTCAACACTGAGGTCTTTTTTTATACTCAAAAAACAACTTTTTTACGAATTCTAATTCTATTTGTACGAATTCTAAAGTGCTAATAATTATAACAAACGATGAAACTATATTTGATATAGTATCAAATAAAAAAGTAGATGAGAGAACTTTCATTATCCTGTTTTATGATTCTTTGAGAATCCGTATATTTACAGACTCATCAACTTAAAGTTGATTTTCAAATTATTTAAGAACCCAATAAAAACAAGAGTTGCCACAAAAAGCACATTTGTTTTTTTAAAATATATACATACTATGAGCTGTACAAGTTGCTCAACAAAAGACGGCGGCGTTCCAAAAGGCTGTAAAAGTAACGGAAATTGTGGAACCGGTGGATCTTGCGGAAGCGGAAGTAAATTAGCCGTTTTTGATTGGTTATCAAACATGACTTTGCCAAATGGCGAAGCTCCTTTTAATATTTACGAAGTTCGATTTAAAAACGGACGGAAACATTTCTTTAAAAATACAGAAAACCTAACACTTTCTATGGGCGATGTTGTTGCTGTAGAAAGTTCTCCAGGTCACGATATTGGAACCATTTCTTTAGGAGGAGAATTGGTGAAAGTGCAATTAAAAAAGAAAAACCTTAAAGAAGATAGCGAAGAAATTTTAAAAATTTACAGAAAAGCGTCTCAAAAAGACATTGATATTTGGCAATCTTACAGAGAAAAAGAACAAGAAACACAACGTAGAGGAAGAGAAATAATAAGTCGTTTAAACTTAAAAATGAAACTTTCTGATGTAGAATATCAAGGCGATGGAAACAAAGCAACTTTTTATTATACAGCCGATGAACGTGTAGATTTTAGACAATTAATTAGAGATTTAGCAAGTGCATTTTCTATTAGAGTAGAAATGAAACAAGTTGGTTTGCGTCAAGAAGCAGCGCGTTTAGGTGGTGTTGGATCTTGTGGTAGAGAACTGTGTTGCTCTACCTGGTTAACAGATTTTAGAAAAGTAAACACTGCAGCGGCGAGATATCAACAATTATCGTTAAATCCGTTAAAGTTAGCTGGGCAATGTGGTAAATTAAAATGTTGTTTAAACTTTGAATTAGATACGTATTTAGATGCATTAAAAGCGTTTCCGAAGCAAGATAAAGTATTGAAAACAGAAAATGGCGATGCTGTTTTTGTAAAAATGGACATCTTTAAAAAAGCACTTTGGTACACCTATAAAGACAATAGTTTTAAATGGTTTCAGTTAACGCTAGAGCAAGTAAATGAAATAATTGAATTGAATAAAAACAACGAAGATGCTGCTCCGCTAGAAGATTACGAATCGGATGTTGTTGTTGAGACTAAAGTAGATTTCGAAAATGTTGTTGGTCAAGATAGTTTAACGCGTTTTGATGCTCCTAAACAGAAAAAAGGACGTAGAAAAAACAACAGAAATAAAAAGAGACCAGCGGCAAAAACACAAAATACAAATCAACCAAACAAACCGAAACAAAAGAGAAATCCGAATCAAAATAAAAAGGCTACAACACCTAATGTTGCAGAAAATAAACAAACTAAAAAACCGTTTCGTAAGAACAATAATAGAAACAAAAATCAAAATAGAAACAAACCAAATGAAAACAAACAAGAGTAAAATTATTGTATTTGTTTTGGTTGCTTTTAGTATCCTTTCGTGCGACTCTAAAAGAGAATATGATTCTATTGTTACAATTGCTGATAGTTCTTGGAAAAGTACAAATACAGTTTCTTTTAATTTTGATGTTAAAGACACAATCAACAAAAAAGACCTGTTTTTAACGATTAGAAACAATCAAAAATATAGTTACAGCAATTTGTTTTTAATAACAACGTTAAATTTTCCGAATGGCAAGAAAATTGTAGACACGTTAGAATACGAAATGGCAGATAGTTCTGGCCGTTTTTTGGGAAAAGGATTTACTGGAATAAAAGAAAATAAACTGTTTTATAAAGAAAATGTTGTTTTTCCAATGTCGGGAGAATATACTGTCTTAATAAATCAAGCAATGCGTAAAAACGGAGCAATAAACGGAATAGAAAGTTTAGAAGGAATTACAGAAGTAGGGTTTAGAATAGAAAAGAAGTAAAAATGACTAAGAAAAAAGTAATAGATTTTAAAAAATATAAAAAATGGTTCTGGGGAATTGTAATTGGTGGATTTACATCAATTTTTCTTTTATTTTTATTAGCTTCTTGGGGTGTTTTTGGAGTTTTACCAACCTTTGAAGAATTAGAAAACCCAGAAAACAATTTGGCTACAGAAATTATTTCTTCTGACGGTAAAACGCTAGGTAAATATGCTTATGAAAACAGAACACCAATACACTTTAAAGATTTACCAAAAAATTTAGTAGAAGCTTTAATAGCCACAGAAGATGAACGCTTCTTTGAACATTCTGGTGTAGATTTTAAAGCCACAGCACGTGCCATTGCTAAGTTAGGAAAAGATGGTGGAGGAAGTACAATTACACAACAGTTTGCAAAAATATTGGTTCACGGAGAAGGTTCTAAAAACATTGTTCAAAGAGTGCTTCAAAAATTTCAAGAATATGTGATTGCTGTTCGTTTAGAGCGTCAATACACCAAACAAGAAATTTTAACAATGTACTTAAATAAGTACGATTTTTTAAATCAAGCAGTCGGAATTCGTTCTGCGGCAAGGATTTATTTTGGAAAAGAACCCAGTGAATTAAAAATTGAAGAATCTGCAATGTTGGTAGGAATGCTTAAAAACTCTTCTTATTTTAATCCTTTAAGAAGAGAAAAATTAGTACACCAACGTAGAAATGTAGTATTAAAACAAATGGAAAAGAATGGGTTTTTAACACTACAAGAAAAAGATTCTTTGCAAAAATTTCCATTAGAACTTAACTACACTCCAGAAAGTCACAGCGATGGTTATGCTACTTATTTTAGAGAGCATTTAAGAGATTATTTAAAACAATGGGTAAAGACAAATCCAAAGCCTAACGGAGAAAAATATAATATTTATGCAGATGGTTTAAAGGTGTACGTTACGATAGATTCTCGTATGCAAAAATATGCAGAAGAAGCTGTACAAGAACATATCGCAAATTTACAATCCTATTTTACTACTGAACAAAAGAGCAACAAAACCGCTCCCTTTTATGATTTAGAGCCAGAACAAATAGAAATGATTTTAACCAGAGCTAAGAAAAACTCTGACCGATGGAGAGAAATGAAGAGACTGGGCACTCCAGAAAAAGAAATAGAAGCTTCTTTTCTTAGAAAAACAAAGATGAAAATATTTACTTGGAAAGGAGATCGAGATACTTTAATGACACCAGCTGATTCAATAAGATATTACAAATACTTTTTACACTCTGGATTGATGTCAATGGAGCCACAAACAGGTCATATAAAAGCGTGGGTTGGCGGAATTAACAACAAACATTTTAAATACGATCATGTTGAACAAGGGAGAAGACAAGTAGGTTCTACATTCAAACCATTTGTATACGCAACAGCTATAAATCAGTTAAAATTATCTCCTTGTGATACGTATCCGAATACTCCATATACAATTAGTAAAGGAAAATATGGAATTCCAGAACCTTGGACTCCAAGAAATTCTGGCGAAGAATACGGAGGTGTTTTAACATTAAAAGAAGCATTAGCAAAATCAATTAACGTTGTTTCAGCGAGATTGATTGACATGGTTGGTCCAAGAAATGTTGCAAATTTAGCGCAAATAGCAACAGGTACTAATACTTCCATTCCGAAAGCTCCAGCAATTGCACTTGGCTCGGTAGAATTATCTCTTTACGAAATGGTAAGTGCATATGCAATGTTTGCCAATAAAGGTTTGCGAGTTGAACCAATGATTATAACTAGAATTGAAGATAAAAACGGAACAGTTTTAACGCAATTTACACCGAAAACTCAAGAAGTATTGAGCGAAGAATCTGCATATGTTGTGTTAGATTTACTAAAAGGAGTTACAACTGCAGGATCTGGAATTCGATTGAGAACCACAAATGAAAGACCAGGCTATGTAACTGGTTATCCGTACGGATTTCAAAACCCGATTGCAGGAAAAACAGGAACGACACAGAATCATACAGATGGTTGGTTTATGGGAGTTGTACCAAACTTAGCAACAGGAGTTTGGACTGGAGGAGAAGACAACGCAATCCATTTTGAGAAAATTGGAAAAGGGCAAGGAGCATCAATGTCGTTACCAACTTGGGCAATTTTTATGAGAAAATGTTATGAAGATTCAACATTAAACATCAGTAAAGAAGATTTTGAAAAACCAGAAAATCCAATTTCTATTCGGTTAGATTGTTCTGACAAAGACCCATTAGAAGAAAAAGACGATAAAAAACCTGTTATTAAAAAAGGAGATATAGATTTTTAAGAAAAATAAAAATGATAAATAAAGTAGTAAAAAACGTAGCAGAAGCTTTACACGGAGTTGAAAACGGAATGACATTTATGTTAGGAGGTTTTGGATTGTGCGGAATTCCAGAAAATTGCATTTCAGAATTGGTACGATTAGGAACCACAGATTTAACATGTATTTCTAATAACGCAGGTGTAGATGATTTTGGATTAGGATTGTTATTGCAAAAACGTCAAATAAAAAAAATGATTTCTTCTTATGTTGGAGAAAACGATGAGTTTGAGCGCCAAATGTTATCAGGCGAATTAGAAGTAGATTTAATTCCGCAAGGAACATTAGCCGAACGCTGTAGAGCAACAGGAGCAGGAATTCCGGCTTTTTATACGCCAGCGGGCTATGGAACCGAAGTAGCTGAAGGAAAGGAAACAAGAGAATTTAATGGAAAAATGTATGTTTTAGAACATGCTTTTGATGCACAATTTGCTTTTGTCAAAGCATGGAAAGGAGATACAGCAGGAAATTTAATATTTAAAGGAACAGCGCGTAATTTCAACCCAATGATGGCAATGGCAGGGAAAATAACTGTTGTAGAAGTGGAAGAGTTAGTTGAGGCAGGAGAATTGGACCCAAATCAAATTCATATCCCTGGAATTTTCGTACAACGTATTTTTCAAGGAAAAAATTACGAAAAGAGAATTGAACAAAGAACAGTTCGAAAACGCTGATAATTAAAATATTGTAGCAATTAATCAATGTAATAATGAAGAATGTAGTTGTAGAAAAATCAATTGAAGTTTCATTATTAGTTATAGAATATTGTGAAATTTTACAAACAGAGAAAAAGTATGTTATTTCTAGACAATTGTTAAAATCTGGAACAAGCATTGGAGCAAATGTACATGAAGCTCAAAATGCAGAAAGCAAAGCAGATTTTATTCATAAAATAAAAATAGCAACGAAAGAATTAGAAGAAACAAAGTATTGGTTAATTCTTTGCGAAAAATCTAAAAGTTATCCTTCAAATACCATTTTACAAGAAAAAGTAAAAGAATTGGGGTTGATTTTATATAAAATACTAAGCACAAGTATTAAATCTCGTAATCAGAATTGATACATTGATAAATTATTAAATTGATACATCATTAAAATGTTAACAAAAGAACAAATAGCGCAAAGAATTGCTCAGGAAATTGAAGATAAATGGTATGTAAACTTAGGAATTGGAATTCCAACTTTAGTTGCAAACTATGTTCCTAATGATATTGAAGTTGAGTTTCAATCAGAAAATGGATTGCTCGGAATGGGCCCATTTCCGGTTGAAGGAACAGAAGATGCTGATTTAATCAATGCAGGAAAACAAACGGTTACTATTTTAAAAGGAGGTTCTTTATTTGATTCTGCAATGAGTTTTGGAATGATTCGCGGACAACACGTTCAATTAACTGTTCTTGGCGCCATGGAAGTAGCACAAAACGGAGATATCGCCAATTGGAAAATACCAGGTAAAATGGTAAAAGGAATGGGCGGCGCAATGGATTTAGTGGCATCCGCAGAAAACATTATTGTTGCCATGATGCACACCAATAAAAAAGGAGAATCGAAGTTGTTAAAACAATGTTCTTTGCCACTAACCGGAGTTGGTTGTGTTAAAAAAGTAGTTACAAACCTGGCTGTTTTAGAAATAAAAAATGGTGCTTTTCATTTGTTAGAAAGAGCTCCTGGAGCTTCTGTAGAGGAAATTAAAAATGCCACAGAAGGAACTTTAATTGTTGAAGGAGAAATTCCAGAAATGAAATTTTAAGAATGAAAATAATCTCATACAACGTAAACGGAATTAGAGCTGCTTTAAAAAAAGGCTTTTTAGACTGGTTGCAAGCTGCAAGTCCAGATGTAATCTGTATTCAAGAAACCAAAGCACATAAAGAACAATTAGATTTGTCGGAATTTGAAGCTGCTGGATATCCATATCATTATTGGTTTTCGGCAGAAAAAAAAGGCTATTCATCTGTAGCGGTTTTATGTAAAGAAAAACCAAATCATGTTGAGTACGGAACTGGAATTGAGTCGATGGATTTTGAAGGAAGAAATCTTCGTGTAGATTTTGATGAAGTTTCTGTAATGAGCATGTATTTACCTTCTGGAACAAACGATGCACGCCTTGATTTTAAGTTTAAGTATATGGATGAAATTCAAGAATATGTCGATGAATTGAAAAAGGAAATTCCGAATTTAGTAATTTGTGGAGACTATAATATTTGTCACGAAGAAATTGATATTCACAACCCAAAAATGAAAGGCGTTTCTGGATTTTTACCAGAAGAAAGAGAATGGCTTGGTAATTTTATAAAAAGCGGATTTATTGATAGTTTTCGTTATTTACATCCAGAGAAACAAGAATTTTCTTGGTGGAGTTATAGAGCAAATTCTAGAGCAAACAACAAAGGTTGGCGCTTAGATTATGCAATGGTATCTGATCCCATAAAATCAACGATTTCTAGAGCCTATATTTTACCAGAAGCAAAACACTCAGATCATTGCCCGATTGTTGTTGAATTAGATTTTTAAAATATGAATTACAAAAAAATTACATTTTTATTTCTTTTTTTATCTTTTTCCTTATCAGCACAAATTAAACAAGATAGCATTGCAAACGATTCGCTAAAAAATGCTACAAAAAAAGGTTTTTTTAGTGACAAAGACCTGTCTTTAATAGACAGTTTGGTTGTAGAAACACAATACAGATCTCCTTTAACTGCCAACATCAATTATGTAATTAAAGGGCTAGAAGCCAAAGAAAAACCAGAAATAAAAATCCCTACAAATGTTTTAAAAGAGCGATTGAAGCATTTAGATAATTCATCTCCATTTTTTATTGAATACAATCCTATTTTAGAAAATGTAATCAATTCTTATTTAAAATATCGCAAGAAATATTACCCTGCATTAATGGCAAAAGCAGAATATTATTTCCCGATGTTCGAAAAATATTTAGATCAGTTTAACATTCCGTTAGAAATGAAATACCTGGCAATTGTAGAATCTACTTTAAATCCAAGGGCAAGATCTAGAGTTGGCGCAAGCGGACTTTGGCAATTTATGTATTTAACCGGAAAACAATATAAATTAAACGTAAGTTCTTATGTTGATGAACGTCAAGATCCAGTTAAAGCAACCATTGCAGCTTGTCAATATTTAAGTGATTTGTATGATATTTTTGGCGATTGGGATTTAGCATTAGCAGCTTATAATTCTGGACCAGGAAATGTTTCTAAAGCGATTAAACGTTCTGGGGGATATCAAAATTATTGGAATCTGCGTCAGTATTTACCAGCAGAAACCGCGGGATATGTTCCTGCGTTTTATGCAACGTTATATATTTTTAAATATGCTAAAGAACATGGATTGGCACCTGAAAATCCGCCAATTTATCACTTTGCAACAGATACAATCCGAGTTAAAAAAACAGTTTCTTTTGATCAAATTACAGAAGTTACAGGAATAGAAACAGCAATGTTACAATTTTTAAACCCCGAATATAAACTAGACATCATTCCGTTTGTAAAAGGGAAAAACTATGTAGTAACGATCCCTAGAAATGCAACGATTAAATTCTTAGAAAAAGAAGAAGAATTGTACACTTTAGTTGATGAAGATAATGCAAAAAGAGAAAAGCCTTTACCAAAATATTTAGAGTTAAATCAACGGATAAGATATAAAGTTCGAAGTGGAGATTATTTAGGAAAAATAGCTAAAAAATTCGGTGTTCGAGTAAGTGAAATCAAAAAATGGAACCGACTTAGAAGCACTAATTTAAAAATAGGACAGCGGTTAACTATTTATCCAAAAAGATTATAAGCAAAAAACAAATCGATTTTCCTAAAAATGGAATAATATTTGAAGGAGAAAAGGAAACAACTAAAACGTTAAATAAACAAATATGAAAAAAGGATTCACAATAGTTGCGCTATTACTTTTTTTTACTTCATGTAAAAACCCAAAAGACACTTTTGTTTTAAGTGGTTCAGTTGGTAAATCTAATCATCTTCTTGTTGTAACCGAAGCAACCGACTGGTCTGGTAAAATAGGAGACAATCTTAGAGAATTTTTAGGAGAACTGGTGGTTGGTTTACCTCAGCCAGAAACAACATTTAGTGTTACTCAAATTGCTCCAAAAGGTTTTGGTAGCATGATGAATAAATATAGAAACATTTTATTTGTTCAGGTTGGAGAAACAGCATCTTTTAGAGTTCAAAACGATTTTTATGCAAGACCTCAAACTTTAGTTTATGTTACCGCAAAAGATAAAGAAGAATTAAATAAACAGCTAGAAAAACACAAGAAGGAAATCGTTAAAATTTTTAGAGATTCAGATATTAAGCATGTTCAACAGCGTTTTTATTCTAAACGAGTTGATGATTCTAAATATAAAACATTAGATAAGTTAGGAATATCTTTAGTGATACCAACAGACTTTAGAACTGTTGAAGATACTGGAGATTTTTTATGGTTAAGACAGCACTTAATGAGCGGAATAGCTCAGGGCGATGGTACAAACAATATTTTAGTGTATTCAGTTCCTTTATCGGAAGAATTTGAATTTGATGCAGCCAATGCTATTATTAACAACAGAAATTTTATTGGTGAAAAACATATACCTGGATCTAAAGAAGGAATGTATATGATTACAGAAGCAGCTTTTGTCCCACAAACATTAGATGCAGTAATTGACAACAAAAAAGCATATGAAACAAGAGGGAAATGGGAAGTAAAAAACGACTTTATGGCTGGACCTTTTTTAAATTACACTGTAATAGATGAAAAAAATAATAGATTAATTGTTTTTGAAGGCTTTACGTATGCACCATCAGTTGATAAAAGAGATTTTATTTTTGAGTTAGAAGCAATTGGTAAATCCTTAAAAATTAAATAGTAAAACTTCAATCTTAAAAAGGCTAAAACATAATGTTTTAGCCTTTTTTTGTTTTAAATAATTAAAAATCAAAAAGTTAATTGTTATATTTGAGAGAATCAAAAAACTAAAACATCATGGAATTTAATTTTTTAACAACAGCACTAGCAGCTTTAATGCCTTTAGTTATGGGCTTTATTTGGTATGGACCAATACTTTTTCAAAAGGCTTGGATGAAAGAAATGGGTTTTACCGAAGAATCTTTAAAAGGAGGTAATATGGCTTTAATTTTTGTACTAAGCTATGTGCTGAGTTTTTTAATGGCTTTTATACTTCAAACATTGGTAATTCATCAGTTTGGAGCACAATCTGTATTAATGGGAGAACCTGGTTTTGTGGAAGGAACAGGAGAAGCATTTACATATTTTCAAAATTTTATGGCTCAATATGGCGATCGTTTTAGAACCTTCGGACATGGAGCTTTACATGGTACAATGATTGGTTTGTTAATTGTGTTACCAGTGATGGGAACAAACGCAATGTTTGAAAGAAAATCATTTAAGTACGTGATGATTAATGCTGGATATTGGACAGTAACATTGGCTTTAATGGGCGGAATTTTATGTCAAACAGCTTTTTAAAAAAATAAATAGAAATACAAAAAGACCGCAATTTTGCGGTCTTTTTGTATTTAAAAAAGGTTTTAAACTAATTTTTATTTGTCCAGCTATCTCTTAAACCAACAGTTTTGTTAAAAATTAGGTTTTCTGAAGTTGAATCATTGTCAACATTAAAATAACCTAAACGTTGAAACTGAAAACGTTCTCCAATTTTAGCAGATTGCAAACTTGGCTCTACAAATGCATTAATAATTTCTAAAGAATTTGGGTTGATAAACGCCATAAAATCTTTGTCTTTATGTGCATCTGGAGCTTCATCTAAAAACAATCTATCATAAGCTCTAACTTCTGCCCTTACAGCATGTTTTACAGAAACCCAATGCAAGGTTCCTTTCACTTTACGCTTGCTTTCTTCTGTTCCACTACCAGATTTTGTTAACGGATCATAGGTACAATGAATCACAGTAATTTCTCCGTTTTCATCTTTTTCACAACTTGTTGCAGTAATAAAATAAGCATTTTTTAAACGGACTTCTTTTCCTAATTTAAGTCTAAAGAATTTTTTATTTGCTTCTTCTCTAAAATCTTCACGTTCTATATAAATTTCTCTAGAAAAAGGCACTTCTCTAGAACCAGCATTCTCGTCTTCCTGATTGTTTTCGGCAATTAAAATTTCTTCTTTTCCTTCAGGATAATTATCAATAATTACTTTTACAGGATCTAAAACCGCCATAACTCTATCGGCAGTTTTATTTAAATCTTCTCTAATTTTAAATTCTAAAAGTGCTACATCAATAACATTTTCGCGTTTAGAAACTCCAACTGTTTCAATAAAATTTTTGATAGAATTTGGTGTATAACCACGCCTTCTTAATCCAGAAATTGTTGGCATTCTTGGATCGTCCCAACCATTAACAATTCCTTTTTCTACCAATGTCAATAACTTACGCTTACTCATAATAGTATAACTTAAGTTTAAGCGAGAAAATTCACGTTGTTTAGGTGGGTTTGGATATGTAGATTTACCATATTCATATACATTGTCACGAAACCAATCGTACAATTCTCTATGAGGTTTAAACTCTAATGAACATAAAGAATGTGATATTTGTTCAATATAATCGCTTTCTCCATGTGTCCAATCGTACATTGGGTAAATACACCAATCGTTACCAGTTCTGTGATGTTCTTTGTACATGATTCTGTACATCAACGGGTCGCGCATTAACATATTTGGACTCGCCATATCAATTTTTGCACGCAATGTATGTTGTCCTTCTTTAAACCTACCTTCTTTCATTCCTCGAAATAATTCCAAGTTTTCTTCTACAGAACGAGATCTAAATGGACTATTTGTACCAGCTTCAGTTGGCGTACCTTTTTGCACACGCATTTCTTCGGATGATTGCGAATCTACATAGGCTTTCCCGTCTTTAATCAACAGAATAGCCCAATCGTATAATTGTTGAAAATAATCTGAAGAATACAATTCATTTGCCCATTGATAGCCCAACCAAGAAATATCCTCTTTAATTGCGTCTACATACTCTTGTTCTTCTTTTGCAGGATTTGTATCATCAAAACGCAAATTTACTGGCGCATTGTATTTTAATCCCAAACCAAAACTAATTCCGATCGCTTTGGTATGACCAATATGTAAATATCCATTAGGTTCTGGCGGAAAACGGAAGCGCAAATTTTCTTTTGACATTCCATTCGCCAAATCTTCTTCAATAATTTGCTCTAGAAAGTTGAGCGATACTTTTTCTTCTGACATATTCTCTTAAGATTGAAGCTACAAAATTAAGCAAAATAGTTGAGGTTGGTTCTATTAAAAAAGAAACCCTTTCATATAATTTGAAAGGGTTTTAATGAGAATATAGTCTTAATGTTTGTAGGTTCCGTCTGGCAAAGTTGAAGGCAGCTTATAAGTTGAGTTTGAAAAAATTGCCCAAGCTTTAACGTCGTCTGACTGAACTTTTGCGCTTGTGTTTAAGGTCCATTCATTTTGAATATCTGTTAAGCGATTTTCATTTGCTCCTAAGATTGAAGAAAGCACCCAAAAATTATATTTAGTTACTTGGCATGAAAAATCACAATTTATGTCAGAATTTGTAAACCATGCTCCAGCTGGATATGATGCAGGCGGATTTTGAAAAACTCCACCACGAGCAGTATTCATTGCGTCACTAATTTCAGAATTTGACTGACTGCTAAATATTGAAGGATACGAAACTTCGTGTCCGTTTTTAGAAATAAATTTCCAAACAGATTCAATAGATCCATCAAAATCACCTGTATGGCCATTTGAGTGCCAAATACTATTTACAGAATCTGCACTAATATCATTTACATTATATCCGCTTGGCGGGATAACAGCATCTCTTTCTGCTGTAGTTTTCCACACATAAATAAGGGATTTATTGGTTTTAAGTTGAGCGTGAATGGTTGTGTTGTCCACGACATCATCTTCATCATTGTCTAAATATTGTGCTAAAACATTGGCAATATGAATTAATTTAGAATCTTCAACAGATTTAAATGCAAAAATTGGGATATCAAATACAACAACTTTTCTATTAAAATCTTTAAATTGAGTATCTGTATTTACAACAATTCTGAAATTAGGATCTGTTCCGGGGTCAATTAAAACAGAAGTGTCTTTAATATTATCATTAATAATACAAGAAGAAAAACTTAGAATTGCAATAGTAAAAAGCAATAGTTTGGATACATTTTTTATGTCGTTCATTTTTTTATTTTTAGTTATCTAAACTCAAATTTTCCTTAACTTTTAATACTTTTGTAGCATGGGAAAAATTCAAGTAAACAATATCAAAATTTATGCCTTTCATGGATGTTTAGATGAAGAGGCAAAAATAGGCTCTGAATACAGAGTTGATATTGAAATCAAAGCAAATTTACGAAAATCTTCAAAAACAGACGAATTAATTGATACCGTAGATTATGTGCATCTAAATTCTATTGTAAAAGTAGAAATGGCAATTAGATCAAAATTACTTGAACATGTTGCCCAAAGAATTATTGATCGGATTTTTACTGAACTTAGAATGGTTAAAAAAGCAACGATTAGTGTGGCAAAAATAAACCCACCAATTGGCGGTAATGTAGAAGATGTGAAAATTATTCTCACTCAAAAAAGGAAAGCGTAAAAAAACCTTGTCTAAATAGGAATTTTGCGTAAATTTGCCAACTCAAAAGGTGTCGTGGCCGAGTGGCTAGGCAGTGGTCTGCAACACCATCTACAGCGGTTCGAATCCGCTCGACACCTCTAAAAAGCGCATTGATTTTCAATGCGTTTTTTGTTTTATTTAACAAAAAAGTCCTGTTTTTTCTGCATCTTTGTTTCTATGAAAATTTATCCAATAGAAACAGGAAATTTTAAGTTAGATGGCGGCGCTATGTTTGGCGTTGTTCCCAAAACTATTTGGCAAAAAACCAATCCAGCAGATGCTAATAACTTAATTTCTATGAGTATGCGCTGTATGCTTATTGAAGATGGAGAGAAATTAACGTTGATTGATACAGGTTTAGGAGCAAAACAATCAGAAAAGTTTTTTGGATATTATTACTTGTTTGGAGATTTTTCGTTGGATACTTCTTTGGCTAAATTAGGGTTTCATAGAGATGATATTACCGACGTTTTTTTAACACATTTGCACTTTGATCATTGTGGTGGTGTTATTCAATGGAATAACGATAAAACTGGGTTTATGCCTGCGTTTAAAAATGCAAAAGTTTGGTCTAATGAAGACCATTGGCAATGGGCAACAGTTCCGAATCCAAGAGAAAAAGCTTCTTTTTTAACAGAAAACATTCAACCAATTAAAGAAAACGGACAGTTAAACTTTATTAAAAACGGCATTAAAGATGTTGGTTTTGATGTGTTGTATATGGACGGACATACAGAAAAGCAAATGCTTCCTAAAATAGAATATCAAGGAAAAACTGTTGTTTTTATGGCCGATTTATTACCAACAACAGGGCACATTCCGTTGCCATATGTTATGGGTTATGATACAAGACCGTTATTAACGATTAAAGAAAAAGCGCAATTTTTAAATGAAGCTGCAGACAACGAGTATTTTTTGTTTTTAGAACACGATGCAGCTACAGAACTATGTACTTTAAAACAGACAGAAAAAGGAGTGCGATTAAAAGAAACATTTAAGTTTACAGATATATTTAATTAATAAAAAGAGATGAAGAGTATGAAAATTTTTAAACCACTTTATATAACTGGTGTAATTTCAATTGCTTTAGTAGGATGTAAATCAGTGAATACAATTCCTGTTCCGACAGGAGAAAATAATATTGTTGTTATATCAGCAAAGAAAGCACCACTTACCAAAATTCAAAAAGAAACTTGGGGTCATGCAGATTTAGCTACAGACACCATTCCAGGAATGAGTGTAGATAAAGCGTACACATTTTTAAAAGGTAAAAAAGGTGTTGAAGTTGTTGTTGGAGTTGTAGATTCTGGAACAGATTTAAAACACGAAGATTTAAGTGCTGTTGCTTGGGTTAACAAAAAAGAAATTCCGAATAACGGAATCGATGACGATAACAACGGATATGTTGATGATATTAATGGATGGAATTTCTTAGGGCCAATCTATAAAGAAAATGCTGAGGTAGAAAGAATCCTTAAAAATTCAAAGTTGGTTGATGAAGCTACTTATAAAATCATTAAAGAAGCTCAGGATAAAAAAGTAAAAGAAGCATCAACAAATAAATTTAGATTTAACCAAATGTTACAAGCTGTTCAGTTTGCAGATAAAACTATTGGAGATCATTTAAAAAAGAAAGACTATACAAAAGATGATGTAGAATCAATAAAATCAGAAGATAATGCTGTCATGCAAAGTGTAAATATTGCAAAACAAATGTTTGGCTTCGGTCTAAGCTCTTTGACACAGGCAATTACAGAAATAAAAAAAGAAATTCAAAAAGCAGATGATTTAGTTAGCGGAGACAACCTAAAAACAGATTATAGAAAAGCATTAGGAGACAACGCCCAAGATTTTTCTACAAAATTTTATGGCGATAATAAAACAGGCCATTCTACAAAAGACGAAGCTCACGGAACGCACGTATCTGGAATTATTGGAGCAGTAAGAAATAACGGAATTGGAATGAACGGCGTTACCAACAATGTAAAAATAATGGCAGTAAGAACGGTTCCTGACGGAGATGAATATGATAAAGATGTTGCATTAGCTATCCGTTATGCAGTAGATAATGGTGCAAAAGTAATCAACGCAAGTTTCGGAAAAGCATATTCTCCAAATAAAGAATGGGTTTATGACGCGATAAAATATGCAGCAGAAAAAGACGTCTTAATTGTTCATGCTGCTGGAAATGATGGAAAAAATATAGATGTTGAAAATAATTTTCCAAATGATTCAAAACTACCTAATACAGAAATATCAGATAATTATATTTCTATTGGTGCGATGAGTTCTAATTATAATGAGAATTTAGTTGCAGATTTTTCTAATTATGGAAAAAGAAATGTTGATATTTTTGCTCCTGGAGTTCAAATATATTCTACAATTCCAGAAAATGAATACGAATTTTTTAACGGAACATCAATGGCGGCACCATCAACTGCCGGAGTTGCTGCATTAATTCGTTCTTATTATCCAAAATTAACAGCAAAGCAAGTAAAACATATCATTATGAATTCTGGAACTAAAATAGATTTAGAAGTTATAAAACCAGGTTCATTTTCTCAAGACAATCCAAAGGGAGTAAAAGTTCCTTTTTCAGAATTATCAGTTACTGGGAGAATTGTTAATGCTTATAATGCTTTAAAAATGGCAGACAGAATGGTAAATGGTAAATAATACAATTTTATCGAATTAGCATATCTAAAAAAAGAATTCTAAATTTACAGAAGTTCTTTATTAATAAGAGATCACAAACCAAATAAAATTAATACTATCATGAAAAAAGTTTTATTCATTGCACTATCATTTTCACTAATGATTTCTTGTGCACAAAACTCAAAAAATTCAACAACATCTAAAAATGAATATTGGCAACAACATGTTGATTACACAATGGATGTTGATGTAGATGTAGAAAAGTTTCAATACAGCGGAACTCAAAAATTAGTCTATACAAACAACTCCCCAGATGATTTAAATAACGTGTATTATCACTTATACTACAATGCATTTCAACCAGGAAGCGAAATGGATGCACGTTTACAAAGTATTGCAGATCCAGACGGCAGGATGATTGTACGTGAAAATGGTGAAGTAAAAAGTAGAATTGCCATGTTAAAACCTAGTGAAATTGGGTATTTAAAAGTAAAATCATTAAAACAGAACGGTAAAGATGTAAAGTTTGAAGTTGCAGGAACTGTTTTAGAAGTTACTTTAAACGAACCTATTAAAGCCGGATCAAAAGTTACTTTTGAAATGGAATTTGACGGACAGTTACCAGTTCACATTCGTAGAGCAGGAAGAAATAGTAGAGATGATATTGCAATGTCTATGGCGCAATGGTATCCTAAAATGGCAGAATATGATTTTGAAGGATGGCAAGCTCACGCATATATTGCTAGAGAATTTCAAGGAGTTTGGGGAGATTTTGATGTAACTCTTAGAATTGATAGAAATTATACAATTGGAGGAACAGGAAACTTACAAAATCCACAAGAAATTGGGCATGGTTACGAAGACAAAACGAAACCTTTAAATGTTCCAGATACTCCAAAATTAGCGTGGCATTTTAAAGCAGAAAGAGTACATGATTTTACGTGGGCCGCTGATGACGAATATGTACACGATATTTACAAAATGGAAAACGGTCCAGATTTACACTTTTTCTATAAAGACAGAGATTATAATAAAGAAAATTGGACAAAAAATCAGGCTTTAACTGCAAAAGCGATGGAATATTTTAGCGAAACAGTTGGTCCTTACCCGTGGAAACAATATTCAGTGATTCAAGCTGGAGATGGTGGTATGGAATACGCTATGTGTACATTTGTTGCTGGTGGTGGAAAAAGAAGCAATATGGGAACAATTATTCATGAATTGGCTCATACTTGGTTTCAACAAATTTTAGCCAATAATGAAAGTAAACATTCTTGGATGGATGAAGGCTTTGGATCTTACGTAACAGGATTAGCAGCAAATAAAATTCTACGTGGCGGAGAAGGAAAACCATCGCCAGGAAGCTATAGAGGTTATTTTAATCTTGTAAAAAACGGAATGGAAGAAAACTTAACTACACATGCTGATAGATTTAACACAAACAGAGCTTTTAGTACTGGAAGTTACACAAAAGGAAGTATTTTCTTAACGCAATTAAATTATATAATTGGAGAAGAAAATGTACAAAAAACATTGAAAAAATACTACGACGATTTTAGTTTTAAACACCCAGTTCCAAATGATATTAAAAGAACTGCAGAAAAAGTATCAGGATTGCATTTAGATTGGTATTTAAATGAGTGGACACAAACTACACACACAATTGATTACGGTATCCAAAGTGTTGATGGTAAAAAAATAACATTAGAAAGAATTGGACAAATGCCAATGCCAATTGATGTTACTGTTACTTATGCAGACGGTACAACAGAAGATTTTAATATTCCGTTAAGAATGATGAGAGGAAACAAGCCAACAAGCGCAACAGTTATTGAAGACTGGACTTGGGCACATCCTTCATATTCTTTTTCTGTATCTAAAGACATTAAAAAAGTGGAGATAGACACTTCTAAATTAATGGCTGATATCAACAGAGATAATAATGTGTATGAAAAACGTTAATTAAAAAACGAATTACAGTTTAGTAAATAAAAGAAAAGCGAGGTAAAAACCTCGCTTTTTATTTTTCAACCTGTTCAATAAAGTTGTCTAAATTTAATTTTTCTTTTGGGATAAATCCTTTTAGAATTAAGCCAAATCCAAAAATAATTAATAGAACACCCATGGTTTTTTTAATCTTGTAAATCACATTTGATGTTAGTTTCTTTTTTAATTTTTTTGCCAGTACTATCTTCCCTAAATCGGTAATAAAATAGCTAATAATAATTGTGGTAAAGTACCAAAAAATATGATTTGGATTCATGTCTAACGTTGGTCCAATAACAACAATTAGACCTAACCAAAACCCTAAAACACCAATATTAATAAAGTTTAGAAAGAACCCTTTAAGTAATAATTTTAAATAATTATTACTAACCGGAATTTCAATTAACGGTGTGTCTTCTGCTTCCTTTTTGTTAGATTTATCAAAGTATGTAATCAACCCATAAACTACAAGAATTAATCCGCCAATAAAAAATAATCTTGGATCGTCTTTAATTCTTTCTAATAAATGTCTACTTCCTAAATAAGCAATAATTATAAACGCAATATCGCCTAAAATTACGCCAAGATTAAACATAATTGCAGCTCTTGCACCTTTTAAAATACTGGTTTGTATCAACATAAAAAACACGGGTCCGATCATAAAAGAAAGAAAGAAACCAAAAAGTATTGCGTTTTTTATATCGTAGATATCCATTTTTTAAAGATACAATTTGTTATTAAACATCGTCAAAATCGATTGTTATTTTTGGAGTTGTTGGATGCGCTTGACAAGCTAAAACAAATCCTTCTTCCACTTCGCCATCCGTTAAAATGCTATTTTTGGTCATTACCGCTTTTCCTTCTGTAATTTTACACAAACAACTACTACAAACTCCACCTTGACAAGAATACGGCGCATCTAAATTATTACGTAAAGAAGCCGCTAAAATATTGTCGGTTTTGCTCATTGTAAAAGTTGTTTCTTCATCATCTAACAATACCGTAATTTCTGTTTTTCCTTCTTCAATTTCTACATCATTTTCTTCTGTAGAAGCCGTAAACAATTCAAAATGAATTGCATTTTCTGGAAAGTTATTCCCTTTTAAAGTTTCTGAAACAATGTTAATCATTTCTTCTGGACCACATAAAAAAGCAGCATCAAAAGCTGTTTCTTTGTAAATATTTTTAACAAAATAATTTGTAATTCCTTTATTGATTCTTCCGAATTGAGAACCAGCATTATTTTCTTTACTAAAAATATAATGTACTTTAAAACTGTTTGGATTTTCTTCTAAAAGCGCATCTAGTTCACTTTTAAAAATAGTTCTATCTGTTGTTTTATTTCCATAAATCAACGTAAAAGTTGAAGATTTTTCAGTTTCTAAAACTGTTTTCACCATAGATAAAACAGGTGTAATTCCGCTACCAGCTGCAAAAGCAATATAATTTTTATTTGCTTCAGGAGATAAAATAAATTTTCCATCAGGAGCTGAAACCTCAAGAACATCGCCATCTTTTAAAACTGAAGTTGCAAAAGTAGAAAACACGCCATTTTCAACTGCTTTTATAGCAACTTTTAATTGGTTGCTATTTGGAGAAGCGCAAATAGAATACGCCCTTCGCACTTCATTATTGTTAATGGTTGCTTTTAACGTAATATATTGTCCGGCTTTAAAAGTAAATTCTTCTTTTAAATTTGCAGGAACATTAAACAAAATAGAAACAGCATTGGCTGTTTCTTTAATGATTTTTTGAATTGTTAATTTGTGAAATTTCGACATCAATCTTTATTTAAGAATGCAAAAATAAGAAACAAATCATGAACAGTTTGTTAGAGTTTCTATAAATTAATTACCTAAGAGTTTTATACATAAGAAAATTATGTATAAATTTGATACATAGAAAAAGTCATTGCGAGTTTGCGAAGCAATCTTAAAAAAGAGATTCCTTCACTTCGTTCGGAATGACGATTACACATCAAAACATGGGAAATCAAAAACTATTTAAAGGCTCATTACAAACCATCATTTTAAAATTGTTGGCGCAGAATGATAAAATGTACGGTTATGAAATTACTCAAAAAGTAAAAGAATTAACAAACGGAGAATTAAAAATTACAGAAGGTGCATTGTATCCAGCATTGCATAAATTAGAAGCTGATGGTTTGTTAGATGTTGAGGTTGCAAAAATAGGGAATCGTTTGCGTAAATATTACAAACTTACCGAACACGGAACCAAAGAAACCGCAAATAAATTGGCAGAAATGCAAGAGTTTTTAAAAACGATGCAGCATTTGGTAAATCCTAAACTTAGTTTGAAGTAAGATGAAAATAACAGAAACTCAAATAGAAGAACTCTACAAATTTACAAGAGAACATTTTGTGTATCATTACGATGTACAAACCGAATTGGTAGATCATTTAGCAAATGATATTGAACAAATTTGGGAAGCACAACCAAAATTAACATTTAGAGAAGCAAGAGATATATCGTTTAAAAAGTTTGGTGTTTTTGGCTTTATGGATGTTGTGGAACAAAAGCAAAAAGCGATGAATAAACGCTATTGGAAAATATTATTACGTTTTGTAAAAGAGTGGTTTACATTGCCAAAAATAATTTTAACAAGTTTAATTTTTATGCTGTTTTTTACTGTTCTTCAATCAAAGTACGCCGAAGAAATAATTATTGCATCCATTTTTATTTTAGTAATTGTTGATTTGTATTACTTCTTTAAAAGCAGAGGTAAAAAGAAAAAACAGCAAGCAAAAATATTTTTATTAGAATCTATGATTGGAGAAACAAGAAATGGTTTTTCTGTACTTGTGTTTATCAATATTTTTAACATCATTAATTTATCAGATGTAAATTTTAATACAATGGCTCTTTATTTACTCTTTTTAGTTGCTGCTTTTGCAACCTTAATGTGTATCGTTTTTTATATTACAGCGTTTGTAATGCCATCAAAAGCAGAAGAATTATTGGCAGAAACTTATCCAGAATATACAATGGTGTAATTTTTTTGTAACAAAAAGGACATTTTAGATACCTATAACCATTAAACAATTAACCAAGTAATTATGTTTAGAAGATTTTTAAAATTAGAATGGAAACAATATTTCCGTTCTTCGTATTGGCAAAAAGGAATCGCATTAAAAATTATTATGGGCTTTTTCGCCTTATACATGATGGTTTCTTTCCTCGCATTAGGAATTGGTAGTTTCTTTATCATTAGAGAAACAATGCCAGATGCAGATCCGTTACAAGTAGTTAATTCTTATTTGCTTTTTGCAATTATTGGAGATTTAATTTTTAGGTATTTAATGCAAAAACTACCAGTAATGAATGTAAAACCATTACTTGTTCTTCCTATAAAAAAGAACAAATTGGTGCATTATGTATTAGGAAAATCGATGTTTTCTGCATTTAACATTTTCTCATTGTTTTTTTACATTCCGTTTTCAATAGTATTGATGGCAGAAAACTATAGTGTTTCTGGAGCGTTGGGTTGGTTGTTTTCTATGATTTTAATCACACAATGTGCAAACTTCTTAAACTTTATTATCAATAAAAACAATGTTGCATTTTGGACTTTAGCAGTTGTTTTAATGGGAACGATAGCTTTACAATATTTTAATATTTACGAGGTAACAATTCATAGTCAAGCAATTTTTGATGGTGTTTTTGCAAATCCAATTTATGTGCTTATTCCGGTTGCATTATTAGCAGTTTTATACAGCGTAAATCAAAAAATATTAAGACAACAATTGTATTTAGATGATGCGGTAAAAGTAAAAGTAAAAGAAGCAAGCACGGCAGATTTATCTTGGGCAAACAGATTCGGAGAAATGGCGCCGTTTATTAAAAACGAAATCAGATTGATTTGGAGAAACAAAAGAACAAAAACGGTTTTCTTAATGTCTTTCGCTTTTGTTTTATATGGATTGATATTTTTTACAAATCCCATTTATGAAGAAAAGATGCCAGGATTTTTAATTTTTGCATCGTTATTTGTTACTGGTGGATTTGTTTTAAACTACGGTCAGTTTATCCCAGCTTGGGAAAGCGCTTACTATAAAATGCTAATGACTCAAAACCTTTCTTACAGAAAATATTTAGAATCTAAATGGTATTTAATGGTTGTAGTAACTTCTGTATTATTCATTTTAGCAACGCCATATATATACTTTGGATTAAAATTTTATTTAATGATTGGCGCTGGAGCCCTTTTTAATATTGGCTTTAACACGCTGGTTTTATTATATGCAGGTTCATTTAACAGAAAACAAATAGATTTAAACGCAAGCGGATTTGGAAACACACAAGGAACAAGTGCAAAACAATTTATTGTTATTATACCGGTCATGTTAATTCCTATCGGATTGTTTTACGCATTTAGTTTGCCATTTGGTTTTAACGCCGGAATTGCTGCTATCGCAGGATTCGGAATTTTAGGATTGGTAACAAAAAATTATTTTATGAATTTGATTGCTAAAAAGTATATTCAAGAAAAATATGCAGCAATTCACGCATTCGATCAAAAAGCATAAGCAACAAAATTAAGACACAAAAAATTATGATACATTCAAAAAATATCACAAAAAAATACGGTACAACTCAAGTACTAAATATAGAAGAATTAGAAATTCCAAAGGGACAAAGTTTTGGATTAGTGGGGAATAACGGAGCAGGAAAAACAACGTTTTTTAATATTCTGTTAGATTTAATTAGACCAACAACTGGCGAAGTTATAAATCACGATGTAACCGTAAATAAAAGTGAAGCTTGGAAATCTTTTACAGGTTCTTTTATTGATGAAACTTTTTTAATTGGTTATTTAACTCCAGAAGAATATTTCGATTTTATTGGCGATTTACGCGGAATGAACAAAGCAGATATTACAAGCTTTTTAAGTCAGTTCGAAGAAATATTTAACGGAGAAATTCTTGGAGGAAAGAAATATTTAAGAGATTTAAGTAAAGGAAATCAGAAAAAAGCAGGAATTGTTGCGGCACTTTTAGGGAATCCGCAAGTGGTAATTTTAGACGAACCTTTTGCAAATTTAGATCCAACAACACAAATCAGATTAAAAAAGATGTTGAAAGAATTAACAGACAACAACGAAGTTACCGTGTTGGTTTCTAGCCACGATTTAAGTCATGTAACAGAAGTGTGCGAGCGTATTGTGGTTTTAGATAAAGGAAACGTTGTAAAAGACATCAAAACATCTACAGAAACTTTAAAAGAATTAGAAAGCTATTTCGCGGTGTAAATTCTTACTTTTTTTATTCTTATTTTTACAGCTTCTATTCACAATATTTTTACAGAAAATATGTTTGTGAATAGGAGCTTTTTTAGTTTTGATGTTGAATCTATTTTATGAAAAACAAAAACACAATCGTACTTTTTTTGATCGCCATAGTGGCTTTTATTTCTTGTAGCACAAAAAAAGATGCTTTTGTAAACAGAGCTTACAATTCAATTACCACCAAATACAATATTTTGTACAATGGTAATTTGGCTTTTCAAGAAGGATTAGATCAAATCAACCAACAACACAAAGATAATTTTTGGGAACAACTTTCTATAGAACCCATTACTTTTGAAGAAAAATCAACTTCAATTGCTTCTTTTGGTGGAAACCCAGGATTTCCTGATGCAAACGATGAAGAAGAAAAACCACTCACCACTTTTGATAAAGCCGAAGAAAAAGCGGTAAAAGCAATTCAGTTGCATTCTATGAATATTGGTGGGCGAGAACGCAATAATCAAATTGATGATGCGTATTTATTACTAGGGAAATCTAGGTATTATACTCAAAGATTTATTCCAGCAATTGAAGCGTTTAATTACGTGATTATAAATTATCCGTATGCAGATTTAATAGATGAAACAAGAATTTGGAGAGCAAAAACAAATATCAGATTAGACAATGATCAGTTTGCAATTGAAACATTAAAAATTGTTTTAAAAAACGAAGAATTAGACCCAAGAATAAAAGAAGAAGCGCACACGGCTTTGGCAATGGCCTATGTTAAAAATGATAGTATCCAACGTGCAATTGAGCATTTAACATTAGCAACTGCAACGCAAACAAACACAGAACAAGCTGCAAGAAATCTATTTGTGTTGGGACAAATTTACAGTTCAGAAAATAAAAAAGATTCTGCAGCAATTGTTTTTAATCGATTGATCAATTTTAAAAAAGCGCCGTATAAATTTAAAATTTATGCCAACATCGATTTAGCAAAAGCAAGCACATCAGATTCTGCAGTTTCTAGTTTAATAACAAAGTTTAAAACACTTATAAAAGATAGAGAAAACAGAGGATATTTAGATGCGTTGTATTATCAAAAAGGCTTGTTAGAAGAGAAAAGAGATAGTTTACATATTGCGTTAAAAGATTTTAAAACCTCGCTTAGAATTCCAGACGGAGATCTTGTTCAGAAAACCTACACATACGAGAAATTAGGAAATATTTCGTTTGACTATTCATTGTTTGTTCAAGCAAGTGCGTATTACGATAGTGTGATTCAGATTTCAAAAAATAGCACAGATTTACGCATCAGACAAATTAGAAGAAAACATAAAAATTTAGCAGCTTTAACGGCATTTGAGGCCACATTAAAAACAAACGATAGTGTTTTAAAAATAGCCAATTTATCTAAGTTAGAACAAATCACATTTTTTAAGAAACATATAGAAAGTCTTAAAAAAGCAGATGAAAAAGCAGCAAAAGCACAGTTGAAAAATATTTCATTTGGTAGTTCTTTTAGTGGAGGTTCTTCGATAAAATCAACCAAAAAAGGCAAATGGTATTTTTACAATGTACAATCTTTAAATTTTGGCAAAAACGAATTTGAAAAAGTGTGGGGAAACAGACCGTTAGAGGATAATTGGAGAATTTCTGACAAGCAACAAGCGCAAGTTGTAACAACAACTTCAACTAAAAAGGAAGCAACGGTATGGTTACCAAAGTATAATTTAAAGACCTATTTAGATGCCTTACCGCAAACTAAATCTGCCATTGATTCTTTAATTTATAATAGAAACGAGGCGCTATATCAAACCGGAATTATTTATAAAGAGCAATTTAAAGATGTAGATTTAGCAATTTTTAGGCTTGAAAGATTGTTAAAAGAGAAACCAGATAAAATGTTGTTATTGCCAACAAAATATCACTTGTACCAATTGTATTCAGAATTAAAAAGCAGTAAGGCAGCAGAATACAAAGCGTTAATTATTAAAGAGTATCCAGCATCTAGGTATGCTGAGATATTACAGAACAAACCTAAAAAACAAGACGAGAAAAAGATAGGTCAAACCGAAGCAATTTATAAAGAATTGTATTACATCTACAAAGATGATAAATTTGAAGATGTGGTTTCTCAAATCATAGAATTAGCACCAGAAATTAAAGATTCAAATTTAATTGCTAAATTTGAATTGCTTAAAGCCATGGCAATTGGTAAATATCAATCGAAAGAAGCGTATAAAAAAGCATTAGAATATGTGTTGTTTAATTACGGAAACACCAAAGAAGGGCAGCGAGCAAAAGAAATCATAAAGCAGTTAAATTAAAACATTCCCCAATGTTTAATAAAGAAAATAATCAGAAGAAACCAAACGCAATGGAAAGAAATATCTTAGCCAAACACACAAAAATTGTTGGCGATTTAAGTTCTGAAGGAGATTTTAGGATTGACGGAATTTTAGAAGGAACTTTAGAAACAAAAGGAAGAGTAATTATTGGATTAGAAGGATCTGTTCAAGGAAAAGTTTTATGCGACAATGCTGATATTGAAGGTAAATTTTCTGGCGAATTAAAAGTGAACAAAATGCTGACTATAAAAGCATCGGCATCTATTTCTGGAGAAGTAGTTTTAGGTAAATTATCAGTAGAACCAGGAGCAGCTTTTAACGCATCTTGTACAATGAAAGGAGCATTAAAAGAACTCAACGCAAATGAACAACAATCAAAATCCGAAGAAAAAACCGCTTAACAAGTTTATTAGACTTAGTGGAGTTGGATTGCAAATGGGAATTACCATTTACTTTGCCGCTTACTTTGGAAAAAAAATTGATGCTCATTATCAATTTGAAAAAAACTACGTCACATTAATTTTTATACTTTTCGGATTTGTAGGCTCGTTAATTAGCTTAATGATTCAGTTAAAAAAAATAAATGAAAAAGAAGAATAGTACTCAAAAGGTAGTAGTTAATTTTTTTACTCAATTAATTATTGGTCTGTTACTGGTTTTTTTTGTTCATACTTTTATTTTAGAAAACTACAACTTGCTAATTTATGATGCTAAGATCGTTTTAGCCTATTTTATTAATGGTTTGTTAGCCATCATTATTTTTTTGGTGTTATTTTTTTTAAGAGTAAGGCAAAAAAATCAATTAGGTTTTCTTTTTATGTTTGGCAGTTTTTTAAAATTTGCTGTATTTTTTATCTTTTTTTATCCTTCTTATCATTCAGATGGCACTATTTCAAGATTAGAGTTTATGGCGTTTTTTATACCTTATATTTATGCACTACTAATAGAAACTTTGGCATTAATTAAGCTTTTAAATCTTCCAGAAAAAGAAGGATAATAACTGTGAAATTTTAGCACTTAAAATAAAGTTATAAATAGTTTTTATTTTTAAGAGAAAAACCTACCTTTGCACCGATTTTAAAGACACTATTATCCGAGTGATATGCGAAGAAAATTTTCAATAAAAAAGATTACGTTTTTACTATTTTTAGTTTCGTTTGTTTCTGTGGCTCAACACAGTGACAGTACAACTGTTGAAAACCAACCAAAAGAAGAAAAGAATTTAAAAGCTTCTATTAAAGAATACATCAACCATCACTTGTTAGATTCATATGATTTTGGTTTGTTCTCTTATACAGATGATAATAAGGAAGTTCATCATATTGGAGCCCCGTTACCTATTATTTTATGGGACAATGGTTTAAAAGTGTTTTTGTCATCTAAGTTTCATCATGGTGAAACGGTTGCAGAAGTTGGAGGAAACTACTATAAGGTATATCACAACAAAATTTACAAAACGGATGCCGAAGGAACCATCACTTATGATGCAGAAAAGCATCCAACAAATGCAAAGCCACTAGATTTTTCTATCACTAAAAACGTGGTATTTATATTTTTAGTTGGTTTGTTAATGTTCTTTGTTTTTACAAGAATGGCAAAAAATTACCAAAAAAATGCTTTACCAAAAGGTGTTGGTCGTTTATTAGAGCCAATTATTTTATATATTAGAGACGATATTGCAATTCCGAATATTGGAGAAAAGCATTATAGAAAATACATGAGTTATTTATTAACGGTATTTTTCTTTGTGTGGATTATTAACTTGTTAGGATTAACTCCATTAGGTGTAAACGTAACAAATAATATTGCTGTAACTTTAGTGTTGGCATTAATTACATTTATATTGACAAATGTTACTGCAAACAAAAATTATTGGGGACATATTTTCTGGATGCCAGGAGTTCCTAAATTAATGAGAATTGTTTTAGCTCCGATAGAGTTATTAGGATTGGTTATCAAGCCATTTTCATTGATGATTCGTTTGTATGCAAACATTACAGCAGGTCATATTGTATTAATGAGTATTATTGGTTTAATGTTTATTTTTAAAAGCTGGATTGGTAGCCCATTATCATTTGGATTGGCATTTGCTTTATCATTATTAGAATTATTAGTAGCAGCGCTACAAGCTTATATTTTCACTATGTTATCTGCACTGTACTTTGGTTCAGCAGTAGAAGAACATGATGATCACTAAAATTGAATGTTTAATAATTAAATATATATATAATGGAAGGATTAAATTTTATTGGAGCAGGATTGATCGTTATCGGAGCTGGTTTAGGTATCGGTAAGATTGGTGGTTCAGCAATGGACGCTATAGCACGTCAACCAGAAGCTTCTGGAAAAATCCAAACAGCAATGTTAATTGCTGCTGCCTTAATTGAAGGTATCGGATTTGCTGCTTTATTTGCAGCTTAAAACAACTAACAAAAGCTATAACGGTTGGTTATAGCTTTTGTTTACTATTAAACAAGAGATAAAAATTATATAGATATAATAATATGGATAAGTTAATAAACGATTTTTCTTTAGGGCTATTTGTATGGATGGGCGTTTTGTTTGTGCTATTGGTTTTGTTGTTAAAGAAATTTGCTTGGAAACCAATTTTAGATGCTGTAAATGACAGAGAAGAAGGTATTAAAAAAGCTTTAGCATCTGCAGAAGAAGCTAAAAAAGAAATGCAAAACTTAACAGCGAATAACGAAAAGCTAGTTAAAGAAGCAAGAGCGGAAAGAGACGCAATGATGAAAGAAGCTAGAGAAATCAAAGAAAAAATGATTTCAGAAGCCAAAGAAGATGCAAAAGAACAAGCTGCTAAATTAATTGAAGGAGCAATCGTTGCAATAGGTCAAGAAAAGCAAGCTGCAATTGCACATTTAAAAAAGGAAGTTGGTGATTTATCAATTATTATTGCCGAAGCAGTAATTAAAAAGGAATTAACTTCTCAAGAAGACCAAATTAAATTGGTAGAAGGAATGCTTAAAGACGTTACTTTAAACTAATAATTGTATGAAAGGAGCAAGACCAGCATTACGTTACGCAAAAGCTATTTTAAATTTAGCAAAAGAATCGTCTTTAGAAAGTGAAGTAAATTTAGACATGCAACTTATTTACGAAACTATTTCTGGTAGTGATGATTTTCAAACAATGTTGAAAAGTCCAATAATAAAAGCATCAAATAAAAAGAAAGTATTAGATGCTCTTTTTGCAGGTAAAGTAAATGCAATCACTTTAGGTTTATTTAACCTTTTAGAAGAAAATAAAAGAATGATTATGTTGGCACAAATTGCGCAACAATATACAATCATTTATGATTTCTTAAAAAACATGGATACAGCTAAGGTTACCACAGCTGTTCCATTAACAAAAAGTTTAGAGGATAAAATATTACAGAAAATAATAGAACTTACAGGAAATAAAACGAATATAGAAAACAAAATTGATCCAGCTATTTTAGGAGGATTTATATTACGTGTTGGAGATATGCAGTATGACGCAAGTATTTCTAGCAACCTGAATGAGTTAAGAAAAGAATTTGACAACAGTCAATATATACCAAAAATTTAATTTTACATCAAATTATAAAAGATGGCAGCAATTAAACCAGCTGAAGTTTCAGCAATATTAAAGCAACAATTAACAAATTTCGAAGCAAAAGCTTCGTTAAACGAAGTAGGTACTGTATTACAAGTAGGTGATGGTATTGCTCGTGTTTATGGATTATCTAATGTTCAATACGGAGAATTAGTTGAATTCGAAAGTGGATTAGAAGGAATTGTATTAAACCTTGAAGAAGACAACGTAGGAGTTGTATTATTAGGAGACCCAACATCTGTTGTAGAAGGTTCTGTAGTAAAAAGAACTGAAAGAATTGCTTCTTTAAAAGCCGGAGAAGGTATTATTGGTCGTGTAGTTGATACTTTAGGAAGCCCTATTGACGGTAAAGGTCCGATTGAAGGAAAAACTTATGAAATGCCTCTAGAGCGTAGAGCTCCAGGAGTTATTTATAGAGAACCTGTAACGGAACCATTACAAACAGGAATTAAATCTATTGATGCAATGATTCCAGTTGGACGTGGACAACGTGAGTTAATCATTGGAGATCGTCAAACAGGTAAATCTACAGTTGCTTTAGATACGATTTTAAATCAAAAAGAATTTTACGATGCTGGTGAGCCAGTTTATTGTATTTATGTAGCTATTGGTCAAAAAGCTTCTACAGTTGCAGCAATTGCAAATATGTTAGAAGAAAAAGGAGCTATGGCGTATACTACAATTGTAGCAGCAAATGCATCAGATCCTGCAGCAATGCAAGTATATGCACCGTTTGCTGGAGCAGCAATTGGAGAGTATTTTAGAGATTCTGGAAGACCAGCTTTAATTATTTATGATGATTTATCTAAACAAGCTGTTGCATACCGTGAGATTTCTTTATTATTAAGAAGACCACCGGGACGTGAGGCATATCCTGGTGATGTATTTTACTTACACTCAAGGTTATTAGAACGTGCGGCAAAAGTGATCAATGATGATAAAATTGCTAGTGAAATGAACGATTTACCAGATTCTTTAAAAGGAATTGTAAAAGGTGGAGGTTCTTTAACTGCATTGCCAATTATTGAAACACAAGCAGGAGACGTATCAGCATATATTCCAACAAACGTAATTTCGATTACGGATGGACAAATCTTCTTAGACGGAGATTTATTTAACTCTGGTGTACGTCCAGCAATTAACGTAGGTATTTCTGTATCTCGTGTTGGAGGTAACGCACAGATTAAATCAATGAAGAAAGTATCTGGAACATTAAAATTAGATCAAGCAGCATACCGTGAATTAGAAGCGTTTGCAAAATTTGGTTCTGATTTAGATGCCGCAACAATGAGTGTAATTTCTAAAGGACAACGTAATGTTGAAATTTTAAAGCAAGCACAAAACGATCCTTACTCAGTTGAAGATCAGGTTGCAATTATTTATGCAGGTTCTAAAAACTTGTTAAGTAAAGTTCCAGTAGAAAAAGTTAAAGAATTTGAAGCAGATTATATTTCATATTTAAACGCTAAGCACAGAGATGTGTTAGATACTATTAAATCTGGAAAATTAACTGATGAAGTTATTGCTACGTTAGAAGACGCTGCAAAAGAGATTTCAAGCAAATATTAAGCTTAATATAGTTGTAATTCTTACGAAAGTGAGAATTTCATCATTCAAATAACAAAGAATGGCAAACTTAAAAGAAATACGTAATAGGATAACATCGATTGGTTCTACCATGCAGATTACAAGTGCCATGAAAATGGTATCTGCTGCTAAGTTGAAAAAAGCGCAAGATGCAATTACTGCAATGCGTCCATATTCATCTAAGTTAACCGAATTGTTACAAAGTTTAAGCGCTACTTTAGATGGTGACGCTGGAGGTGCATATTCTAATCAGAAAGAAGTTTCTAAAGTATTAATTGTGGTTGTTACTTCTAATAGAGGTTTATGTGGTGGATTTAATTCTTATGTAATCAAAGAAACTTTAAAAACAATTGAGGATAATTATAACAATTGTACCGTAGATTTGCTTACTATTGGTAAAAAAGGACATGGAATCTTATCAAAAAAATACAATGTTATTGATAATAATAACGATATTTTTGATGACCTAACTTTTGATAATGTTTCTGTAATTGCTGAAAAATTAATGAGTTTATTTGTTGACGGTAGCTATGATAAAATAGAAATTGTTTACAATAGGTTTAAAAATGCAGCAACTCAAATACCAACTGTAGAGCAATTTTTACCAATAAAACCTGTGGAAGGAGAAAACGTAAATGCAAATTTAGACTACATTTTTGAACCTTCTAAAGAAGAAATTGTTTTAGAGTTAATTCCGAAGTCATTAAAAACACAATTGTACAAATCTATTAGAGATAGTTTTGCCGCAGAACACGGTGCTCGAATGACAGCGATGCATAAAGCAACAGATAATGCTACAGATTTACGTGACGATTTATTGTTAACGTACAACAAAGCACGTCAAGCTGCAATTACCAACGAAATTCTTGAAATCGTTGGAGGTGCTGAGGCATTAAACAATTAGATATAATTTTACAAGTATATTTAAAAGAGCTTATCAATTTTGATAAGCTCTTTTTTTTGTAAATTGGCATAACAATTGAAATAGAATATAAAAAGACATTTATGAAATCAATAAAATTACTTCTCTTCTTCTGCGTAGCTGTTAGTTTTTCAAGTTGTAGCACATTAAAGTTAACTAAATCGGCACCTTTTAGAGTTTTTGGAGCAACGTATCACAATTGGGTTGGCGGGCAACCTGGTGTAAGCGGAACAAATTTAATTATTGGTGTAGAAAACGATGCAAACATTACTTTTAAGAAAATATATTTTCACAATAAAGTTGTAGATGCGAGTACCACAGAGAGGAAAGGAAAAAAATATGTGATAGCCAACATAAGCACTTCAGCAGAAATGGTTCTAGAAACTAGAACAAAAACTACTGTAAATGGAGGAGTGGTAATGAGTGATGAACGTAATAATCCAAAAATTAAAAGAGAAACAATTCCATTTAATTTAGAACCAAATGAAGCAGTAGTTAGCTACATTTCTGGTAAAAAAACTTACTATTATAAAGTATCAAAAATTAAAAAAACAGACACTGTTTTTTATCCATAAGAAAATACCATTTATAAGTATATAAGGCAACCGGCATCTGGTTGCCTTTTCTTTTTGGCACGTAATTTGAAATTACAACAGCATAACCATAAAACTAATGCTTATGAAATCAGTAAAACTACTTTTAATACTTCTTATTACTGGAGCTATATTTACATCATGTACACTTTTAGATGATGATTATATATACGAAATTCCACTTGAAGAAGTAATGACAGAATATGATTTGTGGTATGTAGATTATCATAAAACGACAGGAAATGGAGATGTTCCGTTTTTATCTAAAGCATTTACAGTTTCTTTTTTTAACGGACAATTCTATGCAAATAATAATATTGCTGATATAGGAATCACTGGAAATGGCTTAGGAATTAAAGTAGGAAACTATAATACATACAAAGGCTATTTAGAAATAGATCACACTTTAGACGGAAGCTATGATTTTGATGTATTTGTTATTTCTGCAAACGAAATACGAATAGACGATACATATAATGATGTTTCCTATTATTTAACTGGATATCAAAGAAACAATTTTGATTATGATAAATTGTTTTATGAAAACATCGAATATTTTCTGCAAGAATATGTTGCTTGGGAAAAAATAAGCACTAGTAATTCAGGAACTATAAATGCTTTTGACGAAGAAATGTTTTTACAATTTACACCAGAAAATAACACCACTTTCTATTCGTCAAAAGATCCTTTTGGCACAGATATTGATATTATTAATTGGAATTTTGTAGGTAGTTATAACATATATGATGTGCAGAATTATAACAACCTAAAGATTTTAACACTTAATTATGATGGCGGAGACAATGAAGAATTTGAGTTAAGCGTTATTAATGATAGTAAAGTAAGTTTATACCACATAAGTTCGCAAACAACTTATGAATTTAATGGACGAGGTTTTATACAATTCTTAAAAGGAGGAAAAGCAAAACCAACTGTAAGGAACAGCGGTAGAAAACGAACTAAGATACAAAGAGAAACAAAAGTTAGAAGACATTTAAAATAAAGTTTGGTTAGTTGATTTTTAGTTGGTTGTGTAAACAACCAATTAAAGTAAACCGCTCTAGAGGTAGAGCGGTTTTTTCATGCGGTTTAGTTTTGATTTTTAAACCAACTCAAGTATCTTTAACAAAAAGAAAATCAATGAGTTTAACTGCACTTATAACCGGAGCAACATCTGGAATCGGAAAAGCAACTGCAGAACTGTTTGCTAAAAACCAAATTCGTTTAATCCTTTGTGGAAGAAGAAAAGAACGATTAGAAGAACTTCAAAAAGAATTAGGAAAACTTACCGACGTGACAATTTTACAATTTGATGTTCGTAACAAAGAAGATGTTTTTTTAGCAATCAATTCTTTACCAGAAAATTTTAGTGATGTAGATATTTTAATCAACAACGCTGGTAATGCTCATGGATTGAGTACCATTCAAGATGGCGATACGGATGATTGGGATGCCATGTTAGACATCAATGTAAAAGGATTGTTATATGTTTCTAAAGCGATCATTCCTAAAATGACTGCAAAAAACAGCGGATTTATTGTAAATATTGGCTCTATTGCAGGAAAAGAAGTCTATCCAAACGGAAATGTGTATTGTGCTTCTAAATACGCTGTAAATGCGTTAAACAAAGGAATGAGGATCGATTTAAACAAACACAACATTCGTGTTTGTGCAATTCATCCAGGAGCAGTTGAAACAGCATTTTCTGAAGTTCGTTTTAAAGGCGATACAGAAAAAGCAAAATCAGTCTATTCTGGATATAAAGCATTACAAGCAGAAGATATTGCAGATATTATTCACTTTGTAATTACAAGACCTTATCATGTTAATATTGAAGATTTAATTGTGTATCCAACAGCGCAAGCAAGTGCTACAATAATAAAAAAAGAGGCTCTGTAAGAACCTCTTTTTTAGTATGTTTTAATAAACTAGAAAACCTAAGACGATTTAGTCATTGGAATACTAGCTACAGTTGTCTTTTCGCCAACTGCTACTGATATAGCACTAGTAGATATATATGTAGTATATCCGTCTTTTTCAACTTTTAATTTATAGCTTCCTTTAGGTAACCCTTTTAAACTAAAGTTTCCTTCTTCATTTGTATATGTTGAGCTTATTGCTGTTACAAAAGAAGTGTCAGAATCATTATATGCTGTTACAACTGCATTTGCAATTGGTATAAGATTAGTTGTTGTTTCGTCTGTATCTGCTATTCTACCTTCAATTGTTCCAGAATTGACCTCAGCAATCATTCTAATTACAGGTTTTAGATTATATGCTCCAGAACTACCTGCTTCTACAATAGATTTTTGCACATCCCAATCTAAAATAAAGTTATAAGAAAAACCAGGCTCTAAATTAGCATTGACATTAATTTTTAAACCAGATTGTTGTGCACTAGGTGTTGAAAGAGCTATTTCTTGAGTTCCTCCTTCAAATACTAAAGCATTATTATCGCCTAAAACCAACCTAATGTGTTTTAGTGCTCCAGACTCAACTTCCTCATTTGTTAGCACTAAAGAAGTCCCAGCGATTAATTCAGTTAGATCTATACGGTTAAAAGGATCATTTGTTATAGGAGGAATAAATCCATTAAAACTTACCCAACCAGCATCATCATCACTTCTGTTGTACTGAACATCAATGATATTAACTAATACTTTTTCATACTTTCCAGGAGCATCTACTAAATTTATTTTAACAGTAGAGGTACTTTCACCACTTTTAGAGCAACTTGTAAAGTTAAAAGCCACTATTATTACTAAACTTAAAATAAAATTCTTAATTTTCATAATTAATTACATTTTTAGTGTTTCGATATAGGTTAGTCAAACTGTATGCCAAACCTTATTAGAAAAGGAATGTTTTATTTCAATAGAATTTTAAAAATGATAAACAAACGCCTTTTGATTAAAAACTTACTTTCTCATAATGATGAGAATAGTTTTTATGATAAAAAGCAAAAATTATCATTGCATAACAAAGAAGGAAAAGCAAAATTTATAAAACACGTTTGTGCGTTGTCAAATTCGAATCCAACAAACAATTCTTATATTGTAATTGGCATAGAAGACGAAGAAAATAAAATTATTGGTGTCGATTTTTTTGATGACAGCAAAATTCAAAATTTGGCAAATGCGTATTTAACAAACCCGCCAAAGATACAATACGAAAATGTTCCGTTTCCAACATTACCGCGTCATAAAGTAATTGGATTGGTTACTGTTTTGCCAAATAATAAGATTACATCACTCTCAAAAAATGCTTGGAAATACAAACAAGGTTCCGTTTTTTTTAGACGCGGAAGTAATTCGATGTCATCAAAAGGAGTTTTTGAACTTAAAAACACCAATCAAGAAATTGTTGAGGCAATTGAGAAAAACGCCAGCAATAATATTGAGTTAACACTAAACGGAGTTTTTGATTTTATCAATAATCATAAAAAGGAATACAATCCGCAGTACAAAGTTTTTAACGAGCAGTTTGTGTTGTGTTGGGCTGGAAAAAAATCGATTATAAACGGAGAGGAATTTTTTTCTAGAGTTGATATCGAATTGATAAACGAACAAGTTCAGTTGTTTTTTTCTGCCTTAGACGAAGTTCAAATTAGTTACAATTCGCACTCATTTATTATTACAGAATATATTTTATTAGGAATCGATAAAAAAGAAATTCATTATCCGTTAGAAAAAACGATTATTCATTTTAAAGAGAACGGAAAACACGATCTTGTAAACGAACTATTGTTTAAACCACCAGCTTTTGATACAACAATTATTAATCATATTTATCAAAACAACAATGCAATTGTAAAAAAGATAATTGCAAAACAAGCACTTTCTGTTACCGAGCACGAAGATGTTTTTAGATTGCCAACCAATTATTTAATTTGCTATTTACACGGATATTTAGACGCGCCAACTCAATTACGAAAAGCAAAAGAATACATTAAAAATATTGCAGATAAAACTACGTATATTAAATACAAAGAAGCGATGCGTGTTTTAAGAAAGGTGAAGTATAATTAGTAAGGTTCGTTTAACGTTTTTGTATAAGATTAGTGTGGGTGTTGATAATCGCTAGATTATCAGCCAAGCACTAAGCTTATACTTATTTAATGTTTTTATCTTGTCGATCTAAAAATAGATAAATAAGTTTAAGCGGACTTTATAAATAAACTAAAACTTTAGGCTAAACCATAAAAACCCACATTAATTTTATACGGTGTTGTGTGCTGCCTTTTATTCATTCGGTTCAATATGAATTAGTACGTGTCCCAAATTCGGTATTTCTTCTCGTAAATAGTCCTTTAATTTATGTGCAATATCGTGCCCTGATTTTACTGTTATTTCACTATTCACAATTGCGTGTAAATCAACGTGAAATTTCATTCCTGATTTTCGGATAAAACATTTTTCTGTGTCTAAAACACCTTTAACTTTTATTGATTTTTCTCTAATTTCAAGTATTAGGTCGTCATAAAGTTGCTCGTCCATAACTTCTCCTAAAGCTGGTCTTAAAATTAAATAGCTATTGTATAAAATAAATGCAGAAGCTAATAAAGCTGCCCAATCATCAGCAGTTTCATAACCTTTTCCGAATATTATTGCTATTGAAATTCCAATAAATGCCATTACCGAAGTAATAGCATCACTTCTATGATGCCAAGCATCTGCTTTAAGTGAAGAACTATTGGTTTGTTTACTTTTTCTAATTACGATTTGAAAAGAGATTTCTTTCCAAACTATTATTAGTCCCAAAACAATCAAAGTCCAAGATTTCGGAATTTTATGAGGCGTTTGAATGTTTTGGATACTTTCATATGCAATTATTGTAGCAGAAACCACAAGAAAAACAACTACTCCAAATGTAATTAAAGGTTCAATTTTTCCGTGTCCATATGGATGGTTTTCATCTGCTGGTCGTTTTGCATATTTAAAGCCTAATAAAACTAAAAATGAAGCAAAAATATCAGTTGTCGATTCAATCGCATCTGCAATTAAAGCGTATGAATTTCCGAAAAACCCCGCAAGTCCTTTTATCAAGGCTAAAATCGTATTTCCAATTATGCTGAAATAAGTTATTCGTATTGCAGTTTGTTCGTTATTCATTCGTTTTTAGGTTGCACACAACTATAATGATAACGTGAGTTTTAATTCATTTTATCAGACGTTAAACGAAGTTAGCGGTTTTTTTTAAGAAAGTCAAGTTTAACAAAATAAAAAAACCAACTCATTTGAGTTGGTTTTTTGCTATTTGCTGGGGTTGTTAATTTCCTCCTCTACCTCTTCTTCTTGGAGGGTTTTCTTTTTTCCAATTTTCATATTTTACCCATTGAGTGTCAGTAAATATTGCTTTCAATCCTTTGTCTGTTTCTGCTTGAAGTTTTGTAAAAGCTTCACGCATTCCTTCTCTATCCCCACTTGCTCTTAATTCAGCCATTTTCTTAGTTCTGTCTTCTGAAGACTTTATAAGAAGGTCATACACTTTTGTTCTTTGTTCATCAGATAAACTAAATTCTTTTTGCCAAGTATCAGCACTTGTTTTTGCTTGTACTTTTGGATCAGGTCGCTCACCTCTTTGAGCCTGTACTGTTAATGCTCCAATAAAAAATAGGATTGTAAATACGAAGTGTTTTGTTTTCATTTTATAATTGTTTTAAGTTTTTTAAAATTTGACAACCAGTTATACGAATAAATTATTTTTAGCTGGGACATCTATGCTTAGACTATTTTTTTTTAATTTGGTTTAATCTAATACTTATTTTATTTGTATTCCTTCTGGATATATCTTTTCTAACTCAGATACTTTCATTTTAATCATATTTACATCTAGCGAAATATCTGAAAGTGGTTTATTGGTAGAATCGCGTTCTATATTTGTTATTGTATTTACTACATCCATACCTTTAATAACTTTTCCAAAAATGGTGTATTTATCATCTAGTCTACTTAAGCCATTTTTATTTTGAACAATATAAAACTGACATCTAGCAGAAAGCATTTTTGGGTTATCATCACGACCAGCACCAACAGCACCATAAACATGGCGTAAGTTTTTATCAAACTCTGGTTCTAATAAATATTCTGGATCATTAAATCCTTCTGGTGTATCAGGGCAACCACCTTGAGCAACAAAATTTGGTATAACACGGTTAAACGTATAGTTATCCCAATAACCATCATTTGCTAATTGTGTAAAACTTGCTTTGTGTTTTGGTGTTTCTTCATGCAGCCAAATTAAGATTTCACCTTTAGGAGTTATAATTTGTCCAACATTGTATGTTTTTTCTGATTTGCATGAAACCATGGCAATAATAATACAGAAGTAAATAATTTTTTTCATCAATAGTTCATTTTTGTTTAGATAAAAATAGACATTATTGTTTAATTGCGCGTTTTAAACAAAAAACCCACTCAATTGAGTGGGTTTTAATTTTATACTTTTAAAAATTATAAGTCAAACTTAATTCCTTGTGCTAAAGGCAATTCGTCTGAATAATTGATGGTATTTGTTTGTCTTCTCATATACACTTTCCAAGCATCAGAACCAGATTCGCGTCCGCCACCAGTTTCTTTTTCACCACCAAAAGCGCCACCAATTTCTGCACCAGAAGTTCCGATATTTACATTGGCAATTCCACAATCAGAACCCGCATAAGACAAGAATTTTTCAGCTTCTTTTAATTCGTTTGTCATAATTGCAGAAGACAACCCTTGAGCGACTCCATTTTGTTTATCGATTGCATTTTCTACATCTCCAGCATATTTCATCAAATATAAAATCGGAGCAAATGTCTCATGTTGAACAATTTCAAAGTGGTTTTCAGCTTCAATAATTGCTGGTTTTACGTAGCAACCACTTTCGTAACCTTTACCTTCTAAAACACCACCTTCAACCAGTACATTTCCACCTTCTGCTTTTGCTTTTTCTATGGCAGCTAAATAGGTGTTTACTGCATCTTTATCGATTAACGGACCAATATGATTTTTTTCATCCAAAGGATTTCCAATTGTTAATTGTCCGTAAGCGCCAACTATGGCATCTCTTACTTTATCGTACACCGATTCGTGAATAATTAATCTTCTTGTAGAAGTACAACGTTGTCCACAAGTTCCAACAGCGCCAAATACAGCACCAGGAACCACTACTTTTAAATCGGCCGTTGGTGTAATAATAATGGCATTGTTTCCACCTAATTCTAATAATGATTTTCCGAAACGTTTTGCAACAGTTGCTCCAACGATTCTTCCCATTCTTGTTGATCCTGTAGCAGAAACCAATGGAATTCTAGGATCTGTTGTCATCATTTCGCCAACTTTATAATCTCCGTTAATAATAGAAGAAATTCCTTCTGGTAAATTATTTTCTTTTAAAATTGATGCAATAATATTTTGACAAGCAATGGTACATAACGGTGCTTTTTCAGAACCTTTCCACACGCAAACATCACCACAAATCCAAGCTAGCGCCGTGTTCCAAGCCCAAACTGCAACAGGAAAATTAAATGCAGAGATAATACCAACAACTCCAATTGGATGCCATTGTTCTCTCATTACGTGACCTGGTCTTTCAGACGGAATGGTTTGTCCGTTTAATTGCCTTGATAATCCAACTGCAAAATCACAGATGTCAATCATTTCTTGAACTTCTCCGTAACCTTCTTGCAAAGATTTTCCCATTTCATAAGAAACCAATTTTCCTAATGGCTCTTTTAAGTCTCTTAATTTATTTCCGAATTGACGTACGATTTCTCCTCTTTGTGGAGCTGGCATATTTCTAAAAGATAGAAATGCTTCAGTTGCAGTTTTCATGACAACTTCGTAATCTTCTTTTGTAGTGGTTTTTACTTTACCAATTAATTTTCCGTCAACAGGAGAATAACTCTCTATAATTTCTCCGTTAGAAAAATTGTTTGAACCTGTAGAAGTTCCGTTATTTATATCTTTTACACCTAATTGTTGTAAGGCTTCTTTTATGCCAAATTCGCTCATTTTGTCGTTCTTTTTTAATTATTAAAATAGAACCTCAAAAATACAAATAATTTAATAGATAATAAATTAAACAAAATTTAAATGATTGTTTAAAATTAAACATTAAAAATGCAACCATTCTTCTGGTAAGGGTTGTAAATCTAGTTCTTTAATTTCAGATTTTATTTCTATTTCAAGAAGTGGTGGTGTTTCTAGAGTAAGTTTTATTTTTTTCTTTTTCTTAATCTTATTAAGTACATCATCAATGGTGTTTCTTTCGCTAAGAATTAAATTATTAAGTATTAAGTTCGACTCTTCTTTAAAATCAAAACAGTCTACAAAGTAGGTAGGCTCATCGTTTTTATAAAGAATCCATTGACCTGATTTTTTATTTGGTATTTCAAGAATATCTTTAGAACCTGTTATAGTTCTGTACGTAGTAAGTTTGTATTTTTTCATACAAAATTAATTTAGGGGATTAATAAAAACAATACTTCTTTAAAGAAAGAAGAGCTATTGATAATGTTTTAGCAATACAAAAATAATACCAAATTCAAATTAAAAAAACAATTTTAACAATATTAACAAATCTTCTATAAAGATATTTTTATCAACTATTTTTGCAATATATGAAGGACATAATTTTTAATATAAATAGCTCAAAAAACTTTAGTGAAGTTGCTTTAACTATTTTTAAACATCAGTTTAAGAATAATAAAGTATATCGCTCTTTTTGTGATTTATTATACATTCATCCTTCTGATGTTACCGAAATAAAAGACATTCCGTTTTTGCCAATTCAGTTTTTTAAATCTCGAAAAATACTTTCTTCTTTAGATGAAATTGTGGAAACTTTTTCAAGCTCTGGAACTACAGGAAGCCTAACAAGTAAACATTTTGTAACCGATATTTCTTTGTATGAAGAAAGTTATTTAAAAGGCTTTCATCATTTTTATGGCAATATAAAAGAATATACGGTTTTGGCATTGTTGCCCAATTATTTAGAACGAAAAGGTTCGTCTTTGGTGTATATGGTTAATGATTTGATTAAAAAATCTGATCAACCAGAAAGCGGATTTTACCTAAACAATTTAAAAGAATTGTCTGAGGAGTTACTTCGCTTAAATCATTCAGACAAAAAAGTGTTGTTAATTGGTGTTTCTTTTGCCTTGTTAGATTTGATTGAACAACATCAATTCGATTTAAAAAACACCATCGTTATGGAAACTGGCGGAATGAAAGGAAGACGAAAAGAATTGATTCGTGAAGAATTGCACACCATTCTTAAAAACGGATTTGGCGTTTCTCAAATTCATTCAGAATACGGAATGACAGAATTATTAAGTCAAGCGTATTCTAAAGAAAACGGAGTTTTCGATTGTCCGCCTTGGATGAAAATCTTAACACGCGATACGGAAGACGCATTAACAATTCAACAACCAAATAAAACAGGCGGAATTAACGTCATCGATTTAGCCAATTACAATTCGTGTTCTTTTATTGCAACGCAAGATTTAGGAAAAGTACATCAAAACGGAAGTTTCGAAATTATTGGACGCTTTGATAATTCGGATATTAGAGGTTGTAATTTGATGGTGTTGTAGCAGATTTAAGTTTGTTTCTAACCTTTGCAACAACTTGTTAACATTGAATATAGTTTATTAAAACAGAAACATATTCGTAAATTAGTTGCAATGTAAAAATCGGTAATTAAAACTAAGTTTTTCCCAAAAACGAGATACAAATTTAAATACCCAATTATATAACTCATTTGAGAATATAATGTGTATATTCCATAAAAATGGAACATCAGAGTAGTAGTCTTAGTAAAAAAATCTTCTTAACTACTGAGAAAATTCAAGAAGAATTTCCTGAGTTGATGAAATACTTGGATGAAATACCAATAAATTTATTGAACACCGAAAAGGGTGTGAGTCAGAAAGATTTGAAAGATTATTTAGGTTTTATAAATGATTTATTAAAAACTTATGCTAAAGATCATTAAAAAAAGGGTATTCAAATAAATGCTGACAAAGCTTTGACAATAGAAAACTTCTATTGAAAATATTCTTGGAGAAATTCAAAAAACACCAAAACTTAACATTATGAAAAACAGTAACAATTTAGGTATCTGGATGGATCATTCATCGGCAAATTTGATTGATATCAGTTCAAAAAACGAATGCCGTTCTATTGTGTCAAAATTTACATCAAAAACAAAGCAAGAGGCCTTGATTCGAAGCGAAAATCTTATGCACAATAAAAGACAACAAATGCATGAAAAATTTTACGACAAAATTGGAGCACAAATTTTAAAATATGAACATGTACTATTATTTGGGCCAACTAACGCAAAAGTAGAACTACACAATTACTTGAATAAAGATTTACGTTTTAAAAATATCAAAATAGATATAGAATCAGCAGATAATATTACGGATAATGAACAGGTTGCTTTTGTGAAAAAATATTTTGAAATCATATAAAAAAGTACTTTAGGAATGTATAAATTTAATTGCTAGCCAAACTCAGCTAATCTATATACGTATTCCAATATCAAATCATAATAAACCCTCGTTGTAATTTACGAACCTTTTCATCGACTATTTTCAAAACTACTTTCGATGAAACAATTTATCACACTACTATTTATTACGATTTCAACCCCTTTTTTTGCCCAACTAGATTATAATACTAAAAAAGATTTTATCGCCGAAGGCTATGATGTTGTAGAGTATTTTAACAACAAAGCAGAAAAAGGAAATAAGAAATTTCAAACTACTTTTGATGGTGTAAAACTTATGTTCTCTAATAAAGAAAATTTAGAAACCTTTAAAAAAGCACCAAAAAAATATATGCCACAATACGGAGGATATTGCGCATACGCAATTGGTAAAAACGGAGAAAAAGTCGCTATCAATCCAAAAACATTTGAAATTAGAGACGGAAAATTATACTTGTTTTACAATTCTTGGGGAACAAATACTTTAAAACTTTGGACCAAAGAAGGCGCAGAAGACTTGAAAACATTGGCTGATAAAAACTGGGAAAAGTTAAAAAAGAATTAACGTTTGTCATTCCTGTGGAAACAGAAATCCATAGAAAGGGTTGTTTAGATTCCTGCCTACGCAGGAATGACATTTAACTCAAAAAAAACACCAAATGTCATTTCGAAAAGAGCTTTTTTAAGCGATTGAGAAATCTTATAAAATAGAAGTATAATTTATGAGATTACTCTTTCAAAATGACAGTATTATAATAAGTTACTCAACGTTTAATAAAAAATAACTTTTCTTACCACGCTGTAATAACACATATTTATTTGCAATTAAATCAGTAGAAGTAATTGTATAATCTTCTTTTACCTTTTCTTTATTTACAGAAATTGCATTTTCTTTTAAGGCTCTTCGAGCATCAGAATTTGAAGCTAAAAAGTTTGTTTTTGCTGCCAAAGCACCAATCATATCTAAACCATTTTCTACATCTTCTTTGCTAACAGTTGCTTGCGGAACACCTTCAAAAACATCTAAAAATGTTTGTTCGTCTAAGGATTTAATATCCTCAGAAGTAGATTTTCCAAACAAAATAGTTGAAGCTTTTATAGCATTTTCATACGCTTCTTGTCCGTGAGTCATTACCGTAACCTCTTCTCCAATTTTCTTTTGCAACAAACGCAAATGTGGATTTTCTTTATGCTCAGCAATTAAAACATCAATTTCTTCTTTAGATAAAAAAGTAAATATTTTAATGTATTTCTCAGAATCTTCATCCGAAGAATTTAACCAATATTGGTAAAATTTATAAGGCGATGTTCTTTTGGCGTCTAACCAAACATTTCCACCTTCGGTTTTTCCAAATTTTGTTCCGTCTGCTTTTGTAACCAAAGGAACTGTAATTGCATACGCTTTTCCTTTCGCTTTTCTTCTTATTAATTCTGTTCCGGTTGTAATATTCCCCCATTGATCAGAACCACCCATTTGCAGTTTACAATTTTTCTCTTTGTATAAATGATAAAAATCGTATCCTTGAAAAAGTTGGTATGTAAATTCTGTAAAACTCATGCCTTCTGCAAACTCTCCGTTCAAACGCTTTTTTACAGAATCCTTGGCCATCATGTAATTTACGGTGATGTGTTTTCCAGTATCTCTAACAAAATCGATTAACGAAATATCTTTCATCCAATCGTAATTGTTTACCAATTCTGCCGGATTCTCAGAAGTAGTTTCATCAAAATCTAAATAACGCTCTAAGTTTTCTCTAACACCTGCAATATTTTTTGCTAAGGTTTCTTCATCTAGTAAATTACGTTCTGCTGATTTCCCTGAAGGATCACCAACCATTCCGGTTGCACCACCAACTAAAGCGATAGAAGAGTGTCCGGCTTTTTGAAAATGCATTAAAATAATAATCTGCACTAAACTACCAATATGTAAAGAATCTGCTGTTGGATCGAAGCCAATATAACCAGCAGTTTTATTTTTTAATAAATATTCTTCGGTGTCTGGCATGATATCATGCAATAATCCACGCCAACGTAATTCTTCTACAAAATTTGTCATCAGTAATAATTTATGAGAGTGCAAAGATACTTTTATCCTACAAAAAAAACTATTTTAGCATATAGGATTTTTAGAATTTAGCAATGATTTTAGTAACAGGAGGCACAGGTTTAGTTGGTTCGCATTTATTATATCAATTAACGGTAAAAAACGAGAATATTAAAGCAATTTACAGAACCGAAACAAGTTTTGTAACTGTAAAAAAAATCTTTTCTTATTTTACAGATGATGTAGATTCGCACTTTTCTAAAATTGATTGGATACAAGCTGATATTACGGACATTCCATCATTAACCGAAGCTTTTAAAGACGTTTCAATTGTGTATCATGCAGCTGCATTGGTATCTTTTGATGCCAAAGAGTACAGAAAAATGCGTCAAATAAATATTGAAGGAACAGCAAATATTGTAAATAAATGCATTAGCAATTCTGTAAAAAAATTGTGTTATGTAAGCTCTATTGCTGCTATTGGAAATGCTATTAATAACGAAATTGTAACCGAAGAAAACGAATGGAACAAAGAATCAAATAATAACGGTTACGCAATTACAAAACACGGCGCAGAAATGGAAGTTTGGCGCGGAAGTCAAGAAGGAATTGATGTTATCATTGTAAACCCAGGAGTAATTTTAGGAGCTGGTTTTTGGGACCTAAACACCGGACAATTATTTTCTAAAGTTGCTAAAGGGTTTTCTTTGTATTCGGATGGAGTTACAGGTTTTGTAGGCGTAAAAGATGTTGCAAAAGCAATGATTCAATTAACCCAAAGTTCGGTAAAAAATGAGCAATTTGTTTTAGTTGCAGAAAACAATTCCTTTCGAGAAATTTTTACACTCATTGCCAATCAGTTTGGTAAAAAACCACCAACAATTCGAGTTTCTAAAACGCTTTCAAATTTTTTGAGAAGGGCAGATGCTGTGGTTACTTTTATCACTAGAAAAAAACGCTTAATTACCAAAGATTCTGTGAAGTCTTTACACGGAAAAACATATTATTCTTCAGAAAAAATTATAAAAAAAATCGGATTTAATTTCAAATCAACAGAAGAGGTAATTGAAGAAGTTTGTGCTATTTATAAAAAAGAAAATAAGGTCAAATAAACTACTCTGGTTTGTTTTTTAGAACTTCTTCTAACTCCGCTTTTTTTGCAAGCAATTTGTCATTTACAGCTTGATAAATCAACTCATATTCTTCGAGCTTAGAAGTATAATAAAAGTTGCTACTCCCAAAACGAGTACTATCAATTTTATATTTATTATACACCAAAGGCATGTAATTTACCTTGCGATTATTTTGTTTGTTTTTTTCAATAAAAGCACTTTTTGCTATAAATAAATCGGTCAATAAAAGCACCATTGTATCCTTCGGAATTAAATCTTTAGGTTTTTCTAAAATGGTATTACTTGTACAAGAAGTAACTATAATTCCAATAAAAAAGAATACAATTTTCTTCATAACTATCGATTAAAAACTAAGCGTTCTCCTTTTATTTCTTCGTTAAATTTTCCGTTATCATACATCAAATTACCGTTTACAAAAGTATGTGTAATTGTTGATGAAAATGTCGTTCCTTCAAACGGAGACCAACCACATTTGTATAAAAGAGTATCTTTAGAGACCGTATTAGAAAGCTTGGAATTTACCAAAACTAAATCGGCATAAAAACCCTCTTTTATAAAACCACGTTTTTCAATTTTAAAAATTTTAGCTGGATTATGACTCATTTTTTCTACTGCTTTTTCAATAGAAATTGTTCCGTCTTTTACTTTTTCTAAAATAGCATTTAATGCGTGTTGCACTAAAGGTCCGCCACTCGGAGCTTTTGTATATATATTATTTTTTTCTTCAATTGTGTGTGGTGCATGGTCGGTTGCAATCACATCAATTCTGTCGTCTAACAACGCTTTCCATAACCCCGTTCTGTCATTTGCCGTTTTTACTGCCGGATTCCATTTGATCAACGTTCCTTTTTCATCATAATCTTTATCAGTAAACCATAAATGATGCACACAAACTTCGGCAGTAATTTGTTTTTCTTCTAAAGGAATATCATTTCTAAATAAATGTGTTTCTTTTTCTGTTGATAAATGAAAAATATGCAATCTTGCTCCGGTTTTTTTAGCCAATTCAATTGCTCTTGAAGAGGATAAATAACACGCTTCTTCGCTTCTTATTATTGGATGAAATTTTAACGGAATATCATCGCCATAAATCGCTTTGTAATGTTCTGTATTTTTTTTGATGGTTGCTTCGTCTTCGCAATGCACAGAAATTAACATTTTTGTGGATGAAAATATTTTTTCTAAAACTACTTCATTATCCACCAACATATTTCCGGTTGATGAACCTAAGAATAGTTTTATTCCGGCTACATTTTTAGGATTTGTTTTTAGCAATTCTTCTAAATTATCGTTGGTGCCGCCAAACATAAATGAATAATTTGCATACGAAGTTTTTGAAGCAATTTTAAATTTATCTTCAAGTAATTCTTGCGTTGTAGCTTGCGGAACCGTATTTGGCATTTCTATAAAAGAAGTAATTCCGCCAGCAATTGCCGCTTTACTTTCTGTAGCAATATTTGCTTTATGTGTTAAGCCTGGCTCGCGAAAATGCACTTGATCGTCTATAAAACCCGGCAATAAATAACTGCCGTTTGCATCAATAATTTTGGTATTTTCTGTTGCAGAAATATGTTCAGAAATTTCTTTGATAATGTTATTTTCGATTAACAAATCGCCTTTAAAAACAACATTTTCGTTTACTATTTGAGCATTTTTTATTAACGTTCTATTCATTTTGGGATACCTTTTAGTCTTAATTTTAATACGCCAAACAATGCTTCATATACAATTGAGCCGCTCATTTTAGATTCGCCTAAAGTTCTATCTGTAAAAATTACAGAAACTTCTTTGATGTTAAACTTGTGTTTCCAAGCTTTAAATTTCATTTCTATTTGAAACGCATAACCAACAAACCTAATTTTATCAAGTTGAATTTTTTCTAGCACTTTTCTTTTATAACACACAAAACCGGCAGTAGTATCATGAACTGGAATTCCGGTTATAAGACGCACATATTTAGAGGCAAAATACGAAAGTAAAACGCGCTTCATTGGCCAATTTACTACGTTTACACCTTTAGAATATCTAGAACCAATTGATAAATCTGCTCCGTTTTTAGCACAGGCATTGTACAACCTAATCAAGTCTTTTGGATCATGAGAAAAATCTGCGTCCATTTCTATAATGTATTCATATTTTTTTTCAATTGCCCACTTAAATCCGTGAATATATGCAGTTCCAATTCCGTTTTTTTCAGTTCTATTTTCGATAAATAATCTATCGGAAAACTCGTTGATAAGATGTGTTACAATTGATGAAGTTCCGTCTGGTGAATTATCATCAACGACTAAAATATGAAATGCTTTTTTTTGTTTAAATACAGCTCTAATAATCGCTTCGATATTTTCTTTTTCGTTGTATGTAGGAATGATTACTAAAGCGTCAGACATTTTTTTACTAATAAAAAATAAGAGTAACAAATATACGCTATTTTATCACTAATTTTGTGTTATATTTTTCATAAAAACAATTTAATGCAGGCTTTAGAACGGATAGATTTCTCTAATAATTGGTTAACGCTTGTCTATGTATTGGGCTTGTTTTTATTAGTGGTTCTAAAAATGCTAAACCATCAAAAACTCTTTGAATATTCTAGAGCCTTTTTTTTAAAAGGATTTATAGAAAAGAAAGTAGAAGAAAGAGGGTCTTTTTTTAACGGTTTTAACATCATTTTATTTTTGTTCTCTGTAGTAGTATATGCACTTTTTTTTACCCACTTAGCAACGTATTTTTTTACTGAAATAGAGTTTAATATTCAAGTATACTTAAAAATTACGGCTTTGGTTTTTGGTTACTTTACGGTATTTATTTCTTTAGATGCAATTTTGTGTAATTTATTTGAAATAAGAGCAGAATTAGCGCAACTTATTGCAGCAAAATTGGGATATTTATATACAATTGCATTGCTTCTTTTTCCTTTTCTACTCTTTACAAGTTATAGCTTTTTAACTATTTACGCATTATTAATAGTCTTTGCTGTGTTATTTATGCTGAGCGTGGTCTTAACGTTTATTAATAACAAAAACTTGATTATTAATAAGTTGTTTTATTTTATTTTGTACCTTTGCGCACTTGAAATAGCACCGTTATTAATTATTTATAAAATAACTGTTTAATAAAAAAGGGGATATATGAAAGTGAAAACAATATTGGTCTCACAACCAGCTCCAAAAACGGAAACTTCACCTTATTTTGACTTATCTGAAAAGCAGAAAGTAAAAATTGATTTCAGATCTTTTATACATGTAGAAGGTGTAGAGGTAAAAGAAGTTAGAGCTCAGAAAGTTGACTTAAATCAACATACTGCAATTATATTAACAAGTAGAAATGCAGTAGATAACTTTTTCAGAGTTGCTGAAGAAATGCGTTTTAAAGTGCCAGATTCTATGAAATATTTTTGCCAGTCTGAAGCAGTTGCTTACTATTTGCAAAAATATGTTGTGTACAGAAAACGTAAAATTTATGTTGGAAATAGAACTTTTCCTGAATTGTGTAAATTGATTAAAAAACACAAAGACGAAAAATTTTTATTACCAGCTTCTGATAAATTAAAAGATTTAATTCCTGAAGAATTAAACGCTTTAGGTGTTGATTGGAAACCAGCAACTTTGTATAGAACTGTGGTAAGTGATTTGTCTGATTTAGAAGACGTGTTTTACGATATTTTAGTGTTTTTCAGTCCATCTGGAATTGATTCTTTATTTCAAAACTTTCCAGACTTCAAACAAAATAATACGCGTATTGCTGCTTTTGGAAATACCACAATTAAAGCGGTAACTGATGCTGGTTTAAAATGTGATATTATGGCGCCAGCACCAGAAACACCATCAATGACGATGGCATTAGAAAAGTACATTAAAGAAGTAAATAAAAAATAGGTTTCGACTGTGCTCAACCTGCACAACTTTGGTTTGAGTATAAATTATTAAGTTGATGAAATCCGAGCAGAAATGTTCGGTTTTTTTATGCAAACAACGTTGCAAAAGCTTCTTCAACTTTTCCAACAAGAATCAATTGAATCTTACGATTTTTGGTAGTTATTTTATTGTATTTGGATGCAACAAATTTCGTGTAACCCAATTTTTCTGCTTCGCTAATCCGTTGATCTATTTTAGAAACTGGTCTAATTTCTCCTGCCAAACCAACTTCTGCAGCAAAACAAACTTGAGGCGAAATTGCAATGTCTTCATTTGAAGATAAAATAGAAGCAACAACAGCCAAATCTATTGCCGGATCATCAACATGTATGCCGCCAGTGACATTTAGAAATACATCTTTTGCGCCTAATTTAAATCCTGCTCTTTTTTCTAAAACAGCCAAAATCATGTGCAATCTTTTTAAATTATATCCAGTTGTTGAGCGCTGTGGAGTTCCGTAAACGGCTGTGCTAACTAAGGCTTGAATTTCTATCATTAAAGGACGAATTCCTTCTAAAGTTGACGCAATTGCCGTTCCGCTTAAATCAGCATCTTTTTTAGAAATTAATATTTCAGACGGATTTGAAATTTCTCGCAAACCGTCAGATAACATTTCGTAAATTCCTAATTCTGCTGTAGATCCAAAGCGATTTTTTTGTGCTCTTAAAATTCTGTAGGTGTGATTTCTATCTCCTTCAAATTGCAAGACAACATCAACCATGTGTTCTAAAATTTTTGGTCCAGCAATTTGTCCTTCTTTGTTGATATGACCAATTAATAAAACCGGAGTTGCGGTTTCTTTAGCAAATTTGATCAATTCTGCGGTGGTTTCTCTAATTTGAGAAATACTTCCAGGAGTTGCATCGATAGATTCTGTGTGTAATGTTTGGATAGAATCTATGATTAAAAATTCTGGCTGAACTTCTTCTATGTTTTTAAAGATTTGTTGTGTATTGGTTTCGGTTAAAATTAGGCAGTTAGATGTTGAAACATCAATTCTTTCTGCTCTCATTTTTATTTGTGATTGACTTTCTTCGCCAGAAACGTACAATACTTTTTGCGAAATTGATAGGGCAACTTGTAACAATAAAGTTGATTTACCAATTCCGGGTTCACCTCCTAAAAGTGTTACAGAACCTTTTACCAAACCGCCGCCTAAAACCGTATCTAATTCGTTATTGTTGGTTTTAATTCGCTCTTCTGGATTTAGCTGAATTTCATCAATTCGTAATGGTTTTGCTTTCTGTTTTAAAGAGGTAGATTGTTTCCAACTTCTTTTGTCTTCTTTTTGGATTACTTCTTCAACAATCGTATTCCATTCGTTACAGGTAGAACATTGACCTGTCCATTTTGGAGTTTGTGCTCCACAGTTTTGACAAAAAAAAGAAGTTTTTACTTTAGCCATTTAAAAAGAGTTTCAAAGTTGTAAAGTTACAAAGTTTATGAGTTGATAACTTTTAAAAATAAAAATTTCTTAAAGTTGATAAAAAGTTGCGTTAGCGATTGAATGGTCTGTTTGAGCTCTACCACTTTTTTGTGGTAAGCGAGTAACCTTTCGGCTACGCTCAAGATAAATTCCAGCGCGACCTTGGTGCTGAACGCCTTCAGGATAGAGGAACGCCAAAAAACTATTTATTCTTATTGTAAATAGGAAGCACTAAAAAAGACAATCCGCCAAAAATGATAATCATTCCTGTTTGTGCAGTCCACATAATCCAACCAAAAGCTGTTGCAGGTTCTTCAGAAATACCAAATAAAGCTAAAGCTCCAGCTACTGCAACAGGATATAAACCAATTCCGCCATTTGTTGCAGCAATACTAAATGCGCCAGCAATAAAGCCAATTAAAACACCACCAAAAGGAACGTGTAAATCTTCAATTGCAGGGATTGTTGCCCAAAACATGGCAACATACATTGCCCAAATAAACACCGTATGAAATATAAATGCCCATTTGTTTTTCATTTTAAAAATGCTTGTAACCCCTTCAACTAAACCAGAAACAAAGGTTTTAATTTTTAGTAGAAATCCTTTTTTTGCTTTTTTCACAAAGGATGTAAAAACATAAAAACCAATACTTAAAAACACAATTAAAAGGATAATTTTTGTAGGATCAAAATTTTTGGTAAGCAAATCGTAAATAAAATCGAATTGTACAAAAAGTGTAATTAAAATGATGATTAACATCATGATTAAATCAGCAATTCGTTCTGCTACAATGGTTCCAAAACCTTTTTCAAACGGAACGTTTTCGTAATTTGTTAATACTGCAGCTCTAGAAACTTCACCAGCTCTTGGAATTACTAAATTGACTAAATATCCCACTAAAACAGCCAAAATACTATTTCCTAATTTTGGTTTGTACCCAATTGGTTCTAGCATAAATTTCCAACGATATGCTCTAGACAAATGACTTAGAATTCCGAAAAATAACCCTAAACCAATCCACCAATAATTAGCATTTTGAAAATAAGAAACTAATGTTGCAATTGAAATATTTGATAAAGAATACCACACTAAAAATCCTCCTAAAATAAGAGGTAATATAATTTTTAGTGTTTTTTTTAGTGATTTGTTCAAACTTAGTTAAGTGTGTTTGTTTTTTCGTTTGGAAAGACCAAAGATGGTTTAAATTCTTTCGCTTCTTCTAAATCCATAAATGCATATGCAATTAAAATAAGCACATCGCCAACAGCAACTCTTCTTGCGGCAGCTCCGTTTAGCGTAATTTCTCCGCTTCCTCTTTTACCTGGTATAGCATAAGTTTCCAAGCGCTCTCCGTTATTATTGTTAACAATTTGCACTTTTTCTCCTTCAATTATATTGGCAGCTTCCATTAAATCTAAATCAATGGTAATACTTCCTATATAATTTAAATCTGCACCCGTTACTTTAACTCGGTGAATTTTAGATTTTACTACTTGCACTAACATGCGGCAAAAATAAAACTTTTAAATGTAATTGTATCTTAAAAAAAACAAAAAGGGAAAAGACGATTTTTTTATAAAGAAATGTTGTCGATTAATCGAATTTTGCCAATATTAACAGCAATAAACGCTCTAGTTTTTTTATCGAAATTAATTTCTGATACTTCTGCTAGCGTATTTTCTTCTGCAATCGTAAAATATTCTAACTCCAATGAAGTTGTGGCGAATTCATTTTTTACGAATTCATACATCTCTTTTATTGATTTAGTTTTAGCAAAATCAACTACTTTTTTTAAGGTTTGATAGATAAAAGGAGCTTCATTTCTTTGTGCTTTAGATAGGCGAATATTTCTAGAACTCATGGCCAAGCCATCGTTTTCTCTATAAATTGGACAGCCAATAACTTTTACAGGGATATTTTCTTTTTCTGCTAGCTTTTTTACAACCTGTAATTGCTGAAAATCTTTTTCTCCAAAATATGCATTATCTGGTTGTATGATTTCAAAAAATGTTTGTACAATTGTTGCCACACCATCAAAATGCCCTTTTCTAAATTTTCCTTCCATTTGATTTTCAATTCCGTCAAAAGAATAAGATTTAGAAACCACTGTTTGTGCGTAAATTTCTTCAACAGTTGGAATAAAAACAATATCACAACCAATATTTTCAAGTAATTGTAGGTCTTCTTTTAATGTTTTAGGGTATTTTTTTAAATCATCAGCATTGTTAAATTGAGTAGGATTTACAAAGATACTAACAACAGTATAATCATTATTTTTTATTGATTCCTCTACCAAAGATTGATGCCCTTTATGCAATGCGCCCATAGTTGGGACAAAACCAATTTGCTTGTTTTTTTCCTTAAGCAAAGATAAACAAGGAATTAAAGTGCTCTTTTTTTTGAAAATTTGCATAAACGGTACTTGTAAAATGTGTGCAAACTTAGCATTTTAACATGAAATTAGCATAAAAAAGTGTATTTTTGCACTTCTTATAAAGGGATAGATTTAAATGAAAGATAAGAGAATATTATACGTTTCATCTGAAGTAGTACCATATTTACCAGAAACAGAAATGGCATCAACAGCTTTTAACGCGGCTAGAAATGCACATTCAAATGGAGTTCAGACACGAATTTTTATGCCAAGATTTGGTGTAATTAACGAAAGAAGACATCAATTACACGAAGTAATTAGATTATCAGGAATGAATTTGATTATTAACGACATGGATATGCCGTTAATTATTAAAGTTGCATCAATTCCGAAAGAAAGAATGCAAGTTTATTTTATTGATAACGAAGAATACTTTAAGCGTAAAGCCATTTTTACTGATGAAGACGATCAATTATTTGACGACAATGATGAAAGAGCTATCTTTTTTGCAAAAGGAGTTATAGAAACGGTAAAAAAATTAAATTGGGCACCAGACATTATTCATATCCATGGATGGATGGCCTCTTTATTGCCTTTGTATTTAAAAGAGTTCTACAAAGAAGAGCCTTTGTTTACAGAGAGTAAAATTGTAACATCTATTTACAATAACGACTTTGAAGGAGCGTTAAACGCTACATTAGCAGATAAAATTAAATTTGACAAAATTGATGCAAGTAAAATTGCTGTATTAAAAACACCTAACCATACAAACATCCTTAAAAGTGCAATCGAAAATTCTGATGCAGTTATTAAAGGAAGCGAAAGTATTTCTGATGAATTAAATAGTTTTATTGAGACCAATAATAAACCAATTTTAGAGTATCAAACAGAAGAAAACCTAACCGAAGCTTATTTAAATTTTTATGCTAACGAAGTTTTAGCAAAATAACCCATTATTTTAAAGGAAGAATGATTAAAAAGAGTGCATATATTAGCGTGTTTATATTGTTTATAACAATGGTAGTTTCTTGTGAAAAAGATTTTCAAGATATTGCAACTTCAGTAGTAAGTAACACCAAGTTTGAGACTAAAGATACTATTATTGATATTGTAATTACAAACAAACAAATTACAAGTGTTAGAGCCGATGGTTTAACTATTGGAGGGGCACTTAGTCAATACCTTTTGGGAGTTTATAACAATCCAAATTACGAAAAAATTGAAGCATCAATTGTTTCTCAATTAGCTTTAGATACTGGAATTGAGTTTAAAGACAATGCCGAAAGAGTATACGGAAATGACACAACTGTTGTAACAACTATTGATACGGTATTTTTGAAATTGCCATATCAAGCAACTTTAAAAACAGGAACAACTTCAGAATATACTTTAGATTCTATCATCGGTGATCAAACAAGACCATTTACTCTTAATTTGTATAGAACAGATACTTATATGAGTAGGCTAGATCCTGTAGATCCATCAAAAGCAAGCAATTTTCAATCAGACAAAACCTATCAGATTCTTCCTGGAGAATTAAACGCTCAAGTAAACTATTTATTTGTGCCGAACCCAACGGATACCTTAATGGTTCTTAAAAGAAGATTGAGTAATGGAACTATATACAAAACAGACACTCTTAGGTTGTCTAGCAACAATCCTTTTGCAAGAATTACGCTAGATGAAGCTAAAATAAAACAGATTTTTGTTGATGAATACGACACCCCTAAATTTAAGACTCAAGATGCTTTAGAGCAATATTTCAAAGGGCTTTATATTCAGGCAAGTGGAAACGAAGGTTCTTTACTATCATTTAAAATTAATGAACCAGACCTTAGTTTAAGACCATCCATTGAGATTAGATATACAAAAACAGTGTTAAAAGGAGGAACTACGGTGTTAGATACTATTGAAAAATCAAGCTCCTTTTTGCTTTCTAATTTTAGTACAAGTGTTTACAAAATGGATGAAAAAGCATATCCAAATAACGGAAACATTGTTTTACAAGGAACAGCAGGAAACATGGCTCAGGTAGAATTACTTGCTGCTAACGAACTAACAGCTTTAAGAAGTAAAAACTGGTTGGTTAATGATGCTGCTTTAACTTTTTATGTAAACCAAAATATAGTAGGAACAGATACCCTTGTAACTCCTTATAGATTGTTCTTGTATAAAGATGGTAGCCCAAAATCTCAAATTAAAGATGTAATCACCGAAGGTGTAGGATCTTTTGATGGGAAATTAGTTATTAACAATGATAAGCCAGATTATTATACTTTTAAAATTACAGATTATATTTCTGATTTATTAACTGGAGAATCAAATTATAATCCGATTTTAGGACTTAGAGTATATAATTCATCAGATTTTCCAACTTCGGCAGCAGATACTTTAGTTGCTAATTATAATTGGAACCCAAAAGTGGTTACATTGTTAAATCATTCAAATATTAATGGAGCTAGAAAAGCTCAGCTGAAAATAACCTACTCAAAGAAAAAATAAAAACAATAATGCTATGTGTGGAATAACAGGATACATTGGCTATAGAGAAGCCTACCCAATTGTTGTAAACGGATTACAAAGATTAGAATACAGAGGTTACGATAGTGCCGGTATTATGATGTTTGATGGAGAAAAAATTCATGTTTCTAAAACAAAAGGAAAAGTTGCTGATTTAAAACAAATAGCTGATAAAAATCCACACACTAAAAAAGGAAATATTGGAATTGGTCATACAAGATGGGCAACACACGGGGTTCCTAACGATGTAAATTCTCACCCACATACATCAATGTCTGGCGAACTTGTAATTGTTCATAACGGGATTATTGAAAATTATGACACCATAAAAAAAGAATTAATCACAAGAGGATATACTTTTAAAAGTGACACAGATACAGAAGTTTTAGTAAACTTAATAGAAGAAGTAAAAAAACAAGAAGGGTGTAAGTTAGGAAAAGCTGTTCAATTGGCATTAACACAAGTAATTGGTGCGTATGCAATTGCTGTATTTGATAAATCAAAAACCAACGAAATAGTTGTAGCCCGCTTAGGAAGTCCGATTGCCATTGGAGTAGGAAAAGACAACAAAGAATTTTTTGTAGCTTCAGATGCTTCTCCTTTTCTAGAATATACTAAAGATGCGATCTATTTAGAAGACGAACAATTAGCTATTATAAAGCTTGATAAAGGAATTAAAGTTCGTAAAATTCATGATGATTCTATAGCAGTTGCTAAAATTCATGAATTAAAAATGAGTTTAGAACAGATAGAAAAAGGCGGTTACGAGCACTTTATGTTGAAAGAAATTCACGAACAACCTAAAGCTATTATAGATACATATCGTGGTAGAATGCTTCCTGATGAAGGAATTATTAGAATGGCTGGTGTTGATGACAACCTTGAAAGATTTTTAAACGCAAATAGAATCATTATTGTTGCTTGCGGTACTTCTTGGCACGCAGGTTTAGTTGCAGAATATTTATTTGAAGATTTAGCAAGGATTCCTGTTGAAGTTGAATACGCATCAGAGTTTAGATACAGAAATCCGATTATTACTGAAAAAGATGTAGTTATTGCAATTTCTCAATCAGGAGAAACAGCAGATACTTTAGCTGCTATTAAATTGGCGAAAGAAAAAGGAGCTTTTGTTTTTGGAGTTTGTAATGTAGTTGGTTCATCAATTGCTAGAGAAACGCATGCAGGAGCCTACACCCACGCAGGCCCAGAAATTGGAGTTGCATCTACAAAAGCATTTACAACACAAATTACGGTGTTGTCTTTAATTGCATTAAAACTTGGAAAAGCAAAAGGTGCTATATCTATTCCTACTTTTCAATCTTACTTACAAACCTTACAATTAATTCCAGGTAAAGTAGAAGAATTATTAAAAATTGATGACCAAGTAAAACACATTGCTTCTGTTTATAAAGATGCAAAAAACTGTTTGTATTTAGGAAGAGGATTTAACTTTCCTGTTGCTTTAGAAGGCGCTCTAAAACTGAAAGAAATCTCTTACATCCATGCAGAAGGTTATCCGGCAGCAGAAATGAAACACGGCCCAATTGCATTGATTGATGAAAATATGCCAATTTTTGTCATTGCAACAAGCAAAGGACATTACGAAAAAGTTGTAAGCAATATTCAAGAAATTAAATCAAGAGCAGGAAAAATTATTGCTGTAGTAACTGAAGGTGATACAACAGTAAAAGAAATAGCAGATCATGTAATTGAAATCCCTGATACTGAAGAAGCTTTTACACCTTTATTGACAACAATTCCGTTACAATTATTATCGTATCATATTGCGGTACTATTAGGAAGAAACGTTGATCAACCTAGAAACTTAGCAAAATCGGTTACTGTAGAGTAATTGATTTTAGAAATAATTATATTAAAAATCCAGCTAATTAGCTGGATTTTTTTATTCCAAAAATTCATTTTAAATAATTAATAGAGCTTTAATTTAGAGGGATTTCACTTTTTTCATCAACAGAAAGTTGGTTTAAAGACCTTCCTAATCTTGAATTAAATCAAATAAATATATTGTTTTTTACAAAGGTTTTGGCATGCCTTTATAATACTTTTTAATTTCGATTTTGAAAAAAATTAGATATTGGTGTAGAATTTACTATCTTTAAGTTCACTGTTATTTCTTGTACAACAACGATAATGATGAGTTTGGCTAATTATAGTTTAAGGAACAATTTTTTACATTTTGTCAATAACATATTCAAAAGTCAAGTTTTTTGCATGATTAGAACATAAGATAATACAAGTAGAGAGATTGAAAAATAAAATGATCTTTTAGATTTAAAACAGCGAATTTAGTATGGAAATTATAGCTCTAAAATTTAATCTTTAGTGAGCTATATGAGAAAAAGACAATAATTAATGAGAATTGGAATAAAAAAATTCAAAAAGGCTTTTATTTTAACCTCTATTGTACTTGGGGTAAGTATAATAAGTGCCATCTATTTTACTTTGTCGAATAATTTTGAACTAAAAGAAGGAAATCGACTTAATGTGATCCTAAGGAACTCTGCAAAAGATATAGATAATTTTATGTTTACTAGAGTTGCAGACTTTAATGTTTTAAGCAATAACCCGTTGTTTAGTTCAAGCTCTAACGAAATTACATCTCAATATCTAGAAAGAGTTGTAGAACAATATCCTTTTTATAACAACCTCTTTTTTGTAAATAAGAAAGGAATTATCCTATCCTCATCAGACGAAAAACTTATTGGAGAAGACCTTTTGCAGTTGGAGCCTGGTTTGCAAGATGAATTAACCAAAACAATTAATGGAGGAAATGAAGATGTGTTTATTTCAGACTTATCCTTAACTTCGAAAAACGAGATAAATAGCAATCAGTTATTAGAGCTTAAAATATTGAGTGATGTAATTGATTTAGAGGGAAATGTAGTTGGTGTATTAGTAGGTTTTATGAATATGAAACTTTTAAAGGAATTAATATTTTTTACAGATAACAACACAGTCGATAACAAACATGTTTATTTATTAAATAACAAAGGAGTTGTTCTTTTTTCTGGAAATAAAGAAGTAAAGATTTTTCAACAACACCCTGATGTATCAATAAATAAATTGCAAGAACAACTTAAGGTTGGAGAAAATGGCTTTTATTTTAATGAAAATTCTAAAGGTGTAAAAGTTCTCTTTGAGTATGCAATGCTTTCAAAACACGGATCCGGAGGAGTTGGTAATTGGTTTCTAATCAGTATAGTTCCTTATAACGAAATAATGAAGCCGTTTTATGAAACAGTTTACAAAACGGTTTTCATTTTTTTATTAAGTATATCATTATTAATAATATTTGTTTTTTATTCAAATTCAAAAAGAGTTAAAAACGCTCTATTACTAGCAGAAAATAGGGAAAACTCCTTAAAAGAGGCGAGTAAGCTGGCTAAAATAGGTTTTTTTGAAGATGATATTGCAACAGGAACTCGTATATGGTCTGAATATTTGTATCATATCTTTGGATTAGATTTAGAAAAACCAATTCCACCACGAACAGAACTTTTAGCTTTACTTGATGAAGAGTCTCAACAGAAAATGATAAAAGTTACTCAAGATCTAGATTTAAAAGGCATTTCGTATGATATTGAGTTAAGATTAATCAACTTTAAAAACGAAGAGGTTTGGATAAGAGATGTAACGCAACCTATTTACAATCAACAAAAAGAAGTTATTGGAAGAAAAGGGGTAACGCTAGATATTACCGAATCTAAAAATGCACAATTGCAAATAGAATTTTCTAATCGAGAGATTCAGAATTCTTTTCATCTTTTAGAGAAAAGAGATTTCTCTATGAATGAAGCGAGTAAAATAGCCAAAATAGGGTATTTGGAAGACGATTTTGTATCAGAAACTCGTACATGGTCTGATAATATGTATCATATTTTCGGACTCGACCCAAAAGACAAAGTGCTATCAGGTGAAGAAACTTTGGCTCTTATGGACGAGGAGTCTAAACAGAAAGCGATAGAGGGTGGTTTAAAACTTGACTCTGAGGGGATTCCTATTGATATAGAGATAAAATTAACGAACCTAAGAGAAGAAGAGATTTGGTTAAGGCTTGTAGTTCATCCTGTATACAACAACCAAAAAGATATCGTTGGAAGAAGAGGTGTTGTGCAGGATATTACAGATTCTAAAAAAGCGCAATTTGAGTTAGAACACTCAAAGCAAAATCTTGAAACTATTTTAGAGGCGGTTCAAGAAAATGAGTACTCGTTAAAAGAAGCGGGTAGAATGGCAAAAATTGGTTATTGGAAATACGATACGATAAACGATACAATTATTTGGTCCGAAGCAATTCATCAAATATATGGTAATGATATTGAGAAAGGTGTGCCAGGAATTGAAATAATTCTGGGATCTTTTACTGATAAATCTAGAAAAAAGCTAATAGAGGCAACAGTAACCCTTGCTAGTGATGGCGTTCCTTTCGATATTGAATTAGAAATGATCAATTTTAAAAACGAAAAACGTTGGATACGAAACATGGGAGAGCCCATATACAATGATAAAAATGAAATTATTGGTAGAAGAGGAGTGTCTCAAGATATTACTATGCAAAAAAGAATCACAGATAAAATTAAAAAGGCTGAAGAGCTGTATCGTGTATTGACGGATAATTCTAATGACTTAATTTGTTTGCAAGAACCGGATAGTACATTTAAATATATCAGCCCTTCTATAAAAAACTTATTGGGTTATGAGCAATCCCAGCTTATAGGTAAAAAAGTATTTAACTTAGTTCATAGTGATGACATACAGCTTTTATATAGAGCAATTAGGCAAAAGGAATTTCGTGGTTTAAACCCTGAAGCTATTTCTATTAGAGTTCGTCATAAGGAGGGGCATTTTGTATGGTTAGAGTTTTTAACATCGCCTGTTTATAAAGAGAAAGAGATTAGTTATTTTGTAACATCTGCTAGAGACATCACTCAATGGGTGAAAGCAAGGGAGGAGATTCAAGAATATCAAGTAGTTCTTCAAAAAATGACTACAGAAATGACCTTGATAGAAGAAAAACAGAAAAAAGAAATCGCAGCAAACATACACGATCACTTAAGTCAATCTTTGGTTATTTCTAATATGAGAATCAATGAGTTAAAGAAAAAAGCAGAATTAAAATTCATAGATGAAGACTTAAATTTTATTAAAAAAAATATTACTGAAGCTTTAGAAAATAGTCGTAAGATCACCTATGAACTTTCTCCACCTGTTTTGTATCAGTTAGGCATAATTGATGCATTAAATTGGCTGTTTGAAGAAACAGAAGCTACTCATAAAATTGAATGTAGAATTAACAGTAATATAGAGAGTATTGAAATGATTGATATAAAAGCGATTTTATTGTACAGATCTATACAAGAACTGATTAAAAATGCAGTGAAATATGCCAAAGCAACTTTATTTACACTAGATCTTAATAAAAATGAACTTGGGTTTCATATACTTTTTACCGATAACGGCGTTGGTTTTAATACATCTAAATTAAATAATTATAAAAACCATTCAGGGTCTGGCTTTGGCTTATTTGCAGTGCAGGAACGTATTCGAAATATACAAGGTGAATTTTTGATTACATCTAAAATAAACGCAGGAACATCTATAGAAATACTTATACCTTAACCTATATGATTCATACAGATGAAATTAAAATACTATTAGCCGATGATCATAAGTTTCTTAGAGATGGTCTAAGAAACATTATAGAGCAAAGATCTAATATGCTAATAATTGGTGAGGCTTCCGATGGAATAGAAGCCATAGAAGCAGCTTCAAAATTACAGCCAAATGTTATTATTATGGATGTTTCAATGCCAGGTTTAAATGGTATTGAAGCGGCAAAACGAATCCATAAAGCCCAGCCAGAGATAAAAATAATTGGTCTTTCTATGCATTCTGGCAAACAATTTATTCAAGGAATGTTTAAGGCGGGTGCTTTTGGATACTTGTTAAAAGATGGAGATGCGGATGAATTAATTATAGCGATTTCTACAGTAATGCAAAACAAAAAATATCTTTCAAGAAATATCAATCAAGAATTCCTTACACTACTTAAAAGGACGAAGTTCTAAAAAAAGCATCACTAAGTTCTAGAGGAAAAGGAGTAATACTGTTTATTGCGAAAGGTGTTTTTTCTAAAGAATTAGGAATATTATTGTTTTTAAGTTCAAAAACTGTTGACGCTCATAAAAACAATGCTATTAATAAAGCAGAATTATACAGCACCCAAGAATTGACAAAATAAGCGATTCTAAAAGGGTTAATTAAGTTAGATTTTTAATAACAGTAATAAGTTCCTTTGTTAAAAAATTAAGAATTTTGCTTATATAGACAGATAATAGAAGACTTTATATTTGTTATCCCCTTCAGTTAACTTTGTACCTAAAAAATTAAATTTTTAATTTGAAAAACACATCAAATAATCTACTAATAGTAGAGGATAATTCTTTTATAGGAAAAAAAATCCTTAAGGCAACTAAAGAACTTAATACTATAGTAGATATACGGTTAGCTGAATCTATACAAGAAGCAATTGCTTTTTTGAATGAGATGAAATTTAAATTTTTAATACTCGATTTAAAATTGCCAGACGGGAATGGCATTGAAATATTAAAACATTTTAAAGAAAAAAAAATAGAAAAAAAAGTTTTTGTTTTTTCTATTAGCACAGAGCTAAAGAACATTTGCTTAAAATATGGAGCATCTGCCTTTTTTGATAAATCTAAAGATTTTGATAAATTAATAGAGGCAATAAAAAAAGCCTAACTTAAAAGAGAAGTTATTTTGTGTTAAACAATTCTAATAGTTTCTGAATACCCATTTTCCCCTTGTTTAATTTTTACAGTAAAAAAAGCTAAACTATGTTGCTAGTTTAGCTTCTTTTTAAAAAATATCTTGGGGGATAGATTTTTTTTGGGGGGTATGTATTAATTTGTTATTAGATTGATTTAATGTTCATTAAACATTACTTTACAAATATATATAACAGCATAATACTATTCAATAAGCGATTTTCTTATTTTAGGGTAACTTTTTTTATTGTGCTTTATCATGAACTTTAGTGTGATTTCCATGATTCCAAAGTGTTAAAATATCTGTTGCTACAATTGCTCCGCTTCCAGCTGCAATGGCAAACTGACTTCTAATTCCTGCAATTGTACCACAAACATACAATCCTTCTTTTATTAAAAAATCTTTGTTTTGTAACTGAACTCTATCTTTTTTTGGATTTGCTCTTTGGTGCGGAATTATATAATTGTCTAACCCTTTTATTAAAAAAGGTTTAGAATAATTTAAAGCAACAACAACAATTTTACTTTGATAATTATTTTTGTTTGTTACTATTTTAAAAGTACCGTCAATCAAATCAACAACAGAAATCACTTTTTCGTTTGTAATTTGATGTACATCAGGATACAATTCTGTCAATTGTTTTTTACCAACTTCTAAAATGTCCTTGCCTAATGTTTTTGGACTCAACCCCAATACATTATTAAATAAGGCATTTTGCAAATGCGATGCTTTTTGATTGATGATAATTCCTATATTTTTATCAGCAGCAAAGGATTTGTTTTTAGCAGAACCCAACACCAAAGCACATTGCATTCCTGCAACACCACCTCCAATAATAAGTGAATCAAAAATCATTTTAAATAAATAATGCTTTAATATTTGCAGCAAAAAGTTTTACGGCAATTGCCAATAAAATAACTCCGAATACTTTTCTAATAATACTAATTCCGTTTTGACCAATAATACGCTCAATTTTAGACGAAGTTTTTAAGACAATATAAATTACAACAACATTTAAAAGTACTGCAACAATAATGTTTTCTATGCTAAATTCTGCTCGTAAAGAAAGCAAAGTTGTTAAACTCCCCGGGCCAGCAATTAATGGAAATGCTAGCGGAAAAACAGATGCAGTAATAGGAGAAGCTTCTCCATCATCTTTGTATAAGGTAATTCCTAAAATCATTTCTAAAGCGATAAAAAACAAAATAAAAGCACCTGCAACCGCAAAAGAATTTACATCAATTCCAATTAAACTTAATAAGCTTTTACCAAGAAACAAGAAAAGAATCATTAAAATACCTGCAATAATTGAGGCTTTTTCTGATTGAATATGACCTACTTTTTTACGTAAGTCAATAATGATAGGAATGTTTCCAATAATATCAATTACAGCAAACAAAACCATAAAGGCTGTGAAAATTTCTTTAAAATCTAAATTCATTTTGGTTGATTTTATAATTGGCAAAATTAGGTAAGTTAGATTGATTTAAAGTGAATAATTGTAAAATAAATGTATTTTTGCGATATGTTTCAACTAGGAAAAACAATTGTTTCGGAAGACGTTATTCAAAAAGATTTTGTCTGTAATTTATCTGCATGTAAAGGTGCTTGCTGTATTGATGGTGATGCTGGCGCACCATTAGAAAAAGAAGAAACCAAAATTTTAGAAGAGATTTATCCGAAGGTAAAACCTTTTTTACGCCAAGAAGGAATTGACGTAATAGAAAGCCAAGGAACTTGGGTAACAAGCGAATTTGGAGAATTAGAAACACCGTTAATTAACAATGCAGATTGTGCATATGTAATTTTTGATGAAAATAAAACAGCATTATGTGCAATTGAAGAAGCTTATAATCAGGGAATTATCGATTGGAAAAAGCCCGTTTCTTGTCATTTATACCCAATACGAGTTAGAGATTATGCAGAGTTTTCTGCTGTAAATTATCACAAATGGGAAATTTGTGATGACGCTTGTTCTTTAGGAAAAGAATTACAAGTGCCAGTATATAAGTTTGTTAAACAGGCGTTAGTTCGTAAATTTGGAGAAGATTGGTATGCCGAATTAGAAAAAGTAGCAGAGAAGCAATTAAAAAACTAAATTGTATTTTTACAAAAAACCAAGAATCATGAAAAAAATAATAGTATTCGTGTTGTTAGCAACAATAACAATTTCTTGTGGTAGTTTATTTGAGCTGTTAGAATTAAAGGTTGATAACGATTTAACAGAAAGCATCGATGTAAATGTACCTCAAACCGCAGGAACAACCGGAACATTTGATTTGACCGAAACAATAGATCTTAGATCAGGAGATTTTGCGGAATATGTAGATAAAATAACTGCTGTAAAAATCAATTCATTTACGTATAAGTTTAAAGACTTTTCTGGAAATACAGAAGGTACAATTCCGTCTGGAGTTTTAAAATTTGATGATACTGAAGTTGGTACAATTACCAACCTAAATATTTCTCAAGCCGTAACTGATGAAACTATTTTTACAGTTTCTGATGCTGCTGTTTTAAGCAAATTAGAAGATGCTTTTGTAAATAATACCTCAACAGTAATAACTTTATCTGGAAATGCACTTTCTGATGCGGGACCAATGGATTTTAAAGTTGAAGTAAGTATTAGCTTAACAGCAACAATAAAAGAATAAAATACACCACTTTTTTAATAAAATGACTCCAAATTTAGGAGTCATTTTTTTTTGACAAAAAAGCAACATAAAAAAATAAAAATAGCATTGTCCTATTTTCAAAAAAGTAAAATTAAGTTTTTTGAAGAAGTCAATAAAATCAGGGTGTTGTAAAAAAAACAAAAATTAATTTATTGATAATCAATAAGTTGAACTTATTTTTTTTAAGTCAAAAAAAACACAAATGTGAAGATTTTGTTAAAAACTTCAACTTTTTGTGAATAAGTATAGCTTCATTTTTCAGTCAAATTTTTCAATCTTTGTTAACGTCTTTTTCGACAAAAACCCTGATTTTCAAAACAACTAAAATTTTTATACAAGAATGTCTGCTATAGAACCAATTTTACAACCTAATGATAATAGATTCGTAATTTTTCCAATTCAACATACCGATTTGTGGGATTGGTACAAAAAACAACAAGCGTGTTTTTGGACAGCAGAAGAAATTGACTTGCATGCAGATATTGTAGATTGGAACGATAAATTAACCGATGATGAACGTTATTTTATCAAACATATTTTAGCTTTTTTTGCTGCTTCTGATGGTATTGTAAACGAAAATCTTGCAGAAAATTTTGTAAATGAAGTGCAATTTTCTGAAGCGAAATTTTTCTACGGATTTCAAATAATGATGGAAAACATCCACTCAGAAACCTACTCTTTATTAATAGATACCTACGTAAAAGACGAAACAGAAAAAGACAAGTTGTTTAATGCAATAGAAAATTTCCCTGCAATTAAAAAGAAAGCAGATTGGGCGTTAAAATGGATTGAATCTGATTCTTTTGCTGAACGATTAATAGCTTTTGCAGCTGTTGAAGGGATTTTCTTTTCAGGTGCTTTTTGCTCTATTTTTTGGTTGAAGAAAAGAGGATTATTACCAGGATTAACATTTTCTAACGAGTTAATTTCTAGAGATGAAGGAATGCATTGCGATTTTGCTGTGCACTTACATAACAATCACATTATAAATAAAGTTCCTAAAGATCGTATTAGAGAAATTATTGTTGATGCATTAAATATTGAACGCGAATTTATTACAGAATCTTTACCAGTAAGTTTAATTGGTATGAATGCTAAATTAATGACACAATATTTAGAATTTGTAACAGATAGATTGCTTGAAGAATTCAATTGTGAAAAAGAATACAATGCAACAAACCCATTTGATTTTATGGAAATGATTTCTTTAGAAGGAAAAACAAATTTCTTTGAAAAAAGAGTATCAGAATATCAAAAGGCAGGAGTAAAATCTGGAGGAACAGGAAGCATTAGTTTCGATTCAGATTTCTAATAATTTACGCATTAAAAAAATATACAATAAAAAATAATTGTCAAAAAGTGGATGTTTTGACAAAACAAACAACCAAAAAAAACCTTAAATAATTATGTTCGTACTAAAAAGAGATGGCAAAAAAGAGCCAGTAATGTTTGATAAAATTACTGCTAGAGTAAAAAAAATGTGCTATGGATTAAACAAAATAGTTGATCCTGTAAAAGTTGCGATGCGTGTTATTGAAGGTTTATATGATGGAGTTACCACTTCAGAATTAGACAATTTAGCTGCAGAAACTGCTGCAACAATGACAACTGCTCATCCAGATTATGCAAAATTAGCTGCAAGAATTGCCGTTTCTAACTTACATAAAAACACCAAGAAATCGTTCTCTGAAACTATGGACGATTTGTATTACTATGTAAATCCACGTACTGGTAAAAAAGCACCGTTGTTGGCAGATGATGTATATCAAATCATCAAAGACAATGCAGAAAAATTAGATTCTACGATCATTTACAATAGAGATTTTAATTACGATTATTTTGGTTTTAAAACATTAGAACGTTCGTATTTATTAAAATTAAACGGGCAAATTGCAGAACGTCCACAGCACATGTTAATGCGTGTTTCTATTGGTATTCATAAAAATGATATAGACGAAGCGATTGAAACATATGAGTTGATGAGTAAAAAATATTTTACACATGCAACACCAACTTTATTTAATGCTGGTACACCAAAACCACAAATGTCTTCTTGTTTTTTATTACAAATGCAAGATGATAGTATTGGCGGAATTTATGACACCTTAAAACAAACTGCTAAAATTTCTCAATCTGCTGGCGGAATCGGTTTGTCGATTCATAATGTTAGAGCAACAGGTTCTTATATTAGAGGAACAAATGGTACATCAAACGGAATTGTACCAATGTTAAAAGTATTTAATGATACAGCGCGTTATGTAGATCAAGGTGGAGGAAAACGTAAAGGTTCTTTCGCTATGTATTTAGAACCTTGGCATGCAGATATTTTCGACTTTTTAGATTTAAAGAAAAATCACGGAAAAGAAGAAATGCGTGCAAGAGATTTATTCTACGCAATGTGGATTCCAGATTTGTTTATGAAACGTGTGCAAGAAGATGGAAACTGGACTTTAATGTGTCCAAATGAATGTCCGCATTTATTTGATTCATATGGCGATGAATTCGAAAGATTATATGAAGGATACGAAGCTGCAGCAAAAGGAAGAAAAACAATTAAAGCAAGAGAACTTTGGGAGAAAATATTAGAATCTCAAATTGAAACAGGAACTCCGTACATGTTGTACAAAGATGCTGTAAACCGTAAAACGAATCATAAGAACTTAGGAACAATCCGTTCTTCAAACTTATGTACAGAAATTATGGAATACACTGCAAATGATGAAGTTGCTGTGTGTAACTTAGCATCTATTGCATTGCCAATGTTTGTGACAGAAAAAGAAAACGGAGAAAAATTCTTTAATCATAAAAAATTATTTGAAGTAACTAAAAAAGTAACTCGTAATTTAGATACGGTGATTGATATGAATTACTATCCTGTGAAAGAGGCAGAAAATTCAAACTTCCGTCACAGACCCGTTGGATTAGGAATTCAAGGTTTAGCAGATACTTTTATCAATTTACGTTTGCCTTTTACATCCGAAGAAGCAAAAAAACTGAATCAAGAAATTTTTGAAACCATGTATTTTGCAGCTGTTACATCGTCAATGGAAATTGCAAAAGCAAAAGAACCTTATTCTACATTTAAAGGTTCGCCAATGTCTGAAGGAGAATTCCAATTTAACATGTGGGGAATTAAAGATGACGAATTAAGCGGAAACTGGGATTGGGGGAAATTGCGTAAGCAAGTAATGAAACACGGAGTTAGAAACTCGTTATTAGTTGCACCGATGCCAACAGCATCAACCTCTCAAATTTTAGGAAACAACGAAGCATTTGAACCATATACTTCTAACATTTATACGCGTAGAGTTTTATCGGGCGAATTTATTGTTGTAAACAAACATTTACTAGAAGATTTAGTAGAGTTAGGCTTGTGGGACAACGATATGAAAGAAGATATTATGCGTGCAAACGGATCGATACAACATATCGAAAAAATTCCTGCAGAATTAAGAGAATTGTACAAAACAGTTTGGGAAATGAGTATGAAAGATATTATTGATATGGCGCGCCATAGAGGATATTTTATCGATCAATCGCAATCGTTAAACTTGTTTATGCAAGATCCAGATTTTGGAAAATTAACATCGATGCATTTCTACGGATGGAAATCTGGATTAAAAACAGGAATGTATTACTTAAGAACAAAATCGGCAGTAAACGCCATTCAGTTTACCTTATCAAAAGAGAAAAAAGAAGAGGAGAAACCAATGTCTCCAGAAGAATTTAAAGCAATGGTAGAGGCATCTAAAAATGCCGGACCAGACGATTGCTTAATGTGTGGATCATAATCAAATCCAAAATCTGTGAACTGCTATGAAAATAGTTTTTCATAAAAATTAAATTAAAGGGGAAAAAGAGAAGCTGAAATGCTTCTCTTTTTTTTGTCATTTCGAGCGGAGTCGAGAAATCAATTTTGTAGATTTACAAATCAATTAATAATTCAACAATGAACTGGGAACAATTACTATCGTTAAAACGATTTGGCGACACAGAAAAACGCCATAGAGCACAACAAGACGAAACACGTTTGGGTTTTGATGTAGATTTTGATAGAATTATATTTTCATCTGCATTTAGAAGTTTGCAAGACAAAACACAAGTAATTCCGTTGTCAGAAACCGATTTTGTACACACCCGTTTAACGCACAGTTTAGAAGTTTCTGTGGTTGGTAGAAGTATTGGAAGACGCGTTGGAAAAGTGTTGTTAGAACGTCATCCAAACTTAGCAAAATTAGGCTATACTTTTAACGATTTTGGCGCTATTGTAGCCGCTGCTTCTGTTACTCATGATATTGGAAATCCGCCTTTTGGACATTCGGGAGAAAAAGCCATCGGCGAATATTTTAAAACAGGAAACGGCGCAAAATATAAAACAGAACTTACCGAAAAAGAATATCAAGATCTCATAGATTTTGAAGGCAATGCCAACGGATTTAAAATATTAACAGAAACAAGAAAAGGCATTTCTGGCGGTTTGCGATTATCGTACGCAACCTTGGGTACGTTTTTAAAATATCCGAAAGAATCGTTGCCAAAAAAACCAACAAAACATATTGTCGATAAAAAATATGGCTTTTTTCAATCAGAAAAAGAGGCTTTTCTAGATGTAGCAAACGAATTGGGTTTGCTGCGTAAATCTACCACAAACGATGTTTCTTTTTACAGACATCCGTTGGCGTATTTAGTAGAAGCTGCTGATGATATTTGTTATACCATTATCGATTTTGAAGACGGAATAAATTTAGGTTTAATCGATGAAGATTTTGCGCTAGAGTTTATGATAAAGCTAGTAAAAGATACCATTGATACGAAGAAATATCATTCTTTACAACACAAAAAAGACAGAGTAAGTTATTTACGCGCATTGGCAATTGGTGTGTTGGTAAATGAAACAGTTGATATCTTTTTAGCAAATGAAGAAGCTATTTTAAAAGGAGAATTTGACAAAGGTTTGTTAGACAGATGTAAGTATGAGGCACAAATAAACGACATCCTAAAAATAAGTGTAGATAAAATTTACAAAAGCAACGATGTTGTAGAAAAAGAAGTTGCTGGCTATAAAATTATTGCCGATGTACTAGATGTGTTTGTAAATGCATTAAATAACAACTATTTAGGAACAGCATCAAATTATGATAAACTAGTCTTAAACTTATTGCCCAACGAATACAAAAACACCACAGATAATTTATACAACAGAATTATGAAAATTTGTAGTTATGTTTCTAAAATGTCTGATAGTTACGCAATACGATTGCATAAAAAATTAAATGGAAATTTAATATAAAATCATTTCATTAACTTTGAGAACATTAAAATAAATTAATTATGAAGAAAAAACTACTATTCGTTTTTGCAATTGTAGCTGTAGCTTTCACAACTTATCTAGTTTTAGATACAGATTCAGCAGCAGAAAAGGCAAGAGAAAATTATGCAAAATTCTTAAAGAATCATCCATATAATAACACACTAAAACTTACTAAGAAAGAGAGAAAAGCAGAAGGAATGCCACCAAATAAATATTTTGAACAAGAATATTTATTGGAAATGAACCCAAATACTGGTAGAACACATCCAGAAAATGTATTTAAAGTTCAACAAGAATTAAAAGCACAAAGAAAATTACAAAGAGTTCCAGGTGATGCAGCAGATAATATGTGGGCAGAAAGAGGTCCAAACAATGTTGGTGGTAGAACTAGAGTTGTGATGTTCGACCCGAATGACGCAACACACAAGCGAGTTTTTGCTGGTGGCGTTTCTGGAGGTTTATGGGTAAATAATGACATTACGGATGCCAATTCTTCTTGGACACAAGTAGGTATTGATGAAAATTTATCGGTAAGTTGTATGACAGTTGACCCAAACAATTCACAAATTATGTATGTGGGAACTGGTGAAGGACAAGCAAACCCGAGTTCTATAGGAAATGGAGTTTGGAAATCTACAGATGGTGGTGCTTCTTGGACAAATGTGTATAGTGAAAACACAAATCCAGATTATAGAAAAAGACTATTTTTTATTAATGATGTTATTGCTTGGAATAATAATGGTAAAACTGAAGTTTTTATTGGTGTTGCTGGGGCTTATGTTGGTTCGTATGCAGGAACTAATCAGTTTGCAGGATTAGATAAAACAGGGTTGTATAAAAGTGTGGACGATGGATCAACTTGGAACATAGTATCATTACCTACAATTCCTGGACAATCTCAAGGAGCTGTACATTCTTTTTATGAACCAAACGATTTTGAAATTGGAGTAGACAATACACTTTGGATAGGTTCAGATAGTAATGCCTGGGGACTTGGTGGCGGTACTATTTTAAAATCGATTGACGGAACTTCATTTTCTGTTACACATTCAGTCGCTAATGCTAAAAGAACAGAAATAGCAGTTTCTAAAACAAATAAAGATAAAATGTATGCTTTGTACCACATTAGTGGTGCTCCAAAAATAGAAGTAACAACAGATGGTTTTGCCAATACAACAAATATTATAACACCAGCAGATGCAGACACAGGAATTCCAAATAATGATTTTACAAGAGGACAAGCTTATTACGATTTGGTAATTGAAGTAGACCCAACAAATGACAACACACTTTATGTTGGTGGAATTGATTTGTTTAGAAGTACAAATTCAGGTAGTTCTTGGAAACAAATTTCTAAATGGTCTAACAATAATAATTTGGCAGCAATGACAATTCCAACGGTTCATGCAGATCAACATGGTTGGGCATTTCATCCAACAGATGCTAACAAAGCAATTATAGGTAATGATGGTGGTGTTTATTATGCAACTTCTTTATCTGGTGCAGAAACCTCTACTACTGCAATAGAAGCTAGAATTAAAGATTATAATATAACACAGTTTTATCATGGAGAAATAGGTCAAAGTACAAACCAAAAGCTATTATTAGCTGGCGCACAAGACAACGGCACACAGTTTATCAATGGAGCTAGTAATGGAATTAATAGTACAGTGAGAATGAGAGGTGGAGATGGTGCTTACTCATTTATAGATAAAGATGGTGCTTATGCCATTGCATCTTATGTGTATAACAATTACAACAGATACAATTTGCCTTATACAGGTTCTGGAGTAGTAATTTCTTCTGACAGTAGTCCGTATTCAGGAAATTTTATCAATCCGGCTGATTTAGATGATAATTTAGATATTTTATATACAAATTATTCTAAAGGAAGTACTTATGTGATAGCAAAATTTGCTAATTTATTAGGATCACCAATAAAAACAGAACTTACAAACGACTTGTTAACAGGAGAACCAACTGCTTTTAAAGTATCTCCTTTTACTACAAATTCTACAAAACTTTTTGTTGGTACAAATAATGGAAAGTTATTAAAAATAGAAAGTGCTAATTCAGCCGGTCCGGCATGGACAAGTATTGGAGACCCTAACTTTTTAGGAAGCATTTCTGACATTGCATTTGGAGCATCAGAAAACGAAATCTTAGTTTCTTTTCATAATTACGGTATTACAAGTGTTTGGTTTAGCGCAGATGGTGGTGCTAACTGGGAAGAAAAAGAAGGTAATTTTCCAGATATTCCTGTAAAAGCAATCATGATGAATCCTTTAAATAATGATGAAGTTATTATTGGTACTGAATTAGGTGTTTGGAGAACAAGTAATTTTAAAGATGCTTCACCAAGTTGGTCACAATCCTTTAACGGAATGTCTAATGTAAAAGTAACTTCTTTTAGTTTTAGAACTGCTGATAATACGGTTATGGCAACCACTTATGGTAGAGGAATGTTTACTGGACAATTTGCTGCAGGGGTTGTTTCTGTTGATGATGTAATAAAAGAAAACAAAGTTTTTACAATGTATCCAACGGTTTCTAACGGAGACTTTACCATTTTTGCAAAAAACACTTTAGGAAAAGCTAATTTATTGCTATTTGATATCAACGGAAAACAAGTATTTTCTAAGCAGGTAGATTTTACACAACAAGAAAAACAGCCTGTTTCTGTAAACTTACCTTCTGGTGTGTATGTTGTTAACTTAATAGATGCTAACAATAAAAAAGCAACAGGAAAAGTAATTATCAAGTAAAAAATTCATTTTTTATAAGTTCTCGACTCCGCTCGAACAGACAAAAGCAGCATTATTTTAATGCTGCTTTTTTTATTATGTTAAAGATAGATTCAGCATCTATTTTTGCAATTTTATGCAGTTCTTCTACAGTTCCTTGATGAATAAATACATCTGGAACTCCAAGTATTGTAATGGTATTTTTATAGTTGTTTTTTACAGCAAACTCCGCGATTGCAGATCCAAATCCGCCAGCAACTGTTCCGTCTTCAACGGTAATTACTTTTTGAAAAGAATTAAAAATGGTATGCAATAATTTTTCATCCAATGGTTTTACAAAACGCATATCGTAATGTGCAACAGCAATTTCTTGATTTGTTTTTTCAATGGCAAGAGTTACATTTTTTGCAATGCTACCAATAGATAGTACAGCAATACCTTTTCCTTCTTTTACGCAAATTCCTGTTCCGATTTTTATTTTAGAAAAAGGTTGTTTCCAATCTATCAAAACCCCTTTTCCTCTCGGATATCTAATTGCAATCGGATTCTCTAATCCTAATTGCGCTGTGTACATGATATTGCGAAGTTCAACTTCGTTTCTTGGCGCAAAGAGTATCAAATTCGGAATTGCACGTAAATACGCCAAATCAAAAACTCCGTGATGTGTTGCACCATCTTCGCCCACCAAGCCAGCTCTATCTAAACAGAAAATTACAGGTAAATTTTGTAAAGCAACATCGTGAATAATTTGATCGTAAGCACGTTGTAAAAAGGTAGAGTAAATATTGCAAAAAGGCATCATTCCTTGTGTTGCCATTCCTGCTGCTAATGTTACTGCGTGTTGTTCTGCAATGCCAACATCAAACATTCTTTCAGGATATTTTTCTAATAAAAATGTTAAAGAACTTCCTGTAATCATTGCTGGAGTAATACCTACAATTTTATCATTTTTATCGGCTAATTCTACCAAGGTTTTTCCAAATACATCTTGGTATTTTAGAGGCTCTATTTTTTGTTCCTTCGGGATAATTTCACCTGTTTTACTGTCAAATTTTCCAGGCGCATGATATTGCACTTGATTTTCTTCTGCTTGTTGTAATCCTTTTCCTTTGGTGGTAATTATATGTAAGAATTTTGGGCCTTTTACTTTTTTTAATCGAGATAACTCGGCTAATAATTCTTCTAAATTATGACCATCAATTGGACCAGAATAATTAAAATTCAAGGCTTTTATAATATTGTTTTGCGCGGCAAGCCTTTTATCGGTTTTTACTTTGGTTAAATATTCTTTTAATGCGCCAACAGAAGGATCAATTCCAATTGCATTGTCATTTAAAATAACCAATACATTTGCATCCGTTACACCAGCATGATTCAACGCTTCAAAAGCCATTCCGCTTGCAATAGAAGCATCTCCAATAACGGCAATATGTTGTTTTTCGGTTTCTCCTTTTAATTTTGATGCGATTGCCATTCCTAAAATTGCAGAAATAGACGTTGAAGAATGTCCAACGCCAAAAGCATCATATTTACTTTCACTTCTTTTTGGGAAACCCGAAATTCCGTTTAGTCTTCTATTGGTGTCAAAAACTTCTTTTCTTTCTGTAAGAATTTTATGTCCGTACGCTTGATGTCCAACATCCCAAACCAATAAATCAGTTGGCGTGTCAAACAAATAATGCAAAGCGATTGTGAGTTCAACAACACCTAAACTTGCGCCTAAATGTCCTTCTTTTGTAGCAACAATATCAATAATAAAGGCACGCAATTCTTTTGCTAAAACCGGCAATTGTACTGGTTTTAGTTTTCGTACATCTTTAGGATTGTAAATTGTATCTAAAAGTTTTGTTGACATGCAACAAAAGTACGAGTTTTACATCTGATTTGCTTTTTGTATTATTGAAAAAATATTTTTTAAATGATAAATCCTTTTGACGACGTTTATTTTATGAAAAAAGCTTTAGATGAAGCAACAACTGCTTTTGATAAAGGTGAAGTTCCTGTCGGAGCAATCATTGTTTTTAAGGAACAAATTATTGCAAGAGCACACAACTTAACAGAAACGTTAAATGATGTAACTGCACACGCAGAAATGCAAGCATTTACGGCTGCAGCAGATTATTTAGGAGGTAAATATTTAAAAGATTGTACCTTGTATGTTACGTTAGAACCTTGCCAAATGTGTGCTGGCGCAAGTTATTGGACACAACTAGGCAAAATCGTTTACGGAGCTTCTGAATTAGAACGCGGATTTTTAACACTAAAAACAACCATTCATCCAAAAACAAAAGTTGTTGGCGGAATTTTAGAAAACGAATGTTCGCAAATATTAAAACGCTTTTTTATTGAAAAACGGAATTTAAACTAATAAAAAAGATACCTACAAGGTCTTTTTTTTGACCTTGTAGGATACAATGAATTGCTATTAGTCTCCTGTAATTTTCACATTATCTAGTTGTACCGTTGTAGAAACTGCACCGTCGCCACCAAAATATTGAAAAGCAATATGTACATTTCCTGACAAACAAGACAAACTAATATCGCCAGATTTGGTAAAGAAGTTTGAGTAATCACTGCTTGGACCTTCAGATAAATCAGCATTAATTTGAGTCCAAGTTGCTGTTTTTACATCTCCAGAAAAATCAGAGGAAACAAAAACTTTTAAGGCTCTACCATTGTCATAACCATTATTAGTTTCAAAAGTTAAGGTTTCGTTTGTGGTTGCATCTAAATTAATTGTTGGAGAAATCAACCAGATTTCTAACGGATTTTCTGCGGTGTTATAAGCAGACATTTCCATTACTCTATTCCCGTTTTTTGTTTTAGACTTAAATACATTTTTACCGCCATTTGTATTGGTATTTGACCAACCTGCATTAAGTAAATGCGAATTTGTTTTAATGTTTTCAAAGTCTTCATTAATTAAAATAATAGTTCCGACACTTGTGTTTGCATCACAATCTAAAAAATCAGGATCGCACCTTGTAGCGTTTGTAAAATCAATTGTTGAAGGAGAATTTACAATAGCAACTAAAAACTCTGATTTAAAATCTTTGGATAAAATAAAGTCAATTTTTCCTTGTCCGTCTGGAATCAAAGTCGATTTAAAACTAGAAAAAGTACTGGTTTGTAATCTTAATTCGTGTTCTGATCCGCATTCAAATACATATCGAAACCCGTCGTATTCATCATATTTTTCACCCGCAAAAGTTTTTCCAATTTCAGAAATATCAAACTGAGCATTTTCTAACTGAACAAAGGTATTTATGGTTGCATCTGTTATCGTTTCTATCGTAATTTTTTGAGGAACAATTGTAGCAATTGTTGCCGTTCTAAAAAGATGATTCTTAATTGCCGTTGCAGGAATTTTACCAGCTCTATCCCCTTCTAAAAAACCTAACGAATATTTTCCGGGCGCTAAATTTATTGGGTTCACTTCACTTTGCCCATCATCATAGGAAACTGACAAACCATCTAATTTGATATAAATTTTTTGCCCAATTGTAAACAAATCACTCAATGCAGATTTATTGATTAAAATTTCAATTCCTGCAGTTGGATTATCTGGTTTGTCTTGCACAATAAGTTTGTTGTAAAAATTTCCAGTAGCATCTGATGAAATTACATAGCCTTCAATAAACGTTGGGCTATTTTCGTTTACAGGAAATGTAAACACTAACTTTTGGTTAGAAAAGTACTCTTGTTGTAAAGCTGTTTTTACTTTTCCTAAATCTGAATTTACAGTAATAGTTGGATCTGTGATGGTAATATCTGGCACTTCAAAAGCGTTGTCTTGCACGCAAGAAATACTAATAAAAAGTAACAGAAATAAGGTTTTTGGATATAATTTATATGTTTTCATAATCAATGTTTTTTAAGTTTTTAAAATCTAAAGCTGACATTCAAAAAGTAAGTTGCTCCTCTTCCAAACCAATATTTTGGGCCAAAAATAGGCTTGTCTAACGCTTTATCATCTCGTAATTCTCTGTAATTTGCATTTCTGCCTTGCTCAAAACCACCCGTTTTATATTTGGTGTTTTGTAGATTGCTAATACTTGCAAAAAGGCTGATATAATAGTCGTTAATTTTCCAAGATTTTCCTCCAACCAAATTGATGACATTATAACTGTCAAATTTTTCTTGTTGCAATAATGTTTTTGCTAATTCTGGGTCGTAATCGTTAAAAGGAATTCCGCCATTATCCGTAAAATTGCTTGTTCTTGTTAATGGAGCAACATCTACATAAGCATTTGCAAAAAAGTTCATCGTTGCTCCAAACCACCAATAATCTGGATCTCTATATTCAAATCCAACAGAATATGCTTGTTGAGGTCCAGCGGCTAATTTGTAGTTTTTTAAGTTGGATGCTCTTGATGCAAATTGAAATCCATCAATTTCAGATTTTAGCGTTAAAGTTGGATTGCTATCATAGATATATTGACCCATATTTGCAGCTCCTTTTAATTTGATTGATGCTGTAACTTGTGCTTCTAAACCTAGTTCTATACCAATGTTTTTCTTATCGATTTCGGTTAAAATTTCTTGTACAAAAGCGGTGTAATCAGACCCGCTTCCTCCAACTCCGTCTGCATAATAAAAGGAAACTTCTGTAGCGCCTTTAATTTTTGCATAATAACCAGTTGCTTTTGCCTGTAAATTTGGACTTCTAAAAATGTAACTCGCATCCCCAGAAAAGATTTTTTCGCTAGTTAAATTTTCAACAACATCATTATTTATTCTTGCGTTAGAAAAGGCGTTTCGTAATGTTGGTGCTTTTGTCAAATAACCAGCATTTGCGTCAACTAAATGACGACCAGTAAATTTATAGGTTGCGCCACCTTTTAATCCATAATTTGTAAAAGTAGGTTTATCAGATTTCCCTAAAGAAGCATTTCCTGTAGCAAATTTTCCGTTTTTATATAATCCATTTCTTTGATGCGTTGTATTTGAAATACTTGCAGCAGTATAAAAATCAATTTTATTGTATTTAAACTGCGCTTGTGCAAATCCGTTTAAAATATTGGTGGTTAAATTATAGTTGTATTTAAACTTGTCACCAACTGTAACTTCTCTGTTCGGATGTTGTAAATCATTTTGTTTTAAAGTGTTTGTATTTGCAAAAGAATCTACATCTAAAAATTTTGTTCCTCCAAACAAATCGGTTACTTGTGCAAAATTATCTGAACTTAAATTCCTGTATTGAATTGAAGCGTTTAAAGTGCTGTTTTCATTTATTTCTGCCTCAAAAATTGAATTTACAGAAAACTGTTTGTCGTCATTTCTGTCATCATATAAAACATAGGCAGCATAGCCATTGTTTATCGGATTTGAATTTTTTTGATAGAAATTTGTCCAATCTAGCTGACCATTTTTGAGGAATGTTTTTTCCATTTCATACACATTGGGAAAGCCTTTTTTTAAACCATAACTTGGTAATTTTTGATAATAGGTTGGATCTGGATTTGCGCCACCCAAACTTACCATTGTTGGAACACCATTAATAGAACCGTCAATTTTACTTCCGTTATAATCTATTCTACTATTTGCAACTTTTCCAAATTGATACGCAACATTGGTGTTTAAAGTTGTGTTTTTAGTTATTGTCCAATAATGATTTAACATCAGAATGGGCTCTACAATTCTTTTTTGACGAGCATTTCGCATTCGTCCGTTTTGCATTCCCCAATACGAATTGTATTGAATGCCTTTTAAATCATAAACTTCTTGTGTATTTGCAGACGATTTCCCTCTTTTATTTGGTGTATAAATAGCCGTAAAATTAATACTGTGAGAAGAGTTGATTTTTTTCTCAACAGAAGCAAAAAAAGAATTTGCATCATAGAAAGTACCTTCGTTAAAACCTTCTTTTCCTGCTCGTCTACTTATAGAAATTGTATATGCCCAATTATTTTGCGTTAAACCGGAAGAATAGGTTGCCATAATTCTGTGTTCGTAGCTTCTGTTTGCAGATGCATATGAAACTCTTCCTCCAGGTTTTGCTTCAGAAGCTCTAACATTGATATTTGTAGCGCCTAAAATACCACCAAAAGTATAGTTAGACGGAGCTAAACCTGAACTAAATTCTTGATTCCGAGTTGCATCATTTAAGCCGCCCCAATTACTCCATTGTGGTCTTCCAGAATATATTTTATTCATTTCAATTCCGTTTATCAACAACAAAGCATTGTCAGAATCCAACCCTTTAATTCTAAAAAAAGAAGCGCTAAATTCAAATGCAGCAGATCTTAAATAAATATCTTTTGAAGATTGTAATAACCCAGAAATATGATCGGCAGTACTATTATCATCATTTAATTCATCATCTGTAATGGTAATTGTACTTAAATCTTCATTTACAGAAATGTCTTCATAAAAGAAAACAGTGCCTAAATCTATTGGATTTCCTTCTAATTGAATCGGGAAATTTTGGGTTTCATAACCTTTAAGTTTTAGCGTTACAATAAATTTCCCGTTGGGGAGATTTTCTAAAATAAAGGTTCCGTTTGATTTTGTTTTAACTGTGGATGACTGTAAGATAATAGCAACTCCTTTGATGGGTTTTTCAGAATTGCTATCAACCACAGTTCCTTTTACAAGGTTCTGAGCAGCGATTTTCGGGTAGAAAATAACCGTCAAGAACATCGTTAAGATGAACTTTTTCATAGCTTTCAATTTTTAACCTAAAGATATAAAAATATTTAACAACTGTCAAATCAGGCTTTTAAGTGGCTTTTGAAATTGTTTATATTTGTAATAAAAACTTGCAAAATGAAAAGATTACTTCTCTTGGGGAGCTTTTTGTGTATTTCGGTACTCGTAAAAGCCCAATCCAAAATAAATCAATATTCTATTAGAACGATTGCTTTTTATAATGTTGAAAATTTATTTGATACGATAAACGATCCAACAAAAAACGATGAGGCAAGTCCGATGATGGAATTAAAAGTCAATAAATCCAACATATATTGGGATAAAATAGATAAAATTGGAAATGTCATTTCTCAGATTGGATTTGAAAAAACCAAAACTGGTCCGGCTATAATTGGCATTTCAGAAGTTGAAAACAGGGCGGTTTTAGAAGATTTGGTTAAATCAAAATTTCTAAAAAAAATGAATTATGAGATTATTCATTACGAATCGCCAGACAAAAGAGGAATTGACGTAGCATTATTGTATCAAAAAAGATATTTTAAACCAATACATCACGAGTCCTATACACCTACTATTTTTAGAAATAATTTTAAGGTGTATACAAGAGATCAATTATTGGTTTCTGGTTATTTAGATGATGAATTGATTCATGTACTTGTAAATCATTGGCCATCTAGAAGTGGTGGCGAAGCTGCAAGCAGAACTTTGCGAGAAAAAGCGGCATATCAAAATGTAAAAATCATAGAAAAAATTAGAGAAACAGAACCTAACGCTAAAATTTTTAGTATTGGAGATTTTAATGATAATCCAACGAATTCTAGTTTTAAGAAGGTGTTAAAAACAAAAGGTAAAAAGGAAAATGTAAACGCTGGCGATTTATACAATCCGTTTGAAGAAATGCATAAACGCGGTTTTAACACGGTTGGTTATCGAGATAATATTAGTTTGTTTGATCAGATATATTTTACTTCATCAGTTCTAGACAAAGGCGAAAAAGATTTTTCATCATATAAAATGTATAAAGCCATGATTTTTAATAAACGTTTTTTAACCACTAAAAAAGGACGTTATAAAGGATATCCGTTTAGAAGTTTTTCTGATGGCGGTTATACTGGCGGATATAGCGATCATTATCCGGTGTATATTTACTTGATTAAAGAGAAGAATTAATGAACGTATTTTATAATTTTTTAATAACACTAGTTACAATTCCCCAAATAATAAAATCGTTTTCTTCTGTAATTTTTATAATCGGATAATCAGGGTTTTCTGGTTGTAACCAAACTTCATCATTTTTTACTCGCAAACGTTTTACAGTAAATTCACCGTCTAAAAAACAAACCGCAATTTTATTATTAGTAGGTTCTATACTTCTGTCAATTACCAACAAATCATTATCATTTAAACCAGCACCAATCATAGATTGTCCGCTAACTTTGGCAAAAAAAGTAGCTTCTTTATTGGTAATTAATTCTTCGTCTAAAGAAATGCGCGTTTCTCTAAAATCATCTGCAGGCGAAGGAAAACCCGCAGAAATTCCTGTATCAATAAAAATAGCTCCATTGCTATCAGAAATTTTAGGAGTAAAAAAAGTTAGGTTTTTTGATGTTTTTGCGCTCATGTTTTTATGTAACAATTAAAATGTCGTTAATATTTGTGGTGTATTTTGGTGATAATCGTTCTTGACGCATTTTCCAAGTGCGTTTTAAATCTTGGTTTCCTAATTTAATTTTATCAGCTTTAAATTTAGTGTTTATAAAATCAATAGCAGACATTAAATGTTTGTGTTTTGGATTTTCGTGTACAAATAAGTTCAATTGATGATTGTCTGTTGGCACTAAACCAGTAACAATTACGCCAGCTCGTTTGTATTTAATTCCTTTTTTAAACATCGCTTTTGCTACATTTACTGCGGTGTTACTAATAACTAGAGTAGAATCTGTAGGATACGGAAAAACAACAGTTCTGCTTGTTCTGTGTTGTTCGCTATCTTTTTTATGACGATCGCTACTTAGCAACACCATAATCATGTGGCAACTAGATTGTTGTTTGCGTAGTTTTTCTGCACAGCTTACGGCAAAAGTTGATACGCGTTCTTTAATGTTATCGATGTCAGAAAAAGTGTGTTCGAAACTTCTTGTGGTTGCAATCATTTTTTTTGATGAAACTTCTTCTAAAGGAATTTTAGAAATTCCTTGTAATTCTTTTTTTAATTTCCATTCTGTGATAGAGAAATTTTTTAAAATCCAAGCATCAGAAAGTTGTGTAAAATCAAACGCATTTTTACATCCTTTTTCGGCTAAACGTTTGTGTAAACGTCTTCCGATACCCCACACATCTTTAAGCGGAATCCATTTTAACGCTTTGATGCGTTTCTCATCAGAATCAATTACATAAGTTCCGCCAGTTTCTTTTGGAAATTTACGCGCTATTTTATTGGCAACTTTACTCAAGGCTTTTGTTGGAGCAACACCAACAGAAGTCGGAATACCTGTCCATTTTAAAACTCGATTTCTAATTTGCGTTCCGTAATCGGTAAAATTGTAATTTTCAAAACCGTTAAACTGTAAAAAAGCTTCATCAATAGAATAGATTTCTATGTCTGGCGAAAATTGAGAAAGAATGTTCATTACTCTTGCGCTCATGTCTCCATACAATGGATAATTAGACGACAAAACAGCAATGTTATTTGCTTTGCAAAAATGCTCCCACTTAAAAATTGGTGCGCCAAAAGGCAATTGTAATTTTTTAGCTTCATCGCTCATAGAAATTACACAACCATCGTTATTGCTTAAAATAGCAACAGGTTTTTTTTGCAAATTAGGATTAAAAACCCGTTCGCAAGAAGCATAAAAATTATTACAATCTACCAAAGCATACATGTCTATAAAAATATCAAAAAATAGAAAGCAAAAAGACATTGTTAATATCTTAATATGTTAAAAAACACTTTCTTTTACGATAGAATTATATAAACAGCTTATTGTAAGCGCTTTTTAATTTTTTAATTACAGTTTCTATTTCTTCTTCATTTAAATGCCCAAAACCAAAACGAATTGCACAGGTATTTTTATCTTGATAAAGTACAGTTTTGGGTATAAATAAATCTTTTTTTTCTGCTTCTTCTGATAATTTCACTAAAGATATTTTAGATTGAAATTTTAACCAAATTGCTAATCCGCCAGAAGGTATTTTCCATTGTGCTATTTCTGAAAAGTATTGAGATAAGAGTTTGCATAAACAATCTTGTCTTTGTTTATATATGATAATATTTTTTTTCATTAGACGATAAATTTCACCCTCGCTAATTAATTCCGACAACATTTGTTCCTGAATTAAATCTCCTTGTTTGTCTAGTAATTCTAAATAATTTTTTGCTTCCGAAATTAAGTTTTCAGGTGCTACCACAAATCCTGTTTGAAAACTTGGAAATAATGATTGTCCCAATTTCCCTAAATATATAACCATTCCATCAGCATCTGAACTAGCCATGGGTAACATTGCAGAACCTTCAAACTGAAAATCGTAATCGTAATCATCTTCAATAATTGAAAATCCATATTCTTTAGCAAGTTGTAACAACTGCAAACGGCGTTCTGCACTTAATGTTACTATCGTTGGATAATCTCTATGAGCACATACATAAACACACCTAATGCTTCCTTTTACAAAATGCTTTTTTATGTATTCAACATCTAAACCATTTTTATCGACAGGAATAGTTTTAATGTTTGCACCAGCTTGTTGAAAAATCATATTAGAAGCATAATTACTTAAACTTCCGACCAATACTACTTCGTTTTGTTTTATTAACAGTTGCGAAACGATGTACAAGCTCATTTCTGTACTACGTGTACTTACTAGATTATTTGGATTTATATGAAAACCTCTAGTTGCATTTAAATAATTACAAAGTTGCGTTTGGAATAATGAATAGGAAGATTCGTTTGGTCTGTTCCATTTTTTTATTAACGTTTTTCGTTTCATGGCAGCACTATACCACCTTGTAAATTGATGAACAGGATGCAAACGTAAATCTGGACTTCCTTCGTTAATGGAATACTTTGAATTTGTTAACTGAATAGTTGATGCTAAATGAAATGATTTTTGAAAAGGAAATCCTGTTGTTTTTGCATATGTATATGCCTCATTTATTTTTTGTGAAGTTGCTTTTATTTTTGCTGTCTTTTGTTCTGGCTCCAAAACAAAAGTTCCTTTATTGGGTATAATTTCTACCCAACCTTGAGAAGCTAACTCTTCGTAGATAGCAACAGCAGTATTTCTATGAATACTTAATAACTGACTAAACATACGAGTTCCTGGTAACTTTGTCCCTTTAGCTAAATACCTACGTTGTATTGCATTTATAATTTGCTGTGAAACCTGTATGTATAAAGGTTGAGATAGATTTTTATCAAAATCTATTAACTGTTTCAAAATATTATTAACCGGACTACCTTTCATTTTAACACTGGACTATTCTAATCGTCCGGAAAATTACGAATTTTGCATCTTATTTAAATAACTATTTATGAAATTAAAAATTACATTAATAATTGCCATATTCTTTTATACAGTTCAGGTAAAAGCACAAATTGATCCTGTAAAAAGAGATACTTTAAAAGAAGTTGTTATTACTTCTAGTAGAATTGATTTGCCTTTTAAGCAAAACTCTCGAACAATTTTAGTAATTACCGCGAAACAAATAAAGGAAAGCGCTGTTACAAATATTGCAGATTTATTGCAACAAGTTGCTGGTATAGATGTTAGAAGAAGAGGTGCAAGCGGAATGCAATCTGACTTGTATATTCGTGGTGGTAGTTTTGATCAAACATTGTTGTTAATTGACGGAATTAAAGTTGAAGATCCACAAACAGGACATCACACCATGAACATGGCATTGCCACTTGATGTGATTGAAAGAGTTGAAATTATCAAAGGAGCAGCAGCGCGTATTTTTGGGCAGAATGCATTTACTGGAGCAATTAATATTGTTACTAAAAAAGACGCAAGCAATGTAAATTCAGCTGAAATTCAAGCAGGATCTTTTGGTCAGAAAAATGCAGCAATAACCGTTGGTAAAAACCTTGATAATAGTTCTATTATTGTTCACGCATCTTTAAATTCATCTGATGGTTATCGACACAATACAGATTTTAAAAATCAGAATTATTTTATAAAAAATACATTTAATAAAAACAATACGCCAATTGATTTTATTGGATATTTTACAGAAAGAAATTTTGGTGCAAACGGATTTTATGCTTCCCCTTCAGCAAAAGATCAGTACGAAGAAACTCAGTCTAGTTTGGTAGGTTTATCAACAACAATTAAAAAGAATAAACTTACTTTAAAACCGCGGATGTATTGGAAAAGAAACCAAGATATGTATATTTATATTCGTCATAATCCATCAGTATACAGAAATTTACATATTTCTAATAAGGTTGGCGCTGAGTTAAATGCATCGTACAATTCTTCAGCTGGTATTACGGGTTTTGGCATTGACATTGCACAAGTGTTTTTAACGAGTAATAATTTAGGTTCTAGAGATCGATTTATGGCAAATTTATTTTTAGAACATCGCTTTAAATTATTTAATGATAAAATGGATATTACGCCAGGTGTTGCCATTAATTATTTTTCAGATTTTAAATTTCATGCTTTTCCAGGAATTGATGTTGGATATACAATAAGCGATAACTTTAAAGTGTACGCAAATGCTGGATATACATATAGAATTCCGACGTACACAGATTTATTTTATAGTGATCCAACTACTTTAGGAAACGCGAATTTAAATCCAGAAGAAGCAATTTCTGAAGAATTAGGAATTAAATATACATCTTTAAAAGTCGATTTTTCTGCGGCTATTTTTAACAGAGATTCTAATAATTTAATAGATTATGTAAAGGCAAATGCCAACGATAAATGGCAAGCAACAAACATTCAGGATTTAAACTCATTTGGAATTGAATTTAATGGATCGTTTCGTTATAAAGTAAAAGATTTCACTCAAAACCTTGCTTTTGGTTATACCTATTTAGATGAAAATTTAGCATCGGTAAATGCTGCTTTTTCTAGATATTCTATCAACTCTTTAAAACATCATTTTACAACCACATTTAGATCTCAATTTTTTAAAAATATAAGTCAAAGTATAGTTTATAAATTTTCTGAAAGATCAACCGGAGAAAGTTATGGGATTGTAGATCTTATGTTTACGTTAAACTTAAACCGTTTTGATGTATCGCTAATTGGAAACAATATTTTTGATACTGTTTATACAGAAACAAACCTTGTTCCGATGCCAAAATCAAACTTTTTAATCGCATTAAACTATAAGTTTTAATTACTTGGTTACACAATTGGTTTTTCCTTTTATTTATCTGCAAATACGTATTACCACTTATTTGCATTAGAACAATTATCTGTAATTTTACTTAAATATTTGTTCCCCGATTATGAAATTTTGTCCAAGCTGTAAATCGTTCTCAAGACATAGACTAAAGCGTTATGGTATTTATAAATATATCTACGGGTTTAGGTGTTATGAATGCGATAAATGTAGTCAGATTTATGTATGGCACTCCTTTTTTAAGAAATCTTTAAAGTTGAGTGCAAAAAAAAGCTCTTGAAAACTCAAGAGCTTTTTTAGTTTCTAAAAGCAGGTTTATTTATTTAAAAAGCCACCTGTAAATATCGTTTCCGTTTGCAAATAGTAACAGTGCAATTAATAATACAAAACCTATTATTTGTGCGTATTCTAAAAATTTATCACCAGGTTTTTTACCAGTTATCATTTCCCAAAGTGTAAATACCACATGGCCACCATCTAAAGCCGGAATTGGCAATAAGTTCATAAATCCTAACATGATAGATAAGAAGGCAGTAATGTTCCAGAAGGTTTGCCAGCTAAATTCTGATGGAAAAATACTTCCAATAGAAATAAACCCTCCTAAACCTTTATAAGCACCAGTATTTGGATTAAATATTTTCTTTAGTTGTTTTACATATCCTGTTAAAGTGCTCCAAGATTTATGTAATCCGGCAGGAATTGCTTCTGTAAAAGAATATTGAATATTTTCTAAATCGTAATATCCTAATTTCGAAATATCTGTAACAGACAAGTTTGCTAAAACAACTCCAATTGTTCCTTCATTTGTTGTTTTTACAGAAATGTCTTTTGTTTCATTTCCTCTTCTAATTGTTAAAGAAATATCTTGATTTTTATAATTAGCAAGAATAGCTGCTGCTTCATCATAATAGGTAATTGGTGTTCCATTTATTCCAACAACAATATCTTTTACTTTTAATTCTCCGTTCACATTAGGTGAATCTGCAGAAACTTTTCCAATCATAAAAGGATATCTAGGCAATAAAAAAGAACCTTCATTTTTACCTCTTTCAATTAACTTAGATATAAAGTCAATCGGAATTTCCTTTTCTAAAATTTTGCCATCTCTTTCAATTGTATAGTTGTTTCCGTTGATAAATTCGATCGGTAAATTGGCAAATTTTCTTACTTCATTTCCATCAATTGTTAACACTTTATCCCCTGTTTTTAAACCTAAGGATGTTCCTAAAGAATCTTGTACCCAAACACCACCTTTTACATTTTTATTTGGCAAATAGTTTTCGCCATACGAGTACATTAACATAATGTAAATAAAAATACCTAAGATAAAGTTTACAATTACTCCACCCAACATAATAATTAAACGTTGCCAAGCTGGTTTAGACCTAAACTCCCATGGTTGTGGCGGTAAAGCCATTTGTTCGGTATCCATACTTTCATCAATCATTCCAGATATTTTTACATATCCACCAAGAGGAATCCAACCAATCCCGTAAACCGTTTCTCCAACTTTCTTTTTAAGAATCGAAAATTTATAATCAAAAAACAAGTAGAATTTCTCTACTCTTGTTTTAAATATTTTTGCTGGTATAAAGTGCCCTAATTCATGCAAAACAATCAACAATGACAAACTAAGTATAAATTGAGAAGCTTTAATTAATATTTCCATGTAGTATTTTTTCTTTTTTAATCGGACAAATGTACGTTTTTAATAAGAGTTGTAAAATAGCAAAAGAGTTCAATTGTTCTTTTTTAACAAAGTTTTATTTTAAATTATTTGATTTGGCTTTATTTTCAGTAGAATAACACGTAATTTTGTTATATCAAAACAAGCCTAAAATGAGTTTTTTTTCAGTTAAAAAATCGCTTTCATTTCTAATTATTTTTGGGGTTTTCTCTTTAATTGCATTAACCGTTTTTTACAATTTATTATCAGTAGATAAAAGGTTGCCAGTGTATAGTCCATCGGATGTAAATCCAAAATTGGTAGATGCTTCTGTAAAACACATACAAAACAATCATACAATTGCCGATTTTAGTTTGACAAATCAAAACGGAGAAACCATTACCAACGCTACGTATAAAGACAAAATTTATATTGCCGATTTCTTTTTTACGCGATGTAAAACAATCTGTATTGCAATGGCGTATAATATGAGCGAATTACAAGAATACTATAAAGACGATGCCGATATTATGTTCTTGTCTCACTCTGTAACTCCGGTGATGGATAGCGTTCCTGTTTTAAAATCTTATGCAGAAAATAAAGGGGTTATCGACGGAAAATGGAATGTAACAACAGGTGCTAAAAAACACATTTACGAACTAGCTCGAAAAAGTTATTTCGCAGTGTTGGATGAAGGTAATGGAGATGAAAATGATTTTATTCATACAGAGCAGTTTGTCTTGGTTGATAAAGAAAGAAGAATCCGTGGATATTATGACGGAACAGAGAAAGAAGACATGCAAAAAGTGATTGCAGACATCGCTATGTTAAAAGAGGAATACAAACGCAAAGAATAAAGCCTTTTTATTGTTTAGAATCATTCTAAATTCCTATCTTTGTCCTCTTAAAAACAAGGATTCTTGAACACAATAGCAACTTTAGTTAAGGGAGAAACCGGAATTATTTCTGAAGAATCGTTAGATGTCATTCCGCTTAAATTATTGGAAATGGGATGTTTACCTGGAGTTGAGGTAGAGTTATTACAAGTTGCACCCTTAAAAGATCCGTTATATATCTGTGTAAACGGAAGTCATTTAGCCATCAGAAAAGAAATGGCTGCACAGATAAAAATCATTAAAAGCTAAATATATGGAGACTATTAAACCCATAAAAGTAGCTTTAATTGGTAATCCAAATACAGGAAAAACATCGCTGTTTAATCAACTTACTGGATTAACACAAAAAGTAGGAAATTACCCTGGAGTAACAGTAGATAAAAAGTTAGGAACTTGTAAATTATCTAACAACAAAACTGCAATAATTACAGATTTACCAGGAACTTACAGTATTAATCCAACGTCTGTAGACGAAAGTATTGTACTTACATCATTACTAAACACAACAGATAAAGATTTTCCTGATATTATTGTTGTGGTTGCAGATATCGAAAATTTAAAACGTAATCTTTTTTTATTCTCTCAAGTAAAAGATTTAGAAATTCCAATTATTTTGGCAATTAACATGTCAGATCAAATGGATAGAAAAGGGATTTCATTAGATGTTGAAACCTTACAAAAAGAGCTTCAAACAGAAGTTGTACTTATTAGTGCAAGAAAAAATATCGGTATAGATAATGTAAAAAAAGCCATAGAGAATTGTGCAGAAGTTTCTACAACACATCCTTTATGTTCAATCAATCATAAAATTGATGGAGACTACTTTAAACAATTAAAAGCCGTAAGTCCAAACCATACTTTGTACGAATTATGGTTAATGATTACTCAAAATAATTTCCCTGCTTCCATTACAGAAGAAGAAAAAAACAAGCTTTTAGAATTTACACAAGATGTTTCTAGAGTAAAAAGATATCAGCACAAAGAAACCATTCATCGATATAAACAAATCAATGAAATCTTAAAAAGAACTTATATCTTAGATCGTACAAAAGCAAAAGATTTAAGAGGAAGGTTAGACAAGGTTTTTACGCATAAAATATTTGGCTATGTAATTTTCTTCGGAATTTTATTGTTGATTTTTCAATCAATTTTTGATTGGTCTACTGTTCCAATGGACTTTATCGATGCTCAGTTTGCAAATTTAAGTGAGTTTGTTTCCAAACAAATGAGTGCCGGAGTTTTAAGAGATTTAATTACAGACGGAATCATTCCTGGAATTGGCGGAGTCGTAATTTTTATTCCGCAAATTGCCATTTTATTTTTATTTGTTGCCATTTTAGAAGAAACCGGTTATATGAGTCGTGTGGTTTTTCTGATGGATAAAATTATGCGTCGTTACGGAATGAGCGGAAAAAGTGTAATTCCGTTAATTTCTGGAACCGCATGTGCAATTCCGGCTGTTATGGCAACAAGAACAATTTCTGGTTGGAAAGAACGCTTAATTACAATTTTAGTTACACCATTTACAACCTGTTCTGCTAGATTACCCGTGTATGCAATTTTAATTTCGTTGGTAATTCCTGATAAAAAACTCTTTGGTTTTTTTAGTTTGCAAGGTTTTACTTTGTTGTGTTTGTATGTTTTAGGATTTGGAATAGCCATTGTTTCTGCCTTTATGTTACACAAATTATTAAAAGTAAAAAGCACTTCGTTTTTTGTTGCAGAAATGCCAAATTATAAACTGCCATCCATAAAAAATGTGGTATTTGATGTGATAGAAAAAACAAAAGCATTTGTTTTTGGAGCTGGAAAAATAATTTTAGCAATTTCTATTGTACTGTGGTTTTTGGCATCAAACGGACCAGATTCTTTTAACAATGTAGAAAAAAATATCACCAATAATGTTGAAAGCAGTAATTTATCACCAGCAGAAATTCAGCATAAAATTTCTTCAGAGAAATTAAAAAATTCGTATATCGGAATTATGGGTAAAGCCATAGAACCAGCAATTAAACCTTTAGGGTACGATTGGAAAATAGGAATTGCATTGATAAGTTCTTTTGCAGCAAGAGAAGTTTTTGTTGGAACTTTAGCAACCATTTATAGTGTAGAAAGCGACGACGAAAATACGAGCACTATAAAACAACGGATGCGAGCAGAGATCAACCCAGAAACTGGAGAAAAAAGGTTTAATCTTGCAGTTGGTATGTCGTTATTAATTTTTTATGCATTTGCCATGCAATGTATGGGAACTTTGGCTGTTGTAAAAAGAGAAACAAAATCTTGGAAATGGCCAATGGCACAGCTAATTGGTATGGGAATATTAGCTTATGTAGCATCATTTATAACCTTTTCAATTTTTAGTTAATGCAACAAATCATCGTATATATAATTCTTGCCGCAGCCGTTTATTTTTTAGCAAAAAAATTTATTTTTAAGTCTAAAAAAGAAGATGCTTCTTGTGGTTCTGGTTGTGGAAAATGCTAATTGCTTACTCCAACATTTTATGCTTAACAAAAAAGTAATTGATTGTTAATGTAAGAAAATGTATTTTTGGAGACATAGATACAAACTAATCAAAATATAATATCATGAAGAAAAATGTTTTAGTAATTGCATTATTTACAATTGCAGTATTGTTTTCAAACGAATCTACTGCACAAAAATTTGAACCATTGGATAAAAGCCCAATGGATGCAGCTGCATTTCCATCAGACTATAAAAACTCAAATAAAATAGTAAAGGTTGTATATAGCCGACCTCAACTAAATGGTAGAAGTATCACAAAATTAGTTCCTGAAGGGAAAATGTGGAGAACAGGTGCAAATCAAGCAACTGAAATTACTTTTTATAAAGATGTAAAATTTGGAGGAAAATCTGTGAGTGCAGGAACCTATTCTTTATTTACAATTCCAAGTGAAAAAGAATGGACCATTGTCTTAAGTTCAGCCAAAAATGTTTGGGGAGCTTATTTTTATAAAGAAGCAGAAGATGTTGTTAGGGTTAAAGGAAAAGTAATGCCAAGCATGGCGCCTATAGAAGCTTTTTCTATGACATTTGATGACGACATGAATTTATATATGGGTTGGGGTTATACCGTTGTTAAAGTAACTATTAAATAAGATAAAGATGAAAAAAAATATTTTAGTAATTGCATTATTTGCAATAGCAGTATTATTCTCAAATGAAACAACTGCTCAAAAATTTCCTGGATTAGATAAAAGTCCAGCGGATATTGCTATACAAAGAGAAAGCAGAAATGCACCACCTATAGTGAAAGTAATATACGGTAGACCACAATTAAAAGGAAGAAGTCTTTCAAAATTAGCTCCACAAGGAAAAGTTTGGAGATTAGGGGCAAATGAAGCAACAGAAATTATATTTTATAAAGATGTAACTTTTGGCGGAAAATCTGTTAGTGCAGGAACCTACTCAATGTTTGCTATTCCTGGTGAAACAGAATGGACAATTATCTTAAACAAAGACGTAAATGTTTGGGGTCATTTTTCTTATAAAGAAAGCCAAGATGTAGTGAGAGTAGCAGGAAAAGTAACAAAAGGTTCTAGTACTGTAGAGGCATTAGCGATTACTTTTTCAAAAGAAGATATGTATATTGGATGGGGAGATACAGTAGTAACTGTTCCAGTAAAATAAGTTATTTTACATAAATTTATAAATCCGAAAACATTGTTTCGGATTTTTTTTATGCTTTATATTTCGATTTTTTACTAACTAAATACACGCCAAAAATCACTAAAAAACAACTTGTAATTTTTACAGGATTTATATCTTGTGCATATTCGGTTTGACCAAAAGCATACGCATACACACTTACCATTATAAAACTAATTGCGGGTTGTAAGTACACATAACTTCCGTTTACAGAAGGCGACACATAATTTAATGCGTAAATATTAAAAAGATAGGCTAAAAATGTTGTTCCGATAACAACAAAAGCAATAGTTGCGTAGGTTTCTGCTGTAAATGCCGTAAAGTCTGTTTGTAAAATATCAGGAACTCCGAATGGTAACATACATAAAAACCCAAATAAAAAGATCCAGCTAATTACCGTAAGAGAATTGTATTTTTTCATCAATGGTTTTACCAATACTAAATACAACCCATAAGAACAAGCATTTAAAAAAATCAAGAGATTTCCTAAAAAAGAACTTGTTCCTTCGGCTTTGTTTCCATACCAAACTAATAAAACGGCACCAATTCCGCCAATTGTAATTCCGATAATTTTATTGGGTGTAATTTTTTCTTTTAAGAGAATTGCGCTAAAAACCAATACAACAATCGGAATTGCCGTAATAATAATAGAAGCATCAATGGGCGAAGTTAAATTTAATCCATGAAAAAACAACAATTGATTGGTAGCAACACCTAACAATCCACATAAAATTAAAAGCGGAAAATCTTTCTTATTTATTTTCTCTTTGATAAAAGATTTGATAATCCAGAATAAAATTCCGGCACCAACAATTCGTAAAAAAATAAAGGCAGATGGACCAATTTTATTGGGCATAATGCCTTTTGCAATGATATAATTTGCTCCGTAAATAAGATTAGCACCTAATAAAGCCAGATGGGCTTTTGCAATATTGTTTTTCAAAATGGTAAAAATTTGCACTACAAATAACGAACATTTTTACCGATTTTATTTCACAAGTATTTTACTTTAATCTTTTAGTAATAAACTGTAACTTTGGCGCTTCTAAAAAGCAGAAAATCACATGCAATACAATCATATTGAGATAGAAAAGAAATGGCAAGAGATTTGGGATAAAAACCAAACTTTTAAAGCCAGTAATGAATCAGAGAAACCAAAATATTATGTGTTAGATATGTTTCCGTATCCGTCTGGAGCAGGTTTGCATGTTGGGCATCCGTTAGGGTATATTGCAAGTGATATTTATGCGCGTTACAAACGTCATAAAGGTTTTAATGTGTTGCATCCGCAAGGATATGATTCTTTTGGCTTGCCAGCAGAACAATATGCAATTCAGACAGGGCAACATCCAGCAAAAACTACAGAAGAAAACATAAAAACATACAGAAGACAATTAGATAGAATCGGTTTTTCGTTTGATTGGTCTCGTGAGGTTAGAACTTCAGACCCCGCATATTACAAATGGACTCAGTGGATTTTTATCCAACTGTTCAACTCTTGGTACAACAAAGATACTGACAAAGCAGAAGATGTTTCTACCTTGGTTAAAATCTTTAAAAAAGACGGAAATAAAACAGTAAATGCTGTTTGTGATGAAGATATAAAAACTTTTTCTGCGGATGAATGGAAAGCATTTACAAAAGCAGAACAAGAAGCAGTTTTATTGCAATACAGATTAACCTATTTGTCAGATACAGAAGTAAACTGGTGTCCAGCTTTGGGAACCGTGTTGGCAAATGACGAAATTGTAAACGGAGTTTCAGAACGTGGAGGTCATCCTGTTGTTCGTAAAAAAATGACACAATGGTCGATGCGAATTTCTGCATACGCACAACGTTTGTTAGACGGATTAGAAACTATAGATTGGCCGCAACCTTTAAAAGATTCTCAAACCAATTGGATTGGAAAATCGGTTGGAGCCATGGTTACTTTCGATGTCCTAAACGATTCTAAAAAAACAAATTCTGAAGTAAAATTATCGTACAAAGAAATAGAAGCCTTAAAGGAATTGCGTTTGAATTTAACAAAAGCAGAAACATTGCTTTGGGATGAATTAAAAAATAAAAAAGGCGCAGCAAAATTTAGAAAAAAATATACCATTGGTACATTTTTAGTAGATTATGTGTGCTTGGCAAAAAATATAATTGTGGAATTTTCTGGTAAAGAAGATGAAGCAGAAAGAGACATTTTATTTGCAAACGAAGGATTTAATGTCATCCGTTTTACAAATGAAGAAGTTGTAGAAAACGTGTTAAGTGTTGTTTCTAAAATTAACAATGCAATTCAATTTTTAAAACCAATCGAAAAAACTGCTGTTACTTCAAGCGAGTTATCTCGAGCGGAGTCGAGAGACGAAAAACCTTACAAAATATCGGTTTTTACAACACGTCCAGATACTATTTTCGGAGTATCATTTATGACTCTTGCTCCAGAACATGAATTGGTTTCTAAAATTACCACAGACGCTCAAAAAGCAGAAGTTGAAGCCTATATAAAAGCAACGGCAAAGCGTTCTGAACGCGATAGAATGGCAGATGTAAAAACCATTTCTGGTGCTTTTACTGGCGCGTATGCAATTCATCCGTTTACGGGAAAACAAATTCCGATTTGGATTGGAGATTACGTCTTAGCAAATTACGGAACAGGAGCAGTGATGGCAGTTCCTTGTGGAGATCAACGTGATTATGATTTCGCAAAACATTTTGATATTGCCATTCCGAATATTTTTGAAAATGTAGATATTTCTGAAGCGGCACATGCAGATAAAGACGGAACTAAAATTGCAAATTCTGATTTCTTAAATGGGTTGTCTTACAAAAAAGCGATGAAATTAGCCATTTACGAACTAGAAAAACGTGGATTTGGCGAAGGAAAAATAAACTATCGATTGCGTGATGCTGTGTTTAGCAGACAACGGTATTGGGGAGAACCTTTTCCTGTTTATTATAAAGACGGAATGCCGCAAATGATTGACGAGAAGCACTTGCCAATTGTATTGCCAGAAGTAGAAAAGTATTTGCCAACTGAAGACGGAAAACCACCTTTAGGAAACGCAACTGAATGGGCTTGGGATTCTCGTGCTAAGAAAGTTGTACCCAACGATAAGTTAAAAAATAAAACGGTGTATCCGTTAGAATTAAACACCATGCCAGGTTGGGCAGGAAGTTCTTGGTATTTTAACCGGTATATGGATTCGCAAAATTCTGAGGAATTTGCAAGCAAAGAAACGTTGAAGTATTGGAAAGAAGTTGATTTATATATTGGTGGTTCTGAACACGCAACCGGACATTTATTGTACGCGCGTTTTTGGCAAAAATTCTTGTTTGATAAAGGAATTGTTCCTGTGGATGAGTTTGCAAAAAAACTGATCAACCAAGGAATGATTTTGGGAACGAGTGCTTTTGTTTATAGAGTATTTGGGTATGGAGGAGTTTCGGGTACATCAATTGATAAAGTTGAAGCTATAAGAGACATGTTTACATCTAATATTTTTATCTCAAAATCAATTGCTGATAAATTAGATAGCGATTCTCTAGATGAAAAAACATATCAAGATTTATTAAATAAAGTAAATACTGAAATTGATAAAGCAAATACTAATATTAAAAGCGGTCAAACAAAATTTAATAGCAGTTTAAAAATTGATTTTACACCAATTCATGTAAAAGTGCAATATGTAAATTCATCAGATGAGTTAAATATTGAAGAATTAAAGAAAGATAAAGAGTTTGGAAAAGATTACATTGATGCAGAATTCATTTTAGAAGACGGAGTTTACAAAGTCGGCCGTGAGGTAGAAAAAATGTCTAAATCAAAATTAAATGTACTTAATCCAGATGCTATTTGCGATGATTATGGCGCGGACAGCCTTAGGCTGTTCGAAATGTTTTTAGGTCCGTTAGAACAAGCAAAACCTTGGAAAACTTCTGGTATTTCTGGAGTTTCATCCTTCTTAAAGAAATTATGGAAGTTGTATTTTAACGGAGAAACCTTTGAAGTTTCTGACGCAGCACCAACAAAAGACGAATTAAAAGTTTTACATAAAACCATTAAAAAAGTAGAAGAAGATATTGAGAATTTCTCTTTTAATACGTCGGTTTCTACCTTTATGATTGCAGTAAACGAGTTCACTGCATTAAAATGTAACAAACGTGCAATCTTAGAACCCTTGGCAATTTTAGTTTCGCCCTACGCGCCACATATTGCAGAAGAATTGTGGAGTTTATTAGGAAATAAAAAATCTATTGCTACGGCAGAATTTCCTGTTTTTGATGCAAAACATTTGGTAGAGAGTACAAAAATATATCCGGTTTCGTTTAACGGAAAAATGCGTTTTACGTTAGAACTTTCTTTAGATTTATCGAAAGATGAAATCGAAAAAATTGTAATGGCACACGAAAAAACTATCGCGCAACTTTCAGGGAGAGAGCCTAAGAAGGTGATTATTGTTCCAGGAAAAATCATCAATATCGTTGGCTAAAACACGTAGTGTTCTTTTTGGCATTTAGTTTGTTTGTGGAGAAAAAAATGAAAGTCATTACGCTATTTGTAATGGCTTTTTTATTTGAGTATCTTGTACACTTAAAAATTATCTAAAATGAAAATGAAATTGCTTTTATTTATTGGCGTTTTCGGAATGCTTTTTGCAAGTTGTTCTCATGAAAAATCAATCAAAGAATATATGGTAGATTCTTGGGAAACTTCTTATTTAAAAATTGAGATGAGTACTTTCCAGAAATCAGATTCTACATTTGTTTTCGAAGATGATTTTAAAAACAATCCACCGAGAAGAGCACAATCTAAATATAATAAAGATGGCACTTTTTCTGCTTGGTTTATCAATCCAGAAGGAGAAAAAAAAGAAGAATCAACAGGAAAATGGAAAGTAAAAAATGATTCTTTATATATTGAGTATTTTTACGGCGGTAGAGATGTAAAGGTTTCTTATCACATTAAAAAAACAGCAGAAGGATTTATAGGAAAAAGTAAATTTGATTGGGATAACGATGGTTCTTTTGATGATTTTTTAACAATGAAAACTAAACGTATTCAAACTCTAAAATAGTGTCTATTTTTAAAAACATATCCTTACGAATTCGTATTTTCTTAGCGATGATTTTATTGGTGTTATTGGCATCAATTTTAATTGCTGGGGTTACTATTTATCAATACAACGAACAAACCATAGATTATAATATTTCTCGTTTTGGTAGAAAAGAGCAGTCTGTTTTATCGAGTATCGATTTTGAACTTAAAAGAGAAACTAGAGAGCCGTTAACTACAGAAAATTTAACTAAAATTTTTCAACATAGAATCTATGAAATTTCTACCACGCACAAATTAAACATTTCTATTTTTGATTTAGAAGGAAACTTATTAATTACATCAAACACCATCAATTCTTTCGACGTTGCAAAAGAAAAACAAGTATTGTCTGCACAGGTTTTAGAAGATTTAGAAACCTTTCCATCTCACAGAGTTTTTAGCAATGTGGTTGTTAATAGTATTAGTAACGAGACGTCTTATACTTATATTACCGATTTAAAATTTAAACGAATTGGTGTCCTAGAATTAAAGTTTTCTCAAGATAATCATGAAGAAGAAAAAGAACTGAGAGAGTTTATGATGCGATTGGCATATGTGTATCTATTTATGTTTATAATAGCCATTGCGTTGGCGTATTTTTTATCGAGTTATATTACAAGATCGATCAAAACAATTTCTGATAAGATTCATAAAACCAAATTAAATAAACGAAACGAAAAGATAGAATTTAGTTCTGCAGGAACAGAAATTAGCACGTTGGTTAATGCTTACAATAGAATGATTGACGAGTTGCAAGAAAGTGCATCAAAACTAGCACAAAGTGAACGTGAACAGGCTTGGCGAGAAATGGCAAAACAGGTAGCACACGAAATTAAAAACCCGTTAACTCCAATGCGACTATCGGTACAAAGTTTTGAGCGAAAATTTGATCCAGCAGATCCTAAAATCAAAGAAAAACTAACTGAATTTAGCCAGACGTTAATTCAGCAAATAGATGTTATGAGTTCTATTGCATCAGCATTTTCTGATTTTGCAAAAATGCCAAAACAAAATAAAGAAGAAATCAATGTTATTGAAGTTGTAAAATTGGCGTTAGATATTTTTAATGAAGAGTATATTTCTTATTCTTTTACAGAAGATAGATTAATTGCAAATCTTGATAAATCGCAGTTAATTAGAGTCATCACAAATTTAATTACAAATGCTACTCAAGCTGTAGAGCAAATAGAAACCCCAAAAATAACGGTTTATGTTTCATCGGATAGTAACACCATAAAAATTGCTGTTACAGATAATGGAAAAGGAATAGATGACGCTGTAAAAGAACTCATATTTGAACCAAAATTTACGACTAAATCTAGCGGAATGGGATTAGGTTTGGCAATTATAAAAAAGATTATTGAAGCAAATAACGGAACCATTAATTTTGTTTCTTCTAAAGGAAAAGGAACAACATTTACCGTAAGGCTTCCAAAAAATTAAAATTATGCAGTACGAAAATTTACGAATTACTATTGAAAACGGTTGTGCAATTATTACAATCAATCGACCAAAAAAATTAAATGCATTAAACATCGAAACGATAAAAGAATTACACGATGCTTTTAGCGAGTTGGACGCCAACAATGCTGTAAAAACAATTGTAGTTACTGGTAGCGGAGAAAAAGCTTTTGTGGCTGGAGCAGATATTTCTGAGTTTGCTCATTTTTCTATTGAAGAAGGCGAAAATTTAGCTAGAAACGGACAAGAAATTTTGTTTGATTTTGTAGAAAATTTATCAACTCCGGTTATTGCCGCAGTTAACGGTTTTGCACTTGGTGGCGGATTAGAATTGGCAATGGCAAGTCATTTTAGAATTGCTTCAGACAACGCAAAAATGGGATTGCCAGAAGTTTCTTTAGGGGTGATTCCTGGTTATGGAGGCACACAGAGGTTGGCGCAATTAGTTGGTAAAGGAAGAGCTATGGAAATGGTGATGACAGCTGGAATGATTTCTGCTGAAGAAGCTAATAACTTCGGATTGGTAAATCATGTTACAACGCAAGAAGAATTGTTGCCTTTAGCAATGAAGTTAGCTAATAAAATTTCAAGAAATTCTACGGTTGCTATTAGCTCAGCAATCAAAGCAATAAATGATAATTATAAAGATGGTGTAAACGGATTTGAAACAGAAATTACTGAATTCGGAAATTGTTTTGGAACCGAAGATTTTAAAGAAGGAACAACGGCATTTTTAGAAAAAAGAAGAGCAGATTTTCCTGGGAAATAGAATCTTAAAAAATTGAACTGTTGTCATTCCTGCTTTGGCAGGAGTGACAAAGAATAACTTATTTTTCTCCATTCCATTCGGCATAAAATTGCTCTAAAAACTGCTCCATATATAAATGCCTATCAGCGGCGATTCGTCGTCCTGTAGCAGTATTCATTTTATCTTTTAATAGCAACAATTTTTCATAAAAATGATTGATTGTTGGCGAATCAGAATTCTTATATTCCTCTTTTGTCATTGTTAAATTTGGCTTTATTTCTGGATTGTATAAAACTCTGTTTTTAAATCCGCCATAATTAAAACAACGTGCAATTCCGACTGCTCCGATAGCATCTAATCGATCAGCATCTTGAACAACATCCAATTCTGGAGAAATAAATTTTTCTCCTTTTTCTAAACTAGATTTGTAAGAAATATAATTGATAATATTTTCTATATGAAGAATCACTGATTCTTCTACCTTTTGTTTTTCTAAGAATTCTCTTGCTATTTTTGGGCCTACAGTTTCATCGCCATCGTAAAATTTTGCATCGGCAATATCATGTAATAAGGCACCTAGAGAAACAATAAATTCATCAACATTTTCCTCTTTTGAAATCAACAAAGCATTTTTATAAACACGTTCTATATGAAACCAATCGTGTCCGCCTTCAGCGCCTTTCAATGTTTCTTTTACAAAAGCAATGGTGTTTTCTATAATTTGAGATTTGTTCATCGTATAAAAATAAAAAAACCACGTTCATCAACGTGGTTTTTATCTAATAATCTTTTTTGTCTAAAAGTTTATCAATCGAAATCAGATTAACAAAACTCGTCGTATGCTTGTGCTAAATTTTGTGCTATCATTTGAGCAGATCTTCCTTCAATGTGATGACGCTCTAACATATGCACTAAATTACCATCTTTAAACAATGCAATTGCTGGAGAAGACGGAGGAAAAGGAATCATATATTCTCTTGCTTTTTGCGTAGATTCTTTTTCTACACCTGCAAAAACAGTAGTTAAGTTTGTAGGAACTTTATCGGCTCCTAAAGAAGCAATAGCTCCAGGTCTTGCTGTTCCGGCAGCACAACCACAAACTGAGTTTACCATTACTAAAGTGGTTCCTTCTTTTGCCAAAGCAGTATCAACATCTTCAGCCGTATATAAAGCTTTAAAACCAGCGTTTACTAATTCGTCGCGCATTGGTTTTACTAATTCTTCTGGGTACATAATCTATAAATTTTAAGGTACAAAGATACAGATAAAAATTAGGAAACAAAACAAACAGAAACTAACAAACTGTTAACTTTTATAGAAAGCAATTATATGTATCTTTGAGGCATTTTAAAACGATAATTGAATGGGAAATTTTACCAAATGGTTAGGTGCAGGATTGGGGTTTACGTTGGGCGGACCGATTGGAAGCATAATTGGATTTGCAGTAGGAAGTTTTGTTGATGGCTTTTCTAAAGAAGATATTTTAAAAGAATTTCAAGAAAGTCAATCAGGGAGAACTTCTGGAAACACACAATCTGGAGATTTTGAAATTAGTTTACTGATTTTAGCATCTGTAGTTATTAAAGCAGACGGAAAAGTAGATCAACGTGAATTGGATTTTGTGCGTTCACAGTTTGTTGGAATGTATGGAAAAGAACGTGCAAACCGTGCGTTTAAGTTATTTAGTGGAATTATAAAGAACGAAGTATCTGCGCATCAAGTTTGTGTGCAAATTCGCCAACATATGCCGCATGCTTCAAGATTGCAATTGATTCATTTTTTATTCGGAATTGCAAAAGCAGATCAATTTGTAACAGGTTCTGAAGTAGAGGAAATCAAAAAAATTGCAGGCTATTTAAACATCAATCAGTACGATTATGAGTCTATCAAAGCCATGTTTTATGATGAATCTGATAGTGCATATAAAATATTAGAAATCACAAAAGAATCTTCTGATGATGAGCTTAAAAAAGCCTATAGAAAAATGGCAAAGAAATATCACCCAGATAAATTACAAGATTTAGGGCCAGAACACATCAAAGGTGCAGAAGAAAAGTTTTTACAGATTCAGAATGCCTATGAGAAGATTAAAAAAGAACGCGGGATTTAATAAGGAACCATTTTCAATTATCAGTAACAGTATTCAGTAGCAGATTACAGTTAGGATGCATTTATTATTGTCTCAATCATTTTGCAACTTTACCACTTTGAGCCTTTGAAGCATTACAATTTTTCAAACTTTCAGACAATCAAACGTATAACAAGTAACTTTTAGTCTTTTCAACTATTAAAAATTAGAGGAAAATCCTTAATTTCGCACTTCCAATAAAGAGCACAAAATAATGAGCGCAAAATTTGCTGAATATAAAGGACTTGACTTACCAAAAGTTGCAGACGAAATCTTACAATCTTGGGAAGAAAATAACATCTTTGAAAAGAGTATTACATCACGTGAAGGAAATGAACCATTTGTGTTTTTTGAAGGGCCACCTTCTGCAAACGGTTTGCCTGGTGTACACCACGTTTTAGCAAGAGCTATTAAAGATATTTTTCCGCGTTATAAAACCATGAAAGGTTTTCAAGTTAAACGTAAAGCTGGTTGGGATACGCACGGTTTACCAGTAGAATTAGGCGTAGAAAAAGAATTGGGAATCACCAAAGAAGATATTGGAACCAAAATTACTGTTGAAGAATACAACGAAGCGTGTAAAAAAGCAGTAATGCGTTATACGGATATTTGGAATGACATGACCAAAAAGGTTGGTTATTGGGTAGATATGGAAGATCCATATATAACCTATAAATCAAAATACATGGAATCTGTTTGGTGGTTGTTAAAGCAAATTTACAGCAAAAAATTGATGTACAAAGGCTATACAATTCAGCCGTATTCTCCAAAAGCAGGAACAGGATTAAGTTCTCACGAATTAAATCAACCCGGAACCTATCAAGATGTTACAGATACAACAGTTGTAGCGCAATTTAAAACGATAAAAAACACATTGCCAGCATTTTTACAAGTTGATGGCGATGTACACTTTTTAGCTTGGACAACAACTCCTTGGACCTTGCCGAGTAATACAGCTTTAACAGTTGGATCAAAGATTGATTATGTGTTAGTTGATACTTTTAATCAATATACATTTGAGCCTACAAAAGTGGTGTTGGCAAAAAATTTAGTAGGAAAACAATTTAGCGGAAAATTTAAAGCTGCTGAAAGTGTTGAAGAGTTAAACAATTATAAAGAAGGTGATAAGAAAATTCCATATTTAGTTTTAAACGAATTCAAAGGAAAAGATTTAGTCGGAATTAAATACGAGCAACTATTAAAATATGCGTTGCCATACGAAAATCCAGAAAACGCTTTTAGAGTAATTTCTGGAGATTTTGTGACCACAGAAGACGGAACAGGAATTGTACATACAGCACCAACTTTTGGAGCAGATGATGCAATGGTTGCTAAACAAGCAACACCAGAAATTCCGCCTTTATTAGTTTTAGACGATAATGGAAATCCAGTTCCGTTAGTAGATTTGCAAGGAAAATTTAGACCAGAATTGGGTGAGTTTGCTGGTAAATATGTAAAAAATGAATATTACAATGATGGCGAAGCGCCAGAAAGATCAATAGATGTTGAGCTTGCCATTAAATTAAAAGAAGAAAACAAAGCCTTTAAGGTTGAAAAATATGTGCATAGTTATCCAAATTGTTGGAGAACCGACAAGCCAATTTTATATTATCCGTTAGATTCTTGGTTCATTAAAGTAACTGACGTAAAAGACAGAATGCACGAATTGAACGAAACGATCAATTGGAAACCAGAATCAACAGGAACAGGTCGTTTTGGAAATTGGTTAAAAAATGCCAATGATTGGAATTTATCTCGTTCTCGTTTTTGGGGAATTCCATTGCCAATTTGGAGAACAGAAGATGGTAAAGAAGAAATTATCATTGGTTCTGTAGAAGAATTGAAATCAGAGATGAAACGTGCTATTGATGCAGGTGTGATGTCTGAGGATATTTTTGCTGATTTTGAAGTTGGAAATATGTCTGAAGAAAACTATGATAAAATCGATTTACATAAAAATGTAGTTGATAAAATCACCTTAGTTTCTACTTCAGGAAAACCAATGAAACGCGAAAATGATTTAATTGATGTTTGGTTCGATTCAGGATCTATGCCGTATGCACAATGGCATTATCCGTTTGAAAACAAAGAATTAATTGACAATAAAGAGTTTTATCCAGCAGATTTTATTGCAGAAGGAGTAGATCAAACAAGAGGTTGGTTTTACACATTGCATGCAATCGGAACGATGGTTTTTGATTCTGTTGCTTATAAAAATGTAGTTTCAAACGGTTTGGTTTTGGATAAAAACGGACAAAAAATGTCGAAGCGTTTAGGAAATGCAACAGATCCATTTGAAACGTTGAAAACTTACGGAGCAGACGCAACGCGTTGGTATATGATTAGCAATGCAAATCCGTGGGATAATTTAAAATTTGATTTAGAAGGAATTGCTGAGGTGCGTCGTAAATTCTTCGGAACGTTATACAACACGTATTCGTTTTTTACGTTGTATGCAAATATTGATAATTTCACCTATGCAGAAGCAGATGTTCCGTTAAATGAACGACCAGAAATTGATCGTTGGATTTTATCAGAATTACATTCACTTACAAAAAGAGTAGATGCATTTTATGCAGAGTACGAACCAACAAAAGCAACCAGAGCAATTTCTGATTTTGTGCAAGAGTATTTAAGTAATTGGTACGTAAGATTGTGTAGAAGACGTTTTTGGAAAGGCGACTATGAACAAGATAAAATTTCCGCATATCAAACATTATACACGTGTATGTTAACTGTCGCAAAATTAAGTGCTCCAGTTGCGCCATTTTTTATGGATAGATTGTACACAGATTTAACACATACAACTCAAAAAGAGCATTTCGAATCGGTACATTTAGCAGAATTTCCAACATATGACGCATCATTTATTGATGCTTCTCTAGAACGAAAAATGGAAAATGCGCAAACAATTTCGTCTTTAGTATTATCATTAAGAGCAAAAGAAAAAATAAAAGTGCGTCAACCACTACAAAAAATTATGATTCCGGTTTTGGATGCACAACAGAAAGAAGAGATTTTAGCCGTTTCTGATTTGATAAAACACGAAGTAAACGTAAAAGAAATTGAGTTGTTAGACGATGCTTCAGGTATTTTGGTGAAGCAAATTAAGCCAAACTTTAAAACATTAGGGCCGAAATTTGGACGCGATATGAAATCGATTTCTAACGCAATTCAAAACTTTAGTCAAGAAGATATTATCAACATCGAAAAAGATGGTGAACTTTCTATCAAAATTGACGAAAAATTGATACATTTGGAAATCTCAGATGTAGAAATTTCATCTAAAGATATTGAAGGTTGGTTAGTTGCAAATGCACACGGATTAACCGTTGCTTTAGATGTAACTATTTCTGAGGATTTACGCAAAGAAGGAATTGCCAGAGAATTGGTCAATAGAATTCAGAATTTACGTAAAGATTCAGGTTTTGAAGTTACAGATAAGATACAACTTACCGTGTTAAATTATCAAAATTTACAAGAATCAGTACTAGAAAATAAAGCGTATATTATGAGTGAAACATTAACCCAAGAGATGGTTTTTGTGGATTCATTAAACGATGGACTAGAAGTTGAATTCGACAACATCAAAAGTAGAATATTAATTAATAAAATGTAAGAGTTATGTCAAATAACATCGTTAGATATTCAGATGATGACTTACAAGAGTTTAGGGAAATTATTGAAAAGAAAATTGCAAGAGCAAAAGAAGATTTAGCTTTATTAGAAAGCTCGTACAAAAACAATGCAGACAACGGGACAAATGATACGTCTCCGTCATTTAAATCTTTTGATGAAGGCTCAGACACCATGTCTAAAGAAGCGAATGTACAGCTGGCAATTCGTCAAGAAAAATTTATAAGAGATTTAAACAACGCACTACAACGCATAGAAAATAAAACATACGGAGTTTGTAGAGTAACCGGTAAGTTAATTCAGAAAGAACGCTTAAAGTTAGTCCCGCATGCTACACTTAGCATCGAAGCTAAAAGAAAACAATAACTAAAAAAGCTTCCAAATATTGGAAGCTTTTTTTAAGTCTAATATATAGAGTATCCATGTCCAAAAAAGCCATCGCAATTACTACCGTTTTTTTAGCATTACTTATAGATCAAGTAAGTAAAATTTATATCAAAACAAATTTTGAAATTCAAGAAAGTGTTCGTGTTTTCGATTGGTTTAGAATTCATTTTACCGAAAATAACGGAATGGCCTGGGGATTTGAATTTGGCGGAAAAGCAGGTAAATTGTTTTTAACGTTATTTAGAGTAGTTGCTGTAGTTGGAATTATTTATTGGTTGCGAAATACCATTAAAAGAAACGCGCCAACTGTTGTTGTTTTAGCAATTGCTTTAGTGCTTTCTGGTGCATTTGGTAATATTATAGATTCTGTTTTTTATGGAGTAATATTTGATGCTCCTGCTCATGGAACGGCAACACTTTTTGCAGAAAATCCGTACGGAGAATTATTTCATGGAAGAGTAGTTGATATGTTATATTTTCCAATTTACGTAGGTGAGAAGTTCACTTTTTTCAACGCTATTTTTAATGGTGCAGATTCTTTTATTACAATTGGTGTAATCTTATTATTCATTTTTAACAAACAAGCTTTTCCACCTGAAGAAAAAACGAAAGAGCCGGTACTATAATTCTATTGCCAGTTCTATTAATCTTTTTTGAATTCCGTAAATAACCAAACCAGCAACATTTTTAGATGCTGTTTTTAGCAATAAATTATTTCGATGCCCTTCTACAGTTCTTTTACTAATAAATAATTTTTTTGCAATTTCAGCAGTAGTAAATTGTGCGCAGATTAATTCTAAAATTTGACGCTCTCGCTTTGAAAGTAGCTTTTTATCTAAATCGCTTTTTATCTTTTTACCACTTGAAGAATGTATCGTTTCTTGTATGGTTTTTAGTACTTTTTCATCATAATAAAAGCCTTTTTCAAACACCTGATTTATGGTATGAACTACCACCTTAGGACTTGTATTTTTTAATAAATAGGACGATGCTCCAACATCAATCATATTTGTAATAAAAGAGTTACCATCGTAACTGGTAAGTGCAATAATTTTTATTGATGGATACTTTTTATGGATGATTTTTGTAGTTTCTATACCATTTAGAATAGGCATTTTTAGATCCATTAAAATAACATCAGGTATATTTTTAACATCAAGAGCGTCTATTAATTCTTGACCATTTTTTACTTCAAAAAGAACCTCAAAATTCTTTTCTCTTTGCAAGAGAAATGAAATTCCTTCTCTAAAAAGTTGTTCATCATCTGCTAAAGCGATCTTTATTTTCATAATCTTAGGGGATTAAATATGTATTATAAATGTTGCGCCACTTTTATTTTCACTACTAATTTTTAATATTCCGTTTAATAATTCAACTCTACTTTCTATGTTTTTTAAACCTAAGCCTTTTTTAAGTTTAGCCCGTTTTGTGTCAAAACCAATACCATCATCAGAGTAGTTTAAATATAATTTTGAATTACTTGTTTCAAGCACTAAATTAATGTTTTTTGCTTTACCGTGTCTAATAGAGTTGTTAATCAGTTCTTGTAAGATTCTAAAAAGATGTAATTCTTTGGTTTTGTTTAGATAATTTTTTTGGTATTTTAATTGATAGCTAACCACTACTTTTTTACTTGTATTATAATCGTCTACCAATTCTTCAATAGCAGATTGTAACCCAAATTTATCAAGAATAGGCGGTAATAAATCATGTGCAATTTTACGAGCACTTTGTAAAGTTCTGTTGGTTATATTTATGTTGCTTTTAACAACTTCTGAATATTCTTTTACTGATAAACCGCCATCTAAAAGTAAATTAGAATTAAGATGAATTACATTTAATTTAGAGCTAATATCGTCGTGTAAATCTTGAGCGATACGTTTTCGTTCATTTTCTTGAGTAAGAATTGTTGCGTGAATTAACTCTCTTTGGTGTTTGATTTCTGCAGACTTTTTTTCAAGTTCTTTTTCAATAATTTTTTTACGTGAAATAAAGAAAAAGAAAAATAGCGCAACCGCCATTAATAAAAGTAATAATACACCAATAAGAACAATGGTGATTATTTGATTTTCTTGAGAAAATAATTCCTCCATTTTTTTAAATCTTTTAGGTTAAAGCAGCTTTTTTTCTAAAATGTTTATACCAGTCTACAAAAATCAATAGTTGATATAATATGTATAAAACTGCATTTGTATTCCAAATTAACATCTTTGTCGAGCCTTTAATATTTCCAGCTGTAAAGAGTAAAAGACTACACAAAAAATATAAAAACATCCCAGAAACAATAAAAATAAATCTACTGTCTGAACCTTCAATTTTTTGAATAAAAAATAAAAAACAAAAGATAATTAATGGGATTGATGTTGAAACAATTTCAAAAATATTAAATTTATCATAGCTTGTAGGATCTACAATATAATAGATGCTAAGCGCTACTAATACAATTAGTATAACGATTGAAATTATTTTTTTAAGAATTCTTTTCTTTAAAATTTCTCTAAAAAAGAAACTTAACAAAACAAACTTCCCAATAAAAAAATAATGGGATAAAAAAAGATTATTTATGCTATAATGACTAAGATAACTTGAATATAATTGAAGAATTAAACTGCCAATTAGATATAGTGTAAAAATTTTTATAGGTGTTGACCTTAATCGGTAATTCCTTAAAAATAAGACTGTATTTAATGCCAATAAAAAATAGCCAATATAAACTATTGTAATTTGTATACTCATTAAAATAAATTATCCATTTAAAGGACTATCTGGGTCGCAATAATCTGGACAAGGTTGAGTCATATCATAAATATCATCATCACCATCACCTAATTTACCTAGATTTACAGTCGAAATCATATCTTTATTATTTTTATCAACACCAACAATCATTAATTTTTCTTCGTAAGTGATTTCCTTTGTTTTTGGATTCACAGTTTCTTTAACACCTAAATACGCTCTAACACTCTTAACTCCGTCTTCAGCTAAGACTTCTTGTAAATCAATTTTAGGAATATTAAAAGCTCTACACTCGTTATATTTATTGTATGTAGACTCTAAATTTCTCCAATTTTTTGCCCATGTCATTGCTGTTTTTAAAGTGATTGTGTTCTTTTTTTTCATGATAATAAGTCTTGGGTTAATAATAACCATAAATGTAGTAATTATTTTAAAGATAGTTTTAAAAAGCAGCAGTAAAAATGGTATTTTCGTAGTATGTCTAATGCCATTGAAATTCAAATAAAGTCGTTACCAAACTCTCCAGGTGTATATCAATATTTTGATATAAACGATGTTATTATTTATGTTGGTAAAGCAAAAAACTTAAAAAAAAGAGTTGCTTCTTACTTTACCAAAAACCACGAAAATGGTAAAACCAGAGTTTTAGTAAAGAAAATTGCAAGCATTAAACACATTGTTGTAGATACAGAAACAGATGCATTGTTATTAGAAAATAACCTGATAAAAAAGTATCAACCAAAGTACAATGTGATGCTAAAGGATGATAAAACCTATCCGTGGATTTGTATCAAAAAAGAACGTTTTCCAAGAATTTTTTTAACTCGAAATGTTGTTAAAGATGGATCAGAATATTTTGGTCCATACACATCCGTTAGAACAGTAAAAGCACTATTAGATTTAATAAAAGAATTGTACACATTAAGAACTTGCAAGTACGATTTAAGCAAAGAAAAAATTGCTGCAAAAAAATATAAAGTTTGTTTAGAATACCACTTAGGAAACTGCAAAGCGCCTTGTGAAGATTTACAGTCAGAAGAAAATTACCAGTTAGATATTTCTGCTATCAGAAATATTATAAAAGGAAACTTCAAAGAATCTTTAGAGAAATTTTCTGAGTTGATGCAAGATTTCGCTGCTAAAATGGAGTTTGAGGAAGCGCAGAAAATAAAAGTAAAATTAGAACAATTATCAAATTACCAAGCAAAATCTACCGTTGTAAATCCGACTATAAATAATGTAGATGTGTTTTCTGTTATTTCTGATGAAAGCTTCGGGTATGTTAACTTTTTTAAGATAGCAAACGGCTCCATCATTCAATCTCATACATCAGAAATTAAGAAAAAACTTGACGAAACAGACAAGACTTTGTTAGAATTGTCAATTATAGAAATCCGTCAACGATTTCATTCGCAATCTAAAGAAATTTACGTTCCGTTTGCTGTTGATGTTGGTGACGATATAAAAGTAACCATTCCAAAAACTGGCGATAAAAAAAGAATTGTAGAACTGTCGATAAGAAATGCGCGCTATTTTAGACAAGATCGATTTAAGCAACTAAAAATTGTAGATCCAGACCGGCATGCAAACCGAATTATGTCTCAAATGAAAACAGATTTACGCTTAAAAGCAGCACCAAGACATATTGAGTGTTTCGATAATTCTAATATACAGGGAACGCATCCTGTTGCTGCTTGTGTAGTTTTTAGAAATGGAAAACCAAGTAAAAAAGAATACAGACATTACAATATTAAAACCGTGGTTGGTCCAGATGATTTTGCATCGATGGAAGAAGTAGTTTTTAGACGCTATAAACGGCTATTAGCAGAGAATGAATCGTTGCCCCAACTCATTATTATTGATGGAGGAAAAGGACAGTTATCATCTGCATTAAAAAGCTTAGATGTTTTAGGATTAAGAGGGAAAATTGCCATTATTGGTATTGCAAAAAGATTGGAAGAAATTTATTACCCAGGAGATTCTGTTCCGTTGTATTTAGATAAAAAATCGGAGAGTTTAAAAATAATTCAGTTTTTAAGAAACGAAGCACATCGATTTGGAATAACACTTCATAGAAATAAGAGAAGCAAAAGCGCAATTCAATCAGAATTAGAGCAAATACCTAGTATTGGTAAGCAAACAATTACAAGATTATTACGTAAATTTAAGTCGGCAAAAAGAGTAAAAAGTGCAACTTTAGAAGAGTTAGAATTGGAAGTTGGAAGCTCAAGAGCTAAAATTATAGTTGAATATTTCAATAATAAATCATAATGAAAAAGTTATTTTTTATATTTCTAATGACATCAATGCTTGTTTTTTCACAAAAAAAGCAACCAAAAATTGGTTTGGTTTTAAGTGGTGGAGGCGCAAAAGGATTTGCACATGTTGGAGTTTTAAAAGAAATAGAAAAAGCAGGAATTCAAATAGATTATATTGGCGGTACAAGTATGGGTGCTATTGTTGGTGGTCTGTACGCTGCAGGTTATAGCGCTAGTCAAATAGAAAAAATTGTTATTGAAACCGATTTTTATAATTTATTACGAGATTTGAATACTCGAAAATCCAAACCTTTTTTTGAAAAAGAACATGGAGAAAAATATTCGTTAGTTTTACCTATAAATAAAGGTAAAATTGGCTTGCCACAAGGAGTCTCTAAAGGACAAAATGTATTGAGTTTTTTAACACAGTTATTGTCACCCGTAGATTCTATTACAGATTTTTCTAAATTACCAATTCCGTTTTTTTGCATTGCTACAGACGTAGAAACCGGAGATCAAGTAAAACTTACCAGTGGCTCTTTGCCTTTGGCATTAAGAGCAAGTGGCTCGTTTCCTACATTGTTAAACCCAATAGAAATTAATAATAAATTATTGATTGATGGTGGAATTGCTAATAATTTTCCTGTTGATGAAATGAAAAAAACAGGCGTTGATATTATCATTGGTGTTGATGTGCAATCAAAGTTGTTTCATAAAGAAAATATTAAATCTGCGTTAGATGTTTTAAATCAAATTTCTAGCTATCAGATGTATAAAAAAAATCCAGAAAAAATTGCAATTACAGATGTTTATATTCATCCAGATATTTTTGAATACAGTGTTGTTTCTTTTGATAAATCAAAGGAAATTTTAGCAAAAGGAACTAAAATTGCCAAAAATTTTTCTAAAACGTTTGATAGCATTGCTAAGCTTCAATTGGTAAAAAGAAAACCAATAAATTTGGTTCATAAAGACTCTAAATTTATTGTTCATAAAATAGAAATTAATGGAAATAAAAATCATACTAGAGCGTATGTTCTTGGTAAATTAAAACTTCAAGAAGGAGATAAAATCAACTATAAAGAGTTAGCGACTAAAGTGAGTAACTTGTCAGCTACAGATAATTTTAAGATGATTAACTTTAGTGTAAAAAATACTTCGGATGGACAAATAGTACAATTAAACATTATAGAAAAGAAGCTAAGTGCAAGTTTAAGATTAGGTGTGCATTACGATTTAGTATACAAATCTGGCGTTTTAATTAATGTAAACAAAAAAAACATTTTATCAAAAAACGATGCTGTTTCCTTAGATTTTGTTGTTGGAGACAAGCCAAGGTATGATTTGCAATATTTTGTAGATAATGGATTTTATTATAGTTATGGGTTTAGTTCTAGATATAATAGTTTTCAAACCACTATTAAATCGAATGTTCCAGGCATCAATTTAATTAATTTGCAATACAGAGATTTTACAAACAGAGCGTATATTCAAACAACTTTTGAAAGAAAATTTGCAATAGGGTTGGGGTTAGAACATCAAAAATTACTTTCTCAAACAAAAACAATTTCTACAAGTACAAACGAACCTTTTGTTTTTGATGACAGCGATTACTTGAACCTTTATTCGTTCTTAAAGTTAGATACTTATGATGACAAGTATTATCCTAAAAGAGGATTTTTATTAGATGCAAGATTTAAATGGTATATGACTTCTACAGATTACAATAAAGATTTTATTCAATTTTCTCAAGTAAAAGGGAAAATAGGTTTTGCAAAAAGCTTTAAAAAGAACTTTACGTTTCTATTCGAATCTGAAGCAGGATTTACTCTTGGCGATGTAACTTCAAAAACCTTCGATTTTTTATTAGGTGGATATAACCAAAATTTCATCAATAATTTTATTCCTTTTTATGGATATGATATCAATGCATTGTCAGAACAATCATTTTTAAAATCTACTTTTAATGTAAGATTTGGTGTAACAGACAAACAATTTATTCATTTTTTAGCAAATTATGCAAGAGTAGATAATAGTGTTTTAAAAGGGGGTGATTTATTTAATGATACAAAATCTGGGTATGCTTTTGGATATAGTATCAATTCTATTATTGGTCCAATCGACTTAAAATACTCTTGGTCTCCAGACACAAAAAAATATTACTGGTATTTTAATTTAGGATTTTGGTTCTAAAGAATAACAACAAAAAAACCGCATCGTTTTAAAACGATGCGGTTTTTTATTTTGATAAAAGTAATGCCTTACTTGCTTTTTTTATAAAATTTATATTGCAAGTATTGGTAAGCATCTCTAGGTAATATATCAATCCACTTTTTGTATTTAATAAACCATTTAAATCGGATAGAAGAAACACCTTTTGTAAGGTACGCGGCTACAAACGGATGCGCATTAAGCGTAATCTTTTTGTAGTTTTTTCCGCTAGATATAATTCTTTCTAACTCAATTTCGATTTTATCAATTAAAACAATTGGAGCTTCCACTTCTCCATTTACATTAGGATTTGGTTCTCTTGTTTTAATTTCTAACTCTGGTCTTACTCTTTGACGAGTGATTTGCACTAAACCAAATTTACTTGGTGGTAAAATTTTGTGTTTTGTTCTATCATAAGACATTTCATCTTTCATATATTGATAGAGTTTTTGTCTATTTTCTGCACTTTGCATATCAATAAAATCAACCACAATAATTCCACCCATATCACGTAACTGTAATTGTCTTGCAATTTCTTTTGCAGCAATCATGTTTACTTCTAAAGCAGTATCTTCTTGAGAATTTGCTTTATTAGATCTGTTTCCGCTATTTACATCTATAACGTGCAGTGCTTCGGTATGTTCAATTACCAAATATGCACCTTTACTCATAGATACTGTTTTACCAAAAGAAGTTTTTATTTGGCGTTCAATACCATACTTCTCAAATATTGGAGTTTTTGATTTGTGTAGGTTCACAATATTTACCTTTTCAGGATAAATTTCTTGTAAATAATCTTTAATTTCTACAACTAAAGTCTCGTCATTTGTAACAATGTTTGTAAAAGAATCATTCATTACATCTCTTAATATAGATGATGCTCTGTTTAATTCACTCAATATTTTTGTTGGAGTGTTTGTGTTTGCAATGCTTTTACACATGCCTTTCCAACGATCTAAAGAGTTTTGTAAATCCCGATCTAACTCTGCTACTTTTTTATCTTGAGCAACAGTTCTTAGAATTACACCAAAACCTTTTGGTTTTATGCTTTGGGCCAATCTTTTTAAACGTTCTTTTTCTTTTGGATCTGCAATTTTTTGTGATACAGAAACTCTATTAGAAAAAGGAACTAAAACTAAAAATCTACCAGCTATAGATAGCTCAGAACTAATTCTTGGTCCTTTGGTAGAAATAGGTTCTTTTACAATTTGTACTAATGTGTTTTGTCCTGTTTTAAGGACGTCGTTAATGCTTCCGTCTTTGTGTATATCTTTCTCAAAGTCGAAATTTTTTAAAGTGTATTCTTTATAATTACCTGTGCTTACTTTCTTAAGGAATTTTGATAATGAGTTTACTTGTGCACCTAAATCATGATAATGTAAAAAGCCATCTTTAGGATAACCAACATTTACAAAAGCAGCATTTAAGCCTGATAAAACTTTTCCGATTTTAGCAATAAAAATATCGCCTACAGAAAACTTGTTATCGTTTGTCTCTTTATTTAATTCTATAAGTTTACCATCTCTTAGTAAGGCAAAATCAATATCAGATGAACTTGAACGAATAATTAATTCTGTTTTCATTCTGAATTTGGTTTTATACTACACTTAATTGTGTAGATGGATTAAAATAATGTTACAGGGTTTTTGCCTGTATGAAGTGTTTAAACTTCTTGTCAATGAACGTTGTTAAGCTTTTAATGCAAATGCAGAAAAAGTAAGCGATGCTTACTTTTTCTTATGTCTGTTTGCTCTTGCTCTTTTCTTACGTTTGTGTGTAGAGATTTTTGCTCTCTTTCTTTTTTTACCACTTGGCATAATTAGATTGTTTTGTTAAGCCCCAAAAAAGGGTTAGATTAATACTTTTATTATTTTACTAATACGTTCTTTTTTACTCCTTCAGTAAATGTTTTCGCTGGCTTAAATGCAGGAATATTGTGTGCAGGAATCTTAATTGTTGTGTTTTTAGAAATATTTCTACCTGTTTTTTCAGCTCTAGTTTTAATAATAAAGCTTCCAAAACCTCTTAAATATACATTATCTCCTTGCTCTAATGCGCCTTTAACCTCTGTCATAAATGCTTCAACTGTTGCTAAAACATCTGCCTTTTCAATTCCAGATTTATCCGAAATTTTTGATACGATATCTGCTTTCGTCATGTTAATATATTTGTATGTTTGTTTTTAATTTTAAGCCTGCAAATATATGATAATTAATCTATTCCAAAAACTTAATCCATTAAATTTATGTGAATATTATGATGTAATTTTGCCATAGCAATTTATAAAATGAAATTTTCTAACCAATTAATTTACTGGTATTTACAAAATGATAGAGATTTGCCTTGGCGAAAAATCAAAAATCCATATTTTATTTGGCTATCAGAAATAATGCTACAACAAACCCGAGTTAACCAAGGTTTGTCTTATTATCATACGTTTACAAAAGAGTTTCCTACGGTTTTTGATTTGGCAAATGCAAGCGAATCTAAAGTTTTAAAGCTTTGGCAAGGTTTGGGATATTATTCTAGAGCCAGGAACTTACATTATTCCGCAAAATATATTGCGAACGAATTAAATGGCGAATTTCCATCAACCTACGAAGAAATAAAAAAATTAAAAGGCGTTGGAGATTATACAGCTTCTGCAATTTCGTCCATTTGTTTTGATGAATCACAAGCTGTTGTAGATGGAAACGTATACAGAGTTTTGGCTCGGTATTTCGGAATTAAAACGCCAATTAATTCATCCGCAGGAATTAAAGAATTTAAAGAATTAGCGCAAACATTAATTGACCCAAAACAACCAGGAACACACAACCAAGCAATTATGGATTTTGGCGCGTTGCATTGCAAACCTCAAAATCCGCTCTGCGAAACCTGTCCGTTAAATGATAGTTGTGTTGCTTTAGAAACCAAAACCATTAAAGAACTACCAGTTAAGGAGAAGAAAATAAAAGTCAGAAAAAGATATTTTAATTATTTGGTTTTTATTTCGAATGATCACAAAACCATGTTGTCTGAAAGAAAAGGAAAAGGAATTTGGCAAGGTTTGTTTCAGTTTCCTTTAATTGAATCAGAAAAAAGCATTTCAATAAAAGAATTGTGCTTAGAACTTGAAACAAAAGAGATACCTATTGAAGGTGTTGTATTGTTTAATAAAAAAGAAATAGTTCATAAACTCTCTCATCAACATTTATACACGAAGTTTTGGGTTGTTAAAAAAGATAAACTACATGATAATCAGGTAGATTGGAAAACAATAAAAAAATATCCTGTACCAATCCTAATCGCTAATTTTTTAGAAAACTTCAATCCTATAAACGGATATTTTTAGTACATTTGACTATAAATTAGTTTGTTAATTCGTCCAATTTATTGAATTGACAAAAAAAGTAAAAACAGTATAAACATGGCTGGAACATTAAATAAAGTAATGCTTATTGGGCATTTAGGAGACGAAGTTAAAATGCATTATTTTGAAGGCGGAAATTCTATTGGACGCTTTCCTGTTGCAACAAACGAAACTTACACAAATAAGCAAACTGGCGAAAAAGTAACCAATACAGATTGGCATAATATTGTGGTTAGAAATAAATTGGCAGAAATTTGCGAAAAATATTTATCTAAAGGAGATAAAATTTATTGTGAAGGAAGACTTAAAAACCGTCAATGGGAACAAGATGGCCAAAAAAGATATGCTACCGAAGTTCATGTTACAGAGATGACTTTTTTAACCACTAAAAAAGAAACGGTAAAGCAAGAAGCTACAGCAGAGAAAAAGCCAGAAGCAAATACTCATGTTGAAGAAAACGACGATTTACCATTTTAGTAACTAAACCTTTAAAACTTGGATCCAGAACCCGCAAGTATATTTTTATTTTTAGCATTAAAACTCGATTTTATCATCGCAATTAATAGTATTGTGCTACTCTTTTTATTGCTTTGTTCTGCGTTAATTTCTGGATCAGAAATTGCATTTTTTTCACTTTCACAAACACAATTAGACGACCAAACAGAACAAACGAAAGGAAGTAGTTTAGTAGTGAAATTGCTCGAAAAGCCAAAAAAATTACTCGCAACTATTTTAATTACCAACAACTTTATCAACATTCTTATTGTATTATTATTTGCTGGTTTAAGCGAAATGATTTTAGGAGATAAAGATTTTTCTATTAATTGGGGAATTATTTCTATTTCTAGTTACATCGTAAAGTTTACCATAGAAGTAGTTTTAGTTACTTTCTTAATCTTATTGTTTGGAGAAGTTTTACCAAAAGTGTACGCCTCTAGAAACTCATTAAAGTTTTCTAATATTATGGCAAAACCAGTACATGTTTTAAGTACAGTATTGACTGTTTTTAGTTTGCCATTAATTCGGTTAACAGGCATTGTAGAAAAGCGTTTAGGTGGTAGAAATTCTGACTTTTCTGTAGAAAAATTATCACAAGCATTAGAGCTTACATCAGACGAAACCACTACAAAAGAAGAAAAGAAAATTTTACAAGGAATTGTAACTTTCGGAAATACAGAAACGGTTCAAATAATGAAACCTAGAATAGATATTTTTGCTATTTCTGATGAAGAAGAATATAGTGATATTCTAGATAAAATAGTAAAAAGAGGGTATTCTAGAAATCCTGTTTATCATGAATCTATAGACAATATTATTGGCGTTTTATATGCTAAAGATTTATTAGCGCATTTAGACAAAACCAAGTTTAAATGGCAAGATTTATTGCGCGACCCATTTTTTGTTCCAGAAAACAAAAAGTTAGATGATCTATTAAGTGAGTTTCAGGACAAGAAAAATCATTTAGCAATTGTGGTTGATGAATATGGAGGAACAAGTGGAATCGTAACTTTAGAAGATGTTATTGAAGAAATTGTTGGAGATATTAATGATGAGTTTGATGAAGAAGATTTAGCCTATTCTAAATTAGACGCTAACAATTATGTGTTTGATGGAAAAACAACCATTAAAGATTTTTGTAAAGTAGTAGATATTGATGATGAATCTATCTTTGAAGAAGAAAAAGGCGAATCTGAAACCTTAGCAGGATTTATTTTAGAAATCTCTGGAAAATTTCCACGAAAAGGAGAAAAAATAAACTTCCATAATTTTTCGTTTACTGTTGAAGCGCTTGATAAAAGGCGAATTAAACAAATTAAAGTAACCAGATTACATGCGTAATTTTTATATCCTTTTTTTAATAGTGATTCTTTTTTCTTCCTGTAAAGAAGATGTTTTACCAAAGCCAAAAGCCTATTTAAGTTTGCAATATCCAACAGTAACCTATAAAAAAGTTGTGGTTGCAAAACCGTATAGTTTTGAGCATTCCTCTAATGCAGAAATACTTGAACAACCAAATTTTTGGAGACAAATAAAGTATCCGAAGTTAAAAGCATCTATAGACATTACGTACAGACCAGTTAAAAATAATTTAAGAGAGCTGCTAACAGAATCAGAAAAATTGGTGTATAAACACGCGGTTAAAGCTGAAGAAATTAGTACTACAAATTTCGAAAATTTTGATCGCCGAGTTTTTAGTAGTATGCAAGAAATCTCTGGGAACGCTGCATCACAAATCCAGTTTCATATAACAGATAGTACCGCTAATTTTTTAAAAGGAGCTTTGTATTTTTATGCAAAACCAAACTACGATTCTATTTTACCAGCGATAGATTATATTAAAAAAGACATTATGCGTTTAATAGAAACACTTGAGTGGCAGAATAGATAGAAATACGAGTAAAACAATTGTAAAAATACTAATGGTAAAGAATTAAGCCTTCACTTTTCTGCTTTGTAACCACAAATAAAATTGCAACCCAAATAAAACAGCTCCGGATAATAAATGTGTTGCTTGAGTTCCCATCGGAAATTCTGCATAATACATTAACATGCCTGTAATGGTTTCTAAAAAGATTAAAAACACTACCCAATTCACCAATTTATAACCTAGGTTTTTCATCTGATTTAGATAAAACAATCCAAGATTTACAACGACAATTGCAATGGTAAAAGATCTGTGAAAGTAAAATTTAAAACTAGGGTTTAGCAAACTGTAATTTTTATTTTCGAAACCAAAGAGCTTTACTTGTTCATCTATAAACTGACGAACTTGTGTTCCTACGGCAATTTGTATCAAACTAAAAATAGCAGAAATAATTAATAATTTACTAAATATAGAATGGTGTTTGTGAGTTTTTTTACTTTGTGATGAATCAAGAGTGGTGTCAGAGGTAATAAATAGCAATCGTAATAATAGTGCAATAATAATTAAACCACCAACCATATGAATGGTAATAAGTGTTGGTTTTAAATTAGAGTCTACAACTAGTTTTCCCATCCAAGCTTCTACCAACATTAAGAAAAAAGCCAACCACGCCAAGATGGTGATTTCTTTATTTTCTTTCCAATATTTAAAGGCAGAAACGATTAAAAGTAAGAAGAAAATTCCTGCAACAGCAGAAGATAATCGGTTGATGTATTCTGTCCAAGTATGAAATTTATTAAAAGTTGCATACTCGTGTTTTGTGTATTTTTCCCAGTTATTTGTGGTAAAAGTTAGGTAGGTTTTTACATCTTTTTGAGCAACATAGAGTGTTTCGTCTTTAATGATGATTATTCCTTTTTTGTAATTTGTATTTGGTTGCCAAGTAATTTGTTCTTCGGATGTTGGCGGAATGTAGTATCCAAAACATTTTGGCCAATCTGGACACCCCATTCCAGAACCGGTCATTCTAACAACAGAACCAGCTAAGAAAATAACGTAGACGGAGACTAAAGAAAGTTTTACAAATAAAGGAAATCTTTTTTTCACGCTACTTATTTTTCAACTTCATTAAAACTGGCAACTTGTTTAGAACTTTTTACCGTGTACAAATCTCCACCTGCAATTCCGTTTATAAAACTATTTATATCTTCAACAGAAATAGTATTTGCATCGTATTCTACTAGCCCTAAACTATCTTTGAAGATTACTTTTGCAGAGGTAATTCCTGCTTTTTTAGACAATTTAGATTGTATGGTTTTTGCGCAACCAATTTCGCAAGTCATTCCAGAAATATCAATCGCTACTTTTTGTAACTTAGGTAATTTTGCAATCGTTATTTCAGGTGTTTTTTTGGTTTCTGTGTTGCAAGCTGCAAGAGTAAAAACAGCTATTAATACTACTGATATAATTCGTTGAAGTTTCATTATAAATTTAAGTTATTTGATAATGTTACAAATTTATCAATTAATTGTTTCATATCAGTAGAATTAAACGATTTTTGTGAAAGATAAAAGGTTGATAAATGGATTCTAAGAATCAAAAATGGATTTATTTAAGTATTTTGGCATTAGTTTGGGGAAGTTCTTTTATACTAATGAAAAAGGCTTTAATTGGGTTAACGCCAATTCAGTTAGGGGCTTTAAGAATTTTAATTGCTAGTGTTTTTTTATTGCTGATTGGTTTTAAAAGTATTAAAAAAATCCAAAGAAAACATTGGAAATATATTGTGTATACCGCCATTTTAGGAACCTTTATTCCTGTGTTTTTGTTTGCATATGCGGTTAACGGATTAGACAGTTCTATTGCTTCAATCTTAAACTCTTTAACACCTTTTAATACCTTTATTTTTGGTGCTTTGGCATTCGGATTTACGTTTAAGAAACAACAATTAATCGGAATTTTTATCGGATTGATTGGAACAATAATCCTTATTTTAAAAGGCGCAGATTTAAATCCAAATCAGAATTATTGGTTTTCTATTTTAATAATTATTGCTTCAATTGGGTATGCGTTTAATGTAAATATTGTAAAAAAATATTTACATGATATTAGCGCATTAAGTATTGTTTCAGGTAATTTTTTACTGTTGATTATTCCGTCGTTATTAGTTTTATTATCGACTGATTTCTTTGCGACTTTTGAAATGGATGAAACTAACATTAGCTCTTTAGGATACACAACTGTTTTGGCCATTGTAGGAACAGGATTGGCAAAGGTTTTATATAATAAAATGGTGCATTTAGCAACACCAATTTTTGCATCTTCGGTTACCTATTTAATCCCGATTGTTGCCGTTTTTTGGGGAATTTTAGATGGAGAAAAATTAAGTTTAATCCAGTTACTGGCAGCTTCAATTATTTTGTTTGGGGTGTATTTGGTTAATAAGAAGAAATAAAAAAATCCATAGCAGAAACTATGGATTTTTAAAACGTTGTTTTTTTATTTTATTTAAAATCAGCGTCAGAAATTCCTTCGTTAATTTTAATTTCAGCAACTACAAACTCTAACTTCATTGGTCCCATAGACATTGAAGTTTTATGCGGAAACTTAATTCCGTTTACTTCTTTGTAATCAGAAAATAATGTTGGTGTTTTTGTTTCTTTTCCGTTTACTTCATTGGTAACAACTTCTTTAAGTTTTAAACCCGTTTCTACATCATAAAACACTTCTGTTTTGCCAGAAATAATTACAAATACGTTTACTCCGTCTAGGTTTGCAATTCTATCTAGTTTTCCGTTTTTATAAGCTTCATCTTTAAAAAGAGTGTTTGTTTTTGCTTCAGCAATTTGCTCAGCATTTAAATCAACTCTTCTTCCTTGTTGTTCTGCGTACCCTTTTTTTCCGTCAAAAACTTGTTTGGAAAATGTCTGACCCATTCCAGAAACAATAGCAGAAACTTTATTTGGCGCTGCCATTTTTGTGGTTAAATTAATTGCCATTCCTTGCACAGTTGCATTAGAACTTGTTAGAATTGTTTTTACTGTTTTTGTTCTATCAAAACCACCAATAGCTGTAAAATATTTATCAACGACGTTTGCTGCAGTCATTCCTGCAGGAATGGGCATATCCATTTTTGGTTTTGTAGTAGGATTGGCATTTTTATCAAAATAACTAATTTGATAATTTAACTTTTCTAAGTTTTTTAAAACATCTACACCTTTACCTGTTACAACGATTCTTGCTTTATTTCCTTTAAAATATTTATAAGCAGCATTTTGAACATCTTCTACGGTTACGGCATTTAAGTTTTTTAAATAATTTGTATAAAAATCTTTATCTAAACCTAAGCGTTCAATATTTAAAGCATAATTAGCAATTGTAAAAGGACTTTCTAATGCTCTAACAAAACTACCAGTATAACTAGCTTTTGCAGTTTCTAATTCTTCTTCGGTTACGGGTTGAAATCTAATGGTATTTATTTCTCTCATCATTTCAACAACAGTGCTATCTGTAACCATATTTCTTACAGATGCAGAAGTTCTAAACCTTGAAACATATTTGCTTGTACCAATAGCAGAACCTGCACCATACGTATAGCCTTTATCTTCTCTAATGTTACTGTTTAAACGAGAGCTAGCACCACCACCAATAATATAATTTGCTAATAACACACTAAAATAATCTTTGTCTTTTAATGTTAGTTTTATGGTGTTTATTACTGATACTTCTGATTGTACAGCGTTAGGCATATCAATAAAATTGATTTGAGAATAGTCTACGTTTTTAACTTCTGGAAGTGTACTCACAGGAATTTCTCCTTTTTGCCAAACACTAAATAATTTTGTTACTTGTTTTTTTATGGATTTAAAATCAACATCACCAATAATGACTAAATATGCATTGTTTGGTTTGTAATAAGTAGCATATACCTCTTTTACATCTTGTAGCGTAATATTGTTTAAAGTTTCTTCGGTTGTAAATTCTCCAAAAGGATGATTTTTGCCATAACTTAAAGCAGTTTGAACTCTTCTTGCGATTCCTGCTACATTTTTTTCAGAATTCTTAATTCCAGTTAAATTTTGTTTTACTAATTTATCAAATTCTTCTTGCGAAAACACTGGATTAAAAGCAGCATCGGTCATTAATTCTAAAACTCTTGGAAAATATTTAGTTAAAGAACTTGCGCTACCACCGCCACTATTAAATGAAATATTTGCCCCTAAATAATCTACTTCTTTGTCAAATTCACTTTTTTCAATTGTAGTACTTCCTGTTCCTAAAAGTCCGCCCATTAAACCATCAACTCCTTTTTTATTTCCAAATAATTTAGGTGGATTGTCTATTAATAATGTTGCAGATATTCTAGGTAATTTATGATTTTCTACGACCATAACTTTTAAACCATTTTCAAGTATAAACGTACTTGGAGTTCCTAAGTTAATTGTTGGCGCTGGTCCTGGTTTTGGTTGTTTTGTTCTGTCTATTTGCGCTGTTGCTGTATGTGATAATAAGAAAACAGCTAGTATAGAAAATATATGTTTTTTCATGATAAGTTTTTTTCTGAGTTAGTTTTTCTTTTGAGATTCTGGTAAGTATTCTATAACAACTCGCTTGTTTTTGTCTAAGTATTTTTTAGCAACTCTTCTAACATCTTCTTTAGTAATTGAGTTAATAATACTTAATTCTTTATTGATGTAATTTGTGTCGCCAACTAACATATAATTTCTAGCTAGTGTGCTTGCAATTCCTTCTATGCTCGAATTTGCATTTACAAAACTATTTTCGAAAATATTTCTTACTTTTTGTAAATCTTCATCAGAAATTAACTCGGTTTGTAGTTTTAAAATTTCCTCATCCATACTTTTCTGAAGTGTATTTAAAGAAGTTTTTCCAACCGGAATAGCAAGAATGCTATAAACACTATAATCTTCTAGGGGTCTAGCAAATGAAGCTACTTGAAGCGCTTCTTTATTAGTATCCACCATTTTTTTATACAATCTAGAACTTTTACCAGCACTTAGAATTGTAGAAATTACGTCCAATACTTTTGCGTCTCTTTCGCTCATAGACGGAGTTTTATGAGCAAGAATTAAAGCGGGTAATTGAATGTTAGAATCGTATTCTTTAACATGTTTTTCAGTTGTTCTTCCTGCTTCAACAATCTTTTCTCTAACAGGTTTTGCTCTCTTAGGAATAGGCTCAAAATATGCTTTAATTAATTCTTTTGTTTCTGAAGTTTTAAAATCACCAGCAACAACTAAAACCGCATTATTTGGCATATACCATTTTTTGTAAAAATCTTTAAAATCTTCTAGTTTGGCTGCATCTAAATCTTTGATGTAGCCAATCATTGGTCTACCATAGTTGTGTTTATCAAAAATATGATTGTAAATATCTCCATAAATAAATTTACCATACGGAGCATTATCCATTCTTGTTCTCTTTTCTTCTTTTATGACTTCATTTTGAGTATCAACTCCTTTTTGATCAATTACTGGGTGTAATAATCTTTCAGATTCTAACCATAAACCAAGTTTTAAATTGTTTGAAGGAAAGGTTTCAAAATAGTAGGTTCTATCCCAATCTGTATTTGCATTATTTCTTCCTCCGTTTGCAGCAACAATTTTAAAAAACTCACCTTTTCCAATATTTTTTGTTCCTTCAAATAATAGATGCTCAAAGAAATGAGCCATTCCTGTTTTTCCGTTTTCTTCATCTTTTGCGCCAACATGATACATTACTCCAATTGTTACTACGGGTGCTGTGTTATCTTGATGTAAAATTACATGCAGTCCGTTTTTTAAGGTATATTCTTCAAATTCAACCTTTTGGGCTTTAATTGTTGTTGTAGTAAGCAATAACAAAGTTAAAGTTAAGACACTTTTTTTCATTGAGTTATTTTTAATAGATTTAACTGTTATTATAGTTTGACGCATAAAGACTAGCTGTGTTACATTAAAAGTAATTTAATTTTTTGTTTTAAAAGGCTTAAAATTAGGTTAAAAATCTATCTAAACACACCTTGTGATATTATAAATAAAAATGTATATTTGCACCCGCATTTTCACTAAGAAGGTGTTTCATTTAAGTATAAATACGCAAAACTAATAGTATGTACGCAATCGTAGAGATAGCAGGGCAGCAATTTAAAGTAGCAAAAGACCAAAAAGTTTACGTTCATCGTTTACAGGGAGAGGAAGGATCAAAAGTTTCTTTTGATAATGTTCTTTTAGTAGAAGATAAAGGAAATGTAACTATTGGCGCCCCAGCTATAGAAGGAGCCACAGTAACGGCAAAAATCTTAGGTCACTTAAAAGGTGATAAAGTAATCGTTTTCAAAAAGAAAAGAAGAAAAGGTTACAAAAAGAAAAATGGACATCGTCAGTATTTAAGCGAGATTCAAATTGAATCTATCGCTGCATCTGGTGCTAAAAAAACAGCTAAAAAAGAAGCTGCTCCTAAAAAGGAAGCTGCTCCTAAAAAAGCTGAGGTAAAAGAATCAGCAGCAACTGTTGATTATAGTTCAATGACAGTAGCAGAATTAAAAGCAGCAGCTAAAGAAGCAGGAATTAAAGGATATACTTCTTTAAAGAAAGCTGAATTAATTGAAGCTTTAACTAAATAAATAACCAATTTTAAAACCATACAATCATGGCACATAAAAAAGGAGTAGGTAGTTCGAAGAATGGTAGAGAATCAGAATCGAAACGTTTAGGAGTTAAAATTTTTGGAGGACAAGCTGCAATTGCAGGGAATATCATCATCCGTCAAAGAGGAACAACACATTATCCAGGAGAAAATGTATATATGGGAAAAGACCATACTTTACATGCTAAAGTGGATGGGGTTGTACAATTTCAAAAGAAAAGAGACAACAGATCTTATGTTTCTGTTGAACCATTCGAGGTTTAAGACTTCATAAATAAAATTATAAACTCCCAAACATGTGTTTGGGAGTTTTTTTTGGTATAATATTTCTATATTTGGGATAAGGTTATAATATTTCTATGAAAAACATAAAATACCTTTTCTTTTTAGTTTCATTTATAAGCACAATATCTTTTGCACAAAGTCAAAGCGATCAATTAAAAGATATTAATAAAGTGGAAGAGTTTATTTTAGCTAAAAAATTAGACTCAGCATTATTTATTTTAAAAGATTTAGATCCATCTAAACGAGTGCAAAGATTAAAAAAAATAGCATTAAATGAAACGCTTTCATATGCAGATTATTTCACATTTGTAGCTCAAACTGGAAACAAACCAGGAAGAGATTATACATTGGTTTCTAATTTTATTAACGAAAATATCTCTGAACCAACGAGTAAAAACATCAATTTAGACTATGTAAAAATTAAATGGGTACAAGCAGGTAAGCTAAGAGACGAGAAAACAATTGCAGCAGCAAATATAGAAAACGAAAAGCTTAAAAAATATATAGAAAAATTCGATCCAAAAGAAAAAGATGTTCAGAAAGCTCTCATTTATTTAAATATTCATAGAATTGTTCTTTACACAATAGAAAGAGATTTGCCTAATGGGAAAAAACTAGCATTAGAGAACTTAAAGAAATCAAGAGAGTTACAAGACATAGCATTAATTATAGCGTCACTATATCACCTGAATGATTTTATTATTTTAGAAGGTAAACTACAAGAATATATTGATATCTGTGAAGAAGGTTTAGCACTAGAAAAAAAACTACCGAGCACAAGCGATTATTATTACGGAACGATAACCCATGCTTTAGACGCTTATATTTATAAAGGCGGTCATGGAAAAAGAGTAGAAGAACTGTTAAAAATTCTTTATAATGAAGACAATGCAAGGCATTTGAGTTATTCTCTTTATTCAAAATACCTTGGTACTATTGACTTAAAATCACCTTTTGCGAAAAATATTTTCAAAAAATTTAACGCTTCAAATCTGGTTGATTATTGCCAGAAGATAACTTTAGAAGGAGAAAAAGTATTGAATCCAAATGATTTTTTTCATTTAGTAAATGAGAATTCTAGAACCTTAGAAAGACACAATTTTTTAAAAGAAGCAATTTTATATAATAAAAAATCTGTTGACCTGATTCGAAAAATTTATTCAAATGATTTAGCAAACTCTTTATCTGACGCAAAATCTAAATATGCCATTCAAGAAAAAGAATTAGAAGTTACACTAGAAAAAGAACGCTCTAAATTATATAGCATCATAGCATCATTGGCAGGTTTCTTTTTGGTGATTTCTATTTTTATTATAATCCGTATTGTAAAACAACGAAAAGAGTTGTTGCGCAGAAATAATAAAATTAAAAAACAACGAGACGATTTAGATAAAGCTTATAAAGAAAAAGAGTTGTTGGTTAGAGAAGTACATCATCGCGTAAAAAATAACTTTCAAATTGTATCGAGTTTACTAGAATTACAGAGTAAAGGAATTGAAGATGAAAAAGCGCTTGAATTGGCTAATGAAGGAAAAAACAGGGTAAAATCGATGGCTTTAATTCATCAAAAATTGTATCAAAATGAAAGCGGCTTGGTAGATTTTGATGAATACATAAAATTATTAGTTAAAGAGTTGGCATCTTTAAATACTTCTGGTAAAAAAGTAACAACAAAAATCGCTTCAGAAAACATGTTTTTTGATGTTGATACTGCAATTCCGTTAGGTTTAATTATTAATGAAATAATAACAAACTCCTATAAATATGCTTTTTCTAATGATAAAAAACACGAGTTAGTAATTTCTATTAGTAAAGAAGAGAACGAAGAATATACATTGATTGTTAAAGATAACGGTCCAGGTTTAGATGCTTCTTACGACATTAAAAAAGCAAAAAGTTTAGGACTGCGTTTGGTAACAAGGTTGGTGAAACAACTACAGGGAACTTTAATACAAACCAACGAAAATGGTGCAAAATTCGAAATTCACTTTAAAGACATTCACTCTAGACTTTTAACAGACTAAGTTTTTAAAATGCTAAAAAAGACATGAATAAAGTAAAAATTTTAGTGGTTGAAGACGAAGTAATTATTGCAGATCATATTTGTGATTCTCTTGAAGAGTTAGGATATGAGCCTTTAGAACCAGCGATAAGTTATACTGAAGCCATTGAAACTATTGAAGCAGAAAAACCAGATATTGCCATCCTAGATGTTCAATTAGCTGGAAAAAAAACAGGAATTGATTTGGCAAAAACCATTAAAGAAAAGTACGACTTTCCTTTTATTTTTTTAACATCTAATGCAGATGCGGCAACCGTTAATTTGGCTAAAGAAGTAATGCCGCCAGCATATTTAATAAAACCTTTTACAAAAGATGATCTTTTTTCATCCATCGAGATTGCTTTGCATAATTTTTCTAAAAAAATTGGAGAGGCAACAGAAAGTAATCTTATTTTTAAAGATTCGCTGTTTGTTAAAGAGAAAGGGTTTTTTACAAAAGTACTTTTTGATGATATTTTGTACATAGAAAGTTCTCATGTTTATGTTGAAGTTTTTCTTAAAAACCAGCAAAAATTATTGGTAAGAACTAGTTTAACTGAAATCTTAAGCAATTTAAGCCCTAACTTTATTCGTGTTCACAGAGGTTTTATTGTAAATATTAAGTACTTAAGCCAGATAAATACTAGTGTAGTAATTATTGGAAATAAAAACATTCCGATTGGTAAAAAATATAAAGAGGATGTCTTAAAGTTGATTAATACAATCTAAAACTAGTGTTTAGAACAATATTTAATTGTTTAAGAACATTTTGTTAGCAGTCAATTACTTAATCATATATTTTTAATGAAGAATTTAACAGTTTAAAAAGAATCGGGGGAATCTATTTTAAATTTGTTTAGAAAATTTTTAATGAAAAAGCTATCTAAATTTAGATAGCTTTTTCTATTTCTATCAATTACTATTATTTCTACTCCTTACTATTTTGTACATTTACCAGTATGAAATTCATCTATAATTTAATCATACAAACAGCAACCTTTTTTCTTGCTATTGTTGCCTTATTTAATAAGAAAATAAGCCTTTTTGTTGCAGGAAGAAAAGAGACATTTTACAAATTATCTTTTTTAAAAAATGCTGAAAAAGTGATTTGGATTCATGCTGCTTCTTTGGGGGAATTTGAACAAGGAAGACCCATTATAAAAAAAATAAAGAAACAATATCCATTGTATAAAATTGTACTGACTTTTTTTTCTCCTTCGGGATATGAAATTCGCAAAGATTACAAACATGCCGATGTTGTTTGTTATTTGCCAATGGATTCAAGAAAAAATGTTCGTAAATTTTTAGAAATTGTAAATCCGTCGATGGCAGTTTTTATAAAATATGAGTTTTGGCCAAATTATTTATTTGGATTAAAAGAAAGAAATATTCCAACCATTTTAGTTTCTGGAATCTTTAGAAAAAAGCAAATTTTCTTTAAATCATTTGGTGGTTTTATGAGAAAATCATTAAAAGCCTTCAATCACTTTTTTGTACAAGATGAAACGTCAAAAGATTTACTAAAAAGCATCAATATAGAAAATGTAACTATTAGCGGCGACACACGTTTTGATAGAGTCTATGAAATTTTACAACAAGACAATTCGTTAGATTTTATTACGGAGTTTAAAAACAATCAATATACAGTTGTTGCGGGAAGTACTTGGAAAGAAGATGAAGAATTATTGGTGAGTTATATCAATCAATCAGAAGGCGAAAAATTTATAATTGCTCCACATAACATCAATGCAAAAGAGATTGAATTGTTAAAAAAAGCCATCAACAAGAAAGTTGTTTTATATTCAGAGTACATAAAAAATGTCGGGTCGAGCGGAGTCGAGACCTCTAAAAGACAAAACCTCTCGACGGAGCTAGTCTTGAGCGAAGACGAAAGGCTCGAGGAGACAAAATTAGTATTAAAAGAGTATCATGTTTTTATTGTGGATACCATCGGAATTTTAACCAAAATATATGCAGCTGCAGATGCTGCTTATGTTGGTGGCGGATTGGCAAAAAACGGCGTTCATAATGTGTTAGAACCGGCAACTTTTGGGACACCAATTGTTATTGGACCAGAGTATAAAAAATACAAAGAAGTTGTAGATTTGGTTGCTTTAAAAGGCTGTAAAGTAATTGCAAATCAAAACGAATTTTCAACTATTTTTACAAAATTAAAGTCAGGCAAAGACTACAGAGAGCAATTAGGAAAAATTAATCAGAACTTCATAAAAAACAATATTGGAGCAACAGATTCAATCCTAACATTTATCAACCAAAAAATAACTAATTAATGGAATTTATATCACAACCATGGGCTTGGTACGTTGCTGGTCCGATGATAGCAATTGTTTTGTTACTGATGAATTACTTCGGACGAGGTTTTGGAGTATCAACAAATTTAGAAACATTTTGTACCATTGGCGGAGCAGGAAAAAGGTCTAATTATTTTAAAAAAGATTGGAAAGAACAAAGTTGGAGCTTGGTTTTTGTGTTGGGAATTATTCTTGGTGGATACCTTTCTTCTCAGTTTTTAATGCCTTCAGAAAGTATTGCTTTAAATACTGAAACAGTTTCTGAATTAGCAGAATTAGGTTTTGCAAATGCCGGACAATCGTATTTGCCTGCAGAAATTTTTAACACAGAAAATATCTTTTCTTTAAAAGGATTTGCCATTTTAATTGGCGCAGGATTTCTCATTGGTTTCGGGTCGCGTTATGCTGGCGGATGTACTTCTGGACACGCAATTACAGGATTGAGTAGTTTACAATTGCCATCATTATTGGCGGTAATTGGCTTTTTTATTGGTGGTGTAATTATGACTTGGTTTTTAATTCCTTTGATTTTTTAGCTAGTACAAATGTCAGGTCGAGCGGAGTCGAGACCTAATTGAAAAAATAAATACAATGAAAAACATCAAATTTTTAGCAATAGGAACACTTTTCGGAATTATCTTAAGCAAATCAGAAGTGGTTTCTTGGTACAGAATTTACGAAATGTTTAAATTTCAATCATTCCATATGTTCGGAATTATCGGAAGCGCAGTGGTTATATCAATGGTTTTAATGCAATTGTTTGAAAAGGAAAAAATCAAGAATTTTAATGGTGAAAAGATTATCACGAAAGAAAAGAAAAAAGGATTGATAAGAACCTTAGTTGGCGGAACCATCTTTGGATTAGGTTGGGCATTAGCTGGCGCGTGTCCGGGCCCAATGTTTGTGTTAATTGGACACGGAATTACAAGTATTTTTATTGTACTTTTAGGTGCAACAATCGGCGCTTTTGTTTATGGATTATTAAGTGAAAAGTTGCCAAATTAATTGATACAATGAGCAAATTAATAGACAGTTTTGGACGACAAATAAATTACGTTCGGTTAGCAGTAACCGACCGATGTAACTTGCGTTGTCAATATTGTATGCCTGCTCACGGAATTGAAATTGTGCCAAGAAAAGAATTATTAACCTACAAAGAAATGTATCGTGTAATTCGTGTGCTTACAGAATTAGGCGTCAATAAAATTCGATTAACAGGTGGAGAACCCTTTGTTCGAAAAGATTTTATCGGATTTTTAGAAATGTTGTCGTTCAATGATTTGTTAGACGATATCAATATCACAACAAATGGCGCGTTGATTTCTAATCATATTGAAACCATTGAAAACCTTAAAAAAGTAAAAAACATCAACTTAAGTATTGATAGTTTACAGGCTGATAAATTCAACGAAATTACACGCAGAAATGTGTTTGATGAAGTGTATAAAACCATGGAAGCGTTAGAAAAAAGCAGCATGAATTTAAAATTAAATGTTGTTGTGCAATCTGGAATGAACACCAATGAAATTACAGATTTTGTTCGGTTGACAAAAGACAAAGATATTGCCGTTCGTTTTATAGAAGAAATGCCTTTTAACGGAAAAGGACAACGTGAAATGCAAGAAGCGTGGAATTACAACAAAATTTTAAACGAGATAAAATCGGAGTTTGATATTACAGAAATTCAGTCAGAGAAGTCATCAACATCACGTAATTTTTCGATAGAAAATCACAAAGGTTCTGTCGGAATTATTCCGGCTTTTACCAGAACTATTTGTGGCGATTGCAATCGAATTAGAATTACATCCACCGGAACATTTAAAAACTGTTTGTTTGATGATGGCGTTTTTAATTTAAGAGATTTTATTAGAAATGGAGCGAGTAATGACGATTTAAAAGAACTTTTTTTATCCTTGGTAAAAGAGAAACCAGAAAATGGTTTTATAGCAGAAGCAAACCGGACAAAAGGAAATGTTTCTGAAAGTATGAGTACCATTGGAGGATAGTTCAATGTAAAAATGAATTAATTGAATAATGTAACAATGTCACCTCGAGAGGAGTCGAGAGGACTTAATTAGGATGATTTCAGTAGAACAAGCCTTACAAACCGTTTTAAACTCAGCCCAAGATTTTGGTGTTGAGGAAATTCCGTTTATCAAATCGGTTGGTAGAATTTTAAAAGAAGATATAAAAGCCGATAGAGATTTTCCGCCATTTAATAGAGTTTCTATGGATGGAATTGCCATTGATTTTAAAGAGTTTAGTTCTCGACTCCGCTCGAACAGACATTTGCAGTTTACAATTGAAGGAATTCAAGCTGCTGGAAGTGAACAAATAACACTGCAAAACCCAGAAAATTGTATTGAAGTTATGACTGGCGCAGTATTGCCAAAAAATTGCAATACGGTTATTCGATATGAAGATGTTGTTATAAAAAATGGTATTGCAATAATTAATAAAGAAGGCATTAATCACGCTCAGAATGTTCATAAAAAAGGAAAAGACGGAAAAGCAGGAGATGTATTAATCAAACAAAATACCATCATTTCTGCGGCAGAAATTGGTGTTTTAGCTACGGTCGGAAAATCAATTGTAAAAGTTGCAAAACAACCCAAAGTAATGATCGTTTCTACTGGCGATGAACTAGTTGGTGTTGATGAAATTCCGTTAGCACATCAAATTAGAAGTAGCAATGTGTTTACCTTAGTTTCATTATTAGAAAAAGTACACATTCCATCAGAGACAGCACATCTTACGGATGATAAAGCAATATTGAAAGAGAAAATCAAATCGTTTTTAGAAAACTACGACGTATTGCTTTTTAGCGGCGCAGTGAGTAAAGGGAAATTCGATTTTTTACCAGAAGTTTTTGAAGACTTGGGCGTTGAAAAATTATTTCATAAAGTTGCTCAAAGGCCAGGAAAACCATTCTGGTTTGGAAGCACAGCTTCTTTTAGTTTGAGTGAGCAGGATGAAGAAAACTATATATTACAATCAAATAAACGTACTGAGAATAAATGCCAAAAGAAGACAATTGTCTTCGGATTTCCCGGAAATCCAATTTCTACATTTGTCAATTGTTTGGCGTATTTTTATCCTTGGTATTACAAATCTGTTGGAGTTGATCAGCAAGAAGAAAATGCAATTTTAAATGAAGATGTAACTTTTAAACCCAATTTAACTTATTTTTTACAAGTAAAATTAACATATAGATTTGGACATTTAATTGCAACTCCAATTATAGGAAATGGTTCTGGAGATTTGGCAAGTTTGGTAAATGCAGATGCATTTATTCAGTTGCCAGCGAACCAAACTGAATTTAAAAAAGGAGAAGTTTTTAAGATAATTCGCTATCGCGAATTATAGTTTTTAATGCTTAGTTTTGAGTATTCTGATGTCAGTTCGAGTGAATTTTGAGGCACGAAAAATTTGTATCGAGAACTTTTCAATTATAAAAGGCATCATGAAAAAAAAGGCATTATGAAAATCTACTATGTTTACATTCTAAAATGTTCAGATAAAACATATTATACAGGATTTACTTCAGATCTAGAAAAGAGAATTATAGAACATCAAGAAGGGAAGCATCTAGAAAGTTATACGTATAAAAGAAGACCTCTGAAATTGGTTTTTTATGCTGAATTCACAAATGTAGGATTTGCAATTGATACAGAAAAACAGATAAAAAAGTCGTCAAAAGTTAAAAAGGAAGCATTAATCAATGATGAATATGAAAAACTCCCTAATTTAGCAAAGAAGAAGTTTAAATAGCTTCTCGATACAATTTTCTCATAAAATCGAAAATCACTCGAAGTGACAATACGCACTGTCAGTTCGAGTGTCATGCCAAAGATTGATGTTTCGAGAACACTTAAACTAAAAACTAAACATTTAAAACTAAAAATTATTTAAATGGATTTTACACATTTAAATTCCAAAAACAACCCTAAAATGGTAAACGTTTCTGATAAGAAAATTACCAAAAGAACCGCAACTGCAAAAGCAACGATGTTTTTAGGAACAGTAATTATTTCTCATTTTACAAATGATGAATTGATGACCAAAAAAGGCCCCGTTTTTCAAACGGCAATTATTGCGGGAATTCAAGCTGTGAAAAAAACCTCAGAATTAATTCCGATGTGTCATCCGTTATTAATTAACGGAGTAGATATTGATATCGAAATTGTGGATGCAGAAAATATTGAAGTTTTTTGTAAAGTGACTATTGAAGGAAAAACTGGAGTTGAAATGGAAGCTTTAACTGGCGCAAATATTGCTTGTTTAACGATTTATGATATGTGTAAAAGCATTTCACAAAAAATGATAATTAAAGAGGTAAAACTTGTAGAAAAAACAGGCGGAAAATCAGATATAAAAGCTCAATAAATGGATGTCATTTTGAGCGGAATGAAATGAAGTAGAAAAATCTAATATGATAAAATTTCTAAGATCTCTCCATAAAGTCGAGATGACAAAGAGCCTTATAGAAAGTTCAGCATAAAATGAAAACACACACAAAACATACAAATTTAACACGAAGAGAAAACGGAAATTTCGCCCCAAATGAAATTGCTGTTTTAGGAACAACATGTGGTGTAATTGCAGATTTGGTAAATCAAGTTTCTAAAAAATTATCAAATTATAAATTGGCGTATTTTGATGCTTCACATGCAAAATCTCTCGACTCCGCTCGAGATGACAAAAATTTGTCAGAATTTGTGTTTCATCACGAAGGAAGTTTACAAATAACTACTTCTGGAAACATTAATAAATTTGAACAACGTTTGCAATTTGCACAATACGATTTTGTGTTTATCAATGGGAATCATTACGAAGGTTCAAAACAAATCGTGTTTTTAGATCCAGCAAAAGAAGCATCCATTAATAAACGAATTGATGAAATTTCTGACATTCAGTTTTTTGTGAAATTAACGAAAGATGTAGCCGTTTTCCAATCGTTAGAAGATAAGTTTTTGAATTGGGAAGAGATTCCACAATATGAAATTGATGATGTAAAAAATATCACAAATCATATTACGAAAATAGTTAAAAAAACAATTCCGAATGTAAAAGGCTTAGTATTGGTTGGCGGGAAAAGTACTCGAATGGGAACAGACAAATCTCAATTAAATTACTTTGGAAAACCACAAAAAGAAATCGCGAAAGAATTGCTAGAAAATCACAGATTAGAAACGTTTTTTTCTGTGCAAAATTCATCAGGAAATAAAGATGAAATTCATGATACATTTTTAAATTTAGGTCCGTTTGGAGGAATCTGTTCTGCGTTTCAAAAAGATCCAAATTCGGCTTGGTTAGTCTTGGCAACAGACCTACCTTTTGTAAATAATGAATTGATAAAATTATTATTAGAAAAAAGAAATCCAGCAAAAGTTGCCACCGCAATTAAAGGAAAAGGAAAGGAATTTGTAGAGCCATTAATTACCATTTACGAGCCAAAAGCATATCCAATTTTACTGCAATATTTAGCACAAGGGTATTCTTGCCCGCGTAAAATGTTAATCAATTCTGATGTTGAAATTGTTGAAGTTTCTGATGCTTTTATCAGAAATGTAAATACGCCAGAAGAGTTTGAAACAGCAAAAAAAGAGATAAATAATTAAGATGTCACCTCGAGCGGAGTCGAGAGGTTTTAAGTAGTTCTCGACTCAGCTCAAACTGACATAAAAAGATACTGAAACAAGTTCAGCATAAAATGAAACCTAAAAAAGAAGAACTTTTTAAACGTCAAATCACCTTATCAGAAATTGGTGAAGTTGGACAACAAAAACTACAAAACGCAAGTGTTTTGGTTGTTGGTTGTGGCGGTTTGGGAAGCCCGATTGCGGTACATTTGGCAACAAGCGGAATTGGAAAACTTCATTTGGTAGATTTTGACACCATTGATGTGAGTAATTTGCACAGACAAGTGTATTTTTCTTTGGATGATGTTGGGAAATCAAAAGCAGAAATAGCAGCAAATTTCATAGAAAAAAGAGCGCCATTTACAAACGTGAGTTTTTCTACTGAACCCATCACAAAATCGAATGTTTTTGAGTTGATTGAAAATGTTGATATTGTTGTTGACGGAACAGATTCTTTACCAACAAAATATTTGCTAAACGACGCTTGTGTCATCAAAAATAAACCATTGGTTTATGGTTCTTTGTATAAGTTTGATGGTTATGTTGCCAGTTTTAATGTAAAACAAGAAGATGGAAAATATTCTGCGAATTTGAGAGATGCTTTTCCGAAGATGGCATCTGATATTCCGAATTGCGAAGAAGCAGGAACCTTAAATTCTATTGTAAGTTTAATCGCTGCGCAACAAGTAAATGAGGTTTTAAAATTAGTTACAGGAATTGGAAAACCACTAACAAATGAGTTGTTAATTTATAATTCTTTGCAAAATTCTCAACTGAAAATGAAGTTACAAAAGGCAGTTTCAAAATCAGCTATTGAAACTATTTTTAAAAAAGAAACGTATTTTGATGCCAGTTGCGAAATTCAAAACCCAGATTGGTTGATTTCTGCTCAAGATTTAAAAGAAATTATTTTGGACACTGAGCGTAGTCGAAGTGTAGAAATTATTTCTGTTTTAGAAAACCTACAAATACCATTCAAAGTTGATAAAACACTTTCAATTTCTAATTTTAATGTTGAAGAATTTCAAATAGATGTATCAAAAAAATATGTTTTGGTCTGCCAAAAAGGAATCACAAGTTATAGAGCAACAGCGCTTTTAAAAGAAAGATTCCCAAGTGTAACTATGTTAAGTTTAGCTGGCGGAGTTACAAACTATTAAGGATGCGCATTTACCCAAACTTCACCGTCAGAAAAATGTTCTTTTTTCCAAATAGGAACGGTTTCTTTTAACGTATCAATTGCAAACTGACAAGCATCAAAAGCGGCATTTCTATGTTTTGCAGAAGCAGTAATAATTACAGGAATATCTCCAATTTGCAACATGCCTTCTGCATGATGAATGGCCATTTTTACAATTGGAAATTTATCTAAAGCCAAATCTGCAATTTTTTGCATTTCTTTCATTGCCATTGGTTTGTATGTAGAGAAATCTAACTGTTTTACTTCTTTTCCCTTTGTGTCGTTTCTAACAGTTCCTACAAAGGCTGAAATTCCGCCACAAGAAGCATCCGTTACAAAATCGTAGCATTCTTGTAAGTCTAATTTATCAGAAGTAATTTTTATTGATGTTTTGCTCATATCTGTTACAAAAATAGGAAATCAAAATGTATCTTTGTGTTGCTAGTTTTAGAAGTTTATAAAATGAAAAAAATATTTAGAATTGTTAGTTTTTTAGAAGGTATTTCTTACTTATTGTTGCTTTTTATTGCAACTCCAATAAAATATTTTGGAGACGATGAAAGCTACGTAAAAATGCTTGGAATGCCACACGGAATTCTATTTATGGTATATGTTGTTTTGGCATTTATGCTAAAACCAGAAGAAAAATGGAACGGAAAAACTTTTGGAATTGTATTGGTAGCTTCTATTTTACCTTTCGGAACTTTTTATGTTGATAGAAAATATTTACAAGATTAACCTCCACTAACCGGCGGAATAATTGCTACAACATCATTTTCTTTTAACACAGTTTCGTTAGAAGCATAAGCTTCATTTACGGCAATTGCATAGGAATTGATATTTTCTAACTGCGGATATTTGGTTTTTATTTCTGTTTTAAAATCAGCAATTGTACAATTTTCTAACACTTCAAACTCTACCGAAGAAGTTTGGAGTAAATCTGTGGCAATTCCGAAAAGAAGTAATTTTAGTGTTATCATTTTTTTATATTGAAGAGTAAATATCTCTTTCTGCAGTCTAAATCATTTATTACAAAAGATGAAACATCTTCGGTATTAAAGATACACAAACCCTTGTCTTCTCCTAAGTTCCCAATACAATGTAAGGAAAAGTATTCTTCATCAATTTTTTCAATAAAACCAAAATATGTATCATCTTGATTAATTTGTACACCAACTAATAGTTTTCTTTCTTTTTCATAAGGTTTTAGCGCTTGAAATTTCCAGTTATCATCTGTTAGTTCATTGAAAAATAAATTTGTATAATTCATGTTTTTAAACTCGTCTTGATTTTTTATTAAAAAATCTAAAGATTGAGTATGATCGTCATTAAAATCCGTTCTTTCAATTTGAGAAACTTCAATTATAACAACACCATTTAGCTGACCATATTCTGTATAATGTTGAAGTTGCAGGATATCTTCATTAAAATCAATTACAATTCCGTACCAAAAACCATTACTCCCATAAAGAGCAATTCCAACAACTTTTTTATTTAATTTTGAATCTTTTAAAACAGAAAGCATCATATATTTATTTTTGTCTCAAATATAAATAAATACATCAAAAAACTATTTTTTAATCAAACAAACTCAAACTAAAAACAAATCCTTGTTGTTTTTGGTTGATGCCTCCTTTAGAGATTACATAATCTACTCGTAAAAAACGCCATTTTCCAAAACCAATATTATCTAAACCGATAGAAGCTTCCGTGTACGGTTTTCTATCGCCAGTAAACAATCCTTTTGCGCCAGCAACAACATGAAAATTTAAAGCGTTTATCAGAGGAATTTTTCCTAATAAAAATCCTTTAAAATTATGTTCGCCATGAAATTCCGCAAATTTATTATTGGTGCTATACGCGTAATAATCTAACAAATTAAAATGATTTGTTGTTCCGCCACTTGGAGAAATAGCTAATTTATTTCCGTTAAAATGTGCATAATCCATAAAGGCAATATTTTTTTGCTCTAAAAACATTCCTGCTTTTATACGATATTTTGTATTTCCTAAATTACCTAAAGAAAAATTTTGACGAAGTTGCGTAAAGACATAATCAGAATTATGTTGATTATTGTCTGCGCCAAAAGTTTTTCTGTAACCAACATAAATGGACGGATAACTATTATTGTAAACCGTAAATTTTCTATCTGGATACGATAAATATTTTGTCCCAAAATTGATGGTTGTACCAAGATTTAATGTCCAAATTTTATGTGGTGTAAAAGATGAAGAAAAATTTGTAGGACTCTGTGGATCGTTTGATGCATATTCTCTATTTGCAATATTTTTAGCACTATAATTTGTTGTGTTTACCAAGGCTTTTCTATCAGCAAATTCAAGAGATCCGTTAAATCGAAATCCATTTGTGATTTCTCTTGAAAAAGAAACATTCGCAAATGTTTTTTCATAAATTTTCATGTAATTTCTTTCAAAATAAATTGAATTTATGGTGTTCCAAAAAGGTGAAATAGGGTTTGCGCCATTAAATTGTCTTGTTGTAATTCCCCCAGAAAAACGCAAAACAGGTCGACTTATATTGTTCCATTTATAACCAAAAAATGCTGTTGGTCTTAATTTTTTATCAGAAAAGCCGTAATTAAAATTTGTTCCTATATTTATCCATTTTCCGGATTCATTTAGTTCTTTAAAATAACGCATTTCTAGTGTAGAATTCCAGCCTTGAACTGTATTAAAGTTAAGATCAGTAATCGGAGAACTAATGTTAAAATTCCATTTTTCGTAACTGTTGTTGTAAGAATAACCAGATAAAGGGAGTGACCAAGAAAGCTTGTTGTTTTTTGTATCTACAGAATCTAAATATTTTTTAGATCTTCTTATTGTTTTTATACTGTCTTTAACCACATAATCGGTTACTTCTTCTTTGGTTAAAGGAACAGGTCTTAACAATTTCCAATACACAGAATCTTTTTTTGTTGCTTCTTTTTCAAAGGATAAAATTTCCTTCCCGAAGGTATTTTCATCAAAAGTTGGATTGAAATTATAGTTGCTGTACGCAGAAGAAAATCGTCCATTTATGTTAATTCCGAACAAACCAATTTTAAAATCAATAGTTTGAGAAATTACAACCCAAGCATTATTTTTTGCTGATTTATTAAATGTTTGTTTTAAACGCAACACATCTACCATTGGTAAATTTACTTGCACTCCAGTTACAGAAACTTCTGAACCATACAGCGCCCAATCATCTTCTACAACGTATAAAAAACCATTAAAAACCCGATCGTTTTTCCGCTTTGGTAAAATGGCAATTTTGCTAATTAATTGTCCATTTTTATCATAAAATGTTCCAACTAATTTATAATCGTAATAACCAAAAGCATAATTAGAAATTGGAGAAATAATTTCGTTTCCTAATTCAATAGTGTTTTTATACAGGTTAAAATTTACATCTTCGGCTCTGTTAAAACTTACACCATTATCTCTTCCGCTAACTTTAGACGCAACAATATGTTCTTTAAAACTATTCGGTTTTTGATGCGAAATTTTAGAAACAGTTTCTGATAAATAAATAATTCCGCTTCTTGTAGAATCTAATCCGCCACCTAAATCGCCTAATTCTTGTCCTAAAATTTTCTTCGGTGCATTTTTAATTTTGTACAAACCTCTTGAATAAAAATCGGCAGTAAATTTTTGAATTTTACTTTCATTTTTCTTCTTGTTAGCAATTACATTTCTAATAATTTTATTGGCTGGATTTTCATTACTACTAATCTCAACTTCGTTTAACGTGATTTGCTCTTCAATCAATTTTGCGTTTAATTGAAAAGGAAAAGAAGTAATTTTAACAGCTTTTTTTACTGTTTTAAAACCTAAAAACTGAAATACAACGGTATAGTTTCCTGTTTTTTTAAGGGGTAATTCATATTCGCCATCATTATTAGAAGTTGTTCCAGTAATTGTTCCTTCTAAATAAATACTTACAAAAGATAACGGAGAATTATTGTTGTCAACAATTCTCCCTTTTATTTGAGAAAAAGCTGAAAACGAGACAAATAAAATAATAAATGTGAAAGTTTTTTTCATAGTTTTTTAAAGTTGAACTGTACAAACTTATCAGTTGTAAAATTAAATTGTACTTTTTATTTTGTTAAAGTAGATACAATTATTTCTTAAAAATAAGTTTTCTTTTTTAATAGACGCTTTGAGTTCCTTTTTTGTTACCACACCAAGCTCTTTTTTTAGTAAAAACACGTTTAAAAAAGAGTATATTTGTTGGTTCATAGAAACAACAACATCATGAGTGAATCTAGGAAAAGACACGAAGCTTTATTATATCATGCAAAACCTAAGCCAGGAAAAATTGAGGTAATTCCTACTAAAAAGTACGCTTCACAACACGATTTATCGTTAGCATATTCTCCAGGAGTTGCAGAACCGTGTTTAGAAATAGAAAAAGATCCAAATAACGCATATAAATATACAGCAAAAGGAAATCTAGTTGCTGTAATTACGAACGGAACCGCGGTTTTAGGACTTGGTGATATTGGTGCATTAGCGTCAAAACCAGTAATGGAAGGAAAAGCGTTATTGTTTAAAATATTTGCTGATATTGACGTTTTTGATATTGAAGTTGATGCAACAGATGTAGATAAATTTGTAGAAACCGTAAAAGCAATTGCTCCTACTTTTGGAGGAATTAACTTAGAGGATATTAAAGCTCCAGAAGCTTTTGAAATAGAAAGAAGATTAAAAGAAGAGTTGGATATTCCTGTGATGCACGATGACCAACACGGAACCGCAATTATTTCTGCCGCAGCGTTAAAAAACGCTATTGAAATCACAGAAAAAAATATTGAAGAAGTTCAAATTGTTGTAAACGGAGCAGGAGCTGCGGCAATTTCTTGTACAAGATTGTATTTAGCATTAGGTGCTAAAAGAGAACACATTGTAATGTGCGATAGTAAAGGTGTTATCAGAAAAGATAGAACTGATTTGACATCGCAAAAAGCCGAGTTTGCTACTGATAAAAAGGATGTTTTTACTTTAGAAGAAGCAATGCATAATGCGGATGTTTTTATTGGATTGTCTAAAGGAAATGTGGTTACTCCAGAGATGTTATTATCGATGGCTAAAAACCCAATTGTATTTGCAATGGCAAATCCAGTTCCAGAAATAGAGTACGATTTAGCGATCAGAACTAGAGAAGATATTATTATGGCAACAGGAAGATCTGATCATCCTAACCAAGTAAATAATGTGCTTGGGTTTCCATTTATATTTAGAGGAGCTTTAGATGTTAGAGCAACAAAAATTAACGAGGAAATGAAAATGGCAGCTGTTCATGCCTTAGCAGATTTAGCCAAAAAAACCGTGCCAGAACAAGTGAATATTGTATACGATGAAATTAGCTTGTCTTTTGGTAAAGAATATATCATTCCAAAGCCTTTTGATCCACGTTTAATTTATGAAATTCCGCCAGCAATTGCAAAAGCCGCAATAGATTCTGGAGTGGCATTAGAACCCATTACAGATTGGGAAAAATACCAAGGAGAATTGATGGAGCGCTCTGGTACAGGAAGTAAAGAAATCAGATTGTTACACAACAGAGCAAAGAACAATCCTAAAAGTATTGTTTTTGCAGAAGCAGATCATTTAGATGTTTTAAAAGCTGCACAAAGAGTTTATGACGAGAAAATTGGAAACCCTATCTTATTAGGAAAAAAAGAAGTTATCTTAGAGTTAAAAGAAGAGATAGGTTTTAACGCTGATGTACCAATTATAGATCCAAAAACAGATGAAGAAAGCGAACGTAGAAATCGTTTTGGAGAAATTTATTGGAAAACTCGTCAACGAAAAGGAATAACATTATCTCAGGCTCAAAAAATGATGCGAGAGCGTAATTATTTTGCAGCAATGATGGTAAATGCAGGCGAAGCAGATTCGTTAATTACCGGATATTCTAGGTCGTATCCATCGGTGGTAAAACCAATGTTAGAATTGATAGAGAAAGACCATGGAATTACAAGAGTTGCTGCTGCAAATTTAATGTTGACCAAACAAGGACCAATGTTTTTAGCCGATACAACCATTAACATCAACCCAAATGCAAAAGATTTGGCAAAAATATCGCAATTAACGTATTCTTTAGCGAGAATGTTTGGTGTAAAACCCAATATAGCCATGTTGTCATTTTCTAACTTTGGATCATCAGAATCTGAAAGTGCTCTAAAAATTAGAGAAGCTGTTTCGTATATTCATAGACATTTCCCGCAAGTTGTAATTGACGGAGAATTACAAGCAGATTTTGCTTTAAATAGAGAAATGTTGGCTAAAGAATTTCCGTTTTCTAAATTAAATGGGAAAAAGGTAAATGTGCTTATTTTTCCTAATTTAGACGCTGCAAACATTACTTATAAATTAATGAAACAGGTTGATGAAGTTGAATCTATTGGTCCAATTATGATGGGATTAAAAAAACCTGTTCATATTTTACAATTGGGTGCTAGTGTAGATGAAATGGTTAATATGGCTGCAGTTGCTGTTGTTGATGCGCAACAAAAAGAAAAAAGAAATTCTGAAAAACACTAAATGATTACACAAATAAAAGGAAGATTAGTAGAGAAAAACCCAACGTATGTTGTGATAGATTGTGCTGGAGTTGGCTATTTACTACACATTTCTTTAAATACATTTTCTACTTTACCAGATAGCGAAGCAATTACATTATTTACGCATCTATCAGTTAAAGAAGATTCTCATACGTTGTTTGGTTTTATTGATAAAACGGAAAGAGAAATTTTTAGATTGTTAATCTCTGTTTCTGGAGTTGGACCAAGCATTGCTAGAACCATGTTATCTTCAATGTCATCTCAAGAAATACAACAAGCAATAGCATCAGAAAACATCCCTTTAATTCAGTCGGTAAAAGGCATTGGAGCAAAAACAGCACAACGTGTAATTATTGATTTAAAGGATAAAATTTTAAAAACGTTTGATTTAGACACAATTTCTGTTATTAAAAACAATACGAATAAAGATGAAGCGTTATCTGCATTAGAAGTATTAGGTTTTAACAGAAAACAATCAGATAAAGTATTAAATACAATTTTAAAAGAACAACCAGAAGCTACTGTAGAATTGTTGATTAAAGGTGCATTAAAAAGTTTATAATTACATTGAGTAGGACGTATTTTCATAGATTATTAATATGTGTAGTTGCTATATTAGCAACTACAACTGTTTTTTCTCAAACCGTAAAAACAAAGAATGATTCTATTAAAAAAGACACGATTCCAGCGCTTAAATACAAGTTTAAAGCACATCAAAAAGGAAGCATTTTTTTAAACCCACCAACAACCTATTCCGTTACTTTTGATAAAAAATTAAATAAATATATTGTTGTAGAATTTTTGGATGATTTTAAAGTTGGTAATCCAATTTTTATGTCTCCGGAAGAATATCAGAAATATCGCTTAAAAAAAGATATTAAAGAGTATTTCAAAGAAAAGAACGATGCCTTAAGTAAAAAGAAAGGAAATAAAGCTGCACAAAAAAACTTACTACCAACTTACTATGTAAATTCAACGTTTTTTGAATCTATTTTTGGAGGAAACACCGTTGAAGTTATTCCGAGCGGAAATTTAAATATAAAGTTAGGTGGAATTTACCAAAATGTTGATAATCCACAATTATCAGAAAATAATAGAAGTAGTTTTACGTTTGATTTTGATCAGCAAATAACAGCAAGTATTGTTGCAAATGTTGGAAAAAGATTAAAAGTTACTGCTGATTACGATACACAATCTACATTCGATTTTCAAAATTTAATTAAGCTAGAATATACGCCAACAGAAGATGATATTATCAGAAAAATTGAAGCTGGTAATGTTTCGATGCCGATAAAAAACACATTGATAAACGGAGCACAAAGTTTGTTTGGTTTAAAAACCGAATTGCAATTTGGTAAAACAATGGTAACCGCCGTTTTTTCTCAACAAAACTCTGAGAGTAAAGTTGTAACCGCCGAAGCAGGAGCATCCATTAACCCTTTTGAGTTAAGAGCAACAGATTACGACGATAATAGACACTTTTTTTTATCGCAATATTTTAGAGAAAATTACAAGAATTCTCTTCAAAACTACCCACTAATTAGTAGTCCAATTAATGTTACTAGAATAGAAGTTTGGATTACCAATAGAAACTCAAACACAGAAAACTTTAGAAGCATTGTTGCTTTAGCAGATATTGGTGAGCCAAACAAGCCAGATTATGTTGGTTCTGGTGTAAATCCAACTTCTCCATCACAAGTTCAAGGTAAAAACATACCATCGAATAAAGCAAATAATCTATCTAATTTATTAACTGAAACTAGTGGAATTAGAGATATAACAACGGTAGAAAGCACACTTTTAAATTATGGTTTAAGTCAAGGAACTGGGTATTCTATGTTGCAAAATGCTAGAAAGTTAGAAGAGAACGAATATACGTTGAATCCGCAACTAGGATTTATTTCTTTAAACAGAAAACTCTCTGACGGAGAAGTTTTAGCGGTTGCTTATGAATATACAGTTGTTGGTAGTTCAGAAACTTCTTTTAAAGTTGGAGAATTATCTAATGACGGGATTGTAGCCCCAAGTAATTTAGCAGTAAAATTATTACGCAGCGAAATAATCACCACAAAAAGAACAGTTGCAGGGAACGAAGAACAGTTTCCTACTTGGAAATTGATGATGAAAAATGTGTACCCTTTAGGTGTTTTTCCATTAACACAAGATGGTTTTAGATTCGAAATTTTATATAGAGATGATCAAACAGGAATTCCGTCTAACACCTTACAAAACGCTTCAACACCCGGAATAGCAAATAAAACATTATTAAATGTTTTAAATTTAGACAAGTTAGATCAGAGTTCATATGCAGTTGCAAACGGAGATGGGTTTTTTGATTATGTAGAAAATGTCACTGTAAATTCTAACAGAGGATTTATCATTTTTCCAGAAACAGAACCTTTTGGTTCAGACTTATCAAGTTCGTTAACAACACCATCAGATAAAAACGATTATGTGTTCAATGAATTATATATCAACACAAAATCTCAAGCAAAAAATAACCATCAGAATAAAGATAAATTTATTTTAAAAGGGTATGCAAAAACAGAAAACAGTAACGGAATTCCGTTAAACGCATTTAATGTTCCAAGAGGTTCTGTAAAAGTTACTGCTGGTGGTAGACAATTAGTAGAAGGAGTAGATTTTGTTGTAGATTATAATTTTGGTAGAGTTCAAATTATTGACCCAGGATTGCAATCTTCTGGAGTTCCAATAAACGTTTCAACAGAAAACAATTCGGTTTTTAACCAACAGCAAAAAACCTTTATGGGTTTAGAAGTTGAACATCGGTTTTCAGATGATTTTATACTTGGAGGAACACTGTTAAACGTCAATGAAAAACCAATCACTCAAAAAGTAAATTTTGGTAGCGACCCTATTAACAACACCATGTTTGGGTTGAATGTAGAATACACAACAGAAATGCCAATTTTTACAAAATGGGTAAATAAAATTCCGTTTGTAGATACAGATGTTCCATCAAATGTGTCTGTTAGAGCAGATTTGGCCTATTTACTTCCTGGAACTCCAAGTGGCGTTGATGTTAATGGAGCCGCAACAACGTATGTAGATGATTTTGAAGCATCACAAATTCCGATTGATTTATTATCGCCTTTAAATTGGTTTACAGCAAGTACACCACTTACTCAAAATTTAAATGGAGACGCCAACGATTTAAGTTATAACGATAAACGAGCAAAATTAGCGTGGTATTCAATCGATCAATTGTTTTATGGAAACGGTGCTAAACCTGCAAATATTGATAATATAGAATTGTCTAGAACAGAAGTTCGTCAAATTGGTTATTCAGAATTGTTTCCAAATACAGAATTAGATTTAACGCAAAACATTTTAGTAAGAACTTTAGATTTAGCGTATTTTCCATCAGAAAGAGGAACCTATAATTTTGATACCGGAGCAACTGTTAATGCAGATGGAACTTTTTCGAATCCGCAAGATCGTTGGGGCGGAATTATGCGACCATTAACCACCAATAATTTTGATCAAGCAAATGTAGAATATATTCAGTTTTGGATTAAAGATCCGTATCAAGATTATTCGATTACAAATACAGAAGGTTTGCCAACAGGAATTGATCCAAAAAATCCTGTAAATCAAGTCGGAGAATTGTATTTTAACTTAGGAAACATTTCTGAAGACATCTTAAAAGACAATAGGAAGATGTACGAAAACGGAATGCCAGCAGACGGAACGAACACAAACATTACGGCATCAACTTGGGGAAATGTGCCAACAAATCAATCTATTTTATACGCCTTTGATGTTGATGATGCGGCCAGAAAAAATCAAGATATTGGTTTAGATGGATTGAAAAACGAAGATGAATTGAGTTTCTATCAACCAAAAGTTTTTGACATTAGTAAGTTAAATAAGAATGATATTTCATCAGATAATTTTCAATATTTTAGAAGTACCAATTTTGATAACACAAACGCGTCTGTAATTACCAGATATAAAAATTTTAACAATACAGAAGGAAATTCGCCAACGGCAAATCAATCAACTGAATCATATCCAACTTCGTCTTCATCATACCCAGATGTAGAAGATATTAACAAAGATCAAACCATGAATACGGTTGAAAGTTACTTTGAATACAAAGTATCTTTAAACAAAAATGATTTGGTAAAAGGAAGTAATAATATTGTTGATGAAAAAGAAACATCGGTAACGTTGGCAGACGGAACTTCTAGAAAAACAAAATGGTATCAATTTAGAATTCCTGTTAGAAGCGGAACGCCAGTAAACGGAATTACAGATTTTAATAGCATTCGGTTTATTAGAATGTTTATGACCAAATTTAAAATGCCAGTTGTACTGCGTTTTGGTCAGTTAGAATTGGTAAGAGGAGATTATAGACGCTATACAAAAACATTAAATCCAGCTGTTAATCCTCCACAAGATTTAACAAATCAAGATTTAAATAATTTTGAAGTTGGTGTTGTAAATATTGAACAAAACGAAGGAAGATATGTATTGCCTCCAGGAATTATTAGAGAGCAATTACAGGGAAGTTCTACCATACAACAACAAAACGAGCAATCGGTTTCTTTAAAAGTAAAAGACCTAAAGCAAAACGAAACCAGGGCAATATATAAAAACGTAAGTGTAGATTTAAGAATGTATAAAAATTTAAAAATGTTTATACATGCAGAACCAATTGTTACAGGAAGTGTTGCTGATAATGATTTGGTTGCTATCATTAGATTAGGAACAGATTTAGATGATAACTTTTATCAAATAGAAGTGCCTTTAAAAGTTTCTGTAAGCGGAAGTTTAGAGCCAACAAATGTATGGCCAGAAGCAAATAATTTAGATGTACTTTTAGAAGAATTAGGAAGGATAAAACTTAAAAGAGATGGAGAAATTCCAAATTCTGGCGGAACATTATCTATCAACAAAATATACCCGTTTCCAACAAATTCGCCTGTGCATTCTGTCGTGTTAAGAGTAAAAGGAAATCCGACTTTAGGATCAATTAGAACCTTAATGCTAGGAGTAAAAAACACAAGACCAACACAAAAAAGTGCAGAAATTTGGTTTAATGAATTGCGCTCTTCTGGGTTTGACAACAAAGGTGGTTGGGCAGCAGTTGTAAATGCAGATGCAAATTTTGCTGATTTAGCAGATGTTTCTGTTACAGGAAGAATGCAAACCATTGGTTTTGGAAATGTAGAAGACAGAGTAAACCAAAGAAGTATAGAAGAAACAAAACAATACGATATTTCTACAAATATTAATTTAGGCAAAATGATGCCAAAAAACTGGGGCGTACAGTTGCCTATGAGTTATAGTGTTGGAGAAGAGTTTAGAGACCCAAAGTACGATCCGCAATATCAAGATGTAAAATTTGCTGAAGCAAAAGAGGTAAACCCAAATAGTGCTAATTCTCAAGATTATACGTTGCGAAAAAGCATTAGTTTTAATAATGTTAAGAAAAACCGAAACCCAGAATCTACACAAAAGCCAAAACCCTACGATATAGAAAATTTTTCGATTTCATACGCTTTTTCTGAAGAATACCATAAAGATTATAATATAGAAAAGTATTTAAATCAGAATTTAAGAGCTGGTGCAAGTTATAATTTTACATTTCAACCAAAGTTTATTGAACCTTTTAAAGATTCAGAATTTTTTAGTAAAAGTAAGTATTGGCAAATCATTAGAGATATCAATATCAATTTATTGCCAAAATCTATTGGATTAAATTCTAGAATTACAAGAAATTTTGTTCAACAAAAATCTAGAAACTTAATTGAAGGATTAAGTCCGCAACCAACATTAACGCAACGTAGATTTATGTTTGATTGGGATTATACTATCGGATTTGACATTACTAAATCGTTGAGTGTAAACTTTAATGCAAACAACAGTTATTTGTATGATAATTTTGGCAACGGAGAAGAGCTAGAAATTTTTGATCAGTTTTTTAATATGGGACGACCAGATCATTACAATCAAAAGTTAACAGCCAATTATAAATTACCAATTGATAAGCTTCCATATCTAGGTTTTGTAACTGCAGATTACAGTTATACAGCAAATTTTGATTGGAAAGCGGCATCAAAAAGTTATGTAGATAAAATTGGAAATTTATTACAAAACTCAAACACACATAACTTTAATACAACTTTTAGTTTTTCTAAATTATATGAAGATACAGGGTTTAAAAAATTATTTATTAGTGATGGAAAAGCTGCAACTAACAAAAACTCAAATCCATTTCAAGCACCACAATTACCCAATGTAAACCAAGTAAAGGTAAAAAAAGCAACGTTAAAAGATAAACTATTATTAGGTGTTTATGATTTTGTTACAGCGGTTAAAACAGTAAAAATTAGTAATGCATCCAACAACGGAACATTATTACCAGGTTATTTAGGAAGTTCTGGGTTTTTAGGAAGAGATCAGGTAAACGGAGGTTTTGCGCCAACATTAGGTTTTGTTTTTGGTAGTCAAATAGACATCAGGAATAAAGCCTTTGAAAAAGGTTGGTTAGTAGATAGAGCCGTTGGTTCTGAATATTATAGTAAAACATATAGTAGAACACATTACAATAAATTAGACTATACCATTTCATTAAAACCATTTAATGATTTAAATATAGAATTGACGGGTAATAAAATTGAAACAAATAATATTTCGCAACAATTAGATGTAGAAGGTGGCGTTTTAAATACATCAACACCAATTACAGAAACCGGAAACTTTAGTACAAGTTTTTCTATGTTATCTACAGTATTTTTAGATTCTGATGAATTATTTAATTCATTTTTAGCAAACAGAACCATTCTTTCTCAGAGACTATCTTCAGAAACTGGGTTGCCAAACACAGCAAACGCTGCTTTTAAAGAAGCAGGGCAACAAGTTTTACTGCCAGCGTTTATTGCTGCTTATTCGGGTGATGAAGCAAATTCGGTTGGATTAGGCTTGTTTAAAAATATTCCGATTCCCAATTGGACGTTGCGTTATAACGGATTAATGAAAATAGGTTGGTTTAAAGATAACTTTACTAGTTTTACAGTAACAAACGGATATAAATCGTCATACACAATTTCTAATTATACCAACAACTTGCAATACGATCAAGCAGATTTAACAAAAGTAAATGCAACTGGAAATTATCAACCAAAATTATTAATTTCGGCAGCAAGTTTAATTGATGAGTTTTCTCCGCTTATTAAAATTGACATGAAAATGAAAAACTCATTTTCATTCAAAGGCGAAATTAGAAAAGACAGAACTCTTACTTTGAATTTTGACAATAGTACATTAACAGATATAAAAGGAACAGAGTATATATTTGGTGTTGGATACAGATTAAAAAACATTGCATTTAATACTCGTTTTGCTGGTAAAAGACAAAAGTTAAAAGGAGATATTAATATGAGAGCAGATATCTCTTTAAGAGATAACTTAACAATGATTAGATCTGTAGATATAGAAAATAATCAAATAAGTGGTGGTCAAAAACTTTTATCTATTAAATTTGCAGCAGACTATAAATTAAGTAGAAACATAACAACATCATTTTATTACAATCACACCATGTCTAAATATGCAATCTCAACCACATTTCCAAGACTGTCTATTAATGCTGGTTTCAATTTAATTTATAACTTAGGCAATTAAAAATTAATCAATAATAATAAAACAATTATAATGAACATTCCATCAGAATTAAAGTACACAAAAGACCACGAATGGATTAAGGTAGAAGGAGATACAGCTACAATTGGTATCACAGATTTTGCACAAGGAGAACTTGGAGACATCGTATATGTAGATGTAGACACTATTGATGATACCGTAGAAAGAGATGAGGTTTTTGGATCTGTAGAAGCTGTAAAAACCGTATCAGATTTATTTATGCCATTAACCGGAGAAGTTACCGAATTTAATGAAAACCTAGAAGACGAACCAGAATTAGTAAACAAAGACCCTTATGGTAAAGGTTGGATGATTAAAGTAACAATAGCTGATGCTTCTCAATTAGATGATTTATTAGATGCGCAAGCTTATCAAGATCTTATTAAAGGATAAAATTATTTTTATTGCACTTATTGTTGCCATAACAATTGGTTTTTTAAGTTTGATAAAAACAGCTAGGTCACCAATTAATTTACCTAATTCAGATAAGATATATCATACGATTGCATATTTTACATTGGCGCTAACATGGTTGCTTAGTTTTCCTGAATCTAGGAGAAATAACCTTATGAAATATGCAATCGCTTTAGGATGTGTTTTTTATGGCATAATTATTGAAGTTTTACAAACAACTCTTACAACCTATAGAACAGCAAGTTTACTTGATGTTGTTGCAAATTGTGTTGGGGTTTTTATAGCATTGTTAATTTTTAATTCAATTTATAAAAAAATTGATGCTATTTAACTTTAATACTTGCATAAGTCATAAGAATTTAATTAAATTAGCGAACTATTAAAAAAACATTAGGATGGAAATTAAGAAAAATCCAAAATCAAACTTAGAGAATTACTCAAAATTGTTTATTCAATTAGGTTTGGTTTTAGCACTTTTTGTTACATATGTAGCAATGGAAAACAAGACCTATGATAGAGCAATCGATGCATTTGGTGATGCAAACATGCAAGATTTAATGGAAGAAGACATTCCGATTACTGAACGTATAGAAGAAGTTAAACCTAAAGCTCCACCACCACCAGCTCCAGAAAAGATCGAAATCGTAGAAGACGAAAAAGAAGTTGAAGAGACTGTAATCGAAACTACAGAAACTGATGAAACTGAAGCTGTTGAAGTAGAAGAAATTGTAGAAGTAGAAGAAGTTGAGAGTATTGTAGAAGATGTTCCTTTTGCAGTAATTGAGGAAGTACCTGTTTTTCCTGGATGTACTGGAACCAGAAAAGAAAAAGGTGATTGTTTAAATGAGAAGATAAGAAAACATATAGCTAGAAGGTTTAATGGTGATTTAGCAGGTGAATTAGGTTTATCTCCAGGGAAAAAGAAAATCTGGGTTCAGTTTAGAATTGATCCAAAAGGAAACATTACAGAAATTAATGCTTTTAGAACACCACACCCAAGATTAGGGCAAGAAGCTGAGAGAGTTGTAAAAACACTTCCTAAAATGATTCCTGGTAGACAAAGAGGAGTTCCGGTAGGGATGAAATACACACTTCCAATTTCATTTAATGTTGAGTAACATCTAGTTGAAAATAAAGTTAAAAAAGAGCAACCAATTGGTTGCTCTTTTTTATTGGCATCTTTTTTGAATTCATCATCATAACTTAAAACTATAAACTTATGAAAAATGAAAAAAAGCATCCCAAAAAGCAATTAGAAAAGTACACCAACATTTTTATGCAATTATCACTTGTGTTGGTCTTGTTTGTTGTATATCAGTTAATCGAATTTAAAACAATAGAAAAAAAGGTTGGTATTGTTATGCCAGACTCAAATTTTGATTATGAACTATTATTAGAAGAAAATCCATCAAATTTTGTGAAAGAACAAAAAAGAAGTATAAAAAAAGCAACACCAAGAGTTTTAATTCTTGACGAAATAGATCCTAAAAAAGAAGAAGATGCTTTCATCGAAGATTTATTACCAGATTTAGAGCCTTTAGATAAAATAGATGCAAATATTGGAAAAGCTTTGAATGATTATGTACCAGAGGATCTAATAATAATTGATGATGTTCCATTTATTGTTATAGAAGATGCACCTGTTTTTAAAGGATGTGAAGGATTGTCTCAAGAAGAAAACAAAAAATGTTTTATTTCATCAATTCAAAAGTTTGTGTCTAAGAGATTTGATGTAGATTTAGCTCAAAACTTAAGTTTAAGATCAGGAACATATAAAATATTTGCACAATTTGTGATATCTAAAACAGGAAATATAAGTGAGATTAAAATTAAAGCACCACATCCAAAGTTAGAAAAGGAAGCATTTAGAATCATTGAAAAGCTACCACAATTCACTCCCGGAATGCAACGTAAAGTTCCGGTTAATGTAAAATTTACATTACCAATTACTTTTAGAGTTCAGTAATAATTATAAGATAAAAATATAAAGAGTAATCAATTAGGTTGCTCTTTTTTAATGCGCTTAATATTTACTATTTTTGTTTGGATAAATCAACGGTAAATGAAGTTAGTCCAATACTTAGATTCTACTTATTTAAAAACTCCAGCACAAGCTAATATTTCTGTAAAAGAAACGAAAGAAATTATTATTAAGCTAGTTGAAGATGCCATTGCTTACAATTTTAAATTGGTAATGATAAGAGCCAATTATATTTCATTGGCAAAAGAGATGATAAGCAAAGCTACATCAAATGTTTTGGTTGGTACAGTAATTGGGTTTCATGAAGGATCATATGCTATTGAGGAAAAATTAAATGAAGCGCAAAAAGCCATCAATTTAGGTGTTGATGATTTAGATTTTGTTGTAAATTATGAAGCATTTAAAAAAGGAGAAACTTCTTTGATTAAAGAAGAAATATTAAAAGGGACAGCTTTAGGTCTAAAAAACAACAAAACTGTAAAGTGGATTATTGAAGTTGCCGCTTTAAATAATGAAGAAATTGCTGTTATTTCTAAGTTGATAAAAAAAGTTATACTTGATAATTTTGGTGAAGAGAATGCTAAATACGTATTTGTGAAATCATCAACAGGGTTTTATAAAACAGAAAACAATAAGCCAAACGGAGCAACATTTGAGAGCATTAAAATAATGTCAGAGAATGCAAAGCCATTAAAAATAAAAGCAGCAGGTGGTGTTAAAACAAAGAATGATGCTTTAAAAATGATTACTTTAGGGGTTGAAAGAATTGGAACTTCATCAGCTAGAGAAATAATTGATGCAACAAACATTAATTCAGATTATTAAAAATGAGTAAATATAAAGCACACGAAACAGCTGTAATTGATAAAGGTTGTGAAATTGGAGAGGGAACTAGTATTTGGCACTTTAGTCATATTATGCCAAATTGTAAAATCGGAAAAAATTGCAACATCGGTCAAAATGTTGTGATTTCTCCAGAAGTAGTTTTAGGGAACAATGTTAAAGTTCAAAATAATGTTTCTATTTATACGGGTGTTATTTGCGAAGACGATGTTTTTTTAGGTCCATCTATGGTTTTTACAAACGTTATCAACCCAAGAAGTGCTGTAAATAGAAAAAATCAGTATTTAAAAACCACTGTTAAAAAAGGCGCAAGTATTGGCGCCAATGCAACCATAGTTTGTGGAAATGATATTGGTAAATATTCTTTTATTGGAGCTGGTGCAGTTGTTGTAAAAGAAATTTTACCTTACGCTTTGGTGGTTGGAAACCCGTCTAAACAGATTGGTTGGATCAGTGAATTTGGACATCGATTAAGCTTTAATGAAGGTGGAGTTGCAGAGTGTTTAGAGAGTAAAGAAAAATATCAATTAAAAAATAATAGAGTTACTAAACTGTAAGAACAATAATGAAAAACTATCTTTTTTTATACTTCTTTTTAATTCCAATATTTTTATCTGCTCAAGCAGAACGCCATCCTGTGTTTAAAAATTGTGAAAACCAAAGCATCGATAAAATAGAATCATGCTTTTACAAAACAACAAAAGAGTTGTTTTTTAAAGAATTTAATTCTCCAGTTATTTTAGAAAATGAAAAGTTTAAAGGAACGGTAAATGTTGTCTTTGTAGTTACAAATACAGGTACTTTTAAAGTAATTTACATTAATTCGCTCTATGCAGAATTGCAAGAAGAGGTAAAAAGGGTTTTTAAAACCTTGCCCGTAATTTCTCCAGCAAAATACAATAACAATAATGTAGAAATGCGTTTCGCTTTACCATTAAACTTTCCATTACAAATTGATAATGATATTACGGAGGAAATAATTGAAGAAGTTGTTGAGGTAAAACCTAAAGAAGTAAAAAACATTCCACTTGATGAACGTAAAAAAGCACCATTTATAGAACATAAAAGTCAGTTAAACATTCCGTTTACCCATCAAAGATATATTAATTATGATTATGCTTTAAATAAAAACAGCAACGCTCACACTGCAGTTAAGCCTTATGTGTATAATAACGTTAATGCTGTTTATGATTTAGATGCAGAAAAAAGTCAGTTTTTAAAACCAGAAGAAACAACTTGGTTAAAAAGAAAACTTTGGAACGAACATTTATTAGAAGTTAGAGGCGATGGATATTGGTTCAACGTAGATTTTTTATTAGATGTGCAATTAGGGAAAGACAACTCTGATGTTTCTTATACTTTTAATAATTCTAGAAATTTAACAGTCAACGGAGGATTAGGAAACGATTTTTCCTTCTCAGCAACAATTTATGAGAGTCAAGGTAGATTTGCAGGCTACATAAATGATTTTATTTCAAACCCATCAAATACGTTTAAGCCAGCATTTTCTGAAGGATTAGTTCCAGGAAGAGGAAAAGCAAAAGGGTTTAAAGCGGATGCTTTCGATTATCCGGTAGCCGAAGGATATTTGGCATATACACCAAATAAATTTTTGCAATTTCAGTTTGGTAATGGAAAGAATTTTATTGGAGACGGATATAGATCTCTTTTACTTTCTGATGTTTCATCACCAATGCCATATTTAAAAATGAGTGTAAATTTTTGGAAATTAAATTACACAAATATTTGGCTTTGGGGAACAGATGTAAGGCATCCAGTAGTTGTAAACAATGAACATCCAAGAAAATATATTGCCATACATTATTTAAGTCTAAACCTTACAGATAAATTAAATATAGGGTTTTTTGAAACAGCTGTTTCTAAAGGAGATCAAGGTTTTGATATCGGTTTTATGAATCCATTAATGTTTTATAGAGCTGTAGAGTTTAGTAGAGGAGAAGATGCAGGAAACGCAATGTTAGGATTAACAGCAAAATACAAACTAAAAGAAAACCTCGTTTTATATTCTCAATTGGTTGTAGATGAATTTTCTTTCGGAAAAATTAGCGATTTAGGATATTGGGGAAACAAATTTGGATTTCAATTTGGAGCTAAATATTTTGATGCATTTAATGTAAAAGATTTGTATGTGCAAGCAGAATTAAACACTGTAAGACCATATACGTTTGCACATAAAGACCCCCTCTTAAATTATGGTAATTATAGCCAACCATTAAGTCATGCTTGGGGAGCCAATTTTTGGGAAGCAATTTTGATTGGAAATTATAAATTTGATAGATGGACAACAAGTGCTAAAGTAATTATAGGGCAGAAAGGTTTTGATGAATTTGCTTCTGTAAGTAATGGTGGAGATATTTATAAGTCGTACGATTTAAGAAAAGGAAATTATGACAATGAAGTTGGTCAAGGTAACAAAGCGGCTATATTTATTGCAGATTTTCAAGGAAGGTATTTATTAAACACATCAAATAATTTAAGTTTATTTGGCGGATTTACATTTAGAAATTTTTCTTTAGAGAGAAACCCCTCTAATACTCAAAGTGTTGCATTGTGGTTTTCAGTTGGAATAAAAGCAGATTTATTTAACTGGTATTTTGATTTTTAAAAAACAGTAAAATTTTAAAAAAAAATAGTAGAATTTATTAAAAACTTGTATATTTGTTATGTGGTGTAAAAACCACTTTCTTTTTCATAGCAATTTTCCCACTCTAACTTAGAGTGGGTTTTTTTATTTCTAAAAGTTGTGTAATTTTTTCATAAAAAAAAGCCTTAACAAATTAATGTTAAGACTTTCTTGTACTCAAGATGGGACTTGAACCCATACGGGCATTACTGCCCACTGGATTTTAAGTCCAGCGTGTCTACCAATTCCACCACTTGAGCATTGGTATTATATAAAAGAATAGAGCGAAAGACGGGATTTGAACCCGCGACCCTCACCTTGGCAAGGTGATGCTCTACCCCTGAGCTACTTTCGCGCAGTATATTTTAAAGAACTTGCATATCTTTCAATGCGGGTGCAAAGTTAAAACAAAAAAGCAATTACCAAAGTTTTTTTTGAAATATTTTAAATAGAAATCTAATTCATTTTTTATAGCAGAAAAAGCAAGAAATTAGCACAGAATAAAATATCTTTGCAAAAGGTTTGAAAACAAATAAATGAGCTCGATTTCTAGCATAGAAGATAAATCAATAATTAAAAAGTTTATAACAGATTTTAAGCAACTTACAAAAGTCGGTTTGTCTTTAAGTGTAGTCTTTTCTTCCATTGCTGGCTATTTATTAGCGGCCGAAATTGTTGATACTTTTATCATCATTCAATTAGCTATTGGTGGGTATTTTATGGTTGGTGCATCAAATGCATTTAATCAAGTGATAGAAAAAGATACAGATGCTTTAATGAAAAGAACGATGAATAGACCTTTGCCAACTGGCAGAATGACCGTTTCTACTGCATTGATAATAGCATTTTCTTTCACAGTTTTAGGAATTGCAATTTTATATAACATCAACGAAAAATCTGCATTGTTTGGAGCGATATCAATTTTTTTATACACGAGTGTTTATACTCCGTTAAAATCTGTAACTCCATTAACTGTTTTTGTAGGAGCAATTCCTGGAGCAATTCCTTTTATGTTAGGTTGGGTTGCAGCAACAAATCAATTTGGTATTGAAGCTGGGTTTTTATTTTTAATTCAGTTTTTTTGGCAATTTCCACACTTTTGGGCAATTGGTTGGTTACAATTTGAGGAATATCAAAAAGCAGGATTTAACATGCTGCCAATGAATAAAAAAGATAAAGGGGCAATAAAGCAAATTATCTTTTATACTTTTATCATGATTTTAGTTTCTGTAGCACCAGTATTAAAGGTAACAGGAGCATTTTATATTTATCCTGTAACTGCAATAGTTATAGCTTTAGCAGGTTGTTCGATGTTGTACTATGGAATACAATTACACAGAACAGAATCTAATACCGAAGCAAGAAAATTAATGTTATCAAGTGTAATTTATATTACACTAGTTCAAATAATATACGTAATAGATAAATTTTTACATTAAATACAATGAGTCAAGAAAGTTTAAAGGCAGAATTAAATGTAGCCAAAAAGAGTTCAGCAAAACCAATGTTGTGGATTTCTATGATTAGCATGACGATGTTTTTTGCCGGATTAACAAGTGCTTATGTAGTAAGTAGAAAAAGAGAAGATTGGGTATCGTTTGATTTACCTATGTCTTTTTATATAAGTACAGCATTAATTATTTTTAGCAGCTTAACATTTATTATAGCACAGAGATTACTTAAAAAAGACAAAACAAAAGGAAGTTTTTTACTCCTTTTAGTTACTTTAGTTCTAGGTGTTGGATTTATTTATTATCAATACGAAGGGTTCATTGAATTAAGAAATGTTGGGTTGTTTTTTACCGGACCAAACAGTACAGTTTCAACTTCATTTATAATTGGTATTACTTTTATGCACGTTTTACATCTAGTGGCAGGGTTAATTGTGCTACTAGTAGTAATTTATAATCATTTTAAATCTAAGTATAATTCCGCAGAAATGCTTGGTTTTGAGCTTGGTGCAATTTTTTGGCACTTTGTAGGAGTACTTTGGATGTATCTATTTTTCTTTTTCTATTTTATTAGATGATGAAAATTATGTAATTTTGACAAACTATTTTAAAAAATAATTAATATAGCTATTTATGGGAGCAACTATTGCTGTAAATTCTGAAGACAAAACTGCCTGGAACGGTGGCGGGAAAAAACCTTTTGGAGCGAGTTACGGAAAAATGATGATGTGGTTTTTTATCGTATCAGATGCATTAACTTTTTCTGGGTTTTTAGCCGCATACGGTTTAACAAGATTTAAATTTATAGACTCTTGGCCAATTGCCGATGAAGTTTTTACACACTTTCCGTTTTTACATGGAGTACATGCACCGATGTACTATGTAGCTTTAATGACATTTATTTTAATCTTTTCTTCTGTAACAATGGTGTTAGCTGTTGATGCTGGTCATCAAATGAAAAAGAAGAAAGTAGCTTGGTACATGTTATTTACGATTATTGGAGGTTTAATATTCTTAGGATCACAAGCTTGGGAGTGGAAAAACTTTATCAAAGGTTCTTACGGAGCTGTACAAACTACAGATGGTAAAATTTTACAATTTGTTAAAGATGGTCATCAAATCGCTTTGTCAGATTTTGTAGTTGATGCACATGAAGAAAGAGTAGAACATACAAGAAAAAATGGAATATGGAATGTTTCAGAAGCAACTCTACCAAGTTATTCTGTTAATGAAGTTGTAAATTCTTACAAGAATAATCCAGATGTTTTAATTAGAACTGAGAAAATAGACCTATCAACAAAACAAAAAACAATACTTTCTAGAGAGGAAGGAGCTCGTTATTTGTTAAATGCAAAACAAGTTGTTGAAGGGGCAAACCTTCAAGTAAATGAATATGGAAATCCAATTTTTGCAGACTTCTTTTTCTTTATAACTGGTTTTCACGGGTTTCACGTATTCACAGGGGTTCTTATAAATATTATTATATTTTTTAATGTTATTATTGGTACTTACGAGCGCCGCGGACATTATGAAATGGTAGAAAAAGTAGGATTATATTGGCACTTTGTAGATTTAGTTTGGGTATTTGTATTTACATTCTTCTACTTAGTTTAATTATAAAAAAATTATAAAAATGGCACACGCGCACGAGTCAAATACAAAAAGAATATGGATGGTTTTTGGAATACTATCTGTAATAACAATAGTAGAAGTTATTTTTGGTATTATTAAACCAGCTAGTTTACATTTAACAAGCTTTTTAGGAACAAGCCCTTTAAATTGGATTTTCATCATTTTAACAATAGCGAAAGCTTATGGTATTACTTGGGCATTTATGCACATGGAGGGTGAAAAAAAATGGTTTAGAAGAGCTGTAGTTTGGACATCAGTATTTTTAATATGCTATCTTGTTACTTTGCTATTAATAGAAGGAGGATATATATTTGATGTATTGTCTCCTTTGACAAAATGGAATTACTAATTTGTATTAAAAAATAATAAGGTGGTTTTAACCACCTTTTTTTTTGCCACATGATAAAAAATAGAAAAACAAAAGCTCTCGCTTTATCTGCATTATTTTTAGGGCCGTTAATCTTTTATATTTTCTTGTCTTTAGGAATTTATCACCATGCTAATTTACCAATTCTAACCAAAAATGTAGAAAATGTAAAAGGAGAAGTTTCATTTAAAGATCATTTTTCTGTAGTTAGTTTTTTAGGTACGGATATCGAAAAAAATAAAGGTGGACTCTTTAACTTAAACGAAGTTATTTATAAAAGATATCGTAAAAGTATGTTTTTTCAATCTGTATTAATTGCTCCAGAAGGAACAGAAATACAAGTAAACGCTTTAAAGAAAAAGTTAAGCTCTTATACAGATATTAACAACTGGAAGTTTGTTTTTATGAGTGCTGATGATATTAAAAAGGTGTTTAATAGTTTTGATTCTCCCTATACAATCAACCAAGATTTAAGTTCAGAATACGTTTTTATTGTTGATAGAGAATTGCGTTTACGTGGAAGAAAAGACGATGAGGATACAGACAATGGAAGATTATATGGGTACGATATGAATTCTGTAAATGATCTTAAAAATAAAATGAAAAAGGATATTGAAATTATATACTATCAATTAAAAAAATCGTTAGAAAAGGAGAAACGCTTTAAACGTAAAATATAAAGTAAAATGAAAAAAAAGTATTCTTATATCGGTATCTCATTTGTGATCTTACTCTTCGGAATTTATGTAGTACCAAAAGTAGTAAAGAAATTTCAAAAATCTGATTTGGTTACTTTTAATAAAGTTCCTGAATTCGAATTTATCAACCACAATGGAAATACAATTACCAATAAAAACTTTGAAGGAAAAGTATTTGTAGTTGAATTTTTCTTTACAACATGTCCGTCTATTTGCCCTATTATGAATCAAAAAATGATTGATGTACAAAATAAATTTTATGGAAATCCAAACTTCGGCATTGCTTCTTTTTCCATCACACCAAATATTGATACTCCAGAAGTTTTAAATCAATACAGAAAAGAACATAATATTACAAGTGCTAATTGGCAAATGTTAACAGGCAAAAGTCAAGAATATGTATATGATTTATCTAACAAAGGATTTAAATTATACGCTGGAAATGGCGATGGTGAACATGGTGGATTTGAACATTCTGGTTTGTTTGCATTAATTGATAAAGAAGGTAACATTCGCTCTAGAAGAGATCCTCACGGAAACCCAATAATGTATTATAGAGCTTTAGAAGAAAATGGTTTTGCCGATCAAATAGCAGAACTAAAAGAAGATATAAAGATTTTGTTAAATGAGTAAGAAAATATCTAATCAAGAAAAAAAGTACAATAGAATAATTGTTTTTTTATCAATAAGTATTCCTTTAGTTGTTGCTCTTTTATTTGGCGTAAACCTAAGAAAATTAGGCTTTGACGTAGCCCCTTTAACATTTTTGCCGCCAATTTATGCCACAATAAATGGAGTTACAGCCATTCTTCTTGTCGGTTCAGTTATCGCAATTAAAAAAGGAAACAGAAAGCTACACGAGCAATTAAACACAACTGCAATTATTTGTTCTGCATTGTTTTTGTTGATGTATGTTGCTTATCATATGACTTCTGAATCTACTAAATTTGGAGGAGAAGGAGTGATAAAGTATATGTATTATTTTATTTTGATTACACATATTTTGCTATCAATAGTAGTCATCCCTTTTGTGTTAATTACCTTTGTAAGAGCAAGATTGGGAAAATTTTCTGAACACAAAAAAGTTGCAAAAATCACCTTCCCTTTATGGTTGTATGTTGCAATAACGGGTGTTTTAGTTTACATAATGATTTCTCCTTATTATTTATAATTATGAAAAAAAGTATTGTTTTAGTTGTTGTTCTATTTTTTGCAATTGATGCAAATGCACAGTGTGCAATGTGTAAAGCTGTTGTAGAAAATGGTGATCAAGAAATGGCAGAAGGAATAAATACAGGCATTACTTATTTAATGGCTTTTCCATATCTTTTAGTTGCACTTTTAGGCTATGTTTTATACAGATATAAAAAAAGAATAAAAAATTAACTCTTCAATAAGGTAAAAAAACCTGTAACAAATTCTGTTTTCACTCGTCATATAAACACCATCAAATAAATTTATGTTTGATTATAATTAATAGTGTTCATTATCAAACACTTGCATTTAATTACGTTTTTTTAAATTGCAGTAAAACAGATACTTATAGACTTATTTGTTTTGGCTTGACTATTGAATTATACTATAAAGAGTAAATAGAAACTAACAAAATATCATTAATGAAAACAAAATTTTTAGTAGTTATAGCATTCATTGCTTTTTCCTTCTCAGGAATGTCGCAAAAAAAATGGGACTTAAAAGAAGCGGTAGAGTATGCATTAAAAAATAATATCAGTATTAAAAAAGGTGAGTTAACTATAGAAAAAGCAAACCAAAATATTATTGGGGCAAAAGGAAATTTTTTACCAAATTTAAACGCTTCTTCTGGGGCCAATTTAAATTTTGGTTCCACCATTGACCCTGTAAGTAATGGTAGAATTTCTTCTACTAGTTTTAGCTCTTCTTATCGTATAAACAGTGGTGTTACAGTTTTTAACGGCTTTAGGTTATTAAATACCTATAAAAGTAATCAATTGAATCTTTTAGGTAATCAATTAGATTTACAAAGGATTAAAGATGATATTTCTTTAAATGTTGTCAACTCTTATTTAAATATATTGTTTGCTAAAGAAAATTTAGCAGTAGCAAAAGTGCAAGCAGAAATAAGTAAAAAGCAAATTGAAGTAGCCAAAAACCAAGTAGATGCGGGTTCTAAACCTAAAGGCGAATTATTAAACGCTCAGTCTGCTTATGCAAATGATTTACAAACTGTTGTTTCTTTAGAAAACACGTTAGATATTGCATTATTAGGACTTGCTCAATTATTACAAGTGGATCCAAATAATTTTGATGTTGCAAAAATAGATGTTGGAGCTCCTTCTGCTTCTTTAATGTTTAAAAGCCCAGATGCTGTTTATAAAAAAGCAGTAGAAACTAGACCTGAAATACTGAGTGCAAAATTACAGGGTGAGTACGGAGACTTACAAATTGCAATTGCTAAAAGTGGATTTTTACCTAGTGTAACTGCTTCTGCAAGTGCAGGAACTAATTTTAGTCACAGGTTCACTATTTTTCAAGGGCAACAAAATGATTATTTTTTCAAACAATTAAATGATAACTTTGGATATGGTATAGGTTTATCAGTGAATATCCCTATTTTTAATCGATTTCAGAACAAAGTCAATCTTAACAGAGCAATAATTGATAAAGAAGACTCCAAATTAAATCTTGAAAATGCAAAGTTAAGCTTACAACAAACAATTCAACGAGCTTTTTTAGATGCTAAAGCAGCGTTAAAAAGTTATGAAGCAGCCAGGTTATCTTTAGATGCACAGCAAGAAGCATTTAAAAATGCACAACAGAGATATACTTTTGAAGCAATTACATCCTTTGAATTTGACCAAGTAAGAAATAGATTGGTAAACGCAGAGTCAACTTTGATTAGAGCAAAATATGATTATGTATTTAAATCAAAAGTGTTGAAATTTTATAATGGAGAATCTGTTTTAGATTAAAATGTAATTTAAAAACCATAAAAAATCCCTGAGAAAACTCTCAGGGATTTTTTGTGAAATAAGTTTTTGCTAAGACTCAAAATTATTCTCAACAATATTCCGAATCTTTTTATTTAAATAATCTATTGACCGGTAGCTTGTATGCTCTAAAATAATAACTACTAAGTCATCTTCTCGATACTGAGTAATTCCGGTACTAAATCCGTTCCATTTCCCATAATGATAAACAACCTTTTCATCATTTTTAGTATTTATTCTAAAACCGAAACCATAAGGAATTTCACGTCCATATTTATTCTTTCCTTTCGTGTACATAAGCTCCAAAGACTCTTTAGAAATTAGTTTTCCACTATTCAATCCGTTTACCCATTTTAATAAATCTTCGTTTGTGGCATAAATATTTTTATCACCAACTATTGCGTCATTAATTGTATTTGGTATTGTTCTGTGTCTCCAACCTCTATATAATCTATAACCAATTAATTGATTTGCTCTTAAAGTGTCGTTTTCAAAACTAAAAGCAAAAGAATTATTCATTTGTAGCGGTTTAAAAATAGTAGTTTCTAAGAAATTAGAATAACTCATTTTTGATATTTTCTCGATAAGCGATGCTAAAACAAAATAACCAGTATTTGAATAATCAAATCTTCTGCCAGGACTAAAAAATGTTGAAACATTAGTTGTTTCTAAAAACTCCATCATTTCATTATTATTTGGAGCTTTATCTTTTTCCCACAGATTTTCTGCAACCCAAAAGTATTTTGGTAAGCCAGATGTATGGTTTAGTAAATGTTGAATTGTAATATTCTTAAAAGGAAATTTCGGGAAGTATTTGGTAATTGTATCTGATAATTGTAATTGATTTCGTTCTTTTAAAATCATAATTGAAGCAGCTGTAAATTGTTTGCTTACAGAAGCTAATTGAAAAATGGATTCCTCATTTAGTTTGCTTTTCTTTCTAAAATCTGCATATCCAATTTGATTTTGATAAATTAACTTTCCTTCTTTAGCCACAAGAATAGAACCATGAAAATCGTGTCTTTTATTTATTCTTTTTAACAAAGAGTCTAATTTATGACTGACTTTTTCTGTTTCTTTTTTTGAAAATTTTTCTAAAACAATAGTTGGTTCTTTAACTATAATTGAATCTTTCACAACTTCTTTCACTGCAATTTTTGGGGCCGCCTTTACAGTTTTAGTGCTTAGCACAAAACTGCTTAAAAGAAGAATAAAGAGGCCAATAAAGTATTTTAACTTAATTTTCAAGAGTGAATCATATTGTGTTTCAATGCTAAAAGTAACAATGCTACACGTACTTTCAAAATTTTATTTCATTTTAAGGAATTATACTAATCTATATGTGTTTTTTTGAAGCTTAATGTATCTTTGCAAAAAACAATTCAATTGGCGTATATTTTAAATATTGAAACTTCAACAAAAAACTGTTCGGTAAGTATTTCTAAAGACGGAAAGCTTATTGCAGTTAAAGAATTAAACAATGGTAGTTATTCCCATGCTGAAGTTTTACATCCTTATATAAATGATGTAATTAGTGATGCTAATATCACTTCAGACAAACTAAGAGCTATTGCAGTTAGTAAAGGACCAGGTTCTTATACAGGATTGCGAATTGGTGTTTCTGCAGCAAAAGGACTATGTTTTGCACTGAATATTCCGTTAATTTCTGTAAACACGTTACAGTCGCTTGCAAAGTCTATTTCAGCTGATAATAGTCTTATTGCACCAATGTTAGATGCTAGAAGAATGGAAGTGTATTCTGCAATTTTTGATTCAGATTATAATCAAATCAGAGAAATTAAAGCAGAAATCATTAATGAAAACTCTTTTCTTCAATATTTAGAATCCTCTAAAGTTTATTTTTTGGGTGATGGAGCAGAAAAGTGTAAATCTTTAATAACGCATTCAAATGCCATATTTATTGATTCTAAGTTTCCGTCAGCAAAAGAAATGAGTGTATTGTCGTATGTCAAATACAAAAAAAACGACATCGAAGATGTCGCTTATTTTGAACCTTTTTATCTAAAAGATTTTATTGTTGTTCCTCAAAAAAAGAACTTATAATTATTTTAGAGAAGTATAAAAATTAAAGATTTTAATTAAATCTTCCTCTTTTTTGATTCCTAATCTTTCTTTTTTAATGAAATTCTTAATAGTATTAGCTTTTGATTTAAATACTTTTAAAAATTTACTTTTCCTCGTTGGTAACTCAATAACAATATCTTGATCACTTAATTTTATAAAATAAGTGTCTTTTTTTCTTTCAAATTTTGCTGGTTTAGCAATTTCAAAATTGCTTTTAGGCTTAACTTTATCACTGAATTTTATAAATTGTTTGCTAAGTAAAAAAGCTTTGTCTTTTTTTGCTAATATTTTATAGAAACCAAATTTTAAGTTTTCATATTCAAATGCTCTGTAGGTTGTATTTTCATCGGTAAAAACAACGTCATATCTATGTTGCATTGTTGGTACAAAGAAAATTACTTCACCTTTGTTATCTACTTCGATATAATCTAGATTGGCATTATACCTGCCTTTCATTGCAACACCCTTAATTTTTATGTTTTGATATTCAGAATGTATAAAAGGAGAACCTTTAATACTTGGATCATTTTGACGATTATACCTAGCGTCAACATCATTTTTTAACGTAAAAACATCTTGTAAATTGTTTATCTGGTCTACTTGAGAAAAGGCACCTGTAGAAATAAAAAGTAATGTTATTAGAATAGATTTCATAATTTTTTTGTTTTAAAGTTAGTAGCAATTTTTATTAATTATCGTGTTTGATTATCATATAGTTTTAACAACTGAATAAAATCATTTTCTTTTTTAACATTCAATTTGTTCTTTTTAATTAAAGAAGAAATTGTTTTAGAATCGTTACCAAAAAACTTGATAACATCTTTTTTTCTCAGTCTAATTTCACTTAAAGCATCAGCTCCATTTATTCTTAAATAATAAGTGTCTTTTACTCTTTTTAACTCAGGGTTTTTATATTTTTCGTAAGGTGTTTTAGGCTTCTTTTCTTCAACATAAACGATCTTTTCTTTTACGACAAAATCATAATTTTTGCCTATACTTTTTATAACAAAAAAACCAGCTTTTAAGTCATCTTTGTATAAGTAGTTATAGATTTTATAAGTTTTGTTAGACTCTATAAAAAGTACCTGCACTTTACTTTCTAAAGAGGGAACAATATATTTTGTTTTCCCCATATGCTTTACTTCAAAATTATCTGTATACCCATTATATCTTGCAGGATATTGAATTGGGATATCATCAATTTTTACAGTTTCAAAATTTTTGTTGATAAATAAACTTCCTTTTATTTTTGCGTCAAATTTTTGTTTAATGGTTAAAAAAGAGTTTCCTCCTTCTAGTGCGAAAGCTGCTTCGTTTTGACCATTTACAAAAAGTCCTAATGATAAAAACAAAAGTGTTACTGAGTATTTTAAATGTTTCATTTTGTTATATTTACGGGTTATTTTTTTATGTGTACTTGATGTGGATAAGGAATATCAATATTGGCTTTATCTAAAGCTTCTTTAGTTTGTTCTAGAACCTCCGTGTAAACCTTCCAATAATCGCCAGATTTCACCCAAGATCGAACAGCAAAATTAATCGAACTATCACCTAATTCTGTTAATAAAATTACTGGAGCAGGATCTTTTAAAATTAATGGATGATTGTTTACAATAGATGCAAAAACATTTTTAGTTTCTTTTATATCTGCATCATATGTAACACCAAATTTTAAATCAACTCTACGTTTTTCTTCGGTGGAAAAATTAACAATATTGCTGTTTGATAAAGCTCCATTCGGAATAATAATTTCTTTATTATCTACAGTATTTAATTTAGTGGTAAATATTTCAATGCTTTTTACTGTACCGGATTCTCCTTGAGCCGAGATGAAATCTCCAATTTTAAAAGGTTTAAAAATCATTATTAAAGCACCACCTGCAAAATTAGCTAAAGAACCTTGTAATGCTAAACCTACAGCTAGCCCTGCAGCACCAATGATTGCAACAAAAGATGTAGTAGGCACGCCAAGTTTAGAAATTACTGTAATAATTAATAATGCTTTTAAAATCCAGCTTAATAAATCACTTAAAAATTTTTGTAACGTAAGTTCAATGTTACTTTTTGTCATGATCTTTTTTGATACTTTTACAAGTATGTTTATGAAAAATAAACCAATTAGTAAAATTAATAAAGCAGTTAGCACATCTGGCCCGTATTTTATTAAAAAAGCTTCAGCTATTTCTAAATATCTATCCATTTTAAATTAATTTAAGAGTATAATTGTTACTGCTAAAATAGCGGGAATTGATTGGATATAAAAGAGTCTTATCTTTTTTGTTGAGTATGCTCCATAAACACCAGCAATAATTACACAACTTAGAAAGAAAACACTCACATTTAAATCATTGGTTAGTAAAGACCAAAATAAACCAGCACTAAGAAAACCATTGTATAATCCTTGGTTTGCTGCCAATACTTTTGTTTCTTCAGCAAATTCTTTAGATTTTAATCCAAAAATTTTAATGCCTTTGGGCTTTGTCCATAAAAACATTTCTAAAACTAAAAAACAGAAATGTTCAAAAGCTACCAACGCAATAAGAAATGTAATTAATAGTGTCATCCTTTAAAGTTTCTTAGTTGATAAATTGCATCTTCTGTATTTTCTGTTGGTAAGTTACATGTTTTATTTTGACAAACATATACTAGTGTTTTGTCTTTTATAAACCTATTTTTTAACAAGTGTAGATTACTTTTAGTTAGACTGCCACAAATTAATTTATTAGGAATGTATTCTTTATGTATTTCTATTAATTTTTCTTTTGCTTTAGCACCATTGATTGCAATTTCAAAATAATTATCAGTGAAATTACTATATGCATCTAACCAATTTGAATATGCTGAACCAAAATTTTGCATTGTACTTGTCATATTATTCAACATCTGATTACTAGTTTTTAAATAGTATTCATTTTTAAAATAATGACTCAACTTGAATAAATTTTTAGCCATCATTGAATTTGATGAAGGCATAACATTGTCTTCAGTTTCGGTTTTTCTGGTAATTAATTCTAAATCTTTATTTGATGTAAAATAAAACATACTCGTTGATGTATTAAAGAAATAGTCAAAACAAGTATCAGTTAGGTTTTTAGAAAGCATCAGCCACTTTTCATCTAAAGTTACTTCGTATAACGAAATGAAAGCATCAATAACCGTTCCATAATCTTCAAGGTAACCATTTATGGTTGCTTGTTTATTTTTATAATTGCGATATAGAGTTCCGTCTTCTTTAAGCATTTTTAACTCTAAAAAGTGGGCATTTTTTAAAGCAATTTCTAAGAAATGAGCATCATTAAAAACGCGATATGCATCAACATATCCTTTTAACATAATGCCGTTCCAAGAAGTTAATATTTTATCGTCTAACCTTGGGTGCTTTCTTTTAGTTCTTTCTTTTAGTAAAATCGATTTCCATTTAATAATTGTATTTTTAAGTTCAATTATTAACAAATTGTGCTTTTTTGCAAAAGCTTCATCAGAACTATTTTTAATTAAATGATAGTTGTTGTGTTCCCAGAATCCGTAAGAATTTATATTATAATACTCAGAAAACAGATTGAAATCTTCTTTTAAGAGAATTTGTAATTCCTCTTTTTTCCAAACATAAAAAGCTCCTTCTTCCAATTTATTTTTAGCATTTAAACTATCGGCATCAATTGCTGTATAAAAACCACCAGAAACATCTAGCATTTCTCGTTCAATAAATTTTAATGTTTCATACACTGTTTCTTTATAGAGTTCATTCTTTGTAATTAAAAAAGCATCAGAAAATAAACTTACCAACTGCCCATTGTCATACAACATCTTTTCGAAATGCGGAATATGCCATTTTGTATCTACAGAATATCTGGAAAATCCACCGCCAACATGATCAAAAATTCCGCCTAAAGCAATTTTTGTAAGTGTAGTATTTACGTATTTTAGTAAAGATTTATCGTTATTTTGATAAGCATGTCTCAATAAAAAATGATAATTATTTGGCATCGGAAATTTTGGAGCTTTGTTAAATCCTCCCAATACTTCATCAAAATAAATGCTCCATTTTTTTACAGTTTCATTTAGGTATTCTTTGGTAAAAAATGGCTTCTCCGTGTTTAATGTTATCAATCCAGATTGTTGAACTCCTTTCGTTAATTTTTCGGCATATTCAATAACTTTTTTAGGATTTTTTTGATATAAATCACCAATTTGATGTAAGATATTCGACCATTCTTCTTTTTTAAAATACGTTCCGCCCCAAACAGGTCTTCCGTCTGGTAAAGCAACACAGTTTAATGGCCAACCGCCTGCGCCAGTCATCAATTGAACAGCATTCATATAAATTTGATCAATGTCTGGTCTTTCTTCTCGATCAACTTTTACATTGATGTAATGGTGATTCATAATCTCGGCAACTTCTTCGTTTTCAAAACTTTCATCTTCCATGACATGGCACCAATGACACGAAGAATATCCGATAGAAATTAGCAGTAATTTATTTTCTTTTCTTGCTTTTGCTAAGGTTTCTGAATTCCATGCAAACCAATTCACAGGATTGTGTGCGTGTTGTAATAAATACGGACTTGTTTCTGAAGCTAAATGGTTCTTAAATTTTTCCATTGGTGGTTTTGTGTCTAACCAAAGATAAAAAAAGCGATTTGATAAAAACCAAATCGCTAGAAATTATAATTATATTAAATGTAGCTTAAAAATCGATTTGAAAACGAAATTGGAAAATGGTTGCTTTTCCTTTGTTTTTTACATCTGCAAAAACGTTGTTCACCATAAATCGAGTTGATGGGTTTAAGTACCAGTTAAGTCCCAAGGTAACATCAGTTTGCTCTCCGCCATAAATATCACGATTGTTTAAATCAGAATTAGAATACCTTAAGGCTATTTCCCAAGCTCCAGATCCACTTTTACCATAATTATTTTTTGGACTTAATCGATCAAATCCAGCATAAGAGCTTTTAAATTTTTTGCTTTCTCCAGTTAAAAAATAACTTACTTCTCCGTAATAACTAGAAAAATGATAAGTATCAATTGGATTAGCAATTCCTGTATTTATTTTCGTCGTTAAATATTCAGCCTGAAAAGCAAAAGCTTTTTTTACATAAGCGGTTTCAAAATTAAACATACTTACATTTTTAACGCTACTTATTGGACCAGTAAAGATATATTTAATTCTACTTAAATGACTTTCTGGTCTTGATTCAATTTTATATTCTTTAGAATTAGGTTTTCTATTTGTATATGCAACCCCAGCATGTAACATTTCTTTTTGTTCTTTATCATTAATTAATAAACTTGTTACTCTACCTGTAATTGCATAACCTTTATTTGCTGATTTATCATCAGAAGAATTGTCTTCGTTTAAAAAATAACCAGCTTGAACAGATAATTTATTGCCAAAATAATCATTAAAAAATACGATTCCGTTGTTTCTTGTTTGCATAAAATCATCGGCAAAAGAACGCTCCATAAAAGTCATGTATTTGCTGCTTGTTATTACATCTAACCTAAAAGGTTCTTTCACATGACCAATTCTAAGATTGCCTATTATTGGTAAATTTTTTAATCCAATATAGGCGTCTTTGATAGTTGATTTATTGCCTGCAAAATCTACAGAGAACTTATAATCTACATTCCCATATAAGGTTCCAGAAGTAAATATTCTAGCGCGTCTAAGTTCGGTTCCAGATATTGTTGTTAATGGATTAAAAGCAGCATCTAAACCTTCATCCTGAGAAAAGAATGCATGATCTATCATAATTCTTCCTCCAAATTTTAATTGAAATTGTTTGTCTGCACTTTCAACTTTAAACCCTTTGTCCCATTTAAAATCAAACGAATTTTGAGAAAAACCAATTTGACTGATTAACAATAGAATAAATGAAAAATAATTTTTAGATAACGTCATTTTAAATTTTTATTAAAGTGCAAATGTTATAAATTTTAAGATAAGTTAACATATACAATGTTATTTCATAACACTTTGATAACATTAAAATAACATTGCGTGAGGATGCTGTATCTAATTTTGCAGAATAATAATTTAAGTAAATAAAATGGAGAATCCATATATTTTAATGCTAATTGCATTGACCGCTTTAGCAATTATAGATTTAGTTGTTGGGGTAAGTAATGATGCAGTCAATTTTTTAAACTCTGCAATTGGTTCTAAAGCTATTTCAGTTAAGAAAATTTTGATTATTGCCAGTATTGGTGTTTTTGTTGGCTCAGTAACATCAAGCGGAATGATGGAGGTTGCTAGAAAAGGGATTTTTGTTCCGAGCGAATTCTATTTTAATGAAATCATGTACATTTTTATGGCCGTAATGATTACAGACATACTACTGTTAGATGTTTTTAACTCGCTAGGAATGCCAACTTCTACAACAGTTTCTATTGTTTTTGAATTATTAGGAGCAGCAGTTGCAATGGCGTTGATAAAAATTTATACAACAGATTCTGGGGAAACAGTTGCTAACTTAGGGAAGTATATCAATACAGAAACTGCTATGTTTATCATTTTTGGTATTTTACTTTCTGTGGTAGTTGCATTTTCTATTGGAGCAATTGTACAATTTATATCTAGGTTAATTTATTCTTTTCATATAGAAAGTAGACCTAGTTATGTAAATGCATTGTTTGGTGGATTTGCCATTACTGCAATAACCTATTTTATTGTGATAAAAGGGTTAAAAGGAACTCCTTTTTATAAAGATGTAAAGCACTTAATAGAAGGGAATCTTGCAATAATTTTGTTAATAGGATTTACTTTTTGGTCTATCGCATCTCAACTTTTAATAAAGCTATTTAAAGTAAACGTTTTAAAATTAATTATTGGTATTGGTACCTTCTCATTAGCGTTGGCTTTTGCTGGAAACGATTTGGTAAACTTTATTGGTGTACCAATTGCTGCTTGGAATTCTTATGAAGCATGGCAGGCATCTGGTGTTGCTGCTGATTCATTCTCAATGGGAGTGTTGGCTAAAAAAGTGCCATCTAATGTTTGGTTATTATTAATTGCAGGGGCAATAATGGTCGTAACTATCTGGACTTCTAAAAAAGCAAAAACGGTAATTGAAACTGGAATTAATTTATCTCGTCAAGGAGAAGGGCACGAGAAATTTCAGCCAAACCCAATGTCTAGAGTAGTAGTTAGAGCAGCAATGGGGTTAAATATTGGTATTGGTTATTTATTTCCAAAGAAAACATTAGCATTTGTAGATTCTAAATTTCAAAAACCAGTCATAGAATTATCAAAAAACAAATCTTACGAAATGCCAGCTTTTGATATGATTAGAGCTTCTGTAAACTTAATTGTTGCTGGAATTTTAATTTCAGTTGGTACTTCGTTAAAATTACCTCTATCAACAACATATGTAACCTTTATGGTTGCAATGGGAACGTCTCTTGCCGATAGAGCTTGGGGAAGAGAAAGTGCAGTGTATAGAGTTGCTGGAGTATTAAATGTAATTGGTGGCTGGTTTATGACAGCCTTAGTGGCATTCGTTGCCGCTGCTACTGTTGCGTATTTGATCAATTTAGGCGGAATTGTAATGGTTGGTGTTTTACTTTTACTAGTATTTGGGTTGATTGCAAGAAACTCTATCAAACACACAAAGAAAAATCAAGAAGTAAAGAAACAAATGTATATTGAAAGAGCAGAATTAATTACTATTAATGGTGTAATTGAAGAGAGTTCAGATCATATTGCAGAAGTTGCTTCTCGTGTAAATAAATTATACACCAATGTTGTAAATGATTTGGCAAATCACGATCTAAATAAATTACGTAAAACCGACAAACATGTTGGGAAGTTAAATGATGAAATTGATGATTTAAAAGATGGTGTTTTCTATTTTATAAAATCACTAGACGAAACATCTGTACAAGCAAGTAGGTTCTATATTTTAGTATTAGGATATTTACAAGATGTTGCACAATCTATTAGTTATATTTCTAGAGCAAGCTTTAAACACGTTAATAACAATCATAAAAATCTTAAAAAAGGACAGTTAAAAGATTTAAAAGAAATTGACAATCAATTAACAGAATTATTAGATAAGGTCAGTGATGTTTTTGAAAATAGAACTTTTGATCATTTAGACGGAATCTTAATCGAAAAACAAGCATTGTTAAATGATGTTTCTGAATCAATAGAAAAACAGGTGGCAAGAATTAGAACAGACGAAACTAGTCCTAAAAACACTACTTTGTATTTTAGCGTGTTATTAGAAACTAAAGATTTGGTTGGTGCTTTATTAAACTTATTGCAAACCTATCAAGAGTTTCATTTGTCTACAAAAGAAGTAGAAAATCTATAAAAAAGATAAAAAGTAATGTGAAAAAAACCGAGTAGTATCTACTCGGTTTTTTTATGTAATACAGATTGCTATTTTAATTTTCCATTGATAATAACACCATTCTTAACTCCATAAAAGTAAAACTCTTATCTACTTTTTCTTTGAGTTCTGTTAAGTTTTTAAACGTTGTTTCTTCAATTGCTTTTATAATTTTGTTATAGCGTTTTAGTGCAATTAATTCTAAAACATCAATTTCTCCAGACGGAATATAACTTGCCAAATGACTTTCTATAGTGTTGCTTTTTAAACTGCGCTCTTTGGCAATTTCTTTTATCGATAACCCGCTTTTAAACAGCTCAAATGAAATTTGTTTCGTTGGTTTTTTATCTTCTTTTTTCTGTTGATTTAAATGATTGATACCATTTTCTTGACAGTAAGAATTTATCAATTCTAGAATTTCTTCGCCATATTTTTGAACTCGGATTTTACCCATTCCTTTTATTTTAAGCAATTCTTTTTCTGTTCTAGGAAGTTCATCACATAGTAAGTATAACGTTTCTTGTGTAAAAATTTGAAAATGAGGAATGTTTTCTGCTTTGGCAATATCATCTCTCAATTCTCTCAATTTTAAGGCGATAATTGGGTCTCTTTTAGAAGCAACCTTCTTCTTTTTTGGTTTTTCTACATTTTGTAAAACTGCGTTTGCTCTAACTTGCAAATACGTTTTTGTAGTAAAACCTTCAGTCATTTTTTTAAGAGCAAAAACTTTTTCCGTGAGCACTTCTTGTAATGCATCAAACTGCTTGTCAAAATCTTTTTTCACCGCTTTGTTATCTGATGAAAAAGAAATTTTTGACAAAGGCTGAACGATATTTTTGATTGTTTGTGTTAAAAAATAATCAACTGCTTTTGTAAATCGTTCCTGAATTAAAGAACTGTTTTCTGGTAAAATTGCTGCTTCTGAAACTGTTTTTAACTGAATTTTAAATCCGTTTGCAACTTTCATCAATGCTACAATTCCGTTGTCTTTTATAATTTGTAAATGCTCAATTACGTCGCCTTTTATACTCGTTCTGTTTTTATAAAAAATGTCAATTAATCTTGTTGTTGGATATAAAAATTGTTGATAATCAAACAATTCTGAAATTAAATTAAGTTGAAATTGTTTTTCAGATTCGATTAAAACACTTTCATCTGGATGATTTTCTTCCACACTTTTATTAAACGAACCCACTTTTGCATCATTAATAATGGCGTTGCTACTAATTTTTGTCTTCAAGACAATACCTTCTAACGAAGTACATCTACTTAACGCAACATAGGTTTGTCCGTGCGCAAAAGAAGCTTCGGCATCAATAATTGCTTTTTCGAAGGTTAAACCTTGACTTTTATGGATGGTAATTGCCCAAGCCAAACGCAACGGGATTTGAGAAAACGAACCGGTAATATCTTCTTTTATATCTTTGGTTTCATCATTAATAGAGTAGTTGATGTTTTCCCACGTTTCTTTTTCGGTCACAATTTCGTCGATTTCATTGGCACATTGCACAGTTACTGTTTCTTTAGAAATGTCTGTAATAATTCCAATTTTTCCGTTGTAATATCTTTTTTCTTGCGAAGAATCGTTTTTGATAAACATGACTTGCGCACCAACTTTTAGCGCTAGTTTTTCATCGTTCGGAAAAGAGTTTTCGTTGAATTTTCCAGAAATATCCGCTTTAAAAAAAGAAGTTTTGGTTTTTAATTTTTCAAGCTCTAAATTGTTGATGGCATTTGCTCTATTATTATGTGTTGTTAAGGTAATATAACCATCGTCTTTTTTAGGAGAAAAAGTTGGATTGTATCGTTCGTTTAATGTTTTTGCTGATGCTTCAGATAAATTATCATTTCTAATTTCATTTAGAATTTTGATGAAATCTTCGTTTTTTTGACGATAAATATGTTTCAATTCTATAGAAACCACATTGGCTTCTTGATAGGCCTTTGAGCTAAAAAAATAAACCGTTTTATAATGTTGTTGTAGCAAACTCCATTCGTTTGGTTTTACAACTGGCGCTAATTGTTGTAAATCTCCAATCATTAAAACTTGCGCACCGCCAAACACTTTATTTCGGTTTTTATAGCGTCGCATCACTTGGTCAATTCCGTCTAGTAAATCGGCTCTAACCATAGAAATTTCATCGATAATAATTAAATCTAACGATTTGATAATATCAATTTTTGTTCGAGAAAATTTACGTTGTTGGTTAGAAGTATTTGCAATTTGATTTGGTAAAATTGGACCAAAAGGCATTTGAAAAAACGAATGAATGGTAACACCTTTTGCGTTAATTGCAGCAACACCAGTTGGCGCAATCACCACCATTCTTTTTAAAGATTCGTTTTTAATTTTATGTAAAAAAGTAGTTTTTCCTGTTCCTGCTTTTCCGGTGATAAACAAATTTCGATCTGTCTTTTCTATAAAATCTAAAGCAAGTTCTAATTCATTATTTTTTGACATGGTAGCATTTTTGTTGCAAGATAAACAATCAAAAAATGAGTGTATAAAAATTAAAGAAATTTGTTTTTGATTTAGAGGTTTTGCTAGTGTGTTTGTTTTTTAGTTTTCATTTTCCTACCCAATAGTAGATAATCTAAAGAAAAATAACCTCCTCCGCTTATTAATAGACAGATGTAGGTAATTAAAAAAATAAAACTCTTTTCTTGAAAAATAAAACCTTTTCCGCCATTAACTACCCAAGTCGCAACGATCATTGTAATTATTAATGGAATACAGCTCCACCTTGTAAACAACCCAACTATTAAGAATGTAGAACAAAAAAATTCGGCAAACACAACAAGGCTTAAACTTAAGGTGGTTCCGATACCTAATGGATCGGCAAATTCAGTATGAATAGTACTGAAATTTATAAGTCTTGGATATCCATGTAAATAAATCATAGAAAATGATATTCCAATCCTTACTATAAGTAAACTAAAACTGACACCTATTTCAGAGGTAGTAAAAATCGATTTGTTTAAAAATGATATTGAATTCATAACTTAATCATTAAATTTTTCTAGAATAATATTTCTTGTACCTCTTAAGATATTGTTTTCATCTTTTGTTAAGGTTATAATGTTAGAAAATCCACCATTTCTTTCAATTTTATCTTTATATTCATTCACCCTATAATCATCAGCAAACCATAGTCCAGTTAACCAATATTCAGGGTAATCAGGAGCTTCAATATTATAATGTATGTGTGCTGGTTCTCCGTCGTGAGTACGATAAGGAGCAGGGCGAATGGTCTCAAATTCATACTTACCATTTGAATTTGTTTTCATCCATCCTCTCAAGTATCCATGGTGTTTTCCATTTTCTTTTTCATTTCCTTTTTTTGGATAGACTCCTTTCGTGTTGGTGTGATAAACGTAAATAATGACATCTTTTACAGGCGTTTTACCATCAGGCAAATAAATGGTTCCAGAAATAATTAGTTTGTCTCCTTGTTCCTCTTTTGGTGGAATAATAGTTCTCCAAGAAACATCTTCCGGAGCTTCAAAAGCTCCACACCAATTACAATCTTTTTGATTCGTATTTTTTGAGGAAATACCTGTTTTTAAATTTGCATTATATTTTTTAGTTGATTGTGAACACACGTTAATTGTAATGAATAAAATAGCTATGGATAACGCTATAATGTTTTTTTTATGAGTCATTGTTTTAAATTTTAATGAACATCAAAAGTCCAAAAAATCTAATGTGTTGAAAAGGGAACTATCAGAAAATAGGCTAACAGGATTGGTTTTAAAGCTTAGTGGTTTAACAACTCATTCCAGTTCTGACGATAATGTCTGCTAAACCGAACAGTTTGACCATTTGTTAAAATACCATCATAATCACCATTTTTTCGTGATTTCAATTCGGTGATGTGATTTTTATTAAGAATTGCAGAGCGGTGGATTCTAAGAAAGATTTGAGGATCTAATAATTTTTCAAGTTTTTTCAAGCTTTCATCGTGTAGAAATTTTTTATCCTTTGAATATACCTTTGTATAAGGTCGGTCTGTTTTAATAAATAAAATTGAAGAAGTGTCTATTTTAATTCTTCGTGTCCCGTTTTTTAATATTATGGTTTTGTTGACTTTTTGAGTGTGCCTTTTCCTTTTAAAGTAATCAATAACAAAAGGACTACATAAATATGCGATAATTGTAATTTGTAACTGATTAGAAATCGCATTTTTAAATATGGTTAGAAACCGGTGTGGAATAGGAAATATAATATGACTTCCTATAATAAAAATGGAAGTAAAAAGAAATATATGCAATATGCTAAATACAAATGCAGTAATTGAAGCGTAAAGAATTTTGTTTACTAATGATTTGGGTTGAACCTTATGATAAATGGAATTGGCAATTTTTAGAAAAGGGATAAATAAGAGCCAATAAATATTATAAAGCATGGTGTCTGACCAATAAAAACTTGCGGGTTTCACTTTAGAGAAAATGTAATCTTGAAAAATAGCCAAACCATATAAGATAACACAAAACACAACTAATAATCTAAAACTTGGATTTAGAAGTTTACTTTTTGTATTATTTACTTTCATCATTTTTTAACCTTGAAAATTTTTGTTGCAAGTTAAACAATCAAAAAATGAGTTTGTAAAAAATGGATAAAATTGTTTGGACATAAAGATTTTGTTAAGCAACAAATAGGATTCCCGTTTTAATAAAATTTATCTAATATTATCAAATTATATAGAAAGGGTAAATAAAAAAGCCTCCCCAACGGAAGGCTTTTTATAGTTTAAGAATGTATGTTATTATTCTGTAGCCTTATCTACAACAATACGGTTTTCTCTGTTAGCTAACTCCCAAGCTGTATGGAAAACAAGACGAGATCTGTTTTCTAGCAAGTCATAGTTAATTTTGTCTGGAGTATCTGTATGTCTGTGATAGTCATCATGTGTTCCATTAAAATAGAAAATAATTGGAATGTTATTTTTTGCAAAGTTATAGTGGTCAGAACGGTAGTAAAAACGATTTGGGTCGTTTTCGTCGTTGTACGTATAATCTAACTCAATATTTGTAAACGTTTTGTTTACTTGTTCAGAAACTTCGTGTAATTCTGTACTTAATTTATCTGCACCAATTAAATAAATATAATTTCTGTCTCCTTCACGTTTTGGATCAATACGACCAACCATGTCAATATTTAAGTTAGCAACTGTATTTGCTAAAGGAACTAAAGGCTCGTAATCTGTGTAGTATCTAGATCCTAATAATCCTTTTTCTTCTCCAGTTACGTGTAAGAAAATAACAGAACGTTTAGGTGTGTGACCATTATCAACCGCTTTTTTAAATGCTTGAGCAATTTCTAACATAGAAACTGTTCCAGAACCATCATCATCTGCTCCATTAAAGATTTCTCCTTTTGCATTTACACCAACGTGATCTAAATGTGCAGAAATAATAATGTATTCTTCTGGTTTTTCAGAACCTTTAATCATTGCTACAACATTTTCTGATGGTTGAGAAACGGTAATACTTTTAAAATTCATTTCAAACTTGGTTGCAACTGAAACGGTTTTAGTCGATTTTGTAATGTTACTTACTAATGCTTTCCCCATTTTTTCGCTAATTAAGAAATAGTACATTTCTGCATCACCATCTTGCTTAGTTGGTAGTGACAATCTATTACTGCCTCCTTTTTCTTCACGTTCTTTATATAATTTTGAATAACGCGTAAACAATGCGTCATCCATAAAAAATAAAGCTTTTGCTCCGTTGTCTTTTGCTGCATTTCTTTTTGATGAAAGTGCTTGACGACCATTAGACCATTTTGAAGCTTTTTTATCACCAGTAATTACATTGTTACCAGCTTTATCTGTTGGTTCTCCACTTCTAACAACTACTATTTTCCCTTTTACATCAAGGTTGTTGTAGTCAGAATATTTTTCATCATCAATTCCGTAACCTGCATACACCACTTCAGAAGCATTTACAGTTCCTGTAGCTGCAGCTGTTTGCGAAATAAAATCGTCAAAATAACTAAATGATTTTCCGTTTACAGAGATGCTTACTTCTGGAGTTTTTACAATGTTTAATGGTACATTCTGAAAATAGTTTCCATCAATTAAAGAATTAATTCCTAAAGCTTCGTAGTGTTTTTTAATGTATTCAACAGCTTTTTTTTGTCCTGGAGACCCAGTATCACGTCCTTCAAATTCATCAGAAGCATAAACATATAAATGCTCTTTTAATTCTTCTTGGGTAATAGTGCTCCCATAAGCGACAACATCCTCATGTGTTGCTTCTTTTTTACAAGAAAATGCTATAAACATTACGCTTAATAGTAATAGTGTTTTTTTCATTTGATTCGGTTGTTATAGTTAAGTAGTGCGATATTACAAAAAAGAACGATTAAGAGGTTCTAAAAGAGTGTCTTTTAACAGTTTTTAACACAATTTTTGTAATTGTAGCTTGCAAAGTTGTATACATAGGTTATTATTAACAAGTTAGTAGTTGATAATAACTAAAAAATCCCGAGCAATATGCTCAGGATTATTTATTTCTAAAATTTCTAAGAATCTAGAAATCCAATTTACATTTCTAATGCTTTTTTAATATCATTATCCATCAATAATTCTACTGGATTTTCTAATGCTTCTTTTATTGCAACTAAGAATCCAACAGATTCACGCCCATCAATAATTCTGTGATCATAAGATAATGCCACATACATTATTGGCTGAATTACCACTTGTCCATCAACAGCCATTGGTCTGTTTACAATATTGTGCATTCCTAAAATTCCACTTTGTGGAGGATTGATAATTGGTGTTGATAACATTGAGCCAAAAACTCCACCATTAGTAATGGTAAATGTTCCTCCTGTCATTTCATCAACAGTTATTTGTCCGTCTCTAGCTCTTAAAGCCAAACGTTTTACTTCAGATTCTACACCTCTAAAAGATAAATTTTCTGCATTTCTAATTACAGGAACCATTAATCCTTTAGGGCCAGAAACTGCAATAGAAATATCTTGAAAATCGTGTTTGATTTGAAAATCTCCATCAATCATAGAATTTACATCAGGATACATTTTTAATGCTCTCACAACTGCTAAGGTAAAGAAAGACATAAAGCCTAATCCAACACCGTGTTTTGCTTTAAAATCTTCTTTGTATTGAGAACGTAAGTCAAAGATTGGTTGCATGTTTACTTCATTAAATGTAGTTAACATTGCAGTTTCACTTTTTACAGCAACCAAACGTTCAGCAACTTTTCTACGCAACATAGACATTTTTTTGCGTTCTGTTCCTCTTGAACCGTTTGCGGGCTGAGTTCCCATAGAAGGCACTGCTTTTACAGCATCATCTTTCGTAATTCTACCAGCTTTTCCAGTTCCGCTTACAGAAGCTGCATCGATTCCTTTTTCAGCTAATACTTTTTTAGCTGCAGGAGAGGCTGTTCCGGTTGCATAGGTTGTTGTTTTTGGAGCTTCAGCTTTCTTTACTTCGACTTTTTCTGTAGTTTCTTCTTCGTTAGGTGTTGATTTCCCTTCGGGCTTTGCGGCGCTAGTATCTATTAAACAGACTACTTCGCCAACAGCAACGGCATCGCCTTCTTCTGCTTTTAGCGTAATAATTCCGCTTTCTTCAGCAGGTAATTCTAAGGTTGCTTTGTCAGAGTCTACTTCTGCAATTGGTTGGTCTTTTTCAACATAATCTCCATCTTCAACTAACCAAGTTGCAATTTCTACTTCTGTAATTGATTCTCCCGGAGAAGGAACTTTCATTTCTAAAATCATCAGTACTGAATTTTATTTTTATCTAAATTTCTTTATTTTTTAATCAAAAACTTTGTCTAAAACTTTTTGTTGTCTTTTTTTAAAACGTGCGCTAGAACCGGCGGCAGGAACTGCGTGATATTCTCTAGATGCAACTTCTAACCTTAACTTAGGAAAGCGTTCTAACATATAGCTCCAAGCTCCCATATTTTTTGGTTCTTCTTGTGCCCAAACAAAACGCTCTGCTGTTGGATATGCTGCTATCACATTTTCTAATTGTTCTTCATGCAATGGGAATAATTGTTCTATTCTTACCAACGCAATATCGTTTCTTTCTAATTTTTCGCGTTCTGCAAGTAAATCATAATAGAATTTACCCATACAAAATACAACTTTTTTAACTTTTTCTTTATCAACTAAATGATCGTCAATTACTTCTTGAAAAGTTCCGTTTGCTAAATCTTCGATAGGATTCACAGCTTTTGGATGGCGTAATAAACTTTTTGGTGTAAAAACAATTAAAGGTTTTCTGTAGTTGCGTTTCATTTGTCTGCGTAAAATATGATACATATTTGCAGGAGTTGTACAATTGGCTACAATCATATTATCTACAGCACATAATTGCAAATAACGTTCTATTCTGGCAGATGAATGCTCAGAACCTTGTCCTTCATATCCGTGAGGCAATAAGATTACAATTCCGTTTTGTAATTTCCATTTATCTTCTGATGCAGATATGTATTGGTCAAACATAATTTGCGCTCCATTAGAGAAATCACCAAATTGTGCTTCCCAAATTGTCAAACAATTTGGAAAGGCCATTGCGTACCCATAATCAAATCCTAAAACACCATATTCTGATAAATGAGAATTGTAAATGGTCATATTCCCTTTATTTTCAGGGTTTGTATTTAGTAAGTTGATTCTTTCCTCTGTAATTTCATCACGTAAAACTGCATGTCTGTGTGAAAAAGTTCCACGCTCTACATCTTGTCCAGAAATACGTACGTTATATCCTTCTTCTAATAATGAACCATAGGCTAGTGTTTCTGCCATTCCCCAATCTAATTCATTAGATTCGAAAACCATTTTTTCTCTTCCTTTTAAAATACGTTCTGCTTTTCTTACAAACTTCACATTTTCTGGAACTGTAGAAACAACTTTGGCTATGTTTTTTAATTTTTCTATGGCATATGTTGTGTTTTCTGGCAATAACATAGCTTCTTTTCCCTGTCGTAGAAAACCTTTCCATGTGGTTTTCATAAACTCTCTTACTTTAGAAGATGTGTCTTGTTTAGCTTTGTCAAACTCAACTTCTAACATTGATTTAAATTCATCTGTAATTTGAGTTAAATACTCTTTTGTAACAGTACCTTCATTAAGTAATTGATTGGCATAAATATCTTTTAGGTTTTTATGTTTTGCAATTGCTTTGTATAAGTTAGGTTGGGTAAAACGAGGTTCATCACCTTCGTTATGGCCATATTTTCGATATCCTAGAAGATCAATAAAAACATCTTTCTTAAACTTCATTCTATATTCAATAGCAATTTCCATTGCATGACAAACGGCTTCTACATCATCTGCATTTACATGTAATACTGGTGATAGTGTTACTTTAGCAATATCAGTACAATAGGTGCTTGATCTTGCGTCTAAATAGTTTGTTGTAAAACCCACTTGATTGTTTACTACAAGATGTACAGTTCCACCAGTTTTATAACCGTTTAACTGCGCCATTTGTACTATTTCATATACAATTCCTTGTCCGGCTATAGCTGCATCGCCATGAATAACGATCGGTAATATTTTAGAATTATTTCCTTTGTATTTTTTGTCAATCTTTGCGCGAACAATACCTTCAGTAACAGCACCAACTGTTTCTAAATGTGAAGGGTTTGGTACTAAATTCATTTTAATACTTTGCCCGTTTTTATATGTCTTGCTTAGAGTTAGTCCTAGATGATACTTGACATCGCCATCTAAATCTTTATCTTCAAAATCCTTGCCTTCAAACTCATTAAATAATTCTCTAACGGGTTTTTTAAAAATATTAACTAATGCATTTAAACGGCCACGATGTGCCATCCCAAGGACACATTCTTTAACACCGTAATTTTCTGCAGCAGTTCTTAGTAAAACACTTAATCCTGGAATTAATGCTTCTCCGCCTTCTAAAGAAAAACGCTTTTGACCAACATATTTAGTTTGTAAAAAATTTTCGAAACCAACAGCTTGATTTACTTTTTGTAGAATGTACTTTTTAGAATCTACATTGTAATTAGGTAAGTTACTGTTTTTATGTAATCGATCTTGCCACCATTTTAATTCTTCAGGATTTCTTAAATACATGTATTCAACACCAATAGAATTGCAATACACATTTTCTAAGTGTTCAATAATTTCGGTTAAAGTTCTAGGGCCAATTCCTAAAACATCACTTGCATTAAAAACTGTATTTAAATCGTTTTGAGATAATCCAAAGTTTTCAATAGCTAAAGATGGAGTGTATTTTCTTCGTTCTCTAACAGGGTTTGTTTTTGTAAATAAATGCCCGCGAGTTCTATAGCCGTTTATTAAGTCGATAACTAAAAATTCTTTTTTAACATCATCGGGAACTTCTGCGTAAAATTCATCATCATCTGTTAATGAGTAATTTTCATTTGCTAAATCATAACCTTGAAAAAAACTCCTCCAACTTGGTTCAACAGCATCTGGATTTATCAAATATTGATCATATAAATCTCCAATAAAACCTGTATGTGCTGCGTTTAAGAATGAAAATTTGTCCATATATTTATTTAATACTTTGGGTATAATAGTATAACTGACACAAAAATACAACTTTTGCTAAAAATGAGCTTTCTTTTTTTAATTTATTGAATGAATATTTCTTTGTTTTTTCTTCAAAAAAATTTGGCGGTTTTTTAAAAAGATTTATATTTGCACTCGCAAAACTTTTAGTCTTGCAAACTCCTCCTTAGCTCAGTTGGTTAGAGCATCTGACTGTTAATCAGAGGGTCCTAGGTTCGAGCCCTAGAGGAGGAGCAAAAAAGCCTTAACAATACGTTAAGGCTTTTTTATTTTTATGTGCTAAAAATCAAATGGTTATCTGTCGATCTATTTGTTGGTCTAACGAAATAAACGTCTCTGTTCGTGCAACACCTTTGATTTTTTGAATATCTTGATTTAATAAATGCATTAAATCTTCATTGTTTCTACAAAGTATTTTAATAAAAATAGCATAATTACCAGTGGTATAATGGCTTTCTACAATTTCGGGAATTTCTTCTAGTTTTTTAATTGCTGATGTGTACATACTAGCAGAATCTAAGAAAATACCTACAAAAGCTGTTGTAGTGTAACCCAACGCTTTTGGGTTTAAAATCATTTTTGAACCAACAATTAACTTAGACGCTTCAAGTTTTTTTAATCTTTGATGGATTGCGGCACCAGAAATACCAACTTCTTTAGCAATAGTTAAGATAGGTGTTCGAGCATCTTTAACTAGGTTTTTTATGATAATTTTGTCTATACCATCGATTTTTACTTTATTGATCATAGTTTAAGGATATGTTTAGTTGATTTTATTGTGGGTAAATATAAAAAAAATTAGGATATATAACTATATCCTAATTTTTTTATTTAATTATTAAACTATATCTGTATTTTATGGTTGCATTTCGAAATCTTCCATGAATTTTGTTGTGTAGTTTCCAGAAATATAGTCTGGATGTACCATTAGTTGTCTATGAAATGGAATGGTTGTTTTTACCCCTTCAATTACAAATTCATCAAGAGCTCTTTTCATTTTGTTAATTGCTTCTTCTCTTGTTTGAGCAGTTACAATTAATTTAGCAATCATTGAATCGTAATTTGGTGGAATAGAATATCCAGCATATACATGTGTATCTATTCGAACTCCATGTCCGCCTGGCGCATGAAAAGTTGTTATTTTTCCAGGAGCAGGTCTAAAGTTGTTGTAAGGATCTTCTGCATTAATTCTACATTCAATCGAGTGCATTTTTGGGAGGTAATTTTTTCCAGAAACGGGTACTCCAGCAGCAACTAAAATTTGTTCACGAATTAAATCGAAATCAATCACTTGTTCAGTAATTGGATGTTCCACTTGAATACGCGTATTCATTTCCATAAAATAGAAATTACGATGCTTATCAACTAAAAACTCAACGGTACCAGCACCTTCATATTTTATATATTCAGCTGCTTTTACAGCGGCGTCTCCCATCGCTAAACGCAATTCATCGGTCATAAAAGGAGAAGGAGTTTCTTCTGTTAATTTTTGATGACGACGCTGAACAGAGCAATCTCTTTCTGATAAATGACAAGCTTTACCAAAAGAATCACCTACAATCTGAATTTCGATATGTCTAGGTTCTTCAATTAGTTTTTCTAAGTACATTCCGTCGTTTCCAAAAGCAGCTTTTGCTTCTTGTCTAGCAGAATCCCAAGCTTCTTGTAAATCCTCTTCGTTCCATACAGCACGCATTCCTTTTCCTCCACCACCTGCGGTAGCTTTAAGCATAACTGGAATCCCAAATTCATGCGCTAATTTTTTACATTCTTCAAAATCTTCGATAATTCCTTCTGAGCCGGGAATACATGGTACGCCGGCAGCAATCATTGTTGCTTTTGCAGAGGCTTTATCTCCCATTTTATCTATCATATCACCAGTTGCGCCAATGAATTTAATTCCATGTTCTGCACATAAGTTCGAGAATTTAGCATTTTCTGCTAAAAAACCATATCCTGGATGAATTGCATCTGCATTTGTAATTTCTGCTGCTGCAATTATATTTGACATTTTTAAGTAAGATTCGTTACTTGGAGGAGGGCCTATACAAACAGCTTCGTCTGCAAACTTAACATGTAAACTTTCAGCGTCTGCAGTAGAGTAAACTGCTACAGTTTTAATCCCCATCTCTTTACAAGTTCTAATTACACGTAATGCAATCTCACCTCTATTTGCTATTAATACTTTTTTAAACATACCTTGTGTATTAGTGATGTTCAATTGAATTTGAATTGCAAAAACAACTTATTCAATCGATATTAAATTATGATGGATCTACTAAGAATAATGGTTGATCAAATTCTACAGGAGTAGAATCATCAACTAATACTTTAACGATTTTTCCTGAAATTTCAGATTCAATTTCGTTAAATAATTTCATGGCTTCAATAACACAAACTGTATCGCCCGAATTAATAGTGTCACCAACTTCAGCAAAATTAGGTTTATCTGGAGAAGGTTTTCTATAAAAAGTTCCAATAATTGGAGACTTAATTGTTACATAATTTGAATTTTCTTCAGTTGCTGCAGCTGGTTTTGGTGTTTCAGTAATTGTAGGTGTAGCAACTTGAGTTGGCATTTGTGCAACTGGGTTTGCTTGTACAATAGTTGTTTCTGTTTTTTCAGAGCCAGTTTTTATGGTGATTTTTATATCTTCCATTTCTAACTTTACTTCACTTGCACCAGACTTTGCTACAAATTTAATAAGATTTTGAATCTCTTTAATATCCATAATTCTTAAATTTTAGTTATTTGATTTTATGCGTTATATGCCCATTTTAAGTAGATAGCTCCCCATGTGAAACCACCACCAAATGCGGCAAAAATTATATTATCTCCTTTTTTTAATTGGTTTTCGTAGTCAGCTAATAGTAAAGGTAAGGTACCAGAAGTAGTATTTCCGTATTTGTGAATATTTACCATTACTTTATCGCTTTCTAATCCAACTCTATTTGCAGTAGCTTCAATAATTCTATTGTTTGCTTGATGCGGTGCTAACCATTGTATATCCTCTTTTACTAGGTTATTTCTAGTTAGCATTTTTTCTGCGACATCTGCCATGTTAGAAACTGCAAATTTAAAAACAGTTCTTCCTTCTTGATGTACAGAATGTTGCTTGTTTTTTAAAGTTTCTTCTGATGTTGGTAAAATAGAACCACCTGCATCTATTTTTAGAAACTCTCTACCGTTTCCGTCGCTTCTAAGATATTCGTCTTGTAAACCAAGTCCTTCATTATTTGGTTCAAATAAAACAGCACCTGCTCCATCGCCAAAAATAATACATGTTGCTCTATCTGTATAATCTATAATCGAAGACATTTTATCGGCTCCAATAAGTAAAACATTTTTATATCTGCCAGATTCTATGTAGCTAGCAGCAGTAGACATACCGTATAAAAAACTAGAACAGGCAGCTTGTAAGTCGTAAGAAAATGCATTTGTTGCGCCAATTTTTGTGGCTACAAAAGCTGCTGTTGATGCTACAGGTAAATCTGGTGTTGCCGTTGCTACAATAACCAAATCTATGTCTAAGGGATTTTTATTGGATTTTTTTAGTAGGTTTTCTGCGGCTTTAATTGCCATAAAAGAAGTTCCTTTGCCTTCCCCTTTTAGTATTCTACGCTCTTTAATACCAGTTCTTGATGTTATCCATTCATCGTTGGTATCTACCATTGTTTCTAACTCTTTATTGGTTAGAATGTAGTCAGGAACGTATTTTCCTACTGCTGAAATTGCTGCAGTTATTTTTGTCATATTTTTACCTTAATTATTAGAAGGAGGCTTTAAATGCAATATTCAAAGAAATGAAAATTATTTTACATTTTTGAGTAAAAAGCATCAAAAAGCATTTGAATTTGGTTAAAAAACAAAAAAAACTCTCAAAAAAGAGAGTTTTATGTACTTTATAGTAAGTCTATTATGCTTCTGCAGCAGCAGATTCTAATACAATTTGACCTCTGTAGTATAATTTACCTTCGTGCCAGTGCGCTCTGTGATATAAATGAGATTCACCAGTTGTTGGATCTACGGCAATTTGAGGAACGCTAGCTTTGTAATGAGTTCTTCTTTTGTCTCTTCTAGTTTTCGATATTTTTCTCTTTGGATGTGCCATTTTATGTCTTTTTTTCTGTTATTAAACTTTTTAATTTATCCCATCTTGGGTCTACATCTTCTGTAGTTTTTACTTCTTTTACTCTTAATTTTTCTAACTTCTTTAATGCTTCTGATTCCATTGAGCCATCTAAAACTTTTGGATGAACTCTTTTTGTTGGTACTGATAATACAATCATTTCATAGATGTATTGTGCAACATTTAATTGAAATTCTGAATACGGAAGAATTAATATTTCTTCATTATCATCATTATATTCTTCTCCGAATTTTACAATTAACTGTAATTCAGTTTCTATTTCTTGATCAAAAGGTTCTCCACTAACATCACAAGTAACATTAATTGTGCCTTCTGCTTTAAATGATAAATTTAACAATGTGTTTTTCTTATCAAGTGTTAATACTATATTTATAGTAGCATCAAAAAAATCATCAAAATTATAAGCGTCAAAGAACGTTTTTCCAATTTGATATTCAAACAGATGACTTTCTTCTTTTAATCCTACATACTGGATGTTAAATTGTTTCAAGTCTTTCATCTACAAAATCAATTTGAGCGTGCAAAGATATAAAAAATTGTTTTATTAAATAAAGAATCTTTAAAAAAGAAATTTATCTTATTTGTTTCACTTCAAGTACATTAACAGTTAAGTTATTGTATTCTTTTCTTTTTCTGTAAATTTCAATTGCTGTAAAAAGAGCTTCTTTAAATGAGGTGTGATTTGCTTCGTTTTTTCCAGCGATTTCAAAAGCTGTTCCGTGATCTGGCGACGTTCTTATTTTTGATAAACCCGCAGTATAATTTACTCCGTTGCCAAAAGACAGCGCTTTAAAAGGCGCTAAACCTTGGTCGTGATACATGGCTAAAACGCCATCAAACTGTTTGTATGTGTTAGATCCAAAGAACCCATCTGCAGCATAAGGCCCAAAAACCAATTTGCCAGATTCTTTTATTTCGTTAATAGTTGGTCTAATAATCTCATCATCCTCTTTGCCAATAACACCTTTATCTCCGCAATGTGGGTTTAATCCAAGAATTGCAATTTTGGGTTTGTTAATTCCGAAATCTTTTACCAAAGTAGCATGCATAATTGCTACTTTCTTTTTAATCAATTCGGGTGTAATGGTTTCAGAAATTTTAGCAATAGGAATGTGTCCCGTAACTAGACCTACTCTTAATTTATCAGAAATTAAAATCATTAAACTTTCACCTTCCAATTTGTTTTCTAAATATTCTGTATGACCAGGAAAATGAAAGCTATCTGATTGTATGTTTTCTTTATTGATAGGTGCAGTTAGTAAAACATCAATGGTGTTGTCTTTTAAATGGTTTACTGCCGTTTCTAAAGATTTAAACGCATATTCGCCAGAAATTTTAGTTGCATTTCCTATTTCGAATGCAACCTCTTCTTTCCAAATATTTAATAAATTAATTTTATTTTCAGTTACTTGTTTTATAGCCGTAATGCTGTGTATTTGTGTTTCAGAATTTAATAATTTTTTGTGATATGAAATACTTTTAGTTGACCCAAAAATAACCGGAGTACAAAAATCTAGCATTCTTTTATCTTCAAAAGTTTTTAAAATGATTTCAATTCCAATTCCATTTAAATCTCCAATTGATATTCCAACAACTATTTTTTCTAATTTATCCATCATTTATGATTCAATATTATTAGTTTTGATTCGTGCAAAAATAACGAATTAAAATTTAGAATCTATGTTTACTGGAATTATTGAAAGCTTAGGAGAAGTGAAACAAATCGTTAAAGAAAAAGACAATTTACACATAACGGTTACGAGTAATTTTACGAATGAATTAAAAGTAGATCAGAGTGTTGCTCACAATGGTGTATGTTTAACGGTTGTTGCTATAGATAATGATGCATATACAGTAACAGCAATTAAAGAAACAATTGATAAAACAGCTATCGGTGATTTGGTTATTGGCGAAAAAGTAAATTTAGAAAGAGCTATGAAATTAGGTGATCGATTAGACGGTCATATTGTGCAAGGTCATGTAGATGAAACAGGAGTTTGTTCAGCTATTTTAGAACAAAACGGAAGTACAATCTTTACGTTTACGTATAGTTCTGGAAGCAACAATCTTACGATAGAAAAAGGATCGATTACAATAAATGGTGTTAGTTTAACTGTTGTAAACTCTAAAGCGAATGAGTTTAGTGTTGCAATCATTCCTTTTACAAAAGAACATACTACTTTTCATCTATTAAAAATAGGAGACAAGGTAAACTTAGAGTTTGATGTACTTGGAAAATATGTTGTGAAACTAAATGCTTTAAGAAACTAATTCTTCTTTAGTTTTGTAACCCCTAAAAGAATTCCAGAAATAATTAAAAATAAAATTCCTCCATCTATTGGCAATCCCGGTGGTGGTGGTGGTGGAACTGGTGGTGGAACCATTTGCGCATAAGTGAAAGTTGTACAAAATACAACAACAAATAACAATATTTTAGTTTTGTTTTTCACTTTATAAAATATAATTTGATTTTGTAAATAATGAGAAAAAATCAATACTTACGGACCAAATATAGGAATTAAATTTCAATAAAATAGTGGACCCACCAGGGCTCGAACCTGGGACCCTCTGATTATGAGTCAGATGCTCTAACCAACTGAGCTATGGGTCCTACTAAAGTTTGGCAAAACTACTATCTTTTTTGAATTACACCAAACTAAAAATATAATTTCTTTATACGTTACGTGTCATTAGTGCTTTTCCAAATTCTAACAACCCGTTTTTTGCTTTATCAGAAATGTTTATGTCATCTAAAACAGCAAAGGCTTTTTGGCTATAATCGTTTATTTGTGTTTTCATGTAAGTAGGAATCTGATATTTGTCAAACATTCTTTTCACTAATGTTATTTTCTCGTTATTATCTTCTAGCTTAGATTGATAAAACTTATTTAACAGGTTTCTATCTTCTGATGAAGCTAATTCTAGCGCTTTTAAATACAGAAAGGTTTTTTTGTTTTCAATAATGTCTCCACCAACTTGTTTTCCAAAAGTTTCAGGATTTCCGTAAGTATCTAAATAATCATCTTGTAACTGAAAAGCGATACCAAGATTTAATCCAAAAGCATATAAAATATCGGCATCTTTTTCGTTAGATTCACAAACAATTGCGCCCATTTTTAAAGCGGCACCAATTAAAACCGATGTTTTTAAAGAAATCATTTTGATGTATTCTTCGATAGAAACATCATTTCTAGTTTCAAAATCTACATCTAATTGTTGTCCGTCACAAACTTCAATGGCGGTTTTACTAAATAACTGTGCTAATTTTTGAAAAATGACTGGAGAATAATTTTCAAAATACTGGTAGGCTAATATCAGCATTGCATCGCCAGATAATATACCAGTATTGATATTCCATTTTTCGTGAACAGTTTCTTTTCCTCTTCGCAACGGGGCATCGTCCATAATATCATCATGCACTAAAGTGAAGTTATGAAACATTTCTACAGCATAAGCTGCTGGAAGCGCTTTTTTATACTCATCAGAAAACAAACTTGCCGCCATTAATGTTAAAACAGGACGAATTTTTTTACCACCTAAACTTAAAATATAACGGATGGGTTCGTAGAGGTTTTTTGGTTCTTGAGTTAAGTTTTGAGCCTCTTTATAAGCTGAAAATTCTTGTTGAAATTTTGATAAATCCAAAGTAATTATTTTAAAGAGCAAATGTAGCAAAGATTTTGCTTTGTAAACTCTAAAGTTAAAGAATTGTAAAAACTTTGGAAACTTTTATTGTTTTTTAAGTTTCCGTTTGTATATTTGCACTCGATTATGAAAGATAAAATATTACATAAAGCAACTGAGATGTTTTTAAGCCTTGGGTTTAAAAGTGTTACGATGGATGATATCGCAAATGAACTAGGTGTTTCAAAAAAAACGATTTACAATCATTTTAGAAATAAAACAGATTTAATTAACGAGGTAACCAGCTCTGTTTTTGAAACAGTTTGTACAGGAATTGATATGATTTGTAGCAAAGAAAATAATCCAATAGATGAATTGTATGAAATAAAACGTTTTTCTATGAAGTATTTAAAAAATGAAAAAACATCTCCACAATATCAACTACAAAAATACTATCCAAAGATTTATGCAACATTAAAAAGTAAACAATTTGATGTAATGCAAGACTGTGTTATTAGAAATTTAAATAGAGGTGTAGCGTTAGGGTTTTACAGAAATACCATAGATATTGACTTTGTATCAAGAATTTATTTTCATGGTATGATTGGCTTAAAGGACGAAGAATTATTTCCCTTAAATCAATTCTCTATGAATAATATTATGAGTTTTTACTTAGAATATCACCTAAGAGGAATATGTTCAGAAAAAGGGATTGAAAAATTAAATAAAATTATAACAAACAAACAATCAGAATACAATGCAAAATAAATTAATACTATTTTTTAGTTTATGTTTTATAGCTTTAGGCTTCTCTCAAGAAAAAACAAAGGGTTTTTCTTTAAAAGAAGCTGTAGATTTTGCTATAAAAAATAACTACAATGCAAAAACGGCACAAAATAATGTGTTGGCAGCAAAAGAAAAACAATGGGAAACGACAACAATTGGGTTGCCAAAAATTAGCGCAAAAGTAGATTATCAAAATTGGTTAAAGCAACAAGTTTCTTTGTTGCCAGCTGAAATTACTGGAGGACCAGCAGGAACTTTTGTTCCGGTAACTTTTGGTACAAAGCAAAATGTAAATGCAGCCATTACCTTAAATCAATTAATTTTTGATGGTTCTTATATTGTTGGTTTGCAATCTGCAAAAACCTATTTAAACATCTCTAAACAGGCAAAAGAAAAAACAGCATTAAGTATTAGAGAAGCAGTAATTAATGCCTACGGAAATGTGTTGATAGCAGAAAAAAGCATAGAAATTCTAAAAAGAAATTTAATGACTTTAGAAAAAATGCTTTCTGATACAAAGAAAATCTATAAAAATGGATTGACAGAAGAAGAAGATGTTGAGCAATTGCAAATTACGTTAACGACAGTAAAAAGTCAATTAAATAATACAATTAGGTTAAGAAATCTTGGGTATAAAATGCTAAATATTTCTATGGGAAACTTCATAGACGAGGAGATTGTATTAACAGATAATTTAGATACTTTAATTTTAGAAAATATAGATTTAAGTGTATTAGCTAAAACGTTTAGTGTTACAAATCATATAGATTATAAAATTGCAGAAAACAACAAAGAAGGAAATAGACTGCTTGTGTTGTTAGAAAAATCGAAAGCATTGCCTTCTTTAAGAGCCTTTGTGAATTACGGATATACAGGTAATTCAGATACTTTCAGTTTTTTTAATAGCGATCAAAAATGGTACAATTCGTCTTTATTTGGGGTTAGTTTAGACATTCCAATTTTTAGCAGTTTTGAAAGAAGATCAAAAACGAGACAAGCTAAATTTGAATTTGATAATGCAGACATTCAACTAATAGAAATAAAAGAACAACTAAACTTACAAGCTGCTACTGCAAAAAGCGATTATAAGTTTAGTGTAGAGCAATATGAAGCAGCAAAACAAAATTTAGAATTGGCACAAAGAATAGAAAAAAAGCAACAAATAAAATTTTTTGAAGGTGTTTCTACAAGTTTTGATTTGTCTCAGGCTCAAAATCAATTATACACACAACAACAAAATTATGTACAATCAATGCTAAATGTAATTGCTAAAAAGGCAGCATTAGAAAACGCATTAAACATTCCATTAAATAAGTAATCAAACATTATGAAGAAAATATATTTAATCTTAGCAAGTACTATTGTTTTAGCATCGTGCGGTAGCAAAAAAGAACAAACAGTTGAAGCTGTTATTGCTAAAGGAAACTTAGAAGAAATTAGAAAAAAGAAAACCGAAATTGAAAGTAAACAGCAATTAATAGTGAATCAATTAGATTCATTAAATGTTGCTATTTCTAAACTAGATACTATTAAAAAATTACCTTTAGTAACAACGTTTATTACTAAAACTTCAGAATTTAATCACTATTTAGAATTGCAAGGAAATGTAAGTACCAAACAAAACATAATTATGTACCCAGAAATGCCAGGAATTTTAGAATCTGTACTTGTTAAAGAAGGAGTATCGGTTAAAAAAGGAGACATTTTAGCAACAATAAATGACGGTGGTTTAAGCCAGCAATTAGCACAAGCAGAAACACAGTTGCAATTAGCAAAAACTACGTTTGATAGACAAGAGCGATTATGGAATCAAAAAATTGGTTCAGAAATGCAATATTTACAATCAAAAACTTCATACTTGTCACAAGTAAATATGGTAAATCAATTAAAAAATCAATTAGAAAAAACAACTATTGTTGCGCCTTTTGATGGTGTAATTGATGAAGTATTTAAAGAAAAAGGAAGTGTTGTTGCTCCAGGTCCTGGGTCAGAGGTTTTTAGAATTATCAACCTTTCTAACATGTATATCGAGGCAGAGGTACCAGAGAGTTATATCGCATTTATAACAAAAGGAAAATCAGTTGAGGTGTATTTTCCTGTTTTAGGAAAAACAATTCAAACTAAAGTTAGACAAGTGGGTAATTACATCAACCCAAATAATAGATCTTTTAAAGTAGAAATTGATGTTCCAAATATTGGAAACCACATCAAACCTAATTTAACAGCAAAGTTAAAGATTAACGATTATACGAATAAAGAGTCTTTTTTAATTCCGCAAAGTATCATTTCCGAAAATGCAAACGGAGATCAATATGTATATGTTGTAGAAAACAGCAATGCTAAAAATGAAGGTATTGCAAGACGTCGAATTATTAAAACAGGAAGAACACAAGGCGATATTATAGAAGTTGTTGAAGGGATTAAAAACAATGTGCAAATTATTAAAGAAGGCGCAAGAAGTGTTAAAGAAGGACAAACAGTTAAGGTAATTAAATACTAAGCAAATCGATGTCAGATAAAAATAAAAAAGTAAATAAAGAATTTGGTTTTTCGTCTTGGGCAATTTCCAATAAAACTACTATGTACGTAGTTATGTTGGTTATTTTTTACTTAGGAATTTCAGCATTTTTTGAAATGCCAAGAGAAAGTTTTCCAGAGATTAAAGAAACCAAAATATATATCAGCTCTGTATATCCAGGAAATACAGCAGAAGATATCGAAAAATTAATTACAGATCCGTTAGAAGACAAACTAAAAACGGTAAGTAACGTAATAAAAATCACCTCCACTTCTCAAGAAGATTTTTCTATGGTTATAGTAGAGTTTGATGAAAATATTACGGTAGAACTCGCAAAACAAAAGATAAAAGACGAAATAGACTCTGAAACTTCAGGAGAAGATTGGCCAACATTTAACGGTGCAAAAGTAGAACCAAATGTGTTTTCGCTAAGTATGAGTGAAGAAATGCCCATCTTAAATATTAATATCTCTGGAGATTATCCGGTTGGGAAATTAAAAGAATTTGGAGAATATTTACAAGATGAAATAGAAAATTTGCAAGAGATTAAGCAAGTAGATATTCGTGGAGTTCAAGAAAAAGAGGTAGAAATTGCTGTTGATATTTACAAAATGATGGCAGCAAAAGTTAGTTTTAACGACATTATAAATACCATTCAAGGAGGAAACGTAACCATGTCTGCCGGAAATTTAATTACAAGCGGACAGAGGCGTACTATTAGAATTTTAGGCGAAATTGAGAATCCAAAAGAGCTAGAAGATTTTGTGGTAAAATCAGAGAACAACAATCCTATTTATTTAAAAGATGTTGCAACCGTTTCTTTTAAAGAAAAAGATAGAACAACTTATGCAAGAGAGTTTGGAAATCAAGTAGTAATGTTAGACGTTAAAAAACGTGCAGGTACAAATATGGTTGCTGCTACAGAACAAATAAAAGTAATTGTAGCCAACACCATAAAAAATGTTTTTCCACAAGATCTAAAAGTTACTATTGCCAATGATCAATCGGCAACAACTATAGCTGCAGTAGATGATTTGGTTAACAATATTATTTTCGGAGTTATTTTAGTGGTAACCGTGTTAATGTTTTTCTTAGGATTTAAAAATGCAGTCTTTGTTGGATTTGCAATTCCGATGTCAATGTTTATGTCTTTAATGTTACTAAACTCATTCGGCTATACCTTAAACACCATGATTCTTTTCGGATTAATTATGGGGCTCGGAATGTTGGTAGACAACGGAATTGTAGTAGTAGAAAACGTATATCGTTTAATGGATGAAGAAGGAATGAGCAGAACCGAAGCCGCTAAAAAAGGAATTGGAGAAATTGCATTTCCTATTATCATTTCTACAGCAACAACAGTTGCAGCGTTTATTCCGCTAGGTTTATGGCCAGGAGTTATGGGAGAATTTATGAAACTCTTACCAATAACATTGTCTACAGTTTTAGGATCATCATTAATCGTAGCCATCTTTTTCAATTCCGTTTTAGTCTCAGACTTTATGAGTGTAGAAGATAAAGATATGCCGTTAAAACAAATTATTAAAACAACAAGTATTATAGCTGTAATTGGTATTTTAATATTGCTTTTTGGAGGTTCGTATAATGCCTTAGGAAGTTTAATGATCTTTACAGCAATCATGTTGTGGGTGTATAGATTGTTCTTAAGAAGATGGGCAAATAGTTTTCAAACAAAAGCATTACCACGTTTAGAAAATTGGTATGAAAAAAGACTCCGAAAAGCCTTAAGAGGTAAAGCGCCATATTGGTTAATCGGAGGAACGTTTTTATTATTAATTGTAGCATTTGTAGCATTTGGAGCTTCTTTAGGAATGCAAAGAACTAAAGTGGAGTTTTTCCCAGATAATAAGCCAAATCAAATTGTAGTTTATATCGAATATCCACAAGGGACAGATATTGAAAAAACAAACGTCATTACAAAAGAAATTGAAGCGAAGGTATTTGATGTTTTAAACGACAAGAAATATATGGATGGCGATTATAACTTTATGGTAGAAAGTGCTGTTTCTCAAGTTGGAGAAGGTGCTGGGAATCCGCAAACAGATGGTGGTTCAGCAGCAGAAATGCCACATAAAGGAAAAATTACCGCTTCGATGCGTCAGTTTAAATATAGAAGAGGAGAAGATAGTGAACTGTTAAGACAAAAAGTACAAAAAGCATTGGTTGGCATTTATCCAGGAGTTTTAATTTCTGTAGAAAAAGATGCAAACGGACCACCGGCTGGAGCACCAATTAATATTGAAATTGAAGGAAGTGATTATAATGAGTTAATTGTTACTGCTGAAAGAATGCGCGATTTTATCAACACAAAAAGTATTGCAGGAATTGACGAATTAAAAATTGATGTAAACAAAGACAAACCAGGAATGCAAGTACTTGTTGATAGAAAAAAAGCGGGTGAATTAGGAGTAAGCACATCGCAAGTTGGTCAACAAATACGTACTTCAATTTTTGGGTCAAAAGCTGGAGTTTACAAAGAAGGTGGCGATGATTTTGATATTTATGTGCGTTTTAATGAAGAAAACAGATACAATACAAGTGCTATCTTTAATCAGAAAATAACATTTAGAGATAATACTGGTAAAGTAAAAGAAATTCCGGTTTCTACTTTAGCAGAACACACGAATAACTCTGGTTTTAGCGCCATTAAACACAACGATACAAAACGTGTGGTTACGGTTTATTCTGCATTGTCTCCGGGTTATACAGATGCTGCGGCAATTGTGAGTCAGGTTCAAAAAGAGATGAAGAATTTTCAAGACTTACCAAACGGAATAAAGATAGATTATACAGGTCAAATTGAAGAGCAAAACAAACAAATGTCTTTCTTAATGGGCGCCTTAGTTACAGGTTTAGGATTGATTTTCTTTATCTTAATTTTCCAATTCAATTCTGTATCTAGACCAACCATTATTATGTTGGCAATCTTTTTAAGTTTGATCGGAGTTTTTGGAGGTTTGGTGATTACAGGAAACGCTTTTGTAATTATGATGACGATGATGGGGATTATATCACTCGCCGGAATTGTAGTTAATAATGGTGTTGTATTGTTAGATTATGCACAGTTATTAATCGATCGAAAAAAGATAGAATTAGGTTTAGATGAAAAGGCATTTTTAGAAGATAACGATTTGTTTGAGAGCATTGTAAGAGCTGGTAAGGCGCGTTTACGTCCGGTTTTACTAACAGCAATTACAACCATTTTAGGACTGGTGCCTTTGGCAATCGGATTTAACATTAACTTCTTTACATTATTTAGTGATTTTGATCCAAATATATACATGGGTGGAGACAACGTTGTATTTTGGGGACCTTTAGCTTGGACAGTTATTTACGGTCTTTTAATCGCAACATTTTTAACATTAATCGTAGTGCCAATATTATTTTACTTAGTCACAAAATTTAAAATGTGGTTGCGTTTAAAGATGGCATAATTGTTTCTTTTAATAGTTGAGAAAGGCTGAGGAAATTTCCTCAGCCTTTTTTTATTGAACTACTTTCTTTGTGATTATTTTTCCGTTTTCTAATAACACTTTTACAATATATATATTAGTAGATTTTATTCTTTTAAGGTTAATGTTTAACGCTTTACGATTAACTTTTTTGTTAAATAATTTTTGACCATAAAGGTTTAGTACCTTAACGTTTTTAATTTTTATTTTAGACTTAATATGTAGCGTGTTTCTTTTTAGATAGATGTTTGCAATTTTGTTTGAAGGATCAATTACTTCAATTTTTTTAGGGTTGATTAATAATTCAAACCTATCATTATAAGTTCCAGCTACATCAACATTAAAAGGATAAGGACCTTTTTTTAAGTTGTGTCTTTTATTTAATTCTTTGTCAAGTAAAACAATTTTCGATTTTTTTAATAAACCTTCAATTTTTTCGATTCCAATTTTAAATTCACCCGTTTTTGTTGAATTAAATCCTAATTGTACTTCTTCACTTTCTTTTAAAGAGGATTTTCCTTGGATGCCATAATGATTATCTTCTAAAATGGAGTAAAAGTTAATGCTTGCTCCACCATTTAAACGCAAACCATCATAAATTCGATCCACACCATCAGTAGCTTTTTTAAAGAAACCAATCAAAATTTGACTAAAACTATTTTCAGCAGTTAAGTTTAACCAAATTCTGTCTTTTTCTTTTTTTACTCCTTTGTAAAATAAAGTATTACTTCCAGAAACTCTCATAGAATTTGTAAACGTAGCTGTGCCCGTAGAAAGTGCTTGTGCAAAAAACCCTTGCCCTGAAGCAATATTTCCATCAGGAGCAGTACAACCTGTACAAGAACCAATTCCGCCACTTCCGTTCCAAAGAACATAATCATCTTGAGTATTGTTGCCAGCCGAATCTAAAGTATTGTGTGTCCAAAAATATAATGTCCCGCCAATGGTTGTATTATCAGCAATAAAAGCATCAGCATCTATTGCAGACGGATATGGATTTCCTAACAAGTTCCAATCGGTTTCTGGGTCAGCATCAGCAGTAAAACCTAACGTAACAGAAATATCTCCGTTGTTAAATGCTGAGCCTGTAAAGTTTGCTGTGTAGGTATTTGGATAGGTAATACCAGAATCTCCAGTAGTAATATAACCAAAACCAGGAGTGATAGAAGTTGATGAAGTACCAGCAACCCAAGCTTGACTTGATGCGGTAAAAGAATAATACCTTTGTGTGTTTGCAACTTCAGCTAAGGTTGATGAGGTTAATGGAGAAGACCAATAGGTATAATTTCCTTCTTCATCTTGTGATGTAGAAATTCTGTTCACAGAATAACCAGTTCCTGTATTTGGGCCATCTTTTGTTGTTTGTACTAGAGAACCATTATCTTCAATAACGATATTCCCACTAACAGAGATGCCATTTTCAATACTAACTATTCCGCCAGAATTAACGGTTAATGTTTTTAAACTATTAATTTGTAATTCACATGCACTAAAATCACCATCGTCAGAAGTGTTGTAATCTCCATCAATAATGGCTTTAAAATAATCTTCAGGATTTGGGTTAGACCAAGAAGTTGTCCATGTTGTTTCTGAGGTAAAAGTATTGCCAAAAGTTTGGTTTACTGAATTTGATCCACCCCAATTAGCATTGTTACAAATTGCACTTAAAATTGCAGCCTTAGTGCCAACAAGTGTACTGCTATCATATTTTGCATTGTCTATTTCTGAAATTGCTATCGCATTTACACCATTTGTCAATCCTGTTGGTAAAGCAGAGTTACTTGCATTATTTGCAGTTGTTTGCCAAACTGCAGCCCCTTGATTATTAATGGCAAAAATAAATGTGGGAGATCCACTAGAACCTTGGTATGCTAAAATTTGATCTCCATTAGTCCCTAAAGCTATGTTTGTTAGAGTAAATGTGATGATAGTTCCACATGTAATATTTGAAGGAGCTGTCCAAACGTCTATTCCTTCGTTAGACCTAAAAGTATTATTGCTTCTCCACCCATTATCTGTAAAGTTAATTGTGGTACCTGCTTCCATACTTTTTAAAGCTAAAAATTTGATAACTTCTGGAGAACCATCAGCATTATATTGTAATATTGCAATATCACCAGCTGATAACGTTGTTTGGGAATTGACATTAAATGCTAGAAGTATTCCGGCGAATACTGTTACTAATTTTTTCATTTTCTAGATATTTTACGTGTAATATACTAAACATTAGATACATTTAAAAATAAGAAGTTACAATACATGAGTCAAAATAAATACTTTTCGATTGAAGAAATTAAAAGAAAATTAGAAAGGTACTGTGTATATCAAGATCGTTGTCATAAAGAAATTGAGATAAAATTAAGAGAATTTATATTAATTGAAGAGGCACGGAATCAAATAATTTTACATTTGATGGAGCATGATTTTTTAAATGAAGAACGCTTTTGTAAAAGTTTTGCAAGAGGAAAATTCAATATTAAAAGCTGGGGGAAACAAAGAATTATAAGAGAATTGAAACTTAGAGATATTTCTGAGTACAATATAAAAACCGCACTTAAAGAAATAGATGAAGAAGTGTATTTAGCAACAATCCATAGAATTGCTATTAAACGAAACTCAATATTAAAAGAATCAGATTTTTATAAAAGGAAAAAGAAATTAACAGATTACCTTATAAGAAAAGGTTTTGAATTTGATCTTATTTTTTCAACTGTAAAGAATGTATTAGAAAAAAAATAGCCTCTTTTTAAGAGGCTATTCTTAATTTACTTAAGAATTAACTTTTTAGAACTTAAAGAATCATCAACTTTAATTTTAGCAAAGTAAATTCCTTTACTGTATTTAGACATGTCTAATTCAAATCGTTTTATAGCTAGCGAACTATTTTTTTGCTGTAGAACTACTTTTCCTGTAATATCAAAAACGGAAATAGAAAAATCAGCGCCTTGTTTCCAATTGATATTAAATATACTATTTGATGGATTAGGAGAAATATCAAGTCCTTCAATTTCATTAAACTCTTCAACTGGTAAAACCCCTGTAATTACTAAATCATCAATTAGAGCTCCTTCTTCATTTGTTTGGTCATCAGCAAGATATTTAAACCTAAAGATTACATTAGATTCATTTTTAAATGCAGCCAAATCAAAACTATAGTCATGTAATGTTGCATTTGTGCCTCCAAGAGGATTTGAATCTTCTCCTTCCCCTGTCCATTGTTTTCCTGGTAAGCTAGATCTTCCAGTAGCATCTGAGGTAGTAGAACTATTATACCAATTGGCATCTGTTGATGAACCAAGAATAGACCAATTTTTTCCTTGGTCGGTGGTGTATTCTACATTCATATAATCCCAATCTTGCTCAATATCAAAAGCCATTTTAAAGCTTAATACTGGGTTTGTAACCAAGGTTAAATCATAACATTTTGTATACAAATAACCAATTGTTTTATCAGGATGATTTCCATTTAAACTAGTAACATAAGCTGCGTTTCCAGAACCAACAGTTGTTAAAAGTGATTTTATTGGCGTTCCTCTTTGCCACAAACCAAGTAATCCAGCGCCAGAACCACTAGCTTCAGTTACTAGATTATCGTTTGAAGATTCGAAAGTATTTACTGTTGTTGGCGTTGCGTTAGAACCATTTATAGAAAATGACACACTGTTAGCGTTGTTTGTAGTATATGTATCGTTATTGATAACAGTTTCTACGTTAAAAGTATGATTTCCTTCTGCTGCAGCAAATGCAGGAATATCTATTTGAGTAGTTTCATTTGAAGCTAAACTACCTGTCCAATTATAAACAGAATTTGCTCCTCCGTCAATATTGTAATTAACAGTAACAGCAGTAATGGTATTTGTACCTTTATTTTGAATTGTAATGGTTGGAGCAAGAGAACCACAACCTGTAGAATTATTTATTGGAGAATCAATAGAAACTAATTTTACTTCATTTGCGGGGAAAGAATTTGTAATGTCTGAAACCCAAACACCTCTTCCATAGGTAGCAATTACTAACTTAGCTTCTTTTTCATTAATCTCTATATCTCTAACTGCTGTATTTGGTAAATTATTGTCAAAAGTTACCCAATTGGTTAGTGTATCATCAATATAGTAAACGCCTAAAGTAGTTCCTAAATACACTCTATTGTCCTTATTACCAGCATGATGTCTTAATACAAGTTTGTTGTCATTAAAAGGTAAGTTTCCGTTAATATTTGTAAATGTTGGATTGGCATCATGTATGTTTGTGGTTTTATATACAGCTCCATTAGAAACCAACCATGCTACATTACTATCATTATGACTTATTTCTATTGAGTTTATCGTTGAAGTACTATATATTTTGGTAAACGTTACTCCAGCATCTATACTTTTAAATAAATTTCCTTCTCTAGAAACATAAATGTTTTTCTCATTATTTGGGTCAATTTCAATAGTGTATAAATCTCCACCAAAATCATGATTTGAAACTTTAGACCAAGTTCCATCAACTAATTTGTATAAGCTACTATAACCTGCATAAAGATTCCCTTTTCTATCAGCAACTAAAGGAGTTACCCATCTTCCGCCACTATCGTTTGTGCCAGTTTCAGCAGCAGGAGCACCAACAGAACTAGTTCTTGTTAACCCACCATCTTTACTTTCATACAAAGAAGCGCCGTATTGTATAAACCCAAAATAATTTTCTGGATCAAGTGGATTTATTGCACAATCCATTCCGTCTGCTCCATGATAAACACTCCATTGATTACTTTTTAAGGCATAACCCCCATTATCTTGAAGTCCTCCAACAACATTACCTGAGTTTTGATTTGCCACAGAAATTTTATAGAACTGCCCAATTGCTAGATTTTTTGTTAAGTCTGTAAAACTTGCGCCGTGGTTTGTTGAAACATAAACACCACCATCTGTACCTGCAAAAAACTTACCATCAATAAAATCTAAAAAATGAATATCTGCATGTGTATATGAAGGACTATTTGGTGAGCTCCAACTATTTATTGCTGTAAAATTATCTCCTCCGTCAGTAGATTTCCAAATATTTAAAACTCCAACATATACGGTGTTTTCATCTGTATCAGAAACCGTAATATCTAAATCGTACCAAGATTGTGATCCTCCAAAAATATCATCAGTTTCTGCTGTTTTAGTAAAACTAAAGCCACTTGTCGTAGATTTATAAATTCCGTTAAAACCATTCTTAGTTGAACTACCATTCCAACTAACAAAATAAACGAGATTAGGATTTGCAGGAGTTACAGCTAATGCTATTCTTCTTGAATTAGTAAATCCAGTTATTTGAACTGCAGTGAATGTATTTCCTGCATCAAAAGATCTATATATTGTGTTAGATGTTGCTGCATAAAAAATTGATGTAGCTCCTGAAGTACCTGGTTTTCTTTTTAGGTCTGTAATATTTTGATTTAATGTTCTTGTCCAATTTGCTCCACCATCGGTACTTTTATGAACACCAGTACTTGTTGCAACAAGTACTATTTCTGGATTTGTACTATCAATAAAAATATCATTCATGTTCCTTGGGTTTCCGTCCATTGCACCAGTACTATTCCAAGTTGTTCCACCATCTGTTGATTTCATAACCCCAATGGCATCTGAATCATTGGCATCATCATCTCCAGTTGCGATGTAAATAATATTAGAGTTTGTTGGATGAATTGCAATTCCTGAAACGCCAATTTGAGGTAAAAAGTCGTTTAAAGGCTGCCAATTAACTCCAGCATCGGTAGATTTCCAAATACCACCAGCTGGAGCACCAACATAATAGGTGTTTGAATTACTTGGATCAACAGCAACAACATTAACTCTTCCTTGACCTGCAGACCATGAAGCGGTGTTTGTGTGAGAAAACGGACCTAAAGAAGTCCAATTACTTGTGTCGTTTGCATTGTTTTGTACAGAAGAATTCATCTTGTTTTTCTGTTGCCAAGCCTCTGTTTTTTGAGCTGTAGTTTTTAAAGTTCCGTCTGGATTTGTATAAAAACCATTTTGATATTCCCATCTTTTAAAAGGTTTGTATCCGCTTCCTTTTTTGTATCTATCAATGGTTGAAAAGTATTTTTCTGCAGCTATTGAAATATCATTTAATGTAATTTTTCCTTTCTTTTTAAAAACACCATCTTGCATCCAAGGGGCATTGTTTTGGTAAGTTTGAGCAAAAGTTAAAAAAGGAATAAGAAATAATGTGTAAAGTGTAATTTTTTTCATTACTACGGTAAAAATTAGGGTTTTTAATTGATGTTTTCTATATCTTGTTCTACTTCTAGTTGAGAATAGATGGTGTTTATTTTAGAATTTGTTGCAGAAAAGGCTGCGATAATTTTGTTGACTTGAGCATTTACCTCACCTGCTGTAATGGCAGGAATAAAAGTCATGTCTTTTAGTCGAAGTGCTTCGTTTTCTAACACATTAATTCGTGTTCTAAAAGATAAATTCAATAATTCTTTTGGTCTAATGCTATCTTTTAAATTTTTAATTATTTCAGCTAATTTTAATGCATTATTTAAAGCTTCATTTGCAGAAATAGATGAAAACTGTTTTAAGTTGTTTGTAGTTGATTGATATTCTTTCCAGTTTGCAACTTTGTTTTTTGAAATTCCTTCTAGATCTAAAATAGCATGGTGTTTCTGAACAATATTCATGTCAGATTTTTGAACCTTTGATTCTTGATCAGTACTAGTATTTTCTTTACAAGACAAGAAAATTAAAAAAAAGAGAATCAAATAGTTGCGCATTTTAAGAATTTCGGTAAAAATACATTTTTTTAGGATTGCTTTTTTGACTTTAACATTTAATTTTAAATCAATAAAAACATATTTTTTGTTCTTGCTTTTAAGAATACATAAATTATGTACTTTTGTTTTATATATTTTTGAATTATAACAAATGAGTGACACCATCTTAATTATTGGAGCTTGCGGACAAATAGGTTCTGAACTGACACAAAAGCTTAGAGAAATCTACGGAAATGATCATGTGATAGCATCAGATATTAGAGAAGGAAAAGAAGATTTGATGAGCTCTGGACCCTTTGAAATTTTAGACGCAACAGATAAAGAAGGTATTTTAGAAGTTGTTCAAAAATATAAAGTTACTCAAGTGTATTTAATGGCAGCCATGCTTTCTGCAACGGCAGAAAAATATCCACAAAAAGCGTGGGAATTAAACATGAACTCTTTACTCGGAGTTTTAGAATTGGCAAAAGACAAACACATCAAACAAGTATATTGGCCAAGTTCTATTGCTTCTTTCGGACCAACATCACCAAAAATTAATACGCCACAACAAACCGTAATGGAGCCAACAACTGTTTACGGAATTAGTAAATTGGCTGGAGAACATTGGTGTAATTATTATCATAGTAGATACGGAGTTGATGTAAGAAGTCTTCGGTATCCAGGAATTATCAGTTGGAAAACAAAACCGGGCGGAGGAACCACAGATTATGCCGTTGATATTTATTTTAAAGCGATTGAAATTAAATCTTACGAATGTTTTTTAAGTAAAAACACACGTTTGCCAATGATGTATATGCAAGACGCCATTGATGCAACCATTCAAATTATGCAAGCTGATGTAGCAACAATTAAAACCAGAACGTCTTATAATTTAGCCGCAATTAGTTTTACGCCAGAAGAAATGGCAACTGAAATTAAAAAGCATATTCCTGAGTTTGAAATTTCGTATAAAACTGATTTTAGACAACAAATTGCAGATAGTTGGCCACAAGTTATTGACGATGCAAAAGCGAGACAAGACTGGAACTGGACACATCATTTTGATTTGGAGTTGATGACTAAAGAAATGCTGAAAAACTTACAGTAAAATCTTGATAATTATCATGTTTTAAACACTTCTTCACTTGTACTTTTACATTCTAAAAACCAACTGTAAGTTCTTGTTTTTAGAACGTCTAAAAAGTAAAATTTAAAAAGATACATGAGCACGATAATTAAAGATAGTTTGGCAAAAAGCTTGTCGTACGAAGCCTATAGAAAAATGGTGAGCGATTTGTTAGAAGAAGGTAAATCTACTGGGCCAGAACAATCTGCAGATTTACTAAATTACAGTACTTTAAACGATGTAAGAATGAATCGTTTAGACAAAAAAACAACGCTTACTAATGCTTCAATTGAAGCTTTAAAAAACACAAAAAACAAACAAACTTGGTTGTTAATTACAGAAGGTTGGTGTGGCGACGCAGCACAAATTGCTCCGGTAATTCATAAGATGAGTTTAGAAAGCGATAAGGTAGATTTAAAAGTTGTGTTGCGTGATGAAAATGAAGAGTTGATGAGCCAATTTTTAACAAACGGAGGAAAAGCAATTCCGAAATTAGTTGTCTTAAACGAAAACAATGAGGTGATTTCTTCTTGGGGACCAAGACCATCAATTGCAACAAAAATGGTAAATGATTACAAAGAAAAACATGGTGGTTTAGACGATAATTTTAAAAAAGAATTGCAAGTTTGGTACAACAAAAATAAAGGCGAAAATATACAGGAAGATATCGTTGCCTTTTTAGAAAAATAAAATTATAAAGAGTGATAGAAAAGTCCTTTTGCATTTTGTGAAAGGACTTTTTCTTTTGTGCTATCTTTGCAGTATCAAAACTAAAAAATGTTAGTAGAATATACATCGCTCCCAGAAACTGCCAAAGTTTGGATTTATCCATCAAACAGAAAATTTTACGATTCAGAAATTGACGGAATTCACGAAAAAATAAAAACTTTTTTAGAAAGCTGGAAAGCTGATGATGCAACGTTTCAGGTTTCTTACCAATTGTTATACAATCGGTTTATTGTATTGTTTGCAGATAGTTCTAATACTGCATTATCAAATACTGATATTGATACTTCTGTTCAGTTTATTTTACAAATCCAACAAGACTATGAAGTGGAATTGTTAGACCGAATGAATGTGTGTTTTAAGCAAGGCGAATTTGTGCAATACAAAGAGTTGAAAGATTTTAAAAAACTGCTTAAAAACAGAGCTGTTACTGGAAAATCTATTGTGTTTGATAATTTAGTAACCACCAAAGAAGAATTTGAAAATTATTGGGAAGTTCCCATTTCTGAAAGTTGGTATGGACGGTTTTTAAAATAAATTTTTTAATACCTGCTTTTTTTGCTTTTATAAACGTACAAGATTTTACTTCATACTTTATGTTTAAATTTCAAAATATAAAGTATGAAATCACTCGTGATTCATGAATCCAGACTTGTACTACTTGTGCAATACTGTTTGCACCTCTATATTTGGTAAATCATTAAGAGTAAAAAAATAAAATTTAGCTTTAGAAAAACATTTAATATTATGAAAAAGAAACAAATTACTAATTATTTAAAAACTGGAATTTTTTTTGTAGGTGTCTCCTTGTTGCTCTGGGGTTGTGAGAAAAATGAAGTTAATAAAACCTTTGAACCCCAAAATATTATAGAAAAGATACAACAATCTTTTAGTAAGGAAGATTTTGTGAAATCTATTCCTTATGATTTTGAAGTAAATTGGGATTTAGTTGAAAAGGAATATTCTGAAGAATTGAAAACAGATTATTATGAGTTTCCAATTAAATACACTTCTGCTTTAACACCACATTTAAATGATTTAAAAAAAACAAAAGGAGATTATTTTAAGTCGTATAAGATTGTTGTTACTGTTAAAGAAGAAAATATTAATTTTTATGTATTGAGAGTTTATGAGAAAATATCAGAAGCAAGTCAAATAATTTCTGAAATTAATTTTAACTATTCATCTAGTTTTAATGGATTGATACATTTAGTTGATAAGAATGATGAAATTGTTTTTGCAAAGAAGATAGAAAAAGGAGCCGAGTTGATTAAAGATTACTTTGCAAAAGACTTAAAAGACTTAGACCCTATAAAATCAAGAGCGCCAGAAGGTTGTGTTACAGTTAGAACCGAACATTGGTATTACTATTATCAATGGTCTCAAGATGTTGAAGTTTTTTTATATAGTAAAAAGTTATTAGATATAACTTATGAACAAATATGTGCTTATGATTATTTGCCTGAATACGACGAAGGAATGACCAACCCTGATGGCGGAGGAGCGCCAAGCGGAGCTGGAACATATAAAACAGATTGTAGCCCTAATAATACAGGAAGTAAAAGCAAATATTTTTCTAGAGAATCTGAAAATTGCGCAATAGATGTTACAGAAGAAGTTGTAGAATGTGAAAAGGGTTTTGTTATGAATAGTGACGGAAATTGTGTTGAAAGTATTGTTGTAGATAGTCCTGATAATCCAATTAGTGATATAAATGAATATTTGAAATGTTTTGATTTAACAAAAGAAGCTTCAATTACTATTTATGCTTTAGAGCCAAATCCAGGTTCTGGTGATGCCAATAATGGGACAATGGTTGGTCATACATTTATTTCATTAGGACAAGGAAATGAAACGAGAACGTTTGGGTTCTATCCGGTATCAGACAATATATATCCTTTAGTAAATGTATCGAGCGATTCAGTTCTTGGTGATGATGGTGTTGTAAATCATAACTTTTCTGCAAGAGTAACTAAAACAATTACAAGTACTCAATTGATGGCAATAATTGACAAAGCAAAGAACTATAATAAGACATATAATCTTTACACTTATAATTGTACAGACTTTGCAATTGAGTTGGGTAATTTAGGAGGATTAAACCTGCCAGATTCATATGGCACTTGGCTTGGTGGTGGAGGAAGTAATCCTGGAGCTTTAGGGATGCATATTAGAGGGTTGAATCCAAGTAATAATAATGTAAATATAACTGGAGGATTAGCTCCAAAAACTAATAAAGGATGTTAAAAAAAATAAAAAAAGTAAGTGTAATTTTCATTTTACTTGTTTTGGGATGTAATAAACAAAATATGGATATAAAATTAATTAATAATTTTATAGATGAGGTTGTGTTATCTAAAAATGGAACTTATAAAGAATCATCAAGATTTATAGGTTTTGAAAAAAAAATAAGTAAAGAAAAAAAGGAGGTATTTAATTTATTCATTGGTGAAAATATTAAATTCTTAAGGAAAGAACTTATTAATAACAAATACATTGTTGTTTCAAATAATAACATTAAAAGTTTAGATATTAATTTTATTTATAAAATTCAAGATTCAGAAAAAGTATATCATTTAGTCTCAAATGACAAAGTTGTAACGACTTTTATAATTAAAAATGGTAAGATAATTTCTTTCTTCTATAATATTGTAAAGGGTAATAGTAAAAAGCGAACCCCGTTAATGTTAAATGAATAATAATATTTTATTAACTCCAAACAAACTAAAATTTGTTTGGAGTTTTTTTAAAACAAACTAATCCCAATTCCTAACGAAACACTGTCTAAATTACCATCTTTAAATTTATCAATTCGTTTGCGTTGAAAATCTATTGTGTTTGATAATTTAGTAACCACCAAAGAAGAATTTGAAAATTATTGGGAAGTTCCCATTTCTGAAAGTTGGTATGGTCGTTTTTTAAAATAAATTTTTTAATACCTGCTTTTTTTGCTTTTATAAACGTACAAGATTTTACTTCATACTTTATGTTTAAATTTCAAAATATAAAGTATGAAATCACTCGTGATTCATGAATCCAGACTTGTACTACTTGTGCAATACTGTTTGCACCTCTATATTTGGTAAATCATTAAGAGTAAAAAAATAAAATTTAGCTTTAGAAAAACATTTAATATTATGAAAAAGAAACAAATTACTAATTATTTAAAAACTGGAATTTTTTTTGTAGGTGTCTCCTTGTTGCTCTGGGGTTGTGAGAAAAATGAAGTTTTAGAACTAAATCAATTATCTGTACCTAGTATAGAACAATCTAAAAAAGCATTTTTATCTAACAAAAAATTATCTAAAAGTACAAATTCGTTTGTCTCAAAAATTGCATGGGATAAGTCTTCTGAAATTATTTTTAAAGAGGACATTAAAGTTTTAAATACTCCTCTAGATATTAAATCGAATAAAATTAAATCTTTTGTAACCTCTATAGAAAAAAATGGAAAGGTAGAAAACCAAATTGTTACATTATTGTTTGATGATGATGCAAACAATAATTATTTTAGTGGAAAACTATTAATTCATAATAGCGAAGGGGCTTATGTTAAAGGCTATAAATATGAAAAAGGAAAAAAAATGGGTATATACATTTTTAATGAACCTGCATACAAAAGTAAAGGCAACTGCACACCAGAGCCACTTACTTTAGAAGAATATATAATGTTATATCAAGCAGGTATGATTGATGGTTCAGAAACGGAGCTATTTGGATGTACTGTAGAATTAGCAGATGTTAAAGGTTTAGATGACAACAGTGATGAAGGTGGTGGAGAAATAGATTGGAAAACACCAGATGACAATTTAGGAGACGGAAACCCAAATGGTGGTGGAACTGGATTTAGTTGGTGGACACCATTATTTCAAATTAATAATTTGTTAACAAACCTATGTGCAAAAAATATTTTTACAGAACTGGAAAACGGATTGTATAAAGAAGACCCAATAAAACCAGAAGTAATTATTTCAAATACTGAAAAGTTAAATTTTTCACAAGAGATTTTGAAATTATTTAATGATAGTGAAAAGACAAATTACACTATTCAAGATGGAGGAACTGGTGATTCAAATGCATCTACTATAGGTTCTACCACAACTATGAATGATAATTATTTGAATAACGCGACAAAGTTGTCAATTGCAAGAACTATGATACATGAGCAAGTTCATGCATATTTGAATGCTATTTACTTTAATTATCCAGATATTACTAACAAATCTTTAAAAGATAAACTTAGGAAGTACGCAACCGATAACGGGTATATAGATTTAAGTAGATTTCATCATGAATTTATGGGGCAATATATAGTTGCCATGGCATACTCTTTGTACGAATGGGATAAGTTATATGGTTCAGGTGAATTCAATTACAGTGCTACAAAACCAGATGATTTATTGGGTTGGGAATATTATAAAGCTATGGCTTTTGCAGGATTATCTTATGATAAGAATCCAGACCCTAATATTACAGAATTAGAAGATACAGATTCTTTTAAGGAATTAGTTCCGGTTAAAACAGATAGAGATGATATTAAAAAAATAAACACCGATGAAGCAACAGGACATCCAGATGCAAAAGGCAAAAAATGTGATTAAAATACTATTGCTGCTTTTAAGTATAAATTGTTTTTCACAAATCAAGCTTGAAGGAACTTATAAGTCTAACAAGGGCAATGTGTTATATTTGTTTGACACAGATGGGGTTTTTAATATGAAAACCTTTGAAACTACCCATGGTCAGTTAAATGGATATGCTAAGGGGCATTATTTTATTATTAAAGATAAACTAATATTAAATTATGATTTAACAGAATTAAGAGAGAACAGTTACCATAAGAGTAGAAGTTTTATAAATACAAAAAATTCAATTCAAGTTAAATTGAATATTTATAACTTTAAAAAGGAACCTTTGAATAATATCCAGATTTGGAGCTCTCCAAATTATAAGTCTTCAGAATCAGATAAAAATGGAGTAGCTTTATTAAAATTTGAAAAGCAGAATAAAAGGATAATGATTGAAGTCTCAGGAGAATATTTTGTTAAAGAATCTATTTATATAGATACTAATTTAAATTATGAAATAGATGTTTTTTTAAGTAGTAATGAAGTTTATAACTTGTCACATCCTTTAGCATATAAAAATGACAAAATTGAATATGAAATTTTAAAGTTAAGTAAAGATAGCATCAAACTAAAAAAAGGAAAACATACTTTTGTTTGGAAAAAGAAAAGCAATTAATAAGAAGCTCAAACTAAAGTTTGGGCTTTTTTAAAACAAACTAATTCCAATTCCTAAAGAAACACTATCTAAATTACCGTCTTTAAAATAATCAATTCGTTTGCGATGAAAATCTATTGTATTTGACAATTTAGTAACTACAAAAGAAGAATTTGAAAACTACTGGGAAGTACCTATTTCTGAAAGCTGGTATGGACGGTTTTTAAAATAAACTAAATTCCAATTTTCGACTTTAAAATTGTGGGTAATATGAAATAGTTAATTATGAATAGCAAAAAACAAAAAATATTTTTAATTATAAGCATTGCAATATATATAATTGCATTAACCCAAAAAAGTTATTGTTCTTCGTATGGGAATTGCGATAATTACGGAATATTAAGTTTGCTTTTTGGTTGGTTAGGTGTTTTTATGTTACACGTACCTGCTTTCCCTTGGTTAGCAAATCCCATTTTAATTATAGCTTGGAGTTTATTTAAGAAGAAACCAAACATTTCCTTTATATTAAGTGTTGTTGGATTTCTATTAATGTTGTCTTTTTTATTCGTTGATGAAATTATAAATAGTGAAGCAGGCACCAAATCGAAAGTAGTGTTTTATGGTTTAGGTTATTGGTTATGGGTGTTAAGCTCATTTATAATGGTAATTGGTAATTTACTTGTTTGGAAAAAGAAAATTTAAAATTAAAGTGAAAGCTCAAACTTACAGTTTGGGCTTTTTTTAAAATAAGCACTCACCTAAAATCGAATATTAAAAAATGAGCAAGATTGGGATATTAATACATAACGCAAAAGGGTCAAATTGTGAATAAAAAAAGATGTTTGATAATTATAGGAACTCTATTTTTATTTTTTTCGATTAAAAGTTTTAGTCAAGAAAAATTAAACGGAAAGTATAGTAATTTTATGAAGAATCAGGATTCTTATAATTATATAATTTTTAATTTAAATGGCACATTTAAATATGAAAATGGAGGTGATTTAGGAAGAGACTTTTATGGTGATGGGGAATATAAAATAAAAAAAGGTTTTTTAATTTTAAACTATAATAAATCAAAACCTTTTTCTTCTAGCTATTACAAAAAAAAGTTTTGGAAAAACAATAAAGACAGTATATCTATTGCTATTCATGTTTATGATAAGAAAGGAAACCCTATTTCTGATACTAGTTTCTATTTTGAAAACCACAAAGAAAAACCTTCTGGAGGCGAAACAAATAAAGATGGGTTTTTTATGAAAAAAATTAAGAAAAACAAAAGATATAAAATAAATATTACTGTTTCAGATATAAATTTTATAGGCAGTAAAATCTCTTTGTCAAGAGGGTATAATTATGATTTAAAGTTTTATTTAGCAAAAATAGATAATGGTACACCAATAATTGGTCAAATTGACTCATTAAAAATAAAGAAAATACAAAAAGATAAAATTGAAATTATAAAAAGTAATAAAAAAATCGAAATCTGGAAAAAGATAAAGGAATAAAGAAGAAAGTGAAAAATGTAACTAAATTGATAATGTTATTTATGATCATTAGTTGCTCAACATTAAAGAAAAGTGTTGATAATCAAAATGACATTAAGAATATATTGGAAAATATAATTAATCAAAATCAAGTTTATTATAAAACTATAATTAAGGATTTAGGGAAACCAATAGATTATTACATAGAGCCACATTTATTAGAATTTCATCTTTGTGGTTCTGAATTAAATAATGATTTAATTACAATTACAAATAATGAGATAGATTCATTAAAAATAGAATTTAGTAATCAAAAGGTTACAATAATTAATAAGTTAGATTTAAACATTAAAACTAATTTAACTAAAAAGCAAAAATTAAATACTAGTTTTATTTCTATGCCAGTTTTATTTAGAAATAATCATTTAGCAATATATTATTCTTACTCTAGAAACGGTGGATGTTTTAATTTACTGAAAAAGATTAATGGTGAATGGAAAAATATATGTACGAACCCAGTTTGGATAGAATAATAATATCTACAACCTCTAAATTTAAATTTAGAGGTTGTTTTTTTAAAACAAACTAATCCCAATTCCTAAAGAAACACTGTCTAAATTACCGTCTTTAAAATTGTCAATTCGTTTGCGATGAAAATCTAATCGAAAGACAAAATTTGTTTTTGAGTAGCTGTCGTTTCCTTGAAAACCAATTCCGAAGCCGTGATATTTTCCTTTTTCAAAGTTAGAAGAAGGTTTCCATAAATTTCCATAACTACCATTTACAAAGAATTTAAAATCTTCGTTCGCAATTAAATTGTACTGTACATTTAGATAAGACGGAATTGCTTGTATTCTAAAACGCAAATGAAAATCCAATCCAAAATTAATACTAGATTCTATTCGTTTGTTAAAACGATATCCAAAACCAGTTCTAATAAAAACGGCAGAAAAATCTAACATATTTTCGCCATCATCAGGTTCAAACAATACATAGTTTTCATTTAAAGCAAATGTTAAATGTAAATTAGTGTTGAAAAATGGTCCTTTATCTTTGGTTTGAGAAGTGGCTAAAAATGTTGAGAATAATAGAATTAGCAGCAGTGTTTTTTTCATTGTAATTTTTTTGTTCCGTTTGCAGAGACAAAAACTATTCCATTTCTAAATGTTGGATAAAAGCATCAATAGAAACTGCTTTCTCAACGGAATAATCGCCAATTTTTGTTCTTCGCAACGCAGATAAATGTGCTCCAGAATCCAATGCGCTACCAAAATCAAAAGCCAAAGATCTAATGTACGTTCCTTTGCTACAAACAACTCTAAAATCGATTTTTGGTAAATCAATATTGGTAATTTCAAATTGGTTGATGGTAATTTCTCTGGTAGCAATTTCTGTAGTTTCACCTTTTCTAGCCAATTCGTACAAACGTTTTCCGTCTTTTTTGATAGCTGAAAAAATAGGTGGTCGTTGTTGAATTGTACCCATAAATTGTTCAGTTGTTTTATGAATCAATTCATCAGTAATATGTGCTGTAGAAAAAGTTTCGTTTACTTCGGTTTCTAAATCGTAACTCGGTGTTGTTGCGCCAACAGTAAAAGTTCCGGTGTATTCTTTAACTTGACCTTGATATTCGTTGATGTTTTTTGTTTGTTTTCCTGTACAAATAATTAACAAACCAGTTGCCAACGGATCCAAAGTTCCGGCATGACCAACTTTAATTTTTTTGATGTTGAAACGTTGTCTGATATGCCAACGAATTTTATTTACAGCCTGAAAAGAAGTCCATTCTAGCGGTTTATCAATTAATAAAATTTGTCCGTTTTTGTAGTCTTCTCCAGTCATTTTTTTGTAATTCTGTGTCAGGTCGAGCGGAGTCGAGACCTCTTAAAAATCTCTCGACTCCGCTCGAGGAGACATTTTTTTAATTCATTAAAGAATAACCAATTGCAATAACACCAACAACGGCACAATAAATTGCAAAGTATGATAATTTACTTTTCTTCACTAAAGAAATCATCCAAGTACAAGCAAATAAACCAGCAATAAATGCCGCAAAAAATCCGACAGACATTGGTAAAATTTCTGCGCTTTCAAAATTGATTTCTCCGCTCATTAAATCTTTGGCAATTTTTCCAACAATTAATGGAACCACCATTAAAAATGAAAAACGAGCAGCTTTGTTTCTGTCGACTCCTAATAAAACAGAAGTAGAAATGGTTGCGCCAGATCTAGAAATTCCTGGCAACATCGCAATTGCTTGCGAAACTCCAATGATTATTGCATTTGTAAAAGATACTTTTTTGTCTGTTTTTTTTGCTTTATCGGCCAATAATAATAGTAAAGCAGTTACAAGTAGCATACTACCAACTAATAATATTTGTCCGCCAAAAAAAGCTTCTAATTCTTTTTCAAAAAGGATTCCAACAATAACTGCAGGAATCATAGATGCAATAATTTTTAAAGAAAATTCAGTTTCATCATTCCATTTAAATTGAAACAATCCTTTAAAAATTTCTGCAACTTCTTTTCTGAAAATAACAATGGTGCTTAATGCAGTTGCAAAATGCAATACAACAGTAAACGTTAAACTTTCTTCTGGCACAGAAGTGTCGCCTAAAATGGCTTTTGCAATTTCTAAATGTCCGCTAGAAGAAACTGGTAAAAACTCGGTTAATCCTTGAATAATTCCAAGAACAATTGCTTCGATAAAATCCATCTTTATTTTTTAGGTTTTGCTAAAATTGCATAAATCTCGATTCCTAACCCAATAATTACCAAAGTTGGGGCTAATCGAATGCGTCTCCAATTGTAAATTTCTTCATTAAATACATTTGGGTCTTCGCTTCCGCCGCCAGCCATCAAGATAAATCCTAGGGCAATAAAAGCAGCACCAATTAGCATGATGATATAATTTCTTTTACTAAAAAGAAATTCTGGTTTTGTATTGTTTTCTTTCTTGCTCATATTAATAGTATAATTCGTCTGTTTGTAGATTTAAAAAACGTTGTGTTGCAAAAAAAGTACTTAGCCAAGTAATTAAAAATGCCACCACTAAAACGCCGCCAAATAAATAACTTAACAAAACATAATCGTTAAGTAATTGCAAAGCTGGTATGTATTTATTTGTGTAGTAAATAACGGTTCCTAAACCAATTAATGATATGATAGAACCGATCAATCCTAATTTCATTCCTTGTAAAATAAAAGGTCTTCTAATAAAGCTTTTTGTTGCGCCAACCATTTGCATGGTTTTAATATTAAATCGTTTAGAGTATACTGATAAACGCAAAGCACTGTTGATTAATAAAATGGAAATCAAAGCAAAAAATGCGCTAATGATTAACAGCCAGAAACTCATTTTTTGAATGTTTTTTGTTAAAAACTGAATCAAAGGTTTGTCGTAAGAAACCTCTAAAACAAAGGCGTTTTTTTGAAACTTTTTTTCGATTTCTGCCATTTTTTCTGGTGTAACAAACTCAGCTTTAAGATATAAATCAATTCCGTTTTTTAAAGGATTTGTTCCCAGAAATTTTACAAAATCTTCTCCTAAATCTTTGCTGTGAAACTTGGCAGCTTCTTCTTTAGAAATGTACACAATTTGTTTGGTAAATTTTTCTTTTAACAAAGAAGCTCTTAAATCTTCGATGTTTTTTTTAGTAACATCGTCTTTTAAAAACAAGGTCATTGCCGTTTTTTCTTTTACGTGATTGGCAACACTTGTAGATTTTAATAAAATCAATCCTAAAACGCCAACCATAAATAACACCAACGAAATACTTACAATTACAGAAAAGTAAGAAGAGCGTAATCTTCGTTTTTGATATTTATCAAAAGATGTAGACATAAATGTTGTTGAATTCTAGCTCGCAATATAATAATTAGTAAACAGTTGACAGTAACAGTTGGCAGTATTTTAACTAATCAATTTCTTGACACAATTCTATTAAAACGCCGTTGGTGGTTTTTGGATGTAAAAATACAACCAATTTATTATCTGCGCCAAGTTTTGGTTCTTCATTTATAACGGTAAATCCTTCTGCTTTTAAACGTGTTATTTCTGCTTTAATATCTGAAACTGCAAATGCAATATGATGAATTCCTTCGCCTTTTTTATCGATAAATTTTGCAATTGGACTTTCTGGATTTGTTGCTTCTAATAACTCAATTTTATTAGGACCAACATCAAAAAAAGAAGTTTTTACACCTTCGCTTTTTACTTCTTCAACTTTATAATGTGGTTTTCCAAAAAGTGCAGCAAATAATTCATTTGATTTCTCTAAATTTTTTACGGCAATTCCAATATGTTCAATTTTGTCCATTAGATCGTTTTCTATCCATCAAAAATAAACATTCTTTTGGGAATTATGCGTAAATTTGCAGCATGGAACAAACAAATAGACAGAAAAAAATTGCTGGAGTAATTCAAAAAGACTTGGTTGATGTGCTTCAGAAAGCGGCACAAGACGGAATGAAAGGAACTATTATTTCGGTTTCTAAAGTTACTGTTACTACAGATTTGAGTATTGCAAAAGTGTATTTGAGTATTTTTCCATCAGAAAAAAGAGACGAATTGGTAACAGGAATTCAGTCTAATACTTCTATGATTAGACACGAATTGGCAAAACGCACAAAAAATCAGTTGCGTAGAATGCCAGAATTATCATTTTTTGGAGATGATTCTTTAGATTATATCGAAGAAATTGATAAATCTTTAAAAGGTGAAGATGTAAATCCGATTAAAAACCCAGAAGTATTACCAAGACGTCAAAAACGTTAATTTGTTTGCTTCACAACTTTTTTTGCAGTTAGTTTGTATAGATTTGATACAAAAATTGTGAATTTTCCTTTTTACATAGCCAAGAGATATGTATTCGCTAAAAGCGGAAACAATACCATTAACATTATTACCATTATTGCATCTTTTGGTGTAATTGTTGGTTCGTTGGCGTTGTTTATTATTCTTTCAGGATTTTCTGGTTTTAAATCATTCACAAATAATATGTTGGATTATTCTGATCCGGACATAAAAATTACGGCAACAAAAGGAAAATCGTTTGTAGTTTCAGATTCGATTACTTCGCTTTTAAATTCATCCGAAGAAATTAAAGCATTTGCAAATGTAGTTGAAGAACGTGCCTTTTTACAATACAAACAAAGAGATCAAATTGCGTATGTAAAAGGTGTGAGCGACAATTATATGTCGATTACAAAAATAGATTCTACTTTACATGTTGGTCAATGGTTAGATCCAGAATTTATCAATACCGCAGTTATTGGCTTTGGCATTTCTGATAAATTATCGTTAAGCATTTTAAATTTTGGCGAACCTCTACAAATTAAAGTTCCGAAAGCTGGCGAAGGATTAATTTTAAGCGCAGCTTCTGCATTTAATTCTGCCGATGTTCAAATATCTGGAGTCTATACCGGAATGGAAGAATTTGCAAATAAATATGTGTTTGTAAATTTAAGATTGGCGCAAAAACTATTGGGTTATGATAAAAATGAAGTTACTTCAATTGAATTGCGATTAAACGAAAATATTGATTCAGATGATTTTGCTGCCGACTTACAAAATGCTTTAGGAAATAATTTTACAGTAGCAACAAAAACGCAATTTAACGCCATCACCTATAAAGTTTTAAACACAGAAAGGTTGATTTCGTATTTAATTTTTACGTTGATAATTATCATTGCATTGTTCAATGTAATTGGCGCAATTATAATGATGATTATTGACAAAAAGCAAAACTTAAAAACGCTTTTTAACTTGGGCGTTACCATAAAGAAAATTAAAAGAATCTTTGTATTACAAGGGTTTTTGCTAACACTTTTTGGATTGTTTATCGGCTTGTTAGTTGGTGCAATTTTGATTTTATTACAAAAACAATTTGCCTTTTTTATGATTACACAATCGATTCCGTATCCAGTAGAATTCCGATTTATGAATTTATGTATTGTGGCAATTACCATTAGTATTTTAGGATTTATCGCTTCAAAAATTGCAAGTAGCAGAATTTCTGCTAACTTTATAGAAAAATAAAATTCATGAAAAAGAAAGTATTCCTCCTGCTTTTTTTGGCAGTTACAAGCCTTGTCTATTCTCAAAATATTAATCAGTATTATAAAGAGATAGAATCGAGTTTAGTTAACAAACACTATTCTGAATATAAAATTAATGTTCCAGACAATTGGTTCTCATACTATACTGATCCAGGAATGGTGGCTCATTCTCCAAATGAGTTTAAAGGAAATATAAAACCTTATGCTTTATCAGCTTCTTTTATTATCCATAAGAAGAATTATAAAAGTAAAAATCTAGGTAAAAGCCTAAAATCATTTATAAGAAGGCATAAAAATATTTACCCAAGGTTTAAATATAAATTGATTGATGCCAATCATGATTTATACGGAAAGTATTATATAGTAAAATACGGTATAAAAAAGAAAAAAGGATTTGAAGTAGTAATGGCCTGTATTCTTAATTGGAAAAAAGAAAATTTTGTTTTCTTTTATTCAAGCATAGAATCAAATTTTGATACGTATTTAAATGATGCTGTTGAGATGATTAACTCTTTTAAAATAAAAGAACCTAACTAAAATCTGGAATTACTGTATCACCAAATTTTTCAAAAACTTCATCAAAAGCAGCAAAAACATCAATTGCATCATCAGAAGTAACCATTTTCATTCGGTATTCTTTAAAATGCGGAATTCCTTTAAAGTAATTTGTATAATGTCTTCTCGTTTCTAATACTCCCAATGTTTCACCTTTCCAATCAATAGCCATTTTTAAATGTCTGCGTGCAAGCTCTACACGTTCTGCAATAGTTGGAGAAGCCAAATGTTCGCCAGTTTTAAAAAAGTGCTTTACTTGATTAAAAAACCAAGGAGAACCGATTGAAGCTCTACCAATCATTGCGCCATCTAAGCCATACACATCACGCATTTCCATGGCTTTTTCTGGAGATGTAATATCGCCATTTCCAAAAACAGGAATGTGCATTCTTTGGTTGTTTTTTACTTCTGCAATTGGTTTCCAATTGGCGTTTCCTTTATACATTTGTGCACGCGTTCTTCCATGTATAGAAATTGCTTTACAACCAACATCTTGCAAGCGTTCTGCAACTTCTACAATCTTGATAGAATCTTCATCCCAACCCAAACGTGTTTTTACGGTAATTGGTAAATTGGTGTGTTTTACCATCGCTTCGGTTAAAGAAACCATCAAGTCGATGTCTTTTAAAATTCCAGCTCCGGCTCCTTTAGAAACTACTTTTTTTACCGGACAACCAAAATTAATATCAATAATATCTGGATTCGATTTCTCAACAATTTCAACGGTTTTTAACATCGACTCTAAATTGGCTCCAAAAATTTGAATTCCAACCGGACGCTCTTTTTCGTAGATGTCTAATTTCATCACACTTTTTGCAGCATCACGAATCAATCCTTCAGAAGAAATAAATTCTGTGTACACAACATCTGCTCCGTTTTCTTTGCACAAAGCTCTAAATGGTGGATCACTAACATCTTCCATTGGTGCTAACAACAACGGAAAATCTGGCAATTCTATGTTTCCAATTTTAACCATGGCGCAAAAATACTTATTTTATCTCAAAAAAAATACCTGTTGGGTTTTAATCTAACAGGTATTTAAATGTTATTTTTTTAAGTTTAAAACTGAATGTCTGCTTTTACTTCTTTTCCATTTCTGTTTAAAACAACGGTCGTTTTATCTCCTTTTTTAAAGACTGATAAAGCCTTCATATAGCTCAACATGTCTGTAATTTTATTACCACCCAATTCAATTACGATATCTCCTTTTTTAATGCCGGCTGCAACAGCAGGCTTTCCTTCAGAAACTCCATCAACACGCATACCTTTTCCGTCGTACATATAATCTGGTATAACACCTAAACCAACTTTAAAACGAGGTGTTTCTTCACTTTCGTTTTTCGTTTTTCTAAAGGCTAATTTTCCGTTGTCATTTAAATCAGAAATTACATTAAAAATATAATTAGAAATGGTTGCCATTCCATCATAATTTAATGTTTCAGTATCGTCGCTTGGTTTGTGGTAATCTTCGTGTTGACCGGTAAAGAAATGTAGCACCGGTATGTCTGCTAAATAAAAACTCGTGTGATCACTTGGTCCAACACCAGATTCTTTTTGAATCAATTTAAAATTGTTGTTATGCGATTTTAAAGTTTGTTTAAAAATTGGAGAAGTTCCAGTTCCGTAAACAGCCAAAGCGCTGTCTTTTAGCCTACCAACCATATCCATATTTATCATATAAGAAACAGCTTTGGTATCGATTGTTGGATTTTTTACAAAATAATTAGAACCTAATAAACCCATTTCTTCACCAGAAAAAGCAATAAATAAATAATTGTTGTTTGTGTTAGTGTTTTTTAATTTGCTTGCTAAGTTTAGCATTACAGCTACACCACTTGCATTATCATCTGCTCCGTTATGAATGGCTTTGATAGAATCTCTGTATAAAGATCCATCACCGCCATACCCTAAATGATCAAAATGCGCTCCGATAATTACCGTATTTTTTGCTTTGTTATCTATAAATGCAACAACGTTTTTACCAGTAATTGTTCCGTCTGCATTTTCAGTAAATTTTACTTCTTCGTGTGGGTTGGTTTTTGGTTTAAATGTAAACGATTGATAAAAACCATTTGTTCCTTTGGGTTTTAATCCTAAATTTTCAAATCTGTCCTTAATGTATTCAGCAGCTTTTAATTCTCCAGGAGTTCCAGTTTGTCTTCCTTCCAATTTATCATCGGCTAAAAAAGAGACATCTTGTTTAATTTTATGCTCTGGTTTATGTTCTTTATTACAGGAAATTAGCAGCGATAAAAAGATTAAAATTAGTAAGTTTTTCATGGTATATGTATTATTTTTGTCAAAAATAACTAATAATTATTAGTTGTAGAATCAAATTAGGATCTAATGAAATTAAGAAGTATTTATTTGGTAATTTTTGCACTGGTAATCGTTTCGTGCAAAACAGGTAAAAAAGATAAAACAGATGCAACATCTGGGGCAACAAAAAAATGGGATACTACATTAATATACCCAGAAGAAGTGCATTTTAAAACCATGCAACAAATTACATTTGGTGGAGATAATGCAGAAGCATATTGGAGTTTTGATGACAAACAAATTATTTTTCAATCGAATAATAAAAATTGGGGTGTAGAGTGTGATCAAATGTTTTTGATGAATGTAGGAGAAACGTTTCAAGATTCAATTCCGCCAATGATATCTACAGGTTTAGGAAGAACAACGTGTGCTTATTTTTTACCAGACAATAAAAGCTATGTCTATGGTTCTACACATTTAGGAGGAAAAGAATGTCCGCCAGCACCTTTACGAAGAGAAGGGAAATATGTGTGGCCAATTTATGATAGTTACGATATTTTTGTTTCTGACTTAGAAGGAAACATTACCAAACAATTAACTACAGAGCCAGGTTATGATGCTGAAGCAACCGTTTCGCCAAAAGGAGATAAAATTGTTTTTACTTCGATGAGAACTGGAGATTTAGAGTTGTTTACAATGAATATTGATGGTTCAGACGTAAAACAAATTACTTATGAATTAGGATATGACGGAGGCGCATTTTTCTCGCCAGACGGTACCAAATTAATTTTCCGTTCTTCGAGACCAAAAACCGAAGCAGAAATTAAAGAATACAAAGATTTATTAAAAGAAGGTTTGGTGCAGCCAACAGAAATGGAATTGTATATCTGTAATGCAGATGGTTCTGACTTACGTCAGTTAACAGATTTAGGAAACGCAAACTGGAGTCCATTTTTTCATCCTTCAGGAAAGAAAATTTTATTTTCTTCAAACTTTGAAGCAGAAAGAGGATTTCCTTTCAATTTATATATGATTGATATTGACGGGAAAAATTTAAAAAGAATCACACACGGAGAAACATTTGATGCATTTCCAGTATTTTCTAACGATGGTAAAAAACTGATTTTTTCATCAAATAGAAATAATGGTGGTGGACATGACACCAATTTGTTTATTGCAGAATGGCAAGATTAGTTTAACAGACTTCTCGATAACAATTTGATGAAAAATCAAATTCACTCGAAGCGACACATCAGATTGTCAGTTCGAGTAAACTTTTCAAGATTGAAACTTCTAAACAACATAATTTTTCAATACCAAAAAGCCTATATTTGCAGACCATATTTAGAAACAAGATTTAACGAATGAAGAATATTAGAAACTTTTGCATCATCGCACATATTGATCACGGTAAAAGTACGTTGGCAGATAGATTGTTAGATTTTACAGGATCTGTAACGGCTCGCGAAAAGAAAGATCAATTATTAGATAACATGGATTTAGAGCGCGAACGTGGAATTACCATTAAATCGCACGCCATCCAAATGGATTATACACACAATGGAGAACAATATATTTTAAACTTAATTGACACTCCAGGTCACGTAGATTTTTCGTACGAAGTTTCTCGTTCTATTGCCGCTTGTGAAGGTGCGCTTTTAATTGTTGATGCTGCACAAAGCATACAAGCACAAACAATTTCTAATTTATATTTGGCATTAGACAACGATTTAGAGATTATACCGATATTAAATAAAGTGGATTTGCCAAGTGCAAATCCTGAAGAAGTTACCGATGATATCGTAGATTTATTAGGTTGTGATTCAGAAGAGGTAATTCATGCAAGTGGAAAAACAGGTTTTGGGGTTGATAATATTTTAGAAGCAATTATTGATAGAATTCCTGCTCCGAAAGGAGATCCAAATGCACCATTACAAGCCTTAATTTTTGATTCTGTTTACAATTCTTACAGAGGAATTGAAACCTATTTTAGAGTATTGAACGGAGAAATTAAAAAAGGGCAACGCATCAAATTTATGGCAACAAACAATGAATATGTTGCGGATGAAGTTGGGACATTAAAATTAAGTCAAGTTGTAAAACAATCTGTAAAAACGGGTGATGTTGGGTATTTAATAACAGGAATTAAAACGGCAAAAGAAGTAAAAGTAGGAGATACAATAACAGATGCAGCAAACCCAACGCAAGAAATTATTGATGGTTTTGAAGATGTAAAACCAATGGTTTTTGCAGGGATTTATCCTGTTGATACAGAAGATTATGAAGAGTTGCGTTATTCTATGGAAAAATTGCAACTAAATGATGCTTCGCTGGTTTTTGTACCAGAAAGTTCTGCTGCTTTAGGTTTTGGTTTTCGTTGTGGATTCTTAGGAATGTTACACATGGAAATTATTCAAGAACGTTTAGAGCGCGAGTTTAATATGACGGTTATTACAACGGTTCCCAACGTTTCGTATCATGCGTTTACAAGAAAGAACCCAAATGATGTCATCATTTTAAATAACCCAACAGATTTACCAGATCCATCGAGCTTAGATAGAGTTGAAGAGCCTTATATTAAAGCATCAATCATTACAAAATCAGATTTTGTTGGACAAGTAATGAGTTTGTGTATCGAAAAAAGAGGAGAAATTACCAATCAAACCTATTTAACAACACAAAGGGTTGAGTTGACTTTTGATATGCCATTGGCAGAAATTGTATTTGACTTTTATGATCGATTAAAAACGGTTTCAAAAGGGTATGCTTCGTTTGATTATTCTCCGATTGGAATGCGCCCTTCTAAATTAGTTCGTGTAGATATTTTATTAAACGGACAACCTGTTGATGCGCTTTCTGCATTATTACATGCTGATAATGCCTATTCAATTGGAAAGAAAATAGTTGAAAAATTAAAAGAATTAATTCCAAGACAACAGTTCGACATTCCTATTCAGGCTGCAATTGGAGCAAAAATTATTGCTAGAGAAACTACAAAAGCATTGCGTAAAGATGTAACTGCAAAATGTTATGGTGGAGATATTTCTAGAAAACGTAAATTGCTAGAAAAACAGAAAAAAGGAAAGAAAAGAATGCGTCAAGTGGGTAATGTAGAAATTCCGCAAGAAGCATTTATGGCGGTTTTAAAGTTGAATGATTAACCGTAATAATCAAGTTTTTATGAAAAATTACGATGTTATTATTGTTGGAGCGGGAACAGCAGGGTTAATGCTTGCAAGAGAATTAGGACGTCAAAAACACAAAACACTTCTTTTAGAAAGGAAGAGGAACTTACTTGAGTTTTCATTTAATACATTAGGGAGTTTTATAGATTTAGATAAATTTGAACTGCCACAAAGTGTTGTTGCTCAGAATATTGATACAGCCGTTGTGCATTCTAAAAATTTAACAAAACAAATCAAAGTTGAAGCTTATATTTTAGACAAAAAGAAAGTGCACCAAGAATTAATCGCATCTTTAGACCCTAATTTTGTTGAGATACAATTAGGAGTTCATGTTAAAAATATTTTAACAAATTCTGAAAACAATTTTACTTCTGTTACAGATAAAAATGACACTAAATTTGAAGCTAAAATATTTGTAGATGCTTCGGGTACAATGGGTGTTTTAAGTAAAAAAATTGGTATAATTCCTAAAACTACAGAGCTAGCCACAGGTGTTGAGTATAATGTTAAATATCTTGGATTGGATAATGAAGCACATTTAATGATCGGAAAAGATTATAAAGGAGGTTATGGTTGGATTTTTCCATTAAAAAATAAAAGAGCTATAGTTGGGTTTGGCACTTTTGATAAAACCATGGTAAAAGGGTTAAAAGATAATTTACATGCTATTTTACAATTGCCAAAGATTAAGGAGTTGGTTGTTAAAGATAATGATCAAGTTGAAGGAGGAAGCGTACCTATAACTCCTGTTTTAGATAAATTTGTAAAAAATAATCTTGTTTGTGTTGGCGACTGTGTTTCTCAAGTAAACCCAATTGTTGGAGAAGGTTATAAATTTATTTTTGAATCTGCAATTATGGCAAGTAAAGCGATCCATGAATCGTTATTAAAAGATGATTTAAAACTACTTTTAGACTATGAAACTGAATGGAGACAACGATTTTTGCCTAATTATAAGCGTTCAAAGGTGGCTCAACAAAGAATTTTTTCGTTCTCTAAAAATGATTTTTTAACAGATTTTGGAATGATATTATTAAAATTAAGAGCAAACCACAAAAATGTTCAAACGCTTTCTGGAGAGTATTAATTTTCTAACCATTTTCTAAAATCAGAAGTTGTAGAAGAACTTGTCATTACTTTTTCTTTGACATTGCAGATTGTAATTAACAGCCTGTTTTTAAAATAACTTTCTATATGTTCTATCGCATCAATACTTACAATTTCACTTCTGTTAATTTTAAAGAATTTTGCTGGATTTAACTGCTGAAGAATCAATCCTAAGGTTTGTGAAATAGCATGTCTTTTTCCGTCTTTATCTGTGGCAATACAGAAATCACCAGAAGCTTCTATCAAACAGATATCAGTAACGTTTAACAACTGGATTCCTGTTGCTTTTTTAATGACAAAACGTTTTTTATAAATAGTGTTTTCTTCCTTTAAAGCAGATTTTAAATTAGACAAGGTTTCAGTGTTTAAGGCGTTGTAATTTCCTTGTTTAAATAAAGATTGATATTTCTCAATTGCCTTATTAAACTCATCTTGAGAATAGGGTTTTAAGATGTATGCAATTCCGTTTGTGTTAAAAGCTTTGAACAAATATTCATCGTGAGCAGAACAGAAAATAATTGGACAATCAATTGAAACTGTATCAAATAAATCGAACGAAATTCCGTCTAACAATTGAATGTCAGACACGATGAAATCGTATTTATTTTTAGATAAAAATTCTTTTCCTTCTTTGTTGGTTCTTGCCCAATCGAAAGATATTTTTACATCAAAAAACAGATCAAAACAATTGATTAATTTTTGATATGCCGGAATTTCATCTTCGAGAATTAGTATTTTCATATTGTTTACTTTGACTGTCATTTCGACTTTATGGAGAAATCTTTTTATTTTTGATGAGATTTCTCAATTCCACTTCGCTTTATTCGAAATAACAATTAGCTACTTAATTCAATTATTGGTATAAATACTTCAAACTTTTTATCCATATCATGAATTTGAATTTGCTGATCTGATAGTAATTTATAACGCGCTTTTAAATTTTCTAAACCTGTGCCAAAAGATTCTTGATTTGTAACAATTTTAGATTTTGTGTTTGTAATAATTAACCAACCATCATTAATTGTAATTGTTGTTTTAATAGGTTTATTATCTTCAGATTTATTGTGCTTTACAACATTTTCTAGCAATGCTTGAATTGCTCCAGTTGGAATAAATTTATCAATAATATTGGTGTTTGTTTCGATGTTAAATTCGTAATCATTTCCAAAACGAGTTTTCATTAAGAAGATGTAATTTTCGGCAAACTGTAGTTCGCTTGAAAGCTCCATCACTTCGGCATCTTTTGTTTTAATCAAGTAGCGATAAATTAAAGACAATCTGTTAATATATTCTTTTGCTTTTTTAGCATCTGTATCTATTAAAGAATCTAAGGTGTTTAAATTATTGAACAAAAAATGTGGATCTATTTGCGAGCGTAATAACTTCAATTCGTTCTCCTTTTGTTGTTCTTTAATTTTTGAAATTTGAGATTGAGATTCGTAAAATTTCTTTGTAAGTAAAACACCTAACGCAAGTCCGATAGAATCTGAACCATTAAAAATAGAATATAATATCAAATTAAAAACTGAAGGAAAATTTTCTAAAGCTGCTCCGCTTGATAAAAAGCCAGCTACCCTTTCTAATATTCCTATGAAACAAACTGTAAGAAGTCCCCAAAAAGCAAAAAGCAAATAGTTTTTTTTCTTAATTAAGAATGCAGGAATGATAAAGTACATAAAAGCAATAACACCTAAAAAAGAGGTAATCATAAACACAGGAATGTCTATTAAGTATTCAATTAGATCCTCTTGGTCTTGATAGTAATCTAAAATGTTTATTGCAGCACTTATTATGTAAAAAACGGCAAGAATTATATAATCAGATTTGTTAAGTTTAGTGTTCATTAATAAGTGGTTTTTTATAGAAGATAACACTATAACCTATTGCGGTAGTTAAGTATACAACTATCAATCTAAACGGAATAAATCGACCGAAAAATAAAATGAATGTTGCTAAAATAATAAACAGAACACCCAGTTTATTTTGTTTAAAATAATTGAGTGCTAAAAGGAATAAACCAACATTTAAAAAATTTGGACCTGTTGTAATAAAGGGTTTCCATATACTAGGAATTTTAGATATTTGACCCGCAAATTCATTTCTAATTTCTTGTGTTGGCTGACTCCACCAAATAAAATCTAACACACACATTCCTATAATACACACAATACCAATAATTATAGTTGGAACACCAATATAAGTAAATATACTTTTTGGAAACTGTCCTAATTGTGGTATTAATAATGCAACTCCCATCAATAAAGACCAATGCGCAAAATCTATTGGTTTTAATGCGTACACAAAACCGTTTCCTTGTGCTAAAAGAATTTGACCGAAAGCTTCAAGCAATAAGCCAATTATAAATAGTGGTTTGTAGTTCATGTTAATTCAAAGTTACTTAATTATTGTTATTAATTCTTTCTTCTTCGTCTTTTGCAGAGTTTCTTCTAGACTTCTTTTTTCCGAATTTAGAACCAAAACTATAGGTTAACCTCAATTGTATATTTTGACGAGAACCATTACTTTCTACACTTGCAACTCCGTTTCCATAATCAATGGTTCCAACAAATCCACGATTTAATACTTTATTAATTCCTAGGTTTACTTTTAATTTATCGGCTAAGAATTTTTTACCGAAAGACATATCTACTTCTGCCAACCAATCAACTTCAATCTGTCCTTCTAATGCGCCAGTTCCGTAATTTCCACTCAATTCAAAATTAACATCCCAAGGCAATTTATAATTTGCTTGTACAAACCAGAACAAGTTCCATCTATTTAAATCTACATTAAAAGTTGATGATTGATAATCGGTGTTCATTACAATAAACCCTGTATAACCATCAACTCCTTTTATAAAGCTTAACGGTGCAAATAATCTAATATTCCAGTTAGAATTGTTTTCTACATTTACATCTCTTTGTCTTATTTGAGCGGTTGCATTGTCTTGTTGAATCAACTGAAAAATAACATCTTCAGTTTTACTATATCCAACAGAAAAGAAAGGTTGACCTTCATATGTTAAATTAAATTGATAATTGTTTGTAAAAGAGGGTTTTAAATTTGGATTTCCAACTCCAGAAGAATATGGATCTAAATAGGTTGCAAAAGAATTTAAACTGTTGTACGATGGTCTTTGAATTCTATAACTATACGATACACTTGCGCCTAAAACTTCAGAAATTTCTCTGCTAAAAGAAGCACTCGGAAAGATTTTATTAATTGGTCTTTTATTAGTTTCTATTGTTGGAACTCCATTTTTGATAAAATGCGATGTTCCGTTTGTATTGCTGTTTTCATAGCGCAATCCACCAGAAAATGACCATTTACCGAAAGTTGCATTTACTTTAGAATAGATGGCGAAAATAGATTCATCAATTAAAAATTGACTGCTATTATCAACGTCTGCATCAAATCCGTTTGTGTTATTTTCTGTAAAAGATTGCAAATCGTTGTCTGTGTTTACAGCTGCATATTTACTTCCGAAACTCAATTTTAAATTGTCAGAATAGGTTTTAGAATAATCTGCTTTGTAGGTTTTGATATTGTATTTTCCGTTTTGAACATATCTTTTATCTTGATATGTAATTGTACTTCCAGCAACATCAGATAAGGTATTCATGCTATTATTTTCATAATCGATATAATTAAAATCGATGACTAATTTTTCCGAATCTGTTTTGTATTCGTAATACGGATTGAAGTTAAAATTTTTACTAACTCGATCAAAAACATTTTCTGAAAACAACACATTTGAAATATTTGCATCAGAAATAATGGTTTTACTTGAAACAATTCTGTCAGAAATTCTTTTGTTCCAACGACCGCCAATTCCGATTGAATGTTTATCACTTATATAATAATCCACATTTCCGCTATAGGTTAAATTGTTTGGATTGTGTGGTTCTTTCGTTTCTTGATTATAGGTTTCGTTGCCAACAGTTCTAACTAAAAATAAATCGTCTCTCCAAGTAGGTTTTGAGTGACTCACATTTGTTTGCCAATTTAACTTATTCTTATAACTGGCTAAAGTAAATCCTGTTCCATATTCAAAACCATTGTCTTTTCCAACCCAACCATTTACACTTCCGTGCGTTCCTAAACGCACATTTTTCTTTAAAATAATATTGATAATTGCACCAGAACCAGAAGCTTCATATTCTGCACCAGGTTGTTCAACGATTTCAATTTTAGAAATATTATCCGCAGGAAAATCGCGCAACAAGGTTTCTACATCCATATATTCTGTAGTTTTGCCGTTGATAAGAATTCGAACACTACTTTTGCCAGCAATCGAAATTCCGTTATTGGTAACTAAAACACCAGGAATTTTACGCATTATATCTTGTAAAGTGGTGTTTATCATTTCAGATTTTTCTAAGTCAACAGTTAGTTTTTCTGCAGTTTGTTTAATTACGGGGCGCCTGCTTGTGATAACCACTTCATTTAAAGTCTGACTTTCTTCTTTTAAAGTGATGTTGAAAATTTTGTCTTCATTTAATTGAAATTGATTGATTTTTTGAGTTTCAAAACCAAGCATCGAAATTTCAATTTTATAATTTCCTGCTGCTATGTTTTCAAATTTATAATTCCCATTGTCATCAGAAACAGTTCCTTTCGGATTTTTTTCTTCTCCTATTTTATATAAAACGATGTTTGCATAAGGTAAAGTTTGATTTTGAGCATCAACTATTTTTCCTTTGATGCTGTTTTGAGAAAACCCAAAATTGAATGCAAAGAGTAATATTAGTGTTGTTGTGATAAATTTCATAATTGTCTTTTTTTGATTGACACTTCAAAAGTGCAGTGCTTTTATTGTTTTATAAATCAAAATCTGATGAAACGGTATAAATTACCGACGAACAGATATTGAGAATCTATGTAAGTAGAGACGCTAAGTAGTTGATAATGGTTTCCTCGAAGCAAAATCTTTATTTCTAATTCAATTATTAATGATAAATTTACCCGACAATAACAGACATCAAAAATGACAAAGCCAAAAATTTTACTAATATATACAGGAGGAACCATTGGAATGGTAAAAGATTACGAAACCAATGCATTAAAAGCATTTAATTTCGAACAACTTTTAGATAGAGTTCCAGAGTTAATTCAGTTAAATTGTACCATAGACACCTATTCATTTAAAGAACCCATTGATTCTTCTAATATGAATACCGAATATTATGTAACTATCGCAGAAGTAATAGAAAATAATTATTCTAAATTCGATGGATTTGTTGTTTTAACTGGTTCTGATACGATGGCATACACATCATCAGCAATTAGTTTTATGTTAGAGAACTTAGCAAAACCAATCATATTTACGGGTTCGCAATTACCAATTGGTCACTTAAGAACCGATGCAAAAGAAAATTTAATTACATCCATTGAAATAGCTTGTTCTAGAAAAGATGATAAACCCGTAATTTCTGAAGTGTGTTTGTATTTTGAATATAAATTATACAGAGCAAACAGAACCACAAAAATAAATGCAGAACAGTTTGAGGCGTTTGCTTCGTTAAACTATCCTCCTTTGGCGGAAAGTGGTGTGCATTTGCACTTTAATTACGATTTACTTTTAAAGCCAACCACAAAAGATGCTCACCTTATTGTGCGTAAAACATTGAATAATAATATAGTTGTATTAAAATTATTTCCAGGTTTGACAGAGGAAGTGGTAAAAAGCATTATCGAAATTAAAAATTTAAAAGGCATTGTGTTAGAGACTTATGGCTCTGGTAATGCCCCGACGTATCCGTGGTTTATCCAATTGTTAGAAAAAGCTGTAAAAAATGGCATACAAATTGTAAATGTTACACAGTGTGTAGGAGGAAGTGTTATTTTAGGACATTATGAAACCAGTGTAGAATTAAAGAGAATTAAGGTAATTGATGGAAAAGATATTACCACAGAATCTGCCATTGCAAAATTAATGTACTTATTAGGAGAAAAAATTTCGAATAAAGAGTTTAAGGAAGTATTTGAAAAACCATTAAGAGGAGAATTAGATTTTTAAAAAAAAATGATATTTCATGTAAATTTAATAGTGTAAAAGTTACTTCATTATTAAATTAACATACAATTGAGTTAAATTTTACTTTTTAAGTATAAAAATCTTCCATTTTTTTTTAGAGACTCAACAATTTTTTGTTAATTGGCACTCTCAAAACGATAAAATTTGAATTTGAATAATTTTTTTCTAAAATTTGAAAAGACATTTTTTGTTAATTTGAAATTAAAATCAATACCTTTAAACCCGTTAACTATTAAAATTAATTTATAACAAAGATGAAAAAAGTATCAAACATCCTAACAGTAGCAGGATTCATGTTTTTTGGAGCTATTCAATCAACTTTTGCTCAAGAAGCAGCTCAATCAGAAACTTTCCACCAAGAATTAAAGAAACGTTTTATTGAAGGAGATCCTCAATTTATGGGAATTGTATTAGTAGCCTTAATCTTAGGGTTAGCAATTGCCATCGAAAGAATTATTTATTTAAACATGGCAACAACAAATACTAAGAAATTAGTGGCTAGTGTTGATGAAGCATTAAGTTCTGGTGGTGTAGAAGCTGCAAAAGAAGTTTGTAGAAACTCAAAAGGTCCAGTTGCATCTATTTTCTATCAAGGATTAGACAGAATGGACGAAGGCGTTGAAGCTGCAGAGAAAGCTGTTGTTGGATATGGTGGAGTTCAAATGGGGTTATTAGAGAAAAATGTTTCTTGGTTGTCTTTATTTATTGCTTTAGCACCGATGTTAGGTTTCATGGGAACAGTAATTGGTATGATTGAGGCATTCGATAGAATTGCAGTCGCAAATGATATTTCTCCAGGAGTTGTAGCAGGTGGTATTAAAATAGCACTTTTAACAACTGTATTTGGATTAGTAGTAGCAATTATTTTACAGATTTTTTATAATTACATTGTTTCTAAAGTAGATAGTATTGTAAACAGCATGGAAGATGCGTCTATCTCTTTAATTGACTTATTAGTGAAATATAAAAAATAATTATAGTTATGAATCTATCAAAAATATTAAGTTTATTTGTTGCTCTAATTGCGGCGATAGGAGCTATTCTATTTATTAGAATCTTCTCAGCCGATGCCGATGCAATAGTAAACGACCCTGAGGTTCAGGGTAGCATTATAGACCCAATTATTACTTTTTCAACAATGTTATTTTATTTAGCTGTTGGAACTGCTGTAGTAATGTCTGCTTTAGCTTTAATTAAAAACCCAGAAAGTTTAAAAAAGACCTTACTTGGTCTAGTTGCTTTAGGAGTTATTTTAGTATTAGCATATTTTACTGGAGATAGTTTAGCTGTAACAGATCCACAAGGAAAAATACTTCCTGGAGGAGAAGCTGGTTCTTCTGTAAATAAATGGGTGAGTACTGGAATCTGGTATAGCATGTTCTTAGGAATTATTGCCGGAGCATTCTTTGTATACGATTTAGTAAAAGGATTAATAAAATCTTAAATTATGGCAAGAAGAGAAACCCCAGAAATTAATGCAGGTTCTATGGCGGATATCGCCTTCTTGTTATTAATCTTTTTCTTAGTAACTACTACTATGGATGTGGATTCAGGAATTTCAAAAAAATTATCTGAAAAACCACCTAAAGATTATGTACCTCCTGTTATTAAAGAGAAAAACATATTTGAAGTTAATATCAATAGAAATAATGAATTGCTTGTTGAAGGTGAAACTATGAAATTAGGAGAACTTAAAGAAGCTGCGATAAAGTTTATTGATAATGGAGGTGGTGAAGGAAAAGAAATAGACGGTGTCTCTACAGGTCCTTGTGATTACTGTAAAGGTGCAAGAAGTGCTACTTCTTCAGACCATCCAAATAAAGCTATTATTTCTGTTCAAAGTGACAGAGGTACAGAATATGGAATGTATATTAAAGTGCAAAACGAGTTGTTAAGAGCTTATACGGAGCTAAGAAATAGATTGGCTTTAGAAAAGTATAATGTTTCTTATGATCAACTAGAAGAAGACTTTAAAAAGGATTTAAAAAATGAAGATTTGAAGAAAAAAGTTGAGTTTGTAAAAACCAGCTATCCTCAAATTTTATCTGATGCAGAACCAACATCATAATCAATTAAAAAAATAATAAATATGTCTAAATTCGGAAAGAAGAAAAAAGAAATGCCAGCTGTAAACACGGCGTCTTTACCTGACATTGTTTTTATGTTATTGTTCTTTTTTATGGTTACCACAACGATGAGAGAAACAGATTTAAAAATTGAAAACCCAGTACTTCCAAATGCTACAGAAGTAAAAAAATTGGAGCATAAAAGTTTGGTTAGTACGATTTACGTTGGTAAAGCAAAAGATAAAAAACTAGGAGGTGGAGATAAAATACAATTGAATGATAAGATTGCAACTCCAGATGATGTAACTGCATTTATTTTAAACGAAAGATCTCAAAGATCTGAAGCGGAAGTACCATTTATGACTACTTCAATTAAAGCAGATATTAAATCTAGTGTTGGTACGATTACAGATATTAAACTAAAACTTAGAGACGTAGGTGCTTTAAAGTTGAGTTTATCTAGTCGTAAATCAGAAGCAATTCAAGAATAAGTTATTTCTATAGAATACTTTAAAAAAGGGCAATCATTTGATTGCCCTTTTTTTATACAAAAACTGTATATTTATACGTTCTAAGTTTGTCAATACTCGTATATGAAAAAGCTATTTTCAGTTTTATTTTTAATGTTGTCTTTATGTGTTTTTGCACAAAAGGATTCCTTGAACTTAGGAGATGCATATTTGGAAGACCAATTGTATGTTAGTCTTAGTTATAATCAATTATTTAATCAACCAAACAATGTAATTGGGAGCGGTTTTTCATACGGAATCAATACAGGTTACATCAAAGACATCTCTTTGGTTAAGAGTGGTAGATTCGCTTTAGGAATCGGTTTTGGATATGCTTTCGATTCTTTTAATCATGGGTACAAAGTTACCAAACCAAATAATACTGTAATTATAGATGTCGATTCAAATATTACTACTAGAAGCGGACTTAAATTACACTCTTTAGAATTGCCTTTTGAAATAAGGTGGAGAACGTCAAATGCAAATAAGTACAAGTTTTGGAGAATTTATACGGGTTTTAAAATTAGTTATAACTTAAAAAACACCATTGAGTATACAACAAATAATGTTTTAACAGAATATAATACCATTGAACGTTTAAATAAAGTACAGTACGGATTAACTATAGCCGCTGGCTATTCTACGTTTAATTTTAGCTTGTATTATGGTTTAACTCCGCTATTAAAGTCATCTACTTTAGGAACTAATCCAATAGACACAAAAGTTTTAAAATTAGGGTTGATTTTCTATATCTTATAACAAACTATAGGCAATAAACTGTCCGGCTAAACCAATAAAAAAACCAAGATATATTTCTTTTTGATTGTGTGCCTTTAGATATAATCTTGAGCTTGCTAAAACTCCTATTAGTAGTATTATAATAATCGCTATTGGTAAAATAGAGATAGAATATACGTTCCCAAAGAGAAGAAAAAATCCTAAAGCACTACTCAAAGACATAATATGCAAGCTAGATTTTATTTGAAATGAGAATAATAAATAAATAATAGCTAGAGAAACATTTGTCCCGTAAAATAGCATTCCTAACTCTTTGAAATCTGAAATTTGGATAAGATTTCTTCCTAAAATATAAAAAATAAGCAACATTAAAAAGAGCGGAATCTTCCGTTCATTTATGCTTTCTACTTGAAAACTTCTAATAAACCCAAGTGTTTTTAAGATGATTAATGAAATTAAGGGAACAATATAAGTTGAAAAAAACACAATACTAATCAATAAATATTGACGTTCTTTTCTGATTTCATTTGGTGTAATGCTAAGAAATAATAAAACTCCAATTGTTGGTATTACAATTGGATGTAAAATTACGGATATGAATTTGTGAAACTTCAAAAACTAAATTTCTTTTCGTAATCTAGCAACAGGAATGTCTAATTGCTCTCTATATTTGGCAATGGTTCTTCTGGCAATTGGGTATCCTTTTTCTTTTAAAACCAAAGAAAGTTTATCGTCTGTTAATGGTTTTCTTTTATCTTCTTCGCCAATAACATTTTGTAATATTTTCTTAATTTCTCTTGTCGATACATCTTCACCTTGATCATTCTTCATCGATTCTGAGAAGAATTCTTTAATCAATTTTGTCCCGTAAGGTGTAGAAACATATTTGCTATTTGCAACTCTAGAAACCGTAGAAATATCCATTTTAATTTGATCTGCAATATCTTTTAAAATCATAGGTTTTAACTTTCGCTCATCGCCCGTTAAAAAATAGTCGTATTGATAATGCATGATGCTGTTCATAGTAACCAACAAGGTTTGTTGTCGTTGTCTGATGGCATCAATAAACCATTTTGCAGCATCTAATTTTTGTTTGATAAACTGTACAGCATCTTTTTGAGACTTAGATTTCTCTTTAGACTCTTGATATCCTTTAAGCATATTATTATACTCTCTAGATACATGCAATTCTGGCGCATTTCTAGAATTTAGCGTCAGATCTAATTCACCGTCTATAATTTTGATAGAAAAATCTGGAATAATCTGTTCGGCAAATTTATTATTACCAGCATATGAGCTGCCAGGTTTTGGATTTAATTTACTAATTTCTTGAATAACCTCTTTAAGTTCTTCTTCAGAGATATCAAATTTCTCCATTAATTTTTTGTAATGTTTCTTTACAAAATGATCAAAAGAAGTTTCTAAAATGGAAATTGCTAAAGCTCTTATTTTTTGAACTGGTTTTGCTTTTAGCTGTATGATAAGACATTCTTTTAAATCTCTTGCGCCAACACCTATTGGGTCTAGTTTTTGAACCACATTAATCAATAATTCAAGAACTTTATCTTCACTTGTGTATACGTTTTGTGTAAAAGCCAAATCATCTACTAGGTCTAAAATACTTCTTCTAATATATCCACTATCGTCTATACTACCTACTAAAAATTCTGCAATAGCTCTTTCTTCATCATTAAGGCGAAACGTGTTTAATTGGTTTTGTAATGATTGATGAAAAGAGGTTCCAGATGCATACGGCATATCTCTATCTTCATCATCAGCAGCGTAGTTGTTAGCTTGTGTTTTATAAGTAGGAATTTCATCGTCACTTAAATATTCATCAATATTGATGTCTTCTGTATCAATTTTTTCGTTCCCATCATCTTCGTATTCATTCTCTAAAGAATCTTCAAAATCTTCGGGTTCTTCTTTGCCTGTATCTAATGCCGGATTTTCTTCTATTTCTTGTTTTAAACGCTCTTCAAAAGCTTGTGTAGGCAACTGAATTAACTTCATCAGCTGTATTTGCTGTGGAGATAATTTTTGTAGTAGCTTAAAATTTAAACTTTGTTTGAGCATTTAATTTTTATAAAATAATATTAAAATTCTGCGTTTTGTGGCGTTCTAGGAAATGGAATTACATCTCTAATGTTCCCCATTCCGGTTGTAAACTGAACCAATCTTTCAAATCCTAGGCCAAATCCAGAATGCACAGCTGTTCCGTATTTACGAAGATCTAAATACCACCATAATTCTCTTTCATCAATATCTAAAGCAGCCATTTTTTCTTTCAACACATCTAAACGTTCTTCTCTTTGAGAACCACCAACAATTTCTCCAATTCCGGGAAACAAAACATCCATGGCTCTAACTGTTTTTCCGTCTTCGTTTAAACGCATGTAAAATGCTTTTATGGAAGCAGGATAATCAAATAAAATAACCGGGCATTTAAAGTGTTTTTCTACTAAGAAACGTTCGTGCTCAGATTGCAAATCTGCGCCCCATTCGTTAATTGGATATTGAAATTTCTTCTTTTTGTTTGGTTTGCTATTTCGTAAAATATCAATTGCTTCTGTATAACTAACTCTTTTAAAATTATTTTCAGTGATAAAATGCAGTTTTTCTAGTAAAGACATTTCACTGCGTTCTGCTTGTGGTTTTGATTTTTCTTCTTGTGTTAATCGTTGGTCTAAGAACGCTAAATCATCTTTACAGGTTTCTAATACATCTGATAAAACCGATTTGATAAAATCTTCTGCCAAATCCATATTGCCATCTAAATCCATAAAAGCAACTTCTGGTTCTATCATCCAAAACTCTGCTAAATGACGTGTTGTATTTGAGTTTTCTGCTCTAAAAGTTGGACCAAAAGTATATACTTTACCCAATGCCATTGCAAAGGTTTCTGCTTCTAACTGACCAGAAACGGTTAGGTTGGTTTCTTTCCCAAAAAAATCTTGTTTGTAATCTATATTTCCGTCTTTGTCTGTCGGAGCTTTGTTAGGTTCAAAAGTAGAAACACCAAACATTTCTCCAGCTCCTTCTGCATCAGAACCAGTAATTATCGGAGTATTTACATAGTTAAAACCGTTTTCTTGAAAGTATTTATGTACAGCAAAAGAAAGTGCAGAACGAACCCTCATTACGGCGCTAAATGTGTTAGTTCTTACGCGTAAATGTGCGTTTTCTCTTAAAAACTCTAAACTGTGTTTTTTAGGTTGAATTGGAAACTCATCAGGATTCGAATCTCCTAAAATATCCAAATCAGAAACCTGAATTTCTACGTTTTGTCCTTTTCCTTGACTTTGAACTAAAGTCCCTTTTACACTTACTGCTGCACCAGTTGTAATTCTTTTAATTGTAGCTTCATCTGTTTTTTCAAAATCTACTACACACTGTATATTATGAATGGTAGAACCATCATTTAAAGCAATAAAACGATTGCTTCTAAAAGTTCTAACCCAACCTTTTACGGTTACTTCTTGTAAAATTTTGTCTGCTTGTAATAATTCTAATACGCTACTTCTAATCATCTTCTTAAAATAAAAAATTAACAGGATTACTAAGGTAATAATGAAAAGCAAAGATACCTTTTTAGCGTAAAATTAACAACGAAACTGTTGTTAATAAAATTTGAATTTATTCTGCCTCTTCTTCCTGATTTTCCTTTGGAGGAAAAATTCTCATAGAAGGTTCTTTAAACACTTTCTTATTGGTAATTTTCTTTTCAAAAGAAAGTAATAAAGAGGGTAATAACAGAAGGTTAGAAACCATTGCAAATAATAAAGTTACAGAAACCAAACCGCCTAATGCAATGGTGCCTCCAAAGCTAGAAACTGTAAACACTAAAAAGCCAAAAAACAATACTATGGAAGTGTAAAACATACTCACACCAGTTTCTCTTAAAGCGCTGTACACAGATTTTTTAATTCGCCAATTGTTGGCTTGTAATTCTTGTCTGTATTTTGCTAAAAAGTGAATGGTATCATCTACAGAAATTCCAAATGCAATACTAAATACCAATATGGTTGATGGTTTTATCGGAATGCCAAAAAAGCCCATTAATCCAGCTGTAATTAGCAATGGTAGCATATTCGGAATCAAGGAAATTAAGATCATTTGATACGATCTAAACATCCAAGCCATAAATAATGCAATTAATAAAATGGCGAGTGATAAAGAAATAACTAAATTATTGATTAAATAATTGGTACCTTTTAAGAAAACCAATGCTTTTCCTGTAAGGTGAACATCAAATTTATCGGCAGGAAATTCTTTAGCAATCACAGCATTTAAACGATCTTGAATGATAGTCATTTTATCGGTGCCAATGTCTTTCATAAAAGTGGTGATTCTAGCATATCTACCGGTTGAATCAACAAAATTAGTTAACATGTTAGAGTTGCTGTTAGAGTTTTTGGTATATGCAAAAATATAACTTTGTTCTTGTGATGTTGGTAATTGATAGTATTTTGGATTTCCTAAATAATAGGCTTGCTTAGAATATTTTACCAAATTTGTAACAGAAATGGGTTTAGATAACTCAGGAAATTGTTCAATAGCATCATTGATTTTTTCCATCTTTTTTAACGTAGAAAGTTTCATGACACCTTTTTCTTTTTGGGTGTCAATAAAAATCTCTAACGGCATTATTCCGCCAAATTCTTTTTCGAAAAACTTAATGTCTTTGTAAAACTGCCTTCCTTTTGGCATGTCTTCAATCAAACTTCCAGAAACTCTAATTTGATAAACTCCTATTATTCCTAAAATGATAATAATAACTGTTGTTATATAAATAGCAATTCTGTTATGGCGCACCATTTTTTCCATCCAATTAACAACATTATCAATCCATTGTTTTTCTAAATGATTTAGATGCTTTTTCTTTGGCAAAGGCATAAAACTATAGATAATCGGAATAATTAATAAGGCCAAAATAAAAATACCAACGATGTTTATAGAAGCGATAATTCCGAATTCTTTTAAGAGCTGACTCTTCGTAAAAACAAAAGTTGCAAACCCAGAAGCCGTTGTAATATTGGTCATTAAAGTGGCATTTCCTATTTTAGAAATAACACGTTGTAACGATTTTGCCTGGTTCCCATGTTTCTTAACTTCTTGTTGATATTTATTAATTAAGAAAATGGCATTTGGTACACCAATTACAATAATTAAAGGCGGAATTAAAGCTGTTAAAACCGTAATTTCATATCCGAATAAACCAATAAAGCCAAATGCCCAAGTAACACCAATCATCACAACTAAAAGTGTAATAAAAGTTGCACGATACGATCGGAAAAAGAAGAAGAAAATAATTGCTGTAATTAATAATGCGCCAACGACAAATAGCAAAATTTCGTCTTGTATATTTTGAGAATTTAAGGTCCTTATATAGGGCATACCAGAAACACGAACTTGTAGGTTGTGCTCTTTCTCAAACTTTTCTATTGTGGGAATTAATACATTAAAGATAAAGTCTTTACGAACGGGTGTGTTAACAATTTTTTTATCAATATAAATTGCTGTTTGAACTGTTCCGGTTTTTTTATTGTATAATAAATTGTCATAAAAAGGAAGGTTTTCGAACAATTGTTTTTTTATTGCCGAAACTTCTTTTTGGGTAGTAGGAGTTTTATTTAATAGTGGTTCTAAAACAAATTTTCTGTTTTTTCTATCTGCTTTTAATTGTTGAACATCCGCAATTGAAACAGAAAATTCTACTTCTTCAGTAGCATCAATTTCTTTGGTAAGATTGTTCCAAGCATTAAATTTTTCTGGAGTAAATAATGTAGAGTCTTTAACAGCAAGGATGATTAAATTTCCTTCTTCGCCAAAAATTTCTAAAAACTGATTGTATTCTATATTGGCTTCATGATTTTCTGGAAGTAAGTTTGCTTCTGTATATGAAAATTTCATATACTTTGTTTGTGAGGCCAAAAAAGCAGTAAAAGCTGCAACTAATACTAAAACAAGATATCTATTTCTTAAAATCAATCCGGCAACTTTGGTCCAAAAATTCATGCTGTAAAATTTATGCAAATGTAGGAAATGTTTAAGAACCTATCGCATAAAAAAAGGAGCGTTCTAGAACGCTCCTTTTTTATTTTATACATATTTCTTTATTAAACAGTCATGATCTCTTTTTCTTTAACATCAAGAATTGCATCAATTTCTTTTACAAATTTATCTGTTAAAGTTTGCACTTCTGCTTCAGATACTTTCTTTAAATCATCAGAAATATCTAATTTTTTAATTTCATTATTTGCGTCTTTACGAGCATTTCTAACTCCAATTTTAGCATGCTCACCTTCAGCCTTTGCTTGTTTAGATAAATTAATTCTTCTTTCTTCAGTTAAAGGCGGAACGTTTATCATGATAAGGTCACCATTATTCATCGGATTAAAACCTAAGTTTGCAATTTGAATGGCTTTTTCAATTTCTTGTAACATGTTTTTCTCCCAAGGCTGAATGCTAATGGTTCTTGCGTCTGGCGTGTTTACGTTTGCAACCTGACTTAACGGAGTTTGAGAGCCGTAATAATCTACCATTACGTTTGTTAACATTGCAGGTGTTGCTTTACCAGCTCTAATGGCTCTTAACTCTTTTATCAAATGCTCAATAGCATTTTGCATTTGTTCTTTTGCGCTGTCTAAAATAAATTCAACTTCTTCGTTCATCACTTAAAATTTTATAAAATATAGCTAATTAATTATTAACAATTGTACCTATTTTTACTCCAGAAACTAACTTTAATAAGTTTCCTTTTGTATTCATATCAAAAACAATAATAGGTAATTTATTTTCTTCACTTAAAGTAAAAGCGGTCATGTCCATTACTTTTAAACCTTTTTCAATGACTTCTTTAAAAGTGATGTTTTCGAACTTTATTGCATCTTGATTTTTCTCAGGATCTGATGTATAGATGCCATCAACACGTGTTCCTTTTAAAATGGCATCAGCATTAATCTCGATAGCTCTTAAAACTGCAGCAGTATCTGTTGTAAAATATGGGTTCCCTGTTCCGGCTCCAAAAATAACAACTCTTCCTTTTTCTAAATGACGAACTGCTCGTCTCTTAATAAAAGGCTCTGCAACCTGTTCCATTTTTATAGCAGTTAGCAATCTTGTTTTAACACCAGCAGATTCTATGGCGCTTTGTAATGCTAATCCGTTTATACAAGTAGCTAACATTCCCATATAATCTCCTTGTACGCGATCCATTCCGTTACTGGCTCCTGCAACACCTCTAAAAATGTTTCCACCACCAATAACAATTGCAACTTCAATACCTTTTTCTACGACTTGTTTTATTTCTTTTGCATATTCAGAGAGACGTTGCGGGTCAATTCCATATTGTCTATCTCCCATTAATGCTTCTCCGCTTAATTTTAAAAGAATTCTTTTGTATTGCATGTGTTGCTTTTATATTTAAAAGGTTTCCACTTTCGTGGGAACAAAGGTTTGGCAAATATAAGAATTTCCTAGAAAGCTTTTTGTATTGATGATTGTGATTTTGTAAATAAAAAAAACCATCCTAAAGAGGATGGTTTTTGATATAATTTTGAGATTTTAAGATTACCCTAAAGTAACTCTTTTAAATCCGCTTATAGCAACATCTCCATACGATTTAACGTATTCTGCAACATTTTTCTTCTCGTCTTTAATAAAAACTTGATCTAATAAACATTGTTCTTGATCTAATGTTGTGTTGTCAGAAATGAATCTTTCCATTTTACCTGGTAAAATTCTATCCCAAATTTGTTCTGGTTTTCCTTCAGCTTTTAATTCAGCTTTTGCAGCTTCTTCAGCTTTAGCTAAAACTTCTTCAGTTAATTGAGCCATAGAAATATATTGAGGAACATTTTTCAATGTTTTTCCTAATCTACCTAACTCAATATTATCTTTTTCGATAACTGCAATTCTTGCTTCAGTTTCTGCAGCAATAAATGCAGGATCAAAATCTTTATAAGATAAAGTTGTAGCTCCCATAGATGCAATTTGCATTGCAACATCTTTTGTTAAAACATCTGCATTGTCAACAACACTAGTTAAACCTACGATTGCAGCAATTTTACCAATGTGAGTATAAGAACCAACATAAGCAGCTTCAATTCTTTCAAAAGCTGTGATGTCTAATTTTTCACCAATAACTCCTGTTTGTTCAACTAATTTTTCTGCAACCGTCATTCCTTCAAAATCAGCTGCTAAGAATTCTTCTTTGCTTTTGTAATTTAAAGCGATGTCTGCAAATTGACCAGCTAAAGCCACAAAAGAATCATTTTTGCCTACAAAGTCAGTTTCACAAGCTAAAACGATAGCAACACCAGTGGTGTTGTCTGCGTTAATTCTTGTTACTGCAACTCCTTCTGTAGATTCTCTATCAGCTCTTTTTGCAGCAATCTTCTGACCTTTTTTACGTAAAATATCAATTGCTTTGTCAAAGTTTCCTTCTGCTTCTACTAATGCCTTTTTACAGTCCATCATTCCAGCTCCAGTTGCTTCTCTTAAATTTTTAACATCAGCAGCACTAATCTTTACTGTTTCCATGTTATGTATGTTTTTTGATTATAATTATTTTGTTTCTTCAGTAGAAGTTTCAGTTTTTTCAGCCTTAGGCGCTTTCTTTTCAGTAGCTTCTTCTTTAACTTCTTTAACTTCTTTAGTCTTTTCTTTTCCTGCTTTTCTTTCAGCTAAACCATTAGCGATAGCATCAGTAATATAACTCAATACTTTTTCAATAGATTTAGAAGCGTCATCGTTTGAAGGAATCACAAAATCAATTGGTCTTGGGTCAGAGTTAGTATCAACCATTGCAAAAATTGGAATGTTTAAGTTTTTCGCTTCTGCAATTGCAATGTGCTCTTTCTTAACATCAACTACAAAAATTGCACCAGGTAAACGAGTCATATCAGTAATAGAACCTAAATTCTTTTCTAATTTTTCTCTTTGACGGTTGATTTGTAATTTTTCTCTTTTTGACAATGCATCAAAAGATCCATCTAACTTCATTCTATCAATAGTAGCCATTTTTTTAACAGCTTTTCTAATTGTAATAAAGTTTGTTAACATTCCACCAGGCCATCTTTCTGTGATGTAAGGCATGTTAATGTCTTTTGCTTTTTCAGCAACGATGTCTTTTGCTTGCTTTTTAGTTGCAACGAATAAAATTTTTCTACCTGAATTAGCGATTTTCTCTAATGCAGCAGCAGTTTCTTCTATTTTTGCAGCAGTTTTATACAAGTCAATGATGTGTACACCATTGCGTTCTGTATAAATGTAAGGAGCCATGTTTGGATCCCATTTTCTAGTTAAGTGACCAAAATGCACTCCACTATCTAGTAATTCTTTAATGTTTACTTTTGCCATTGTTTACTTTCTTTTAATTGTAGCAATAAGTAAGTAGCCTTATAAAAAGAGTCTTACCTATTTAGATGCTAAACTGTTTATTTAAATTATAAATGAACAATTCACTGCCACGTTTGAATAGAAATATCGAAATAAATTCGAGTATGCTATTAACGTTTCGAGAATTGAAATTTCTTTCTTGCTTTTTTCTGACCAAATTTCTTTCTTTCTACCATTCTTGGATCTCTTGTTAATAATCCATGAGGTTTTAAAATCGCTTTGTCTTCTTCGTTTATAGAAACTAATGCTCTAGTAATTGCTAAACGAATGGCTTCAGCTTGACCAGTTACACCACCACCAAAAACATTTACTTTAATGTCATAAGACGTTAAGTTATCTGTTAATTGTAGCGGTTGTTGAACTTTATATTGTAAAGTTGAAGTTGTAAAGTAATTTGTAAACTCTCTTTTGTTGATAGTAATATTACCTTTCCCTTTTGTAAGATAAATACGAGCAACAGCTGTTTTTCTTCTACCTATTTTGTGTACAGTTTCCATTATCTAAGATCGTTAAGGTTAATAGCTTTTGGCTCTTGAGCAGTTTGTTGGTGCTCAGCCCCAGCATATACATATAAATTTCTAAAAAGTGCCGCTCCTAATTTATTTTTAGGTAACATTCCTTTTACTGCTTTTTCGATTAATCTTGTAGGATCTTTCTCAAACATTTCTGTTGCAGTTAGCGATCTTTGTCCACCAGGATAACCTGTGTGACGGATGTACGATTTATCAGCCCATTTGTTTCCAGAAAGGGTGATTTTTTCTGCGTTAATTACTACAACATTATCACCACAATCTACGTGAGGTGTAAAGTTGGTTTTGTATTTACCTCTAATTAGCATTGCTATTTTAGAAGCAAGACGACCCAATGTTTGCCCGTCCGCATCAACAACCAACCACTCTTTTTTAGCAGTTTCTTTGTTTGCTGATACTGTTTTGTAACTTAATGTGTTCATTACACTTTAGTTTTTGTCAATTAATAAATAAATTTTTTCCCTTAAAAAAGGTCTGCAAAGGTACAACTAAATATGAAATAGACAAACACTGTTTGCGTTTATTTTATATGCTGGATATTAAGTGGATACATAGAAGTTTTAACAAATAATTAAGATAGTAAAAACCTACTTTCGTTTTGTCAATGTAACAATTCCATTTTTTCGAAGTCTTTTTAAAAGTAAAAGAACTTTTTCGATTAAAAATCAATTATTAAGGATGATAAAAAAACTCTCAATTTTTCTTGCATTTTTTGTTGTGCAAATAACCTATAGTCAAGAAGATACAAACAAAAAAGTACCAAAAAGAATTTACACTACAAAAAAAACAAACAAAGCACCAATTATCGATGGTAATATTACTGATGAAACTTGGAACGCTGTTCCTTGGAATGCTAATTTTACACAATTATCACCTGTAGAAGGGAATCCACCAACACAAAAAACAAAATTTAAAATTATTTATGACGACAAGAATTTATATTTAGCTGTTCGTTGTTTTGATTCTGAGCCAGATAAAATTGTAAAACGCTTGTCTCGTAGAGATGGAAATGACGGAGATTGGATTGAAATAAATTTAGATAGTTATCACGATTTAAGAACGGCTTTTGCATTTACAGTAACTGCTGCAGGAGTGAAAGGAGAAGAATTTGCTTCTTTAAACGGTAAAAGTTGGGATAAAAGTTGGAACCCAATATGGTTTGTAAAAACCAAAATTGACGAAGAAGGTTGGACGGCAGAATTTAAAATTCCGCTTTCTCAAATTCGATTTACAGATGCTGTAGAACAAGTTTGGGGAATGCAAATTCAACGAATGGATTTTAGATTAAATGAACGTACGCTTTGGCAAAGAATGCCTAGAACTGTTTCTGGTTGGATTAGTAATATGGGAGAATTACACGGAATTAAAAATATAAAACCACAAAAACAATTAGAAATTCAACCTTATGCAGTTGGACAAACAGAAACGTTTGAAAAAGAAATCGGAAATCCGTTTGCAACAGGAAAAAGAAGCAGCACCAATTTTGGATTAGATGGTAAAATTGGAATTACAAATAATTTAACGTTAGATTTTACGGTAAATCCAGATTTTGGCCAAGTTGAAGCAGATCCATCTGCAATTTCGTTAGATGGTTTTCAAATTTTTCAAGAAGAACAACGTCCGTTTTTTGTAGAAAATAAAAACATTTTTGATTATCAAGTTACCAAAGCAGAAGCTGGCGGTCCTTTTACAAGAGACAATGTTTTTTATTCTCGTAGAATTGGTAGAAGTCCGCAAGGAGGAACAACAGCAGGAACTGGAGAATTTGTGCAAAGACCTGGAAATACTACAATTTTAGGAGCCGCAAAATTCTCTGGAAAAACAAAATCAGGTTTATCCATCGGAATTTTAGAAGCAGTTACTCAAGAAGAATTTGCAGAAATAGACATTAACGGAACGCGAAGACAAGAAGTTATTGAGCCTTTAACAAACTACTTTTTAACAAGATTGCAAAAAGAATACAACAATAGTAATACGCTTATTGGCGGAATTTTTACGGCATCAAATAGAAATTTAACAGACACACATATTACCGATATTCATAATGCTGCTTATACTGGCGGAGTTGATTTTAAACATCAATGGAATGAAAGAACTTGGTACGCCTCAGGAAACTTAGTTATGAGTAAAGTTTTAGGAAGTAAACAAGCAATTTACAATACGCAAACAAGTCTTAGACACAATTTTCAAAGAGTTGATGCAACGCATGTAAATGTTGATCCAAACAGAACTTCTTTAACAGGAACTGGAGGAAATTTTAAAGTAGGAAAAGGTGGCGGAGGAAAATTCCTTTTTGAAAGTGGAGTAACTTGGCGTTCACCAGAATTAGAAATGAACGATATGGGTTTTCAACGAAATGCGGATGACATCACGCATTATAATTGGATGGCGTATAAATCATTAAAACCATTTTCTGTTTTTAGATCTTTACAAGTAAATTACAATCATTATGCTTCTTGGAATTTTGAAGGAAAACATACGTATTTAGGTTTTAATAATAATGCACATGCAACATTTAATAACAATTGGGGAACTGGTTACGGAATGCACTATGCTGTTGTAGACTTTACAGACTCTGCTTTGCGTGGCGGGCCCATGTTGCGTTTGCCAAAATCATTTGAAACAAATTGGTATTTACAAAGTGATGAAAGAAAAAAACTTCAATTTAGAATAAGCTTAAATCAAACCAAAGGTGAAAGCAATTCGTTTACAAGAAAAAACGCATCGATAAACTTGAAGTATGTACCAATAAACTCGTTCAATATTTCTGTATCTGCAGGTGTTAATTCAAACAATCAAGAATTGCAATATGTAACTTCTAACACTTTTGGAAACGGAAATAATAGCATTGCAAGATATATCAATGCAAGTTTAGACCAAGATACTTTTAATTTGTCGCTAAGATTAAATTATACAATTACTCCAGAATTAACCATTCAATATTATGGTTCTCCTTTTATTTCTAGAGGAAGATATAGTAACTTTAAATACATTACCAATTCGTTGGCGAGCAATTTTACAGATAGATTTCAACAATACAATAGCAATCAAATTATGTACGATTCTAATTCTGACAGCTATTTGGTGGATGAAAATACAGATGCAACTACAGATTATACTATTGGAAACCCAGATTTTTCTTTTATCCAATTTCAATCTAATTTAGTTGCCCGTTGGGAATATATTCCGGGTTCTGAAATCTTTTTAGTTTGGTCTCAAGGATTGACGAGAAACGGAAATTCGATGGATAATTTATTGCCCAGTTTAAACGATAATATTTTTGGACAAACAGCACACAATATCTTTTTGATAAAAGCAACGTATCGATTTATGTTGTAGTTGATTATAAATAGATACCAGAAAGCCGAGTTTTTAAAACTCGGCTTTTTTATGAAACGCCATTTTCTCTTTTGTTGTTGGGTGTGTAAATTCTAGAAAAGCAGCATGTAAATGCAATCGATTTGCTTTTTTACCATACAAATCATCGCCAATTATTGGTGTATTTAATCCCAAAGAATGCGATGTGTGAACTCTTAATTGATGTGTTCTACCAGTTATTGGAAATAAATGAATTCTTGTTTTGTTGTCTTTTCGTTCGATAACTTCCCATTTAGTTTCTGCTTTTTTTCCGTATTCAAAACAAACCAATTGTCTTGGTCTGTCATCCAAATCAACTCGCAAAGGCAAACTAATTGTTCCAGAATCTTCTTTAAGATTCCCATCCAATAAAGCCACATATTTTTTGGAAACTGTTTTATTGATAAACTGACTTTGTAAGTCTTTGTGTGCCTTTTTGTTTTTTGCCAAAACTACCAATCCAGAAGTAGACATGTCTAATCGATGTACAATTATTGGCCCTGAAATTGTTGGACATAGTTGTTTGATTCTCGTATAAACAGAATCTTGAATGTGAATTCCAGGAACCGATAAAAACTCAGCAGGTTTGTAAACAACGATTACATCTTCATCTTCAAAAATGATTTCGAGTTCTTTTCCAATTGCAGGATTTTGCAGCATCGGATTTGTGTCCATTTCAATTTCGGATAACATGTATGCTAAAATTGGTTTGCACTTTCCTTGACACGCTGGATAAAAATATTGGTGTTTTCTGACTTCTGTATTTGGCGATTTTCCCCACCAAAACTCAGCCATTGCAATGGGTTTTAAATTGTGTAGAAATGCATGTTGTAATAATTTTGGGGCAGCACATTCTCCAGAACCCGCAGGCGGATTTTGTTCTGTTGTTTTCGCAAAAAGTTCTGATAAATTTTTAGATTCTTTTGCCGAATTTAAAAACTGATATTGTTCAAATAAATACTGTTGTAAAGCAGCAGATTTTAGTTTTCTCTCTTCTTTTAAAGCATCAATTTGAGTAGTAAAAACAGCAAGTTTTTCTTTGATAGCATTTAAAGTATGTTCCCAAAAACGAGTTACATTGTTAAAAAAATATTTAGCTTCTAAACTTTCTGTACTCAACAATTCTTCATAAGCGGCATAGGCTTCGAGTTGCAATTCTGATTGTGCTTTTATTCTTTTGATATCGCGCTCTTTTTTAGCAGCTTTTAAAGCTTCTTTTTTCTCTCGAATATCAATCGCCGCTTTTTTCTTTTCTGATTTTAATTGAGAAATCAACTCTATATATTCTGTATTGTTTTCTAGGTTCTCAAGTTTAGAATTGATGTCATTTAAAACAGCTTCTTCCTGTAAGAAATAAGAATCTTTGGTCAACATATCAAAAACGGGCGGAACAAACTTTTTATGAATATTTGTATTGGCTAATTTCCCAGAAACCGCAGTAATATAACCAATTTGGTTTTGTTGGTTTTCAACAACCAAAACACCAAACATTTTTCCAATAGCCAATCCTTTTTTAGAAGGATCTAAACCAAAATTATGCTCAAAATCAGTTTGAGTTTCTATATAGTTTTGTACTTCTTTTGCTGCTATTTCACATAACAAATGCGGTTCATAATAAAACGGAAATGTAAACTTTTTGGGAAGTTCAATTTCGTTTATAGATCTAGAAAAGGTTTGAAAATATGTAGACACAAAAGCTTGAATAAAATTGTATGCAAATATACTTTATAAAATTCAGGTTTTTAAAGTTGGTTTTTTTAATGAAACGTAAAAGAATTAAACAGCACATAATTTTCTTTAGAAGGTAAATGTTCTCCCATAAACGATAAATTTTCTAGACTGTTATGAACAGTAAACTTGTGTTTTGTTTTTATTTTGGTTTGTAATGTTTTTACCAAAACATCATTAATATACCATTTTACAAAATATCTATTCTTTTTTTCTGTCAATTCAAGTTTAAAAGTATGCCATTGTTCGGTAATTACTTTAAAAGTACCAGAAGAATTAGGGCTGTATTGCGATGTGCAATGTACAAGTGCTTCATTAGGTTTTGCGTTTACTTCTTTTCGATCTTCCTTGTTTCCTGATCCTATTTCAAAATCTATTTCGTAAGATGTTTTTCCTGAATGATAAATAAAAGCACCAATACTGCATTGGTCGTTTAAGTCAAATTGTGGTACATATATATTCCATTGATAAGTGCCAAGTCCAAAATCTTTTCGTACAGTTTTTACTTTTACTCGGTCTTTTCGGTGAGCACGAGTTGTAATTTTTAAACGATTGTTTTCTAAGGAATACGATTTTGGATGCCCAAAAGAGTTGTCTTTCCAATTTGAATTAAATGTTTCTTGATTATCAAAATTCGCTACAAAAGGAACGTTTTTTACAGGAACATTTTTTAGAAATAAATAATTGGTACAACTGTTCATAACAATAATTAGTAATATCAGAAATGCTTTAGAATTGGTGTTCATTTAAAATGGGCAACTAAGTTGAACTTTAAAGATAACATTATTTTATATGAAAAAAAACAACTGTTGTTTTATCTGTTTTGTGTTTGATTAGTTGCAAGGATTTTTATAAGTAGGCGAGAACTAGTCATTAATTATATACGGTGTTAGCTGCTGCCTTTTATTCATTTTTCAACTGGGTTAGGTCGGTCAACTTCTCTCCATCATATTTCCACAAATTTCCTTTTCTGCCACCAAACCACAAATTTCCATCTTTATCTTCTATGATTGTTCTTATTGAAATTCCTGATAATTTGTCTAAAGATTTGAAACTCCCATTTTCAAAATAGCAAAGAGCTTCTCTGTCGCTACCTAACCAAACTTTTCCGTCTGAACTTTGGAATATAACGGCAATATTATTACTGCACAAACCATTACTTTCATTAAAGTTTCTAAAGTTTTTTCCGTCAAACTTATCCAATCCACCATTTCGATTTCCATTTGTTCCTATCCAAACATTCCCTTCTTGGTCTTGATAGACATAACGAACCATATTATCACTTAATCCACTTCCTGTTTTGAACTCTTGGAATGTATCTCCATCGTATTTCGTTAATCCGCCATTACTCATTGAAGCAAACCAAATGTTTCCAGCTTTGTCCTGTATTATGCTTTGTATAACGTTGTGATGAAGGCTATCTTCATATTTCCTGCCTTTCTCAGCCAATATGTTTTGAAATGTTTTTCCGTCATATTTGTAAGCTCCACCACCTGAAGTCCCAATCCAATATATTCCATCTTTATCTTGAATTATTGAATTTGCCTGATTTGGGTTTACTGTTGGGTAAACCCTTTTGTACCATTCACTACTTGTGTCAATGTAAGGAATTGTAATCTGGGTAAAAGTTTTACCATTGTATTTGAACAAGCCCTTATTTGTTGCCAACCAAATAATTCCTTTGTCATCTTCAATGATGCTCCAAATTTGGTTAGTGCAAAGTCCATCATCTTCATTAAAATTTGAGAATTTTTCACCATCAAATTTATAAAGACCTTCGGTTGATGTCCCAAACCATAGGTCTCCATTTTTGTCTAATAAACTGCTTGTAACAATGTCAGCACTCGTATAAACTTTAGGCTCTTTTAATTCAACTGTTTTTGGTTTCTGTCCGTTACAAGAAAAAAATAGAAGCAAAGTTATTATTGAAATCAGAAAGTTCATTATTCTTTTTTTGTTGTGTTAGGTTGCAGCGAATGTCTAGTTATATACTAACAAATATAGGTGTTTAACAGTATATGTTCCGGAATAATAAAAGGTTTTTGTTTTTTTATAAATAGACGTTAAGCATTGATTTTCTTTAAAATAGAACCTTTTTTTTACCAACTCGCAGTCGGTGAAAACAATAAATCAGTTGGATTGTCAATATCATATAAATATTGAAAACCTCTAGATTCTTTCTGGCAAAAAGGTTCTAAAAGCTGCACCATGTTTACAAAACTTTCCATGGTTAAAACACAGAAAAAGGTCTCATTGTCTTTGGTAAGTATTCCTTCGTCAGAATTAAATAAACCAAAAAGTAAATTGCAATTGCGAGGCTGAATAAAATCAACTTCAGATAAATCTAATCGCTGCTTTTTAGCAATAATAATGTCTTTAATTAAATCTCTAAATTGAATTGCTTCAGCTTTGTCAAAGTTGTACAACCGAACTACGTTTTCGCCATGATTGTTTACATTTTCTATATAATCTAATTCCATTTACAATTTTATTAATGTGCTTCCAACCAATTTTGCCCAATTCCCATTTCTACATCTAACGGTACCGCCATTTTAAAAGCATTTTCCATTTCTTCTTTGATAATTGGTTTGATAATTTCTAACTCGTCTTTATGTGCATCAAAAACCAATTCATCATGTACTTGCAATAACATTTTAGACTTAAAGTTTTCTTTTTCAAAACGTCTAAAAATATGAATCATTGCGAGTTTAATAATATCCGCAGCCGAACCTTGAATTGGCGCATTTACCGCATTTCGTTCAGCAGCATTTCTAACAACTGCATTTCTAGAATTGATGTCTTTTAAATAACGACGTCTTTTTAAAACCGTTTCTACATACCCATTATCTCTAGCAAAATCTACCAAAGAAGACATGTAATTCCGTAACTTCGGATAGGTTTCGTAATACGTATCAATCAATTCTTTGGCTTCGCTTCTAGATAAATCTGTTTGATTGCTCAACCCAAAAGCAGAAACGCCGTAAATAATTCCGAAGTTCACCGTTTTTGCATTGCTTCTTTGTTCGCGAGTTACTTCGTTTAACGGAACATTAAATACTTTTGCAGCGGTTGAAGCGTGAATGTCTTCACCGTTTTTAAATGCTTCAATCATGGTTTCTTCTTCACTCAAAGAAGCGATAATTCGCAATTCAATTTGAGAATAATCTGCCGCCAATAAAACATGATTTTCATCACGCGGAATAAACGCTTTCCGAACTTCTCGTCCGCGTGCTGTTCTAATCGGAATGTTCTGTAAATTCGGATTGTTAGAACTTAAACGACCAGTTGCAGCAACTGCTTGTGCATACACGGTGTGAATTCTTCCTGTTTTTGGATTGACTTCATTTGGCAACGCATCAACATAGGTGCTTTGTAATTTTTTATACTGACGAAATTCTAAAATATCTCTAATAATTTGATGTTCTTTTGCCAAATAACTTAAAATATCTTCTGAAGTTGCATATTGTCCTGTTTTGGTCTTTTTAGGTTTGTCAACCAATTTTAGTTTTTCAAACAACACAATTCCCAATTGCTTTGGCGATGCTAAATTAAATTCTTCTCCAGCTTGTTCGTATACGCTTTTTTCTAAGCGATCAATGTCTTTTGCCAACTCAACCGACAATCCTTTTAAAAATTCAGAATTGATATTAATTCCTTCAATTTCCATTGCAGAAAGCACAGAAACTAACGGAGTTTCAATTTCGTTAAACAATTTGGTCACATTTCCGCTTTCTAATTCTTTGGTAAAATGTTCTTTTAATTGCAAAGTGATATCTGCATCTTCCACCGCATATTCTGTTTGTTCTGCAATAGGAATAACACGCATAGAAAGTTGGTTTTTTCCTTTTTTACCAATCAGTTCTGTAATTGAAACGGGTTGATAATTCAAATAGGTTTCTGCCAACATATCCATATTATGTCGCATATCTGGATTGATTAAATAATGTGCAATCATCGTATCGAACAATTTCCCTTTTACAGGCATTTCATAATTCGATAATACTTTGATATCATATTTTAAATTATGTCCAATTTTTTCAATTCCTTCGGATTCAAAAAACGGACGAAATTCTTCTAAAATCGTTTTCGTTTCTTCTTGATTTTCTGGAAACGAAACATAATATCCTTTTCCGATTTCGTATGAAAATGCAATTCCGATTAACTCAACTTCTAAGGCTTTTAAACCAGTGGTTTCGGTATCAAAACAAACCGATGTTTGTTGTAGTAGTTTTTTCAACAACATTTTTCGAGACAAAGGCGAATCGATATGTTGGTAAAAATGATTGGTTGTTTTTATGGTTTTAAATCCCGATGCAACTTCTTCTTCAGAAACGTTTCCAGTTCCTGGAGCAGCAAACAAATCAAATTGTCCGTCTTTATTGTTGTTTACAGGTTTTTTGTGTTTTTGTTCGCTGAGCGTAGTCGAAGCGACCACTTTTGTTTCAGTAGTTTTTGTGGAATTTTCTTCTTCTTTAACGGCGAATGTTCTGGTAAAGTTGACCAATAAATTCCTGAATTCTAATTCGTTAAAAAGTTCGGTAACTTTTTCAATATCTGGTTGATCAAGTTCAAAATCCTTTGCGTTAAACGTCACAGGAACATCCAACATAATTGTGGCTAATTTTTTAGAAAGCAATCCTAGTTCTTTTGCGCCTTCCACTTTCTCCTTCATTTTTCCTTTTAGCTCATGTGTATTTGCTAACAAGTTTTCCATAGAACCATAAGCGGTTAAAAACTTTTTTGCAGTTTTTTCTCCAACGCCAGGCAAACCAGGAATGTTATCAGAAGAATCTCCCATCATTCCTAAAAAATCAATGACTTGTAACGGATCTGTAACTCCAAATTTTTCTTGCACTTCCGGAACCCCCCAAACATCATAACCACCCCCAAAACGAGGTTTGTACATAAAAATATTTTCTGAAACTAACTGAGCAAAATCTTTATCTGGCGTTACCATAAATGTTTGATAACCTTCTTTTTCTGCTTGTTTAGAAAGTGTTCCAATCACATCATCGGCTTCAAAACCTTCTTTTACCATAATTGGAATGTGCATGGCTTTTAAGATTTCTTGAATATATGGAACTGCAATTTTTATGGCTTCTGGAGTTGCGTCTCTATTTGCTTTATAAGCTTCAAATAGTTCAACTCTATCAACACTTCCGCCTTTGTCAAAACAAACCGCCAGTTTATCTGGTCGTTCGCGTTTTATAACATCTAATAATGAATTCATAAAACCCATAATTGCAGAAGTATCTAAACCTTTGCTATTGATTCTTGGGTTTTTGATAAACGCATAATATCCACGGAAAATTAATGCATAAGCATCAACTAAAAAAACTCTTTTTTGTTCTGACATTGTAAAAATATTGAAGTTATAAATCTACAAAAACTTATGCGTTTTTAAGTTTAGATTGCATTAGAAATTTATAAAGACAGCACTATTACTTTTGTTGTTAGTGAAGGATGACCAAATGATCCTTTACAGGAGGTTAAAATTTGTTTATTAATAGTTGAAATTATTAATATTGATTGTGTTTTTGATAGCAAATCTTTTTTGAGAGTGTTGAAAAATCCTTGATAATCAGTAGATTTAATCAAAAATGTTATATTTGTAAACTAACAAATAGGTAACTAGTATGTTTTTCCTCCTAAAAACTTATAGATTATGACAAAATTTGGTGAGTTAATTAATGTAAAAAAGCCCGTTTTAATAGACTTTTATTTTGATTGGAACGACGAGGAAAATAACCTTGATACATTAAAAGATGTTGCAGCTGCTCTTGGCGATAAAGCTAAAGTGATTAAGATTGATATAAAAAAGAACGAAATTCTTGCTGACACTTTGCGTGTTAAAGGAAATCCAACTTTTATGATTTATAAAAATGGCGAAATGAAATGGCGTCAAACGGGTGAACAAGATGCAAACACTCTAATTGGTTTGGTACAACAATATGTTTAAGCAATAGCTTTAAAAACAAATCCTTTTTCAGTATAATATTTCAATACTTTTGGTAAAACGTATGTTAGTTTTTCTGACGCTTTTACGCTGTCATGAAAAACAATAATGCTTCCGTTTGTAGTGTTTTTTAATACGTTTTCTAAGCATTTCTTTTTGGAGATAGAAGTGTCAAAATCTGCACTCAACACATCCCACAGAATAATCTTAAAACCTAAGCTTCGTAATTTTTTTGTTTGACTTCTTTTTATTTTACCATAAGGAGGGCGAAATAAATTAAGGTTCAAAGGTTCAAAGTTAGAAACTTTCAAAGTTTTTTCAACTTCTAAAACATTTTCTAAGTAGTTGTTTTTTTTATGCTTCCAACCATTTAGATGATTTTGAGTGTGGTTGCCAATAGTATGTTTTTCGGATATAATTTTTTTGAAAACTTCAGGATGCTTTTTTATATTTTTTCCAATACAAAAAAAAGTAGCTTTTGCATTGTGTTTTTTTAATTCAGATAAAACAAATTCGGTTATTATAGGAGTTGGACCATCATCAAAAGTGAGGTAAATTTCTTTTTTATCCGAAGAAAAACGCCACGTATAATTCTTGAAAATCTGTTGAATTATACGGGGCGTTTTTGTAAGATACAATTTCATAAGTTGGCTTCTTATTCTTCCATCAAATGGTCAAATAAATTCATAGAATCCATAAAGTCTTGTTGTAGTTTTTTAGCATAAACAGTGTCTCTATCACTTGTTATCACTTGTTCTAAAACACCTCTTTTGTACATCAACAGCACATTTTGTAATTCTTCAATAATCACATTACTGTATTTAAGATCATAAGTGCTATACCAAAGTAGTTTCTGTTGTAGTATTTTAATCAAAGTGTCAACTGTTTTCCTAGCTTTTTCTGGTTTTCCAATTTGATAATAAATCTCTGGATAGCCTAAAGCAATACTATAATGATCAAACTCTTCAATTGGCATTTTTTCTAGAGATAAATCTAGAATTTCTTCTGCTTTTTCAAAGTTGTTTTCATCTGCAAAAGTTTCTGCCAAACGCAGCATATTATTACGCAATGAGATGGCATTTTTACGTGTTTGTTCGTCAATATAAATTTTACCGCTATTGATATTTCTCCATTCTAATTTCTGAATATTGTTGTACATTTTTTCAGAATCGATGCGTCCCATATCAAACATATTTCGCTCTCTAATTTTATTTCCTGCAGCATCAACTTCAATCATTGGTGTTCTAATAGGAACCAATTTAAAAGCCATTCCGTCTAACTGTAAATAATCTTTTAACCAAATATATTCTCCGTCTTCATTTGCGCCACCTGTAAAGTAAATAGGTTGTTTCCAATCAAAATTAGCTAAGATGTCTAACATTAAAATTCGGTTTTTAGACAAGCCTCTTTCATCAATAGTAATGTCGATAAAATCAACCATTTTATCTGCATCTTTTGCAGCTACAATTCCACTTTTTAACGCATTTTCTTTGTTAACGGGAATTCTAATTCTGTTTGTTGGATATGTTTTTAATCTGTCTTCTTCATTGATATAATACGTAACATCATTATCGCTTTCTATCCATCTCATAAAATCTTTTATTCCGATAACTGAATCTTTAAACTGTGGATGTGGTAAATGATAGGCAACATCTAAAGAGCCAGTTTTGTACTTGTCGTGTGTTAATTGCGAAGGAATTGGTGGCGCTTCATAGGTTGCTCTTTTCATTTGATCGATGTACCAATCGGTTGCAAATAAGCTGGTGTTTACTAGTTTTACATCTCTTCGAATTCCTTCAACTTCTTGCATGTACCAAAGCGGAAACGTATCATTATCGCCAATGGTAAACATAATTGCATATGGGTCTGTAGATTCTAAATACGCTTGTGCATTTAAACGCGTTGTAAAGCGATTAGATCTATCGTGGTCGTCCCAGTTTTCGGATGCCATTAAAGTAGGAACTGCCAATAATGAAATTACAGAAACGGCAATTGCAATGGTTTTTTTGTTTCCTAAATGTTTTAAATATTGATACAAGGCAAAAACCCCAAAACCAATCCAAATGGCAAAAATGTAAAAGGAGCCAACAATGGCATAATCTCGTTCTCTAACTTCAAATGATTTTGGATTTGTATAGAAAATTACTGCAAATCCTGTAAAAACAAAGAATAAAAATAAGGAATAGAAATTTTTCTTATCAAATTTTACTTGATACAACAATCCTATAATTCCTAAAATTAAAGGTAAAAAGTAGTATTTATTTCTTCCTTTATTATCTTTTACGTCGTCTGGTAATTTTTGCTGAGAACCCAATCTTGCTTCATCAATAAAATCAATTCCGCTAATCCAATTTCCATTAAAAATATCTAATTGCCCTTGTTTATCATTTTGTCGTCCGGCAAAATTCCACATAAAATAGCGTCCATACATATAGCCAAATTGAAAACTCAGCATAAAATGAATGTTCTCAGAAAAAGTTGGTCGTCTTTTAGAATTTGCTGGAATGCCAACAATTGCTTTGTAATTGGCTTCTCGATCTGGATCTACCATTCTTGGAATAAACCCTTTGTGTCTTGAAGAATAATTAGGGTCTGTGTTTTTGTATTTATTTACAATAACATATTTTTTATTCTTTAAATCTTTTTCATATTTTGGTTTTCCATCTACATACGGGTTGTTTTTATCTAAATCGTCTGTATTGTATTTGATAGAATAATAGGTGTCGTAAAAAACATTGGCATCGCCATATTGTTCTCTATTATAATACGCTAATAATTCTCTTGCACTAGACGGATTGTTCTCGTTAATTGTAGTGTTTGCGTTAGCTCTAATTGGCAACATTAACCAAGATGAGAATCCCATCATAATAAACAGTATTGATAAGATTAGCGTGTTTAAGTTTACTTTGTTCTTTTTACGTGTGTATTTTATACCGTAATAAAACACAGCAATTAAAATGATTGCGGCAATAATACTTCCAGAATTAAAAGGCAATCCGATGGTGTTTACAAAAAAGATTTCTGTTGAGCTGAAAAATTGTAATGTGTACGGAAATAAAAACTTAAAGACAAACGCTAAAATAACAACAGAGATTACTGTTGCAACTGCAGTAGTTTTTATAGTTATAGTATGATATGTTTTAAAGAAATACAACATTACAATTGCAGGGATCACCAATAATGATAAGATGTGAACACCAAACGATAATCCAACCACAAAACTGATAAGTAGCAACCATCTATTTCCTCTTGGTAAATGCATTTCATTTTCCCACTTTAAACCAAGCCAAAATAAAATTGCCATTAAGAATGACGACATTGCATATACTTCTCCTTCAACAGCACTAAACCAAAAACTATCTGAAAAAGTATAAGCTAAAGCTCCAACAACTCCAGATCCAAGAATAGCAATCACACTAGATAATGATGAGTCACCTTCATCTTTTGTCATTTTTTTAGCCAAATTGGTAATGGTCCAAAACATAAATAAGATGGTAAATGCACTCGCCAAGGCAGACATAAAATTGACCATTTTTGCAATTCCGTCTAATTCACTCGTAAACATAGCAAAAAAGGCTCCCAGCATCTGAAACAATGGCGCTCCTGGTGGATGACCAACTTCTAATTTTACAGCTGTAGAGATATATTCTCCACAATCCCAAGCACTCACTGTTGGTTCTAATGTTAGTGTGTAAGTTATTAGGGCAATGGCAAATACAAACCAACCGGCAATTGTATTCCATTTTTCGTAAGTAGATTGTGTCATCATTAAATTTAAATATGTGTGGCGAATTTACTAAATTATAAGTAAATTTAGGTTGTTAAAACGTGGCAACTAGCAATTTACTGTGATAAAAAACTGTTAAAAATAAAAAAACTAAAAAAACATTTGCAATATTAAAAGTTTGAATTAAATTTGCACCCGCAATTGGCCTATGGTGTAATTGGCAACACACCGGTTTTTGGTACCGACATTCAAGGTTCGAGTCCTTGTAGGCCAACAAAAAACCTCACTATTTATAGTGAGGTTTTTGCTTTTTATGCTTTTTTGTAACCTAAATAAAGAAAGTAAACACTGGTTTTAAAGATTTTTTAGAAAGACTTTTACTGATGCTTCTGTTAAAAAGTCTAAAGATACCACTGCTTTCATGAGTGGAAAGTGCTATTAAATCGGCATTTATTTCTTTAGAAAAGTTTAAGATCCCGTTTTCTATAGAATCATCATCATATACGTTGATAGAATGTTCTAAGTTTTGGTATGAACTCAAAAAAGTCTCCATTTTTTGTTTTGATTTTTTAGTGCTTTTAAAGCGATTCATTGTATTAACATTTAATAGATGAATTTTGCTTTTAAACTTTTTAGAAAAATCTAATAAAACCTCAAAAGATTTTCTGTCTTCTTCATTAAAATTAGATGTGAAAACCAATTCTTTTACATTAAATTCTTTAGGGTCGTTCTTGACCACTAAAACAGGTGTGTTAGCGTTTCTAACAGTTCTTTTAATATTTGAGCCAATTAATAATTCATCAAAAATGCTTATTTCTTTTGATCCCATTAGAATAAGGTCGGCATTTATTTTTGAGTTAAATTTTAAAATGCCTTCAGAAGGTTTGTCAAAGCGAATTGCATACTTGACTTTAGTGTCAGAACTAAAAAAATCTTTTTTAATTTTAATAATTTTCTCTTGTGTCTTTTGAATGTAAAACATGCTTTGAGGTATGCCAAAATTACTCCCAGAACCCATGTCTACATGGCCTTTAGGAAGTTCTAGTAAATGTAAGAGGTGTACTTCTATTTCTGTTTCATTTGCAATTTTTGAAGCTAATTTCATCGCATACTCAGACTGTACAGAAAAATCTATAGGAACTAGAATTTTTTTCATAGTTGAAAAATTTTAAAAAAAAAGTTACAGGAGGTTCACAAATGTACAAAAAAAATATTTAACTCTAAGCTATTTGGGTATTTATGAATAAGTTAGTATATTTGCAGCAAAAATAACGTAAAAGAAGAATGAAGGGGGCTATAAGCCCCTCTTTTTATACCAAAAATGAATAAAAAAAAGATTCAAGATTTATTAGAGGAAGCGTTGGAAGAAAACCAATCTTTGTATTTGATTGAATTGTTTTTTTTACCAGGGAACAAAATTCAGATTGTGATTGATGGTGATCAAGGCGTTTCTTTAAGTGAATGTATAAGAATTAATAGAAGTATTGAGGGGAACTTAGATAGAGAAGTAGACGATTTTGCGTTAGAAGTTACTTCTCCTGATATTGCAGAGCCTTTAAAGGTTAAAAGGCAATACATTAAAAACCTTAACAGAATTATAACTGTTAAAATGATTGATAAAAAGGTAGAAGGAACTTTAACAGAAGTAAATAAAGATAATATCATAATATCTTGGAAAGCAAGAGAGCCAAAACCAATAGGTAAAGGGAAAGTTACTGTTGAAAAAACAGAAACAATAGCTTATTCGGATATAGTTGAAGCAAAAGTGAAGATAATTTTTTAATAAAAGAGTTGAATGGAAAATATAGATTTAATTGATTCATTTTCAGAATTTAAAGACAATAAGAGCATAGACAGAGTAACATTGATGTCTATTTTAGAAGAAGTTTTTAGAGCTGCATTGAAGCGTAAATTTGGATCAGATGATAATTTTGATATTATTATTAATCCAGATAAAGGAGATTTAGAAATTTGGAGAAATAGGGTTGTTGTTGCAGATGGAATGTCAGAAGACGATAATGAGGAGATTGAATTAGCGGAGGCAAGAAAAATTGAGCCTGATTTTGAAATTGGCGAAGATGTATCTGAAGAAGTAAAATTAATTGATTTAGGAAGAAGAGCTATCTTAGCTTTGCGTCAGAATTTAATTTCTAAGATTCAAGAACACGATAGTACAAACATCTTTAAGCAGTTTAAAGATTTAGAAGGAGAAATTTATAGTGCAGAAGTGCATCATATTCGTCATAATGCAGTAATTTTACTAGATGATGAAGGTAATGAATTGGTATTGCCTAAAAGCGAACAAATTCGTTCAGACTTTTTTAGAAAAGGAGATTCAGTTAGAGGTGTTATTAAGACGGTAGAATTAAGAGGAACAAAACCAGCAATTATTTTATCAAGAACTTCACCAAACTTCTTAGTAAAGCTATTTGAACAAGAAATTCCAGAAGTTTTCGACGGTTTGATTACTATTGAAGGTGTTGCAAGAATTCCTGGAGAAAAAGCAAAAGTAGCTGTAGATTCTTATGATGATAGAATTGACCCAGTTGGAGCGTGTGTTGGAATGAAAGGATCTCGTATTCATGGAATTGTACGTGAATTAGGAAATGAAAATATTGACGTAATCAATTATACAAAAAACGAACAATTATACATTGCCAGAGCATTAAGTCCAGCAAAAATTGTTTCAATGGAAATTAAACCCGCAGAAGAAGTAATAGATGGTAAAAAAGGACGTGTAAATGTGTTTTTAAAACCAGAAGAAGTTTCTAAAGCAATTGGTAAAGGTGGTGTAAATATTAGATTAGCAAGCCAATTAACAGGATATGAAATTGATGTACAACGAGAAGGAATAGAGGATGAAGATGTTGAATTAACAGAATTTGGTGATGAAATCGAAGGATGGGTAATTGACGAATTGAAAAAAATAGGATTAGACACTGCAAGAAGCGTCTTGGAAAAAGACGTAGCAGAATTGTTGAAAAGAACAGATTTAGAAGAGGAAACAATTCTAGAGGTTCAACAAATATTAAAAGACGAATTTGAAGATTAATATGTATGTGTTAATCTTAAAATCATAAATTATTCTGAGAATATAACTATACATTGTATAAAGTGTATTTTCTTTAAAAGCAAAATAGTAAAAATATATGGCTGAAGGCAAAACAATGAGGCTTAATAAAGTTTTAAGAGAATTAAATATTTCTCTAGATAGAGCGGTAGAACATTTATCAAAAAATGGACACGAAATAGATGCGCGTCCTACTACTAAAATATCTGGGGATGTATATCAAGTTCTACTTGATGGTTTTCAAACAGATAAAACTAAAAAGGCAGCTTCTAAAGAAGTTGGAGAAGAAAAAAGAAAGGAAAAAGAAGCCATTAGATTAGAGCTAGAAGCTAAACTAGAGAAAAAGCGTTTAGAAGAAGAAGCTAAAAAAGAAATTTTAAAAGCAAAAGCTGAAAAGGTAGAGGTTAAGACAGTCGGTAAGATTGATATCAATCAGCCTGTTGCTAAAAAACAACCTAAGGTAGAAGTAGAAAAACCTGTCGAAAAACAAGTTGAAAAGCAAGCGGTAAAAGAAGAAAAGCCTGTTGAGAAGAAAGTTAAGAAAGAGGAGAAGCCAAAAGCTGTAGCCAAAGTAAAGGCTGAAGAAAAGCTAAAAGTAGCAGAGAACGTAAAAGTTAAAGAAACTAAAAAGGTTGTAAAAGAAGAGGTTACTCCCGAGGTGGTAGAGGAAATTACTGCAGAAAATGCAGAAAAACTTACCACACAATATAAAAAATTAGACGGTCCAAGAATTACAGGTCAAAAAATTGATTTAAAGCAATTCGAAAAGCCTAAAAAGAAGAAGCCAGAAACTAAGCCAGCTTCTAAAAATGCTGCTGCTGACAAAAAGAAAAGAAAAAGAATTGTTAAGCCAGCAAATAATGCTAGAAACAACCCTGGAAGAGCTACTGGTGGAAACAGCAGAGGCGGATTTAAAGGAAGAGGACCAGCAAGACCAGCTGTAAAAAAAGAAGAACCAACAGAGGCAGAGGTTCAAAAGCAAGTGCGTGAAACCTTAGAGAGACTTCAAGGAAAATCTAGCAAAGGAAAAGGAGCAAAATACCGTAGAGATAAAAGAGATCAACACAGACAACAATCAGAAGTAGATCAAGAATTAGCTGCTGCAGAAAATAAAATTTTAAAGGCAACAGAATTTGTTACCGTAAGTGAAGTTGCAACCATGATGGATGTTCCTGTTACTGATATCATTTCGGCATGTATGTCTTTAGGAATGATGGTAACGATGAATCAGCGTTTAGATGCTGAAACATTAGTAATTGTTGCTGAAGAGTTTAATTACAAAGTAGAATTTGTTGGTGCAGAAGTAGAAGAAGCTGTAGTTGAAATAGAAGATAAACCAGAGGATTTAGAAACTCGTGCGCCAATTATTACGGTTATGGGTCACGTAGATCACGGTAAAACATCTTTATTAGATTATATTAGAAAAGCAAATGTTATTGAAGGAGAGTCAGGAGGAATTACACAACATATTGGTGCATATTCTGTAAAGGTTGGAGATCAAAAAATTGCATTTTTAGATACTCCTGGTCACGAAGCCTTTACGGCAATGCGTGCTCGTGGAGCTCAAGTTACAGATTTAGTAATTATTGTAGTTGCAGCTGATGATGATGTGATGCCGCAAACTAAAGAGGCAATTTCTCATGCGCAAGCAGCGGGAGTTCCAATCATATTTGCAATCAATAAAATTGATAAACCAAATGCCAATCCAGATAATGTAAAAACACAATTATCTGCGATGAATTTATTAATAGAAGAATGGGGAGGAAATATTCAATCACAAGATATTTCTGCTAAAACCGGAGAAGGAATTCCAGAATTATTAGAAAAAGTATTGCTTGAAGCTGAGGTCTTAGAATTAAAAGCAAATCCGAATAAATTAGCCACCGGAGCAGTTGTTGAAGCTTTATTAGATAAAGGAAGAGGTTATGTTACTACAATTTTAGTACAAGCCGGAACTTTAAAAATCGGAGATTACATGCTAGCTGGTAAAAACAGCGGTAAGGTAAAAGCAATGTTCGATGATAAAGGAACCAACTTAACAGAAGCTGGGCCATCAACTCCAGTATCCATATTAGGTTTAGATGGCGCTCCACAAGCTGGAGATAAATTCAATGTATTTGAAGATGAAAGAGAAGCAAAACAAATTGCATCTAAACGATCTCAATTACAAAGAGAACAATCTGTGAGAACTCAGAAAACATTAACACTTGATGAAATCGGAAGAAGAATTGCGTTAGGAGACTTTAAAGAATTAAACATCATTTTAAAAGGAGATGTAGATGGTTCTGTAGAAGCATTAACGGATTCATTTCAGAAATTATCTACAGATGAGATTCAAGTAAATATTATTCATAAAGGAGTTGGAGCAATTACAGAATCTGACGTATTATTAGCATCAGCATCTGATGCAATTGTAATCGGGTTTAACGTTCGTCCACAAGTAAATGCAAGAGTTATTGCAGATAAAGAAGAGGTAGATATTAGAAACTACTCAATTATTTATGATGCTATTAATGATCTTAAAGATGCGATGGAAGGAATGCTTTCTCCAGATATGAAAGAAGAAATTACTGGAAATGTTGAAATTAGAGAGGTGTATAAAATCTCTAAAGTTGGTAACATTGCGGGTTGTATGGTGATGTCTGGTAAAATACTAAGAAACTCAATGATTAGGGTTATTAGAGAAGGTATCGTGGTTCATTCTGGAACTTTAGAGGCATTGAAACGATTTAAAGATGATGTAAAAGAAGTTGCTAAAGGATATGATTGTGGTATTCAGATAAAAGGCTACAATGATATTAAAGTTGGCGACATTATTGAAGCTTACCATGAAGTAGCGGTTAAGAAAAAATTGAAATAAAAATCAATTATAAGCATAAAAAAAAGGAGCGAATTTTCGCTCCTTTTTTTTTGATATTTTTATCTAGGGACAATAATTGCCGAAGGAAATTTCATTTTAATTTTATTCAAAACTTTATCAGCCTCTAGCCTTGTTTTATAATCTCCAATTTGAACCTTCCATTCAGGAGATTCAAATAAAATATATGTTTTAATTGTTGGGTGTTCTAATCTAAATTTACTTTGGGTAGTTTTTATAACGGTTTCTGGTCCGCTATCTAGTTGGATTCTAAAGCCATAGCCATTTTTTTTATTGTATTCAATTTTCTTTTTAATAAGTGATTTTACTTCGTTACTTGTTGTTGTTTGTCCATTTATGTTTGTTATCCCAAGAATAATTGTAAATAAAAAACACACAAAAACTGATTTCATATTCATCATTTTAAAACTTTTTTACAAAAGTAACAACTTGTTTCATACAAGTTTAGTATTCAACTTTATTTAGAATGGATATAAATTATGAATTAACATTATATTAGCATTTCAAAATTTGGAGATAAATGCTACTTTTGTGGAGCTGTTCAAAGATCTATTTTATTTAGGTTTTGAATTTAATATAAGCACCAAACTAGATAGAAAATTTATATTTTATAATATGAAAAGTGTGGAAAATCACAGTCAATTAAGCAGATTACTATTAAAAAGTTTCACTTTCCTTTTATTTTTTTTAATGACATTTTCTTTGCAAGCTCAAGACGGAGTTGATGCAGAGAGGCAATCAGAAGGGAGAAAGTTGTTTAAATCATTATGTTCTTCATGTCATAAGCTTGATAAAAAGTTCGTAGGACCAGCTTTAGGAGGGATTGAAGAGAGAAGAGAGGCAGATTGGTTAAAGTCTTGGATTAAAGATAACAATGCTTTAAGAGCATCTGGAGATGCAGATGCAATAGCAATTTTTGATGAGTACAATGGTTCTCCAATGACACCTTTTCCTCAGTTAAGTGATAAAAATATTGAAGATATTATTTATTATACAACGGTAGGTGATCCTAAGAAAGCTGGAGCTACAGCTGTGGGAACTGTTGTTGCTGCTGAAAAGGAGGCTTCACCTTGGTTGACTAGAATTTTAATAGCAATTATTGTAGTTGGAATTTTAATTATTTCTAGCTTGTTAAAAGTGATTAGTGAATTAAAAGGGGCACCAAAAACTCCAGGTTTAGCAGGAAACATTCAAGATTTATGGATAGGATTTAAAAGAAATACATTTTTACATGTATTGCTTACAATTTTCTTAGCCTTAACTACAGCATATGTTTTGTTTGGTACCTTATTTCAAATAGGAGTTGACGAAGGATATCAACCAATTCAGCCAATTGCATTTTCACATACAATACACGCCGGAGATAATAAGATAGATTGCCAATACTGTCATTCTTCAGCAAAACATAGTAAAACATCTGGAATTCCATCAGTAAATGTTTGTATGAATTGTCATAAAAACATTTCAGAAGTAGCAGAAGATACTAAAATTGAATCTATGGGCTTCGGAAAAGCTGAGTTAGATGCTGAAATACAAAAATTATATAAAGCAGCTGGATGGGATGCAGATAACTTGTCTTATACTGGAGAAACACAGCCTATTAAATGGGTAAGAGTGCATAATCTGCCAGATTTTGCATATTTCAATCACTCTCAACACGTAACCGTTGGGAATCAAAAATGTCAAACATGTCATGGTCCTGTTGAGACTATGGATGAAGTATATCAGTTCTCTCCGTTAACGATGGGTTGGTGTATAGATTGTCATAAAGAGACTAAAGTAGATTTAAAAGGAAATGCATATTATACTAAAATCCACGAACAGTTATCTAAAAAGTATGGTGTTGAGTCTGTTACAGTTGCTCAATTAGGGGGAAAAGAATGTGGTAAGTGTCATTATTAATAATTAGAAAGTAAAAAACAAATATATACATGGCTTCAAACAAAAAATACTGGCAAAGTGTTGAGGAACTTAAAGAAGGTTCTATTGTTGAAACGCTAAGTAAAAATGAATTTGTAGAAGAAATTCCAACGGATGAATTTTTAGGAGATAAGGAAACATTAGAAGCGTCATCTACATCTAGAAGAGATTTCTTGAAATATGTAGGATTTTCAACTGCAGCAGCTTCTTTAGCTGCCTGTGAAGGACCTGTTAGAAAATCGATCCCTTATGTAGTAAAACCAGATGATATTACAGTGGGTGTTGCAGATTGGTATGCAACAACAATTGCAGATGGTTACGACTTCGCAAATATTTTAGTAAAAACTAGAGAAGGACGCCCTATTTTAGTGATGCCAAACAAAGAGGCAAACGGAACAACAAATGCACGTGTTCAAGCTTCAGTACTGTCTTTATATGATGGTCAATTACGATTAAAAGAACCACAAAACAAAGAGTCTTTTTTAACGTGGGATGATGCAGACAGTCAAATAGCTAAAAAATTAAATGATTTAAAAACAGCAAATGAAACTGTTGTTCTTTTGACTGGATCATTAGCTAGCCCTTCTACAGAAAAAATTATTTCAGAATTTACAACTGCATTTCCAAATGTAAAACATGTTGTGTATGATGCAATTTCAGAATCTGGAGCTTTAGATGCATTTGAGGCTTTTTACGGAACACGCTCATTGCCTACTTATCATTTTGATATTGCAAAAGTTATTGTTTCTGTTGGAGCAGATTTCTTAGGAGATTGGCAAGGTGGTTACGATAAAAGTTATACAGCAGGTAGAAAACCAGCCGAAGGGAACATGTCTCGTCATATTCAGTTTGAGTCTAACATGACATTAACTGGAGCAAATGCAGACAAAAGAGTTATTTTAAAACCTTCTGAACAAGTTTTTGCTTTAATCAATTTATACAACGAAGTAACTAGTTCTAATTTGACTTCGAAAGCAACACCTGTTGATGCTGAAATAAAAAAGGCGGCAAATCAGCTAAAGAAAGCTGGGGCTAACGGAGTTGTAGTTACTGGTTTAAATGATAAAAATGCTCAAATAATTGCAATGGCAATTAATATTGCATTGCAAAGTAAAGTGATGGATGCTGCTAAAACTAATAATATCAGACAAGGAAACGATGCTGATGTTGCTCAGTTAGTTGCAGATATGAAATCTGGTAAAGTAAAAGGATTAATTACTCATAATGTAAATCCTGTTTACTCTTTAGCCAATGGGAATGAATTTGCTGAACAAATTGGAAAATTAAAATTATCGGTTGCATTATCAGAGCAACTTGATGAAACGGCAAGTGTAACTGAATTTGCATTACCAATGTCTCATTTCTTAGAGTCTTGGGGAGATGTTAGTTTAACAGCAGGAGTATATAGTTTAATTCAACCAACCATTCAACCATTATTTAATTCTCGTCAATTACAAGATGTAGTATTAAAATGGTCTGGAAACGCAACTTCTTATTATGATTATTTAAAAGCTTTTTGGGCTTCAAATATATTAGACGGACAATCTTGGAATCAAGCATTGCATAATGGAACATTTAAAAAAGCTGGTTCAAAATCAGTTTCTGCAAAATTTGTGGACACTGCGGCAGCTGCTTCTAGCTTAAATAAAGCAACAAAATCTTCTAGTATGGAATTAAACTTGTTTACATCAATCGCTTTAGGTGATGGAAAACAAGCAAACAACCCATGGTTACAAGAATTGCCAGATCCATTAACAAGAGCAGCTTGGGACAACTACATTACCATGTCTATGCCAGATGCTAGAGAATTAGGTTTTTCTAACCCTGTGCAAGATAATGGAGCAATTAACGGACAGTATGCAAACATTACTGTTAATGGAGTAACGATTTCAAATATTCCAGTGATGATTCAACCAGGACAAGCAAAAGGTTCTATTGGATTAGCCTTAGGATATGGAAGAACTCAAAATTTAAAAGATGCAATGGTAGTTGGAGTAAATGCATTTCCTTTTTACTTCAATTCAAATCATATACAGACAGATGTTTCTATAGAAAAAGCTAGTGGAACACATAAGTTTGCTTGTACACAAGTACAAAAAACAATTGCAGGAAGACATGACATTTTAAAACAAGCTACTTTAGCGCAAGTAAATGATCATTCTTTAGATCCAAAACATACTTGGAATAAACCCGCTACAGCATCATTAAATCATAAAGAAATAGAAGCAAATTCTGTTGATCTTTGGGACAAACATGATAGAAGTGTAGGGCATCATTTTAATTTATCAATCGACCTTACATCTTGTACAGGTTGTGGAGCTTGTGTGGTTGCATGTCACGCAGAAAACAATGTTCCAGTTGTTGGTAAAAACGAAGTAAGAATTGGTAGAGATATGCACTGGTTGCGTATTGATAGATATTATTCTTCTGAAGTAAGAGAAACAGGTTCTAAAGAAGGAAAAATAACAATAGAAGAGTTTTCTAAAAAGTACCCAAACATTGCAACTAAAGATTTAGAAAGACAATATGCAGAGAAAGTTCTTGAATTAAGTGGGGGAGATTTATTCTCAAGCATAGAAACAGAAGCAGAAAATCCAACAGTTGCTTTTCAACCAATGATGTGTCAACATTGTAACCAAGCACCGTGTGAAACTGTTTGTCCTGTTGCGGCAACTTCTCACGGACGTCAAGGTCAAAATCAAATGGCATATAACCGTTGTGTTGGTACAAGATATTGTGCAAATAACTGCCCATATAGAGTACGTCGTTTTAACTGGTTTAATTACAGTAACAACAACGAATTTGATTTTAACATGAATGATGAATATGGTAAAATGGTGTTAAACCCAGATGTAGTAGTTCGTTCTAGAGGAGTTATGGAAAAATGTTCTATGTGTATTCAAATGACACAAGCAACGATTTTAAAAGCAAAAAAAGAAGGTAGAAAAATTAATAAAGATGAATTTTCTACAGCATGTTCATCAGCTTGTACAACAGGGGCAATGGTCTTTGGAGATATAAACAATCCTGAAGATACTGTAGCACAATTAAAAGAAGACAAAAGAGCTTTCCATGTGTTAGATTATATTGGTACAAAACCAAATGTGGTTTATCAGGTGAAGGTTAATAATACAAACGAAGCGTAATTAAAAATTAAGATATAGAAGATGTCTCATTACGAAGCACCCATTAGGGAACCATTAATATTAGGTAACAAAAGTTACCACGATATTACTGAAGATATTGCAAGACCTATTGAAGGAAAGGCAAATAAAAATTGGTATATAGCATTTTATATTTCTTTAGCAGCAATGTTATGGGGATTTGGATGTATTTTTTATACTGTAGGAACCGGAATTGGAGTTTGGGGATTGAACAAGAACATTGGATGGGCTTGGGATATTACAAACTTTGTATGGTGGGTTGGTATTGGTCATGCCGGTACATTAATCTCAGCTGTACTACTATTATTCCGTCAAAAATGGAGAATGGCTATAAACCGTTCTGCAGAAGCAATGACAATTTTTGCTGTTTTCCAAGCAGGATTATTTCCAATTATTCACATGGGAAGACCTTGGAACGGATATTGGGTATTACCAACTCCTAACCAATTTGGGTCATTATGGGTAAACTTTAATTCCCCATTACTTTGGGATGTATTTGCAATATCTACGTATTTATCTGTATCATTAGTTTTCTGGTGGACAGGTTTATTGCCAGATTTTGCAATGATTAGAGATAGAGCAGTAAAACCTTTTCAAAAGAAAATTTACGCTTTATTATCTTTCGGATGGTCTGGAAGAGCAAAAGATTGGCAACGTTTTGAGGAAGTGTCTCTAGTACTTGCAGGTTTGGCAACTCCTTTAGTACTTTCTGTACACACTATTGTATCGATGGACTTTGCAACATCAATCAATCCAGGATGGCACTCAACAATTTTCCCACCGTATTTCGTAGCTGGAGCAATCTTTTCAGGGTTTGCAATGGTACAAACCTTATTGGGAATAATGCGTAAAGTAACAAATTTAGAGAACTACATTACTCGTTTGCATGTGGAGTATATGAATATTGTAATTATCTTAACAGGAGGAATTGTAGCTGTAGCTTATGCTACAGAATTCTTTATTGCTTGGTACACAGGTTCTCCATATGAAAACTATACTTATTTGTCTGTTGGAGCTGCAACTGGACCATATGCTTGGGCGTTTTGGTCATTGATTATCTTTAACATATTAATTCCACAATTGTTATGGATTAAAAAGGTAAGAAGAAGCTTTATTTGGTCTTTCATTATATCTATTGCAATTAATATTGGAATGTGGTTTGAGCGTTTTGATATCATCGCAATTGTATTAAGTAAAGGACATTTACCATCAACTTGGTGGCGTTTTGAACCAACATTTGTTGATGTCGGTATCTTTATTGGAACTATAGGATTCTTTTTTGTGTTGTTCTTATTATACGCTAGAACTTTCCCTGTAATTGCACAAGCAGAGGTAAAAACAATCTTGAAATCTTCAGGAGAGAATTATAAAAAATTAAGAGACGGAAATCATGAGTAATAAAGTTATACACGCATTTTATAATGATGATGAAGTTGTTCTTGACGCCGTTAAGAAAGTAAAAGCAGCAAATCATCATATCGAAGAAGTATTTTGTCCTTTTCCTGTTCACGGACTAGACAAAGCAATGGGCTTAGCACCAACACGTTTAGCAATTACTGCATTTATGTATGGAATTACAGGTTTGGGTATTGCTATTTGGATGACAAACTACATGATGATCCAAGATTGGCCTCAAGATATTGGAGGAAAGCCAAATTTTTCTTGGTGGTTAAACATGCCAGCATTTGTGCCAATTATGTTTGAATTAACAGTTTTTTTTGCAGCCCACTTAATGGTGATTACTTTTTATATGAGAAGTAGAATTTGGCCATTTAAAGTAGCAGAAAACCCTGATCCAAGGACTACAGATGATCATTTTTTAATGGAAATTCCTGTTCACAATAATGAAGAAGAATTAACAACATTATTAAAAGAGACTGGAGCTGTAGAAATAAACGTAGTAGAAAAGCACTAATTAAAGAGACGATGAAGAATTTTACAAAAATAATTTTCGCTTTAGTAGCATTAGTATCTGTGGTATCTTGTGGAGATAAACGCACTAGAAGTGTACAATACATGCCAGATATGTATGTAGCAGTTCCTTATGAGCCAAATGGAGCAAACGGGTTAAATGACAACATTAATGGTTCTAATTTAAAACCGGTTGATGGAACAATCGCAAGAGGACAAGTTCCTTATGATTATCCTAATACTACTGAAGGATATGATACTGCTTTAAATGAATTAAAATCTCCATTAGATGTTAATGAAGAAATCATGGCAAATGGAAAAAAAATGTATGCTATTTACTGTGCTACCTGTCATGGTACAAAAGGAGATGGAAACGGTGTTTTAGCACAGAGAGAAAAATTTAACGGTGTGCCAAATTACAAAGATAGAGCAATTACTGAAGGAAGTATTTATCATGTAATTATGTATGGTAGAAACTTAATGGGGTCTCACGCATCTCAATTAACAGTAAAAGAACGTTGGCAAGTTGTTCACTATGTAGAAAAACTAAGAAACGATTTATTAAACTAAGTCTTTAAAAGATAGAATTAAAAGATATGTATCAATTCTCAGGTAAATTAAAAACATTCTCAATTGCTTTAATGATTATTGGAGCTTTGGGTGTTGGATATAGCTTTTTAACTGCACCAAAAACGGTTGAAGACGCTAAAGAAATTATAGCAAGTCAACATGATAGCCATGGAGTAACTACAGCAACACATGCTCCAGTAGCAGATTCTCACGACAATAATACTACAGCTTCTGAACACGCAGATGATGAGCATGCAGAACATGTATTACATGCATTACAAAACAAACCTTGGGCTGCAAGTTATGTAGCATTGTTTTTCTTTTTAGGAATAACATTACTTGTATTGGCATTTTATGCAATCCAAAGAGTCGCACAAGCAGGTTGGTCTATTGTTCTTTTTAGAGTAATGGAAGCCATTACTGCTAATATAGTTCCAGCAAGTATTTTAATGTTTGTACTAGTTATGACTTCAGCTGGACATTTAAATCATTTATTTGTATGGATGGCTGATGGAACCTTTGACCCTTCAAGTCCAAATTACGATGCTATCGTTGATGGTAAAAAATGGTGGTTAAATATTCCAGGTTGGACTATTAGAAGTGTTGTTTACTTGTTAGGATGGAATGCATACCGTTTTTTATCTAGAAAATGGTCTATTGCAGAAGATACTGCAAATGATGGAAATAAAATATATAAGAAAAACTACCACGCATCTGTTGTATTTTTAGTATTCTTTATGATTACTGAATCTATGATGTCTTGGGATTGGATAATGGGATTAGATCCACACTGGTTTTCTACATTATTTGGATGGTATGTTTTAGCAACTCTATTAGTAAGTGCTTTAACAGTTATTGCATTTGTAACAATTTATTTACGCTCTAAAGGTCATTTGCCTTTTGTAAATGATAGTCATTTACACGATTTAGCTAAATACATGTTTGGTTTTAGTGTGTTTTGGACCTATCTATGGTTTGCTCAGTTTATGCTAATTTGGTATGCTGATATGTCAGAAGAAACAGTGTATTTCATTGCAAGATTTAATGAATATAAATTACCGTTTTTATCAATGGTAGTTATGAACTTTGTATTCCCTGTATTGTTGTTAATCAATAGTGATTTTAAAAGTAAATCTTGGTTTGTTGTTATTGGTGGATTGGTAATCTTAGCTGGGCATTATTTAGATGTGTTTATAATGATTATGCCAGCAACAGTTGGAGATCAATGGTTTATTGGTATCCCAGAATTAAGTGCTTTAGCATTTTTTATTGGACTATTTATATTTGTTACTTTTAGCTCATTTGCAAAAGCGGCACCTTTACCAAAAGGAAATCCATTTTTACATGAAAGTGAACATTTCCATTATTACAATATTGAACACGAAGGAGAAGAAAATCATCATTAATAATTAAATAATTAAGACAAAATAATATGCTAGCTTTATTTTATATTTTTATAGCTGTTGCAATAGGTGTAAGCTTTTGGCAAATCACTAGAATTTTAAATTTTAGATCAGTAATTGCTACAGACAAAGATAATGACACACAAGGGAAATTATTTCTTTGGTTTACAGCTTTCTTATACGCAATGATGATTTATTGCTTAATCTTTATGAATGTATTGATGTTGCCAGAATCTGCTTCTATCGAAGGAGAACACGATGATAACTTATTCAATATCACTTTTATTTTAATTGGAATCGTTCAATTTATAATGCAATTTTTATTATTCTATTTTGCTTATAAATACAGAGGAAAAGAAGGTAAGAAAGCATTATTTTATGCAGATAGTCATAAATTAGAAGCAATCTGGACAATTACACCAGCAGTGGTTTTAGTTGTTTTAATTGGTTACGGATTATGGCAATGGAATAATATTATGGATTTATCAGATGCTGAAGATCCATTAATTATAGAAGTGTATGCAAAACAGTTTCAATGGGAAGCGCGTTATGCAGGTGAAGATAATGCACTGGGTAGAGGAAATGTAAATTACATTAAAGGGGTTAACACAATGGGTGTCGATATGACAGACCTAAATGCACAAGACGATAAAAAAGTTACCGAATTACACTTACCAAAAGGCCGTAAAGTAATTTTTAAATTCCGTTCTCAAGATGTATTACACTCTGCATACATGCCTCACTTTAGAGCGCAGATGAACTGTGTTCCAGGAATGGTTACTGAGTTTGGATTTACGCCAAAGTTTACTACAGAAGAAATGAGAGAACAATCTGAAGTTGTTGCTAAAACGGCAGATATTAATAAAATTAGAAAAGCAAAAGGTGAAGATCCATACGAGTTTGATTTCATATTGTTATGTAATAAAATTTGTGGAGCATCACACTTTAATATGCAAATGAAAATAGTTGTTGAAGAAGAAGAAGCTTTTAATAAGTGGATTGCACAACAACCAACTTTAGCAGAAGTTATTAAATAAGATATTTTAAAGTAGATAATAAAAAATAAGATATGTCAGAGCATCATCATAAAGAAACATTTGTAACTAAATATATTTTTAGTCAAGATCACAAAATGATTTCTAAGCAGTTTTTAATAACTGGTATTTTTATGGGAGTTATTGGAGTGTTTATGTCAATGTTATTTCGTTTGCAAATTGCATGGCCAGAAAAATCATTTACAATTATTGAAGCTTTCTTAGGAAGTAATCAAACAGATGGAGTAATGGACCCAGATATGTATCTAGCTTTAGTTACAATTCATGGTACAATAATGGTTTTCTTTGTATTAACAGCTGGTTTAAGTGGTACATTCTCTAATTTATTAATTCCATTACAAATTGGAGCTAGAGATATGGCATCAGGTTTTTTAAACATGATTTCTTATTGGTTGTTCTTTATTTCTAGTGTTATTATGGTTGTTTCTTTATTTGTTGAAGCTGGACCAGCTTCTGCAGGTTGGACAATTTATCCTCCTTTAAGTGCATTGCCACAAGCAATTCCAGGTTCTGGATTAGGAATGACATTATGGTTAACATCGATGGCTATATTTATTGCATCTTCTTTAATTGGATCTTTAAACTATATCGTAACCATATTTAACCTGAGAACTAAAGGAATGAAAATGACAAGATTGCCATTAACAATGTGGGCATTCTTTGTAACTGCTATTATTGGAGTCGTTTCTTTCCCAGTATTATTATCTGCTGCACTTTTATTAATTATGGATAGAAGTTTTGGAACTTCATTTTTTTTGTCAGATATTTTTATCAGTGGAGAAGTTTTACATTATCAAGGAGGTTCGCCAGTTTTATTTGAACACTTATTCTGGTTCTTAGGACACCCAGAAGTATATATTGTTATTTTACCAGCAATGGGTATAGTATCTGAGGTTATTGCAATTAATTCACGAAAACCAATCTTTGGTTATCGAGCAATGATTGGATCAATTTTAGCCATTGCATTTTTATCAACAATTGTTTGGGGTCACCACATGTTTATTTCAGGAATGAATCCTTTCTTAGGATCGGTATTTACTTTTACAACGCTATTAATTGCAATTCCATCAGCTGTAAAAGCCTTTAACTGGATTACCACTTTATGGAAAGGTAATCTCCAATTAAATCCCGCCATGTTATTTTCTATCGGATTAGTTTCTACATTCGTTACTGGAGGTTTAACAGGATTGGTTTTAGGAGATTCTGCATTAGATATTAATGTTCACGATACGTATTTTGTTGTTGCTCACTTTCACTTAGTAATGGGTGTGTCTGCAATCTTCGGAATGTTTGCTGGTGTGTATCACTGGTTCCCAAAAATGTATGGTAAAATGATGAATAAAGTATTAGGTTATTGGCACTTTTGGATCACAATTATTGCTGCGTACGGAGTATTCTTCCCAATGCACTTTATTGGATTAGCAGGTTTACCAAGAAGATATTATACCAATACAAGTTTTCCAATGTTTGACGACGTTGCGGATGTAAATGTTGTAATTACATTATTTGCAATCTTAGGAGGTTTAGCACAAATAATTTTCTTAGCAAACTTCTTTATCTCTATTTATAGAGGAAAAAAAGCAACACAAAACCCTTGGAAAGCAAACACATTAGAATGGACAACACCAGTAGAAGCTATTCACGGAAACTGGCCAGGTAAAATTCCAGAAGTACACCGTTGGCCATACGATTACAGTAAGGTTGATGAAAATGGAGAATATACACATGGAGAAGACTTTGTGTTACAAACTGTACCATTAAAAGACGGAGAAGATCCTTCTTAAGAATTATAAAAATTAAAAAGCCTTTCCAAATTGGAAAGGCTTTTTTGTATATTAGAGTTTTCATAAAAGTGATAGATTTCGTGTAACATTTATTGCTTAATGAAAATTTAAATTCAGTTATCTTTGTACGTATGAATGAAAACTTAAATCCTGAAAACACAAATCTTTCAAATGAAGAACTGGATGTAGAAAAAAAATTACGTCCATTATCATTCGACGATTTTACAGGGCAAGATCAAGCAATTGAGAATCTTAAAATATTTGTAGAAGCTGCAAATCAAAGAGATGAAGCTTTAGATCATACCTTATTTCACGGACCACCAGGTTTAGGGAAAACAACCTTAGCGCACATTTTAGCAAATGAATTAAATGTAGGAATTAAAGTTACTTCTGGCCCTGTTTTAGACAAACCAGGAGATTTAGCAGGTTTGCTAACCAATCTTGATGAGAGAGATGTCTTATTTATTGATGAAATTCATCGTTTAAGTCCGATTGTAGAAGAGTATTTGTATTCTGCGATGGAAGATTATAAAATTGATATTATGATTGAATCTGGTCCAAATGCCAGAACCGTTCAAATCAATTTAGAGCCTTTTACATTAATTGGTGCAACAACACGTTCTGGTTTGTTAACATCTCCAATGCGAGCTCGTTTCGGAATTAGTAGCCGTTTAAATTATTATAAAAAAGAATTATTAACAACGATCGTTCAGCGTAGTGCAGAAATATTGAAAGTTCCTATTTCTATGGAAGCTGCAATAGAAATTGCTGGTAGAAGTAGGGGAACACCAAGAATAGCCAATGCGCTGTTACGAAGAGTTAGAGATTTTGCACAAATCAAAGGAGACGGTAAAATTACTATTGAAATAGCACAATATGCGTTAAAAGCATTGCGTGTAGATGCTTTTGGTTTGGATGAAATGGATACAAAAATACTAACAACCTTAATCGATAAATTTAAAGGTGGACCAGTAGGAATTTCTACATTGGCAACTGCAGTTGGAGAAAATGCAGAAACAATTGAAGAAGTATACGAGCCATTTTTAATTCAAGAAGGATTTATCATGAGAACACCAAGAGGAAGAGAAGTAACAGAAGCGGCCTACAATCATCTTGGAAAACAAAAAGGTATCAATCAAGGAGAGTTGTTTTAAATGAAAATTAAAAAAATAATACCCATATTAGAATGGTTACCAAACTATACAACCTCTAGGTTCAAAGGAGATTTTATAGCTGGAATTACTGTGGGAATTATTTTAATCCCACAAGGAATTGCGTATGCTTTAATTGCAGGTTTGCCACCAATTTATGGTTTGTATGCAGCGTTAGTTCCACAAGCAATGTATGCTATTTTTGGATCTTCTAGACAAGTAGCAATTGGTCCAGTTGCAATGGACTCATTAATCGTTGCAGCAGGAGTTTCAACATTGGCTTTAGTAGGTTCTGATAGTTATATTGCAATAGCAATTTTATTGGCTTTGGTTGTTGGAGCAATTCAGTTTTTGATGGGCGTTTTTCGCTTAGGATTTATTGTTAATTTCTTATCGAAACCAGTTATCACAGGTTTTACATCTGCAGCAGCACTAATTATTGGCTTTAATCAATTTAGAAATTTATTTGGAGTCGATTTTGTTAGAAGCAATCAAATACAACATGTAATAAAAGATGTTTGGAACAATATCTCATCTTTTAATATGCATACTACAATTCTAGGATTTGTTGCCATCATCATTATTTTATCACTTCGAAAAATAAATAAAAAAATTCCGAATGCACTAATTGTTGTCATCTTCGGAATACTAGCAATAAAATATTTTGGAAAGAGTTTGTCTGATGTTGATATCATTAGAGAAGTGCCTTCAGGATTACCGTCATTTAGCATTCCAGAAATAGATTTTCAACAGATTAAAGAATTACTACCAATTGCTTTAACCTTGGTGTTAGTTGGTTTTTTAGAAACCATTTCTATCGGAAAATCATTAGAAGCAAAACAAGACGAATATAGAATACGTCCAAATCAAGAGTTAATTGCTTTAGGCTTAGGAAACATGGCTGGCTCATTATTTAAAGCATATCCAACAGCATCCAGTTTTTCACGTTCGGCAATTAATCAAGAATCGGGAGGAACAACCGGAATGTCTGCTTTAATTTCAGTAGCGATGGTTGTCATCACCTTATTGTTTTTAACCCCAATTTTTTATTTTTTACCTAAAACAGTTCTAGCCGCAATTATTATTGTAGCGGTTTTTGGTTTGGTAAAAGTAAAAGATGCTATTTATTTATTGAAAACCAATAAATTAGATTTCTCTTTATTGCTAACAACCTTTTTGGCAACACTCTTTTTAGGAATTGAATACGGAATTTTTGTTGGAGTAGGAATGTCAATAATCATCTTAATTTTTAGAACTTCTAAACCTTATATTGCAGTTTTAGGAGCAGTTCCAGATTCAGATTTTTATAAAAATAGCGAACGATTTAAAAATGTAATTATAGAAGAAGATGTTTTAGTAATTCGTTTTGATGCACAATTATTCTTTGCAAATGCAAGTTATTTTAGAGATAATTTAGACGATTTGGCAGAGAAAAAAGGCGAGGCATTAAAATTGATTGTCATCGATGCAGAAAGTATCAATAGAATTGACAGTACTGGTGTAGAAATGTTAATAGAACGTATTCAGTTTTACAAGAAAAAAGGAATTACCGTTTATTTTGCTGGTGTAAAAGGACCCGTTAGAGACACATTGTTTAGAGCAGGAATCTTAAATAGTATAGACATCAATCACTTTTTTATGAACATTTTTACAGCAGTAAAGTTTTATAAAACTGGCGATAGAGAACATCAAATAAAATATGCTGAATATATTCATCATACCTATAAATAAAGAAGAAAGTAAATTATGAGAGTTGAACAAATTTACACAGGTTGTTTAGCGCAAGGTGCGTATTATGTAGAAAGTAACGGAGAAGTTGCCATTATAGATCCCTTAAGAGAAGTAGCTCCATATATGGAGAGAGCAGCAAAAGACAATGCAAAAATTAAATATATTTTTGAAACACATTTTCATGCAGACTTTGTAAGCGGACATGTTACGCTTGCAAAGAATACAGGCGCAAAAATTGTTTTTGGTCCAAATGCAGAAACGAATTACGAAGCATATATTGCAAAAGATAATGAAGAATTTAAAATTGGTGATATCACCATTATTGCACTTCATACTCCAGGGCACACTATGGAAAGTACTTCGTATTTATTAAGAGATAAAAACGGAAAAGATTATGCGTTGTTTAGTGGAGATACCTTATTTCTAGGGGATGTTGGAAGACCAGATTTAGCACAAAAAACAGGTGTTTTAACAGAAGAAGATTTAGCTGGATTTTTGTTTGATAGCCTACGTACTAAAATTATGCCTTTAGCTGATGAGGTTATTGTGTATCCAGCGCATGGAGCAGGTTCTGCTTGTGGTAAAAACTTAAGTAAAGAAACTGTTGGTACCATTGGCAATCAAAAAGAAACCAATTATGCCCTAAGAGCTGATATGACCAAAGAAGAATTCGTCAAAGAAGTTACGGATGGATTATTGCCTCCGCCAGCGTATTTTCCTTTAAACGTACAATTAAACAAAGAAGGTTATCAACATATTGATGAAATTATTACCAAAGGAACCACGGCACTTTCTGTTGAAGATTTTGAAAGAATAGCCAACGAAACGGATGCGTTAATTTTAGATGTGCGTCATCAATCAGAATTTATAAAAGGATTTATTCCGCGTTCAATTTTTATAGGAATTGATGGTGGTTTTGCTCCTTGGGTTGGCGCTTTAATTAAAGATATAGAACAACCTATTTTAATTGTTGCTCCTAAAGGGCGAGAAGAAGAAGTAATTATTAGACTCTCTCGTGTTGGTTTTGACAATACATTAGGATATTTAGACGGAAGTTTCTCTGCCTGGAAAAATGCTGGAAAAGAAGTGGACACCTTAACATCTGTTTCAGCCGAAACTTTAGAAAATGAAATAAACGAAAATAATGTTCCTGTTTTTGATGTTCGTAAACCTGGAGAATATACAAACGAGCATATTTTAGATGTTCCAAGTACACCATTAGATTACTTAAATAGTCATATTAACGAATTCCCAACAGACAGAAACTTTTATGTACATTGTGCTGGTGGTTATCGTTCTGTAATTGCTTCATCTATTTTAAAAGCAAGAGGAGTCCATAATGTTATTGATGTCGCAGGCGGATATAAAGCAATTAAAAAAACCGGAATTATAAGAACAGAAACTGTTTGTCCAACAACATTAAAATAAAAAAAATGAAAAAAATTATCGTAGTTTGTTTGTTTCTAGGATTCCTTTCTTGTAAAAGTCAAGAAAAAAAAGAAGCAATAGTTGTAGATGTAAATGTTGAAGAATTTCAACAACTTATTTCCCAAAAAGGAGTACAATTAATTGATGTTAGAACTCCAGCAGAGTTTAAAGAAGGATATATAAAAAATGCAATACTGATTGATTATATGGCGGCAGATTTTAAAGAAAAAGCCTTCGAAGGATTAGATAAATCGAAACCAGTTTTAGTGTATTGTGCTTCTGGAGGTAGAAGTGCGAAATCTGCAAAAATCTATAAAGAAGCAGGATTTACAAAAGTGTATAATCTTTTAGGAGGTTTTAGAGCTTGGTCTGCTAAAGGTTTAAACATAGAAAAATAATGGAAACAAAAATTTATATAGAAAATTTAAAATGTGGTGGCTGTGCCGCTACAATTAAAAAAGGAATTTTAACTGTTGATGGAGTTACAGACCTCAACGTAAATGTAGACGAATCTTTTGTAGAAGTGACCACAAAAAGCGATGTAATTTCTGCAGTAAAAGAGAAGTTAGCTAAAATGGGATATCCAGAAATTGGCGACGTAAATACTTTTTTACACAAAGCAAAATCGTATGTAAGTTGCGCAACAGGAAAAATGAGCTCAGAAGCGTAAACAAAAATTTAAATTTAAAAAACCCGATGTGTTACTGAAATAAATTCAGCATAAACACATCGGGTTTTTTGTTTCTTTTTAAATATGAATTCTCCCTAAAACTTTAATGTAACACCAACTAAAAAGTTACGTATTGCTTGCGGATAATATCCTGCGCCATCTAATGTTGTGGTTTGGTTTGGTGTAGACCAAGTATCATCATAGGTGTAATAATAACCTCTATCTACATATTCTTTATTAAAGATATTGTTTATCAATCCTGAAAAAACAACTTCACTAAAAATGCTTTTTGGTTTTAAAACATAAGTAAAATTAACATCCGAAGTAAAGTAACTTTCTAAAACATCATTTGAAGAGACTTCGCTATTTAAATTACTCATATATTGTTTGCCAACATATTTAGATAAAAACGAAAATTGTAAATTATCTGAAGGGGAAAACACCAATGCATTTCCTGCAACAACGGATGGCGAAAACGAAATATCTGTATTTCCTAAATCTTCTAAATTTCCGTGAATTGATGAAACAAAATCAGTGTTTTTGTTATTGCTAAAAGCAATATTTGGTCTAATCCTAAATTGATTTGAGATTTTAATAGTTGCATCAATTTCCAAACCTAAACGGTAACTTTTTCCGCTTGTTGCTCTAACCGGAGCACCAACGCCATCAATAGCACCAGTTAACACCAATTGATTTTTATACAACATATAGTATACATTGGTATTTAACGTAACCGACTCGTTTTTTAAACGCCAACCTAACTCGTAATCGTTTAAATTTTCTGGAGTTGTAATTCCGTTTTCAAAATCATTTCTATTTGGTTCTTTATTGGCAACAGCAAAAGAAAAATACAAATGCTGATTGTCATTTAATTGATAGGTCGCACCAAATTTTGGGTTGAAAAAACTAAAATTTTCATCAACAGCTATCGGATTTCTATCCGAAGTTAAACCCTTGGTTTTAAAAGCTACATTTCTGTATTGTAAATCTGCATAAAAGCTCATTTTATCACCAACTTTAAATGTAGCTTTAGAGAAGATGCTAAAGTCATTTTTTGTAGAATAGCTATCGTAATAATGATCTCTTATATTTGCAGTTGGAGCAAATTCTTTTGCCCAAATTATTTCTCCGAAATGTTTGTTAGAATAGTTGCTGTAAGAAAATCCTGAGATAATTTCTACTTCTTCTTCTTTATAAGTAGCGTTAAAATTTGCTACATAAAATTGATTGTCCAACCAACGACGAACAATAACATCTGTTTTTCCGTTGTTTGTTGCAACCACTAAATTTGCATAATCTGCAGGATCTTTATCGGCTTTGTATTGTTCAAAAAAACCTTGTCCTTTTGTGTAGTTCAACCCAATATTTGTTGACCAATTTTCGGTGATTTTTTCATTCCAATGCAATTGATAATGATCTTGTTGGTAATCGTCAATTTCGTTTTCGTAGGTGTACGGATTTTGTCTTCTATCGGCTGCTAATTGCGTAGCATTAATTCCTGCCCAAGCTTGATAGGTTTTTTCTTTACCGCCAAAAGTAATTGCTTTAATCAAGGTATTATCATCTACATAAGATGCTTGTAAAAAGTAGGATTTTAAATCTGAAAAAGCCCTATCAATATAACCATCAGAATAAATTTTAGACAAACGCCCCGCAATTTCTACATGCTTATTTATTTTTCCGGTGCTAAATTTTACAGTGTGCTTTTTGGTGTTATAAGATCCAAATGAATTTGAAATTTCTCCAAAGGATTTTTCTGAAATAGCATCTGTTAAAATATTTAAACTCGCGCCAAATGCTGCCGTTCCGTTTGTTGATGTTCCAACGCCACGTTGTAGTTGTAAACTTTGTGTAGAAGAAGCAAAATCTCCTAGATTTACCCAAAAAGTTCCTTGACTTTCGGCATCATTATACGGAATTCCGTTGATGGTCACATTAACACGTTCTGCATTTGAACCACGAACATTAATGTACGTATAACCAACACCAGCACCAGCATCCGAAGAAGTTACAACAGAAGGTAAATAGTTTAGTAAAATAGGAATGTCTTGCCCTAAATTACGTTTTGCGATTTCTTTTTTTGACAAGTTAGAATGCGTAACGGGCGAGTTTGCTTTTACACGAACCGCAGAAACCAACACTTCATCTAACACATTCTCTTCTGGTTGTAAATCAAAATTTACAATCACATTTTGATTTGTAATTGTTACCGTTTTAGAGATTGATTTGTAACCAATAAATCGGACTTCAACTTCATGTGTTCCAGTAGAAACTTTTAGTTGGTACTTTCCATCAAAATCAGAGGAAGTTCCTTTGTTAGCATTTTTGATAAAAACAGAAGCGCCAACTAAAGGATCTTTGTTTTCATCAATAATTTTTCCAAAAATTGTAAAACTCTGGGAGTTTACAAGCATGCTTGTAAACAAGAACAAAAAAATGGTAATTTTTTTCATTTTAAAAAATTTTAAAACGAATAAAAAGAGGTAATTATTCTTGTGATTAATAGTGAATAATTAATTATGAACTTTCTAAACTTTTAGTTTGTAATGTCACCTCGAGCGGAGTCGAGAGGTCTTGTAGTTCTCGACTCCGCTCGAACGGACAACTAATTTATTTAGTTTAGTTCGAATTTTCCTAAACAGCATTACCTGTTCTAGGTTCAATGGGTATGATCTCAGCCTTTTTGTAAGTTGAAAGTTAAAAAGTTAAAAGGTTGAAAGTTTGAAAAACTACTTACTGATAACTGTTCACTGATAACCGTAAAAGCACCCCTTTATGAGAACGCTGCAAATATAATTATGAATTATGAATTATGAATTATGAATTGCGATTTTATTTACTCTAATCCTGGTTTTTTACGCAACGCTTTTTTTACAGAAATTTTCTTTTTATTTTCTGCTTTTCTTCTAACAGAAGCCTTGCTTGGTTTTGTAGGTTTTCGCTTTTTTGGAATGATTAATCCTTGTGTAATAATGGCTAAAAAACGTTGAATTGCCATCTCTTTATTTTTATGTTGACTTCTACTTTCATCACAAGTTAGGATTAGGATGTTTTCTTTTGTAAGTCGTGTTGCTAAGTTTTTAAGTAGTAAACTTTTTTCTTCTTCAGAAAATTGGGCTGAGTTTTCTAGGTCAAAAAACAATTCAATTTTAGAAGACACTTTGTTTACATGTTGTCCGCCAGCACCAGAACTTCTAGTTGCTTTAAAATGGAGTTCTTTTATTAGCTCTATAGAATTCAAAATGTTTTTTTAAAAAGTTCCTACTATATGTAATCCTGTAAATTCTGATGAGTATTGAGGAACAATATTAAATGATATGCTTTTCTCCTTTTGTATTTGTCCATTAATATTTCTTCTTTTCCAACTACTTAAAACAATAGACTTTCCTATTAACGTTCCAACAATTCCACCAACTACCAAATCACTTACCCAATGATTATGTTTTTTCATTTCTGAAAGATAAATTACAGACATAAACCCATAGGGTATCCAATAATTATCATATTCCATTTGAAAAACTTTAGCAATAGCAAAGTATGCAGTAGTATGTAAAGAAGGGAATGCAGAAGCCTCTGCACTAGAAAAAAGATACTCCTTTCTTTTATTAAAAAAATCCCAATTATCATTTGTCCAAGGTGCTGTTGCAGGTGAAGATAAAGGTCTATGTGGTCTGTTTCTTCCAAAAACCGTTTTTAAACCTAATTGTGTAATTATAGTTGAGTATTGTATAGCTTTTAAAGCATTAATAGAAGCATATTGACCTCTTTCACTATTTGAAAAAAAAGAAAATACATAATTTCCAATAATAGGATAAGACATATAAGCATTGTCTCCAACTAACCATTTATGACTTGAAGACGAGTTCACAAAAGAAATATTTGGTAAATCGTAATTTAGATATGGCTCTAAATTATTGTGTAAAAAATTAGTAGTTATTTTATCAACAGCAATTAATCCAACAATTCCACCAATATAATATCCAGTTTTTTTCCAATCATTAGAGATTTCTTTTCCCATGAATTTAAAGTCATCCGGTATTGACAAAACACTATTTTTAATCACATTTCCAGAGGTTTTAAATATAGTATTGCTTTGAGAGTATAAGTTACACGTTATAAAAAGGAAAAGAATAAGTTTAAAATGTTTTTTCATAGCGATAATTAAATAAAGAAGTTAAATATAGTTTTTTTTAGTGAATCAAGTTTTTCATTCTAAAGAAGAGGAAAAAGAACTTAAATTTTTTCTACTTTTAATAAGTTCATCAATAGCTTTTACAGCATTCTGTAAACGAGTTTCTTTATTGCCTTCTAACATAATATATGGTCGATTGTGTTTTTTTAATGCGTTTTCAAAAGCATCAAACATTTCTCTTCGTAAACCTGGTCTGTCTCGTAAATCATCTTCTTCCCAAGGTGTATCTATAAAGGTTAATAGATATAAATCGTAGGTATTATTTTTTGCTGCTTTGTCTAAAATTGGATCTACAAACCCGCCATAATATTCTTCAGAATACACTTTGGTTTCTAATAAATCGGTGTCGCAAATTAAAACACGATCGGCTTTTTTAACCAACTTGTTTTCCAATTTCATTTGCCCGATTGCAATCGGAACCAAATCATCAGCTTCACAAGTTTTACGTTCGTTATTCCACTTTTTTTGCAAATATTCTCTTGCGTATTCTGGCGCCCAAACGGTGTGATAATAACGTGCTAATTGTTTAGAAAGAGTTGTTTTCCCTGTAGATTCTGGTCCAAATAAAACAACTTTTATAATGTTTGCTGGTTGCTGTTTAAGCTTTTCTTCCATGCTGTATATCCTTGTATTGCTAAGATTAAAAAGATGGTATATTGAATTCCAGTAAAACCGTATCCTTTAACAAAATATAAAGGAATTGAAACGATGTTACCTGCAATCCAAAAAATCCAATGTTCAATTTTTTTATTTGCCATTAACCACATTGCGGCAAAAAAGATTCCTGTTGTAAATGTGTCTAAATAAGGTGTTCCTTCTCTAAAATTAGTCAAATTTCCTGACATAAGTTTCTCAGAAGCATAATTTATACTTTCTGTAAAACCAAGATTATTTGGCATTACATTATAATATCTATATACAATAATTACAAATATTGAAGTAAATGCAAAAATACCAAAAGCTTTTAGTTTGTCGGATGTATTGGTTCTAGAAATTGGAATATGATTTTTTTTATCATCTGTAAGCTGTCTCCACATATACCAACCATAAACGCTCATAATTGTATAATATACATTGATGATAAGATCGCCATATAAATTCCATTGAGACAACAGATACACATAGATAGCTGTGCTAATTATTCCTGTAGGAAAGACTAAAATGTTTTCTTTTTTAGCATAAAATACACTGATTACACCAAAGAATGCAGCAGTAAATTCTAATAGAATATTAAGAGTAGTTGCAGTTTTGTAAGGTTCTAAGAAAAAGTCAATAATTTGATCCATAATGAAGATGTAAAAATACTTATTGTTTTTTCAAATCATTAAAAAAAGAAACATCATTTTCAAAAGCTGTTCCGATGACAACCAAATCTGCACCAGAGGAAAAAGCATTTTCTAATTGTTCTTTAGAACGAATTCCGCCACCAACAATTAATGGAATTGATAAATTTTCTAAAACTTTTTTAATAATTTTTTGGCTGACTGCCTCAGTCGCTCCACTTCCAGCTTCTAAATAAATGAGTTTTTTTCCAGAAAATTCTCCAGCTAAAGAAGTGTTTATAATTAAATCAATGTTATTTTGAGAAATGGGTGTTGTATTGCTTATTTTTTGAACAGCAGTTTCTTTTCCTCCATTAATTAAAAGATAACCAGTCGGAATAATTTCTAAATCAGATTTTTGTAAAATAGGCGCAGCTTGTATCTGCTGTTCAATTAAATATTCAGGATTTCTTCCAGAAAGTAAACTTAAAAATAAGATTCCGTCTGCCTTATTTGTAATCTGATCTACATCACCAGGAAATAAAATAACAGGAAGTTTTGTTGCTTTTTTTATTGCAATTACAAGGTTTTTTGTTTGATTATTTCTATCGGTACTTCCGCCAACAAAGATATGTGTAGCAATAGATTGATGTACTTTTTTAAAAAAGGACGGAACGTTTTCAAGTTCCATTTTTTCAGGGTCAATTAAAACCGCGAGTAGTTTTTTGCCTTCTTTTTTTGCTGATACAATGTTTTGGTAAATGTTCATATTAGATTTCAAAAATACGTCTTTACGAGGAAGAATGACAAAGTAATCTGTTTTTAAAATAAGAGATTGCTTTGTAAACTCGCAAAGACTTAGCTCTGACATTTTGAGCCTTTGTCTCTTTGTAACTCCTAGAAAGCATAGACACAGGTAAAATTTTCAAACTCTAAAAAGCGAACTTGATAGGTGTTTGTTTCTCCGTTATAATCAATTTGTCCACTTGTCGCTTCATCTTCAAACTTAAAGTCTTCGATGTAAATATGTTCTAAGAAACGCAATTTTTTCTTTCCGTAAATCTTATATAAAGATTCTTTTGCACCCCAAACAATGGTTAATTTACTAATCAATGCAGTATGATTTGCAATGGTTTTGTATTCTTGAAAAGGGGTAAATTTATGTGCGATTTTTAAAATTTTATCACGTTGCATTTCAATATCGATTCCGACAGGAACCTCATCAGAAATAATGATCCCTGTAAATGTAAATGAATGCGTTATTGAAATGTATTTCCCGTTTTTTAAATGTGGTTTGCCAAACTCATCATAGGATAAATCGGCATCCACTAAACCAACCTCTTTGAGTAAATGACGAATGCTTAAAAATCCTCGTTGGTGTAATTCAGATTTCATAGAATCTAACCGTTCTTGACTTTTGTCTGTTAAATGAATGCCAAAGGATAATTCTTCGAAAGATTCTTCAATCTTCCAAATCAATACTTTAGTAGCATTATTAACAATTATCGTTTTGTAAAGAGGCATAAATTTTAAAAGTTATTATGTAACTTTGCAGTTCTAAATTATGATATAAAACAAATATACTAATATGAGTACAAAAACAGCTTACGTACCAAACAAAGTTAAGGATATTTCTTTAGCCGCTTGGGGAAGAAAAGAAATGGACTTGGCAGAAGCAGAAATGCCAGGGTTAATGTCGTTAAGAGAAGAATATAAAAACTCACAACCTTTAAAAGGAGCAAGAATTGCAGGATGTTTACACATGACAATTCAAACTGCTGTTTTAATTGAAACTTTACAGGCTTTAGGAGCAGAAGTAACGTGGAGTTCTTGTAATATTTTTTCTACACAAGATCAGGCTGCTGCTGCAGTTGCTGCTGCAGGAACTGCTGTGTACGCATGGAAAGATATGACAGAAGAAGAATTTGACTGGTGTATAGAACAAACATTGTTTTTTGGTGAAGATAGAAAGCCATTAAATATGATTTTAGATGATGGTGGAGATTTAACCAACATGGTTTTAGATAAATATCCAGAATTAGCTGCAGGAATCAATGGTTTGTCAGAAGAAACTACAACTGGTGTTCATAGATTGTACGAAAGAGTAAAAAACGGAACACTGCCAATGCCAGCAATTAACGTAAACGATTCGGTTACAAAATCTAAATTTGATAATAAATACGGATGTAAAGAATCTGCAGTGGATGCCATTAGAAGAGCAACCGATATTATGTTAGCAGGAAAACGTGTAACCGTTTGTGGTTATGGTGATGTTGGAAAAGGAACAGCTGCGTCTTTTAAAGGAGCAGGTTCTATTGTAACGGTTACAGAAATCGATCCTATTTGTGCTTTACAAGCTGCAATGGACGGATTTGAAGTAAAGAAATTAGAAACTGTTGTTGCAAATTCTGATATCATTATTACAACAACAGGAAACAAAGATATTATTCAAGGACGTCATTTCGAAGCAATGAAAGACAAAGTAATTGTGTGTAACATTGGTCATTTTGACAATGAAATTGACATGGCTTGGTTAAATAAAAATCACGGAAATACAAAAGATACCATCAAACCACAAGTTGATAAATACAATATCAACGGAAAAGATATTATCATTTTAGCAGAAGGACGTTTGGTAAACTTAGGTTGTGCAACCGGTCATCCAAGTTTTGTAATGTCTAATTCATTTACAAACCAAACCTTGGCCCAAATTGAATTGTGGACAAATAAAGACGCTTACGAAAACCAAGTGTATATGTTACCAAAACACTTAGATGAAAAAGTAGCAAAATTACACTTGGCAAAAATTGGTGTTGAGCTAACTGAGTTAAGAGAAGATCAAGCAAGTTACATTGGTGTAACTGTAGATGGTCCTTATAAGCCAGAACATTATAGATACTAAAATATCTGTCATTGCGAGGAAGTAATGACGTGGCAATCTCATTTTTGATTGTAAAATAGTTAAAAACCCTTACACTTATTTGTGAGGGTTTTTTCGTTTTCTGTCATTCCGAAATGAGAGAAGAATAAACGATGGAAGAATCTCTTAATCTTAAAGAGAATTTCTTTTTGGGCGTTTTAACAGGCTATCCACTATATCTTTTTATGCTGAATTTATTTCAGCACCTTTTCCTTAACAAAAGGAATTGAATTCATAATTACAGATACTGAATCGAGTTCAGCATAAAAAGTATGCCGTTTCTATCCTTAACGCATGGGGTATATAATTTTTAAAAAGTAGTGTCACATCGAGTGAATTTGATTTTTCATCAAATTTGTATCGAGATGTTTCTCAATGATTACTTTTCAGTACCTTTCAAAAAATAAACTTAGAATGAAAACAGTACACACTAAAATTTTAGAAAATAGATTAGCACTTTTAGAAAGTTATATTCCAAAGTACGAAGACACAAATACGAAAGTTTCAAAAGCGAGTGTTGCTTGGCATTTAGACCATAGTTTAAAAGTAATCAATACTGTGGTAAAAAGTATGGAAAAATCAGATCCAACGTTGTATGAAAATAATTTTAAGTTTATAGGAAAAGTATTTTTAAGGCTTGGTTTTTTTCCAAGAGGAAAAGCCAAAGCCCCAAAATATGTTAAACCGCCAGAAGTTATTTTAAAATCAGATATTAGTATACAGTTAGCAGAAGCGAAACAACACATAAAAGCAATTCAAGATTTGGATGAAAATGCCTATTTTAAACATCCTTTGTTTGGAAACACAAATAAGTTTAGAGTAGTTCGTTTTTTAGATACACATACAAATCATCATTTAAAGATTGTAAAAAGTATGTTGAAGTAGGTTTTTTACTTACTGATTTTACAATAGTTCTATTACCTTCTCATTTTTTGTATATTTATAACATCAATAAAATCAACGAATTATGAAACGTATCTTTCTTTTGCTATTTTTAATTACATTTTCAGTTTCGCAAGCACAAACCAATACGGTAGTTTTTGAACTAACAGATAATATAAAAACCTATAATACACAGAATTGTTTAACCAACAAAACAGATTATAGCAAAGTCTTTTTAGATTTTGTAAAAGGAGACGAATCTGACATTAAAAGGTTTAAACTAATCATCTCTTTAAACAACGAAATTAGATACACGTTTAATAGTTACAGCGAGTTAAGAAATACAGATCCGTTAAGTTGGTTAGAAGGAAATAAAGCGTTTCAACAATTTAAATCCATCAATTTTGCAATAGAAGTTGTATTGCCAAATAATAAAAGAGAAACTCAAAATTTTAGTGTTTGTCTTAGAGAAATAACAACCACAACTGTAGTAACTAGATCGCTTACCAATACAGCGGGCACTAAAGATTATATAGAAATTCCGGTTTCATTTGCAACCGACAGAAATGACACTAAAGACAGTGATTTAAACGAACGATTTGGTGGTCAAAGAGGAGAACTTCAATATGGAAGAACCATTGTTAGTATTCCGTACACACATAAATTGGGCGAAATAGAAAGACCTTCTTATTGGAGATTAGAATTTTCTGAAGATCCAAAAAAACACATCATGATCCAGTCTTTGCAAAAGCAAGATAAAAACGATTTTTTCAATCAAATGAAAACAAGAATTGCTAAAAACGGAAAGAGCACTTTTTTATTTGTACACGGTTATAACGTCTCGTTTGCTGATGCAGCAATGAGAACTGCACAAATTACGTTTGATTTACGTTTTAGCGGAGAACCTGTTTTTTACAGTTGGCCATCGCAAGGTTCAACAGCTGGTTATATGGTTGATGAAGCAAATATTGAGTGGGCAAGATTGAATATGAAAAACTTCTTAAAAGATTATTTAACCCGAACAGAAGCTGATGATATTTACTTGGTTGCTCACAGTATGGGAAATCGTGGATTGACCAAAGCACTGATCGAATTGATGAATGAAAATCCAGAATTAAAAGATAAAATTACGGAAGTTATTTTAGCGGCTCCAGATATTGATGCAGATGTTTTTAGAAGAGATATTGCGCCGCAAATGGTTAAAAAAATAGCCAAACCAATTACCTTATATGTTTCTTCTGATGATTTAGCGTTGATTGCTTCAAGAAAAGTGCATGGAAGTAAACGTGCTGGCGATGCAGGAAAAGGAGTTGTAATTGTAAAAGGCGTAGAAACTATTGATGCTTCTGGAGTTGATACGAGTTTTTTAAGTCATTCTTATTTTGCAACTACAAAATCAATAATTGAAGATATTTTAGATTTAATGAAATCCGGGAAACGTGCACCATTTAGAGAAACTCTAGAAAGAGTAAGTAGAGAAAATGTGATTTACTGGAAAGTAAAACAGAATAAAAATTAACCCAACCAACCATCCCTGTCTAAACTTCTATATTGAATGGCTTCTGCAATATGAGTTGGTGTGATGTTTTCTGAGCTGTCTAAATCTGCAATCGTTCTCGCAACTTTTAAAATACGATCGTACGCTCTAGCTGATAAATTTAATTTTTCCATCGCCGTTTTTAATAAAGACATGCTTTCATCAGAAAGTTTGCAATATTTTCTGATTTGTTTTACATTCATTTGTGCATTGTAATGTAAGTTTTCAAAAGGTGTAAAACGCTCAGACTGAATTTCTCTTGCCGCCGTAACACGTTTTCTTATTTCAACAGAAGATTCTCCTTTGCGTTCTTCTGTCAATTTTTCAAACGGAACAGGAGTTACTTCTATATGAATATCAATTCGGTCTAATAAAGGTCCAGAAATTTTACTTAAATACCGTTGCATTTCTTGTGGAGAAGAGGTCATTGGTGAATTTGGATCGTTAAAATATCCTGACGGACTTGGATTCATACTCGCCACCAACATAAAACTACTCGGATAGGTAACTGTAAATTTTGCTCTAGAAATGGTAACTTCTCTATCTTCTAACGGTTGACGCATGACTTCTAAAACGGTTCTTTTAAATTCTGGTAATTCATCTAAAAACAAAACGCCATTATGCGATAAAGAAATTTCTCCAGGTTGCGGATATTGTCCGCCGCCAACCAAAGCAACATCAGAAATGGTGTGATGTGGACTTCTAAAAGGGCGTTGATATAACAATCCGTTGTTCTTCGTTTTACCAACAACAGAATGAATTTTGGTGGTTTCCAACGCTTCGTGCAACGTCATTGGTGGTAAAATGGAAGGCAATCGTTTTGCTAACATTGTTTTTCCTGATCCAGGCGGACCAATGAGAATAATATTATGTCCGCCAGCAGCGGCAATTTCCATACAACGCTTTATAGATTCTTGTCCTTTTACATCCGAAAAATCAAACTCTGGGAAATCGATATTTTTATAAAATTCGGCTCTTGTATCTACAATTGTTGGCTGAATTTTTTCATCACCATTAAAATGATTGATAACTTCCATAATGTTATCAACCCCTAAAACTTCTAAATCATCTACAATTGCAGCTTCTTTAGCGTTTGCTTTCGGTAAAATAAAATATTTAAAACCTTCTTCTTTGGCTTTTATCGCAATTGGCAAAGCACCTTTTATAGGTTGTAAACTTCCGTCTAAAGACAATTCGCCCATAATAACATACTCGTCAATCGTTGTCGATTTTATTTGCTCGGAAGCTGCTAAAATTCCGAGAGCCAATGTTAAATCGTACGCTGCGCCTTCTTTTCTAATATCGGCGGGTGCCATGTTGATAATGATTTTCTTTCCAGGAAGCTTGTAATTATTGTTTTTCAGTGCAGCAGAAATCCTAAAAGAGCTTTCTCTAACAGCATTATCTGGCAATCCAACCAAATGATACCCAATTCCTTTATCAATATTTACTTCAACGGTAATGGTGGTAGCTTCAATGCCAAAGACGGCACTACCATAAACTTTAACTAGCATTTTTTTTCTTTTTTTAAAAATAAGAAAAAATTATGAACTTTTTAGGATATTAAAATCTTGTTAAATAATGTTAAATAGAAGTTGATATATATTTAAGCTCCATACATTTACGCATTGAAAACTTGAAAGTATTTACGTTGGTAAATGTTAAAGAAATATTAAAATAAAAAATTGCAATTAAACCTTTACAGAAAACAAAGGTCTTAGCAGAAGCTATTCTGATAAATAGAAACCAAACAAATCAATAAATAAATAATGATTAAATCAATTACAACAAAACTAGTAGTATTCGCTTTATTAGTAGTTTCATCGAATGCAATTGCACAGAGTATTTCTGGTAAAATTATAGATGAAGAAAAAAATCCTTTAGAATTTGCTTCTGTAGCAGTTCTTAACGCAGCTGATTCTACTTTAATTAGTTATGCAAGCACAGACATTAAAGGAAACTTTAAAGTTGTAGAAATATCTAACGGGAAAAGAATTTTTCAAATTAACTTATTGGGATATCAAGTATATCAAAAGAAAATTGATTTTACAGGGAAGTCTTTAGATTTTGGGACTATCACATTAAAAGAATTAGACAATACTTTAGATGAAGTTGTGGTTTCTGCTGTTATTCCAATTACAATTAAAAAAGATACAATGGCTTTTAATGCAAAAGCATTTAAAGTTAGGGTTGATGATACCGTAGAAGATTTACTAAAAAAGTTACCTGGTGTAGAGGTTGATGCAGACGGAAAAGTAAAAGCACAAGGAGAAGATGTTTCTAAAGTGTATGTAGATGGAAAAGAGTTTTTTAGTGGAGATCCTTCTGTTGCTTTAAAAAACTTATCTGCAGATGCAATTAAGAAAATTGAGTTGATCGATGAAAAAAGTGATAAATCTAGAGTTACAGGAGTGGACGATACAAACCGTTCTAAAGTAATAAATCTTACTTTAAAAGATGATAGAAAAGTAAATGCTTTTGGTAAGTTTCAAGGAGGTTATGGTTCAGATGAACGTTATTTAACGAGTTTAAACTACAACCGTTTTTCTCCAAAAATGCAAGTTTCTATTATCGCAAGAGCAAATAATGTAAATAGTTCTGGTTCTGACATCTCTGAAATTATGTCTTTTGGTGGTGGTGGCCGAGGAGGTTTTAGAGTTAGTAGAGGTGGAAGCGGAGGAAGTTCTTCTGGTTTTATTACTACAGGTATTGCAGGTTTTAATTTAGGATATGAGTTAAAAAGTAAACAAAACTTAAATGCCGATTATTTTTACAATTCTGTAAACTCAGAATCAGGAAATGTATTCTCTAAAAGAACAGAATTTGTTGGGTCAGATAAATTATATTCTGAAAGTAGTTCTAATAGTACTAGTGAAACAAAATCTAATAAAGCAAACTTTAGCTATATAGATAGATCTAGTGATTTAAGAACAATAACCCTTAGAGGTAGATTAAACTCTAGTAGCACAAACGGAAGTAGTACAAGTACACTTGATGCTTTTGAGGCAAATGATCCCAATACAAAAAAATTAGAAAATACAGGTACTTCTAATAGCGATAATAAAAGTAACAGCGCTAGTGTAAATTTAGATTATATCAAAAGATTTAACAAAACAAGCAAACGTAGTTTTGAGGTAGAATTTGATTTTTCTTCTGATAAGAGCGATAATAATAGCGGAAACACAAATACAAAAGATTATACGGATGCGTCAAAAACGGATGAAGTTTCTTTGAGTACTCAGAAAAGCAATAATAGAGGAAGAAATATTAATTTTGAGTTGCAATATACAGAGCCTTTAAACGACAATCATTTTATTGAAATTGGTGGTGGAATCAAAGTGAATAATGAAGATGAATACACAGATCAAACTCAAACATTAAACGGTTCTAATAACGCGAGTTCTACTTTTACAGCAGATTTATTTGAAGAAAAAAGAACTACGTATGGTAGTTTAGATTATAAATATAATAATGAAAAAACGTCCATAACTATTGGATCAGAGCTCCAAGAACAAACACAAAATTTTGGTTTGACAAACGTTTCTAATTTCGAGAAAAAATACTCAAGTTTTAATCCATCATTTAGATTTAGATATCGTCCAAAAAGAGGAAGTTGGGTGATGCTTAGATATAGTAAATCTTTAAATTTACCTAGCTTAAGTAAAGTTTCTCCAGTTGAAAACAATTTTAATCCTTTATTTATCAGAAAAGGAAATCAAAATTTAACTCCAGAAGATCAGCACTCATTATTTGCAATGTATGGTAATTATAATTTTGCTACAGGATTTAGTTTCTTTGCACATGTAAGTTATAATAGTACAAGTAACGCTATTGTAAACAAAGAAGATACAGATATTGCAACAAGAGTTAAAACAAGTAGTTATGTAAACTTAGGAGACAGAGATAACTTTAGTGCAGATGTAAATTTTGGAAATCGACTAAAACAATTAGGAATCCGTTATAATTTAGGAGTAAATGTATCAACAAGTAATTACCAATCTGTAATTAATACCATAAACAATAAAACCAATACTAATAACACAAGTTTTAGAGTAACGTTAGAGAATAATAAGAAAGACTTTTTAGATTTAGCTGTTGGAGCAAACATCAGTAAAAACAATACTACGTTTTCTGGAACAACATCTAATAGAGAATATATTCAACAATCATATTACATAAAATCTGATTGGAATATTACAAAAGCATTCAACTTTAACACACAATATAAATACGATATTTATACAGATAGTAATTTTGGAACAGATCAAACCGTGCCAATTTGGAATGCTTCAGTTTCGTACAACTTCTTAAAGTCTAAAGCGATGAATATTAAGTTAACTGCATTAGATTTATTAAACAAAAGCGTTGGATTCTCTAGAAGTAGTTCTGATAACTATTTTGAAGAAACAACTAAAGATGTGTTAGGAACTTATTATATGGTTAGTTTAACGTATACATTAGGAACTCAACAAAGTAGCTCAAGAGGAAGAGGAAGAAGAATGATGAGGCATTAAGCTATATAAAATTTCACAAAAAAAAGCAGTTACTTTTGTAACTGCTTTTTTTTTATGCTTACTTAGTAATTAATATTTTGCTGGCTTTCCGTTAGAAGCACTTGCTTTTATAAAGTTTCTAATATCGTCATTAGCAGCTTTTAAATCTGGTTTTCGTAAGTACATCATATGTCCGCTTCTATATCCTTTAAAGCTCATTCTGTCTTTTAATTTCCCGCTAGGATCAACTTGCCACATCGTGTATTTTGTATTAAAATAGGTTGTTGCTCCATCGTAATATCCTGCTTGAAATAACACGTTTAAATACGGATTTGTAGCCATTGCTTTACGCAATTCCTCACGAGTATTATTATTTCTAAAATCCCAAGGATGAACAGGTCCAAACATATTGTATTTTACATCTGTGTTAAAATTTAAATGTTCTTTAATGTACAAATTGATTGCCGGGGTAAAAGAATGCAACCAAGAAGTTAATTCTGAGTTGTAATCTGGAGAATCTCCTGCTTCTTTTTTGTCGATTCCCATATATCTAGAATCTAACCTACCGATGGTTTTGCCGTTTTTGTTTCTTAATAACTCTTTCCAAAAGAAACTATTTGGAATTTCTAAATTGTGCTGTAAAATTACTTTTTTAGAAAGTCCGGTGAAATAAGCCATTTTTTCTGCAACCTGATTTTTTTCAGCTGCACTTATAAATCCGCCTTTAGCAATTGCAGGCATTAAAGTGTTGATTGCAAAGTCTTCGGATTCTGGTAAAATGGCTAATAAATCTTTGTTTTGTAAAGCTGGAGATAACATTTTGTGATACCAAGCGGCAGCAGTGAAATATGGAAAATCAATTGAAGAAGCAACAGCATTATCAGAATTTTTTGCTCCATAATCTGCAGGAGAAACTAAAATAACTCCGTTTAAATACATCCATTCGTTACTTTGTAAAGCATCTGCTAAACCAGAAACTCTAGTGCCTCCGTAACTTTCTCCAATAATATATTTTGGTGATGACCAACGATTATTTCTAGAAACAAAAGTGGTAATCCATTCTGCTAAATATCTAACATCAGCATTTACGCCAAAAAAATCTGCTTTATTAACTTTTTTTCCTTCACGTTCTACAATTCTTGAATAACCAGTATTTACAGGATTTACAAAAACAATATCTGCAACATCTAAAACAGAATGCGGATTGCTTTTGTATCCGTAAGGTTGTATGGGATAACCTTCGTCATCAATTTTTAAAACATTTGGCCCCGTATATGCTAAATGCATCCAAACGGATGCAGAACCTGGACCACCATTAAACGAAATTAGCAAAGGTCTATTTGCGGTATTTACATTATTAGTCCGTTTGTAATAGGTGTAAAATAAAGTTGCTTTTGCACTTCCTTCGTTGTCCCATACAGGTTGAGTTCCCGTATAAGCAGTGTAATTAATTTTTTTTCCATTAATTGTTGTTGTATGATTTGTTACAACGGTTGTGTCTGTAGGAATTGTTCTTTTTTGTGCATAAGAAGTTATTGTTAAACACAAAAAAATTAAAATAGATGTGAGTTTTGTTTTCATTATTTGGTTACTTTTTTATAAAAGTAACCAAATATTCTGAATTCAATTTTTATCTAAATTATTTTTTAGAAGATTTTGTGAATTTCTCTAAGCCTTCTTTTAACCAATTGTAATAGGTGTCTCTATCTGTATATTGTTGTGCAGCATGTAAAATTTCTAAATCTGGACTCATTAAAACATAATAAGGTTGCGAAGCAGATTTAAAATTAATGGCTTGAAATGTTGCCCACTTATCACCAATAGTTTGAATTTTTTTAAGGTTTCCGTTTTTCTTTATAAAGTTGAATTGTGCGTTTTCTGGCAATTCTTTTCTATCATCAACATATAAAGAAATCAGTACATAGTCTTCGTTTATAGTGGTGAAAATGTCGTTTTCTACCCAAACATTTTCTTCCATTTTTCTACAGTTTACGCAAGCCCAACCTGTAAAATCTAATAAGATAGGTTTGTTGTTTTTTATTGCAAATTGTAATCCTTCATCAAAATCTTTAAAGCAATTTAATCCCAATGGACAATCGGTATCTGTTTCGTAAATGCTGTAAAATTGTGGAGGTGGAAAACCACTTAATAAACGTAAATCCCAAGTAGGGTTTTTCATAGTTCCCGGAATTAAATATACCACAAATGCAATTACTAAAACTCCAAACGAAACTCTAGAAAAGCTTAATTTTTTGATTTTAGAATCGTGTGGGAATTTAATTTTAGCGAAAATATATAAGGCCAATCCAACAAAAATTACAATCCAAATTCCAATAAATAGTTCACGTTTTAAAAGTCCCCAATGTTCTACCAAATCAGCATTTGATAAGAATTTAAAAGCAAAAGCCAATTCTAAAAATCCTAAAACAACTTTTGTGGTATTTAGCCATCCGCCAGATTTTGGTAATGAATTTAACCAGCCAGGGAATAATGCAAACAAAGCAAAAGGCAAAGCCAACGCTAACCCAAAACCACTCATTCCGGCAGTTAATTGCATGGCGCCACCATCCGATGTTAATGAGCCTGCTAGTAATGAACCTAAAATGGGCCCGGTACAAGAAAAAGAGACAATTGCTAAAGTTAATGCCATAAAAAAGATTCCGATAATTCCTCCAATTCCAGATGCAGAATCTAATTTATTACCCCATGATGCAGGTAAAGTTATTTCGTAATATCCAAAAAATGAAAATGCAAAAAACACTAAAATGGCAAAAAAGAAAATATTTAACCAAACATTTGTTGAGATATTATTTAAGATTTCTGGATCCAAACTGTCTAGAAAATGAAACGGAATACTTAATAAAATGTATATGATTACAATGAATAATCCGTATAAAATGGCATTAGTTATTCCTTTCTTTTTGTTTTGTGATTGCTTTGTGAAAAACGAAACTGTTAATGGTATCATCGGAAACACACACGGTGTTAAAAGCGCTAATAATCCGCCCGCAAAACCTAATAAAAAGATATTTAGTAAGCTTGAGTTTCCGTCAGAACTTGATTCGTTTTCATTTTTTAAAATCTCTGTATTTTTTAAATCTAATCGTAATTTATCGCTTAATAACTTACTTTTTTCATCTAAAACTACTTTCTCTTTTACAGATGCTTTTCCTTTAAAAGTAAACGTAAAATCTTCATCTATTTGAATACAAACACCATTAATTTCTTTACAAACTTGTCCAGTTAAATTTAAGTTTACTTCATTAATAGTTGTGTCGTTTAAAAGAATGCGCTGTTTTAAAACAGCAGAATTATCAAAGTAAGATTCGTAGACTTCAAAAACATCGCTAAACTTTTTTATCGTGTCGCTTTCTACAGCTTTACCAACCAATTTAAAATTAGCGGTTTCATCGCCTTTTTTTATAATTATGGGTAAAGACCCGCCTTCTTCTGTAAACTGAGAATACAAATGCCAACCAGGAATAATGTTGGCGGTCATAATTAAATCATACTCGGTTTCACTAATTTTTTCAAACGTAGAAGACCAAGTAACTGGAGTTTCTGTTTGTGCATTTACTACGCTAGAAAAACTAAAAAGTAGGGCGAATAATAGAAGTAATTTTTTCATAAATAATCCTCTGTTCAAATAAGTGGATAAAAATACGAAATCAATTTTGAATAACTAAAGTCTAGAAATTTATTAATCGGATATTCGTTAAAATTAACAAAGTTTTATACGTTTAGCAACCTGTTATTTTTAAAACAGTTGCTGTGTTTTTATCGGCTAAAAAACGATTGTCTTGTCGGTAGCCAACTATCCAAAGTACAGTTTCATTTGTGAACAACAACCATGTGTTTTCTTTTTCTAGAAGAGAGAATTTTTCATCTTTAAAGTATTTAGAAACTTTCTTTTTTCCTTGCATTCCTTTCGGATAAAAATAGTCGCCATGTTGCCATTTTCTAAGCACTAACGGATAGGTTACTTTTTCTAAATCAACAAAAATTTCATTCGTGTTTTCTGAGGAAATCTCTGTCGTTTTTTTAAATGTTAAGTGTAACGGGATTGTGATTTCTAAAGTGTTTTCTGTAATTTTATATTCTAAATTTTTATTGTTTTCTTTAATTTCTGATAACAATAAAAAATTTCTATCTTTTAATAAACGATGTGTTTTAGAACGCACTTCTTTTCCGGATTGCGCGCTTAATAAGTGCGTAACATCGTTCCATTCTGTAAAACCAAATTCTTTTAATAGTTGATATACATATGCTTTTGGGTTATTGGTTTTTTGAAGTTGAGAAATATCAATTTTTAACGTACCGTTTTCTAAAACTTCAACTACTTTTTTTTTAAATTCAGAAATGGATGTGTCAATAATTTGTTGACTTTCTTGCAAGTATTCTGATGTTTTCTGAAAATTTTCTAATAAAGTTGGATTGATTTCTTTTAAAATCGGAACAATTTGATGTCGTATTTTATTCCGTAGATATTTCGAAGACGCATTGCTTTTATCTTCTCGCCAATTCATATTTTTTTCTTTTGCATATGTTTCAATATCATCACGAGAAAAAATTAAAAATGGACGCACAATATGATTGTTCACTTCCGGAATTCCAGTGAAGCCTTCCAAACCTGTTCCGCGCGTTAAATTGATAAGAAAAGTTTCTAAATTATCATCTGCATGATGTGCCGTTAAAACAAAATCAAAAAGATGTTGATTGGTTAATTCTTGAAACCAATCATAGCGTAAATTTCTTGCAGCAACTTGTGTTGAAAGCTGATTTTCTTTTGCATATTTTTCCGTTTCAAAACGGATTGAAAAAGTTGTTATGTCTAACTTTTTACCAAGTTCGTTTACAAATTCTTCATCTTTATCACTCTCAGTTCCACGTAAATTAAAATTGCAATGCGCTAAAGAAATATCAAAATTTAACTGATGTAAAAGATGTGTTAACACAACACTATCAACTCCGCCAGAAATAGCAATTAATAGTTTTTTCTCTTTTAAAAAAGAGAATTTATGAGCGATATGTTGTTCTAATTTTTCTAACACTTTATGTTGAAATTATTTTATTTTTTTAGTTTGTTTATTGCTTGATAAAAAACTTGCTGCACTTTTGGTCTCACATTTAAATTGTAAATATTTCTGTGTGTTCTGCTAGGATACACTCGGTTTGATAAAAAGATAAAAACCAAATCGTGTTTTGGGTCTGCCCAAACAAAAGTTCCTGTAAATCCAGCATGACCAAAACTTTCTGCACTTACTTCTGGAGCTGGATATGCTTCACTTATCGACAACGTGTCGTTGCCAATTAACGGTTTGTCAAAACCCAAACCACGACGATTGCCGTTTTCAGGAAATTGAATTTTTGTAAACTCTTTTAAGGTGCTTTTAGAAATGTATTGTTTGTAATTATAATATCCGTAATTAGCATACATTTGCATCATTTTTGCCAAATCTAAGGCGCTTCCAAACAAACCTGCGTTACCAGAAACTCCGCCCATTAAAGCTGCATTTTCATCATGAACCCAGCCATTCGTTAATTCGTGTCTAAACAAAGAATCTACTTCTGTTGGAATAATTTTATTAGTAAAATTCTTCGTTTTTGGTATGAATCCTAAAGTCGTTGCTTCAAGTGGTTTGTAAAAATTTTCTTGTAGATAATCGGTATAATTTACATTGGTAATATCAGAAATTATTTTAGGATACAGTAAAAATGTCAACCCAGAATATCTGTATTTTTTAACGTCAGAAACTTTAGATCTGTTGATTTGTCGATACATTTTATTTTTAAAACGATCTTTAACAAAAATGTTATCATAGGCCTGACTTGTAAACTTATTTTTAGCATTTGTCTTTACAAAACGAGATTTTAAAGACTTATCTTTCTTTAGTATTTCACTTAAAAAAACGATGTACGGATTTAATCCAGCTTGATGCGCTAATATTTCTCTAACAGTTAAATTCTTTTTGTCGCTTCTTCCTTGCCAAGGTTTCCAATACTTGCTAAAAGGAGCATCCAAATCTATTTTCCCTTCGTCATATAATTTCATAATTGCTGGCAGCGGACCTAAAATTTTTGTTACAGAAGCAATGTCATATAAATCATCTAAATGCACCTGTTGAATGCTATCGTAGGTTTGAAATCCGTAAGCTTTATGAAAAATAATTGTATGATTTTTAGCAACTAAAATTTGTGCTCCAGGAAATGCTTGTTGTTGAATTGCATCTGTAATAATTGAATCTATTTTTTGATGCATAAAGAGAGAATCCATGTGTACTTCAGACGGATTTCCATAAGTTAGTTTCTGGGCATTGATTGAAAAACTCATTACAAAGAAACTCAAAAAAAGAATTTTTTTCGTCAACATTATTGTTGTGCTTTTTTGTTTTTTGACATCCAAACTTGAATCATTTTTTTTAAAGAAACCTCTGGTTTTGGTAAAGGAATGGTTTTTCCAAACTGTTTACTTCGGTTAAATTTAGAATAATTTATTTTTAATTGTTTCCAATCTTCTGGATACAATGCAATAAATGTATTAAAAACATCCTGAACTTGATAAGTTCCTTCAAAAGAAGCAATTGCTTTCTTAAATTTTTCGTCTTGGTCGATAATCATTTGAATCAGATTTGGTTAGCGCATATTTCATCGCTTTGGCTTTTAATAAACACTCTTCGTATTCTTTTTCTGGAGTAGATTTTGCTGTAATTGCGCCTCCAACAGAAAAGGAAATGTATTTATTTTCTTCGTTGTATAAAATGCTTCTAATGACAACGTTAAAATCGAAATCGCCATTCGGAGTAAAATATCCAACGGCTCCAGAATACAATCCGCGTTTGGTTTCTTCTTGTTCCTCTATAATTTTCATTGCAGAAACTTTTGGCGCTCCAGTCATGCTTCCCATCGGAAAAGTTTCTCTAATAATATCTACAGGGTGCGTGGTGTTTTCTACTTCAGAAACTACAGTAGAAATTAATTGATGCACTTGTTTAAAAGAATACACTTTACACAATTCTTCCACTTTTACAGAACCTTTGATGGCAGTCTTAGATAAGTCGTTTCGCACCAAATCTACAATCATAATATTTTCTGATCGTTCTTTTTCATCTCTCGTTAAATCAAAAGCAATTTGGGCGTCATCCACTTTGCTAATCAATCTTTTTGCAGTTCCTTTTATGGGTTGAGAAATTACTTTTTTTCCTTCTTTTTTGATATATCTTTCTGGCGATGCCGATAATAAATACTGATGTTCGCATTTTAAAAAAGTAGCAAATGGCGGTTCAGAAATTTCATTTAAATGATGATATACTTCCAATGGATTAATCGTCGCGTTTTCTGCATAAAACTCTTGACAAAAATTTGCTTCGTAAATATCTCCTCTATTAATGTAATTTAAAATTGCAGTAATTTTTTGATGATATTCATCTTTCTGAATTCTTAGTTTTACTTTTATTTCTTTGGATGGTTTGTCAGGTTGAGCGGAGTCGAAACCTAAAGAAATTTTGTTTATTTCTTCAAAATCCGATTCAATTTCATCATCAATCATTTTTAAATAAGAAAATTCAATCGTGTTCCCTTTGATAAAAAGAATGCGTTGCGGTTGAAAGAAATACAAATCAGAAAAATCCAATCCGTCGAAATTCTTAGAAGATAAATTTTCAACATCGTTTTTTAAATCATAACTCAAATAGCCAAACAAATAATCGTTTGTAATAGATTGATACTCTTTTAGTTTGTCAAAAGCATTGGTGTAATCTGTTTTGATAGAGGTAAACTCATCAACCGCTAAAACAGCGTCAAAGGAAGAATATTTTTGGTTGTATTTGTTAGAATCTAACCAAGATATTGCTTCGTATTGTTGCGCCCAAATCAAAATTTTTGATTTAAACTCATCAATAGATTCTACCGAAAAACTTTTTTGTACTCTTTGCATGCAATTACAAAAATACAAATCTTAATGGTGTAGCTTCATTTTTATCTTGCAATTATTTTCTAAAAATGTAGTACTTTACAGCCTTCAAAAATTATACAATGGTTTCACTAAGTACATTTGATTACGTTTTAATTATTTCCTTTTTTGCAATTACACTTTTTATCGGAATATATGTTTCAAAAAAATCTGGGAAAAACTCTTCAGAGTATTTTTTATCAGGAAGAAATATGCCTTGGTGGTTATTAGGTTTATCAATGGTTGCAACCACATTTTCTACAGATACGCCAAATTTAGTAACAGATATTGTTCGTAACAACGGAGTTTCAGGAAATTGGGTTTGGTGGGCGTTTTTAATTACGGGTTTATTAACTGTTTTTGTGTATGCAAAACTGTGGAGAAAATCTGCTGTAAATACAGATATTGAATATTACGAATTGCGTTATGGTGGAAAACCAGCAAGATTTTTAAGAAAATTTAGAGCGGTCTATTTAGGAGTTGTTTTTAATATTTTGGCAATGTCTGCTGTTACTTTAGCAGCAATAAAAATTGGGCAAATTATGTTGGGTTTAGAACCTTGGGAAACCGTAATTTATGCCGGAGTTATTACAGTTGTATTTAGTGCTGTTGGTGGATTTAAAGGTGTTGTTTACACAGATTTTTTATTGTTTTTTGTTGCCATGGCAGGAGCCATCGGTGCGGCATATTATTTGGTAAATATTCCAGAAATTGGTGGTTTAGAAGCTCTGTTGACAAATGAAAATGTTGCTAATAAATTGTCACTTTTACCAGATTTTAATGATAAATCGGCTTTAATTACGTTATTAATTATTCCCTTAGCTGTGCAATGGTGGAGCGCTTGGTATCCAGGAGCAGAACCGGGTGGTGGTGGTTATATCGCACAAAGAATGTTAGCGGCAAAAGATGAAAATCATGCAATTGGTGCAACCTTCTTTTTTAATATTATGCATTACGCTTTACGTCCTTGGCCATGGATTATTGTAGCGTTGGCTTCTTTGGTTTTATATCCAGATTTGGCAAGTATTCAAGAAGCTTTTCCGAATGTAACCCCAGATAAATTAGGACACGATTTAGCCTATTCTGCAATGCTAACAAAGTTGCCAAGTGGTTTGTTAGGATTGGTGTTGGCTTCTTTAGTTGCTGCGTATATGAGTACTATTTCTACACATTTAAATTGGGGTTCATCTTATATTGTAAATGATTTTTACAAACAGCAAATAAACCCTGATGCTTCAGAAAAAAAATTAGTTGCCGTTGGAAGACTATCAACAGTTGTATTAATGATTTGCAGCGCTTTGTTAGCGTTGGTTTTACAAAACGCATTACAATTGTTTGATGTAATTTTAATGTTTGGTGCTGGAACAGGATTGATTTTTATTTTACGTTGGTTTTGGTGGAGAATTAATGCGTGGAGTGAAATTGCGGCCATGTTTTCATCAGGAATAATTTCTATCATTATCAATTTTACTTCGGTAGGAGTTTTGTTATTTGGGACTAAAGAAGCTGCTGGTGTTTTGCCAGATTGGTCAAGATTTCCAATGATTGTATTTATAACAACTATTATTTGGTTGCTTGTTACATTCTTAACTCAGCCAGAAAGTAAAGATGTATTGCGTAATTTTTATCAAAAAATACAACCTGGCGGACCAGGATGGTCAAAAGTAATTGATGAGGCAAAGTCAGAGAATATTGATATAGTAAATGATAAAGAAGGTTGGAGTGTTCCGTCTGGAATCTTAGCCATGTTATTAGGTTGTGTGTTTATTTACAGCTGTTTGTTTGCAACAGGATATTGGATTTATGGAGAAACTACTTTGGCTATCAGCATTACAATTACTGCAATTATAAGTGGATATTTATTAAAAAGAGTTTGGATAAAGATTAGAGCAAAAATACTTTAATAATCAAAACCCTTATTTAGAAATCGGGATTTGAATACTGATTCCGGTTTGTGCATCGGGTGCGTTATTTACCAATAAATCTTCTTTTAAATATAAAGTAATTTTATAGTTTGGTCTTCCGTGCGTATACAAAAATGTCCAAGCAGATAAACCTTCATACAACGTTGTAAATCCATGATGCCAACCTGCTTTTATTTCTTGCCATTTTCCCTTTAAGTGATAATAACTTGCTTCATCATGTTTGTTATATCTCGTTTGAATTTGATAATGAATTCCGAATGAATGATAGTTCTTTTTTCGTGTAAATTTTGTGAATTCTATTTCACTTTCTACACTTCCTAAAAACGGATTATTTCCTAAATCAACAACATTTTTAAAGTTGATGAGATTCTTTCTCAGCAAACTTCCGCCTAAAGCAATATTGAATTCGTTTTTGTTTTGTAGTTGAATTTTATGAATCAGATTTGCAGAAAACCCAACATCTAAAGACGAGTTAAATTTGGAAGTGTTGATTCCTAAATGTGTTCCAAAATTGACAAATAAATTTCTTTTCTTATTGATTAAAAACTTAGGGTAATAATGATGGTTAAATTCAATCCCGCCTAAAAAAAACTCGTTGTTTTCAAGTTCTAAAACATTTCCATATCGATCAGTATATTTAAAATGTACTTGATTTAATCCGTAATATCTTCGTCCATAAGGATCTTCTCCTCCAGCAATATTACTGTGAAACCATTCGATACTTTCATCACTTGTAATTAAAGAAAAAGGGTCGTTCCCTTTGGTAATTAGATAGGAGCGAAGTGTAATTCCGAGTTCATGTTCTTTGGCAATCGGGAATGCAATTTGCAACCGAAAACCTCTTATAACAGCGTCGATAATAATGTTAGAATATTCTGCCGGAGTTGTTGCCTGATCGATAAAAGCAAACTGTCTGTTAAACCAAATTTTTTTGCTAAAATCTTCTCTTATAATTGGATCTTTTGGGAGATACATTTCTACAAAAGGATGAAATGTATTTCCGCTTTCTGAGCTAAACGTAAAAGTGGTTTTTGTAGGAGTTTTTAATTTAAAATTTTGATTAATTCTTGCGCTAAAAATCCCAAAATGATGTGTTGTTAATAAACTCGGATTTTCGATTCCGTTTTTAAAATATAAACTGTCTTTTTCTTGAGAAAAAGAAAGAATTGAAAAAAGAAAAAACACAAGAAAGCACCATTTTTGCATTCGATAAAAATACGCTAAAGTTTTAAAAAGAAAAAAGCAACTCTTTTTGGTTACTGAGCGTAGCCGAAGAAGAGTTGCTTTTTCGAATATGTATATAAAATTTATTTTTTATGCATTTAATGGTTTTCCGTCCCAAGCAGTTTTTGCAGCTTCTTTAATGGCTTCAGAATAGGTTGGATGACCATGACAAATTCTAGCTAAATCTTCAGCAGAAGCTCTAAATTCCATGGCAACCGCAGCCTCCATAATTAAATCTGCAGCACGTGCTCCAACTATATGAACTCCTAAAATTTCATCTGTAGTTTTATCAGCCAACACTTTTACAAATCCATCTAAATCTCCACTTGCTCTAGATCTTCCTAAAGTTCTCATAGAAAATTTTCCTGCTTTATAAGCTACACCAGCAGTTTTTAATTCGTCTTCTGTTTTACCAACAGCAGCAACTTCTGGCCAAGTATACACAACACCAGGAATTAAATTATAATCGATATGTGGTTTTTGTCCAGCTAAAAATTCAGCAACAACAACACCTTCTTCTTCTGCTTTATGTGCTAACATTGCACCTTGAACAACGTCACCAATTGCATAAATGTTAGAAATATTTGTTTGTAAATGCTCATTTACTTCAACTTGATTTCTATTGTTTAATTGTACACCAGCATTTTCTAAGCCTAATCCTTCAGTATACGGTTTACGTCCAACAGCTACTAAACAATAATCACCTTTAAACTCAATTTCTCTATCTTTTTTATCAGTAGCTTTTACAAGTATTTCATCACCATTTCTCTCAACAGAAGTAACACCGTGACTTACTGCGAATTTCATTCCTTGTTTCTTTAGTACTTTTTGTAGTTCTTTAGAAACATCAGCATCCATAGTTGGAGTGATTTTCGGAGCATATTCTACAACGGTAACATCCGCACCTAAACGCTTATAAACCGAACCTAATTCAAGTCCGATTACTCCACCACCAATAACAATTAAATGTTTTGGAATTTCTTTTAACTTTAAGGCTTCAGTAGAAGTAATAATACGTTCTTTATCTATAGTGATAAAAGGCAACGTTGATGGTTTTGAACCCGTTGCAATAATGATATTTGTTCCTTCAATCGTTTCCTTAGAACCATCATTTTTTGTAACTTTTACATGTGTTGCATCAACAAAAGAACCCAATCCTTCAAAAACAGCTACATTGTTTTTGTCCATTAAATATTTGATTCCTCCAGTAGTTGTTTCTACAATGTTTGCTTTGCGTTCAACCATTTTAGAAAAATCTACTTTTGGAGCTTCAACAGAAATTCCATGAGCATCTAAATGATTAACTGCATCGTAATAATGATGCGAAGAATCTAACAATGCTTTTGAAGGAATACATCCAACATTTGTACATGTTCCACCTAAGCTTGAGTATTTTTCAATAATTGCTACTTTTTTGCCTAATTGAGAAGCTCTGATTGCAGCTATATATCCTCCAGGACCAGAACCAATAACGATGATGTCGTATTTCATTTTTAATATAATTTTGGAATACAAAAGTAAACATTATTGTTTAAAAACGATAGTATTCAGAAGAATTACTATCTTTAAATCTTTAAAATCTACACAAATGAAAATAGTAAAAAAAATAGGCTGGTTGCTGCTATTCGTTTTTATAGTTGCTCAGTTTTTTGGGCCCGAAAAAAATGAAGGAGATTTTACTTCTTTAGCAACTTTTATAGAAGAAACAAGTCCGCCAGAAGAAGTACTTAAAATCATGAAATCATCTTGCTTTGATTGTCATTCAAATACTACGAATTATCCTTGGTATAGTTCTATTACACCTGTTAATTATTGGATGGATGATCATATAAAAGTTGGAAAAAAGAAACTAAATTTCTCTAAATGGAGCGAGTATTCTTTAAAACGAAAAGAACATAAATTTGAAGAATTACACGAAGAAGTAGAAAAGAAAAACATGCCATTAGATTCTTATACATGGACACATTCTGAAGCAAATTTAACCGATGCACAAATTAATACAATTGTAGATTGGGCAAAAGGAGTTCAGTCTAATTATGCAGTACAACTAAAAGCAAAATAATTGACCAATCAATCTGTTTTAATCATTGGGGCTGTTTGGGTTGAGCCAAATTCTTCGGCTGCTGGGAGTAGAATGCTGCAATTAATTGAGTTGTTTTTAGAACAAAATTATGCAATTACATTTGCAACAACTACTCAACAAACAAACAATGCTTTTGATTTAAAATCAATGAATGTTGATGCCATTTCTATTGAATTAAATTCGATTTCTTTTGATGATTTTGTAAAAGAACTAAATCCTACGATTGTAGTTTTTGATCGCTTTATGATGGAAGAACAATTTGGATGGCGTGTTGCAGAAAACTGTCCAAATGCAATCCGAATTTTAGACACAGAAGACTTACATTGTTTACGAAAAGTAAGAGGGGAGTCTGTTAAGAAACAAGAAGATTTTACGACTGATAAATTATTAACTTCTGATATTGCTAAAAGAGAAATTGCAGCAATTTTACGTTGCGATGTATCTTTAATCATTTCTACTTTTGAAATGAATTTACTAAAGTCTGTTTTTAAAGTTGATGAAAGTATATTGTATTTCCTGCCTTTTTTACTGGATAAAATAGATCAACATCAAACTAAAAAATGGAAAAGTTTTTCTAAAAGAAACCATTTTGTGTTTATGGGTAATTTCTTTCATAAACCAAATGTTGATGCAGTGATTACTTTAAAAAAATACATTTGGGGCGCAATTAGAAAAGCAATTCCAAAAGCAGAAGTTCATATTTATGGAGCTTATATTACTGAGCAAATTCAACAGTTACATAATCAAAAAGAAGGTTTTATTGTTAAAGGTTATGCAGAAAATGCAAAAGAAGTAGTGCAAAATGCAAAAGTAGTTTTAGCTCCGTTACGTTTCGGCGCAGGAATAAAAGGAAAACTCACCGAAGCAATGCTGTGTGGAACACCGAGTGTTACAACTACAATTGGAGCAGAAGGAATGCATGATAATTTTCCTTGGAATGGTTTTGTAGAAGATGATTTTTCCCTTTTATCTAAAAAAGCGATTGCACTTTATTCTGATAAAAATTTATGGAATCAATCTCAGAAAAAAGGAATTCTAATCATCAATAAAATATACGATAAAGAAAAAATAGGAACACAATTTATAAACCGATTAGCGTCACTTCAAAAAGAAATTATACAACACAGAATTCAGAATTTTATGGGAAGTTTAGTACAACATCAAACATTACAAAGCACAAAATACATGAGTAAATGGATCGCAGCTAAAAACAAATTACAGTGTTAGTTTTATTCCAATAAAACCACTTCCTATAAATTTTGTTTTAGAATTATATAATGCTTTTAAATCGGGTCTTTGTCCAACCTGATATACATAACTCACAGCAATTCTGTTGTTAATTCTGTAGGCAATTTCTCCATTGACATTGAAACTTAATCCATCATAGTATCCGCCTCTTTTTAGTTTTCCGTAGTCTGCTGAAGCACCAATATCGAAGTTTCGAAAGAGGTTGTGTATGTTGTAACCAACTCCAGCTCCATATCTTTGATAGTTTCCTCCAATTAGGTCAGCGTATTCAATTACTGGATATACAAATAAAGTGCTTGATGAATATTCTTTTACAGGGAATTCTGCTTTTAATAAAAGGTTAACAGTAATTGGATTATTTCCTTTATTGTCTCCAATAAGAAGGAGTTTGGCATCGTGGTGAACCGTTAAGTTTACTGAAGATTGGCTGTTGCCAAAGGTATAGCTGAATATGGCTATACATAATAGTAAATTTTTCATTATAAGTGATTTCAGATTGTTAATAACACTCCAAATTTACAGGTAGCTTATAGGTTAAGGTCGCAAAATTCGTTCACAGCATAGGGTTGTTTCGGCGAAAGGGAATAATTATGCTTTAAAGCAGGTTAAATTAGTTTTATAAATAAATTGCTTCAAAAAAATAGTGTACAACACAGAACTCAAAACTTTATGGGCAATTTAGTACAACATCAAACATTACAAAGCACAAAATACATGAGTAAATGGATCGAAGAAAAGCATAGAAAATAGTTTACAAAGCAAGTTTCACCCCAAGAAAAACACTTCCTTTTATGTTGGTTGTACTTCCAAACCTAGAAGTTAAATCTCTCCTGTCAATTGCCTGGTATAAAAGGGACAGCCGCATTTTTTGAGAAATTGGATATGTGGTTTCAAAATTGATACTTAAACCCATAAAAGAAGATTCTTCATCTATCTTTTTTGAAGGTGGTGGTTTATTTTTAGCTAAAAAACTATTCTTACCTCTTAAAATTATTCCGTGATCAATATAAAGTCCAAATATAAATTTTTCTGAAAAAGAAAACTTTGTTTGATAGCCAATTCCTAATAAAAAACGCTGAAAAGCAGCACTATTTAAATCAGCATATTCAGCGCCAAAATACAATTTGAAACTGCTTTTTTTTAACTTAAAAGCTTCAACTTCAAATCTAATTAATAAATCGGGTGTAAAGGCAGAATTACCACGCTCATCACCAATAAAAAGTAATCTTACATCTTGATGCACAGAAATACTCATCATAGATTCTTGTCCTTTGCTTGAAAGAAAAGAAAATAAACAAAAAAAGAGCAATAATACTTTCACTTCAATAGTTTATTAACATTCAGCTTAATGTTAGGGGGCTAAAACTGGAAAGATATTTGAATTACAAGATAGGGTTTTATTTTTAAAATTAAAGATTAGTTTATTGTTGGGATAAAATCTAAAGGCAACATATTTGCAAAAGACTCAAAAGCCCAATATCCTTCTACAAATATTGCGCTTGGATTAACAAGTACACCTGTGTGGTCAATAATAGATTTTCCATCAACAAGTGTTATGTTTGAAGTTTGAACTCCAGATGGTTTTTTTCTTTTCCCAAACTTTCCTATTAAATAATTTTCTTCTTCTTTTTCGTTTTTATAAATAATAGAAAGATGATTTTCGAAATCAAGAAATGGAGTTTGTTTTTCGAAAGAAATCATATCGTTATAATCAACATTTCTTTTATATAAAAAATCTTGATATTTTGGTAAAGAGCTTTTCTGTGCAATAACTAAAGCACTATCTAAAGGGCTTATGGGGTTTGAAATATTTTTTGAATACTTAACGATTTCTTTATTTAAATAAATCAATTCTCTTGCAGATTTAATTTCTTCGTCTGTAGGTCTTTCTGGGTTTAGTTCTCTTTTAAATTGGTTTATTACAAACCCATCTTGAGTAAGGTTTTTACTTAGCAAGCTCCTTAAGAAGTGCATTTGAGAACCGTAATAAGCCTCAAGTCTATTTCGTTTCCATTTCTTTTTTATGTTCTTTTTTAAATTGGTATATCTAGCGTAACCACTAAAAAATAAACGATTCTTTTTAACAGAAAAGTTAACTAAATCATAAGTAATTAAATACCCTAAACCTTCATGTTTAATTTTAAGCGGTTCTATGGCTTCAGCAATTAATTCGTCAGTTTTTATATTGTATTCAAAATGCAGTGTTTTTGGATTTAAAATAATAGCTTTTTCAGCTAATTTAGTTTTTCCTAAAAACAAATTTTTAAATCGATATAAATTATACTTCCAGTCTTCATCGTACTTTGTTTTTTTAAGTACAACTTCATTTAAAATATTAGTTTCTGGCTTTAATACGAAACGTAAAAAATCAACCTCTAAATTGGTGTTTATCTTAATTTTAGATGTTGTGTACCCTATAAAAGAAACTATTAAGTCGAAATTGCCCTTGTTTACCTGTAATATAAACTCCCCGTTGCTATCTGTGGTAGTTCCAATGGTTGTGTTGTTTAAATAGACCGATGCTCCTTCTAAGTTTTCATTTGTATCTGTGGTAACTTTACCCTTAATATATGTTTGAGAAAAAGCGGCGAGGGAAATACACAATAAAAGAAAAGTAAAAAGTCCTTTTTTCATAGAAAATAATTTCGATAAAAATAAGGACTTCAACGCAATGTTTTAAGAAGTAAAAGTTAATTATTAATTAAACCTGCTCTTTTTAACAGCGCATCTGGTTTTGGTTCGTGTCCGCGAAAGCGTTTGTACAATTCCATTGGTTTTTCTGTTCCGCCTTTTGATAAGACATTTTCTTTAAATTTTGTAGCAACTTCTTTGTTGAAAATTCCTTTTTCTAAGAAATATTCAAATGCATCAGCATCTAACACTTCAGCCCATTTGTACGAATAATATCCTGCAGAATATCCTCCTTGAAAAATATGAGAGAAAGCAGTGCTCATACAATTTTCTGCCACATCTGGATATAATTTTGTTTCTGAAAAAGCGTCATTTTCAAATTCTTTTACACTCTTTATTTTTGATGGATTTTCACTGTGCCAACTCATGTCTAACAAACCAAAACTCAATTGACGAAGTGTTTGCATTCCTTCATGAAAACTGGCCGATTCTTTGATTTTTGCAACATATTCCATCGGAATGACTTCTCCAGTTTCATAATGTTTAGCGAATAACTCTAAAGCTTCTTTTTCGTAGCACCAATTCTCCAACACTTGACTAGGTAATTCAACAAAATCCCAAGAAACTGAAGTTCCAGACAAACTATTATACGTTGTATTTGCTAGCATTCCGTGTAGTGCATGCCCAAACTCGTGAAACAATGTTGTAACTTCATTAAAAGTTAATAATGAAGGTTTGGTTTCAGTAGGTTTGGTGAAATTACATACAATAGAAACGTGTGGTCTTTCGTTAATTCCGTTTTTAATTTGTTGCGGTTTGTAAGAAGTCATCCAAGCGCCATTTCGCTTTCCTTTTCTTGGATGAAAATCTGCATAAAAGACAGCAATAAAGTTCCCATTTGTATCTGTTACATTGTATGTTTTAACATCTTGGTGATATTTGTCAATGTTAAAAACCTCTTCAAATTGTAAATCATATAAACGATTTGCAATTTCAAAAACACCATCAATAACATTTTCTAATTTGAAATAGGGTTTTAAGATTTCTTGATCTAAATTAAAACGCTCTTTCTTTAGTTTTTCTGCATAATAAGAACCGTCCCATTTTTGTAATTGATCAATTCCGTCAAGCTTTTTTGCATAGGCTTCTAGTTCCTCAAATTCTTTTTGAGCGGCTGGTTTAGCTTTGGCTAATAAATCGTTCGAAAAAGTAATTACTTTTTCTGGAGTTTCTGCCATACGTTCTTCTAACACAAAATGTGCATGTGTTTTATAACCTAATAAATTTGCGCGTTGATGACGCAATTTCACGATGTTTAAAACAATCTCTTCATTATTATATTTGTTATCTTGAAACGCTTTTTTACCAGCAGCGATTGCTAGTTTTTTTCGTAATTCACGATCGTCTGCATAGGTCATAAAAGGAATATAACTCGGATAATCTAAGGTAAAAATCCAACCTTCTTTTTCGTTTTCTTTTGCTAATTGATGTGCTGCTTCTTTTACACTTTCTGGCAACCCAGCAACATCATCTTCTTTCGTTAAATGCATTTCAAAAGCATTGGTTTCTGCCAATACATTTTCTCCAAATTGTAAAGATAATTTTGATAATTCAGCATCAATTTTACGCAATTCAGATTTTTTTTCTTCGGATAAATTTGCGCCATTTCTAGCAAAACTTTTGTACTGTTTTTCTAACAACATGTGTTGTTCGGCAGTTAAATCTAAATTTTCTTTTTGATCAAAAACCGATTTTACGCGTTCAAATAATTCCTTGTTTAATTTGATGTCATTAGAGAAATCACTCAGCCAAGGAGAAATTTCTTGTGCAATTTTCTGAACTTCATCATTGGTTTCAGCAGAATTTAAATTGAAGAAAATACTGGTAATTCTTCCAAGTTTTTCGCCTGTAAAATCTAATGCAACGGTGGTGTTTTCAAAAGTTGGCGCTTCTGGATTTGAAACGATTACATCAATTTCTTTTTTAGTTTCTTCAATGGCAGTTTTAATTGCAGGTTTGTAGTCTTTTGTAGAAATTTTAGAAAAAGGAGCTGTATTAAAATTTTGTAAAAGTGGATTCATTTATTGGAGTTAATTAAGAAATTCAAAGATACAAATTCTATAATTTATTTATAATCTTTATAGTAACCAAATCCAAAATTGAGTGCTAAACCAACATACGATTTTTTAGAAATTGTTGCAAAAAGTTTAAGTCCGCTACTAGCACCAAAACCAGTTTCTTTGCTTATGGGAATAAATCCCAAAAGCTTATTTGCTTTTTTATCTCCTCTAAACCATCTAAGATTAAATTCTAAAGGAATTCCTAAAGTAGATTCACTAGATCCTATTTCTTGAAATATTGGATCAATTGTATTGTGTTTGATTAAAGAAACTCCAATAGATGTTGAATACGAAAAATCATTTTTAATAAATCTTTTACCATAAAGAAAAGAATATTCTTGAGAATTTTTTGGAGTAGCCGAAAACGAAAATGGAAGAAGCCAGAAAATTACTGCTGCATTATCTTGTAATTTCTTAGAGCTACTTGTTCTAAACGTAAATAAATCTTTATTGTTTTGAAAATTTATTGATAATCCGCTATTAACATTTCCGTTAGAATAAGTTGAGCCTCCAGCAAAAAAATCTACAAAGAAAATTTTATTCCCTTCTTTTTTATCTTGAGAATAGCAAAATGCAGTAAATACAATAAATATTATTGTGAGTGTTTTCTTTTTCATAGATGCAAAGATAAAAACTATTTCTTCACTCTATCAGAAGCTTGTTCAACTTTTAGCTTTAATTCTTCTTTGTAAGCAATAATTTTATCGAGTACATTTTTGTCTGAAGCTCCGATAATTTGTGCCGCTAAAATTCCTGCATTTTTTGCACCGTCTAAAGCAACAGTGGCAACTGGTACACCGCCAGGCATTTGTAAAATTGATAAAATAGAATCCCAACCATCAATAGAATTTCTGCTTTTTACAGGAACACCAATTATTGGCAACGGACTCATAGAAGCCACCATTCCAGGTAAATGAGCTGCTCCACCAGCGCCTGCAATTATCACTTTTATTCCGCGTAAGTGTGCATTTTTTGAATAGTCAACTAATTTTTCTGGAGTTCTGTGAGCAGAAACAATATCCACTTCAATTTGAATGTCAAAACTTTCTAAGATATCGATTGCTTCTTGCATGATTGGAAGATCTGAATCGCTTCCCATTATAATTCCTACCATAAATTTATCAATTATCAATTATCAGTTGTCGATGAAATCTGATTGTTATTTACTGTTAATTGTTTTTACTAATTACTCTAATTGTTTCTTTCACTTTTTGAGCCGTTTTCCTTGCCTTGTCAATATCGGTGTTTACAATGGTTACATGTCCCATTTTTCTGAAAGGTTTTGTTGTCTTTTTTCCGTAAATATGCGGAGTAACACCATCAATTTGTAATACTTTTTCAATATTTTCATACACAACATCTCCAGTAAAACCTTCTTCACCAACCAAATTTACCATAATTCCGGCAACTTTACTATCGGTATTTCCTAAAGGAAGATTTAAAACCGTTCTTAAATGTTGTTCAAATTGATTTGTATAAGAAGCTTCAATAGAATAATGTCCAGAATTGTGCGTTCTTGGCGCCACTTCATTCACTAAAATTTCGTCGCTTTCTGTTTGAAATAGTTCTACAGCTAACAAACCAACATGCTTAAAAGATGCTGCAACTTTTAAAGCGATTTCTCTTGCTTTTGTTGCAACAGAAGCATCAATTCTTGCAGGACAAATTACATATTCTACTTGATTTGCTTCTGGATGAAACTCCATTTCTACAACAGGATATGTTTTTACTTCTCCGTTTGCATTTCTAGCAACAATTACCGCTAATTCGTTTTTAAACGGAATCAATTTTTCGATGATACAATCTGTATCTGCTAAATTCTGAATATCATTTTCGGTACGAACCACCTTTACGCCTGTTCCATCGTATCCAAATTGTGCAGATTTCCACACAAAAGGAATTTGAAACTTGTTATTTTCAAAAGCAGTAATTAATTCGCTTTTTGTCGCAAAGCGTTGATGAGGTGAAGTCGGAATGTTATTTTTAACAAAAAAATCTTTCTGTTTTCCTTTGTGTTGAATAATTTCAATCACAGAAGGTTGCGGATAAATTTTCAATCCTTCTTTTTCTAATTGATATAAAGCATCAATATTAACATGCTCAATTTCTATGGTAAGTACATCAACCAATTTTCCGAAGTTGTAAACCGCATCAAAATCTAATAAATTTCCAATGTGAAATTCGTTGCAGATTTGTGTGCAAGGAGCTTCGGGTGAAGCATCTAAAATTACGGTGTAAATATCGTATTTCTGAGTTTCGGCAAGTAACATTCTTCCTAATTGGCCGCCGCCTAAAACGCCTAATTTAAAATCGGAAGAAAAGTAGTTTTTCACTTTAGTAAGTTTGTTGTGTTTGTTCTTGCAAAAATAACAATCTATTTGATTTAGAACTATTAAAAGTTCGTGATTCGTAAAATAGTTCCGTTTAAATTGGTTACTAAGTATTCTCTTGCAGAATAGGTAATTCCGCTTGTTCTTGGAGCTCCGTTAATAATTTGAAACTCGCTGTCATCACAAGGACATTTCATTATCAAACTATTTTCAACAACCATTTGAGAACACGCACTAAGTTGAATATGTGGCGCTGCGCGCTCAAAAGCTTTAAAACTTGTGTTATTTAAACGGTAAATTATAATACCTTTTAATCCGCCTCTTCCATAAGCCCAATTTCCAGGGACATTCAAATCTACAAATTCTGGTAAATTTAAATCTATAGTTTCATTAACTTGAACATAAGGTAGTATGTCGTTGTTTTGAAAATCAGAAGAACAATTGCTAAAAATTAGAATTGTTATAAAAGCAAAAATGACTTTTTTCATCGATAAATGTTGTGTTAGATTTAAACGATGGCAAGTTACAAATATTTTGTACATTTGTAATTGAATCTCATTCTGATAAAACGGCAATGAGATTTTGTATTTTAAAACTATACGATTATGAGTGAAGTATCATATTATACGCCAGAAGGACTTAAAAAGCTAAAAGAAGAGTTAGAGCATTTAGAACATGTAGAGCGCCCTAGAGTTACGCAAGAAATAGCTGATGCTCGTGATAAAGGGGATTTAAGTGAAAATGCAGAGTATCATGCAGCAAAAGAAGAACAATCTCATTTAGAATTTAAAATCGCAAAATTAAAGAATGTGGTTTCTAATGCTAGAATTATTGATGAATCTCAGTTAGATACATCAAAAATATTGATCCATTCTGTAGTGAAATTAAAAAACACTGCCAACAAAATGGAATTTACCTATACGTTGGTGGCAGATTCAGAATCGGATGTTAAAAACGGAAAATTATCTGTAAACTCTCCAATCGGTAAAGGATTGTTAGGGAAAAAAGTTGGTGAAATAGCTGAAATTCAAGTTCCAAACGGAATTATGAAGTTTGAAATTATAGATATTTCAAGATAATACTTATCAAAATCCTTGTCTATTGAGAGAAGGATTTTTTTTACTTCAAAAATAATAAAAGATAAACTTGTCCTTTATATAAAAATAGCTATCTTTGTAGCGAAAAAAACGAATATATGTTTTCAAAATCTTGCGAATATGGTTTAAGAGCAGTGTTATTTATAGCACAAAGCTCTCTTTCTGGTACTAAAGTTAGTTTGGTAGAAATTGCGCAAGAAATTGATTCTCCATCAGCTTTTACAGCAAAAATTTTACAGCAATTGTCAAAAGCAAACATTATAGAATCTACCAAAGGTCCAACAGGCGGGTTTATAATGTCGCAAGAAAATTTAAAAAATCAAACATTGGCAGATGTGGTAACAGTCTTAGATGGCGATAAAGTTTATAACGGTTGTGGTTTGGGATTAAAACAATGTGACGATCAGTTTCCTTGTCCTGTTCACGATCAATTTTTAAAAGTAAGAACAGAACTAAAAGCAATGTTAGAAAACACCAATTTATATGATTTAGCAATTAAAATTGATGGAGGATTAACTTGGCTGAAAAGAGCTTAAAAAAAATTAAATTAATAAAGGATAAAAATGTCTTAAAATAATAAATTATGAAATTACAAGCAGACACACTAGTAAGCGATATTGTAGCAGAGAATTACAATGCCGCAGCCGTTTTTAGCAAATATAAAATAGATTTTTGCTGTAACGGTAACAGAAGCTTAGCAACTGTTACAGAAAAGAAAGGGATCAGTTTAGAGGAGGTTTTAGAAGATTTAGAAAATCAAATGAAAACCAAAGAAGATCAATCTAATTTATATCAAAATTGGGGAATCGACTTTTTATCAGATTATGTTGTAGAAACACATCATACATATGTAGAAAAAAGTATTCCTCCAATTAAACAATATGTAGATAAAATTAGTAAAGTTCATGGAGAAAGACATCCAGAGTTATTAGAATTAAGAGAATTATTTTTTGGTGCTGCAGATGCCCTAACTACGCACATGAAAAAAGAAGAATTAATTTTATTTCCGTTTTTCAAGAAATTAGCAAAATTAAAGAAAGAAGGTGGGGTTTATGAAAAACCAAATTTCGAAACTGTAGAAAACCCTATTGCAATGATGCATCACGAACATGATGTAGAAGGTGAGCGTTTTAGAAGAATTGCAGAATTGACAGATAATTATACGCCGCCATCGGATGCATGTACAACGTATAGAGTTGCATTTTCTATGTTAAAAGAATTTGAGGAAGATTTACATAAACACATCCATTTAGAAAATAACATCTTGTTTAAAAGAGGAATTAAATTACAACAAGAATTATCGATGTGAAAAAATATCCCCTAAATAGTTGAGAAAGCAGTAACAATCCCTATGTATGTTATTGCTTTTTTTTATATTTAATGCTCAATAAATTGATGAAGTATGAGCAGCATTTTTACAAAGATTATCAACCAAGAAATTCCATCGTATAAAATAGCAGAAGACGCACATTTTTATGCTTTTTTAGACATCAATCCAAATGCAAAAGGACATACATTAGTCATTCCAAAAAAGGAAGTTGACAAATTGTTTGATTTAGATTCAGAAACGTATTTAGGTTTAATGAAGTTTGCGCATAAAGTTGCCAAAGCCTTAGAAAAAACAATTGCTTGTAATAGAATTGGAATGTCTGTTGTTGGATTGGAAGTTCCACACGCACACGTGCATTTAATTCCGATAAACCGAGTTGCTGATATCAATTTTACGAGTAAAAAATTAAAAATGCAACATGAAGATTTTATGAAATTAGCGGAAGAAATTTCTAAAAATTTTTAAGCTTTCAGAAGGGAAATCTGAATACTGGTTCCTTTATTAATTTCAGATTTTTTTACAAATGTTTTTCCGTTGTGATATTCTTCTACAATACGTTTAGAAAGCGATAAACCCAAACCCCAACCACGCTTTTTTGTTGTGAAACCAGGTTTAAATATTTGTTTAAATTGTGATTTAGGAATCCCTTTTCCAGTATCAGTAATTATAATTTCTATTGTTTTGCTTTTCTCATAAATTGTTAGTAAAATACTTCCTTTTCCTTTCATCGCGTCAATGGCATTTCTCACCAAATTTTCGATCACCCAACCAAATAATTCTGCATTGATGTTAGAAAATAATTCGTTTTTATCAGCGTTAAACTCGAACGATATTTGTTTAGAACTTCTACTTTTTAAATAATCAAAAGACTTTTTGGTTATCGAAACAATTTCATTTTTTTTCAATTCTGGTGCAGAACCAATTTTAGAAAATCTGTTGGCAATTATGTTTAATCGATGTACATCATTTTCTATTTCATCAACATATTTTTCGCTAATATTTTCTGCTTTTAAAATGGCAATCCAACCTAATAAAGAAGATAGCGGAGTTCCGATTTGATGCGCAGTTTCTTTTGCCATTCCTGTCCAAAGTTTATTTTGTTCGGCAATTTTGTTAGAAGAAAACAACATATAAATCACTGTTAAAAATAAGAGTAAAATTAAAATTAAAGCAATCGGATAATAGGTGAGTTTGTCTAATAAATCAGAATCTCGATAATAGACATATTCGGTTACATTTAAATACTTAATTTCTATTGGCGCATTTTGTTTTTTCATTTTTGCCAATTGATTTTCTAAATATGTAGGATTATCTGTTTTAGAAGGATCTAAATTTTGCCAATCTTTAATGGTTCCGTCTTCATTTACTTGAATTAAAGGAATATTGGTAATGTTTTCAAAAATCTTTGTTTCTAAATTAATATTTGCATTTAAATCTGGATTGGTTGCTAACTCCTTAATTGCAGTTGCAAAAATTTCCATTTTTGCGCGTTCATCTTGTTTAAATTTTTGGAAGAAAATATAGGTGTTCCAAAGAATTAGGGAAACAATAACAAATAAGACAAAAATGACTATTCGTTTGGTTAGCACAGTATTTTTAAAAAAGCTCATCTATTACAAATATAATCTATATTATAACATAACACATTTTATAAAATGATAGTATATTTACAATTCAAAATAAATTAAAAAATGATTTCTATAGACCCAAAAGAAATAGCAACAGGCAAATTACACGGTTATTTATTAGGCGCAATTGCACCAAGGCCAATAGCTTTTGCAAGTACAATTGATGCAGATGGAAATCCAAATTTATCGCCATTTAGCTTCTTTAATGTGTTTAGTGCAAATCCGCCAATTTTAATTTTTTCTCCGGCACGTAGAGTTCGAGGAAATACTACAAAACACACCTTAGAAAACGCATTAGAAACCAAAGAAGTTGTTATAAATGTGGTCAATTATGATATTGTTCAGCAAATGTCTTTAAGCAGTACAGAATATGCAAAAGGCGTAAATGAATTTGAAAAAGCAGGCTTTACCATGTTAAAATCGGATGTTGTAAAACCATTTCGAGTTGCAGAATCTCCAGTACAATTTGAATGCAAAGTAACTGAAATTATCCACTTAGGAAAAGAAGGCGGCGCAGGAAATTTAATTATTTGTGAAGTTGTGAAATTACACATTAACGAAGCTGTATTAGATGAAAACGGAGCCATTGATCAACATAAAATTGATTTGGTTGCAAGAGCTGGTGGAAGTTATTATTCGAGGGCAAAAGAAGGTTTTTTTGAAATTCCGAAACCAATTTCTACCTTGGGAATTGGAGTAGATGCAATTCCGAAAGAAATTAGAGAAAGTAATATTTTAACAGGAAATAATTTTGGTGTTTTAGGAAACGTAGAGCAAATGCCAACTCAAGAAAATGTTGATAACTTTGCAAAAGTCAATCCACAATTTATTGGGTTAGAAACCACAAAAAAACATACATTTGCCAAAGCCTTTTTAGAAAAAAACGATGTAGAAAGTGCATGGAAAGTACTTTTAATAAAATAGAATAAGATATGGAAGTAATTGGAAAAATTAAATTAATTAACGAAACACAAACTTTTGGAACTAGCGGATTTAGAAAACGTGAAGTGGTTGTAACAACAGATGAGCAATATCCTCAAATGATTATGGTTGAGTTTGTACAAGATAAATGTGATTTATTAAACAGCTATAAAGTTGGGCAAGATGTAAAAATCTCTATCAATTTACGCGGTAGAGAATGGATAAACCCAGAAGGAGTAGCTAAGTATTTTAACTCAATTCAAGGATGGAGAATTGAAGCAATGCAAGCTGTAGCGCCACAAGATTTACCTCCAGTAGACCAGTTTCAGCCTGCTGATACTACAACTTCTGCTGAACCAGACGATTTACCTTTCTAGGAAAACCGTAATAATTTTTAAAAAGCAACTTTATGCTGAATTCATTTCAGTATTTGGTTGCTTTTTTATTTTTAATACTTTTGAATAATGATTTGGCTAACAGATAAAATTGAATTCCCAAAACCAGAAACCGCTTCTGAAGAAGGCGTGATTGCTTTGGGCGGAGATTTATCTGAAGATCGTTTAAAATTGGCATATCAAAACGGAATTTTTCCTTGGTATTCTGAAGGCGAACCAATTGTCTGGTATTGTCCGCTAAAAAGAATGGTGTTATTTCCAGAAGAATTAAAAATTTCTAAATCGATGCGAAAAATTATCAAAAATGGGAATTTTACAATTACAGAAAACACCGCTTTTAACGAAGTTATTTTTAATTGTAAACACATTCTTAGAAATGATGATTTTGGTACTTGGATAACCGATGAAATGGAGCAAGCGTACATTAATTTACATAAAAAAGGAATTGCAAAATCTGTAGAAGTTTGGTTTTACGATACAGCAACAAAAAAACAAGTTTTGGTTGGTGGTTTGTACGGAATTGATTTAGGAAATGGATTTTTTTGTGGAGAAAGCATGTTTAGTTTGATGAGTAATGCATCAAAATTGGCGTTTATTCATTTGGTGCAACCTTTCGATTTCGCTCAAGACAAGAGCAATTACAAACTAATAGATTGCCAAATGTATACTGATCATTTAGCAAGTTTTGGCGCAAGAGAAATTTCTAGAAATGAGTTTTTGAAAATGCTTTAAATTTTAATTCTTTAGTGGTAATTTTTCAGTAGGTCTAAATTCTGTAATTCCTTTTTCTTTGATTGTTTTTTCTATTTCTTTAATGGTTGTTGGTACAAAAGCACTCATGTTTTCTACACCAGATGCAGTTATTACTGCAACATCTTCAATTCTTACATACAAGCGTTCTTCTGGAATCCAAATCATTGGATCAATTGTAAAAACCATGCCTTCTTTTAAAACAACATTTCCACGAACTCTTCCTACATCATGAACTCCCATTCCAACTGGATGTTGAAAATGCCCTCTAAATGCTACACCATTTTGTACTGCTTTTAAATGATTTGGATTTGCAAATTTCTTTCCCTTTAAATAGTTTTTCATGTCTGCTGAAGCTTTGTCTAAAACGTAATTAGCAGTTACACCCGGTTTTATGTATTTAAATAAAGCATCTTTATACGCAATGATGTATTCGTATAAGGCAGTTTGCGCTTTGTCAAATTTTCCGTTTACAGGCCAAATTCTAGTAACATCACTTGTGTAGTATTTGTAGTCAGGCGCGTAATCCATCAAGACCAAATCACCATTTTTTAAGACGTCCGTTTTATGAAAATAATGCCCCATGAAAGCATTAGTTCCTCCACCAATGATTGCGGGATATGCATCTCCTTGGGCGCCGTGTTGATAAAAAACATATTTTGCTGCTGCTGCTAATTGGTATTCATACACTCCAGCTTTGGTAGATTTCATTGCTTCAATAATTGCCAAGCCAGCAATTTGGGTTGCTTTTCTAATAATGTCAATTTCTTTTTTGCTCTTTATCAAACGCATGTCATCTAAAGTTGGCGACAAATCTTTGATTACAAACTGAGGAAAGCGTTCATTTAACAATCGTTTAAAATGCGCTTCTCTTGATGCTTGTCCGTCCCAAGGATCTGATGCAGCTCTTGCTTGTCCGTGAACCAATTCATCTCTACTATCTGTTCCAGTTTCTGCTGGACTTAAAGGCGTATATAAAATTGGAACTCCATCTTTTATCAATCCAGATCCTGCTAAATCAGACGATAAAAACTCAATTGCTTTAACTTGATTTACTCCTGTAAGTTTGATAATTAGTTCTGCATCTTCTGCAGATAATATTTTTCCTTGACTGCGTTCTCTTCCCATATCTCTATGAGGTAAATACAAGGTTGTGGTTTTTCTTTTTCCGCTGAATAATAAATACGCATGACCCGTTTCAATTCCGGTTAAATAATAAAAAGTATTTGTTTGTCTAAAGGCTTCAAATCCATCGACACTTCTTGCACCTTGAATTAATGCAATTCCGTTTGGACCAATTGCATCGAGAATCTTGGCTCTACGTTCTTGAAAATCTTGAATTGAAAAATCTGTTTGGTAATAGTGTTTTTCTTGGGCTTGAATACTTATTGGCAGTAAGAAAGAAAATAAAAAAAATGCTTTAAAGATGTAGTTTGTTTTCATACTTATTAATTAGGTTAGCGTTTTTCTGCTGTTGTATTATAAGAAGCAATTTAAGGTATTTTTAATGTTTATTCCTCTTTTTATTTTTTTGAGCAAATTTTATCAATTTTCCAAGATTTTTATCTTTCTTTTTTTTGTCTTGTGTCGTAGATTCGAAGAATTGTTTTTCGCGTTCCATTTTTAAATAATTGTCATAACTATCTTCATCAATTTCTCCATCTTCAATGGCACCTAAAATTGCACAACCATTTTCGTGAATATGTGTACAATTGGAAAATCGACATTGTGTTGCCAATTTAAAAATAGTTTTAAAAGTGTTTTCTAATCCACCAGAATTCTCAGTAATTCCGACTTCTCGCATTCCAGGATTGTCAATAATAATCCCTCCATTTTCTAAAACGATCAACTCTCTATGTGTTGTTACATGTTTTCCTCTGTCAATACTTTCGCTAATTGCTCCAGTTTTCATCAGTTCTTCTCCAGAAATAGAATTGATTAATGTTGATTTTCCAACACCAGATGAACCCAATAAACAATAGGTTTTTCCTTTTTCGATTTTCGATTTTATGTTGTCAATTCCAATATTGGTCTCGTTACTAATCGGAATGATTTCTGTATTTTTTACTCGGTTAGAAACCTCTTTTAAGATCGCTTCTAATTCCGTTTCAGAAATCAAATCAATCTTGGTTAAAATAATTATTGGAGTAACATTGGAAGCGTTACAAATGGTTAAGTAACGTTCTAACCTGTTGATGTTAAAATCTCTGCTTATTGCTTGTACAATAAAGCCAACGTCAATATTTGTTGCAATAAGTTGTTTTTCTCCGTGTTTGCCAACAGCTTGTCTTTCTATTTGAGAATTTCTTTTATAAACATGATGAATTAGTGCCTTATTGGTATCGTATTCAGATATGGCAACCCAATCACCAACAGCAGGGAAATCACTTCTTTCGGTTGCAGTAAAACGTAAATTACCAATCAACTCAGCTTCAAAATCTCCAGTTTCATTTTTTACAACATAACGTTCTTTATGTTCTGTAATGACTCGAGCAACCTTAAAATTTGACAAGTTATTTTTAATTCGATAATGTTCTAATTCGGTTGTGTATCCTAAATCTTCTAACTTCATTTTTGCATTCTTAAAACTTTCTGATTGGTTTCTTCCATCACATATTCTTTGATCACTTTAAAACCATATTTTTCATAAAAAGGTTTTCCGATTTTGTTTTTTTCAAAAACGTCTACTTCTAAAGTATCATGAAACTGACTGATGTGTTTTACTAGCGCGGTTCCAACCCCTTTTGATTGCTGATTTGGATCAACAAATAATCCTCCAATTTCATTATTTTGCATCGCAATAAAACCAATAATGGTTCCAGATTCTATATACACCCAAGTATCAGAATTTGGTAAATACATCTCTTTCATCGCTTTTTTTACCATTTGATGAAATTCATCTACTAAAAAAGGATGTGCAATTAAGGCTGCAGCTTCCCAAATTTCTAGTAACCTTAGAATCTCAGTTTCTTTATATTTTCTAATCATTTTTATACTTTTTTATCAATTGATTTTTTATCTTTTCTAAAGGATATTCTTCAAAAGAAGAAAGATAGTTTAAAGCGATTCCATCTATTTCTGCTATAAAAACATAACTTAAAAGCGTGCTGTTATTGGGGTCAGTTTCATCAAAAATAGACTGCACGGTGTTGAATAATTGAGCTGCCCTTTCTTTAATTTGATTTTCTAATATTTGCCTCGTTGATGGCTGAAACATGATGTTTAAATTCAATAGATAAAACAGTTTGTTATTTTCAAGTTGAAAGAAAACAAGATTGATAATGTCAATTAGTTTGCCTTGTTTCGCTTCTGAAGTGGTACTGCTTAAATTGATCATCTCTAAAGTAGATTGTTCATAAATGGCAATTAATATTTCTTCTTTAGATTTAAAATGATGATACACCAACCCTTTCGAAACATTAGCATTTTCACAAATAGCGGCAACAGAAGTTTTTTCAAACCCTTGATGTGCAAAGAGATTTGTTGCAGTTTCTAATATAAGTTCTTTTTTAGTTTTCATTTTTAATAATACAAACCGACCATTCGGTCTGTAAAAATAATCTTTTTTTTTAAATTAGAAACTATATCTTTGAATACTTAAAGATAAAACCACAATTGATGGGAATAAAAACGACACAAAAGCAAGTTGATGATTGGATTCAAAACCATGGAGTTCGTTATTTTAACGAATTAACAAACATGGCGCAATTGACAGAAGAGGTTGGAGAAGTAGCACGAATTATTGCGCGACGTTACGGGGAACAAAGCGAAAAAGAAAGCGATAAATCAAAAGATTTAGGAGAAGAACTGGCAGATGTTTTGTTTGTTACCTTGTGTTTGGCAAATCAAACAGGAGTTGACTTACAAGCTGCTTTTGAGAAAAAATTAGATATTAAAACAAAGCGTGATCACGATAGGCATCACAATAATAAAAAACTACAATAATGACGATATTAGAAAAAATGAAATCACCAGGCTTCTGGACAAACGTATTTAAAATAGCGTTGCCTTTTTTTATATTAGTAACGGTAATTTCATTATTTATGAACAGTTGGCGAGAAATTTTTGCAGGCGATTTTGCAAAAGTAAACGATGCAAATTTTACCGATGGAAAATGGCAACGGTTTTTCGCTTTAAAAATAATAATTAGTTATTTTTACGCGTTGTATGTTGCACTTAAAAAGACGAAATAAACAAAAGAGGCTTTTAAGCCTCTTTTGTTTTCATTTTATATCTTTTATTTATCTATCTGAATCAAATCAATTTGACTGTCTTTTACTTTTTGATTCAATTGTTTTACTTGGTTGTCAAACAAGACATACAGCTTCGATAATTCTTTATCAATTTCTTTAGTGATTTCATTTTTAAAAGCAATTGCTTGATCAGTTGGTTTGTAAGTTCCCATTCTTGTGAGCGAATTTAAATGCGCTAATTTATTATTTAATCGTATCGGAAAGTTCAATGGATCTTGACCACTTTTACTTTTTGTTTGATATAATGTAGTTTCAATTATTGTAATTTTTTTTGTCAACTCATCAGCAAAAGACAATAACTCTTTGTGTTTTTGTTTCTCTTTAATTGAGCTTTTTAACGTTTTAATCTGCGCTTTTACGTTACCAACATTTATCAAAGCTTTATGAATCTCTGAAATTTTAGTATTGATGTCATTGATGAAATCGAATTGTAATTTCATATCCGCCAAAGAATTTTCGGAAACAGGATTCTTTAAAATAGTAAATGGTTTTTCTAAAGTAGTTTTATTTGCAGTTAAACCAACTATGTAATTCCCTGGTAATGCCATTGGACCGTTTAAAGAAGCCCACCATAAAATCATTCCTTTTACTTTTGTTGCATCAGGATACATCATGTTCCAATAAAAAACATTGCTACCTTTTTTAACGGATAGCTTTTTCTCGTTTTCTTTTGCGTTTGGATGCGAACTGAATTTCTGAATCACTTTTTTAGAAGCATCATAAAAGGATAATGAAATGGTATCTTTTTTAGAAAATTCATTCACATTAAAATACACCGCAACTCCACCAGGGTGATTTGTTCCTTCGGTTTTTGAAGTTCTACCATTTCCGCCACTTAATTGATAACTAGCTTTTGGCGTAAATAAGGTTACTTTTTCTTTCGTTAAATTTGTTGTTAATTGATGAATTGGTGTTAAATCATCAATCATCCAAAAAGATCTACCTTGAGTTGCAGCAATTAAATTATCGTCTTTAATCGCCAAGTCTGTTATCGGAACAATTGGTAAATTCAATTGAAATTTTTCCCAATTAGCACCATCGTTAAACGAAATATACATTCCTCTTTCTGTTCCTGCGTACAATAAGCCTTTACGTTTTGGATCAGCTCTTAAAGTTCTTGTGAAATCTTCACTTTCAATACCGTTTACAATTAATTTCCATGATTTTCCGTAGTTTTCTGTTTTGTAGATATATGGTTTGTAATCGCCAGATTTGTATTTTGTCCCTACAATATAAACACTCCCTTTTTCAAACGGATTTACTTCAATAGAATTTATCATCATCCACTCTGGCATCTTTTTAGGCGTTACATTTTTCCAATTTTTTCCGCCATCTCTAGTTACATGAACCAATCCATCATCAGAACCTGTCCAAATTAGATTTTTTTCTGTTGGAGATTCTGCAACAGCAAAAATAGTTCCGTAATATTCTACTCCAGTATTGTCTTTGGTAATTGGCCCACCAGAAGGGCCTAAAGTTTTAGGATCGTTTCTTGTTAAATCTGGACTGATTAATTCCCAAGATTGCCCTTCGTTATAGGTTACATGTAAATGATTTGATGCAGCATATAATTTGTTCTTTTGATTTGGAGAAAATAGCACAGGAAAATTCCATTGAAAACGATATTTAAAATCTTCAGCTCCGTGCCCCATCGGATCATCTGGCCAAACATTAATTGCTCTAGCTTCACCAGTTTTATGATTTTTTCGAGTTAAAAAACCGCCATAACTTCCACCATATACAATATCATTATTATTTGGATCAATTGCTATGTGAGCACTTTCTCCACCTGCAGTCGATTCCCAATCTCTATCCGTAATAAACCTCCCTCCGGTTCTATGCGAAATCCGTACGGTCGAATTGTCTTGTTGTGCACCATAAATTCGATACGGAAAATGATTATCGGTTACAACTCTATAAAATTGTGCTGTAGGTTGATTGTTCATGGTTGACCAATTGATTCCTGCATCAAAAGAAATTTGAGCACCACCATCATCGCCAATTATCATTCGTTGATTGTCTTCTGGAGCAATCCATAAATCATGATGATCTCCATGTGGAGCATTAAATGTTTTATACGATTTCCCTCCATCAGTAGATTTATGATAGTTAACATTTAAAACATAAATACTATTTTCGTCTTTTGTGTCTGCATATAAACGGGTATAATACCAAGCTCTTTGTCTTAATTTACGTTCGTTATTTATTAATTTCCAAGTTTTTCCTGCGTCTTCAGATTTATAAACCCCACCGTCTTTGTTTTCTACTAATAACCAAACAAAATCAGAATTTACTGGAGAAACGGTAACACCGCTAATTCCCCATATCCCTTTTGGTAAACCTTTGTTTTCTGAAATGTTATTCCAAGTTTCTCCACCATCTGTACTCTTCCATAATGCAGAACCATCGCCACCACTAGATAAACTATAAGGTGTTCTTCTAACATTCCAAGTAGTTGCGTATAAAACGCGCGCATTATTTGGGTCAATAATCAAATCAATTACACCTGCATCTTTATTTGCAAATAATACTTTTTTCCAGGTTTCTCCTCCGTCTATAGATTTATACACACCACGTTCGTCAGTAGATTTGTATAAATCTCCCATTACTCCGGCATACACAATATCTGCATTTTTAGGATGAATTCTAATTCTTGGAATGTGTCTAGAATTTGACAATCCCATATGTTTCCATGTTTTTCCTGCATCAACTGTTTTCCAAATTCCGTCTCCAGAAGAAACATTTCCTCTTACTGTTTTTTCTCCGTTTCCTACATAAATAACATTGTTGTCCCATTCGCTAACAGCAACCGAGCCAACTGAACCGCCAAAAAAACCATCAGAAATATTGGACCAGGAATTTCCTGCATCTGTAGTTTTCCATACTCCACCACCAGTTGAACCCATATAAAATAAATTTGATTTCCCAGAAACCCCAGTTACAGCAGCACTTCTTCCACCCCTAAAAGGACCGATGTTTCGCCATTTTATTGCGCTATAATTTTCTTCAGAAAATTTGGTAGTATTCTTTTGTGCATTAACTTTGTGGCTAGTAGCAATAAGAAGTATCGCCACTGATAAAATTAAGTTTTTCATAAATATTAGTTTGATTAATGGTTTCTAAAATTACAAATTTTTAACGAATACAATATTGATTTTTAATCTATCAACAAATAAGAGAAAATTGAATGCAGAAATTGCAATTTCTGGTTCTAAAAGTGAATCTAATAGATTGTTGATTTTGCAACAACTAATTGATGGTTTAGTAATAGAAAATGTTTCAGACTCTGATGATTCTAAGTATTTAGAAAAAGCATTAAACTCTACGGTTGAAACCATTGACATTGGTCATGCCGGAACGGCTATGCGTTTTTTAACTTCCTATTTTTCGATCAAAGAAGGTAGAGAAGTTGTTTTAACGGGTTCTGAAAGAATGCAAAATAGACCGATTGAAATTTTGGTAAATGCGTTGCTAGATTTGGGCGCAACCATTTCTTATGAAGATAAAATAGGGTATCCACCAATTCGTATAAAAGGAACGAAATTGACTAAAGATAAAGTTCAAATAAATGGAAATGTGAGCAGTCAATATATTTCTTCTTTAATGTTAATTGCTTCGAGTTTACCAAATGGTATAGAAATTGAGTTGTTAGGTAAAATTACTTCTGTTCCGTATATAAACATGACGTTAATTTTATTGCAAGAACTCGGAATTGAAGCAAGTTTTGTAGAAGATAAAATCATCATAAAACCTTTTCACTCATCAATAACAAAAAAGATAATTGTAGAATCTGATTGGAGTTCTGCATCGTATTTTTATAGCCTTATTGCTTTGAGTGCTATTGGCTCAGAAATCAAATTATCATCTTACAAAGAAAATAGTTTGCAAGGCGATTCTTGCTTGGAAGAAATTTATCAACATTTTGGAGTTACAACTACTTTTAAAGAAGACTCAATTGTACTTGAAAAAACGAATGTCATTTCGAGCAAAGTCGAGAAATCTCATTTAGAAGTTAATTTGAGTAACGCTCCAGACATTGCGCAAACAATTGCTGTTACTTGTTTCGGATTGGGAGTTTCTTGTGAGTTAACAGGTTTGCATACCTTAAAAATTAAAGAAACAGACAGATTGGTTGCTTTAGAAAACGAATTGATAAAATTAGGCGCAACTATTTCTGTAACAAATGAAAGTTTAACGCTGAAAAAATCTACAAAAATCAACTCGAATATTGCAATAGAAACTTACAAAGATCATAGAATGGCAATGGCTTTTGCTCCGTTAGCAATCAAAGTACCAATCACCATTTTAGATGCAAATGTGGTAACCAAGTCATATCGAAATTTTTGGAAAGACATGCAACAAATAGGTTTTCAAATAGACTCAAATTAAATTAAACAGCAAAACACTTGACAACGCCTATTTCGATGTCGTATATTTGCCAGCATTCTTAGAAAAATAAGCACATGAAATTATCGAATTTTAATATTGAATTGCCAAATGAATTATTGGCAAAATTTCCAGCAGAACACAGAGACGAATCTCGTTTAATGGTGTTAAACAGAAAAGAACAAACGATAGAACACAAAAGATTTAAAGACCTGATTGATTATTTTGATGAAGGTGATGTGATGGTTTTGAATAATACAAAAGTATTTCCGGCTAGAATGTTTGGAAATAAAGAAAAAACCGGAGCACGTATCGAAGTGTTTTTGCTAAGAGAATTAAATCAAGAAAACAGATTGTGGGATGTTTTAGTAGATCCAGCAAGAAAAATTAGAATTGGAAACAAATTGTTTTTTGGAGAAGATGATAGTTTAGTTGCAGAAGTAATTGACAATACAACTTCTAGAGGTAGAACTTTACGATTTTTATTTGATGGTTCTTATGAAGAATTTAGAGTAAAATTATTGGAATTAGGACAAACTCCATTGCCAAAAGAGATAGACAGACCTGTTGAAGAATCTGATACAGAACGCTATCAAACAATTTATGCAAAACACGAAGGGGCTGTTGCAGCGCCATCAGCAGGATTACATTTTTCTAAACATTTAATGAAGCGTTTAGAAATTAAAGGTGTAGATTTTTCTGAAGTTACCTTACATGTTGGTTTAGGAACTTTTGCTCCAGTTGAAGTTGAAGACTTATCGAAACATAAAATGGATTCTGAGCAAATTATTATTTCTAATGAAACATCAAAAAGAATAAACGACGCTTTAAATAATAAAAAAAGAGTTTGTGCTGTTGGTACAACAGTAATGCGTACAATTGAATCTTCAGTATCATCAAACGGAAGATTAAATGCTTTTGAAGGTTGGACAAATAAATTTATTTTTCCTCCGTACGATTTTAGCATTGCAAATTGTATGATTACAAACTTCCACAAATCTAAATCTACGTTATTAATGCAAGCTGCCGCTTTTGGTGGTTACGATTTTGTAATGGAAGCATACGAAGTAGCAATTAAAGAAAAATACAACTTCTCTTCTTACGGAGATGCTATGTTGATTATATAATTTGAATATTTAAAAATTCAAGAATTGAAAAACTGGTACTTTTTAAGCTACCAGTTTTTTAATTTAACTTTACAACTTAAACTTTTAGTGTGAAAAAAAAGAAAGACATACGCGCATTAACCAAAGATCAATTAAGAGACTTTTTTGTAGAAAACGGAGATAAAGCTTTTCGTGGAAATCAAGTTTATGAATGGTTGTGGGGAAAAGTGGTGCATTCTTTTGAAGACATGACAAATATCTCTTTAGAAACAAGAGAAATGTTGCAAGACAACTTTGTTATCAATCATATTGAAGTTGATAATATTCAGCGAAGTAAAGACGGAACCGTAAAAAACGCCGTTCGTTTACACGATGGTTTGGTGGTAGAATCTGTATTGATTCCTACAGATACAAGAACAACAGCTTGTGTTTCTAGTCAAGTTGGTTGTAGTTTAGATTGCAAGTTTTGTGCAACATCGCGTTTAAAGAGAATGCGGAACTTAAATGCGGATGAAATTTACGACCAAGTAGCAGCCATCAACAAAGAAAGTTTGTTGTATTACAATCATAAATTATCGAATATTGTGTTTATGGGAATGGGAGAACCATTGATGAATTACAATAATGTGATCAAATCGATTGAAAAAATCACTTCCCCAGAAGGATTGGGAATGTCGCCAAAAAGAATAACCGTTTCTACTTCTGGTGTGCCAAAAATCATTAAAAAAATGGCGGATGATGAAGTGAAATTTAATTTAGCAGTTTCTTTGCATTCTGCAATTGATGAGGTAAGGACTTCTATAATGCCATTTAATGCAACGTTTCCATTGAAAGATTTAAAAGAATCCTTAGAATATTGGTACGAAAAAACGCAACGGAGAATTACCTACGAATATGTTGTTTGGGGTGGAATTAACGACCGAAAAGAAGACATTGAAGCATTGATTAAATTCTGTAGTTACGTGCCGTGTAAAGTCAATTTGATAGAATACAACCCGATTGATGATGGCGAGTTTCAACAAGCAAGTCCGCAAGCAATTAACAATTATATTTCTAATTTAGAAATGCACGGAATTGTAGTAAATGTGCGTCGTTCTCGTGGAAAAGACATTGATGCGGCATGTGGCCAATTGGCAAATAAATCATAGAGAAATTATGGGGCTGTTCGAGCATTACTGAAATCAAAATATATTTTGATTGAAAGTAGCAAACGAAGTTTTCGAGAACTTCTTATGATAGAAAATTTCCTTACTTTTGATTTTAAAATATAGACCTCTCGACTCCGCTCGAGGAGACATGAATAATCGATGAAACCTGTAGAGCAAATAAAACTTCCTATTAAAAACGAAATGGAACTCTTTGAAGAGAAGTTCAAAGAATCGATGCTGACTAAAGTTCCGTTGCTAAACAGAATTACCTATTATATTGTTCGTAGAAAAGGAAAACAAATGCGTCCGATGTTTGTTTTTTTAGTCGCAAAAATGGTTTCTGAAGGGGGGTTTGATGAACGGACATATCGTGGAGCTTCTGTTGTAGAATTGATTCATACTGCTACTTTGGTACATGATGATGTTGTTGATGATAGCAATAGAAGAAGAGGTTTTTTCTCTGTAAATGCACTTTGGAAAAATAAAATTGCTGTTTTAGTAGGCGATTTTTTATTGTCTAAAGGATTATTGCTTTCTATTGATAATGAAGATTTTGATTTGCTAAAATTGATTTCTATCGCGGTTCGAGAAATGAGTGAAGGCGAATTATTGCAAATAGAAAAAGCACGTAAATTAGATATTACCGAAGAGGTGTATTTTGAAATAATCCGTAAGAAAACAGCAACTTTAATTGCTGCTTGTTGCGGAATTGGAGCAGCTTCTGTTGGTGCAAATCAAGAAACGGTTCAGCAAATGAGAAAGTTTGGTGAGTGTATCGGAATTGCTTTTCAAATTAAAGATGATTTGTTCGATTATACGGATGACAAAATTGGAAAACCTACCGGAATCGATATCAAAGAACAAAAAATGACCTTGCCTTTAATTTATACCTTAAATAATAGTTCTGAAAAAGATAAAAACTGGATTATCAATTCGGTAAAAAAACACAACAAAGACAAAAAACGCGTAAAAGAAGTCATCACTTTTGTAAAAGAAAATGGAGGAATTGAATACACCATTGCTAAAATGAACGACTACAAAAATAGAGCGTTAACTATTTTAGAAAACTACCCAAAATCTCCTTATAAAGATTCACTTATTCAAATGATAGATTACGTTGTGGAACGTAAAATTTAATTGCTTATTACTCCAAAGTTAACTCTCTGTCCTTTGGGTATTTTACAGAGTATCTTAAATTCAAATTTTTAGTAGAACTCGGATTCAACTCAAATCTCCATAAAATTTCTCCATTTTCTGCATTAAATTTACCAGTGTTAGATTTATCTAATTCTACTTTAATTTCTTCTAAAGTAGAAACTGGAATTTGATCAAAAATAGAAATGCTAATTTTTTGAGATTTATTATTTTTTATTGAAATATTCCAAGCTCTATTTTCTTGTTTTTTACTTCCAATAAATTGTCTAGTTGTAAAATCTTTCGTTTTTTCTCTGTTTACAATGATATTTTTATCTCTACCTAAAGAGATTTTTAATTTATCAGTAATAAAACGAGTGTCTAATAAAGATTTACCAATATACGTTCCTTCAAAATAAATATTAGCTTCTCCTTCCAATAAATTTAGTTTTTCCCAATTGTCTGCGTAGGCAATAAGAAAAGCATTTTTATCAATTTTTGGAATGCTATAATATTGATAATCTACATTTAATTCATACGTTTTCATTCCGACAGAATAATTCTTATTATCAGATTTTAAAGAATATGGGGAAGCAATTTCAAAATTAACAGTTGTTTGATTTAAAACTTGGTTTGTTGGAATTGAATAGTTATTTTCTTTTTTTCTCGAATCATTAGTAATTTGAACACCAGAAATTTTTCCCTTTAAAACAGAAGTGAGAGTTTTTTCATTTCCGTATCCTGTAACAACAACTTCATCTAAAACATTTGCGTCTTCTTTCATTTGAACATTTATATTAGAACTATAAATATTTCTTTTAACTGTACTGTATCCTAAATAAGAAAAAGTTAAAGTTGAAGCATTTTTTGGAATTGTGATAGAATAATAACCATCAAAATTTGTTTCAGTTCCAATGGTTGCTCCATCAATTAAAACACTAACTCCTGGCAACGCGCCGCTATTATCAGAAACAATTCCTGAAACAGTTTTAATGTTTTTTGTATATACTGGTGGAAGCGAATTGTAATTTAAAAAATACGTTTTTAATTCTGGCGCTTCGCTTGAAACACTTGGATCTGATGATGAAAAACTCAGTTTTACATTGTCCCAATCTACTTTTGTGTTCTGTTTTACATTTGCTTTATACACTAAATGTAACGGACTATTAATGTCTTTTACTCTAATGTCATACGTTGGAAACCAACCTGCATTTGCAACATTATACACCAATTCAAGTTGAATAGTTGTTGTTTTTGTTGTTTTTATTTTTACTAAAGCTTCACCAGAAGCAAACTCTTTTTTAGTTGAAAAACTATTAATTTGGTTATTAATATCGCTAAAATTTGTATTGATTGAGCTTATACGTTCATTAATTTTTAAAGCTTCTAATTTTAACGCTTTGTATTTAGCTCCATAATAGGTTGCAGCATTTTTAAGATTAATTGCTGTTAAAGTTTGGTTTTTACCTCCAATATTTCTGTTAGATTGTAAAAATTTAGTTTCTTCTACATTGATATTTAGCAACGTCTTTTCTAGCTCAAGTTTTTTGTGAATAGTTTTTAAATCAGTCTCAAGTTTTCTTATTTCATCACTTTTGGTTTGTTTATCTAAATAATTTTTCTCAAAATTTACAGACTGAATTTCAACATCATTTGTTGTTTTAACTTGAATGCTTTTTCCATCAATAAAAGGAGAAAGTTTGGTAAATCTTAAAATGGTAGTTCCTTTGTTAATTATTACCGTTTTCTTTCTTGTTATTTGAGCACTTTCAAGAAAAACAGTAACTTCATTTACTTTTGAAGTAACTTCTTTTTCTAAATTTATTTGAGAATAAATAGAAAGTGAGCTTAAAAAAGCTAGTATTAAAATATATTTTTTCATAGCTGGAGGTTTTTGATATAAAAATAGTAATAATATTTTGATGTTTGTTACAATTTCAAAATGTATTCGTTTAATAAGTAAGTAAACTAATAAAACAAAGTGTACCTTAGAATTGTAGTTACCAAGAACTAAATAGATTATAATTTTGCACTTTGTTGCTTGGTAGCAATTTTTAATAATTCTTCAAGATAATCTCTTTTATTAGACAATCTCGGCACTTTATGTTGTCCACCTAATTTCTGCTTTTGCTTTAGCCAATTGTAAAATAATCCTTGTTCTGCAACATGAATTTTAGGCAAAGCCAACGTCATATTATGATACCGTTTTGCTTCGTAATCAGAATTTATCGATTTTAAAGCATTGTCTAATAGTTCAGTAAAATATTCTAAATTTTTTGGTGCTCTTTTAAACTCAATCAACCATTCATGTCCGCCACTAGATTTTCCTTCCATAAAAATAGGAGCAACGGTATAATCTGTAATGGTTGCCTTTGTTTTTTTACAGGCTAATTTTAAAGCGTCTTCTGCGTTTTCAATAATCAATTCTTCACCAAAAACATTGATAAAATGCTTGGTTCTTCCTGTAATTTTTATGCGATGCGGATTTGTAGATGTAAACTTTACAGTATCGCCAATTAAATAGCGCCACAAACCGCCATTTGTAGTAATTACCATGGCGTAGTTTACGTTCTTTTTTACTTTTGATAACGGAATAGCGGTTGAGTTTTCGCCTTCATAAGCATCCATCGGAATAAATTCATAAAAGATTCCGTAATCTAACATTAACAACAATTCTAGCGAATTATTTCTGTCTTGTAATCCGAAAAAACCTTCTGAAGCATTATAGGTTTCGTAGTATTTAAAATCGGCCTTCGGAATCAGTTTTTTGTATTGTTCTCTGTATGGATTAAAATTTACACCGCCATGAAAATACACTTCTAAATTTGGCCAAACTTCTAAAATAGTGTCTTTTCCTGTTTTTTCTAACACACGATTTAACAATAATAACATCCAACTTGGAACACCAACTAAACTTGTAATATCTTCGTGAATCGTTTCATTAATTATCGCTTCCATTTTGGTTTCCCATTCGCTCATTAATGCTGTTTCTTGACTCGGAGCAGAACTGAAATCAGCCCAAAAAGGAAGATTTTCTGTGATAATTGCAGACAAATCTCCGAAATACGAATTGTTGTCTTCATAAATAGCAGAACTTCCGCCAAGCTTTAATCCTTTTCCTGTAAACAATTGCGTGTCTTCATTATTGTTGATGTACAAACACAACATGTCTTTTCCGGCTTTTAAATGACAATATTCCAACGCTTCATCACTCACAGGAATAAATTTACTTTTAGCATTTGTTGTTCCGCTAGATTTTGCAAACCATTTTATTGGAGTTGGCCAAAAAAGGTTTTGCTCTCCTCTTCTACAACGTTCAATTAAAGGTTCAATACTTTCATATTTCTGAATCGGAACTGCGTTTGTGAAATCGGTATAATCTCTAATGGATGAAAAATAATGCGCTTTACCAAATTCTGTATTTTTTGCTGTATTCAATAATCTAAATAACAATTCGTCTTGAACATCTAAGGGATATTTTAAAAATAGCTCCATTTGATGCTTTCGTTTCTTTAAAAACCAAGAAATAATTGAATTTACGAAAGGAAATGCCATTTGGTTAGGTTCTCTTTAATTTATGAATACAAAATTCTTAAAACTTGCTTTTTTATAGTAAGTTTGTTTGTTGCCGATTGGCATCGGAGTTAAAAATACTAAAAATAGTTGTATGCAATATCAAGGAGTCTTAAAAAAAATGCCAACCGAAAATTTAGAGATCATTCAATATTATTTAGAATTGGGTGATGACTTTTTAAATATGAATCAGTTATTGGGTAAAACCATTACAATGATTTTTGTAAAATACGAATGCTTAAATTGTCATTTAAACAAAGAAATTTACCGACAAGGATTTTGTAAAAGTTGTTTTTTTGATACTCCAACTGCTGGCGATTGGATAATGAGACCCGAATTAAGCACCGCACATTTAGGTATTGAAGACCGAGATTTAGAATACGAAAAACAAGTGCAATTAAAACCACATATTGTGTATTTGGCAAATTCTAGCAATGTAAAAGTTGGTGTTACTAGAAAACAACAAGTTCCGACACGTTGGATAGATCAAGGAGCGCACGAAGCAATTGAAATTGTAGAAGTGCCGAATCGATATTTAGCCGGAATTACAGAAGTTGCTTTAAAAGAACATGTTGCCGATAAAACCAATTGGCGCAAGATGTTGAAGAATGATATTGAAGATGAAAATTTAGTAGAATGGAGAAATAAATTAGCCCAATACATTCCGGAAGAAGCCGCAGCATATTTTATAGAAAATAACACCGAAACCAATCTAAATTTTCCGGTGGATAAATATCCACTAAAACCAAAAAGTTTGAACTTGGTAAAACAACATTCTTATACCGGAACGTTAGTGGGCATAAAAGGACAGTATTTAATTTTTGAAGACGAAACTGTTTTTAATGTAAGAGCAAATGAAGGTTTGGTGGTAAGTATTAATGTGTAAATGAATTAATTTTTTAATGTAACAATTGCTCAACTTTGTGACTTTGTTACTCTTTTAACTTTGTAACTGAAAAATGAAAAATAACATCCTAAAAGTCGCATTAGCACAAATTTCACCCGTTTGGTTGAACAAAGAAAAAACACTTCAAAAGATTGAAAAATCAATTATTGATGCTGCAAAAGAAAATTGTGAGTTGATTGTTTTTGGAGAAGCATTATTGCCTGGTTATCCATTTTGGATTGCGTTGACAAACGGTGCAGAATGGGATTCGAAAATTCAAAAAGAAATTCACGCTCATTATGTTCGTAATTCTATCACGATTGAAAAAGGCGAATTAAATTCGATTTGTGAATTGGCAAAAAAACATCAGATTTCTATTTATCTAGGGATTATGGAACGTGCAGAAAATAGAGGCGGACATAGTATTTATGCAAGTTTGGTGTATATCAATCAAGAAGGAGAAATAAAATCTGTTCATAGAAAACTACAACCAACTTTTGATGAACGTTTAACGTGGGCGCCTGGAGACGGAAATGGTTTGCAAGTACATCCATTAAAAGAATTTACTGTTGGCGGATTGAATTGTTGGGAAAATTGGATGCCATTGCCAAGAACTGCTTTATACGGTTTGGGAGAAAATTTACACATTGCAGTTTGGCCAGGAAGTGATCATAATACCAAAGATATTACACGATTTATCGCAAGAGAATCGCGTTCTTTTGTAATTTCAGTTTCTAGTTTGATGGCAAAATCAGATTTTCCAAAAGAAACGCCACATTTTGATAAGATCATAAAAGATGCGCCAGAAATTTTAGCAAACGGAGGTTCTTGTATTGCTTCTCCAAACGGAGAATGGTTGGTAGAACCAGTAATTAATAAAGAAGGTTTGATCATTGAAACATTAGATTTTAATCGTGTGTTAGAAGAACGTCAAAATTTTGATGTTGTTGGGCATTATTCGCGTCCAGATGTTACGAAACTGCATGTGAATCGTGAGCGTCAAAGTACTGTTTCTTATGATGATTTTTAAAAAACAATTCCCAAATTAAATACCCATAAACGATTGCGTATTCTAATCCAACGAACCACAAATTTTCTTTCCAAGGAAGATTTGCATAGGCTTGGTAACTTAGTATAATTACCAAACTCCAAACAATTGGAAACCGATATTTGGTGAAAACAGATAGCAATACTAAAGTTGCTAAATACCACGGATGCATGGTTGTTGTGGTAAAGTAATAAAAAGACAATCCGAATAACAACCCAGTAATGAGCTCTTTCGGACTTTTATTTTTTCTAAAAAAAGTAATAAACCCTAAAAAGACAATTGTTAAAAGCGGAATGATTTTTCCAATAACTGCAATTTCATTATAACCTCTAAACAAATATCCAATTTCTCTAAAAACATAATAGAAACTTGCATTGAATTCGAAACTTCTGAACCATAATCCAACAGAATTAAAATAATTATCAATCAATTCTGAATTGTAAAAAGGCAAGAAAAATAGGAGAGAAGTTGAAATGATAATGACATAAAATAACATCAATTTCAAAAACCCTTTTATTCTCGATTCCGCTCGAACGGACATTGTTTTGTCATCTCGAGCGGAGTCGAGAGATCTGTTCACAAACCATTGATAAAACAACGGTAAAAACAACAACGGAATTAACTTCACAGAAATAGAACACGCTAATAATACTGCAGCCCAAATCCATTTGTGATTAAAAAGCAAATACAAACTCCAAATTAAAAAGAACAATAGTACAGGTTCAAAATGGATGTTCCCTGTCAGTTCAATAATTATAAACGGATTTAAAGTGTATAAAAAGATATTGTGAATTGGCAATTTCAGTTTTTCTAAAATCTTTTTTCCAAAATACATAATTCCAATATCCGCTAAAATTAGTTGAAGTCTAAACACAATTACGGCACCTAAAATATTGTTGCCAGCAAAAAGTGCCGCGATGTAAAAATTCAATTGATTTAACGGTGGATAATTGGTGTAATTACTTCCGTTTAAAGATCCCATTCCGGCATACAGTTCTGTCGCTTGATTTACTGGGAATTCGTGTTGGTTGATAAAAGTTTCTGGTAAATACAAATACGGATTCAATCCTTCAAATAGCATTCTTCCGTCCCAAATAAAACGGTAAAAATCTTGTGACAAATTGGGAATTGAAAACAAGAAAATCAACCGAAATAAAATGGATAAACTGGTTAATAACTTCGTGTTCTCTTTTCCTTTTTTTAAAATGTAAAATGATGATGCAAAAATTGAAACATATAAAAAAAGCACCATTGAAAATTGTGACCTTTCTACATAAAATGCAAATAAAAAATAGAGGATAATTGTAAGAGTTACTGCAATGATCAACCCTGTATTTTTTCTGCTATAAACCATTATGCTTTAGAAAAAATAGATTTAAAAAACACGTAACCAAACCCTAAAAATAACATCAAATGAAAAGGGAACAAACCAAAATCGCCGCCTTGATTTCCAACTACAAAAGCGCTGTACATTCCAAATGCAAAATACAAGGCTAACAACCCCTCAAGAATTACATGAACAGAAACTTTTTTAGAAATGTATTTGTTGTTTTTCCAACTGTCTTTTAATGAATTAATATTGAATTTAGGTGTTCTAATAAAATCACTTTTCTTGCCTAGATGACCTTCTAAAACGGCTATTGAATTGTGTAAAGAAAACCCCATTGCAATTGAAAAAAATGTAAAAAATGTAACAAGATATTTTAAGAAGTTTTTAATTCCACCACCATAAATATTTTTAAACATAAACCAATAACAAACAAAAAAGATGAAAGAACTTATCACAAAGAAACTCATCAAATAAAAATAGTTTTTTAAATGTGTGTATTCATTTTTAATATACAACATGGGCACGCTTAAAACCGCAACAATGAATACGTTTAAAAACATGGTGCTGTTTAATAAATGTAAAATTCCGTGAATTTTAGTTTTAAAAGTTGCTTTTTTATTAGACAAAACGCGTTTTGCCATTTTTTGAAAATTTTCTGCGCCGCCTTTGTTCCACCTAAATTGTTGCGATCTTGCTGCGCTAATAACAACAGGCAATTCAGCCGGAGTTTCTACGTGTTCTAAATATTTGAATTTCCAGTTTTTTAGTTGCGCTCTATAGCTTAAATCTAAATCTTCGGTTAACGTATCGCCTTCCCAATTTCCAGCGTCGTAAATACATTCTTTTCGCCAAACACCAGCAGTTCCGTTAAAGTTGATGAAGTGATTTTTACTATTTCTACCAACTTGTTCTAGCGTAAAATGTGCATCCAACGCAAAAGCTTGAATTCGTGTAAGTGTAGAATAATTTCTGTTGATATGACCCCAACGTGTTTGTACAACTCCAATTTTTGAGTTTTTGAAATACGGAATGGTTTCTAGTAACCAATTTTCTTTTGGTAAAAAATCTGCATCAAAAATGGCAATGAATTGACCTTTTGCAGTTTTTAAACCTTCTTTTAATGCTCCAGCTTTGAATCCTTTTCTGTTGGTTCTTTGGATGTGTTTAATGTTGATTCCCGATTGTTGAAGTTCTTCTATTTGCTTCGATGTAAAAATAACAGATTCATCTGTAGAATCATCCAACACTTGAATTTCTAACTTCTCTTTTGGGTACTTTAATTTTACAATATTGGTTAACAAACGTTCCATTACATACAACTCATTATACACAGGAAGTTGAATGGTTACAAACGGAATTTCATCAGAATTAGAAAAATCAAATTGCTCAGCAATGTCTTCTTTATTTTGCGCTTTTAAATAATTGAAAAGCAAGTTGAGTTGTGCAATGGCATACATAAAAATGAGCACCAAAGCAATCGTATAAATCGCTATAATGATATACGCAACAACAATCATTTAAAACTATATTTAAAAATCCAACCTAATATTTTAATTCCCGCCATCACACTTCCTTTTACAGTTCCAGAAACTTTAGAAACGCCAATTCTGTTTCTGTATTTCATCGGAATTTCTACGTAAGTCAGTTTTTGTTTCAATGCTTTTAATTGCATTTCAACCGTCCAGCCGTAAGTCTTATCTTCCATGTTTAACGCTACTAATTTGTCATATTTAATGGCTCTAAACGGACCTAAATCTGTAAATTTTGCTCCAAAAAAAAGGTTCATTAAAAAGGTTGCTAACCAATTCCCGAAGACTTGTTGCGGTGTCATAGAACCTGTTTCTCGTAGTCGTTTTACTCTTGCGCCAATTACAAAATCGATGTTATCATTGATAATTGGAGCAATAATTTCTGTTAATTGTTCTGGATAATCAGAATAATCGCCATCTAAAAAAACAATGATTTCTGGCTTTTTATTTGGGTCGCTGAGCGAAGTCGAAGCGATATAATCCATTCCTTTTAAACAGGCAAAACCATATCCTTTTCTAGATTCTTGTATAACCGTCGCTCCAGCATTTTTAGCATTTTCTTCAGTTTTATCTGTAGAATTGTTGCTAACCACAATAATTTCATCAACAATTGATGGAATATCATGAATGACATTTGCAATAGAATCTTGCTCGTTATAAGCGGGAATGATGACTTTTATAATTGGCATTAAAAATTTTTAAGTTTCGGCAAAAATACGATTGTTTCTTTATTATTTATCGTTAATCAACTTCATTAAATCAACATCATTTCCTAATAAAATTTCTGTCGGATTGATACGTCCATCTTCTGGTCCGTTTTCTAATTTTAAAACGCCACGTGGACAAACAGCAGAACAAATTCCGCAACCCACACAACTAGAACGCACAATGTTTTCTCCTTTCTGCGCGTAGGCTCTCACGTCAATTCCTTGCTCACAATACGTAGAACAATTTCCGCAAGAAATACATTGTCCGCCATTTGTAGTAATTCTAAAACGTGATTTAAAACGTTGTACAAATCCTAAATATGCGGCTAACGGACAACCAAAACGACACCAAACTCGGTTTCCAAAAATGGGATAAAATCCAGTTCCGATAACGCCAGCAAACCAAGCACCAATTAAGAAACTATACGAATCTTTTATCCATTGCGAATTGATTCCTAAAAAGGATTGTGATCCTGTAAAGTAACAATACAATGTTACAGCGGTCATCACTAAAGAAAAAACTAACACTGAATGAATGATCCAGCGTTCTAATTTCCATGATTTTAACGTTTTACTAGAATGTTGTCTGTACGGATCGCCCAATGTTTCTGCCAATCCGCCACAACCACAAACCCAAGAACAATACCAACGTTTACCGAAGAAATACACCATTACAGGAACTATAACTAAGGTTAGTACAATTCCCCAAACTAAAATAAAAAGTCCGGTGGATCCGCTACTTTTTAAAGTTCCTAAATTCCATTCAAAGAAAAAATCATAATCCAAAGGGAAAGCATTTTTAAAATCATAACCAGGCATATTTAAGCTGGTCATAATTTCTGGAATTAAAAAAGCAAAGACAATTTGAAAAAATAAGACAGAAGTTGTTCTAATAATTTGATATTTATTGTGTCTGTATTTGATGTACATTCTTGTTGCCATCACCAACATAATTACAGAATATAAAAAACCGTACACAAACCATTGTGAAGCTAAACCGCCATTAAAAAATTTACTAAGCGGATCAAAAATGAATGTCCAGTTTACAATATAATCTGGCACAAAATACAACACCAAATAAAATGAAACCAAATAGACAAGTACCAACCAAGCAATCCAACCACGATTTGTACTCGATTCTAAATAAATTCCGTTGTTTTTAATTCCGGCTTTTCCTAATAAAATAGCGTTTGGTAATATAAAAAGAAGTGCACCAAAAATTGCCAAACCAAAAGTAAGCCACCAAAATAAAACCGCATTTTCTTTTACAAAACCATTGCCAGCAATTTTTGCCAATTCAAAACTTAGCGTATGTGGTTTTCCGTAAATTTTATATTGATATTGTTCTCCTTTTTTATCCCAATTTTTTTCTGAATCGTATTTTGCAATTAATGCATCATAATGATCGTTTGAAACTTTAAATGCATTTCTAACACGACTAGAAAATTCAAAGATGTTTAAATCTTCTGAAGTGACAATTGCCTTTTGTAGTTCGTCTTTTATCAGTTCATTTTTAAAGTTCTTCTCTTTGATAAAAGTATCTAATTGATCAGAATTTAATTGAAAAGAACCTGTAAAAATAGTTCCAGTAAAAATTGCCAACCCGATTAAAAAAAAGACGAATCCTGTATGTTTTATTATTTTCATAACTATTATGCGCTAAAAATTCTTTTCCAGCTTTTCTTTTTCAGTTGGATGTTTGTATTGTTTTCTTGATTGAATTTTGCTACAATTTCTGCTTCGTGTAGTTTGTAAAACTCAGGGTCAAAATTAGCATCTGCTAAATGTTCTAAGACATCATTTACAGATTTTTTTTCTGTGAGCATCTTATCAAAAAAGGCGTGTCGCATTCTTATTCCGAAGGTGTTAATTCCAATAAATTCTCCAGTATTTTTATCATAATTGATATGAATACATTTTTTACCTTTTTTATGTTCCCAATAAAAATGAGTTTCATTTTTTTTAGGTTCTGCCCAAACCCAACCATAGGTTTGATATTCGATATCAAAAAACTTTGCGGAATTAAACCAATGTCCGGGTTTGTATTCAATTCTATTTCCGCAAATAGTTTGCGCAACGGTTTCTCCCATCATTCTACCAGTGTACCAAACCGCTTCAATTGGTCTTCTTTGTCCGATTGCTTCGTGTTGTTCTGCGCAATCACCAATTGCATAAATATTTTTAATATTGGTTTCTAAAAAGCGATTTACTTTTACACCACGACCAATTTCAATATCAGAATTTTTTAGGAAATCTACATTTGGAGAAACTCCAGCGGTTAATCCAACAACAGTACATTGAATTTCTTCATTAGTTTCTGCAATAATTACGGATTTTACATTTCCGTTTTCATCAGCAATAATTTCTTTTAAATTGACTCCCAATCGCAAATCAATATGATTGTCTCTAATTTCTTTATTGATGATTTCAGATTCTTCTTTTGGCAATACATTTCCCCAAAAACTTTGTTCTCTAACTAAAAAAGTAACCGGAACATTTCTGCTGTGTAACATTTCTGCTAATTCAATTCCGATTAAACCACCGCCAACAATTACAGCACGTTTACACGTTTTATTATCGGGCGCAAATTTTTCTAAAGTTTCTAAATCTTGCTTGTGATACATTCCAAAAACGCCATTTAAATCTTGACCAGGCCAGCCAAATTTATTGGGTTTAGAACCTGTTGCAATAATGAGTTTGTCGTAATTTAATTTTTCGCCATTAGAAAATTCAAGTTCATTTACATCAGAATTTACTTTTGATACAAATCCTTTTTTAAGGTTGATGCGATTTTTTTTCCAAAACCAAGATTCGTACGGTTGCGTATGTTCGAATTTTAGATGCCCCATATACACATACATCAACGCAGTTCTAGAAAAGAAATACTCGGCTTCTGCAGAAACAATCGTGATTTCTTTGTCAGAATTTTTTCTAATATGTCTTGCGGCTGTTACGCCAGAAATTCCGTTTCCTATAATAACAATGTGCTCCATAAATTTCTTTGTTGGCTATTCTGTCGAGTTGTAAGTTACAAACTTAATATAAGATTCTAATTTATAATCAATTCAGATAAGTAAACTATTTTTAATTTCTGTTTGCTATTTATTTTATCAAAAAAACATACTTTAGAAGAATGAAAATCACGAATTTTATTTTTCTTTTAATATTGCTGCTATCTTGCGCGAAACCGCATCAACAAGAAAAAATAAACGGAATTAGTTTTGTTGCTTCAAATGCTGCAATTGACACAAAACACGTTGAACCAGTTGTGGCGATTCATGGAAATTTTGTTGCTTTAATGCCTTTTGGTTTTTTTAGAGATTTAAAAAACCCGAAAATTATATACAATTCACAAAGACAATGGTTTGGTGAAACTCGAAAAGGATTAGAACATTACGCGAAAGAGTTTAAAAAACGGAATGTAAAAATTATGATGAAACCTCAATTGTGGGTTTCTAGAGGTTTGTATACTGGTTATATTGATATGGAATCAGAAGAGAGTTGGAAAATTTTAGAAGATTCGTATGAAGATTTCATCTTAGAATTTGCAGAAATTGCTCAGCAAATCAATGCAGATATTTTATGTATCGGAACTGAATTAGAAAAATTTGTAGCGAAAAGACCTGAATACTGGAATCAATTAATTGCAAAAATTAAAAAGATTTATACAGGTAAATTAACATACGCAGCAAATTGGGACGAGTTTAAAAGAGTTCCTTTTTGGAATGATATAGATTTTATTGGAGTGGATGCTTATTTTCCGTTGAGTGATAAAAAAACACCGACGGTTTTAGATTTTGAAAACGGATGGAAACCTCATAAGGCATCGATTAAAGAAATTCAACAAAAATTTAACAAGCCAATTTTATTTACAGAATTTGGTTATAGAAGCATCGATTTTAACGGAAAAAAACCTTGGGAATCGAATAGAGTAGAAGGAAGTGTGAATTTTGAAGCTCAAAAAAATGCCACACAAGCAATTTACAATCAGTTTTGGAAAGAAGATTGGTTTGCTGGCGGATTTATCTGGAAATGGTATCATAATCATGAAGATGTTGGCGGAGAAAACAACAACAGATTTACTCCGCAAAACAAACCAACAGAAGCTTTGTTAAAAAAATTATTTGAAATTAAATAAAACTTAAAAAAACCAAAACATGATAAATGTTATAATTTACAAGATATCAATAACTTAAATTTGTTTTTATCCTAAATTATTTATCATGAAAAAAGTTATTGTACCAATAGATTTTTCTGAACATTCTGAATATGCTTTAAAAGCTGCAGCACTTTTAGCAAAAAGAAATACAATAGAAATTGTTGTGTTACACATGTTAGATATTAACGTATCATCGTTAAGTGAAAGTGCAAGTGACATTCAAGCGCAATCCGTTTTTTATTTAAAATTAGCAGAAAAAAATTTTAAAACCTTTTTAAAGAAAGATTATTTAGAAGGTTTAAAAGTAACCCCAATTATAAAACATTACTTGTCATTTAAAGAAATAAATGAGATTGCAGAAGAAGTAAATGCAGATTTAATTATCATGAGTTCTCATGGCGCAACCGGAATGAAAGAACTTTTTGTTGGTTCTAATACCGAAAAGGTTGTTCGGTTTTCAGATATTCCTGTTTTAATTTTAAAAGAAGAATTATTCGATTTAAATTTTGAAGACGTGGTTTATGCGTGTGATTTTTCTGAAGAGTCAATTCCTGCTTATAAAAAAGCATTAAAATTGATGGAGTTTTTTAAAGCAGAATTGCATTTGTTGTATGTGAATACGCCAAATGACAAGTTTAAAGCTTCGTCTGAAATGCAAGATATGGCGGTTCATTTTTTAACCAAAGCAAACCAAGATATTAGTAAGTTAAAAGAAATTACTTTTGAGTGTGAATCTACAATTGAAAAAGGAATTTTAAAATTTTCTAACTTAATAGGAGCAGATTTAATAGCAATTAGCACAAACGGTAGAAAAGGATTGTCTCATATCTTTAAAGGAAGCGTTGCAGAAAATGTCAGTAATCATTCTTTATTGCCTGTAATTACAATTAAAATATAAGGGATAAAAATAATTGTTGATTTTAACAACATCCGCCGCCATCATAATGAAAAGTAGAAGGAGAGAAAAAGATGTCGTCTCTTCCTAAATCTTGTAATGCTTTTGCCGTTTTATCACAAATTGCCAATGGTTGGTTTTTTAACAACGTATGCCCTAATCCATCATCAAAATAGGCTGAATCACCATAATAGATTGCTGCTTTTCCTGTAAAAACACAAGGTCCATCTTCTGGCATTGGATCTTTAATTGCGGCAACTTCAATAGATTCTATATAAATTAATTCGTCTGTTGGGTAATTTTTTGGATCTAAAATTCTGTAGGGCTTTCTAGCTCTAATTTCTATCGTTCCAAAACCCGCATCAGTCAAAGCTTTTATATAATCAGCAATAGATAAACTCCCGCTTAAACACAAAGCACGCAAACGTTCGTTGTTTCGCAATTCATCATTCATTGGTTGCTCACAAGTAGGGTCGCTCATCACCAAACGTCCATGAGGTTTTAAAACTCGGTACATTTCTGCAATGGCTTTTTTTAAGTCGTCGGACTTAAAAATATTGAACAAACAGTTTTGAGCAGCAACATCAATCGAATTGTCTTCCACAGGTAAATTCATTGCGTCACCTCTTCGTAAATCCACAAAATCAGATTTGAACCAATCGTTTTGCTCTTCTGCAACTTTAAAATTTTTACGAGAAGCTTCTAACATTTCATCTACAACATCCAAACCAATTACACCGCCTTTTTGACGATTGAAATATGAAAATTGTAGTAATTCCATTCCGCCACCAACACCAACATATAACATTTTTGGATTGTTTGTTAAATCTCTTGCATGTACAGTAGAACCACATCCGTAATTCATCTCTTGCATGATTCTAGGAATCTTCAATCCTGGTAATTCCCAAATCGGATTTGTTGTGCAACACAAGCCTACATCTGGAGTTAAAGCTGCTTCTTTATATACGCTATGTGTTTCGTCTAAATAACTCATTTTATGTTTTGTTTGTCATTGCGAGGAAGTATGACATGGCAATCTTTTGATGAGATTCCTTCACTTCGTTCGGAATGGCGTTATATTTTTTTGATTAATTCTTTAAATAATACAATCATTTTAGGCTCTGCTTTACCTGCAATTGCAATGATTTCAGAAATATCTACTGGTTGTAAATTTTTCGGATCACATTCGTCTGTTAATACAGAAATTGCAGCACAAGGCAGCTCTAATTGTTTAGCGACAATCACTTCAGGAACTGTACTCATTCCAACTGCATCCGTTTCTAATATTTGCAACATTCTATATTCTGCTCTGGTTTCTAATTGCGGACCAACAACACTGGTGTAAATTCCTTGGTGCAATTGGATGTCGTTTTCTTTCGCAATTTCTTTCAATTTCTTATTCATTTTTACTGAATACGGTTCTAGCATATCCGCAAAAATATTTCCAAAATCATTGGCGCCTTTAAAAGCTAAAGGAGAACTTCCTTGCAAATTGATGTGATCTTCAATCAGCATGATATCGCCTTTTTTATAATTTAGATTGATAGCACCAGCAGCATTTGAAATCAATAAATTTTTGATTCCTAAAGCGTGCATGGTTCTGATTCCGTACGTTACTTCCCATAAACTATAGCCTTCATAGACATGAAAACGACCAGCCATTACGATTACTTTTTTACCAGATAAGTTCCCGTAAATTAATTTTCCAGAATGAAATTCTACAGTTGCTTGAGGAAAATTTGGAATATCAACATAGGCAATTTCTTTTTCGATATCGATTTCATCAACCAGTTTTCCTAAACCTGTTCCTAATACAATTCCGATTTCTGGAGCTGTAATTCCGTTTGCTTTTAAATAATCTGTTGTTTCTTGTAGTTGTAGTTTTTTCATGTTTATGCTGAACTTGTTTCAGTATCTTTTTGTTTTATTGCTCTATTTTGTTGTATAATTTCTTGAATTTCCAAATTCTTTTTATAAAAATCTGATGTAATTAAATCTTCAAAAGTATCGATGTCGTTTAACGTTTCTATCAACCCAATAGTTTTTTTTTGTGTTTTTAATTCTGCTAAAGTTACAGTTAATAATTCTGATTGACTCCAAGGTTTATTTTCAAAAATGGATGGAATTATTTTAGACAATCCAATTAAATAATAGCCACCATCTTCAGCTGGACCAAAAACCACATCATTGTTTTCTAATTTTTCAAAAGCTGAATTAATAATATTTTTAGAAATATCAGGTAAATCAGAACCAATCAATAGGATGTTTTCATACCCTTCATCAAATCCATTTTGAAAAGCATTTTGCATTCTACTTCCTAAATCTTTTCCTTCTTGTATAAATTTTTTATCGCCTTTCCATTTTGATGAAATAATGACATCAGAAAAATAAATGTGTTTGCCAGCTGTAATATTAGTTGTTGCTTTTTCAGTAATATCTACCAATTCTGAATAAATTTTAAAAGCCCCAATAGCACCAATCGATTTAGCCAAACGTGTTTTTACTTTGCCTAAGATAATGTTCTTTACAAATACAATAAGCAAATCATTTTTTTTCCTAGTTCTTTTCTCTTGATTCTTTTTATCACTCATGAATTTAAACTTCTTACTTTTTTCGTTACTGATTACTGGTAATTGTTAACTGAAACTGATTTACGCAACAACTCCTTGGCAACTACTTCCTGCGCCAGCAGTACACCCGTAGCAATGTTGATTGATAATAATATTTCTATTTTGCAGCAATTCTTCATTGTAGTCAGCAATGTGTTTAACGTTAGAGTTTACTTTTAAATTTAACATCTGATTGAAATCACAATCGTATAAAAATCCGTCCCAACTGATAGAAATGGTATTGGTACACATAACGTTTTCAACTGCTAACGGATTGTAAGCTTCAACCAAAGCAAACATATATTCTTCATAATTTTCTGAAGCAATTAAATAATCTAAAAACCTACTTATTGGTAAATTGGTAATCGCAAATAAACTGTGAAAATCAATATTAAAATCGTCTTTTAATGCTTTCTTAAAATCGTTTTCTAATGCTTGTTGATCTCCTGGTAAAAATGCGCCTGACGGATTGTACACCAAATCTAATTTTAATTCAGAACCCTCAATTCCATAACCAACTTTATTCAGCATTTGCAATGCTTTGATTGATTTGTCAAAAACGCCATCACCACGTTGTTTATCCGTTTTTCCTTGCGTATAATGTGGCATCGAAGAAATTACATGTACGTTGTGTTTTTTAAAAAAATTAGGTAAATCGTGGTATTTTTTATTGGCTAAAATAATGGTTAAATTAGATCGGACAATAAAATCTTTAATTCCTGCTTTACTTGCTTCTTCAACAAACCATCTAAAATTCGGATTCATTTCCGGAGCGCCGCCAGTTAAATCCAACGTATGTGCATTGGTTTTTTTGATGACTTCCAAACATTGATTCATCGTTTCAATCGTCATAATTTCTTTTCGGTCTGGACCAGCATCAACATGGCAGTGTGAGCAAACTTGGTTGCACATATAGCCTAAATTAATCTGTAAAATTTCTAATTTCTTTGGACGTAACGGGAACTGATTTGTTTCCTTAATTTTATTTGCAAACGTAGGTAATTCACCATCAGCAAAAACTCCGTTTGATAGAATTTCTAATTGACGCTCTGTATTTGCTAAATCGTTATTTCTTGCTTGAAGAGATTTTTTCATTTAATTACGAATGTAGAATTATGAATTACGAATAGGAGTACAAAACTCATAATTCGTAATTTAAAATTCATAATTTATTTACATCTCAAGTTTATTTACTTTATTCATCATTTGAACTCCATGAACCAACGTTGCGCCACTTTTTATTGCCGCTCCAACATGAACAGCTTCCATCATTTCTTCTTTAGTAATTCCGCGTTGTAAACCATCTTTTGTGTACGCATCAATACAATACGGACATTGTTCTGTATGTGCAACAGCCAATGCAATCAATGATTTTTCTCTTGCAGTTAACGCGCCCTCTTCAAACACTTTTCCGTAGTAATCAAAGAATTTTTCACCAAGTTCTTCGCTCCATTCTGTTATATTTCCAAATTTTCTTAAATCAGCCGGGTCGTAATATGTTTTCATAAAATAGTATTTGTGATTTTTTGTCGTAAAAAAAAGTAATTGTATACAAAGTTACTCGGTAATTTCTTCTCCGGGTTTTAAATTGAATTTTTTTCGAAACCAAAATACAATTATATAAAGAATTGGAGTGTCTAAAGCGGCAATGCAAATTTTAAAAAGAACACCTCCAATTAATAAATCCCAAAACTTGTCCCATGCAATAATGTTAAAAGAGCAAAGTAATGTTAAAACGGTAAAAGTATCTATAAACTGAGATGTAAATGTTGAAAAATTATTTCGCAACCAAAGATGTTTTCCTTTGGTAAATTTTTTCCAAAAATGATACACTCTAATATCAATAAATTGAGCAAATAAATAAGCCATCATCGACGCAAATACAGCTAACGGTGCAGCGCCAAAAACATTTAAAAAAGTTTCATCATTTACTTGCGACCAAGTAGTTGCGGGAACTTGTTTGGACACAAAAATAATTAATAACGAAAAAAAGGAAGCGAATATCCCGGCGATTACAACTTGATTTGCTTTTTTCTTCCCATACACTTCGGATAAAATATCAGTAATTAAAAAAGTAATTGGATAAGGTAATAAGCCAACTGATAATTCAAATAATTTAACATCAAAAATAGTAATATCAAAAGGATACCAATAAAAGAATTTTTGAAATATTAAATTAGACGTAACTAACGAAGCAATAAATAATGCCGCTAAAATCAAATAAATTAATTGCGCAGAAGATTTTTGTTGTTTGGTCATAGAACGAAAGTAAGAATTTAGTTTGATTTTAAAAATTTGTATGTTTGCAGAATCAAATAAAGAACAAAAAAGAAGCACATGAAGGCATATATTTTTCCAGGTCAAGGAGCACAATTCTCAGGAATGGGATTAGATTTATACGAAAAGTCAACCATAGCCCAAGAGTTATTTGAACAAGCAAATAAAATTTTAGGTTTTGCAATTACAGACATTATGTTTGAAGGAACAGCAGAACAATTAAAAGAAACGAAAGTTACACAGCCTGCTATTTTTTTACATTCCGTAATTTTAGCAAAAGTAATGGGAGATTCTTTTCAACCAGAAATGGTTGCAGGACATTCTTTAGGAGAATTATCTGCATTGGTTGCAAATGGTGTTTTGTCTTTTGAAGACGGATTAACATTGGTTTCTAAGCGAGCTTTAGCAATGCAAAAAGCGTGTGAAATACAACCATCAACAATGGCAGCAGTTTTAGGATTAGATGATAATGTGGTTGAAGAAGTTTGTGCAGCAATCGATGGAGTTGTAGTTGCCGCAAACTATAATTGTCCTGGACAATTGGTAATTTCTGGAGAAGTTTCTGCAGTAGAAAAAGCTTGTGAAGTTTTAATAGAAAAAGGAGCAAGAAGAGCTTTGTTGTTGCCGGTTGGAGGCGCATTCCATTCGCCAATGATGGAGCCAGCAAGGGAAGAATTAGCTGCTGCAATTGAAGCAACAATTTTTAGTGAACCAATGTGTCCTGTGTATCAAAATGTTACTGCAAGTGCAGTTACAAGTCCAGATGAAATTAAGAAAAATTTAATGTTGCAATTAACAGCACCAGTTCGTTGGACACAATCTGTACAAGCAATGATTGCTGATGGAGGAACAGAATTCATAGAAGTTGGTCCAGGAAAAGTATTGCAAGGATTGATGCGTAAAATTGATAGAAATGTTACTGCAAGTGGCGCAGTTTTAGAAGTATAAAATAATTGTTGAAATAAAAAATCCCACTCAAATTGAGTGGGATTTTTTTATGTTTATTTTGAAAGAACACAATCTTCACAATCTTTAATTTCACCATAATACGTTTCTCTGTATTTATGAAGAGTTTCTAGAGGAATAATGTTTAAAAACATTTTTTTAATATAAGTAACTCTAGTGTGTAATCGTCCCATTTGTGGAGTAAATCTCTTTTCTAAACGGGTTTTTCTTTTAATTTGAATCAGTTTCATCTTGTCTTTTATCATTAAATTAATATGATACAAAGATATGGAGATGGATAGGTCATGTCAATTTTTAAATGTTAAAACATTAATTTTCAGTTAATTAATATTATATTGAAAATTATAATGCGTAATTTTTACGGATATGTTAAGTATATCCGTTTTTATTTAAGTATTTGCAATCTTAAAAAGGTAAATTTTAATAAAAAATGATAAAAAAAGCTAAAAATCATTCAAAAATGAGTAAAAAATGAATAAAAATGGCATTTTTTTATTAAAACCACTTTTTCTTTTTAAAATAATACAACATTCCGATTGCTATAATTGCCATAGCGCCTAACATGATAAAATAACTGTATTTATAATGTAGCTCTGGCAGTACATCAAAGTTAGTTCCGTAAATACCAGCAATAAAAGTAAGCGGAATAAACACAACAGAGAACACGGTTAAAAACTTCATAATATCATTTAATTTAGTACTAACAGTTGTGTGATATATATTTAATTGATCTGATAAAATTTCTCTATAACTATCAGAAATTTCTACTGCATGACTGATGTTGTTTTGTAACTCTTTAAAATGAATGTGATTTTTAGTACTGATATAATCAGAATCAATTTTAGTTAAACTTAAAAGCATTTCTCTAGCAGGAAGTATGTTTTTTCGTAAGTAATTTAATTCTTTTTTATGGGTGTTTATTGTTTCTATGATTGATTTATTAGGGTTCTGAAGTAACTCTTCATCTAGGTTCTCGATCTTATTTCCAAGAATACTTAAAATGTAAATATAATTATCAATAACTACATCTAACAATGCAAATAATAAATAATCTGGACCCGAGTTTCGTATTCTCTTCTTTTGTTTACGTAGGCGATTTCTTACCGGTTCAAAAACATCACCTGTTTTTTCTTGAAACGATAGTAATACAGATTTAGTAACAATTAAACTTAAATTTTCAAAAGAAATTAAGTTAGAGTTTTCATTTATTTGAAGCATTTTTATGGATAAAAACAAGCAATTATCGTTTTCTTGTGCTTTTGGTCTTGCATGCGTATTCATTACATCTGCTATGATAAAATGATCGAACTGAAAACCTTCAGCAATTTGTTGCATGATTGCAGTTTTGTCAATTCCGTCTACATTAAACCAAGTGGTAGATTTTTTTTCTTGGTATGCCAAGGCTTCTTCAACAGAATTAATAGGAATTTCTTCTAAGTTGTTTTTGTCATAATCGATAATTCTTAGAACGGTATTTTCTGTCTTTTTTTTACCAATAAATATTAATTCGTCAGGAGAAGCACCAATTTCCTTTTGATGTTTTTTTATAAATCTAGCCATAGAAAAATCAATTTAATCATCAAACTTTGGTTTGATAAGTGAAAGGTAATTTTTTTTATTTAAAACAACAATTATGATTGTTGTTTTAATTGCCATTTCCAAGCAGAAGCCAATGCTTCATCGAGAGTTTTTTCTGTTTTCCAATTCAACTCCTTATTCGCAATTGTGGTGTCTGCATAAGCAGCAGTAATATCGCCTTCACGTCTTCCAACAATTTTATAATTAAGTGGTTTTCCAGAAACTTTCTCGAAAGATTTGATGACTTCTAGCACCGAACTTCCTTTTCCTGTTCCCACATTAAAAAACTCAAAATTGGTTTTATTGTTCTTGTTGATTAGTCGTTGCAAAGCTGCAATATGTGCTTTTGCTAAATCTACCACATGAATATAATCACGAACTGCTGTTCCATCAATTGTTGGATAATCATCACCAAAAACAGACAATTCTTTTCTGATTCCAGCTGCTGTTTGTGTAATAAACGGAATTAAATTTTGTGGAACGCCAAGTGGTAATTCACCAATTTTTATGCTTTCGTGTCCGCCAATCGGATTAAAATATCGCAAAGCAATAGCGTTTAAATTGTATGATTTACAGCTTTCTTTGATGATTTCTTCTCCAATTTGTTTGGTATTTCCGTACGGAGATTCCGCTGGTTTTGTTGGTGCGTTTTCTGTAATTGGCAACTCATCGGCTTGTCCGTAAACTGTACAGGAAGAGCTAAAAATAAAATTATCTAGATTTCTATTTTTCATTTCTTGTAGCAAATATACCAAAGAACCAATATTGTTTTCGTAATACTCTAAGGGTTTTTGTACGCTTTCTCCAACTGCTTTAAATGCTGCAAAATGGATAATTCCATCAATAATGTTATTCTCAAAAAAAGAAGTTACATCATTTTTAATACGTAAATCTAGTTGATGAAATTCAGGTTTTATTCCTGTAATATCAGTAATGTTGTGTAAAACATTTATAGATGTATTTGATAAATCATCAATAATTACAACGTTAAATCCAGCGTTTTGTAATTCTACAACGGTGTGAGAACCTATAAAACCTAAACCGCCAGTTACTAATATTTTTTTCATAAAAAGGTGCTTTTAACCTCTGGATTCCACACGAGGAGACAAACATAACGCACGTCAGGTCGAGCGGAGTCGAGATCTAAATATTATCCAACAAAATCTAAAATAGTTTGTGTTATAAACTCTAATTGATCTTGTTCTAATTCTGTATGCATTGGTAATGAAATGACTGTTTGTATCAATTGATTTGTAACAGGAAAATCACTTTCATTATAACGTTCGTCTGCATATGCTTTTTGTGAATGCAACGGAACAGGATAATAAATAGCATTTGGAATGTTTTTACTTAATAAATGCTTGTGTAATTCGTTGCGTTTTCCGTTGGTGATTTGCAATGTGTACTGATGAAAAACATGTGTTGTAAAATCACTAATTTTTGGAGTGATAATATTTTTATTACTTGCAAAAGCATTCGAATAAAAAGTTGCAGCTTTTCTACGCGCATCACAATAACTATCTAATAATGGTAATTTTGCTTTTAAAACGCCAGCTTGAATAGAATCTAAACGAGAATTTACGCCAACAACATCATGATAATAGCGTGTGTACATTCCGTGATTTACAATTCCACGTAACGTATGCGCTAATTCATCATCATTTGTAAAAATTGCGCCACCATCACCGTAACAACCTAAGTTTTTTGAAGGAAAAAATGAAGTCGTTCCAACATTTCCAATTGTTCCGGCTTTCTTTTTTGTTCCGTTTGCAAAGGTGTAATCTGCACCAATTGCTTGTGCATTATCTTCAATTACAAACAAATTATGTTCTTTCGCAACTTCTAGTATAGCTTCCATATTTGCACATTGTCCAAATAAATGAACAGGAACAATGGCTTTTGTTTTTGGTGTTATTGCTTTTTTCAAAGCATCAATATTCATATTAAAAGTATCCGCTTCAACATCCACCAAAACAGGCGTTAATTTTAACAATGCAATCACTTCTACGGTTGCCGCAAATGTAAAATCTGCAGTAATCACTTCATCGCCTTGTTCTAAACCTAAACCCATCATTGCAATTTGCAATGCATCGGTTCCGTTTGCACACGGAATTACATGTTTTACGCCTAAATATTTTTCTAAATCTGCCTGAAAATCATGGACTAAAGGGCCATTGATATAGGATGATGAATTTAATACTTCTTGAATCGAAGCATCAACTGTATCTTTTATTTTAGCATATTGACTTTGTAAGTCAACCATTTGAATTTTTTTCATCTAATTTGTTTTACAACGAGTAACAAAAGTACAAAATTCTGCTTGTTAAAAGTAGTTTCTTTTTTGATTGATTTTTCTACTATCTTTGAGGAAATTCTAATTTAATTTCATGAAAACTTTCAAAAAAATTCTAAAAGTATTTGCCGTATTAGTTGTTTTATTTTTTGTTGGACTTTGGTTGTTTACAAGAACTTTATACCCAACATATGATGGAGAATTAGAGTTGGCAAATATTTTTGATGAAGTTACTGTGTATTATGATGAAGTTGGCGTTCCGCATATCAATGCGCAAAATCAAAAAGATGCTTTTACTGCTTTAGGTTATGTGCATGCGCAAGATAGATTGTGGCAAATGGAATTAATTAGAAGAATTGCCGCAGGAAGATTGGCAGAAATTTTTGGAAAAGAATTGCTAAAAACAGACAAGTTTTTTTCTGGATTAGGAATTGAAGAAGCATCTGCAAAAACGATAAAAAACTTAGACACAAATTCTGAAGCCTACAAATTAACGATGGCGTATTTAGACGGAATTAATCAGTTTATGGAAAACGGGCCAACGCCAATAGAGTTTTTATTAGTTGGCGTTGATAAAGAAAAATATACGCTAAAAGATGTGTATAATGTGTTTGGTTATATGGCGTTTAGCTTTGCTGCTGCTCATAAAACAGATCCGATGTTAAACGAAGTTAAAGAAAAATTAGGAGCAGCTTATTTTAATGAAATTAGTTTGTCGAATATTAAAAATACGGAGATCATTCAAAATGAAAAGAAACCAATTTTAATGGCAAGTGTTGCTACCGCAATGCAAGATTTGTATAAAAATTTACCATTATCACCATTTATTGGAAGTAATTCTTGGGTAATTGGAGCAGATAAAACTAAAAACGGACGCGTAATTTTTGCAAACGATCCTCATATTGGATTTGCGCAACCTTCGGTTTGGTATCAATCTCATATTAAAACTCCAGATTACGAAATGTATGGTTTTAATTTAGCGCTTTCTCCGTTTTCATTAATCGGACATAACAGAGAATATGCGTACGGAATGACCATGTTTGAGAATGATGATGTCGATTTTTATTTCGAAAAAGAAAATCCAAATAATCCGAATGAATACATAACAGAAAACGGTTATAAAACCTATGATGTTATAGAGAAAAGAATCAAAGTAAAAGACGAAGAAGATGCTGTGTATCAAATTAGAGTGAGTCAACACGGACCAATTATGAATGATTTAATTGAGCATATTGATGAAGAAAGACCCATGGCAATGCAATGGATTTATACCAAATTAAACAATGAGTTATTAGAAGTTGGTTACGATTTATCGCATTCTAATTCGTTAGCAGAATTTAAAAACGCAGCGGCCAAATTACATGCGCCAGGATTAAATATGATGTATGGAGATGCTAAAAATAACATCGCTTGGTTTGCAGCTGGAAAACTATATAAATACAGAGAAGGCATCAATACAAAAACCATTTTAGATGGCGCTTCTGGTAAAGATGAAATCTTAGAATATTTTGATTTTGAGGAAAATCCAATGTCTATAAATCCGAGTTTAAATTATGTGTATTCTGCAAACAATCAACCAGATTCTATAAAAGGAGGTTTGTATCCAGGATATTATTTGCCAGAAGATAGAGCCAAAAGAATTGTTGCTTTATTAGAAGCTAAAAATGATTTTACAAAAGAAGATGTAGCTAAAATGATCTACGATGTAACTTCTGCAAGTGTTTCAGACAATATTACAACTTTAGCAACTGGAATCGATAAAAAGAACTTATCGCCAAGCGAAAGATTAAGTTTAGATTATTTAAAAAAATGGAATGGTTTTTACGGAAAAAAAGAAATTGCACCAACCATTTACAACCGATTTATTTATGAAGTTTTGGTTGCAACATATCAAGATGAAATGGGTAAAAGTTTCCATCAATTTAAAAATACGCCGTTTCAAGATAAAGCATTTGCAGAGCAAATTGTGAGAGAAGAATCTGTTTGGTGGGACAATATTAAAACTATAAATAAAAAGGAAACGAGAACAGACATTATTACCAGTTCGTATAAAAAAGCCATTGCGTTTTTAGGAAATCAATTGGGAGAAAACGTACAAGATTGGACTTGGGATCGAGTTATTTCTGTAGAATATGAACACGCTTTAGGTAAAGTTGCTGCATTGCGTAGCTATTTTAATGTTGGACCTTTTAAAACTGGTGGAGGAAACGAAGTGATAAACAATCAAATTTTTAATTTAGATAGCACAGGCGTTTATAAAATTAAAGCTGGGCCTTCTACACGTAGAATTGTCGATTTTTCTGATGTTGAAAATAGTTTGGGAATTTTACCAACCGGACAATCTGGAAATGTTTTTAGCGATCATTACGATGATCAAGCGCAAAAATATATTGATGGCGAATTTGTAAAAATGAAACTAAATCAAAAAGAAATTGAAGCTTCTGAAAATGTGTTGATTTTTAAGCCTAAAAAATAGAAGTCATTTTAAAACCATTTAATGTTATTTCTAATAGAATAGACAGAATAAACGGTAAGAGCAATTATCATTATCATATATAATATCGAGACTACAAAAGAAAGCTTTTTATTAGTCTGACTAAGTTTGTTGAATTTTTTCAACACATCTATATATTGCTTTTTTCTTGAGTAAAAGTACTGGTTTAAAAATAATATTATTGTCATAACTATAAATCCAGGAGTTTTACTTTCTCCAATGATTAAGTTTTTGTTGTCTAAAATTTGAAACCGATAAAAATCAAAAATAAATAAAAGTGTGAAAAATTGATATGTAGAAACACCTATAATAGTTGAGAAAATAGGATAATCTTTGTTTTTGTATAGTTTGGTTACCAACCAAAAATTCACGCTAAAAAAAATGTTGAATATTTTCATTTTAAACCTCCTTATAAACTTCTTCAAACGGAATTCTAAAACGTTCTCCGTACACACCTTTTTCGGTTCTAATTCCGCAAGAAACAATCATGTTTATTTCTGCGCCAAAAGGCAAACCCAAAGCACGTTTTACACGCCACGTATCAGAACCTTCCATTGGGCACGTATCATAATTAATTGCCGCCATACTTGTCATAAAATTTTGCGCAGCCAAACCAGCAGATTTGTGTGCTACAACACGCATGTCTTTTTGACGAACTTCTCTATAAATGGGTCTAAAAAGTCCTGTTATTAAAATGATTAAATATTTGATCCAACCTAAAATTCCGAAAAAATCTACGTATGCAAACGGAATGATTTTTCCGTAATAATTTCGAGCTACTTTTTCTCTACTACGTTGTTCAGACTTCGGATTGTTTTCACCAAAAACAGCATCCATATATTTTAAATTTGCTTTTGCGCGTTGTTTCCATAAATCTTTTCTGACTACAAAAACAACTAATTGTTGTGCGGTTCTTGCTGCATTTTGATTGAAACAAAAAGGCGCAATTTTGGCAATCATGTTTTTTGATGTAATGTGATAAAACTCCCACAATTGCATATTGCTGCTATTTGGAGCAAGACTTGCTTGCTCAATACATTTTTTTACGAGAGAAGTGTCTAATGGTTTTTCTGCGTCAAATATTCTTACAGAACGTCTGTATTGTATCGCTTCTGAAACTGTTTTTTCGTTGGTCATATTTTTATGAAAATAATTTCATGAAGGTTTTTAATGTCTTTAATTTTCCTTTATACGGCGCATACCTCATTGGTAGATCGAGCCAATTGTAGCGTTTTGTTACTCCTTTTTTGTGTGAAAACAACTCAAATGTTTGCTTGCCGTGATAACTTCCAATTCCGCTTTCTCCAACGCCACCAAAAGGTAAATTGTGATTTGCAAAATGTACGGTTGTATCGTTAATGGTTCCACCGCCAAAAGAATACTTGGCAATCATTTTATTTGCAAATTTTTTATTTCCAGAAAATACGTAAAGCGCTAAAGGTTTTTCGTAGTTGCCGATTATTTTTTCTAAATCTCCTTCAGTTTGATAAGAAATCACAGGAGAAATTGGTCCAAAAATTTCACCTTTCATTACTTCGCTATCCAAATTGGGTTCATCAATTAAAGTCGGAGCAATATAATTGTCTTCTCGGTTTGTTTTTCCGCCAACTAAAAAGGTTTCATTTTCTAACATTGCTGCTAATCTGTCAAAATTACGTTGATTTACAATTCGCGGATAATCGTTAGAGTTCTCAGGATTTTCTCCGTAAGCATTTTCAATTTCAGCTTTAAAATAAGTCACAAATTTTTCTTTTACAGAAGCGTGAATCAATAAATAATCTGGTGCAATACAGGTTTGTCCGCCATTGATGAATTTCCCCCAAACAATTCTTTTTGCTGCTAATTTAATATTGGCAGTTTCATCAATAATACATGGATTTTTTCCACCCAATTCTAAGGTAACTGGAGTTAAAAATTGTGCAGCAGCTTTTGCCACAATTTTACCAACTTGAACACTTCCTGTAAAGAAAATATAATCCCAACGTTGATTAAGTAATTCTGTAGAAACATCTATGCCACCTTCAACAACGCTTACTAATTTCTTATTGAAAACTGACTCGATAATTTCTTTGGTTATTTTACTGGTGTTTGGTGTTAATTCTGATGGTTTTACAACAGCAGTATTTCCTGCTGCAATTGCACCAATAAGCGGAACTAATGCGAGTTGATATGGATAATTCCAAGGAGCAATTATTAAAATAGTTCCGTAAGGTTCTTTGTAGATTCTACTAGAAGACGGAAAGTTTAAAAATGCAGGCATCACGCTTTGTGGTTTTGCCCAAGCATTGATGTTTTTAATGGTTCTTTTGAGTTCAGAAATTACAATGGAAGTTTCTGTCATTACACTTTCGTATTCCGATTTTTTAAAATCTACATACAGCGCATTTACAATGTCTTTTTCTCTTTTAGTAACTTCTGAAAGTAACCTTTTTAAAAGTTTTTTTCTGTTGGAAATGTCTTTGGTTTGTTGCGAAGCAAAATATGTTTTTTGCTCTTGTACTATTTGCGGAATATTCATAAATCCTATTGTTCTTTTAGTTTTGTATGCATTACCGAAAACCATAATGGAGGCACTAATGCTAAGATGACCATTCCTGGATAACCTGTTGGCATTTGTGGACTTTCTGGCAACGATTTTAAAATTTGATAGTGTTTGCTTCCGTTGTAATGATGATCTGAATGACGTGATAAATTAAACAACATTAATTTACCAATGACATGATCTGAGTTCCAAGAATGTGTTCTTTTTACTTTTTCGTACCTGCCACTTTCAGATTGTTTTCGCAAGAGTCCGTAATGTTCGATGTAGTTTACACTTTCTAATAATAAAATTCCAATTACTGATGCAATTACAAAGCAAATCAGCACAAATGTTCCGAAGAAATAAAAGATGGATGAAAGTAAAATGAGGTTTAATAAAGTATAGATAACCATTCTGTTCTGATAATGAAACCAACTTCTGCCAGAAAGTTTTAAGCGCTTGTTTTCTAATTGCCAAGCTTGTTTGTAGCTTGTAAAATGAGAGCGAATCCAAAAGCTATAAATAATTTCGCTTTTTCTAGCAGTAGCCGCATCTTTTGGAGTGGCAACGTTAAAATGATGGCCCGCATTATGATACGGTAAAAAATGAGTGTTTATAGAACTTAATAATAAAATTTCTCCTAAAAACTGGTCAAATCTGTTGTTTCTGTGACCTAATTCATGTCCCACATTTATGCCAAGTGTTCCAGACATTAATCCCATTCCGAAGAGTCTTCCGATCAATTCAAAAGTGGTTAAATGAGGTTCTTGGATTGCGTAAAAAAACAAATACAAAAAGTACAATTGCACAGGAACAGTTAAATATAAAATATAGGTGTACATTTTATTTTCTTTTTCAATTTGCTCTTGTTCTTTGTTAAAATTTTCTGGTGTTGGTTTAAATAAAAACTCTAAAACAGGAACAATTCCGAAGAATAAAAATAAAGGTAAAAAAGTATACCAACCATTCAAGGTGAATGAAGAATATACGCTAATTGGCAATGTAAAAACGGTAAGAAATTTTAGGCTTTTCATTTAAAAATTGATTTCAGCCTAAAGATACAAAATTAAGTACACGAATCCCAAATAGGATCTTTTGGTAAAGGAGCAATTACAGAAATTTCTTCTTTGCTTACAGGATGAATAAAATTTATTTTTCGTGCATGTAAATGAATACTCCCATCTTTATTACTTCTGTTAAAACCATATTTTAAGTCGCCTTTTATTGGTGATCCAATTGTAGCTAATTGACACCTAATTTGATGATGACGACCGGTTTCTAAATCGATTTCTAACAGCGAATAATTATCGAGTTTTTTGATGGTTTTATAATGTAAAATGGCTTTTTTACTTCCACCAATTTCTTTAGAATAGGCTGTGGATTTATTATTCTTCGGATTTTTTTTTAAGAAATTAATTAAGGTGTCTTGTTCTTTTGTTGGTTGATTTTTTACAACTGCCCAATAGGTCTTTTTAATGGTTTTATCACGCAACATTTTATTTAAACGTTCCAAAGCTTTTGAAGTTCTTGCAAAAATAATAATTCCACTTGTTGGTCTGTCTAATCTGTGGACAACTCCTAAAAAAACATCGCCAGGTTTGTTGTATTTCTTTTTGATGTATGCTTTGACAACATCACTTAAGGGTTTGTCACCTGTTTTATCACCTTGAGAAATATCTCCAGCACGTTTGTTTACAATAACAATGTGATTGTCTTCATATAAAACTTGCAAATTTTCTTTGGTAGATAACATGGCTGTTATTTGAAGTTGTCAGCAACATCAACGTTTACAGTATCAATAAAATCTAATAGTTCTTTTCTTCCAAGACTTGTTGATGAAGATGTTAAAAATGATTCAGGAAGTGTTTCCCAATAGGTAAGTAATTTCTTTTTGTAAGAGGCAATTTGGTTGTTTATTTTAGAGTTACCTAATTTGTCTGCTTTTGTAAAAACGATGCAAAACGGAATTTGATTTTCTCCTAAAAACTGCATAAACTCGATGTCAATTTTCTGCGGATCGTGTCTGCTGTCAACCAATACAAAAGTGCAAACTAGTTGCTCTCTTTCTTTAAAATAGTTTTCTATAAAATGCTGAAAAATAGTTCTTTTCTTTTTTGAAATTTGCGCATAACCATAACCAGGTAAATCCACTAAAAACCAAGATTCATTTATTTTAAAGTGATTGATTAATTGTGTTTTTCCAGGTTTTCCTGAAGTTTTTGCTAAATCTTTTCGCTCCATCAGCATGTTGATTAGAGAAGATTTACCAACATTAGAACGCCCTATAAAGGCGTATTCTGGAATTCTGTCTTTGGGTGCATTTGTAACATTACTGTTACTCATTACAAACTCTGCTGATTTGATTTTCATGTGAAATTAAATATTTCTAGAAGTAAGCCAAGCGTCTAAAACTTTATTGAATTCTTCTGGTCTTTCCATCATTGCTGCATGTCCGCATTTTTCTATCCAAAACAAATCAGAATCCGGTAAAAGTTTATCAAAGTCTACTGCAACTTGCGGTGGAGTTACTTTATCGTGTTTTCCCCAAATCAAACAAGTTGGTTGATTCATTTTAGGCAAATCTTTTGCCATATTATGTCGAATAGCACTTTTGGCAATAGCTAAGGTTTTAATCAACGAATTCCTGTTGTTAATTACTTCGTACACATCATCAATTAATTCTTCTGTTGCTATCGCAGGATCATAAAAAACATCTTGTGCTTTTTTAGTTACATAACCTCTGTCGCCTCTTTTTGGGTAGCTGTCTCCCATTGAGTTTTCGTACAAGCCAGAACTTCCTGTAAGTACTAATGCTTTTACTTTTTCTGGATAATGCTTTGTAAAATATAAGCCAATGTGTCCGCCTAAAGAATTTCCAACTACTACTACTTTTCCGAGTTTTTTATACTCGATAAAATCGTTTAAAAACTTTGCTAAATTTTTGACGTTTGTTTTTAAAATTGGCAATGAATAAAGAGGTAATTCTGGAATTAAAACTTTGTACCCATTTTTAGAAAAATGATTAAAAGTGGCATCAAAATTACTTAATGCACCCATTAGCCCATGCAATACAACTATTGCTTGTCCTTCACCTGCTTCTGCGTACGTAAACTTACCTTCCGTAATTAAGTTTTCTGTCATGGTCTAAATTGATTTTGACTTTGGAGCAAATGTAGTTTTTTTTTAGGACATATGCATTTTTAACACAATGCCTAGAATTCTAAACCTATGTATTAAAGGGTCAATATTTTAGGTAAAAATGAATTTTTTATAATAAAGTGGTAAAAAGTGGTAAAAAGTGGTAAAAAATTTCTATTTTTGAAAATCGAACTAAGAGGTAACTAGAAATTAATGAATCTAATTGGTACATACGAATGCAAGGCCGACGCTAAAGGAAGAGTGATGTTTTCATCGGCTCTAAAGAAGCAGTTGTTGCCTGTTGTATCTGAAGGATTTGTAGTGAAAAGAGCGGTTTTTCAATCTTGTTTGGAGTTGTATCCTATGAAAGAGTGGAATTTGATGATGGATAAAATTAACAAGTTAAATCGGTTTGTAAAAAAGAATAATGATTTCATTAGAAGGTTTACAGCTGGTGTAAAAGTGGTTGAGTTAGACGCTTCTGGACGATTATTAATTCCGAAAGATTTATGTCAATTTGCTGGTATAGAAAAGCAAGTTGTACTATCATCTGCGGTGAATATTATTGAAATCTGGGATAAAGATAGGTATGAGAATGCAATAGATGATGCTGCTGTTGATTTTGCAGAATTGGCAGAAGATGTAATGGGAAATACTGATGCAGATGAGTTATCATGATCCGGTTTTATTAAAGGAAAGCGTTGATGCTTTAGATATTAAAGAAAACGGAATTTATGTTGATGTTACGTTCGGTGGCGGTGGTCATTCTAGAGAAATATTAAGTCGTTTAGGGAAAGACGGAAAGTTGTTTGCTTTTGATCAAGACCCAGACGCGCAAGAAAATAAGATTGATGACGAACGTTTTGTTCTGATTGCAGAAAATTTTAGACACATAACAAGGTTTTTAAAATTTTATAGAATAAGAAAAGTAGATGGAGTTTTAGCTGATTTAGGAGTTTCGTCACATCAATTTGATGAAGCAGAAAGAGGTTTTTCTACTCGATTTGACGCAGATTTAGATATGAGAATGGATCAGAAATCTAAAATATCTGCAAAACATATTGTAAACAAATATTCTGAAGAACGATTGTCGGATGTGTTGTTTTTATATGGCGAATTAAGAAGCGCAAGAGCGCTAGCAAAAGAGATTGTTGAGGCAAGAGTAGAGGCAGAAATTGAAACAAGTTTTCAATTAAAAGAAGTGTTGAAGAGGCATTTGCCTAAGGCAAAAGAACATAAAATTTTAGCTCAGATTTATCAAGCTATTCGAATAGAAGTAAATCAAGAGTTAGAAGTATTAAAAGAATTTTTAAATCAAATTCCAGATTTGTTAAAAGAAGATGGAAGATTAAGTGTAATCTCTTATCACTCTTTAGAAGATAGATTGGTAAAGAGATTTATAAGAACAGGATTATTTAGTGGCGAGCCCAATAAAGATTTTTATGGTAATACAAATGAACCCTTAAAAAAAGTTGGAAAGTTAATAGTGCCTACCCAAGATGAAGTTAAATTGAACAACAGGGCTCGCAGCGCTAAATTAAGAGTGGCAACATTAAAATAGAATAATGACAAAAGCGAAAAGAAATATTTACAATGTATTACGTGGAAGTTTCCTTACTGATGCTTCGGCATTTAAAAACTGGCGCATTATCATTTTTGTTGTTGGCCTTTTATTATTTATGATTACTAGCGGACATAAAGCCGATGGTAAGGTTATTAAAATTGCAGAATTAAATAAGAAGAAAAGAGAGCTTAGAGCAGAATATGTTGATACAGGAACCATTTTAATGCGAATGAAAATGGAATCAAATATTCGACAGAAGGTAAAATCTAGAGGAATATTTCCTTCACAAACGTCTCCACAAAAAATTAAAATCATCCGAAAAACGAATTAACTTTGGCAACCATTAAAAAGAGCATATTAAACAAACTATATATAGTCACTGCTTTAATGACGCTTTTTTTTATTGTTATTATTGGACGAATTGTAAATATTCAATATATACAGGGAGATAAATACAGAAAACTTTCTGTAGAGAGTACGGTAAAAAATGATACTATTTTTTCTAACAGAGGAAATGTATATGCTGCCGACGGAAATTTATTAGCAACATCGATGTACAAGTATACAATTCGTATGGATTTGGTTGCGGTAAAAAGTACAGTCTTCGAGAAAAACATCAAAGCGTTATCAAACTCATTATCTGAACTGCTTGGCAAACCAGCTTCTTATTATCAACAAAAATTAAGAAATGCCCGTAAACGAAAAAACAGGTATTTATTAATTGCGAGAAACTTGGGGTACAACGATTATATGAAAATGAAGCAGTTTCCTATTTTCAAATTGGGTCCCTATAAAGGAGGTTTTATCACAGAGCAAAAAACAGTAAGAGTAAAACCAATCGGAAAAATTGCAGAAAGAACAATTGGTTATGATGATTATCGTGGTGGTGCAGGAATTGAAGGTGCTTTTGCAAAATATTTAGAAGGAGAAAATGGCTGGAGATTAAAACAAAAAATTGCACAAGGGCAATGGAAGCCCATTAATGATGTGAATGAAAAAGAACCTATAGATGGAAGAGATGTTATAACAACAATAGATGTTAACATTCAGGATATTACGCATCATGCTTTGTTAAGACAAATGGAGTTTTTTGAAGCAGAACATGGATCGGCTATTGTGATGGAAACTGAAACGGGAGAAATCAAAGCAATTGCAAATCTTGGGAGAACGTCAAAAGGAACGTATTACGAGAAAAGAAATTATGCAGTTTGGGAATCTCATGAACCTGGATCTACTTTTAAACTAGCAAGTTTAATGGCTGCTTTAGACGATAAAGTGATTGATACATCTACAGTGGTTGATACAGGAAATGGAGTTTTGATGCTGCACGGAAGTAAGGTTGAGGATTCTCATCGTGGAGGATACGGAAAAATATCTGCTGCACGCGTTTTTGAAGTTTCTTCAAATGTCGGAATTGTAAAATTGATTCGAGAACATTATGATGATGATCCAATGAAGTTTGTAAACAAAATGAGATCTTTTGGGTTAGATAAAAAATTAGGGATACAAATTCAAGGAGAAGGAAAACCTTTTATTCCGTACCCAGGGAACACAAGAAACCCTTGGAATAAAATTTCTCTAGAATGGATGGCTTGGGGTTATGGAGTTTCAATAACACCGTTGCAAATGCTAACATTTTATAACGCTGTTGCTAATAATGGTGAAATGGTAAAACCACGGTTTATTAAAGAGTTGCGAGTTCAAAATAAAACAGAAAAAGTTTTTGAGAAAGTAGTTATTAAAGAAAGAATTGCAAGCCAAGAAACCATAAATAAGGTTAGAAAAGTAATGGAAAATGTTGTTGTAAAAGGAACAGCAGATAATATTTATTCTCCAAATTTTTCTATGGCTGGTAAAACCGGAACTGCAAAAAAATGGATTGATTCATATACAGATAATGAGGGAAAATTTATAAAAGGGCATTATTCAAGTAAATATTATGTGGCGTCTTTTGCAGGTTTTTTTCCTGCAGATAATCCTAAGTATTCGTGCATTGTTGTAATTCATGAACCAAACAAAGAAAAAGGATATTATGGAGCAACAGTTGCTGCTCCAGTTTTTAAAGAAATAGCTCAAAAAATTTATACAACTACACCAATTGATGTACAACAAGTTACAGATCAACCAACAATTACGGGAATTGACACGAAATATCAAGACTATTATAAAAAAGTACAAAAAGAACACGATGTTGTTCCAGATGTAAAAGGGATGTCAGGTATGGATGCGGTTTCTTTATTAGAAAACTTGGGATTAAAAGTAAAGTTTAATGGTGTTGGAAATGTAGTAACACAATCAATAATCAAAGGATCAAAATTTAAAAAAGGAGATGTAATTCTCTTGAAATTATCATAAATAAATTGAAAAAATTAAAAGACATATTATATAAAGTAACTATCGAAGAAGTTCTTGGGTCAATCGATATTGAAATACATTCAATTCAGTTTGATTCTCGTAAAGTGAAATCGAATGATATGTATGTTGCGCAAAAAGGTGTAACAGTTGATGGTCATTTGTTTATTGAAAAAGCCATTTTATTAGGAGCAACCGCAATTATTTGCGAAGAATTACCAGCTGCAATTTTAGAAAATATTTCTTACATCAAAGTAAAAGACGCTAAAAGTGCATTGGCAATTTCTGCTTCAAATTATTTTGAGAATCCATCATCAAAATTAAAATTAATTGGAGTTACCGGAACAAATGGTAAAACCACCATTGCTTCTTTATTGTATCAATTATTTAAAAAAGCTGGATTTAAAGTTGGTTTACTTTCAACCGTAAAAGTTGTAGTTAACGATAAAGAATACAACGCAACACATACAACTCCAGATTCAATGTCCATCAATTCGTATTTAAACGATATGATTAACGAAGGTGTTGATTATTGTTTTATGGAAGTGAGTTCGCACGGAATTCATCAAAAAAGAACACACGGTTTACATTTTGAAGGCGGCGTTTTTACAAACCTTTCTCATGATCATTTAGATTACCACAATTCATTTGCAGCATATAGAGATGTTAAAAAAGCATTTTTTGATTCCTTGCCAAAAACAGCTTTTGCTTTGGTAAATATTGATGATAAAAACGGAACGGTAATGTTGCAAAACACCAAGGCAACAAAAAGAACGTATGCGTTAAAAACCATTGCAGATTTTAAAGGAAAAGTTTTAGAAAAAAGAATGTCTGGAACTTTATTAACGGTAAACGGAACAGAAATTTGGTCTAAACTCATCGGAACTTTTAATGCGTATAATTTATTAGCAATTGTTGGAACTGCAGAATTGTGTGGTTTAGAAAAGTTAGAAATCTTAAGATTGGTTAGTGAATTAGAAAGTGTAAGTGGTCGTTTTCAGTATACAATTTCAAAAACTGGAATCACAGCAATTGTAGATTATGCACACACACCAGATGCGCTAAAAAATGTGTTAGAAACCATTGCTGATATTAAAACAGGTAAAGAAAAGGTAATCACAGTTGTTGGTTGTGGCGGCGATAGAGATAAAACAAAAAGACCAAAAATGGCAAGAATTGCTTCACAGTTAAGCAATCAAGCAATTTTTACTTCTGATAATCCAAGAACAGAAAATGCACAAACGATTATTGAAGAAATGGAAGTTGGAGTCAGCAAAGAAAACCTTGCAAAAACCTTGTCGATTGTAGATAGAAAGCAAGCTATAAAAACGGCCTGTAAATTATCTGAAAGTGGAGATATTGTGTTGGTTGCAGGAAAAGGTCATGAAGCTTATCAAGAAATACATGGAGAACGATTTCATTTTGATGATTTAGAAGTTGTTACCGAATGTTTAATTCAATTAAATAAGTAAGAATGTTATATTATTTATTCGAATATTTAGAGAGTCAATTTAGTTTTCCGGGAGCAAGTGTGTTTCAGTTTATCACATTTAGAGCTGCTTTGGCTTTTATATTTTCGTTGTTATTTTCAACAATATTTGGAAAAAGAATCATCAATTATTTGCGAAAGCAACAGGTTGGAGAAACAGTGAGAGATTTAGGTTTAGAGGGTCAGGCTCAAAAATCTGGAACTCCAACTATGGGAGGAATTATCATCATTCTAGCAACCTTAATTCCGGTAGTCTTATTAGCAAAATTAGACAATATTTATGTAATCATATTAATCATAACAACCATTTGGATGGGTTTTATTGGTTTTGTAGATGATTATATAAAAATATTTAAAAAAGACAAAGGCGGTTTAAGTGGAAAATTTAAGGTATTAGGTCAGGTTGGTTTGGGATTAATTGTTGGCTCTATGCTGTACTTTCATCCAGAAGTAACCATTAAAGAACAATTACCAGTAGAACAACAAATTGTGCAAGAAAACGGAAGAAAACAAGTTTTTGGTGATGCACATAAATCTACTAAAACTACGATTCCGTTTTTAAAAGACAACGAATTAGATTATTCAAAAGCATTGAGTTTTTTAGGAGATGGATATGAAACCTACGCATGGATTATTTTCATTTTTGTAGTAGTTTTTATTGTAACTGGAGTTTCTAACGGAGCAAATTTAACAGACGGAATTGACGGATTGGCCGCAGGTTCATCCGCAATTATAGTCATAACATTAGCCGTTTTTGCTTGGGTTTCTGGGAACATCATTTTTGCTGATTATCTTGATGTAATGTACATCCCAAATTCTGGAGAAATGACCGTTTTTATTTTGGCTTTTGCAGGTTCGTTAATCGGATTTCTTTGGTACAATACATTTCCGGCTCAAGTTTTTATGGGAGATACAGGAAGTTTGACAATTGGCGGAATTATCGCAGTAATTGCTATATCAATCCGCAAGGAATTGTTGTTGATTTTTTTAGCAGGAATTTTTGTTGTCGAAAATATGTCGGTGATTTTACAAGTAGGATATTTTAAATATACCAGAAAGAAATTTGGAGAAGGAAGACGCATTTTTAAAATGTCGCCATTACATCACCATTATCAAAAATCGGGATATCACGAAAGCAAAATTGTAACGCGTTTTTGGATTGTTGGAATTCTGTTAGCCGTATTTACAATTGCAACTTTGAAATTAAGATAAATGAAAAGGTTAGCGATTCTTGGTGGAGGAGAAAGTGGTGTTGGTACAGCCATTTTAGCAAAGCAAAAAAACTATGAAGTTTTTGTTTCTGACAAAGGAACAATTGCAGAGAAGTATAAAAAAGTTCTTTTACATAATGATATTGAATTTGAAGAAAATCAACATACAGAAGCGAAAATTTTAAATGCTGATTTGGTGATGAAAAGTCCAGGAATTCCTGAGAAAGTTAAGTTAGTTCAAAAATTGATACAAAAGCAAATTCCTATAATTTCAGAAATAGAATTTGCGAGTCAATTTACAGATGCAACGATCATTGGGATTACAGGATCAAACGGAAAAACAACAACAACGCTATTAACACATCATGTGTTAAAGAAAGCAGGCTTACATGTTGGAGTTGCAGGAAATATTGGAGATAGTTTTGCGCAACAAGTTGCAGAGCAGAATTATGATTCGTACGTGTTAGAATTGAGCAGCTATCAGTTAGATGGAATTGAAAAATTCAATTCACATATTGCCATTATAACGAATATAACACCAGATCATTTAGACAGATACGAATATGATTTTAATAAGTATGTAGAGTCAAAATTTAGAATTACAAAGAATCAAACAGAAAACGATTATTTGATTTATGATGCAGATGATGAAGCAACTAATAATTGGTTAAAAGAAAATAAAACGAAAGCAACATTAATTCCTTTTTCCATAGAAAGAGAATTAGAATTTGGAGCTTTTATAAAGGGAGAAAATATAATAACGAAAATAAATACAGAAGAATTTACTATGCCACTATCAAACCTAACCTTACAAGGTAAGCACAATGTTAAAAATGCGATGGCATCTACCATGGCAGCACAATTATTAAAAGTAAGAAAGCAAACCATTAAAGAAAGCCTTTCAAATTTTGAAGGTGCAGAGCATCGTTTAGAAAACGTGCAAAAAGTAAAAGAAGTACAATATATAAACGATTCTAAAGCAACAAATGTAAATGCAACTTTTTATGCATTAGAATGTATGAATAATCCAACGGTTTGGATTGTTGGCGGAGTTGATAAAGGAAATGATTATCACGATTTATTACCATTGGTAAGAGAAAAAGTAAAAGCAATTGTGTGTTTAGGAGTTGATAATAAAAAGATTATTGAAACTTTTAGCAACGTGGTAGATATTATTGTAGAAACTGCCGGGGCAGAAGAAGCTGTTAAGGTTGCTGCAAAACTGGCTACAAGAGGAGACAATGTATTATTATCACCAGCATGTGCAAGTTTCGATTTATTTGATAATTATGAAGATAGAGGAAGACAATTTAAAAAAGCAGTAAGATCAATTTTATAATTTAAAGTGATACACCTACTCAAACATATAAAAGGAGATAAAACCATTTGGACTATTGTTGCAATATTGGCGATTTTTTCGTTTATGCCAGTATATAGCGCAAGTACAAATCTGGTATATGTTGTGGGTTCTGGTTCAACATTTGGATATTTAATAAAACACATGATTTTACTAATTATGGGTTTTGTAATTATTTATGGAGTTCATAAAATTCCGTACAGATATTTTAGTGGAGGTTCTGTACTAATGTTGCCAATAATTATCTTATTGTTGATTTATACCTTGTCTCAAGGAACTACAATTGGTGGAGCAAATGCAAGTAGATGGATTCGTATTCCGTTTGTTGGTGTAGGTTTTCAAACATCAACATTAGCAGGATTAATACTGATGGTGTATGTAGCAAGATATTTAGCAAAAAACAAAGAAAAGAAAATAGAATTTAAAGAAAGTTTATGGCAATTGTGGTTGCCAGTTGCCTGTGTTTTAGTATTGATTTTACCCGCTAATTTTTCTACCACAGCAATTATTTTTACCATGGTAATTTTGTTAGCATTTATTGGCGGATATCCAGCAAAATATATCGGATTCATATTAGGAATTGGAGTTGTTTTTCTAACATTATTTGTGTTAACAGCAAAAGCTTTTCCAGATGCGATGCCAAATCGTGTTGCTACTTGGGAAAGTAGAATAGAAAGTTTCTCAAAAAGTGATGGAGTAGAAGGCTATCAAGTTAACAAAGCAAAAATAGCAATTGCTACTGGCGGATTAACAGGAAATGGACCTGGAAAAAGTGTACAAAAAAACTTTTTACCACAATCGTCCTCAGATTTTATTTATGCAATTATTATTGAAGAATATGGTTTGGTTGGAGCATTTTTAGTGCTTTTTATTTATTTTTTATTGCTGTTTAGAATTGTAATTGCTGCTAAAAAAGCAAATACAGTTTTTGCCTCTTTATTAGTAATTGGAGTTGGTTTGCCGATTATTTTTCAAGCAATGATAAATATGGCGGTGGCCAGTAATTTATTCCCGGTAACCGGTCAAACGTTGCCGTTAATAAGTAGTGGTGGTACATCAATTTGGATGACCTGTTTTGCGCTCGGAATGATTTTAAGTGTAAGCGCATCAAAAGACGAAACAGAAGAAACAATTTTAGATGATAATCCTTTAGATATTTTACATGAAGCGATCGATTAACATTCTAATAAGTGGCGGTGGAACAGGCGGACATATTTATCCGGCGATTGCGATTGCAAACGAATTAAAGTTGCGCTATCCTGATGCAAAATTTTTGTTTGTTGGCGCAAAAGATAAAATGGAAATGGAAAAAGTCCCGCAAGCTGGATATGAAATAAAAGGATTGTGGATTTCTGGAATTCAGAGAAAACTGACCTTGAAAAATTTATCATTTCCTTTTAAGCTGATTAGTAGTTTGTGGAAAGCATCTAGAATTATCAGAGAATTTAAACCAACAATAGCGATTGGAACTGGCGGATTTGCAAGTGGTCCAACGCTTATGATTGCAAACAGAAAAGGGATTCCGACGTTGATACAAGAACAAAATTCGTATCCAGGAATTACCAATAAATTATTAGGGAAGAAAGCGAAATCAATTTGTGTGGCTTATGATAATTTAGAGCGATTTTTTCCTGCCGATAAAATTGTAAAAACAGGAAACCCTGTAAGACAAGATTTATTAACGATTCATAATAAAAAAGAAGAGGCGTTAAGTTTTTATGAATTAGATGCAGCTAAAAAAACAATATTGGTTTTAGGCGGAAGCTTAGGAGCAAGAAGAATCAATCAATTGGTTGAAGAACAATTAGCCTTTTTTAAAGAACAAGCTATTCAACTGATTTGGCAATGTGGGAAGTTATATGTTGATGAATATCAGCAATACAATAAAAATGAAAATGTACAAGTACATCAATTTTTAAACAGAATGGATTTAGCCTATGCTGCAGCAGATATTATTATTTCTAGAGCTGGAGCAAGTTCGGTGTCAGAATTATGTATTGTGGGAAAACCAACTATTTTTATTCCATCGCCAAATGTTGCAGAAGATCATCAAACTAAAAATGCAAAATCAATTGCAGATAAACACGGAGCAATTTTGCTAAAAGAAAGTGAGTTAGAAACGTTTCCAATTGTTTTTGAAACGTTGATGAAAGACAAAGGAAAACAACAAAGTTTAAGTGAAAATATTAATGAGTTGGCTTTGCCAAATGCAACAAGTCAAATTGTGAACGAGATAGAAAAATTATTAAATAAAGAATGATGTTTCCTCGAGCGGAGTCGAGAGATTTAGTAGGTCTCGACTCCGCTCAAACAGACACGTAATATGAATTTAAATACTATACATAACGTTTATTTTATAGGTATCGGCGGAATCGGTATGAGTGCACTTGCGCGTTATTTTAAAGCAAATGGTAAAAATGTTGCCGGTTACGACAAGACGCCAACAAACATTACAAGTGGTTTGTCAGCATTGGGAATTGCAATTCATTTTGAAGATGCTGTAGAGCATATTCCAACAGATTTTCTGTCAAAAGAAAAAACATTGGTGGTGTTTACGCCAGCAATTCCGAAAGATCATGTAGAATATAAGTATTTAAAAAAAGAAGGATTTACTATTTTAAAGCGTGCGGAAATTTTAGGAAAAATAACCGAAAACACGTTTTGTTTGGCAGTTGCAGGAACACATGGAAAAACGACAACATCATCAATTTTAGGGCATATTATGCAGCCAAGTAAAGCGACTTCCTTTTTAGGCGGAATTGCAGAGAATTATAACTCGAATTTAATTTTAGGAGAAGATAAAGTTTCGGTTGTGGAAGCCGATGAGTTTGATCGTTCTTTTTTACAATTATCGCCAAATATTGCCTGTGTAATATCTATGGATGCAGATCATTTAGATATTTATGGAGACCATAATGAGTTGATAAAAACGTTCAATGATTTTTCAAATAAAGTGTCAGACAAATTAATCGTTGCCAAAGGATTGCCAATTGAAGGGCTGACCTACGCTATTGAGGAAGCTGCAGATTACAAGGCATTTAATCTTAAAATTGAAAGAGGTAAATACATTTTTGATGTACAAACGCCAACAGAAACTATAAAAAATATTGAATTCTATTTGCCAGGAAAACACAATGTAATGAACGCTTTAGCTGCTTTAGCAATGGCAAATGAATATGGAATTCCGTTAGCGTTAATTAAAGAGCAATTAAAAACGTTTAAAGGAGTACAACGTAGATTTTCGTATAAAATTAACACACCAGAATTAGTGTTGATTGATGATTATGCGCATCATCCAACAGAAATAAAAGCAGTAGAAAATTCGGTAAGAGAAATGTATCCAAACGAAAAAGTCTTGGCGGTTTTTCAACCACATTTATTTAGCAGAACCAAAGATTTTGTAGATGGTTTTGCCACCGAGCTTTCAAAATTTGACGAAGTATTGTTGTTGGATATTTATCCAGCGAGAGAATTGCCAATTGAAGGGGTAAATTCTGAATGGTTGTTGCGTAAAATCAATTCAAAAAGTAAAAAAGTAGTAGAAAAAAATAATGTAATTACAGAGATTCAAAAATCATCCGCAAAAGTTATTGTGATGATTGGAGCAGGAGATATTGGTGTTTTGATAAATGATGTGGTAAAAGAAATAAATCAAAAGAAAATAAACTAAGTGAAAAAAGCTGCAACATATCTGTTTTTTATACTGTTAATAGCATCTTTGGTGTTTTTATATAGTTTCTCTTCGGTTAAAAATTCGAATAAAAAAATAAAAAAAATAACCATAGAATTTACTGAAGGTCCAAATGATTTTTTAACACAAGAAATGGTTAATAAATTGTTAATACAAAATAATAAAGAGCTTAAAAAACAACCAAAATCTGTCATAGATTTACAAGAGCTAGAACATGCTGTACTTTCAAATCCATATATAGAAAGTGCAACGGTATTTTACACGATAGATGGTGTGTTAAAAACAACAGTAAAACAACGCACGCCAATCGCAAGAATTAACAATGTTGATTCGTCTTATTATATTGATAAACACGGGTTTGAGGTTCCGTTGTCAGATAACTATTCGGCAAGAGTAATACTGATAACAGGTGCTATAAATAAAGGAAATTTACAAGAATTTACAAAGTTTGTAAATGTAATTTTAGCTGATGATTTTTTAAAAAAAGAAATTATTGGTATACATAAAACGCAGAATAATGAATTTATTTTAAGCGTTAGGAGCGGGCAATATAAAATTGAGTTCGGTTTTTTAGAAGATACTAAGGTGAAATTTAAAAAATTAAAGGCATTTTATAATAAGGCATTTGTTGATAAAACAATTGAACAGTACAAAACAATAAATTTAAAATATCACAACCAAGTTGTGTGCGCAAAATAAGACAAGATGGAAAACAATAAAATAGCAGTAGGTCTTGATATTGGTACAACCAAAATTGTTGCCATGATTGGTAAGAAAAACGAATACAATAAATTAGAAATTTTAGGTATTGGTAAAGCTAAAAGTTTAGGGGTAAAAAGAGGTGTTGTAAGTAATATTACACAAACAATTCAGTCTATTCAACAAGCTGTTGAAGAAGCAGAAAGTGTTTCTGGACAAAAAATTGAGGATGTAGTCGTTGGGATTGCTGGGCAACATATTAGAAGTTTACATCATAGTGATTATATCACAAGAAATAATGCTGAAGAAGTTATTGATGTGAATGATATCGATAATTTGGTAAACCAAGTTCATAAATTGGTAATGCTTCCTGGAGAAGAAATTATTCATGTGTTGCCGCAAGAATTTAAAGTGGATAGTCAAGGAGAAATCAAGGAACCTATTGGAATGTACGGCGGAAGGTTAGAGGCTAATTTTCATGTTGTTGTTGGCCAGGTTTCATCAATAAGAAATATTGGTCGTTGTGTAAAAAGTGCAGGTTTAGATTTATCTGATATCACACTAGAACCTTTAGCATCAGCATCAGCTGTATTGAGTCAAGAAGAAAAAGAAGCAGGTGTTGCATTGATTGATATAGGAGGCGGAACAACAGATTTAGCCATTTTTAAAGACGGAATTATTCGTCATACAGCAGTGATCCCGTTTGGTGGAGGAGTAATTACGGAAGACATAAAAGAAGGTTGCTCAATTATTGAAAAGCAAGCTGAATTATTAAAGATAAAATTTGGTTCTGCGTGGCCAGGAGAAAATAAAGAAACAGAAATTGTTTCAATTCCGGGATTAAGAGGAAGAGAACCAAAAGAAATTACGTTAAAGAATTTGTCTAAAATTATACATGCAAGAGTTCAGGAAATTATAGAGCACGTGTATTTAGAGATTAAAAACTACGGACACGAAACAGCAAAGGGCAAACTAATTGCCGGAATTGTATTAACAGGTGGTGGAGCACAATTAAAACATTTACGTCAGTTGGTAGAATATATCACCGGAATGGATGCAAGAATTGGGTATCCAAACGAGCATTTAGCAGGAGATTCTGATGAAGCACTTTCTAGTCCGGCTTACGCAACCGCAGTTGGTTTGTTGATGGAAGGTTTAGAGAAAGAAGGAAAAGAGTTTGTTGCAGAAAAAACGGAAGAAGAAATAGCAAATGCAGCTACTTCAGAAGAAGTAAAAATAGAAGAAAAACCGGTTGAAAAAAGAAAATCCTTTTTCGACAAGTTTACAGAGCGTTTCAAAGAATTTTTAGACAACGCAGAATAAAGAATTAAAGAATAAAAAATAATATATAAACCCTATAAAATAGAAAAGTTATTATGAGCGATGAATTCGATAACATTTCATTTGAAATGCCAAAATCACAATCAAATACTATTAAAGTAATTGGTGTTGGTGGTGGTGGAAGTAATGCTGTAAATCATATGTTTCAGCAAGATATTAAAGGAGTAGATTTTGTAATCTGTAATACAGATGCACAAGCATTAGAAAATAGTGCAATTCCAAATAAAATACAATTAGGTGCAAACTTAACGTCTGGTTTAGGTGCTGGTGCAAATCCAGAAGTTGGAGAAAAAGCAGCTCAAGAAAGTTTGATTGAAATTCAGCAAATGTTAAGCACGCAAACCAAAATGGTTTTTATAACTGCCGGGATGGGTGGTGGAACCGGAACAGGTGCTGCACCAATAATTGCTAAAATAGCCAAAGACATGGATATTTTAACCGTTGGTATTGTTACAATGCCTTTTCAATTTGAAGGAAGAATGCGCTCAAATCAAGCTCAAATTGGAATAGATACATTAAGAAATAATGTAGATTCTTTAATTGTCATCAATAACAATAAATTAAGAGAAGTTTATGGGAATTTAGGGTTTAAAGCTGGTTTCTCTAAAGCGGATGAAGTTTTGTCTACAGCTGCAAAAGGAATTGCAGAAGTAATTACACATCATTACAAACAAAACATCGATTTACATGATGCTAAAACCGTGCTTTCTAATAGTGGAACAGCAATTATGGGTTCTGCAAAAGAATCGGGTGTAAACAGAGGTAAAAATGCCATAGTAAAAGCGTTGGATTCTCCGTTGTTAAACGATAATAAAATTACAGGAGCCAAAAACGTATTGTTGTTAATTGTTTCTGGTGTTGATGAAGTTACTTTGGATGAAATCGGTGAAATAAACGATTATATTCAGATAGAAGCAGGTTATGATGCAAATATTATTATGGGAATTGGTGAAGATGAAGCGCTAGGAGATGCCATTTCTGTAACAATTGTTGCAACAGGTTTTGCTGCAGATCAGCAAAGTACAATTACAAATACAGAGGTTAAAAAAATTATTCATACGTTAGAAGATGAACAAAAAGCAACCTATGATTTTTCTGAAAAAACAGTTACTAAATCTAGTACTTTAGATACACCAACATCAAGTAAGCCAGAAGCTAAAATTGTTCATGTTTTAGAAGAAGATGTTGTGGAAGAGAAAACAACATTGACTCCAACAACAGAATTCATCAATAATATTGATGTAGTTTATGATGAGATTCAAGACGAAACAGTTTTTGATGATGATTTTATTATTACAGATGCAACGCCAACTATAGAAGAAGTTGTTGAAGAAAAATCAGCTCCAATTCAAATGGAAACGTTGTTTGATTTACCATTAAACAGTTATGAAGAAATTAAGCCAGAATCCAAAGAGGTTCGTTTCGATTTATCTATTGATGATGTAAATGAAATTGAAGTGAATGATGCTACCGAGATTGTAGCAGAAGCTACAGATGTTGTTGAGAAAAGATATGTTTTAGAAGATTTTGATACAGAACCAACTATTGGAAAAAGCTCTATGTTAAGTCAACAAAAACAAAGCGTTGTTAAAGAAGATGAAGAGTTATCATTTACGATAAAAACAAAAAAAGTTGAAGAAATAGAGACTATTTCTGAAGAAATTTCTCCGTTAAGTATTACTATTTCAGAGCTTGAAAAAACAGCAGAATTACGCCGTCAAAAAATGAAAGGATTTAACTATAAGTTTGCTGATCAGGTACATAAAAACATAGATGAGATAGAAAAGCAACCAGCATATAGAAGATTGGGTGTAGATTTAGATGAGGTGAATTCTGATTTAAGTAAATCAAAAACTACATTAAGTACAGATGCAAATGATGAAGCACAATTAAGATCTAATAACTCATTTTTGCACGATAATGTAGATTAATAATTTTTAAAAAAAACAATCAACTATTCCCTAAATTACTTGATTATTTTTTTAAAATTCCTAAGAGATTAGGAATTTTTTTTATGCCTATATTTGTAGTCCAAAAAGCAAGAAAATGAGTTTAGAAAAATTAATAATGAATCAACTTAAGGCAGCAATGAAATCGAAAGATACGGTTGCTTTACAAGCATTAAGAGCAGTTAAGTCGGCTATTTTATTAGCGAAGACTGAAAATGGAGCAGGAAATGAATTGCCAGAAGATTTAGAGTTGAAAATTTTACAGAAACAAGTAAAGCAACGTAAAGATAGTGCTGCAATTTTTTTAGAACAAGGAAGACAAGATTTAGCAGAACCCGAATTGGCAGAAGCTGCAATTATAGAGCAATTTTTACCAGAAGCTTTATCGGAAGAAGAAGTTGAAAAAATTGTGATTTCAGCAATTCAAAAAACAGGAGCAAGCGGAATGAAAGATATGGGGAAGGTAATGGGAATGGTTTCTAAAGAATTAGCTGGACAAGCAGATGGGAAAACCATCTCTACTCTAGTGAAAAAGAATTTATCTTAAATTTAAATAATGGCTCCATGGTTCAACTGGATACCTGCCTGCCGCAGGCAGGGAATATCAGATTTTTTTAATTAATATTTTTTAAAAAATCAACTTATATGTTTGTTGTTTATGTAATTCAAAGTCAAAAAGATTCAAGATTATATAAAGGTTTTACAAAAGATATTGAGAAAAGATTAAAAGAGCATAATAGCGGAAAAACAAAATCAACAAAAGCTTATTTGCCATGGGTTTTAGTTTACTCTGAGAAATTTTTCAGTAGAGTTGAAGCAAGAAAAAGAGAGAAATACCTTAAATGGGGAATTGGCAGAGATTATTTAAAAGAAATATTAAAAAAAGGCTCCATAGTTCAACTGGATAGAATATCAGATTTCGGCTCTGACGGTTGAAGGTTCGAATCCTTCTGGAGTCACAAGTAGCAAAAAACCAAAGCGAAAGCTTTGGTTTTTTTGTTTTCTAAAAAATATAGATACGGATTAAATTTATTTAGCTCTTGAATTAAGAATAACAAAGCAATTCTAAAATACCTAAAACTAGGTATTTTTTTATATAAAAGAAATTTTTACTTTTATCTATATTCTTAAAAGATGATTATAAAGAGGCAAATTTTAGTATTATTTTTTCTGTTATTATTTATGTTTAATATTAAGGGGTATACACAAATAATTAAGTATAATAAAAATAAAGGATTTACACAAAACATTAAAAAGAATACAGGTGTTCTTACAGTGTTGGGTGATTATAATGAAGATGTATTGAAAAATTTTTCAATTCATTATAAAGTGCCTTTAATTATTATTTCTTCAAAAATATACCTCCCAGGAAAAGAATGTTTGGATGTAAGGAAAATAGGAGGTGATACAGAAAATAGAAAGCTGGGTGGAGATACAGAGAATAGAAAATTGGGAGGTGACACAGAAAACAGAAAGTTAGGTGGTGATACAGAGAATAGAAAATTGGGAGGCGATACAGAAAACAGAAAGTTAGGAGGTGATACAGAGAATAGAAAATTGGGAGGTGACACAGAAAACAGAAAGTTAGG
>CAJYAG010000001.1 GCA_913065125.1 uncultured Flavobacteriaceae bacterium | reverse complement strand
TTTGCGCCGATGGTACTGCCAATAGGTGGGAGAGTAGGTCGCTGCCTTTCTTTATATTGATACAAATCAATATAATATACTAAAGTCCTCAATCAAAAGATTGAGGACTTTTTTTTGTTGAAAAAGTTTATTTTTAGAGAATGAAATATCAGTTTACATATTTAATTAAAATACAGTTTTTAGGATTTCGATTTCATGGATGGCAAAAACAGTTAGATGTTAAGACTTTACATGATATGGTAGACAAGACCTTGAGTTTTGTTTTCGGAAATGACCAGAAATACAAAACACTTGGTGTTGGTAGAACTGATGCTAAAGTTTCTGCAACAAAATATGGACTTCAGCTGTTTGTTGATTTTGAAATTGAAAGCAAAGAATTTTTAGAAGTATTTAATTTGAATACTACTGCTGATATAAAAGCATTATCGATTCAAAAAGCAAGCTCTAGTTTTAATATAATTAACTCATCAAAAGTAAAAGAGTACCACTATTATTTTTCTTTTGGAGAAAAGCCTCACCCTTTTTCCGCTCCGTTTTTAGTAGGAATTCATCAAGAACTTGATTTAGAATTAATGAAAAAAGGGGCACATTTATTTGAAGGAGAACATTATTTTCATAAATATTGTACAAAACCTTCTGAGAACACTATTTTTAAAAGAATGATTGATTCTTGTGAAATTCTAGAAAACACAATTTTACAAGCGAATTTTTTCCCTACAAAAAGTTATGTATTAAAAGTGAAAGGAAAAGGGTTTTTACGATATCAAATAAGATTGATGATGGGAACCTTATTTGAATTAGGAAAAGGCACTATTGATTTAGATTTTATAGAAAATTCGTTAAAAGAGCATAACGATAGAAAGTTTTTACGAGCAATTGCTCCGGCTTCAGGATTGCAATTGTATGATGTTCAGTTTGAGTTGTAGCTGCGCAAAGGATTGAAGCAATTGTTTGAGCTCTTCTTTTTTTTAAAAAAAGCGAGTGCGGAAAGCCTGACCTGAAAGGTTGCGCCCCAAAAAAAAATCCTACAAGATTTTAGAAAACTTGCAGGATGAATTTATTGTTTTAGTTTTTGACTCTGCTTGAGCAGACAAATTTTATCCTTTGATAATTCCTCTAGAAATAACAATTTTTTGAATTTCTGAAGTTCCTTCGTAAATCTGAGTAATTTTTGCATCACGCATTAAACGCTCTACATGATATTCTTTTACAAAACCGTTACCACCGTGAATTTGAACTGCTTCAACAGTGTGTACCATCGCAACTTTTGATGCGTATAACTTTGCCATTGCGCTAGACATGTCGTAATTATTTCCTTGATCTTTATCCCAAGCAGCTTTCATGACTAGCATTCTTGCAGCTTCAATTTCTGTGTGCATATCTGCTAATTTAAAAGCGATTGCTTGATGATTACAGATTTCTGTTCCGAATGCTTTACGTTCTTTAGAATATTTCAATGCTAATTCATAAGCTCCGGCAGCAATTCCTAAGGCTTGAGAAGCAATTCCGATTCTTCCTCCAGACAATGTTTTCATGGCGAATTTAAATCCAAAACCGTCTTCGCCAATTCTGTTTTCTTTCGGCACTTTTACATCGTTAAATTGTAAAGTATGCGTGTCTGAACCACGAATTCCTAATTTATCTTCTTTAGGGCCAACATGAAAACCTTCCGTTCCTTTTTCAACGATAAATGCGTTGATTCCTCTGTGTCCTTTTTCCTTATCAGTTTGTGCAATTACTAAATAAACATCGGCTCTACCACCACTTGTAATCCAGTTTTTTGTACCATTAATTACATAATGATCGCCTTTGTCGATTGCAGTTGTACTTTGCGATGTTGCATCAGAACCAGCTTCTGGCTCACTTAAACAAAATGCGCCAACAAACTCACCCGTTGCTAATTTTGTTAAATATTTTTGTTTTTGTTCTTCAGAGGCATAAGCTTCTAATCCGTAACAAACTAAAGAGTTGTTTACAGAAACAATTACAGAAGCAGAAGCATCTATTTTAGAAAGCTCTTCCATAATTAATACGTAAGAAATTGCGTCCATTCCGCTTCCTCCGTATTTTGGATCAACCATAATCCCTAAGAAACCTAAATCTCCCATTTTCTTAACTAATTCTTGTGGAAATTCTTGCTTGTTATCTCTTTCTATAACACCAGGTAATAATTCTGTTTGAGCAAAATCACGAGCCGCATCTCTAATCATTAAGTGCTCTTCGGTAAGGTTAAAGTCCATTTATTGTAGTATTATTATATTCGTAAAAAATGTGTTCAAAGATACGTTTTTAGTAATAAATTATCAATAAAGTTTTATTATTTTTACAGATATGAGTGCTAAAAAAATACATATAATTGGTTTAATGTCTGGAACTTCTTTAGATGGTTTAGATTTGGTTTATGTTTTGTTTGATAAAAATAGCTATGATAACTTTGAAATTCAGTATTCAGAAACCATAGCGTATTCAAAATTATGGAAAGAAAAATTGGCGAAAGCAATTGATAAATCCGAAAAAGAATTACAAGAACTTGATATTGAATATGGGGAATTACTTGCTGACAAAGTGACTAATTTCATCAAAAAAAATAGGATTTTAAACCTTGATTTTATTGCTTCACATGGTCATACAATATTGCATCAACCTGAAAAAGGAATTACATTACAAATAGGAAATGGGCAAATAATTGCCAACAAAACGCAACAAAAAGTGGTGTGTGATTTTAGAACTCAAGATGTAAAATTAGGCGGACAAGGAGCGCCTTTAGTTCCGATTGGAGACGATTTTTTATTTCATCAATATGATGCTTGCTTAAATTTAGGAGGATTTGCAAATGTGTCTTTTAAAGCACAGCACAAAAGAATTGCTTTTGATATTTGTCCTGTTAATATTGTATTGAATTATTATGTAAGCACTTTAGGTTTAGAATATGATGATAAAGGAAAAATTGCTGCTTCTGGAATCATACATACTGAATTATTGGGAGAATTAAATTCATTGAGATTTTATAAAACAGAGCCGCCAAAATCTTTGGGATTAGAATGGGTACAGTCAACTATTTTTCCATTAATTGATAAAAAGAACCTTACAATAAAAGATGTTTTAGCGACATTTATAGAGCATGTTGCCATTCAAATTGCTGCTTCTACCAAGAAGTGTAAAAATATTTTTATAACTGGTGGTGGCGCTTTTAATGAGTTTTTAATGCAAAGAATGAAACACCATTCAAGTTTAGAAATTATCATTCCTAATTCTCAAATCGTTAATTATAAAGAAGCATTAATTTTTGCTTTATTAGGGTTGTTACGTATTGATAATCAGGTGAATTGTCTAAAAAGCGTAACAGGTGCAAGCGAGAATCATTCTTCAGGTGAAATATTTACACCAAAATAAGTGGTTAGAACGTTATTTTTTTTTAATTTGCTGACTGTTTTTCGACAGCTTTAAAACGGAAAAATAAAACAAGCAATTAATGAAAGAATTACTTAAAAAATACGAAAACAAGCAGCCTGAGATTGTTTTTAATTGGAAAGACCCTGAGACAGATGCAGAAGGATGGACTGTAATTAATTCGCTTCGAGGTGGTGCAGCAGGAGGAGGAACACGAATGAGAAAAGGTTTAGATATGAACGAAGTGCTTTCTTTGGCCAAAACCATGGAAGTAAAGTTTACAGTTTCTGGACCCGCAATTGGAGGCGCAAAATCTGGAATTAATTTTGATCCGAATGACCCAAGAAAAAGAGGAGTTTTAGAACGTTGGTATAAAGCTGTAACTCCCTTATTAAAACATTATTACGGAACCGGCGGAGATTTAAATGTAGATGCAGACAAAGATGTAATTCCGATTACCGAAGATTGTGGCGTTTGGCATCCGCAAGAAGGGATTTTTAATGGGCATTTTAAGCCGACAGAAGCCGATAAGATTAATAGAATTGGGCAATTACGTCTAGGAGTAATTAAAATTATTGAAGACAAAAAATTCTCTCCAGATTTATCAAGAAAATACACAGTCGCAGATATGTTAACTGGTTATGGTGTTGCAGAAGCAGTAAATCATTATTACACTATTTACGGTGGATCAATCGAAGGAAAAAAAGCTGTGGTTCAAGGTTTTGGAAATGTTGGTTCAGCGGCAGCCTATTATTTAACACAATTAGGAGCCAAAGTTGTTGGTATTATTGATAGAGATGGAGGAGTTATAAATGAAGCAGGTTTTTCTTTGGATGAAATGACAGCCTTATTTCTAGGGAAAGATGGAAACAAACTTGTTTCTAAAAGCATGATTCCTTTTGAAGAAATGAACGAAAAAGTATGGTCTTTAGGAGCAGAAATTTTTGTTCCAGCTGCAGCTTCAAGATTAGTTTCTAAAGAACAAGTTACTAAAATGATCAACTCTGGATTAGAAGTAATTTCTCCTGGAGCAAACGTGCCCTTTGCAGATAAAGAAATATTTTTTGGACCTATTATGGAATATACAGACGGACATGTAAGTTTATTGCCAGATTTTATTTCAAATTGTGGTATTGCAAGAGTATTTGCCTATTTAATGGAGGCAAGAGTAAAAATTCCAATGCAAGATGAAGCTATTTTTAAAGACACATCAGAAACGATTAGAAAAGCTTTAGTAAAAACATTTGAAAAGAATAATAGTAAAACAGAAATATGTAAAACTGCGTTTGAAATAGCGTTAAAACAATTAATTTAATATAGTATAATTATGGAGACGATTATCATTTTGGTTTTTGTACTTGGTTATTTAGCCATTACATTAGAACACAATTTAAAAATAGATAAATTAATACCGGCGCTTGTTATGATGGCGGTTTGTTGGGCTTTGGTTGCTTTAAACATAGACCATTTTTCTAATTGGTTTGACTCAGCAAAACATGCTTTGGTAGATAATTTCCCTTCTTTATTGCATGAAGATAAAATGCACTTGGTAGAAGAAACTTTACTACATCACTTAGGAAAAACAGCAGAGATTATTGTGTTCTTATTAGGAGCAATGACTATTGTTGAAATTATTGACTATTTCGATGGATTTTCTACAATTAAAAGCTTTATTAAAACAAAAAAGAAGTCTAAAATCTTATGGATTTTTGCAATTTTAGCATTTATATTATCTGCTATTATAGATAACCTTACAGCAACTATTGTTTTAATTTCAATTTTACAAAAAATTGTTAAAAAGCGTGATGAAAGAATTTGGTTTGCAGGTCTTATAATTATTGCTGCGAATGCCGGTGGTGCTTGGTCTCCGATTGGAGATGTAACCACTACAATGCTTTGGATTGGTAAAAAAGTTACAACATTAAAACTAATCGAGTATTTATTAATACCATCACTATTATGTATGCTTGTACCTACCTTAATTGCTTCATTTATGCCAGCGTTTAAAGGTGAAATTGATTATGAAGAAAATGAAGCAGATAAACCTAAAAGTCCATATAGCGGAAAAATGTTATATCTAGGTTTAGGTGCTATTGTTTTTGTGCCAGTTTTTAAAACAGTTACCCATTTACCGCCTTATGTTGGTATGATGTTATCTTTAGGAATTGTTGCTACTTTTGCAGAAATTTACAGTCGTACAAAATTCTCTTTAACAGATTATGATAGTGCAGAGTCAGATGCGCACGCAAATCACGGACCTGTTCATGCTTCTTTATCTAAAATTGAAATGCCAAGTATTTTGTTTTTCTTAGGGATCTTAATGGCTGTTGCAGCTCTAGAATCATTAGGGATTTTATTCAACTTTGCAACTACACTTAAAGAATCAATCCCAATGATGGGAACAGAATTGCATGGAGAAGGAGTTTCTGATTTAGTTGTAATGTTATTAGGAGTTGGATCTGCAGTGATTGATAATGTTCCTTTAGTTGCCGCAAGTTTAGGAATGTTTTCTCAGCCAATTGATAACGAATTATGGCACTTTATTGCATTCTCTGCAGGTACAGGTGGAAGTATGCTGATTATTGGATCGGCAGCAGGAGTTGTAGCAATGGGAATGGAAAAAATAGATTTCTTTTGGTATCTTAAAAAAATATCATGGCTAGCATTAATAGGCTTTGTTGTCGGTTCGTTTGCCTTTATGATTATGAGAACATTATTTTAAAATATGAGCCCGAGTTTTTCTCGGGTTTTTTTAAGCAATTTTTAAAAAGTTAATACGTTAAGTCTACATAAATCTTTAATTTAATATAAAATATGTTATTGTTTACTCAAGAAAACATTGATGCAGTTACAGAAGTAATTTCAGACGAAAAAACATTGTCAATTTATAAATTGATTATGGAAAGCGGAACAGGTGGTAGATTAATAATTGGATTGCTATTTGTATTGTTAGCTATTGCCTTATATATTTATTTTGAACGCTTTTTTGCAATTAAAGCAGCGGCTAAAGTTGATGAGAATTTCATGAATCAGATTAAAGATTATGTTTCTGAAGGAAAGTTAGAAGCCGCAACTGATTTATGTAAAAACACTAATTCTCCGACTGCTAGATTGGTTGGAAAAGGAATTTCTAGAATTGGAAAACCGTTAGATGATATTAATAAGGCAATTGAGAATTCTGGAAAGCTAGAAATTTATCAATTAGAAAAAAACGTAAGCGTTTTAGCAACTATTGCTGGTGCAGCACCAATGATTGGTTTCTTAGGAACAGTAATTGGAATGATTGTTGCAATTCATGAAATTGCAAATTCTGGTGGACAAATTGACATCAAGCTATTATCAGACGGATTGTACACAGCTATGACAACAACGGTTGCAGGATTAATTGTTGGTATTATAGCCTACATTACATACAATCATTTGGTAGTTAGAACAGATAAAGTAATCTATAAAATGGAAGCAACTTCGGTTGAGTTTTTAGATTTATTAAACGAGCCAGTTTAAAGTATTAAAAGGTTTAAGAATTGAATAATTCAAGAAATCATTACATGTTTAATCTTTTAATTTTTGAATAAATAAATGAATATCAGAGGAAGAAATAAAGTCAACCCAAATTTCAATATGTCATCGATGACTGATATTGTTTTTTTATTGTTGATATTTTTTATGCTTACATCCACTTTAGTAACTGTTAGCGCTATAGATATTTTATTGCCAAAAGCCAGCGGAAAAACCGAAAACAAAAAATCTATTGCGGTTTCAATAACAAATACATCGTTGTTTTTTATAGATAAAACAGAAGTTAGTGAAGCCAATTTAGAAAATGAAATTTTAAAATTAGTGGGTGTTGATAAAGCAAAAACAGTTGTTATTAGAGGAGATAAAGATGTGCCATATAAAAATGTGATGAAAATTATCGACATTGCTAATAGAAATAAATTAAAAATGATTTTAGCAGTAAAAGGGAAATAACGTTATTCCTAAAAGCTAAACTAGGATTTATGCAATAAAAAAAATCACTTTGAGCATTGTTGAGAAGTAATTGAGAAAAATGCAAATATTAGAAACAAAACATAAAAAGAAATCAGCTGTTATAACTGCGGTAATTCTTGCGCTAATTTTAGTCGGAATTTTCAATTTTGGAATGCAGTACTTAGACCCACCACAAGAATATGGGTTGGCAATTAATTTTGGAGATTCAAATGTTGGTAACGGTGATCCGGTTGTTGAAACCAAAGAAAACCCTGTTGTAAAAAATGTAGAAGAAAACATTGAGGAAAAGCAAGAAATTATTCCGAAAGAAACGATCAAAGAAGAAGTTATTACACAAGACATAAAAGACGCTCCTGTAATAGATAAACCAAAAAAGGAGAAAGTTGAAGAACCTAAAAAGGAAATCAAAAAAGTAGAAAAACCAACAGAAACTCCGAAGCCAAAACCATCTAAAGAAACCCAAGACGCTTTAAATAGTTTATTAAAAGGAAACTCTAAAGACGGAGAAAATAAAGGAGAAGGAGCTGATGATAATCCGGGATTAAAAGGCGATAAAAATGGCGATCCAAAAGCTACAAAGTACTATGGAAATAACGGGAGCGATGGAGATAAAAATTACAATCTAGCAGGACGAAACGCGCTGTCAAAGCCAATTGAAAAACCAGAATGTAATGAAGAAGGAATTGTGGTTGTTAGTATCGAAGTAGATAATACAGGGAAAGTAATAAAAGCTACACCAGGCGTTAAAGGTTCAACAAATACGGCCAAATGCTTGTTGGATCCAGCAAAAGCAGCAGCTTTAAAAACCACTTGGAACGCAGATCCGAAAGCACCAAATAAACAAATAGGAACTATCATTTACCGATTTTCTTTATCAGAATAATTAATTATTTTTATTTTCTAAAATGTCATATCGAGCGCATTCGAGATATCTCAATAAACTATGACCTACCAAGAAACATTAGATTGGATGTTTTCTCAATTACCAATGTATCAAAGAGAAGGTGAAACAGCATTCAAAAAAGATTTAACCAATATTTTAGCATTTTCAAAAGAATTAGAGTTTCCTGAGAAGAAATTCAAATCGATTCATGTTGGCGGAACAAACGGAAAAGGTTCTACGAGTCATATGATTGCTTCAATCTTGCAAGAAGCAGGTTACAAAGTCGGATTGTACACGTCACCGCATTTAAAAAACTTCACAGAACGAATTAGAATTAATGGGGAAGAAGTTTCTCAGGCTTTTGTTGTTAATTTTATTGAAAGAAATAAAAGGTTTTTAGAAAAACAAAAACTCTCTTTTTTTGAAATGACAGTGGGAATGGCATTTGATTATTTTGCAACTAAGAAAGTTGATATTGCAATTATTGAGGTTGGTTTAGGCGGAAGATTAGATTCGACAAATATTATTACACCAGAAGTTTCTGTCATCACAAATATTGGGTTAGATCATACGCAGTTTTTAGGAGATACACTTCAAGAAATTGCAGTTGAAAAGGCCGGAATTATAAAAAAGAATGTGCCTGTTGTTATTGGAGAAAGACAAAAAGAAGTTGAAAGTGTTTTTACAGGCAAAGCAAAAGAAGTAAAAACTCAACTCTTTTTTGCTTCAGATTTTTCACAAAATTATCAAACAGATTTATTGGGTAATTATCAGTTAAAAAATGTGAAAACAGCAGCTTTAGCAATCCGTAAATTAACGCATTTTAATGTAAAAGAAAATCATATTGAAAAAGGGTTTTTGAATGTAGTTAAGAATACGGGTTTAAAAGGACGGTGGCAAATTTTGCAAGAATCGCCAAAAGTAATTTGTGATACAGCACATAATAAAGAAGGCTTATTGTTGACGATAAATCAACTTAAAAAGGAGAAATATAACAACTTGCATATAGTTTTAGGAGTTGTTTCAGATAAAAAATTAGAAGCTGTTTTAGGTTTATTTCCAAATAATGCTCGATATTATTTTTGTGAGCCAAATATTCCAAGAGCTTTAGATGTTGATGATTTAAAAGAAAAGGCAAATGTGTTTAAATTATTTGGAAACAAATACAATTCTGTAAATGAGGCATATAATTCAGCAAAAGAAAATGCAGAAGCAGAAGATTTAATATACGTAGGAGGAAGCACATTTGTTGTTGCAGAGATTTTATAAATATTTTAAAAAAATAATTGCGAGATGTAAAAACTCTCGTATATTTGCATCCGCAATTGAGGGCAATTAGCTCAGTTGGTTCAGAGCACCTCGTTTACACCGAGGGGGTCGGGGGTTCGAATCCCTCATTGCCCACAACATTCCGTCTCGATAAGGAATTAAAAAAAACATTCGGGCAATTAGCTCAGTTGGTTCAGAGCACCTCGTTTACACCGAGGGGGTCAGGGGTTCGAATCCCTTATTGCCCACAAAAGCTTCATAATTACTTATGAAGCTTTTTTGTTTTTAGTTTTGTTATATTGGTTTTCTTTTTTGTATTTTTGTTAACCCCAAAAAAACCTAATTCAAATAAAATTAATGGATTTTAAGTTCCTTGAAAATAAAAGTATATTAGTTACTGGTGGGGCAGGTTTTATTGGTTCTAATTTATGTGAGGCATTATTGAATCTTAATATGTCTGTCAGTTGTTTGGATAATTTTTCTACAGGTAAAAAAGAAAATATCACTTCATTTATGCCGAATGTCAATTTTGATTTAATAGAGGGAGATGTTCGAAATTTTGAAGATTGTCAGAAAGCGGTAGAAGGAGTTGATTATGTTTTACATCAAGCAGCATTAGGTTCTGTTCCAAGATCTATAAAGGATCCAATTACTTCAAATGAAGTGAATGTAAGTGGTTTTTTGAATATGCTGGTGGCATCAAGAGATGCAAAAGTAAAACGTTTTGTGTATGCAGCGAGCTCATCAACTTATGGTGATTCTACAGCAATGCCAAAAGTAGAAAACATTATAGGGAAACCATTATCACCTTATGCAATTACTAAATATATAAATGAATTGTATGCAGATGTGTTTTCTAAAACCTACGGTATAGAAACAATCGGCTTACGATACTTTAATGTATTCGGAAAAAGACAAGATTTCAATAGTGCTTATGCAGCAGTAATTCCTAAATTTGTGAGTCAGTTAATGAAAGGAGAATCGCCTATTATTAATGGAGATGGAAACTATTCAAGAGATTTTACCTATATTGAAAATGTAATACAGGCAAACCTATTAAGTCTCATTACAGATAATAAAGAGGCTTTGAATACAGTTTATAATGTGGCGTTTGGAGAAAGAAATACCTTGAATGTTTTGATGAAGTATTTAAAAGAATACTTGTCGGAATTTGACTCAAAAATTTCAGAGATTGAAGTGATATACGGTCCTAGTAGAGCAGGAGATATTCCACACTCTCATGCTTGTATTGAGAAAGCAAAAAATAATTTAAGTTATAATCCTAGATATTCATTACAAAAAGGTTTGAAAGAATCTGTGAAGTGGTATTGGGATAATAATTGATGATGTAATTAAATGAAAAAGAAAAAGGATATTGTTTATGATTATGTTATAGTTGGTGGAGGTATTATAGGTTTATCAATAGCTTATAAGTTGTCTTTAAAAGATGAGCAGTCATCAATTTTAGTGTTAGAAAAGGAGAAGGACTTGGCACTTCATCAAACAGGAAGAAACTCAGGAGTTATACATTCTGGAATTTATTATAAGCCAAATTCATTTAAGTTAAAAAATTGTATAGAAGGTAGGCGGCAATTAGTTGATTTTGCAAAAGTTAATAATATATCTTTTGAGATGTGTGGAAAATTAATTGTTGCAACAAAAGAAAAAGAACTGCCAGTATTAAATAAAATTTATGAAAATGGTTTAAGAAATGGATTGAGTTTAATAAAATTATTAAACGAGAAACAGAGTAAGTTTTATGAGCCAGAAGTAAAGTGCTTAAAATCAATTTTTGTACCCTATGCAGGAATTATAAACTATGTAGGTGTTGTTAAAAAAATGGAAGAGCTTTTAAATGCAAAAAACAACTATAATAAAGTAATTAAATCAAATAAAATTATTAAAATAAAAGATACTGACACTTATAAAGAGTTGTACACTAAAGATCTATCTTTTAAAGGTAAATATGTGATTTTTGCATGCGGTTTACAAGCCGATGAAATGGCAATTTTAGATGGGATTGATTTAAAATCAAGAATTATTGGTTTTAGAGGAGACTATTACAATGTAGTGAAATCGGGTAAGTCAAAAGTGAAAAGCTTAATTTATCCAGTACCAAATATTGATTTGCCTTTTCTAGGAGTTCATCTTACAAAAATGTATGATTCTTCGGTTGAAGCTGGACCAAACGCTGTCTTGTCATTTAAAAAGGAGGGGTATTCAAAAACAAGCTTTAGTTTTGAAGATACCTTTAAAATGGTTTTTTATATAGGGTTCTGGAAGCTTATAAAAACATATTGGAAATTAGGTTTAAAAGAGTATGCAAGAGCATTTAGTAAAACAGCATTTTTAAACTCATTAAGAGTTTTAGTACCTAATCTAAAAAAAGAGGATTTAATAACTGGAAAAATAGGTGTTAGAGCTCAGGCATTAGATGTTAATGGAAATTTAATTGATGATTTTTTAATAAAAAAAACAAAAAACTCTTTACATGTTATTAATGCTCCGTCACCTGCAGCTACTGCAAGTCTAGCAATTGCAGATGAAGTTTTAAATAGAATAAAAGAGAATGAATAATATAAAAATTGGAGTAGTTGGTTTAGGTTATGTAGGCTTACCTTTAGCGAGATTATTTGCTACTAAATATGAAGTTGTAGGATTTGATATTAATAATGAAAGGGTGAGAGCGCTAACATCAGGAGTAGATTCTACATTAGAAGTTTCGAATGATGATTTAATAGCTGTTTTAAAGAAAGAGGAGTCTGATGAAAATGGGCTTCTTTTTACAACATCTATAGAAAGTATTAGGAATTGTAATTATTATATAATTACGGTTCCTACTCCAGTGGATAAAAATAACCGTCCAATATTAACTCCGTTAATTAAAGCTAGTGAAACAGTAGGTAAAGTATTATCAAAAGGAAATATTGTTATTTATGAATCTACTGTATATCCTGGTGCTACAGAAGAAGATTGTGTTCCTGTGTTAGAAAAAGAATCAGGACTTGTTTTTAATAAAGATTTTTTTGCAGGGTATTCCCCTGAAAGAATCAATCCAGGAGATAAGGAGCATACTATTGAGAAAATATTAAAAGTAACCTCTGGCTCAACTCTAGCAGTAGGGAAAAAAGTAGATGATTTGTATAAATCTGTGATTACAGCAGGTACTCATTTAGCACCAACTATTAAAGTAGCCGAAGCTGCAAAAGTGATAGAAAACTCACAGCGTGATATTAATATTGCCTTTGTCAATGAATTGGCGAAAATTTTTAATTTAATGGATATCAATACTCATGATGTGTTAAAAGCAGCCGGAACAAAATGGAATTTCTTACCATTTAAGCCAGGATTAGTAGGGGGGCATTGTATTGGAGTTGACCCTTATTATTTAGCACAAAAAGCTCAAGAGTATGGCTATCACCCAGAAATTATTTTAGCAGGAAGGAGATTAAATGATAGTATGGGTAGTTATATCGCTTCTGAAGTAATTAAGTTAATGCTTCAAAAAGATATAGCAATTAAAAACTCTGAAATTCTAATCTTAGGAATTACTTTTAAGGAAAATTGTCCGGATATAAGGAATACTAAAGCTGTAGATGTGCTTTTCGCACTCAAAGATTACGGAGTAAATATCAGTATTTTTGATCCCTGGGCCAACATTAAAGAAGTAAAGCATGAATATAATTTAGATTCAGTTAAAGAAGTACCTAATATTAAATTTGATGCGATAATTTTAACAGTTGCTCATAATGAATTCATAAACTTAGATTATGAAAACCTTAAGAAAGAAAATTCAGTAGTTTATGATGTGAAAAATGTTTTACCAGAAAAAATAAAAAATAAAACCTTGTAGATGAAAAATTTTGCATTGATTGGAGCAGCAGGATACATTGCTCCAAGGCACTTAAAAGCGATAAAAGATACCAATAATAATTTGATAGCAGCACTTGATAAATTTGATAGTGTTGGAATTTTAGATAGTTATTTCCCAAATGCTGATTTTTTTGTGGAATTTGAAAGATTTGACCGACATATAGAGAAGTTAAAAAGGAAAGGAACATTTTTGGATTATGTGAGTATTTGTACACCAAACTACTTACACGATTCACATATTAGAATGGCTTTGCGTAGTGGGGCAGATGCAATATGTGAAAAACCATTGGTTTTAAATCCTTGGAATGTTGATGCTTTAGGGGAAATAGAAAAGGAATCTGGACAAAAAATTTATACCATATTACAATTACGATTGCATCCAAGTATTATTGCGTTAAAGCAAAAAATAGATATAGAAAAGAAGGATGCTAAATATGATGTTGATTTGACCTATATTACATCAAGAGGTAATTGGTATGATGTTTCATGGAAAGGAGACGAGTCAAAATCAGGTGGAATTGCAACCAATATTGGAGTTCATTTTTATGATATGTTATCATGGATATTTGGAGAAGTAAAAACTAATATTGTACATTTACGGGAAAAAAATAAAGCAGCAGGCTATTTAGAATTTGAAAGGGCAAGAGTTCGTTGGTTTTTGTCAATAGAAGAAGAATCATTGCCAAATGAAATTAAAAAATTAAACCAACGAACTTACCGTTCTATTTCAATTGATGGAAAAGAAGTTGAATTTAGTGGAGGTTTTTCTGAACTTCATACAAAAAGCTATCAAGACATTTTAGAAGGAAACGGATTTGGATTACAAGATGTAAAACCATCTATAGAGATAGTGCATAATATTAGGAATATGGAATTAACAGCTAACGGATCAAAACATCCTTTTTTAGCTAGATAAATAACCATATATTTGTTAAAAAACATGAAAATAGGAATTACTTTTAGTGCATTTGATTTGTTTCATGCAGGACATGTTAAAATGTTAGAAGAAGCAAAAAATCAATGTGATTATTTAATTTGTGGTATACAAACTGATCCAACTTTAGATAGACCAGAAAAAAATAAACCAATTCAATCCGTTGTGGAGAGGTATATTCAATTAAAAGGTTGTAAGCATGTAGATGAAATTGTTCCTTATGCTACTGAGCAGGATTTAGAAGATGTGTTACGTTCATTCAAAATAGATGTTCGTATCATTGGAAATGAATATGCTAATAAAAAATTTACTGGAAGAGATTATTGTGAGGAGAAAGGTATTAAATTGTACTTTAACAAAAGGGAACACCGTTTTTCTAGTAGTGGATTACGTAAAGAAGTTAGTGAAAAGGAAAATCTAAAAAATAAAGATAAATTGGTATGAATATAGCTGTCGTAGGCTCAGGGTATGTGGGGCTAGTCTCGGGAACTTGTTTTGCTGAAATGGGGAATAAAGTTACCTGTGTTGATATAGACTCAATAAAAATTAAAAAATTAAATGAAGGAATTATTCCAATTTTTGAACCAGGTTTAGAGGCCATGGTCGTAAAAAATACTCAAAATAAGAATTTATTTTTTACAACAAACTTATCTTCAGCAATTTCAGATGCTGAGATTGTTTTTATAGCAGTTGGAACACCTATGGGTGAAGATGGGTCAGCAGATTTACAGTATGTATTAGCTGTAGCAAAATCCATTGGACAATCTATAAAAAGAAGGTTGATAATTGTTGATAAATCAACAGTCCCAATAGGTACAGCTGATAAGGTTAAAAAAACTATTCAAGATGAGTTAAATATACGTGGTGAACAGATAGAGTTTGATCTTGTTTCAAATCCAGAATTTTTAAAGGAAGGAGCTGCTATTGCAGATTTTATGAAGCCAGATCGTGTTGTTATTGGAGCTGAATCTGACTTTGCAATAAGTAAAATGAAAGAGTTATATGCTCCTTTTTCAAGAACTCATGACCGATTTATTACTATGGATATTAGATCTGCAGAAATGACTAAATATGCAGCCAATGCTATGTTAGCAACCAAGATTTCTTTTATGAATGAAATAGCTAATATTTGCGAAAGAGTTGGTGCTGATGCGAATCAAGTCCGTATAGGAATTGGATCTGATAATAGGATAGGTTATAGTTTTATTTACCCGGGTGCAGGATATGGAGGATCTTGTTTTCCAAAAGATGTAAAAGCTTTGAAGAAAATAGCAGAAGAGCATGGGTATAAAGCACAACTTATTGAATCAGTTGAAGATGTTAATAATCGACAAAAACTTGTAATTGCTAACAAAATTGTTCATCGATTTGGAGAAGATTTAAAAGGTAAAACTTTTGCATTGTGGGGCTTGTCTTTTAAGCCTGGAACAGATGATATGAGAGAAGCACCCTCAATTTACCTAGTTAAAGAATTAGTTAAAAGAGGAGCAATTATAAATGCATATGATCCAAAGGCAATTGAGGAAGCTAAATCTTTTTATTTAAAAGGAATTGATAGTGTTAATTATTTTACTTCAAAATATGATGTGCTTCAAAATTCAGAAGCATTAATATTGCTAACTGAATGGAAAGAGTTTCGCTCACCTGATTTTCAGGAAATTAAAATGCGATTAAATTCTCCAGTAATTTTCGATGGACGAAATCAATTCAATGTTTTTAATCTTGAAAATAAAGGATTTGAGTACTATCAAATTGGGAAGAAATAACAATATATAAATATAATCAATTTAATAAAATATAAATATGGCAAAAGTATATATAGGAATGAGTGCTGATATTATTCATCCTGGACATTTGAATATTATTAAAGAGGGAGCTAAATTAGGTAAGGTAACTGTTGGTGTTTTGACAGATGAAGCTATTGCGAGCTATAAGAGATTACCATACTTGAATTTTGAACAAAGAAAAATGATAGTTGAAAGTATAAAGGGAGTAGCTAATGTCGTTGCACAAAACTCTTTGGATTATAAGCCAAATCTTAAAATTTTAAAACCTGATTTTGTTGTTCATGGTGATGATTGGAAAGAGGGAATTCAAAAAGAGACTAGGCAAAAAGTTATTGATACTATTTCTCTTTGGGGTGGTAAAGTTATCGATATTCCTTACACTGAAGGTATCTCTTCAACAAAATTAAATGAGAAATTAAAAACTATTGGGACAACTCCTGATATTCGGATGAAAAGATTACGAAGGCTTATTGATGCGAAACCTTTGGTAAGAATTTTAGAATCTCATAGTGGTTTAACTGGTCTGATAGCAGAAAACGCTTCTGTTAATATTAATGGTCTAAATCATGAATTCGACGGAATGTGGTCTAGTAGTTTAACAGATTCAACTTCTAAAGGGAAACCAGACATTGAAGCTGTAGATATAACAACTAGGATGCATGGGTTGAATGATACATTAGAGTGTACAACGAAACCTATCATTTATGATGGAGATACAGGTGGGAAAATTGAACACTTCGTCTTTTCAGTAAGAACTTTAGAAAGACATGGGATATCTGCTGTAATTATTGAAGATAAAACAGGATTAAAAAAGAACTCATTATTTGGTACTTCTGTTCCACAAACACAAGATAGTATTGAGAATTTCTCGGCAAAAATTAAAGCAGGAAAAAACGCTCAAGTAACGGATGACTTTATGGTTATTGCTAGATTAGAGAGCTTAATATTAGGTAAAGGTGTTGCAGATGCACTAGAAAGAGCAGAAGCTTATATAAAAGCAGGTGCCGATGCGGTAATGATTCATAGTAAAGAAAAAAGTGGAGAAGAAATTAAAGAGTTTTGTACAAAATTCAGACAAAGTGATAATAACACTCCTATAGTTGTTGTCCCATCAACATATAATCATATTACAGAAAAAGAATTTATAGAATGGGGTGTTAATATAGTAATTTATGCGAATCATATGCTTAGAGCATCTTACCCAGCAATGATGGGGGTTGCTAAGTCTATTTTAACGAATGGTCGCTCATCTGATGTGGATGATAAATGCATGCCTATAAAAGAAATTTTAGAATTAATTCCTGGGACCAAATGATAAATACCAAACAATTTTACGACAGTTTAATAAATTTAGATATAGATTTCTTTACAGGTGTTCCTGATTCGTTATTAAAAGACATTTGTGCTTATATAACTGATGAAACACCAAAAGAAAGAAACATTATTTCTGCTAATGAAGGTGGTGCTATTGGGTTAGCTATGGGTTATAATATGGCAACTTCTAAAATACCTTTGGTGTATATGCAAAACTCTGGTTTTGGAAATACAATTAACCCATTGTTATCTTTAGCGGACCCAAAAGTTTATGGAATTCCAATGCTTTTATTAGTTGGTTGGAGAGGAGAGCCAAATATAAAAGATGAGCCTCAACATGTAAAACAGGGTGAAGTAAGTGAAACATTATTGCAGTCTTTAAATATTCCATATTCGATAATATCTTCTGAGACTTCGAATTTGTCAAAAATGCTAAATGATGCGATGACAACAATGAGAGACCAAAGCACACCCTATGTTATTTTGGTTAGAAAAGGAACATTTGAACCGTATTCATTGAAAAGCGAAAATCGTACAGATTTTGATTTAAATCGAGAAGGAGCTGTCAAAAAAATAATTGATTTAATTAGTAATGAAGATATTATTGTCTCAACTACCGGAAAAACATCAAGAGAGGTATTTGAATACCGTGAAGAAATTGGTGATAGTCATGAAAAAGATTTTCTAACTGTTGGGGGTATGGGTCATACGAGTCAGATAGCTTTAGGAATAGCATTGAGTAAGCCAAATAGAACTGTTTACTGTCTTGATGGAGATGGAGCAGTACTAATGCACACAGGATCTTTGGGTATTATTGGTGATTTAGCTCCACCCAATATGAAACATATTATAATAAATAATGGTGCACATGATTCTGTCGGTGGACAGCCTACTATTGGTTTTGATATTGATTTTAAAAAAATTGCGGAAGGATTTAATTACAAAGAAACCTTTCAAATAACAACAATAAGTGAATTTAATGTGGTTTTTGAAAAATTTAAAAATTCAGCAGGCCCAAGTTTATTAGAAATATTAGTAAATAAAGGGGCTAGAAAAGATTTAGGTAGACCAACAATATCTCCAAAAGAAAATAAATTAGCTTTTCAAAAAAATTTAGAGAAGTGAAACAATTAGATTTTATTTTTCCAAACTCTATTAATGTCCTTGAAGAAACGTTATTTAATTACTCTATTAAAAATGTTTTTCTTGTAAGAGGCAAAAACTCGTTTATTAAATCGGGTGCAGAAGAAATACTACTTCCAATTTTAAAAAAATATAACATTACTAGTTTTTCTAACTTTACTGTAAATCCAAAGTTAGAAGAAGCTGAACAAGGATATGAATTATTTAAAAAAAGTAATTCTGAATTAATTATTGCGATAGGAGGAGGTAGTGTAATAGACATGGCTAAGTTAATTAAACATCTGTGGATTAAAGACAATGATAAATTACTTCTTTTACCACTAGTTGCAATTCCTACAACAGCTGGTACTGGGAGTGAAGCTACTCATTTTGCAGTTGTTTATATTTCAAACAAAAAATATTCTTATGCAGATAAATTGTTACTGCCAAATGTTGCGATAGTAGATTCTAATTTATTGACAGGTCAAAATAAATATCAAATGGCTGTTTCTGGGCTAGATGCTTTTGCTCAGGGGATTGAGTCTTTTTGGAGTGTCAATTCAACCGAAAAATCAATGGAATATTCAGAAAAAGCGATACTATTGGTTTGGAATAATTTAAAAAAGGCTATCAATGGAGATAGTCAAGCAAAAGAAAAGTTAGCCGAAGGCTCTTTTTACGCAGGTAAAGCTATTAATATTACTAAGACCACAGCACCTCATGCACTATCTTACGGGTTTACTTCAATTTTAGGACTTCCTCATGGTCATGCAGTCTCTTTATTCTTGCCTTATTTTTTAAATTTCCATAAAACATTATCTGTTGAAGATTGTATTGATAAAAGGGGAAATACGTTTGTTAGAGGTCAGTTAGCTAAGATAGCTAACTTTATAAGTACAGATGTTGATCAACTAGAGCTGACTGTTTTTAGTTTCATAAATGATTTAGAGGTAGATTTAAATTTTAAAAATTTAGGAATTACAAAACAGGTGTTTATCGATGCAATTGAAAAAGTAAGTATAGAAAGGTTAAATAATAACCCTGGTAAAGTATCCTCTCAAAAAATAATGAGTATTTATAACACAAATTAAAAATATTTAAAAATGTCTAAGAAAATAAATTTTGCAATTGTTGGGTGTGGTCGAATAGGTAATCGTCATGCTGAACACATTAACAATCAGGGTAATCTTATTGCTGTATGTGATATCGTAGAAGAAAATGCCAGTGCAGTTGCAGAGAAGTATCATGCTAAAAAGTATACATCGATAGAGAAACTACTTAAAAATGAAAAAGAAGTAGATGTGGTTGCTATTTGTACTCCGAATGGCTTACATGCAGAACAAACGATTGCGGCGCTAAGGGCTGGATTTCACGTTGTTTGTGAAAAACCTATGGCTATTAATGTTCACGATTGTGGAAAGATGATTCAAGAGGCAGAATGGGCAAATAAAAGGCTTTTTATTGTGAAGCAAAACAGATATAATCCACCTATCGAAGCCGTAAGAGAATTAATTCATTCGGGTAAGTTAGGTCAAATATACAGTGTTCAATTAAACTGTTTTTGGAATAGAAACCCAGAGTATTACAATGATTCTAACTGGAAAGGAACAAAAAAATTAGATGGAGGAACTCTTTTTACTCAATATAGCCATTTTGTAGATTTGTTGTATTTTTTAATTGGTGATGTAAAAGAAGTTCAAGCTTTTACTTCAAACTTTCACCATCAAAAAGAAATGGAATTTGAAGATACTGGGGTTGTTGTTGTAAAGTTTCACAATAATGCTTTAGGGACGATAAATTATACGGTAAATAGTTTTGATAAAAACATGGAAGGGTCGCTCACAATTTTCTCAGAAAAAGGAACTGTAAAAGTTGGTGGTCAATATTTAAATGAATTAGAATATCAGAGCTTTGATGGGTTTGAAATTACTAATTTACCAAAAGGAAATCCTCCTAATCAATATGGGAAATATACAGGATCCATGTCAAACCACGATAAAGTGTATAAAAATGTTATTGATGTTTTACAAAATGGTGGTATAATAACAACTAATGGTTTTGAAGGATTGAAAACAGTTGAAATCATTGAGAAAATATATGATAGCATAAATAATTGATTGAATTAAAAAAGATGTTTTTCTAGTTTTAAAAGAAGAATATAATTATTTTTGAAATTGCATAGAAAGCATAATATTTAAATTCTTAAATTAAAAATAAAATTGAAAAAAATATTATTAATACTTGGTACAAGACCAGAAGCTATTAAAATGGCTCCATTAATTAAAGAATTTAAAAAGTACCCGAATTTATTTGAAACTAAAGTATGTGTTACTGCACAACATAGAGAAATGCTCGATCAAGTATTAGATTTTTTTGAAATTACACCAGATTTTGACCTTGATTTAATGAAGCCAGGTCAGAACTTATATACTCTTACCTCAATTATTATTAATTCATTGAAGCAAGTTTTAGAAGAATTTTCTCCAGATTTTGTGTTTGTTCATGGAGACACAACAACTACTATGGCAGGTTCTATTGCGGCTTTTTATAGTGGGGCTAAAGTGTGTCATGTAGAGGCTGGTTTAAGAACTTTTAACAAAAGGTCACCTTTTCCAGAAGAAATTAATAGACAGATTACTGGAAGAATCTGTGATTACCATTTTGCTCCTACAACCACTTCTGAGTTAAATTTAATTCAAGAAAATATTGATAGAGGTGATATATTAGTGACTGGTAATACGGTTATTGATGCATTGCTGGATTCTGTACAAAAAGTAAATGAAATACCAAGTGTTCTTGCCAAAGAGCTCAATTTGAAAATTAAAAATCGAGAACTTATTTTGGTTACAGGGCATAGGAGAGAGAATCATGGAGAGGGTTTTGAACGAATCTGTAAGGCTTTAAAGCGTATCGCTTTAGATAACCCTAATCGATTAATTATTTACCCGGTACATTTAAACCCTAAAGTTCAAGAGCCCGTGAACCGTATATTAGGACAAGTTTTAAATGTGATGTTAATTGAACCTTTAGCATATCCAGATTTTATATGGTTGATGAGTAAAGCAAAAATAATTATAACAGATAGTGGAGGGGTTCAAGAGGAAGCGCCAAGTTTAGGTAAACCGGTATTGGTTATGAGAGAAACCACTGAAAGACCAGAGGCTGTAGATGCTGGTACTGTTATTCTTGTAGGTACTAATGAGGACTTAATTGTTTCAACAGCTTTGAATTTATTAAATGATAATGAAAGTTTTGAGAAAATGTCTAAACTTCATAATCCTTATGGTGATGGATTAGCATCAAAAAGAATTGTAGAATTTATAAAAAACAAGTAAATGATTCCTGAAGTAGTAACTATTGGACTAGGTTATATTGGATTGCCTACATCAGCATTAATTGCTAAGCATGGAACTAATGTTTTAGGCGTAGATATTAATCAACAAGTTGTAGATACAATTAATCAAGGTAAAATACATATAGTAGAACCAGATTTAGGTGAAATCGTATCAGAAGCAGTTTCTAAAGGATTTTTCAAAGCTTCAACTAAAGCAAGCGCGGCGAAGGTTTATTTAATAGTAGTTCCAACTCCTTTTAAAGGAAATCACGAGCCAGATATTTCATTTGTAGAAGCCGCAACCAAAGGAATTATTCCGCTCTTAAAAGAAGATGATTTATATATTATAGAGTCTACATCTCCTATTGGTACAACTGAAAAAATGCAAAAATTAATATACGCAACTAGACCTGAACTAAAAGGGAGAATTTATGTTGCTTATTGTCCAGAAAGAGTATTGCCAGGTAATGTGATGTATGAATTGGTATACAACGATCGAGTAATCGGAGGAGTAGACAAATCTTCTACTGAAAAAGCCATGACTTTTTATAAAAAATATATTAAGGGGCAATTGCATGCAACCAACGCTAGAACTGCTGAAATGTGTAAACTAGTTGAAAACTCATCTAGAGACGTACAAATTGCTTTTGCCAATGAATTATCCTTAATTTGCGATAAAGCGAATATTGATGTTTGGGAATTAATTAATTTAGCGAATAAACACCCAAGAGTAAATATTTTGCAACCTGGAAGTGGAGTTGGCGGACATTGTATTGCTGTAGATCCTTATTTTATTGTGTCTGATTATCCAATGGAATCTAAAATTATTGGTACTGCTAGAGAAGTAAATAATTATAAATCTTTTTGGGTTGCTGAAAAAATTCAAAATGAAAAAATGAAATTTGAGTTGAATTTTGGCAGAAAACCAAAGATAGCTTTAATGGGGATAGCATTTAAACCGAATATTGATGATCTAAGAGAGTCTCCTGCAAAGTATATTATAAATAAGGTTTTACAGAATGATAATAACAATGATTATTTTATTGTTGAGCCCAACATTAAGGAGCATAAAGTTTTTAGATTGACCAATTATAAATTAGCAGCTGAAAAAGCAGATATAGTTGTGTTTTTAGTTGCCCATAATGAATTTAAAAAACTTGAAATAAAACCTGAAAAAGTTGTTCTTGATTTTTGTGGTGTTAAAAAATAAGTAATAAGGTTATAATTTATAATAATTAAAGGGTTGATAATCGTAGACAATATTTTTTGACTTAACCTATTGCTATTGAATATCCCTAAACATATAAATATTAATATGAAAATTAATAAAGCAAGTATCAGAAATGTTAAATTTGGTAAGAATTGCACTGTTGTTGAACCTTGTAATTTATATGAATGTGTTTTAGACGATAATGTTTTTATAGGACCATTCACAGAAATTCAAAAAAATACAAGAATTGGTAGCAATACAAAAATTCAAAGCCATTCTTTTATATGTGAAATGGTTTCAATTGGAAATGACTGCTTTATAGGTCATGGAGTTATGTTTATAAATGATAAGTTCCAAAATAATGGACCTGCAAACGGAAATAAAAACCTTTGGAAAGAAACTAAAATTGGTAACAAGGTTAGTATTGGATCAAATTCAACTATTATGCCAATTGAAATATGTGATAATGTTGTAATTGGAGCTGGATCTGTTGTTACAAAAAACATTACAGAGCCGGGAGTGTATTATGGAAACCCAGCAAGAAAATCAAATTAAAAATAAAATATGGAAATACCTTTTGTAAACTTAGGACTACAGTATGAATCTATAAAATCAGAAATAGATAATGAAATTCATAATGTTTTAGATGAGACAGCCTTTATCGGAGGAGAAAGAATAATAGAATTTGAAAAAAATTTCGCAAATGCAATTGGAGTAAAGCATTGTATCGGTGTAGCTAATGGAACAGATGCAATAGTCATTGCTCTTAAAATGATGGGAATTTCTGAAGGTGATGAAGTTATTGTTCCGGCTAACTCTTTTATCGCTACTGCAGAAGCAGTTACAGCGGTTGGTGGTACAGTTATTTTTGTGGATAATTATTTTGATACTTATAATATTGACTGTGAAAAATTAGAGACGACCATTACTAGTAAAACAAAAGCAGTAATAGCAGTTCATTTATATGGCCAACCTGCAGACATGGATAAGCTAACAAAAATTACAAAAAAACATAATTTATTTTTAATTGAAGATTCTGCACAAGGTCATTTAGCAGAGTATAAAACAAGTAGTGGTGAGTTGAAAAAAGTAGGAACTTTTGGAGATTGTGCAACCTTTAGTTTTTATCCTGGTAAAAATTTAGGAGCATATGGTGACGCGGGTGCAATCACAACAAACAATGATGAATTAGCAAGGAAAATGCGAATGTATGCTAATCATGGGCGTATTTCTAAATATGAACATGAATTTGAAGGAATAAATAGTAGAATTGATGGGTTACAAGCAGGGATTTTAAATGTTAAATTAAAGTATTTAGGAGAGTGGACCAATAAACGAAGAGAAATTGCAGGCTATTATTTAGATAGATTATCGAGTATAGATAAAGTGACTTTGCCTGTTGTTGATTTAAAATGTAATCCTGTTTGGCATCTTTTTGTGATTAGAGTCGATGACAGAGACGGTTTAAAAGAATTTTTAGAAAGTAAGGGTATTTCAGTAGGTGTACATTATCCTATTTCTTTACCAAACCAACCTGCATATAGAAATTCAAATATTGAAGTTGCAAATTTTACGGTTTCAAATGACCAACAAAATAAATTATTGAGTCTACCAATTTTTCCAGAATTAACAAAAGATAAGTTGGAGTATATTTGTGATGAAATAAAGCATTTTTTTAGACAGAACAAATGAAAAAAATCGGAATAATAGATTATGGGGCAGGAAATATTAAATCTGTTTCTAATATGCTTAACTACTTGAACATTGAATCCGAATTTATATCAGATCATAGAAGTTTGAAAAATTATGATAAAGTTATACTCCCTGGTGTTGGTAAATTTGATTCTGCTATTAAAAACCTTCATAAAAATGGATTTAAAGAAGAATTGAGTAATTTTACTCAGAATAATAATAAGCTTCTATTAGGTATTTGCTTAGGCTCACAACTATTATTAAATACAAGCGAAGAGGGTATTGAAAATGGATTAGGGCTTATTTCAGGAAAGTCAAAAGAATTTATGAGTGCAAGAGAATTTCCTGTACCACATATGGGTTGGAATACTTTAAAGCAAACACAAAGCCACGATATTTTCAAAGATATTTCTGATCTAGACAGGTTTTATTTTGCCCATAGTTATTATTTAGGTGTTGAAAACGAAAACATACTAAGTGAAACTAATTATGGTATTTCTTTTCCAAGTGCAATTTTTTCGGACAATATTTTTGGCATTCAATTTCACCCAGAAAAAAGTTTAAAATCTGGTATGAAAATTTTTACAAATTTTTACAAATTATAATGTTTAATAAAAGAATTATACCACAATTACTAATCTCAAAAAATAAATTAGTAAAGACAGAGAATTTTAAATCTTCAATTTATGTTGGAGACCCTATCAATACTGCCAAAATATTTAATGAGAAAGAAATTGATGAATTATCAATTATTGATATTGGTTGTACAAGGTATAATTATGAGCCAAACTATGAATTAATAGAAAAAATTGCAAATGAATGTTTTATGCCAATTAGTTATGGCGGAGGTATAACTAATTTTGAGCAAGCATCGAAAATATTAAGATCTGGTGTAGAAAAAATTATTATTCAATCATCATTATTTAAAAACCCAGAAATTATTAATGAAATATCCGAATCATTTGGGGCTCAAAGCATTATCCTTAGTTTAGATTTTATTTCAGTAAAAAACAGTTATAGGGTTTTTAAAAGAGGTGTTTTTAAGAATTACACAAAATTAAATATACAAGAGGCCTTAGAAAAACTTAATGAATTTGAATTTGGTGAGTTACAATTAATGTCTGTCGATCGAGAAGGCACTTTAGAGGGGTTAGATATTGATATTTTAAAAATAGCAAGAAAATATACAGAGAAACCAATAATATTTTGTGGTGGGGCCAAGTCAATTAATGATATATCAATTGCATTTGAGAATGGAGCCTTTGCTGTTGGTGTAGGAAGATTATTTACGCTACACGGTCCATTTAAAGCGGTTCTTATAGATTATCCAAGTAGAAAAATAATAAATCAAATATTATGAAAAAAGAAAATTGTAAACGTTGTTTAATGAATACAGGTATGTCTGATGTAAAAGTCTTTAATGATGGAACTTGTAGTAGTTGTCGACAATATTTCTCTGAAATAAAAAGAGTTAAACCAGCATATTATGACTCATTAGAATCTTTGCTTGCAAGTATAAGAAAGAATAAAAGCAAAAAATATGATTGTATTGTTGGAGTTAGCGGTGGTGTTGATAGTTCATACACTTTAGTTAAGGCAATTGAACTCGGTTTAAAACCTCTAGCAGTCCATATGGATAATGGTTGGAATTCTGAGCTAGCTAACAGTAATATTAAAAACTTATGTAATAAATTAGATGTAGATTTATACACACATGTAATAGATTGGGATGAGTATAGAGAGTTGATGAATTGCTTTTTTAAAGCTGACGTTGTTGATGTAGAACTTTTGTATGATAATGCTATGATTGCTGTAAATTATAATTTGGCCAGGAAATTTAAAATTAACCATATACTAGCAGGGACAAATCATTCTACAGAGGGAATCCCTATGCCATCTGAATGGAATTGGTTTAAGTTTGATAAAAGGAATATTAAAAGCATTGTTAAGTCCTTTAATGGTCCGAAATTAAAAACAATGCCGACATTTGGAGTTATTAATTATATTTTTGACACCTATCTTAGAAAAATTAAATGGATTGACTTTCTAGATCACATTGATTACAAGAAGAGTATTGCCTTAGAGGAGTTGGTTAAGAACTATAATTACAAACCTTATGAATATAAACATTATGAATCTGTATTTACTCGTTTTTATCAAGGATATATACTTCCTAATAAATTTGGAATAGATAAAAGAATTGTTCATCTAAGTGCAGAGGTTCTAAATGGAGATTTAACTAGAGATGAAGCTGTACAAATTTTATCAAAATCACCGTATTCGAGTGAAGAAAACCTTAATTTAGATAAAAAATATTTTCTTAAAAAAATGAAATGGAAGGAGTCAGATTTAACCAATTACCTTTCTCGGAAAAAAAGAAATCATGATGAATTTAAATCTGAAAAGAAATTATGGAATAATCTTGTGAGAATTTATTCTTACAGAAAAAAGTAATTGATTAATAAAATATGAACTCTAATAAGTATTTACTTTATTCTTCTATTCTTGGTCAAGTAGCCACAATTATTTTCACTCCATTTATCACTCGATTAGAAACTAAAGCTCAAATAGGTATATATTCAATTTTTTTCGCTTCTGTTGCAATTTACACTTTAGTAGGTGCTTTTAGAATTGAAATGGGTTTTGTAGAGAATTCATTGAGCCCAAAAAAGGAAAAAAATGATTTAGGTTCAACTTCGTTCCTGTTGTCTATTATTACATCTCTTTTTTGTGGACTAATAGTGCAATTTGTTTATCAAGATTTTATTCTTACACTTCTTACCTGTATAGGGTGTATATTAACGATCTATAGTTTAATTTGTACATACTGGACTTTGTCTGAAAAAGATATCACAGATATTGTGCTTTTTAGGTTTTCTAAACCCATTTTAATAATTTTATTTCAGTTTTTTTTTATTTTAATGGACATTGATAAAGGTCTTATTATTGGTTATGATTTAGGGATTTTAGCTTCGTTATTTTTTTTTAGAAATAAAATCCTTCAATTTAGAGTTCCAAAAGCAAAAATTTTTATTTTAAAAATGAAACAAAATATAAATTTTATAAAATATTCTACTCCATCTGATTTTTTTAACTCTTTGGGAACTCAGTTGCCAACATTTATTTTTGAACGTATGTTTGGAATTGAATACAGTGCATCTTATCTATACACTCAAAGAATAGTGATATCGCCTTTCGCTCTTGTTTCTGAGTCATTATCAAAAACCCTTCTTCAATTGTATGCGTTAAAGAAAGATTTTAACTTTATGGTTTCTCAAATGCTTATTATACAAATTAAGTTTTATATAGCAATTTTTGGAGCTATTATTTTATTTGATGATTTAATAGTTAGTTTATTGTTTGGAGATGGTTGGGATGAAATGAAATTTTTATTATTGGGTTCTTTTTTCTGGGTGCTTTCTGTGTTTATTTCTGTACCTATTCTTAGTTTATTGAGTATAACCAAAAATCAAAAGAAAGATTTAAAATTTCAAATTACATTATTTATATCAAGATTGTTAGCATTATTACTTGGTTATTACTTAGATTCATTTAAATTGATATTTATTATTTTTTGTTTTGCATCTGCTATGCCATATCTATTTTATATGCGCAAAACACTAAAAACCCTGTCAATTAATATTGATGTTAGAAAATGGATAACTAAAGAAAATATTATTAATATTTCAATTTTATTAGCTCTAATCTTTATCTTAAAGTCAAATATAAATTTGTTGCTTTATTATTCTGTTTCAGGTATATTTGTGTTTCAGCAGTTATATCGAACTTATAAAAAATTCACCAAACTTAATATGGATTTATAATGAAAATAGTTAATGTGAGTGGAGGGTATTGGACTGGGAGTAGTGCGGTAATTGCTTTGCTTGAAGAATTTGATAATGTATCTGTTTGTCCTACCGAGTATAGTGCTTTTGGATATGGAGAGTTGTTTGCTCATTTGATGAATGAGGACGAAAAAAAAATTGCAAATTCGAAACTGATATTTGAGCAGTTTAATAAAACTGAGAGGCTTAAATATTTTTGGTCAATTTTAAGGGTTTTTTGTAGAGCCTTAAAGATTTTTCCCAAAAAAATATTTTATCCTAGAGTTGATGGTGAAAATTTATTTGGATCTAATTATAAAGAGTTTTGTTCAAAGACATATAAGCAATTGTTTAGAGACGGTTTAACAACTCAAAAGAGAGCTTTGAGTTTGTTTTTTAAGGCTATTGAAAAAGATTCATTAACGAAAAAAAACAATCAAGATTTGCTAATTCTTGATCAGATGATTAGCCCTTCTTACATAAAACATTTTAATTTTTTTGATGATAAAATAAAGCATATTGTAATTGATCGTAATTGGAGAGACCAATATGCAGAAATAAGAAATAAGTTGCCTTCAATTGTTGGTAAAAATATTGCCATAGGTGTTAATCCACTAAATGAGGGGTTGATAAAAGTTGATTCAACAATAGAAATGTTTAGTCAAATTAGAAGTAGGTTTAATGATGATATTAAGCACATTAGAAAAATGGATAATGTTCTTGTGTTAAACTTTGAAGATATAATAAACGATAAAATAAATACTAAAAACAAGGTTTTTGATTTTTTAAATATAGCTGAAGGCAATTGGGATGAATATAGTGTTTTTGATGAAAATATTTCAAAAAACAATATTAATAAATGGAAACATTTAAATATTAAAGAAGAGATTAATTTGATAGAAAATACAATAGAATGATTTATATTTTTCTTTTAAGTTATATCATTTGTACCTATTTAACTTATCGAATTGTTAGGGCTACTTTGCCTTTTTTTTACTTATTGTTTTTTGGGGTGATGTATATTGGAACTACCTATGGGTTAAACATAGATTACGAAAGTGATGTGTATTATTTTTTTCTGATAATCACTTTTTTATTTTGTTATACAATTGCTACAGTATTGTTTAATATAAAGTTTCCAATATCAAAAGCTTTTAAAATTTATAAATCTAAACCATTTATTTACGATTCTAATTCTACAATTAAACTGTTTTGGTTTTTGTTAATTATATCTTCCATCCTTACTATTGTTTATTTTTATTTATTAGGGAGTAATATATTTATCATGATAATGAATGATAGTTCACAAGCTGATATTACAACTGCTAGGGTAAATTCATATTCAGGAGAAACCTATTTTGCACCAGGATATTTTAATCAGTTTAAAAACGTCCTTTTTCCTGTTTCAATTTGTATATTATTGTTTAATAATGTGAAGAATAAAAAGATTATCAAGTTTTTTTTTATCCCTCTTGCATTTTTAGGTTTAGCGGGTACAGGTCAACGTGCTTTTCTAATGTATACGTTTTTGGGTATAGTTATCTCTTTTTTTTATATAGGTAAATTAAAATTCAAATCATTAATTATACCCAGTGCTTTAATGCTTTTAAGTTTTGGAGTAGGTAGTTTTTACTTAGGAAGAACTCAGGACTTGAGTTTTTTTGCAACAATTGATAATTTATTGACTCGTATTTTTTATAATGAACAAAACGAGTCATTAATCACGTTTAGGTATTTGTATGAAATACCAATATCATATGGATATGATTGGTATAGAGGAATTATAGGAATTCTTCCAGGAGTTAAAGGTTCAGAAATTCAACATATAGTGTTTGGACTTATACATGGCAATCCTAGAGGGACAGCTGCCCTTAGTTTTATTGGAAGTATTTACCATAACTTTGGTTTTTTTGGTGTGGTGATTGTTTCATTATTTTTTGGTTTTTTAGTAAACAAACTTACTTTTAATTTCTTAAAAAGAAAAAAAGAGATTGGAATTGTAGTTTTTTTTAGTTTTATAACATTTTATATTTCAATATATTCATCTGGAGATATAGTTTTTTTATTCAATAAAGGTGTAATTTTATTGATGTTATTGACTGTTTTAATTTATAATAATAGAGTTTGGAAAAGATAATTATTTTATGCCCTGGCCATGATGTAAATGACCAAAGAGTAAATAGGACAAATAGTATTTTAATCAAAAAGTATAACATTAAAGTGTTTTATGAATTAAAATATAAATTAACTGATGAACCTCAGATTGAGAATATTTTTTATTTGAAAAACAAGTTTGGTTATTTTAAAGTGAAGTCAATTATAAAAAGTATAACTGATAACACTGATGAACCGATTTCTGTATATATACATGATAGTGGACTTTTAGGGATTTTGCTTTGTTGGTGGTGGTCTAAATTTAATATTGTTAAATCTATTACTTTTGATTACCATGACTGGATTCCTTGGGAAGTTTATTATCAAGTTAAGAAAAGAATTAAGAATCCAATACTTTTAAAAGCATCTTATAGAAGTTTATTATGGTTTTCAAGAATATGTTTTAAATCATTGAAAATAAAAAACTTAGTCGGGATTTCGTCAGAACAATTGGAAGCACTAAAAAGGGATTTTAATTTAAACGATACAAGAGACTTAGTGGTTCCAAATACTAGAAAAAAAATATTAGAAAGAAAAAAAGTATATGGAACCGAGTTCCACGGAGTGTTATGGGTGGGGAATGTTATGAGAGGGAGAGATTTAGATATATTAAACACATTTGTAGTAAAATATAATAAACTAAATAATTCTAGCATTAATTTATTCATTATAGGAAATGTGTATGATGAAGAATATTTAAAAAGTTTAGAATTAAAATCTACTATCAAATACCTTAGACCTTTTAATTCTGATTTAGAAATACTAGAATTGATACAAAATTATAATGTTGCTGGTTTTTTTTATGGCTGGGACGATATTATGAACACAGGGATTAACAAAATAGCTAGCCCTAATAAAGCATATACATATTTAAATCTTGGAGTGCCAACAATAATGGGCTCCCACTTAGAATCACTTAAATTAAGTGTTGCAAATGATGATGATAGTGTTTTTTGGATAGAAGATTATGCTGGGTTTGAAAAAGCCATAAATTTTATTTCGAGAAATTATAATTCAATCATTAAGAATTTTAATGTAAAAACAAAATGGGAGGGTGACATTATAAAAAAAATTGAAGATTTTTTTTAGTAATTATATGATTAAAAAATAGTTATTGAAAAATAACCATAAAACACGATATAAAATGAAAAATAATAGAATTCGTAAAATTATTAGATATTATAAAATATATGGCTTAGGTAGGACATATATAAAGGTTATGGGAAGGACACGTTTTAATCCACCAATCAAGTTACCCATTTCACTAACTTTTAACCCTAGTAAAGAGGTTGCAATTATTGGTGCAGGACAGTTTTCTTTTGCAATTATTGGCTATTATTTGAAGAAGAATAGAGGGAAATGTATAGCGGGAATTTATGATATAAATGAAGAAAATTCATCTACTTTTGCAAAGTATTATGGAGCAAAGGTTTACACAAGTTCTGATGAATTGATACATAGTGAGAACGTAAAATATGTTTATATTGCTTCAAATCATGCAAGTCATACTGATTATGCAATCAAAGCTTTGAAAGCAAATAAAATAGTTTATGTTGAAAAGCCAATTAGTGTAACCAATAATCAATTTTTACAATTAATGAATACTTCGGAAAATAAAACATTATTTGTTGGTTATAATAGACCATTATCACCAGCATTATTCGAAGTGTACAAACATTTAAGTGTTGAAAATAGATTTCCATTAACTTTGAATTGTTTTATAACAGGACATAAATTAGAAAAAAATCATTGGTATAGGGATTATAAGGAAGGAACTAGAGTTTGTGGTAATATTGGTCACTGGCTTGATTTATCAATTAATTTGTTAATGAAAATTGGACTACCAAATTCGATAGATGTTACAATTAATTCAAGTAATGAAAACGAAAAAGATGATAATGTGTCAATTGTTATGATAACAGACAAAGAAGATTTGATTTCTATTGTATTGAGTTCAAGAGAAGAACCCTTTGAAGGTATTAATGAATCTATTAATATTCAACATTCAAACGTAATTGCTAAAATTGATGATTTTAGAAGAATGACAATATGGAATGGCGAAAAGTTAATTAAAAAGAGATATTTCAGAAAAAATGTTGGGCATGAGAATGCTATTCTTCAACCATTTACAAAAAAGTATAAAAGAGATTTTTCTGAAGTTGAAATATCCACAAGGTTAATGTTAGAAATTACAGATGCAATTAGAAATAACAAAGAAAAAATAACTTTTCAAGTTTAAGAAAATTTAAATAATGAAACAAATTATACAAGACTTAAAAAAAGGAGATACTATATTAGAAGACGTTCCAGTACCAAAAGTAAAAGCAGGAGCTCTTTTGATTAGAACAACCAGAAGCTTAGTTTCTTTAGGAACCGAAAGAATGTTAGTAGATTTTGGAAAAGCTAATTTTCTTCAAAAAGCAAAACAACAGCCAGACAAAGTAAAGATGGTTTTAGACAAAGTAAAGACGGATGGTCTTCGGCCTACTTTAGATGCTGTTTTTAACAAGTTAGGGCAACCATTACCTTTAGGGTATTGTAATGTAGGTGAAGTTATCGCTATTGGAAAAGGCGTACAGGGTTTTTCTGTGGGAGATAGAGTAGCTTCTAATGGAAATCACGCTGAGTTTGTTTCTGTACCAAAGAATTTAGTAGCAAAGATTCCTGATAATGTATCTGATGAGGAAGCAACGTTTACAGTTATTGGATCGATTGGTTTGCAGGGAATTCGTTTACTTAATCCAACTTTTGGAGAGACAATCGTTGTTGTAGGGTTAGGCTTAATTGGATTGGTAACAGCTGAATTATTAGTTTCTAACGGATGCAATGTAATTGGCTTTGATTTTGATAATGAGAAAATTAGAATTGCTAAAGAAAAAGGAATTACAGCAATCAATCCTTCAGAAGGAACAGATCAAGTAAAATTTGTAGAGTCTATTACTGATGGAGTTGGAGCTGATGGAGTTATAATCACAGCATCTAATAAAAGTAATGAAATCATTTCTCAATCAGCAAGAATGTGTCGTAAAAGAGGACGTGTTGTATTGGTAGGTGTAATTGGATTAGATATTAGTCGAGCTGATTTCTTCGAAAAAGAAATTACCTTTCAAGTTTCGTGCTCATATGGCCCAGGTAGATATGACGAAAATTACGAGCAAAAAGGTCAAGACTACCCAATTGGGTTTGTACGTTGGACAGAAAAAAGAAATTTTGAAGCTGTTTTAAATGCACTTTCAAAAGGAGCTTTAAATGTTCAGTCTCTAATTACAGACAGGGTTTCTTTATTAGATTACCAAAAGATTTATGGTAATATGGGGAATTCTAAATCAATCGCTGCTATTTTAGAATATCCTTTAGAATCGAAAATAGTTTCCTCTATTGTAATCAGTCAAAAATCATTTGAAGGGAAAAAAGGTGTTATTGGAATTATCGGTGCTGGTAATTTTACTAGTTCTACGATGATGCCAAACCTTAAGAAAGTTAGCGCAGATGTAAAATATATTGCTAGTTCAGGAGGTTTGTCATCAACAATAATGGCAAAAAAATATGGAATTGCTAGATCGACGACAAACTATCAAGAAATGTTAGAAGATGAGAATGTAGATTTAGTTTTGATCACAACTCAACACAATTCACATGCAAGAATGGTTATAGAAGCAGCAAATGCAGGAAAAAGTGTTTTTGTTGAAAAACCACTAGCCATTTCAGAAAAAGAATTGTCTGAAGTCATAGAAAGTTATGAGAAAAATAATGTAAATATTTCTGTTGGTTTCAATAGAAGATTTGCACCTCTTGCTATTAAAATGAATAAAGCATTAGGAAATGATAATACACCTATAAATATTATTGCAACTATGAATGCAGGTTTTATTCCTAAAAATACTTGGGTACATGACATGAAAGTAGGTGGAGGAAGAATTATTGGAGAAGCTTGTCATTATATCGATTTGTGTTCCTATTTAGCAGGGGCTAAAGTAGTTTCAGTATGTATGAATGCAATGGGTAAAAATCCTGCAGAAGACACAGATAACGCAAGTATTTTATTGAAATATGAAAACGGTTCAACTGCAGTAATCAATTATTTTGCAAATGGAAGCAAATCCTATTCCAAAGAAAGATTAGAGGTCTATTCTCAAGAAAGAACTATGGTGATGGACAATTGGAGAAAAGTAAAGTTCTACGGATTTAAAGGAGCGAGGAATTTTTCTGGAAAACAAGATAAAGGGCATTTTAATCAATTCCAAAAATTGATAGATCAGCATAAAAAGGGAGGGGAACCGATCATTCCATTCGATTCTATTGTCAACACAACCAAAGCTTCATTTGCAGCAATAACCTCATTGAAAGAAGGGAAATGGATTTCAATAGAATAAAACTTTTAGTAAATACGGTAAAGTACCTCAAGTTTAAACAAATCACTTATAGGGTTTTATATGCTTTAAGAAAAAGGTTTGTAAGCAAACAGTATTTGTTTGAAGTAAAAAGAACAGTTAGGCCTTTAAAATGGTCTAATAGAATTGAAAAATATACAAGTCACCTTGGAGAAAATGAGTTTTGTTTTCTAAATATTACACATAAGTTTCAAGATAAAGTTGATTGGAACCATAATGTCTACGGAAAGTTATGGACATATAATCTAAATTATTTCGACTTTTTAAATCAATTATCCATTAAACAATCTGAAGCAATAATGCTGATGAAAGATTATGTGGAAAGAATAGATGAGTTAAAAGATGGATTAGAACCATACCCGATTTCGCTTCGTTGTATTAACTGGATCAAGTACTTGTCTAAAGAAAGTATTAAAGATGAGGTTATTGATAAATCATTGTATAATCAATATAAGCGACTGCAGGATAATATAGAATATCATCTTTTAGGGAATCATTTATTAGAAAATGGGTTTTCATTATTATTTGGAGCATATTATTTTGAAGACGAATTATTGTACATAAAAGCAAGAAAAATTATTGAAGAAGAACTTTTGGAACAAATTTTATCTGACGGAGCTCATTTTGAACTCTCTCCAATGTATCATCAAATTCTACTCGATCGACTTTTAGATTGTATTTTTTTAGTAAAAGAGAATCCATGGAAAGAGAATTTGGAACTACTCTCTTTAATGAAGTTGAAAGCAACCGAAATGATGAGTTGGTTAAGGGAAGTTACTTTTAAACAAGGTGGGATTCCAATGGTGAACGATAGTGCATTTGGAATTGCTCCAAATACATCATCTTTAATATCATATGGTAAAGATTTAGGAATTTTCCCTCATGAAGTTGCGCTTTCTGAATCGGGATATCGTAAATTTAAAAGTGATTCGTATGAACTATTTATAGATGTTGGTGAGGTTGGACCAACATATCAACCTGGTCATGCACACGCTGATACCTTTAGTTTTGAATTGTATACAAGTAAGCCACTAATTGTTGACCCTGGACTTTCCACATATAACATGGGAGATGTAAGAGAAAAAGAAAGGTCTACATTATACCATAATACAGTAACCATTAATGATGAAAATTCTTCAAAAGTTTGGAAAGGGTTTAGAGTTGCTGATAGAGCAAATGTTACTATCGAAAAAGATAAGAAAAATGAATTAATTGCATCACATAATGGTTATAAAAGTAAAGGAATTAAACATACTAGAAGATTTAAGGTAGAAATGTCAGAAATTCTTATTAAAGATTCCATAAATAAAGACATTGAAGTTCAAGCTCATTTCCATTTTCATCCAGATAGTCAATTGAAAGTAAATTCATTAAAAAATGAAGTGAAAGTTGATAATATTACAATTACTTTTGACAGCCCAGTCAAGTTAAAACATAATATATATAAATATGCTCAAGGATTTAACAAAAGACTTGAAGCAGATAAAATTATAGTTACATTTAGAAACTCGTTAGAGACTAAAATTAAAATAGAAGATTAATGACCATTGTATATTTTTATCAATATTTTACTACACCAAAAGGTTCCTACGGAACACGTGTTTATGAGTTTACAAAAAAATGGGTTGAAAGAGGGCATAAAGTAATTGTTGTTACCAGTGTTTATGCGAAATCAGATATTAGGGCTACAAAGTTTTTAGAAACACAAGTAATTGATGGGATTACATTGAAAATTATCAATGTAAATATAGATAATAAACAATCTTTTTTAAAAAGAATCTATACTTTTTTAGTCTACAGTTTTTTCTCAATCTTTTATGCTTTAACATTAAAGTGTGATTTGGTAATTTCAAGTTCCGGACCAATAACAGCAGGAATTCCAGGGTTGATGGCAAAAATATTTAGAAGAAAGAAGTTTGTTTTTGAAGTACGAGATCTTTGGCCAGAAGGACCGATAGAATTAGGGGTTTTAAATAACAGGTTCATTCAAAAAGCATCATATGCTTTTGAAAAGAAATGTTATAAAAATTCTAGTTTAGTAGTAGCTCTTTCACCCGGAATGAAGTCAAATATTACGAATAGATTTCCAATGACGAATTCCATTTCTGTAACCAATTCAGCTAATATTAAATTATTTTCATCACCTAAAGAACCAATTACTCACTCGCAACTTGTTAAGAAAAAGTTTGCTGTATATACTGGGAATATAGGATTGGTTAACAATTCTGAATTACTTTATAGAGCAGCAAAAAGATTAAAAAAACTTGGGAGAGAAGATGTTGTTATTGTTTTGATTGGAGATGGACAGCAGAAAGCCGAGATTATGAAGAAATCTGAAGGGTTAGATACAATTCTTTTCTTAGGATTGATGCCGAAAGTTGAATTGGTAAACTATGTAAAAAATGCATTAGTTTCTTTGATTCCTCTAAATGATACACCAATGCTTTCTACATCTTCTCCAAACAAATTATTTGAAAGTATGGCAGCGGCAGTCCCTGTTATCCAAACCACCAATGGTTGGATAAGTGAAATGTTAGAAGAAAGTCAGTCTGGATTTACAGTAAGTCCAACTAATGAAGATGAGTTGGTAGAAAAATTGATTTTTCTAGCCGACAATGAAACGGAGAGTCAGGAAATTGGGAAAAGAGGATTTGAATTCGCTAGGCACAATTTTGACAAAGATGTTCTAGCGACAAGAATGATTGAAGCAATTGAGGAAGTTTATAAAAACTAAGAGGTATGGTTTATATTTTAAGTATAATTTTTTTATTTTTTTCAGCTTTTCTATATAAGCTTATTGCATTTAGACATAATATTATTGATAAACCAAATTATAGATCATCTCATACAAAACCAACTATAAGAGGTGGAGGAATTATATTTACGCTATCCATTCTTCTTTTTTTTATTGTAAATGATTTTGAATACCCCTATTTTTGCATTGGTGTTTTGCTTATTTCTATCGTTAGTTTTTTAGACGATATATATACATTGAGTGCCAAAATAAGATTTCCTTTTCAAATTTTTTCAGTTTTTTTAACCTTACTTGAAGTAGGTCTACCCTTTCAGCCGATTTACATATTCATTATAGTTCTTGTTGTTTGTATAGCAGTGGTTAATTTTTTTAATTTTATGGATGGGATTAATGGATTAACAGGAATGTACGGGTTAGCAACCATTCTAGGGTTCTATTTTATAAACTTACAAGAAGAGGTTGTTAATTCAGACTTACTAATTTATACTTTCATTTCACTACTTATTTTTGGCTTTTATAACTTTCGAAAAAAAGCATTGTTTTTTGCAGGTGATATAGGTAGCATTACATTAGGAATGTTGGTGGTGTTTTTAGGGGTATATTTTATTATTAGTTTAAAGTCACCCGTAATTTTGTTGTTGATATTTTTTTACGGCGGTGATGCAATACTTACCTTACTTTATAGAAAGCTATTTACAAAAGAAATCGTCTTTGAGCCACATAGGCATCATCTATACCAAAAACTCGTTGATATAAAGAAAGTACCACATATAAAAGTAGCCATTGGATATGCTTTATTACAAACGTTAATTAATGTATTAGTTTATTATACCTATTCAATTGATTTTTCAATACAATTGCTTATATTGTTTATTTTAATACTTATTTTTATTGGGATGTATGTATTCTTGTTTAACTACTTAAAAAGAATTACAGTTTAAAAGTGAATTAAAAATGTTAGGTAAAATTGTTTTGTCGGGCACAGAAATAAAAAATAATTTTTTTTTACAAGAGAGCTCTTTTTTTAAAAAGAACCATCTTTTTGGTTTTGAACAAGACTTGCAGAACTACATAAAACAAGATAAAGCTATTGCCTGCTTATCATCTGGAACAGCAGCAATACATTTAGCCTTAATTTTAGCAGGTGTTACAAAAAACGATGAGGTAATCTGCCAAAGTTTTACTTTTTCGGCATCAGCAAACCCTATTGTGTATCAGGGTGCCCAACCTGTTTTTATAGATAGTGAAAAAGAAACATGGAATATGTGTCCGATTGCACTAGAAAAAGCTATAAAAAACAGAAAGGAATTTGGGAAAAAACCAAAGGCCATTATTGTGGTGCATCTATACGGAATTCCTGCAAATATGGAAGCAATTACTTCCATTGCAAAAAAATATAATATTTCATTAATAGAAGATGCTGCAGAAGCTTTGGGGTCTAGTTATAAAAATCAAAAATGTGGCACCTTCGGAGATTTTGGTATTTTATCCTTAAATGGTAATAAAATTATTACCACCTCAGGTGGAGGTGCTTTGGTCTGCGCAACCGAAAAAGACAAACAAAAAGCTGTTTTTTTAGCAACACAAGCTCGCGATGTTGCGCAACATTATCAACATTCACAAATTGGTTACAATTACAGAATGAGTAATGTTTTAGCGGGTATTGGTAGAGGTCAAATGGAAGTTCTCGATAAAAATGTAGCGTTAAGAAGAAAAAACAATGAATTTTATCAAAAGCTTTTTAAAGGTGTAAAAGGGATTACTGTTTTTAAAGAACCATCCCAAGATTACTTTTCTAATCATTGGTTAAGCTGTGTGATTATTGATGCTTCAGTCACAAGATTTACCAACGAAGACTTGCGTTTGCATTTAGAAAAAGATAATATTGAATCGAGACCATTATGGAAACCAATGCACTTGCAACCCGTTTTTAAAGATTGTTTGTATTTTGGGACTCAAGTTGCAGAAACCCTTTTTGAGAAAGGTTTGTGCTTGCCTTCAGGGTCTAATTTAACAGATGCGGATCGTGATCGAATCGAAAATTCTATTAGAAGTTGTTTGGTTAGTAGTATTTAGTGGTGCTAAACAATTACCATCAATAGATTTGTCATTCAGGATTAAATATCAATATTTAATATTAGGTATAAGCTCATAGTAGTAGTTTTCATTTATAGACATAGTTGAAACATAGATTTAACTTATTATGTGTAAAACGTTGAAATAGTAGAAAAAACAAAGAGATTTCTAGTTCTATATAAAATTACAGTACCGATAGAATTTTATAAAAAGTAAAAACGGATGGCTATAAAAAGTTAAAGTTTTTAATGTTGCTTTAGTTCCCTTTTCGTTGTGTATTTTTTATAAAAATTAAAACAATAATAAATCATAATTTATCGTAAATTAGCCGTAAAAAAATAAAGAATGTTTAAACGTTTTTTTTTAAAAAAAATAAATAGATATGCTTCTAGGTGGGTGGTTTTAATCATAGACATATTTTCTGTTAGCATCTCTTTTGTTTTTGCCTACTTTGTCCGATTTAATGCCAGCTTTGATTTTGAAACAGAAAATCTTTTTTTACAAGCACCAGTAATTGCTATCATATCCTTGATAAGTTTTTTACTAGTAGGTTCTTATAAAGGAATTATTAGACACACAGGGACTCGTGATGTGTTTAATGTCTTTTTAGCAGCTACCCTATTAACGACTCTTACTTTTTTTGCAGTAATGATTAACGGAATGTTTGGTTTTTTTCCAAACTTTACGATACCCATATCAATTATCATAATTCATTATTTAGTAAACATATTTATTTTAACGCTAAGTCGATTTATTTTTAAAGCATTTTTTGAGGTTTTGACCACAGAATTAGGGGATGTAAAGCATGCGTTAATTTATGGGGCTGGAGATTCAGGGATTATTACTTATGGTGCTTTAAATAGAGATACAAAGAATAATTATGAAGTAGTAGGATTTATTGATGACGACATCCGTAAAATCAATAAAAAAATTGACCGGATTAAAATTTTTAGTTTAGATAAGATTACATCTGATTTTATAGATAAAAACAATATAGATGAAATAATTATTTCAATCCAGAATGTAAAACCAGATCGATTACTTGAAATCACGGATTACTTTATTCCTTTTGACGTTGAAGTTAAAATTGTTCCTCCATTATCTACTTGGATTGATGGGAATTTGCATGCAAATCAAATTAGAGATGTAAAGATTGAAGATTTATTGGATAGGGCACCTATTCTTATTGATAATCCAATTTTACAAAGAGATTTAAACGATAAAATTATTTTGGTTACTGGTGCTGCGGGATCAATTGGAAGTGAAATATCAAGGCAATTATGTCAATACAAGCACAAACTCCTTGTTTTAGTAGATCAAGCAGAATCTGATTTGTATGAGTTGCAGCAAGAGCTAATACAAAACGGAATTCAAAACTTTAAAGTTATTGTTGCTGATGTTAGAGATGACAAAAGAATGGAGTTGTTATTTCAAGAACTTTCCCCTCAAAAAGTATTTCATGCAGCAGCATATAAGCACGTACCCCTAATGGAAGAGAGTCCTTGTGAGGCTGTGAAAGTGAATGTTATTGGAACAAAAACAATTGCAGACTTATCACTTAAATATAATGTTGAGCGATTTGTGATGGTTTCAACAGATAAAGCCGTAAATCCAACAAACGTAATGGGGGCGACTAAAAGAGCAGCTGAAATGTATATCAGTTGTTTGAGTAAAAAAAGTAACGCTACTAAATTTACAATTACGCGTTTTGGAAATGTATTAGGTTCTAACGGATCTGTGATTCCGTTATTTAAGAAACAGATAGAAAATGGTGGTCCATTGACAGTTACACATAAAGATATTACTCGTTATTTTATGACGATCCCAGAAGCATGTAAATTGGTGTTAGAGGCAGGAACAATGGGAGTTGGAGGAGAAATATATATATTTGATATGGGAAAGTCGGTTAAAATATTTGACGTAGCTAAAAAGATGATTTTTTTATCAGGTTTAAAATATCCAGAAGATATTGATATTAAGATTACAGGTTTACGCCCTGGAGAAAAGTTGTATGAAGAATTATTAGCAACAGGAGAAAACACAATCTCTACCTATCATGAAAAAATAATGATAGCAAAAACTCAGGAATTAGATGTTGAAAATACAATTCAGCTCATTGAGAAATTGTGTGTAGAAAATCAAAAAACAGAAAATCAAAAAACAGTTCGCATTATTAAAGAATTAGTTCCAGAATATATTTCTAATAATTCGATATATGAAAAACTAGATATTACTATTGCTAATTAACATTGTTTATGGTATTTTCGCAAAAAAAATCACGTTAATATGACAAAGACTTACCTTAGAGTTCTAATTCTAATCTTTATATTTACTTTGACTTCCTGTGTTTCAAAGAAGAATGTTGTTTATTTTCAAGGAGATTCAGAAGCAATACATGAAAATGTGAAAAACTTTGCATTAAAATTTAAAAAAGACGACTTATTAACCATTAATATTTCTGCTGAGAATTTAGAAATTGTAAAACAATTTAATTTACCAACAGTTGCATACAATGCGGTTACAAACACGGTAAATGGAATTCCAAAGCAACAAAGTTATTTAGTAGATGTAAATGGAGAAATTGACTTTCCTGTTTTAGGTAAAATTAAGGTAGCTGGTTTAACAAGGGTTGAAACCATTAACTTATTAAAAGAAAAAATAAAACCATATACAGAGGATGTTCAAATAAACATTCAAATTTTAAATTTTAAAATTAATGTACTAGGTGATGTTAAAACACCGGGTACTTTTCAGATAGCAAATGAGCGAGTTACTGTTTTAGACGCATTAGCTCTTGCTGGAGATTTAAACATTACAGGTGAGAGAGTTTTTAAAGTGATTAGAGAAACAAATGAAGGAATACTTACAAAAAACCTTGATTTAAAGTCTAACGATATTTATGCTTCACCTTATTTTTATTTACAACAGAATGATGTTGTGTATGTAGAACCAAATAAGTCAAAAGTTCAATCAGCATCTTATAATCAAAATACAGGTTTATACATCTCTCTTGCATCAGTTTTGATTTCATTAATTTCTATTTTAACAAGATAAACAATGCAAAAACACAAAGAATATAATTCTCAGAATATAGAAAGTGATGACACTTTAAATATTAGAGCAGAAATTGAAAAGTATATAATATATTGGAAATGGTTTCTTTTAGGAGGAATCTTGTCTCTCACTTTGGCTTTTTTGTATTTAAGATATACAACCCCACAATTTAGCGCAAAAGCTGTAATTTTAATTAAAGAAAATCAGAAAGGCGGAATTTCTGCAGAAATGAAAGCTTTTGAAGATCTAGGTATTTTAGGAGGTTCTACAAATAATATAGATAATGAAATAGAAATCATCAAATCTAGAAAAATCATTGGAGATGTTATTAAAAAATTAAACTATACGGTTTCTTATTTTTCAAAGGGAAGAGTTAAAGAATCAGAATTGTACGATAAAAAGTCACCCATTTTAATAGATGTTGTTAAAAAAGATTCGATATTCTATGAATTGGATACAATTATAAGAGTTTTACCAATTTCGAATACTGAGTTTAAATTAATTTCTAAAGAAGGTGAAGAAATAAGTACTAACTTGTTTAATGAGGTCATCCAAAATAATAAATTTATCTTTAGAGTTATAAGTAATTCTAAATTACAAGACAATTTTATAAATTCAGAAATTAAAATAGCTATTAAACCTTTAAATGGTTTGATAGATTCCTATCAAAAAGGGTTAAACATTTCTCCTGTTAATAAGAATTCAAGTGTAATTAATTTAACGTTAAATGATGCCGTTAAAAACAAAGCAGAAGATTTTTTAGATACATTAATTCTTTTATATAATGAAGATGCTGTTGCAGATAAAAACCAAGTTTCCGAAAAAACTAAGAACTTTATTGATGATAGGTTAGATGCAATAGGTGAAAATTTAAAAAACATTAATAATAACTTAAAAAACTTTAAAGTAGATAATAAATTAACAGACATAAAAGCTGAATCAGAATTAATTTTGTTAACACTATCTGAAAATAACAAACAAATTATTGAGTCAAAAATTAAATTATCGTTAATTCAATCTTTAAGAAATGAGTTGAAAAATCAAGAAGGAAGAGAAGATGAAATATTGCCTGCTAGTTTAGTCCCAGAAGATCAAGCAATAGCAAAACTTATTTCTGAATACAATGGGTTAATTCTTGAGAAAAAAAGAGCATTAAGAACAGGAGCAACCAAAATTAATGCGATCGTTATTAATTTATCAGAACAGATAGATGGTTTAAAATCTAGTTTAAATAAAAGTTTGCAAAATTCTGAAAAAGGAATTCAACTAAAATTAAATCAATTAGAAAAAGAAAACGCTAAAATTAAATCTAAAATTTCTGGAGTTCCAATACAAGAACTAGAATTACAAGATATCCGTTTAGAACAAGAAATTATTTCTGGATTGTATTCTTATTTGTTAAAGAAAAAGGAAGAGACAGATATTTCTTTAGCAGTAACTGTTGCAAATGCTAAAGTAATAGACCAAGCATATGGAAGTACTATTCCAGTTTCTCCAAAGAAAAATATTATTTATTTAGCAGCATTATTATTAGGAGGTTTAATTCCTTTTGTTTTTATATATATTATAAATTTATTTGACACAAAGATTCATAATAAAAAAGATTTAGAAGAAGTTGTTTCTGTACCATTCTTAGGTGATATTCCAAAGTCTGATGTAAAAGAAAAGGTAGTCATTGGAGGTGATGATGCTCGGTCGAGTACAGCTGAGGCATTTAGGTTGATTAGAACCAATTTAGATTTTATGCTTGCGAATAGTAAAAACACATCAAACACTATTTTTGTAACTTCTACAACAAGTGGTGAAGGGAAGTCTTTTATTTCTATTAATATTGCTGCATCCTTGGCACTTTCTGGGAAAAAAGTATTATTGTTAGGTATGGATTTAAGAGCACCAAAGGTTACCGAATATCTAGGTTTACCTGATAGAAAAGGCGTGACTAATTATATTACTGATGATGAATTATTATTAGAAGACTTGAAGTTTAATATTAATGAAATAAAAAACTTAGATATTATATCTTCAGGAGTAGTTCCTCCAAACCCGGCAGAGTTATTAATGACTAAGAGAATTGAAAATTTATTTACTATTGTAAAGGAAGATTACGATTATGTAATTGTTGATACTGCACCTGTAAATTTAGTTACAGATACTTTATTAATTGCAAAATATGCAGATATGTTTATGTATGTTGCAAGAGCTAATTATTTGGACAAGCGTTTGTTATCAGTTCCGCAAACTCTATATAAAGAAAAAAGATTACCAAACATGGCAATGATTTTAAACGATACAGACCCTAAAAGAAGTTATGGATATGGATATGGAGGATATGGTTATGGCTATGTGATAGATGAAAAACCATGGTATAAGAAACTATTTAACAAATCATAGTTTAGAAAAAAAAGCAACTTAAAAGTTGCTTTTTTTTATTTGAATTTTCTATTATTTTCTAATAGCTGAAAAATAGATTTTTTTATTTTTTTCTTCCCAATCTCTTGCAGCAGTTGAAGATGTTTTGAGTGATGTGTATCAGTGCCAACAAAGTCATAAAGACCTTCTTGAATAAGCTTAGTGCTAATTTTTTGGACATTTTCTCCATATTGTGGAGTTAGTGATAATAAGTTTAATTGAAATAAACAGCCTGCTTTTTTTAATTTATAGTAATTTTGGAAATCATTGTGGTAAAAATTATAACGTTCAGGGTGCGCTAGTACTGGTTTGTAACCTTTTAGTTGAATCTCAAAAATAATCTCGTACAAATTAAAAGGGGCATTAAAAAATGACATTTCTACCAAAATATAATTGTCTTTTAAAGTTAGGATGTCATTCTTTTCTAAACGCATAGAGAATTGTTCATCCATCATGTATTCTGCAGCTGCAGAAATGCTAACATCAGATATATTTTGACGTTCTAATTCATTCTGTACTTCAATAAGTTTTTCTTTGATAGTAGCACTGCTATTTGGGTACACTTCACCCAAAACATGCGGAGTTGTAATAAAGTTTTTAATTCCGTAAGAACTCATTTTTTTTATCAATTCTATAGAGTTCTCTAAACTTTTTGCTCCATCGTCAATCCCTGGTAATAAATGAGAATGAATGTCAACGAAACCATCTGGAAACAATTCTGTTAAAGGGATTTTTTTCTTTTTTAAAAACAACATTTAAATATGTATTTACTGCAAATTTACGATTTTAAAGCAACAAAAAATAGATCATTGAGTTAATAAATCTTGAGGTTTCTAAATCTAATCTTTTATATCATTGTTTATTCGGGTTTGTTATAATATATTTGAATTCCTTATATAGTTTTTTATGATTTTAATTGCTGATGGCGGTTCTACAAAAGTTGATTGGATTGCACTTAATTCGAATAGAGAAGAGGTTTTTAGAGTTAAATCTCTTGGTTTAAATCCTGCTGTAGTTTCAGAAAATGAATTGCAAAAAAGAATTTTAATTGTTTCTCAATTAATAAAGATTAAAGAACAAATTTCTGAAATCCATTTTTATGGAGCTGGATGTGGGACGCCAATTCCGGTTAAAATTTTAAAAGATATTTTAGAAGCCATTTTTATCAATGCAAAAATTGTTGTAGCAGAAGATATGTTGGCTGCAGTATATGCTACATCTGGAGTAAAACCAGCAATTGTCTGTATTTTAGGAACGGGGTCTAATAGTTGTTATTTTGATGGAGAACATTTAGAAATGAAAACAGCTTCGTTAGGGTATACAATTATGGATGAGGCAAGCGGAAATTATTTTGGTAAAATTTTATTGAGAGATTTTTATTACGAAACTATGCCAAAAACGATTGCTTCAAAATTTAAAAATGAATTTAATTTAGATGTTGATACAGTTAAATTTAAGCTGTATAGACAAGAAAATCCGAATATGTATTTAGCTAGTTTTGCGAAGTTTATGTTTGAGCATAAAAGTGAAAAATACATTCGGAAAATGATTAAAAAAGGATTTAAAACCTTTTTTAAATATCGAATTTTACCATTAAATAAACCCCCTGAAACGCCAATTTATTTTATCGGTTCTATTGCCTTTTATTTTAGAAATATTTTAGAAGATGTTGCTGGTAAATACAATTTAAAAATTACAGATGTTATTCAAAAACCAATCGATAATTTGGTGCAATACCATAAAAAAAAATCAATCGATAAAATCTAATGTTCTTTCCAAAGCCATTCCTCTAGAACCTTTTATCAAGATATGATGATCTTGAATGGTTTTATTTTTTAAATAATTTTGCAATAAATCAAATGATTGAAATTTTGTAAACCGTGTTGTTGTTTTATAGAATAAGTTTCCAGCTAAAATAACATTTTCTAATTCTAATTCACGGCAATAATTACTTATATATTGATGTTCTTCATCGCTTTCTTTTCCAAGTTCGAACATGTCTCCCAGAATTGCAATTTTGTAGTCAGATTTTATCGCGCTAAAATTATCTAATGCCGCTTTCATGCTGGTTGGGTTAGCATTATAAGCATCTAAAATAATAGTATTGTTATTTTTTGTTCTGATTATTTGAGAGCGATTGTTTGTTGACTGATAATTTTCTAACGCTTTTTTAATATGCTCATTTGTAATCTTAAAATAATGCCCGATTGTAATTGCCGCAGAAATATTATTAAAATTATAGTTGCCAATTAAATTTGTTTGTATGACTTGATTTTCAAATTGAATTTTTACAAAAGGATTTGCGTTAATAAATAAGGTAGAATTACTTAGTGGAATAGCGTTGCTATTTTTTGTTTTTTCAACCTGAATTGCATCATTTGTATTGACAAAAACTGTTTTATCGTTGTTTTTTATATAATCATACAATTCTGATTTTGCTTTAATAACACCTTCAATACTTCCAAAACCTTCTAAATGTGCTTTTCCGAAATTTGTGATATAACCAAAATCAGGAGTTGCAATAGCGCATAGAAATTCTATTTCTTTAGGGTGATTTGCACCCATTTCTACAATGCCAATTTCTGTTTTTGGAGTCATAGATAACAAGGTTAACGGAACACCAATATGATTATTTAAGTTGCCAGTCGTTGCTGTTGTTTTATACTGAGTTTCTAAAACAGCATTGATGAGTTCTTTGGTTGTTGTTTTGCCATTACTTCCAGTTAATCCAATAATGGGGATGTTTAATTTATTTCTATGATATTTAGACAGTTGTTGTAGTGTTTCTAAAACATTATCAACTAAAATAATTTTTTTTGATGTTGCATACTTTTCTTCATCAACAATACTATATAGCGCACCCTTAGAAATTGCTTGCTCGGCAAACATATTTCCATTGAAATTCTCTCCCTTTAAGGCAAAGTAAACGGTATTCTTTCTAATTTTTCGAGAATCTGTATCAACTAGATAATGTTGAGAATAGATGTTGTATAAAGCTTCAATATTCATATTTTAAATATAAAAAACCTCACTGTAATAACATACAATGAGGCCTATTATTTTTTTGAAAAGTAAAAATTACCTTCTTGCGCTTCTGGCTGTTCTTCTTTGGTAGGTCATTGGGCCAACTCTATCAGTAACACATCTAAAACCAATATAATTTGTAGACATGTATTCTGGCAAATATCTTCTTTGTGCTGGGTCTAACCAGTATTCTCTATCGCTCCATGAACCACCTTTGTAAACTCTTGTATTGTCTCCAATTAATGTAGATCTAAATTTAGAATCATATTTTTTAACAATATTTCCAATACTATCTCTTTCATCTCTTGGGGTTTTAGGAGAGTTATACATTGCAGGGTCGTTTGCAAATTGTGTTAAATCTGATTGATAAAACCTTGAAGAATTTCTGTCGCCATCACCTAAATTAGAATTGTCAGCGACTCCGTAATTTCTTCTCATGTATATTTCATCTTTTGTAATAGGAACATATTTAATGCTTCCTGGTAAATACAACGGAATTATTTTTCCGTTATCTAACGTGTCATATTCAATAGAGTTTTCATCTACAATAACAACTTTACCATCCTTGTTAATCATTTTTTTAGTAAAAATATTACCTCTAAAATAATTAAAATCATTTGCTTCAACATCTATATGAGGTCTGTAAACATCAGCTACCCATTCTGCAACATTACCAGACATATCATACAATCCAAATGCATTTGGTGGATATGATTTTACTTTAATCGGAATGTCAGAACCATCGCTACTCCAACCAGCCAAACCACTATAATCTCCTTTAGATTGCTTAAAGTTTGCCAATTGATCTCCTTTGTATCTTTTAGATTTGTCTCTTGTGTATTTTCCTGCCCAAGCGTATTTTTTTCTTCCTCTAAGATTGTTGTATTCTCTGGTTTCAATAATTGATTTTGCAGCATATTCCCATTCTGCTTCAGTTGGTAAACGGTATTTTTGTGCTAAAATTCCATCAGAAGATGTTACTTGTCTTCCCGTAAAAGCTCCTCTTTCTGGTCTTGGTTCTCCTCTTTTTCTTTTAACATTGTTTGGCAATCCTTTTTTGTAAATGGTAGAATCTCCATCAAATAAGGCATATGGATTGTCTAAATAAACATCTGTGTCAAAAACATTTTTTCCTTTAAAATCAATTGAATCCATTTTCCAGATGTTTTTTATAACACCTTTGTCCATTAAGATTTTTAAGTTTACGGCATTTGTTCTCCATTTGCAATATTGTGTTGCTTGCAACCAACTAACTCCAACAACAGGATAATCTGCATATGCTGGATGGCGTAAATAATTTTCAGATAATAAATCGGTATTTCCTAAGCTTTTTCTCCAAACCAATGTGTCTGGTAAAACAGAATTATAGATGTGTTTGTACTTTGGGTCTTCAGGTGGATATACATTCTTGGTATATTGCATAAACAATACATATTCTGCATTGGTTACTTCTGCTTCATCCATATAAAAAGAACGAATGTGCATTTTTTTAGGAGTTGTATTCCACTCAAACATTACATCATCTTGTACTTGTCCCATTGTAAAAGTTCCACCTTCAATTGCTACCATTCCATTTGGTGGTTTAGAGCCTTCAAAAGATTTACCTTTTATATAGTTTCCGTAATCTGGATTGTTAAATTTCCATCCAGTTAAAGAAGAAGTACAGTCTGTACAAGTTTGACAGTTAGTAAGTGTTAAACTAACAATTACTAATAAAGAAAATTTCAATAAGTTTTTCATGTATCTTATTTAAATCTATTTAGGGTTTTTATTTAGCTTTGCAATTTACAATAATTATGTTTTCTACCAAGATAATTAACTTTTTTTACAAGCTGTTTCAATTATTCAAATTATAAACGATTGTTTTTTACCTTTATTATAAGTATTCTTGCATTAGCTTAAAATATCGTAAACTTTACAGCGTTATTTTGATGAACAAATGAGAAAAATACAATTCCTTTTTTTAGCACTTATTGGTTTTAGCGCCTTAAGTTTTTCGCAAACTACAAATTCCGTTTTGTCTAACGGCAATTGGTATAAGTTTTCTGTGGATACAACTGGTGTTTTTAAGATTGATGTTTCGCTACTTCAAAAAATGGGAATTAATACCGCAAATTTAAACCCAAAAAACATTAAAATTTACGGAAATGGTGGTGCCATGTTACCTCAAAAAAACAGTGATTTTAGATATGCTGATTTACAAGAAAACGCAATTTATATTGAAGGTGAAGATGATGGTGTTTTTAATTCAGAGGATTTTATTCTTTTTTATGCAAAAGGACCTCATGATTGGGTTTTGAATCCAAATTTAGAAACAGCAAGTCATCGTCAAAATATTTTCTCTGACAAAGCGTATTATTTTTTAACGGTTGCAGAAACCAACGGTAAACGAATTACAGAATTGCCAACGAACACCAATCCTGCTACAAAAACCATTTCTATTTTTGATGATTTTGTATTTTATGAAAAAGAAACCAGAAACTTATTTGCAATAGGAACCCAATGGCTTGGAGAAGATTTTAGTGTAGAAAATGTTCAAAATTTTATCTTAGATTTTAAAAAAATCGACACAAATTATCCCATTAAAGTAAAAGTTTCTGGTGCAGCAATATCTGCTTTGTCTTCTACAATAGAAGTAAAAGTAAACACTCAAAATGCATTTTCAATTAGTTTCCCTGGCGTGGCAAATGGCTCGTTAACTTTAGGGTATCCAAATTTTAACTCTTCAGACATCAATGTAAATTCCGACGCAATTAACGTTTCTGTCACTTATAATAATAATGGAAATCCGGGTGCAAAAGCATATTTAGATTATATAGAAATTGTTGGAAAAAAACAATTAATTGCCGATGGGAAACAATTTTCGTTCAGAAGCTTTGAAGCATTTAAGACAAAGGGAATTGTAGCATATCAAATACAAAACGCAGCAAATATTTCTCAGCTTTGGGATGTTACTGATCCTATCAACCCTAAGAAAATTCTTAATTCATCAACTGGAAATGATTTTACATTTAGAACAAATGGCGGAGTTTTAAATGAATTTATTGCCATTAATCAATCTGATTATTTTACGCCAAAAGTTACAGAGAATCCGTTGGTAAAAAATCAAAATTTACACGGGTTAAAAGACATAAATTATATTGTTATTACCAATGATGAGTTGTTTGGGCAGGCACAAAGGTTGGCAGATTATCACCAAGACAATTCTGGCTTATCAACAAAAGTGATTCAGCTTTCCGAGATTTATAATGAATTTGGTTCTGGTGCTCCAGATATTACCGCTGTTAGAGATTTTCTTAAACGTATTTACCATTCAAACTCTACTGCAGCGAGTAAATTAAAATATGTATGTTTTTTTGGTGATGGCTCTTACGATTATAAAGATAGAATTACCGATAACAATAATATTGTACCTGTTTTTGAATCTTCTCAGAGCTTTAACTTGGCAACTTCTTATGTTACGGATGATTATTTTGTAATGTTAGATCCAAATGAAGGATTGATGTTAACATCAGATACCATTGATGTTGCTTCCGGTAGAATTCCGGTTTCTACTGTGCAACAAGCATCTGAGGTTGTAGATAAAATTTTAAGTTATTACAATACAGCCTCTTTTGGAGATTGGAGAAATACCATTACGTTGGTTGCAGACGATATTGATGCAAACGGAGAAGAAACATTGCAGGCTGGAGTAGAAAGAATTGCGGATTCTATTAAAAAACACAAACCTATTTTTAACATCAATAAAATTTACGCGGATGCATATAAACAAGAAAATTCTTCTGGTGGCGAACGTTATCCGCAGGTAAATATCGCATTAACAAATGCTATTGAAAAAGGTACTTTGGTCTTAGATTATTTCGGACATGGAGGTGAAGATGGTTTTGCAAGCGAACGCATTTTAGAAGTTCCGCAAATTCAAGGGTTTAAAAACCCAAAAACATTGCCCTTATTTATCACAGTAACTTGCGAGTTTTCTAGATTCGATAATCCGTTAAGAACTACTGCTGGTGAGCTAATCTTTTGGAATAAAAATGGTGGCGCAGCAAGTTTAATTACCACAACAAGAGAAGTTTTTATTTCTACAGGACAAAGTTTTAACGAACGCTTGTTGAAGATTTTATTACAATTTAATGGAGAGGATGAATCAATTGCAGCATCTTTAATGGCAGCAAAAAATGGATTTTCTAGTTTTCAAAAGTTCTTTATTTACTATTTAGGAGATCCAGCAATGAAATTGGCAATTCCAAAGCCAAATGTTCAAATCACCAAAATGAATGGCATTAATATTACTCAATCTTTAGATACGTTAAAAGCCTTGTCTAAAGTGAGTTTTGAAGGAGTTGTAACCGATAATATAAATCAAGTGCTTACCAATTTTAACGGTACATTATCTACAACAGTATTTGACAAACCAATTCATAAAACAACGTTAGACAATAATAATTTTGGCATTAAAATGGATTTTGATTCTAGAGAAAGTAAACTGTTTAGAGGAAAATCTAGTGTTACAAACGGTACTTTTAAATTCGATTTTATTGTGCCAAAAGATATTAAAGTTGCTTACGGTAAAGGAAAATTAAGTTTTTATGCGTCTGATGAAAAGGAAGATAAATCTGGAGCAAACTTTGATGTTGTTGTTGGCGGAATTAATCCAAATGCAACTAGTGATACCGTTGGACCTGAGTTGTCGATTTTTATGAATGACGAATCTTTTATAGAAGGCGGTAATACGAACACATCTCCAAATTTAATCGTTTCATTATCAGATGTAAGCGGAATAAATACGTCAATTACGTCCATCGATCATGATATCGTAGCAATTTTGGACGGCGATCAAGCAAATCCAATTATATTAAACGATTATTACGAAACCGAATTAAACGATTTCACCAAAGGAAAAGTGGTGTATCAATTACGAGATTTAGCTGTTGGAAATCACACGCTAAAAATAAAAGCTTGGGACACGTATAATAATTCATCTGAAGCGACGTTAAATTTTAAGGTTGTTAGCGATTGCGGATTGGTGTTAGAGAATGTGTTAAATTATCCAAATCCGTTTGTGAATTATACCGAGTTTTGGTTCAATCATAACAAGCCAAACGAACCACTAGAAGTACAAGTTCAAATTTTTACCATTTCTGGAAAAATTATCAAAACAATAAATAGCAGAATTCAAACAACTGGAAATTTATCTAGAAGTATCAATTGGAATGGTCTAGACGATTTTGGTAACCGATTAGGAAAAGGAGTTTATATCTATAAATTAAAAGTAAAATCAACGATAAGTAATCAGTATTCAGAAAAATATGAAAAATTAGTCATACTTTAGTCTCCTTGCTTGATTACAACAAACCTAAAATTTAAAAATGAAAAAAAGTTACTTACTATCTACAATAATAGTGTGTTTTATGGTTGTAAACACCATACAAAGTCAATCTAACTCAATTACAACAGCTGCGCCGTTTTTATTAATTACTCCAGATGCAAGAGCAGGAGGAATGGGAGATATTGGAGTTGCAACTTCATCGGATGCATTTTCATTATTTCACAATCCATCTAAAATTGCATTTAATACAAATCAAATTAGTATTGGTGTAAATTATACGCCTTGGTTGCGTAATTTGGTAGATGATATTTTTGTAGGAGGATTATCTTATGTGAATAGGTTTAGCGAAAATGCAGCTTGGGCTGTAGATTTTAAGTATTTTTCTTTAGGGAAAATTGAATTGACAGATTCTAGCGGAAATTCAATCGGAACAGAAAATCCAAACGAATTAGCAGTTTCTGGATCGTATGCTTTAAAATTAAGTGAAACCTTTTCTATGGGTGTTGGTTTGCGATACATTCATTCTAATTATAAATTGAGTGTTCAAAACCCAAACATCAAAGCAATCAATTCTTTTTCGGTAGATGTTTCGGGGTATTATAGATCTCTAGAAGAAAACTACGGAACATTTAATGGAAGATATCGTTTAGGGTTTAATATATCTAACATCGGCCCAAAAGTTTCTTATGTTCCAGGAAAAGAAGATTTTATTCCAACCAATTTAAGATTGGGTGGTGGTTTTGATTTTATCTTAGATGATTATAATATTATCGGAATCAATTTAGAAACTACAAAATTGTTAGTGCCAACTCCACAGCCAGATAATTCTGATAAAGACAAAGGATTTATTTCTGGAATGTTCTCCTCTTTTGGTGATGCGCCTGGCGGATTTAGCGAAGAAATAAAAGAATTTACCTATGCTTTAGGTGCAGAATATTTGTACAATAATGCTTTTGCTTTAAGAGCAGGATATTACCACGAAAGTGAAGATAAAGGTAATAGACAATACTTTACGATGGGTGGCGGATTTAAAGCAAGATCTTTTTCGTTAGATTTATCATATCTAATGAACTCTTCAAATGTAAATCATCCTTTAGAAAACACCTTACGATTTTCTTTATCGTTTGATTTAGGCGAAATTTATGATGATTATTAGTATCTTCGTTTGTACACTAGTTAACATTTTATATGAAAAAAATTGATGTAGTAGCTTCTGCAACCGTCTATGAAGATGTTTCAGAATTGCCTTCAAACATTCAAATGCTTATGAATAAAGCAATTGAAGCTCGTAAAAATGCATACGCACCCTATTCTAAATTTAGTGTTGGTGCAGCATTGTTATTAGAAAACAATCAAATTGTTTTAGGAAACAATCAAGAAAGTGCAGCATATCCATCTGGAATGTGTGCAGAAAGGGTTGCAATTTGGAAAGCTGGTTCAGATTTTCCTGGAGTGAAGGTAAAACAATTGGTAATTACTGCAAGTTCTAGTATTTCTAAAGTAGATAGACCCGTTGGTCCTTGTGGCGCATGTAGACAAACATTATCGGAATACGAAATCAATCAAAAAGAACCAATAGAAATTTATTTTATGGGCGAGGTTGGTAAAATTGTAAGAACTAAATCGTTGTTGTCTTTATTGCCTTTTTCATTTGATAGTACTTATTTATAATGAAAAAAGATATTTCATCAAGAGAAGATATCCATTTTATCATTACTGAGTTTTATAACAAGTTGACTTCAGATTCAGAAATGATTCCTTTTTTTGAAGAGATTGTAAAACAAAATCATTTAGAAAAGCACATTGATGTTATTTCAGATTTTTGGCAAGATATTTTGCTTAACACCAATACTTACAAAAACAATGTGCTCCAAAAACATTTAGATTTTGATAAAAAAGTCCGTTTTAAAAAAGAACATTTTACCAAATGGTTAGGTTATTTAACAACTACAATTAATGCTTCTTTTGAAGGCCAAGTTGCTCAAAACATGAAAGACAGAGCCAATTCTATTGCCATGGTAATGCAAGTAAAATTTAAATTATACGAATAGTTTAAATTATTTTTTTTTAAATTTATATTTAATAAAAATGAATTCTCAATTTTAGAGGATCCATAAAAATCAATAAAAGAACACGCTATTTTTATATTAATAATGTAAAAAGTCTTACCTTGTTTAAGGTTTAAATTAGCAATAATAATGATGAATTCAAAAATTACAGGAACTGGTTGTTACGTTCCAACAGTTGTTCAAGGAAACGATAGGTTTTTAGAACACGAATTTTTAAATGAAGATGGCTCTAAATTTGAAACGAGTAATGATGTAATTATAGAAAAATTCAAATCAATTACTGGAATTGAAGAAAGAAGATATGCAGCGAGTAAATATTCAACTTCAGATTTGGCTTTTTTTGCTGCTCAAAAAGCAATTGAAGATTCAGGGGTTAATCCAGAAGAATTAGATTATATTATTTTAGCTCATAACTTTGGTGATGTAAAAAATCCGGCAGGACAAAGCGATATTTTACCAAGTTTAGCAACAAGAGTAAAACATAGTTTAGGAATAGAAAATCCAAATTGTGTTGCCTATGATATCTTATTTGGTTGTCCAGGTTGGATTGAAGGTGTTATCCAAGCACATGCATTTATAAAAGCAGGAATGGCCAAAAAAGCCTTGATTATTGGAGCAGAAACTTTATCGAGAGTTGTTGATAAAAGCGATAGAGATTCTATGATATTTAGTGATGGAGCTGGCGCTTGTATTTTAGAAGCTATTGAAGAAAGTAATATCGGTATTTTAAGTCACGCAACACAAACTTTTTCAAAAGAAGAAGCATATTATTTATACTTTGGGAAATCGAATGAAGTAGATGCTACTGAAGATGAAAAATACATTAAAATGGAAGGGCGTAAAATTTACGAGTTTGCTCTAAACCACGTTCCGACAGCAATGAAATCAGCTTTAGATAAAAGTGGAGTTCATATTAATGATGTTAAAAAGGTGTTCATTCATCAAGCAAATGAAAAAATGGATGAAGCAATTATCAAACGGTTTTATAGGTTGTTTAAACAGCAAGTTCCTGATGGAGTAATGCCTATGAATATTCATAAGTTTGGTAATAGTTCTGTGGCAACCGTTCCAACTTTATTAGACTTAGTTTTAAAAGGTCACATAGAACATCAAGAAGTTCATAAGGGCGATGTGGTTATTTTTGCTTCTGTAGGTTCTGGAATGAATATCAACGCAATTGTGTATCAATTTTAAACACTAATTTTCATTTTTATGTGAATAAAAAAAATGAAAATTCTTGTAAAAAAATCTAAATTCTTGTAGTATTTTTGCGCATGCAACAACACAACGTACTTATATTAGATTTCGGTTCGCAATACACGCAACTAATTGCGCGTAGAGTTAGAGAATTAAACATTTATTGTGAGATTCATCCGTACAACAATCCACCCAAAGATTTAACAAATTTTAAAGCAGTAATCCTTTCTGGAAGTCCATCTTCGGTTCGTTCTGAAGATCCACCACATCCAGATTTATCTGAAATTAGAGGAAAAAAACCACTGTTGGCTGTTTGTTATGGTGCACAATATTTAGCGCATTTTTCTGGCGGATTGGTTGGTCAATCAAACACAAGAGAATACGGAAGAGCAAATTTATCTTATGTAAAAGAAGATGAAATTTTCTTTGAAAATATTTCTAAGGGAAGCCAAGTTTGGATGAGTCATTCAGATACCATCAAAGAATTGCCAACAAATGGTTTGCGTTTAGCAAGCACAAATGATGTTGAAAATGCAGCGTATAAAATTGAAGGCGAACATACCTTTGCAATTCAGTTTCATCCAGAAGTGTATCATTCTACAGATGGAAAGCAATTGTTAGAAAACTTTTTAGTAAAAATAGCCGGAGTTGCACAAACGTGGACGCCAGATTCTTTTGTAGAAAGTACTGTTGAGAAAATTAGAGAAAAAGTTGGAACAGAAAAAGTTGTTTTAGGATTGTCTGGCGGAGTAGATTCTACCGTTGCAGCAGTTTTATTACACAAAGCAATTGGAGAAAATTTACATTGTATTTTTGTAAATAATGGCCTACTTCGTAAAAACGAATTTACTGATGTGTTGAAGCAATACGAAGGAATGGGCTTAAACGTAAAAGGTGTTGATGCATCTGATCGTTTTATGAATGCATTAAAAGGAATTTCTGAACCAGAAGCAAAAAGAAAAGCAATTGGAAATGCGTTTATTGAAGTTTTTGATGCAGAAGCACATCAAATAGAAGATGCAAAGTGGTTGGCACAAGGAACTATTTATCCAGACGTGATAGAATCGGTTTCTGTAAATGGTGGACCGTCTGCAACCATTAAGAGCCACCATAATGTTGGAGGTTTACCAGATTTTATGAAATTAAAAATTGTAGAGCCTTTGCGTATGATTTTTAAAGATGAGGTTCGTAGAGTTGGAGCATCAATGGGGATTGATAAAGAACTATTAGGAAGACATCCTTTTCCTGGTCCAGGTTTAGGAATCAGAATTTTAGGTGATATAACAAGAGAAAAAGTACAAATTTTACAAGAGGTAGACGCCGTTTTTATCAATGGATTAAAAGCCAGCGGATTGTACGATAAAGTTTGGCAAGCTGGAGCTATTTTATTGCCTGTAAACTCTGTGGGAGTTATGGGAGATGAAAGAACTTACGAAAAAGTTGTAGCTTTAAGAGCTGTAGAAAGTACAGATGGAATGACTGCAGATTGGGTTAATTTGCCGTATGAATTTTTGCAAAAAACATCTAACGATATTATTAATAAAGTAAAAGGTGTAAATAGAGTTGTGTACGACATAAGCTCTAAGCCACCAGCAACAATTGAGTGGGAATAATATACTAAGTGGGCATTTTTTGTGTTATACTACAGAAGTTGCTAGCTATAAAAACGTTTTCTAATAGCAGAAAAATAAATTACATGAAGCATTTTAAATTATTAGTTACCCTTTTTATTTTTACCATTGCAGTTTCTTGTGGGCAGCAAAAAAAATACATCACTTATAAAGTGAAGAAAGGTGAAACAATGCGAACGATTGCAAAAAAACTAGATATTGCTACTAAAGATTTACTGACCTTAAATCCTGATGTTGGAAGAAGACCAAAACCAGATACAGAGATTTTTATTCCGAATAAAAACTCAATTAAGCTTCTAGAGAAAAGCGATAATTCGAAAGATATTGTTGTAAAAGACACCATTCAGCTTGATACTGATCGTATAAAAAAGCTAGATGATATTAAAGATTTAAACGAAGATTTTATAATTCATAAAGTACGTAAAGGCGATACCTTTTACAGTTTAACAAGATATTATAATGTATTAAAATCAGATTTATTAGCGTTAAATCCAACTTTAACTGAGGGATTAAAACTCGGTTCAGTTTTAAAGATTAAAGAACGGGTAGAAGGGGAGAAAATTGACGTAATTTATAAAGACAGCATTGCGAATGATGCTGTGCTAAAAGTTGCATTATTACTGCCTTTTAGAGCAAAAGTATTTGACACCGTTTCATCACAAGATATTTTTAAAAATAGAGCGTTGCCAAATATTGTTACTGATTTTTATCTCGGTGCAGAATTAGCAATAGATTCATTAAGAGATCAAGGAATTCAAATTGATTTTACTGTTTTTGATACAGAAGATAGAAATACTAAAATTAACGATATTATTACAGAGAATTCTTTAGACGATAAAGATGTAATTATTGGTTCAATTTATTCTGATGAAACGATAAAATTAGCAAATAGTGTAAAAGCACCATTAGTTTTTCCTGTCTTTTCTAATGCTCAAACTTCTTTTACTTCTTCTAGAATTGTAAAAACATCGCCAGATAAACATTTGTATAAAGAGAAGTTGTTGTCGTATGTTACTAAGAAATATAAGAACGAAAATATTATAATTGTTGGCGATTCGACAACAGCATCGATCACAGAAATTAATCAGATTGCAAATATTTTAAAGCAACACGATTCTATTAATGAAGTTCATCAAATTGTTCCGCATTTTGGATATATTGCCCAAGAGCGTTTTTTAAAGATGATGAAACCAGACTCTACTCAGGTTGATAATTGGGTGATTATAGCAACGAATAACGATGTAATTGCTTCAGATGCAATTAATAGTTTGATTAGTTTTCCAGATCCTCCAGAACCAGAAGAAGGAGAGGAGCCAGAGCAAAAAATTAACTATAAAGTAAAATTATTTGGTTTTAATAAGTACGATTATGTTGCATATAATAAACTTGCACAGTTAGAATTTGTATATGTTACAGATGCATATGTAGATGAAAGTTCTTTAGCGGCTAGAGTATTTAATAAACAATATTTACAGAAAAATAAAGCTTTGCCTTCTCATTACGCTACACGTGGATTTGATGTTACTTATGATGTAATTATGCGGTTAGCTTCAGGAAATGACCTGTATGATACCTTCAAAGACGGAGTTTCTTACCGAGTAGAAAGTAAGTTCGATTTTAAGAAAAGACTCTTTGGTATTTCACAAAACAGAGGGTTGTTTTTACTTGAATTTCAACCAGATTTAAGTTTAAAGAGAATTGAGTAAACTAAAAAAAAGCTTCTGAATTTTTCAGAAGCTTTTTTTAGTTGATTTATTTATAAGAAACTAGATTTTTTTCATCTGTTGTTTCATCATTTTTATTTGATCGTTTAGCATACCCTGTTTGTCTAATTTCTTAGCTTCGTTCATTAACATAGTTGCTTCACGTTTTCTTCTTTTTGTCATTGCAATTCCTGCCAACTGTAATTTTGCCATTGCTAAATCATGTCCCATAGACAACCCTAATTTTACCGCTTTTTTTAAATATTTTTCTGCTTGTGTTATATTTGTTTGCGATAACATAATTCCGTGTAAAAAATTATAATAACCTTCTTGCTTTCTTGTTAAGGCAGCACTTGGGTTTTTAATATAGTTCAGCCATTTTTGAGCTCCAGGGAAATTTTGCTTACGCAATTGTAAAAACGCCAATAAAATAAATTCGTTTTTAAAATATAAAAGGATAAAAATTCCGGCTAATAATAAAATAGAGATTCCATTCATGATGTGTCCTTGCGAAAATTCGTACACAGACCAGGCAGTAATTATAGTTGCAATTATTAATTTAAAATTTTTATGAAACATATATTGTTATTTTAATTTTTAAGAAAGCAAAAATACAGCTTTCATTTTATTTTTATCTATCACCTCTAGTCAAATTTCAATAATGAAATTTAAAATTAAGAGCTTATTTTTTATAATATTTTTTATATTTAAACCAAGCAAAAGTTCCTAATATTGCTACAAACCCGATAGAGTAATACACCGAAGTAGGGGTAATAACTTTATCTCCACTTGCATACGAATGCAATCCAGATAAGTAGAAATTAACTCCAAAATAGGTCATCATAATAGATGCATAAGTAATAATAGACCACAAGTTAAATGTAAACCTACTTCGCAAACCAGGAATTAAGCGCATGTGCAGTACAAAAGCATATAACATAATACTAATTAATGCCCAAGTTTCTTTTGGATCCCAACCCCAATAACGACCCCAACTTTCGTTGGCCCACATTCCGCCTAAAAAGTTTCCGATGGTTAACATAATTAAACCAACTGTAATAGACATTTCATTAATGATGGTTAATTCTTTAATGGCCAAATCTAATTTATTTTTGTTCTTTTCGTTTGTAAAAGCCATTAAGAATAATACAAAAATCCCTAAAATCATTGCCAAAGAAAAGGGTCCGTAACTAGCAACAATAATTGAAACGTGAATTAATAACCAGTACGAATTTAATACAGGTTGTAAGTTTGCAATTTCTGGATCTAACCAGTTCTGATGTGCAAATGCTAAAATAACTGCGGTTAAAAATGTTGTTGCAGCTATTGTTAAAGCAGATTTTCTTCCGAAAGACAAACCAAAAAGCATCGTTGCCCAAGCAACATATATAATGGATTCGTAAGCATTACTCCAAGGTGCATTTCCACTTATATACCATCGAGCACCTAATCCTAATGTATGGAAAACAAACAATCCAATAATGATTCCAATCAATCCTTTTACCAAGTAATTAAATACTTTTTTATCAGAAAATATTTGTGCAATTACCACAATAATTAACAAAGCACCTGCCAAACCTAGGTATTTAGCTAATCGACTAAAAATACTGAACTTATTGTAAGCAATTTCTAATTCAATTTTGTCATCAGAAGGAATTACACTAGCACCAAATTTCTTTTGAAAGTTTTTAATTCCAGCTAAAATTTTATCTGCTTGTTCATAATTTTTAGATTCTTTAGATTTTTGAAGCATTTGAATATACACTGGTAATACCTGACGAACAAAAACAGAATCTGTTCCTTTAAAACCGGCATGTAACGTTTCTGGTTGAGAAACCCAAGTATTGTTTGCGTCATTCGGAATTGGAAAAATCTTAAAGATTTGCCCACCAATTGCCGTGTATAGCAACCCAACTCTTTTGTCAATGTTTATTAAATCTTTTTCAAATTTATTTTTTACATTTTTCTTTTGAGCTTCATCAATTCTTGCTCTTATTTTATAGATACCTTCTTTAGTTAAGAAGTCAGACAATCTTGCATGTGTGGCATCATTTGAAACCCCAATAATTTCTCTAATTTGAGAATTCCCTTTTTCTAAATAAACCATTGGTACTTCAATCCAAAATCTTGGATTTTCAATGATTGATAATAAGACTTGACTCGGATTCATTCCTTTAAAAGTCTCTTGATGTGTTACTTTTCTTACCAATTGAGAAGCAAAAGTGTGCGCTGGTTTCATTCTTCCTCCAGCATCTTGAATGACCAAAGTATTAAATAAATCGGCATGTTTTGCATCTACAATATTGGCGGCTAAAATGGAATCTATTTGTTGTTCTGATATGGCATGTTCTTGATGTTGAGCAGAAATAGATACAGTAACAAACAACAATCCAATAAGTGATAAGGCTGCTTTTTTCTTTCTGATTTTTTTCAAGGTATTTTTTAAATAATCAAAACGAGTCTTTTTTGCAAATAGAATACTAATCATACCAAAATACAACATCGAATATCCGATGTAAGTAAAAAGTGTTCCCCAAAAATCATGGTTTACAGACAAATGCGTTTCTTCTACTTCTTTAGAATTATCATAACTAGATTGAAATAATTTATAGCCTTTATAATCTAAAATATGATTCATGTAAATTCTGTAATCAAAGGTTTCTTCTTTTGTAATTACAGTCACTTCACTTGCATAAGAAGCTGCACTTTCTGATCCTGGATATTTTTCTAATTGAAAATCTCTTAATTTCACATGAAAAGGTGTTTCCAACGTTTTAGAACCATATAACATTCTAAAATTTAAATTATCAACAGTTATTTGCTCGGAGTTTTGTGTGTTAAATTTCCCACCTAATAACTCAACTCTTTCTGTTTTGTTATTTGTGGTTATATCAACAATGATGATGTCGTATTTTTGGTCATCTTTTGGTCCACTAACCATTTTTAAAACGCCTTTTTCAGCAGGTTTTGGAATTACAAATTGTAAATCAGAAATAGAATGAAGAGTAAGATACTTAAACGGAGTTAAAGAATCTTTGGATATGGTTCCATTAGCTTGATCTGCCATTCTAACCCAAGTTCCTTCTTTTTTTGAAGACATTTTTAATTCGCCATCTACAGTTGTAAAATTGATGGTTGAATTTTCTCCAGCATCAAATCCAACTAAAACATTATGGATGTTTTGTGAAGTCCCTTTTTTAATATAATGTTCGTGTCTTGTTCCTTCGCTAGATTCTACAAAGAATAAATATTCATCACCATTTTCATCTTCAACTAATTTTTTTTCTGCCCATGGGATGTATTCTACTAATTTAAAATCTACTTCCTGATTGATGAATTTTGTAGAAAACCCCCAATTGTTAGTTCCCCAAGCTGATAATAATATGGGTTCATGAATGGTTGGTTTTTGTTGTGAGTTGTCATCAATCACAACATTTAAATAGGTTGTTTCTGAAATAAATTTATTGGTAACTTCACCTTCTTTAATAATCATCAATCCCTCATAACCAATATAGCGAGTAATTCCTGCTCCAATTAATATGAATAAAAATGATACGTGAAATAATAATACAGGCCATTTTTCTTTTTTATGTAAACGATATCTAAAAATATTACCAAAAAAATTGATAACAAAGAAGATCATGATTGCTTCAAACCACCAAGTATTGTAAACTAAAGCTTTTGAAGTTTGTGTTCCGTAATCATTTTCTATAAAAGTGGCTACACCCATTGCAGCTGCAAATAGGAAAAATAAAACAGCCATTAAACGTGTTGAGTAAAGTATATTTAAGATTTTTTTCATCTTTGAAGAGTGTAATATAAAAGTTCACAAATTTAAGGATAAAAGCTTGAATAAACGTTTGGATTTAACTGTTTTTTTAATAGAAGAAACAATTAATTCTCTCGTCTAAACTCTGCACGTTTTAATAAAAATGTAATTTCATCTTTCCCCGTATAAACTTTGTTCCATTGCATTTCAAAAGCAGTTTTGTCAATGGTAATCATAGCCGTTAGTTTGTCTTGTAAACTATCATGTAGAATTGCATATTCTTCTCCTTTATAATAATACATGCTATTGCTAACTTTAAAAAAGGTGGAAGTGAAAACCGCTCTTTCACAATAAAAATTAGCGTTCAACTCTAAGTAACAATCCACAAAGCTTTCATCTGTATAGGTATAATAGCTATTCACTTTTGTTATTTTATAGTTGCTTTAAAAGGATGTTATTCTGCAATACTATCAATTAAAATAGTTAACATATCAATAGCAGCTTGAGCAATTTTTGTGCCTGGACCAAAAACACCAACTGCGCCAGCATCAAATAAAAATTGGTAATCTTGTGCAGGAATTACGCCACCAACAATCACCATAATATCTTCGCGTCCGTATTTTTTTAATTCAGAAATTACTTGCGGAACCAACGTTTTGTGTCCGGCAGCCAACGAAGAAATTCCTAAAATATGAACATCATTTTCTACGGCTTGTCTTACGGCTTCTTTTGGCGTTTGAAACAACGGACCAATATCTACATCAAAACCTAAATCAGCATAACCCGTTGCTACTACTTTTGCGCCTCTATCATGACCATCTTGCCCTAATTTGGCAATCATTATTCTTGGACGTCTTCCTTCTAATGTAGCAAAATTATCTGCTAATTCAGATGCTTCTTTAAAAGTTTTGTCTTCTTTTATTTCTTTACTATACACGCCAGAAATGGTTTTATGAGCTGCTTTATGTCTTCCGAAGACTACTTCTAAGGCATCAGAAATTTCGCCTAATGTTGCTCTGTTTCTTGCAGCAATAATTGCTAATTCTAACAAATTTTCTTCACCAGTTTTTGCAGCTTCAGTCAAAGCTAATAAAGATTTTTCAACTTCGGCTGTATTTCTTTTAGATTTTAGTTGGTTTAAACGTTCAATTTGCGACAAACGAACCGCTTCATTATCAACTTCTAAAATATGTAAAGGATCTTCCTCCTTTAGTTGGTATTTATTGACGCCAACAATCACATCTTGGCCACTATCAATTTTTGCTTGCTTAATTGCGGCAGCCTCTTCAATTCGCATTTTCGGAATTCCCTTTTCAATAGCTTTGGTCATTCCGCCCAGTTCTTCTACTTCTTTGATTAGTTCCCAAGCTTTATTGGCAATATCTTCTGTCAATTTTTCAACATGATAACTCCCTGCCCAAGGATCAACCGTTTTGGTAATATTGGTTTCTTCTTGTAAATATATTTGTGTGTTTCTTGCAATTCTTGCAGAAAAATCTGTTGGTAAAGCGATGGCTTCATCCAATGCGTTTGTGTGTAAACTTTGCGTTCCTCCAAAAGCAGCAGCCATAGCTTCAATAGTAGTTCTGGCAACATTATTAAACGGATCTTGTTCTGTTAATGACCAACCGCTTGTTTGACAATGGGTTCTTAATGCTAATGACTTTAGATTCTTCGGATTAAACTCTTGTACAATCTTTGCCCACAACATTCTTGCTGCTCGCATTTTTGCAATTTCTCTAAAATGATCCATTCCAATTGCCCAGAAAAAAGAAAGACGAGGAGCGAAACTGTCAATGTCCATTCCGGCTTCAATTCCTTTTTTGATATATTCTAATCCGTCTGCTAATGTATATGCCAGTTCAATTTCTGCAGTTGCACCAGCTTCTTGCATATGGTACCCAGAAATGGAAATAGAATTAAATTTCGGCATTTTATTGCTTGAATATTTAAAAATATCAGCAATAATTTTCATAGAGGGCGTTGGCGGATAAATGTAGGTATTTCGCACCATGAATTCTTTTAGAATATCATTCTGAATGGTTCCAGAAAGATTTTCCGGGGCAACACCTTGTTCTTCAGCAGCTACAATATAAAAAGCTAAAATGGGTAAAACGGCACCGTTCATTGTCATAGAAACCGACATTTTATCTAATGGAATTTGGTCAAATAAAATTTTCATATCCTCAACAGAATCGATTGCAACTCCCGCTTTACCAACATCGCCTTGCACACGTTCATGATCGGAATCGTAGCCTCTGTGAGTTGCCAGATCAAACGCAACAGACAAGCCTTTTTGACCGGCTTCTAAATTTCTTCTATAAAAAGCATTGCTTTCTTCTGCTGTAGAAAATCCAGCATATTGTCTAATTGTCCAAGGTCTACGTACATACATTGTAGAGTAGGGCCCGCGTAAAAAAGGCGGAATTCCTGCAACAAAATCTTCGTGAAAAAAAGTATTTTCATCTTGATTTTTAGGAGTTGACAATGAAATGTTTTGAAGATTTTTTCTATTCATTTTGTAAGAACTTATAACTTCATTTTTTTATACATTTTTTCTCCTAAAGATTGAATTTCTTTATTGATGTCTTTAATTTTAAGAGTAATTATAACGATATAAATTGCTGTTGTTAAAACAAAAAAAGCACTAATAACGAGAATTAAATTATAACTATTACCCAAAAATTTATCAAGCTTTCCTTCTAGTAAAAATACAAGGGCAATTGCAAAAAAAATAAAAATAAAAATAGAGTATGGTATTTTTCCTTTTATTTTTTTGACACGTTTTTTTAGTACTCGCTGTTTTGTTTCTTGCTCAACTACTGTTTTTTCTTTTACCATAATAATAGTTTTATTCTGAATTTATTCTATTTTTTTCAACAGACTCAGACAATCGTCTTTTTATTACGGGAGATAATAATGTTTTGATCGGTTTTATTTTTACAAACGGATAAATTTCAATTTCATTTTTCATAAAATCATCTTTATTAGCTTGTTTGTTTGTGCCTAATAAAACAATTTCTTTTTTGTCAAATTTTTCTTGTTCTTTAGTCGCACTTTCAGTAATTTTTCGTTGGATGACTCCTTGTTTTAACTGTTTTAAAAATCCGCCAGATTTTTCAATATCTTTAAATATTTGTAGCGCTTTTTCTGCTAACTGATTGGTAATACTTTCTATATAATACGAACCATCTGCAAAAGTATTTGCATTTTCTAAATAGCTTTCTTTTTGTAAAATCAGCAATTGATTTCTTGCGATACGCTCTCCAAATTCATTTTTTTTATGAAAAACACTATCGTAAGGTAGGTTGTTAATTGTGTTTGCGCCCCCTAAAATTGCACTCATACATTCTGATGTTGTCCTTAACATATTTACATTATAATCGTAAATTGTTTTATTTCGTAGTGTTGGTTGTGCAAAAATATGTGTGTTTGTTTCTGTCACATCGTACTCATTTAACAGCGATTTCCAAAGAATCCTAAAAGCTTTTAGCTTGGCGATTTCAAAAAAATAATTGCTTCCAACCGCAAAATTAAAATGAAATTTATGTGCAATGCCTTTACCGAAATGATTTAGATATTCGTTCGCATGGGCTAATGCATATGCTAATTGTTGTGTAATTGTTGCGCCAGCATTTTGATATAAAGTAGCATCAACTCCAACAGAATTATTACAAGAATTTACAACGTTTTCAAAGGCTAAATGATCTGCTTTTAAATTTGTGAACCAATTTCCACTTTGGGCTAAATTATTAATAATATCAACCTGTATAAAGCATTTTTCTGAATTGACACATTTGGCAACTTCATGAATAAATGTAGCGTCTAAAAAATAAAATCTAAAATAAAGTGTTGTTTGGTTGGTGTCAATATGTTTGATGACAGCTTTATAATCAAAGGTTTTGTCTGCAATAAATTCAATAGCATTGGCGCCTTTTTCAAGAGCGTTTAGAGCTATGTAGTTGGCTATTTTTTCATCATTAATAAAAAGCGATTGAGAAATATTACTATTGAATTTGGTTTCTGTTGTGGTACTGTTTTTTCTGTCATCTTTTGTGTAAAATGGTTTTACAACAATATCCTCATCTGTTTTCCATAAAAGCGTATCGTTGTAATCCGCGCCTTTTAAATCAACCTGAATTTTTTGTTTCCAAGCTGCAGCAGAAGTGGTATTAAAGTGTTTAAATAACGTTGAACTCATTATTTTTTTATGGTATCAAATTCTATAATATAAATATCTTCATTTTTCTTCTTCATCAAATATTGCTCTCGAGCAAATCGTTCTATTTGTAAAGAGTCGTCTAAGTTCTTTATAGTTAGTTTATCTTCTTCAATCTTTTTTTTGTAGAATTCTATTGCAGTTTCTAATTCATCAATTTCTTTATTGAACTCTCTGTGTACAAGATAAGAATTTTCATCAAAAAATAACATCCAAATTGAAAATACAATTAGAATAATTACATATCTATTGGTAAAAAATATGACAAATTTATTTTGTTTAAACTGCTTAAAAGTCATTATAGTTTATTACTGATTACAGTTCTAACTATATCAATAGCAACATTATTGTGCCTGTCGTTTGGGATAATAATATCAGCAAAATTTTTTGTTGGCTCAATAAACTGTTGATGCATTGGCTTTAAAGTATCTTGATATCTACTTAAAACTTCGTTAACATCTCTACCGCGCTCATTAATATCTCTTCGAACTCTTCTAATTAATCTTTCATCCGTATCAGCATGTACAAATATTTTTATGTCAAAAAGATTTCTTAACTCTTCATTGTTAAAGATTAAAATCCCTTCAACAATTACTACTTTTCTTGGATGTGTTTTAACAACGTCTTTGGTTCTGTTGTGTGTAACAAAAGAATAAACAGGTTGATTAATGGTTTTGCCCGTTTTTAATTTTTTTAAATGCTCAATAATTAATTCGAAGTCAATAGCTCTAGGGTGATCAAAATTTATTTTTGATCGCTCTTCATAACTTAATTCGTTGGTAGCTTTGTAATACGAATCTTGTGATATTACACAAACCTCATCGGTAGGAAGCTCTTTTATTATTTTATTAACAACAGTAGTTTTTCCACTTCCTGTTCCTCCAGCAATTCCAATTATAAGCATAATGATAAGGTGATTTATGTGTGATAATTGTGAACAAATTTAATGAAAATTCATTCAAATTTAAGCATAAAAAAAGTCCTTTCTTTTGAAAGGACCTTAAAGAGCCGATGAAGGGACTCGAACCCCCGACCTGCTGATTACAAATCAGCTGCTCTAGCCAGCTGAGCTACATCGGCTTTTGCTTATTTTTAAGCGTGGCAAATATATTATCATTTCTGATATTGACAAACTATTTTTTAATTTTTTTGAAAATAAAAATTGGTTCTTAAAAAGCTTGCCTCTTTTTTATTTTAATGAGCTATGTTTTTTAAAATAATTAAGAAAAGATATAGTAATTTAATTAAATAATCTTAATTTGTAATCTAAGTTTAATCCGTTAGCATAAATTGTAATTAACAAGAATGTTTGGCATTATTTAGATTCTTTACTATGCATAAATCTTTTACCCTCAAAGAAGAATTTTACACCTTACTTCAAGAAAAACTATATTTGTATGATTGGTTAACAGAAGATGTGCTTTATGGAGTATGGTATTGTAATCTTACCAATCCTAATGATTTATTCATAAACGATTCTTTTAAGAAAACCTTGAAATATTCAACTTCTGAAGATCAAGATACTTCTGATATTTTCACCAATATTTTAATTCCAACAGAAAAGAAGAAGCTAGAAAAATGGTTGCAAACCTGCCATAAAAATGGTTCTAAAAATTTCGATTCCGTTTTTGAATTTAAAGATTATGAAGGTGAAAAAATAACACTACTAGCAATAGGAAAAACCATTGTAGATAAAACTGAAAATAGAAAAGGTCTAATCATTAAGTTTTTAAAACCAGAAAAACCAGAAGAACGAACTGTTGGTTTAAAAAGTAAAAATATAGCTTTAGATAAATTTCAGAAAATTTACGATGAAACGAATGAAATTGCAAGAGTTGGTGGTTGGGAAGTAGATTTGGTTTTGGGTACTGTTACCTGGACAAAAGTCACAAAAGACATTCATGAAGTAGCACAAACATATGTACCTGATTTAACTACAGGAATCAATTTTTATAAAGAAGGTTATTATCGAGACCTCATTACTAAATTGGTAAATGATGCTATAGAAAAAGGAGATTCATTTGATACTGAGCTTAAAATTGTAACCGCAAAAGAGAATGAAATATGGGTGAGATCTTTTGGGAAACCCGAATTTGAGAATGGAAAATGTATTAGAATTTACGGAGCTTTTCAAGATATTAACGAGAAAAAGAAACGTGAGCTACAAATGAAAGGTGCCAATGAGCGTTTCGAAAAAGTTTTTACAAACTCTTCTCTAGGGATTCTCCTTGTAAATACAAATAATGAGATTTTAATGATTAATAAATCTATTTATAAAATCTTTGGCTTTAAAGAATCTGATAAAGGAAAAATGTTGAATATGACCTTTAAAGATTTGTTGCATCCCGATTATTTAGATGAAGCAATAGAAAAAAGAAAAAAACTTCTTGCAGGAAAAATTAATAGCTATAAAACAGAAGCTAAATATTTTACTGCTAATAGAGAAATAATCTGGTGTGCCACCAATACGTCTATTGTATTAGGTAATGATAATTCTGATGACCTAATCATTACTCAAGTTGAAGATATTACTAAAAGAAAAGAATTTGAACGTCTTGCGTTAGAAAATTCTAATAAGTTTATGAACGCCTTTGAATACTCTCCTAATGGAATGGGTGTTGTTTCTATTGAAGGTGAGTGGTTAATGACTAACAAAAACTTATCTCAGATAATAGGGTATAGTAAAGAAGAACTTTTACAACTTAAATCTAAAGACATAACTCATAAAGACGACTTGTATAATGACACCGAATTATTACGTGAGTTAATAAGTAAAAAACGGGAGTCCTACAGTGTAAAAAAACGATATATTCATAAAAACGGAAAAATTGTTTACTGTTATTTAAATGTTTCTTTATTAACGGATAAAAATGGTAACCCCACTTCTATTATCGGTCAAGTTGTTGATATTACTGAGAGTGTAAAATCAGAAAAAATTTTAAAAGACACTTTAAATGATCTACAAAACCTTCTCAACGCCACTACACATGTTTCTATCATAGAAACAGATTTAAATGGTATTGCTCGAAAATTTAATAAAGGAGCAGAAAATTTATTACAATATAACGCAGAAGAAGTTGTGGGCAAACTAAATGTAGGAGTATTACATGATGCAACAGAGATAGAAAAAAAAGAGTTAGAACTATCTAATAAGTACAACAAAGAGATAAAAGGGTTTGATGTATTTACTTACAAAGCGAATTTAGGAGAACATGATTCTAGCGAATGGACTTATATTCGAAAAAATGGAGAAAGATTCCCTGTGCAACTAGTAGTTACCGCAATCAAAAACTCTGAAGGAGAAATCACAGGTTATTTGGGAGTCGCTACAGATATCTCTGTGTTAAAGAAAATGGAAACTTCTTTGGTAAAGTCAAAACTTAAGGCAGAAGCCGCTAACAAATCTAAATCTGAATTCTTGGCCAATATGAGTCATGAAATTAGAACACCATTAAATGGGGTAATAGGTTTTACTGATTTATTAATGAGAACCAATCTCTCTACGGTGCAGAAAAAGTATATGGATACTGTATACAATTCTGCAAACGTTTTGTTGGATTTATTGAGCGATATACTTGATTTTTCTAAAATTGAAGCAGGTAAATTAGAAATTAGTAAAGAGAGAATAGATTTGGTGCAGCTTTGTGAGCAAACTATAGATATTATTAGACATCAAGCACACGAAAAAGGCTTGGAATTACTGCTAGATATTCCTCCAAACACAAACAAATTTATCGAAGCAGATTCGGTACGTTTACGTCAGGTTTTAACAAACTTATTAGGTAATTCAGTAAAATTTACTGAAAAGGGGGAAATTGAACTAAAAATTAGAACGGAACCAAACCCAAACAATAAAAAAGAAATGCTTTATGAGTTTTCTATAAGGGATTCTGGTGTGGGTATAGCTCAAAAAAACTTAAAGAAAATATTCTCAGCATTTGATCAAGAAGATTCATCAACTACTAGAAAATACGGAGGAACTGGTTTGGGACTTACAATTAGCAATAAATTGCTTCACCTAATGGATAGCCAACTTCATGTAGAAAGTGAATTGGGTGTTGGTAGTACTTTTTCATTTAAGGTAAGTTTTAAAGTAGAAAAGGATGATGAATATATAGGTCGAAACTCAAAAAACATTAAAAGCGTTTTGATAATTGATGACAATACAAACAATCGTACTATTTTAGAACGTATGTTGGCTATTGATAAAATTGAAACTACCTCTTTTAATAATGGTGCAGATGCCATTGAGTTTTTGAAAAAGAAAAACCCTTTTGATTTAGCAATAATAGATTATCACATGCCAGGTTTAGATGGATTGGAATTAATTAAACAGCTTAGAAAGAAACTGGCAATTGGCTCAGTAAACCTTCCAATTATTTTATTACACAGTTCTGGAGATGATAAGATCATACATCAAGAATGTAAAGCACTTGATGTACAGTTTAATGTGGTAAAACCCATCAAGATAAGTACATTGTTTGAACTGATTGGGAAAATTGATGAACCATTAATAAAAAAGAAACAAGAAAAGCCTGTTATTGAAGGTGGTGATTTGTCTGAATTATCCTTTAACATATTAGTAGCAGAAGATAACCCCGTTAATAAGTTTTTATCTAAAACAATTATACAGAAAATCCTTCCAAAGGCAACTATTTTGGAAGCAGATGACGGACTTGAAGCTGTTAGACTTTATGAAGAAAAAGAGATAGATCTTATTTTTATGGATATTCAAATGCCAAACATGAGTGGTTTTGAAGCAACAGAAGCGATAAGAAAATTGGAAATGAATGAAAGTCATGTACCTATAATTGCATTAACTGCTAGAACTATTAAAGGCGAAAAAGAGCGTAGTATAGAAAACGGTTTGGACGATTACATTACAAAACCTGTAATTCTGGAAACGATGAAAAAAGTCATCATAGAATTTTTGGTTAAACCAAATACATAAAAACGTAGCATCAATAATACGCAAATAAAAAAACTGATAATCATTTGATTATCAGTTTTTTTAGTCGGGGTGGCAGGATTCGAACCTGCGACCTCCTCGTCCCAAACGAGGCGCGATGACCGGGCTACGCTACACCCCGAAATTTGAAATTTGTAATGTTATTTATCTTAAAAAAATCAAGATATTACACCTCAAATATTCGGATTGCAAACATACTATATTATTTCTATATTGTAAAGTATTTCTGTTTTAAAAATAAACAATAAAATGAAGAATTTAAAAGCAATTTTCGGGATCATATTAACGTGTTTTGTACTACTTGGTTTTATCAAACAAAACAATGTAGAACCACAAGAAAGTAAAGAATATGAATTGATTGTTCCAGATTTATCAATTCCGTGGGGATTTACCTTTTTACCAGACAATTCGATGTTAATAACAGAAAAAGAAGGGAAGTTAATTCATTTTAAAAATGGTAAAAAGCAAAATATTTCAGGGTTGCCAAAGATTAAAGTGCAAGGCCAAGGCGGTTTGTTGGATATAGAATTGCATCCAAATTATAAAAAAAATGGCTGGATTTATTTTACATACTCATCAGCTTCAGGAGATGGAGATGGAGCAAACACAACATTGATGAGGGCCAGATTGAGTGACGCCAGGTTAATTAATCAAGAAGTTTTATATAAAGCAAGTCCAAATTCTAGAAGAGGACAACATTTTGGTTCTCGTATTGCTTTTGATAGAAAAGGATATCTTTATTTTAGTGTTGGAGATAGAGGAGACAGAGATGTAAATCCGCAAGATCTTACAAAAGATGGAGGTAAAGTTTACCGATTGCATGATGATGGTAAAATTCCAAAAGACAATCCGTTTGTGAAAATAAAAAATGCAAAAACAGCAGTTTATAGTTTCGGACATAGAAACCCGCAAGGAATGGAAATAAATCCGTTTACTGGAGAAATTTGGACGCACGAACACGGACCAAGAGGCGGAGATGAAATCAATATCATTAAGAAAGGAAAAAATTATGGATGGCCAACAATAAGCTACGGTATTAATTATAGCGGAACAAAATTTACAGATAAAACAGCTATGCCTGGTATGGAACAACCATTACATCAATGGACACCATCAATTGCGCCAAGCGGAATGGCTTTTGTAAATTCTGATAAATATCCAGGATGGAAAGGCAATTTATTAGTTGGTTCTTTAAAGTTTCACTACATATCGTACTGTGTTTTAAAAAACGGAAAAGTGGTCAAAGAAGAAAAAATATTAGAAGGCTTAGGAAGAGTTCGTTCTATAGAGCAAGGAAATGATGGATATTTATATGCAGGAATTGAGCAATTGGGAATTGTAAGAATTCTTCCAAAGAAATAATTTTCAGCACTATTTGTTTTTATTATAAAACTATTTTAATTTATCATATAATATCCTTTAGAAAATAGTTTAAAAAAAATACATTTGCAATCATAAAATTAAAACAACAATGGCAGAAAGAATAAAATGTTTAATTATCGGTTCTGGTCCAGCAGGATATACAGCAGCAATTTATGCAGCAAGAGCAGATATGAAACCAGTGATGTACACTGGAATGCAAATGGGTGGTCAGTTAACAACTACAACTGAAGTAGATAATTTTCCTGGTTACGCAAACGGAACAGATGGAACTGCAATGATGAACGATTTGCAAAAACAAGCAGAACGTTTTGGAACAGAAGTTCGTTTTGGAATGGTAACGAAAGTTGAATTGAGTGAAGAAGTTGGCGGAATACACAAAGTTATTGTGGATGAATCAGTAGAACTAGAGGCAAATACCATAATAATATCGACTGGTGCAACAGCTAAATATTTAGGTTTAGAAAGTGAACAACGATTAATTGGTGGTGGAGTTTCTGCTTGTGCAACTTGTGATGGCTTCTTTTATAAAGGACAAGATGTTGTTGTTGTTGGAGCAGGAGATACTGCTGCTGAAGAAGCGACCTACTTAGCGAATATTTGTAAGAAAGTAACCATATTAGTTCGTAAAGATTTTATGAGAGCTTCAAAAGCAATGCAACATCGAGTTAATAAAACAAAAAATATTGAAGTCTTATACAATTCTGAATTGGATGAGGTTCTTGGAGATACTGTTGTAGAAGGTGTTCGTGTTGTAAATAATCAAACAAAAGAAAAACATAATATAGATGTTACTGGAGTTTTTATTGCCATCGGACATAAACCAAATTCTGATTTGTTTAAAGGAGTTTTAGAGATGGATGAAGTAGGTTATTTAATAACCAAAGGAAAGTCTACAAAGACAAATTTACCTGGCGTATTTGCTGCTGGTGATATTCAAGATAAAGAATACAGACAAGCGGTAACTGCAGCCGGAACAGGTTGTATGGCAGCTTTGGATGCGGAGCGTTATTTAGGTGCTTTAGAATAAGTAAATTATATATTATAATAAAAAAGAGACTGCGATTGCAATCTCTTTTTTTTTGCATTAAAAAGACCGTTAGAAATTTCTAACGGTCTTTAACAAACAACTAAATTCTAAAACTTATAAAAGTTTAAGAAAGTTTTAAATATTTTTAAAAACAATATTTGTTTTCTGCTTTTACTTTTTCTGCAATGATATTTCTTAATTCAACTACGTTTGGGTAATTTGTGTATTTTGTAAAACGTTTTAATCCCATCAACATCATACGTTGCTCATCACCTTCGGCAAAAGAAACAATTCCTTCTTTTCCGTTTTTATTGATGATTTCTACAGCGTTGTATAAATACAATTGAGACATTGCAATTTGTTCTTTTTGAGATTCAACACCAAAACGTTTTGCGTTTTTTTCAGTTCTTAAAACCCCAGATTCTGCCATGTATATTTCAATCAAAATATTAGCAGCAGCATTTAATAATTGTTGGTGCTCTTCTAATTCAGGTCCAAACTTTTGTATTGCAGCTCCGGCAACCATTAAAAAGACTTTCTTTAAATTGATAAGAATTTGTTTTTCTTCAGCAAATAATTCAGAAAAATCTGGTGTGTCAAAAGAAGGAATTCCTAATAATTCTTCGCCAACTGCCATTGCAGGGTTTAACAAATCTACATGACCTTTCATTGCTTTTTTCACCAACATTCCAACAGATAACATTCTGTTGATTTCGTTTGTTCCTTCGTAAATACGAGCAATTCTTGCATCTCTCCAAGCAGCTTCCATTGGAGTTTCTTCAGAGAATCCCATACCACCAAAAATTTGAATTCCTTCATCAGCACAATGCTGTACATCTTCAGAAACAGCAACTTTTAATATAGAACATTCAATTGCATATTCTTCAACACCTTTTAGTTCTGCTTCTTGATGAGAATTTCCTGCTGCTTCACGCATTGCAATTCGATCTTCAATATTTTTTGCTGCACGATAAGACGCAGATTCACCAATATACGTATTGGTTGCCATCTCAGCAATTTTAGATTTGATAGCGCCAAATTCAGAAATAGGCGTGTTAAATTGCTTACGCTCGTTTGCATAATTTACAGCAATACTTGTAACTCTACGTTGAGAGTCTAAACAAGCTGCGGCTAATTTAATTCGACCAATATTTAATGCATTCATGGCAATTTTAAATCCTTCACCACGACCCGCTAACATGTTTTCTACAGGAACAACAGTATCACTAAAAAATACTTGACGAGTTGAACTTGCTCTAATTCCTAATTTATGTTCTTCTTCACCTAAAGTGATTCCGTTTGGATTTTCTTTATCAAATTCAACGATAAATCCAGTAATGTTTTTGTCATTTTCTATACGTGCAAAAACAATCATCAAACTACAGAAACCTGCATTTGAAATCCACATTTTTTGTCCGTTGATTTTATAACTTTTCCCGTCTTCTGATAAAGTAGCAGTTGTTTTTCCTGAATTTGCATCAGAACCTGCGCCAGGTTCAGTTAAGCAATATGCACCAAACCACTCTCCTGTAGCAAGTTTTGGAACGTATTTTTGTTTTTGCTCTTCAGTTCCATATAAAGTAATTGGCATGGTTCCAATTCCTGTATGAGCACCAAAAGCTGTACTAAAAGATCCAGTTCCACTTGAAATATAATCGCAGGTTAACATGGTAGAAACAAAACTCATTCCTAAACCACCATAGGCTTCAGGAACAGCAACACCTAAAAATCCTAACTCACCAGCTTTACGCATCACTTCTTCAGTCAATGCATAATCTTTTGCTTCAAACCTTGCTTTGTGAGGAATAATTTCACGATCATTAAATTCCATCACAGCTTCTTTCATCATGGTTTGTTCTTCCGTAAAATCTTCGGGAGTAAAGACATCTTCACAGTTTGTTTCTTTTACAAGGAATTGTCCTCCTCTTAGTAATTCTTTGTTTTCTGTACTCATAATCTATTTGATTTAAGAATCAAGAAACTAGAACCAAGACATGTGTTTTTTAGTCTTGACTGAATTCTTGAAATCATTTTTATTTTTTATTTTAACTTTTTGCAACTTTGTTACTACTTCAAAAACTCATAAATTCCTGCAGCACCTTGTCCGGTTCCAACACACATGGTAACCATTCCGTATTTTCCAGACATATCTCTTTTGCGCATTTCATCAAATAACTGCACAGATAATTTTCCTCCTGTACAACCTAAGGGATGCCCTAAAGCAATTGCTCCACCGTTTACATTTACAATCTCTTGATTCAAACCTAATTCTCTAATCACAGCTAAAGATTGAGAAGCAAATGCTTCATTCAATTCAATTAAATCAATATCATTTAGTTTTAATCCTGCTTGCTTTAATGCTTTCGGAATTGCAGCAACAGGGCCAATTCCCATGATTCTTGGTTCAACACCAGCAGCAGCATAATTTACCATACGTGCTATTGGTTCTATGTTTAATTCTTTAACCATTTCTTCACTCATAATTAATACAAAAGCTGCTCCGTCACTCATTTGTGAAGAATTACCAGCAGTTACGCTTCCACCTTGTGCAAATACCGCTCTTAGTTTTGCTAAAGCTTCTTTGCTTGTTCCAGCTCTTGGACCTTCGTCTTTTGTTACTGTGTAAGATTTTGTTGCTTTCTTACCATTTTCATCCACATAGGTTTGTGTTACATTGATAGGAACAATTTGGTCTTGAAAACGATTTTCTGCTTGTGCTTTTAGTGCTTTGATATGAGAATTATATGCAAATTCGTCTTGGTCTTCTCTAGAAACGTTGAATTGATTTGCAACTGCCTCCGCAGTATTTCCCATTCCCCAGTAATATTCTTCGTAACCAGCCTTTACTAAATCGTAATTTAATTCTGGTTTAAACCCTGTCATCGGGACTGCACTCATGCTTTCTGCTCCACCAGCAATAATACAATCTGCCATTCCAGCTTGAATCTTAGCTGTTGCCATAGCAATTGTTTCTACTCCAGAAGAACAAAAACGATTTACAGTAACTCCAGGAACATCAACAATGTTTAATCCCATTAACGAGATTAATCGTCCCATGTTTAACCCTTGAGAGCCTTCTGGCATTGCATTACCAACAATAACATCGTCAATACGTTTTTTGTCAAAGTTTGGTAATTCATCCATCATATACTTGATGGTTTCTGCAGCCAATTCATCCGTTCTTTTAAAACGGAATACACCTTTTGGAGCTTTTCCAACTGCAGTTCTGTATGCTTTTACTATATATGCTGTTTTCATTTTTTTATGCTTTTGGCTTTAAGCTGTAGGCTCTAAGCTCTGATTTGTATTAGTTTTAGCCTATTGCATATAGCATAAGGCTTTCAGCGTCGCAATTAATTGCGAAGCGGTTTTCCTGTTTTTAACATATGTTGAATACGTTCTAATGTTTTTCTTTCTGTACAAAGACTTAAGAAAGCTTCACGTTCTAGGTCTAATAAATATTGTTCTGATACTCTTGTTGGTTCAGATAAATCTCCACCAGCCATTACATAGGCAAGTTTATTGGCAATTTTCTGATCGTGTTCTGAAATGTAGTTGCTTGCTTCCATAGAGTCAGTTCCTACTAAGAACATACCTAATGCTTGTTTTCCAAGAACTAAAACATCTTTGCGTTTTACGGGTTGTGTATATCCAGCTTCTGCTAATAAAATTGCGTGTTTCTTAGCTTCAGCAATTTGTCTGTCTTTATTGACAACCACTACATCTTTTCCTTTTTGCAAAATTCCCAAATCAAAAGCTTCGTATGCTGAGGTTGCTACTTTTGCCATTCCGATTGTTAAGAAATGTTCTTGTAATACATTTAATTGCACATCACCTTTGTGAAATAAATCTTGTGCTCTTAAAGCCATTTCTTTAGATCCACCACCGCCAGGAATTACCCCAACGCCAAATTCTACCAATCCGATATACGTTTCTGCAGCAGCAACAACTTTATCTGCGTGCATTGAAATTTCACATCCACCACCTAAAGCCATTCCGTGTGGAGCAGCAATGGTTGGGATTGATGAATAACGCATGCGCATCATGGTATCTTGAAAATATTTGATGGCCATGTTTAGTTCGTCATATTCTTGCTCAACAGCCATCATAAAAATCATTCCAATATTTGCTCCGACAGAGAAATTTGGTGCTTGATTTCCGACAACTAATCCTTGAAAATCTTTTTCTGCTAAATCAATAGCTTTGTTGATTCCTGCCAACACATCACCACCAATGGTATTCATTTTAGATTGGAACTCACAGTTTAAGATTCCGTTTCCTAAATCCTCGATAACAACTCCTGAATTTTTAAATACTTCGTTTGATTTTCTAATATTATCTAAAATGATAAATGAATCTTGTCCAGGTTTTTTAGTTTGTGATTTTGCAGGAATATCATAATAATAAGTTGCTCCTTCTTTTACTGTATAGAATGAAGTTGAACCATTTGCTAACATTTCTGTTACCCAAGCAGCAGGCGTTTTTCCTTCTGCTTTCATAATTTCAATTCCTTTTTCTACACCAACAGCGTCCCAAATTTCAAACGGGCCATTTTCCCAACCAAATCCAGCTTTCATTGCATCATCAATTCTGTAAACTTCGTCTGAAATTTCTGGAATTCGATTAGAAACATATTCGAACATTGCCGAGAAATTTTTTCTGTAAAATTCCCCAGCTTTGTCCTTTCCACTAACCAATACTTTAAATCTATCAATCGGTTTATCGATTGTTTTTGTCAACTCTAAAGTTGCAAACTTTGCTCTTCTATTTGCTCTGTATTCTAAGGTATCTAAATCTAAAGTTAAGATCTCTTTTTTACCATTTGCATCCACAGATTTTTTGTAAAAACCTTGCCCGGTTTTACTTCCTAACCATTTATTTTCCATCATGGTATTGATGAAACTAGGAAGCTTAAACAACTCGTGCGCTTCATCATCTAGACAGTTTTCATAAATTCCGTTTGCCACATGAACCAACGTATCTAATCCAACAACATCAACAGTTCTGAAGGTTGCAGATTTAGGACGTCCAATAACAGGCCCCGTTAATTTGTCAACTTCTTCAACAGTTAATCCCAATTCTTTTACTTGATGAAATAAAGACTGAATTCCGAAAATTCCAATTCTATTTCCAATAAAAGCTGGCGTATCTTTAGCTAAAACCGAAGTTTTACCTAAAAATTTAGAACCATAATCCATTAGGAAATCAGTTACTTCTGGTTTACAATTTGGACCAGGAACCACTTCAAATAATTTTAAATATCTAGGAGGATTAAAAAAGTGTGTAACTGCAAAATGTTTTTGAAAGTCTTCACTTCTTCCTTGGTTCATAAATTTGATCGGAATCCCAGAAGTATTTGAAGAAATAAGAGTTCCAGGAGTTCTGAATTTTTCAATCTTTTCAAAAACTTGTTGTTTGATGTCTAAACGCTCAACTACAACTTCCATCACCCAATCAACATCTTTTATCAAATGTAAATCATCATCGATATTACCGGTGGTAATTCTATCGGCAAATGCTTGAGAATAAATTGGTGAAGGTTTCGATTTTAACGAAGCAGTTAATGCATCATTTACCAAACGATTTCGAACCACTTTATCTTCTAAAGTTAGTCCTTTTGCTTTCTCTTTATCATTGAGTTCTCTAGGAACAATGTCCAATAAAAGTACTTCAACACCAATATTGGCAAAATGACAAGCAATTCCGCTTCCCATTATTCCAGAGCCAACAATTGCTACTTTTTTAATTCTTCTAGTCATTTGTTTGTCGTTTATTTTTATACAGCTTTTTTATTGATTTCTTTATAAATCTGTTTGTCTGCAATTAGTTTATTAATCGTGGAAGTTACTTTAAAAAAAGTGTTTATTTCTTTTTCTGAAAGATGTTCTCTAACCACTTCATTAAATTGTATGACAGAATCTTTAGATATTTTTCGCATCTGTTTTCCATATTCTGTTAATTTAATAAGTACACTTCTTCCGTCTTCTGGATTTTTTTCTCTAGAAATAGCTCCTTTGTCTTCCATCGTTTTTAAAATTCTAGACAAACTCGTAGGCTCCATTCCCATTAAAGGGCCTAAAGAGGTTGATGGCGTTCCGTTTTCATAATCAATATTTAACAACACAAAAGCAGTTGCCATTGTGCTATCGTGCTTTGCAGCTTGCTCATTATACAGTTTTGCAACTGCTTGCCAAGTTGCTCTTAATTGATGATCTATAGAAAACGTTTTATCCATGTTTACAAATGTATAAAAAATATATTATGCACGCATAGTAAATTGCAAAAAATTATGCACGCATAGTAAATTTTTCTTGTACTACTTTATTTTATTAACAAACAATTAAAAACTAATGGGATGGAGTAAAAGAATATTACTTAATTTTGTTCACTATCAAAAACTACTAGTATTTGTTTAATTATCAAACCAAATCAATGAGTAACTTATTAGAAATACAAAATGTAACGAAGAAATACGGTGAGTTTACAGCTTTAAACAACATATCGCTAAGCATTTCAAAAGGAAGTGTTTTTGGGTTGTTAGGTCCAAATGGAGCAGGAAAAACATCGTTAATTAGAATAATCAACCAAATTACATTGCCAGATAGTGGAACTATTTTGTTGGACGGACAACCGTTGCAACCAATTCATATTGAACAAATTGGATATTTACCAGAAGAACGCGGTTTGTATAAAAGCATGAAAGTGGGTGAGCAAGCGTTGTATTTAGCACAATTAAAAGGTTTGTCTAAAACGGAAGCTAAAAAACGATTAAAATATTGGTTTGATAAATTTGACATTTCTGCTTGGTGGGATAAAAAAATTGAAGAACTATCAAAAGGGATGGCGCAAAAAGTACAATTTATAGTTACAGTTTTGCATCAACCAAAATTATTGATTTTTGATGAACCTTTTTCTGGGTTTGATCCGATTAACGCACAATTAATTGCCAAAGAAATTTTACAATTGCGTGATGAAGGTGCAACCATCATTTTTTCTACACACAGAATGGAATCTGTTGAAGAAATGTGTGATGAAATTGCTTTGATTGATAAATCAAACAAAATTGTTGATGGAAAACTAGACGATATTAAAAGACAATATAGAAGCAATACTTTTCAAATTGGGTTAAAAACAGCGAATTCTTCAGAAATTGAAACCATTTTAAAACAACAATTTGAAGTAACTCCAACAGACTTTAGAATGTTAAGTGAAGGGTTTACAGCGAATGTTAAAATCCCTGAAAACGAATCTCCAAATCAATTAGTATCCTTGTTAACAAACTATGGAGAAGTGCAACATTTTTTAGAGTTGGTGCCAAGTGCAAACGATATTTTTATTCAAGCAGTAAACAAAAACAGCTAAGTTATGAAGAAGTTAAAGTTAATTATTAGAAGAGAATTCTTAGCAAAAGTAAGAAACAAATCATTTATAATGATGACTTTTTTGAGTCCGTTATTAATGGTTGGTATTGGGTTTTTAGTATTCTTTTTAAGCAAAAAAAACGATGAGAAAGTAAAGGAAATTGTGTATGTAGACGAGTATCAGTTGTTTACTAAAGAAGATTTTAAAGACTCTAAAACAGTACACTATTTAGATTATACAACAATCGGAATTGAAGAGGCTAAAACCAAAGTTGAAGCAGGAAATTACTACGGAGTTTTATACATTCCTAAAAAAGAAAGTTTAGAAACCTTGGCAAAGGCGGTTGAGTTTTATTCAAAAGAATCGCCAAGCATGTCGGTAATTGGGAATTTAGAAAATAAAGTAGAAGCCAAGTTGAGAAACCTAAAGCTAGATCAATTTGGAATCGATTTAGAAAAAATAAAAGCCTCTCGAATCTCCACAAACATTAAAATGTATAATTTTTCTGGAGAAGAATCATCCAAATTAATTAACGGTTTAAAAATTGGAGTTGGTGCTATTGCAGGTTATCTATTAATGATGTTTGTAATGATTTATGGAACATCAGTCATGCGAAGTGTAATCGAAGAAAAAACGAGTAGAATTATAGAAATAATAGTTTCGTCCGTAAAACCGTTTCAATTAATGTTAGGTAAAATTATTGGAAATGCTTCTGCAGGATTGTTGCAATTCTTTATTTGGGGAATTATTTTATTAATCATAAGTATTGTTTCATCATCTGTTTTTGGAATAGGTATGACAGAGGTGCAAGCTTCAAAATTATCACCAGAACAAATTGCTGCAATGAAAGATGTAGCCGGAAATGGTGAAATGCAAAAAGTAATTCAAGAATTTTTTAGATTGCCATTAGTAACTATATTTATCTTATTTGTTTTTTACTTTTTAGGCGGATTCTTTTTGTACAGTTCTTTATTTGCAGCAGTTGGTGCCGCAGTTGACAACGAAACAGATACACAACAATTTATGTTGCCAATCATGTTGCCTTTAATTTTAGGAGTTTATGTTGGTTTTGCAACCGTAATTAATGATCCTCATGGACCTATTTCTACCATCTTTTCTATGATTCCATTTACCTCTCCAATTGTAATGTTAATGCGTGTTCCGTTTGGTGTGCCTTGGTATGAAATTGCAATTTCGATGGCAATATTATTATTTACTTTTGTGTTTATGGTTTGGATGGCAGCAAAGATTTATAGAGTAGGAATTTTAATGTATGGTAAAAAACCAACCTATAAAGATTTATATAAATGGATAAAATATAAAGGATAAAATGTATCTTTAAAACATGGAAAATATCAAAGAGTTTTTAAATTATTCTTTTTCTTTTGGCGAAAAGAGTCATATAAGTGTTTCGGCAATTTTAATATTAATTTTGGCATTAATTGTAACAGCTTTCTTATTAAAAGTATTACGAAAATTCATCACTAGAAAACTGCCAGAAAACGATAAAGTAAAGTTTGTTTCGGTTTTTAATTACTTAAAGTGGGTAATATATATTGTTATTTTTTTAATAACAATGCATACTGCAGGCGTAAATGTAACTGCAATATTTGCTGCATCAGCTGCTTTGTTAATTGGTGTTGGTTTGGCCCTGCAAACGTTGTTTCAAGATATCATCTCTGGAATTTTTATTTTAATAGATCAGTCGGTGCATGCAGGAGATATTATTGAGTTAGAAGGGAAAGTAGGTCGTGTTACAGAAATTAATTTGCGAACCACAAGAGCTGTAACTGTTGATAATAAAGTGATGGTGATTCCAAATCATATGTATTTAACAAATACCTTGTATAATTGGACAGCAAATGGAGAGGAAACGAGGGAAGGAGTAGAAATTGGAGTAGCTTACGGAAGTGATGTTACACTAGTAAAAAAGATATTATTACAAGTGGCATCAGAACACAAATCGGTATTAAATTATCCTGAACCAGCAGTCTTTTTTACCAATTTTGCTGACAGTTCTCTGAATTTTCGTATTTCTTTCACAATCAATAATAGCTTTGAAGTTCGTCATGTGCAAAGTGAAATTCGATTTGAAATTGATAGACTGTTTAGAGAAAACAATGTTTCTATTCCTTTTCCACAAAGAGATATTCACATTATAAATAAATAAAAAAAGTATGCCAAAGATTTTAATCATTGAAGATGAAGCAGCAATTAGAAGAGTACTAAAAAAAATTATCTCAGAAGAAAATGAGACCTATAATCTGGAAGAAGCAGAAGATGGTTTACAAGGAATTGAAATGATTATGAATACGGATTATGATTTGGTTTTTTGTGATATAAAAATGCCAAAAATGGATGGTGTTGAAGTGTTGGAGAAAGCAAAAAAAATTAAACCAGAAATACCTATAGTTATGATTTCTGGTCATGGTGATCTAGAAACTGCTGTAAATACAATGCGTTTAGGAGCTTTCGATTATATTTCTAAACCGCCAGATTTAAACCGTTTGTTAAACACTGTCCGGAATGCGTTAGATAGAAAAGAATTGATTGTCGAAAACAAACGATTAAAGAAAAAAGTAAGCAAAAACTATGAGATGGTTGGCGAAAGTGATGCTATTTCTCATATAAAAGAGATTATAGAAAAAGTTGCGAGAACAGATGCAAGGGTTTTAATTACAGGCCCTAACGGAACAGGAAAAGAATTGGTTGCACATTGGTTGCACGAAAAATCGGATCGTTCTAAAGCAGCAATGATTGAAGTTAATTGTGCTGCGATTCCGTCTGAATTAATTGAAAGTGAATTGTTTGGTCACGTAAAAGGAAGTTTTACAGGAGCAAATAAAGACCGAGCAGGAAAGTTTGAAGCAGCAAATGGAGGAACTATTTTTTTAGATGAAATTGGCGATATGAGTTTGTCTGCACAAGCAAAAGTGTTAAGAGCATTGCAAGAAAGTAGAATTTCTAGAGTAGGGTCAGACAAAGATATAAAGGTAAATGTTAGAGTAGTAGCAGCAACAAATAAAGATTTAAAAAAGGAAATTTCTGAAGGAAGATTTAGGGAAGACCTATACCACAGATTAGCTGTAATTTTAATTCAAGTTCCGGCGTTAAATGACCGTAGAGAAGACATTCCGTTATTGGTAGATTTTTTTTCTCAAAAAATATCCGAAGAACAAGGCGGTGCAAAAAAATCATTTTCTAAAGAAGCAATTCAATTGCTACAAGAATACGATTGGACAGGGAATATTAGAGAATTACGGAATGTGGTAGAACGTTTAATTATCCTTGGAGAAAAAGAAGTATCAAAAAGTGATGTAAATTTATTTGCGAGCAAATAGTTTATATCTATTTCGGTTTTAATTAAGTATAAATAAAGTTGATGTTAATATAAAAAATTAGCATCAACTTTTTTCATTTTTACTGTAAATGCTTGGTATATTTGTTGTAGAAAAAAAAGAATATTAATCATAATAAAACATAAAAAATGGCAACAGCAGTTGGTAAAAAATTTCCAGATTTAAGTGTAGATGCAATGAACGAAATGGGAGATACATTTAAATTAAATGTATTAGAAGAAGCAGTTAACAACAAAAAGAAAGTGGTATTGTTTTGGTATCCAAAAGATTTCACATTTGTTTGTCCAACAGAATTACACGCTTTTCAAGCAGCAATTGGTGAATTTGAAAAAAGAAACACCATTGTAATTGGAGCATCTTGTGATACTCCAGAAGTACATTTTGCTTGGTTAAGTACAGCAAAAGATAATGGCGGAATTGAAGGTGTAACCTATCCAATTTTGGCAGATAGTAATAGGAATTTATCATCTATCTTAGGGATTTTAGACATCACTAACGAAACTTTTGATGAAGCGACTCAAACCATTCAAGTTGAAGGAGATAATGTAACATATAGAGCTACATACTTAATTGACGAAGAAGGAACTGTTTTTCATGAAGGAATTAACCATATGCCAGTTGGTAGAAATGTAAATGAATATTTGCGTTTAATTGATGCTTATACTCATGTTCAAACAAACGGAGAAGTTTGTCCGGCAAACTGGGAAGAAGGAAAAGATGCAATGCAGGCAAATGCAAAAGGAACTGCTGCATATTTGGCTTCTCACTAATTAATAATATAAAAAGGTTAAGTTCGTGCAATACAATTGGGGGATTTGAGCACGAACTCCTTTTTTTTAAAAATTGAGTTATGGTACAAGAATTAGATCAAGATAATTTAGGGCACATAGTTGCAGACAATAAAACAGTTGTTGTTCAATATGCAGCTACTTGGTGTGGAAACTGTAGAATTATGAAGCCAAAATTTAAGAAGTTAGCTTCAGAAAATGAAAACATAGTTTTTGTAATTGCAGATGCAGAAAAATTTCCAGAAAGCAGAAAGTTAGCAGATGTAAGTAATTTACCAACATTTGCCACTTTTGTAGATGGTAAATTTGTAAATCAAACACAAACAAACAAGTTTGATGTTTTAAAAGAATTAGTAAACGAAGTTGTGTGAAAACACATTAATACATTAAAAAATTCAAGGATTAAAAGATTAATAAAGTAGACCAAAATTTAGCTTTTAATGATTTTAATTTTTAAATAGAAAAAATGAAACTACCAATAATAAAACACTTAACTAATTTTATCGAAGAAAACGATCAGGATTATGTTATTGAAACAATAGAGACCTTAGAAGCATTAACAGAAGTTCCGTCTTTAAAAGACGAAGAACTGGATGTAATCGGAGAATTAATTTCTAATATGTACGGAGCTATTGAGGTAGATAAAATGATCAAAGAAGGCAGGCCAAAGAAAGAAGCATTAAACGCTTTTATGAAACGTGTGTTGGGGTCTATTGATGCCTAATTCTTTAAATATAATTTAAATATAAATCCCGAGTAGTTTACTCGGGATTTTTGCTTTATTATTTAGTCAACTGAAAAATTTTCTCTGATTATTGCACCAACCACATCAGCAGTTAAAGGCTTTGATATAAATCTATTTATTTGGGTAATTGCTTTTGCTTTTTCTTTATCTAAAGGATCTGATGAGGTTGAGAGCATTATAACTACTTTTTCACCTTTTTGCTTGTGGTCAATTTTTTTGTATTCCTCAATAAACTCCCATCCATTCATTCCAGGCATGTTAATATCCAGAAAAATGATATCAGGCTGAGGATACTTATTATCTACTTTAGAAGTTAAATAATTTAACGCATCTTGTCCACTTTGTTTGCAAATAATATTTTTTGCGCATTGTTCTTTTTCTAAAATAAACTTGTGAATAAAATTGGTGGCTTGATCGTCGTCAATTAACAAAATAGTATCTAGTTTTTTCATATTTTTTCGTTTGATATTGTAAAATAAAAGGTACTACCTTCATTTGGTTTAGATTTCACCCATATTTCTCCGCCATGAAGATGTACTATTTTTCGACAATGTGCTAGTCCAATTCCTGTACCTTCATATTCTTCTCTTAAGTGAAGTCGTTGAAAAATAGCGAATATTTTTTCTTGAAATTCTTGCGGTATACCAATTCCGTTATCTTTTACAGAAAATTCCCAACCATGCTCCATGGTTTTGGCTTTAATTTCTATAATTGGGTCAATTCCTTTTTTAGAAAATTTTATTGCATTGCTAATTAAGTTTTGAAAAAGCAATCTAAATTCAGTTGGAGAAGCCTCAATGATTGGTAGTTTTTTATACTTTATAATTGTATTACTGTTCTTAATTAAGCTATTTAAATCAATAGAAATGGTCCCTAAAATTAAATTTGTATCAACATCGATAAACTTTTCTTTTTGCCCAATTCGAGAATAATCTAATAAGTTTTTAATCAAAGAACTCATTCTGCCAGTTGCTTGTTTGATAAAGGTGAAAATCTGCTTGGCTTGATCATCAAGTTTATCGTTGTATTCTGAGTAAAGAATGTCAGAAAAGCTAGTGATAGTTCTTAAAGGTTCTTGTAAATCGTGCGAAGCGATATAGCTAAATTGTTCAAGTTCTTTATTTTTATCTTCAAGTTTTTTTACATATTTAGAAGAAAGTAGCTCTTCAGCTTCTTTCTTTTTTGTGATGTCTAATTTAATAGCCATGTATTCATACACTTCGCCAAACTTGTTTGTAAAGGGTACAATAGCCGTATCTGTCCAATAAAAAGTACCATCTTTCGCTTTGTTTTTTACTTCTCCAAACCAAGTGTTTCCTGAAGATACAATTGCTAATATATTTTTATGAAATGAAATAGGATGATGGTTAGATCTTACAATTTTGTCGGTATTGCCAATAATTTCTTTTCTAGTGAATTGAGAAATGGTGCAAAAATTATCGTTGACATATTTAATAACGGCATTTTTATCTGTAATGGCAACAATAGCAATTTTATCTAAGGCATCTTTAAATTGAGATAGCTCTTCGTTTTTTGCTACTAATCTATTTTCTAAAGCTTTTCTCTGTATGTCTAATTTGTTTAGTCCGATAGAGATAATATAGGTGTAAAAAAAGCTTAAAAAAATTAGAATCATTGTGTACAAGATGATTCCAAATTTTGCATCAACTTGTTCTGTGTTGATAAAGTGAAGTAACAGAAAACTTAAAAGGAAGGGTATAAAAACGATAAATGGTATAAGTTTTCTTAAAGATTGACTTCCAAAATAATCACCAAACAGCATTTTAGTAAACCCTACATTTGGAAATTTAAAGGCTAGTAAGAAAGTGCTAAGTGAAAAACCTAAAGAAGTTTCTATAGACATTGTTTTAAAAAAAACAGTTTTACTATCTAAAGGGATACGCAAAGCAAACGTAATAATTGATATAAAAGCAATCATCGTTGTGATAAGTACTAAATGCTGTGCAACTTTTTGATACATTTTGCCTTTTATTATTAATCCCGATAAACCAATACCAAAAAATAAAAAGCAAAAAGCAGAAGATAAAGACATTCTTCCAGGATGAATAATTGAAATGGTATCTTTAATTAAAAAGTGATCAACGAGATTTATATCATAGGAATATTCTATAATGGTAAGAAAGCTAAAAACTAGAATTATAAAAGTGAAAATTTGAAATAAAATTCGATAGATTTTCTTTGTTTGAGTGGATAACTGAATGCTAAGAGCAGATAGAAAAAACAAAAAAGCAGTATTAAATTTCATTGTTGCTCCGCTCGCTTTGTAGTGTCCTAAAAAAGTATTGGTTTTAGAAATCCACTCAAACATAACGATGCTACTAAAAAGGAGTATAATACCTATAATTACTATTTTAGTATTCGTATGTTTTAGTAACTTCATAGGTAGGTTTATAAGCTTGAAATTATCTTCTTATATTCGGCAAGGCTTACTTCAAAATTAGCCATTATTTTTTTGTTTAATGCCACTATAGTAGCATGGTCTTTTTGTTGAGAGCTTAATCGTTCTATTTCCGCAAGATCATCTTTAGATTGTAGCCCCATGATGCTAAAAGTTGATTTTAAAAAATGTGAAGTTTCTTTTATTACCTCAAATTTTTTTTCGGAAACACTACTGTCAAGAAGTTTTATTTTTTCCGGACTTTGATCTAAGAAAAGTTGAATCATTTGTTTTAACATTCCTAAATCTCCAGAAAGCGATTCATCTAAATAACTAAGGTCAACGACCTTACTTGAAAATAGGTTTTTTTCTGACTTATTTATATCTTGAGAGCTCAAAATTTACTATATTTGGTTAATAAGTTTGCTTAATTGATAAAAGTAATTAAAAAAAAATTAGCATTGCAATACTTCCTATAAATAAAAAAATGAAAGAAGTAAAAAAGATAGTTATTGCAGAAGATAACTCGGTATTTTTAATGCTTATAAAATTCCGATTAGAAAAAGAGGGTTATAAATTGTTTCTTGCAGAAGACGGTAAAAAAGCTATTGAATTAATAGAGACTCATAATCCTGATTTAATTCTAACAGATATTATGATGGCCTATGTGAACGGTTTAGAAGTAATAAGTCACGTTAGAAATAAGTTAAAACTAAAAACACCAATTATTGTTTTTTCTGCTTCTGGTCAAGAAGAAATGGTGGTAAAAGCTTTTGACTTAGGTGCTAATGACTTTATGGCAAAACCATTAAGTCCAAATGAGTTAATAATTCGAGTAAAAAGAGCTTTGATGTAATTTTTTTACCCGTGCTAATCTTTTTATGGATAGTATACAAGAATTTATAAATTTATTTAAAGAATTCCCTTTTATCATTAAAGTAATGTGGGGAATCGCTATTCTTTCACTTTTAATATTGGTTGAGCTTACAATACATTTAAAAATATTAAGAAAGAGACTTAGAAGGCACGAAGCTTCATTACTTAAATTTCAAAATGAATATGAAGAGCTGTTGATAAGCTATTTATATGCTTCTGAAGAAACAGGAGAGCTTAATAAAGTTCAAAAAAAAATTAATAGTAAAATTAAATTAGGACTTTTTAAGAACTTCAAAAGAAAAATATTCGTCGATGTAATGATTAAGTTGATGAATGAGGTTTCTGGTGAGGTGGTAGAGGATTTAAGAAAATTATATAGAGAATTGGATTTGGTGAAATATGCCAAATTAAAATTGCATCACGAAAAATGGCATGTAATTGCTATCGGAATAAGAGATTTAAGGCGCTTTAAAATACATGAAGTTGCAGATGAAGTGATTGGTCTTATTAATCACCCTCAAGAAGAGGTTCGTAGAGAAGCCCATTTGTATTTCTTAAATGTATTTAATTTTAAAGGCTTAGATTTTTTAAGTCAATTAAAAGCATCATTATCAGAATGGGATCAAATAGGTTTTTTTAGTGTATTGCAAAAATTTGATGAACAAGAAATTCCAGATCTTACAAAATGGTTATTGTCAGAAAATGATTATGTAGTGTTGTTTACATTAAACCTCGTAAAAATTTATAACAGAATAGAAACGAAGGAAACGTTATTGAAATTATTAAACCATAAGAACTGTGAAGTTCGTTGTAAAGTGATAGAATTATTAGACTATTTTTATGTGGTAGATGCAAAACCAACCCTTTTAAGGATTTATCCAGAATTAACTGAAAAAGAAAAAAATAGAGTGTTTAGGTTCTTAGAAAACATGAATGATGCCGAAGATGCACATTTTATTTTTAATCATATAGAAACTGCCAGCTTCGATTCTAGAGTTATTGGGTTAAAAATATTAAAAGAATTAAATGCCCCAATGTTTTTTGAGTTAAAAGAACAAACAGAAGACGAGCAAACACACAAAATTTTTAATTTTATAGAAAATAACCAAAAGTGAATATAAATCAGATACTCCATCTTGTTTCAGAAGTATTTCAGTACTTGTTTTTGATGTATGCTTTTTTGGTTATTACATCATATATTTTATTGGCCATTTTTTCTACCAAAGAAACAATTTCGTATCTCAAAAAAAACAGCTTTGTAAATTATTCAGATATTTTATCTTCTAAAATAGCACCATCTATATCTATTATAGCGCCAGCTTATAACGAAAGTTTAAACATTGTAGATAATGTAAGATCGCTACTCTCTGCTCATTATGTTAATTACGATGTGATTATCGTAAATGATGGAAGTAAAGATGATAGTTTAGAAAAACTAATAGAAACCTATCAATTGGTAAAAGTAGATTACTTGATAAACGAGCGTATTAAAACCCAACCACTTAGGGCTGGTGTTTTTAAATCTACCAATCCAGCTTTTGAAAAATTAATAGTAGTTGATAAAGAAAATGGAGGAAAATCAGATGCGTTAAATTTGGGGCTTAATATTAGTAATAATGAGTATGTTGCTTGTATTGATGTTGATTGTTTATTGCTTGAAGATTCTTTACAAAAAATGGTAAAACCTTTTCTTGAATATACAGACAGAAAAGTAATAGCATCGGGAGGAGTTATTAGAATTGCTAATTCTTGTGTTATCGAAAACGGAAAATTAATTGAAGTAAATTTTCCAGATAAATTAATAGAAAGAATGCAGATTTTAGAATATTTCAGAGCATTTCTATTAGGAAGAATGGCTTGGAGTCGTTTAAATGGTTTGTTGGTGATTTCTGGAGCTTTTGGTATGTTTGATAAAGAAATAGCAATAAAAGTTGGAGGTTATGATGTGAAAACGGTTGGTGAAGACATGGAGATTGTTGTTCGTATGAGAAGGCATATGGAAGAGAATAAAGAAAAATATAAGGTTGCCTATATTCCTGATCCTTTGTGTTGGACAGAAGCACCAGATAATTATAAAATATTTATTTCTCAACGTAATCGTTGGACACGTGGTACTATAGAAACTCTTAAAGAACATAAAAAAATTGGATTCAACAGAAAATATGGTGTGTTGGGTATGTTAAGTTTTCCATATTGGTTCTTTTTTGAACGAATGGCGCCTATTATAGAAGTTTTAGGAATTATTTATTTTATCTTGTTGGTAATTTTTAGAGACATTCGATGGGATTTTGCATTAAGTTTTTTCTTGGCAGCTTATTTGTCATCCATTATTTTTACAGTATTTGCGATCTTTTCTGAAGAATTAACGTATCATCAATACAAGAAAAAAGGTACAGGAAAAAAACTTATTATTACAGCATTTTTAGAACCATTATTGTTGCATCCATTTTCTTTGTATGCAGCATTAAAAGGAAATTTTGATTACTATTTTAATAAGAATATTAAGTGGGGAGCAATGACTAGAAAAGGATTAAGTAAGAAGTAGAATTAAAAATCAAGAATATGAGTTTATCAAAAAAAATACCGTATCGTTATTTAAAAGTGATTTTAGCGCTGCTACTAACTTTTTGGGCATTGAGTGCGTTGGAGGTTTTCACAGGTTTTCAAAGTGAAAAAACAGCTGTAATTATTTTAAAATCAATTGGGTTTAAATTTTTAAATGATTTTTGGGCAGTTGCTATTATTGGGATTCTTTTTTGTCCAATATATTATATTTTAAATCTAGGAAAGAAAAAGTTTGGAGAAGCTATTCTTTTAATTTTCTGTATTATTTTAGTGTTAGGAGAGTTTTCTTTAGTACAGTATAGTCAAACCACATTATTAAATTTAGGAGCAGATTTGTTAGGCTATTCCTTTGATGATATTTCTAGAACAGTTTCTTCATCTACATCTTTTTCTTTATTAAGTTTACTTCCCATCTTCTTATTCCCATTATTGTTTATTTCAGCGAGGTACTTTTTTATTAAAAAAATGACAAAGACATTTATACATGTCGTCGTAATTGTATGTACAGTACTTGTAGTTTTTTTGAAGTTTTTCATGTCAGAATTTAATGATACTAATTATCAAAATAAAATAGATTTTTTATTTTCTGATATTATCAAGTCAAAATTAAACACATATCAATCGGGTAATTATATTGTTACAGATTCAAATGAATATCCTTTATTAAAAGCAGCAACAGAAACAAAAGATGTGTTAAAGCCGTTCTTTAATATTCAGTCAGAAAAACCCAACATTGTTATGGTTGTACTTGAAGGAATGGGAAGTGAGTTTGTTGATGGAAATGCCTATAGTGGCTTTTCTCCGTATTTAGATAGTTTGATTACCAAATCGCTGTATTGGGAGAATTTTGTAAGTACAACTGGGAGAACTTTTGGAGTAGTACCATCTTTAGTAGGGTCGCTGCCATATGGTGAAAATGGCTTTTTGGCAATTCAAAATACTCCAACTCATGTTTCACTTTTTAATATTTTAAAAGAAAATGGATATACAACATCATATTATACGGGCACTCAGTCAAGTTTTGATAATGTTATTAATTTTTTAGAATATAATAATGTAGATTTTATTGAGGATGAAAAAAAGTTTGGGCAAGATTATCAGAAAACCAAAGGAGTTGCTGATGGGTTTTCTTGGGGGTATCCTGATTCAGAGTTATTTAGAAAGGCATTGCATACTTTTAAAGTTAAAAAAGAACCAAGATTCGATGTGATTTTGACCTTAAGTAATCACGAACCATTTAACTTCCCTGAAAAAAATATATATGAGAGCAAAGTTGATAGTCTTTTAAATTCGAATAAAACTTTTAAGATCTCAAAAAATAATTTTAGTGAACATAAAGATATTTTTGGAGCAATTCTATATGTTGATAAATCACTAGAAAACTTTATGAAATCTTATGAAAAAAGAGCCGACTTTAAGAATACAATTTTTATCATTACAGGAGATCATCGATTAATTCCTATTGAGCAAAAAGATAAATTAAGTAGGTTTCATGTTCCTTTTATTATTTATAGTCCGATGTTGAAAAAACCAGCGCGTTTTAAATCAGTTTCATCACATTTAGATGTGGCGCCAAGCTTAATGGCTTTTTTAGCGAATAATTACAGCCTCTCATCAATTAAAAATACCGCGTGGATGGGAACTGGGTTAGATACTGCTAAAAGTTTTAGAAACATTCATCAAATAGGTTTAATGCGTTATAAAGGCGGATTGAAGGATTTTATCTATAAAGATTATTTATATAATGATGGTGACCTTTTTAAAATTAGTAGTTCGTTTTATCTAAAAAAAATAACTGACGAGCATTTACTTAAAACAATACAAGATTCGTTTGTGGCTTTTAAAAAGTTGAATACTTATGTAACAAGTCAAAATAAAATCTACCCTCTTTCTTTGGTAGGAAACTTTAAGAAAGTAAAGGTTGAGTTTACAGAAGAACAACAACTTCAAATTAAGGAATTAACAGAAGGGAAAACGATGGATGAGGTTTTTTTAATAGCTAGAGAAAATGCATTTAACGAAAAGAGAGAAGTGGCTAGGTTATTGTGTAATTATATTTTAAATGATTTTCCAAACCACTCGGATGCAAGAATTTTAAAAGGAAGAACTTTGTCTTGGGATGGTATGTATAAAGAAGCTGAAGAAACGTTACTAGACGCTGTTAATAGAGACCCTTTTTATTTTGATTCTTATTCTGCATTGTTAGATATGTATTGGTGGTCAGATCAAGAAGAAAAAGGTGTTGAGCTGGCAAAAAAAGCATTGAAAAATAAGATTGAAAACCCTGAGATTGCTTTCAAATTAGCAAAATCATATCAGCGACTTAATCAAAAACTTAAGTCAGAAACAATTATAGATAGTCTTTTAAAGATTTATCCAAAAAACAACGAGTATACAGCATTTAAAAATTTACTAAAATGATGAGTTTTAACAACAAAAATATAGCCGTTATCATATTAGTCTTACTAGTGTCTCCAATGTTTTCTCAAGAAAATGAATTTACGGGAGATCCTGATAAAGGTTTTGAAGATGCAAGAAATATGGCTTTTAACAACCAACGTAAAGCAGCGCAAGAATTATTAATACGCATTATTGCTAAGTATCCAAATTATTTAGATTTACGATCTTTTTTGGCTACTACCTATTCTTGGGATGGTAATTACAAAGAAGCAAGAGAAACTTTTGATTTTGTTTTGAAAAAAAATCCAAAAAGAAAAACAGATTGGATTGCAGCAATCAAAAACGAATTTTATGCAGAAGCTCCATACAAAGCAAGTATTTTGATAAAAGAAGCGTTGAGCCATTATCCAAAAGACCCTGAGTTATTGTATCAAAAAGCACGTTCAGAAGAAAGGTTAAATAGGCCAGAAGACGCACTGTATACGGTAAATAATATTCTAAAAATTGACCCAGAAAATGAAGATGCCTTAGCATATAAAGAAAGTTTAAAAGATTCTTTTAGGTTGAGTGCTGTTGGGATGAGTTATTCAACATTAATTTACAATAAAAACGAAAGAGATGCGTCTCATTTTGGTACTTTAAAGTATTCAAGACAAACAAAATATGGTAGTATTACAGGGAAATTAAACTACTCAAAAAGATTTGATACAGATAATTACCAGTACGAAATAGATATGTATCCAAGAATTACAGAAGGTTTGTATGCTTATGCAAGTGTAGGTTTTTCTAATTCTAGGTTGTTTCCAAGTATACGATATGGTTTTGAGTTGTTCAAATCTTTGCCTAATAGTTTTGAAGCTTCACTTGGTTTTAGAGGATTAAAATTTGGAGAAACAACAATTATTTATACAGGTTCTGTTGGATGGTATTCTGGAAATTCATATTGGTCTTTTAGAACCTATGTTACACCTGGTGATGATGGAGTTAGTAAATCTGGTGCCTTAACTTATCGAAAATATTATAGTGATGCTGATAATTATTTTAGCATAGGAATCGGAATTGGATTTTCTCCAGAATTAGATAGATTTCCTGTAAACGATAATGAAACAGTTATTTTTAATTTAAAATCACAAAAATTTAATTTAGGATACACATTTTCTACCAGCAATAAAAGAAATATTTGGGGAACCTCTTTTAACATACTTAGAGAAGAAAAGAGCTTTTCTAAAGGCGATTATTATTTAATTTATTCTTTGGGAGTTTCTTATAATTTTAAATTTTGATAGTCACATAAAACCGATACTTTCAATAAAAAGATCCCGAGTAATTTACACGGGATTTTTATTTTCATTTGCCTTTCTAATAATTGCTTTTAATTTTTCTTGATGTGCAATTTTATCTTGCTTTACCTTATTAATTTTACGATTCATTAATTTGGTGTGTTTGGCTTTATTTACAGTGTTTTTTGCTTTTCCTTTTTTGGGCATTTTATTTCTGTATTTTTTTTGGGTTTCACTAACTTATATAGTGTCAAACGCTTCAAAACTAAAAACAAGTTCAGCATAAATCAAGTTCAACATAAATGTTTTATATCAGTAGCTAGCGAAGTTATCAAAAAACAAGTTTAGAAACAAGCTATATTATTTTTCTGTTTGTAAAGAAAAGAGTTTTAAAAATGTGCATTTTGGCAATATTTTATGCTGAAAAAACCAAATAACAAAAGAGTTTTCTATATCTTTAACGTACTTTTTATTGTGAAAAATTAGATGCAAAAAACATGAAGTTAAAACTAGAAAAACCAATCGTATTTTTCGATTTAGAAACCACAGGAATTAATATTGGAACGGATAAAATTGTAGAAATAGCAATTTTAAAAGTCTTTCCGAACGGAAATAAAGAAAGTAAAACGTGGTTGGTAAATCCAGAAATTGAAATTCCGAAAGAAGCATCAGATATTCACGGAATTACAAACGAGCAAGTAGTTACTGAGCCAACGTTTAAAGAATTGGCGCCACAAATAAATGAACTTATTGCAGATTGTGATTTGGCAGGTTTTAATTCCAATCGTTTTGACATTCCGTTGTTGGCAGAAGAATTAATGCGTGTTGGTATCGATTTTAATATGAACAACAGAAAAGCAATTGATGTTCAAGTAATTTTTCATAAAAAAGAACAAAGAACACTAAGCGCTGGTTATCAATTTTACTGCGGAAAAGAATTAGAAGGCGCACATGGAGCAGAAGCAGATACAAATGCAACTTACGAAATCTTATTAGCACAATTAGAAAAATACGATGATATTGGAACTTCTGTAGATGATTTAAGTGCATTTTCATCACACGGAAAAAGAGCAGATTTTGCTGGTTTTATTTTGTTTAATGAGGATGATCAAGAAATATTTTCTTTCGGAAAATATAAAAATAGAACAGTGGAAGAAGTGTTTAAAGAAAACCCAGGTTATAATAATTGGATACAAAATGCAGATTTTCCATTATTTACAAAAAAAGTTTTGAGAGAAATTAAAGAACGTATGTCTGAACCAAAAAGTACCATGACAGATGATGAAAAACTAAACGCTTTACAACAAAAATTTAACCTACGATAATTGTCAGTTTAAGCGTTGTAGAAAGCTAATGCTAGATATAAAAATGGAAAAAGTACTTCTTTTATTATTTGTAGTCACAAATGTTTGTAGTCAGCAAGCAACTTTTAAAGGGAAACTGTTAAATGCAAAAACAAAAGAGCCCATTGTGTACGCAAATATTAGTTTTATACAAACTACTAAAGGAATTTCTACAACAGAAGATGGTACTTTCTTTATGAACATCAATCAGAAATATTTAAACGGAAAAGTGCATATTTCTTGTTTAAATTATAAAGACACGTTGGTAAATGCATCCGATGTAAACAACACAACCTTGTTGATGTTTCCAAAAGAAAATGTGTTAGATGCAGCTGTAATTACAAAAAGAATTGATAAAACAATTTTAGTAGATAAAGTAAAAAAGAAAGTGCATGGAGTACATACAATGGGAATGCGAATGTTGGCAAAATATTTTCCGAACACAAAGAAAAATGAATGCTGCAATTATGTTTCTAAAGTAGCTATTTATTTTTCTAAAAGACACAATAAAAAATCGAAATTTAGAGTTCGTATTTTTGATAAAGACGCCAAAACAGGATTGCCAAAAAACGATTTGCTCAATGTAAATTTGCCTGTAACCATATCAGAAGGACAATTAAATACTGAAATTGACATCTCAAATTATAGTATAGAAATGCCCAAGAATGGTTTGTTTATTGCTTTCGAAAAGTTGTTGATTCCGTTTAATGAATACGGCAAAAAACAAACAGCATCAACATCAGAAGTTTTTTATGCGCCGGTGATTGGATTTACCAAGTATAATTATAATAAACCTAAAGAAAGAACGTATTATTATGTAAAAGGAATTTGGACAGCATCTGCATTAAATAAAATTAGTAGATTTAGAAAATTTGCTCCTGCAATTTCTTTAACTTTATCGAATTAAAAAGAAGACAAAAATGTTTACAGAATATAAAAACTTACCGAATAACTCTAGAGTTTGGATGTACCAATCCGATCGAGTATTTACAGCCCAAGAAATCGATTTTATTTCTATGAAAGCCAAAGATTTTATAGAGCAATGGACGCGACATGGAGATAATTTAAAAGGCTCATTTACCATCAAATACAATCAGTTTTTAGTATTGGCGGTTGATGAAGGATTTAACAATGTTTCTGGCTGTTCTATTGATGCGTCTGTTCGTTTTGTAAAAGAATTAGAAAACGAATTGCAAATCGATTTGATGAATAAAATGAATGTTTCTTTTAAAGATGGTGATAACATTAATATTATAAAGTTAGCAGAATTTCAGCAGTTTGCCAAAGAGCAAAAAATCACCAAAGAAACCATTGTTTTTAACAACATGGTTCAGACTAAAGAAGAAGTAGAAAATAATTGGGAGGTTCCGGCAAGTAAAAGCTGGCATAATCGTTTTATGATATAATTTATGAAAAATAGTTTAATTTTCCTTTTTGTGTTTTGTTTATGTGTAACACAAGCGCAAACAAAAGATCCATTATTAACAAAAGATAAAGAAACTCAAGAAATATGGGTAAATAACATCTTAAATAAAATGACTAATGAAGAAAAAATTGGTCAATTATTTATGGTGCAAGCTTATTCTACAAACGATACTGTGAATGAAAAATTAGTGGAAGAATTGATACAAAAATATCATGCCGGAAACTTAATTTTTATGCAAGGAACTCCACAGAAACAAGCCGAGTTAACGAACAGGTACCAAGCAATGTCAAAATATCCATTATTGATTGCAATTGATGCAGAATGGGGATTAGACATGCGTTTAAAAAATTCATTTCGTTATCCTTGGAATATGGCTTTAGGCGCAGTACAAGACAATTCTTTAATAGAACAATTTGGAGAACAATTAGGAAAGCATTGTAAACGATTGGGAATTCACATCAATTTTGCACCCGTTGTAGATATCAATATCAATCCAAAAAATCCAATTATTGGAAATCGTTCTTTTGGAGAAGATAAAAATAATGTTACCGATAAAGCAATCGCTTTTACTCGTGGAATGCAGCGTTTTGGAGTGTTAGCAAATGCAAAACATTTTCCAGGTCATGGAGATACAGCGGCAGATTCTCATCACACATTGCCAGTTATTAATTTTGATGCAACTCGTTTAGATACGTTAGAATTGTATCCGTATTATAAATTGTTTGATGAAAATTTAGCAAGTGTTATGACGGCGCATTTGAGTATTCCTAAATTAGAACCAAACAAAAGTTTGCCTTCTTCTTTATCTCATAAGATTACAACAGGTTTGTTAAAAGGAAAAATGGGTTATAAAGGATTGATTATAACTGATGGATTAAACATGAAAGCTGCTGCAGATTTTGCAACGTCTAAAGAAATAAATTTAGAAGCAATTTTAGCAGGAAATGATTTATTGTTGATTCCGCATGAGGTTCCAGAAACAATGGACTATTTTCTAAAAGCTATTAAAGATAAAAAGTTAACAATTGAACGATTAGACGAATCTGTACGTAAAATTTTAAAAGCTAAATATTGGGCAGGATTACAAAATTACAGACCGATAGCATTGCAAAATTTACACGAAGATTTAAATACCAAAACAGATGAATTGTTGCATAGAAAATTGGTTGAAAATTCTATTACTGTTTTAAAAAACGAAGAGGATATCATACCTATTCAAAATTTGGACAAACAGAAAATTGCTTATGTAAAGTATGGCGATGCTAACAATACCTCGTTTGTTACTATGCTAAGTAAGTATGCAAAAGTAGATGTAATTTCTGGCACAAATACATCTAATTTACTATCAAAATTAAAACCATATAACTTGGTGATTATTGGGTATCATACATCAAATTTACATCCATGGAAAGGCTTTAAGTTTAAAAAAGAAGACATTGCTGAAATTCAACACATTGCAAAAGTTAAAAAAGTAATTTTAGATATTTTTGCTAGCCCTTATAGTTTGTTAGACTTTACATCATTTACAAATGTAGAAGGATTGGTGGTGTCGTATCAAAATAGTGAAATAGCACAAGAAATATCTGCGCAACAATTATTTGGTGCAATTAAAGCAAAAGGAAAATTACCAGTTTCTATCAATGATAATTTTAAGGAAGGCTTTGGTTTGTATTCATCAACATTAAGTAGATTAAAATACGGATTGCCAGAAGAAGTAAAAATGTCTTCTGTAAAATTGGCAGAAATTGATGTGATAGCAAACGAAGTTGTAAAAAAAAAAATGGCTCCAGGATTACAAATTCTAGTTGCAAGAGCCGGAAAGGTCATTTATCAGAAAAGCTTTGGATATCATACAAATGACTCACTTTTAAAAGTAAAAAACTCAGACATTTATGATGTTGCTTCTTTAACAAAAATTTTAGCAACATTGCCAATGGTAATGAAAGCTGAAGGTGAAGGCAAATTTAGAATTGCAACAAAACTGAAACACTTATTACCTGAGTTTAATCACACCAATAAAGACACATTAACCTTAAAAGAAATTCTATCTCATAATGGTAGGCTAAAGGCTTGGATTCCGTTTTATTTATTAACTCAAGATAGTGTAACTAAAGAAAATTTACCTGATTATTACCAGTTAAAAAGAACAAAAACATACAATATAGAAGTCGCTAAAGACTTGTTTTTAAGAACTTCATTTAGAGATTCTATTGTTGCTCGCATTAAAAATGTAGATCAAAGAGAGCAGGAGGGCTATAAATACAGCGATTTAGGGTATTATATTTTAAAAAGAGCCTTAGAAAAAAGGTATAAAAAACCATTAGACGAATTGGTACAAGAGAATTTTTATACTTCATTGGGTGCGCACAGAACAAGTTATTTGCCATTAAAAAAATTCCCTAAAAACGAAATCGTTCCTACAGAACAAGACGAATATTTTAGACATCAATTATTGCAAGGTTATGTACACGATATGGGGGCAGCAATGTTGGGAGGTGTTGCAGGACATGCAGGAGTATTTTCTAATGCAAACGATGTAGCAAAAATGATGCAAATGTATTTGCAAAATGGATATTATGGAGGCAAAAGATACTTAAAAAGCAATACCGTTAAAAAGTTTAATACACGTTATTACGCAGACAAAAAAATACGAAGAGGTTTGGGTTTTGATAAACCACAGTTAGACCCAGATATTGAAGCAACTTGTGGCTGTGTTTCTGATGAAAGCTTTGGGCATAGTGGATTTACAGGAACCTATACTTGGGCAGATCCTAAAAGTAGAATTGTGTATGTTTTTTTATCGAACAGAGTATATCCAACAATGGATAATAATGGCTTAATTACAGAAAATATTAGAACGAAAATTCAGCAAATTATACAAGATGCTGTTTTGTTGGAGTAGTGGCGAATTTGCTATATAAAAACGACAACGCTAATGTTGAAATAAAATAAATTCCAGTAATTTCTAGCGAAAAATACGTGTAAATTAACAAAGCCTGAATAAGATAAAAAAGAGGAAAAAGACTAATTCCTAATGCAACTCTAAACGTATCTACAAATTCAGTTTCTTCTACTTTTTTTGATAAGATCCTCCAAATGATCCACGGAAAAATACTGTTTAAAACCATTAGAAAATAAAGCGGTTTTGCATAATTAAAACTTTCTTTTCGGTTGGTGATTTTTCCAGATTTGATACTTTGATTGATTGTGTTTACCTCTGTAAAATCAACATTTTTAGCATTCAATTCTTTTATTATTAATTCATAGTTTTCATCCGCAGGAATATGAACCGATAATTCTTTTAGTTGGTTAGAAACTTCTTCTTTTAAGGAATTGGTTGATTTGTTAATTTCTTGGGGATTGTAATATTCATTTGCTAAAATTGGTTTGCCGTAATGAATGGCAACCTTACAAGGATAATGACTAATGTTTTGATAGGTAATTCCGACTGGAATAACAGTTACTTTTAGCTCAGGATATTTTTCAAATGCTCCAAAAAGTATTCGTGTAAATCCTTTGCTTAAATTCCGTACTGTTCTTCTTTTATCATGACTACCTTCTGGGAAAATCATTAATGCTCTTTGTTTCTTTAAAATTTCGAAACAATCATTAAATACAGCTTTGTTTTTAGAAAGTTCTTTAACACCATCTCTAATTCTGTAAATAGGCATTAAGTTTAACGTTGCTAAAAACTTTTTTACCAATGGTTTTTTAAAAACAGCAGCTCTAACTAAATAATGCGTAACTCTTGGTGTATTTGTTGTAACTAATAATGGATCTAATAATCCGTTTGGATGATTTACAGCAAAAAGAACGGCACCTTTTTTTGGAATATTTTCTTTGCCTACCACTTTTATTTTTTTGGTGTAAAAAAACAAACCTGTTTTAATGTAAATCTTAAAGAAGTTGTACCAAAGTTTTTTCAAACAAGTAAAATTTTAAAATCCTTGTGCTATTTTTTTAAGTTTAGGTATATTGATAAGAGAAATATTTTTCCCTTTTAAAGAAATAATTTCTTCTCTTTTAAACTCAGATAGTAAACGTATGGCAGACTCTGTAGCAGTGCCAATAATATTAGCAATATCTTCTCTTGATAAATGAATGTTTAATATATCATCAATATTGTTTCCAAATTTTTCATGTAGGTTTAACAACATTTCAGCCAAACGTTGTTTTACGGTTTTCTGAGCCATATCAACAATTAAGTTGTCAGCATTCTTTAAAGACATAGCCATATCTTTTAAAACACTATATGAAAAATCTGGATTTTGTTTTAAATCATTAATAATTTCATCTCTAGGAATAAAACAAACCTCCATGTCATTAATTGCGGTGGCTTTTAAGTTGGCAACTTCATCACTAATTAAACTTCGTTCACCTAAGAAATCTCCTTTATTTACTAAATGAATAATTTGCTCTCTTCCGTTGGGACTCATTTTAGAAACTTTGCAAACTCCAGAGCTAATACAAAAAATACCATTGATATGTTCGCCTTCGTCAAAAAGAATATCTCCTTTTTTTATTATTCGGGTTGTTTTACATGCAGAAATTTTTGAAAGCTCTTTTGGTGTTAACGCTTTTAAAGAATTTAATTGCCTGACTACACATTGCTCACATTTACTCATTCCTTGATCTATTTATCCTTTCAAATATAGGTAAAAACTGACAATTATCATATTTTAAATTAATGTAATCTCAGACATTTGCAGCAGGCATTTAGAGTAAATAATATGAGCGATTTAATTTGTTATCATTGTGGTAATGTGTGTGATAATAATTCAATTACAATAGACGATAAGTTTTTTTGTTGTAATGGATGTAAAACTGTTTTCGAAATTTTTTCTGAGAACGATTTAACGTGTTATTACGATTTTGATCAAAATCCGGGAGCAATTCCAGAAGAAATTCACGGTAAATACGATTTTTTAGACAATCAAAAGATTGTAGGAAAATTAATCGAATTTAATGATAGTAATAAACAGGTTGTTTCTTTATACATTCCGCACATTCATTGTAGTTCTTGTATTTGGGTGTTGGAAAATCTAAACAAACTGCAGAAAAATATTATTGCTTCTCAGGTTAATTTCCCAAAGAAAACCATCAGAATTACATTTGATTCAGAAAAGACAAGCTTAAAAGAAATTGTTTTAATGTTGAGTTCAATTGGTTACGAGCCTTATATTAGTTTAGAAGATTATGAAGTTGGTAAAAAGAAAATAGACAGAACTTTATTATATCAATTAGCTTTTGCTGGCTTTGCATTCGGAAACGTAATGTTTTTATCGTTTCCAGAATATTTTGAAGTAAACGAATTTTGGTTAGAGCAATACAAACATTTGTTTAGATGGTTGATGTTCGCCTTTTCTTTACCTGTAGTTTTTTATTCTGCAAAAGATTATTTTATTTCTGCTTACAAAGGTTTGCGTTCTAAAATGCTCAATATTGATGTGCCAATTGCGCTCGGGGTTTTAGTGTTGTTTATAAGAAGTACAGTAGAAATTGCGTTTGATTTAGGTGCAGGCTTTTTTGATAGTTTAACAGGTTTGGTTTTCTTTTTGTTGACAGGTAAATTTTTTCAACAAAAAACCTATAGTTTCTTGTCTTTTGAGCGCGATTTTAAATCGTATTTTCCAATTGCAGTTACCAAAATAAATACTGATAAAACAGAAGAAAATACACAAATTTATGATGTTGTAAAAAGCGATAGATTGTTGATTAGAAACAACGAATTAATTCCTGTTGATGGTATTTTAATCAGTGGAGATGCAACTATAGATTACAGTTTTGTAACTGGAGAATCTGTTGCAGTCGAAAAAAAATCTGGAGATAAAATTTTTGCTGGCGGAAAACAACTCAACGGAATTATAGAAATGGAGGTTTTAAAATCTGTTTCGCAAAGTTACTTAACACAATTGTGGAGCAATGATGTTTTTAATGAAGAAAAAACTTCAAAATTTAAAAACCTAACCGATACAATTAGCAAGCGATTTACCATTTTTGTTTTGTCAATTGCTACAATTGCCACAATTTTTTGGCTGTTTACAGATGCTAGTAAAGCATTAAATGTATTTACTGCTGTACTAATTATTGCGTGCCCGTGTGCCATTGCATTAGCTGCACCTTTTACTTTGGGTAATTTGTTAAGAATTCTCGGGAAGAAAAAATTGTACCTTAAAAACGCAGCAATTATTGAGAAAATGTCAAAAATAGATACCATCATTTTTGATAAAACAGGAACGTTAACATCCACTAAAAAGAATGAAATACAGTACCAAGGAAAATCATTTTCAGGAATAGAAAAAGAAATTTTACAAAATGCAGTCCGAATTTCTAATCATCCATTAAGTAGAATGCTGTACGATACTTTTGGATCGATACATCATGTTGAATTAGATGCTTTTAAGGAAATTGTTGGGAAAGGAATTGAGGCAAAGGCAAATGGAGTTTCAATTAAAATTGGCTCACAATCATTTGTAGAAAATAGTCCGAAAGACATTCAGTTTGAAACCACAATTCACATTAGTATAAATGGAGAATATTTCGGGAAGTACGTGTTTAAAAACGCGTACCGAAAATATATGAAACGATTGTTTCAAAAGTTGAAAAACAATTATAATTTATCAATTCTCTCTGGTGATAACGAAGGCGAAAAAAAATATTTAGAAAAAAGATTACCAAGTAAAGTAGAGTTTTTATTCAATCAAAAACCAGAAGATAAATTAGAATATATAAAATCATTACAAGAAAAAGGAAACAAAGTATTAATGATTGGCGATGGTTTAAATGACGCTGGAGCTTTGGCTCAAAGTGATGTTGGGTTTTCTTTATCAGAAAATATCAACGTGTTTTCGCCAGCTTGTGATGCTATTTTAGATGCTAGTGAATTTAAAAATATTGCCACCTATTTAGAATTGTCTAAAAAAGCAATTCAAGTTATAAAATACAGTTTTGTATTGTCTTTATGTTATAATGTGGTTGGGTTGTATTTTGCTGTAACAGGACAATTAGAACCTGTGATTGCTGCAATTTTAATGCCGTTGAGTTCTATTACAATTGTTGTTTTTACAACAATTATGACGAATATATTAGGAAGAAAATTAAAATAATAAATAATGAGTGTACATATTGATGCAAAACCAGGAGATGTTGCAGAGTCTATTTTGTTGCCTGGAGATCCGTTAAGAGCAAAATGGATTGCAGACACATTTTTAGAAAATGTAGTTTGTTATAATGAAGTTCGTGGAATGCTTGGTTTTACGGGTACTTATAAAGGAAAAAGAGTTTCGGTTCAAGGAACAGGAATGGGAATTCCGTCTGCATTAATTTATGCAAATGAATTGATTACACATTTTGGAGTAAAAAATTTAATTCGTGTAGGCTCTGCTGGTTCTTATCAAAAAGAAGTGAAAATTAGAGACATCGTTTTAGCAATGGCTGGTTCTACAACTTCGGGAATTAATGCACAACGTTTTCACGGAGCAAGTTACGCACCCACTGCAAATTTTGAATTGTTCAATAAAGCTGTAATTGTAGCTAAAGAAAAAAATATTCCGATCAAAGCAGGAAACGTATTAAGTTCAGATGAGTTTTATACAGATAATTTTGAAGATTATAAGCATTGGGCAGAATTCGGAGTGTTATGTGTAGAAATGGAAACAGCTGGTTTGTACACAACTGCAGCAAAACACAATGTAAAAGCCTTATCAATTTTAACAATTTCTGACAGCTTGGTTACCAAAGAAAAAACAACGGCAGAAGAAAGAGAACAAACGTTTAAAGAAATGGTTTTAATTGCCTTAGATATAATCTAAATCGATTGATATTCTTTCAATTCGAGCGGAGTCGAAAATGAGAAGATATAATTAAAAGAAAATAAAAAATGAGTTCATTAATACAAAAATACAACATACCAGGACCTAGATACACCAGTTATCCAACGGTTCCGTATTGGGATACAAAAGGGATTTCTAAAGCAAATTGGATACAAAGTTTTCAAAAATCTTTTACAGAAAGCAATCAATCAGAAGGAATTAGTATCTACATTCATTTACCTTTCTGTGAGAGTTTGTGTACGTTTTGTGCGTGTCATAAACACATTACCAAACGGCACGAAGTAGAAGAAGATTATATAGATACCGTTTTAAAAGAATGGAAATTATATGTTGATTTGGTGGATGAAAAACCCATCATAAAAGAAATTCATTTAGGTGGCGGAACCCCAACGTTTTTTTCGAGCTTTCAACTTAAAAAATTAATTGACGGATTATTTGTGTATGCTGATAGACATGCTGATTATGAATTTAGTTTAGAAGGACATCCAAACAACACAACCAAAGAGCAATTGCAAACGTTGTATGATTTAGGATTTACTAGAATTAGTTTTGGCGTACAAGATTACGATCCAATTGTGCAAAAAGCAATTCATAGAATTCAGCCTTTCGAAAATGTAGAAAATGTTACAAAATGGTCTCGAGAAATTGGTTATACATCGGTAAGTCACGATTTAATTTTCGGATTGCCTTTTCAAACCAAAGAAAATATTATCGAAACTATTGAAAAAACAAAAATGCTACAACCAGATAGAATTTCGTTTTATAGTTATGCGCATGTTCCGTGGGTAAAAGGAGTTGGTCAACGTGGTTTTAACGAAAAAGATTTGCCAAAAGACGATGAAAAAAGAGAGCTCTATGAAGTAGGAAAACAACTCTTCGCAGAATTAGGGTATGTAGAAATTGGAATGGATCATTTTGCCTTAAAAACAGATTCACTTTTTAAAGCCACTCAAGAAAAAACCTTGCATAGAAATTTTATGGGTTATACCGCCAATAAAACATTACTAATGGTTGGGTTGGGAATGTCTGCAATTTCAGATTCTTGGTATGCCTTTGCACAGAATGTAAAAACAGTAAAAGAATATCAAAAATTGGTAAATGAAGGTGAAATACCAATCTTTAAAGGGCATCTATTAACCGAAGAAGATTTAATAGTTAGGAGGCATATTTTAAACATGATGTGTCATTTTAATTCAACTTGGGATAAAAATGATTTAAAAATTATAGATATAGATAAACATTTTTTGTTTTTAGAGGAAATGGTTGCAGATGGCTTGGTCGTTTTAGGAGAACATTCTTTGACAATTCCAGAAGAAGCAAGACCCTATGTTAGAAATATTTGTATGGCTTTTGATGTGCGGCTGCAAAAAAGTAAGCCAGAAACGCAACTGTTTTCTATGACAATTTAATTTTTTCAATAAATAAGAAAAGATGACAAATATCATATTATGAATAAACGAGCAACTGTATTTTTGAACTTCAAATCAGGCAAGGTATGAGCGTTATATATTTACTACTTACACTAAGTATCTTAGTGGCAATCATTTTTTTTATAGCATTTATTTATTCGGTAAAAAGCGGGCAGTATGATGATTCATATACACCGTCTGTTCGAATGTTGTTTGATGATGAATTGGTAAAAACACCAACCCCCAAAAAAAAACTAACTAACTAGAATTAAATACAATTAAATTATGGAAATGCAACAGTTTTATTACGATAACAAGATCGTGAAGAAATTTATCTATGCTACTTTACTATGGGGAATAGTAGGGTTTAGTGTTGGATTAATGCTAGCTTTTATGTTTTTATTCCCAAACTACACCGACGGTATTTCATGGTTAAGTTTTGGGCGTTTAAGACCTTTACACACAAATGCAGTAATTTTTGCCTTTGTTGGTAATGCAATTTTTGCAGGAGTTTATTACTCGCTTCAAAGATTATTAAAAGCAAGAATGGCAAGCAATTTTTTAAGTAATTTTAATTTTTGGGGTTGGCAGTTAATCATTGTTGCAGCTGCAATTACATTACCTTTAGGTTATACGAGCTCTAAAGAATATGCCGAATTAGAATGGCCAATAGATATTGCAATTGCATTAGTTTGGGTTGCTTTTGGTGCTAACATGATTTGGACCATCTTACAAAGAAGACAAAGACATTTATATGTTGCAATATGGTTTTACCTTGCAACTTTTGTAACGGTTGCAGTTTTGCACATTTTTAATAGTTTGGCCTTGCCAGTAAGTTTCATGAAAAGTTATTCTGTGTATGCAGGTGTTCAAGACGCTTTAGTGCAATGGTGGTACGGACATAATGCAGTAGCGTTTTTCTTAACAACACCTTTTTTAGGGTTGATGTATTACTTTGTTCCTAAAGCAGCAAACAGACCCGTTTATTCTTATAGATTATCAATTGTACACTTTTGGTCGTTGATCTTCATTTATATTTGGGCTGGTCCTCATCACTTATTATATACTTCTTTACCAGATTGGGCGCAAAACTTAGGAGTTGCATTTTCTGTAATGCTATTAGCTCCGTCTTGGGGTGGAATGATAAACGGATTGTTAACACTTCGTGGAGCTTGGGATAAAGTAAGAACAGATCCTGTTTTAAAATTCTTTGTAGTTGCAATTACAGGTTACGGTATGGCAACCTTTGAAGGGCCAATGTTATCATTAAAAAATGTAAATGCAATTGCGCATTTTAGCGACTGGATTATTGCTCACGTTCACGTTGGAGCATTAGCATGGAATGGTTTCTTTGCTTTTGGTATGATTTATTGGCTGGTTCCAAGAATGTTTAAAACAAAATTATTTTCTAAAGGATTAGCAAACGCTCACTTTTGGATTGGAACATTAGGAATCATTTTATATGCATTACCAATGTATGTTGCTGGATTTGTACAAGCATCAATGTGGAAACAGTTTAATCCTGATGGAACATTAACATACGGTAATTTCTTAGAAACTGTAAACGAAATTGTACCAATGTATTGGATGCGTGCAATTGGAGGAACTATGTTTATTATTGGAGCCATAATAATGCTTTATAATATTATTTTAACGATACGATCTGGAAGTGATGTTACAGATGAATTGGCAGAAGCACCAGCCTTAGAAAAAGTATCTAAGTACCGAACTAAAGGAGAAGGATGGCATACTTGGTTAGAACGTAAACCAATAAAACTTACAATTTATGCAACTATTGCCATATTAATTGGTGGTGCAGTACAGATTATTCCGACCTTATTGGTGAAATCAAACATTCCTACAATTAGTAGTGTTAAACCATACACACCTTTAGAATTAGAAGGAAGAGATATTTATATCCGCGAAGGTTGTGTGGGTTGTCACTCACAAATGGTTCGACCTTTTAGAAGTGAAGTTGAACGTTACGGAGAGTACTCTAAAGCTGGAGAATTTGTATATGATCATCCATTTTTATGGGGATCTAAACGTACAGGTCCAGATTTACATAGACAAGGAGGAAAATATTCTGACAGCTGGCATTTAAATCACATGTACGATCCTCAGAGTACTTCACCAGGATCAATTATGCCAGGTTATAAATGGTTGATTAAAGATAAATTAGATAAGTCTGATACAGAAAGTAAAATGAAAGTAATGGTAACACTTGGTGTACCATATACAGAAGAAGATATTGCAAATGCTCAGCAACATATGTTAGAGCAAGGAACAATTATTGAGCAAAATTTATATGCTGACCCAGATTTTGTAAAAAATTATGAAGCAGATAAGAAATATGCAGAAGATAATAATGAGCCATTTATTGAAATGAAGAATAGAGAAATTGTAGCGCTTATTGCGTATTTACAAAGACTTGGTACAGACATTAAGGTAAAAGATGTAGAAGCTTTATTAAACGATTAAAAATAGAAAATCATGTTAAAATTTGTAAAAAATCATATGGAAAGTATTACAGGAATAGAAATTTATCCAATGATTTCTCTGTTAGTCTTTTTCGCGTTTTTTGTAGTGCTTTTTTGGTGGGTATTTACCTCTAAAAAAGAATACATTAATAAAGTAAGTCAAATACCATTAGATAATTAAAAAAATAAAAAGTAATGAAAAAATATATTATAGCAATCGTATCTGTTCTTTTCATTTTTGCGATGCCGCTTGTTTTTACAGAAATAGAGGCTAGTTTTGAAGAACCATTCAATTTTTTGGACAACCCTTTGCCAGGTTTAGTATTAGCTACTTTTTTAGTAGTGTTATTAATGCTTGTCTTATTATTAATAATGGCGCTTAAAAAAGTTCAATTATTAGAAAATGAGAAAAATGGAGTTGTACCAGAAGCAACTAAAGTTAATTATACAGTTTGGGTCAAAGAGTTGTTGCAAAAATGGACAAACACAAAAGGAATTGATCAAGAAGAAGAAATTATTTTAGATCATGAATATGATGGAATTAAAGAGTTAGACAATTCGTTGCCGCCATGGTGGGTGTATATGTTTTATGCAACCATCGTTTTTGCAGTTGTGTATTTAGTTCGTTTTGAAGTAATGGACGGAGATAATCAGGTAACTGAGTATAATAATGCTGTTGCAGAAGCAAAAGCATCATTAGATAAATACAAGGAAACTGCTACAGATCTAGTAGATGTATCAACAGTTACATTATTAACTGATGAAAAAGATTTAAGCAGAGGAAAAGCTATTTACAATTTAAATTGTGCGGCTTGTCATGGTGCAGATGGTGGCGGTACAATCGGACCAAATCTTACAGATGAAAATTGGATTTTAGGAGGCGGAATTAAAAATGTTTTTGCAACGGTTTCTAACGGAGGAAGAGATGGAAAAGGAATGGTAGCTTGGAATAAAATTTTAAAACCAATTGATGTTGCAAAAGTTGCCAGTTATATCATTTCTTTACAAGGAACAAAACCAGCAAACCCTAAACAACCAGAAGGAGAAATTTGGAAGGAATAACTTTTTGTTAATTCTGAAATATCATACATAAATGGAAACACCCGAAAACGAACATTTTAGAGATAGTATTGGTACCATCAACAAAGAAGGGAAGCGTTCTTGGGTTTTTCCGAAAAAACCTAGTGGGAAGTTTTATAAATATAGAAGTTATGTGAGTTATTTTTTACTGGCAATCCTTTTATCTTCACCTTTCATTAAGGTTAATGGGAATCAGTTTTTTCTATTTAATGTATTAGAAAGAAAGTTTACTATTTTTGGTTTTCCTTTTTGGCCACAAGATTTTCATTTGCTGGTAATTTCAATGATAATTGGCGTTGTTTTTATCATTTTATTTACCGTTGTTTTTGGTCGGATTTTCTGTGGTTGGATTTGTCCGCAAACCATCTTTTTAGAAATGGTTTTTAGAAAAATAGAATATTGGATTGATGGAGATAGAGGGAGACAAATAAGATTAAGTAAACAACCTTGGAATGCTGAAAAAATAAAAAAAAGAGTTTTAAAATGGAGTATCTTTTTTATCATCTCTTTCGTTATCGCCAACGTATTTTTAGCCTATTTAATTGGTGGAGGTACACTTATTGAATACATCACGGGCTCTCCGTTTGATAATTTAAATACATTAACATCACTATTAATTTTTACCGGTGTTTTCTATTTTATATTCGCTTGGTTTAGAGAGCAAGTATGTATCATTGCTTGTCCGTACGGAAGATTACAAGGCGTTTTATTAGACAATAAAACCATTAATGTTGCCTACGATTTTGTTCGAGGAGAAAAAGAAGAAGGAAGAGCAAAATTTAAGAAAAACGAAGACAGAGAAGCTTCAGGAAAAGGAGACTGTATAGATTGTTTTCAATGTGTACATGTATGTCCAACAGGAATTGATATTAGAAATGGTACGCAATTAGAATGTGTTAATTGTACTGCTTGTATTGATGAATGTGATGATATGATGGAAGCAGTTGGGCTTCCAAAAGGATTAATTCGCTACGCAAGTGAAGATAATATTGAGAAAAAAACGCCTTTTAAACTAACCGCTAGAATGAAAGGATATTCTGCTGTACTATTTATTTTAGTTGGTATTTTAATCGGAATGCTATTTTTAAGAAATGATGTTGAAGCAACTGTGCTAAGATTACCAGGTCAATTATATCAGCATAAAGAAGGTGCTATGATTAGTAATGTGTACACGTTTAAAGTCATCAACAAAACAACAGAAGATATTAATGATGTAAGTTATAAGTTGCTATCCCATAAAGGAACTATAGAATTGGTTACACATAAAGATTTTTCTGTACCAAAACAAGGTTTAGCACAAGGTACTTTGTTTATAGAGATTCATAGTTCTTTAATGGAGAAAGATAAAATTGAGCTTAAAATAGGAGTGTATAGCGGAGATAAATTAATAGAAACAACAAGAACCAATTTCTTAGGACCAAGAAGTTATCGATAAAAACTTTTAAAAATGAAGATTAAATTTAATTGGGGATTTGGAGTAGTATTAGCTTTTATAGGCTTTATAAGTTTTATTATGTATTTTATTATTACGATGAGTTCTAATAATAAATACAGTTACGATTTAGTTGCAACTGATTATTACAACCAAGAATTAAAATTTCAAGATAATATTGATGCAACACAAAACGCAAAAAACTTGAAAGAAAATATTAAGATAGAACGTGTTAAAGAAGGAATGAAGATAATCTTTCCAAAAGAATTTAAACCACAAGATATCAAAGGAAAAGTGTTCCTATACAGACCATCTAATAAACAATTGGATTATGAAATGCCTATCGCACTTTCAGATTCATCTTATTTGCTCATGCCTGACAAACGTTTATTGGATGGTCGCTGGAACATTATCGTCAAATGGACGTATAATCAACAAAGTTACTTATTTAAAAAAGAAATTTTCTATTAAATGTTGTTTTCGGCAATCATTTTTGGACTTTTAGGTAGTTTTCATTGTATTGGAATGTGCGGTCCAATTGCTTTTATGTTGCCGGTTGATAGAACAAATAAAGCCAAAAGAATTTTGCAAGTTTCTGTATATCATTTTGGGAGATTATTTACCTACGGAATTTTAGGATTGCTTTTTGGTTTCTTAGGAAAAGGATTTTACCTTTTCGGATTTCAACAATATGTATCTATAGTAATTGGTGTTTTAATGATTTTAATGGTGGTATTGCCTAAAAAAACAATCAATACCTTTAGTATCACAAAACCGATTTATAAATTATTATCAGGAGTTAAAAATAGATTAGGAAAAGAATTAAAAAAGAAAAAAACGGACACTTTTTTCACCATTGGTTTCTTAAATGGATTTTTACCTTGCGGATTGGTGTACATGGCAATTTTTGCTTCCATAGCAACTGGTAATATTATTGAAGGAGGTTTCTATATGGTTTTATTTGGATTGGGAACAATTCCGTTAATGACTGCTTTTGTGTATTTAGGAAACTTTACAACAGGCTTGGTCAGAAAAAGAATTCAACAGTTTATTCCTGTTGCAGTTGTGGTAATTGGCGTGTTATTTATTCTACGCGGAATGGGATTAGGAATTCCGTATGTTTCTCCAATTCACATTCACGAAATGGTTGGTGGAAGTCAAATGTGTCATTAACTATACTGAATAACTTCAATAGAAATTAAAGTGTAGTTTTTTAGTTTGATCTTCAATGATATATGTTTAATTTGGTTGATAATTTTTAATCTACAAAAGTCCCTTTAGTTGTTAGTGAAAACTCCAGATCAAAATTGAACACACTATTTGTTTTTGCGTCACTATAGTAAGAAATTACAACTTGTTTTCTTTGCAACAGTTTAGAGGAAATCGAAGAAAGAATTTCTTGATTATTTAATTGAAACTCTGCACTGTTATTAAGAACATTTAAAAAAGTAAATTTAATATCTTCCTTTGTGATTTTAATCTCATCAATAAAAACCTCTATATTAGAAAATTTAGCATCAGGATTAATTGAGAAGTTTTTAACTTTAAAAGTTAACATTTCTACATTAACATCTTTCAAATAATTTATATTTTCTTTAAAAACCTTAGAAGAATTTAAATTAAGAATAGTATTAGAATTAACAGAAACGGTGCTCCCTTCAGTATCGTCTACACTTACAGATAAATCTTTTGTTATTTTATCAATAGAATAAAAAACAATTTGATTAGGTCCTTCTTTTTCACATGAAGTAAACATTAATAAAAAAATAGATAGTAAACTGAGTAATTTTAGAGCTTTCATGTTTTTGGATTTTAATATTTATAAGACAAATATAAAATCCGTTACTAAAGGTTTCTTAATTATTAGTTCTAATGGTGCTTAACTAAAGTTAAATGGTTGAAAATTATATATGAATGGAAGTTTTGAAGATTTTAGTTAAAGTAGATAGCTCTAAAAGTAGTAAAATTTTAATATTGTGAAGAGTTCAAAATTTTTATTTTTGATAACTGATAACTGATAACTGATAACTGATAACTGATAACTGATAACTGATAACTGATAACTGATAACTGTTACTTCTTCCTTCCCCAATACGTTGCTAAAATCATTCCAGAAAATACATCCCAGATTCCCCAAAAAGCGGCTAATAAAGCCATTCCGCCCAAACCTTCAAAGAACCCAAAGATCAATAACAATCCTAAACCTCCATTCTGAATTCCGGTTTCCATAGAAATTGTTTTTCTGTCTTTTTTGTTTAATCTAAAAGCTTTAGCAGTATAAAATCCAAGAACAAAAGCAAAGATGTTATGAAATATTACAAGGAATAAAACCAAGTGAATATAATTCATGAAAATATCTAAGTTTTGAGAAAATGCCACAAAAATTAACGCTACAAATACCAACATAGAAAGTGGTTTTAATACTTTTTCTATTTTTTTTGCCATTTCAGAATGATAATGTTTGATCAACATTCCGCACACCAAAGGAACACCAAGAATTAAGGAAACGAGTTTAAAAATATCATACGGATTTAATTCTACCGTTTTTAATATTACTGCTGTTGGTTTATATAAACTTCCCCAAAATTGTAAATTAAAAGGTGTCATAAAAATACAGATCAACGTTGCAAAAGCAGTTAAACTTACTGATAAAGCCGCATTTCCACCAGCCATTTTACTAAAAAAGTTAGAAACATTTCCACCAGGACAAGCGGCAATCATCATCATGCCTAAAGCAAAACTTGGATGAGGTTTAAGTACTAAAATTATTAAAAAAGTTGCTGCTGGTAATAAGATAAACTGAGAAAGAACACCAACAAAAACTATTTTAGGATTCTTAAATAAACGTTTAAAATCATCAATAGTGATTCCTAATGCAACACCAAACATAATGATGCCAATAGCAATATTTAACACCCACAATCCGCTAGCATCAAAATGAATTTTAATATCGTCTATGTTAGTAATTTGATCAATGTTTAAAGACATATTCTATAATGTTTGAGCCCATTTTTAATGCTTTTTCTCGCACTTCTTTAGAGTTGTTGTGTACACTAGCATTTTCCCAACCATCGCTTAAATCAGATTCGTAATCGTAAAAACAAATCAACCTTCCTTCATAAAACAAACCAAAACCTTGTGGCGGTTTTTTATCGTGTTCATGAATTTTTGGGATTCCGTTTTTAAAAGTAAATGTTTGGTTATAAATAGGGTGATTTTTGGGGATTTCTTGAAATTGTAAAGTGGGGAAAACTTTTTTCATTTCTCTTCTAATAAATGTATCTAATCCGTAATTGTCTGAAATATGTAGAAATCCGCCAGAGATTAGGTAATCACGTAAATTTTTAGCTTCATCTTCAGAAAAGAAAATGTTTCCATGACCCGTCATAAAAACAATTGGATAATTTATAATATCTGGATTTCCTACAGCCACAAAAGTTGGATTTTCCTTAATTTTTGTATCGCTATTGTTATTTGTAAATTCAATTAAGTTTGGTAAAGCAGTTGGGTTCGAATACCAATCTCCGCCACCATTGTATTTTAAGACGGCAATTTCTTGTGCATTTGTAAAAAGTGAAAAACTGAAGAAAATGAAAATAAGAAATTGCTTCATTAAGTAAGTTGTCATTGAATTTGAAGCAAGATAGTAAAATATTACTCTTGAATTAAAAGCTTTTTTGCTTTTAATAAAGAAGAAATTAAATCATCAATATTGTATGAAGCATGTTTTTCGTTATAAAAAACAACATCATTATCTTCGTATAATTCACAAACCATAATATCATTATGCCATAATTCAACAATAAAACAATCTTTTTCAAGATTGCTTGTGAAAACTAATTCAAAATCGTTTTTCATATAATTATTTCATTAATCAACGCAACAGTTTGAGCAGCAACAACACCCGCAGTTTCTGTTCGTAATCTGCTTTCTCCTAAAGTAACAGGGATGAAATTAGCTGCTAATGCTTTTTCAATTTCAGCTGTAGAAAAATCACCTTCCGGTCCAATTAAAATTAGAATATTTTTGTTTGGTTTTACTGATTTAGCAAATGATTTTTTATCCAATTCTTCGCAATGCGCAATAAATAAATCACCTTTAAATTTTTGATTTAAAAAGTCAGAAAACTTAATGGGTTCATTTAATTTTGGTAATACAAACTTTAACGATTGCTTCATTGCAGCTTGCACAATTTTTTCTAAACGATCTGTTTTTAAAACAGTTCTTTCTGAGTTTGAACAAATAATTGGAGTGATTTCATCAATGCCAATTTCTGTTGCTTTTTCTAAAAACCATTCTAATCTGTCGTTATTTTTTGTTGGCGCAATGGCAATATGCAACTTGTAGTTCCAAGGTTTTGGTTTTGCTTCTGAATTTTGAATTTCTACCAAACATCTTTTATCATTAGCTAAAATGATTTTTACAGCGAACAATTCGTTTTTTCCGTTAGTGATATGTAAAATATCGCCGTCTTTTTTTCGCAATACCTTTACAATATGTCGGCTCTCTGTTTTATCGAAAGTAAACTGAGAATCGTTGGTTGATATGTCTTTATTATAGAATAATTGCATTTTTTATTTTTAAAGTTCAAAGGTTCAAAGGTTCAAAGGTTCAAAGGTTCAAAGGTTCAGAGATTCAGAGGTTCAGAGGTTCAGAGTTGCAAAGTGAAAAAGTTACAAGTTTTATTGTTTTCTAAGTTTCAAAATTTTAGTTTTTCCTAATTCCTAATTCCTAATTCCTAATTCCTAATTCCTAATTCCTAATTCCTAATTCCTAATTCCTAATTCCTAATTCCTAATTCCTAATTCCTAATTCCTAATTCCTAATTCCTAATTCCTAAAACAATAATCTATCTGGTAAACTACGTTTATCCCATTTTAAATCGCTTAACATACTTGAGTTTACGCCAATTCTAAAGTAATAAGATTTGTTGTTTCCGAACGGAGACCAATCAAAATTAAAACTCCAGCTATCTAAATCTCTCGTAAATCCTAAGCGAGTATAAGTAAACCCTTTATTTTTAAAATCGTAACCAGAATTATATCTCACTTTCCATTTTGGTGACAGTTCTAAATCGCCATTAAACATTAATGAATTAGAGCTAATTCCGCTATTTATAATTCCGTAATTAGAATAATTCACAGCATATGCAATGTTAATATTCCAAGGAATTGTGGCGTTATATAGTTTGGTTTCTTTTACGTTATTGTTTTTGTTGTTGGTTGCGTTGGGAGAAGAATTTTCAAACTGATTTTGATTTGTATTATTAGAAGATGTTTTTTCTTTTTTTTCAAAATCTCTACTAGAAAGGGAAACGTTTGCGGTAATATTTGCACTTGTTAGTCTAAAAATATTGCTATTTATTTTGTTTATTCTATTTCCACCTCCATCTATCTGATAAGGATCTAATGTTGCTCCAAAATTAATAGACAATTTATCTTTAAAAAAACGAGTTCCAGCATTCATGGAAACTGGACTCCATTTTAAACTATCCGCAGCAATATTATAACTTGTGTTAAAATTTAGATTATTCAATAATGTTATTTTTTTGTCTTCGGTATCTAAAGAATCTTTTGATGCAATTTTTGCTTCTAAAACATTACTAATATTAATCCCGACTGAGTTTGACAACCCAGCTCCAGGCCTTCCATAAATTCCTTCTTCAAAAGGTGAATAGGTTAAAATATCTGTAGGATCAATACTTTGCTGCACTTGTTGATTGTATTTGTCTGCAAAATCAGGTCTGTATCCGTAAGTTATTGATGGCCTAATAGTGTGACGTAATTTGATATCTCCTTTTTTGAGTGAGAAATCACCATAAATAGTTGTTCCTAAAGAAACACCAGCGCTATATTCTCTAAAACTTTTAAAACCACGAACAGTATCTTTAATCGCTGTTCCAGATGTAGCATCGTAATACCTGTTGATATAATCCCAATTCCAAACTTCTTTAAAATTTGCACTTGGCGATAAGGTGAAGTATTTTAATACTTTCATATTGGTATTTGCAGATGCTGTATGTTGCACACCAGCTTTTGCAGTCTCAAACATTTCTGGCTTAAAGAAGAGAGAATCTGTAGTGTTAATTCTGTAATCTCCTTTCATACTGTAATTCAACCCTACTTTTTGCAATGCATTTTTTTTAATTCCGCCTTTACCGGCAAATGGATAAATTCTATCCATATTAACTTGTAAAGAAGGCAATGTCATGTTTATTTCTTGCGTATTTGTGTTTTGAGAATGACTTGCTGTTGCATTTAAATTAAAAGGTGTGCCAACGAATTTTTTATAATATGAAATGGAAGAACTTAGCGTATTTGTTAAAAAATCAGAGCTATTTACTTCGTTTAAAGATTCTCTAAAATATTTACTACTCCCTAAATTTACAGACGCAGAAAAACGAGCATTCGGATTTGATTTTGCATCTTGATTATGGGACCATTGTACATTAAAATTTGCCGATTTACTATAGTCGTCAAAACCTTTAACACTTCTGATTAGATTTTCGTATCTAAAACTAAAATTTCCATTGTATTTATAGCGAACAACATAGCTAGATTCTGATCGTAAACCCCAACTTCCATTGGTATAAACATCACCCATTAAAGAAATATCTAAATAATCATTTAACGCTAAATAATAACCACCGTTTTGTAAAAAATAACCTTGATTACTTGCTTCTCCCCAAGTTGGAATGATAAAACCAGAAGCTCTTTTATCGGTCATTGGAAAATATGCAAACGGAATAGCAACAGGAGTTGGAACATCTGCAATAACCAAATTACTAAGTCCGACGATAATTTTTTTACCAGGAACTAATTTTGCTTTTCTAGTTTTGATATAATAATCTGGATTAACTTTATCTGAAGTTGTAAATTTTATGTTTCTTAAAAAGAGTGTTGAATCATTTACTTTTTTCATCTTTTCGCCATAGGTAATCATTCCTGATTGATTGGTTTTGATGTTGTAAATAAGTGTGCGTTTGGTTTTAAAATTATATAAAATAGAATCTTGTTCAGACTCTTGAGAGCCTTGTTTAAAAACGGGTCTTTGCGTATAACCTAAACTGTCTTTTATGCCTCTTGCAAAAAGTGTATTTTTCTTATTATCGATTAAAATATAACCAGCTTTTAAATCGATATCTTCATAAGTTACATGAGCTTGATTGTATAATTCTATTTGCTTTGTTTTCGCATTTTGTAAAATATAATCTACAGCATTGTGTGTTATTTTTGATGCTATGGAGCTTTTAGGCTTTGCAATCGTATCAATTTTAATAGTATCTAATTTTTTCTTTAGCAAAAGACTGTCCTTTTTTAAGGAAGATTTTTTATCTTTAAGAAGTGGAATTGGTTTGGTTTTTGTTTTTACATCTTGAGCAAAACCAGTTTGTAAGCAAAAAAGGCTAAGGAAGCTAAATAAAAGTATGTGTGGTATGTTTGATTGCAACGCTTTTAATGCTATTTTTGTGACAAATGTAAAAATATACTTCAATTGTTGAAGTGCCAAATTTGAAAAGCCAAAATTAAGTAAAAATATTGATGTCAATAGTAGAACGCCCTAAATATAATCATAAAACGAAGCTTTTTACCCTTTTTATTTGCAGCTTGTTTTTTTTAAGTGCAACACAATTTAGTTTTGCGCAGAAAAAAACATACACAATTGTTTTAGATGCTGGTCATGGCGGACATGATCCTGGGAATATAGGGAACGGTTACCGTGAAAAAAACATAGCTCTAAAAGTAGCATTAGAAGTTGGTAAAATCATCGGGAAAGAAAAAGACATTAAAGTTGTTTTTACACGTAAAAACGATGTTTTTGTAGAGTTGTGGAAACGAGGAAGCATTGCCAATGATATCAAAGCAGATTTATTTGTATCTATTCATTGCGATTCTCATACTTCAAACGCTTATGGAATCGGAACTTTTGTTTTAGGAGCTAGGGGAAATCGACAAAATTTAGAAATTGCAAAAAGAGAAAACAGCGTAATCCTTTTAGAAAAAGATTATAAACAAAACTATAATTACGACCCCAATTCACCTGAATCTGTAATTGGTTTGTCTTTGTTGCAAGAAGAAAATTTAGATCAAAGTTTGCAATTGGCAAGCATTATTCAGAACAATCTTGTTGCAAAATTAAAACGTCATAACAGGCATGTTAAAATGGATAATTTTCAAGTATTACGAGAAACCATTATGCCAAGTGTGTTAATAGAATTAGGGTTTTTAACCAATAAAAAAGAAGGGCGTTTTTTAAATTCTAAAAGTGGTCAACAAGCAATGGCAAAAAACATTGCGAATTCTATTATTTCTTATGTAAATCAATTAAAATTAAATACAGTTGATGTTGATATTACCATCGTTGATGAAACTCCAACCGTTGTAGAAACTAAAAATGAAGTAAAAAAAGCATCAATTGAGTATAAAATTCAGATTGCTTCAAGTAGAAAAAAAATTGCGACAAAATCTTATAATTTTAAAGGATTAAAAAATGTAGAAAGTGTAAAAGTTGGAAAGTTTTACAAATATTATTATGGTAAAACTGCCGATTATAAAAATATACAAACATTGTTAAAACGAGTAAAAAAGAAAGGATATTCATCGGCCTTTATTGCTGCATTTAAGAATGGTAAAAAAATTTCAGTAAAAGAAGCGTTAAAAACAAGGTGATTTACGTATAATCTCCAAAAAATTATTAGTAATATTGTTACTTAAATAAGAATGTATGTCTAGAGAACTAAAAACGGGGTTTGTTGCAGTTGTTGTTATTGCTCTTTTTATTTGGGGTTTTAACTTCTTGAAAGGAGAAAATATTTTTGCTAAAAATCAACGTCATTTCTTTGTAGAATATAATAATATTCAAGGCCTAAAAAAATCTAGTGCTGTTACTATTAACGGTTTACAAGTTGGTAGTGTTGTTGATATAAAATTTAATTCGAGTCCAGATAAAAAAGGAAAACTAGTAGTAGAAATGCTAATTGAAAACGACTTTCAGTTTTCAAAAAAATCTATTGCAAAAATTTATAGTGCTAGTTTAATGGGTGGTCAATCTTTAGCTATTATCCCATCTTATGAAGGCGATGCAGCGGTTGATGGAGATTATTTAAAAGGAGAAGTAGAGTCTGATATTTTTTCAACAGTTGGAGAGAAATTAAATCCGCTTCAAGCAAAAGTAGAAAGTGTTATTGTAAGTGCAGATTCTTTATTATTGGGTTTAAATCAAACCTTAGATGTTAAAGCAAGAAAAAGTTTAAATAACAGTATTTTAGGATTAGAACATACTATTACAGATGTAAGAAAAACATTAGGTTCTGTAAATCAATTGTTAGATTCTAGTAAAGTGGGAATTAAAAATACCTTTGACAACACTAGAGTTATTACAGAGAATTTAATGAAGTTATCTGACACTTTGGTAAATGCAAATATTGGTTTAACCATTAAAAAAGCACAAGAATCTTTAGATTATATAAATCAGTTGATGGTCGGAATCCAAAAAGGAGAAGGCTCTTTGGGGAAATTAGTGAAAGATGATGCGATGTATAATAACTTAACCAACATGTCTAAAGAATTGGAAGAGTTGATTAGAGAAATGAAATTGAATCCAAAGCGTTTTGTACATTTTTCTTTATTCGGTAAGCGTGCAGTTCCTTATGATCCAGAAAAGAACAAAAAGAACGAAACCAGTAACTAAAACTGCTTGAATTAATTTTAAGCGAAGGTTTCATTAGAGCATCAAAAATAATATTAGCAACAAATAAATAGATATGCAATACTTACCAAACATCATTTTTGCACTGATACTAATTGCCGGAATCGGTTTTTTTGTAAAGAATATCCGTAAACTTATTCGCAATATCAACTTAGGGAAAGATGTAGATAGATCAGACAATAAAGCTGCGCGATGGAGAAACATGGCAAAAATTGCATTAGGACAATATAAAATGGTTCGTCGTCCGGTGTCTGGAATTTTACACGTTGCGGTATACCTTGGGTTTATCATCATCAATATTGAGGTCTTAGAAATTATTATTGATGGATTGTTCGGAACACATAGAGTTTTTCAACCACTTTTAGGTGATGCTTTTTATGGGTTTTTAATCGGAACTTTTGAAATATTAGCAGCCATTGTATTTGTTGCAGTTGTTGTTTTTTGGATTCGTAGAAATGTGATCAGAATTAAGCGTTTTTGGAACAAAGAAATGACTGGTTGGCCAAAGAATGATGGAAATATCATTTTGTATTTTGAAATGATTTTAATGACTTTATTTATTGTGATGAACGCTTCGGATGTCGCTTTTCAAGAAGCGGGAATAGGGAATCCAATTAGCCAATTTGTATATCCAATCTTAAACGGATTTTCACAAGAAACTTTACACTTAATAGAACAAACAGCTTGGTGGATTCATATTGTAGGAATTTTAGCATTCTTAAATTACTTATACTATTCTAAACATTTGCATATTTTATTAGCGTTTCCGAATACATTTTACGCAAAATTGCAACCAAAAGGGCAATTAGACAATGTAGAAGCAGTAACCAAAGAAGTACAATTAATGATGGATCCAAGTGCAGATCCTTACGCTGCGCCTGTAGAAGGAGCAGAAGATGAAGTCCCTGAAAAATTTGGAGCATCTGATGTAACCGATTTAAATTGGGTGCAATTGATGAATGCATATACCTGTACAGAATGTGGTCGTTGTACTTCTGCTTGTCCGGCAAATCTTACAGGAAAAGAATTGTCACCAAGAAAAATCATGATGGATACGCGTGATCGAATGGAGGAAGTTGGCGCAAATATTGATGCCAATGGAGGGGTTTTTAAAGACGATGGAAAACAATTGTTAAACGATTACATTTCTCCAGAAGAATTGTGGGCGTGTACAAGCTGTAATGCTTGTGTTGAAGAATGTCCTGTAAATATTGACCCATTATCAATCATTATTGATATGCGTAGATATTTGGTAATGGAAGAAAGTGCTGCGCCGCAAGAATTAAATATGATGATGACCAACATCGAAAATAACGGAGCACCTTGGCAATACAATCAAATGGATCGATTGAACTGGAAAGACGAAGAGTAAAAACAATTTTTTAATTAACAATTATCAATTACGAATTGTATTAATTCATAATTCATAATTCAAAATTTGTAATTTATGATAGTACCAACAATGGCAGATATGATGGCTCAAGGAAAACAACCAGAAGTGTTGTTTTGGGTTGGAGCAGCTGGAAGTTTTGACGATAGGGCAAAAAAAATAACACGTGCTTTTGTGAAAATTTTACATCAAGCAAAGGTGGATTTTGCTGTTCTAGGAACTGAAGAAAGTTCTACTGGAGACGCAGCAAAAAGAGCAGGAAATGAATTTTTATTTCAAATGCAAGCTGTTACAAACATAGAAGTGCTAAATGCTTATGAAGTAAAAACCATTGTTACTTGTGATCCTCATTCGTTTAATACGCTGAAAAATGAATATCCGAGTTTAGGAGGAAAATATGAAGTTTTTCATCATACACAATACATCAAAAAGTTAATCGCAGACGGAAGGTTAGAAATTAACAATTCGGTTTTAAAAGATAAAAAAGTTACTTTTCACGATCCTTGTTATTTGGGTAGAGCGAATGATGAATATGAGTCTCCGAGAGATTTAATCAAACGTTTAGGTGTCAATTTAACAGAAATGAAACGCAATAAGTCCACCGCATTATGTTGTGGAGCTGGTGGAGCGCAAATGTTTAAAGAACCAGAAAAAGGTGATAAAGACATTAACGTGTTAAGAACAGAAGATGCGTTAAAAACACAGCCAGAAATTATTGCAACGGGTTGTCCTTATTGTAACACAATGATGACAGACGGCGTAAAATTTAAAGAAAAAGAAGCAGAAGTTGCTGTGTTAGATATCGCAGAGCTTATTGCACAAGCAAATCAATTATAAAATTGAATAATATGAAGACAATACAAGTAGTTTTAGTAAGCTTATTTTTAGTATTCATTTCTTGTGGAGATAAAACTCCAAAGGGAAAAGAAGTTGTTCTTCCTGTTAAAAAAGTTGAAACTCCTGTAAAAACTGTAGATGAAGAGGTTAAAGAGCCATCATTGATTTTTAGTGTGCAGATTGGTGCTTTTTCAAAAGAAAATCAAAAATTTGCAGCAATTGAGAATGTTGTAGTTTCAAATGAAAACGGATTGTTTAAATACAGGTTAGGTGCTTTTGAAACCTATAATGAAGCTAGGAGTTTGAGAAGAAACTTAAGGAATATCTATCCTGGAGCTTTTATTCAAGCTGTTAAAAATGGTGAAAAAGTTGAGATAAGAGAAGCGTTAAAATCTAAATAATTCTTTTGATTAAAAAATATATTCAAGCCGCAAGATTAAGAACGTTGCCACTATCTATTTCTGGAATTATTGTTGGAAGTTTTTTAGGAAATAATGATAGTACATTTAGAATTTCAGAAAGTCTTTTTAATACCACAATTTCAGTAGGTGCAGCTCCAATATATACATCATCCATTTTTTGGCTAGCGATTTTAACCACAATCGGATTTCAAGTATTATCAAACTTTGCCAATGATTATGGAGATGGAATCAAAGGAACTGACGATAACAGAACAGGTGAAAAACGATTGGTAGCTTCTGGAGCAATTTCTCCAAAACAAATGAAATCAGCAATGATACTTACAACAATTGTTACTTTAATTGTTGCATTGACTTTGATTTATGTTGCCTTCGGAAAAGATGATTTTGGATATTCTATTTTATTTTTCTTATTAGGAATTGCATCCATTGCAGCAGCCATAAAATACACAGTTGGTAAATCGGCTTATGGTTATAGCGGATTTGGAGATGTTTTTGTTTTTGTTTTTTTTGGATTGTTAAGCGTTGTAGGTTCTTACTTTTTGTTTACCAAGGAACTAAATTTTACGATTTTTCTTCCAGCATTTTCAGTCGGATTTTTAAGTACAGCGGTGTTGAATTTAAACAATATGCGCGATAGAGAAAACGATAAAAAAGCTCATAAAAACACATTGGTTGTTAAAATTGGAGCGGAATCTGCAAAGGTGTATCACTCTGTTTTAATTATTACTTCGTTCTTAGTTGCATTTTTATATGTTGTGATTCAATATAAAAATCCGATACAGTTTTTGTTTTTGGTTGCATATTTTCCATTGCTAAAACATCTACTTTTTGTGATGAAAAACACCAACGAAGCAGGTTTAGATGGCGAATTAAAAAAAGTAGCGCTAAGCACTTTTCTGTTTGGCATTCTTTTTGGATTAGGTCAGGTTTTATAACTTAAATTAATATCAGCATGAAAAAAATAATGCTTTTTTTAGGGGTCTTATTAATTGCAGTTTCTTGTGATTCTAATCAAGATAGAGCAGCAGAACACGAAATGATGCAATTCGATGCGGCAGTTTCAAGAAAGTCAGTTGTAGCAGACCAAAAATTAAAACAAACTAAATCAAATCAAAACGAATCAAACTCTCAAAGAAAACTCATTAAAACCGGGAATGTTACTTTTGAAGCAAAAGACTTAGACAAAACAAGAAAAACCATTGTTGATTTGGTAGATCAATACAACGGTTATATTGCAAGTGATAACGAGTACAAATCTGACGATAGAATTAGCACTACAATTTCTACTCGAATTCCGGCTGAAAAATTTGATGTAATTTTAAATGAAATTGCAAAAGGAGTAGAAAAGTTTGATTCAAAAAACATCAGAATTTCTGATGTAACAGAACAGTTCTTAGATGTTGAAGCAAGATTAAAAACGAAAAAAACCTTAGAAGTTAAGTATTTAGAAATTCTTAAAAAGGCAAAAACTGTTAGAGAAATTTTAGATGTAGAAAGAGAATTAGGTAAATTAAGAGCCGATATTGAAGCTACAGAAGGACGTTTAAAATATTTACAAAATCAAGTTTCTTTTTCAACATTAAGCATCACCTTTTACAAGCAAATCTCTGCAAGCGAAACTAGTTTTATTGGTCAAATTTCCAAAGCATTTAAAACAGGATTCGAAAATATAAAAGATTTCTTCTTGTATTTGATACATATTTGGCCTTTTATTATTATTTTGTTCCTTCTATTTTTCTATCTTAGAAAAAGAAGATTAAGAACAACATAAAACAATGAAAATAACTTTTTACGGACATTCTTGTTTTGGAATAGAAATTAACAATATTCACATTGTTGTTGATCCATTTATTACGGGAAATCCAAAAGCATCACATTTGGATGTAGATTCTTTAAAGGCCGATTATATTTTGGTTACGCATGCGCATCAAGATCATGTGTTAGATGTAGAAAAAATCGCTCATAATACAGGAGCAATTATCCTTTCTAATTTTGAAATTGTCAATTATTTTATGGCAAAAAAATTAAAAGGATTTCATCTAAATCATGGCGGAACATTTAAAACGGAAGATTTTTCTGCAAAATATGTAAATGCAATTCATACTTCTTCTTTTGCAGACGGAACGTATGGTGGTCAACCAGGCGGATTTATATTTACGGCAAACAATACATCCATTTATATTGCTGGAGATACCGCACTAACTTTTGATATGAAACTGATTCCGATGTTTAGTAAATTAACTGCGGCAATTTTACCAATTGGCGATACGTTTACAATGGGAATAGAGGAAGCAATTGTTGCAAGTGATTTTATAGAATGTAACAAAATTATTGGTTGTCATTTTGATACATTTCCACCAATTGAAATTAATCAAGAAGAAGCAAAAAAACTATTTAAATCAAAATCTAAAGAACTTATTTTACTAGAGATAGGAAGTTCAATCGAATTATAAAATGAAAGGAGTTAAAATTATTTTAGGAATAATAACCGCTTTGGTTATCGTGTTTTTTTCAACAGGATTAATTATCAAAGAAACAACCTATCAAGTTAAAATAGAGATTGATAAGCCGTTGAACACAGTTTTTTCTGTGTTTAATAACCAAGAGTTAATGAAAGAATGGTTGACAGATGTAAAGTCGATAACACCAGTAAATGTTAAACCAGGAATTGTAGGCAGCGAATATAAAATGATTGTAGAAAATCAAGGAAAAGAAATGGAAATGAGCGAAAAAGTAATGGCTTTTATCCCTAACAAAAAAGTAACCTTGTTTTTTGATGCAGACGACATGTTGAAAACTGATGAGTATAATTTTAGCTTCTCTGACGGGAAAACAACAATTATAAAAGACGTAATTTGCAAAAGCGATTCGTATTTAATGAGCTGTTTATTTCCTTATTTTAAAGGAACTTTTACAGATATTGATCAAAAATATTTAGAAGATTTTAAAACATATATAGAAAAACAATAATTATGGAAGTAAATATGATCAGTTGGTTTGAAGTTCCTGTTTTAGATATGGACAGAGCCAAAAAGTTTTACGAAACAGTTTTTAATGTAGAAATCACAGTCAATAAATTTGGCGATGTTTTAATGGGGTGGTTTCCGCCTGCCGAAGACATTACTGCACCAGGAATTAGTGGTTCTTTAGTGCAAAGTGATGGAAATTATATTCCGTCTGCAACGCACGGTTCAGTTGTGTATTTTAATTCTCAATCTGGAGATGTTTCTGATGAATTAGCTAGAGTAGAAGCAGCTGGAGGAAAAATATTACAAACAAAAACATTGATTTCTAATGAAATCGGTTATATGGCAATGGTGTTAGATTCTGAAGGAAATAGAATCGCATTGTATAATAAATAGTATTATTTTTTTGACAGAATATTGTCACCTCGAGCGCAGTCGAGAGGTTTTTTAATTAGGTCTCGACTGCGCTCGACCGGACATGATATTTTGATTTCAGCTACGTACCACAAATATATTCTTAACTTTAAAAGGCCAAGCGGAACGTCTCGTGGAATTTTAAAAACCAAAGAAACATGGTTTATCATTTTAGCTAAAGAAGGAAAACAAGGAATTGGAGAATGCGGAATTCTAAGAACATTAAGTGTTGATGACAGGCCAGATTATGAAGAAAAGCTAAAATGGACGTGTCAAAATATATATTTAGGCTTAGATGTTTTGCTAAAAGAACTTTATGAGTTTCCAAGCATTCAATTTGGTTTAGAACAGGCGTTTTTATCATTACAAAGCGTAACAGAATTCGAATTATTTCCATCAGAATTTACGAAAGGTAAAAAATCAATTCCCATCAATGGATTAGTTTGGATGGGAACCAAAGAGTTTATGAAAACTCAAATCAAAGAAAAAATAGCTTCGGGTTTTACGTGTATTAAAATGAAAATTGGTGCCATCGATTTTGAAACAGAACTAGAATTGTTAATCGCAATTAGAAAAGAATTTTCATCCAAAGAAATTGAATTACGCGTAGATGCAAACGGCGGATTTACTCCAACAGAAGCATTAGAGAAATTAAAACGATTATCTGAGTTGGAAATTCATTCTATAGAGCAACCTATAAAACAAGGTCAGTTAGAAGAAATGGCTTTTTTATGCGAGAAAACACCTTTGCCAATTGCGTTGGATGAAGAATTAATCGGTGTTTTTTCAGAAGCAGAAAAAGAAGAAATACTAGAGATAATCCAACCACAATTCATAATTTTAAAGCCAAGTTTAATTGGCGGATTTAACGGAAGTAGCGAGTGGATTGGGAAGGCAAAAAAACGCAATATAGATTGGTGGATTACATCGGCTTTAGAAAGCAATGTAGGTTTAAATGCCATTGCACAATTTACGTTTAGATTGCAAAACAAGATGCCACAAGGTTTAGGAACTGGAGGTTTATATACAAATAATTTCAACTCTCCTTTAGAAATACAAAAAGGGAGTTTAGCATATCATAATTCCAAAAAATGGAATTTTAAATTAAGTTAAAAATGGATTTTATACAAAAAGGGTTTACTGGAAAAATTAACACTTGGCGTTATCTGCTTACCATGGTTTTGGTGTTTTTAGGAATTCAAGTTGCAAGTATTCCATTAGTGGTTGCTGCTTTTTTTCAAGTAAATGGAGATTTAGAGAAGTTTCAAAAAGGAGCAGAGTCTAATTTTATGGATATTGGCATGAACTCAAGTTTATTCTTGTTTCTAATGATTTTAACTTTCGCTGGAGGAGTTTTAACCTTGTTTTTATGTGTAAAATATTTACATAAAAAGAAGTTTCTTTCTATTATAACATCAAGAAAAAAAATAGACTGGAAGCGAGTTTTCTTTGCGTTTGCTTTATGGGGAACGATTTCTGTAGTATCTGTTTTTATAGGAATGTATTTGTCTCCTGAAAATTATACATGGAATTTTAAACCCATTCCGTTTTTCACATTACTATTTGTTTCTTTTGTGTTTTTACCATTTCAAACAAGTGCAGAAGAATTGATCTTTAGAGGATATTTAATGCAAGGATTAGGAACATTAGTAAAAAATAGATGGTTTCCGTTATTAGTTACATCTGCAGTTTTTGGATTGATGCACGGGATGAACCCAGAAGTAGAACGATTGGGGTATATACTAATGGTGTTTTATATTGGAACAGGTTTGTTGTATGGAATTACAACGTTGATGGATGAAGGAACCGAATTAGCGTTAGGTTTACACGCATCTAATAACATTATTGCAGCATTTTTAGTAACTACAGATTGGATGGTTTTTAGAACAGATGCATTGTATATTGATACATCAGAGCCGTCAGTTGGAGCAGAAATGTTTATTGGTGTTTTTGTGTTGTACCCATTATTGTTGCTTATTTTTTCAAAAAAGTATGGTTGGACCAATTGGAAAAGTAAATTAGTTGGTAAAGTTGAAATTCCTGTAATTAATGAGCAATAATCAGTTGCATATAAACTTTAAACTCAATGGAAATTCTTTTTCTACTTCAGATGAATTGATTCTTTTTTCTAAAGAAATCTCAGATGCTACACAACAATTTTTTAACGATTGGTTTTCTGATTCAGGATTTATAGAGGTGCAAACTTCTGGCTCAACAGGAAAACCAAAAGCGTTACAACTCAAAAAAGAATTTATCATAAATTCGGCTTTGGCAACTGGTGCTTTTTTTGATTTAAAAGAAAATACAACTGCGTTATTGTGTATGTCGACCGATTTTATTGCAGGAAAAATGATGTTGGTTAGAGCACTTGTTTTGGGTTGGAGTTTAGATGTAGTAGAGCCAGTTTCTAACCCCTTAGAAAAAATAGAAAAAAGCTATGATTTTTCTGCAATGGTGCCAATGCAATTAGAAAAATCACTTTCTCAAATAAATAAAATTGACAAGTTAATTGTTGGTGGCGCAATGGTTTCAGAAGAATTGGTTTCTAAAATTCAGAATGTATCAACCAAAATTTTTGCAACATTTGGTATGACAGAAACGATTACTCATATTGCTGTAAAACAATTAAATGGATTTAAAAACCGAACTACTAGCGAAGTAGAAAAATCTCATTTTATAACCTTGCCAAATGTTTCTATCTCTAAAGATGCTAGAAATTGTTTGGTGATTAATGCTCCGAAAGTTTCGGGCGCAAAAATTGTAACCAACGATGTTGTCAAAATTATTTCTAAAAATAAATTCAAATGGCTGGGCAGATTTGACAACGTAATCAATTCTGGCGGAATTAAATTACACCCAGAGGCAATAGAGAAAAAATTAGCTAAGATTATAAAGCAACGTTTTTTTGTTGCTGGTGTACCTGATACAAACCTGGGCGAAAAACTTATTTTAGTTGTTGAAGGGAAAAAAACAACAATAATTTTGAGTAAAGCCAAAACACTTTCTAGGTTCGAAACACCAAAAGCAATTTATTTTGTTGATGCATTTATTGAAACTACAACAAAAAAAATCCAACGGAAAAAGACACTAGAAATACTTTTTAAATAGTCATTAAAAAACTTCGCAAATCTTGATCCTCAGGTAAATCTAATTTTTTCTTTATTCTGTATCTAGCTGTTTGCACAGATCTTGGGTCAACATTTAAAACTCTAGCAATTTCTTTTGTTTGAATGTGTAATTTTATAAACATACAATGTCTTAGTTCAGTTTCTGTAAGCGACGGACATTTATGAAGTAAATTGTCATAAAACCCACTAAATACAGTATTAAAATGTAGTTTTAATTGTTCCCATTCATCATTGCTTTCAATAATAGAATCTATTTGTTTTATTGAGTTGTTAAGTGCTTTTGTGTTGTCTGTTTTAATAAATTTTAAATCTGCTTTAACCTCTTTTAAATATTGTTTGTAATGTAGAAGTTGTGTAGAAAAAGAAATCATTTGTTTTTCGTTTTCTAAAAGTTCATAATTCAATTTCTGAATGGTGTTTTTAAATTTGTCTTCGTTATTTCTATTTTTGAAATAAATAATAAAACTACCAATTATGGTTATAATTAATAAGCCGCCAACTATTGCAAGAAAAAAAAGTAAATTTTGATTAGAGCTTTTATACATCTCTAATTGTGTTGTAGTATTTGTTAAAATTAAATCATAATTTAAGGTCTCAATTTTATTTTCTAAATTATTTTTTGTTTCAATTTGATTTTGAACTACTTCGGTTAAAATAGCATTATCTGTATGTCCAATAATTTCTAAACTAAAAATACAATCACTAGAAAAACTATTAAATTGATGAACTTCAACAGCAATTGTATTTATCCCTTCTTTGAAAACGGAATTATCAAAAACTTTTTTATAAAATTTTTCTTCATCCTTATCATTAACAACTTGTAGCGATTTTGTAGCTGGGTTAATAATGCCGGCAGGCATATTGTCTCTGTATAATTCTTTTCCGTTTACATATATAACTGCACCGTCATCTCTTTGTAGTTTAAACTCTATTCCTGTGTAAGTTGCAGGATCTTTTATATTAATTCTTTTAATAAAGTACTTAGTTAGGTCTTTATTATGTTGGCCTTTTCCAAAATTAATTTTTGTTGTTATAATTTTATCGCCATAACCTATTGGTGTATAGCCAACTTTCCAGTTTGAAAAATTTGTTGTTTTAAACCAATTATCTTCTAAATAACCATTATCGAAGTAACTCCATTGATCTATACTTTTAATAAGTGTATCTTGACTATAAGAAGAAGAATATGATAAAGTACAGAATAAAATAAAAATGTATTTATAATTTTTTTTTGTTATTACTTTCATAGTTATTGTATTGATAGTCAAATGTAGTAGTTTTTGATAAATAAAACATGAGTTGTAGTAGATAAGTTGTATGTGTAAAGTTCTGCTTGTTATTTATATAATATATATTTGAATTGTACATTCAGATGAATTAAAGGGAAGATTGTATTGAAATCGGGGGATAAGTCAAACTATCATCAAGGAATTTATTGAGTGTAAAAAAGCCGTATCATTTGATACGGCTTTTTAATTTTGTTTAAAATTTTTACTACTATAAATTTTACATTTCCATTGAATGATAAACGTTTTGTACATCATCATCCTCTTCTAAGCGTTCTAATAATTTTTCTACGTCAGCTTGTTCCGTTTCAGAAAGTTTTTTAGTTGTAGTTGGAATTCTTTCAAAACCAGAAGATAAGATTTCTATATTGTTTTCTTCAAAATAAGATTGAATAGAGCCAAATTGTTCAAAAGGTGCATATATAATAACACCTTCTTCATCATCAAAAACTTCTTCAACTTCAAAATCTATTAATTCTAATTCTAATTCTTCCATATCAATAGAAATATCTTCTTTTCTTACGGTAAAATTGCACGTATGATCAAACATAAAAATAACAGAGCCAGAGGTTCCGAAATTCCCATCACACTTATTAAAGGCAGATCTAACATTTGCAACTGTTCTATTATTATTGTCTGTTGCAGTTTCTACAACTAATGCTATTCCGTGGGGTGCATATCCTTCAAACAAAACTTCTTTATAATCAGCGGTATCTTTATCTGTAGCCTTTTTTATAGCTCTTTCTACGTTTTCTTTTGGCATATTTGCAGCTTTTGCATTTTGCATAACAGCCCTCAAACGAGAATTTGAATCTGGATTTGGTCCGCCTTCTTTTACTGCCATTACAATATCTTTACCAATTCTGGTAAAAGTTTTTGCCATTGCAGACCAACGTTTCATTTTTCTTGCTTTCCTAAATTCGAATGCTCTTCCCATTTCTAAATTCTGATTTTTGTATTATTTTTTTGGATACAAATTAAAACTAAACTTGTATAATTCCCAAATTAAATTGCTTTTCTATTGGTGCACGATTTGCGGCTTCAATTCCCATTGAAATCCAAGTTCTGGTGTCTAACGGATTGATAACTGCATCTGTCCATATTCTTGCTGCAGCATAATATGGAGAAACTTGTTTGTCGTATCTGTCTTTTATTTTATTAAAAAGTTCTGCTTCTTTTTCTGGAGTAATTTCTTCGCCTTTCTTTTTTAAAGATGCGGTTTCAATTTGTAGCAATACTTTTGCAGCAGAATTTCCGCTCATTACTGCCAATTCTGCACTTGGCCAAGCAACAATTAGTCTTGGGTCGTAGGCTTTACCACACATAGCATAATTTCCTGCTCCGTATGAATTGCCAATAATAATAGTGAATTTAGGAACAACAGAATTGCTCACTGCATTCACCATTTTTGCGCCATCTTTTATAATACCACCATGTTCAGATTTACTTCCAACCATAAACCCGGTAACATCTTGTAAAAAGACTAACGGAATTTTCTTTTGATTACAATTGGCAATAAAACGGGTTGCTTTATCAGCCGAATCGTTATAGATAACTCCGCCAAATTGCATTTCACCTTTTTTAGTTTTCACCAATTTTCGTTGATTTGCTACAATTCCAACAGCCCAACCATCAATTCTGGCATACCCAGTTAAAATGGTTTTTCCGTACCCTTCCTTATATTGATCAAACTCAGAATTATCAACCAAACGCTTGATAATTTCTAACATATCGTATTGTGCGTTTCTTTCTTTTGGTAAGATTCCAAAAATATCATCTTCCTTTTCTTTGGGAGGAAAAGATTCGGTTTTGCTAAATCCAGCTTTGTCGTAATCGCCAATTTTATCAATAATATTTTTGATTTTATCCAACGCGTCTTTATCGTCTAGAGCTTTGTAATCTGTAACTCCAGATATTTCACAATGTGTAGTTGCTCCTCCTAAAGTTTCATTGTCAATAGATTCTCCAATTGCCGCTTTTACCAAATAACTTCCTGCTAAAAAAATACTTCCGGTTTTATCAACAATTAATGCTTCATCACTCATAATTGGTAAATACGCACCGCCGGCAACACAACTTCCCATAATTGCTGAAATTTGTGTAATTCCCATGCTGCTCATCACTGCATTATTTCTAAATATACGACCAAAATGCTCTTTGTCTGGGAAAATTTCATCTTGCATTGGTAAATAAACTCCAGCTGAATCTACCAAATAAATAATTGGCAATTTGTTTTCTATAGATATTTCTTGCGCTCTTAAATTCTTTTTCCCTGTGATCGGAAACCATGCTCCAGCTTTTACCGTTGCATCATTTGCCACAACAATACATTGCTTCCCTTTTATATAACCAATTTTAACGACAACTCCGCCTGAAGGGCAACCGCCGTGTTCTGCATACATGTCTTCACCAGCAAATGCAGCAATTTCAATACTTTTAGATTTGTTGTCTAATAAGTAATCAATACGTTCTCTTGCAGTTAACTTTCCTTTTGCTTTGTGTTTTTCTATCCTGCTTTTTCCGCCGCCTAGTTTTACTTTTACCAACCTGTTTTTTAAATCAGAGGCTAAAAGTTTGTTGTAATCTTCGTTTTTATTGAAGTTAATATCCATTAAATAATGTGTATAAAAATTGAAACGCTAAGGTACAAAAATGAGTTATTATTTACACCAATATATTACTTGGAAATATTTTCCTTGGAAAATAAAATAATTATTCTTAAATTTGTGTCAAATAATAAAAGAAAATGAAGAAAGTTTTAGCATTTGCAGGTAGTAATAGTACATCATCAATTAATAAACAATTGGCAGTTTATGCCGCTTCTTTGGTTGATGAAACATATGATGTTGCCGATTTAAATGATTATCAATTACCAATTTTTAGTATAGATATTGAAGCAGAGGGTTTTCCAAAAGCAGCTTTGAAATTTAATAAACTGTTAAATAATTATGATGGTTTTGTAGTTTCTTTAGCGGAACACAATGGATCTTATTCGGCTGCATTTAAAAATATTTTTGATTGGGTTTCTAGAATTGATAGAAAAGTATTTAAAGAGAAGCCAGTTTTGTTATTAGCAACTTCGCCAGGAGCAAGAGGTGGAAAATCTGTTTTAGAAACAGCCGTAACTACTTTTCCGCGTATGGGTGCAAACATCGTTTCAACATTTTCTTTACCTAATTTTTACGATCATTTTAAAAATGATGAAATACAAAACCCTGAATTAAAAGAAGGATTATTAAAAGCAATAAAAGAGTTTCAATTAGTAATTTAAAACTAGAAATTATGGAAGAAAAAAAGCAACTCAAAAAAACATATAGTAATGAAGAGATTACTGTTGTTTGGCAACCACATATGTGTACACATTCTAAGAAATGTTGGAAAGGTTTGTTAGAAGTTTTTGATCCGAGAGAAAAACCATGGATACAATTAGATGGAGCCACAAACGAACAGATAAAAAATCAAATTGATCAATGTCCGTCAAAAGCACTTTCTTATCAATTAAATAATTTGTAGAAAATAATATCTTATGGGAGACATTTCTAAAGACATCAATTCGAAATTTAAAAACAACAAAGTAAAAGCGCTCATCAACATAAAATATACTGCGAATTGGCTAAGTAGTAAAGAATCAGAATTCTTTAAACCATACGGAATTTCACCTCAGCAGTATAATATTTTAAGGATTTTAAGAGGAGCGGTAAAGCCAATTAAAGTTCAGTTGATAAAAGAAAGAATGATTGAGCGTGCTCCAAATGCTACTCGATTAATGGATAAACTGTGTGATAAGAATCTCATAGAAAGAGAACGTTGTGATCACGATAGAAGAGTAGTTTACATCAATATTTCTGATGCAGGATTGCAATTATTAACAAAAATTGATGACCAAAATAACATCAATTTTATGGACAATCTTACAGAAGAAGAAGCAAAAACGTTAAGTAATTTGCTAGATAAAATTAGATGAAAAAATAATGAAAACATATAAAAGTATTCAACACTTAGGAGAAAGTCCGTTGGTAAATATGGGGCCAATCCGTTTGAGACAACCAATTCCAACTGCAGATGTAGAAAATGTAGATCCGTTTCTTTTATTGCATCATTATGGGCCGTTTGCAATTAACGAGTTTAACAATCCATTTGATTTAGGACCGCATCCACACAGAGGATTTGAACCAATCACGTTGTTATTTCAAGGAGAACAATTGCACAGGGATTCTTTAGGAAATGAAAGTGTTGTAAAATCTGGAGATGTACAATGGACAACTGCAGGAAGTGGAATTATCCATGCTGAAGGTCCCACAAAAGAGTTTGTAAAAAAAGGGGGTGATTTAGAGGGAATTCAGTTGTGGTTAAATTTACCAGCAAAATATAAAATGATAACTCCAGCATATCAACATGTAAAAAGTGATGAAATTCCAGTTATTAAAGATACTTCGAAAAACATCCATTTAAAAATTGTTGCAGGAGAGCAAAGCGGAAAGTTTGGAAAAATAAAAACTCAAACTTCGGTTAATGTATTTATGATTGAAGCAACTGGAAAAGGGGAATTAGAAATTGAGATTCCAGAAACACACCAAAGTTGTGTGTATTTGTTGGGTGGAGAAGTACAAGTAAATAATACAACAACTTTAGCTAAAGGAAAAAACCAACTAGCAGTTTTTAATACAGACGGAAATACAATTAAAATAATAACAACAATAAAAGAGAGCAAACTAATTGTTATTTCAGGAGAACCTATTAAAGAAAAAGTAGCTCAATACGGACCATATGTTATGAATACCCAGACGGAAATTTTAGAAGCAATGCGTGATTTTCAGCAAGGAAAAATGGGATATTTATATTAAAATAAAGGAAAAATGAAAAAAATAATTCACAAATCAGCAACAAGAGGTGTTGCAAATCATGGTTGGTTAACATCACACCATACGTTTAGTTTTGCAGGATATCAAAATCACGAAAGAATGAATTTTGGGATGTTACGTGTTTTAAATGATGATATTGTGCAACCTAAAATGGGTTTTGGTACGCATCCACATAAAAATATGGAAATTATTTCTATTCCGATTTCGGGAGCTTTGTCACATAAAGATAATATGGATAATAAACGTTCTATAGAAGTAGGAGAAGTGCAAGTGATGAGTGCAGGAATAGGTGTAACACATTCAGAATTTAACGATAGTACAACGAACGAAGTTAATTTTTTGCAATTATGGATTATTCCAGAAACAGAAAATAGCACGCCATATTATGATCAAAAAACTTTTGATGAAAATGGAAGACACAACAAATTTCAAACGTTGGTTTCTCCAAAAAGCAATCAAGTAAAAGGATCTTTGCCGATACATCAGCAAGCATATATTTCTATGATAGATTTAGAGGCTAATTTTACAACGGAGTACCAACTTAAAAATGGGGCTTATTTTTTTTTAATAGAAGGAGAGATTTTAATTGCTGATGAAAAATTACAAAAAAGAGATGCCATTGGGATTTCTGAAATAGAAAAGGTTGTTATTAAGGCAAATCAACAAAGTAAATTATTGGTGATAGATGTTCCTATGAGTTAATTTATAAAATCTATTTTTTAGAAAAGCCAAAGAATCAAATTCTTTGGCTTTTTCTTTTCAAAAAATAAACATATCTTGCAAAGTATTATGCATGCATAATAAATTTAATCCCGAAATTATGAAATACAAGCACATTTTTGAACCCTTAGATTTAGGTTTTACAACGTTAAAAAATAGAATTTTAATGGGTTCTATGCATACTGGTTTAGAAGAAGAAAAAAACGGTTTGGAAAGAATTGCTGCATATTATGGAGAACGCGCAAAAGGTGGAGTTGGACTAATTGTAACCGGAGGAATTGCTCCGAACAGACAAGGTTGGACGGCACCTTTTTCTGCAAGAATGACAACTAAAAAGCATGCAGAAAGTCACAAGATAATTACGGAAGAAGTTCATAAATATGGGGGAAAGATTTGTATGCAAATTTTACACTCTGGGCGTTATGGGTACCATCCATTTAGTGTAGCTCCATCAAATATTAAATCGCCAATTACTCCTTTTAAACCTTTTCAATTGACAGAATCCGGGATAAAAAGAACCATAAAAGACTTTGTGAATAGCGCAAAGTTGTCAAAAATTGCTGGTTATGATGGCGTAGAAATTATGGGTTCTGAAGGATATTTAATCAATCAGTTTATTGCCAAAAGAACCAATAAACGCATGGATAAATGGGGTGGAGTTTATGAAAACAGAATGCGTTTGCCAATTGAATTGGTAAAACAAACTAGAACCGCAGTTGGTAAAGATTATATCATCATTTTTAGACTTTCTATGTTGGATTTGGTAGAAAATGGAAGTGATTGGGAAGAAATTGTTCAATTAGCAAAAGAAATTGAAAAAGCAGGAGCAACCATTATCAATACAGGAATCGGTTGGCACGAAGCTAGGATTCCGACAATTGCAACTTCGGTTCCAAGAGCAGCCTTTACTTGGGTTACTAAAAAAATGAAAAAGGAAGTTGCAATTCCTTTAGTAACTACAAATAGAATAAATATGCCAGAAACGGCAGAAGAAGTGTTGGCAAATGGCGATGCAGATATGATTTCAATGGCGCGCCCTTTTTTGGCTGATCCAGAATGGGTAAACAAGGCAGCACAAGAAAGAGATGATGAAATAAATACATGTATTGGCTGTAATCAAGCGTGTTTAGACCATGTTTTTGAACAAAAAGTTGCAAGTTGTTTGGTAAACCCGAGAGCTTGTCATGAAACCGAATTGAATTATAATCCGACAGAAAATAAAAAGAAAATTGCTATTGTTGGTGCTGGTCCAGCTGGATTAGCAGCTGCATCTGTTGCGGCTCAAAGAGGTCATCAAGTTATTTTGTTTGATGCTGATGCTGAAATTGGTGGACAGTTTAATATTGCGAAACAAATTCCTGGAAAAGAGGAGTTTTATGAAACCATTCGCTATTTTAAAAAGCAGTTAGAGTTGCATCATGTTACTGTAAAATTAAATACTAGAGTTTCTGCGGATGACTTGATAAAAGAGAATTTTGATGAAGTTATTTTAGCAACAGGAATAAAACCTAGAATGCCAAACATTGTAGGAATTGAGAATAAAAAAGTATTGAATTACTTAGATGTTTTAAAATATAAAAAACCAGTCGGAAAACGTGTAGCTGTTATTGGAGCAGGCGGAATTGGATTTGATGTTTCAGAATATTTAGCACACGAAGGTGAAAGTACTTCTCTAAATATTGATGCTTGGTTAAAAGAATGGGGAATCGATAAAACCTTAACTGCAAGAAGCGGAATTGAAGGTGTTGAGTCAAAAATTGATCCATCACCTAGAGAAATTTTTATGCTAAAAAGAAGCAAAGGAAAATTTGGTGGAAACTTAGGGAAAACTACTGGCTGGATTCATCGCTCTACATTAAAAAAGAAAAATGTACAATTTATCAATAGAGTAGAATATACAAAAATTGATGATGTTGGTTTGCATTATATACAAAATGAGGAAGCTAAAATCTTAGAGGTTGATTCGATTGTAATTTGTGCTGGTCAGTTACCGTTTAAAGAATTGCTTTCTCCGTTAGAAGAAGCAAATGTAAAAGTGCATGTAATTGGCGGAGCAGATGTTGCAGCAGAATTAGACGCAAAAAGAGCTATTAACCAGGGATGTAGATTGGCAGCAGAAATCTAAAACTCATTCATTTCTAACTATTTTTATCCACAAATAATTACGATATTTGCTTTTCAACTATTAAAAACAGAACGATTATGGCAATGAACAAAAATACCGTATTAGCGTGGGCTACATTTATTATGATTCTTGTAGGCTTAGGCTTAATTGCTCTTGGAGCTTTTAGATATGATGATGTCGCAGGTTGGGGTTTTGCTGCAGTTGGAGTTGGTTTCTTTGCAGTAGCATGGGTATTTAATGCTTTAAAAGGAAGAGTGTAAATTAAGTTTACAGTTTTTAGTAGCAGTTTTTAGCTACAATTTCAAAATAATAATTTCTCAAAAATATAAAAATGTCAGACGATAAGAAAGTCATCTTTTCGATGAATAAGGTTTCTAAAACCTATCAAAGTACAAACAAACAAGTTTTAAAAGATATTTACTTAAGTTTCTTTTACGGAGCTAAAATCGGAATTCTAGGTTTAAACGGATCTGGTAAATCAACTTTATTAAGAATAATTGCTGGTAAAGAAAAAAACTATCAAGGTGATGTTGTTTTTTCTCCTGGTTATAATGTGGGTTATTTAGAACAAGAACCAGCATTAGACGAAACAAAAACGGTCATAGAAATTGTAAAAGAAGGCGTTGCAGAAACCGTTGCAATTTTAGACGAGTACAATAAAATTAACGAGATGTTTGGTTTAGAAGAAGTATATTCTGATCCAGATAAAATGGAAAAGTTAATGAATCAACAAGCAGAATTGCAAGATAAAATTGATGCATCAAACGCTTGGGAATTAGATACAAAACTAGAAATTGCAATGGATGCGTTGCGTACGCCAGAACCAGATAAATTAATTTCTGTTTTGTCTGGAGGAGAAAGACGTAGAGTTGCTTTATGTAGACTATTATTACAAGAACCAGAAATTTTATTATTGGATGAGCCAACCAACCACTTGGATGCAGAATCTGTGCATTGGTTAGAGCATCATTTAGCACAATACAAAGGAACTGTAATTGCCGTAACGCACGATAGATATTTCTTGGATAATGTTGCTGGTTGGATTTTAGAATTGGATAGAGGAGAAGGAATTCCTTGGAAAGGAAATTATTCTTCTTGGTTAGATCAAAAATCAAAACGTTTAGCACAAGAAAGTAAAACAGCATCTAAACGTCAAAAAACGTTAGAACGAGAATTAGATTGGGTTCGTCAAGGAGCTAAAGGACGTCAAACAAAGCAAAAAGCGCGTTTGAAGAATTACGACAAGTTGATGAGTCAAGATCAAAAACAAATGGACGAAAAGTTGGAAATTTACATTCCAAATGGTCCACGTTTAGGTACAAATGTGATAGAAGCAACTGGAGTTTCTAAAGCGTATGGAGATAAATTATTATACGAAAATTTAGAATTTAATTTACCGCAAGCTGGAATAGTTGGAATTATTGGTCCGAATGGAGCAGGGAAAACAACCATTTTTAAAATGATTATGGGCGAAGAAACTCCTGATAAAGGAAGTTTTAAAGTTGGAGAAACTGCGAAGATTGCTTACGTAGATCAAAGTCATTCTAATATAGATGCTGATAAATCAATTTGGGAAAACTTTTCTGACGGACAAGAATTGGTGATGATGGGAGGAAAGCAAGTAAATTCTAGAGCTTATTTAAGCCGATTTAATTTTGCTGGAAGCGAACAAAACAAGAAAGTTTCAATGCTTTCTGGTGGAGAACGAAATAGATTGCATTTAGCAATGACGTTGAAAGAAGAAGGAAACGTTCTTTTATTGGATGAACCAACAAATGATTTGGATGTAAATACACTTAGAGCATTAGAAGAAGGTTTAGAAAATTTTGCTGGTTGTGCTGTTGTAATTAGTCACGATAGATGGTTTTTAGATAGAGTTTGTACTCATATCTTAGCTTTTGAAGGCGATAGTCAAGTGTATTTCTTTGAAGGTTCTTTCACCGATTACGAAGAGAATAAAAAGAAACGTTTGGGCGGAGATCTAATTCCGAAACGTATTAAGTATAAAAAATTGATTCGTTAATACATAAAAAATCCCGCTAATAGCGGGGTTTTTTTTGCGATGTTTAACTCCTTCTTTTTTCATACACTTTATTACCTTTCTTTTTCGTAGTTTCTTTTTTTACTCTTTTATTGCTTTTATTGGGAACTACTTTTCTTTTTGTTTTTACTGTGTTTTTTCTAGTAGTTACAGTAGCTTTTCTTCTTTTAATAATTTTATTTCCCTGATCAACCTTAGCATTTGGGTTTGCTTTATAATAGTAGTAGTTTTTATCTTCTCTATATTTCTTATAGTTGTTGTTAAAACTTCTATTATAGAAAAATCGATCATTATAACTAAAAATTGGACCAATGTTTATTGAAATATGAAAATCAGAATCGTAATTAGAATATCTGTTTACATTTCCATAAAAATAAGGTTCGCCCCATTTATTATAAGAAATTTTTAAATCGCCAATACGTCTTAATAATCCTCTTTTGTAATACAGTTTAATATTACCTATTTTAGTAACATTTCCTCTGTAATCATAGCGAATGTAGTTTCTTCCAATTCGTTTTATTCTACCTCTATAATCTCTATCAATTCTAAGTGAATTATTACCGTAAGTTCTACCGTTGTAGTTATGGTAGTTAGAATTTCTGGTTAAGCTATTAAATTCAAATTCACCGTTTAAAAATACATGAAATTGAATTCCTTTTTCAATAAAAGTTACCGCTTCATCATATCGATTTGTATGAATAGTTTTTTTAGCTGATGCATTAAAGTCGTTTGATTGTACAGTAACAAAAGACAATAATCCTAACAATAATAGTAATCCTCTTTTCATAATTTCTAGGTATTTAATTGTGCCTACTCTTTTCGGTTTTCAGCTTCCTCGTTGATTGATATTTTTCAAAGAACGTGCCAAAAAATAAAAAGTGAGAATTAGAAGGTGTAATTACATTGAAGTTTGTGTTTTTATTTTTCTTCTAAAGTTTTGATTAAAACACCAGGATTTCCATATTTTGATAAGCCTTCAATTGTAATTTGAAGATTCTTAACCTCTTTAGGTTTGTCAAAATAAATAGTTGCTTTTCCGTCTTTATCAGTAAATAAAATTGGATTCCAATAGAGTGTAGTTTTAAATTCGTTATAAGATTTTACGTCTGATTTTGCATCAAATTTTGGGGTGTAAAATTCGGTATATTTAGAATGTCCGTTGATAATTGCCTTTGGAGCAAAATCAATTTTAGAATTTTTTAATTTAGCTGTTTTGGTTTTAAATATAATAATTCCATTTACGCCCCTTGGCCCGTAAATAGCAGTACTTATTACGCTTTTTAAGATTTCAATTTTTTCAATATTTGCAAAATCCATGTTGTAAGGTAATTCTAAAACTTCCATTCCATCTATAATCCATAAAGCTGGTTTTGGATTTCTTCTAATATGAATTCTGTTTTGAATATATTCTAATCCAGGAATATCTGCTAAAACATCAAGTAAATGTTCACCATGGCTCATTTTTTCAGTTAAAATTGTATGATCTGGTACCATATTGTATCCAGACATATTATCCCTGTCGTAATTAGTAATGTTTTTCTTTTCATACTTTTTTGTACTCTTAATTTTTACTTCTTTTAATAATGTTGCGTTTTTATTAATCGAGTCATTTATCAAGTTTAAAGAAGTAAGTTTAGAGTATTTTACATCATTTTCTGAAGGCTCTTTTGTGAAACTTCTAAAGTTACTTGGTAAATTTTTTGTTGATTTTGTTGTGTTTAAAACTACATCAACTTCTATTAATTTACCATCATTTCCAATCTCGTTGAAGTTGATTTTAGTTTCTCCAACATTGTTGAAATTTTCAATAGTAAACTCCCCTTTATCATTTGTTGTAGCTGTATAGGTTGCATATTCATTTTCGCTTAGAGCAACCATTTTTATTTTTTTAAAAAGTAAAATGTTACCTGATTTTTTAGCAACTCCAGAAATTTTAATTCCTTGTTCAAAAGGGTGTTTATTAAGCTTTACTAATGCGTCATTTTTAATTTTTTTCCAATTAATGTTTCTCCAACCATGCGTTAACATTACCAATTCTAAACGATATCTTGTTGCTCTATTACTTTTGTTAAAAAATAAACCAGGATTTTCTACAAACCCTTTTAAATCTGATTCAAATAAAAGTTGTGTTAAAATATTTGTGCTGTTTTCTTTTCTGTTAAACTTATCTGCATCAGTTACAGAAATCGAAACTCCAGTAGAAACAGGCCAATTTCTATCATCTTTCATATCAATATCTACTTTTATTTTATTGTTTAATATTGGTTTAGAATTATCAATAGTTGCAGTAATATTTAATTCGTTATTATTGTTTACAAACACAGCTCTTTCTGCCATAGGAATTCCTTCTTCACTAAACAAAGTCAATTTAAAAATACCAGTAGGTAATTTGTTTTTAGGTATTTCAAAATCCACTAATAATTTACCGCCAAACTCAAACTTTCCTTGATAATATTTTTCATTATGGATATGTCCAACAACATAAAACTTTTTACCTCTTAAATTTTCTGTAGCCTGTACTTTTACTTTAATGTTTTTAGGATTGATATTACTTACAAGCATTTTATAACCAATACTTTGGGTTTTTGGAAGCTTAAATTTTAAATCATTATTTACAATTGCAGTATACGTTTCACCAAGTTTTGGATTAAAATTAAATACGCCAGCGCCATTTTCAATTGATTTTATATTGGATATAAAATTATTGTTAGAATCTACTATTTTACCTTTTACTTCTTTTCCTAATCCGTCAATGCCAATTGCTTTAAAAGCAACTCTTCCGTTTATTTCAGCAATTATTGAACCGCCTTCTGGAAAAAATTGCAAATCGATATTTGTATTATTTAAAGGTGTTTTTGTAGTGTTTTTAGAAACTATTTTAATTGTTTTTGTAAAGAAAAAAGCTTCATCAAAATTTTGCATCCATTTTGTGTATGCTCTTATTTGATAATCGCCAGAAACACTATTTTTCGGAGTTTTTAAACTTCCTTTTCCCCGACCTTCTTCTAACGGAATTGTTTGATTTTGAATAATTTCTCCTTTCGGATTGATTAAATCAATATATAAAACTTTGCTTGCAAAAGAATAATGATGTTTTGTGCCTAAAGTAACGTAAGCACTAAACCAAAGATTTTCATTCTCGGTTAATAAATCTTTGTCGGTGTGTAAATAGACTTTTTCAACCGGTTTGTATGAATTGTAATTAAGAATATTTTTTTCTATTTCTTGTATAAAAATATCATCAGAAATATTAGATTGTGTCAACGAAATTTGGTCTCTTGTATTAAAGAAAATTGATTCAAATGAACTGTTTCTTTCAAAAGAATTGATAACTTCTTCTTCAATTGGAGTTCTTTTTACAATTGCATTTTCTCTCCAAAATTCTTGGTTGTAACCAATTGTATTTAGTTTTTGCCAATCACTTTCGTTATTACCAAACTGTCTTCCAAGTCGCTTTCTTGAATCAGGTGAATAATGCTCAAAAAACGAAAGTGTAGAAGTTGATGTTACTTGTGTTTTTAAGCTGTCATTTCTGTAATAATCAAACTTTTGATCTACTTTCATATAATCCATTACCAAATCAAAAACACTATCTTTTTTAAACGCCATTTCATAAGTAAGAACATATTTCTTTTTCTCGGCATTTTCGTCTTTAAAATTTACTGCTTTAAAATCATCATTTTCTAACGTTGCAGTTAATTTTAAAAGTTCGTTAGTTTCTATGTTTATATAAGCTTCAGCTTTTAAAATGGGTGTTTTTATTTTTGAAAATGGATCAAAACTAACAACTGCAATTTGGCCATTTTTTGTTTTGATTTTTTGAATGACTTTTACATTGTAAAAATGATCAATATTATCTCTCAACGGGAAAATTAAATCTTCAGAATTTTGCTGAAATGACTTTAAAATTCGTGATAATAAGGTGTAGTTTCTGTTGTTTACTGTTCCGCCTTTTAGTGCGTATCTTCCTTCTAAAATATCCCAATCGTCAATGCCTTCAGTAGAATATTTAATGTCATAAATAATTTCAGAAAACTCAGAATATTCATCTCCATTTTTAGAATTTTGTCTGTAATATGCTTTTCCGTATTTTTTATTTCTTGCATATACATCTGCTCTTCGAAACGCTTTTTTAGCTAGTTCGTATGCATAAAAATCTTTTTTATTTGATATGATAACTTCTTCTAACTCGTGAACAAATGGAGTTAATTTAATAACAAGGTTCTTATTTGAAGTTATATGTATAGTTTGTTCATCATAATTTAGGTGCGTAAAAATTAGTTTAGCAGGTAAAGTATCAACTTTAATTTCAAATTCCCCTAACTCGTTACTTGATGTTCCGGTAAAAGTTCCATCAATTACAATACTACAAAACGGAATGGCTTTTCCAGTGTTTTTATCAATAACTTTACCTTGAATTGTAAAGTTATTTATTGAGGTTTGAAATGTTGAAAACGAAGTATTTGAATTTTCATAGCTATGAAAATTAATTGTATAAAAAGTTAATAAACAGCTTAGTATGAGTTTAAAAAATAAATAGTTGCTATTTTTCATAATTACATTCCTTCTTAGTTCTAAGTTACAAAAAAATAACGATTGGTTAAAAAATGTATCTGAATTAGAATCTGGAATTATTTTATTTAAAAGTGTAGATTTCATCATTTTGCTTAACAATGACTTCTTTACAGTTTGTTGGATGAACAAACAAGTGTTCTTTTTGATGGTTAAAACATGATTTATTTACTGTAAATATTGATTCAAAGTCTTTATTTCCTCTATAACAATATCTTACAATTCTATAATAATTGTCATTGAGTTTATTTTCAATTTTAAACCAAGCGCCACTTCCAATTCCAGGCAGCCAAGTGGCGTTACTTAGATTAAATTTTTCTATATCGGGAAATTCAGTTCCAATTAAATTCAACTCATTTTCGAATTTATTAAAGAACGTCATTCTGTATTCTTTTAAAATAGACCTGTTTTTATATTCTTTAATTATTTGATTTTTTATGGTAAAAACGGTTTCTTGAGTTTTTCCTTTTAAAGTGTTTCCTATTGGACTTGGAGTAAGTATATATGAACTTTTTAACTTTAGAATAATATTCTTTTTTGTACAAGAGTTAATAATTGTATCCGTTACAAACCTTGCACAATTACTTCCCTTTTTTACAAAAGCACCATAAGGAAGTTCTTTTTTATGAATTAAACTTTGAATAAAATTTAGGGCTTTATTGTAATTAATTTTATCATTTGTACTTGCAACTAATCGACCGTATCCGTGTGTTTTCTCTGGATGCTTTTCTAGCCACAATAAAATTTCCTTTAGGTTTATTAATGTGTTGTTTTTAAATTTAGCATCGATTGGAATGTTAATTTCTGGATCTGTCTCTGCAGATCTTACACGTCCTTTTCCATAAGAAGTTATATACCTCCCAAAATCAAAATAATTAATTTTAGAATCATTTTTTTTAATGAGTAAAAGAGCAGAATGACCAGCTTTAATTGCATGCTTATTCCCAATGCCAATTTTTGGCCAGATTTTACTTGTAGACTCCCAATAAGCAGGTCTAACTATTGTGTCAGGAAAAGATAATATAATTATGATTGCATCTTCGATAGCTCTTGTTTTTTTGTCTCAATGGATTAATATACAAAAATTGAAATATATTTTATTAGGATTAATGTTTATTGAGTCTTTTAATGCTTTTAGTATATTTATTCAACTCTTTCACATCCTTTAATAAACCAATTGTAGAGCGATAAGGAATTTTATTTTTATCGTGATTTATTCTAGCAATTTTATACAATTCTTTCCAGTGTATTCGCATTTCTTTTAATGCTTTTAAGTAATTTGTTTTACTGGCATCATAAATATGAGTGGGCTCTGCTAAAATTCCGTTGAGTTCTAAAATTTTAAACTTACCGTTTTCCAACTCTTCAAAAGTATTGTATTTAATATCAATCCTTCCATAAAACCAACCATCAATTTGCTTGTTTAATTTGGTAATTGTTGCTTCTAGTTTTTTAGAAATTAAGTAATTACCATTTATAAACTGAGTTCCTTTTGAGTGGTTTCCAATATCAGAAAGTTGTACTTTTTCATCCTTTTTGATAATTGTGTTTAACGGAATTGTTGCGTTATTTTTAATGATTTCAACATAATTTTTTGCACGTTCGTCAGATAAAACAAGTTCTTCTAAAGTTTGTTTTCCATCACCAATAATATGCAGAAAATCTTTTAATGTAATGGATGTGATTTTTCCGTTTTGACTGTCAGGGAAACGAAGGTAAAAAATGCCACACTCTTTTTTTTCAGTTAAAAATTCCTGAATTAAAATATCGATGGGATATTTTTTAAGATAGTTTTTAAGTTCACTTTCTGATGCAATTTTTTTTACTAACAAACCTCTAAAACCAATATCTGGTTTTGCAATTAATGGATAAGAAATGTTTAGTGCTTTAATTTTTTTAATAGATTCAGAAATGTCAGAATTTGCTTCATGAAAAAGGGTTGCAGGCAAATATTCTTTCGGAATTAATTGCATGGTTTTGTACTTAGATTCTGTGCCAATTCCAGAATTCTCTATCGCAGGATTAACAGCCGTGTAAAAAACCAAGTTTTTTGCCTTTATTGCATGGTAAAAAGCAAAAGGAATATTTGGAATATAAAACATTGAAGTTGGCCAATATTCCCAATTAAGTAATCTTTGTATGTTTCTTTTAGAGTTCAATTCTTATTTGTTAAACAATCCGTCTAAAAAGGTTTTAATTGTTTTAAAAGCTAAAATAAATGTAGTAATTGATAAGACTATAGCAACTGCTAAAATTAAATAGGCAATCCACATGGAGTCTTCCATTTTATTCAATGCTTTAAAGCCAATATTTAAAGTAATTGGAGAGATAATTAAAAGTGAAATCAACACTAATAGTTGTTTGATTCCTTTGCTTAATAAATCTGTGTTAATTGCCATTGTTGTAGTTTAAAATTGCATTTCTAACGTTCTTATATTTTTCTAACAAAATAGCTGCCGCTTCTTTGTCTATTTTTAATTCGTTTGCTAACATTTCAATTCCTCTATTTACCAATTTATCGTTAGATAATTGCATGTCAATCATTTTATTTCCTTTTACTTTTCCTAGTAAAATCATGGTTGACGTTGTGAGCATATTCAATACCATTTTTTGTGCTGTTCCAGCTTTCATTCTAGAACTTCCGGTTACAAATTCTGGACCAACAACAACTTCAATCGGATATTTAGAAACTTTAGATAACGGACTGTTTTTATTACAAGTAATACAACCTGTAATAATGTTTTGTTTATTGCAAGTTTCTAATGCTGCAACTACATAAGGTGTTGTTCCTGAAGCTGCAATTCCGATTACAACATCTTTTTCTGAGACATTGTATTGTTGTAAATCAATCCAACCTTGAGTCGTAGAATCTTCCGCGTTTTCTACAGCTTTTCTAATGGCGATATCTCCACCAGCAATTAAACCAACAACCAATTCATGTGGAACGCCAAATGTTGGCGGACATTCAGATGCGTCTAAAATTCCTAATCGTCCACTTGTTCCTGCGCCTAAATAAAATAATCTGCCACCGTTCTTAAGTTTTTCTACTAGCACTTCGGTTAAAGCAGTTATCTGTGGAATTGCTTTTTCTACAGCAAAAGCAACCGTTTTATCTTCATTATTGATATTGTTTATCAATGTTGAAGCATTCATTTTTTCTAAATGATTGTACTTAGAATCTTGTTCTGTAGTTTTCGTAAAACTCATAAAATCAAAAATAACTAAAAAAGGCGATGTATAAATTACATCGCCTTTAAATAATCTATTTATTTTTTTAAAACTTGGCTAAAATTGCGTTTAATGTATCGCTTGGTCTCATTTCTTTCGAAGTTAATTCTTCACTCGGATAATAATAACCCTTAATATCTAAAGCATGTCCTTGAGCAGCGTTTAATTCGCTAATAATTGTGTTTTCGTTAATTTTTAGCTCATTTGCAATCGCCATAAATCTATTTTTAAGTGCACTGTTTTTATCTTGATTTGCCAAAGCTTCTGCCCAATAGGTTGCTAAATAAAAATGCGATCCTCTATTGTCTAACTCACCAACTTTACGAGAAGGTGATTTTTTATTATCTAAAAATTTATCGGTAGCGTCATCTAAAGTTTCTGCTAAAACCAAGGCTTCTTCATTGTTATTAGTATTCCCTAAGTGCTCTAAAGAAACTGCTAACGCTAAAAATTCTCCTAAAGAATCCCAACGCAAATGCCCTTCTTCTAAAAATTGTTGCACGTGTTTTGGAGCAGAACCACCAGCACCAGTTTCAAACAATCCACCGCCATTCATTAACGGAACAATCGATAGCATTTTAGCAGAAGTTCCTAATTCTAAAATCGGAAATAAATCTGTTAAATAATCACGCAATACATTTCCAGAAACAGAAATGGTATCTTTTCCTTCTTTGACTCTTTTTAGCGTAAATTCTGTTGCTTCAAATGGGGCTAAAATTTGAATGTCTAATCCAGTTGTATCATAATTTGGCAAATACATATTTATCTTTTTGATAATTTCTGCATCGTGTGCTCTGTTTTTATCTAACCAAAAAATTGTTGGAGTATTTGTTGCTTTTGCTCTATTTACAGCCAATTTAATCCAATCTTGAATTGGAGCATCTTTTACTTGGCACATTCTCCAAATATCTCCAGCTTCTACTTTGTGCTCTGTTATAGTTTTTCCTTCAGAATTTACCACACGGACAATTCCGTTTGATTGAATTTCAAATGTTTTGTCATGAGAACCATATTCTTCTGCTTTTTGTGCCATCAAACCAACGTTAGAAACAGTTCCCATTGTTGTTGGGTCAAAAGCGCCGTTTTCTTTACAAAAATCGATTGTTGCTTGATAAATTCCTGCGTAAGAACTGTCTGGAATTACAGCTTTTGTATCTTGTTGTTTACCTGCTGCGTTCCACATTTGACCAGATGTGCGTATCATTGCTGGCATTGAAGCATCAATAATAACATCACTTGGCACATGTAAATTGGTAATTCCTTTGTCAGAATTTACCATTGCAACGGCAGGATTATTTTTAAAAGCAGTTTCAATTTCTGCTTCAATTTCTGCTTTTTTATTTGCAGGTAACTCGTCTAAATTACTGATTAAATTACCAAATCCGTTATTTACATCAACTCCAATTTTAGTAAAAGTTTCTCCGTGTTTTTTAAACAATTCTTTAAAGAAAACACGAACTCCATGTCCAAAAATAATTGGGTCAGAAACTTTCATCATGGTTGCTTTCATGTGTAAAGAAAACAACACGTCTTTTTCTTTAGCGTCATTTATTTCTGTTTCTAAGAAATTTAACAATGCTTTTTTACTCATTACTGTTGCGTCAATAATTTCGCCCGCTAAAAGTGGAGTAGAAGCTTTTAAAACCGTACTATTTCCGTTGGTATCTACGTGCTCTATTTTTACATCAGTAGCATTTGTAATAGTTACAGATTTTTCATTGTGAAAAAAATCTCCTTCACTCATTGTTGCAACATGCGTTTTAGAATCTGAACTCCATGCTCCCATAGAATGCGGATTTTTCTTTGCGTAATTTTTTACTGCTTTAGGTGCTCTTCTGTCAGAGTTTCCTTCACGTAAAACTGGGTTAACAGCAGATCCTTTCACTTTATTATAGCAAGCCATTACTTTTTTATCTTCTTCTGTAACAACTTCATCTGGGTAATTTGGAATGGCAAAACCGCTATCCTGTAATTCTTTTATTGCTGCTTTTAACTGCGGAACAGAAGCGCTAATATTTGGTAATTTAATAATGTTTGCTTCTGGGGTTCTCGCTAAATCTCCTAATTCTGCTAAAGCATCATTTACTTTTTGATCTTCTGTTAAATATTCTGATAAATTTGCCAATATCCTTGCTGCTAAAGAAATATCTTTTGTTGCTATCTCTATTCCGGAAGCTTTTGTAAATGCTTGTACTATAGGTAAAAATGAATAGGTTGCTAAAGCTGGTGCTTCATCAGTTTTAGTATAAATTATTTTAGCAGTTTTTGTCATTGCTTGGGTTTTTTATAATTGAATTTAAGTGCTACAAATTTAGTGATTATAGATGAGAAAAATTCTATCAAATTATTAATAATACACTAGTATAAATATGAATTTAATAAAAGAAATACGCTAAAAACAGAATTTGTTATTAATAATAAAAGCCATATCCAACAATTGCTTGTTATGATATGGCTTCTTTGAAATACTTTCCGTTAATTCTGTTGTATTCCTACAACGCTTTACAAGTAGTTCTTCAGCTTGTGAAAAACTATGCCTCAATAAAAAATTAACTTCTTTTATTTCAGTTGTTGAATTGTCTAGCTTCATCTACACATTTTGTATATATGTTACCAATATTGACAACTCGATGTGTTTTTCAAATTTAAAGAAATTGCTGCTTTCGCTTTAATTCTGAACTTTCGTTGGTTTTCTTTTTACAGAGAACTTCCCTCGAGCTCTAAAAATGAATTATCATTGCTGTAAATCATTTTTACTTTGTGTATGAAAAACGATGATAAAGAACGTTACTTTATTGTTTCTCGAAATAAGACTATGCTTATTCTTGCGATTATTTATAACTTTATTTCGTATCAACAATTCAAATATAGGAGACATCTTTATAAAAACAAAATTTTCAACTAATTAGTAATCAACAAGATATAAACATGTTTTATAAACATTTGTTCATTAAAAAAAGCGTTGTGAAAATCACAACGCTTTTTTTATATGGTTTTGGTAAAAGAAAATTATCTTCTTTTCTCAGTAATTCTTGCTTTTTTACCAGTAAGTCCTCTAAAGTAAAAGATACGAGCTCTTCTAACTTTTCCTCTTTTGTTTACTTCAATTTTTTGAATTGATGGTAAGTTTACAGGAAAAATACGCTCAACACCAACTGTTCCAGACATTTTTCTAATTGTAAAAGTTTCTGATAAACCAGTTCCTTTACGTTGAATTACAACTCCTCTAAAAAACTGAGTTCTAACTTTGTCTCCTTCTCTAATTTCGTAATATACTGTAATAGTATCACCAGCTGCAAATTCTGGGTTTTCGTTTTTTGTTACAAACTCGTCTTGTACAAATTTTATTAAAGATTCCATTTTTATTTTATTTATGGTTTTTCAAGAACCAACTTACACGATTTCTTCGTCAGAGGTTAATTTTGAGGTTGCAAATTTAGTAAATATTTTAGAATAAGAATACTTTTAGTATATTATTTTTTATGCTGATAATTAGAGCCGTAGAAAACCCAAAATTTACGAACTTCTTTTCCGTTTAGTGTAATAATAATTGGTTCTAGTTCAGTTATTTTTTCAAAGTAACCATTGATTTCTGCAGGAATTTCTCCTTTCTTATCTGCGTTTTTAAAACGGGTGTCAGAATCAATAAAGAGTGCATTTTTACTGTTTAAATCTGATAAATTATCTCCTACATAATCAAAATGTAAAGCCTGCAAACCAACAATATTTTGTGCATATACTTTTTCATCCATAAAGAAATTTAATGCCGCAGAAGTTTTATAACCATCGTTAGAGAACACAAAGGTATTTGGATATTTTTCTTGTAATTTTTCGGTTTCTATGGCTAATTCTTTCCAACCAATCCAAGTGTCATCACTTTTTATAGGAACTAAATAAAATAGAATTTGTGCTGTAATTAATACATGAAAAACAATGGAAGTAATAATTTGTGCTTTTATCAATTTTTTGCTGATAAACATTCCTGCAATAATAATCCCTGTAATATAAGACGGCATCATCCAATTTAATTTAACCCAATAAATTGGTGTTAATGCAAAAAATCCAACAAACGTAGGAATAAAAAAAGCAAGTAAGAACAATGTTTTTGCTTTTGGTAATTTAAATTTTAACAATGCTCTTTTGATGAATTTAAAAGTAAACGATATAAAAACAGCAAATAAAATGGGTAATAATAATACAATTTGATGTCCGATTGCTCCGAAAAAATAATCTGGTGATATTTTAAATTTAGAAATACTTCCTGTTCTGTTAGAGCCTTGAAAAGCAAAAGAAGCAAACTCATTCTCGTAATTCCACCACCAAACCGGAAAAGTTACCAAAACAGAAATCACTAATGAAAGCCATAACCAAGGTGATAATAATAATTTTCTGTATTGATAAGAAAACACTAAGAATGCCAACAAACCAATTTGTAATAATAACGCAGTGTATTTACTATTAAAAGCCAATCCCATAAAGATTCCTGCAAAAATCCAATGCCATTTTTTTTGGTCAAAAATTGCTTTGTATAAACTAATCAATGTCAATGTCCAGAATAATAATAACGGAACATCTGGAGTTGAATTAAATGATAAAATAGAAACGCATAAAGTAGAACTTATCAAAACCAATGCTCGCAGTGCTTTTGCTTTCGATAAAAACAATCCTGCTAATTTGTAAAAGCTCAATAATGTAAATGATGTAACTACAAAATCGGCAAGTTTTACTACGTAAATTGTTTTGCCAAATATTTCTGTAAATCCTCGTAAAATATACCCAATCATTCCTGGATGATCAAAATACGAAGGCGATAAATGTTCTCCGTAAAAATGATAATAGGCGTCTTGTGGCATCAACCCCATAAAAGGCAACAGTAAAAAACGGAATAACTGAAATCCGAATACAACTGCCAACGCTGGATGTTTTTGTATGAAGTTTTTCAACTTAGTCATCAAGTAAATCTGGTCTTATTTGTGCTGTTCTTTCGTAGGCTTTTTCTGTTCTCCAAGCATCAATTTTTGGAAAATTACCTGACAATAAAACTTCAGGAACTTTTAGCCCTTTGTATTCAGACGGACGCGTATAAACTGGAGGAGATAATAAATTATCTTGAAAAGAATCTGTTAATGCAGATTGTTCATCGCCAATTGCCCCAGGAATTAATCGGATAATTGCATCACACAAAACTGCTGCAGCCAATTCGCCACCACTCAACACATAATCGCCAATAGAAATTTCTTTGGTGATAAATAAATCTCTAACTCGTTGATCTACACCTTTATAATGTCCGGTTAAAATGATGATATTTTCTTGTAAAGAAAGTGTATTTGCTGTTTGTTGATTTAACGTTTTTGCATCTGGCGTCATGTAAATGATTTCGTCGTACGTTCGCTCAGATTTTAATTTAGAAATGCAATTGTCAATCGGTTCTAACATCAATACCATTCCTGCGCCGCCACCAAATTGTGTATCGTCTATTTGTCTGTAATTGCCCAAGCCATAATCACGTAAATTGTGAAAATGAACATCAACCAAACCTTTATCTCTTGCTCTTTTAATGATAGAATAGTCAAACGGACTTTGTATCAATTCTGGAGACACTGTAATAATATCTATACGCATTTGGCAAATGTACGAGTTTCTAAGAATTTATGGAAAGAAGATTTTATTAGAAATTGTTACGTTTTGTTACTTGATAAAAGTTGTTTTAATAAAGTGATTTACAGTTAGTCAAGAAGTTAAAAATAGGTTTAACTATTTAGAGATTCTAGTCTTTATTAGAATTGTTCTTATTTGTTTTTTACGTAAATCAATTTGTATTTACTTTTTGAGTTTTCCCTTTGTTCTAGATCAAATTTACCAATAGATTTAATTAAGGGTGTTAGTTTTTCAAAGCCATAATTTCTTGAATCAAAATTGGGTTGCTTTTTTTGAAGTAAACTTCCTACATCACCCAAAAACGCCCAACCTTCTTCGTCTGACAAATCAGATATTGTGCTAGAAATTAGAGAAATTACTTTTGGTGTAATTTTATCGATACTTTCTTTTGCGTTGTCTTTTTGACTGACACTGTCTTTCTTTTCATTTTGTTTTCTAATAATTTCTATATATATAAATTTGTCGCATGCAACAATAAACGGATTGGGGGTTTTTTTTTCTCCTATGCCAATCACTTGCATACCTGCTTCTCGTAATCTAGTTGCAAGTTTTGTAAAATCACTATCACTAGAAACAAGACAAAAACCGTTTACTTTTTCTGAATATAAAATATCCATTGCATCTATAATCATTGCAGAATCTGTAGCATTTTTACCAGATGTGTAAGCGTATTGTTGAATTGGAGTAATGGCATTTTGGAGTAGTAGATTTTTCCATTTTGATAAATGCGGACTCGTCCAATCACCATAAATTCTTTTAATAGTTGGGTTTCCGTACTTTGCAATTTCCTCCATCATTTCTTTTACATGAGCCGACGGTATATTATCTCCGTCAATAAGTACGGCTAAATTTGAATTCTTATTCATAAATAATAGTATTTGAAAGTAGCTAAGGTATCGAAAAACAAATTTGGAAGCAAAAAATATTTACTAAGAGCTTGGTTTGTAAAAATATAAAAAAAGCTACCAAAATAGCTTTTTAAATTTTTAAGAATTAGTCAGTTTGTCTATGTACCATTTCTTCAATCTTATTTAAAAGATCTTCAGGATTAAAAGGTTTAAAAACAAAGCCATCCATCCCACATTCTAAAATTTTATTTTTTACTTCAGCAAAAACAGAAGCCGAGAGTGCTAAAATCGGAATTGTACTGTTAAATTTCCTTATTTCTTTAGAAGCTGTGTATCCATCCATTATAGGCATTTGGATGTCCATTAAAACTGTATCGTATTTATTTTCTTGTACCATGCTAACAGCTATTTCTCCATCGTTTGCTACAGCTACTTCTAATCCTGCTTTTTCTAGGATTTGTTTACCAACCATTACATTAATAAGGTTGTCTTCTACTAATAGCACTTTTTTCCCTTTAAAGTTGTGTTCCTTCTTTTGAGTTCGTTTTTCAAGTTCGTTTTTAGAAGATACTGTCAACTCTAAATCAAAATAAAAACAACTCCCTTCTCCCAAAACACTCTTAACATTTATTTCAGAATCCATTGCGGTTATAATACTTTTTACAATAGAAAGTCCAAGTCCTGTTCCGCCATACAAACGATTTGTACTGTTTGATGCTTGTGTAAAAGCACCCCATATTTTTTCTTGTTGTTCTTCTGTTAACCCGATACCAGTATCTTTTACTTCGGTTCGCAACACAATTTTACCGTCAGACACTGAATGTTTTTTTATCATCAGGTTGACTCCGCCTTTATCAGTAAACTTAATAGCATTAGAAACAAGGTTGTTGATTACTTGATTAAAACGAACTACATCTAACCAAACTATTGGTAAATTTTCATCAACTTCTAAATCTAACGTAATTCCTTTTCTTAAACAGCTTGCTTCATGTATTTTTTTAATTTGTTTTATAGCCTCAGAAATATTTGCGGGTATAAGATCTAACTCTATTGTTGTAGATTCCATTTTGCTAAAATCTAATACATTGTTTAGTAGGTTTAGTAAAATTTTACCAGAATAGTTCAAGGCATCAATATTTTGTTTTTGATCAGGTCTTGGGTTTGTATCTCCTAAAATATGTGACAATCCAATAATAGCATTCAAAGGAGTTCTTATTTCGTGACTCATCGTGCTTAAAAATACAGATTTAGCATTTGATGCTTCAATGGCTTCTTCTCTTTTATTATGAATTTTAGAAAAATAACGCGCATTTAATAAAGAAAAATAAATTAGTTGAAAAATTGCTAACACAATTGTGCTTACTACAGAAAATGGATATACAATACTTCTTGCCATTTCCGGGTCCATTTGTTTGTTGGTAAATAGTTTAAAGTCTGTGATGTGTAAAAATATCCAAAGAATTGCTGGTAGTAAAGTAAAGAAGGCAACATAAAATTTTTCTCTTCTGAAAGAAAAAAGAATAAAGGGTAAACCAATGGCAAATAATAACACAAATTCTACACTACCATCTCTACCAATAAAAGAAGCTGTTAAAGAGACGCTTAAGTTTAAGGCGAGCATATAAATTACTCGTGCAGTTATTAAGTTACCATATTTAGAAACAATACAAGAACCAATAAAAAGGATTGTTGTTAAACCAAGATAATTGCTTAATTCTGGCAAATCAATAGTTCTAGCTACAAAAAACCATATAATTGTAATTACTGTTGTTAAAATAGAGAGATTAAAAACTAATTCTATTCTTGTTTTGGAGAAATCTGACATAAAAGTAGGGGGTTTATGAGAATAATTAGTGTGTGTAAGTTAATACACTACAAATATGTCCCTAAACATATTGTCTATCAATAGGTAATTTTCTTAATTTATTATAAATATAAAGTAAAAAAGCTATCAATTTAAATTGAGAGTATAACTTTTTTGTCAAAAATAAAACTCTTATTTAAGCAACTCGTCTAATTTAATGAAAGCATCTTCAGAGTTTCCTAGGTAGCGATTTAATATTTTCCCTTCGGGATTTATAATAAACTTTGTTGGGAAACCTGCAACGTTAAACTTTAAAACTAAATTATCTGTGCCTTTACCAGACATTACTTGTTGCCAGTTATAATTATTTTCTTTTAAGAAATTCACCATTTTTTCTTTTGTGTCACCACTATTTATTCCCAGAATGGTCAATTTATCAGCATATTTATCAGCATATTTTTTTACTGTTGGCATTTCTTCAACACATGGCCCACACCAAATTCCCCAGAAATCTATCAAAACATATTTACCACGTAGAGAACTAAACGTAAAGTCTGAGCCATCAATGGTCTTATTGCTTGTAAAATCTGGAACGGTTTTACCAATTAAAGTAGACGCTATTCCTTTAACTCTAGAAGCAAGTTCTTTGTAATATGTAAAATCTGCTAAGTTTTTATCAAATTTATTAAATGCAACTACAGCTTCTTCATTAGAGATTTGTCTTCTAACCATCATGTCAGAAAGAGACCAAACAGCAGCTTCTGATGTTGGATTATTATCTACAAACTCTTTTTTTAAACGTATAACTTCTTTGTCTAATTGAGTAATAGAATCTGTAATAATTTTAAATCTAGGATCTTCTGATGTTAACTTGTTTTTCTTTAACAAATAGTTTACAGAAGCGTTCATCAACGGAAAAATTTTACTATTGATTTTTGCTAAGTCATCATTTGCTTTTGTTCCTGATGGATACGCATTGATAAAATCTGTAACTTCTCCCTTAAAAACTATGTGATCTCCAGGTTTAGCGATAAAAGCAAGTTGTGAAGATTTTGCCGGATAATAACCTTTCCCAGATCTTTTAATGGTGCGTTCTACATTTGGCCAAAAGACAATATGTTCTGCGTTTTTAATTTTTGCTGTGTATGTAAATGTTCCATTTTTTACAAAAATAGTATCCGTAACTCTTTTTCCAGTGCTATCACGTACACTTCTAGACATGTATTTTGTGTCTAATCCTTTTACTGTTCCACTAACGGTAAAAGAATCTACAGGTGCTTCTGGTTCTTGTTTACAAGATGCCAGCAATGCTAATATCAATATATAAAAACTACTTTTTAAAAGGTTTTTTACTGTCATTTGATTTTGTTTTTTGTTGTGGTTTTTCCCCTTTTGCAGGCATTGGTCCACGTAAATGGATGATCAATCCGTTTAAGAAATTACGTAAAATTTGATCACCACATTCCATATATTTTGGATGTTCTTCATTTCTAAAAAAAGCGCCTAATTCGCCTTTAGAAACTTTAAAATCAACCAATTTGCAAATTTTTATAATATCTGTATCTCTTAATTTATGAGCTACACGTAATTTTTTAAAAATATCATTGTTTGTTAATCCCATAGAACAAAAATAAGTTATTCGTATTAAGTATCTAGTTTTTAGTAAAATAATTATGAAAGAAAACGAATTTATAGTTTCAAATTAATCTACCATTTGAAAAATTGCCAATGCGTACACTGCAAAACGTGCAAAACGAAATAATCCAAAAAGCAATACACCTTTTAATGGGTATTTTATCAATCCGCCAGCCATACAAGTTATCGAAAACGGAATTGGTAATAAAGCTCCAGCGACTATTAAAAAACCACCCCATTTACTAGTGTTTTTTAATTGTTTTGCCATTTTGACCTCTAAGAAATTTTTTATTTTTTCAATCTTTAAAGCAGCTTTTCCGATAAAGAATGAAATAATTCCTCCTAAATAAGACAAGCTTGCAAGAATTGCAAGTGTAACTACAGGATTGTCTGTTTTTTTAGACCATGCTATAAAAATTTCGGGCGGAATCAATCCTAATAAAGATTCTGAGATAAAGAAAACTGACAATACGCCAACTGTAGAAAATGTTTCAGTCATGTGTTGTAAGCCATCATTGATGTTGTACACATATTTGTTAAACAAAATTAATGCAACAACTATGATAGCAACAGGAATTATTGCTTTACGTAAGCTTCTGCCAACAAAACCATAAAATCCAGTATACGAATAATACTGATGTAGTAATTTTGTTTTCGATTTTTTTCGAACTCTCTTCCTTCTAGTCATTTGTCTAATTAACTTTCTTTTTTAGCAGCAGCGAAGATACACTTTTATTCATTTTGATGCGAAATAAAAATACAGTTTTAACGTAAAATTAATAGCTTATAAATTGGCAATTGCTGCCTCAGCACAACGTTCTCCATCCATTGCAGCAGAAACAATTCCACCTGCATAGCCGCCACCTTCTCCGCAAGGAAATAATCCTGCTATTTCTGGATGCTCTAAATTATCTTTCCTTGGGATGTTAACTGGTGATGAAGTTCTAGATTCCACGCCAACAATATTTGCTTCTGAAGTATAATATCCGTGCATTTTTTGCCCGAATGCTTCAAAACCTTTTCGCAATCTTCCGCCAATTATTTTTGGCAACAAAGAGTGTAGTGGAGCTGATTTTAATCCGGGTTGGTATGAAGTTGGATTTAAATCAGCTGATATATTTCCTTCAACAAAATCGGTCAATCTTTGTGCTGGTGCAGTTTGACTTCTTCCGCCAGAGGTAAAAGCCAATCGTTCTAAATCTTTTTGAAATTCCAACCCTTTTAATGGACCGAATTTTTCATACTTCGCAAAATCTTTGTCGATGTTTAACTCCACAACAATTCCAGAATTTGCATATACATTATTTCTTCTGCTTGGCGACATTCCGTTTACGACAACTTCGCCATTTGCGGTTGCTGCCGGAACGATAAATCCGCCAGGACACATACAAAAAGAATACACGCCACGTTCATTAACTTGTTGCACTAAACTATATGCTGCAGCTGGTAATAATTCGTCTCTTTTTCCTTCGCAATGATATTGAATAGCATCAATAATGTGCTGTGGATGCTCAACACGAACGCCCATTGCAAATGATTTTGCTTTGATAGCAATTTCTTTTTTATGTAGCAATTCGTAAATATCTCTTGCCGAATGTCCGGTTGCTAAAATTACTGCATTTGCAGTCATTTCTATGCCATTTTGTAATTGAATTGCTTTGATTTTATTGTTCTTAATTACAAAATCTGTAACGCGTGTTTCAAAATGAATTTCTCCTCCGTGGTTGATGATATTCTCACGAATATTCTGAATAATTTTCGGCAATTTATTCGTTCCAATATGTGGATGTGCATCTAATAAAATTTGTTCTGAAGCTCCATGAAAAACCAAGTTTTCAAAAATCTTACGAACATCGCCGCGTTTTAAACTTCTAGTGTATAATTTTCCGTCAGAATAGGTGCCTGCACCGCCTTCTCCAAAACAATAATTAGAGTCTTCGTTTACAAAATGATCTTGATTAATCGCTTTTAAATCTCTACGGCGATCTTGTACATTTTTTCCGCGTTCTAAAACAATCGGTTTAAAGCCTAATTCTATACAACGCAACGCAGCGTACATTCCTGCTGGACCAAAACCTATAATATGAACTTCTTTTGCGTTAGAAACATCTTTGTATTCAAACTGATATTCAGAAGTTTCTGGCATAGGTTCGTTCATATAAATAGCAACTTTGTAATTAAAGTAAATTTGAGGTTTACGAGCATCAATAGATTTACGCAACACCTTTACGCCAGAAATAGTAGAAGGTTTTATGCCTAAATGATACGCTGCTTTTTTAAGCAGAATATCTGTAATTTTTTCTTCTTTTAATTGAATGCGTAACTGAATCTCTTTTACCATGCGGCAAAAATAAGGAAATTCTGATTGTAAATTTTAGTAAGTTTTTGTGTTTTGCAATGTTTCGTGTATCCTGTTTATTGCATATACTGTACACACCGTAAGTTTGTACTTATATAATTAGTTTATAGAAAAAAAAATAAAAGAGTTGTTTTTGGTTCAGTTCATCATAATCAGTTCTTTTTAATACAATCTCTTCTGTTTTTAGACTCGTCCATATTTCTAATGTTGATTACGTATGTGGAAAGATAAGATTTTTTAGAGAGATTTCAAATTGATTTAATATGAGCATGTTATTCATAAAAAAAGCCCCTAAAATAGGGGCTTTTAATGTTTGTAATTAATACTTATTCTTGACTAACAATTAATTTTTTAGTAATTGTTTCTTCTTTAGAAACAATTTTTAAAATATAAATTCCAGACGGTAAGTTTCTATTACCAATAGTTATGTTTTGTGACATAGCCTCAGAAGTTATAGTTTTTCTAGAAACAAGTTTACCAGTTACATCCATTAAGTTAAGTTGTGTTCCTGCTTTTATGTTTGCTATTTTTAATTGGAAAACACCTTTAGAAGGATTCGGATACACATTAAACTCAAGGTTGTTTAACAAGTTTTCAGAATCATTAGCTACAGGGATCGGATTAGAGTTTGGAGTAATACAAGTTGCATTACAATCTCCTAAACTATCACCGTGGCTAGTATCAGCACCGTGCAATAATAAGTGTTTCATTACAGCATTTGCACTAATGTTAATCATTACATGTTTAGTTCCTTTTTTACCACTAGTGTGATGACAAACAGTAACTTTATTAGTAGCTTTTCCTTTTTTGTTATAACTTCTTACATCCATTACACAAACTTCAATTGTTGTAGTTGTAGTACATCCAAAGTTATTTGTTGCTGTAACAGTATAAGTAGTGCTAGTAGTTGGACTAATAACTGGGTTTGCAACATTGCTTACAATTTCTCCTGTTGAAGCTGTCCAAACATAAGTAAAGCTATCTCCACCAGTTGCAGAAGTTGTAAGCGCCATGCTTTGAGGCCCAAAACCTAAGAAAATTGTGTTTGCTTGCTGGGTTTCTACAGCATTGAAGTCTGCAATTGTAACTTCAGGAGTTTCTCCTTCAATGGTTACTGTAGCAGTTTCAGAGCTTGTATTTCCACTAGAATCAGTAGCAGTTAATGTAACTGTATGGTCACCTATATCAGAACAAGTAAACGTGTTTTTATCAATACTTAAAGTGATATCACAATTGTCAAAACTTCCATTATTGATATCATCAGAAGTAATAGTTGCCATACCGTTTGCTAAAGGAATTGTAAAATCTTTTGTGATTACAGTTGGTGCAATAGCATCAGAAACAGTTACAATTGCTGTTTTTGTAGCTGTATTTCCACTAGGATCGGTCACAGTTAAAGTAACCGTATTATCACCAATATTAGCACACGTAAAAGATGTAATGTCTAAACTCATGCTTTCAATTGCACAATTATCAGAAGAACCATTATTAATCTGTGCCGCAGTGATACTTGCATTTCCACTAGCATCTAAGTTCACAGAAATAGGTTGGGTGATAACAGTTGGTGCAATCCCATCGGTAACAGTTACAACCGCAGTTTGTGAAGCGGTATTTCCACTAGCATCGGTAACGGTTAATGTAACTGTATTTTCTCCAATATTAGCACAGGTAAAAGAAGTTATATCTAAACTCATGCTTTCAATTGCACAATTATCAGAAGAACCATTATTAACCTGAGCAGCTGTAATTGAAGCAGTACCATTCGCATCTAATTCAACAGTGATGTTTTGGGTGCTTACAGTTGGAGCAACATTATCTTTAACTGTTACTTTAAATGATGTTTGTACTTTGTTTCCTGAAGCATCAACAGCTTCGTAAGTTACAGTTGTTGTTCCAACTGGGAATACATCACCAGGAGCTGGACCTGAAACCAATGTAGTTGGAATTGTACCTCCATCAAATTCAATAGCATAATACGCAGTAGAGTTAAAATACCAATCATTCCAGTCTGGATTATTTCCACTCCAGTTAATTACTGCCCAATCTTCATTTCCGCCAGCATTGTTTGGTTCTCCTGGAGCCCAGTTTGTATATGAAACAGGCTCGTTGGTAATCCATTTCCATTGCCCTTCTGTATCTCTATCTGTATGCCCAATCCAAATTTTATCTGCAATAAAATTAGATACAAATAAATTTTCAGAAGCATCAGAAATTGTTGCCAAATGTCCTCCAGCTGCAATTGCATTTGCATGAGCTATTTCAGGAGTTGTTTTTGTGTTAGATAAAAAGTATGAATGTCCATTTCTCTTTCCTTTAAAAGTATGACCAGCAAGAGAAGTTGGTACATCTCCTGTACCACAATTATCTGTTGCGGTAGGTATCCCATAAGTTACTCTTGCACCACATAAAGCTGGATCAGCATTTACTGTTATATCAAAAGGGCTTGTGATAGTAGGAGGAATATTATCAACTACAGTAACTATAGCATTTGCTGTAGATTGATTACCTGATGGACTCGTAACTGTTAAAGTTACTGTATTAGAACCAACATCAGTACAACTAAAACTTGTTTTATTTATAGCAAGTGTTACAGGTCCACAAGCATCGCTTGAACCTGCATCAATATCTGCAGCAGTAATTGTTGCACTTCCTGAAGCATTCAAATTAACACTAAAGCTGTTTACAAGTGCAGTAGGAACTGAAGTACTTGGTACTCCATTAAAAGTACCTGATAAACCAGCTAATGTATGGGTTACCGGAGATGCACCAAAGCTGTCATCAACTACTTTAATTAAAGTGTTGGCATCGAAACCATAAGGTAAATTAATAGTTGCATTGGTATTTATACCAGTGGCATAAGTAAAGTTACCTAATAAAGTATTAGTTGCTGCTAAATACACAGAAAATGTACCTGCATTTGTGATAGAACCACAAGATTGGTGGTTTACATTAATGGTAACAGGCAGTGTATCATCTGTTGGATCACAATCTGTACCATTATTATTAGGTATACCTATAGTATTTGTCCATGTATTAATTGGTGGAGTTGTACATACAGGTGGAGGAGGCGGTGTAAATGAGCTGTTTCCGACAGGCATGTCAGGATATAAAGCCCAACACGCATTCGTTGAATAAGCAACAACGTTTAGTGCACCTGGAATATAAGGAGTTGTAACAGTTCCATATGACTGTCTGCTATATTGTGAAGGTTGATTGTTGTATGTAGGGCTAACAGTAAGCACATAAGGAGTTTGCCCTGCTTGACTTCCAGAGAATTCTGCTGTCCAATTATAATTTACCCCATTAATTTGAATCCCAGAATTATTAATTCCACAAGAGCTAACTCTATGGTAGGATTGTCCATACCAAGTTAAGGTACCATCTGTATTTTGTTTAACGCGAATTTCCCAAGTATGGGCACTCGCAGAAAAACCAATAAAAAGGAATATTAAAAATAATCCAATATGTTTTTTAAGTAATTTTGTTTTCATAATTTTAGTTTAGTTTATTAAGTTAGTTAATAGTTTACCAAGGTTTAATTTTTTTAAGCATCTCATATTGAGCTTTTAAATCGTAATAAAAATCTTGGTCCGTTGAAATAAAATCTTCGCTTTTTTTTGATCTAAAAAATCTGTCCATTGCATTTTTATATGCCACAAATTCTTGAGGATAACTGTTTAACCAGTTGTTAAGTTTTTTATTATTTTCAACGAAACTATAGTTGAATTTAACGCCTTTATATACATTAACAGTAGCATCTGTTCTTTGAATCCAGGCTAAGTTGGGAGCATTTTTAATTAATACCATGTCAACTGATTCTTGTGATTGAGCAGAAATGGTGTTTGAAAAAATAAAAAATGTCAGCAATAATGCCAAGTAATTTTTTAGTAATTTTAAATTCATTGTAATTAGGTTTTAGTTAGTGATTTTGATTGTTAATTAATATAAAATTTTCTTACATAATTATTAATTTGTTTTATGCTTATCAAATAAGCTGTAAAACAATTAATAAGTTTTATTTCTGATTTATTAAAAACTTAAAAAATGGATATCATGAAATTGCTTATCTATTATTAATAGATTTTTATGCATTTCATTTTTTTAAAACCACTCTTAGTTTTTTATAAATGAGTTTTTATTAGTTTAAAAATGTGCTAAACTAATGGATTAAAAAATTAATGAGGGACTGCTAAAATATAAGGAGTGTTGATTGGGCTTTAAGTTTAGACTATTTCATGGTATAAAATATTTTAAAGCGTGTAGGGATAGCTGATGTTTGATTGAGTGTAAAATTGAGTGTAAATTTAATAAAAAAAATTATAAGTAGTTGTTTTTTTTTGAAAATACTTAATTATAAAGATTTACATCTTCTTCTTATTCATAAAAAAAGCCCCTAAAATAGGGGCTTTTAATGTTTGTAATTAATACTTATTCTTGACTAACAATTAATTTTTTAGTAATTGTTTCTTCTTTAGAAACAATTTTTAAAATATAAATTCCAGACGGTAAGTTTCTATTACCAATAGTTATGTTTTGTGACATAGCCTCAGAAGTTATAGTTTTTCTAGAAACAAGTTTACCAGTTACATCCATTAAGTTAAGTTGTGTTCCTGCTTTTATGTTTGCTATTTTTAATTGGAAAACACCTTTAGAAGGATTCGGATACACATTAAACTCAAGGTTGTTTAACAAGTTTTCAGAATCATTAGCTACAGGGATCGGATTAGAGTTTGGAGTAATACAAGTTGCATTACAATCTCCTAAACTATCACCGTGGCTAGTATCAGCACCGTGCAATAATAAGTGTTTCATTACAGCATTTGCACTAATGTTAATCATTACATGTTTAGTTCCTTTTTTACCACTAGTGTGATGACAAACAGTAACTTTATTAGTAGCTTTTCCTTTTTTGTTATAACTTCTTACATCCATTACACAAACTTCAATTGTTGTAGTTGTAGTACATCCAAAGTTATTTGTTGCTGTAACAGTATAAGTAGTGCTAGTAGTTGGACTAATAACTGGGTTTGCAACATTGCTTACAATTTCTCCTGTTGAAGCTGTCCAAACATAAGTAAAGCTATCTCCACCAGTTGCAGAAGTTGTAAGCGCCATGCTTTGAGGCCCAAAACCTAAGAAAATTGTGTTTGCTTGCTGGGTTTCTACAGCATTGAAGTCTGCAATTGTAACTTCAGGAGTTTCTCCTTCAATGGTTACTGTAGCAGTTTCAGAGCTTGTATTTCCACTAGAATCAGTAGCAGTTAATGTAACTGTATGGTCACCTATATCAGAACAAGTAAACGTGTTTTTATCAATACTTAAAGTGATATCACAATTGTCAAAACTTCCATTATTGATATCATCAGAAGTAATAGTTGCCATACCGTTTGCTAAAGGAATTGTAAAATCTTTTGTGATTACAGTTGGTGCAATAGCATCAGAAACAGTTACAATTGCTGTTTTTGTAGCTGTATTTCCACTAGGATCGGTCACAGTTAAAGTAACCGTATTATCACCAATATTAGCACACGTAAAAGATGTAATGTCTAAACTCATGCTTTCAATTGCACAATTATCAGAAGAACCATTATTAATCTGTGCCGCAGTGATACTTGCATTTCCACTAGCATCTAAGTTCACAGAAATAGGTTGGGTGATAACAGTTGGTGCAATCCCATCGGTAACAGTTACAACCGCAGTTTGTGAAGCGGTATTTCCACTAGCATCGGTAACGGTTAATGTAACTGTATTTTCTCCAATATTAGCACAGGTAAAAGAAGTTATATCTAAACTCATGCTTTCAATTGCACAATTATCAGAAGAACCATTATTAACCTGAGCAGCTGTAATTGAAGCAGTACCATTCGCATCTAATTCAACAGTGATGTTTTTTGTAGTTACTGTTGGTGCAATCCCATCGGTAACAGTTACAATCGCAGCTTGTGAAGCTGTATTTCCACTTGTATCAGTTACAGTTAACGTAACCGTATTATCACCAATATTAGCACAAGTAAAAGATGTTATGTCTAAACTCATACTTTCAATAGAACAGTTGTCTGTAGAGTTGTTATTGATTTGTGCAGCAGTAATACTTGCGTTTCCACTAGCATCTAAACTAACAGATAATGGTTGAGTGATTACTGTTGGTTTTTCTGTATCGTTTACCGTTACATTGAATGAAACACTCGAGCTACCAATAGCATTGGTTGCTGTAGCTGTTACCGTTGTAGTACCATTTGTAAATGTACTACTTGGTGCTATATCATAAGTTATTGTTGCTGCTGGTATACCAACTACAGCTTCTGTAGCGGCATAACTAACTACTGCTGCACATAGTCCTGGATCGTTTGATACCGTAATATTTGACATACTTCCAAGTACTGGTGCAATACCTACAACTGTTACATTAAAAGAAACTGAAGTTGCATTTTGTGAGGCATCTGTAGCTGTATAGGTTACTACTGTTGTTCCAATTGGAAAGGTAGCACCACTTGCCAAACCTGCTGTTATGGTCGTAGTTACGGAACAATTGTCTGTACCTACTGGGGTAGTATAATTTACTACGGTACCTGCGGCGCTTGTTGCATTAACATTAATATCAGCAGGAGCTGTAATCACTGGAGCGATATTGTCGACCACTGTAACAGTAGTTGTAGCTATCGACGCATTACCATTAGTATCAGTAACTATTAGATTAACTGTATTAGTTCCTAGATTATTACAATCGTAAACTAAAGAAGGGCTTTTAACACCGTATGTAGCTTGAACATATAGCCGTTTTACAGTTCCGCCGCAAGGATCTCCAAAGACGCTATTTAAAGCAGGGATGGTGACACTATTTTTACCAATTGCTCTACTAGAAACAATTGATAAGCTATTTGCAGCATTACAAGAACCTAGTGCAAAATTCCCACAAGTACCAGTAGGTGTTCCATAACTAGCGAAATCAATACCAGTGATAACTAAACCAGGAGGTGCTGTTAATGTCAAACTATTGCCTTCGGCTGCAGTACCACAAATAGTTCCAGAGGTATCTAAAGTATAGGTGTCAATACCACAATTGTCAGAGCTACCGTTATTAACATCAGCAGCTGTTAATGCAGCTTTACCATTAGTATCTAAATAAAGTGTTACAGGTTTAGCTTTCGCTATTGGTTTTACATCATCTACTACGGTTATATCAAAAGAAGTTGAAGATGTGCTACAACTATTAGTTGCTTTTACTGTAACATGAGTAATACCTTTATTAAATATTTGACCAGTTCCAGTTCCAGTTCCAGTTCCTTCTGTTGCTCCAGAAAAGGTATAGCTTACTGATGGAGTTGTTCCCAAAACAGATAATCCGTAATTAACAGTAGCTTGACAACTTGTAGCTTCTGTTGAAGACTGTATGTATAAATTAGTATTTGCAAAAGAGACTGGCGTACAAGGATCAACAACTGTTACAACTCTGGTTAATGGAGGAGAAGTGTTCCCAGAAGCATCAACTCCAGTATATGTTAAAGTATAAGTACCTGGAACATTAGTGTCAACAGTTCCTGAAACTAATATTGCAGGATTTGTATCACAATTATCTGTAATAGTAGCACCAGGATCTGTATAAGTAGTAAAGGCATTAATAGATTGCGTAGCGCTGCCGTTTAAAGTTAAAGTTGGTGCAATAGTATCAGGAGAAGTTGTTGAAAAGTCAGCTCCAAAGGCAAAATTTACATAATTTTCATACGTTAAATAATCAAATGAAATACTTGAAAAAGTCCCATTCATTCTAACAATAGTGTAAGCTTCTGTTCCAGTGATTTGAGTCGGAGAATTCTGTACAAATGATGAGCCAGCTCCCGCGTGTGAGGACCATAAAACATCTACAGGAGCACTAAAATTAATAGGCACTGAAGTTGTTCCACCGCCAATTGAAGAAAAAACCAATACAGGATTGGTCATTGGACTCGCAAAGGTTAAAGTATTCGTACTTGGTTCAATATTTTGAATAGTAGGATTCGCATTTGGTACGTTGTATGATGCTGGAAATGTGCTATGAGCAAACATGTTACTTGTTGTTCTAACATTTACAGAAGATGTATAAGTATACCCTATGCCATTTATAGTTCCTGTAGCTGTTTTTCCGCTCACTGTTGGTGCATTTGACCAAAAGAAATTTGACGTAGTACAACCACCAGTATTGATGGCTACAACATTACCGTTTACCTTCACTTTTGCTCCAGTCAAGTTATTTCCTGACGGACAATCATCAAACTGAACAATTACAAGTCTATTAATTTCGCCTGCCACTGATAACGAGGCATAATTTTGGGATGTAGGACTTCCTCCTAAACTTATTTCACCTATAAATGCTCCATTTGGATGCGCCGAATTAAAAATGTAGGCTCTTGCTCCATCATCTGCAGCAGTAAATGACACATTTAAACTGCTTACATTGTAATTAGTTGGTATATTTATATAAGTTTCAAAATATGTAAAATCAAGTTGGTTTAAACAATATGATAATATAGATGGTACAGAATAATTTATTTCACCGCTCGCGTTTACAGGAGCTGCTACCCAATTTGGGTCTGATGCTCCAGGTATATTTGCTTGAGTATAAGCTGCTGGGTTACCATGATTATTTAAACTGAAAGAAATGGCCCCACCACCTTTGTTCATCTTCCAAGGAGAAATGGTGATTCCTTGAGAAAAACCAGATTGTACTAACATAATTAACATAAATGTTAATGGTAGTTTAATCTGATTTAAATAACTTAAGAAATGTAGTTTTGTTTTCATAATTAGTTAAATTTAATTAAATAGTTTTTATTTTGAGAAGTTGTTGATTTATAAAAAATTAGATTGTTTTTAAATTTCTTTTAATTTAAGTTATAAACTTAATCATCTAGATGAAGTTGAAAAAATAAATGTGAAATAAGTTGTGTTTTATGTGAAGTTTGATAGTTTGTTTTCATAATATTTAATTTGTTTTTTATTTTAAAAGTAATTGTTATTTTAACAATAAAACTCAATTCTTGTGTGCAAGAATAAAGGACACTCTTTAATAATAAACCCGTCAAGGTTATGCTTTATTAAAAGGTCTTTTCAAGGTTCATAATTGCCTTCGCAAGATATATGGTAATTAGCTTAAAATCAATAGGTATAAATACGTGTTTTTTAATAAAAACTATACTTTTTTATCTTACTTGCTCCTTCTTTAAATTTAGTGCAGTTAAAGTTGTCTTTAGAAATTATCAAAGAAACATAAAAAGATTTCGAAAAAATGAATAGACAAAGCCCTCTTAATGTTAAGCTAGGTTGTATTGCTTTCATTAAAGAATGATTTTAAAGTTTTAGGAATATTTGGTTAGTGCTTTTAGTGTGTTATTGTGGATTTTGTCATCCTATCGTTGCCAAAAATGTCTTTTTTTAATTCGGTTTTAAAACCTTTTTTAGCAAGCATTTCAATAGTTTCTTTTCCTAAATATTGATTGATTTCAAAATACAAAACTCCATTTTTTGTTAAATGATTTTTAGCTAATTCAGCTATTTTTTTATAAAAAAGCAATGGATTGTTATCTTCAACAAACAGAGCTAAATGAGGTTCGTTCTCTAAAACATTTGGGTGTATTTCTGCTTTTTCTAATTCACGAACGTATGGCGGATTTGAAACAATAATATCGAATTGTTGAGGCAATTCTTTGGTTGTTAAAATATCTTGTTCAATAAAATCAATTTGAACGTCATTTAAATCGGCATTTTGTGTTGCTATTTTGATTGCTTTAGGTGAAATATCGATAGCAGTAATTTTTGAGTTTGGTAAGTTTTTTGCTAATGAAACAGGAATGCAACCTGTTCCAGTTCCGATTTCTAAAATAGAAAGTTTTTTAACACGAGAACTTTGTTCCTTTGTGTCTTTGCAACTTTGTAACTTTGTAGCTTCAGTTAGAATCCACGCAACCAATTCTTCAGTTTCTGGTCTTGGAATTAAGGTGTTCTTTGTCACTTTAAAAGGCAAACCATAAAATTCAGTTTCTCCTAAAATATATTGAATCGGTTCTTGTGATTTTAAGCGAGAAAGCGCATTGTATAAGTGTTTAAACGTATCATCAGAAATAGAAAATTGATTATTTAAAGCCAAATCAATTCTTTGTAAACCCAATTCTTTTTCAACCAATAAAAAGAAAAAAGAATCAATTTCTGTTTGAGGAAAAACACCAAGTAACTCTTGATTAAAATGATTTCTAAATTCTTTAATTTTCATTGATTTAATTCCACTATTAATTGATGTTGGTTGTTTTAGCCATTAGCCATTAGCTATTTGTCTTGTTTTTCTATTCTTTAATCTCTTTCACAAGTCTTTGATCATCCAAACATTACACGAATAATGACCCGTGTTTCCAACAGGTTTATCCAAAGAAATAAAACCGTTTTTTTTGTACAAAGCTGTTGCTGCTTTCATGTACGGCAAGGTTTCTAAATAACATTTTTCAAAGCCAAATTCTTTTGCTTTTTGCAAACAATCAGCAATCATTTTACTTCCTAATCCTAAACCACGAGCTTCTGGTAAGAAGTACATTTTTTGAAATTCGCAAATATTACCATCGTAATTGTCTAATTGTGCAACGCCAGCGCCGCCAATAATTTTCCCACCCAAATCAATTACATAATACGCAGAAGTTGGTTTGTTGTAGGTTTCAAACATATCGTCTAACGCTTTGTCTTCGTAAGCGGTACCAACTTTTGGAACGCTAAATTCAATTAAAACATCTTGAATTACTTTTTTAATCTGTTGATTGTCTTTTGGTTGAATCTCTCTAATTGTAGGTTGTTTTGTTTTCACTTTAATACACTATTTTTGCAGGAGCAAGTTATCATTTTTAATTAAAATAATGCACATTTCTCAGCACGAAAAATACATGCAACGTTGTTTGCAAATTGCCAAAAACGGAATTGGGTTTACACGTCCAAATCCGTCTGTTGGAGCAGTAGTTGTGTTGGATAATAAAATTATTGGAGAAGGATTTACATCCGTTTACGGAGGAAATCATGCAGAAGTAAATGCAATTAATTCAGTTAAAGATAAAAGTGTTTTAAAAGAAGCGACAATGTATGTGACTTTAGAGCCTTGTTCTCATGTTGGAAAAACGCCTCCTTGTGCAGATTTAATTGTGAAACATCAATTTAAAAAAGTGGTTATTGGCTGTGTTGATACCAATAGTTTGGTTGCTGGAAAAGGAATTGAGCGTTTAAAAAATGCAGGGATTCATGTAGTTGTTGGTGTTTTAGAAAATGAATGTAAAGAACATCATAAACGATTTTTTACGGTTCAAAATAAAAAGCGTCCGTTTATTGTTTTAAAATGGGCAGAAACCAACAACGGATTTATTGCTCCTGTTTATCCTGAACTTGTTTCAGGAACTAATAAAAAGATGCTGAAACAAGTTCAGCATAAAAGTCCAATTTGGATTTCCAATCAATATTCGCAACAATTGGTGCATCAATGGCGAAGTGAAGAACATGCAATTTTAGTGGGGACAAATACGGTAATTGCTGATAATCCGAAGTTGAATTTGAGAAGTTGGAGCGGAAATAATCCGATAAGAATTGTGATGGATAGAAATTTGAGGATTCCGAATAATGCAAGCGTTTTTGATGGAAGTGTGCAGACAATAGTTCTGATAGAGAAGAGAGAAGAGGGAAAAGAAGAAAGTGTAAACATTGTTTTTGAAGAAATAGATTTCACTAAAAATATTGCAAAACAAATTTGTGATGTTTTGCATAAACATCAAATTCAGTCTGTAATTATTGAAGGAGGAACGCAAACCTTGCAAACATTTATTGATGAAAATTTATGGGATGAAGCTAGGGTGTTTATTGGTGAAAATGAATTTGAAAAAGGAGTGAAATCACCAGGAATTAAAGGAACATTGATTGAAGAAATCAACATCAAAAAAGATGTTTTAAAAATATACAGAAATGATTAAGAATATCATCTTTGATTTTGGTGATATTTTTATCAACCTACATAAGGAAGCTACTTTTATTGCGTTGGCTAAACTTGGTGTAGATGACATTTCTGGTGAAATGATGGCAATTGCACACCGCTATGAAAAAGGAGAAATTTCCACCAATGATTTCATCAATTTTTTTCAGAATACGTTTGCAATTTCTAAAGAAGATGTCGTTTTTGCTTGGAATGCCATTTTATTGGATTTTCCAACTCAAAGATTGCAATTTTTGAAAGAGCTTGCTAAAAGTAAAAAATATAGATTGTTCTTATTAAGTAATACCAACGAATTGCATATTTCTTGGATTCAAAATGAATGGGGAAAAGAATTGTATGCAGAATTTAAAAACTGTTTTGAGCAGTTTTACTTGTCGCATGAAATCGGATTTAGAAAACCAAATTCAGACATTTACGAATTTGTATTGCAAGAAAATAATTTAAAAGCTGCCGAAACTTTTTTTATAGATGACACGAAAGAAAATACGGAAGCAGCAAAAGAGTTAGGAATACAAACTTGGCATTTAATTCCGGGTAAAGAAGATGTCGTTAATTTATTAACTAAAAAAGAATTCACAACGTGATTTATCTAGTTATAAGCATTCTTATTTCAAGTTTAATATTTGTGGTTTTTAAGTTGTTTGATGTTTTTAAAATCAATACACAACAGGCAATTGTTGTAAACTATGCAATTGCATTATCGTTTGGTTTGGGAACTTCAAATGTATCTGTATCAATTGTAGAGATTCCACAACAACCATGGTTTTTAGGAGCCTTTTTTCTAGGTTTTTTATTTATTTCTATCTTTAATGTGATGGGAATTACGGCTCAAAAAAATGGCCTATCTGTAGCTTCAGTTGCGGGGAAAATGTCTGTGGTAATTCCAATTATTTTCGGAATTATTGTGTATAATGAAGGTGTTGGATTGGTTAAAGTTATTGGAATTTTAATGGCGTTAATTGCAGTGTATTTATCATCAGCAAAAAGCGATACAAATCCTGTAAAATTTAAAAATTTATTATTTCCGTTATTACTTTTTGTTGGGTCTGGTATTTTAGATACTGGATTAAAATATGTAGAAACTACATCGGTTTCTGAAGGAGAAGAACCGTTGTTTTTAGCAACTATTTTTGGCTGTGCTTTTGTGTTGGGTTTTTTTGTGGTTGTTTCTCAACTAATCAATGGAAAATTTCAATTTCACTGGAAAAATATTTTAGGGGGAATTGTATTGGGAATTCCAAATTATTATTCGATGGAATTTTTACTAAAGGCTTTTAAAACCGATATAGAAAGCTCCACTTTATTTACCATTAATAACGTAGGAATTGTAATTCTTACCACCGTTTTTGCATTGTTGTTTTTCAAAGAAAAACTCATTAAAAAGAATTGGATCGGAATTGCATTAGCAGTTTTTAGTATTTTATTAGTTTCCTTTGCATAATTATGGAGTTAAAAGACAGCTACAAAACAATAGAAAAGCCATCGGAAGAAACGCTGTTTAAAGATCGAAATAGTAAGTTTTTTGGATATGCTTTTCCGGTTTTAAATGAAGATGATATTAAAAATGCTTTAGAAGAATTAAAAAAGAAGCATCATGCTGCGCGTCATTTTTGTTACGCTTGGCAATTAGGAACAGAAACAATTTCTTATAGAGCAAATGATGATGGAGAGCCTAACAATTCTGCAGGAATGCCAATTTATGGTCAGATTCAATCTTTTGAAGTAACCAATATTTTAATCGTTTCTGTGCGTTATTTTGGCGGAACAAAATTGGGAGTTGGCGGATTGATAAATGCCTATAAAAATTCTGCACAATTAGCGTTGGAAGCATCAATAATTGTTGGTAAAACCATTGATGTGCATTTTCAAATCTCATTTGGTTACGAATTGATGAATACAGTAATGCGAATTATAAAAGAGAAACAAATCAATATTGTTTCTCAAACTTTAGAACTAGATTGTCAATATATAATTTCTGTCAGAAAAAACGAAGCGGATGCTATTTTTGAAATCTTTACCAATATGTATAAAGTAGAGATTAAAAAACTAGAGTAAGTTGGTTTTTTAATTTATAAAATGTCAGTTCGACTGATTATCTTGATAATAGAGTATAGTCGAGGTTAAATAAAATTGTATCGAGAACTAATCGAATCAAAAATTATTCTAATTTCTCTAAAATATACTCTGGACAACGCATCGGTTTTTTTGTTTTTTTATTGATAAAAGCCAACATTGTACTTCCAGTTGTTAAAAGTTCGTTTTTTTGATTATAAATTTCGTACTCAAATTCAATCTTAACAGTAGGAATTTTTTTTAATGTAGTTTTTACCGTAATTTCATCGTCGAACTCAGCAGATTTTTTAAAATTACATTGTAAAGTTACAACAGGAAGCATCACATTATTTTCTTCCATATTTTTATAAGATATGCCGAAAGACCTTAGCCAGTCTATTCTGCCGATTTCGAAAAACTGTGCGTAGTTGCCGTGATAAACAACACCCATTTGGTCTGTTTCTCCGTAACGTATTCTAAATGAGGTGGATTGTGTGAACAAGAATTGAGGTTTTTTTTTATGGGTTTGATTTTACGAAAAAAAAAGTTAATAATCAATAGCAAATTCATTTTTTTATACTGAATTTTATTCACACTTTTGTAAAGCTTTAGAAAAAGGGTGTAGTGATCCCAAAAGGAACAATTTATTAAACATTAATATCTGCTAAATTTAGAATGACTAAAACTGCTGACTCAGTTTGGAACGAGTGCCTCTCTTTTATTAAAGACAATATAAAACCGCAAGCATATAAAACTTGGTTTGAGCCTATCAAACCGATTAAAATATTTGGCGAAGCTTTAACAATTCAGGTGCCTAGTAAATTCTTTTATGAATGGTTGGAAGAGCATTATATTAAATTACTTCGAGTTGCTCTAGTTAGAGAGTTAGGAAAAGAAGCTAAATTAATTTACGATGTGCGTATGGAAAATACGTATAGTAGTAACAGTCCGCAGACAGTAAAAATACCAAGTTCTAATAGAGATCCTTTAAAACCACAAAAAGTTACAGTTCCTTTAGAAACTAAAGACAGAGAATTAAGAAATCCATTTGTAATTCCAGGATTACAAAAAGTAAAAATAGAATCTCAACTAAATGCAAATTACAATTTTAATAATTTTGTAGAAGGAGACTCAAACCGTTTAGCGCGTTCTGCAGGTATGGCAGTTGCTAATAAACCTGGCGGAACCTCTTTTAATCCATTGTTAATTTATGGTGGAGTTGGATTAGGTAAAACACATATTGCGCATGCAATTGGTGTTGATATCAAAGACAAGTATCCTGATAAAACCGTTTTGTATATTTCGTCAGAAAAATTCACACAACAATTTATAGATTCTGTAAAATCGAATACTAGAAATGATTTTATTCATTTTTATCAAATGATAGATGTGTTGATTATTGATGATGTTCAATTTTTATCAGGTAAAACAGGTACACAAGATGTATTCTTCCATATTTTTAATCATTTACATCAAAACGGTAAACAAGTTATTTTAACTTCGGATAAAGCGCCAGTTGATATGCAAGATATCGAACAACGTTTGTTATCTCGTTTTAAATGGGGATTATCTGCAGAATTGCAAGCTCCAGATTATGAAACTAGAATTTCTATTCTTCAAAACAAATTGTATAGAGATGGTGTAGAAATGCCAGAAGATATTGTAGAATATATTGCAAAAAACATCAAATCGAACGTGCGTGAATTAGAAGGCGTAATTATTTCTATGATTGCACAAGCCTCTTTTAATAGAAGAGAATATACCTTAGAATTGGCAAGACAAATTGTAGATAAATTTGTTAAGAACACAAAGAAAGAGGTTTCTATTGATTACATTCAAAAAGTAGTTTCTAAATACTTTGATATGGATGTAGCAACATTGCAATCTAAAACGAGGAAACGTCATATTGTACAAGCGCGTCAATTAGCCATGTTTTTTGCGAAAAGAATGACCAAATCATCATTGGCAAGTATTGGTTCTCAAATTGGTCACAGAGATCACGCAACGGTTTTACACGCTTGTAAAACAGTAGATAACTTAACGGAAACTGATAAGCAATTCAGAAAATACGTAGACGATTTAACAAAGAAGTTAACATTCTAAACTTCAAAGCATGAGAATTTTAATGGTTTGCTTGGGAAACATTTGTCGTTCTCCATTAGCAGAAGGTATTTTACAATCAAAAGTAAATGCAACTATAAAAGTAGATTCAGCCGGAACAGCTGGTTATCATGTTGGTCATTTGCCAGACGATAGATCTATTGCGGTTGCTAAAAAACACGGCATTAATATTTCTGATCAGCGTTGTAGAAAATTTGCAGTTAATGATTTTGATACTTTTAATATGATTTATGTAATGGATCGTGGTAATTACCAAGAAGTACTATCACTTGCTAGAGATAAATATGATGAGCAAAAAGTGCAATTAATTTTAAATGAAGTTTCTCCTGGCGCAGATCAAAGTGTTCCTGACCCATATTTTGGTGGAGATGCCGGTTTTGAAAATGTATATCAACTATTAGATGAAGCTTGTGAAATCATTGCTAAAAAAATAGAAAATGATGAAAGGTAAATTATATTTAATTCCGACTACTTTAGGCGATAATGAACCGTTAGAGGTGATGCCAATTTCTGTAAAAAAAGTAATTGAGCAAGTTGATTATTTTATTGTAGAAAATGAAAAAACAGCTAGACGATTTATCAAAAAAATATCACCAAAAAAATCGCAACCATCATTAACAATTATGATGTTAGATAAGTATGCAGATGAACTAGAAACAAGATCGTATTTAGATGTTTGTAATGAAGGAATTTCTGTTGGATTATTATCAGAAGCTGGAGTTCCTGCGGTTGCAGACCCAGGAGCAACCATTGTGAAATTGGCGCACGATAAAAACATTCAGGTGGTTCCGTTAGTTGGTCCTTCATCTATTTTAATGGCAATGATGGGTTCTGGAATGAACGGACAAAGTTTTGCATTTAACGGGTATTTACCGATTGATAAATCCGACAGAAAAAAGGCAATTAAAGAATTAGAGAAGTTGTCGAAAGAAAAAAATCAATCTCAAATTTTTATCGAAACTCCTTATCGAAACGAAAAATTATTAGCCGATTTAAAAGCAACATTAACTCCTTCTACAAATTTATGTATTGCTGCCGATATTACACTACCAACAGAGTATATTAAGACAAAAGATATACGAGCTTGGAAAAATGAAAATCCAGATTTACATAAAAGACCTGCAATTTTTATCATCCATAAAGAACATTAAAAATACAAAAAGTGGAATTTAAAATTTCCGTTGCTGTTGTATTCTAAAGTCGGGGCAGGAATTTTGATAAAATTAATGGTAGAAAACACCGTTTTTAAAAACTTTGATTTCGTTTCTATCTTCGTTAAGTCTAAATCTAAACTCAAATAAAACTGCCGATAAGGATCTTGAGAAAACTGATTATTAGGATTTGTTTCTCCATATAACATTCCTTCTGCACCATAACCAAAAGCAATATTTAACCATTTCGGAAAATTACTTTCTTTAGCAAAAGACCAAATATTTGCAGAAAGCCAATAGGTTTGTCCGTTGTAATCTTTTAACGCTTGTTGTAAAAAAGTATCTCCTAAAGTATTCGGTCTAATTTCAGCGAATTCTGTTTGATGAAAAGAATATTTTAAAGTAATTCGTTGTTCTTCCCAAAGGATTTCTTGCCCGATTAACAATCCTGTTCCGCTTGCATTTGCTATAATATCACCCCAAGAAGCGCCCCATTTTTTTGAAAAACCATCTAAAACTTCAACGGCAGTTAAAAAAGTAAACCCAAAAGTTGCACCATAAATCAATTGATTTTTTTTAGAGACTCCCGCCCAATCCAACACTTCCATTCCGGTTTTTCCAACATAATAAGAAGTCATTAGGTGTCCAATCTTATCCATTTGTTTCCATTGCTTATTATCGTTGATAAAATGAAAACTAGAACGCGGATGTTCTGAATACCATAATTTATCCAGTCCTATTAAAGCTCCGACAGCTAATGTAGATTTTGTAATAATTACAGCATTTTTTCTTTTAATATTTAAGGTGTCAGATTTTGTGTAGAAAGTTGAAGTTTGTGCTTGAAGATTAATGGCAAAGAGTAAAAAAAACACTAAAAATTGTTGATAAAAAGCAGATTCCCGATTTCTCGGGAATGACAAAATTATTTTGTTTTTCGTTTTTAGCATTCAATTATCTGTTAATTCCTTGGTTGCTTATCCAGCGTTGATATTTTCTTGCGTTTCTATTGTGTTGATTTAAAGTATTTGCAAATTCGTGATATCCGATCTTATCAACACTTGCACACATATAAAAATAGTTGTGTTTTTTTGAAAATAAAACAGCATCAATAGATGAAATATCTGGCATTGCAATTAATGTAGGTGGAATGCCTTTGTTTTGATATGTGTTGTAAGGAGAATTTATCGTTAAATCTTTTAATAAAACTCGTTTAACAACAAAATCTTGTCCGTGCTTTTCTTTCAGCGCATAAATAATTGTAGGATCTGCCTGTAACGGCCAACCTCGTTTTAATCTGTTTAAATACAAGCCTGCAACAATTGGTCTTTCAGAAATTTTAGCTGTTTCTTTTTGAACGATAGATGCCAAAGCAATGACTTTAGTTCTGCTTAATTTTAATTTTTTAGCTTGTCTTTCTCTTTCTTCGTTCCAAAAACGATTGTATTCTGTTAACATTCTGTCTCTAAATTGCTCGGCAGTTGAATTCCAATACAACTCGTAGCTATTCGGTACGTACATTCCTAAGGCAGATTTTGAAGTAAATTGATGTTCTTTTAAAAAAGTTTCATCTTTCATTGCATTTAAAATTGAAATACTGTCCGCTTCAATTTGAACAGCAATTCTACCGGCTAAATCTTCTAAAGAATGTTGGTTGTTAAAAATAAGTTGTACAGGTGTTTGTTTGCCACTTCTTAAAAGGTTGATTAAATCATTATTAGAAATTCCTTTCGGAATTTTAAATTTACCAGCTCTTATGTTTTTGTTATATTCTTTTCTGTTGGCTACCCAAACAAATGATTCTACACGTTTTAGAAATGGTCTTACTTCATTTTCTAAATCTTTTAAGTTGCTATTTGTTTTGATAAATACAAAGCCTTCTTTAACGGTGTTTGGTGCGTAAATTTTGTTGTAAGTGTTGAATGTAAAAACACCTCCAATAAGAAGTATTAAGCCAATAATTACTACGATAAATCTCTTTTTATTCATTGATAATTTGATATAAAATTTCATCTTTAAAAGTAGAGTTAGAAAAAATCCAATCTTTTTTTACGCCTACTTTTACAAAGTTATGTTTTTTAAATAAAGCAATACTTTTTGTATTGTCTGAAGTGATATTTGCAAACAATTGATGCAATTGTAAATGCGTAAAACAATAGTTGATTAATAACTTTAATGCTTCTGAAGCAAACCCTTTTTCTTGATATTTCTTGTGAATTAAAATTCCAATTCCGGCTCTTTTATGTTGCGGATTAAAATCAAAAAGATCAATAATTCCAGCTGGTTGATTGTTTGTTTTTTCTTCAATAATTAGGCGCAATTGCTTGGCTTCAAAAATATCTAAATGGGCATTTTCTAAATATTGTTTTAATACAAATTTAGAAAACGGAGTTTGTGTATCGCTAACTTCCCAAAAAGATGTATCATTTTCTGTGTCAAACAAAAACTGTAAATCTTCTGGCTCTAAAGCACGTAGATTAATTTTTTGACCACATAGAGACATAGTTGACATAGCTTATTTTATTGGTAATTCATTAAAAAAATTATTCACAAAAGTTTTTTGCCCTTCTTTAAATATATTCAAACAATTAAAATTAACGATAATACCTTTTGGAGCTCTTAGTAAATGCATGTAAGTTAATAATTGAGCTTTAAAAATAGGTTTTAATTCTTGAACAGATTTTAATTCTGCAACTAAACAGTTTTCAATTAGTAAATCTGCCTTTAAATTAGCATCAACTTTAATACTTCTATAAGAAACTGGAATATTTATTTCTGTTGAAAAAGAAATCTTTTCGTATTTTAATTCTTCAATTAAACATTGATGATAAATACTTTCTAATAAGCCAGGACCTAATTCTTTATGAACATTAATGCAACAACCTAAAAAAGAATAGGTTAAATCATCAAGAAATTGTTTAGTTATATTCATGTCAAATTTTCTGAAACAAACTATGCGTCTTTGTGGTCAATATTTATAATTCCTTTAAACACAAAAGTAGCTGGTCCTTTTAGAAAAACATTTTTGTATTGGTTGTTTTCTACACTAAATGAAACTTCTAATTCTCCTCCTAAAACGGGTAATTTAATAACTCTTGAGTTGGTTTTATTGGTTTTATGCATGGCAATTGCAACGGCAGTAACTCCCGTTCCACAGGCCAATGTTTCATCTTCTACACCACGTTCGTATGTTCTAACTTTAAAAGTAGTTTCGTTTATTTGTTCTACAAAATTAATATTGCTTCCTTGGTCTCCATATTCATTTCTTAACTTTCTCCCATTTGTAACAACATCATAAGTATCAATATTTTTTACAAGTTGAACATGATGTGGAGAGCCAGTATTTACAAAAACATGATTGGTATGAACTTCGGTCTTTTTTACATCAATCATTTGCAAGGAAACCAAACCATTTTCTATGCTTGCGTGATGCAATCCGTCAACAGCATTAAAGGTAGTTTTTTCTGAAATTACGTTTAATTTGTATGCAAAAGCAACAATACATCTTCCGCCATTTCCACACATTGTTCCTTCATTTCCATCAGCATTAAAGTACACCATTTTAAAATCGGTTTCAGCATCATTTTCTAGTAGAATTAACCCGTCTGCTCCAACTCCAAAATGTCTATCACACAATTTATTGACTAGGGCAATGTTGTTTTTAGGAAATGAATTATCTCTATTATCAATCATGATAAAATCGTTTCCAGTTCCTTCGTATTTGTGAAAAGTGATATCCATAAGCCACAAAGATAACAATTTATCTGCTGAAAATAGTTTGTTAAAACACGGTTAAAAATCGTTAAAATGCAGTTAAAACATATTTGTGTAAAATGTTAAAATCGTATATTTGATAAGTTCTAAAAAATGATAAGAAAATGAAAAAAACAGCTAATTTATTAAGTATTGCAATTTTAGGAGGAATCTTAACTCTTGGCGGTTATAAAATGTTTTTAGAAAAGCCTCAAGTTGTTATAGAACGAACGGTTGAGCCTTCTTCACAGATTGTGAAAACCAGTTTTACAAATACAAATTTACCCATAACAAATTCGCCAACTAATTTTACTGAAGCCGCAGAAAAGACCATCCATTCTGTTGTTCACGTAAAAAACACGGCAATAAAAACACAATCTGATCCTTGGGCAGAATTGTTTTACGGAAGAGGAAGTGGAACAAGAAAATACGAACAAGTAGGAACCGGAAGTGGTGTTATTATTTCTGAAGATGGTTATATCGTTACAAATAATCATGTAATTGCCGGAGCATCAGATTTAGAAGTAACCTTAAACAATCAAAAAAAATACAAAGCAGAATTGATTGGAACAGATACAGAAAATGATATTGCCTTGTTAAAAATTGATGCAGATATTAAACTGCCATACATTACTTTTTCTAATTCTGATGCGTTAAAAATTGGTGAATGGGTGTTGGCAGTCGGAAACCCTTATAATTTAACTTCTACTGTAACAGCAGGAATTGTAAGTGCTAAAGGAAGAGATTTAAGAGGAAATGGAAACATTACAGATTCATTTATACAAACGGATGCTGCTGTAAATCCTGGAAATAGTGGTGGTGCATTGGTTAATACACGTGGAGAATTGGTGGGGATAAATACAGCAATTACTTCTAAAACGGGTTCTTTTGTTGGGTATTCTTTTGCTGTTCCATCAAATATTGCTAAAAAAGTTATCGAAGATTTAATGCAGTTTGGTAGAGTACAACAATCTGTATTGGGAATTTCTATTGATTTAGAATATTCTGAAGAAGGTGTTAAGATTGGCGGTTTCCCAGACAATAGTGGCGCAAAAAAAGCGGGATTAAAATCGGGTGATATCATCACAAAAGTAAACAATATCAAGATTTCTAAATTCTCTGATTTGGCAGGGCAATTAAGAGCAAAACGACCAGGAGATTTTGTGGATGTTACTATAAATAGAAATGGTTCATTTTTAAATAAAAAAGTAAAACTTTCTAAAAAAGATGTATTTAGATCTGATAGTTATCACTTAGACCTTAAAGATTTAACAAAACCAGAAATGAATAAATTAGGAATTTCTTATGGAGTTAAAATAGTACAAGATTACGCTCAAAGGGCAGATGGTTCTAGTATAAAAGGGTTCATCATTACCAAAATAAATAATAAAAAAGTAACGAGTGCTTCTCAAGTCGCAACGTTTTTAGATTCTCAAAAAAGATATTCTGTCACCATAGAAATGTTAGATTTAAAGGGAGAAAAAGTAAAATTTTACCTCAGGTAAAATCATTTAAAAATGAATTTATACATCTCGCTTTAAACAGATAAAGCGAGATTTTTATTTTTGAAAAATAGCAATCAAATCGATAGAAATAAGTATTTTTGCACCAAATTTGAAAAACCAACAGATATAACACAACTATGTCAACAACAACAAATTATGAAGATCAAGTATCTTCTCAAGTTCAAACTCGTAGAGCTACTGTAGAATTTATCAATATTGTAAACGATTTATGGTTTGATAAATCTATCGAATTGGTCTTATTTAGAAATCAATTAATAGACAAGCAAACGAGCGAAGTTTTAAATTTAATTAGCTACGCAAAAGAATTTGTAGCAAAACCAATTACCATCTTTGATGCTTTAGACATTGCAAAAGCAATTCAGAAATTAGAGTTGCCAGCATCTAAATTAGATATTGGAAAGTTGGCATACGAATGTCAATTAAACGAAGCAGATTGTGCTGATAAGTTAGCATTTGTAAAAAATCAATTAAAAGGAGCAATTGCATCAGAAAATATTAAACCAAAAGATGTAGTTCTGTATGGTTTTGGTAGAATTGGTCGTTTATTAGCGCGTGAGTTAATGAACAAAATGGGTAAAGGTGCTCAATTGAGATTAAGAGCTGTTGTTACTCGTGGTAAAATAGATGAATCTGTTTTAGAAAAAAGAGCTTCATTATTAAGTATAGATTCTGTACACGGAGATTTTATGGGAACTGTAGAAGTTGATGTAGAAAACAATGCATTAATTATAAACGGAACAACAGTGTATATGATTTCTGCAAATCAGCCAGAAGATATCGATTATACAACTTACGGAATTAACGATGCTTTGATTATTGATAACACAGGAGCATTTAGAGATAAAGAAGCGTTAAGCAGACATTTGGTTGCAAAAGGAGCAAGTAAAGTATTGCTAACTGCGCCAGGAAAAGGTGTCCCTAATATTGTTCATGGTGTAAATCACGAAGAAAATAATCCAGACAATGTTGATATCTTTTCAGCAGCTTCTTGTACAACAAACGCAATTACACCTGTTTTAAAAGTATTAGAAGATAGTTTTGGAATCAACAAAGGGCATTTAGAAACCATTCACGCATACACAAACGATCAAAATTTGGTTGATAATATGCATAGTAAATATCGTAGAGGTAGAGCAGCAGCTTTAAATATGGTAATTACTGAGACTGGAGCTGGAGCTGCAGTTGCAAAAGCATTGCCAGCTTTGGCAGGTAAATTAACTTCAAATGCAATTCGTGTTCCTGTTCCTAACGGATCTTTGGCTATTTTGAGTTTACAATTACATACTGATGTAACTGTAGAATCTGTAAATGCAATCATGAAGAAATATGCTTTAGAAGGCGATTTAGTGGAACAAATTAAATATTCTGTTGATAATGAATTGGTTTCTTCTGATATCGTTGGCTGTTCTGCGCCATCAATTTTTGATAGCAAAGCAACAATAACAGACGGAAATAGCATTGTAATTTATGTGTGGTATGATAACGAATACGGCTATTCTCATCAAGTGATTCGTTTGGCAAAACACATTGCAAAAGTAAGACGTTTTACGTATTATTAGTAGATAGAAATCACAAAATAATTTTTAAAAACCGAAACAGATTTGTTTCGGTTTTTTATTTTGTAGCTGTTTCCTGCTTTCCGCACTCGCTTTTTTTCATTCCTCAAAAAGAGCTCAAACAAACGCTTCAATCAGGGCTAAGCATTTTTATAATTTGAAGTGTAAATTTCTAAGGTTTTTTATTATCAATAGTAATAAGAAAAACAAAAATTAGCGCAACTATTCTTCCTCGAAAAAGACAATTTTAGCTTCAAACTCTTCATTTAAAAACTCGTCTTTGCTTATCCAATAATCAGAAGTTGTCATGCTGTAATGAGTGTTCTTTTTTTGAAGTTCCCAAATTACATCATTGGCTTCATCAAAAGGATCAACGGCATTTACTTGATCTCCAAACAAACGCAATACAACCGCATGATTGTCTAAGTTTTTAGCAAAACATTTTAGCACAATTTCTTTGGTTATCGTTGCGTCTGCATTTTGTAAAGGTGTTATTTCAAAATCTACAACGGTAGCTTTTGTGTTATGAAACTTGCCATTATACGCTTTGTATAATAATTGGTTGATGTTAAAAAGTTCTTTGTGTAAATTTATTTCTGGATATTCTTCAGAAATCTTATCCAACAGCATCTCATGTGACAACTGTTCAATTTGCCCTTCGTTTAAATGATTAGATAATTTATAATCTAACACAATTGCAGCAGCTTCATTTGGCTCGTAATCTGTAATTGCCATAAAAAGCAATTCCCTTAATTCGGTCATATCATTACTTTCTGCATTCGGAAAATCAAATCGTTCTAAGAGTTCTTTATAATCTTTAAGGTTCCAAGAATTTTCTAGTTCTTCAACTGTAGAAATTTTATGTATTTTTATAGCGTATTTCATTTATTTAAATCATTTTTGAATGAATATAAAGGATACGAAATTTTAGCACCAAAAACAAGTTTTATTATTGATAATATGACCGTTCAAGAAAGAATACAACAACTTCGCGAAGCGTTAAATTTGCACACATATAACTATTATGTTTTAGACAATGCAACAATTTCTGATTTTGAGTTTGACATCAAATTAAAAGAATTAGAAAAGTTAGAAAGAGAAAATCCGCAGTTTTTTGATGCCAATTCGCCAACACAAAGAGTTGGCGGAGAAATCACCAAAAATTTCGAAACGGTTACGCATAAAAACCGAATGTATTCTTTGGATAATTCGTATTCTAAAGAAGATTTATTAGATTGGGAAAAACGAGTTCATAAAGGTTTGGGAACAGATGATGTAGAATTTACGTGTGAACTAAAATACGACGGGGCTTCTATCAACTTGACTTTTGAAAATGGGCAGTTTGTAAAAGCGGTTACGCGAGGCGATGGTTTTCAAGGTGATGATGTTACTGCAAATATTAGAACTATAAAGTCGATTCCTTTAGTGATAAATGGAAACTTTGTCTCCGATTTTGAAATGCGAGGAGAAATTATTTTACCGTTAGATGGATTCAATAAAATGAACCAAGAACGCGTAGAAAACGGAGAAGAAGAATACAAAAACCCAAGAAATACAGCAAGTGGAAGTTTAAAATTACAAGACAGTGCAGAAGTTGCAAAACGACCTTTAGATTGCTTGTTGTATCAAATTGTTACTTCAGGACGAAAATACAAAACACATTTTGAGAGTTTAGAAAACGCTAGAAAAGTAGGGTTTAAAGTTCCAGAAACAATGGCTTTAGCAAAAAGTATTGATGATGTTTTTGACTTTGTAAATCATTGGGATACAAAGCGTCACGATTTGCCGTATGAAACAGACGGCGTTGTTATTAAAGTAAATAATTTACAGCAACAAGAAGAATTGGGTTATACGGCAAAAGCACCACGTTGGGCAATGGCATACAAGTTTAAAGCAGAACAAGTTGCTACAATTTTACACGAAATTACGTATCAAGTTGGGCGAACAGGAGCGATTACTCCTGTTGCAAATTTAGAACCAGTGCAGTTAGCGGGAACTATTGTAAAACGGGCTTCGTTGCACAATGCAGATCAAATTGAAAAGCTAGATATAAGAATTAACGATACTGTTTTTGTTGAAAAAGGCGGAGAAATTATTCCGAAAATTATTGCAGTTGATTTTACAAAACGTCCGCAAAACTCTACACCAACAAAGTACGCAACACATTGTCCGGAATGTAATACAGAATTGGTAAGAACCAAAGGCGATGCCAAACATTATTGTCCGAATGAATTTGGTTGTGCGCCACAAATTACCGGAAGAATTCAGCATTTTATCAGTAGAAAAGCAATGGATATTGATGGTTTGGGCGGAGAAACTGTTGATTTATTGCGCAAAGAAGGATTGATAGAAAATTATGCAGATTTGTATGATTTAAAAGTGGAGCAAATTATCCCATTGGAAAGAATGGCAGAAAAATCTGCTCAAAATATGATTGACGGAATCGAAAAATCAAAAGAAATTTCGTTTGAAAAAGTATTGTATGCCTTGGGAATCCGATTTGTAGGAGAAACCGTTGCAAAGAAGTTGGCAAAACATTTTAAATCGATTGATCATTTAATGGCGGCAGATTTTGAAACCTTAATTGCTGTGGATGAAATAGGTGATCGAATTGCACAAAGCATCATCGATTTTTCGAATGACTTAGGAAATGTTCAATTGATAAATCGATTAAAATTAAGTGGTGTGCAACTAGAAGTATCAGCAGAAAGTTTAGAAAATCAAACAAATAAATTAAACGGAAAAATATTTGTAGTTTCTGGAGTTTTTCATCAATTGTCAAGAAATGAATTGAAGAAAGCTATTGAAGATAACGGCGGAAAAGTAAGTTCGTCGATTTCTAAAAAAACAGATTTTGTAGTTGCAGGAGATCAAATGGGGCCAAGTAAAAAAACAAAAGCAGAAGATTTAGGTGTTGCAATTATTTCTGAACAAGATTTTATAGATATGATTTCGTAGAGGAGTTTGTAACATTTAGTTAACTTAAAAGTCTAAATATTAAATTTATCAAAATCAACAATGACCAAACAACTTAAAATTACTCTCGTAACTGCATTATTTTTCATTGCAGCAGTTGCAGATATTTGGGGAATTATTACCCTAAATGAAACGATAAAAACTATTGCAAAACCAATGTTGCTCACTTTGTTAGCTTTGGTGTATTTAGCATCCGTTAAAAAACCAATTTTTTGGTATGTTTTAGGAATGTTTTTTAGTTTTGTTGGCGATGTATTGTTGATGTTTAACGGTGCAAATTTTTTTATGTTTGGACTTTTGGCATTTTTATTAGCGCATGTTGTATACATTAAAGTTACTGTTGGTTTTTTGCCAGGAGATTTAACAGTTAAAATGATTTCATCTGCTTTTCCGTTTGTTGTTTTCTTCGGGGTTTTAATGTATTTAATTTACCCAAACTTAGGCGAAATGCTAATTCCTGTTGTTGTATATGGAATTACAATTTCTACCTTTGGCTCTGTGGCTTTATTGAATTATAGAAGCGAAAAATCAACAGAAAATTTATGGTTATTTATTGGAGCTGTGATATTTATTTTATCAGACAGTTTAATTGCATTGAATAAATTTTATAAACCAAATGAAATTTACGGAGTTGCTATTATGATTACTTATATTTTAGCGCAATTTTTAATTTGTAAAGCACTAATTGTAAAGACAAATAGTGCAGCATAAAAAAGACGGTTTTTATTCAAAAACCGTCTTTTCATCTTAATAAAAAACTTCATTTCATAACATTTACTTTTGTCCTAAAAAAGGAATTTCTTTTTTGTTTAATATCAATAAAATAAACGCTGATAGGAATGTAATTACTGCACTAATAAATAATGCACCTCCATCACTGTTAAATTCAATTCCAAGAATTGTTAAATGTGATACAATTGCTCCGCCCATTAATCCAAGAGTTAAAAAAGCGCCTAACCACGTTTTGTTTGGAACAAATAATAAAACAGCAGCAATTAATTCTAGAACTCCAGTTCCAATCCTCATTAATGCTTCATTTTCTCCAGCAATTATAGTAAATAAATGGATGCTTTCTTGAGTGCTAGAAAATTTAAAGAACAAGGTTTGCCCCATGATAAATGCAGCAATTAGTTTTAATAGAATAGGAACTATTTTTTTCATCATCTAAAGTTTTACATGTTTAGACGCCTCCTTTTTAAACTACTTACACTAAGATGCTTTTGCTTTGGGTGGTAATGTTTTTTTCTTCGTCAAAATAGAAATCGATTCGCCCAACATTTATTCCGTAACAACCCACTTGATTGACCAACATATTTTGATGGTCCGCATTTTTCACAATCGTTGGTTTTGGTAAAAAAGTATGTGAATGACCACCAATAATTAAGTCGATGTTTTTTGTGACTTTAGCTAGGTTTAAATCAGAGATTCTTTTAGGGTTTCTTTTGTTGTAATACCCTAAATGTGATAAGCAAATTACCAAATCACATTGTTGTTCATCTTTTAAAATTCTACTCATATCTTGAGAAATTTCAACAGGATCTAGATACTTAGTTTCTTTGTACATTTTTTTACCAACCAACCCTTCTAACTCTATTCCTAAACCAAAAACTCCAATTTTAATTCCGTCTTTTTTAAAAATTTGATAAGGTTTTATATGTGTGTCTAAAACCGTATTTTTAAAATCGTAATTGGCAGAAACGAAATTAAAATTTGCATTTGGCAATTGTTTATATAAGCCTTCAATGGTATTGTCAAAATCATGGTTCCCAATTGTGGCTAAATCATATTTTAACATGCTCATTAACTTGAACTCTAGTTCTCCGCCAAAATAATTAAAGTACGGAGTACCTTGAAAAATATCACCTGCATCAAACAATAAAGTATTCGGGTTTTCCTTTCTTATATTCTCTACTAAAGTTGCTCTTCTGGCCACTCCGCCTTTATTAGCAAACTTATAATGAGAAGGTTCAAAAGGTTCAACATGACTGTGCGTGTCGTTGGTATGTAAAATGGTAATATGTTTTTTCTTTTTTGTTGTAAAAGAAGGCAAAGTTAATCCGCCAATTGCTGTTAAAGAAGCTGCAGCTGATGTTTGTAGTAAAAAATTTCTTCTATCCATTTTATTATCTTTTAAAACGATTGTCTAAAACAGTTTTGATGGTGTCTACACTTTTAAAGTAATCTACAATAGCATCACGCATTTTGTAATCTTGTTTGTAACTGTTTTTAGGATTTTTAAAAAACACCATTTTATCTCCGCCACCTTGTAAATAGTCAGTGGTTAGCACATAATAGTTTTTCTTTTTATCAAACTTTTTGCCTTGTATAAATAATCTATAACCATTTTTTGTAATCGATAATTGAATGTGCTTAGATAAAGGATGTGCCGTTTTATTTGTAATTAAATAATTGATAAGTGCTTCCATTTTATTACCAGTTAATTCAACCACAACAAACATATTATCAAAAGGCATCAATTCGAAAGCGTGTTTATTGGTGATGTTTCCTTCGGGAATCCCAGCTCTTATCCCGCCATAATTAAACATTGCAAAATCAATGTTTTTACCCGTTTCATTATAAAATATTGGATTTGCTCTTTCGTAAGATAAATCTGCCATTAAATTTCCTAAACTACTTTCTAAATCGCCATCGGTTCTAACAATATCTTTTGGGGTGTATGAAATTATGGTATTTATTTCTTTGATCATTTTCTCTTTAAACGGAGCAATCGTTTTTGTAATATTGGTGTCAGAAGCTAAGCTAGAGTCAATAGAAATGGTGTTTGCCGTAATTTTTGTGACTGCATATTTTTCATTTTTACAAGAAAAAATCAAAAAGCTTAAAAAAAATAAAAAAGCAATTCTTTTCAATGTTCTACGCATGTTTTTTTAGTTAAATTTGTAAGTAACGAATATACAATTTTAGAATATAGAATTTTATGGCTTTCGGGAAATTTAAAAAACAATCTTTGTTAAAGAGGTTTCAAAAGGAATTAAAATTAATTCCAGAAACGAGAACGCCTAATTCTAAAGAAATTCATTCCGTTGCAATCTTAACAAATAATGAGTTGTTTGAAGAAATAGATATTGCAGAGCACGTAAAAAGTAGTTTAGCATCTGTTAGAAATGTACATATTTATAGTTATAGAGTGTTTAAAAAGTCAGATCCTATAACGTATAAACACTTTACTGAAAAAGATATTGATTGGAACGGTAAGATAAAAGATCCAAGTTTAGAAAGTTTTTTAGAAAATCCTTTTGATTTGCTCATTGGGTATTTTGACACAAACAATTTGTATTTAGAATATTGTGCATTAAAATCGAAAGCTACTTTTAAGATTGGTTTTTCTAAAGTAAATGATAAACTATTTGATTTAGTAGTTTCTGAAAACCCAAAGAATATTGATAGTTTTATTGCTGTTATCAAAAAATACTTAGCGCTACTTCATAAAATATAACAATCAGTTTTATTATTAACAACTTCGAGTAAATCAGTTATATTTCCTTTTAAAGAGTATTTTATAACCAATAATTAACGGAATCTTCTATTGAAAACTTTAAATTTGTAGAACAATTATAAAACCTAAAAGAATGCAAAAATTTGTGGGTACTGGAGTTGCTTTAATTACTCCATTTAATTCAGATCTAACGGTAGATTTTGATGCGCTTAAAAAGTTAGTTGCTTTTAATATTGATAATGGAATCAATTATCTTGTAATAAACGGAACAACAGGAGAAAGTGCAACAATAACACCTGAAGAAAAAAAAGAAATTATCAACGTTGTTGCTGAGGTAAATAAGAAAAGAGTTCCTTTAGTTCTAGGAGTTGGAGGTAACAATACTGCTCATGTTATTACTGAATTACAAGCAGCAGATTTATCGCAAATAGATGCCATTTTATCTGTAGCTCCTTATTATAGTAAACCAACTCAAGAAGGATTTTATCAGCATTTTAAAGCAATCTCTTTAGCAAGTCCAAAGCCAATTATTTTATACAATGTTCCTGGTAGAACAGCTAAAAATATGGATCCAGCAACTACAATTAGGTTGGCAACAGATTTTGAAAATATAATTGCAGTAAAGGAAGCAGGAGGTAATATTTCACAGTATTTAGACTTAATTAAAAATAAACCACACGAATTTTTAATTATTTCTGGTGATGATGATTTGGCATTAACAACTGTTTTAGCAGGAGGTTCAGGAGTTATTTCTGTAATCGGACAAGCTTTCCCAAAAGAATTTTCTACATTAATAAATTTAGGGCTAGAAGGCAAAAATAAAGAAGCGTATCAGATTCATTTTAAATTAATGGAAATCATCAATTTAATTTTTAGAGAAAATAATCCGGCAGGAATTAAAACAGTATTAAATGAATTAAAAATTACGACTGATGATGTTCGTTTACCTTTAGTGAAAACAAGTAGCGAATTGCAAAAAGAAATCGCTAATTTTGTAGCTAATTTTTAATACCATAATTATGTTAACAAGTACCATAGAAAAAGCATTAAACAACCAAGTAACAATTGAAGCAGCATCATCGCAAATTTATTTAGCAATGGCTTCTTGGGCAGAAAAACTAGGGTTTGAAGGTGTTTCTCAATTTATGTATGCACATTCTGATGAAGAAAGACAACATATGTTAAAGTTGATAAAATTTATTAATGAACGTGGCGGACATGCAAAAGTTTCTCAACTTTCTGCGCCTCCAACAGAATTTGGTTCTTTTAAAGACATGTTTCAAACATTATTTGATCATGAAGTAATGGTTTCTAAAGCGATCAACGATTTGGTTGATGTTTCTTTACAAGAAAAAGATTATGCAACGCATAATTTTTTACAATGGTATGTTTCTGAACAAATTGAAGAAGAAGCATTGGCAAGAAATATTTTAGATAAAATAAACTTAATTGGCGATGACAAAAGTGGCTTTTATTTGTTTGATAATGACATCAAACAATTAGTAGCAAACGCAACAAATCAGTAAGTTGAACATTAACAAACTTTTAGTAAAACTATAAGAATCATTTAAGGGTTTTTATACTTAATTGCGCCTAACAATTTTACTGTGTAAAAATCGTTTTAATAATCCATAATTAATCACTAATTTTGCCAAATGTTTAGAATGAAGAATTTAATATATTTTGCTTTTGTAGGATTGCTCTTTACGTCATGTAGCGAGTATCAAAAAGTATTAAACAAAGGTACTGTAGAACAGCAATATGCGATGGCTACAAAAATGTATGAAGCAAAAAAATTCAATAAAGCTTTAGATTTATTTGAAAAAATAACGCCAACATACAGAGGGAAACCTCAAATGGAACGAATCCAATTTATGGTTGCTCAATCTAATTTTAACACAAAAAATTATGATTTAGCCGGATATTATTATCACAGGTTTACTCAAAATTACCCAAATAGTTCTAAGAAAGAAGAAGCGGCCTTTTTGTCAGCATATAGTTATAAACTTGCTTCTCCTGTATTTAGTTTAGATGCTAGAGACACGTATAAAGCTTTAGACGCTTTTCAAACTTTTATTGACACCTATCCAGATTCTGAAAGAATACCTGAGGCAAATAAATATTATCAAGAGATAAGATATAAATTGCAAAAGAAAGCTTTTGAAATAGCAAAAGTATATTATACAACTGCAGATTATGATCCTAGAAGAAATTACCAAGCAGCAATTCAGGCTTTTGATAATTTGTTAGAAGATTATTTGGGATCAGACTTTAAAGAAGAAGCATTGTATTATAGGCTTAAAGCATCTCACGATTTAGCTCTAAGAAGTACAACTAGAAGAAAAGAAGCGAGAATTAAAGACGCGATAAAAGCATACGAAAAGTTAAAAAGAAACTTTCCTAAAACTAAATATTTAGAAGATTCAAACGAAATGTTAGCAACTTTAGAGAAAGAACAAAAACAATTAATAAAAAGTTAATAATGGATTATAAAGAAACCAATGCACCTGTAACAACTATTACATACAATAAAGATGCAATTGAAGCTCCAACACAAAATATTTATGAAGCCATCAATATTATTGCAAAAAGAGCAACTCAAATTAATGCAGATTTAAAAACAGAATTGTTAGATAAGTTAGATGAATTTGCTACTTATAACGACAGTTTAGAAGAAGTTTTTGAAAATAAAGAGCAAATTGAAGTTTCAAAATTCTACGAAAAATTACCAAAAGCGACTGCAATTGCTATTGAAGAGTGGTTAGATGGTAAAGTTTACCATAGAACTCCAGAAACAGAGTAATGTCTATTTTAAGCGGTAAAAAAGTCTTATTAGCAATTAGTGCTGGTATTGCCGCTTATAAAACGGCCAGTTTGGTTCGTTTATTTATAAAATCTGGCGCAGAAGTAAAGGTCGTTATGACACCTGCGTCAAAAGATTTTATCACTCCGCTTACACTTTCCACACTTTCTAAAAATCCAGTTTTATCTACTTTTTATGATAAAGAAGAGGAGAATGAATTGTGGAACAATCATGTAGATTTAGGTCTTTGGGCAGATATAATGTTGGTTGCGCCTGCAACGGCAAATACCTTGTCTAAAATGGCAAATGGAACGTGTGATAATTTAGTGTTAGCAACGTATTTGTCTGCTAAATGTCCAATTTATTTTGCGCCTGCAATGGATTTAGACATGTATCAACATCCATCAACAAAAAATGCAATAGAAAAATTACAAAGTTTTGGAAATGTTTTAATTCCTGCTGCAAGTGGCGAATTAGCAAGTGGTTTGGTTGGTGAAGGAAGAATGGCAGAACCAGAAGATATTATTTCTTTTATAGAAAACGATATCTTATCAAAACTTCCTTTAAAAGGTAAAAAAGTATTGATTACTGCTGGCCCAACCTATGAAGCAATTGATCCAGTTCGTTTTATAGGAAATCATTCTACCGGTAAAATGGGATTTGAAATTGCAAAAGCTGCAGCAAGTCTTGGAGCAGAAGTTGTTTTAATTTCTGGTCCATCAAATCAACAAGTTCAGCATTCATTTATCAACAGAATAAATGTTACTTCAGCTTCAGAAATGTACGATGCGGTTCATAAAGAGTTTGCAAATGTTGATATTGCAATTTTATCTGCTGCCGTTGCAGATTATAAACTAAAAAATGTTGCCACTCAGAAAATAAAAAAGACCGAGAGTTCGTTAGAGATTCAGTTAGCACCCACAAAAGATATTTTAGCTTCTTTAGGAGCCATTAAAAAACACCAATTTTTAGTTGGATTTGCTTTAGAAACTAATAATGAAATTGAAAACGCAAAAGGAAAATTACAGCGAAAAAATTTAGATTTAATTGTCTTAAATTCCTTACAGGATAAAGGTGCAGGATTTGCAAAAAGTACCAATAAAATAACTATTATTGATGCTGATTTAATTGAAACGCCATTTGAATTAAAATCAAAAACTGCAGTTGCAAAAGATATTATAAACCATATTTTACAAAAAATCAATGCGTAAACTTGTTGTTTTATTTATTTTCATGTTAGCATTTACAACAACAAATGCCCAAGAATTAAACGCATTAGTAACTGTAAATTCTGATCAAATTTCGGGTTCAAACAAACAGGTTTTTACCACACTTCAAACTTCACTTTCAGAGTTTATCAATCAAAAAAAGTGGACCAACAATAATTTTAAGACACAAGAAAGAATAAGCTGTGCGTTTACGATTACAATTAACAAACAAGTAAATTCTAATCGTTTTGAAGCGAGTATTCAAGTTCAGGCTGCTAGACCAGTGTATGGAACTTCGTACACCACGCCAATTATAAATATCAACGATTTAGATTTTAATTTTAAATATGATGAGTTTCAGCCATTTAATTATAATGAAACTGTCTTTGAATCTAATTTAATTTCTACAATTGTTTTTTATGTGCATGTAATTTTGGGTGTTGATGCAGATACATTTAAATTAAACGGAGGAAATTCTTATTACCAAAAAGCGAAGAATGTGTTACTATTAGCACAACAAAGTGGAGGTTCTGGTTGGGCAGACGAAGTTGGTAAACAAAACCGTTACGCCCTAATAGATAATTTAACTTCTGCTAAATTAATAGGATTTAAAAATGTTTTATATACGTATCATAGACTAGGTATGGATGTGTTTTCTAAAGATGAAAACAATGCTAAATCTACGATAGAGAGAGCGGTTTTACAATTAGAAGAATTGCATAATGTAACAATTGGAAACCCTATTATTAGGTTTTTCCTAGATGCAAAGGCAGATGAGATTGCTACCATTTTTTCTGAAGGACCAAGAACCAGCAACGCTTCTAAAATGCAAAACTTGCTACAAAGAATTTCTCCAACAAATAACGATAAGTGGCAAAAAATTAAGTAATTTTATCTTTTAAAATTAGTTGAATTTGTTAACATCACTTTCCATACAAAATTACGCATTAATCAATCAGTTGTCAATTGACTTTAATAATGGTTTGTCTATTATTACAGGAGAAACTGGTGCAGGAAAATCCATTTTATTAGGTGCGCTAGGTTTGGTTTTGGGAAACAGAGCTGATACTTCTACTTTAAAAGATACTTCTAAAAAATGTGTTGTAGAAGCTCATTTGGCAATTTCAAATTACAATCTAGTAGATTTTTTCACTTCTGTCGATTTAGATTACGAAGCTCAAACAATTATAAGACGAGAAATTTTACCTTCTGGGAAATCGCGTGCTTTTGTAAACGATACGCCAGTAAAGTTGTCTGTGTTGAACGAATTAAAATCAAAATTGATTGATGTACATTCTCAACATCAAACGTTGGAATTATCAGATGCTGGTTTTCAGTTTCATATTCTGGATGCTTTGGCTAAAAATGGAGAAAAATTAGCTTCTTATCAACGTGGGTTAAAACAGTTGCATATTTATCAAAAGGAATTATCAGAATTAGAAGCACAACAGCGTGAGGCAAATCAGCAATACGATTATAATTTACATTTACTTAACGAGTTAAATGACGCTAATTTAATAGCTGATGAACAGTTAGAATTAGAAGAAAAATTAGAGAAGTTAAACAATGTTGAAGAAATTCAGTTGAACTTATCGGAAGCGGTACATATTGCTTCTGCTGATGAAATTGGAATTCAGACCTTGCTAAATACCTTAGAAAATAGATTGCAAAAAATTGCGCCATTTTCTAAAGAATATGAAGAAATCTCCAACAGAACTACCAGCATAAAAATTGAATTGGATGATATTGTTGCTGAACTTGAAGATGCTACTGAATCGATTGATTCTAATCCGAATGAATTAGAAAAACTAAACGACAGATTGCAATTAATATATAATTTACAGAAAAAACATTATGTAAATTCGATTTCGGAGTTGTTAGAAATTCAAGAAGCATTATCAATAAAAGTAGGTCAAGTAGAAAATGCAGAAGGAATCATCAATCAAAAGCAAAAAGAAATAAAAGAAATTGCTACGAAATTAGACGACGTTGCAAGTCTAATTTCTACTGCTAGAAAGAAAATAATTCCGAATTTAAAAAAGGAATTAGAATATTTATTATCAGAGCTAGGAATGCCAGAAGCACGGTTTTCAATAGAATTATCAACATCTGATTCTTTTTTGTCAAACGGAAAAGACAACTTGAGTTTTTTATTCTCAGCAAATAAAGGCGGCAGTTTTGGAGAATTGAAGAAAGTGGCTTCTGGTGGAGAATTGTCTCGAATTATGTTGGCGATTAAGAAAATATTATCAGATAATACACAACTACCAACTATTATTTTTGATGAAATTGATACCGGAGTTTCTGGTGAGATTTCTAACAAAATTGCAAAAATAATGCAGCAGATGTCAACACAAATGCAAGTAATTACGATTACACATTTACCACAAATTGCTGCTAAAGGGAATCAACATTACAAAGTGTTTAAAGAAGAAGTTGCTGGTGTAACAACTACCAATTTAAAGCAATTATCGGAAGACGAACGCATTGTAGAAATTGCCGAAATGTTAAGTGGAAAAGAAATTTCAGATTCTGCAATTACACATGCAAAAGAATTATTGAATTAGAAATTAAACGAAAAAACAAATCATGTTAGGACTTAGAACGACTATTTATAAGGTTTCAGATTTGCAAATAGCAAAAGATTGGTATTCTAAAGTTTTTGAAACAAAAGCCTATTTTGATGAAGTTTTTTATGTCGGATTTTCTATTCAAGGATATGAGTTAGGATTGCTTCCAGAAGAAGACAATACTGAAAAGACAGATAATGTGTTGAGTTATTGGGGAGTTGAAAATATTGAAAAGTCCTATCATAAATTAATAAAATTAGGAGCAACAGAACACGAAAAACCTAACAATGTTGGTGGCGATTTAATGGTTGCCTCCGTTAGAGATCCTTGGAATAATGTAATTGGATTGATTTACAATCCTCATTTTAAACTCCCAGAATAATTTGAAATTCAATTTCTCCATCATAATTCCTGTGTACAATCGTCCGAATGAAATCGACGAATTGTTAAAAAGTCTTACAAAACAAGATTTTACAGATAATTTTGAAGTGTTGATTGTAGAAGATGGTTCTTCTGAGAAAAGTGAAGTTATTGTAGAGAAATACCAAAAACAACTCAATTTAAAATACTTTTTCAAAGAAAATAGTGGAGCAGGAGCAAGTCGGAATTTCGGAATGGAAAAAGCAAACGGAAACTATTTTATCATTTTAGATTCAGATGTCATCGTTCCTAAACAATATCTATTAGAAGTTAAAAAAGCGTTAGATCATAATTTTACAGATGCTTTTGGTGGCCCTGATGCTGCACATCAAAGTTTTACTTCTTTACAAAAAGCAATTAATTACTCTATGACTTCTGTGTTAACAACAGGCGGAATTCGTGGTAAAAAGAATGCTGTTGGGAAATTTCAACCAAGAAGTTTTAACCTCGGGCTGTCGAAAGCTGCTTTTGAAAAAACCAACGGTTTTGCTGATTTAAAAGTCGGTGAAGATATTGATTTAACCTTTCGTCTATGGGAAAATGGATTTGAAACTCAATTGATTGAAAAAGCATTTGTATATCACAAACGCAGAAGTGGAATTCGACAGTTTTTTAAGCAAACGTTTGCTTTTGGTACTGCAAGACCACAATTGAATAAACGGTATCCAGAAACTGCAAAATTGACGTATTGGTTCCCGGCCTTATTTATTATAGGATTTGATATCAGTGTTATTGCTGCTCTATTTGGGTTTTGGCAATTCATTGCTTTTTATGGATTTTATTTTATTCTGATATTTTTAGATTCTCTTTTTCAAAATAAAAATATAATTGTTGCTTTTTTAAGTATGATAACTTCTTTTACACAACATTTGGGTTACGGTTTGGGTTTTTTAGAATCGAAGCTTTTGAAGAAAAATTAGAGTTGTCATATCGAGTGAATTTATTTTTGAAAAAATAAATTTGTATCGAGATATCTTCTAAATAGTTCTTGATACAAAATTGTTCATACTTCTCAATTTCACTCGAACTGACAATTACCTTAACTGATTCAATGTTTTAATCTGTAAATCATCCAAAGAAGTTCCTTCTGATTTAAATTCAATAGTAGTCGATTCATTCGGTAACAAATCAAAGAAATTGTCAGAAAAATGACCTTTTTCTTTACTGAATAAGAAAACATCTTTTTGTAATACGTTACTTTTTAAAGTGATTGAAAATCCAGTTTTTGTTTTTGTAATTTCTTTCTGAATTTCTCCTTTTGGTAAATTCAATTCTTTTGGGCTCTCAAAGAAATGAAGTGATTTTACACCGTTAAACGTTGTGATATACAAGTGATTTTTTCTATCAATATCTACATTCGGAATGCTATATACTTGCTGACTTGCATTTTCTTTTACAGAAATATCTTTAGAGTTTGACCAAATTTCGTTTCCATTAAAATCGATAATTTTTACATTTAATTCTCCAGAAATAATATCAAAAGTGTCGTTGATAATGTGCGTAACAATGTTGAATTTATCTTCTTCGTATGTAATCAATACATTTTCAAAAGCTTTTTTTGCTTTGTACTGCAAGGCTTTCCAGTTGCCAAAATAATCTATGCTCGACCAAGAAATTGATGGCCAACAATCGTTTAATTGCCAATACAAGGTTCCCATATTGTATGGTTTTGCTCTTCTGTGCGCTTCAATTCCCATCACAATTCCTTTGGCTTGTAACAACTGACTAACATAGACATAATCTTCATCTGAGGTCGGAATGTTGTAATCACGTTGCATGTATGCATCAATCAGTTGAAAACCTCTAATGTGTTTTTGATGCGATTTGATGCCATCGGTTTTTAAATCAATTTGTTCTTTTTGATTGATGTATTTAATCGTTTCGTAAGACGGAAAAGATTGAAAACCAAATTCGCTCATAAACCTCGGAACTTGTTTTTCAAAATGTTCAAACGGTCTTGCATCATGCCAAACCCACCAATCGTGTGCATCTCCTTCAAATTCGTATTTCGGATTTCCTCTTCCAAATTTTGGAGAACTTTCCCAATAACTTGTTTCACTATATTTTGCAACAGTTTGTGGTAAAATAGAATCAAAAACAGCTAAATAATCAGACCAAATTGCTGCTTTTTCTTTTTCACTTCTTCCATCTTGCCAACCCCAACGATGCCAACCTTCTGCGTTTTCATTGTTTCCTGCCCACAAAGCAATACTAGCATGATTTCGCAATCTTTTTACTTGATCTTCAGCTTCTTGTTCTACGTTTGCTAAAAATTCAGTATCACCAGGATACATCGCACAAGCAAACATAAAATCTTGCCAAACTAATATGCCTTTTTCGTCACACAAATTGTAAAAAATATCATTCTCGTAAATTCCGCCACCCCAAACGCGTAACATATTCATATTTGAATCCACAACATCAGAAAGTAGTTTTTGATACTGTTGATTAGTAACTTTATTTTGAAAACTGTTTTGCGGAATGTAGTTAGCACCTTTCATATAAACAGGTTTTCCGTTCAGTTCAAAATAAAACGATTCACCAATGGAGTCTTTTTCTGTAATCAACTTTATAGTTCTAATTCCTTTTTTAAATGATTTTTCATCTTTTATGATATTGTTTTCAATCAACTTAAAATCAAAATCATACAAATGTGGTTTTCCTAAATTATGTGTCCACCATAACATCGGACTTTTAATATCAAACGGAACTGTATAGCTGTGTTTTCCCTTAGTAATTTTTAAATGATTTGAATAAGTTTGTTTATCAGCCGTTGTAACAAGCATGATGTTTTTATCTTCATCACTTTCAATAGTAACCTCAATTTCTAAACTAGCATTATTTTCTGTAATGTTTTTTTGTTTGATAAAAATGTCATCAAACTTGATGTCGTTCCACGCTTTTAAAAAAATACTTTTCCAAATTCCAGATGTATTGAGTTTTGGCCCCCAATCCCAACCATATTGGAATTGTGCTTTTCGAGTGTAAATTCTCTTTCCTTCAGGTAATTGATATGGATTTTCTTTTTCTTTTACAGTTTCAATTGCATCCGTATTCGTAAATACAATTTTCAGTGAATTATTAGTTTTTAGCTGCTTTTTTACATCAATTGTAAAAGTTCTAAATGCATTTGAAGTTGTTAAAAGAAGCTGGTCGTTTAAAAAGATTTTTGCATACGTATCCAATCCTTCAAAAGAAATGTTGATATTTTCTTTTTGTATAGTTTCTTCGTCTACAGTAAAAGTAGTTTTGTATTCCCAATCTTTTGTAACAACCCATTGCACTTTTTCTTCGTTGATTTCTACAAACGGATCTGGAATCATTTTATGATCCAATAAATCTGTAAAAACAGTTCCTGGAACGGAAGCCGATTTCCAATCCGTATCTTCAACGGATTTGAATTCCCAATTTTTATGAATAGTGAAGGCAATTGGTAAATCTGAAGTTGTTTTTTTACAACTAAAAATGCTTGTTATTAGTAAAAGAAAAAGAAGGCATTTATGTTTCATTCGAAATGATGTCTAAACAGGTTTTTATATGTTTAATATCTGAAGTTGCAATTTGAGTTTCATCAAAATGGGTATTGCTATTCATTGATATTGCAGGTTTTTCAATGGTTTTGTTTTGTGTAGTTGCCGATAAATGCACTTCTTTAAATCCGTTTCCCTGAAACAGTTTGATGTTCTTTTGATTGATTCCGCCGCCAGGCATCATCGTAATTTTAGAAGTTGTTTCTTGAAATTCAATCAAATTTTTGAGTCCAATTTCTGCCGAATTTTCTTGCCCCGAAGTTAAAATTCTAACCACGCCGATTTTTTCTAAATTTTTGATTTCTTCTATCGGATTTACAACCCAATCAAAAGCTCTATGAAAGGTAAAATTCATTGGTTTAGCAATTGCAACAAGTTCCTTGGTTCTTTCAATATCAATGGTATTATTACTATGTAGAACGCCAGAAACAACGCCAGAAATGCCTAATTCTTTACAAATTATTATGTCTTCTTTTAGAATTTGAAACTCTTCATCAGAATAGGTAAAATCTCCACTTCGTGGTCTTACCAATACATGAATTGGAATCGTTAAATCTTCAACAACTTTTTTTAACAAACCATAAGAAGGTGTGATTCCTCCAACAGCCAATTCAGAACACAATTCGATTCTGTTTGCTCCAGCTTTTTCTGCATTGATGGCAGATTGATATGAATTTGCGCAGATTTCTAGTTTCATATTTTGTGTCATTCCTGCGAAAGCAGGAATCTTATTAAAAGTAGTTAAATGTTATAAAATGGATTCCTGCTTTCGCAGGAATGACAGTCTTTTTATTCCACAATAATTTCATCAATAAATAACCAAGGTAAATGACCAGCGCCTTGTTTTCCATCAGGAATAATGCCGTAATTCATTACTTTTAATTTGATATATCGGGTAACTATTTTGGTTTCTAATTTTAAATCAACAATTTTTTCTTCGCTTTGTTCCATTTCAATTGGTAAAAATTCATCATTACCAGGAAAACTAACCACAACTTGAGACGGAGCATAAATCCAGCTTCCAACTTGATTGTTAAAACGTGTAGCAATAGAATTTACGTTCATTTCTTTTCCTAAATCAATCGTAATTTCAACGTCTTTTCCGTCAAAACCTAACCACTGATCATCACCATAACGCTTGTTGCTTCCACTAATTCCGTTGATTAATGCATCATTTCCGCCAGCATTGTATTTTTCACTCGGAGCAACATCAAAAGTTATCTTTTTTCCAACAGCTTTGTGCATTTTTACGGTTTCATTAAAAACACCACTAACTTGACTTTTTTCATTAAACGAAGCCGCATTAATAGTGACGCTTTTATCAATTAGCAACGGTTCTTTATAAATGGTAGAATTGATATTTGGTTCAGTTCCGTCTAAAGTATAACGAATGGTTTTTGTGTTGGAATTCGTTTTTAAATTCATGTATAAAACGCCGTCTTTTATTTCTGACTTCCCTAAAACTTCATATAAATGATTTGCATAATTTACATCTCTAGCATCTAATCTTTCTTGATAAAACTCCAATCGATTTTTAAAATTTTCAAAGTTTTTATTTTTGTTTTCAGACCAAACAACTTCACTCAACGCAACCATTCTTGGAAAAGCCATGTATTCTACTTGTTTTGAATCTTTCATGTATTCTGTCCACACATTTCCTTGCGCTCCCAACACATACTTAGATTCTTCTTTGGTTAATTCTTTCGGTATCGGATGAAAACTGTATACTTTTTCTAAAGGTAAAAACCCGCCAATTGCCAAAGGTTCATCTTCTTTTGTAGATTGATAATGATCAAAATAACAGTGAGAACCTGGCGTTAAAATTACATCATGATGTTGTTGAGCTGCAATAACTGCTCCACTTGTTCCTCGCCAAGACATTACGGTAGCATTTGGTGCTAATCCGCCTTCTAAAATTTCGTCCCAGCCAATAATTTGTTTTCCTTTAGAGTTGATGTATTTCTCCATTCTAGTGATGAAATAACTTTGCAAACCGTATTCGTCTTTTAAGCCTTCTTTTTTGATCAAAGCCTGACAATGTGCACAGTTTTTCCACCTCGTTTTCGGAGCTTCATCGCCACCAATATGAATATATTTACTAGGAAATAATGTAATTACTTCATCAATTACATCTTCTAAAAACTTAAAAGTTGCTTCTTTCGGACAATAAATATCTTCAAAAATGCCCCATTTTGTAGCAACATCAATTGGTTTTCCAGTACAACCTAATTCTGGATATGCGCTGATTGCTGCTTGAGCATGACCCGGCATTTCTATTTCTGGAATTACATCAATTTGTCTTTCAGTAGCGTATTTTACAATGTCTTTAATTTCTTCTTGCGTATAAAATCCACCGTATCTTTTACCATCAAATTTATGCGGTTGATCAGAATAATGTCCAATCAACGTTTCATTTCTGTACGCTGCAATTTCTTGTAGTTTTGGATATTTTTTTATTTCGATTCTCCAACCTTGATCTTCTGATAAATGCCAATGAAAGGTATTCATTTTTAGCATGCTCATTAAATCAATATATTTTTTGATAAAATCAACCGGAAAAAAATGACGACCAACATCTAAATGCATTCCACGATACTTAAATTGTGGTGCATCTGTAATTTTTATGTTTTGAATTGAAACTGAAGTTCCTTTATATGTACTGTTTTCAAAAGAAGCAGGTAATAATTGACGTAAAGATTGTACGGCATAAAACGCTCCTTTTGCAGAACTTGCTGCAATGGTAATTTCGGTTGATGTTATTTTTAGTTGATAACCTTCTTCGTTTGTAATAGATGCATCTTTTTTAAAGTTGATGACATTTTTATAGTCTTCTGATTTTAATTTGATTTCACTTCCATATTCGATGTAGGATTTTAAAAAATCTGCAACTTGCTTAAATTCATCATCAGAAAAAATACCAGTTGCATTGCTCACTTCAAAAACACCATCATTAATTTGTTGAAAAGATGGAGCAGGAATAATTGCTGGAATTACAGCTAGTTGCTTCTCATCTGTACAAGAATTAAAAAGTAAAACGATGCATGCGCAGAGAAATAAAAACTTAATGCGTTTAAAATTCCACATAAATAAATAGGTTGATTATTGTTATCTTGCTAATTTAGTCAAATAAATAAATCCAAACACGGAATGAAAAAATATTTTCTGCTTTTAGTTTTACTTTCAATCTTCTTAAATTCATGTAAACCGAAACCATTAATTTCTCCAGTACAAAAAGACCAACAATTAATTTCTTATGTAAATCCTTTTATTGGAACTGGCGGTCACGGGCATACATATCCTGGAGCTACGAGTCCGTTTGGAATGATGCAATTGAGTCCAGATACTAGATTAGACGGTTGGGATGGTTGTTCAGGATATCATTATTCTGATACTGAAATTTTCGGATTTTCGCATACACATTTAAGCGGAACAGGAGTTTCTGATTATGGAGATATTTTATTGATGCCCACTAATAAAGTAGTGTTTAATAATGGAGCAGACGGAAAAGAAGGTTACAAATCTAAATTTTCTCATGAGAATGAAGTTGCAGAACCAGGTTATTATAAAGTGCATTTAGACGACACCAATATTGAGGTTGAATTAACAGTTACTGAACGTAGCGGAATTCACAAATATAATTTTGCAGAAGGCTCTAAACAAATTATCATTTTAGATTTAGAACATCGAGACGAAGTGTTAGACTCTAAACTAACCATCAATTCTAAAACAGCAATTTCTGGATATCGTTTTTCTAAAGCTTGGGCTACAGATCAACGATTATTTTTTGACATGTTATTTTCTAAACCCTTTACAAAGGTTACTTTTTTAGATGATAAAACAGCAGGAAAGAAAGTAAAAGCTGCATTTGAATTTGACAATACTACCGGAAACGAAATAAATGTAACTATTGGAATTTCGCCAGTAGATGAAGCTGGAGCAATGCACAATTGGCATTTAGAAATTGGTAGTAAATCTTTTGAAGAAATCAAAAAAGAAACGCAAAGTGTTTGGGAACAACAATTAGAAAAAATTGTGATAGAATCTGAGAATTCTGATTACAAAACTAATTTTTATACCGCTTTATATCACACGATGATTGCGCCAAACTTGTACCAAGATATTGATGGCCGTTATCGGGGAATGGACATGAAAATTCATAAAACTAAAGATTTTGATTATTACACAGTTTTCTCACTTTGGGATACGTATAGAGCGGCACATCCATTATATACCATTATAGAACAAGACAAAACCAACGATTTTATCAATACGTTTTTAGCAAAATATGATGAAGGTGGCATTATGCCAATTTGGGATTTATCTGCAAGTTATACAGGTTGTATGATTGGTTATCACGCGGTTCCTGTAATTGCTGATGCGTATTTAAAAGGAATCCGAAATTACGATGTAAACAAAGCTTTTGAGGCAATGAAACATTCTGCAACTAGAGATAAATTAGGATTGGATTCGTATAAAAAATATGGGTTTATTCCTGTTCAAAAAGAATCAGAATCTGTTTCTAAAACCTTAGAATATGCGTACGATGATTGGACAATTGCGCAAATGGCAAAATCGTTAGGAAAAGATGATGATTATAAAACGTACACAGAAAGAGCACAATATTATAAAAACGTATTCGATCCTTCAACACATTTTATGCGTGGACGTTTTAGAAATACATGGTTTTCGCCTTTTGATCCTTTTGAAGTAAATTTTAATTATACAGAAGCAAATTCTTGGCAATACAGTTTTTATGTGCCGCAAGATATTTCTGGTTTTATCAATTTGTTGGGTGGAAAAGAGAATTTAGAAAAGCAATTGGATAAATTATTTACCGCAAAAAATGAAACTTCGGGAAGAAATCAAGCAGATATTACAGGTTTAATTGGTCAGTATGCACATGGAAACGAACCAAGTCATCACATGGCATATTTGTATAATTTTGTAAATAAACCGCACAAAACACAAGAAAAAGTACGTCAGATTTTAACGGAATTGTACACAAATGATCCAGCGGGAATTTCAGGAAACGAAGATTGCGGACAAATGAGTGCTTGGTATATTTTAAGTTCTATGGGGTTTTATTCTGTAACACCAGGGTCTAATCAATATATCATTGGAGCGCCATTGTTTCCAAAAGCAAGCATCAATTTAGAAAGCGGAAAAACTTTTACCATTGTTGCTGATGCTATTTCTAAAACAAATAAATACATTAAATCGGTTGAGTTGAACGGTAAAAATTATCCGCACACATTTTTAAATCATAAAGACATTGTTGCTGGTGGAAGTTTGCGATTTGTAATGACAGACAAACCATCAACTTGGGGAACAAACGATGAACACATTCCAGTTACAGAAATTAAAGAACATTTAATTGTTGCTGCTCCGTTTATTGAAACTGGAGAAATCGCTTTTAAAGGGAAAACTACGGTGACGTTAAACTCAGTAAATAAAGACGCAACTATTTATTATTCTATCGGAGAAGAGTTTCAGAAATATGAAAAACCAATTGTAATTGTAGGTAAAGTTGCTCTAAAAATGTATGCACAAAAAGGAGAAACAAAAAGTGCCATTATTACTACTGATTTTTTTAAGATCAATCCGAATATTAAAATCGAATTAAAAACCAAGTATGCAAATCAATACAATGCTGGCGGAGATAATGCGTTGATTGATGGAATCATAGGAGCGCAAGATTTTAGAACCGGAACTTGGCAAGGATATTCTGATACAGATGTAATTGCGATTGTAGATTTAGGAAAACAAAAAGAAATTAATGAAGTTGCTGTTGGGTTTTTACAAGACCAACGTAGTTGGATCTTCCTACCAACAGAAGTTACTTTTTATAGTTCTAAAGATGGAGTGAATTTTTCAAAATTAAAAAAAGAATATACATTCCCGCCCAATAAAAATGAAACTGTTTTGATTAAAAGAGTTTCTTCTCCAGGAAAAATAACAGCAAGATATGTAAAAGTAGTTGCAAAAAAACTAGGCGTTTTGCCAACGTGGCATTTAGGATATAGTCATGACGGTAGAAGCTGGTTGTTTGTTGATGAAATAGAAATTAAATAAAAATTGTCATTCCTACGTAGGCAGGAATCTATATAATTAAAAAGAGACTGAACTAAAATTAGCATAAAATGAAAAGAAGAAATTTTATAAAAAGAGCTTCCTTAACTGGATTAGGTTTGGCGGTAGTACCATCAATCATTTCTTGTGAAACAGAAGCTAAAAAAGAGAACAAAGCAATTGCAACTGAAACTCCGGTTTTACCAATTGTAGTGGCAACTTGGCGTTTTCATAATGCAACAAAAGCAGCTTGGGAAGTGTTGGAAAAAGGCGGAACATCAATTGATGCTATTGAAGCGGGTTGTAGAGTAGAAGAAGCAGATTTAAAGAACACAACTGTAGGAAATGGCGGAGCGCCAGATAGAGACGGAAACGTAACCTTAGACGCTTGTATTATGAACAAAGATGGCGGTTACGGAGCAGTAGTTTGTATGGAAAATATTGCACATCCAATTTCTGTGGCTCGTAAAGTGATGGAAGAAACTCCGCATGTGTTGTTAGCCGGAAAAGGCGCAGAACAGTTTGCTGTTGAACAAGGTTTTAAAAGAGAAAATTTATTAACCGAAACGTCTAAAAAAGCGTGGTTAAAATGGAAAGTAAAATCAGAATACAAACCCATTATCAACATCGAAAATCACGATACCATTGGCATGTTAGCCATTGATAAAAATGGTGATATTTCTGGTGGTTGTACCACAAGCGGAATGGCCTATAAAATGGCTGGACGCGTTGGAGATTCTGCAATTATTGGTTCAGGATTATTTATAGATAATACCATTGGTGGTGCAACGGCAACCGGAATGGGAGAAGAGGTCTTAAAAACTGTTGGAAGTTATTTAATTGTCGAATTAATGCGTCAAGGAAGAACGCCACAAGAAGCCTGTGAAGAAGGCGTAAAAAGAATTGTAGCATCCAATCCAAATTATCAAAATTTTCAAGTAGGATATGTTGCGCTAAATAAACAAGGAGAATACGGCTGTTATTGTATTCATGGCGGATTTGGAATTAGCAAATATCAAGAAGGAGAACAAATTTATGTAGAGTCTAACGCATATACTAAAAAAGGATAAAGAAGTTTTAAAGTTACAGAGGCTCAAAGTGGTAAAGAAACAAAGGTTCAGAGTTGCAAAGTTGCAGAGGTTCAGAGGCTCAAAGTGGCAAAGAAACAAAGGTTCAAAGTTGCAAAGTTGCAGAGGTTCAGAGGCTCAAGGTGGCAAAGAAACAAAGGTTCAGAGTTGCAAAGTTGCAGAGGTTCAGAGGCTCAAAGTGGCAAAGAAACAAAGGTTCAAAGTTGCAAAGTTGCAGAGGTTCAAAGGTTCAAAGGTCTCAAAGTTGCAAAGGTGTAAAGTTGCAAAGTGAAAAGTAATAATTTAAAAAGGTAAAATCAATGAATACATCAACGAATAAATCATACAAATCGGCATTTATATTTTTAACTTCTTTATTCTTTTTATGGGGGTTTATTACCGTGTTGGTAGATTCTTTAATTCCCAGATTGAAAGATGTTTTTGAAATGTCATATGCAAAAACAGTCTTGGTGCAATTTGCCTTTTTTGTGGCGTTTTTTGTATTCTCATTACCTGCCGGATTCATCTTATCAAAAATTGGATATAAAAAAGGAATCGTATTAGGTTTGGTAACCATGGCTGTTGGTTGTTTGTTATTTTATCCTGCAGCAGAACACAGAATGTTCTCTGTTTTTTTAGTGGGTTATTTTACGTTGGCTGGCGGAATTACTATTTTACAAGTTGCAGCAAATCCGTTTGTTGCCTTGTTAGGAAGTGAAGATGGCGCGAGTAGTAGATTGAATTTATCGCAAGCGTTTAATTCTTTAGGAACAACCATTGCGCCCGTTGTTGGAGCGTTATTTTTGCTGAGCGATTCTGTAAAATCATCCGATGAAATTGGCTTGTTAACCGAAACTCAAAAAAACGCATATTATATTTCGGAAGCGGCAACGGTACAAACGCCATTTTTACTAATTGCTGGATTTATTTTATTGTTAGCAGTCATATTTTTATTTACAAAACTGCCAAAATTGATAGAAGAAAGTCCGAAAGGTGGTTATTTTAAATTGCTAAAAAATAAATTGATGTTGATGGGCGCATTGGGAATCTTTGTGTACGTTGGCGCAGAAGTTGCCATTGGTAGTTTTTTAGTAAATTATTTTTACGATGCTGGTTTGGCACCAATCGTAGCAGAAAACGAAACCATGATGCATATTGCAAACACCATTGCCAATACCTTTAACCAAACGTTTTCTGGAAAAGATCCAAAATCTTTATTAGGGATTTTTGTTATTTTTTATTGGGGCGGCGCCATGATTGGTCGTTTTGTGGGCGCGTATTTAACCAAAATTATGGCAGCAGGCAAAGTGTTGAGTATTTTTGCCTTGTTAGCAATTACCATGATTTTAATTTCAATTAATACAACAGGTTTACTTTCTATGTGGTCTATTTTAGCGGTTGGATTGTTCAACTCTATTATGTTTCCAACCATTTTTACGTTGAGTTTAGAAGGTTTGGGCGATTTAAAAGCACAAGCTTCTGGTTTGTTGTGTATGGCAATTGTTGGTGGCGCAATTATACCGTTTTTCTTTGGAAATTTGATTGATGGTTTTGGCTTTAAAACAGCGTTTATTTTAACGATTGTGTGTTATGGGTATATTCTGTTTTATGGGAAATTTAAAACGAAGAAAATGTAGATTATGCTCGTTGTTGGTTACAGTTTTAATCAAATAATTTACTAATTGAAATTAGTTTTGGTCCATCAAGGTCTAAAGTTTTAGAATTCTCTCTTATATAACTGGATTTACCAATGAATGAAAGCTCTTTTTGTTTTGGTATTCTTAATCTAATCACTGTTAAGCCTTTATAATCTATAACATCTAATTGGCTTAATACTTGACTTTTTAAAGGTTCAGATAAATAAGAACTTGTAATTTTCCCCATTAGTTTATTAATATAGTCATCAAGGCTACCATTTAACAATTTCAATTCTCTATCAATACCAACAATATATCTATTGTTAATTATTTTATAATCAACTCCGTCTAAAGTTTTTATTTTTTCTGCATCTAATTCTTTATCAGCTACACCTATAAATAAAAATCCATCTTCATCAGGTCCAATATTAGCAACACCACAAATAGTTTGAATTATGTTATCATATAAACCTTCGTTTAGATTTCTTTGCGAAGACAAATCAAACATTCCTTGTTTACATTCATATCGATTAGATTCTATTTTAGCTCTTCTTATTGAATTCTCAAAATCTAGCGCTAAACCTGCACCATGTTTTAAAACAGGTGGATCTTTTTTAACGAAATGCTTTTGTATTAATCCAATAGTCAAATTTATATTATTTTCTCTATCAGCAGTTACAGAATAGTTTGCTGTAGATGTCATTTTTTTCTGTAAATCTTTTAAAGCTGTAACAATTTTTTTACTTTCAGCTGGAGATTTTTCTTCTTTAACTATAAGATGAAAGAAAGCCATGAAAATTGAGAAGAAGGATTCCTTTACTGGATTTCTTGATTTAGGATTAACAACATTTATAATGGTTGTGTCTTGTTCTTCAAAGACATTTTCAATAATAGAAAATGTAACTTTTATTTCATGCATTAATCTATCTGGTCCATATTTTATTAATTCCTTATTGAAGTCTTTATGTTCACTTGATTCAGTGTTGTACATTTTATTGAACAAATCCCTGCTTTTAGCTAATGGCGTATCTTTAATAATACTTGCAATCAAGTCTAATATCATTTCCTCATCCTCACTATCTCTTAATTGTTTTTTCCAGATGACACCATTTTTACACCAAAAAATTTCTTCTGCAATTAATCCATAACCTATTTTTTCTCTTGTTGAGTCAATACTAATTTCAGGCATTTCTGCTAAGTCAAGCAAGTCTTTAGATGAATCCCCACGTATTTCAGATGATACTTTTCTAACTGTATCTGCTAGAACATCAATCATTCCCGCTTGACGTTTTTCTTGTGGACTTAATTGCTTCCCTCCAGAGTTTATTCTGCCAAATATATCTGTGATTTCTCCTTCATTATCTGTAGGATAAACAGTTACTGCTAATTGGTAATCTAAAAAATCAGCACAAATTTTAGGGTCGAGAAGTAAAGTGTTGTCTGTAATCGCTGTAAAAACACCTTCTTCTGACGATTGCTTTGCTCTAGATGATTGAGAAGTATCAAAATATTTACCACTTATTGGAAATCTGTTCTCAATAAATGAAATAATTGCATTCAACCTTTGTAATCCATCTATAATTTCTAGTTTACCATCATCAGTTTGAGCTAGTAATATGAGTGGAATAGGTAAATCGTTAACAACACTATCAATTAAATATTCTTTCTCATCTACGGTCCAAACTAGTTTTCTTTGATATTTTCTGTTTACTAAAAATTTACCTTCAGAATAATTTCTGTAGGCTTCCTGTAAACTCATTCCTCTTGGTGTAATACTCATATATTTTGATTTTTAGTCAATCTTTCCCCAATGTTAAAAATATTGCCCAATTTTAACAAACAATATTCACAGTTAGCAAGTTAGCTTTTTTTAAAGAAACCATCAATAGGTAAAACTACCTGTTTATCAACAAAAAAAGAAGTTTGTTTTTTATGACATTCGTCTTGTCATTTCGACAGAGCGAAGCATGAGCGACGAGAAATCTCATGAGATAAAACTACCGTTCTTGAGATTCCTCCGCTACGGTTGGAATGACAAGTAAAAAACAAAAAAAACCAAAACGATTACGTTTTGGTTTTTTTATAATTGCTTACAAGTGTTATTTGCGTTTCTTTTGTTGCGCTTGTTGTTCTTGCGCTTGTTTCATGGCGTTGTCTAAACGTTGTCTAAACTTTCCTTTTTTCTTTTCAGGACGTTTTTTGTTTTCTTCAATTTGTGCATGAATCTTATCTTCATCAATTACATAGTTTTTAATGACCAACATAATAACAATGGTTAGTAAGTTAGAAACAAAGTAATACAAACTTAAACTACTTGCATAGTTGTTAAAGAAAAACAACATCATAATTGGCGATAAATAGATCATCATCTTCATCATCTTTTGCATGTCTGGCATTCCTTCTTGCGCTGGAGCTTGCATGTTTGCTTGCTGACTTTGATTCATTTTCATATAAAAGAAAATGGCAACAGAAGCTAAGATTGGAAATAAACTAATATGACTTCCGTATAATGGAATGTGAAAAGGCAATTCGATAACAGAATCATACGATGATAAATCGGTTGCCCATAAAAATCCTTTTTGTCTTAATTCTAAATTAGATGGGAAGAAACGGAACAAAGCAAAGAAAATTGGCATTTGTAACAATGCCGGTATACAACCAGACATCATGCTAACTCCAGCTTTTCGCTGAACTGCCATGGTTTCTTGCTGACGCTTCATTGCGTTTGCTTTTCCTGGTAAACGTTCGTTAATGGCAGTTAATTCTGGGCGAATTACTTTCATCTTTGCACTAGAAACATACGATTTGTATACCAATGGCGACATGATAATTCTAACAACAATGGTCATTAAAATAATAATCAATCCGTAGTTAGACATTAATCCGCTTAACCATCCAAAGATAGGAATGAAAATAGTTCGGTTAATGGCACCGAAAATTCCCCAACCTAAATCAACCATTTCTGCTAAGTTTTTTCCTTCGTAGCTTTTTAATAATTTATAGTCTGCTGGTCCATAATACCAGTTCATATTGTAATTTAACTCGCCGTTGTTTAATGCTAACGGAGTGTTTAATTCGTATTTTTTTGTAAAAACGGTATCAATATTTTCGTCATCAACTAAGTTGGTAGAAATTAAAGCTGCTTTGTCAAACGGTTTGTCTGTTAATAAAATAGAAGTAAAAAAGTGTTGTTTGTAACCAACCCATTGTACATTGTCTACAACTTCGTTGTCGTTTCCACCAGCAGAAAGATAATCAGCTTCGTCTGTATAGAACTTCAACTCAGAATACATATTCTCTGTAGAAATACTTTTTTCGTTACGGAATGTTTTTAAATTCCAATCTAAATTAATAGTGTTTGAAGAATTGATGACGTTGTCTAATCCTTGAGATCGCACCGCAAAATCAACCATATAATCGTTTGGTTTCATTTCATAACGGTATTCTAAAAACTGTGTTTCAGAAACTTTCAATTTCATAGAAAGCACTTGGTTCTCTCCGTTTTTAGTAAGCGACGGTATGAACAACAAGTCTTGTGTGTTTAAAATACGATTGTCTGTAGTTCCAAAATTGATATTGAAAGAAGCGTTTTTGTCTTTTATCAAATACAATGGCAAAGAATCGTATCTTTTATACGTTTTTACCAAGGCTTCAATAATTTGTCCTCCTTTATTATCTATTGTTAATTTTAAAATTTTATTTTCTAAAACAGTTGTTCCTTCAGAAGCAGTTTGCGCTCCGTATGCAAATGCTCCTAATTTACTTTGTAGTGCAGCATTTGTTAGAGAGTCATTTGTAACTATAGAAGTGGTATTTTCTGTAAGTGTTGGTGTAGTTTTAGTTGTATCAACAATTGTTTCTGTAGTGCTTTCAGTTGGTGTAATTTCGTCTTGGTTAGAATACATAAACCAAAGCATTATTGCTCCTAATAATAATAATCCGATAAACGAATTTGCGTCAAATTTTTTCTGTTCCATTGATTGTTCTTAAGTGTCAACTTGTCATTTTGTCTTCAAGATTTGAAGATAAGCGCGACAAATGTAGCAAAACTGTATTGTTTTTAGTAGGTTTTGCTGTTATTATTTTTGATACTGATGATAGTTCAAATGCTGTTCCAAATTTATAGTGAACTTGTTTCAATATCTTATTAAAGTTGTATTTAACTTTTTTCAGATTAATTAGACTCGGCTTCTTACTATTTGTTACAGTATTATTTTTTAGAATGCTGTAACGCTGCTTTTACAAAACTCACAAATAAAGGATGCGGATTTAACACCGTACTTTTGTATTCTGGGTGATATTGCACACCAACAAACCACGGATGATTTGGAATTTCAACAATTTCTACCAATCCAGTTTTTGGGTTGATCCCAGTTGCTTTCATTCCGGCTGCTTCAATTTGTTTTAAATAACCGCTATTAAATTCGTAACGATGTCTGTGACGTTCGCTAATCAATTCTGATTTGTAAGCATCAAAAACTTTAGAATCTTTTTTGATTTCACAATCCCAAGCTCCCAAACGCATGGTTCCGCCTTTTTCTGTTACGTTTTTCTGACTTTCCATCAAGTTAATCACAGGATGTTTTGTGCTTTTATTCATTTCTGTTGAACTTGCATTTTCTAGATGTAGAACATTTCTAGCAAATTCTATTACAGCCATTTGCATTCCTAAACAAATTCCAAAAAACGGAATGTTTTGTTCTCGTGCATATTTTACAGCTTTAATTTTTCCTTCAATTCCACGATCACCAAAACCAGGCGCTACTAAAATTCCGTCTAAACCTTCTAGCTTTTTCTCTACATTTTTAGGAGTTAAACTTTCAGAATGAATCCAGCGCACTTTTACTTTTGTTTCGTTTGTAGATCCTGCGTGGATAAATGCTTCTGTAATTGATTTGTAAGAATCGTGTAATTCTATGTATTTACCAATCAAACCAATTTCTACTGTAGAAGTTGGATTTTTGTGTTTTCTGATAAAATTATTCCACTCGAGTAATTGTGGTTGTTTTTCTGAAGATAATTTAAGTTTGCTTAATACAACTTGATCCAAACCTTCATCAAACATTAAATTGGGAACGTCATAAATAGTTTCCGCATCAATAGATTGTATTACATCTTCTTGTTTTACATTGCAAAATAAGGCTAGTTTCCGTTTGATGTCGTCAGAGATTTCATGTTCTGTTCTACAGACTAATATGTCTGGACTTACTCCACTTTGCATCAACATTTTTACAGAATGTTGTGTTGGTTTTGTTTTTAATTCTCCGGCAGCAGCCAAATAAGGAACCAAGGTTAAATGAATCACAATTACATTTTCTCTTCCTTTTTCCCACAACATTTGACGAACAGATTCTACATAAGGCAATGATTCTATATCTCCAACCGTTCCACCAATTTCTGTAATGACGATATCATAATCGCCAGTTTCACCTAAAATCTGAATTCTGTGTTTAATTTCATCGGTAATATGCGGAATTACCTGAACCGTTTTCCCTAAAAATTCACCTTTTCGTTCTTTATTAATAACAGATTGATAAATTCTGCCCGTTGTAACATTGTTAGCTTGACTTGTTGGAATGTTTAAAAAACGCTCGTAATGCCCTAAATCTAAATCGGTTTCTGCGCCATCATCTGTAACATAACACTCACCATGTTCATACGGATTTAATGTTCCAGGGTCAATATTAATGTAAGGATCTAATTTTTGAATAGTTACAGAATAGCCTCTTTCTTGTAAGAGTTTTGCTAAAGATGCAGCAATAATTCCTTTTCCTAGTGATGATGTTACGCCTCCAGTTACAAAAACGTATTTGGTATTTTTCATGGTGATTAGGTTTGGACAAAAGTACTAACTCTAGAAGATTTGACAAATAAAAAAGCAATAAAAAGCACAATAAAATTTGCGAATTTGAACTTCAAAAAAATAATTTATTTTTTTTTAAAATTGTATTTGTCAAAAACAAAAGTAGTTGTATATTTGCACACGCTTTTAGCAGATGAAAACTCATAAAAAGCAAAACAGAATAAAGACGATATTTAAAAATACAAGTAATGCCGAAAAGAACGTACCAACCATCGAATAGAAAGAGAAGAAACAAACACGGTTTCAGAGATAGAATGGCTTCTGCTAATGGTCGTAAGGTTTTAGCTAGAAGAAGAGCAAAAGGAAGAAAGAAATTATCTGTTTCTACAGAAACAAGACATAAGAAATAATGATTAACAATTGTTAATAATTAAGGTGTTACTATTTTTAGTAACACCTTTTTTTATACCCAAGCAATTTTTACTTTTACCAACTATATTACAACACACACTAAAATGCCAAAAAAACAAGATCTAAAATCTATTTTAATAATCGGATCAGGACCAATTGTTATTGGTCAAGCTTGTGAATTTGACTATTCGGGTTCACAGTCTTTAAGATCTTTAAGAGAAGACGGAATTGAAACCATCTTAATTAATTCGAACCCAGCAACAATCATGACAGACCCATCGATGGCAGATCATGTGTACTTGTTGCCGTTAACCACCAAATCAATCATACAAATTTTAAAAGAACATCCACAAATTGATGCTGTTTTGCCAACAATGGGTGGTCAAACTGCATTGAATTTATGTATTGAAGCAGATGATAAAGGAATTTGGAAAGATTTTGATGTAGAATTAATAGGAGTTGATATTGATGCAATAAACATTACTGAAGATAGAGAACTGTTTCGAGAATTGATGTTGAAAATTGATGTACCAATGGCGCCACAAGCTACAGCAACATCATTTTTAAAAGGAAAAGAAATTGCACAAGAATTTGGATTTCCTTTGGTAATTAGATCATCTTATACATTAGGTGGAGCAGGGGCTTCCATAGTATACGATCCAAAAGATTTTGATGAATTATTAAGTAGAGGTTTAGAAGCATCCCCAATTCATGAAGTGATGATTGATAAAGCCATGATGGGATGGAAAGAATACGAATTAGAATTGTTGCGTGATAGAAATGACAACGTTGTAATTATCTGTTCTATCGAGAACATGGATCCGATGGGAATTCATACAGGAGATTCAATTACCGTTGCACCGGCAATGACACTTTCTGACAAAACATTTCAGAAAATGCGTGACATGTCTATTAAAATGATGCGTTCAATCGGAGATTTTGAAGGTGGATGTAATGTTCAGTTTGCAGTTTCTCCAGATGAAAAAGAAGATATTATTGCTATTGAAATTAATCCACGTGTTTCGCGTTCATCCGCTTTAGCGAGTAAAGCAACGGGGTATCCGATTGCAAAAATTGCTACAAAATTAGCGATTGGTTACACATTGGATGAATTAGACAATCAGATTACAAAATCAACTTCAGCTTTATTTGAACCAACTTTAGATTATGTTATTGTAAAAATTCCACGTTGGAACTTTGATAAATTTGAAGGTTCAGACAGAACCTTAGGGTTACAAATGAAATCTGTTGGAGAAGTAATGGGAATTGGACGTTCGTTTCAAGAAGCACTGCACAAAGCAACACAATCGTTAGAAATTAAACGTAATGGTTTAGGAGCAGATGGAAAAGGATATACAGATTACAATCAAATTATAGACAAATTAACCAATGCAAGTTGGGACCGAGTTTTTGCAATCTACGACGCCATTGCAATGGGAATTCCGCTAAGTCAAATTTACGATATCACAAAAATTGATATGTGGTATTTAAAACAATACGAAGAGTTGTTCTTACTAGAAAAAGAAATTTCAACGTTTACGATTGATACCATTCAACGTGATTTATTACTAGAAGCAAAACAAAAAGGATATGGAGATAGACAAATTGCGCACATGCTTAAATGTTTAGAAAGTCAAGTATATTCCAAACGTGAAGAATTAAACATCAACAGAGTTTTTAAATTGGTGGATACCTGTGCAGCAGAATTTAAAGCAATGACACCATATTATTATTCTACTTTCGAAAACGATGTAGTAACTGCAGACGGAAAAAGATATGTAGATAACGAAAGTATTGTTTCTGATAAGAAAAAAATCATCGTTTTAGGTTCTGGACCAAACAGAATCGGACAAGGAATTGAGTTTGACTACTGTTGTGTTCATGGAGTTTTAGCAGCTGCAGAATGTGGTTACGAAACCATTATGATTAATTGTAATCCAGAAACGGTTTCTACCGATTTTGATACAGCAGATAAATTATATTTTGAACCTGTTTTCTGGGAACATATTTATGACATTATCAAACATGAAAAACCAGAAGGAGTGATTGTTCAGTTAGGTGGACAAACGGCTTTGAAGTTAGCAGAAAAATTAACGAAATACGGGATTAAAATTATCGGAACTTCTTTTGAAGCCTTAGATTTAGCTGAAGATAGAGGAAGTTTTTCAGAATTATTAAAAAGAAATAACATTCCATATCCAGAATTTGGAATTGCAGAATCTGCAGATGAAGCATTGGCTTTAGCTGATAAATTAGATTTTCCGATTTTGGTAAGACCGTCTTATGTTTTAGGTGGACAAGGAATGAAAATTGTGATCAATAAAGAAGAATTAATTGAGCATGTTGTTGATTTATTGAAAGGAATGCCAGGAAATAAATTGTTGTTAGATCATTATTTAGACGGAGCAATTGAAGCGGAAGCAGATGCAATTTGTGATGCTGACGGAAATGTGTATATCATCGGAATCATGGAACATATTGAGCCTTGTGGAGTGCATTCTGGAGATTCAAATGCAACATTGCCAGTATTTAATATTGGAGATTTAGTCTTACAACAAATTAAAGATCATACGCATACCATTGCAAGAGAGTTAAAAACAGTTGGATTGATCAACGTTCAGTTTGCTATAAAAGATGATGTTGTTTATATTATTGAAGCAAACCCAAGAGCATCTAGAACCGTTCCTTTTATTGCAAAAGCATACAAAGAACCGTATGTAAATTACGCAACAAAAGTAATGTTGGGAGTAAAAAAAGTAACTGATTTTAATTTCAATCCACAATTAGATGGATATGCAATTAAGCAACCAGTGTTTTCTTTTAACAAATTCCCGAATGTAAATAAAAACTTAGGTCCTGAGATGAAGAGTACAGGAGAAAGTATCTTATTTATTGATAGCTTAAAAGACGATGACTTTTACGATTTATACGCAAGACGTAAAATGTATTTGAGTAAGTAAATTGATTTATAATAATAAAAAAAGCCTCAATTAAATTGCGGCTTTTTTATAGTTTCGTTTTATTTTTTCTTGAGTTCAAAATGGAAAGAAACATCTACCTTTTTAGCTATTTTTTTTCTAACAATATTTGGAATTTTAATATTGAAATCTTCTGGTGTTACCGAAAAATCAGCACTTAAGTAAATGCTGTTACCTACAATCTTTATTTTACTATCAATAGTAACTTCTTTTTTAATACCTCTAATCAAGAGCGTTCCTTTAATTTTAAAAATTTTATCTGTTGATGAAAGGTTATTGGTATTAAAATCAATTATTTTTCCAGAAAAAGTAGCTTTCGGAAAGGTATTAGATTCAATATAGTTTTCATTAAAGTGCTCTTCCATTAGTGCAATCTTAAAACGAAACCCTTTCGTTAAAGCTAAAGAAGCAATCGTTCCGTCTGATTTTAAAATAGCAGTAACTTTATTGTTTGTTGCCTTTACTTCTTCAAAAGATGGCACAGAAGATTCAAATGTGATTGTTCCAGATTTTGTGTAATACTTATCTTGCGCAAAGGAAATTGCTGATAATAGAAATGCGAGTAATAATAGTGTATATTTCATAAAGTTGATTTATTATTCTATATATCCTTGATCCCTCCAGTTTTTAATAATCTGAATTGAAGTATTTGGCAAATTACCACTTGCTGGCATAGGGTTACTTGTGCTCTCCATTCTTACTAAAGCACTTCTATTTTCAAAAGCATTTTTAACTTGGATATAGGTTTCTAATGTTAAACCCCCAGAATTACCTGTTGCATTATGACAACCACTAGTTGCACAACTTTGATCTATTATGGTTTTTACATTAACAGTGTAGGTAATAGAATTTGGTGTTGGCACCGTTAAATCCTCAGTGCTAACAGATGTGCAATTAGTAAATAAAATAGCAAGTAAAAGTAGTGCTGATAGTTTCTTCATTTCCGTTTTTTTTTGGTGATATGACTATAGTTTCCTGAAAATTAATTATTTATAATGATTAAAAATAGTAAAAACTTATTATATTAGCTACATGAACAAGCGTAAGATTTTAATTTTTGCTTCTTTCTTAATTCTTTTTGTAGGAATATTTGGTTACAATTATATCTATAAAGAGCATAGGAATATTTCAGAAGAAAAAGCAGCGTTCACCTTAATAACGAATGATTTTATTACTGAATTCAATACAAATCCAAAAATAGCAATCACTAAATATTTAGATAAAACAATTCAGTTAAAAGGAAAAGTAACAGAGCTAGAGCAAAGTAATTTTATGTTAAATGATGTTATTGTTTGTTACACAGACAGTTTAACTTTAAGTCAAGTTCAAGAAAGTTCAGTAATTATTGTAAAAGGAAGAAGTATCGGTTATGACGAACTTTTAGAAGTTATAAAATTAGATCAAGTAACGATTATTAACAATTAAATGAACAGGCATGAAAAAAAACTACATTTTTAAAACATTTTTATTCTTAATTCCTTTAACCGCTTTTGTCCTAATGGCAGTTTCTAGTGGTAGAGATGGAGGTTATTCTGGGTCACCCGGAGATTCCTCGAACACATGTACAAGTTGTCATAGTGGTGGTAACTTCGGAGCATCAGTTGCTATACAAACAGAATTGCCAACTGGTGGATATGCATTAAACACTTCTTATGGAATTCAGGTTGATGTTACAGGGTCATCTGCAACCAAACATGGATTTCAAATTACCGCAGAACGTGTAAGCGATAATTCTAAAGTAGGTACTTTTGCTGTAAGCGGATCAGACAATAAACTTGTAAATGGTGGAACTCATGTTACACATACTTCAACAGGAAACACAAAAAGTACTTGGAATTTTAATTGGACTTCACCTACAACAGATGTAGGAGAGGTGAAATTTTATGTGGCAGCTTTAGCAGCAAATGCAAATGGAAGCACTAGTGGTGATCAGGTTGTAACTGCAACTTCTGGGAATTTTAATGTACTAAGTTTGGGAAAAGAAAATCAATTAGATTTTACTGTGTATCCAAACCCAGTTAGTGATAACTTAAACATTCAATTACCAACAGGAACTACAAATGCAGAAGTTAATGTGTTTGATATGACTGGTAAATTAATTAGAAATGTATATATTTCTGCTCAGAACAATACAATAAATGTTTCTGAATTAAGCACAGGAGTTTATATCTTAAAATTAAACGCTGAAGGAAAATTAGGTTCAAGACAATTTATTAAAGAATAAGTTAAAGTCAACTTTCTAAAAGTCAATCATTTATTTGGTTGGCTTTTTTAATATCAATAAATATGAAAAAAATTGGATTATTATTAATTGTATTCTTTATCAATGCTTCTTTAGTAGCGCAAGATGATTTACTGGACGAATTAAATGACGATGTAAAGATTGATAATAAAACTTCATCGGTATTTAAAGGGCTGAAAATAATCAATATGGAATCTACCAAATTGGCAGCCAAAAAGGATTTCTATTTTGTGATTTCACATCGATTTGGTTCTGTAAAATCTGGGATTAAAGATCTTTTTGGATTGGATAATTCTAATATTAGATTCAGTTTTGTTTATGGTTTTAATGATTGGTTAAATGTAGGTTTATCTAGAAGTTCATCAAATAAAACGTATGATGCTCATTTAAAATACAGATTAATGCATCAAGAAGAAGGCAAGTTTCCTTTTACAATAGTTGGTTTTAATAGTATAGAATTTAATACAGGTTTAGATAAGGTTAATTATCCATTATTAGAATCTAAACACAGGTATACCTATGCTCATGAAATCTTAATTTCTAGGAAGTTTAATGAGAAATTATCTTTAGAAGTTGCACCAATTTATTTGCATCAAAATTTTGTAGAAAATGATTTGCAAGAAAATACACAATATATTGTAGGTTTTGGAGGAAGATATAAAATAAGCAAACGTGTAACTTTAAATGCAGAATATCATGCGCATATGAATCGTGTTGCAAATAGTAAATTTAAAAATCCATTATCATTAGGAGTTGATATAGAAACTGGAGGACACGTTTTTCAATTACATATAACGAATGCTCAATTAATGAATGAATCTGGCTATATGACTAAGGCAATAGGAGATTGGGGATCTGGAAATGTTTATTTAGGATTTAATATTTGGAGAGTTTTTTAAAGTATTTCACCTTTTTACAATCTAAAAAAGTCGAAGTCTACTGAAATAAATTCAGCACAAGTGCTTCGACTTTTTTGCTTTATATTTGTAAAAAGCTTTACAAAAAATGAACTACATTTTATTTGATAGCGATGTTAGAAATGCATTGTTACCTTTCACATATACAAGACCTGTTGCAGATATTAGAGTTGGTATTTTAACCATTAGAGAAAAATGGGAAAAGCAACTAGGATTGACAACCACTACAATTACTGAGGAATATTTAGAAGAAAAATATCCGATGGTAGAAATGGCGCAAAATATCTTAATAAATGCTTCTTATATTCCAACTAAAAATTTGGTAGAAAAAGTAAAAAAATTATCAGAAAATGAAGCTATTTTTAAAGGCGATAATGTCATTGCTTTTTACACCACAGACACACAAGAAGAAGTTGATTTTTCATCGTACAAACAAATTGAATTTGAAGAAGAAATTTTACAAATTAAAAATACTTGGGATATTTTCTCACTAAACGATAAAGCAATTCAGTTAGATTTTGATTTGCTGACTGAAGATAGAACATCACAAGAAATTCCGAAAGATGTTCATACAATTAACAAAGAAAATATTTTTATTGAAGAAGGCGCAACTGTGTTGTATGCTTCTTTAAATGCTTCTGAAGGACCCATTTATATCGGTAAAGATGCGCAAGTTTTAGAAGGAAGTTTAATTCGCGGCCCGTTTGCAATGTGTGAAAATGCGGTGGTTAAAATGGGCGCAAAAATTTACGGAGCAACAACTTTGGGTCCGTATTGTAAAGTGGCCGGAGAACTCAATAATTCGGTTTTATTTGGGTATTCTAATAAAGGGCATGAAGGATTTTTAGGAAATGCTGTGCTTGGAGAATGGTGTAATATTGGAGCGGACACAAACAATTCTAACTTAAAAAATAATTATGCTGAGGTTAGAATTTGGAGCTATGAAACAGAACGATTTGCTAAAACTGGTTTGCAGTTTTGTGGATTAATTATGGGAGATCATTCTAAATGTGGAATCAACACGATGTTTAATACGGGAACTGTAGTTGGCGTTTCTGCCAATATTTTTGGTAGCGGATTTCCAAGAAATTTTATTCCGTCTTTTAGTTGGGGTGGCGCATCTGGATTTACAACCTATCAATTACCAAAGGTTTTTGAAGTTGCAGAAGTTGTTTTAAAACGTAGAAGTTTAGTATTTGAAGAACAAGACAAAAAAATACTAGAAAAAGTATTTGAATTGTCTTCTCAATATAGAAAAGATTAAAACAAAAAAAGCCTCAAGTTACTGAACTAAATTCAGCATAAACGAGGCTTTTTAAATACGTTAATATTACAATTAATTTCTGCTAACTACGCTTCCAGAGCCAAGAGATTTACTCTCAATTTTATCAGGATTTCCTTTGTAATAAATGTTTCCAGAACCTACAACTTTCGCAACTATTTTATCAGAAACAGAAGTTCTAATATTTCCAGATCCTGCAATTTTAGCAGAAGTAGAAGTTGCTTTTAAACCGTAAGCATTAATATCTCCAGAACCAGCAATATTACAGCTTAAATCCATTGTTTTTCCGTCTACTTTAATGTTTCCAGAGCCAGCTATATTTGTTTTTACTTCACTTGCATCAACAGTTACATTCATGTCACCAGAACCAGCAATAGAAAAAGACAATTTATCCGCTTTTATCGTTCCGTTGCTTGTTACATCTCCAGAACCACTCAAAGAAACTTTTTCGATGTCTTTATAAGGAACTGTAACTACTAATTTTCTTGTTGTTCTAATGTTTATTCCTTTTTGAACTTGAATTTTTAAGATGCCTCTTTTAACGTCAACTTCAATATATTTTAATAAGTTTTCTTCACCTTTTAAAGTGATTTTTCCTTCTTTTCCTGTTACTAATTCTACATCAAAATTTCCATCGAAACTTACGCCATCATAATCTGATGTTTTTCTAGTTTCTGTTGTAACATTTCCGTTTCCTCTTACTTTTTTGGTATTCCACCAGCTTTGAGCATTTACAGAGAAACTCAATGTTAAGATGATACTTGTTATGATTATTTTTTTCATGATTGTTTGCTTTTATTTTTTAGATTATAGTTCTTTTAAATTTACTCCGCCGTATTGCGATTTGATAATTAATCTTGAATTCGATTTTCCTTTTCCGTAAACTCCTTCGTAATGCTTTTTAGAACCTTTTTCTATGCTTTTATACATCTCTACATTGTCGTCGTTATATCTAAAACTAGAATAGTGTAGGTCCATTTCAAAATTAAAATTGTTGCTTGTTTTTGTTCCAATTGTAATGCCAGCATATTCACTAGTAATTTCTGCTTTGTTAAATCCTCTTGCTAATTCACTTATTCTAATTGATCCGTAATCAGCTTTAATATTTAAGTTTTTAGAAACAGTCCCTAATCGGATGCTTACATAATCAGAATTCCCATTAATACTATTAACATCATCAACAGTAATGCTTCCGTAATCTGCATTGTAAGAAACTGTGTTTGCTGTTCCGATATTTATGTTAGAATAATCTGAATTGATTTTTACTTCATCCGTTTTATCAACAGTAAGTTTAGAATAATCTGCATTGATAGAGCCAGATTTCATAAAGTTGATTGTAGAACTATTACAATAATCAATATTGATATCATTATTAGAACTATTTAAGTCTCCGATAATCAATTTCCCATAATCGCAATTGATAGCTGCCGTTCCGTTAATTTCATTGATTAAAATATTTCCGTAATCGTTGTCTAACTTTACGTTGTTAGAAACCGGCATCTTTATGGTGTAATTTACTTTATAACTAGTGCTGTTAGATTTTCCCCAAAAACTCCAACTGCTAGAAGAATTTTCGAATCTTGTTTTTGCAGAAACTAAATTAGAATTTGCGTTAAAATCGACAGTAATTCCGTTTAATTTTTTTTCAACAGTTCTTAAATCGTTTCCTTTTACCGTAATTATCACCGTAATTTCAACGCTGTTTTTATTCCAAGTAACAATATTTATATTTCCGTATTTATTATCAATATCTACCGTAGCATTTCTGTCAACAGCATATTGTTTTTTAATTGTCTTGCTTTTTTCTTGCTTCAGATTTGTATCATTATTAGCAAAACCCACCAAAGGGATTAAAAAAAGTAGGAGTACTATTTTAAATGTAGATTTCATCATTGCTGTTTACTTTTAGGTTTTTTATTTCATCAATTTGTGTTAAGACATCTTGTAAAATTTCTATTCTGTTCTGATAATTGCTTATCATGGCATACACAACACGTCTGTCGTTATTGCTTTTATTTAGTGCTTTTACTAAGTCTTGGTATTTATCATCCAATTTCTCTAACTGATTAAGTGCATCTTCAATTACACGTTCAGTTGTTGGATTTCTAAATTTTTCTATTGTTTTTAATTCTTGTTTTATGGTAGATACAAAGAACATTTCTGCTTCTTGCATTTCTGGCGAAACATCAGCTAGTACTAAGGTCTTGTTGGTAAGGTTTGCTCCTAACCAGAAACCGACAATTAATATTACTGATGCTGCAACGCTCATCCATTTATATGAAAAAGATTTTTTCTTTTTTGCTGGATTTTTTAATCTATCCTGAAATCTTTCTAGATGACCAAATCTTGGCTCTTCTATGTCGAAGTCGGTATTTTTAAAAAATTGATTAAACTGATCTTTCATTACTTGGTTTTTTTATGCTGTTTCTAAAACTAATTGTTGTTTTAATTTCTTTTTCGCTCTCGAAATAGTGGTTCTCACATTTTCGTTCGTATACCCTAATATCTGTGCGATTTCTTCATAATCGTACCCTTCAATTAAGTTTAGCGTTAATACAACTCTATAATTATCTTTTAAAGAATTTAATCTTTCTAACACCTTGCTGGCATGTAATGTCGTGTAATCTATAGCGTCTTCAGTTTCTATAGAAGTGTCTTTAATTACTTCCATTTTTACATCTTGGTACTTGTTATTTTTTTTTAGCTGCGTTAAACTTTTGTTGATAACAATTCGTTTTAACCAAGCTCCAAAAGTAACTTCTCCAATAAATGTATCCAACTTTGTAAAGGCAGTTAAAAATGCTTCTTGCATGATGTCTTCTGCCTCAAACTCATCTTTAAGTATTCTTAACGATGTGTTGTACATAGCTCTGTAATAGTCTTTGTAAATCTGCATTTGAGCAGTATTATCACCTTTTTTACAGCGTTCTAATAGTTGGTTGATATGTAGATTATTTTCCTTCAATGAAACGTTTCTATACTATAGACAAAATGCTTTTCGATTTGTGACAGTTAAACACAATAAAAATACATTTTTTTAAGGAAGTATTTTTTTTAACCTTGTTTTAACTGACATTGTTGCTGATTGGGTTATTCTACATAAAATTATGTTTGATAAAATTCTAAAATAGAATGACCATTTGGAAAGGGGCGCAGTGCAGTTTCTATCTCTTTACAGGACACCTATTTTGGATTTTATACTCTTTATTTTCATTTTTTAGTTTCTTGGCTTGGTTTTCGCGGCTATTGTTTGAGTAAGTTTAAATTAAAATATTTGCTGTGTAAGAGTTATGCAAAGAATATTTTTTAAAATTAGAACATATCATATGAATCAAGTTAAAGAAAACAACACGATTAAAGTTAATTACACAGGAAAGTTACCTGACGGACAAGTTTTTGACAGTTCTGAAGGAAAAGAGCCATTAGAATTTACTTTAGGAGAAGGCCAGTTAATTCCTGGTTTTGAAAAGGGTGTAATTGACATGAAAATAAATGAAAAAAAAACGATTACAGTTGCTAAAGAAGAAGCATATGGAGAAATTCATAAGCATCTAATTCAAGAAGTAAAAAGAACAGAACTTCCTAAAGATCTAGAACCAGAAGTTGGTATGGGACTTGTTTCTAAATCTCCAGACGGACAAGAAATGAATTTACGAATTGTAGAAGTTGGGGAGGAAAGTATTGTTATAGATGGAAATCATCCTTTAGCAGGTAAAGATCTTATTTTTGATCTAGAAGTGGTTGCAATTAATGATACCGAAATTATAAAATAAAGGTCTTATTTTTATAGAATTGCCAAAATAGCCTTTGCTACATATGTAACAAAGGCTATTTAATTATTTTGAGCTTATTTATAAGGTAAAAATGTTAGTCTTTCTTTTTTTGTATTTCTAGTTCATTAAAATCTACATCAAGTAAATTTTCTTGATCTATAGAAAACCCTAGTATTTCTCTTTTTGCATTAAAATTAAAGGTTAAAAATCCGTTCGGAACTCTAATGTCGTACCAATCAATTTCAAACGTATCAAAATGCCAATGTTTTAATTTTCCTCTAAAAACGGTAGAATGAGAAAATGAAATTTCTAATTCGCCACCTTCAATCTCATTTATCAGAATATCTCCATACATGTTGTCTGAATATTTTCCTGCATATTTTGTAATTGACAATGATGGTTTTGTGTTAGCAATTTTTACAATCTGTTTCGGTGATTCTTTTTTTCGCTGTAAGTTTTTATCTCTATTTTTCTTCACTCGGTTATAGATATTATAAGATGGATCATTAAGAAATTTCTCTAATAATATGGAAGTTAATAAAGATATTACAGGCTCGTTACCTTCATTTGTGAGGATTATAAAACCAAGATTCATGTCTTTTACCATTACAAGATTTGCTCTCATACCGTCAATTCCGCCACTATGTTCAATTATTTTATGACCATTTTTGAGCGTTAGCCACCAACCAAAACCATAAGATGTAAATTCGTTGTAAAAAGGTGCTCCTCCTCGTGGATAAAGAATTTGTGGTTTGAAAATTTCGTTGACTATTTTTGGATTCACTATTTTTTCATTATTAAAAGTTCCATCATTCAATAAGAGCCTCATGTAATTAGACATTTCTTTTGCGGATGAATAGATAAATCCACCTGGAGAAAGGTTGTCTCCTTTTTCCTGTTTTATGGTGACTTTTTCATATTTCTCATTCCAAATATGAGGTTGCGCTAAGTTTACAGTTGCTTCTCTATCTGCAGCTAAAGAAGTGCTATTAGACATTTTTAGTTTGTCGAACACTCTTGTTTTAAGAAAGGTATCCCAAGTCATTCCAGCAACTTTTTTAACAATTTCAGAAGCCACCACAAACATTACATTTTGATACGCAGGTTTTTCTCTAAATCCAGATACTGGTTTTAAATATTTGAGTCCTTTTATAATATCAACTCTAGATTTGTCTGAGTGATACCAAAGGGTTCCGCCGCTAACACTTTTTAAGCCACTTCTGTGTGTTAGTAAATCTCTTATGGTAAAGTTATTGGTAACATATGGCGCGTACAATTCAAAATAAGGTAAATGAGAAGTTACTTTATCATCCCAATTTATTTTTCCTTCGTCAACCAAAATACCTAAAGTTAGAGCGGTAAAAGATTTTGAAATTGAACCTATTCCGAAGATGGTATTTTCATCAACTTTTGTTTTTTTGTGGATTGCTAAATTTCCAAACCCTTTCGAAAATAAAACAGCATCATTTTGCACAATACCGATAGAAAGACCAGGGACGTCAAAGTCTTTCATAAGTTTGTGAATTTGTTGTTCAAGATAACCTAATTCAATTTTTTGAGCAAATGAATTAGAAAAGGATAAAAATCCAATGACTGAGAAGAGTAAAATTCTGTTTTTCATATGGTGTAATGTTGATGAATTTTTAGATGATCACACGTTTTTTTCAATGAAAAAAGTGAAACATATGTAGCGAAGTTACAAAAAAGGCTTTAGAAGTAAACGGAACCGAGTAGCCTAAACGTATTGGCACAACAATTGTCTTAATAGAGTAGAAGTTAAAAAGTAATTATACTTATAATATTGATTATCAATTAAATAAGTATAAGTTTGTAGCTTTTTTAAAATTAGAAATAAAAGATTAAATGTCAACTTGACAGATATAAATACTATGAGTAACGCTAAAATATTAGGATTAGACAGTTTGTCGCTTCACAACATGTTAGATGAAGATTCGGAATTAATTCCGTTGATGACACCAGAAGATGAGGAAATTATAAACAAAGAAGAAATTCCGTCCGTTTTACCAATTTTACCTTTAAGAAATACCGTGTTATTTCCTGGAGTTGTAATTCCGATTACAGCAGGAAGAGATGCCTCCATTCAATTGATAAAAGATGCAAATGCCGGTGATAAAATTTTAGGTGTTGTTGCACAAAAAAACCCAGAAGTAGAAAACCCTACAGAAAACGACATTCATAAAATTGGTGTTGTAGCACAAATTTTACGAGTGTTAAAAATGCCTGACGGAAATACAACAGTAATTATCCAAGGGAAAAAACGTTTTGAAATTGATCAAGTTGTTCAAACAGAACCGTATTTAAAAGCAACTACAAAAGCAGCAGTAGAAGATAAAACAGACGAAAAAAATAAAGAGTTTGACGCAATTATCGATTCAATAAAAGAACAAGCATTGCAAATTATTAAAGTAAATCCGATGTTGCCTTCGGAAGCATCTTTTGCAATTAAAAACATTCAATCGAATTCGTTTTTGGTGAATTTTATTTCATCAAACATGGATTTATCCGTAAAAGAAAAGCAAGAATTATTAGCGCAAGATAACTTAAAAGAACGTGCTTTATTAACGTTAAAACGTTTAAATAAAGAACTGCAACGTTTAGAGTTGAAGAATGATATTCAGTCGAAAACGCGAACTGATATGGATCAACAACAACGCGAATATTATTTGCATCAGCAATTAAAAACCATTCAAGAAGAATTAGGTGGTGTTTCTAACGACGAAGAATTAGAAGAAATGCGTAAAAAATCTAAAACGAAGAAATGGGCGAAAGAAGTTGCTGAAACATTTGATAAGGAATTAGCTCGTTTGCGCAGAATGAATCCGCAAATGGCAGAATATGGTGTTCAGAGAAGTTATTTGGAATTGCTATTAGAATTACCTTGGGGAGAATATTCTGAGGACAAATTCGATCTAAAAAGAGCTCAAAAGATTTTAGATAGAGATCATTTTGGATTGGAAAAAGTTAAAGAAAGAATCATAGAACATTTGGCGGTTTTAAAACTGAGAAATGATATGAAATCTCCAATTATCTGTTTATACGGACCTCCTGGAGTTGGAAAAACGTCGCTAGGAAAATCGGTTGCAGAATCGTTGGGAAGAAAATATGTTAGAATGTCTTTAGGTGGTTTGCGAGACGAAGCAGAAATCAGAGGGCACAGAAAAACATATATTGGCGCAATGCCAGGAAGATTGATTCAGAATTTGAAAAAAGCAGGAACTGCTAACCCAGTTTTTGTATTGGATGAAATTGATAAATTGAGTAATAGTCATCAAGGAGATCCATCTTCTGCAATGTTAGAAGTGTTAGACCCTGAGCAGAATACAGAGTTTTATGATAATTATTTAGAAGTTGGTTTCGATTTGTCTAAAGTATTGTTTATCGCCACAGCTAACAATTTAGGAGAAATTCCTTGGGCGTTAAGAGACAGAATGGAGATTATCAATGTTTCTGGTTATACCATCGAAGAAAAAACAGAAATTGCAAAAAGACACTTGTTGCCAAAACAATTAAAAGAACACGGTTTAACAAAAGAACATTTAAAGTTAGGGAAAGCGCAAATAGAAAAGGTTGTTGAAGGATATACACGTGAATCTGGAGTTCGTGGATTGGAAAAACAAATTGCGAAAGTGGTGCGTTTTGCTGCAAAATCTATTGCAATGGAAGAAACTTATGAAATTGCATTAACCAATGATGATATTGAAAAAATATTAGGACCTGCAAGATTAGAACGTGACAAATATGAAACAAATGATGTTGCTGGAGTTGTTACAGGTTTGGCTTGGACAGCTGTTGGGGGAGATATTTTATTTATTGAATCTATTTTATCGAAGGGTAAAGGAAATTTAACAATTACAGGAAACTTAGGAAAAGTAATGAAAGAATCTGCAACAATTGCGATGGAATATATCAAAGCAAATGCAGAAGATTTTGGAGTAAATCCTGAGATTTTAGATAAATACAATGTGCATATTCACGTGCCAGAAGGTGCAACGCCAAAAGATGGACCAAGTGCTGGAGTAACGATGTTAACGTCGTTGGTTTCTGTGTTTACACAGCGTAAGGTGAAAAACAAGTTAGCAATGACTGGAGAAATTACGTTACGTGGTAAAGTGTTGCCTGTAGGCGGAATCAAAGAAAAAATATTAGCAGCAAAAAGAGCAAATATTAAAGAAATTATTCTGTGTAAAGAAAACGAAAAAGACATTTTAGAAATTAAAGAATCTTATTTAAAAGGATTGACGTTTCATTATGTTTCAGATATGAGCGAAGTAATAGAACTTGCGCTCACAAAACAAAAAGTAAAAAATGCTAAGAAATTAGCATAATAAAAAAAGCAGCCATTTGGCTGCTTTTTTTATTCTATATATTTTATATTATTGTAAAACAACCAGGAATAATTTTTAGAATCATCTGCATGTGGTTCTATATATTTCCCGTTAGAGTAAGAGTTTTCTGTCCAAGTTCTTCCACCATCATCAGTTCTAATAAAATAATGTGGGATTTGCCAACCACCGAAGATTAATAATATACCAATATCTTTGGTTAAAAAACGTACACTAGAAAACTTACCGTCATAAACTTTAGTCCATGTGTTGCCATAATCAACAGATTTGTGGATTTCATCACCAACCCTAACATAACCAATATTGTCTAAGAATTGTGGAGCAGAAGCTTGCCTTTGGAATTGTGAATACGAAACTTGACCATTGTCTATTTTAATAAGATATGGAGAGTTGTTTGATGCTAAGAAAATTAGATTTTCATTGATGGCTGTAAAATCATAAACATCTATTTTTCCAAAAGGCAAGGAGTTTAAATTAGGAAAATGATCATAGATGTTTTTAGGAGTATTGTTGTTATTAACAAAAAACATTTCTTGATTTCCAGTCATAAAATAACCATTATTATTAGAGAAATATTTAATTTTTGTTGTACTGTCAATAGAATAATTTCCTTTAATAGGATATTTAAAAGTGAAGTTTTTTCCACCATCACTTGAATGATACATACTTATATAAGGACCTTTGTATGTATCGTCTATTAAAGAAATCCAAATATTAGTATCATCTAAATAATATATTGAAGAAATGTAGTGTTTTTCAGGTGCAGTATATATATCTTCCCAATTATAATATCCATTAGTAGATTTATATAACTTACCTCTATCTATTGCATAAGCTGTGTTTTTATCAATTACCTGATAATCATTAAACCACAAGTCATGTTTTAGTTTAATTACACCATGATATTTCATGTTTAATTTATTGTCTGTTGATGTAGTTAGTAATATATCTTCATGAACTAATTCTGGTACCTTAAAGGTTGCTTTTATATCTGACCCATAAATAAAATCCCAATATTGTATAGTTCGGTTATAGTTAATGTAAGCTTTATTAAGATAACTAAAATTTGCATTAATTCCTTTGTGTAAGTTTTTCCCGGTTATGGTAATTGTGTCACCATATTTAACTCTTTTTGGAGAAATATTAGTAATTAAAGTTTCTGTACTTGGGAGTTCTTCTTCGCTTTTTGAACAAGCAGCAAGTAAAATGAATAGTAGTAAAGCAATTTTTTTCATTTGAAGGATTTATTTAATGCAAATATAGACAGAAATTAAAACTGTGTGAAACAATAATATTTTGAATTTACGAACTAAAAAGTTTCAATTGATTCTACATATTTTTTAAAGTTTTCTAAAATAGATTGCCAACCAGCTCTTTGTTGTTCATCAGAATTTGTACCTTCAGTTTCAAATTCTTCTGTTATTTGAATTCCGTTTTCTTGAGCTGAAAATGTAATATTTGCAATTCGCCCGTCCTCCATTTTATATGAAATAAACTCATTAATTATTACAGTTTGATAAGTTCCTATAAAATCAAATCCTATACTGCCATCTTTTGCTTCCATTCGCCAAACAAAGTCTCCATTTGGTTTTAAATCATTGATTGCAGTTGGACAACACCATTCGTTTGATGCAAAATTCCACTGTGTAATATGTTTTGGGTTGGTCCATAATTCCCAAACTTTTTCTAAAGAAGCATTAATTGTAGTTTCTACTTTAATTGTCATTTTTCACCTTTTTAAATAATTGTTTATAATTGTTTATGAGAGCCATCACAATTTGGCATTCTTTTAGATAATCCGCAGATGCAATCATGTAAACCATTGCCGTTTAAAATCCGTGCAGTATTTTTTTCAATTCTTGAAATTCGAGTTTTAACTTGTTTTGGTTGAGAAAAATGTAATAAATAGCCTCGTTGTCTTCCCTCTGTTAAATTTTTAAAAGCAGCTTTAAAGTCAACGTTTTCTTTAAATTTTTGTTCCAATTCAACTGGTATTTCAAAATCTGATGTTTTTTTCTTAGTTACTTTTAAACCTGCTTTTTCTACCTCAATAGCTTCGTAAATATAATCTTTAATGGTTGTTTTTAGTGCTTCAATTTCTGAAAGAGTTGTAAATCGGATTTGCCGAGCAGATTGTGTGTTTTCTGTTTGTTGAATTAAAATATTTTTCGAGTCGTTTAATAAAACGCCTTTTGGAAAAAGAATTGCACAGTAATTTTTAAACCCGTGAATGATAACAATATTTTTTTCTTTAAAAGTGTAGCAAGGATGTTTCCATTTATAAGTTGTGACCAATCCACAATCAGCAATTAGGTAATGCAAACGTGTTAATTCATGTTTCCATTTGCTAAGATTGCTAAGATATTTTTCTACTTCTAAATTCATGTATTGCTTCCTATCAGAGATGAACGAAGTTATCGAAAAACGAGTTTAGAATCAAATTATATTTTTCTAATATCAACAATATCACCATTTTCTAATTGATTTAAAGTATCAATTTCATAAATTTTATTTGCAACAAATTCTGATGAAAATAATTCGTTGTTGTTTTTTAAATCTTTAAAACGTTGCACATTTTTAAATTGAGCTTCAGAAGTTTTTCTGATTGCTGTTTGCATATTAGTATCTACAACTCCAGGGTAAATTGCTACACATTTTACACCGTTTTTAACATCGTCTTGTTCCGTTGCAATGGCTTTGGTTGTCATATCTAAAGCTGCTTTAGAAGTACAATACACAGACCAACCTGCATACGGATTTGTTGCTGCGCCAGAAGAAATATTGATAATTTGTTTTTTGCAATCCAGTTTTTGTGTCAGTTTTATAAATTCATTTGACAAGACTAATGGAGTAGTGGTATTTAACTGAATGGTTTGCTGAATTTTTGCAGAATCTAAATTACCAAGCGTATTTATTTCTCCTAAATTTCCTGCGTTGTTTAATAAAGTAATAGCAGAAATTGTGTTTAGATTTATTTCAGAAAACACTGAGTTAATTGCATTGACAGCTTCAGTTGTATTGCTTAAATCTGCAGTAAATTGATGAAAAGAAACATTGGTGGCTTTGCTTCTAGAAATTGAAAAAACTTTATGGTTTTCTAAAGCATATTTTTGGGCAGTGGCTTTTCCGATACCGTTAGATCCGCCAGTAATTATAAGTACGTTCATAAAAGTAAAGATACAAAATGAATTATCATTTCGTACTTGATCTAAAATCCATTTTTAAAAATAAATAGATTATATCTGTTCATATTGTCTTGCCACAAAACAAATCAAAAAGTCAAGTTGATTCCTGTGAAATTACTGAGTAGCGTTTCTTTTCATAATTCGATGTTTAAAGCTACACTTTTCCTTTATTTCGGGAACTATTTTTGGAATTGGACGAGAATTCGTTATTTGAAAAACTTTTTAGACTCGTTCCAATACACATCCATTTCTGTCAAGGACATATTAGAAAGTTCTTTGCCTTCTTTTTTAGCTGCTTTTTCTAAGAATTGAAAACGTTTAATGAATTTTTTATTGGTTTTTTCCAACGCGTTTTCTGGGTTTACCCCGATAAAACGTGCGTAATTAACCATTGAAAATAATACATCTCCAAATTCAGATTCTATATTTTCTTTATTGTTGTTTTTTACTTCTTCGTTCAATTCAGACAATTCTTCTTGAACTTTTTCCCAAACTTGTTGCGGTTTTTCCCAATCAAAACCAACGCCAGCAACCTTATCTTGAATTCGGTTTGCTTTTACAACTGCGGGTAAACTTTTAGGAACGCCTTCTAAAACCGAATTTTTTCCTTCTTTGAGTTTTAGTTTTTCCCAGTTTTGTTTTACTTCTTTTTCGTCTTTTACAACAACATCGCCGTAAATATGCGGATGTCTATCAATCAATTTATCAGAAATGGCATTGGCAACATCACCAATATCAAACGCTTTTTTCTCGCTCCCAATTTTTGCGTAAAAAACGATGTGTAACAACACATCGCCTAGCTCTTTTTTAATTTCTTCTAAATCGTTGTCTAAAATTGCATCAGCCAATTCGTAGGTTTCTTCAATCGTTAAGTGTCGTAACGATTCTAAGGTTTGTTTTTGATCCCACGGGCATTTCTCTCGAAGCTCGTCCATGATATCTAACAACCTACCAAAAGCCTCTAATTGCTGAGCTCTAGAATTCATTTATGCTTCTTCGGTTGTTTCTGCTGACAATTCTACTTTAGAAAAATCAAACCCTACAGCAATTAACATATTGTACCATTGTACAATTTTTTTGATGTTTGATGTATATACACGTTCTTGGTCAAAATCTGGTAAAATTTCAGCAAAAAATGATGTTAATTTTGCGCCACTTTCTTTATGACTAATGGTTTCTTTTCCTTCTTCTTTTTCAAAGATTGATTTGAAAACAGTTAATAATGGTACTTCTTCTTCGTAGGTGAAAATGGCAATATTTTCTAGCAAACTCACATTTTGAGTAGAAAGAATTGGAAAGCGTTTTTTGTCTGATAAAGACTCAACAACAATTCCTGTTTTTGTTTGTGAAACGACATGAAACAAACCTGGTTTACCGGTAACGGCAATAATTTTATTAAACTCCATAAATTTTATTTTTTTGTGTTTGCCTGAGCAAACATTATTTTTTATTCTTTTTTAACTTCGGGAAACGCATTCTGTAATCTGCTTTTATTTTCCCTTTTGAGATGTTTTCTAATTTCTTTTTAATCAATCTTTTCTTTAATGATGATAATTTATCAGTAAATAAAATTCCTTCTATATGATCATATTCGTGTTGAAAAACTCTTGCAGCCAAACCATTTAAAGTTTTACTGTGCTTTTTAAAGTCTTCATCTAAATATTCAATTTTAATTTCTTCTTGTCTAAACACATCTTCTCTAACATCCGGAATGCTTAAACACCCTTCGTTAAAAGCCCATTCATCTCCATGTTCTTCAATAATTTTTGGATTGATAAATACGTGTTTAAAATCTGCTAATATTTTTCTTTCTTCCTCGTCTAATGCTTCATCTTCTGCAAAAGGAGAAGTGTCGACCATAAATAATCGGATTGCTTTACCAATTTGTGGCGCAGCCAAACCAACACCATGAGCATTGTACATGGTTTCTTTCATGTTGGCAATTAAAATATCTAACTCTGGATACTCTTTGTCGATTTCTATTCCTACTTTTCTTAAAACAGGATCACCGTAAGCTACTATTGGTAATATCATTTATTGTAATAATTTGGTTGCAAAAATACAATTTAGAATTACGAATTACGAATTTTTGAATTACGAATTTTAAGGATGTGCTTTTTTTTTAATTACACAAGATTGCTTCACTTGGATTTCAAAGATGGTTTTACTCTTCTCTTTTTAACTTTGTGCCTTTTAATCTTTGAACTACAAGGAAAAATGGTATCAATTTATTTGTTATATAAATATGATTGTAAAATAATTGTGGCACTAATTTCGTCAATCAAACTTTTATTTTGGCGTTGTTTTTTTTTCATTCCGCCATCTAACATTGTTTGAAAAGCCATTTTTGAGGTAAAGCGTTCATCAACTCTTCGAACTGGGATTGTTGGAAATTGTTTCTTTAATTTTTCTAGAAAAGGCGTAATAAATACTTCACTTTCGCTATCTGTATTGTCCATTTGTTTTGGCAACCCTACCAAAAAAAGTGCTACATTTTCTTGTTGAGTATACGTTTTTAAAAACGAAATTAATTCAGTCGTAGCAACCGTTGTTAAACCAGAAGCAATAATTTGTAGTTCGTCTGTAACTGCGATACCTGTTCTTACTTTACCAAAATCGATGGCTAAAATTCTACTCATTAAAAAACTTTTTGCAAAAATAAGGATTTTAAACAGGATAAAAATATCTGTTTAAAAAATGTATCTTCGCTTAGATTTTTACAGATAGATTTATATTTGCAGAAAGATACTTTACAAAATGGAAAACTTAAGAGAAACAATAGAAAATGCTTGGAATAACAGAGCATTGCTTACAGAAGAAAACACAATTTTAGCAATTCGAAAAGTAATCGATTTATTAGATGCAGGAACATTAAGAGTTGCTGAACCTACTTCTGATGGATGGCAAGTAAATGAATGGATTAAAAAAGGCGTTGTTTTATATTTTCCAATTCAGAAAATGGAAACGTTAGAAGCCGGTATTTTTGAATATCACGATAAAATTCCACTAAAAAGAAATTATGCAGAAAAAGGAATTCGAGTGGTGCCAAATGCGGTTGCTCGTCACGGAGCTTATATTTCTTCCGGAACTATTTTAATGCCAAGTTATGTGAATATTGGCGCGTATGTAGACGAAGGAACGATGGTTGATACTTGGGCAACTGTTGGTAGTTGCGCACAAATTGGAAAGAATGTACATTTATCTGGTGGTGTTGGAATTGGCGGAGTTTTAGAACCATTACAAGCATCGCCAGTGATTATAGAAGATGGCGCTTTTATTGGCTCTCGTTGCATTGTTGTAGAAGGTGTTAAGATAGAGAAAGAAGCTGTTTTAGGAGCAAATGTTGTCTTAACAATGAGTACTAAAATTATAGATGTTACAGGTGATAAACCGATTGAAATGAAAGGAATTGTTCCTGCTCGTTCTGTAGTAATTCCAGGAAGTTATACCAAAAAATTTGCTGCAGGAGAATTTAATGTTCCGTGTGCATTAATCATTGGAAAAAGAAAAGAAAGTACAGATAAAAAAACATCTTTAAATGACGCATTGCGCGAATATGATGTAGCCGTTTAGTTTTATGACAAAAATTACAGCAATCATTCCAACTTTTAACGAAGAATCTAATATTCAAAGAGCATTAGATTCTGTTAGTTTTGCGGATGAAATTATTGTAATTGATTCTTTTAGTACTGATAAAACGGTAGCAATAGTAAATGAATCTAGTGCCATTTTAATCCAAAGAATTTTTGATAATTTTTCGAGTCAAAAGAATTTTGCCATAGAAAAGGCAAGTAACGATTGGGTTTTTCTTTTAGATGCCGATGAAACAGTTCCAGAAAATTTAAAAAACGAAATTTTACAAACTGTAATTTCTACGTCTAGTTTTGATGCTTTTTATATTTACAGAAGCTTTTTCTATAAAAACAAAAAACTAAATTTTAGTGGTTGGAGAAGAGATAAAGTAATTCGATTATTTCGAAAAGATTCTTGTAGGTATGTTGGGAAAGTTCATGAAGAAATTTCAACAAATGGTAAAATAGGGTTCTTTAAAGGAAAGCTAAATCACTATTCGTATAAAAATTACCATCAATATAAAAATAAGCTCAAAAAATATGCAAAATTACAAGCAATAGAGCTTTTAGAAAAAGGCTTGTTTGTAACACCATTTCACTTGTTCTTAAAACCTTTTATTCGTTTTTTTATTCAGTTCATAATTCAGCTTGGGGTTATTGATGGGTATCGAGGATTTGTGATTTCTTGGCTACATGCCTTTGGAGTTTGGAGAAGATATGTTGAAGTATTAAACTTAAAATATAAAACCTCAAAAACTGTAAAAAATCCGATTGAAGACTTTGAAATAAGTAGCACAGAAAAAGATGTATCAATCATCATTGTAAATTATAAAAGCTGGAGACATTTAAAAGATTGTTTAGATGCGATTTTACATTTTAAACAAGAAAGATTTACTTTTGAAGTTGTTATCATAGATAACAATTCTGATGACGGAAAATTAAATGAGTTCTCAGAAAAATATACGCAGTTTAAATTTATAGAAAATACTGGAAACAATGGTTTTGCTAACGGATGTAATTTTGGTGCAATGCACTCTGTTGGAAAAAACTTACTGTTTTTAAATCCAGATGCCATTGCAAATGAAGCTGCAATTTATGCAATGCTAAACAGTTTAAATACTAATAAAAATTACGGAATTGTTTCTTGTAATCAATTAAATAATAATGGCTCTTTTGAAGCAATAAATAGAGTATTTCCTGGGCCATTTACCTTATTCGGAATAACCAGAGCGATTTACAGATTGATTTCAAAAGAAACAAAGCAAGATGATGAAATAATTTTTCCTGATTGGGTTTCTGGTTCAGTTGTTTTTATTTCTAGAGAATGGTTTCAAAAAATAAATGGCTGGAACGAAGACTATTGGATGTATTTTGAAGATGTAGATTTGTGTAAAAAAGTAAGAAATGCAAATGGTGAAGTTGTGTTGCTTAAAAACATAAACATTATTCATAATCATGGAGGAGCATCAAGAATTAACATTCACACATCGAAAATTACCAAATCAGAAGTATTGATTTCTAAACATGTTTATATTCGAAATCATTTTAAAGGATTGACACGTTTTTTATTATTGCGTTTACTTATTTTTATGAGCATAGTTTCTAAAACAATTTCAGCAATTATCGGAATATGTTTCTTTTTTATTCCTAAATTAAAATTAAATCTATATTTGTTTATAGAATTGATTAATTATTATAATCATTCGTTGAAAAAAGGAACTTGGTTGAGCAAAAGATCAATGAATTTACCATTTAAAAAAGAGCAATAAACTCAAAATAGTATGGATATTAAAGAAGCAGGATATTATAAAAATGTAAGACCAGAAATGTTAGGTTTTATACCAAAAACGGCAAAAACTATTTTAGAAATTGGCTGTGGTGCTGGTAATTTTTCTGCTCAATTGGTGCAGGAAGGAGTTGAAACTTGGGGAGTTGAGCCGTTTGAAGCATCTGCAAAAGAAGCAAAGCAAAAATTGACAAAAGTACTTTTAGGAACTTTAGATGAAGTGTTAAATGACTTGCCAGATAATTATTTTGATGCCATTGTAATGAACGATGTGATTGAGCATTTGTTAGAGCCTTGGGATGACATTGTAAGTTTAAAATCAAAATTAAAAAAAGACGGAGTTTTAGTAACTTCAATTCCGAATGTTCGGTATTCTAAAAATCTATTTAAACTCATTTTCAATAGAGATTGGAAATATACAGACGACTTAATTTTAGACAGAACACATTATCGTTTTTTTACAAAGAAAAGTATTAAAAGAATGTATAAAGAATGTGGTTATAACATTCAAACAATCAAAGGGATAAATACCACAAAATCATTCTTATATTTTCCGTTTGCAGTGTTGTTCAACATTGTTTTATTGGGTTCTCAGTTAGATATGTTTTTTATGCAACATGCAACGGTAGCTAAGAAAAAAGAATAAAATTAACGGTTTTGAAATCAGAAGAAATTCAGCGTTTTGCAACAGCTTTAAAAGAAGGAAAAACACTTTTATATCCAACCGATACCGTATGGGGAATTGGTTGCGATGCTACTAATTTTAGTGCCGTTTCTGAAATTTATAAAATCAAACAACGCGCAGAAAGTAAAAGTCTCATCATTTTGGTTGATTCTTTTGCAATGCTTTCTGAGTTTGTAGAAAACATTCCAGATAAAGCAATTGAAGAACTAGAAAAAGCAACAAAACCAACCACAATTATTTATGACAATCCGAAAGGTTTGGCGCAAAATGTGATTGCGTCAGATAATTCCATCGCGATCAGAATTGTTCAAAATGATTTTTGTAAAACTTTAATTAAAGCTCTCGGAAAACCAATTGTTTCTACTTCAGCAAATATCAGCGGAGAACCAACACCAAAATCATTTTCAGAAATACATGCAACTATTTTGGATAGCGTTGATTATATAGTAAATTTGCAGCTTGAAGAATTTTCAACATCACCATCAAGAATTTTAAAAATTGATACAACGGGTGCTATTGTAATTCTAAGAGAGTAGCAAATATAGCATGAACACAAAGAAAATTTTCAGAAAAGAATTGTTTATAGGTTTTTTATTAAACTTAGTTATTGTGTTTTATATTGCTAGGACTTATGTAAAATACATAGAAAGTTCTGAGTATTTGTTGGCTAATTTATACAGTATTTTTTCTACAATTAGTCATTTTATTTTACTCTTTTTGCCAACACTTTTTATTAGTTATTTGATTTATTTTATCACAAAAAGTAAAAAGGTTTCAAGAATTGTATTTGCAACTTTATCGTTATGCTCTCTTTTACTTTTAGGATTAGATAGTATGATTTTTAGTCAGTTTCGATATCATTTATCTCCATTTGTCTTTAAACTTGTTTTTGGGAAAAATGCTACGGATGTGTTTCAGTTTTCTGGCACAACTATTTTCTTAGTTTTTTTAAAAATTATGGGGCTTTTAGTATTGCAAATTCTTATTCTATATATTGCAAAAAAGATTGTCACAAAAAACGTTCGCTTAAGAACAAAATTGCTTTCCTGGGTTTTTATTGTTTCGCTTTTGTTTACACATGTTGTGTACGCTTGGGCAGACGCAAGTTATTATAGACCAATTACACAAATTAGTCATGTATATCCGTTATTTCATCCGCTAACAGCAAAAAGGTTTTTAACAGAGAATGGTTTTGTTGATCCAGAAAAAGCAAGAAAAAACAGAGATTTATATAAAATTAGTTATACAAATACGGTAAAATATCCTTTAGAGGAAATCATTTCAGAGAAACCAGATACCCAGAAAAACATATTGTTTTTAACTATAGATTCTTGGAGATTTGATTGTATGGATAGTATTGTTACTCCAAATATTTATAAATTATCAAAAAAATCGCAACATTTTACAAATCATTATAGCGGTTCTAACGGAACAGATGGTGGAATTTTTTCTATGTTTTACGGATTTTCTGGTTTGTACTGGGAACAATTTACACAGATAGAAAAGTCGCCAGTTTTTATTGATGAAATGTTACAGCAAAACTATTCGTTTCATATTCTTGCGAGCGCAACACTTCAAAATCCGCCTTTTGATAAAAATGTATTTTCAGCAATTCCTAGCTTAAGATTATCCTCTAAAGCAAAAACGGTAATTGGTAAAGATATTGAGATAACAAATGAACTGTTAGGTTCGATAAGTTCATCGAACACAAAACCTTTTTTTAGCTTTCTTTTTTATGATGCAGCACATGCTTATGAATATCCAGAAGATTATAAGTTACCTTTTAAACCATCTTTAGAAGTTGTTAATTATTTAGATCTAGATGATGATTATGATCCAACATTGTTTTTTAATCGCTACAAAAATTCCGTTCACTTTATTGATAACGAAATCGGAAAAATCATTGAGAAATTAAAAAGCGAAAACCTACTAGAATCTACCATAATTGTAATTACAGGAGATCACGGACAAGAATTTAACGACAATAAAAAAGGGTATTGGCAGCACGGAGGAAATTATTCAAAATATCAAATAAAAGTTCCGATGATATTATTTGATGCTTCTAAAGAACCAAAAAAATACGATAAACTTTCTTTACATTATGATATTGTTCCGACATTAATGAGCAATTATTTGGGTGTAAAATCGCCAATGAATACCTATAGTTTTGGTCAAAATTTATTTGATCTACAACCTAGAGAATGGTTTGTAAGTGGCTATAATAACAATTATGCAATTATAGAAAAAGATAGAATTACCAAAGTGTTTGCAACTGGTTTGTTTGACATTACTGATTTAGATTTGAATCCGATTAAAGAAGCAGAATTAAATTACGATGTTTTAAAAAACGCGCTTACAGAAATTAATAAATTCTATATTAAAAAAGAATAAAAGTACATGCAACAGCAATTTTATAAAGACGCAATTTCTGCATCCATTTTTAGTTATATTTCTAAAGCTTCAGAAGTATTAGGAGTTAAAAGTTATGTAATTGGAGGTTTTGTACGTGATTATTTATTAGAAAGAGGAAATGCAAAAGATGTAGACGTTGTTGCTGTTGGTAGCGGAATTGAACTAGCAGAAAAAGTTGCAGAATTATTGCCAACAAAACCCAAAGTACAAGTTTTTAAAACGTACGGAACAGCAATGTTGCGTTATAAAGACATCGAAATTGAATTTGTAGGAGCAAGAAAAGAGTCGTATTCTGAAGAAAGTAGAAATCCAGAAGTAGAAGAAGGAACTTTACAAGACGATCAAAACAGAAGAGATTTTACAATTAATGCATTGGCGTTAAGTTTAAATACAAAAGATTTTGGATTGTTGTTAGATCCATTTAATGGTGTTGAAGATTTAGAAGCTAAAATCATAAGAACGCCATTAGAACCAAATATCACCTATTCTGATGATCCTTTACGAATGATGCGCGCTATCCGATTTGCAAGTCAATTGCATTTTACAATTGAACCAAAATCTTTAGCTGCAATTTCTAAAAATGCAGAACGATTAAACATCATCACTAAAGAACGTATTGTGGATGAATTGCATAAAATAATGCTTTCTGCAAAACCTTCAGTCGGATTTTTATTATTAGAATCAACGCAATTATTACCGCAAATTTTACCAGAACTGATTGCTTTAAAAGGCGTAGAAGAAGTAGAAGGGCAAAAGCATAAAGATAATTTTTACCATACCTTAGAAGTAGTTGATAATATTTCTGAAAACACTGATGATCTTTGGTTGCGTTGGGCTGCTTTGTTACACGATATCGGAAAAGCACCAACAAAAAAGTTTCATAAAAAAATAGGTTGGACATTTCATGCACACGAATTTGTGGGCTCAAAAATGGTTTTTAAATTGTTTAAACGATTAAAAATGCCGTTGAATAACAAAATGAAGTTTGTTCAGAAAATGGTCTTGTTAAGTTCTCGTCCAATTGTGCTAGCAAGCGAAGTTACAGATTCTGCAGTTAGACGTTTGGTTTTTGATGCAGGCGATGATATTGAATCGTTAATGACGTTATGTGAAGCAGATATTACGACTAAAAACCCATCGAAATTTAAACGATATCACAAGAATTTTGAGTTGGTAAGAGCAAAAATAAAAGAAGTAGAAGAACGCGATCATGTGCGTAATTTTCAACCTCCAATTTCTGGTGAATTGATTATGAAAACCTTTAATTTAGAACCTTGTAGAGAAATAGGTCAATTAAAAGAAGCCATAAAAGAAGCTATTTTAGAAGGCGTAATTCCGAATGAATACGAAGCTTCGTATCAATTTATGTTAGAAAAAGGAAAAGCTTTAGGGTTGAAAAAAGAATAGCAATTTTATAAAGATTGCATAGAAACTAACTTGTAATAATCACCTTCTGCTTGCATTAAATCTTCGTGTTTTCCTTGCTCAATTATTTTACCTTTTTTTAATACGACAATGGTATCAGCTTTTTGAATCGTTGATAAACGATGCGCAATTACTAACGAAGTTCTGTTTTGCATCATCTTTTCTAAAGCTACCTGAACCAGTTGTTCAGATTCTGTGTCTAAAGCAGAAGTAGCTTCATCTAAGACCATAATTGGTGGATTTTTCAAAACAGCTCTTGCAATGCTCAATCGTTGTTTTTGTCCGCCAGAAAGCATGTTTCCACTATCGCCAATATTGGTGTCATAGGTATTTGGTAAGTCTTTGATAAATTCATGCGCATTCGCAATTTCTGCAGCTTCTCTAATTTGGGCTTCTGTTGCATTTTCTAATCCAAGAGTTAAATTATTAGCAACAGTATCATTAAATAAAATAGAGTCTTGTGTTACAATTCCCATTAAATCCCGTAGTGCTCTTTTTTTTAGGTCTTTAATGTTGATACCATCAATAAAAATTGCACCTTCATTTACATCATAAAAACGAGTAATTAAATTTGCTAAAGTTGATTTACCACTTCCAGATTGTCCAACCAAAGCAACGGTCTTTCCTTTAGGAATTATCAATGAAAAGTTTTTAAGCACATATTCATCATCATATTTAAAAGAGATATTATCAAAAATAATTTCACGATCAAAGCTGCTTTTTGTTAGCGCATTTTCTTCTTCAACAATTTCATTCTCTGCACTCAACACTTCAACAATTCTTTCTGCAGAAGCATTTCCTTTTTGAATGTTATAATACGCCGTAGTAATTGCTTTAACCGGATTTAAAACGGTGTAAAACAACATGATGTACGTCAAAAATTCTTCTGGTTTTAAAGGACTATTATTTTCTAAAACTAATTTTCCTCCGTACCATAAAATGGCAATTATGGTTGCAGAACCTAGAAACTCACTCATTGGTGAAGCGAGTGTTTGTCTATGCAAAACACTCGTCATTAATTGTTTGAATTTTTTTGTAGAATCTTTAAATTTTCTACCAATAATGTTTTCTGCATTGAACCCTTTTATAACTCTTAAGCCTGTCAATGTTTCTTCAATAAAAGATAAAAAGTTTCCTGTTTCTTTTTGTGCTTTTAAAGAATTTGCTTTTAATTTTTTACTAATTGCAGAAATGATAAAGCCCGAAACAGGCAATAGAATAAATACAAAAAGTGTTAGTTTTAGACTAATCACAATCATCATTGTAAGCGAAATAACCACCGTTAAAGGTTCTCTTACAATAGCTTCTAAAGAAGTAAGAAAAGAAATTTCAATTTCTTGAACATCAGAAGTCATCCTTGCAATAATATCTCCCTTTTTCTTTTTTGAAAAATAAGCAATTGGTAGTTCAACAATTTTTTGATACAAACTATCTCTGATGTCTTTTACAGTTCCGTTTCGTAAAAAAACCAACACATAAGACGCTAAATAGCGGAATAAATTTTTAAGAAAAAACAACGCAAATGTGACTAAACAAATAAATAAGAGCACTTGAATAACACCTTCATTTTCTATCTTTTGAGAAATATAAAAATAAAAACTTTCTTTTATATAAGAACCAGCAGAGCTAATTCCGTTATAAATAGGTTGAGAAGTAATTTTGTTTTCCTGCTTAAAAAGAATGTTTAAAACAGGAATAAAAGCCAATACAGAAAGTACATTAAAAATAGCATACAAGATGTTAAACAATATGTTTAAAAACACATATTTTCTGTAAGGTCTAGCAAATCGTAATATTTGTTTAAAGTAATTCATTATAGATCTAATTCTTTTATAATACGTTCAATTTTAGCATCCAATTGATTTTCTATTGCAACAGCATTTTCAACAACATCTAATTTAGATTTTACGCTAAAGTAGAACTTTATTTTCGGTTCCGTTCCGCTTGGTCTAGCAGCAACTTTGGTTCCGTCTTCTGTTTGATAAATTAATACGTTTGATTTTGGAATATCTATTACTGCTTCTTCACCAGTAATTAGGTTTTTTTTGATTGACGATTGATAATCATATAAGAATTCAACCTTAGAGCTATCAATTTGTGTCAATGGGTTTTTGCGTAAATCTACCATCATTTGTTTGATTTGAGCAGCGCCGTCCATTCCTTTTTTTACAATAGAAATTAAATGCTCTTTGTAAAAATGATTTTTGATATATAATGCTAATAAATCTTTATAGAAACTACTTCCGTTTGATTTTGCGTTTGCAGCAATTTCGCAAGCTAATAAGGTTGCTGTAACGGCATCTTTATCTCGTACAAAATCACCCACCATATACCCAAAACTTTCTTCTCCGCCACCAATAAATTCTTGATTCGGAAAATCTTGTATCATTTTAGCAATCCATTTAAAACCAGTTAAACCAACTTTGGTTTCAACTCCATAGGAATTGGCAATTTCGTTTACCAAATTGGTTGATACAATCGTAGAACCTACAAATTGTTTCCCATTTAATTTTCCGCTTATTTTCCATTGATTGATTAAAAAATCGGTCATCATACTCATCGTTTGATTTCCGTTTAGCAACTTCATACTTCCTTCTAAATCTCTTACTGCAATTCCTAATCTGTCTGAATCTGGATCGGTTCCAATGACAATATCAGCATCTACATCATTGGCTAAATGGATAGCCATTTTTAAGGCTTCTGGCTCTTCTGGATTTGGTGATTGTACCGTTGGGAAATCTCCATTTGGTTCTGCTTGTTCTTTTACAATATGCACATTGGTGTAACCAGCGCGTTTTAATGCTTCCGGAATTAATGTAATTGAGGTTCCGTGTAAAGACGTAAAAACAATTTTTAAATCTGCTCTGTTTTTAACATCAAATGTTCCGTTTTTAATGGATGCTTCCCAAAAAGCTTCATCTACTTTTGATCCAATTTTTGTAATTAAATCTTTGTTGGCTTTAAAGTTGATTTCAGAAAACTCTAATGAATTTACTTCGTCAATAATTTTTTTGTCGTGCGGAGGAACAATTTGTCCTCCATCATTCCAATACACTTTGTATCCGTTGTATTCTGGCGGATTGTGAGATGCAGTTAATACAATTCCTGCATCACAGTCTAAGTGATTTACAGCAAAAGACAATTCTGGAGTTGGACGTAAATCTTCAAATAAAAACACCTGAATATTATTTGCAGAAAGTACATCTGCCACCAATTTTGAAAACGCTGCGCTGTTGTGTCTGCAATCAAATGCAATGGCAACTTTTAAATCTTTGTTAGGAAAACATCGCTGTAAATAATTGCTCAACCCTTGTGTTGCTTTTCCCAACGTATATTTATTAATTCGGTTGGTTCCTGCGCCCATAATTCCACGCATTCCGCCAGTTCCGAATTCCATATTTTTATAAAATCGATCTGCTAAATCATCAGAATTTGTATCGATTAATTGTTGAATTTCTGTTCTTGTTTCTGAATCAAACGTGTCAGAAAGCCAAAGTGTTGCTTGTGCTAAAGTCTCTTTCATGTAAAAAATTCTATCCGCAAAGATACGGATTTAGATATTTAAGGTTTCTTTAATGGTGTAATGCTTTTCGTGGCTTTTCGTTTTAATTAAAAGCTCACCAAGAAAACCAGCTAAAAATAATTGTGTTCCTAAAATCATAGCTGTTAATGCAATATAAAACCAAGGATTGTCTGTTATTAAAATTGTTTTTAATCCGGCAGATAATTTATAAATTTTAAGAACTCCAATAAAGGCTGCAGACATAAATCCGCAAATAAACATCAACGTGCCCCAAAGTCCGAATATGTGCATAGGTCGTTTACCAAATTTTGATAAAAATGAAATGGTAATTAAATCTAGAAATCCATTTATAAAACGGCTCATACCAAACTTTGTAACGCCGTATTTTCTTGCTTGATGTTGTACCACTTTTTCACCTATTTTAGTAAAACCTTCGTTTTTGGCTAATACAGGAATGTAACGATGCATTTCTCCGCTAACTTTTACGCTTTTTACAACTTCATTTTTATATGCTTTTAATCCGCAGTTAAAATCGTGTAATTTTAATCCAGAAGTTTTTCTTGCGGCAAAATTAAACAGTTTAGAAGGAATGTTTTTAGTTACAACATTGTCGTAACGTTTCTTTTTCCAACCAGAAATTAGATCGTAATTTTCGTTGCTAATTAAATCGAATAATTCAGGGATTTCGTCCGGATTGTCTTGTAAATCCGCATCCATTGTAATTACAACATTTCCTTCTGCGAGCTCAAAACCTGCATCTAAAGCCTGACTTTTACCGTAGTTTTTTTGAAAGCGAATTCCTTTTACTTCAGCATGCTTATTAGATAATTTTTCGATGACATTCCAAGAAGTATCTGTGCTACCATCATCAATAAAAATAACTTCAAAAACATAAGAATTGGATTGCATTACGTTTGCAATCCAACGGTATAATTCTTCTAAAGATTCTTCTTCGTTTAATAAAGGTATAACTACCGATATATCCATTCGTTTTTAAATTATAAGGTTGTGTAAAAGCGTAAAGGTAAAACATCCGAAGATATTTTACCTTTATATCGTTTAAATTTTTCTTAAAACCTAGTATTGCTCCTCTTCAGATTTTTTCATGATTGCTGCGGCAATTGCAGAAACAATAAAACCGATAACTGCAAATAAAATTAAACCTAAAGCAGAGGCAAACAAAGGGTTTTGATTTCTTTGTTTTTCTAATTGAGCATCAATAACATCTTGATTCATACCCCAATTTTCTAAAGCTGTTCTTGTAACTTGTAATTTTTGTTCAATTAATCCGGGATCAATTACGTTTTCTAATATGAATTGAAAACCTAATGCCAAAACACCCCAAACTAAAGCAATACCAACTCCAACTTTTACTCCTTGGCCCCAAGACATAAATCCGTTATTAGTTGTTTTGAATTTTTTTATTCCTAGAACTAAAAGAATTAAGGGAGCTACAAAGCTCACAATTCCCATTGCAATACCTGGATTTGCCGACATTCCGAGGGCATATAAAATTACAGCAATTAAAATACTTAATATTCCTGTATATAGACCATAATTTAAAATAATACTTTTACTAGGTGCTTGATTTTCCATTGAGTTTTGATATTTAGTTAGTTATACAAATATATGTTTTTCGTTTTTGTTAATGATAAAATAAATCAAATTTGAATTATTTACGATTAACTATTTGATTAGTAACTAAAGTATACTTTTTGTTACAAAATAGATGAAAAAATATTGCGCAACTTTAAAAATCATTGTAAATTTGCAGCGGCAAGTCCTACACAACTAGCTCCCTTTGAATCCCCCAGGGCGGGAACGCAGCAAGGGTATTAGGTTGTAGCAGTGTGATGTAGATAGCTTGCCATTTTTTATGCGCTAAATTTAGATTTCTCCATTTTCTTTTAAGATATTTGTAAACGAATTAAAAGATTAAAAATTAAAAGATTAAAAATTAAAAGATTAAATGGGATTTTTTAATTTTTGAATACTTCAATTTTTTAATAAACTATGCCAAAAGTTGTTCTTATTACTGGTGCTTCCTCAGGGATTGGGAAATCGATAGCAAACTTTCTTTCTGAAAAAGGAATGGTAGTTTACGGAACAAGTAGAACTCAAAAAGAAGCCGATTCTTTACCTTACAAAATGCTTGCTTTAGATGTTTTGAATGTTAATTCTATTCAAAAAGCGGTTGCTGAAATTATTAAAAATGAAGAAAGAATTGATGTATTGATAAATAATGCAGGAATGGGAATTACAGGTGCTATTGAAGACACACCAACCGAAGAAATGAAAAGGGCTTTTAATACCAATTTATTTGGAGCTGTTGATGTAATGAAAGTAGTTTTGCCGCAAATGCGTAAACAAAAAAGCGGAAAAATAATTAATGTGACATCAATTGCTGGTTATATGGGACTGCCTTTTCGCGGCGTGTATTCTGCAACAAAAGGTGCTTTAGAATTGATTACCGAAGCTACGCGAATGGAAGTGAAACAATTTGGAATTCAGATGGTAAATGTGGCTCCTGGAGATTTTGCTACAAACATCGCCGCCGGAAGATATCACACACCAGTTTTTGAAAATTCTGCCTATAAAAAAAGTTATCAAGAAAATTTAGATTTGATGGATGCCCATGTTGATGGCGGAATGAATCCGATAGAAATGGCAAAGGCAGTTTATAGCATTATTGAAAATAAAAACCCGAAGATTCATTATAAAGTTGGCGGATTTATGGAGAAATTCTCTATTTTTTTAAAGCGAATTTTATCAGATAAAATGTACGAAAAACTACTAATGAATCATTATAAATTATAATTTTACAGAACTAAATTTAAGAATATGAAATTTTTTATAGACACAGCAAATTTATCACAAATAGAAGAAGCGCAAGCTTTGGGAATTTTAGATGGCGTTACTACAAATCCGTCTTTAATGGCAAAAGAAGGCATTACGGGAGCAGCAAATATTATCAACCATTACAAAGCAATTTGTAACTTGGTAGAAGGCGATGTTTCTGCAGAGGTTATTGCTACAGATTTTGCAGGTATGATTAAAGAAGGAGAAGCATTGGCAGCCTTAAATCCGCAAATTGTGGTAAAATTACCAATGATAAAAGATGGTATAAAAGCGTGTAAATATTTCTCTTCAAAAGGCATCAAAACCAATGTAACCTTAGTGTTTTCTGCCGGACAAGCGTTGTTAGCCGCAAAAGCTGGTGCAACCTATGTTTCTCCGTTTATTGGTCGTTTAGATGATATTTCTACAGACGGATTAAATCTAATTGCAGAAATTCGTCAGATTTATGACAATTACGGATTTGAAACTCAAATTTTAGCAGCTTCTGTACGTCACACCATGCACATTATAGATTGTGCAAAACTAGGATCTGACGTAATGACTGGACCTTTAAGTGCCATTGAAGGATTGTTAAAACATCCTTTAACAGATATTGGTTTGGCGAAGTTTTTAGAAGATTATAAAAAAGGAAATTAAAGAAATAAGTTACAAAGTCGCAAAGTTCAGAATAGTTTCAAAGTAGTCTTTGTAAACGCTTTGTGCCTTTGCAACTTTGAACCTTTGTAGCTCAAAAAAATGTATCCAAAAAAAGAACTCGCACAACTTGTAATTTCAGCTTGTCATCAATTTAATATTGATACCGTTGTAATTTCTCCAGGTTCACGTAACGCTCCGTTAACGGTTGGTTTTTCTAATCATCCAACAATAAATGCACTGAGCATTGTGGATGAGCGTTGTGCTGCTTTTTTTGCATTGGGAATTGCGCAACAAACTCAAAAACCTGTTGCCATTGTGTGTACTTCTGGTTCTGCTTTATTGAATTATTATCCGGCAATTGCAGAAGCTTTTTACAGCAATATTCCGTTAGTTGTTATTTCTGCAGACAGACCAAAACATTTGATTGATATTGGCGACGGACAAACAATTCGTCAAGAAAATGTGTTTCAAAATCATATTTTATTTTCTGCAAACCTGATTGAAAGTGAAGCTAAAAAAGAATTCAATATTAATTTGATTTCAGAAGCTTTACAAATTGCAATCACTAAAAAAGGACCCATTCATATCAATGTTCCGTTTGACGAACCTTTATATGAAACGATTGATGAACTTGAAGAATTTACTTTTCCGATTGTCACTTCGAGTGAATCAAAGCAATCTGTTGATTATGTAGAAATTGCTGAAACTTGGAACGCATCAACCAAAAAAATGATTTTAGTTGGAGCACATTTTCCAGATGAAGAGCTTCAAGGTTTAATTCAGCAGTTTAAGAATGATTCTTCTGTAATTGTTTTAACAGAAACCACCTCAAATATTGCATCAGAAACCACCATTAACTCTATTGATAAATTGATTTTTCCGTTATCAGAAGAGGAGTTTCCTGAGTTAAAACCAGAAGTTTTGTTAACCTTTGGCGGAATGGTGGTTTCTAAAAAAATAAAACAGTTTTTAAGAAAACATCAACCAACTCATCATTGGCATATTGACGAGCAAAAAGCAATGAATACGTTTCATTGTTTGACAGAATTTATTCAAGAGAAACCAGTAACCTTTTTATCAGCATTAGTTATAAAAAGCAAAATAATTGAAAGTAATTATCAGCAAAAATGGTTGCGTGAAAAAGAAAAACGAGCAGAAAAACATCAACTTTATTTAAGTGAAATTCCACATGCTGATTTAAAAGTTTTTGAACAAGTTTTAGAAAGTATTCCTGCAAATTCTCAATTACAATTAGGAAATAGTTCAGTAGTGAGATACGCACAATTATTTGATGTTAAAGATTCGCTTAAAGTGTTTTGTAATCGAGGAACAAGCGGAATTGACGGAAGTACAAGCACTGCAATTGGAGCTGCTTTTGCGAATAAAAATCAAACGGTTTTTATCACTGGAGATTTGAGTTTCTTTTACGACAGTAATGCCTTGTGGAATAATTACATCCCGAAGAATTTTAGAATTATCATCATCAATAATAATGGTGGCGGAATTTTTAGATTTATTCCTGGGCCAAAATCAACAAATGCGTTGGAGTATTTTGAAACACCGCATCAATTAACGGCAGCACATTTGTGTAAAATGTATCAATTAGAGTATATTTCGGTTTCAGAAACAGCAAAGGTAGTAGCGGCATTAAAAAGTTTTTATCAAGATTCAAATGCGCCAAAAGTGTTGGAAATTTTTACGGATAAAGAAATCAACGAAACAATATTAAAAGCATATTTTAATCATTTAAAATAACATATTATGGATTTAGAAGTAGGAGATAAAGTATCGTTAATTATTGAAGCAGAAACACATTTAGGGTTTTCGGTTTTAATTGATGAAGAATATGAAGGCTTGTTATATAGAAATGAAGTTTTTCAGGAATTAAGAGAAAATCAACGAATAGCAGGTTACATCAAAAACATTAGAGAAGATGGTAAAATTGATGTTTCATTACAACCACAAGGTTTTAGAAATGCAATTTCTTTGGACACCGAAAAAGTGGTTGAAGCAATTTACGATCACGATGGGTTTTTACCATTGACAGATAAAAGTTCTCCTGAAGAAATTAAACGTAAATTATTGATGAGTAAAAAAGCGTTTAAAAGGGCTGTAGGTACTTTGTATAAAGAAAAAACAATCTTGATTAAAGAAGATGGTTTAGAATTGGTAAACTAAATCTTTATCCTTTTCTAAGCATTCGTTGTACATTTTGATAAAATTTATCTGCATTTGGATCTGCCGGATCCATTTTTCCGTAACCCAATCGATATTGTTCTAAAGCTTTCGAATAATTTTGACCAGCTTCGTAATATCTTCCAAGATAATAATGTCCTAATGGGGAAAATGGATATAAATTTAAAATCATTTCGCCATAATCTTTTAAATAATCGCCATTTTCTTTTTCAATAATTATGCTTTCAATGGCGATAATATCTATTTCTCTTATTCCTAAATTAGAGCCAAATAAATAATCAATTTCTATGTACTTATTTTCTAAATAGGTGATGGCATCAAGCGGAGATAAATTTTTTATTTTTGTTTCAAACTCTTCTTTGTTAATTCCAGAATAAATTTCAAAGATCTTGTCAAAAGCTCTCGAAATCCCTTCTCCAATTGCAGAAACGTTACTTGGTGAGTTGTCTATAAAATCATATTTAACATTAAAATTTTTAATTGATAAAGAATTTAAATATGCTTTTAATAAACCAATTCGTTGTTGCTTTTCGTTGCTAATAAATGTACCGTCGTTATAATAAAAGTAATAGGTGTTATCAATTGAACTCAGTTTGTCTAAATCATACGATTCCATTTGAATACTTATATCTGGACTAAACGTTGGGTTTAGGCAAACATAAGCGTTAAAAATTGGCGTTTCGTCTTTTAAAAAGTGAGTAATTAAATTTGCTGTAATTCCGTTTCCAACAATGGTTAAAAAAGGTGATGTTTTATAATTTCCTTCTATATAAGGTAATACTTCTTCTTTGATAAACTTGATAAAACTTCTACTATCTGCAGTTAAAGCACTATTTCTAGTTTCGTCAAAAGAAGCATCTCTTAAGCGTGTGTTTGCCATTTCAATTCCAACTACAATTTGTTTTGGAGCTTTGTCTGTATGAGAAAACAATTGCGAATTTCCAACATACAAATCGAAGAGGTATTCTGAATCTAACACAATTGTTAAAGGGTAATTTGAAATTGTATCTCTTTCGTAGCCTTTAGGGAGATGAATTTGTAATGTTCTAATATCTTGTAATTCTTCAGATTCGTATTTTTTGGTAACTAATTTTTGACCAACAGCAGAAATGCTAAAAATAAAAAGGAATATAAGTGGAAGAATTTTTCTCATAAAATGTAAAAATATTGAGGATAAAAATACTATTTTTTTCAGATAAATGGTGCTATTTACAAACCTTCTATAAAATTGTAAATAATAGTTCTTAATATGCTATTTTTGTAATTAGAAATTTAAAGTTCTTTTAGATTTTAAATCATAACGATAAAAAACAGCTATTATGATAAAAGCAGACTGGAAAACTGTCAAAGAATACGAAGATATTACCTATAAGAAATCAAACGGAGTTGCAAGAATTGCGTTTAACAGACCAAATGTAAGAAATGCTTTTCGTCCCAAAACTACTTCAGAATTATACGACGCATTTTACGATGCAGGTGAAGATACTTCAATCGGAGTAGTTCTATTATCTGCTGAAGGACCAAGTACAAAAGACGGAGTGTATTCGTTTTGTTCTGGTGGCGACCAAAAAGCACGTGGACATCAAGGTTATGTTGGTGAAGATGGGTATCACCGATTAAATATTTTAGAAGTTCAGCGATTAATTCGTTTTATGCCAAAAGCAGTTATTTGCGTTGTTCCAGGTTGGGCAGTTGGTGGCGGACATAGTTTACATGTTGTTTGTGATTTAACATTAGCATCTAAAGAACACGCAATTTTTAAACAAACCGATGCCGATGTAACGTCTTTTGATGGCGGTTACGGATCAGCATATTTAGCAAAAATGGTTGGCCAGAAAAGAGCGAGAGAAATTTTCTTTTTAGGAAGAAATTATTCTGCTCAAGAAGCGTATGAAATGGGAATGGTAAATGCCGTTGTTCCGCATGATGAATTAGAAGATACAGCTTTTCAATGGGCGCAAGAAATTTTAGAGAAATCGCCAACATCCATAAAAATGCTAAAGTTTGCCATGAATTTAACCGATGACGGAATGGTTGGGCAACAAGTGTTTGCTGGTGAAGCAACACGTTTAGCCTACATGACAGATGAAGCAAAAGAAGGAAGAGATGCGTTTTTAGAAAAACGTAAACCGAATTTCCCTAAAGTTTGGATTCCGTAATTTCAGTAATCAGTGAACAATTATCAATAAACAATTTTCAATTACGAATAAAGCTAAACGGCAAATTTGTAATTCGTAATTTATAATTCGTAATTATTTATGAAAATAATTTGTATTGGGCGCAATTACGCAAAACACATCGAAGAATTAGCAAATGAAAAACCAGAAAATCCAATTATTTTTCTGAAACCAGATTCTGCTATTTTACCACGTAAAAATCCATTTTTTATTCCGCCTTTTTCTAATGATGTTCATTATGAAGTGGAGGTTTTAGTAAAAATCAATAAAGTAGGAAAACATATAGAATCAAAATTTGCACATAAATATTATGATGAAATCGGTTTAGGAATCGATTTTACCGCAAGAGATGTGCAGCAACATTGTAAAGAAAATGGTTTTCCTTGGGAAAAAGCAAAAGCTTTTGACGGAAGTGCAGTTATTGGTGAGTTTTATCCGAAAGAACAGTTTGATTTAGAAAATTTAAAATTTCAATTAGATAAAAACGGAGAAATTGTTCAAGACGGAAATACAAATGCAATGCTTTGGAAAACAGACGAATTGATATCTTATGTTTCACAGTTTTTTACACTCAAAAAAGGAGATATTATTTTTACAGGAACTCCGGCTGGAGTAGGAAAAGTTGTAGAAAACGATGTGTTAACTGGAACCATTGAAGGGAAACAAGCGTTTCAGATTAGAGTAAAGTAGTTATCAGTTATCAGTTATCAGTTATCAGTGAGCAATGAACAGTTATCAATGAACACTTAATAGTTATCAGTAAATAGTTTGTCCGTTCGAGTGTCGCGCCTTTTAGCGTGATGTATCGAGAACACTTAAGTCAAACAGAGAAAATAAATCACAAAAAGTTAAAAGTAAAACTTTGAGCCTTTGCAACTTTGAGTCTTTGCAACTAAAAAAAATGAAAGCAGAAATTATTACTATTGGAGACGAAATTCTTATCGGACAAATTGTAGATACCAATTCGCAATGGATTGGAGTTGAGTTGAATAAAATCGGAGTTTCTGTGTATCAAATTTCATCGATTCAAGATGACGAGCAACATATTTTAAATGCCTTAAAAGAAGCGCAAGAACGAGTAGATATTGTGATTCTAACTGGAGGGTTAGGTCCAACTAAAGACGACATCACAAAGAAAACAATTGCAGCATATTTTAATGACACAGAACTGATAGAGTATCCAGAAGTTGTAGAACATATTAAAGCATTGTTTCAAAAAATCAATCATCCATTTAAAGAAATTCAAAGACATCAAGCACAATTGCCATCAAAAGCGATTTACTTAAAAAATGAATTTGGAACAGCACCAGGAATGTGGTTCAATGAAAATAATACCGTTTTTGTATCGCTACCAGGTGTTCCTTATGAAATGAAAGGATTGATGACGCGTGAAGTTCTACCAAGAATACAAAAAGAATTTAAACTGCCTTTTATCAGTCATAAAACGATTATGACCTATGGACAAGGAGAAAGTGTGATTGCAGAACGAATTGAAGATGTTGAAAATGCATTGCCAAACCATATTAAGTTAGCCTATTTGCCCTCTTTTGGAAAAGTAAGATTGCGTTTGTCTGGAAACGGAAATGATAAAGATATTTTAGAAAAAGAATTGCAAGAAAAAGTTTCAGAAATTCAATCTTTAATTTCTGATGTAATTGTTGGAGTAGAAGATGGTGATTCCATCGAAAAAAGTGTTGGGGAATTGTTAATTCAGCATAAGAAAACAGTGGCAACAGCAGAAAGTGTTACTGGCGGGACCATTGCTTCAACATTGGTATCTGTTCCAGGAGCATCAGCCTATTTTAAAGGAAGCATTGTCAGTTATTCTGCCGAAACTAAAAAAAGCATGTTAGGTGTTTCTGAAGATACATTAGCAAAATTTACAGTTGTAAGTAAAGAAGTAACAGAAGAAATGGCAATTGCTGCAAGAAAAAAATTAGATACAGATTATGCAATTGCGGTAACCGGAAATGCGGGTCCAACTACCGATAAAACCGATAAAACAGTTGGAGTGGTTTTTATTGCATTAGCTACAAAAACAGCAGTTTATGTAAGCGAATTTAATTTTGGTCAACCCAGAGAAAAAGTGATAAATAGAACGGTAAATAAATCCTTAGAAATTTTACAAAAAGAAATTATAAAAAATAGTTGAAATTGTTTTGTTGTATGTGTAAAAATTACTTAAATTTGCACCTCGTTTAGAAATAACACTAAAATACTGTCAGAAGATGTCTAGAGTTTGTGAACTTACAGGAAAAAAAGCAATGGTTGGAAACAATGTTTCTCACGCATTGAACAGAACCAAAAGAAAATTTGATGCTAACCTAATGGTGAAGCGTTTTTATATTCCAGAAGAAGATAAATGGATTACATTAAAAATTTCTGCTTCTGCGTTAAAAAATATTAATAGAAAAGGAATCTCTGCTGTCTTAAAAGAAGCTAGAGCTAATGGATTTTTAACTAAATAATCCAACCTTAAAAAAGTAAACCGAGATGGCAAAAAAAGGAAATAGAGTTCAGGTAATTTTAGAATGTACAGAGCATAAAGCTTCAGGAGAAAGAGGTACTTCTAGATATATTACAACAAAAAATAAAAAGAACACTCCAGATAGATTAGAGATTAAGAAATTTAATCCAATCTTGAAGAAAATGACCGTTCATAAAGAAATTAAATAATAAGATAAGGACATGGCAAAGAAATCAGTAGCATCGTTACAGACAGGATCAAAAAGATTATCAAAAGCTATCAAAATGGTAAGATCTCCAAAAACAGGAGCTTATACATTTGTTGAAGCAATCATGGATCCATCTAAGGTAAATGACTTTTTAGCAAAAAAGTAATCACTTTACACCAAAAACATACAAAGCTACTTTCTATTGAGAGTAGCTTTTTTGTTGTTTATTAAAACCGTATTTTTGGGCGTTACCTTTTCAGGTCGGGCTTTACGCACTACACGGTAGTTTGCTTCAATCCCTAACGCAGATAGTAAATAGAATGACAATTTGGCCAAACATTAAAAATGATATAATTTCTAACACTATTATATCAGTATAAAATAAAGAAAATGAGCTTTTTAAAAAATATATTTTCAAAAGAAAAAAAAGAAACCTTAGACAAAGGATTGGAAAAAACCAAATCGAGTTTCTTTACTAAATTATCAAAAGCAGTTGCCGGAAAAGCAACCGTAGATGATGATGTGTTAGATAATTTAGAAGAAGTATTAGTTACTTCTGATGTTGGTGTAGATACAACACTAAAAATTATTGACAGAATTGAAGCACGTGTTGCAAAAGATAAATACTTAGGAACCGAAGAGTTAAATCAGATTTTAAGAGAAGAAATTGCGGGTCTATTGTCTGAAACAAATGTTGATGATCAAACAGAGTTTTCAATTCCAGCGGATAAAAAGCCATATGTAATTATGGTTGTTGGTGTAAATGGAGTTGGAAAAACAACTACGATTGGTAAGTTAGCTTCTCAGTTTAAAAAGAAAGGCCTAAAAGTTGTTTTAGGAGCTGGAGATACATTTAGAGCAGCTGCAATCGATCAATTGCAAGTTTGGGCTGATAGAGTAGATGTGCCAATTGTACGTCAAGAAATGGGTTCAGATCCAGCTTCTGTGGCATTTGATACGCTACAATCTGCAAAAGCACAAAATGCTGATGTGGTGATTATTGATACGGCAGGAAGATTACATAACAAAATCAATTTAATGAACGAGTTGGTAAAGATTAAAACTGTAATGCAAAAAGTAGTTGCAGATGCACCACACGATGTGTTGTTGGTTTTGGATGGTTCAACCGGACAAAATGCTTTTGAACAAGCAAAACAATTTACAAAAGCTACAGAAGTAACAAGTTTAGCGGTTACCAAATTAGACGGAACAGCAAAAGGAGGCGTTGTCATCGGAATTTCAGATCAGTTTCAAATTCCTGTAAAATATATTGGAGTAGGAGAAGGAATCGACGATTTACAAGTCTTTAACAAACACGAGTTTGTAGATAGTTTTTTTAAATAGCGTACTATTGTCTGGTCGAGCGGAGTCGAGACTTCTATAATTTTAAGTAATTAAAAACTTCTTATAAGCTGCACTTTTATCTTCAAATTAAAAAACATTTCAATTTTTAATAGTAATCGAGGAAACATTATATGAAATTCCATGTTATTTTTTTAACATGGAGTTTTCTTTTATAAAAAGAATTATATTTGATTCTCAAATGACCAACCAATGAAAAAAATATTTTTCCTTTTCGCAATTACTTTGCTGATTATTTCTTGTAAAGAAGCATCTCCAGCAGTCAATTTTAAAAAATATGACGAAACCGCCGAATTAGCAGCACAGCAAAAACATCCACGTAAAAGAATGCAATTCAAACTCATGCAATCTAAATACTTAGATATGAATGACGTTTTTGCACCTTTTCAGAAAGAACTTTCTCAATTTTCAGAAGAAGAATACAATACCTTAAAGCCACTAATTTTGGAACGTGATATTCCAACGTTGCAATCACATATTAATAATGGGGATTTATCTTATGAAAAACTGACTTTATTTTATTTATACCGAATTAGAAAGTTTGAAAGCGATAGCACAAAATCGTTAAACTCAATCATTGCATTAAATCCGAATGTATTAAAAGAAGCGCGTCAAAAAGACAAAGAAAAAGGCGCCAATTCTGAATATTCTATTTACGGGATGCCGATTTTATTAAAAGACAATATCAATACCAATGACATGCCAACAACAGCAGGAGCAATTGCGTTGGTTGAGAATAAAAATACAGAAGATGCTTTTATAGTTGAAAAACTAAGGGCTCACGGCGCATTGATTTTAGGAAAAGTAAACCTAAGTGAATGGGCATACTTTTTCTGTTCTGGTTGCCCGTTAGGATATTCAGCCGTTGGCGGACAAACCTTAAATCCGTACGGAAGAGGAAAATTTGAAACGGGCGGAAGCTCTGCTGGAAGTGGTGTAACCGTTGCTGCAAATTTTGCAGTGGCAGCCGTTGGAACAGAAACTTCGGGTTCTATTACTTCTCCTTCAAGTTTAAATTCTGTTGTGGGATTAAAACCAACAATTGGTGTGTTAAGTAGAACGGGAATTGTGCCAATTTCAAGTACATTAGATACGCCTGGACCAATGACAAAAAGCATTATTGACAATGCAATTTTCTTAGAAGCAATGTTTGGCTACGATGCAAAAGATGCTGCATCCATTGATAAAAACTTAAAAGAAAACGAATTCCAAAATGCAATTTTAGCATCAAGTATAAAAGGCAAACGTTTTGGTGTTTTAAAAAGTTTGTTAACCGATTCTATTTACAATGCAACTGTTCAGAAAATGAAAAATGCTGGTGCAGAAATGATAGAAATCAATCCAGAAAGAGCACAATTTAAAGGTTTTACAACCTTGTTAAATATTGATATGAAACATGATTTACCAAGCTATTTAGCAAATAATGCAGATAAAGATGTAAGTGTAAAATCAGTAAAAGATGTTACCCTTTTTAATTTAAAAGATTCAGTTTTACGCGCTCCGTACGGACAACAATTATTTGACGGAATTGTAAAAGACAAAACCACCTTAGAAGAATTAGAACTAATAAAAGATGGCTTAAGTGCTGTTGGAAAGGAATTTTTTATTGACTTATTTGATAAAGAATTAGATGCTGTTTTGTCCATCAATAATCGTCATTCTGGTGTTGCAGCTGTTGCAAAATATCCAACGTTAACAGTGCCGATGGGATACAAGAAAAACGGAGAACCCATTAGTTTAACCTTTGTTGGAAAACCATTTTCTGAAAGAACTTTATTAAAAGCTGGTTATGCTTTTGAACAATTGACTAAAGCGAGAAAAACGCCTGAAAATTATAAATAAATTTTATGTCTGGTCGAGCGGTGTCGAGACCTATAAAATAATTACCAAAATAAAAACTCCTTTCTAAATCTAGAAAGGAGTTTTTTATAATTGGTTACTAACCACTAATTACTTATGAACCCGTTTTAAATCTAAGTCTTGAAAATCAAAACTAAAATCGATGTTTGGAGAAATTCCTCTCATTTTTATACCAACAGCTTTTCCTTCTTCATCCAAGGTAAACATTGCTAATGCATCAGCAGGCATGTCTTGATACTTCCATTTGATGGCAAACGTATTTGCTTTGTAGAAAAACATTTCGCCAGTTAATTTTGGAGAACGAACAGATGCAAACCACAGTTTCTTATTTTTCTCGTAAATCTTTATTTTCCCAAACCAATTGTCTTTGTAAGTTCCAATATAATCGGAATTTTTAATATGATTTGATTTTGCTTTCGCAACAGTATTCCAAACAGCTTTTGTTACGGCATCGCTTTGAGAAGCATTTTGTTTCAATCTGGTTTCCATAAATGAAATCCAATCTGTTTTTTGAACACCTAAATATCCATCCATAATTAAATTTGGAATGGTCCAATAACTATTTCCTCCAGGAGCCGTGTTTGTAAGTGTAACAATTCCTACATTTAACTCAGGAATTAAAATGGTTCTAGACAACATTCCTGGTAAACCTCCAGTATGTTCAATCGTAACATAACCTCCTTTATCACTAATTCGCCAACCTAAACCATACGCATTAAAGTGTGTTTTGTAGGGAGCATTTGGAGTTACATTAAATCCAATATTTGTATGAGGTTTCCAAAGCTCGTCATGGTTTTTTTTAGAAATCATGGTCTTGTTAAAACCGTTGCCATATTTTCCATTGTTCAAATTCATCATCAACCATGTACTTAAATCGTTTACACTTGCGTAAATTCCGCCAGCAGCTCCTAAAGATTCATCATTTTTAATATAATGTCCAAGTTGTTTGAGCTTTCCATTTTCTACTGAATGCGGAAAAGCCACATTGCTTTTGTCTTTTAAACGTTGATATACACCAACAGAACGCTGCATTCCTAAAGGTTTCATAATATTGGTTTCTACAAACTGCGCCCAACTCATTCCGCTTATTCTAGCCACAACTTCTCCAGCAACAACATACAATAAATTGTCATAATCGTATTTTGTTCTAAAAGCTGAGGTTGGTTTTTGATATTGAAAACTATTGAGTACATCTTTAATTTTAAAATCTGATCCATCAGGAAAAAACATTAAATCTCCTGCGCCTAAACCAAGTCCGCTCCTGTGTGTTAGTAAATCTTGAATGTTAAAGTTTTCTGTTACATAAGAATCATACATTTTAAATTCTGGAATATAATCGACTACTTTATCTAACCAATTTAATTTTCCTTGATCTACCAACATTGCCAAAGCAGCGGTTGTAAATGCTTTAGAATTGGATGCAATGGCAAACAATGTATTTTCATTTACCTTTTCTTTGGTGTTTGCAGAAGTAACTCCGTAGCCTTTTAAATGCACTATTTTATTGTCTTTAAAAACGGCAACTGCAACTCCTGCATTGGGTCCAATTGACATGGCTTTTTTTACAATAGAATCTATTTGACTTGAAGTATATGCTTGACTAAATGTAGATTGTGCTATACATAAACACAGAACTGTGAAGAATAGTAATTTTATTTTTTTCATGAGTTTGGTTTTGAAAATAATACGCTTAGATAGCTAAGTTACTGAAAATGGATGAATAAGGAAACAGCAAAGTTCTTGTTAACAAGAGTTTTTATTTTTATTTCAATGATAAATAATAATCTTTTGTTTGTCTATCAAATTTTTCAATTGCATATCTTAAAGTTATTCTTGGCATTGAAACAGCGTATTTGTTCAGAAATGTTTTAAGTTTATCTACATCTCTTTTTCCTGCTTCTCTAATCCAACTCCCAACAGCTTTTTGAACATATTCGTCTTTATCATTTATTAGAATTTCAGCAATATTAAAAGTGTCTTCTATTTCATTTTTGCGAATAAAAAAGTAGGTGCTTACAATTGCTGTTCTTCTTTCCATCGGATTTTTAGATTTTGCCAAATCATATAAAGGTTTTCTTTTTTTTTCGTACAAATATCCACCAACAACATAAGGTGCAGCTCGATCTACCAAACCCCAATCATCAATCCATTTGTGATTTTCAATATATGCGTGAAAAATTTCTTTCTTTTCTTGAGGTGAAGTTTTCTTATTTCGTGCTTTCCAATCTAAAATAGAAACAGCTCCAAGTCTATGATCTTGGTTTTTGTCTCTTAGCAACTTTACAACTTCATGTACAGGAATATGCTGATATTCTTTTGCTAAAGAAAAAATTTCTCTTTTTGGAATACTTTTTAAATATTCTTGACCAATTGTATGTAAAGTTTCAATAAATTCTTTAGCTGTCATTTAAAGTGATTTTTATTTTTTATAAAAATAAATTTTAAATGGTTCTATCTCTAAATCACAATCATTATCAATTTCTTTGTCTGTCATTTTTTCTACTTGGTGCTAACTTATATTAAATCGAAGATTTCAATATTATATATCATTCGTACCCAAAGTTACCAAAAAATCAACATCAAATCATCTAAAGTTTTTCCTTCATTATTAACATTCTAATATGTTTAAAAACGTAGATTAAGATTGTATCTTTGCATTTTAAAATAAAAATATGCGTACAAAATCCATCAAGCAAAATAAGATCAATGTAGTTACATTGGGCTGTTCTAAAAATGTGTATGATAGTGAAGTGTTAATGGGACAATTAAAAGCCAACGGAAAAGATGTGGTTCATGAAGATGAAAATGACGAAGGAAATATTGTGGTGATTAATACCTGTGGATTTATTGGTAAAGCCAAAGAAGAATCTATTGATACTATTTTGCATCACGCGCAACGTAAAGAAGCTGGAGAAATTGATAAGGTTTTTGTAACGGGTTGTTTAAGTGAACGCTACAAACCAGATTTAGAAAGAGAAATTAAAAATGTAGATCAGTATTTTGGTACGCACGATTTGCCAAACTTATTAAAGGTTTTAGAAGCAGATTATAAACACGAATTGATCGGTGAACGTTTAACAACAACTCCAAAACATTACGCATATTTAAAGATTGCAGAAGGTTGCGATCGTCCGTGTTCGTTTTGTGCGATTCCGTTAATGCGTGGAAAACACGTTTCTACTCCGATTGAAGATATTATTACAGAAGCGACAAAACTAGCCGAAAAAGGAATCAAAGAAGTGATGTTAATCGCCCAAGATTTAACCTATTACGGATTAGATATTTATAAAAAACGTGCTTTAGCAGATTTGTTACTTGCTTTAACAAAAGTAGAAGGCATTGAATGGATTCGAATGCATTATGCGTTTCCAACTGGTTTTCCGATGGATGTGTTGGAAGTGATGAAAAACGAACCAAAAGTGTGTAATTATTTAGACATTCCGTTGCAACACATCAACACCGAATTGTTAAAATCAATGAAACGTGGAACGACACATGAAAAAACGACAGCGTTGATTCATAAGTTCAGAGAAACGGTTCCAGAAATGGCAATTAGAACTACGTTGATTGTTGGGTATCCTGGAGAAACAGAAGCAATGTTTCAAGAATTAAAAGATTGGGTTGAAGAAATGCGTTTTGAACGTTTGGGTGCTTTTGAATATTCTCACGAAGAAAATACGGGCGCTTATGTGTTAGAAGATGATGTTCCTGAAGAGGTGAAGTTTAAAAGAGTCAACGAAATCATGGAAGTTCAAAGTCAGATTTCTTGGGAACTGAATCAAGCTAAAGTTGGTAAAACATTCCGTTGTTTGTTCGATAGAAAAGATGGAGAATTTTTTTACGGACGTACAGAATTTGATTCGCCAGATGTAGATAACGATGTTATTGTTGATGCAACCAAGCATTATATTAAAATCGGAGAGTTTATTGATGTAAAAATTGATGAAGCTGGAGATTACGATTTATACGGAACTCCGGTAAATAAGTAATTCGTCGTATTTTATGGCTTTTAAATAGTTGGTACTATTGTTTAATTAATTTTTAAACAACTAGTTATGAAACTTAAAAAAGTACTTTTCATTTTTGCAATTTGTATTTCTACACTTTCTTATTCGCAACAAAAGGGAGATTTTTCTGCCTTTTTTGGTGCTTCTTATCAGCTGACAAATAATGCTGATATGGGAATTAACGCCGGATTTGAATACGTCTTTTTAGGAAATACAACATTTGCACCAAGTTTTTCGTATTACTTTTCAGCAAACGGAATTACTACCTATTCCATCAATTTAGACATGCGTTATTATTTAACATATGGAGCAAAAATAAAATATTACGGAATAGGTGGTTTTAATTATTTAACGGTGAAATCAGGTGGAGTCACATCAAATAACATCGGTTTTAATGCTGGTGGTGGAGTTATTTTTGAACTCAACGATAAAGTCGGAATTCTTGGCCAATTGAAATATGATTCAGCCAGAGCAACTTCAATTGAACCCATGATTGGAGTAACCTATTCATTTTAGAAAATAAAAAAGCCTGCAGGTACTAAAATAAATTCAGCACAAGCAGGCTTTTTGTTTGTCATTTCGAGCGGAGTCGAGAAATCTATATTAAGTTCTCGATTCAGCTCAAATAAATATTATAATTTCTTCATGCTCGGATTTGTATAGAACAATGCATTAGCGAAAAACAACTTTCCATTGTCCCAAAATGCTCTAAACAAAGGGTTGTCAACCATATAGATTAAGCTTCCTCTACCAACATTTTCTTCACCAAAAATTAATGATTTGGCTAAGTTTTTATCAGCTCTGCTTCCAACAAAACCAGAAAAAGCAATATTGTCTTCTAGACGAACAACATTGTATCCGTTTTCTAAATACTCATAAGATCTAGCGCCTTGTTTCAAGGTAAAATAAGCATCGCCATACCCAAATCCTAAAGGATGAGAATTATCAATTTTTGTTTTAAAAATGGCACCAGTAATACTTCCTTGAATACGATCTCTTTCTAAATCTTTGTAATTGATCAATTCAACTTCTTTATCAGATTTATCATTGTCTTTTGAAGATTTTGTTTTCAATCCAAATCCGCTTTTATTTGCAAAAATGCTATTGGCACCACCAATTGCAATCACTTTTCCTCCGCTTCTAATCCAAGAAGTTAATTTGGTTAATTCGCTTTTAGAAAATACGCCGCCGTAATATCCATTCGGAATTACCAATGTGTGATAATTATCTAACATGCTAACAGAAAAATTGTCTGTATCAATTGCTGTAAAAGGATATTTAAGATCTTGTTCGAAAAAATATTGTACTTCTCCATAACTTAAAGATGAAGTTCCATTTCCAGAAAGCACAACTATTTTTTGATTTTTAAGTTCTCTTACATCAGAAGATCCCATATCTGGACCTCTTTCAGAAAAACCTGTGTTTATTGAATTTGCATTTTTGTTATGTTTGTTTGCTATTGCAATAAGTGTGTTGTCAAAATTTTTGATGTGTTTATTATCTCCACGAGTAATAATTAAACTTCCGGTTTTTAACTTTTTACCAGAATTAATCATTTCTTTTCTATTAAAACGAACTCTAAAATCTTGTTTTAAAATATCAGCTAATAAAGCTGCATCAGAAATATGATTCCATTCAAATGTATAAGCGTATGCATTAAAATTTGGAGTAGAACTTATAACTTTTGTTGTGTTATTTGTTGTAGCAACCAATCTTTCGCTAGCAATTGCTTTAAACCCGTATGCATAAGGTAAAGACCAAGCCGTAATATCATAAGTAATAGAATCACTTAATTTTGCAACTGGTTCAAACAATGCTTTTACCAATCTTGCTTTAGGTTGATTTGTAGAAATAACCAAATCATTAACAGAGGTTTTCATACTTCCTTTAGATCTTGTATCATAATTGTAACCAGAAACTGATTTTCCTTGTGCAAAACCATATGTAATTTCGTGTCTATTTAACAACTCAATTAATTTATTGGTTTTATTATTGTTTCCTTGTAATACATAACTTTTATATTTAAAGTTATTATTATTAAAATACTTTTTAAACTCAGCATTAAGTTTTCCAGAGTTTTTAGAAGCCATTTCTACCGTAGAAATACCAGAAGTTGTATGATGAATTAAACGATCCCAAAGCGTTAATACTTCTCCGTCTGCTTTTGTAATTCCTAAACCAGCACGTCCGTGACCAGCTTGTTCATACGTCATTCCAATTCCTCCAACATAGGTTGGATAGGTATCTCCATAACTTGGATATAATAAATCAAAACTTTCTTTTGTAAAATAATACCAGCCATTTTTATCGAAATATTTTGCATTGTTTTTTCCAATCTGCGTTTGAAAATCACGTTGCCAATCAGTTATAACTTCGTGATAAGGTTCTACAGCAGGAGCAAAATAATAGGGATTGTTAATTCCTTGTTCATGAAAATCTACATGAATATGAGGCAACCATTTATTATATACTTTTAAACGTTGTTGTGTTTCAACTTGTGTTGCCCAAGCCCAATCTCTATTCAAATCAAATAAATAATGATTTGGTCTTCCTCCAGGCCAAGGTTCTCTGTGTTCTCTAGCATCTGGATTTACATTATTTGGCAAAGCCATAACTTGATTGTACCAATTTGCATACCGATCTCTTCCATCAGGATTGATACAAGGATCCATAATTACAAGCGTATTTTCTAAATAACTGCTGTTTTCTGTTACCAGTTTATATAAAGTAAGCATGGATGCTTCTGTAGAAGAAGCTTCGTTTCCGTGTACATTATAACTCAACCAAACTATCGATTTATCTTTTAATTCAGTAGTGTTTTCGATACCAACATTTGTTAAATGTTGTTTGCGAATAGTTTCTAAATTTTTAATATTATTTGCTGAAGAAACATAAGCAATTGCCAAGGTTCTTAGCTCGTTTGTTTTTCCGTATTCTTCAAATTTTACTTTGTCAGTATTTTCAGAAATGTATTTAAAGTAATCAACTACTTTGTGGTGTCTTGTAAAACGAGAACCTAATTTATAACCTAAAAACTCATCTGGAGTTTGAAGCTTTTGAGCAGTTAATTGAAAAGAAATAACGGAAATGAAAAGAAAGAGAATCGACTTGTGTTTCATTTTATTTTGATGTTTTTTTGATTAGCTTTTTCAAATCTACTTGTAATTATTTAAATAAAAAATTTTACAACTAAGAAAGCGTTAAAAAATTGTTAGATTGATATGTCAATTTCGACCAACCACCAAAAATTCGTATTTTTATAAAATTAATACTAAAAGATTTCTAATATGAAAAGTGACTGTGATTGTTTAAGGTTTAATACTACTTTAAATATATTGTTTAACCAATGTAAAGTGAGTAAGTTATAGATGAAAGCAACACAAATTCCTTTTCTAAAAACAGGTTTTTTTTCTAAAACCATGCTCGATTATGTAGAGCAAAAAGAATCTATCAAGCCGTTTTATAATCGTTTTTCAGATGTTAACGGATTTAAAAATCAATTAGAAGAAAAACGAACTTCTTTTTCTTTAGAAACCAGAAAAGTATTGGTTTCTGCATTAAAAAATCAATATAAAAATGTTGCTTTTTCTGAAGAAACACAAGCGAACATTAATGCACTTTCGCAAGCAAATACATTTACAGTAACAACGGGTCATCAGTTGAATTTGTTTACTGGACCTCTATATTTTTTATATAAAATTATTTCTACCATAAATTTAGCAGAAGAATTACAAGAGCAATTTCCTGCGGATCATTTTGTGCCTATTTATTGGATGGCAACTGAAGATCATGATTTTGATGAAATCAATTATTTTAATTTCAAAAACAAAAAAGTACAGTGGAATAGAAGTGATGGTGGAGCAGTAGGACAATTTTCTACTGAAGGATTGAAAGAAGTTTTCGAGCAATTTTCAGCACAATTAGGAACCACCAGAAATGCTGATTTTTTAAGAGATTTATTCACAAAAGGATATGTAGAACATAACACTTTAGCAGAAGCAACAAGATATATTGCCAATCAATTATTTACAAAATACGGTTTGGTAATTGTTGATGGAGACGACCAACAATTAAAAGAAGTATTTGCACCATTTGTTGTGCAAGAATTAGAAGAACAAGTTTCTTTTAAAACGGTTACAAAAACCATAAAAGAAATAGAAGAAAATTATAAAGTACAAGTAAATCCTCGAGAAATTAACTTGTTTTATTTAAGTAAAAACTCAAGAGAACGCATTGTTTTTGAAAACGGAATTTACAAAGTAAACAACACAGAGATTGCTTTTTCTAAAGAAGAAATTCTAATTGAAGTAAAAGAAAACCCACAATTATTTTCGCCAAATGTAATCATGCGACCTTTATATCAGGAAGTTATTTTACCAAATCTAGCCTATATTGGTGGCGGCGGAGAATTAGCATATTGGTTGCAATTAAAAGCTTATTTTAATACAGTTTCTGTTCCTTTTCCGATTTTAGTGTTGCGAAATTCTGTACAAGTAATTTCTGCGAAACAACAAAAAAAGCTAAACAGTTTAAGTATTTCTACAGAGGAAATGTTCTTCAATAGTTATGATTTATTGAAAACAAAAATCAATGAGAATTCAGATATTTCATTTAATTTTTTAGATGCAAAAACATTGTTGGAACAACAGTTTTTAGCATTAAGAAGAGTTGCTAACGAAACGGATGTTTCTTTTATTGGCGCTGTTGACGCGCAAGAGAAAAAGCAACTAAATGGATTAGAGAATCTTGAAAAGCGATTGTTAAGAGCCGAAAAAAGACGTCAACATGATTTGGTAAATCGAATTACTAAATTAAAGATGCAATTATTTCCAAATGAAAGTTTAGAAGAACGTCAGCGTAATTTTTCTGAATACTATTTAGAATATGGCGATGCATTTATCGACGCTTTAAAATCAACTTTAAAACCATTGGATTTAGAGTTTACAATCATTGAGATCTAATGAAGAAAACAACTAATTTTCACCCCAATAGCATTCATAATTATGGATACGATTTTCAAAAATTAATAAAAGCAAATAAAGCTTTAGAACCTTTTGTTATTAAAAATGAATACGAAAATTTAAGCATCGATTTTTCTGATCCAAAAGCAGTAAAAGAATTGAACCGATCTTTATTGTTTGCAGATTACAATATTAAAATTTGGGAATTTCCTGATGAGAATTTATGCCCGCCAATTCCTGGAAGAGTAGATTATATTCATCATTTAAATGATTTGTTAAAAGATGAAAAAGAAGTTTCAATTTTAGATATCGGAACAGGTGCAACATGTATTTATCCGTTGTTAGGAAATGCGGTTTATGGTTGGAGTTTTGTCGGTACAGACATCGATTTAGATTCTTTAGATGCTGCTCAAGATATTATTGATGATAATAAGTTAGATCCACAGATTTTATTACGTCAGCAATTTGATGAAAACAATATTTTAACTGGAATTATAGAACCTGAAGATGCTTTTACAGCAGCAATGTGTAATCCGCCATTTTATAAATCTGCCGAAGAAGCGAGAGGAGCAAACAGAAGAAAAACTAGAAACCTAGGGACTAATGCTGTTCGGAATTTTGCAGGAAATAATAACGAATTGTGGTATGTTGGCGGTGAAAAAGCTTTTTTGCACAATTATTTGTATCAAAGTTCTTTGTATAAACAGCAAGTAATTTGGTTTACAAGTTTGGTTTCTAAAAAAGAAAATGTAGAAAGTTTACAAAAGTCTGCTAAGAAATTGGGCGCAACATCTTTTAAAGTAATTCCGATGCATCAAGGAAACAAAGTAACAAGAATTGTTGCTTGGAGTTATCAATAAATTATGTGTCATTACGAAATGAGGTTACGATTGAGAAATCTTTCAAAAGGATAACTGAAGTTATTTTAATTTTTTCCAGAAACAAAAACAGGATCGTTTATTTTTTTCTTTTTCACCCAAATACTCAATATAAAGTTGATTCCCATATGCAAAGCAACCAAACAAAGCACAGCGTATAACGGAACGCCTAAAAATTGATACGGCCAAGAATAGGTCCAAACTCCTAAATTTATCGTGATAACTTCTCCGTAAGCCGGAAAAAATGCAGTAATAAAAACAGCTAACCAGATTTTGTGACTCATTTTTTGTAAGCCTAAAGAATGAATTAATTTTGTTTCTAATACATAAATAAATCGAAATGCAAACATCCAAGCAAATGGCAACCAATAAGGTAATTGTCTGTTGTTTGTTAGATCGTGATATTCCCAATACCCATTAGATACACCCCAAATTTCTGCACAAATTCCAAGGATTCCCGTGATAACCATTCCTGCTATAAGAATCCAGTTTTTAGAAGTTGTATTAAAATAATTCTTGTATAAAAACACTAACAGGTAACAAAATAGCAACAAGCCAACCCAAAAATCGTATTCGTGAAAAACACCAATAATAATGCCCGGTATTGTTATTTTTACCAAAGCAATTAACAGCGCTTTAAAAGTTTCTTTTTTCTGATTTTTGGTGAATGCCATTATTTAAATTGTTGCTGCAATTCTACAAATTTTTCTATTGTTCCGCTTGTAAACGGAATTAAATAAAAAGAATACGAATGTTTTTCAGCACTTTTCAATTGATATTTATTTTGCGGTTTTGAACCCCAGCTATCATCACCCCCTAAACCACGTTGTGCTAAATCGATATTTAACTGTACTAAATTTTGCTCTTTAATATCAGTAGTGTGTTTGCTAAAATTGGCGTTTTTATTTTCTTTAGAATAATCTAAATCATTGGTAATGTCAAAATCTTCATTTGGCATATGCAACGCAGAAATGCTCAATCCTTTTTGTGAAGGAGAAGAAATTAGTAAGCCGTTTGCTTCAGAATTCATCAATGCCATCCAACGTACCTCTGTTCTGTTTCCGTTTTCTTGCGGACGCACATATGGAACATAAAAATTAGAAACTGTCGATTTAAAAACATCTATAAAAGTAGACGATTTTCTGTCTTGATAATTTTCCCAAGGGCCACGACCATAATAGGTTACAGAGCTAAAATCTTTCGGAATTTGCATGCGCATTCCAATTCTTGGAATATCTCCTTTATACGTAGATTCGTTAAGTGTGTTTTCAATTTTCACAACACCATTTCCATTTACTGTATAAATAGTTGTATGAGTTGTTTTTACTGTTGGCAGTTGATAGTTTACAATAACTTGCATTACATTATTATCTAATTTTTTAAACTCAAAATTAGAAACTGTTGCATTTAGAGATGCATTTTTCCAACCTAAATTTCTTTCCTGCATTCTACTACCTAAATCATTATCTGTTGGTGCTCTCCAAAAATTAATTTGTGGCCCTTTTTTAGAATTTATATATTCTTGTTTCTTGAAAACATAAGAAGTAATATTTCCTTTCTTCTTGTCAAAAGCTACCTTTATGTAATTGTTAAAAATGGTAAAACTAGAGTTGTTTTCTGTAGATTTTAAATACCAACCATTGTCAACTTTAATTGCTTTTTTCTTGAATTTATCACTTAAATAGATTTGTTCTTTTGCTACTTCATAGTTTTTTGGTAACAAACTCCATTTGTTTTTTGTGGTTGCAGCAATTTCTAAAAAGTATTCTGTGTTTTCTTTAAAATTGATATCATTTAAAGAAATTAAAATGTCTTTATTCTCGTGAGCTTCTACATTAATATCGATTTGATTGATGGTTTTTAAAACAACACCATTTGCTTTAATTACTGCTTTAAAATCAAACTGATTTAAGTTTGTGAAATCGTATAAGTTTTCAATATTGATAATTTGCTCATTGGTATCATTTGTGCCAACATCTTTAAAATTGATGAATTCATGCGCTTTTTTAACTTCGTACAATGCAGGTTGTGGCGTTCTATCCGGAAACACAATCCCGTTATTTAAAAAAGTATTATCACTTGGCATATTTTCACCGAAATCTCCGCCGTACGCATAAAAACGTTCACCTTTTTTATTGGTTTTCCAAATGGCTTGATCTACCCAGTCCCAAATAAATCCTCCTTGTAAATGATCGTGTTTTTCTATGATTTCCCAATAATCTGCAAAATTCCCTGTACTATTTCCCATCGAATGTGCATACTCACTCGGAATAAATGGTCGGTCGGTTTTTGTTTTTCCAATTCTTTCAAAAGTTGCTGGCGATGGATATTGCGGAACAATAATATCTGTGTTCCAATCCATATTAAACAAGTTATTATCAGATTTGTAAGTTCTTTCGTATTGAACGGGTCTTTTACTTTTGTCTAGTTTTTTGATAGCTTCATATCCATCATAAAAAACAATCCCATTTCCAGCTTCATTACCCATCGACCAAATAATTACGGATGGATGATTTTTATCACGCTCAACCATTCGTAACATTCTGTCAATATGCGCTTTTTTCCAATTCTCTTTTTTAGCCAAAGAATATTTTCCATAATACATTCCGTGCGATTCTATATTAGCTTCATCAACTACATAAATTCCGTACAAATCACATAATTCGTAAAAACGTCTTCCTCTTGGGTAATGCGCTAAACGAACAGCATTGATGTTGTTTTCTTTCCATAATTTAATGTCTTTTAACATTAATTCTTCACTCATTACATGACCAGTTTCTGGAGCTGCTTCATGCGCATTTACACCTTTTAACGTAATTCGTTGTCCGTTAACTAATAACAAACCATTTTTGATTTCAACTTTTCTAAAACCGATTTTTCGTTCTGTAATTTCAATTAAATTTTGACGAGCATCTTTAGTAATAATTCGTAAAGTATATAAATTAGGATGTTCTGCGCTCCATTTTTTTGGACTAATAACATTCGTTGAAAAACTTGAAGTTTTACGAAATTTTGGAGAAACCGCAGTGTTATTCTGTTGTTCTGCAATTAGATGATTATCTGCATCAAATAACTGGTAAGAAACAAAAAGTTCTTTATTATATTTTCCGTGATTTTGAAAATCTATGCTTACATCTAAAAACCCTTCAGTAAACGTATTGTCTAATGTTGCATGAATATCTATATCTTGAATTCTAACTTTTGGTTGCGCATAAATATATACATCTCGCTCAATACCGCTAATTCTCCAAAAATCTTGTGCTTCTAAATAACTTCCGTCTGTCCATCTAAAAATCTGAATTGCAATCGTGTTTTTTCCTTTTTTAGCAGCTTTAGTAATGTTAAACTCACTCGGTAATTTACTTCCTTGAGAATACCCAATATATCTGCCATTTAACCAAACAAATCCACCTGATTTTAACGCACCAATATGTAAGAAAATTTCTTTTTCTGTCCATGTACTATCAATTTCAAAGTCTCTGCGATACGAACCAACAGGATTGTATGTATGCGGAACTTTCCCTGGACTCTTCGGATAAATTTTATCTACCAATTCCATATCATCAGCAACCATTGCTTTGTAATCTAAAAACTCGTATTGATGATTTACATAAATTGGTGTACCAAAACCTTCAACTTCCCAATTAGACGGAACTTTAATCTCTTTCCAATCATTTAAAATAAAAGTTGGTTTCATAAAGTTTTTTGGTCTGTTCTCTGGGTTTTTCACCCAATTAAACTTCCAAATTCCGTTTAAAGATTTTTTATAATCAGGAGTGTTTTTTAGAAAATTTGCAAAAGTTGAAAACGAAGTAAAACTGGCATGTGCGTCTTCTTTATTTTCTGCTATTACTTGCTCATTTTCTATATAATGCCAAATATTTTTTTGTTGACTATATCCAACATTAAAAATTAAAAGAAAGAGTAGAAGCGAAGCGTGTTTTTTCATAAAAGATTATTGAAGTTTCAAATATAAAAAAACCGAAGAGAATAGACTTCGATTAATTTAACTCTTTTTAAGGGACTTTATTTTACTAAAAATGATTCCTTTTTCAATAAATGAAGTTAATGACTTTTATTAAACAAAAAATCAATTTTACCTTTCTAAATAATAAAAGTATTGCCATAAAAAAAACCTCAAAATTTTCAAGGTTTAATCTGTATATTATAATAAGATTTAGTTTTCTATTTCAACAAAACCATTTATAAATACATCCATATCTCTTTTGTATTCGTCAAATAAATTTTCTGAAGAATAAGTAACCAATTGTACTACTCCTTTTTTGCTAGAATAATAGTAGGCATAGTATTTGAATTTAATTCCTTGAGTTACTCCGCTAAGTTGCATCATTAGAAGTTTTATTCCATTAACTGTTCTAAATTCTTCTTTTTCAACTTTAACATTAGAGGCAACTTCTTTAGCATTACTTAATGCAATCTCTTTTAAACTTAAAAGAGGGATTTCTGTTTTCTCAACGATTAACATTCCGTACAAATCTTCATTCCTTAAAGTAAACGTAAATTCTGTAGCATCATTGGAACTAGACCTTTCGAAACTCCATTTTTTAGGATTAATCCATAAACCAATTCCTATTTTTTTACTTTTTACTAAAAATTTCGAATTTTTATCTTTTATAAATGGAACTTCATTTGTTTTGATTTCTTTCTTTATAGAAAGACTATCATTTACATAATTCCATGTATTGTCACTGTAAAGTATCACTTCATCACCAGTTTCTGTGACCGCTTTAATTTGACCACATAAATTCAATGTGAATAAACAAAATGAAAAACTTAAGAATAATTTCTTTAACATGCTTTTTTTTTAAAAGATTATAAACAATAGTAAAAATAGCACTTTATTTTAAAAATAAAAAAAACCTCGAGAATCTCGAGGTTTTTTGTTCATGTGATTATTGACAATAATTATAAAAACTTCAATCTTACAAATGAATCACTTCATCATACGCATCCGCAACAGCTTCCATCACTGCTTCACTCATTGTTGGATGTGGGTGAATTGTTTTTAGTACTTCATGTCCTGTGGTTTCTAGTTTTCTCCCTAAAACAGCTTCTGCAATCATGTCTGTAACTCCAGCACCAATCATATGACAACCTAACCATTCGCCATATTTAGCATCAAAAATTACTTTTACAAATCCATCTGGTGTTCCAGCTGCTTTTGCTTTTCCAGAAGCAGAAAACGGGAATTTACCAACTTTTAATTCGTATCCAGCTTCCTTTGCTTGTTCTTCTGTCATTCCAACTGAAGCAATTTCTGGAGTTGCATAGGTACAACCAGGGATGTTTCCGTAATCAATTGCTTCAGTATCTAAGCCTGCAATTTTCTCTACACAAGTAATTCCTTCTGCTGATGCAACGTGTGCCAATGCTGGCCCAGGAACTACATCACCAATTGCATAGTAACCAGGTAAATTAGTTTGGTAAAAATCGTTTACTAAAATTTTATCTCTATCCGTTACAATTCCAACATCTTCCAATCCGATGTTTTCAATATTTGTTTTAATTCCGACTGCCGATAAAACAATATCAGCTTCTAAAATTTCTTCTCCTTTTTTAGTTTTTACAGTTGCTTTTACGCCTTTGCCAGAAACATCAACAGACTCTACAGAAGAATTTGTCATCACTTTAATTCCTGCTTTCTTAATAGAGCGTTCAAATTGTTTAGAAACGTCTTTGTCTTCTAACGGAACTACATTTGGCAAAAACTCTACAATAGTTACATCGGTTCCCATTGAATTATAAAAATGCGCAAATTCAACTCCAATAGCTCCAGAACCTACAACAATCATAGATTTTGGTTGTGTTGGTAAACTCATTGCTTCTCTATAACCAATTACTTTTTTACCATCTTGTGGTAAGTTTGGCAATTCTCTAGAACGCGCTCCAGTTGCAATAATAATATGATCAGCAGCATATTCTGTTACTTTTCCGTCAGCGTCAGTAACAGCTACTTTTTTACCTGTTTTTATCTTTCCAAAACCGTCAATAATATCGATTTTGTTTTTCTTCATTAAAAAAGCAACACCTTTACTCATTCCTTCTGCAACACCACGACTTCTTTTAATAACTGCTTCAAAGTCTTTATCAATTGCTTCTGCTTTTAAACCATAAGCATCAACATGTTTTAAATAATCATACACTTGTGCAGATTTTAACAATGCTTTTGTTGGAATACAACCCCAATTTAAACAGATTCCTCCTAAGTTTTCTTTTTCAACTACAGCAACTTTAAAGCCTAATTGTGAAGCTCTAATTGCTGTAACATAACCTCCAGGTCCACTTCCTATAATAATGATGTCGTATTTCATGTTTCTTTATTTAATGATTTAAAATTAAAAAATTCAATAAGTATTGAGTCTTTTAATCCTTTAATTTTTGAATTCTTTGGGCGTTCGAGCGGGCTTTCACTACTCGCTTTTTTTAGTTTTGTTCTCGATACATCACGCTAAAGCGTGACACTCGAACTGACAACTAAAAAAGAGCTCAAACATACCGTTCAATCCCTAACGCTGGCAAATTTACTAACTTTTGTGCTTACTGCCAACTGCAACTGTTTACTAATTTCTACATTCTCTCAGGAACGTTAATTCCCAATAAGGTAAAAGCAGATTTGATGATATCACTTACCTTTTTTGATAATTGTACTCGAATTATTTTTTTATCTTGATTTTCTTCACCTAAAATAGATACATTTTGATAGAAAGAATTGAACTCTTTTACCAAATCATAGGTGTAATTTGCAATGATTGCTGGCGAATGGTTTGCAGCTGCTTGCTGAATGATTTCAGGGTAATTTTCAATAATTTTTATCAATTCTTTTTCCTTTGGATGCAATTCTAAATCAGTTGTTTTTTTAGAAAAATCAAACGTAGCTTTTCTTAAAATCGACTGAATTCTTGCATAGGTATATTGAATAAAAGGGCCTGTGTTTCCTTGAAAATCTACCGATTCTTTTGGGTCAAATAAAATACGCTTTCTAGGATCTACTTTTAAAATATAATATTTAAGTGCTCCTAATCCGATTGTATTGTACAAAGCTTCCTTTTCTTCTTCAGAATAGCCTTCTAGTTTCCCTAATTCTTGCGATAAACTTCTTGCAGTATCTGTCATTTCAACCATCAATTCATCAGCATCTACAACGGTTCCTTCTCTAGATTTCATTTTTCCAGAAGGTAAATCTACCATTCCGTAACTCAAATGATACAATTGATCTGCCCAAGAATATCCTAATTTTTGTAAGATTAAAAACAATACTTTAAAATGATATTCTTGCTCATTTCCAACCGTATACACCATTCCGTTTACATCTGGATAATCTTTAGAACGTTGTACGGCAGTTCCAATATCTTGCGTCATATACACCGCTGTTCCGTCAGAACGCAATACAATTTTTTCGTCCAATCCGTCTTCGGTTAAATCAATCCAAACAGAACCGTCTTGTTTTTTATAGAAAACGCCATTTTTCAACCCTTCTTCAATATTATCTTTTCCTAATAAATACGTTTTGCTTTCGTAATAATACGAATCAAAATCTACCCCTAAATTTTTATAAGTAGTGTCAAAACCTGCATATACCCACGCATTCATTGTTTTCCAAAGTGCAACAATTTCTTCATCGCCAGCTTCCCATTTTTGTAGCATTTCTTGAGCTTCTAATAATAACGGAGCTTGTTTTTTTGCGTCTTCTTCAGATACTCCTGAAGCTATTAAATTGGTAATTTCTTTTTTATATTCTTGGTCAAATTTTACATAATAATTACCAACCAATTTGTCGCCTTTTAATCCTGTTGAAGTTGGTGTTTCTCCATTTCCGAATTTTTGCCAAGCCAACATCGACTTACAAATATGGATTCCTCTATCATTAATAATCTGCGTTTTATATACTTTTTTTCCGGATGCTTTTAAAATTTCAGCAACAGAATAGCCTAATAAATTATTACGAACATGTCCTAAATGCAATGGTTTGTTGGTATTTGGAGAAGAATATTCTACCAAAACAGCATTGTTTTCTGAGGGCGTTACAAATCCGAAAGTTGCATTGTTATAAATGGTATCAAATGATTTTAAATATAATGAGTCATCAATCACCAAATTTAAAAACCCTTTTACTACGTTAAAACGAGTTACTTCTTGCACGTTTTCTACAATGTAATTTCCTAAATCGTTTCCAATCTGAACTGGATTTCCTTTCTTGTATCGCAACATCGGAAAAACAACTACCGTAATATCTCCTTCAAATTCTTTACGTGTTGCTTGAAATTCTACAGTCGAAATTTCGGCATCATATAAAGTTAAAAATCCTTTTTTTACTGCAGCTTCTATATGGTTTTGAATACTCATTGGTTTCTTAAAATTGAAGTGCAAAATTACATATTTTATTTCATTTTTTCTTTCAAATTTTAAAGATGAAAATTTAAAGGCTTCTTCTTATAAATACCCTTATTTTTGTATTTGTATGAAAGACATGAATAAACGTTTAGAAGAACTGCCAAAATTAGCCCAGGAAGCAAAAAAAGAGAGTAAAAAGTATTTTTTAAATCTAAAGAAAAGAACACCTAAAAATTTAGATTATGTAATGCAAGAATTACATGATGCTGAGTTTAAGAAAACAGATTGCTTGTCTTGTGGTAACTGTTGTAAAACTACGAGTCCGATTTTTACCGAGAAAGATGTAGAGCGAATCGCAAAGCATTTAAAAATGAAAGTTGCCAACTTTGAAAGTCAATACTTAGAACGAGACGAAGATGATTTTATGGTTTTAAAATCTGCGCCATGTACATTTTTTGATGAAAAAGACAATACGTGTTTTATATACGATGTGCGTCCAAAAGCCTGTTCAGAATATCCGCATACCAACCGAAAAAAGTTTATTCAGCTAACGGATTTAACATTAAGTAATACCGAGGTTTGTCCTGCTGCTTATAATATTGTAGAAGAATTAAAGAAACGTTTGCCTTTAGTATCAAAAGTTAAAAAAAGAAGAAGTTAGGGTGTGCTTATTAAGAACTTGTAGGTTTTCCTTTTAAGCGCTTTTCTACTTTTTGTTTTATCAAAGTTAATTCTTTCATTAGGTCCATAATAGCGGGGTCTTTTTCTTCTTTGTAGATTTCATTTAGCCCTAATATTAATTCTTTAGCTTCTCTTGAAATAATTATTCTTTGATTTGTAGTTAATGCTTTTAAGCTTGTTTCTTTGAATTTTATAGCTCTTTCTATCACCGTGCTCATTGTTTTCTGAAATTTTATAGTTACTTAATTCTACTTTAACTTTAGATTACGCAAATCTAGTTTTTTGTAGTGTAAAATCAACCTAATTAGGTAAATTTCCCAAGTATTTCAGTAAACATACAAAATGTTTCATAAACTTTATAAAAAAAAATCGAAATTTTACATCAAATTTATGATAGCTTTAGAGTTGTTTAATTTTCTTATTTTTAGTGAAAATATATTTCTTTGGAAACAATCATACACTATTTCGATACCATTCCGTCTTTACACAGAAGTTTACTACTTGTTGGCGGAATTACTTTATTTTGGATTTTAGAAGGAGCATTGCCGCTTTTTAAATTCAACTATAAAAAATGGAAACACGCTTTTCCTAACTTATTTTTTACTGCAACAACCATTGTAATTAATTTTTCGTTGGCTTTTTTGCTGTTACAATCTGCGGATTGGGTGCAGACCAATAATTTCGGAATTATCAATTGGTTACCTGCAATGCCATTATGGTTGTATGTGGTTTTAGGAGTTGTATTGTTGGATTTTTTCGGAGCGTATTTGGCGCATTTTGTTGAACATAAAATAAAACCTTTATGGATGATTCATTTGGTGCATCATACAGATCATAAAGTAGATACAACAACAGCAAATAGACATCATCCGTTAGAAAGTATGATTCGTTTTGCGTTTACGTTATTTGGTGTTTTTGTAGTTGGTGCTCCAATTGCAATTGTAATGATTTACCAATCGATGTCGTTAATTTTCACACAGTTTACACACGCAAATATAAAAATGAATAAAAGGGTTGATAAAGTGTTGAGCTATTTTATTATTTCTCCTGATATGCATAAAATTCATCATCATCATATGTTACCATATACAGATTCTAATTACGGAAATATTTTTTCTCTTTGGGATAGAATTTTTGGAACTTACATGTATTTAGATCGTGAAAAAATTGTGTATGGAGTTGATACTTTTCCGGATGAAAAATTAAATTCATCTTTAAAGGAATTGTTAAAACAGCCTTTTCAAGGATATCGGAAACCAACAAATACGTGATTTTTATTCAATAAAAACAGCTTCCAATTCACTAACTATTTTTCTAATATTGACACTCGATAAATTGGTTAAAATAGAAATTACCAACTCTTTTTCTGGATACATTAATAAATAGGCAGTTGCGCCCATTCCGCCACCAGAATGACTATAGCGTAACGTGTTATTTTTTACGTTTGCTACGCCAACTCCGATTCCGTATTTAGTGTTTTTCCCTGCTGTGGTTTGCTGTGGTTTTACCAATTCTGCAATAACAGTTTTAGAAACCGTTTTCGGATTTAAAATTTCATTTCCAAATAAAATCAAATCTTCAGAAGTAGAAACAAAGCCGCCACCAGCAGCTTTAAATTCATTACTAACAGCTGGACCAATTTTTATTTCTCCGTTTTCTTTTACGTAAAACAACGTTCTGTTTGGCATTTCTTTATCAGAATAACCTAATGAGGTGTTTTTCATTTGTAAAGGAGAAAAAACAACTTTTTTCATGTATTCATTATAATCTTCTTCAGCAGCATTCTGAACAACAACGCTTAGTAAATTCCAACCATACGTACTGTATTTATAGTTTGTTCCAGGTTCAAATTCTAAAGAATCATTTTTAAAAATATCCAAACCCTCTACGATAGACATTTTTTTATTCATCAGAAATTCATTGCCGTTATAATGTCTAATTCCGGCAATATGACCACCAATTTGTCTTACTGTAAAATCGTATTTCTTTTTAGGAAAATCTGGAACATACGTATACAAACTAGCATCAAAATCTAACTTATTATCATCAACCAATTTTGCCATTGCCAATGCAGTTAATGTTTTAGAAATACTTGCAACTCTAAATTGTGTTGTACTTGCGTTTACTTTCTTTTTGGAAGCAACATCAGCAAAGCCAAAACCTTCTGACCAAATCATTTTTCCTTTTTGAGAAACAGAGATTGACATTCCAGGAATTTGTTCTGATTTTAAAAATTTCTCAGCAACTTCTTTTGCTGCGTTTATTTTTTCTTGATGCGGATTTTGCGCAGTATTACAAGAATTAATAATAAATAGGACTCCGAATAGTAAAAGATTTATTTTTTTCATGTTAGTTGTAAATTAAGTAGTTAGCTCTTGTTTTTTTAAAGTCTGACAATCCTTTTTGCCAAGATTTTCTAATTTCTTTTTCTGAGACTCCAGTTTCAATTTGTTCACGAAGTTTTTTTGTTCCTGCAAGTTTTGTGAAAAATGAATTAAAAAAACTTCCAGCAGTATGAGTTTGATTATTGGCTTTTATCAACCAGCTTAAATTAAGTTGGCTTAATTTTTTTGTGTCTCTTAAATCTTCACCAAAGCATTTTTTGTTTCTATGTTTTGGGTTTTTTGCTCCTTCGTTAGATTGAGGTGTAAAATGAAAAGCTGTTCTTTCTAAATAAGGTGAACCATAAATTTGGAATTGCATTTCTGTTCCACGTCCTGCTGAAACAGAAGTTCCTTCAAAAAAGCATAAGCTTGGGTATAAATTAATAGCTTGGTCATTAGGTAAATTTGGTGACGGTTTTATGGGCAAGCTGTAGGTGGAATTGTGTGTGTAGTTTTTTAACGGAATTACAGTTAAATCACATTGAATTCCGTTTTTTAGCCATTTTTCTCCATTTATCATTTGTCCGTATTCCCCAATGGTCATTCCATATACTACCGGAACAGGGTGCATTCCCACAAAACTTGTATGCTCCATTTCTAAAATGGGTCCATCAATATAATGTCCGTTTGGATTTGGCCTGTCTAAAACGATAACAGGAATTCCAGATTCTGCAGCAGCTTCCATCACATAATGTAACGAAGAAATATAGGTGTAAAAACGAGCACCAACATCTTGAATATCAAAAACAATCACCTCAATTCCTTTTAATTGTTCAACGGATGGTTTTTTGTTTTTTCCATAGAGCGAAATAATTGGTAAACCAGTTTTGGTGTCAAATCCGTCTTTTACAAGTTCGCCAGCATCAGCTTTTCCTCTAAAACCGTGTTCTGGAGCAAATACTTTTTTAATGTTGATGTTTAAAGAAAGTAAACTATCAACTAAATGTACAAACTCTCTTTTCTCTTTTCTCTTTTCTCTTTTCTCAATAACGGATGTTTGGTTTGCAACAACAGCAATGTTTTTTCCTTCTAATAAGTTTAAATACAATTCTGTTTGCTCAGCGGCGACTTTAATTTCTGTTGATTCTTGCGCACAAGAAGTCAAGGGAAAACAAATGCCTAAAAATAAGATTAAATATGTACTTTTGAAACGAACTAATGGAATCATAAAATTGAATTACGAGTTATTTATTGCCAAACGTATTATTGCTGGTAAAGAGTATAAAAATAGCATTTCATCTCCAATAATAAAAATTGCGATCACTGCAATTGCATTAGGAATCATTATTATGATGATTTCTGTTGCAACCGGAAGTGGGATGCAACATAAAATTAGAGATAAAATTTCTGGTTTTAAAGGTCATATTCAAATTACAAATTATGATGACAATAACTCAGAAGTTTCTATAACTCCGATTGATAAAAACCAATATTTTTATCCGGAATTTCAAAATATTGATGGCATTAAAAACGTGCAAATTTTTGCTAACAAAGCAGGGTTGATAAGAACTGCAACCGATTTTGAAGGTGTTGTTTTTAAAGGAGTTTCTACAGATTATGATTGGTCTTTTTTTACAGAATATTTGGTTGAAGGAACGTTGCCAAATTTTAATCAGCAAAGAGTTAGAGACGTTTTATTATCTAAAACATTGGTTAATAGATTGAACTTAAAGTTGAATGATACCATCAATGTGTTTTTTTTAAAATCAACCAAAAATAAATTACCAAGCAGGTATAAATTGGTCGTAGTCGGAATTTACGATACTGGTTTTAATCAGTTTGATAAAAATATGATGATTGGCGATATTAAAGAAATTCAACGTTTAAATAAATGGGAAGACAATCAAATTGGCGGATTTGAAGTATTGATTGACAATTTTGACGATATCAAACTAAAAGGAGACGAAGTATATGCAGCAATCGGATCTACCCTAAACAGCAACACCATTGAAGATAATTATCAATTTATTTTTGAATGGATAGAATTGTTTGATAATAATGTGTGGTTTATCATCGGAATTATGATTTTAGTTGCTAGTATTAATATGATAACAGCGTTGTTGGTTTTGATTCTTGAACGTGTGCAAATGGTCGGAATTTTAAAAGCATTAGGAAGTGATAATTGGAGCATCCGTAAAATCTTTTTGTACAACGCCAGTTATTTAATTTTAAAAGGATTGTTTTGGGGGAATTTAATAGGAATTACGTTCTTAGTTTTACAACAACAATTTGGATTTATCACGCTAGACCCAACAACCTATTATGTTTCTACAGTTCCTGTTGATATCAATGTTTTTGCAATTTTAGCATTAAATATCGGTACATTAATTCTGTGTTTTTTAATGTTGATTATTCCTTCTTACATCATCACAAAAATAAATCCGTCTAAATCTATTCAGTTTGCATAAATCTGTTCTTTTTAAAACAGATGTCTTATTAAATCATTTCTCTTAAATATTTTGTTTCTTTGCACAATAATTTTAGAAGATGAAACTTCCATAACGAGAGTTTAGTACCATACGGAATGACTACTTGGAAGCTACATGTGACTAATAAAAGATAAGTAAAATAGATACATGAAATACGCAAAAAATATATTAGAAACCATTGGTAATACACCTTTAGTTCAATTAAATTCAGTAACAAAAGAAGTAGATGCTTTGGTGTTGGCTAAAGTAGAAACCTTTAATCCAGGAAATTCTGTAAAAGATAGAATGGCGTTAAAAATGGTTGAAGATGCAGAAGCTGACGGAAGGTTAAAGCCAGGCGGAACAATCATTGAAGGAACTTCTGGAAATACAGGAATGGGATTGGCTTTGGCTGCAATCATAAAAGGTTACAAATGTATTTTTGTGATTTCTGACAAACAATCAAAAGAGAAAATGGATATTTTACGTGCAGTTGGGGCAGAAGTAGTTGTGTGTCCAACCAACGTAGAACCTGACGATCCACGTTCTTATTATTCAGTTTCTAAACGATTAGGAGCAGAAACGCCAAATTCTTGGTATGTAAATCAATATGACAATCCAAGTAACGCTTTGGCGCATTATGAGCAAACTGGACCAGAAATTTGGGAACAAACAGAAGGAAAAATTACTCATTTTGTGGTTGGAGTAGGAACTGGAGGAACGATTTCAGGAATCGGAAAATATTTAAAAGAAAAGAACCCAAATATTAAAATTTGGGGAATTGATACCTATGGATCGGTATTTAAAAAATATCACGAAACTGGTGTTTTTGATGAAAATGAAATTTATCCGTACATCACAGAAGGAATTGGAGAAGATATTTTGCCAAAAAATGTTGACTTTTCTATCATAGACGGATTTACGAAAGTAACTGATAAAGATGCCGCTGTTTATACACGTAAAATTGCAAAAGAAGAAGGAATTTTTGTTGGGAATTCTGCGGGTTCTGCCATCAAAGGATTGTTGCAATTAAAAGAACATTTTACAAAGGACGATGTTGTGGTGGTTTTATTCCACGATCACGGAAGTAGATATGTTGGAAAAATGTTTAACGACGAATGGATGCGTGAACGCGGATTTTTAGAAGAAGAAATTACAACGGCTGCAGATTTAATTAAAAACCATGCAGACAAACCATTAGTTTCGGTAAAAACAGAAGAATTGGTTTCGCATGCTATTGAGCGCATGAAGGAATTTAAAATTTCACAAATTCCGGTGGAAGATGTAAACGGATTTGTAGGTTCTTTAGATGAAACTGATTTATTAAGAAGTTATTTACAAGACACTAATATTGCCGATAAACCAATAAAAGAAGTAATGGGAGCGAAGTATCCTGTTGTAAAAATGTCTGCATCAATTGTAGAAGTTTCTAAGTTGATTACCAAAGAAAATCAAGCGGTTTTAGTAGCTTTAGAAAACGGAAAATATAGTATTATTACAAAGCACGATATTATCAATGCTATTTAATTAGGATTTTATATAAATTAAAAAAAACCACTTCAAACGAAGTGGTTTTTTTTTTCAACTAATTCAAATAATTTACACAATGAAAACAAGTCTCTCACCTTTGTTTTCATTTTTCTATTTTGCAAATCTTGTGCCAAAATGAATATTTCTTTGAAAAAAAGTTAAATAAATGTGATTTTTACATTTAATTAACATTTTAATTCAAATAATTAATAAATATATAAGGTTTTCGTAGATTCTATTGAGGATAATATAATGAATTCTGTACGTTTTTACGAAAATGAAAAAAAGCAAAGGGTATATTTCTTGTTTGTACGAGTAGAGTCGAGAATTAAGTAGACTTTTTAGGTTAATTTATCTCGACTCCGCTCGATAAGACATCTTGGAGTTTTTATATTTTACTAAATATATTGGCTTTTAAAAACTAACTAGCGTGTTTGTGTGCCTTGTAAGAAGAGCGCACTAAAGCACCACTTTCTACGTACATAAAGCCCATTTCTAATCCTAGTGTTTCGTATTTTTTAAATTGATCTGGAGTGATAAATTCTTTTACTGGTAAATGTTTTTTACTTGGTTGTAAATATTGTCCAATGGTAATTACATCCAAACCAACATTGCGTAAGTCTTTCATGGTCTGAATTACTTCTTCTTCAGTTTCTCCCAAACCTAACATAATTCCAGATTTGGTACGCATACCGTTTTCTTTCAAGTATTTTAAAACACCTAAACTTCTTTCGTATTTAGCCTGAATTCGAACTTCTCTTGTTAATCTTTTAACAGTTTCCATATTATGAGAAACGACTTCTGGCGCAACTTTAATTATTCTATCAATCTGTTTTTCGTTTCCTTGAAAATCAGGAATCAAGGTTTCTAAAGTTGTACCTGGATTTGCTCTACGAACCGCATTTACAGTTTCTGCCCAAATAATAGAACCACCATCTTTTAAATCATCTCTATCAACAGAAGTTAAAACAGCATGTTTAATGCTCATTAATTTTATTGAGCGCGCCACTTTTTCTGGTTCGTCCCATTCTACTGTTTCAGGTCTTCCGGTTTTTACACCACAAAATCCACAAGAACGCGTACAAATATTACCTAAAATCATAAAAGTAGCAGTTCCTTCGCCCCAACATTCTCCCATGTTCGGACAACTTCCACTTGTACAAATAGTGTTTAATTTATATTTATCAACCAACGCTCGAAGGTCTGTGTATTTTTTACCAACTGGCAATTTTACACGCAACCATTTAGGTTTTTTTACTTTTTCTGGAATAATTGCTGATTCGTTTATCATGAAAAATAAATATTGAGATGCAAAGTTACAAAGAAAAGGATTAAAAATTGATCAAAAACCAAATACTAAACCCAATTAAAAATGCAATTCCGAACCAACTTAAAATTTTTAAATAAATAGTTGGTCGATGTTCTTTTGGAGTGTGTTTTCCTGAAATTAAAATATAATTTAGAATGGCGTAAAATGGTGCTGTTAAAAAGGATAAAATAGTTGCAATCTTAACCAATAAACCCATGTTACTCATAAAAAAATGTAAAATGATAAACGTACCAAAAGCTAAGAAAAGAATCCAAAACCAATAATTGAATTTTGTTTTTTTATCAAAAAGCAATTCGGTTGTTTTTGTCATGGCTCTTGGCGATGCATCTAAGGTTGTAATTGTGGTGCTAAACATGGTTGTAAATGCTGCTGCACCAATTAAAACATATGAATAATCTCCTAGATTTTCTGTATAAAGATGTATCAATTGCGATGCGAAAACTCCGCCATTATTAGAAAACGTTTCTCCAGAATTAAACATCACCAAAGTTCCAAGAACTACAAAACAAACCCCTAAAAAAAGTGTTCCTAAATATCCAACGTTAAAATCGAAAATTGCTTGATTTGGTTTTGTCTTTAAAAGCGTGGTTTTGTCTTTTTCTAACGTCCATAAAGAATGCCAAACAGATATATCTAATGGTGCTGGCATCCAACCTAAAAATGCAATTAAGAAAGTTATTTCTAAAGTTCCGCTAGGTAAAATTTGTGTAAAATTAAAAGTTTCTTTAGTGCTAAAAACTGCAATAGCAACTGCAATTATGGTGCTAATAGTTAATAAAATGATGATGTATTTCATCAAATGATCTAGCAACTTGTACTTTCCTATTATTAGTATAAAAAGACTGATCACAATTAATGAAACAGACCATAATACCAAATTGTTTGTGAAGCCAAATAACTGAGAAGCAATTCCGGCAGTTACAATAGTAACAGCAGCTTGAATGGTAAACATCGTAGCAAAATTGATGATGTAATAAGCGATTAAAACGGGCTTTCCTAGTTTTTTATATCCATCTAATAACGATTCTCCGGTTGCTGCTGCATAACGAGGTCCAAATTGAAAAAAAGGATATTTAAATAAATGCACCAACAACAACGCCCATAACAAACCAAACCCAAATTCTGCTCCAGCTTTGGTAGATTGTACTAAATGCGAAACGCCAATTGCCGCTCCTGCAAATAATAAACCTGGACCCAAAGAATTTAAGAATGATTTTTTCATTATTTATTAATTTCTACGTTATCGATTTCATTTAATAAAACTGAATCTTTGATTTTTAAATAAACAATTTTATCATTAACCGTTATGTAAGTTGAATCACCTTTTATTTTTGCCTCAAGAATATTGTTTGGTATTTCAAATGAATTTTGTTCCGGGTTAAACCATAGTATGTCTAAAAGTAAATAAAGTATAAAGCAGGAAAGGATAATCAAATTTGTAATAATAAATGCTTTTGATTTTGATGTCTTTTTTTTGAAAAAGAAAAAAAGAATCGAAACTATAGTCCAAGAGACTCCAATAATAAAAGTTAATAAAATAATTAAATGATGAAAACCTGGAGCATGAATATACTGATGGCCAAAAATAGAATAAGCTATCCAAGCCAAAATAAACCCCGTAATATAAATTAATAAAGCTTCTATTATTCCGATTTTCATATCAAGACCTTTTAATAATCTCAGCTAGCAGTTTTTTGGCACGTAATAATTTTACTTTTACGTTGTTTATGGGTTCGCCAATTTGTTCAGAAATTTCTTTATAACTCAATTCTTGGAAATAACGCAAGTTAATAACTTCTTGGTATTTTGGTTTTAACTGTTTGATGTCTTTTAGCAGTTTTGCCAAGTTTTGTTCTGTAATGATTTTGTCTTCTGGCGTCGGGTTGTCATCAATAACCTCATAAATTTCAGCATTTTTTACCTTGTATGATTCCGCTAAAATGGAAGATTTCTTTTTACGTAAGGTATCAATATGAATGTTTTTAGAAATGGTAATCAACCATGTTTTAAATTGATATTGCTCATCAAAAGTTTCAATTTTATCAAAAGCTTTAGAAAAAGTTTGAATGGTAATATCTTCTGCATCATTTTCGTTTTGATGTCTTTTTAATTGAAAATTATGAACACTGTTCCAGAAATTATCCAACAAGGTATTAAAAGCAAGTTGACTGCCTTCTTTCGCTTTTTGTATGGTTTGTAGTAATTCGTCGCCTTTTATTTCCAATGCGTAGGTTTTGAAAAAGTATTGGAGATAAAGATACTAAATTGAAATAGAAGTAAAAAAATCTCTAAAAAAGGAAATAATAGAAGTAAGTTTTTTTCTTGTAGTCTTTTTGCAAAAAAGCCAAAAACAAGATACAAACTGATGATATACACGCCAATAATTGGTGTAATTAGTTGCCAATCCATAAAAAAGAAAAGAAGCATAGCAGAAAGATAAAAGAACAACTTACTTGTAAAATACAATCCTAATAAAACCTTGTGTTTAAATTGATAATAAGACGCTGTAGAAACATGTCTTCTTTTTTGACGAAACCATTCGTTTAATGTTGTTGGCGGATTAGAAATCGTAAAACCTTTTCTGTTCAAACAAATTGCTGTATTTGTTTTAGTTGCTGCTTCTTGTATAAACAAATCATCGTCGCCAGATCTAACTTGAATGTGACTTATAAATCCGTTTGTTTTAAAAAACTCACTTTTTGTATACGCTAAATTTCTGCCAACGCCCATATATGGCGAACCAAGTTTTGCGTAACTAAAATACTGAATAGCAGTTGATAAAGTTTCAAGTCGAACAAGTAGGTTTACAAAAGTTTTTTCAGTTTTATATTTTCCGTAACCCAACACAATTGTTTTTTTGCTAGAAAAATGCCGAACCATAGATTGCATCCACAATCTAGAAACAGGTTTGCAATCTGCATCAGTAAATAATAAATGTTCGTTTGTAGCTGCTTTAATTCCGAGTGTCAATGCATATTTTTTATTTCCCCAAAAAGCTTCGTTATTTTTTACGTTTACAATTTTAATGTTTTCGTGTTGCTCTTTAAAAGCCTCCATCACTTCTAGTGTGTTGTCAGAAGAAGCATCATTGATTAAAACGATTTCAAAATCAGTATATTTTTGATTGACAATACTTGGTAAAAATGCGTGTAAATTGTGTTCTTCGTTTTTAGCGCAAATGATTATGGAAACAGGAATTTGTTCCGTAGTTTTTTTCTTTTCTTTTCCAAATAAAATGGAAGAAAAGCACAAGAAATAAATAAGTTGTACGGCAGTTGTAGCTACTAAAATGTAGAAAATAACTGTAAGAATCATATGATAAAAATCAATTATTTGTGTTCAGGTTCTGCACACGTATCAAACTGATCTGGGGTTTTACCGCAAAATCCACAAGCTTCTCCAGATTCGTTTAACATAGGGTTTTGACTAGCACAAGTTCCTGCAAACTTTCCGTCTTTTTTTGCCCAAATTTTAATGGCAATTCCAGCAAAAGCCAATCCTAATAAACCGATGGTAAGTAAAAGAAGTTTCATTGTAAATAATTTGATGTTACAAAGATACTTATTATTAAAAAAAGTAACTAAAAAAATGCGTTAAAGTATTCGTTTTCTAAAGTTAGAAAATAAATATTTTTTAAAAGAATTGTAGGGTGTTCTTAAAGTGAACTGTTATATATACAAGCCTAAAACGGAAAGCATGAAGCAACTTTACTTTTGTTTAATTTTTAAAACCTAGTATATGAATTTTTCAGTTAAAACCTGTTGCGTATTTGTAATTGCAACTTTTTTGTATTCGTGTTCAACTAATGAAGAGTATGTTGATATTTTGGATGTTACGGATCATGAAATCCTAAGTCAGACTTTAAATTTACCTTTAAATGAATTTAATTATGCAGATGTAATTCTTCCAAATACTTTTTTTGATAACAATTTAATGCAAGAAGACAATGAGCCTGCAACGAATCGAATAAGAAATCGAGGCGCAACTCTTGGTAGGGTTTTATTTTATGACAAAGCATTGTCTAAAAACAACACTATTTCTTGTGCTTCTTGCCACGACCAAGCTAAAAGTTTTTCTGATGATAAAAAGTTGAGTGTTGGTTTTGAAGGCGGATTAACAGCTAGAAATTCGATGAGTTTGGCAAATGCAAAATTTTATAGAAATGGACGATTTTTTTGGGATGAAAGAGCTGCCTCTTTAGAAGATCAAGTATTAATTCCGATTCAAGATCATATAGAAATGGGATTGACATTGTCAGAATTAGAAACCAAACTGAATTCAAAAAGAATTTATAAAATACTATTTAAAAGAGCATTTGGAGACACAATTGTAACGCGTCAGGCAATTGCTAGAGGATTGTCACAATTTGTGAGATCGATGGTTTCTTATCAATCAAAGTTTGATGAAGGATTGGCACAGACGAACGATCCAAGAAGGCCTTTTAATAATTTCACAAACTCGGAAAACAGAGGAAAACAATTGTTTTTTAGTCCAGAAACCAATTGCGCACAATGTCATACTACTGCAGCATTTATTGGCGATAGAGCAAGAAATAATGGTTTGGATGCAGTATTAACAGATGTAGGAGTTGGTGGAATAACTGGAAGTATAAATGATTTTGGAGAATTTAAAGTTCCATCATTAAGAAATATAGAAGTAACAGCCCCTTTTATGCATGATGGTCGATTTACAACTTTAGAACAAGTAATAGAACATTACAATTCTGGTGTTCAAGATAGCCAATATTTAGATGATAGATTACGAACAAGAAATGGAGTTAGAAGGTTAAATTTATCTGCTTCAGATAAAGCAGCGCTAAAAGATTTTTTAGCCACTTTAACAGATCGTTTTTTTCTTACAGATGAAAAATTTTCATCACCATTTAAAAGCGATTAAATGACATTAACTTCAATCTCTAAAGAAATGTGAAACTTTTCTAAAACAGTTTGCTGAATGTTTTGTGCAAGTTGTTGGATTTCTTTTCCGCTTGCATTTCCATAATTGACCAAAACCAATGCTTGTTTTTTGTGAACTCCGGCATCACCAAAACGTTTGCCTTTAAAACCGCATTGTTCTACCAACCAACCAGCAGGAACTTTGGTTTCAGTATCAGAAACTTTATAACTCGGAATTGTAGGGTGTTCTTTTTGGATTTCTAAAAATTGTTGTGTTAAAATGACTGGGTTTTTAAAAAAACTTCCGCTATTTCCTATTTCTTTTGGATCTGGAAGTTTCGATTTTCTGATTGCAATAACAGCATCAGAAACATCTTTAATGGTTGGGTTTGTAATGTTTTTTTCTTTCAAAGCAGTTTCAATTGCTCCGTAAGAAGTATTTAATTGATGGTTCTTTTTTGTCAATTGAAAACTAACAGAAGTTAAAATGTACTTTTCTTTGGCTTTGTTTTTAAAAATGGAATTTCTATACCCAAACTCACAATCAGCATTTGAAAAAGTTACTAATTTTCCGGTTGCAATTTCTAGGGCCTCTACTTTTGTAATGGTGTCTTTTACTTCAACTCCATAAGCACCAATATTCTGAATCGGACAGGTGCCAACATTTCCAGGAATCAAAGATAAATTTTCTACGCCACCATAATCTTGAGAAATACACCACAACACAAATTCGTGCCAGTTTTCTCCAGAATTTACAGTTATATGTACAGTGTTTTTATTTTCTCGATCGATAGAGATCCCTTTAATATCAATAAATACAACCAGTTTTTCGATGTCTTTTGTAAGCAACATATTGCTTCCGCCAGACAATAAAAATAATTCTTTTTCGGTTTTTAAGAGTTGTTGTAAATCATAAAAAGAGCGTATAACAACAAAACGTTTGGCATAAACTTCTACACCAAACGTATTGTATTGTTTTAAAGATATGTTGTTTAAAATAGTCACTAATCTTTATACACTTTTAAAGCTTCTTTTAAAATATTGATGGCCTTTTTTAAACTTTCATTATTTAATACATAGGCAATTCTAATTTGATTTAATCCAACGCCAGGTGTTGAGTAAAAACCGGCTGCAGGAGCAACCATTACGGTTTCTCCATTAACATCAAAAGATTCTAACAGCCATTTTGCAAAATCGTCTGCATTTTTTACCGGTAGCTCTACAATACAATAAAAGGCACCTTTAGGTTTTGCTACTTTTATTCCGTCTATTTCTTGTAGTGCTTCAATTAGCGTATTTCTTCTACTAACATATTCTTCAATTACTTCATCAAAATAACTTTGCGGAGTTTCTAGCGCTGCTTCAGATGCAATTTGTGCTAAGGTTGGCGGACTTAAACGTGCTTGTGCAAATTTTAAAGCAGTTTTGATTACTTCTTTATTTTTAGAAACTAAACAACCAATTCTTGCGCCACACATGCTGTATCTTTTTGATACAGAATCAATAACAATGGCATTATCAGCAATGCTCTCTTCTTGTAAAATTGAATAATGTTTAACTCCATCATAAGCAAACTCTCTATATACTTCGTCAGAAATTAAGAACAAGTCGTGTTTTTTTACAATTGCAGCTAATTTTTTAATTTCTTCTTTGCTATAAATATATCCAGTTGGATTTCCAGGATTGCAAATTAAAATAGCCTTAGTTTTAGGCGTAATTAATTTTTCAAATTCTTCAATTGGAGGCAATGCAAAATTATCTTCAATTTTAGAGATTACAGGAACAACATTTACCCCAGAAGCAATCGAAAAGCCGTTGTAATTTGCATAAAAAGGTTCTGGAATAATAATTTCATCATCAACATCCATGATGCTTCCAAAGGCAAAAAGTAATGCTTCACTTCCTCCAGTAGTTACTATAATATCATCGTGTTTTACATCAATATTATGTTTGTTATAATAATTTGCAATCTTTGTTCTATAACCTTCAGAGCCTTCAGATCTAGTATATGCAATGGTTGTTAAAGAGTGTACAGAAACAGCATCTAAAGCAACTTGTGGAGTTTTAATATCTGGTTGACCAATATTTAAATGATAAACTGTTTTCCCTTGTTTATATGCAGTTTCAGCATAAGGTACCAGTTTTCGAATTGGCGATTCTGGCATTAAGTTTCCTTTCTTTGAAATTAAAGGCATAATTTTTGATTTTGTTAGTTAAATGTAAAGCAAATTTCTGAATTTATTTTTAAAAACAAGTTAGGTTTTACATTTCTTTTTTTTCTGTTTATAAAGATTAATTATTTGCAAAAAAAAGAAATAACCAATACGCTAAATTTGTATATTGTCATTCATAATCATTAAATCATTTTTTTTGATAAAAAAACAAAATTTCTTCTTTCTATTCTTACTTGTTTTTTCGTTTACAGTGAAATCTCAAGATAAGTTTAATTTTTTTGGGCCAAACCAAAAAGAACAATTTGTTAGATTTAATCTAATAAACAACTTAATTGTGATTCCGATGGAGGTAAACGGAAAACAATTGTCTTTTATTTTAGATACTGGAGTTAATAAAACCATTCTATTTAATTTATCTCAGAACGATAGCATTGGTTTAAATGATGTAAGAAGAATAACGTTACAAGGATTAGGAAAAGGAAAATCTATGGATGCGTTAATTTCTGGGAATAACACCTTAAAAATCAAAAATTTTGTAGGTAAAAACCAAGAAATTTACGTGCTTTTAAAAGATAAGTTTGATGTTTCTGGAAAAATGGGGGTTACAATTCATGGTATTGTTGGATACAAATTATTTAAAGATGCAATTGTTCATATCAATTATGTTACAAAACGAGTATACTTTTATAATCCGCAATTTTATGAATATAAGAAATGCAGAAAATGCCAAACGTTTCCTCTTCAATTTTATAGAAACAAGCCCTATATCGATGCAAAGGTTCAATTAGATACAGTTGGCACCACTTTAACTGATGTAAAATTGTTAATTGACACTGGTGGTTCAGAAGCCATTTGGTTGTTCGAAAATTCGAAAGATGAAATTCAAACTCCAATTAGACATTTTAAAGATGTTTTGGGAGAAGGAATCAGCGGAACTATTTACGGTAAAAAAAGTAGGATTAAGAAAGTTTTAATTGGCAATTTTAAAATTAAAGAACCAACGGTTTCTTTTTTAGACTCAACATCTACATTTTATGCAAGGCAGTTTAAAGAGCGTAACGGAAGTATTGGTGGTAATATCTTAAAACGTTTTAAGATTTGGGTAGATTATAAAAACAAAAAAATAGTATTAAAAAAGAGCGGTTCTTTTAGCGGTGGTTTCGAATACAACATGAGTGGGTTAGATGTTGTTTACAATGGTAAAGTTTTGGTAAGAGAAAAAGAGGCAGCGCAGTTTTCAGATTCTTATTCTAACGGTAATGTTGAATCTTCAAATACAAAAACAGTGTCGGTAGTTTCTAGATACACATATAGGTTTAAACCTTCTTATAAAATAAAACACGTTTTGGAAAATTCTCCTGCAGGTTTAGCAGGACTTCAAATAGATGATGTGATTATGTCAATTAATGGTATTAAAGCACATCAGATGTCTTTAAAAGAACTCTTAGGTAAATTTCAATCAGGGCACAATAAAAGAATAAATATGGTGATAAAAAGAGAAGGTGTTCAAATGAAATTTCAATTTAGATTGGTTAAAAAAATCTAATAAATTAAGATTTTTTCGCTACAAACCCTCTTATTCTAACCATTTTTCTTTCACTCTTTGCATTCGAAAAAATAGTAATTTGTTTAGAAAATCCACCAACTTTAGAAGTATCATACGAAACGGTAATTCTGCCTTTTTCTCCAGGCATAATTGGGGCTGTTGGTTTTTTGGGAACTGTACAATCGCAAGAAGTTTTTATGTCTGTAATAATTAACGGACTTTTCCCAATATTTGTAAATTCAAAAACGCGATCACCATTAGAATTTTGAGCTACTTTACCGTAGTTTATCAACTCCTTTACAAATTTAAACTCCGGTTTAGTATCCTTAGCATTTTGTCCAAAACTAACGATGGTTAAACTTGCAAAAAAAAGGAATAGAATATATCTCTTCATGATGAATGTATTTTATGTAAAAGTAGTATTTTTGCTCATTATATTTCATAAAATAAAGCCAAATAATGGATATCCCATCTAAATATATTGCAACAAGTGTAGAAAGTAAATGGTACGATTACTGGATGAAAAACAACTATTTTCATTCAACACCAGATGAAAGAGAACCGTATACAATTGTAATTCCGCCACCAAACGTAACCGGAGTTTTACATATGGGACACATGCTAAACAATACCATTCAAGATGTATTAATTCGCCATGCACGTTTACAAGGAAAAAACGCGTGTTGGGTTCCTGGAACAGATCATGCATCCATTGCAACAGAAGCAAAAGTAGTTGCTAAATTAAAAGAACAAGGAATTGATAAAAACGATTTAACTCGTGAAGAATTCTTAGCACATGCTTGGGAGTGGAAACACGAATATGGTGGTATCATTTTAGAGCAATTAAAAAAGCTAGGATGTTCTTGCGATTGGGATAGAACTGCTTTTACAATGGACCCAGAAATGTCTGAATCTGTAATTAAAGTATTTGTTGATTTGTATAACAAAGGCTTAATTTATCGAGGTTATAGAATGGTAAATTGGGATCCAGAAGCAAAAACAACTCTTTCTGATGAAGAAGTAATTCACGTTGAAAAACAAGGGAATTTATATTATTTAGAATACAAAATAGAAGGTTCTGAGGAAACTTTAACAATTGCTACAACGCGTCCAGAAACCATTTTTGGAGATACCGCAATTTGTATCAATCCAAATGATGAGCGTTTTGCTCATTTAAAAGGAAAGAAAGCCATTGTGCCTTTATGCAATCGTGTAATTCCGATTATAGAAGACGACTATGTAGATGTTGAATTCGGAACAGGTTGTTTAAAAGTGACACCTGCGCACGATGAAAATGATAAAGTTTTAGGCGATAAACACAACTTAGAAGTTATTGATATTTTTAATGACGATGCTTCTCTAAATTCGTTTGGATTGCATTATGAAGGAAAAGACCGTTTTGTGGTTCGTAAAGAAATCACCAAAGAATTAGAAGAAAAGGGTTTTTTAGTAAAAACAGAACAACACTTAAATAAAGTTGGTACTTCTGAAAGAACCAAAGCCGTGATAGAGCCAAGATTGTCTGATCAATGGTTTTTAAAAATGGAAGACTTAGCAAAGCCTGCTATCGATGCGGTTTTAGGAGAAGATGCTGAAATCAATTTGTATCCAAAGAAGTTCGAAAATACCTATCGCCATTGGATGGAAAATATTCGTGATTGGAATATTTCTCGTCAATTGTGGTGGGGACAACAAATTCCGGCCTATTTCTACGGAGACGGAAAAGAAAATTTTGTAGTTGCAGAAAACATTGAAGATGCACTTGAGCTTGCGAAAGAGAAAACTCAAAACTCAAAACTAACAATTCAAAACTTAAAACAAGACGAAGATGCACTAGACACATGGTTCTCTTCTTGGTTATGGCCAATGTCGGTTTTTGACGGAATTAGAAATCCAGAAAATGAAGAAATCAAGTATTATTATCCAACAAACGATTTAGTTACAGGTCCAGATATTTTATTTTTCTGGGTGGCACGTATGATTATCGCTGGATACGAATACAAAGACAAAAAACCTTTTAACAATGTATATTTAACAGGTTTGGTGCGTGATAAAGAACGTAGAAAAATGTCAAAATCATTAGGAAATTCTCCTGATGCATTAAAGTTGATTGATGATTATGGAGCAGACGGAGTACGAGTAGGTTTGTTATTAAGTTCTGCTGCTGGAAACGATTTAATGTTTGATGAAGCCTTGTGTCAGCAAGGAAAACAGTTTGCAAATAAAATTTGGAATGCCTTTCGTTTGATAAAAGGTTGGGAAGTTGATGCGAGTTTACCGCAGCCAGAAACCGCAAAAATTGGTTTGGCTTGGTACGAAGCAAAATTCCAAAAAGCCTTGACAGAAATTGAAGATCATTTCTCTAAATACAGATTGTCAGATGCGTTGATGGCGATTTACAAATTAATTATGGACGATTTTTCTTCATGGTTATTAGAAATTGTAAAACCAGCATATCAACAACCCATTGATGCAAAAACCTACGCAGAAATTATTGCTGTGTTAGAAAATAATTTAAAAGTGTTACATCCTTTTATGCCATTTTTATCAGAAGAAATTTGGCAACATATTACAGAAAGAACTTCAGAAGAAGCCTTAATTGTTGCAAAATGGCCAGAAGCTTCTGAAAGTAATCAAGCGTTGATTGCCAATTTTGCGATGATTACCGATGTAGTTTCAGGAATTAGAACCATCAGAAAAGAAAAGAACATTTCATTTAAAGACACGGTTGAATTGTTTGTGGTAAATAATGAAAAAGCAACTCAAAGTTTTGATGTTGTGATCCAAAAACTAACAAACACTGCAGCAATTACCTATGTTTCTGAGAAAGTTGATGGTGCTTCGTTTAGAGTAAAATCGAACGAATATTTTGTACCCATTTCTGTAGATGATATTGATGTAGAAGCTGAAATAGAAAAACTAGAAGCTGAGTTAAAAAGGGCAGAAGGCTTTTTATTCGGAATTTCAAAGAAATTGTCTAACGAGCGTTTTGTAAGCAACGCACCCGAGCAGGTAATTACATTAGAACGTAAAAAAGAAGCAGATACATTAGCAAAAATTGAAACGATTAAAAACAGTTTGGCTAGTTTAAAATAAATACAAGTCTTATTGTATGCTAAAGCTAGCATACTTCTTTAACAATACTCAAGTAAAAAAGCTTCCAATTGGAAGCTTTTTTTTTTTGACACTTATTTAGGTGTTTTTTTTGCGATGTATTTGTAGTATTAAAAAAGTTGAAATTATAGAAATGATAAGGCCTTGTAAAACAATTATTAAGAAAATTATGGGCAAACTAAATTGATGTTCCCAAAAAAAGAAGTGATGTTGTAGAATAACTATAAAACTTGGCTGAACATAATTGATATACATAAGTAAAGTACAAATAGCAAGTACTACTGTTAGTAACGAAGTGTAGATGCCAACCCAAAAATTCTTCCAATATTGAGTTTCATAATTAACATAAATATTTTTTTCAATAGCATAGTTAACCCCTGTAAATATAAATAGGAAATTAACAATCCGTAATGCAGGAACTTCATCCAATTGAATTCCCCTCAGAAAAAAAAAGTAACAAATCATTGCCAAAGTTGTAAAAAAAGAACTTTTAACTATGATTTTTGTTTTATTAGGCATTAGATAGGATTTACGTCAGAAAAGTAAAATTAAGAATTTTTTTAAAAAACAGCACTGCTAAAATAGTTCTAAAAAAAAATGCATTTGATACCTAAACTGTAGGTGTCAAATGCATGAAGGTTTAAGCAAAGAGTTTTATTTTCTTTTTTTTGCTACAATATCTAGATCTCCGTCAGGTGTACTTACAGTTCCTTTCATAGAATCGCCATCAAACTCAAAATCAAATTCTACCAGAGCGCCTTGCATATCAATATTTGCAGTAAGTTCTTTCCCTTTTAAGGCTATATTATTTAACTCTAAAGTACCAAACTGTGTAGTTTCAATTTCAATAGCATACGTATCATCAGATTTTTTAATAGTCATAATACCAGTCATTGTGCCATCTGCAGCTTCAACTTCGTAATCCCACACACCAGTGATGTCTTTAAAATCAGTAGATTGCATAGAGGTAAGTCCAATGGTTAACATAAAAAACACTACCCCTAAAACGAACTTACTTTTTAATAATTTTGATTGTTTCATTTTTTTATCTTTTTATTTAGATTACTAATCTACAATTTTTAAATAAATATTAAAATAATTGTTTTTAAATTAAGTCAAAGCTTCCTTTAATAATGTAATAGGATGTTTTGCAATGCGCTGTGTTCCATCAAAAATTTGATGTCTACAACTAGTTCCTGCTGCAACAATTTCTGTGCCTGTAGCGCAGTTTCTAACTTTCGGAAACAAGGTATCTTCACCAACTTGCATACTCAAATCGTAATGTTCTTTTTCGTAACCAAAACTTCCTGCCATTCCGCAACAACCCGTATTTAAGATAGTTACTGAATAATTTTTAGGAATGTTTAAGATGTTAAAACTCGCAGCTGTACTCGACAATGCTTTTTGATGACAATGTCCGTGAATCTTCAATGTTTTACTTTCTGATGTAAATAATGAAGTATCAATTATTGCTTTTTGATATTCCTGATTTAAAAACTCTTCGACTGTAAAACAGTTTTCAGAAAGCTCTTTTGCGGCTTTTTTATCGCTTGCGATTCGCAAGTATTCGTCTCTAAAAGTTAAGATTGCAGATGGTTCTATTCCGATTAGCGGCGTTTCTTCTGTAATGATGCCTTTAAAAAGAGCAATGTTTTCATCACAAACTACTTTCGCTTCTTTTAAAAATCCTTTCGATATAAAACTACGTCCGCTTTCTTTGTGATGTAACATTTCAACAGTATAGCCTAATTTCTCTAAGACAAAAATGGCGTCCTTTCCGATTTCTACATCGTAATAATTGGTAAATTCGTCGTTGAATAGGTATACCGTTTTTTGAGATTGAGATTTCTCGATTTCTCTCGAAATGACAGTACGTTTTTTATACCAGTTATGAAATGTCTTTGATGCCAATTTTGGAACACTTCTTTTTTGTGCAATTCCCATAATCGCTTTTGCTAACGCAGTATTTAACATTGCGTTTGTTAGTGCAGGAGCAAGGCTTCCTAATTGATTATACTTTACATTATTGGCAAACAATTTACTTCTAAAAGAATAACCATTTGTTTCTTGATATTGATATAGAAACTCTGCTTTTAAAGCGGAAACATCTACATTACTCGGACATTCAGAAGCACAAGCTTTACAACTCAAACACAAGTCAAAGACTTCTTTTAATTCTTGATGATTAAATTTATTTGGTTCCTCAGAATTGGTTAAAAACTCACGCAATGCATTTGCTCTTGCGCGTGTGGTATCTTTTTCGTTTTTGGTGGCTCTATAACTCGGACACATCGTTCCGCCAGCAGAAACTGGTTTTCTACAATCTCCAGAACCATTACATTTTTCGGCTAACTTTAAAATGCCTTCATTTTCAGAAAAATCTTGAAGGGTTTTGATAACAGGTTCTTTTCGGTTGATTTCGTAGCGTAAACTTTCATCCATCGGAAAAGCATCTGTAATTTTGCCTTTGTTAAAAACGTTATTGGGATCAAAAGCTTTTTTAATGCGTCGTAACAATTGATAATTTTCTTCGCCAATCATTAAAGGAATAAACTCTGCACGTACAATTCCGTCTCCGTGTTCGCCACTAAAAGAACCTTTGTATTTTTTTACAAGCTTTGCGGTTTCTGTGGTAATTTTTCTGAACAATACCACATCTTCTTTTTTCTTTAAATTTAAAATAGGGCGTAAATGAATTTCACCAGCGCCAGCGTGTGCGTAATAAATGGCTTTTTGCTGATAGGCATCCATCATTGCTGTAAATTCTTCAATATAGTTAGGCAAATCTTCTAAAGCAACTGCGGTGTCTTCGATACACGCAACGGCTTTTTTATCGCCAATCATATTTCCTAACAAACCTAAACCTGCTTTACGTAAGGCAAATATTTTATTGATACCGTTTCCATAAATCTTTGGATGATGATAACCGAAGTTGTTTTTTTCTAAATCAGCAATTACATTATTTGCCAATATTTCTGCTTCTTCAATAGCATCTGCAGCAACTTCTAACATTAAAACAGCTTCTGGATCTCCTTGTAAAAAGAACCTGTTTTTTGCTTGTTCTCTGTTGTTTTTTGTGCAATCTAAAATGGCTTTGTCCATCAATTCACAGGTAAATAAGTTGTGATTCATGGTAATCAAAGTCGCTTTTAAACTTTCGTTGATGCTGTTGAAATGCGAAGTAATTAATATACTTTCTTTTGGCTGAACGTCATCTAATTGTAACGTAATTGCAGTAGAAAAAGCGAGAGTTCCTTCGCTTCCTGCTAAGAATTTAGCAACATTTATGGTTGGTGCTGTTCCGCCAAACAAATCCGATGTTAAAAATTCGTCAACTGCATAACCCGTATTTCTTCTATGAATGGTTGCTTTCGGAAATTCTTTTTTAATTTCTTCTTGAGCAGAATCAAAAATCAATTCGCTATAAATGGCTTTGTAAATGCTTCCTTCTAGCATTTCTAATTCCATTTTTTGTTTAAATTCCTCCGAAGTAATTTCAGAAAAGGTCGCTAAGCTTCCATCACTTAAAACGGCATCAATAGCAAGTACTTTATCGCGTGTAACTCCGTAGCGAATCGACGTACTTCCAGAAGAATTGTTACCAACCATTCCGCCAATCATACAACGGTTAGAGGTTGAGGTGTTTGGACCAAAAAATAAACCGTGTGGTTTTAGAAATAAGTTCAATTCATCTCTTATAATTCCAGGCTCAACGGTAATTGTTTTTTTACTTGCATCAAAAGAAATGATGTTGGTAAAATGTTTAGAAACATCTACTACAATTCCGTCTCCAACACATTGTCCGGCCAACGAAGTTCCTGCAGTTCTCGGTATTAAGGTAATCTCGTTTTTGGTTGCAAAAGCAATGAGTTGCTGAATGTCTGCTACATCTTTTGGAAAAGCAACAGCCAACGGAATCTTACGATATACAGACGCATCGGTTGCGTAGATGGACTTGTGTAAGGCATCAAAAAGGAGACTTCCTTTTAAAGAAGTATCTAATACAGTTAAAATAGAGTCGTCAATCATTTTTGTTTAGCATGGAATACTGCGAATTTAAAAATAAAAAATTGCTTCTCTATTGATTTTGTTTTGAATAATTATGTATTGCTTGATTATGGAGTTTGAGTGTTGGTTTGTTGTTGTGAAATAGTTATTTTTTGAGTCAGTTGTTTAGCTTAAACTTTCCAGCGTTGTTAATTGTGAAAGTTTATGGCTTTATGTGTTGGTATTTAATAATTCAATTTTATATTTATCAACTTGTTTTTTCCAAATATCATCTTTTAATATTGATTCATATGGATTCTGTTTCATTATTGGTTCATAGTTTTTATTGTTCATTTCTTTTCGATTTACAAGATATATCCAATATTCTTCTTGCTTTCTTTTTGCTGTAAGATATTCGTTTCTTGACCAAAAGAAATAAGGAGTGTCACCATCATAAGATTTTACTTCTATGAATCTATTTGGAATATTGTCGTTTTCATTATCATAGGAAGCAACATCATAGCCTTCATTAACTATGTATTCAGCAACCCAATCAATATCTTTTTTATTATTAAGTCTTTTTGTTTCAAAATCCACAACAAACCTTTCAGCTTCTTCTCCATAAATTTGTTGAAGTTCCATTGATTTTCGAAATTCTTCAATTCCAATTTTTCGCTTTTTGATTTCAGGTAAAACGGTTTTGTCAAATAGTTTTTTGTATCTCGAATTTATAATAAAGTAATTAATCTCTGGTGTTGGGTGATTCGTTATAGCTCTAAAATCAATTAATAATTGTTTAAAACTTGAGTTTTTTAAACCAAAAGCAGCATTGTTAATTTGAAGTGATTTGTAAATTATATCGTGAGACAAATGTTCTGAGCAAAAGATATTATGAAATTCATCATCATTTTTCAATGCACGAAATAAAAACTCATTGAATTTATCTATCATTTGGTTGACACTATTTAAAGAATTTGAAATCCCCTCATTTAATGTAACAATATTATCTGAAGTTTGAAGAATATCTATATTTAGTGCTAATTCTAAACAACCATCAAACACGCCTCTACCATCAATGATTTTGTTGTAAAATAACTTTTCAATATCACTTCTTAAATAACTTACATCTTGTTTGTTTTTAAGAGCGGTAAGTAATTCAAAGAAATAATTAGGAGTCCCAAAATTGCTATAATGTCTAAGTTCTTTTAGCATAATTGGCAATTAATTCTTTAATTATGTCAGTTTCGTCATTATCATCAATTTGTCTAAATAAAGGAATGTCATCATTTATTATTTCTTCCATTCGTTGGATTTTCAAATGAAGTCTTGAGTTTATTACTTCATCAATCGAATTGGTTGATACGAAATAATAGTATTTAGTAATTTGATTATTCTTTAATCCAACCCTGTGGATTCGATCTTTAGATTGCAGGAAATTAGAACAGTTATAATCTCTTTCTAGATAAATTGCATTATGACAGCCTTTGTGAAGAGAAATAGATTCTGCAACAGAGAAAGGATTTGCAATAACCACATTAAAATCATTACTATTTGGGTCGTTAAATGCTTTTATAGTTATTTCCCTTTCTTCTTGTGGAATTTTACCGATAAGAAGTTTAGATTCAATATTGTTTGTCTTTAAATACTCTTGTAGCTCAAGAGCATTTTGAATGAATATAGTCCAAATAATAACTTTTCCATTTTCAGTAAAAATATCATTTTGTAAAGTATGTAAGATTGTATTAAATTTTCTCGGAACTTCAAGGTTTGAGTAATTAGTTATTTTATTAAAAAATTCAGAGTCATTTATAAATTCATCAGTATTGGTTGTGAATATTGCATTAGGATCAAACTCTCCTGTTAATTCGTTGTTCTCCAATGAGTCCTTTAGTGTTTTGGCGAGAAGCGAAGGATTGGTAGCAGCTTGTCTTAGTCTAATTAATTTTGCTTTATTTAATATATCTTTCACTGATGCTGAACTATCTTCTTTAAAATGTTCAATATATTGAGATTCTATAAAGTCATAAATTTCTCTTTGATAAGGCTCCATTTCAATTTGAACATAAGTTTCTTCCACTGGTGGTAGATTCAAATCTTCTTTTTTTATTCGTATAAAATATGGGGAAATATTTTCCTTTAATTCTTTTACACGATTAGAATCTAATGAGCTGTTAGCAGTCATATCTTCTAAATTGTGATAATGAAACTTTAATATTTCTTTGAATTTGAATGGATAAATAAATTTATATAGATTAAAAATATCTTGATACCCATTAGGTACTGGTGTTCCAGTAAGTATAACTCTTGATATTGCTTCTTTAGAAATTTCGGTAACACTTCGTCCCCAAACGCCTTCAGGATTTTTAATTCTGTGAGCTTCATCAACAACAACCATAGTTTTGTTTCGTTTCAAAAAGTCAATAATGTCAGTTTGAAATCGATCAACTCCTCCGTGAAATATTAGTGATAATTCGGGTGTATTCGGTGAATAAAGGTGTTCTAGTTTTTTTTCAATAGAAACATTTGGGTCTCCAGACATTCTGAAAGAATTAGGTTTTACTCCAAAACATTCTTCGTATTCATTTTCCCAAGGAGCAAACGAAGAGAGTGGACCAATAACCAAAAGTTTATTAACGTGCCTTGGGTCTTCTTCTGGTAAACTTTTTAAATAAGCATAAGCTCCATAAACAATTGAAGTTTTTCCTGCTCCTGGAACTGCAAAATTACACGAGTTTTGAGCGAAAGCCATATGAAAAGCTGAAAGCTCTTGCAAAGGATAAAGTTCTCTTATTAAATCTCTTTTTAAAACATCATCAAACTCTTTGAATTGTTTATATAAATCAGGCTTTTTTTCAAATTCATTATTTCGTATTGACCTTGCATTTTCACTAAACAGTTCAAAGTTTTCTTCTTCTTTATGGTAGGAATTTAATTCAGCTTTTATTCTTTTTGATACTGAGTAATTTATATCAAATTTTTTAAGTAGTCTTTCAATCTCTTGAAGTGTTTTAATTTGTGTTTCCTCACGAAAAGGAATAATTATATTTTCATTTTCCAATTCATAACCAAGTCTTTTAAATGAAACTAAAAGTCTTTTGTTTTTCAATAAGGATTCTTCAAAACTTTGTAAATAGAAAGAGTTATTTTCATTATTTATATCAATTATTAAGGACATTATATGCTTTTATTTATTTGATAGCCAATTTGTTGTATCCTTTTAGTTTTGTTTTGACAATCTTCCATTTCATTTTCTGGAATTTGTTCAACATCTATAGCTTCCATTAACTCAATAATATGTGATAAAACTTTTGAAGGTGATTTTTTTTGTAGTGAAGCAAAAACTTTATTTCCCAGCTCTTCTACAAGTTTTTGAACTGATTTAGAGTTGAAATTTTTATTGTTTTTATTTATTGATTCAAATGAGTCTAAAGCTTTGCTAATTAATTTTTCAGGTTCATCTTGTGATTGCTTATTCCGTAATTTAGTATAATGATTATCTACGTTTTCATCTAATTGTTTTCCAATTTCTTCTTTATACTTACTATCAATGCTATTTAAATGAGCTTCTAAATTTTTAATATTGACATCTACCTTTGGCTCTTCAAATGAACTTGCTATTTTTCTGTGCTCCTTTTGAAATGACTCCCAAACCTCTTTACTTCCAAAGAAATGGTTTTGTTTCTGCCCTTGTGCTACATATCTAAATTTTTCATTTTTATACTTTATTCTAATTAAATCATAACATAATGTTTTCAAATCATCTACATCATCATCACGATAGTCATCAAAAGCCTTTTTAGAATTTTCACCGTAAAAATTAATTAGCCAAGATGTTAATCCTCTGAATTGCTCCTCTCTTTCATCCAAAGTTGTATAAATACCATTGTAGTCAAACCAATCCAGATATTCATCCATTGAATTCATTACGGCTAAAGTGTATTCAATATCATTTACATTTTTTATATTCTTGTAATTGCCAATCCATTCATAGATTTTTTTAATTGCATTTTTGTCTACCGTATCAGGAGAATAAAATGACTTTCCGCTCAATTGCATATATAAACTTTGAACTTTCAAATAAATCTCAATTGGATTGTAATCCAGTTTTCTTTCTTCTCCTAATTGATATTTAGTTTCAAATTTCTCAATTTCTAAAGGATTTCCTTCATATTCAACTGGTAATACAACAGCCTTGAAATAATCTATGTGGTCTATTTTATTTAGAAGCATTGCTCTCCTGTTTCCATCTATTATTATCCCATCTTCAGTAATTATTCCAACTTTTTCTTGTCCGATTTTTTTAAGGCTAGCAAGAGTTTCTTTATTTTTTTGTTCTTTAGAATCCCATAACAAATTTTCAATCAATTTTTTACCAGTATCGCTTTCAGCATCAATTTTTAAATTCTGATTTTCGTAAGATTTCGTTCGGCTAAGTATTCTTCCATTATATTTATTATAAATAAGATAATCCAAAGGTATTTGGTATACATCCATTGGTTCTAATTTGTCTTTCCAAGGAATATCAAGTCGACCAACTGGTTTTTCATCTGTAATTATCCTTTTGATTTGTTGTATTCTAACTTCTTTACTCATATTTATTTCTGATTGGCAATTGTAGATATTTTATTTATGGCATATAACGAGAAAAGCTGTTTTAAAGGCACTTTATTCTTTTCACTAAAAACAACTGTTCCGTTTTGTTCAAAAAGTATGTCAGGACATTTTACTTTATCTAATATTTCTTGGATTTGATCAACTAGTTCAGTTGGTTGTTCTAAATTATTAATTGGAATTTGCTTTTCATACATTTCTTGCAGTTCATATTTAGTTCCAATTTTCTCAGTAAAACCGTTATTGATTATATTTAAAAATTTCTTACCACTTTTGAACTCCTTAATTAGCTCTTCTATTTTTTCAAAATATCCATCTTTTACTTTTTGTATTGGAAAGCCTTCTCCAGTACCGTATTGAATTGAAGTAAACCATTTATTTTTAGTTTTACTATTTTGATCAATATCATAGTTAGAAAGTGTTACAGTAAGATTTCCGTCTTTTATCGGGTGTCTTCTAAATCGTGCACCTTTTTTCTTAACAGGTGGTTTATCAAATTTCTTCCTTATATAATTGTTTAAATTTTTTACACCTTCAAGATTAGGTCTTGCATCTAAAGCTAATTCTTTGGGTTTTTCTAATTTAAGAGTTTCAATAACAGTTTTTGCTAAAGTTCTACTCACTGGACAGCATACTGCATTACCCACTAATCTCCATTTTGTATTTTCACTACCTAAAAACTGATAAGTAATAGGAAAGCCCATTATTATAGCTGCTTCTCTAACTGTTGGTAATCTATACTCGCCATTGCCTTTTCTTCTTATCTCAGATTTATATATTATAGATTCTCTTGAATTCGCAATTTTTGTTGCTGTAATTGTTCTACTTGGGTTGTCATTGTTTTCAGGGAATGACATTCTCCCCATATAAGGATGATTCTGTTTCCAAAATTTAGAAAATTTCCATTCAACCTCATATATTCCCGTATCATAGAAATGATCAGTTATTTCATTTTTTGCTATAGAAATATTGTAATTTATATCACTAACTTGATTCGTTGATTTTTGCTCGTAAGGATTTGGAAAATTTTCTTTTATTTCTTTTATAGATCTGTAAATAGGTAAATGACCTTTATCTTTTGGACTTCTGTGAGTTTTTTTTGGAATTATAAGTTTCTTCTTTTTTATAATTTCACCAGAAACAACTCTTTTTCTAGCTTGTAGAGATCCGTAATCAGCAGAATTTACAATTGTTGTGTTTTCGTATAAATTAATTGCAACTTTATTAGGACTTATCTTATGAGAAATAGCCCAGTCCGACAATTTCAAATCTTTGAATGTGTATTCGGTTTGAAGATAACGTTTAGAGTTTACAACATTTTCCATAAACCAAGCTTTTAGTGTAGAATTTGGTTTATGTTTTTTTACAGCAACAATTCTTAAAAATGTTTCTGTAAGTTTAACTCCTAAAGATTTATCTGCTTTCCCAGATTTATTTGAACTTGAAAAGCTTACACAAGGTGGACTACCGAGAATAATGTCGGTATCAGGGATTTTTTCAATTTCCTCAATTGAGTTTTCAAAGTCAAGAATGTTTTTAGGAGTGCAATTTAGTCCGAAATTATGATTGTATGTTTCAACAGCAGGTTTCCATTGGTCGTACCCAGCAACAATTTTGTAACCTTGTTGTCTAAAACCCTCTGAAAATCCACCAGCACCACAAAAAAAATCTATAATTGTTAGTTTATTCATATTTATTATAATCTACGATTTTTCTTTTTTTTGCTTAATTGAATGATAGTAGAAAAAATCTCTTTTAGTTTTATAGTTTTGGGTTTTTAGTATGAAACATAGCTGTTCACACAACAACTAAAGTACTACTATTAAACGAAAAAACAAGTATAAGAGAACAAAAACTCTCAAAATAGACAAATTCTTTTGTATAGTTAGGTCTAACAAATAATGACACATCCTGACCTGTTTTGACACATTCTGACACAATTTGACACAACCTGACCTGTTCTGACACAATCTGACACATTCTGACCTGTTTTGACACAATTTGACACAATCTGACACACAAACCGATTTTTTAGGGGTTTTGTTCGGGTCTTGTTCGGGTGAAGCAGGGTCGTATTTTTTAAAAATGGATCTTTTTGGGAGAAAACTGCTAGAAAACCCAAACCACATCGCCATTGCGAGTAAAACGAAGTAATCTCAAATCATTAACAACAATCACAAATTAAAGTTAGAATCTAACCGACCTATTTTGTTTTTTGTAAGAATTTAATTTCTATGAAACGGCAAGAATCCAAAGAGCTTGCGGTCTGGATTCGTTAGTGGAATAGAAAGTAAAATTCAAAAAAAAGAAAAGTGAGTCTTGATTTTTTGTTTCGTTTTTCATCAAGGAAAAATGAAAGGAATAAAGAAAAAAAGACTTAGAATTTTAGTGTCACCTTGAACATTAGCAAAATCAACATATATTTTGATTGAAGGTAGCTAGTTGAACTAGTCGAAAGGGTAAGCAATGGTAAAGCCATAGTTAGTTCATGCTAAGCCATAGTAAGTTTTGTATCCAAACTCAATATTATCAATTTTCTTTGGTAAAGCACAAAACTAAAAGCACACACAATTTGTTAAAGATACGTTAAATAGATAGCGGTAAATTTACTCAAAGACTTTGTTTCTTTACCTTGTAGGCTGAAAACTAACAAATTATTTCTAATGAAAAAACTCACTATTCTTTTTTTGTTGCTAACCTATTCTGCAACTGCACAACAAGTAGATTTATCGTACTATTTACCAAAAAATGTAAGCTATAATAAAAACATACCAACACCAAAATCTGTCATTGGTCATGAGGTTGGCGAATGGCATATTACACATGATAAATTAGCCGAGTATATGAAAGCGTTGGCAAAAGCGTCAGACAGAATTTCTATAGAAAGTAGAGGAACTACTTTTGAAGGAAGACCGTTGTTATTATTAACCATTACGTCGCCAAAGAATCATCAGAATTTAGAAACCATTCGTAAAAACCATATTGCAGCAACAGAAAATGCTTCTGTAGATGTTTCTAATGCGCCAATTGTGGTGTATCAAGGATTTTCTATTCATGGTAACGAACCAAGTGGCTCAAATGCTAGTTTGGCTGCGGCCTATTATTTAGCGGCTGCACAAGGAAGCGAAATAGATGCATTATTAGACAATACGGTTATTTTATTTGATCCTTCTTTTAATCCAGACGGATTGCAACGTTTTGCGTATTGGGCAAATACAAACAAAGCGATAAACATTAATCCAGATCCAAACGATAGAGAATACAGAGAAGTTTGGCCTGGCGGAAGAACCAATCATTATTGGTTTGATATGAACAGAGATTGGTTGCCAGTACAGTTGCCAGAATCTAGAGCAAGAATTGCTTCGTTTCATAAATGGATGCCAAATATCTTAACAGATCATCACGAAATGGGATCGAACTCTTCGTTCTTCTTTCAACCGGGAATTCCGTCTAGAACAAATCCGCTAACACCTCAATTAAATCAAGATTTAACCAAGCAAATTGCAACCTATCATGCAAAAGCGTTGGATAAAATTGGTTCTACGTATTATTCAGAAGAAAGCTTTGACGATTTTTATTACGGAAAAGGCTCAACCTTTCCAGATGTAAATGGAAGTATCGGTATTTTATTTGAACAAGGAAGTTCTCGTGGTCATGCACAAGAAACTGTAAATGGTGTATTAACGTTTCCGTTTACCATTAGAAATCAATTTACAGCAGCTTTATCTACTTTAGATGCAGCTAAAAATATGAGAGTTCAAATCTTAAAGTACCAACAAGATTTCTTTAAGAATGCAAGAAAAGAAAATGCAAAAACCAAAGCAATTGTTTTTGGTGACGAAAAAGATGCGGCAAGAACCTATCATTTAGCAGAGATTTTAAAAAGACATCAAATACAATTTAACGAAGTTGCATCTGACTTTACATCAAAAGGGAAAAACTATAAAAAAGGAAGCAGTTTTGTAATTCCGATGAACCAAAAGAACAGCAGATTGGTAAAAGCAATGTTCCAAAAAACAACCACTTTTACAGATAGTTTGTTTTATGATATTTCTGCATGGACATTTCCGTTGGCTTTTAATTTAGACTACGAAGAAAATATTGCAACCAACAAAATAGGAAAAGTAGTAACCAACTTAGAAATGCCTGCTGGTTCTATTTCTTATAAAAGTGATTACGGATATTTAATGCCTTGGAACGATTATTATACGCCAAAAGCATTGAATACTATTTTAAACAAAGGCATTAGAGCGAAAGTTTCTTTAAAGAAATTTAATAACGGAGGAAAAGATTTTGATTACGGAACTATTTTTATTCCTGTACAAGATCAAAAATTAAACGCAGTAGACTTGTTTGCTTTTTTAGAAAAAGTTGCTAAAAACAGCCATGTGCATGTGTACGGAACAAGAACTGGTTTAAATCAAGGAATCGATTTAGGTTCTAATAATTTTAGCAATATCAGTCCGAAGAAAATTGCGATGTTAGTTGGTGATGGAATTTCGAGTTCTGATGCTGGAGAAATTTGGCATTTGTTTGATACGCGTTATAATATTAAAGTGACCAAGTTAGACATGTCTTATGTTGGTAGAACAGATTTAAGCAAATATTCTACGTTAATTGTACCAAGTAGTCGTGGAGTTGATAAAAGCACAGAAGAACGATTAAAAACGTGGGTTAGAAACGGCGGAGTATTAATTGGTTACAAAAGTGCTGTAAGATGGTTGGCTTCTAAGAAGTTTATCAATTTAGAATTCGAAAAAGCAGATGCTCCTACAAATCCTGTAACATTTGAAAATAGAAGTTTACGCTCTGGCGCGCAAGTAATTGGTGGAGCAATTTTTAACACAAAGTTAGATGTGTCGCATCCAATTAACTTTGGTTATAAAAACGACGAATTGCCAATCTTTAGAAATACCACTATTTTTATAAAACCAAATAAAACCAATTATAACAATCCGATTCAGTATACTAAGAATCCGTTATTGGCTGGTTATATTTCTAAACAAAACTTAAAAGTTTTAGCAGGTACAGTTCCTTTTCAAGTACAAAGAATGGGTAGAGGTAGAGTAATTGTTTTTACAGACAATACCAACTTTAGAGCATTTTGGTACGGAACCAATAAGTTATTAATGAATGCAATCTTCTTCGGAGATAAAATGTAAGGAGAAGTTAGAAAGTTGCAAAGGCACAAAGGCGAAAGTAGATGGTTAGATTATTGGATTTTTAGATTGTTAGACATATTTGTTTGTAATTTATTTTCAGTAAGAAAAATTTGTCGCTTTGCAACTTTGTGCCTTTGTTACTTATTGCCACTTCTTTTTTTGTAACATTTCTCGATTAGTATCGTCTCATAAGTACTATTTTCAACCAAAATACTATGAGTTTATTAAGAGTTTTATTAGCTATTTTCTTTCCGCCATTAGCAGTTTTAGGAAAAGGATGTGGTTCTTTTGTCATTGTTTTTTTACTAACGCTTTGCGGATGGGTTCCTGGAGTAATTGCTGCTTTGGTGATTTTGAACAATCCGGATAATTAAACAATGGACAATTATCAATTATCAATGAACAATGTAGAGTACGCAAAAATAACTGACAATGCCAACTGCTAACTGCTAACTGCAACTGACAACTGTTAATTGTTAACTAACTTGTTCTCCGTTTTTAACCGCATCAGAAGCTTGTAATAAAACCACGTTTTGGTCTTCATTATAAATCCCAAGCACCAAACATTCGCTCATAAAATTAGCAATTTGTCGAGGTTTAAAATTAACGATTGCTGTTACTTGACGGTTTAATAAATCTTCTTTAGAGTACAAGTCGGTAATTTGTGCACTCGATTTTTTAATCCCTAAATCTCCAAAGTCAATTATTAATTGATAGGCAGGTTTTCTAGCTTTTGGAAAGTCGTTTACTTCTTTGATGGTTCCGATTCTAATATCAACTTTTGTGAAGTCTTCGAAAGTGATTTCGTTTTTGTTCATGTCTTTATTTTTATTGTCTTCTCGATACAATTTTATTTCTTTGACTTTGTCACGAATAAAATCACTCGAAGTGACCTTTTTAATTCCCTAATTTTTTAAGTACCCAAAGTGGTCCAATTAATAAAAACTGTAAATCTTTGATAAATGATGGTTTTTTTCCTTCTACTTTATGTCCGTAAAATTGCCCAATCCAAGCAATTACAAAAATGGTTATTGATATGATGGCGAGATTTCCAAAATCACTCAGCCAATAATTTCCAATAACAGATAAAATGGTTACGATTAACATGTTGATAAAATACCAAAAACCAAGACGTAAATAAAAGAGGAGCATCAAAGCTCCAATTACTACAGCCCAATTTTCTATCAAAGGATTGTAGAGTCCAAATGTATTTTCTAAAAACGTAGTTGGAATGCTCATTAGCAACCCAATGACACTAAAAAAAATAGCAGGAACACAAATAAAATGAATGGTTATATTGGTTTCGTTTTGATGGCTTACAGCGTACTCATCAAACCATTGTTGCGCAGTTTTCATAAAAATTAAATTAAACAATAAATATAGGAATTTTATTGCTGCTGTCATTCTATAGTTAATTCGGAATCTAATTTTTTAATAGATTCCTATTTCCAAGTGAATGACAAATAGTTATACCCACTTATTACGAATCAATACATTTTTGATGTGTGCAAAATGATGGTTACAATGCCAAGCATAAATGGCAATATTCTTTTTTAAAGAAACAGAATCGCCACTTTCTGGATGGATAAATACGTTGTTTAAATCATCTTCCGTAAGTCCTTTTAACAGATAGACCCATTTTGCGTGTAATGCTTTAATAAAGAGTAAAGACAATTCTATCGGCGCATCTTTTGCATCGAACAATTCTGCCCAACGGTCTTCGAAATACGCTTTAATTGTTGGTTGATTTTCTGTCAAAGTCCATTTAAATCGGATATAACTATTAACATGACTATCACCACAATGATGAATGGTTTGTCTAATTGTCCAACGGCCATTTCTATACGGAGTATTTAATTGTTCTTGGGATAAACTTTTAACGAGATTTTCTAGTTTTGATGGAAATTCTTCAATTTCAGAAATCCAGTTTTCAATATCTTTTGCTGAAATGTTTTCAGGAATGTGTACGTGTCCGATTGGGTATTTTAAATGTTCCACTATTTTTCAGTAATTCGATTTAACATTCTTTTAGAGTTGTTATTTTCTGGATTTATAGAAAGCGCTTTTTTGTAATAACTAATTGCATTTACAGTATCTTTTTTTCGAAGAAAGGCATCTGCTAAACTATCATAAGTATTAGAGCTTTTTGGATATAGCTTGGTGTTTATCTTAAACGTTTCTATAGCAATATTGTATTTTTTGTCATTTAACATGCTGTATCCGAAACTGTTAAGAGTGCTTTCTCTAATGGTTTTATCTAAAGAATCTTTATGCTGAATGGCTAAGTAACCAGCTAAGGCTTTGTTGTATTCTTTGTTTAATAAATATTCTCTTGGGGTTTTTGCACCGTCAGGCATTTTGTTAAACGAATACGTTATTCCTTCATGTTCTCTTTTTTTAGCCAACACAATGTGTACCTCAGGTTGCATTTTAAAGACAAACTTTTCATTCATCGCTTTAAGGTAAAAAGTACTATCGTTTATTTTTAAAGGTTTGATGTTTTCGTTTCCTCTCCAACGAATCACCATTTCGTTTTCAACAAATGATATTCCAATAGATTCATCAGAATTAAAAAGATAATTACCGGTTACTGCTTTTATAAATTCGGGTGAGTTTTTAGAATTCCCACAACTAATTAAAAGAAAAATGGATAGAAAATAAAAAAGGCGTTTCATAGAAAAAAATAAATATTAATGATGTCTAACTTTTAGTTAGACTCTAAAACCATCGTTTTTGTTACAAAAGAATAAAAATAAATATAGTTTATTGATGTTTGATGTATTGGTCTTATAAGTCAGTAATTTTTCTTTAGACAATACCTGTTTTTATGTTTAGCGACTCCTTTTTTTCGTTTTAATTTACAATGAACAGCATAAGATTCTGATTTAAAGAAATCACATTCTGTATTAACGAAGTCCGCTAAAAAATGAGTTTAAAAACAAATTTAATGATTGCAATAGTTTTACTCTTTTAGAATAATAGATTCGAGTTTTTTCTCTACTATTTGTCCGTTTTTTAAAGAAACATAATAGTTGTTGTATTTCTTATCTAAAGAAAGAATTTTAAATGGTTTTCCGTTTTTAAAAATGATTCCTGCATTATTATCCATCGCATAACCAGCTTTAAAGATTCCGTTTTTGATATTTTTTTGATACAATGGTCTTCTGAATTTTTCTCCATCGTAATGTGGACTGTGACTAAAAGGTAAGAAACCTAATCCTTCAACTACGCTTAATTCTTTGGGTCTTGAATCGGTTGTTCCGTTTTCAAACCAGCACAAAGAACCAGCACTTCCACCAGCTAAAACAATACCTTTTTCTAAAGCCTTTTTAAGCACTTTGTCTATTCCTTGTGCTTTCCAAATTGCCATCATGTTGAGTGTATTTCCTCCACCAACAACAATAGCATCCATTTCTAAAAGTATTTCTTCAAAAGATTTTTTTTGATTGTAAGAACTAATCCAAACTTTTTGCACAGATGCTTCAATAGGAAGATCGTGAGTTAGTTCATACCATTTAATAATATTGCGTTGACTATCACCAGAAGCAGTTGGTAGGAAACAAATTTTCGGACGCTCTTTTCCAGTTAATTTTATGATTTCTTTCATAAACACCTTTCCTAGTCCACCACCAAAAGGAAAGATATATTGATCTTGGCCAAAAGAGTTAACAGAAATAAAAACTGTAAGGATACAAAGTAGAATGATTTTTTTCATTTTAAGATTGGTTTGGTTTATGATGTAGCCAAGTTACCTAAAATGTGTTTAGAAACAAATAAAAAGGAAAAGAATGTGTTCTAACTTTTTAGTTATCAGTACTCTCTACTTCTTCGTTTTTGGTAAATCTAAGAATTAAATATCCTATAACTCCAGATACAACAGACCCAATTATAATTCCAACTTTTGCGGAATTAATATTTATCAAATCTCCATCAAAAGCTAAGTTTCCTATAAAGATAGACATGGTAAACCCAACTCCTGCAATGGCAGAAATCCCTAAAATCTGTTTAAATTTTACCCCAGATGGTAGTTCTGTTAACTTAAGTTGAATACCTATATAAGAAAACAATGCAACACCAATAAATTTACCAGCAAATAAACTAATTGCAATGGTGGTCATTAATGAGAAATCAAAAGCATAATTTGTACTTATAACAACACCTGCATTTGCAAATGCAAATATGGGCAGTATTAAGTAAGCTATCCAATTGTGTAATATGTTTTCTAGATGTTGAAGTGGAGATCGTACTTCAAATGTTAAATCATCTAAATGTTCTATGCATTTTATTTCATCTTTTGTAAGCAAATGTTTTTCATCATCATCAGATACTTTGGTGATTTTACTAGAAATTGAAGATAAACTGTCTGAGAATGATTTAACATTAAGTTTTCTTTTAATTGGAATTGTAAATGCTAAAAGTACTCCTGCAATTGTAGGGTGAATTCCAGATTTAAGAAATAAAAACCAAATAATTACTGCAAAAACCAACCCGATTTCTAAAGAATATCTTCTTTTATGATATAGGATACTTAACAAGCCAATAAGAAGTATTCCATATAAAATAAAAAGCCAGTTGATATTTAAACTATAAAATGCAGCAATAACAAGTACGGCAGCAATATCATCTATGATAGCGAAAGCAGTCAAAAATATTTTTAAACTTAACGGAACTCTTTTGCCTAGTGTACTTAGAATTGCTAACGCAAAAGCAATATCTGTTGCCATCGGAATTCCCCAACCTTTTACAGTATCAGGATTTTGATTTAAGAATAAATAAAGTGCTATTGGTATTAAGACTCCACCTAGTGCAGCGATAAAAGGAAATGCTGCTTTTTTTAAACTGTTGATTTCACCAATTAATAATTCTCTTTTTAACTCTAATCCAATTAAGAAAAAGAAAATGGACATTAGACCATCATTAATCCATAAAATCAATGGTTTCTTTAATTCATACTCTTGAAAAGAAATTCCGATTTCATATTGCCATAAATTTTCATAAGATGCTCCGTAAGGTGAGTTTGCCCAAAGTAGTGCGATAATTGTTGCTCCAAATAATAGCATTCCAGCTAAACTTTCTGCTTTGATAAATTTTTGAAATGGAGTTAGAATTACTTTTTTAATCATAGATTATGGTTTAAGAATTAGAAATATTCTTGAGGTACAAATTTACTTTATTTTCTTATTGAAAAATTTATATATTTAGAAATCTAAATTTTTTTATGAAAACATATATCAAAACTTTATTTCTTGTTTTTACTTTAGGACTTGTTGCTTTTACTGTTAAGAATAAGAAGTCAGAAAAACTTTTAGTAATTTCTGAAAGTGAATTGGAGCAAAATCAAACTGGAATAACATTTCCTGAAGATGTAAAAGCAATTATTGATGCAAAATGTATGAATTGCCATAAACCAGAAGCAAGAAATGAAAAAGCTAGAAAAAAATTACAATGGAAGAAGGTTCCTAAAATGAATCAAAAAGAGCAAGAAAGCTTCTTAAAAGAGTTGGCTTTGGTTTTGGAAGAAGGAGAAATGCCGCCAGAAAAAACGATAAAAAGAAAACCAGATATGGCACTTACTTTAGAAGAAAACAGAGTTTTGATTACTTGGGTTGAAGCTGAAGAAAATAGATTAAAAGGAAAGTGATTATCTATTATAATAATAAAAAATGCGCTCTAACAAGAGCGCATTTTATATTTGTATTGTTGATGTAGTTATTTTACATCCATTAATTCAACATCAAAGATTAACGTTGCGTTCGGAGGAATTACTCCGCCAGCACCAGCAGCACCATACGCCAAATGAGAAGGGATTACCAAACGTGCTTTGGTTCCTACGTTTAATAACTGAATTCCTTCATCCCAACCAGCAATTACTTGACCAACACCAATAGCAAAATCGATTGGTTGTTTTCTTTTGTATGAAGAGTCGAAAACTGTACCGTCTAATAATTGACCTTTATAGTGTACAGAAACAGTTGCGCCTTTTGTTGCTTTTTTTCCGTTTCCTTCTTGTAAGATTTTGTATCGTAAACCACTTGTAGTTTCATCATAACCAGCAGCAACAGAATCTAATAATTCTTTTTGTTTTGCTAATTCGTCAGCTTCTCTTTTTGCTCTAGATCCTTCAAAAGTTCTAAACGCTTCAACCGCATTAAATTTTTCAGCAGCATCACCAACTCTAATAATTTCTATCGATGTTAATTCGTCTCCTTGAGAAATAATATCAACGATATCTTGTCCTTCAACAACGCTACCAAAAACGGTGTGTTTATCGTCTAACCATGGAGTAGGAACGTGTGTAATGTAAAATTGACTTCCATTGGTTGCTGGTCCAGAATTTGCCATTGCTAATTTTCCAGGAGCATCGTGTCTTAATTCTGGATGAAATTCATCATCAAATTTATAACCCGGATTTCCAGTTCCAGTTCCTTGAGGACAACCACCTTGAATCATAAAATCAGAGATTACTCTATGAAAAGACAAACCGTCGTAATAAGGTGTTCCTTGTGGTTTTACCTCATTTTCTAAGTTTCCTTCTGCTAAAGCAACAAAGTTACCAACTGTTCCAGGAGTTTTTTCAAATTCTAAGTTTACTAAAATTTCGCCTCTATTTGTGTTGAATTTAGCGTAGATTCCGTTATTCATAATTTTAATTTTAATTTAATTTTTATTGTATTTAATTCTGATATTGCTTCTGAAATAATTCATCAGAAGATTCAGAATTAATTATTTTTTAGTGTTTAAAATAGACAAACCGTATGAAAAACCAATATTAATATTAGCTGAATTCACATCGCCAAAAGGAGACCACATTTGTCCGCCTGAAATATTGAAAGAAAAATCATTATTTAAATGATAGTTAATTCCAACCGTTGGTCTTACTAAAACTCCTTGACCAGAATCTACCCTTCCTCCGCCAGCTACACCTGCAGCCATTTCTGCAAAAAGAGAGAAACGATTGTTTAGAAATTTATTGCTTTTAACACCAACACCAAAAATTCCATGAGCATAACCACCAGATTTACCTTCGTATGCAAATGACGCTTCTCCTATCAGATAAAAATGATGGTTTAAATCGTATAAAACTTTTAAGGCGATTAATTGTAAATCACTTGGTGGAATTCCAAATTTTGCAACATCAAAATAAGTTTGATTTTGTGCAGAAAGTTGTATTCCTTGTGTTTTAATTTCAGTAGCTTTTTCTCCAGTAAAAGGATCGGAAATACCACCACTTAAACCATAATATTTTAAACTAAATCCGGCGGTAAAGGCTTCAAATGTGCCACCAACAGACCTGTGATAACCACCATGTGCGCTTATGCCAAACTTTTCAGTAACTTTTACATCAAATCCAGTTTTAGGATATATGGTTAAACCATTTTCTGGATAAATTCTTCCACCTGCTGCACCAATTCCCATTTTCGCAAAAAAGTTTACATATTTGGTTTCAATAAAGTTGTTTCCAATTCCAAAGAAAACATCCATAAATCCAGCTGTTAACCCTCCATACATGGCATCTACATGAGCATAAATAAAAGTATCATTAGTTAAATACCGTTGGTATTCGAACCCCATTATTGATAAGACATTGTCAATTTTATGATATTTAGGAGTTGTACTTGCATCTGTTCTAGAATCACCAAAAGGAAAGAAATAGTCAAAGGTGATTTGTTGTACACTTTTTACAGCTGGTTTTTTCCAGAAATCATCTTTTGAGCTGTTTTTTATAGTAAAAGTTTTCTGAGCATTTGCATAAGCACTTGTTCTTAATGTTGTCGGAATTTCAATAAAAAAAGACACATTATCGTCTTTTTGAATTCCTGTAAAAAAATTAAAATATCCGTATTGTACACCAAAAGAAAAGGCATCTGTTTTGTACTGTAAACCAGCATTTGGATATATAATTCCGCCACCATTTACCAAACTTCTATATCCGCCGCCGCCGCCAAAATGAACGTTGGCGTCAAAAAAAAGATTCTTGTAAATTGGTAAATTTACACCCAAATTTACACCCAATGTAAATAGACCACCTTGATCTCCAGTAATTGCTCCATGAAAACCTGCTCCAGTATACAACCAACTATTTATAGGTATATTGTAGTTGATACCTACCAAGCCCATTGTTGATTCCAAATCATAATTAACTTGATGGACTGGTTGTTGTACTGAAATGTAATTTAAACGAATGCTGTTATGCATTTCTTTACCTTTTAAATTAGTCAAGTCATAGCTTTGAGCAATACTATAAGTACTCAAAAAAAGAAGAGTTAAAAAAAGTATTTTTTTCATCATGTTATTCTTTAAATTCACTTACAAAATGCAACTTCACCGTAGGATATTTACTCTGTGTCATTTGAATGGTAAAATCAGAATCTGCTAAAAACACCAACTGGCCTTGTTTGTCTTTTGCTAAATAGCGCTGTTTTACACGTTTAAAATCTTTAAATTCTTCATTTTTAGGATCTTCTGGCTCAATCCAACACGCTTTATGTACTTGTAGGTTTTCATACGTACATTTTGCTCCGTATTCGTGTTCTAATCTATATTGAATTACTTCGTATTGTAAAGCACCAACTGTACCAACAACTTTTCTACCGTTCATTTCTAACGTAAACAATTGCGCAACACCTTCATCCATTAATTGATCTAATCCTTTGAATAATTGTTTTGCTTTCATTGGATCTGCATTGTTTACATAACGGAAATGTTCTGGAGAAAAACTCGGAATTCCTTTAAAGTTTAAGATTTCTCCTTCAGTTAAAGTATCACCAATTTTAAAATTCCCAGTATCATGTAAACCAACAATATCACCAGGAAAAGATTCTTCTACAATTTCTTTCTTTTCGGCGAAAAATGCATTCGGACTAGAAAACTTCATTTTTTTACCGCTTCTAACGTGTAAATAAGGTGCATTTCTTTTGAAAACTCCGGATACAATTTTTATAAATGCCAAACGATCTCTGTGTTTTGGATCCATATTCGCATGAATTTTAAATACAAAACCAGTTAATTGTTTTTCTTTAGAGTCAACCAATCGTTCTTCTGCTTTTTTTGGTTGTGGAGTAGGAGCAATTTGTATAAATGCATCTAATAATTCTTTCACTCCAAAATTATTTAAAGCAGAACCAAAAAATACAGGTTGTAAGCTTCCTTCTAAATATTCTTGTTGATTAAAGCTTGGATACACTTCATCAATCAATTCTATTTCTTCACGTAAGGTTTCGGCAGCTTTTTCTCCAATAATGGTGTCTAATTCTGGATTTGATAAATCGTTAAATTCAACTCCCTTAGAAATGGTAGTCTTAGAATCGCCAGAAAAAAGATTGATTTTCTTTTCCCAAATATTATAGATTCCTTTAAAGTCATAACCCATTCCGATTGGAAAACTCATTGGGGTAACACGCAATCCTAATTTTTGCTCCACTTCGTCTAATAAATCAAACGCATCTTTTCCTTCTCTATCCAATTTATTGATAAAAACCAACATTGGTATGTTACGCATTCTACAAACTTCAACTAATTTTTCTGTTTGTGGTTCAACACCTTTTGCGACATCAATTACAACAATAACACTATCTACAGCAGTTAATGTTCTAAAGGTATCTTCAGCAAAATCTTTGTGACCAGGCGTGTCTAAGATGTTTATTTTTTTGTCTTTGTAGATAAAAGCCAATACAGAAGTAGCTACAGAAATACCACGCTGACGCTCAATTTCCATAAAATCGGAAGTAGCTCCTTTTTTGATTTTATTATTTTTTACAGCACCAGCTTCTTTTATTGCTCCACCAAAAAGTAATAACTTTTCTGTTAGTGTAGTTTTCCCAGCATCTGGATGCGAAATAATACCAAATGTTCTTCTACGTTGTATTTCTTTTAATAAACTCATTTACAAAAATTGAGGTGCAAATGTACGTTTTATTCTATAATTTTTTAAACGATAAGGTATTAAATCGAGCCCATTTTTTATAGGAATAAGTTGTTGTAAATCGTTTTTTGTTTTTAAATTAGGGGCATGAAAAAAATATTCTTTATTATTATTTGTATAGCCGTTTTAGGTTGTAAAGATTCTCAAAGTTCTAAGGTTTCTACCATTTTAAATAATATGGAAAATCTTGTTGATTTAAGAGGAGAATCACTTGATGTATCTAATTTAAAAGGGAAAAAAGTGTTGGTTAATTATTGGGCAACTTGGTGCGCGCCGTGTATACACGAGATGCCAGATTTATTAGAAGCACAAGAAATTTTATCAAAAGAAAACTATGTTTTTTTATTAGTTTCTGATGAGTCTAAAGAACAAATACAAGAGTTTAAAGATAAGTTTAAATACGATTTCACCTTTTTAAGATCGCCAGAATCACTCTCTAATATCGGAATTTACGCCATGCCAACTACTTTTATTTTTAACGAAGAAGGTAAGAAAGTAAAAGAAATTATTGGCGCTACAAAATGGAGCAGTAAAGAAATGATTACCCAATTAAAAGAATTATAAAATGAAAAAACTAGTATATGTTTTAAGTGCTATTTTATTATTTAGCTCTTGCTCAAAAAAAGAAGTAAAAATTATTGAAATTCCGTTTGAATTTGGAATCAATAATGCAGAACCAAATTTAGTTGCTCAAAATGGTAAATTATCTTTGTCTTGGATCAATTCAATTAGAGGAAAAGAAGCAACACTATTTTATACACAATTAGAAAACGAAACCTGGAACGCTGCAACAAGAATTACTTCGGGTACTGATTGGTTTGTTAACTGGGCTGATTTTCCAGCAAATGCAACTAACGGAGATGTTCTATTAACAAGTCATTTACAAAAATCTGCAAAAGGAACGTACACCTATGATATTGTTTTAAATCTTCGAAAATTAAACGGAGATATCATCAAAGAAAACTTTTTATTAAATACAGACGGAATGAAAGCTGAACATGGTTTTGTAAGTGTAATTCCGAATAAAAATGATGGTTTTTTGATTACTTGGCTCGATGGAAGAAATACAGTAAAAGAAATGAAAGAAAGTCATCATAAAGCAATGACAATTAGAACTGCAGAAGTTTCTAAAACAGGAACAATTTTTAATGAAACCGAACTAGACGGCAGAACTTGCGATTGTTGTCAAACATCTATTACAATGACTCAAAACGGACCAATGATTGTGTACAGAGATAGAAGCGAAACCGAAATTAGAGATGTTTATTTTTCTCAGAAAAAAGATTCAGTTTGGTCTACTCCAAAGGCTGTCTTTAATGATAATTGGAACATCAATGGTTGTCCGGTTAACGGTCCGAAAGTAGTTTCAAACAAAAAAAATACTGCGGCTGCTTGGTTTACTGCAGCAGATGAAAATCCGCAAGTAAAGGTTTCATTTTTTGAAAATGATACTTTTAAATCTCCTATTATTTTAAATGATATTTCTGCTATAGGTAGAGTAGATGTTGCATTTATCAATGCTGATGAAGTGTTGGTGAGTTATATGGAATCTGATGAAAACTCTACATATTTACGTTGTAAAAAAGTCTCAAAAGATGGCAAAGTATCAAAAGCAATTACAATTTCAGATATTAGTTCTGGAAGAAGTACTGGAGTGCCACAATTAGAAACTAGCAATAATACAGCTTATGTAGTTTGGACGATTTCTGTTGATAAAAAGAACCAACTAAAAACAGTGAAGTTTGATTTAGACGGAGTAAATTAATAGTTGGAAAATCTCAAAGTTACAAAGGTTAAGAGACACAAAGGTTAAAAGTTTATTTTTCACTATTCACTATTCACTATTCACTATTCACTATTCACTATTCACTATTCACTATTCACTATTCACTATTCAACAATTTCAACTTTCATATTTACATCAACCAAAGGCCATTCTTTAACATCTGTTTTTAATTCGGCAATTTTATCTAAAGTAGCAAACCCAGAAATAACTTCTCCAAAAACGGTGTGTTCATTGTTTAAATGATGTGCACCTTTTCTGCTTTGGACGATGTAAAATTCAAACGGACTTGATAGTTTATCAGGGTTTTTCTCCCATTCTCTAGCAGCTGCCAAAGCGCCATATTTATGTTTTCTGTTCGGTCTAAATTCTGGTTTCATCAAATAATTCCCGTATTTATAACGGCGTTTCATCGCTCCATATTCATCAGAATTTCCTCCTTGAATAACAAAATTCTTTGCAACTCTATAAAAAACTGTCATGTCAAAATACTTAATCTTTGTTAAGAAAATGAAGTTAGCTCTATGAATTGGAGTGTCATTATACAAACGCAGTTTAATATTTCCATAATCAGTTTTAATAAGTACGATGGTTTCTTTATTTTTCTTTTCGTATGCTGTAAAAAAAGCTTCAACATTATGTTTGTTTAAGCTGTCCCAACTTTTTTCTACTTTTTTAATCAGTTTTTTTTCTTGCTTTATTGGAGGAACTATAGGTTGCACTTTTTTCTTTTCATCACAATTAGAAAACGTAATAATAAGTACAAAAGCGGTAAATAATTTTGATATTTTCATTTTTTGAAATGATGTGTTTATAAAGTGTAAAGATAATTGATTTTACTACATTTGTTTTTAGTCAAAAGAGCAAGTATTTTTAATGCTAATTAATAAATTTTTCATGAACTTATCCGCAAGAATAGCCAAAGTATTGTGTCTTTTTATGCTCATATTTTTTACTCAATGCAACGGTGAAATTATAAAAGCAACACAAAAAAACTTACCAACATATAATTATAAAACTTCAGATTTTCAGGTTATAGGTCATAGAGGTTATTCTGATATTTACCCAGAAAACACATTACTGGGTTTAGAAGAAGCTTTTAAAAGAGGTGTAAAATATTGTGAAATTGATGTAAATGTTACTTCAGATGATGTTTATGTATTATTTCATGATCAGCCAACAATCTATAGAACTAGCAATGGAACAGGCTATATTGTTTCATCTACATACGAAGAATTATTAGCATTAGATTTTGGAAGTTGGAAAGGGAATCAGTTTAAAAAAACGAAAATTGCCACTTTAGAAGAAGCTTTGTTGTTGGCAGAGAAATACGATGCTTATTTGTATTTAGATGCTAAAAATTTTAGAGCAGATTTAATGGCTAAAGCTTTGGAAACAACAAAAGTGAATCCAAAAAGATTAATGCCTGCAATTTTAACCATAGAAGTAGCAAAAGTTTTTAATAAGCATTGTCCAGATTCTCCATTTATCTATTTTGGAAAATTGCCAGAAGATGTAAATGATGATAACTGGTACAAAGAACTTATGAATTTAGGCTGTGAGATTTTTGAGACCTATTATACATTTGCGCTTGATAATAAAGAAGATTTTAAAACATTTGTTAATAAAGTTCATGAACACAACGCAAAAGTTTGGGTGTTTACATCAAATGATATTGATGAAATAAAAATAATAAAAGAAAACAATGTAGACGGAGTAGAATCAGATTTGTCAGTATCTGCTTTTAAAGCGATTTATAATAATGATTCTTTAAAAATAAAACCGCTTTTAAAAACAACAGGAAACTGGACTTTTGATAACAACAATTTACAAAGTAAAGGAATTGGAAGTCAATTACGCCCTTTAAATTACTCAAGTGATAGTGTTCAAAATGTTAGTTTTGGCACACTAAATTCTTTCAATTTAAAACCTATTGATAGTGTACAAACATCCGTAGTTAAAATCCCTGCATTTACTCCAGAAAATGGGCTTTTTATATTTACAAATTTTACGCCTTTTAAAAACGAAAACCTTCATTCAGATTATTCATTGATTATGGATGTTTATGTTCCGAAAGAAAGTGAAGGAAAATTTATAAGCTTAATACAAACAAGCCCTACAAATGCAAACGATGGCGATTTTTTTATCAGCCCAAAAGGAATTGGAATTAACAATGTGTATCATGGTGAAATAGCACTTGAAACCTGGTACAGAATTGCTATTGTAGTTACTGAAACATCAATAAAAAAATATATCAATGGAAAATTTATTGGAGAACAATCAATTTCTGGAGGAAGGTGGACCGTTTATAACACCTTTTCTGGCGGACAAGATCAAGGTTTTTTGCTTTTTGCTGATGATGATAATGAAACCGGAACGATATATTTGAGTGCTTTGCAACTTCGAAATTATTCAATGAATTCTAAAGAAATAAAAGGATTAGGAAAGCCAAAATCAAACGGAATTGCAGTAAGTAATACAGGTATTTACAGTGTGAAGTTTGAAAATGAAGCCAAAGAAAGTATTGTAAATTGGGATTCTAAAGAAATTTATGCCACATTTCCAAAGGGAACATCAACAACGCTTAAAGTTTGGTTTGAGTTGCCGTATGGAGCCACAAGTAATGTGGCGTCTGGAGGAAAAATCAAAATAGAGAACTTTAAAGAAACCGTTATTTCTGTAATTGCGCAAGATGGAATAACCAAAACAAAATGGAAAATAGTTCCTAATGTCATCGATTAAAAAAAAGAAAGTTTTTAATGTATATTTTATTAGAAATTTCTTTGGTATTTTTACCAGATGAAAGAAGAACAAGTAATTCTAGTTGATACAAATGATAATCAAATTGGATTAATGCCAAAAATGGAAGCGCACGAAAAAGCGTTATTACACAGAGCATTTTCGGTGTTTACATTTAATGATAAGGGGGAGTTATTACTGCAACAACGAGCGGCAGAAAAATACCACTCTCCGTTGTTATGGACAAATACATGTTGTTCGCATCAACGAAACGGAGAAACTTCTTTAGAAGCGGGCAAACGTAGATTGCAAGAAGAAATGGGCTTTACCTGCGAGTTAGAAGAAGTGTTTTCTTTTATTTACAAAGCACCTTTTGAAAATGGATTAACAGAGCACGAACTAGATCATGTCATGATTGGATATTATAATGACAACCCAATTATAAACCCAGAAGAAGTTGAAAGCTTTAAATGGGTGACTTTAGAAGACGTGAAAACTGATATGGAGAAGCATCCTGAAACATATACAGAATGGTTTAAGATTATTTTTAACGAATACTATTCAAGATTAATAGCAAAGTAGCAAAGGCAAAAAAAGGTGAGTTTTAAGATAGCATAAACTATGAAATTTTTAATTTTGATAACTGATAACTGATAACTGATAACTGATAACTGATAACTGATAAAAAGAATGCCTAGAATTACAGCACATAGAAAAGCACATTTTAATGCAGCACACAGATTGTTTAATCCGGCTTGGTCTGACAAAAAGAATGCAGAAGTTTTTGGTAAATGTAGCAATCCTCATTATCATGGACATAATTACGAATTAACAGTTTCTGTAACTGGAGAAATTAACCCTGTTACTGGTTTTGTGATGGATTTATCTGTTTTGAGAGAATTGATAAAAAGTGAAATTGAAGAATCGTTTGACCATAAAAACTTAAATGTTGAGGTAGCGGAATTCAAAAATTTAAATCCGACTGTAGAGAATATATCCGTTGTTATTTATAATAAACTAAGAGCTAAAATTAAACCGTCTTTAGAAATTTCTATAACACTTTACGAAACACCAAGAAATTTTGTGACGTATGCTGGTGAGTAGTTTATTTCACTCTTTTAATCGACTTGATAATTACGGGTTCTAATAAACGTTGATTTTTATTTTCTTTAGCTTGTATTTTCCGAACGATATCCATTCCTTTGGTTACTTTTCCGAAAGCAGCAAAACCAAACCCGTCTGGATTTCTCTTTCCTCCAAAATCTAGCGAAGGTTGCGCATTGATGCAAATAAAGAAATTATTAGTTGCTGTATTGGGACCACTTCTCGCCATAGAAAGTGTTCCGTCTTCATGTAAAATACCTGTTTTTTCTGTAGTTTCTATTGCTATTGGGTCAAAATCTTTTCCTTCTCCTTTTCCGCCTTGAATAACTTCTATTTTCACATCTCTTGTTGCTTCGTTTTCTGGAGTTGTCACTCTAAAAAAAGAGCCGTTTGAATACAAGCCAGCATCCACATATTTTAAAAAATTAACAACGGTGTTTGGTGCTTTATTAGGATATAATTCGACTAGAATAGTTCCATCTGTGGTTTCAATTTCACAATTAATGGTATTGTTGCAGCTTATTAATGAGAAAGCGAAAACAAGTAGTAAAATATTTTTTTTGAATCCTTTATGTGCTGTTTTTTTTAGAAGTTGGTTTTTCATAATTAGTTTGGTTTTTATAAAGATATTTTTTTTGTTTTCTTTAGCCTTTAGCCTTTAGCCTTTAGCCTTTAGCCATTAGCCATTAGCCTTTAGCCATTAGCCTTTAGCTTTTAGTATTTAGCCTTTAGCCATTAGCTTTTAGCCATTAGCTTTTAGCCATTAGCTTTTAGCCTTTAGCCTTTAGCCTTTAGCTTTTAGCCTTTAGCCATTAGCCTTTGAAACACTGCAACTCTGAAACTAATTCAACAATTGCGAAATAAGTGCAACACTAAATATCGTCAACATAAACCAGCCAATAAAACCTTGTATTACGGCTAAATACCTCGGAATTCCTTTGATTGGTATTTCTCCAAAACCAAGTGTTGTAAATGTGTTGATTGACAACGTTAACGCGTTTAAAAACTTAATTAAGATGTCAACAATAAGTAATGCTAAAATCCAGCAGCCAATAATAAAGCTGGTGACAATCTTTTTTCGTTTTGGTAAATCTACCCAACGTCCTTTTAAAATATCGGTATGTCGTAAAATTCTACCTGTTAATTTATAATTGTATGAGGAGAAATAGTAAATGGGTTTTGTGAGCCAAAGAAAAAACCAAGGAACTTCTTTTTTGCTATTGTGCATATAATCTTTAAACTCGGTATAAGACATAATGTCCTGTTGGCGTTCTTTTTCGTAAATTTCTCTAATTCCTTCGTTTTGTCTAAAGTATTTGGTAAAAAACCGTAAACGATTCATCAGTTTATTTTTCCTACCAGTTTCCCAATTATTTGGAAACAGCATATACACAAAAGCAAATAGGAAGATGACGTATAAAGAGAATATAATTGACAAGGACGGATTGGTTCCGTAGCTAGAAAATATTTTTAAAAACTGATTTATCTTCCACGTAAAAAACGAACTAAAGGTCGGGTTTTCTTTATACAAATAAGCATAACGTTTGGTTTCTAGATTCTTGAACTCTACATAAACCTGGTTTGCATAATCAGAATCGTGTTGTAATTTGTAAAAATCATAAAACTGTCCAAGTAATTGCATTTCAAATTTATACGCGTTTTCGTACTCAATTTTGTGTCGATTTTTATAATTGTTGAAAACTGAATCGGTATAATACAAATCGTAATAATCTAGCTTTTTGTCTTTGTCTATTAGGCTTTTTAAGTACAAATCGAATCCGCCAGCTGACAATACTTTATTTTCCCATTGTTTCCATCTATACGTATGATTGATGCTAAATTCATCAATTCGTAACAGTAGTTCTTTGTTAAAACTATTTTCTTCTACCAAATACACTTGTGCGTTGTTTAATGAAGCTTTTGAAAAATCGATTCTAAAGTCACCAAAATTATTTCTATAAACACTTAAAAACATAGAAGTATCTACATTAAGATTAAAAAATCCATTTCCTTTAAAAATGTTTTCATCAAAATGCGTTTCTTTGATATTGCTTGTTGCAACTTGACTTTCGGTTCTATTTTCTTCAGAGATAAATGTATTGTTAAACATCTTAAACGAGATAGAAGAGTAGTTTTCTATAGAGCCAATAGACATGATAACATCGTTGTTAAAAGTAGTGTTGTAGAAACCAATATTTGGTTCATATTCTAAATGCTTTTTATCTAATTTGTTTATTTGATCGTTTCCCAAAGTATTTACATCTACTTCTAAAACGCCTTTAAAAACACAATTAAAAAACAACATCGAAGTGGTGTCTGCAATAATTACATCTTTATTAAAAACGATAAATGGGAATCCAACTTGTTGTCCAATGTCATCGTTATTATGTTCAAAATGAACATTTACTAATTCTATAATTTTGTCAATAAAAATAGTGTCGCTGGTTTTAAATTGATATGTTCCACCAATTAGTTGATACGCAAACGCGCTGTCTTTTTTTGTAAAAGAAATAAAGGCATCTTGTAGGCTAAAAACAGAATCTTTTTCTGCTTTTATCATGTTAAAAAACTCGGTATGTGAATACTCTTTGAGTTTTACTTCTTGGCTAAATCCGTTAAAAATTAAGAATAAGAATACTAGTGTGAATAGTTTTTTCATATGAAAAAAGGTGTACTTAAAAATCACAAATAAATATTGAATTTATTGCAGTTTTATAAGTTTGGTTTTTAGTTGATTATCATTTCAAAGTTAATTATTTTTTATTTAGAATTGTAGATTCTAGAAATGCTGTAAATTTGCCTTTCATTTACCAAGATAATTTTTATGAAAATTACACAGTTTTTAAAATTTGAACCCATCCTAAAAGAGAAACTTTGGGGTGGCGAAAAACTGATGCAATTATTGTCAAAAAAATCTACTAAAAAAGATATTGGCGAAAGTTGGGAAATTTCGGATGTTGATAATGATACTTCAATTGTTGCCAATGGAAATTTAAAAGGAACTGATTTAAAAAATCTTATCTCTCAGTTTAAAAGTGAGTTGGTTGGAGAAAAAATATATTCAGCATTTGGAGAAAAATTTCCGCTTTTAATAAAATTTATAGACGCAAAAGAAGCGTTAAGTATTCAGTTACATCCTAATGATGAGTTGGCAAAAAAACGCCATAATTCTTTCGGAAAAACAGAAATGTGGTATGTAATGCAATCCGATGAAAATGCCAATTTAATTGTTGGTTTTAAAAAAGAAATCAATAAAAAGGAATATTTACAGCATTTAGAAAACAAAACATTGGTAGATATTTTAAATGTTGATAAAGTTGCAGAAGGCGATGTGTATTTTATTCCAACCGGAAGAGTGCACGCAATTGGCGCAGGAGTTTTGTTAGCAGAAATTCAACAAACATCTGATATTACGTACAGAATTTACGATTGGGAAAGAACGGATTCGCAAGGAAAATCGAGAGATTTACACACCAATGAAGCATTAAATGCAATCGATTTTAAAGTTCTAGACTCTTATAAAACCACCTATCAAAAAGAAAAAAATACAGCGTCAGAGATTATTTCGTGCCCTTATTTTACCACAAATATTTTATCGGTTAATGAAGAGCTTTCTATAAATCACTCAGATAAAGATTCTTTTGTTATTTATATGTGTGTAAAAGGCGCAGTTACTTTTCATCATAATGAAAATAAAGAAGTTTTAAAGTTCGGAGAAACACTTTTAGTTCCCGCTTGTTTTAAAGAATTTTTTATTACTTCGGATGAAACTTCAGAATTGCTAGAGATTTACATAAAATAGAAGTTCGAGTATTCGCTTTTATCTGTGATAAAAATCAAGGATTAATTCTTTATCTTTGATGCTTCATTTAAAATTTATAAAAATGCCAGGATTTGAATTATTTGGAGATGCAGAACGCAAAGAAGTAAACGACGTTTTAGAAAGTGGGGTTTTAATGCGTTACGGATTTGATGGTGCCAGAAATGGACATTGGAAAGCAAAAGAATTAGAACAAGAATTACAAAATAACTTAGGCGTTAAACACGCGCAATTAACAAGTAGCGGAACAACGGCTTTAAATGTTGCGTTAGCAGTGTTAGGAGTTGGAGCAGGAGACGAAGTAATTATGCCAACGTTTACTTTCGTGGCAAGTTTCGAATCTATTTTAGCTGCCGGAGCAACGCCGATTTTAGTAGAAATAGATGATACCTTAACTTTAGACCCAAAAGCTGTGGAAGCTGCAATTACATCAAAAACAAAGGTTGTAATGCCCGTTCATATGTGTGGTTCTATGGCAGATTTAGATGCCTTAAAAGCAATTTGCGACAAACACAATTTAATTTTATTAGAAGATGCTTGTCAAGCAATTGGAGGTTCATATAAAGGAAAAAAATTAGGAACTATTGGAGATGCAGGTTGTTTTTCTTTTGATTATGTAAAAACAATTACCTGTGGAGAAGGAGGAGCAATGATAACGAATGATCCAAATTTAGCAGTTAATGCAGATCATTATACCGATCACGGTCACGATCATGTTGGCAATGATAGAGGCGCAGAATCGCATCCCTTTTTAGGATACAATTTTAGAATTTCAGAATTAAATGCTGCTGTTGGTTTGGCGCAAGTTCGTCGTTTAGATGATTTTGTGGCAACGCAACGTAAAAATAAAAAAGTATTAAAAGATGCTTTAAAAACAATTCCAGAAGTTACGTTTAGAAGAATTCCGGATGAAGCTGGAGACAGCGCAGGATTTTTATCATTTTTTATGGCAACTAAAGAATTGACAGACAAGGTGGTGAAAGCTTTTAAAGAACACGGTGTTGATGCCTATTGGAATTATTACGAAAACGATTGGCATTATGTTCGTAAATGGAATCATTTAAAAGATCAAGTTTCTTTATTTCCGTTATCAGAAGAAATTAAAAACGGAATGCAAGATTTAAATACGGCTAAATTTCCACAATCAGACGATTTAATTTCAAGAAATATTTCTTGTTTGATCAAATTATCGTGGACAGAAGCAGAAGTAAATGAAAGAGCTGCAAACATGGTTGCGGCAATTAAATCAGTATTATAAATTACTGTCATTCCTGCGAAGGCAGGAATCTCATTTTTAAAAATAAAATTCATAAAGAATGAAAATTATTGCAATGATTCCAGCTCGTTATGGAGCAACGCGTTTTCCTGGAAAATTAATGGCAGATTTAGGCGGTAAACCTGTAATTGTTAGAACCTATGAAGCAACTGTAAAAACAGCATTGTTTGATGATGTGTATGTGGTTACCGATAGTGAAATTATTAAAAATGAAGTGGAGAGGTTTGGAGGAAAAGCAATCATGAGCATTAAAGAACACGAATGTGGTTCTGATAGAATTGCCGAAGCTGTAGAAAATTTAGACGTAGATATTGTTGTCAATGTGCAAGGTGATGAACCTTTTGTTAAGAAAGAACCTTTAGAGAAAGTTTTGGAAGTTTTTAAAGGCGAAGATGCTTCCGAGATAGATTTGGCTTCGTTAATGCAAGAAATTACAGATTGGAAAGATATTACAGATCCTAATTATGTAAAAGTAATTGTTGATGAACACGATTTTGCATTGTATTTTTCTCGTTCTCCAATTCCGTATCCAAGAGATAAAAATGCGGGAGCACGTTATTTTGAACATATTGGCGTGTATGCGTTTAGAAAACAAGCTATTTTAGATTTTTATCATTTGCCAATGCGTTCTTTAGAAGCTACAGAAAAAATTGAATGTATTCGTTATTTAGAATATGGCAAGAAAATAAAAATGGTAGAAACAGATTTTATGGGCATCGAAATTGATACTCCAGAAGATTTGATTAAAGCACAAAAATATTTAGAAAATTAAAACTTCTCGATTATTGTCTCTTTGAGCGAAGGCGTAATGTTTTATTAATTTAACTTCTAGTGAGTTCTCGACTCCGCTCGAACAGACAAGAATTTTCTTTATGAGGTTTTTAACTTTAGAAAATGTATAAAAACATACAAGTAATTGCTTTTGATGCTGACGATACGCTTTGGGTTAATGAAACGTATTTTAGAGAAGCCGAAACCAAATTCGCAAAATTATTAGCTGCTTACGAAACAGAGAATAAAATTGATCAAGAATTGTTTATAACAGAAATCAAAAATCTTCCTATTTATGGTTATGGTGTAAAAGGATTTATGTTATCAATGGTAGAAAGTGCTTTGGAATTATCAAATTATAAAATTAGTCAACAAAAAATAGCACAGATTTTAGAGATTGGTAAGGAAATGCTAGAAAAACCAATCGAGTTGTTAGACGGTGTTGAGAAAGTTTTAAAAGCATTGCAAGGAAAGTATAAATTGATTGTGGCTACAAAAGGAGATTTATTAGATCAAGAACGTAAATTAGAAAAATCAGGATTGTTGCAATATTTTCATCATATAGAAGTAATGACAGAAAAAAAAGAAGCTGATTATCAGAAATTAATTTCTCATTTAGATATCGAATCCAATCAATTATTAATGATTGGAAACTCGTTAAAATCAGATATTCTCCCACTTGTAAATATTGGTGCATCAGCCATTCATGTTCCATTTCATACAACTTGGGCGCACGAAGAAGTAGCAAATAATCAACAATCAACAACAGACTATAAAACAGTAAAAAAAATATCAGAAATACTTTCAATTCTTTAGATTGATGTATTTTTGTACTAATATTAAATGAATAAGCAATGAGTTTTAGAAATTTTCCAATGGTTCCTCGCGTAGTTTTCGGTAGAGGATGTTTTAATCAATTAGATGAAATTTTAACACCAAAACGTACAAGCGAAAAAGCACCATTTATATTTATTGTTGATGATGTTTTTAAAGGAAACGATTGGTTAATCAGTAGAATTCCATTGCATTTTAATGATAAAATTATATATGTAAGTGCAGAAGAAGAGCCAAAAACAAAATATGTTGATGCGTATAGAGATGATTTAGTTGCTGAGTTTGATGAAATTCCATCTGGAATTATTGGAATTGGAGGAGGAACAATGTTAGATTATGCAAAAGCAATTGCTTTGATGTTAACAAATCCAGGAAGTTCTGCAGATTATCAAGGTTGGGATTTGGTTAAAAACCAAGGAGTGTATCATGTTGGTATTCCAACAATATCTGGAACAGGTGCAGAGGTTTCTAGAACTACAGTTTTAACTGGTCCAGAACGTAAACTAGGAATGAATTCTGATTATACGCCTTTTGATCAAGTAGTTTTAGACCCAGAATTAACAAAAGATGTTGATACAAATCAATGGTTTTATACTGGAATGGATTGTTATATTCATTGTATCGAATCGTTAACAGGAACTTTTTTAAATGCATTTAGTCAGAGTTACGGAGAAAAATCATTGGATTTATGTAGAGAAGTGTATCTAGAGAAAAATGAACGTGATGAAGATGGTCAAGATAAATTAATGATGGCATCTTGGCATGGGGGAATGAGTATTGCATATTCTCAAGTTGGTGTAGCTCATGCAATGAGTTACGGACTTTCGTATCTTTTAGGAACAAAACACGGAATTGGTAACTGTATCGTTTTTGATCAATTGGAAGAGTTTTACCCAGAAGGAGTTGCAGAATTTAAACAAATGGTTAAAAAGCATAATATTCATATTCCTAAAGGATTGTGTAAAAACTTAACAGACAAAGAGTTTGATATTATGATTGATGTTTCTTTAGGTTTAGTTCCGTTATGGGAAAATGCTTTAGGGAAAGATTGGCAAAAAACAATCACAAGAGAAAAGTTAAGAGCGATGTATGAAAAAATGTAATATAATTATTAGGTTTTAAATCAATAATTTATAGTAAATTTGCATCCAAAATAAAAGAAGATTATGGCAAGCGTAAAAAATTTAAAAAAAGATATTAATTATACTTTAGGAGATATTATTGAAGAGTGTTATATCGCTCAAATGTTAACTCCAGCAAGCTCAAAGAAAACAGAAGCAATTATAGATGAAGCAATTGAGTCTTTTGACATGTTAATTGAAAAAGTACATGCTAAAGGTGTTGAAAATAAAAGAGCTCATTATAAAGCAATTAATGTTGAGTTAGAGGCTAAAGCAAACGCTTTGGTAGAAAAATTGAACAAAATATAACGTTATTATTTAACGTATTTTTATAAAATCATCTTTGAAAAAAGATGATTTTTTTTTGTATATTTATACTAGTTTAATACTAATATGAAAGTTCAATCGTTTAACTTGATAATACCTTATAATAAGTATGGCAAGAGCAATGTTTGAGTACACTAAAACAGTACTAAAAAAAGTGAGCTTTAGCGCAGATTTATTCTGTAAAGAGCTAGAAAAAGCACTCAATAGGTTGTTACCTCATGAAGTAAATGAGTTGACAATTTGGATTAAGCAATTTACATCTAATAAACCAGAATTATTTGTTTGCTTAGCGTTAATAGATAAAAAGTAAAAAAAAAGGAGAACTAATTAGTTCTCCTTTTTTATGTGTAAATATTTATTTTTTATCCTTTGATTTTCGGTTTTTGTATCTTCTAAAGAGTTGTCTGTTAAAGTCTCTTTCTACCATTTGTAGTTTTACAATTTTCTTATATGAGATTACTTTTTTAAGTGCGCTCTGATACCTAACATTAGTTTCGTAATCTAATTTTTCTAAAGCAAGCATATCTTTTGTGAAAGCTTCAGCTTGTTTTTCTGTAAGTTTATCAATTCCTCCTAAGCCATCAATTTTTTTCTTCATTTCAGCTCTCTCGACATGATATAGCTGGTAGCGTTCTTTTTCGAACTTGTTATATACAGGCCAAAACTTAGAAGCTTCTTGTGATGTTAACGCTAGTTTTTCGGTAATATATGAAACCTTTAACGCTTTAATTTTTTGATTGCTTCCTCTTTCTTGTGAAAATAGTTGCGCACTTATTAGTAGCGAGAAAATTAATGTAAATATGTAGGTTTTTTTATTCATTACGATTCTATTTCTGTTAATAATGTAACATTATCTATAGAGTTTAAATATTCTAGTATATCTTCATCTTTTATAGATGTATCTTCTTCTAGCACATTACTATCTTTAAAATCTGCATCCACAAAATTAACTGTTGATGAAGCGTTGTTTGTGTAACTCTCGTCTAACCAATTCTCTAATTCTTCTGAAGAAATAGAATCAAAAGAGGTGGTATCTGAAAACGAAAAGTAATTTAGACCAATAAAAAGTAAAACACTTGCAGCGGCTGCGGCAGGAATTATTTGTAGCAATCTAGATTTTAATGAAATTACTTTTACTTCTTTCTTAGGGAAATCAATTTTAGAGAATAATGAATCTTCAAAATTTTCAAAATAGTTTTTTGGAGCAGTAAACGCATTTTCTTTAGAAAAAAACTGCTCGGTTATTTTAGAAAATACAGCATCTTCTACAGAATCAAAGTAATTTTCTGGTGTAGAAAACCCGCTTTTATTCTGAGTAATACTCTTAATGTATTCTAAACTATATTTGTTTTTTGTATCCATTTAGTTCTTAGACTATAAAGTCTTTAAAAGGTTTAATTAGTGTGCATTATTTTTTATATAATCTTCAATTTTTTTTACAGCATGAAAATAAGATGCTTTTAAAGCTCCTTCAGATGTTTCCAATATTTCCGATATTTCTTTGTATTTTAACTCATCAAAATACTTCATATTAAACACCAATTGTTGTTTTGTTGGCAACGTTTTTATTGCTTTTTGTAATATCAGTTGAATTTGATCTCCATCAAAATGAAGATCGCTGTCTAAATTAGATGTTAAACTATGTTGATAATCAGCAATGTCAACATTTTGTTCTTTTGCTCTTTTATTGATAAAACTAATTGATTCGTTTGTGGCGATTCTGTACATCCAAGAAAAAAGTTGACTTTCTTGTTTAAAATTATCAATACCTCTAAAAATTTTGATAAAGGTATTTTGTAAAACATCATCAGCATCATCATGAGAAACCACAATCTTACGAATATGCCAATACAAACGTTCTTTATATGTAGCCACAAGCTTTTTAAATGCTTGCTCTTTGGTTTGAGCGTTTTGTAGCTGTCCTATAAAGTTTATTTCGTCTACCAACTAGTTGTTTTTGTTTTAGACAATAAGAATGTAAAAAGGTTTAAAATAAAAACTATTTTGCCGCCTTTTTTCTTTTTATATACCCAAAAAGTCTATCTTTTTTTATCAATTCTGCAATCCCTTCTGGCAGCATTTTTTCCCATCCAGTTTGGTTACTAGTAATCATTTTTAATACCCTTCTAGAAAAAATGTGTAGTATTTCTGGGTTGTAATCTTTAATGTCTATCAGTTTTCCGTTGTGTTTAAAGAACTTGTACAATTCTTTAGTTCTAGGGTGTACTTTTAGATTTTCACTTGTAATATATTCTCCTGTTTCTTCATCTTTATAGGGATACATATATACTTTTAAATCTCTGTAAAAAAGTTTCCCAAAAGCTTCTAAAATTCCACCACTAACATTGCGATAGTATTTTTCGTCAAAAATCTGTATTAGATTATAAACACCCATAGCCAAAGCCATTCTTTCTTTGGTAAATTCACTAAAATATTCTACTAATTTATAATATTCTTGAAAATTTGTTATCATTACATTTTGACCAAGAGAACATAGTAATTCGGCTCTATCTAAGAAATCTCGTTCATTAATTTCACCTTCAGCTCTTAAGTTTGCCAGTGTAATTTCAAAAATAATCTGTGAATTTTTTGGATCTACTTTACGTTCACTAAAAAAGAGTTCTTTAGATTTCTCGTACATATCCATATTTACCTTGGTTACGGGTCTAAAACTACCACGTAAAGCCAAGATATTCTTTTTATATAAAACTTGTGCAGGCAGTAAATTACGTCCGTCAGAATCAAACATAACAGCATTTGTCATTCCGTTTTTAACCAGTTGTAAGCTCATCAAACGATTGTCAACATACATAAAACGTGGTCCAGAAAAATTAACCATGTCAATTTCTAATTGATCTTTGCTCAAATTGTCATAAAAAGATTTTACCAACTCTTTCGGATTGTCGTTCATGTAAAACGCGCCGTAAATTAAGTTTACGCCTAAAATACCTAAGGTTTCTTGTTGCAAACGAGCATCGGTTTCTTTAAAACGAATATGCAATACGATTTCGTTATAATCCTCTAAAGGATCTAATTGAAAACGAACTCCAACCCAACCATGGCCTTTAAATTTTTTACTAAAATTTATTGTTGCAACAGTATTGGCGTAACTAAAAAATAATTTGTCTGGGTGTTTTTTTCTACTCAAACGCTCTTCAATCAAATCAATTTCATGAGTAAGCATGGTTTTTAATCGAGGCTCAGTTACATATCGATTGTCAGATTCAACTCCATAAATAGCATCAGAAAAATCTTTATCATAAGCGCTCATTGCTTTTGCAATAGTTCCTGAAGCTCCACCAGCTCTAAAAAAATTACGTACCGTTTCTTGTCCAGCACCAATTTCTGCAAATGTTCCATAAATGTGTGCATTTAAATTAACTCGTAGCGATTTGCTTTTTGTTGAAGGTACTGCGGTAATTTTTTGATCTCCTTTTAGCGTAATTCCCATTGATAAAATTTTATAAAACAAATGTAGTGAAATTAAGTTTTTCAAGTCAAATATTATCTTATTTTTGTGTACAAATAGTATACTTTTTATCGCTTATGAAAATTACTTTTTTAGGAACAGGAACTTCACAAGGAATACCAATGATTGCAAATAATCACCCAGTTTGTTTGTCTAAAAATAGAAAAGACAAACGTTTGCGTTCTTCGGTAATGGTTTCATGGAACGATACAAACTATATTATTGATTGTGGGCCAGATTTTAGACAGCAAATGTTACGAGAAAATGTACAAAGCATTAACGGAATTTTATTTACACACGAACATTCTGACCACACAGCCGGTTTAGATGATATAAGGCCCTTTAGTTATCAAATTGGAGAAGTGCCCATTTATGTGGATCAAAGAACATTAAAAAGCTTAGAACAACGATTTGAATATATTTTTACTACAGAAAACAGGTATCCAGGAGCGCCAAGAGTTGCTGTAAATATTGTAGATGACACTGCTTTTTATTTAGATGGGGTAGAAGTTACACCCATAGAAGTTTTGCATGGAAGGTTGCCGGTAACTTGTTATCGTTTTGGCAATTTTGCTTATTTAACAGATGTGAAAACAATTTCTGAAGCAGAAAAAGAGAAACTAAAAGGGGTAAAAGTTTTGGTTGTAAATGCATTGCGCCAAGAATCGCATCCAACACATTTTAATTTAAAAGATGCTATAGAATTTGTTAAAGAAATTAATCCGAAGCGGGCATACTTTTCTCATATCAGTCACAAATTAGGTTTTCATGATGAAGTTGAAAAAACATTGCCCAAAAATGTGTTTTTGGCTTATGATGGTTTGAAAATTGAAGTGTAAAATTTTATTTTTTTATAAATTTTTTTACAATAAACCCATTTTTGTTTTCAATTTTTAGAATGTAAATTCCTTTTGCAAATGAAGAAATATTTATGAATGTTTCTTTTTGATTTAACTTTTCAAAATGTATTAATTGATTTGTTAAACTACTTATTTTTAGTGTGTTTTGTTCGTTGCTTTTTAGTCTTATCGTAATTAAATTTTTTGCAGGATTTGGATATATTTTTACTTTATTCAGTTTAAAATCATTTACGTTTAAAGAACAAGAATTACTATTGATTAGATTTGCTTTGGTAGCTGTAATTGCTACTAATAATCTTGATATTTTATAAAAATATTCAAGATCTAATGTGCTTACTCGATCCTCTGCCGTGTGATAATGAGGAGTTAAATCTTGAGTTGTTGTTGCTTCAGAAAGCATTATTGATGTATAATTGTTGTTCCAGAAACTGGCATGATCACTTAGGTCAATTCCTGGGTTTACAATAGTTGGAGTTAAGCCAATAGTTTTATGAGTGTTTAAGATTGTTAAAATATCATCTTTTAAAACTAATGAGTTTGCTACATTTTTAGTGTGAATAGGAATGTTGTTATTTTGATCTTTATCATAGCCAATCATATCTAAATTGATAACACCTAAAATGTTTTTGTTTTTTAGTCTTGCATCTGCAGCATAATTTTTAGAGCCGATTAATCCTTCCTCTTCTTCATCCCAAAGAGCGTAAATAATGGTGTTTTCAATACAATAATTAGAAAGTATTCTTGCAGTTTCTAAAACAGCAGCTGTTCCTGTTGCATTATCATCTGCAGAATAATTTGCTACAGAATCATAATGAGCGCTTATAATATATACATTATTTGGATTTGTAGTTCCGGTTTGGGTAGCAATAATATTTCTTCCTGTTGCGCTATAATTATTTTCAACTACATTTAAATTACCATAACTATTTAGTTTTTGTTTTAAATAATCTGCAGCTAAATTATTTCCTAAACTACTTACTCTATTTTTTATTGTAACACTATTTCCACCAACAATACTAGTAACTTCTCCCGAAAATTCATTGATTAATATATTTAAATTATTGGTACTAACTTGGTTGATTAATTCATTTACAGATTGAGCTCGTGTGGTAATTGAGCCTAAAAATATTAGAAATAGGAAAATTTGTTTGAATAAGAGAGACATTTGATTTTTTTAAAGATAAAGCTAAGTTACCTAAAAAATATTTAGAATTTATTCTTACAAACGGGCTATAATCCAAGACTTAAAACTGTAAAAATTTTGTGGTGCAACTCCGTGTCCAACAGGATATTCAGAATATACATTTTGTAAGTTATTTTCAGATAAATAAATTGGCGCTTTTCTTGCCCAATCAACTGGTAAAACCTGATCTACTGTTCCGTGAGAAATATAATAATCTGTAGTAATATTTAAATCAGAAACCGAAGCAGGAACTAATTCTGTGTTGATGTAACCGCTCAATGCAATAACGTGATTTACTTTATTCGGAAAATTTAAACTCAACGCGTAACTTAAAATGGCACCTTGACTAAATCCTAATAAAAAGGTGTTATTTGGATCGGTTTTATAGGTTGCTTTTATATCATCTATAAAGGTTGCAATTTTGGTTAAAGATTGTCTTGCTTCGTCTAAATTAGAGAACTTTTCGTCATTGGCATCTAATGTGATTTCATACCAAGAAAAACCTCCAAAACTCATGTCAAACGGAGCTCGTGCACTAACAATTAATAATTTATCTGGTAATTCTGATGCAAAAGAAAACAAATCTTCTTCGTTGCTTCCGTAACCGTGTAATAAAATTAATAAAGGTGGATTTTCTTGTTCAGTTTTTGGTTGACGAACAATATAATGTAATGTTGATTTCATAAAATTTAATGGATAACCAATTTGTTGTTTGCAAAGATTCCGTACGCTTTTCCGTTAAGTTTTTTTCCTAAGAATGCAGCGTTTTTAGAAGTTGATAGGATGTTTCCTTTAGCAAACGTGTAATTTAATTCTGGATTGAATAAGCTGATTTCTGCCTTTTCGCCAACGCTTATAGAAATTGTTTCTAAATCAAATATGGCACGAGGTTTTGTGGTTAAGGCTTCAATGCTTTCTTCTAAAGTTAAAACCGAATTTACAGCGCCAAAACAACTTTCTAAGCCGATTGTTCCGTCTTTTGCTGCGCTAAATTCCACTTTTTTATGTTCAATGTCTATCGGATTGTGATCAGATGTAATAATGTCTATAATTCCGTCTTTTACACCTTTTATCAACGCTTTACAGTCTTTTTGGGTTCTTAAAGGTGGTGTAACTTTTACATTGCTGTCAAATCCGTGCAGTTCGTCATCCGTTAGTGTTAAATGATGCGCGCTTACACTACAAGTCACATGTAATCCTTTCTTTTTTGCTTCTTTAATTAATTGTACAGATGCTGCTGTAGAAATTGTGGGAATATGTAATTTGCCGACAGTATATTCTAACAAGAATAAGTCTCTTGCAATTTGTAAATGTTCTGCTAAAGCAGGAATTCCTTTCAACCCTAACTTTGTGCTGTTGTTGCCTTCGTTTGCCAACCCTTCGGCTGCAATTGAGTTGTTTTTTGGGAAATTGATGATTAATCCGTCAAAATTTTGAGCGTACAACAGAGCTACTTTCATCAAATTGTCATTGGCAATTGATTTGTTATAATCTCCAAAAGCAATGGCGCCAGATTGTTGCATGTCGTACAATTCTGCCATTTCTTTTCCTTCACTTTTCTGAGTTAATGAAGCAATTGGAAATAATGTTGTAGCAAATCCTTTTCCTTTGTTGATTAAAAATTCAACTGCAGATTTATTGTCAATAAACGGATTGGTATTTGAGTTGATTGCTACGGTTGTAAAACCACTTTTTGCTGCTGTTTGCAAACCGTTTGCAATGGTTTCTCTTTCTTCAAAACCTGGTTCTCCGAAAGAAACACTTGTATCAAACCATCCACAAGAAACATGCAAGTTTTCTAAGTTTACAACAGTGTAATTTGGTTTTGTTGAAATGGAATTTGCTATTTTTTCAATTACGCCATCGGTAATTAAAATGTCTTTTTTTTGATTATTGAATTGACTGCTAGCGTCTATTATAGTAGCTGATTTTAGTAGCGTACTCATGGTTTGAAGAATTTTAAAATCAATATTTCAAAGACCAAAGATACAATAGCTAACGCTAAAAACCATTTCCAAAGCCAAGTAACTTTATTTTTGGCTGTATTTTTCTGTAAAACTGCTGCAATAGATTCAGAATAGTGTAGGTTTTTGTTGCCTTTTATTTCTTCTTTGATATTTAAAAAAGTCAACTCACTTTCTGACTTATTATAGTTAAAAGCAATAGTTTCAATGGCAATATTGTCTTTGTTTACCGTATATAAACCTTGCTTTTCTGGGTTATCGGTAGTTTCTAAGGTAACCTTTGTTGAGTATAATTGTTGCAGCGGTATAAATGAATTTACATTGTCTTTTATTGTTAAAACTTCATCTTTCTTTAAAACGGTTGCAACATCAATAAAATTTGTTGCTCCAATTGTATAATATGGTTTTGGATATTTTGCACTCAACTTTCCGAAATTGTAAAAAACAGGAACTACTAACGGAGAACTTGTAAAGTTGCTGGTATTAGTATTTAAAGGGCTTGCAATCCAGAACACATTTCCTTTTTTAGTAGAAATTTGATTGATGAAGTCTTGTTGATTTTCAAAATTTAATAAACTAGAAGCTTGTTTAAAGTTAGAAGTGTAATAATTTTTTACAACCGGATATTGAAAATTTTGAACATCTTTAGAAAACACATTTTTAAAAAAGGGATTTTTAAAGTTGATGTTGGTGATTTTTAATGAGTCGCTTACTTTGTTAAAAATGTTGCCAATTTGAATGTTGCTAAAAAATGAATTGTAAGAATTGATGTTTAAATTTTCATTCGGAATTATCACCAAACTTTTTCCTTCTTTTAAATGTGTTTGCAAAAAAGTTCTTAAAGTTGTTGGCAATTCTTCCAATTCATTTAAGATAATAAGTTCTTGTTTTTCCAAAACATTATAGTTGCTATTTTGTAAAGAACTTGTGCTAAAATTAAACTCGTTTTTTGTGTAAATTTTTGATAAGAATTGATGGTTTTTTCCGATACTAAAAACGTTGATTTTTTTAATTGAATTTGTAGTAAAATAAAATGTATTATCGAAGCTGAAAACATCATCAAAATCGAGTGTAATTTTTCCGTTTATTTTCGTTTGATTTTGAATCGGGAATGAGATGCTTTTTATTTCATTTTCTTTGATAGAAAAAGTTTGTTTTGACACCACAGATTCGTTGTTGTAAAGCGCAATGGAAATATTGTTTTTTAAAGCACCTTGATTTTTTACGAGAGCAGTTACTGTAAAATTGTTGTCATTTTGATTGTCTATAAAAAGACTATCAACAGAAAGATTATTTTTTTGTGCTAAATTAAGTTTTATAAAAGAAATAGGTGATGTTACATTTGTAAAATTGATTTTTTTATTTTTTGTATTACTTTGAAAATCAGAAATTAATATTGAATTATGTAAAGTGTTAATTTTATTTTTATTAAAATTTTCAATTTTCAGTAAAACCTCTTCTAAACTTCTAAAATACGCCTCAGGATTTATGTTTAGTAATGTTTTTTTAAGCTCGTTTGAGTTGATGTTCTCATAGAAATCAGAATTTGTAAGCAAACTATACGATTCGTTTTCTGAACTATTTTCTATAATTTCTTTAATAGCGTTTTGTAATAAATCACCTTTTTCTCCTTTGGCATTTAAACTCAAAGAAGTATCTAAATAAATAAAAGTATGTTGGTTTTTTTCTGCTTTAGTATTGCTAAAATAAGGTTGAGAAAAAGCAATAATAATTGCAGTAAAAAGCAATATTCTTGAAGCTAAAATGAGCCATTTTTTTAGCTTAGAACTTTTGCGAGTTTGTAGTATTAATTTTTGTAAAAATGCAACGTTTGTAAAAGGTGTTTTTTTGAATTTTTGCAATTGAAATAAATGCACTAAAATTGGGATGATGATAAACCCTAAAAAGTATAAAATTTCTGGATGTTTAAATTGCATGTGCTGTTATTAGTTTTCAAATATAAGTAAACTAAACTTACTTTTTAATGAATTAAAATTTCTCAAAAACGCCTAAACCAAATAATGCAAAATCGTATTTAGAAGGATCATTTTTATCTAGAATACGTAAACTATTATCTAGTTCAATTACAGCTTTCCAATCGTTTTGTTTTCTTTTTAACAAACCTAATTTACGTGCAACGTTTCCAGAATGTACATCAATCGGACAAGAAATGTGTGCAGGATTGTGTGTTCTCCAAACCCCGAAGTCAACACCACAAGCATCGTTTCTAACCATCCAACGTAAAAACATATTGATTCTTTTTGCTGCCGAACCTTTTAAAGGATCCGAAATGTGTTTTTGTGTTCTTTGTTGATGTGGAATTTCAAAAAATAACGTTTTAAAATTAGAAATTGCTGTTCTGTAATTTTCTGTATTGTCTTTTACAGCAAGCGATTGCTCGAGTCCGTTGTAATTTTGGTAAATATGTTGCAAAGATTTTACAAACTGAATTGCATCCACAGAATTAAATGTTCTATGAACAAAATTTTGAAATCGTTTTAAATCTGATTCTTGATGATTGATTATAAAATCATACGGAGCATTGTCTAACAATTCCATTAGTTTATTGGAATTGTTGATAATCATTTTTCGATTTCCCCAAGCAATTGTTGCTGTTAAAAATCCAGCAATTTCAATATCTTCTTTTTTAGAAAACTGATGTGGAATTTGAATTGGATCGGATTCAATAAATTTAGGATGGTTGTACAACACCACTTTTTCGTCTAAAAATTCTTTTAAATCTGCTTTGTGTAATGGCATTCTTAGTGATTAGAAAAAGTTCTTAAATAATTACGCCATCTTTCATTGTTAACGTTCTGTCTGCCATAGCAGCTAATTCTTCGTTATGTGTTACCAGTACAAAGGTTTGATTAAACTCATCTCTTAATTTAAAAAAAAGCTCGTGCAAATTTTGAGCAGAAGTAGAATCTAAATTTCCGCTTGGTTCATCTGCTAAAATTACAGACGGATTATTAATCAATGCTCTAGCAACAGCAACACGTTGTTGTTCTCCGCCAGAGAGTTGATTTGGTTTGTGTTGATATCGATCTTCTAAACCTAAAAAATCTAACAGCTCTTTGGCTTTTTTCTCGGTTTCTTTCTTCTCTTTTTTTGCAATAAAAGCAGGAATACAAACATTTTCTAACGCAGTAAACTCCGGTAATAATTGATGAAACTGAAAGATAAAACCAATGTGTTGGTTTCTAAATTTAGAAATTTTATTGTCAGAAATCCCTTTTAAAGAAGTTGCATTTAAAATCAATTCATAATTAACATCAGATTGAGGTTTGTCTAAGGTTCCAATTATTTGTAGTAAAGTTGTTTTTCCTGCTCCAGACGGACCAACAATAGCAACAACTTCGCCTTTTTTTATGTGTAAATCAACACCTTTTAAAACGTTGACCTTACCGTAAGATTTATGTATGTTTTTAGCAATTATCATAGTTATATATCAATACAACGAAAGTATTAAAAATAAGTTATATAAAAACAGAAAAGACCTTGAAGCTTTTACACATCAAGATCTTTTAAAATATATATAATGGAATCTAAAATATATTTTTTAGTTTATTGTAATCTATATAATAGACAAATCGTAATGAAAACACATTTTGATTTGGTTGCTCAAATAAATTATCTAAATTCTTAAAGAAATCTAAACTCGAATTAGAATCTTGATTAAAAATGGTATTACGATATAACGCAATTAATTGACTTCCGGGAGCAAATTGCCAGATGTAATTTAAATCTAAATTCCAACTATTAAAGTTTACATCGCTACCATTATTGTATGTTTCTGGAGATAAACTTCCGTCGGCATTTAATTTAAAGTAGCTATTTGTATAATCAACAGAACTCCAATAGTGTCTAAAAGACAACGATAAAGAAGATTTTGTACTGAAATTATATCTACCAGAAACGGAGTTTACGTAACTTTTTCTATCTCTATTTCCAAAAATAATATCTGTTCCGACTTGATCTACATATCCTTGATCGTTTACGGTTTTGTTAAAGTTAAAGTTGTAATTTAAAGAGAATTGATTGCTAAAACGGTAACGTGGACTTAAACCAAAACCGAATCCGTTTTTTGGATTATTAGCATAATTAGATAAAAAGAAGTTCATATTTAATCCAAGTTTTTTCTGAGAATTGGTATTGAACCAAGAATTAAAATTTAATCTTTCAGGTCTTGTAAAATAAATTCCGCTTGTGTTTCCTTGTCTAGGCTCATTAAAATCTTTACTTTCTGAGCCATAATTGATGTTAGCTCCAAAATTAAAACGGTTTTTGGTTTCTGCATTAAAGTTTAATCCGGCTTGATAACCTGTGTATGTTCCTGAATCATATTGGTATTGTAAATTATTATAAAAATTAAAATTATATCGATTAAAAATCCCTTCTGGTTTTAAAGTTCTAAAACCTGCGTTTCCATAAATTTGTTGTTCGTTATTACTGAATAAAATTCCCATATCATTTGGATTGAAATTTTCGTCCTCAAAATTATATCCGATTTCCCAATTCCATTTTCCAGAATTTTTACCAAAACTAGTATCAAAAGTATATCCAGTATTTGGGTTGTTAACATCATCAAAAATATTGCTCATTTTTACAGAACCATCTACATTGTATTTGCTATCTTTTGTTTCTAAATGCCAAAGTAAACCAGTGGTATTTGCATCTCTAAAATCTCCACTTCTTGTAACATTTGTGTTTATTAAAGTGATTGCAGAATTTTGATTGAACTGTTTATCTACTACTAAAATATTGTAATTTGAAAACGGACTAGTTTCAACTTTTCTAGTAGTGCCGTTACTATTGTCTCTAATAGTTGCTTCTGTTTTTCCTGTAATTGCGTTAAAAAAACCTATTCCTAAACCATTTTTTGTTCTTCCAGAAATTTTAATGGCATTAAGCATGGTTACTTTTTCTGGATTGTCTATAATCTCTTCATTGGCATTTAATTGACTTGCTACATCAAATTGATCTATTGGAGAACTCCCAATTCTTCTAGAATAAAACAATCTTCCTTTGTTGAACAACTCTGTTCCTTCAGTAAAAAATTGTCTTTGTTCTGCAAATTGTTGCTCAAACGGCCCTAAATTTAATTCAACATTATCAAAACCGGCTTGGCTAAAATCTGGAATTAAAGTAGCATCTAAAGTAAAGTTTTCAGACAATCCGTATTTTAAATCCAATCCAACACTCCAATCATTTGTAGATGTTCCGTCGTAAGACTCTGTGATGGCAGAAGCATACGGATACAACCCTAATCGTGTTGGAGGTTTGATGTTTTTTAAATTTTCAACCAATCCATCATGTTGTGTCCATCTTCCTACCGCATTATCAATATGTGTCCACGTATGTTGTTCATTTAATCTCTCTAATCTTCTGTGAAAATTGAATCCCCAATGTTGTACTGGAGCATTTGCAAACCGTAAAGCAGAGTAGGGGATTTTCATTTCTACAGCCCAACCTTTATCATTTACTTTAGCGGCACTTTGCCAAACGGCGCTCCAATTAAAATCTTCTTGTCCATTTGAAACTTTTGAATCTCCTTGATTTCCGGTACTTTGTACAACAAATTCAAAAGGATTCTGCCCATCATCATTTGGATTTATAGTTGCTAAAAAGAAATCTGCTTGACTAAAATTATCTCTTGTTGCAAATTGCATTGGAATTTTATCAGGATTTGGATCATGTAACATTGCAGAAATATAAATGGCGTCGTCGTTGTAAATAACTTTTACAATTGTTCTGTATTCATTAGAAACTTTTTTACCATTGTCTGGTCTAAAGACAACAAAATCTTTAATTAATTCAGCATTTTTCCAGGCATCATCATTTAGAATACCATCAATTTTTGGAGGTGTTGTAATTCTTGTTGCAGATACTTTTTTTCGTTTTTTCTTGCCTTGTGTTTTTGATTGAGAAAATGTCGTTTGGAAAACTAAGAGTGCTACTAGTGAGATGAATCGTAATTTCATTATTTTTTGTTTTGATTGATACCGTAAAGACTTCTTAAAAAATAAAATGTCACAGTTAGGTTTGTTAATTAAATCTTAAAATGGTTTAACAACTCAAAACTATTTATTGAAGAGTTCTAAATAAAATGCAATGTAATCAACTGTAGAAGTAGTGTATTGAGATGTAAAAAAAGCCTCAATCTATTAGATTGAGGCTTTGAAACATTATGAAAATATGTTTAAAAAATATTTTTGATATTGTTGTAATCAATAAAATAGACAAATTTTATAGAAAAAGTATGCAAAGCAGGCTGATTGAATAATTCATCAATATTATTGATAAAACTCAATGAAGATTGATCGTTGTAATTAAAAATGGAGTTTCTGTAAAAAGCAGTTAACTGACTTCCTGGAGCAAATTCCCATAAGTAATTCAAATCTAAATTCCAACTATTATAATTTACGTCATGATTTGCTGTGTAAGTATGATTTGCTAATGTTCCGTCTGTATTTAAACTGTAAAACTGACTGTTATATTTAACAGTTTGCCAATAATGTCTAAATGATAATGATAAAGAAGATTTTGTGCTAAAACTATATTTGCTAGATATGCTGTTTTCGTACGAATCTGAACCTCTTTTACCAAAAATAATATCATTATTGTCATCATTTGTATAACCAATAGCGTTTTTGCTACTACTATATTTAAATTGATACACTAAAGACATTTTATTACTAAATCGATACCTCGGACCAAACTCAAAACCAAATCTTGATTCGTCTGTTTTAAATACTTTTCTAATATTAGCTTTTAAATCGAAGGCAAACTTTTTTCTAAAATCTGTAGAGATAAATCCATCAAAATCTAATTCAGAACCTCTCTCTAAATAGCGTTGCTCTGCAATTTCTCTTCTTGGTTCGTAGAAGTCTTTTTGTTTTCCTATTTTCCCTTTAGCATTTAATCCAAAAGAAAAACGTTTATTGGTGTTTGCGAAAAAACCAATTCTATAGCTATTTCCAGTGTAAACCCCAGGATTGTATAAAAAGCTATTAAACAATCTAAAATTAACCATAAAGCTATTGAATTTTCCAACGGGTTGTAAAATTCTATAACTAGCCATTGTATAAAAGGTTTGCTGATTGTTTCTTCTTTGAAAACCTAAATCGTTATAATTGTATTTGTCATCTTCAAAATTATATCCAATTTCTCCTTGCCAATTTCCTGCAATTTTAGCAATGCTAGAATCAAAAGCATACCCTGTTTCTGTTGCTCCGTTTTCTTTTATATTACTAGTTTTTACATAGCCATCAGCAAAATAAGTATTCGATTTATTTGTTAAATGATATAGTAGGCCAGTTACGTTTGCATCTCTAAATTCTCCTTCTCTTAACACGTTTGTGTTTATAAAAGTTACAGATGAATTTTGATTGAACTGTTGATCTAATACCAATACATTGTAATTAGCAAATGGTTCGGTTACTTTTTTATAATATTCGTCTATAGGCCTGTTTCCAGCTATTGTTGTTTTTTTAATGGTTGCTTCGGTTTTATCTGTAATTGCGTTAAAAAAACCAATTCCTAAACCACCTTTAGTTCTTCCAGAAACCTTTAAAGCATTTAACATGTTTACTTTATCCGGGTTTTCATAAACTTCTTCATTTGCAGCTAAATTATCTTCAGCATCGTAATACCCAACTGGTCTATTTCCTATTCTTCTTGAGTAGAACATTCTACCTTTGTTAAATAATTCTGTTCCTTCTGTAAAAAACTGTCTTTGTTCGTTAAAGCGTTGTTCAAACGGGCCTAAATTTAAAGTAACATTATCAAAAGCAGTTTGCCCGAAATCTGGGACTAAGGTTAAATCTAAAGTAAAATTTTCTGTAATTCCGTATTTTAAATCCAATCCTAAATTCTGATTGAAGTCTGTTTCTCCATCAAAATGAGAAACCGAAGTTGAAGCATATGGATAGAAACTTAATCGCGTTGGTGGATTAATATTACGGATCCCTTTTAAAATGCCATCATACTGTGTTCGTTTACCAATAGTATTATCAATATGATTCCAAGTGTATTGCGAGTTCTGGTTAATTATTTTTCTTAAAAATTGAATTCCCCAAGTTTGCACTTCTTCATTAGAAAAGCGCAATGCAGAATAAGGAATTTTCATTTCAACAGACCAGCCATTGTCTAAAGTTTTTACTGCACTCTTCCAAACGGCACTCCAACTTCTATCTGGTCTTCTACTATCAGAAACTTTCGCGTCTAACTGTGTTCCTGTAATCATTACATCAAAAGAAGTTGCATTTACACCATCATTATTTGGGTTTAAGATTAAAGAAAAAAGATCCGCCTGGCCATCATTATCTCTACTTGTAAATTCGCTTGCTATTTTAGAAGGATTTGGGTCAAACATCATTGCAGACACATAAATAGCTTCATCGTCATACAATACTTTTACTTCTGTTCTGTAATCTGGATTTTCCTTCTCGCCGTTGTTGGGTTCCATCATTACAAAATCTTTAGCAACTTCTAACCCTTTCCAAGCATCATCGTTTAGCAGGCCATCAATCTTTGGTGCCTTGTTGATACTTCGTTTTATATTAAGTACTTTTTTGGTTGCGTTGCTTTGAGAAAAAAGGAGAGTAGTTGTAAAAAGGGAAAATAGAAATAATAGTTTCGTGCTTTTTATCATCATTTGTTGTAGTAGTTAGTTTTAGAAGCAAAAATATTTAGGTTTTATTTTAATTATCATAAAATGATGTTAATTTCTTAATAAAATTATGATTTTATTAAGACAACTTTTTTCTGAGTTATTTTATAAAAATTGCTACGTTATTCTCATTTGAATTTGTATTTTTGTGGCGTTAAAAAACATTCTTAAAAATGAATTTACACGAATATCAAGGAAAAGAAATACTAAATAGCTTTGGCGTTAAAATCCAACGCGGTATTGTAGCTAAAAATCATAAAGAAGCTGTAGATGCAGCAAAACAATTAACAGTAGAAACTGGCACCAGTTGGTACGTTGTGAAAGCACAGGTTCATGCAGGTGGACGTGGAAAAGGCGGCGGAGTTAAGTTGGCAAAAAATTTATCTGAAGTAGAAAGCATTTCTAACGATATCATTGGAATGATGTTGGTAACACCACAAACTTCTGCAGAAGGTAAAAAAGTAAACCAGGTTTTAATTTGTGAAGATGTTTATTATCCTGGTGATGCTGAACCAGAAGAATATTATATGTCTGTTTTGTTAAATAGAAACACAGGTAAAAATATGATTATGTATTCTACTGAAGGTGGAATGGATATTGAAACTGTGGCAGAAGAAACGCCACATTTAATTTTTACTGAAGAGATTGATCCTTTATTAGGAATCATGCCTTTTCAAGCGCGTAAAATAGCGTTCAACTTAGGATTGTCTGGTGTCGCTTTAAAAGAAATGACAAAATTTGTGACTGCTTTATACAAAGCATACATCGGTTCTGATTCTTCTATGTTTGAAATCAATCCGGTATTAAAAACATCAGATTCTAAAATTTTAGCAGTTGATGCGAAAGTTACTTTAGATGACAATGCGTTGTTTAGACATAAAGATTATGCTTTGATGAGAGATTTACGTGAAGAAAATCCGATTGAAGTAGAAGCAAATGCCGCTGGTTTAAACTATGTTGATTTAGATGGTAATGTTGGATGTATGGTAAACGGAGCTGGTTTGGCAATGGGAACAATGGATTTAATTAAACAAGCTGGTGGAGAACCTGCAAACTTTTTAGATGTTGGTGGAACGGCAGATGCACAACGTGTAGAAACTGCTTTCGGAATTATCTTAAAAGACAAAAACGTAAAAGCAATTTTAGTAAATATTTTTGGTGGAATTGTGCGTTGTGATAGAGTAGCGCAAGGAGTTGTAGATGCCTACAAAAATATGGGAGACAAAATTAATGTTCCTATTATTTGTAGATTGCAAGGAACAAACGCTGTTGAAGCAAAACAACTAATTGATAATAGCGGAATGAAAATTATTTCTGCTACAGAATTTCAAGAAGCTGCAGATAAAGTACAAGAAGTGTTAGCACAAGCTTAATTGCTTGAAAATATATTTAAGTGTTTAATGAAACGCCTCACATTTGTGAGGCGTTTTTTTTGCTTCTAAACGAATGCTTTTAATTCATTTTTTTAATTTATATTGTTGAACTTATTTAAATGATACATCATGAAGAAACTATTGATTTTGCTTTTATTTCCAGTAAGTGTTTTTGCACAACAACCAGCTAATTCAGAAGTATTCTGGAATACGTTAAAAGAACATTGCGGAAAATCTTATGAAGGAGAAATTGTTGCCGGAGGAAAAGAAGGCGATGGTTTTGTAGGAGAAAAATTAGTGATGCATGTTCGTTCTTGTAAAGACAAAACAATTAGAGTTCCTTTTTTTGTTGGAGAAGATAAATCTAGAACATGGGTTTTTACGATGACAGATAAGAAGTTAATTCGTTTAAAACACGATCATCGACATAAAGATGGTTCTGAAGATACAATTACACAATACGGTGGTCTAAGTCCAAATACTGGATTGGCAAATGTTCAATTTTTTCCAGCGGATCAACAAACAGCAGATTTAATTTCCTATGCTTCTCATAATGTTTGGTGGGTAACTATTGATAAAATAAGCTTTACGTATAATTTACGTAGAATAGGAAGCGATAGATTCTTTTCTGTAAAATTTGACCTAACTAATGAAGTGAAAACTCCAAGCGCTCCTTGGGGAAGTGAAGATTGATTTAGAAAGGTTTTCTTAATTAGACTAAACTGATATTAAAGATACACTTCTTAAGGCTATTTTTTAGCTTAGTTCTTCTTAATGGTCTTTCCAAATTTTTTCATATAGTTATGTTTTTAACGTTGTTGTATATGGTTTGTTGTGTGTTTTAAGCAACTAATTTAGCAAATAAAAACCGAATAGAAAATCCGCGAGGATTTTCGTAAGTATACCAGCACTAGCAATTAATTATATAAGGTGTTGTGTGTAGTTTTTTATGGTCAATATAGATGTCAAAAGTTTAAAACACCTATTTCAGTTATAAATATTTCTTGGTGTTTTTAGTTAGTCAGGTAACAAAGTTTAACTAGGACAATTGATTATTCTATTTTTTTAAAATACAAAATAAGCTTATAGTTATTAATTTGTTTAATTCGATATAATTTATTGTACAATCTAATTCTTGCTTAAACTGTCTATTTTTCTTATTGCGTTTTCATTGTTATGATTTAGTGATAAAGTTTTTTGTAATTAATAATAGAATTTACTTTATCTCCAATAGCTTCATATGCTTCTCCCAAACTATCAAAAGCATTATACGAATTTGGGAAGTTTTCTGTATTCAAAAGGAAAAAGAGTAAAGCTTCTGCTTTATCACTTTCATTTCTGCTTTGCAGTATACTGTAACCAATTCTGTTTACAAGAGCTTCTGGCGGACTAAAATCTCAAAAAAGTTTTTTAGAAAGCTTTTGGAAGTGTTGATTAAGTTGTTCTATAGTTTCTACATCTCGATAGTAAACTCCATAGCCATTAAAAATAGTTGAGATACCATTGTAAAAAGCAATTGGTGAGATTGAGTTATGATTTTCGCCTTCAAAATATTCTAATCTTGCAGGGAAATAGCCTTCGCATTTACTATTTAATGCCTCGTATAACCTTACGTGCCGATCTCTATTTCTAATATTTCTTTTACCCTAATTAGCAGTTGCTATGTATAAAAACCTTTTAAACGATTTTTCAGTTACAACTTGCAATTTAACATCCATCGTTTCGGCGTCCCAAATTCCAAAGCTTGGGTCAACAGCAATAAAAGTATTGAAAACAGTATCTTCTTTCATATAGGCGTGAGTGGCCAATAAACCTCCTAAAGAATGTCCGAACAATACTTGATAGGACGTTGTTCTATAATTTTTATCTAGCTCCTTAATGAGTTCTTCTTCTAGAAAGCGAAAAAAATTTTCGCCATCTCCTGTATTATTTTCTCTTACGGTTATTATTTATTTGGTGATATTCTCTACCAATATTCAACTATTCGTGAGATTTTACCATCTCTAAATTCAAAAAGTGTCATTTGCAATTCACTTTCTATTATAGCACCACCTTTTTTTTCCACAAATCTTTTTTGAACAGCAGCCGCTTTTAAACCTATTATTTTACTTTCTATTTTAAAATCTGTAACTCTCCCATCGTAATTGCCTTCATTTAGGTTCCTTAAAGCACTTTTATATAAGCTCTCACAGGTATAAAACCCATTAAATTTTGAATGTGTATAAGTAAAATCATCAGTAAATAGATTGAATGTGTTATCAATATCTTCAACTGTAGAACCTTCTTGAAACATTTTTAGGTTGAGATTGTAATACTTGGTTAGTATCGTGTTTATTGAATCTTTGTGTACTTCAGTTACTTCTTGGGCAAGAATAGTATTGCTAATAAGAAAAACTAATAAAAGGAATGATAATTGGTTTTTTTTCATGGATAGTTATTTATCGTGCGAATTAGATTTAACAGATGCTTTATTTTGTAAAGAATACATAAGCTTGATATATCGTTCAATTTCTGCTGTATAATTTTTATATAAAAACGTATATTCAGGGTTTAATTCAGTTTTAATTTTTAAGAGTGTCTCCTCTGGCCTGTTTCCATTTTTATTGTCTAGTTCTACCTGTTTCCAAACACTTGATAACAAATTAATATCACGTTTAATTGATCTCACTGTGGTTGTGTTACCATGACCTATTAATATTTTGGTTGGATTTAATTCAGCGATGAAATTAAGTGTGTTGATTAAACTTGGAATATTTACATCTTCAGTGATAATCGGCATCCAATCTGAACTTAAAACGTCTCCCCCAAAAACAACTTTATGTTTTGGTAGCCACATTATTATATCTCCAGCTGAGTGATTCTCTTCTGTCAAAATAAATTCAACTTCTATACCATCGAAATTACGTTTTAGACTATTGTTTATTATAGAAGAGGGAAATGCAAGCTGGGTAGGGCCTATTTTACCTTTGGTAACCTTGTTATAAAATGCTACATCATCTTTACCATATTTTTTCATCTCAGCTAATGCGTTTTTACTTGTAATAATTTCTGTTGTTTTATCAAAGGCAGCGTTGCCCAGCCAATGATCTGCATGACTATGGGAATTTACCACCCAGCGAACTGGAAGCTTAGTAACAGATGCAATGGTTCTTTTTATTTTATGTCCTATAGATTCAGACGAACCCGTATCAAAAAGCAAAACACCATTTTTGGTAACGATAAAATGAACATTAGAATTCCATCCTTTATTTTCAGGAGTTGGCAACCCAAATGACGGGGAAACAATACTATATATATTTTCTGCAACACGAACGACATTAAATGTTTCAGAGCTTATTTCTTTTTTATAGAATTTTTCAGTTTTTGCGTTTTTGTTATTGAAAGAAAAACACAAAAGGCAACTAATTAAGATGCTTAAATGGTATTTAAAGAATAAAAATTTTAGCATTGATGTCATTTGTTTAATGTTTTAATCATGTTGTTAACCGACTATTTGACTAAAGTTTACGTGTTCTTTTTTCCAATTCCAGATGGACATGCCAAAGTTTCCGGAATCTTCAACAACTTTCATTTGTACCTCATTTATTATTTCAATAACTATTTTACCGTTTAAATTGTCGTTGCCTATGGGAACGTCTGCCCATTCTAAAATTATTTGATTGCCCTCTATTTTTCCATTCCCAACATGACACCAGTTTTCAGCTAATTCACTTTCCAGTGTTTTATGATTCATACCTAACCAAAAAACCTTATTTTCAACAATGTTGATCCAAAAAAAATTCCCTCCGGTTGATTTCCAAAATCCCTTTTTGGGTACGATAGTTTCTTCTTTTACGTTGTCTTTCATAAGAGTGTTGTTATGATATCTTTGTTTACAGCTGAAAATAGAAATAAGTAAAACAAATATCATTATTTTCTTTAAATAGGTCATTTTTTTTAATTTAAGTAGTTATTAAGCTAATTTATAGCCTCAACTATATGACTTTAGTTATGATAGATTTCCATTCTAAATGTATCTTCTGCCTTTAGTTTAAGTATTTTACAAATGCTAATTGCTATTTTAGTTTTTTTTAAGGTTGATGTATTTAATATTATCTATCTCAATTATAAAGTCAATTTGTTATTTTTTATGGCATCAGTATAATTTTAAATGTCTAATGAACTGCAATATTAAATCTTTTAAAATTTATCTAAAAGGACAATTGTCCTTTGCCAAAAAATCTAAAACTATTTAATTTGCTTTAAGAAATGAAAACAATGAAAACACAAAAAGGTTTTTTGAGTTATTGATTATTTTGGTGACATTAACAAATTGTAGTTATGCCTTCATATAAAAATGGAATTGAGAGAGCAATTAAAGTAGCCCAACAAGCAAAAGAAAAAGGGAATTTACCTTATGGGTGTATTTTAACAGATGCGGAAGGAAAAGTTTTGCTAGAAGGAGAAAATACAATTAATACGGATAATGATTGTCTGGCACACGCTGAAATAAACTTAATTAGAGAAGCTTGTAAGCTTTATGATTATAATGTTTTAAACACATGTGTTATATACACCAGTGACGAGCCATGCGCAATGTGTTCATCTGCAATTTACTGGAGTGGTATCGGTAAACTAGTTTTTGGATTAAGTAAAAAAACTTTCTATGATAGCATAGGTAGAGGAAATCGTAATTGGGTATTTGAACTTGGTTCCCGAGAAGTACTTAGTAAAGGAGGTCGTGAAGTAAAAGTTGTTGGTCCAATATTAGAAGACGACGTCTTAAAGATTCATGAAATAAAATAAGATTAATTTTGATTTTTTAAAGCTCTGTTTAGACTCCTTAATGTTACACCTAGATAATTAGCAATATCCTGTTTAGATATGACTTGTGTTAATTCGGGAAAAATCTTTTTTAGTCTATTAATATTAGAGTGAATAGAATTAAATTGATTATAAGAATGCCGATGCGCTTTATAAGCAATTTTATTAGTAAGTGTTTTTAAAATTAAATCATTAAAATTCTTATCATTACTTAGAAGTTTTTTAAAATAACTTTTATTTATTGCATAGACTTGAACTTCATTAATACTTTCCACAGAACAAACACTTGTAATATCATGTATAGTCTCTACTTCTCCAAATAGTTGACCTTCTCCAAAAAATTCTTGAATAAAAACATTTCCATCCTCTGTAGTTATATAACATTTACTAATCCCACTTTTTAATACATAAACATGAGATGTTTTATGATCTTGCTTTATAATCTTGTTTCTTGGTTCGACTTGTTGCAAAATAATATGTTCCCTCGATTTTTTTTCTAAGGATAAAATATAATTTAAAATATTTTTGTCTACTCTAATCATTGAGTTAAGTGTTTATTTTATAAAAGGATACAAATTAACTGATTTAAAATTTAGATTTTATCATATTTTTTAATTTAAAAGATTCTGAATACTGTCAAATTACTTTGTCATTTCTATACATAATGTTTAAAATTATGTAGCCTTATTTCAGGACGGGTCAGCATTATGCACAACGTGTTTGTATATGGTTTGTTGCGTGGTTTAAGCAACTAATTTAGCAAATAAAAACCGAATAGAAAATCCGCGAGGATTTTCGTAAGTAGGCTAGAACTAGCAATAAATTATATACGGTGTTGTAGCCAGTTATTCTATGTTCTCACTTTTAATTTTCTCTACCATCTTTTCCGCACTTCCTTTTGTTCCACCAAGACTTATTGCTTTATTGTAGCTATCTAATGCTAAATCATATTGCTTACTTGTATAATAGGCTTCTCCTAAACTATCGAATAGATTAGCTTCTTTAGGAAACTCTTTTGTAGCCAATTTAAAAATTTTTATTGACTCGCTATTTTTGCCAAGACTTAACAGTTCATATCCTAATTTATTGAGTTCGCTAGGGTTTTCGAAATTATATTCTTTTTCAGAATATTCTTTTAACGAATAATAAGTATCTATAGCTTTGTTCACGTTGTCTAGAGATTCTTTCCTTATCTCTTGATAAATTGATTTTTTAGGGATTTCATAATCTTTTCCTAACATTAAGTTATGAATAGTATGTCCTAAATCCCAAACTCTGTTTCTATTATTTGATAATAGAATTATCGTAATATTATTTTTAAAATCATTCAAAAAGATGGATTCAAATTTATATGATATTCCATTGTGTCTTTGAAGTTTATCTTCTTCAAAATATTCGCCAATAGATGAAGTTTTATCTTTTACATATGGGTTTATTAGTAAAAAATCAAAAGATTCTTGAGATATTAATGTATTAGAATTCATTGCTTCAATCCATTTATACATATCATTTATATCTACCCAGAGCCATCCGCTATTCGAGTAAAACTCTGAGCTATTTTCTTTTTCTAAATTGAAACACCTAGTTCTATTTGGATAATCATATTTTGGATCGAAAACAGAGTTAGTCATATTTAAAGGATTAATAATATTTTCGGTAACAAAATCTTTAAATGATTGTTCTGTCACTTTTTCAATAATTCTTTGTTGTATAAAAATACTATTACTATTATAATTAAAATTTGTTCCTGGTTCAAAGAGCAAACTACTAAGGTTTTGTAAATCAATTAATGCATCCTCATCATTTTTTACTTTAGAGTAATTAATTTCTGGTAATCCACTAGAGTAATTCAATAAGTGTTTTATTGTAACTTTTTTTGACCAATCAGGAAGTCCTAAGTTAAATTTTGAAATTGAATCATTTAATGATAATATTCCTTTTTCTACAAGAATCATTATTGATACTGCATTAAATTCTTTTGCAATTGAGCCTATATTGAAAATTGATTTATTATTTAATTTTTTTTGTTGAGTGCCATCTGTATATCCAAAGGATTTTTTATAAATAATTGTATCATTTTTCGTAACAAGAATGTTTCCGTTAAATAGGTCTCTTTCATACGATTCTGCCAATAAAGAATCAATTTCATTTATATATTTACGTGTAGTTTGATTTTTGGGTTTAATGTTACAACCAATAACTGAAAGTACTAATATTAAAAATGAAGCTCTAATTGTAATGGTAAATAATTTCATAAATTTCTTGTTTCCTCTAAAGACTGTTTAAATTATTAAATGTTGCATTTCTCTAATTGGCTACAACTAGTTATATAGAGAATAAAGTTCTCGTTTACCAAATTGAATTCCCGGATAAGAGGAACTTATGTTTCTTTTCATCTAGTTGCTGTTAAAGATACTAAATACTTTTAAGAATCATTATTATTAGGAATTCTACAAATGCTTTTTCAACACTTCAATTTCGTCTCTAAATTGTGCAGCAGTTAAAAAGTCTAAGGCTTTTGCTGCCAATTCCATGTTTTTACGCGTTTCTCTAATCCGTTTTTCTATTTCTGGTTTTGGCAAGTATTCTAAATCGGCTTCTGCAGCTTTGTTAATGGCATTGTCATAATGAAAAGAAGAAACTGCACTTTTTGTGAGCGAATTGTCTATTGCTTTGGTAATTTGAGTTGGTGTAATGTTATTTTCTGTGTTGTATTCAATTTGTTTTTGGCGTCGTCTGTTGGTTTGGTCAATGGTTTTTTGCATGCTGTTGGTCATTTTGTCTGCGTACAAAATTGCCAATCCGTTTACATTTCTAGCTGCTCTACCAATGGTTTGTGTCAACGATCTATGCGAACGTAAAAAACCTTCTTTATCGGCATCTAAAATAGCCACCAAAGAAACTTCTGGTAAATCCAAACCTTCACGTAAAAGGTTTACGCCAATCAATACATCAAACAAGCCTTTACGCAAATCTTGCATAATTTCTACACGTTCTAAAGTATCCACATCAGAATGTATATAACGACAGCGAACTTGAATTCTAGTTAAGTATTTTGCCAATTCTTCTGCCATTCTTTTGGTTAATGTTGTGACCAAAGTACGCTCGTCTTTTTCTACTCTAATTTGAATTTCTTCAATTAAATCATCAATCTGATTTAAACTCGGACGCACTTCAATAACGGGATCTAACAATCCTGTAGGGCGAATCACTTGTTCCACATAAACGCCTTCTGTTTTTTGCAATTCATAATCGGCAGGAGTTGCACTTACATAAATTACTTGATTCTGAATAGCTTCTAATTCTTCAAATTTTAACGGACGATTGTCCATGGCAGCTGGCAAACGAAAACCGTGTTCTACCAAGTTTTCTTTTCTACTTCTGTCTCCGCCGTACATGGCGTGTGTTTGCGGAATGGTAACGTGACTTTCATCGATAATCATTAAATAATCATCCGGAAAATAATCCAACAAACAGAAAGGTCTTGTGCCTGCTTCTCGTCCGTCTAAATAGCGAGAATAATTTTCGATTCCAGAACAATACCCCAATTCTCTTATCATTTCTAAATCGAACTCAGTGCGTTCTTTTAAACGTTTTGCTTCTAAATGTTTGCCGATTTCTTTGAAATAATCTACTTGCTTTACCATATCTTCTTGAATCATATGGATGGCATTTTGCAACACATCTGGTGAGGTTACAAATAGATTTGCAGGATAAATGGTGAGTTCTGAATATTTTTCTAAAACTTTATTCGTTTCCATATCAAAGGATTCAATCTCTTCAATTTCATCGCCAAAAAAATGAACTCGATAACCGTTATCACCGTAAGATGGATAAATGGTAATCACATCACCTTTTACTTTAAAGGTTCCGCTTTTGATGTCAAATTCGGTTCTAGAATACAAACTGGTTACCAATTGATGTAAAAATTTTGTTCTAGAAATTTGTTGTCCGGTTTCAATCGGAATGACGTTCTTTTTAAATTCAACCGGATTTCCGATTCCATATAAACAAGAAACGGAAGCCACAACCAACACATCTCTTCGTCCAGAAAGTAGGGAAGAAGACGTGCTAATTCGTAAGCGTTCTATATCATCGTTGATAGATAAATCTTTTTCGATGTATGTTCCTGTTACGGGAATGTATGCTTCTGGTTGATAATAATCGTAGTACGAAACAAAATATTCTACAGCATTTTCTGGAAAAAACTGTTTGAACTCAGAATACAATTGAGCTGCCAATGTTTTGTTATGCGCCAACACTAAAGTTGGTCGATTGATTTTCTCTACAACATTTGCAACCGTAAAGGTTTTTCCAGAACCTGTAACACCCAATAAAGTTTGGTATTTTTCTCCAGAAACCAATCCTTCAGTCAATTGTTTGATGGCTTCAGGTTGATCTCCTGTTGGCTTAAATTTAGAATGTAATTGAAAATCCATAAAGACAAAAATACCAATTAAGAAACGGAATTTGAAAGAAGTTGCACTTATTTTCTAAGCAAACTAAAATGTCCAGTTTCCTTTCTTACATTCCCATGAATGTCTTCTAAAACGGCATTGAACCAATAATCGTTTGATGGTAATTTACTACCGTTATAGGTTCCGTCCCAACCGTTTCCATCTTTATCGGTAATTAAAGCAACTACTTTTCCGTAGCGATCAAAAATTTCTACTCTGGCAGATTTGTAAAATGCATTGTTGGATCCTAAAATTTTCCATGTATCGTAAACACCATCATTATTTGGTGTAAAATGGCGTTGAAAAAAAATGAAAGATAATTTTTGACTGCTTACTGTTCCACAACCATTAACATCACGAATATACACCGTATTTAAACCTGGTTTTACATTGTTAAAAGTAAAGGTTAAGTTCTCTGTTCCTTTTGTGAAATCAGCTAAACTAGTGCTGTTTAAAGCATATTCATATTCTCCAATTCCAGCAACAGTTATGGTTAACATATTTGCTTCAGGATTGTCTTGATTGTCGATCAAATCAGTAGAAACAATCAACGCTTTGTTCGATTCTAAAACTGTAAATGAATTGTATCCAGTACAAGAAGTATCATCATTTGCATCATTTATATCATTTTGATACGCTCTGTATGCTTCTACTTTATACGTTCCTTGCACATTTGCTTTGTAAATTGCGTTGGTTGCACCAGTGATTAAATTTCCGTTTAAAAACCATTGATACGTGTCTGTCGGATTTCCGGTTGAGCCATCTAAATCAATTGTTACTTGCTGCGGATTATCAATAGGATTATTGACACATAAATACATCGGAGTTGTATTTCCTTTTGGAATCGGACGTGTATTTACAAATATTTTAAACTGTCCAATTCCAGAACAGGCATTAGAACCTTTTGTAGAAATACGCACAAAAACATCTGAGTTGTCTGTAAATAAATCGTCTTCATAAGGCGCTATGATTTGATTTGTTTGTAAAGATGCGTCGTTTGCAGTTCTGTAATATTCAAAATCATGTGTTGCATCAGAAAAAGCGCCACCAGAATTTGCAATAATGTTAGCTGTTTTGGTATCAAAATTATAAAAAGTATTTCCAGAGCCTTCACTATTTCTAGCATCTGGAACATTGGCATTCAAATCAATTTCGCACAAATATAAATCTGGATATGTATTTAGAGCAGTTGCATTTACTTTTAATTCTAATTCGCCATCTTCATAACAACCAGTAGTGTCATTTGTTAATCGCACCACTAATTTATGATTTCCAGCATTTGTAGAAACGGTATTTCTGTACCCAACTTTATTGGTAATTGGAGATGTAAAATTGATATCTGTTGCTTCGTAAAAAGTAACTGAAATTCCAGCTGTATTATTTGTCAATTCTTCTTCTTTAGATTCTAAATTAAAAGAGGTAATTCCGTCTATTGGATTTCCGTCAATATCACATTGTTCGTATACGGGAATAGCGGTAACTGTTGGTTTCGGAACAAATAAAATTTCTACAGAACCGTTGTATTTTTTAATTCTTCCACAACCATCATTGATAATCATTTCTAAATTATAAGTTCCAGAACCATAATTAGTGTTGTCAACTGTTATTTTTCTGGTGTTTATATGCACTGTTGGATCTCCAGTTTTAGTCCATTTATAGGTTGATCCAGCAACACCGTTTAGCTCTGGTTCAAAACTAAAAGAATCACCAATACAAACTTGTTGGGTTTCAAGAGTTAAGTCAATAGTTTTAGTATCGCTATCTAATATTTTTACTGGCGAAAAGAAAGATTGAATAAAAGGAGGTAAACCTTGTGTTGCTTTTCCAAAACCTAAATTGATTTTATCTTCAGTATAAATTATATTTAAAGCATCCTCTTCAGGATTTTCAATCACATCTAAAAATTGTGTTCCGTCATTATAATTTACAGAAACCGCTGCGTAAATTTTTCCATCAGGGCCTAATTGTAATGCACCACGATATCCAACTTGAGAATGAATTAAGCGTTTTGAAGTTGTAATGCTTTGTTGAGTTAAATCAAATTGATAAACTTTATTATTTGTGCCATCAAAAGTTGAGGTGTATAATTTTGAAGAAGATTGAGAGAATTCAACGCCATAATGTGCACCATCATTTGAAGCACTTGCTAAAATTGTTGTTGCGTTTTCGACAGTACCATTAGAGGAGTCAAAATTATATAAAACCAAACTTCCGTTTCCAATACTATTGTTGTTTCTATAAGTAAAATCTGCAAGCGCAATCTTTTTCCCGTCAGGAGAAACTTTTAAATAACCTCTTCTATCTCTTAATGTGTAATTGGTTGTGCTAACTACAGGATTTGCAGTATCAACACCATTTCCATCAATTTTGTATGCGTAAAATTCATTGTTTACAGCAGATAAAATCCAAATAGTATTACAATCATCTCCTTGAACTGCAGTCACTTTTTCAGACCAATTTCCACTTTTACCATCTGATAAACTAACAGGTCCGTTTATGATTTCTCCTAATCCGCCATTTTTAGAGATATCAATGGTGTAATAATTAAAACCGTTTCCGTTATAAGCCTGAACGGTAAAAATGTAGTAAATATTTGCATTGGTAGGGTTTGGAACCACTAAAGCAGATTGTGTACTAGACGGATCGCCATATAAATCTGTAGCTAAAGTTCCGTTTGTATACTTCATTATTTGATGAGAACTATCATACACAGTTGTTCCATCAGAATAAAATAATAATTTTCCGTCTTTGTCAGAAATTGTCGAGCAGCCTTCAAGTGTGTTTAGTTTTCCGTCTGCTAAAGCAACAGGAGCACCAGTTGTAAAATCTAAGCCTGCATTTTGTCCAAAATACCAAAAATTTGCTTCTTTTTGTCCGTAAGTTGTTAAGGTAAATAGAAATATAAATACACTTAATACTCTTCTCATTTGACAGTTTTTTAATAGAACGTCAAATATATTTAAAAAGAATTATAAATCTCTCTTTTTTAACAATGCATATGACAAGTATATAAAGATTGCTGTCCACACAGAAACGATAATAATATCTGTAAACTGTACTGAAAAATCTTTAGTTATTTGTTCACCAATTTGGTTTGCAACAGATTTTACTGCTCCTAATCTTGTAAATGGTTCTTTGATTAAATTTGACATGGCTTCTAATGGTAAGAATTGCATAATGTTATTTACATGTTCTGTTGTGCTATCTTCATTTCTAAAAGAATAAAATAAATAACCTTTAAACATGCTTTCTATAATCAACCAGACAACCATTGCACCAACTGCAAAAGCTGAGCGTTTTACTAAAATCCCTAAAAATAAACCAAAGGAGAAAAAGCCCACCAATTTGATAAAAAATGCCAGCAAATATTCTAAATCTGAAACAATGATAGACAGCTCATTATAATCAGAATACACAAATCCTAAAATTAACGAAGTTACAAAGACAAAAAGTGTAGAAACTGCAGCAAAAACTAGTACTGTATAAAATTTAGAAAGAATAAATTCTCTTTTACTCAAACCGTCAATCAAATTTTGCTTCAAGGTTTTATTGCTGTATTCGTTTGCCATCATAGACACAATTACCAACAATAAAAAGAATTTGAAAAGGGAAGCCATATAGGTGTTAAAATGCCAGATGTAAGGAAAATTAAAAATTCCTTGATCAGCTAAATGAAACTTAACGGGACCAATATCAAATTTAATGGCAGCAATTAATGCAATTGAAGTTAATAAACCAAAGTAAATAATAGACAATACTTTACTTGCTCTGTTGTGTTTTAATTTATGAAATTCTATATTTAGTAATCTAAACATGATGTGTTATATTTTTATGAATTTGTTCTCGCCTCTCGACTCCGCTCGAGATGACATTTCGAACTAATATTCAGTTAGTTAATTGTTGTTTGTTAAATCTAGGAATTGTTGCTCTAAACTTGGTTTGCGTTTAAGCAAGTGCGATAAGGTAATTCCTTTGCTAAATAAATAAGCGTTCATTTCTGAAGCAGTCATTTCGTCTTTTAACGTTGCAATGATTGTTTCTTCTTCTTTTTTTACAGTATGTATTGAAGCATGATTTTCTAACAACTCCATGAGTTGTTCTTCATGACCATCAACTTTTAGTTCAAACAATCCTTTTGAAGCTGTCATTTCATCAACTCTACCAGAATACAATTTGATTCCTTTTCTAATTACTACAACATGACTACACACTTTTTCAACTTCATCTAATAAGTGAGAAGCCAATAAAATGGTGGTTCCGTTTTTAGCAATATTTTTAATGATTTGTCTAATTTCATGAATTCCTTGCGGATCTAAACCATTTGTAGGTTCGTCTAAAATTAAAATTTCAGGATCATTTAACAAGGCAGAAGCTATTGCCAAACGTTGTTTCATTCCTAAAGAGAATGTTCTAAATTTGCTATCTCTACGTTCGTATAGGTTAACAGTTTTTAGTTTTTCATCAATACTATCGTAGGAAACGCCTTTAATTTTACAAATCAATTTTAAATTTTGAGTTGCGGTCATATACGGATAAAAGTTTGGGCGCTCAATTATGGCTCCAACTTTTTTCAATGCTTCGTGTGTAGACAATCCGCCGTTAAACCAGCTAAATTCGCCCGAAGTGCTGTTTACAACATTTAATATGATTCCTAAAGTGGTAGATTTTCCACTTCCATTTGGGCCTAAGATTCCGTATACATTCCCTTTCTGAATATCAAAAGAAAGATTGTTTACAGCGTGAACAGGGCCAAATTTTTTGTCTAAATTTTTAAGAGATAAGATAGTTTCCAATGAAATTGTTTTAGTCGATTATGATTATACGACGAACAAGTTACGGAAATGTTACTAGTATTTATAGAATTTTAAAATGGGTAAAAAAAATACGATTTAATAATTGTCAAAATCGTAATCTTCAAAAGAATCAAATTCGTCATCAGAAAACGCATCATCTTCTTTTTCTGCAACAAATTCTTTTTCTGGAGCTTCATCTGGAATTTCTCCAACAGACATAATTATTTTAGGTTCTTCAGCTTCTTTTTTAGAAATTGCTATAATTTCTACATAGAAAGTCCACATGCTAAAGAAATCGTACACATAAATCAACTTATCATGTACGTTAGGCAACGTTTCATTTAAAAGGCAAGTACTCATAGAAATTTCGTCGCCAAATTCTGACATGTTAAACAATGGAATTTCTTCACCTTGATTCCATTCGTCATTTGTTCTGTAAAAAGACGCCATTTCTTGACCATTAAATCCAAATGATTTAGCAATTAAAGAATGTAATTCTTCTAAGTTAATAGTATTATTTACTGTAATTGTTCTAATTACATCTTTTTTGGTATCTAATATGATGCGTACTTTATACATTCAGATTTTCTTGTGATAATGACCGCAAAAATACAATAAATTATATGTATTTTTACCATTAAATTCATCAGAATGTTAGACAAAGAAGCAATTTTAAAAAGATTTAATAAAATGTGTGAAAACACATTAATGGAAACGTTGGTCATTAAATTTACAGATGTTGGAGATGATTTTTTAGTAGCAAAAATGCCCGTAAATTCTAGCGTGCATCAACCTTACGGATTATTGCATGGCGGAGCAACAGTAGCGTTGGCAGAAAGTGTTGGTAGTGCGGCTTCGGCGTATTTTATAGATACCGAAAAGTACATTGTTAAAGGAATAGAAATAAGTGCAAATCATTTAAAAAGTGTAAAAGAAGGAATTGTTACTGCAACCGCAAAAATAATACACAAAGGAAGAACCACACATTTGTGGGAAATAAGAATTGTGAATGAAAACAATGAGCTTGTTTCTCTTTGTAAACTCACAAATATTATTTTGGAGAAGCAATAAACTATGCAGTTACTTTTAGATAAAATTAAAGAAGCTTACAAAAATAATTTGCCATTTGTTGCGTATAACAAACCAAATGAAACCAACGTTTTTGGAGTTTTTCAAAAAGATGCTACTTTACATACAATTACCACTGATTTTACGCAAACTGGATTTGTATTTGCGCCTTTTAACAAGTCAGAAAAAACAGTTTTCTTTCCTTTAGATGAGTCAGACTTTATAAAGGATTCATTCTCAAAACAACAACTTCATTTTAAAGAAAAATCGTTTTACAACGATGCTTCAAAAGCAACACATATAGAAATTGTTCAAAAAGCAATTGATGCCATCAACAAAAAGGATTTTAAAAAAGTTGTTATTTCTAGAAAAGAAATTATTGCCTTAAATGGAGTAGAAGTAGCGGTAATTTACAATAGATTGGTGCACTTATATGCAAATGCATTTGTGTATGTTTGGTTTCATCCGCAAGTTGGTTTATGGTTTGGAGCAACACCAGAAACCTTATTAAAGGTAGAAAACAACTACTTTACAACGATGTCTTTGGCCGGAACGCAAGTGTTTAAAAAAGGCAAAAAAGTAACGTGGAACCCTAAAGAAATTGAAGAACAACAAATTGTAACAGATTATATTTTAAATAAACTTTCTAATTTTTCCACCAACTTAAATCAATTACAAACAGAGACTGTAAAAGCAGGTTCTTTGTTGCATTTAAGAACAGAGATTAAAGGAAAGTTACCCCAAGAAGCATTGTTCTCTTTAGTAAACTTATTGCATCCAACTCCGGCTGTTTGTGGCTTGCCAAAAGAAGCAGCAAAACAATTTATTTTAGAAAACGAAAACTACAATCGTTCTTATTATACAGGTTATTTAGGCGAATTAAATAGCAATGCAACTAATGATTCACATTTATTTGTAAACCTAAGATGTATGGAAGTTAAGAATGAATATGCAGAAATTTATGTTGGTGGAGGAATAACCAAAGAAAGTGACCCGGAAAAAGAATGGGAAGAAACCGTAGCCAAAAGCAACATTATGCTAAAAGCTTTATAAATAAAAACGTCCTCTAAATTAGAGGACGTTTTTTGTGAGAATTATTTGAATTTTAGATGTCATCAAAAGAAACATCTGTGAAACTTTCTGTTGATTTGATAGTTTCAGTTTCAGTAGTAACTTCTTCTTTTTTATAATCTTTTTGATGTCTTTCACTAATTACTTCTTGTCCTTTTTCTGTAACAATATAATCAGTTGCAGCTTTTAACATGTCGTTAAACTCTTCAAAATCTTCTTTGTACAAATAAATTTTATGTTTTTGATAATGAAAAGAACCATCATCATGTGTAAATTTTTTACTTTCTGTAATTGTCAAGTAATAATCATCTGCTTTTGTTGATCTTACATCAAAAAAGTAGGTTCTTCTTCCTGCTCTTAAAACTTGAGAAAAAATCTCTTCTTGTTCTACTCTCTCAGCCATAATAATTTATAATAGAATTAATTTTTGTTTGTTGTTTGTTGAACAAATCTAAAAAAATATTTTACTTTTTCTAACTAAAGATTAGTTTTCTTTTTCTAAAAGTTGTTGTTCGTACAATTCTTTGTAATACCCATTTGCCGTTATTAATTGATTATGAGTTCCTTGCTGTACTATTTCGCCGTTTTCTAACACAATAATTTTATCGGCATTTTTAGCTGATGAAACTCTGTGACTTATGATAAAAGTTGTTTTTTCTTTGGATACCTTTTCTAAATTAGAAAGGATTTTTTCTTCTGTTTCTGTGTCTACAGCAGACAAACAATCGTCAAAAACTAAGATTTTCGGATTTTTAATTACTGCTCTAGCAATGCTTAAACGCTGTTTTTGACCTCCAGAAAGTGTTACACCACGTTCTCCTAAAATAGTTTCGTATTTGTCTTTAAACTCAATAATATTATCGTGAATTACCGCATTTTTTGCCGCTAAAATAATTTCTTCTTTTGTGGCGTCTTCTTTACCAAATTTGATGTTGTTTTCAATCGTATCAGAAAATAAAAATGGATCTTGTGGCACAAAACCAATTTGATTTCTTAAATCGGTTAAGTTCACTTCTTTTATGGGGGTATTGTCAATTAAGACAGTTCCTTCGGTAGCATCATACAATCTAGAAATTAAATTGATAATTGATGATTTTCCTGAGCCAGTATTCCCTAAGATAGCAACAGTTTTACCTTTTTCTACAGAAAAATTAATATTTTTTAAAGCTGTAATATCGGTATCATCATACACCAAACTTACATTTTTAAATTCAACAGAACCATTGACCTCTGTATTGTTTTTCGCAGTATTTTTTATTTCCGGTACTTCTTCTAAAAATTCATTAATTCTTTGTTGCGATGCTTCTGCTTGTTGCACCATAGAAGTTACCCAACCAACAATGGCAACTGGCCATGTTAAAATATTTACGTACAAAATAAATTCTGCAATTACTCCAATCGGAATTTCGCCAGCGATGTACTGTTTTCCTCCAATATAAATAACCAATAAATTACTTGCTCCAATTAACAGCACCATCAACGGAAAAAAGACCGCTTGCACTTTGTATAAATCGATGTTTTTTTCTTTACTATCATTTGCTAATGCATCAAAATTTTGAATGATCGATTTTTCAATTCCGTACGATTTCACCACATCAATACCAGAGAAAAACTCTTGGTTAAACGTCGTTAATTTTGATAAATATTGCTGCACAATCGTACTTTTTTCGTTGATAATTTTACTCAACACAAAAATAGAAATTGATAAAACAGGAAACGGAATGAGCGTGTACATGGTTAATTTGGCATCAATGCTATACATTTGATAAAACCCAACAACAAACAACACAATCATGTTCATGCTGTACATGATTGCGGGTCCAAAGTACATTCTAACTTTAGAAACGTCTTCGCTTATTCGGTTCATTAAATCTCCAGTTCTATTCTTTTTATAAAAGTTGATAGACAAGCGTTGGTATTGTTGATAGATTTCGTTTTTTAAATCAAACTCAATCAACCGAGAAGTAACAATAATGGTTTGACGCATTAAAAAAGTAAAAAATCCGGCAACCAATGTAACAGCAATAATTAATAAAATATTTATTAAAAGTTGATGTTTTACATCGTCTGTGTTTGTCACGGTTCCTTTTCTATATTCGTCAACAATGTTAAAAGAATCTCCAATAAACCTCGGAATTCTTAAGGATAAAATTTTAGATAAAATGGTAATAATAATACCAATTAACAACCGGTATTTATATTTTAAAAAGTATTTATTTAAGTATTGTAATGCTTTCATTTACAAACGTTCTTACTGTTTTTTTTAATTTTTAATTTTATTTAGCGATGGTATTATTCTTAATAATATCATAATTAAATAGTGTTTCTTTTGATTTGATTTGCTAAAATCTTATTTTTGCGCCATAAAAATTAAGAAATATTAAATTTCAATACTAAACACTGAACAATGACAACAAATATTTTAGATGCAAAAGATTTAAAAAATGACCCAGTTTTTGGTCAATTTTCTTTTGATGGTCATGAGCAAATCGTTTTTTGCAACGACGAAGATACAGGATTAAAAGCAATTATTGGTATTCATAACACGGTTTTAGGTCCGGCTTTAGGCGGAACAAGAATGTGGAATTATAATAGTGAATGGGATGCGTTAAACGATGTATTGCGTTTGTCTCGTGGAATGACTTTTAAATCTGCTATTACTGGATTAAATCTTGGTGGAGGAAAAGCGGTAATTATTGGTGATGCAAAAACTCAGAAGAACGATGAATTAATGCGTCGTTTTGGTCAGTTTGTAGATTCTTTAAGCGGAAAATATATTACAGCAGAAGATGTTGGAATGGAAACAAGTGATATGGATGTGATAAGAGAAGTTACTCCGCACGTTACAGGAATTTCAGAAAGCAAAGGTGGTGCTGGAAACCCTTCTCCGATTACTGCATACGGAGTTTATATGGGAATGAAAGCTGCAGCTAAATATCAATTCGGAACAGAAAACTTAGATGGAAAGAAAATTTTAGTTCAAGGAGTTGGTCATGTTGGAGAAACGTTAGTGAAACATATTACAGATGAAGGAGCACAAGTAATTGTTAACGATATTAACGAAGCTCGTTTAGAAGCATTAAGTAAAAAATACGGAGCAAGTGTAGTTTTAGGAAACGACATTTACGGTTTAGATGTTGATATTTATGCGCCGTGTGCTTTAGGAGCAACTATCAATGATGACACAATTGGTCAGTTAAAGGCAAAAGTGATTGCTGGAGCAGCAAATAATCAATTGGCAGATGAAGTAAAACACGGAAGATTATTAAAAGAAAAAGGGATTGCTTATGCACCAGATTTTTTAATTAATGCAGGTGGAATTATAAACGTGTATGCGGAGTTAGAAGGTTACGGTAAAGATGAAATCATTAGAAAAACAGAAAATATTTACAACACAACTTTAGATATTTTTAATCTTTCTGAAAACGAAAACATCACAACTCATAGAGCAGCATTTAATATTGCTCAAAGCAGAATTGATGCTCGTAAAAATGAAAAAAACAAGTAGTACATATCAATAAAAATCATATTTTTGCAGAGCGTTAGAATTATCTACCGCTCTTTTTTTTAAAATTAAGTTCTTTAGAATGATTAATAGAAGACACATAAGAGTCAAAGTAATGCAATCGGTTTACGCAATGATAACTTCAAAAGCTGATGATTTAGTAAAAGAAGAGAAATTCTTAAAACACAGCATTCAAAAATTGCTAGACTTATATGTTTTGCAATTGCAAATGCTGGTTGAAGTTCAGAAATTAGCTACTCAAAAAATTGAACTTTCTAAAAAGAAACATCTTGCAACTAAAGAAGATTTACAGCCAAACACCAAATTTATCAACAATAAAGTAATTGCTACAATTGCTAATAGTACATCTATTTCTGACCATATTTCTAATCAAAATTTAAAAAATTGGAAAAATGATGATGAATATGTAACTATTATTTGGCAGAAATTACAAGCAAGTGATTTGTATAACAAATACATGAACTCGAATGAAGATTCTTTTAAAGCTGATAAGAATTTTATTCAAGACTTTTTTGCAGAAATAATTGCGCCAGATGATAAGTTGGCAGAATATTATGAAGACCAAACAATTAGTTGGTTAGACGACATTCCTTTTGTAAATACTTGGGTTTTAAGAACGTTAGGTAAAGCAAAAGAAAACAAATCGTTGGTGTTAGGAAGTATTTATAAAGATGAAGACGATGAAAAATTTGTGTTAGATTTATTTAGAAAAGTAATCTTAAATCACACAAAGTTTGAAGAAGACATAAGTAGTAAAACACCCAATTGGGAGGCAGAGAGAATTGCAGATATTGACATGATTTTAATAAAAATGGCCATATGCGAGTTTTTAAAATTCCCGTCAATTCCGGTTCGAGTAACTATTAATGAGTATATTGAAATATCAAAAGATTATTCAACCAATAAAAGCGGTTATTTTATTAACGGGGTGTTAGATAAACTCTCAAGAGAGTATTCTGAAAATAAAAGACTTGATAAAATTGGTAGAGGATTGTTATAATTTAGTATTTTTACATAAAATTTTTAAATCATGAGAAAAATAATTGTATTTAGTTTAGCTGTTTCATTAGGATTATTAACAGCATGTTCAGGAGGAAATGCCGCTGCAAAAGTAGATCAATCTAAATTAGCAGAAGCAAAGAAAAGAGATATTGATATTAATAAAGGTGCGCCAATTATAAGCTTAGATAAAAAAGAGTATGATTTTGGGACTGTAACAGACGGAGATGTTGTGCAAACAACTTTTGTTATTACAAACACAGGTAAATCGCCTTTAATTATTACAGATGCAAAAACTACGTGTGGTTGTACAGTGCCAACATGGCCAAAAGACAAGCCAATTGCTCCAGGAGAATCTACTGAAATAGAAGTAGTATTTAATACCGCTGGTAAAGGTGGTGGAAGACAAGTAAAAGATGTAACATTGTTTACAAATACTGCCGTTGGAAGAGAAATTTTAAAAATAAAAGGAATCGTAAATCGTAAATAAGAAATAATAAACGAATGATAATTTTACAAGCTAGTACAAGTGGAATAGGTAGTATGTTGCCTTTTTTAGCAATGATAGTGGTCATCTATTTTTTTATGATTAGACCTCAAATGACCAAACAAAAGAAAGAAAAAAAGTTTCAAGCAGAGATTAAAAAGGGAACAAGAGTTATTACAAGTAGTGGAATTCATGGTAAAATTGTAGAAATTCACGAAAGTGACAATACCCTAACTATCGAAACAGGTGCAGGAAAAATAAAATTTGAACGTGCAGCTATTTCTTTGGAGTTAACTAATAAGTTAAATGCTCCTGTAAAAAAATAAGATTCTTAAGAGTTTGAAAAAAGAGAGCAATTTTGCTCTCTTTTTTTTTGAATAAATCTTTGCAACGTTGTGTTTTTAAATTGCTTTATGTAGCTTGCAATAATAATTAGAACTAATGCGAAAAGGAAAAAATCAACATAAAATACCCAAATCTTTTTTTGTAGCATTAATTGTTGCTTTGTTTTTTTGGTTGCTAACAAAGTTGTCAAAAGAATATCAAGCAGTGATTACGTTTCCTGTTGAGTATGTTAACATTCCGCAAGATAAATTAATACAAAGCACACCATTAAACAATATAGATGTTCAAGGAAAAGCTACCGGTTTTCGGTTTTTAAGTATTAGCCTTTTTAAGAAAAAAATTAAATTGGATGTAAGGAAATTGCATCGTAAATTAAATTCTGACTATTATATTTTAATAGAAAATCAAAAGATTGATATTCAGAATCAAGTTTCAAATGATTTTATGATCAACGGAATTGCACAAGACACCATTTATTTAGACTTGGGCCAGTTAACTTCTAAGAAAATTCCGCTAAAAGGGAATTTCGATTTTTCTTATAAATCCGGATATCATTTAACAAAATCAATAAATATTACACCAGATTCTATTTTAGTTTCTGGACCAAAATCGCAAATAGATACCTTAAGAAACCTATCACTTCAAAAGTTAATTTTAAAAAATATTTCCACTTCAGTTGAACGAACTTTAAAGATTAAAGAAGTTTCTGAAGTGATAAAGTTTGGTGTAAAAGAAGCAACTGTTTTTGCAGAAGTAGATCGGTTTACAGAAGGAAATCTAGAACTACCATTTGAAATAATTAATTTACCAGACAGCGTTTCGGTAACCACATTTCCTAAAAGTGTACAGATTTTTTACCAAGTTGGTTTGGCAAATTTTAGTAAAGTAAATGCAACTTCGTTTAAAATTGTGTGCGATTATAACAATTCGTTAAACAACCACTTAAATTATTTAATTCCAAGAGTTGTTATAAAACCAAATTTTGTTACCTCGGTAAAAATTAATCCAAATAAAATAGAATATTTAATTCAGAAATAAGATGGTAGTTGGTTTAACAGGCGGAATTGGAAGTGGAAAATCTACAGTGGCAAGAGCATTCCAGAAAATAGGAAATATTGCCGTGTATTTTGCTGATGATGAAGCTAAAAAATTAATGACAACTTCTTCTATAATAAAAAACCAAATCTGTAGAGAATTTGGCGAGGAAGCCTATCAAGGAAGCCTATTAAATAGAGCTTTTATTGCTGATGTAGTTTTCTCTACTCCAGAAAAATTAGTACGTTTAAATTCAATTGTACATCCAGAAGTTTATAAACACTTTAGAACGTTTGTAAAAGCAAATAAAGACAAAGATTATGTGCTTTACGAAAATGCCATTTTATTTGAAAATGCAAGTGCTGTTTTATGTGATAAAATAATTACTGTTATAGCTGATGAAAACTTAAGAATAGAGCGAGTTATAAAAAGAGATAGCACAACAGAATCAGCGGTAAAAGCTAGAATTAATAGTCAATGGAAAGATTCAAAAAAAGCACTATTATCTAATTACATCGTTAGAAATAATACCTCAGATAACTTGTTAGATCAAATTATGAAGATTCATAATAATTTAACAAAATAGCCAACTTTAGTTTTTATATATCTAGTATTTTTCTTAAAATATTCTTAAATTCTCACTACTTTTGTTAATATGCGTTAAAATCGTTAATTAACATTTAAGAAAGCATATTTTTGAAGAATGGGTAAGAAAATGTTTGTCCTTATTGTAGCTTTAATGAGCTTTTCTTTAATCGGAATTGTAACGGTACAAGTGTATTGGATTAGCAATGCGGTTGAAGCAAAAAAGAAACAATTTTTGAATGATGTTCAAATCGCATTGACAAGTGTTTCTGAGGAAGTTGCAGAAAAAGAGTATGCAGAATTTCAACGTAAAATAAAGCCTTATTTAGATGTTACACAAAATGTTTCTAGTAACGAATTAAGGAATTTTATTTTACAACAAATTGATACTACAGGGAAACAAATAACATCGTATAGTTTAACTGTTTTGGAACAAAACATAAAAGTTCCTGCAGATTTTTTAGAGAATGATAGTTTGGTGTTAAAGAGAATTACGGGTAGAGAAGATATTTTTAACGCGAATAAATTTTCTGCAAATTCAGATTTTTCAAATAATAATAGCTCACAAATTTTCACAACAATTAAAAGATATAGAAATGTTGAAGAAGTGTATTTTAAAGATGCATTTAAAGTGTTTAAATCTGCTTTTCCGATACATCAAAGAATCAGTAACAGAGATTTAAATGCAACCTTAAAAAAAGAATTCACAAAACGAGGAATCAATATCGATTTTAAATATGGCGTGTATAGTTCTGATGGATATTTAACTAATTTAAAATCGGGATACTATACAATTAACAAAGCAAATAGTATTGGTTCTCCTTTGTTTATAGACGATAGCGGAGATAGTAAATTTAAATTATATGTTACTTTTCCAAATCAACAAGAGCACATTTTAGGAGATATTTCTAACATATTATTGCTTTCGGTATTTTTTATATTCATTATTATCGTTGCCTTTTCGAGTTCGTTATATCAAATTATCAAACAGAAAAAAATATCTGAAATAAAATCTGATTTTATCAATAATATGACACACGAGTTTAAAACTCCGATTGCCACAATAAACTTAGCCTTAGACGCGATAAGAAATCCGAAGATTATAAACGACAATGAAAAAGTAAATCGATATGTAAAAATGATTCGCGAAGAAAATAAGCGAATGCACGCACAAGTAGAAAATGTGTTGCGAATTTCTAAACTAGAGAAAAATCAAATAGACATTAATAAATCAGCAATTGATATGCACGATATTGTTGAAGAAGCAATTTCTCATGTTCGTTTGTTGGTAAATGATCAAAAAGGGAATATTACAACAAATTTACATGCGTTACAGTCAGAGGTTTTAGGAAATGATTTACACTTAACCAATGTTGTAGTTAATATCCTAGAAAACGCGTTAAAATACTCTCACGATGAGCCCAACATAGAAGTTTTTACAGAAAGCACTTCTAAATTCTTTATGTTAAAAATAAAAGATGACGGAATTGGGATGAGTAAAAATGCACAGAAATATGTATTTGACAAGTTTTATAGAGAACATAAAGGAAATATTCATAATGTAAAAGGGCACGGTTTAGGCTTAGCTTATGTAAAAGAAATTGTAGAAAACCACCAAGGAACGGTTTTTGTAGATAGTGAAAAAGATAAAGGAAGTACATTTACGGTAAAATTGCCATTAATTTAAAAATATTAAAATATCAATATTATGGGAAGTAAAAAAATATTATTAGTTGAAGATGATCCAAATTTTGGAACAGTTTTAAAAGATTATTTAGCATTACACGATTACAATATAACACATGCAAAAGACGGAATTGAAGGTTTAATCGAATTTAAAAACAACGATTTTGACTTGTGTATTTTAGATGTAATGATGCCACGTAAAGATGGGTTCTCATTAGCAGCAGATATTCGTGCTACAAACAAAGAAATACCGATTATTTTCTTAACTGCAAAAACCATGAAAGAAGATGTGTTAAAAGGATATCAAGTTGGTGCAGACGATTATTTAAACAAACCTTTCGATTCAGAAGTGTTGTTATTTAAAATAAAAGCAATTTTACAAAGAAAAGAATCTGATACCAATAAAGAATCGGATGAATTTGAATTTACAATTGGTAAATTCTTCTTCAATTCTAAATTAAGACATTTGGCTTTTGATGGCGGAGAAAATCAAAAATTATCTCCAAAAGAAAGCAAACTATTAAAAATGTTAGCCGTTCATAAAAACGATTTAATGCCAAGAGAATTAGCATTGACAAAGATTTGGAGAGACGATAATTACTTTACTTCTCGAAGCATGGATGTGTACATTGCTAAATTGCGCAAATATTTAAAAGCCGATGAAAATGTTGAAATTTTAAATATTCATGGAGAAGGATTTAGATTGGTAGAAAATTAAAAAAATAAACTTCACGTAATAAAAAAGCTCAATAGATTTTCTATTGAGCTTTTTTATTAACTTTACTTTTAGAAGTAAAAGATAAAAAAAATGGCAAAATTTATTAAAATTTATAGCGAAAACCCAAATCCGAAAGAGATTGACAAAGTTGTAAAAGTTTTACAAAATGGCGGATTGGTTATTTATCCAACAGATACCGTTTATGGTTTAGGTTGCGATATTACAAACACAAAAGCGTTAGAAAAAATCGCTAAAATTAAAGGAGTTAAATTAGATAAAGCTAATTTTTCTTTTGTTTGCAACGATTTAAGTCACTTATCAGACTACGTTAAACAAATCGATACGGCAACATATAAACTTTTAAAAAGAGCGTTGCCTGGACCTTATACCTTTATTTTACCAGGATCTAATTCGTTGCCAAATGTTTTTAAAAAGAAAAAAACAGTGGGAATTCGTGTTCCAGATAATTCTATCGCTTTAGAAATTGTGAGAACTTTGGGCAATCCAATTGTTTCTACTTCTATTTATAGTGATGATGATATTTTAGAATACAATACAGATCCAGAATTAATTTTCGAAAGGTGGCAAGACAAAGTAGATATTGTAATTGATGGCGGTTACGGAGATAATGAGGCTTCTACAGTAATCGATTTAACAGCCGCAGAACCTTCGGTGTTAAGAGAAGGAAAAGGGAGTTTAGATATTTTGTAATGCCAATAATCGTAATTGAAACAGAAATAAACGCTGCAATAAATATTGTCTTTGATTTATCTAGAAGTATTGATTTACATAAAATCTCTACTGTAAAAACAAATGAAGAAGCAATTACAGGAAAAACTTCAGGATTAATAGGCTTAAATGAATTTGTAACTTGGAGAGCAAAACACTTAGGATTTAGCCAAAATTTAACTACTAAAATAACGGCTTACAATTCTCCTAAATATTTTGTTGATGAAATGATAAAAGGAATTTTTAAAAGCTTTAAACATGAACATATTTTTAAAGAAATAGATGGTAAAACGTTGATGATTGATAAATTTAACTATAAATCTCCATTTGGTTTTATAGGGAAACTTGCAGACTTCATTTTTCTTAAAAAATATATGACCAAGTTTTTAAAAGAAAGAAATCAAATAATTAAAGAATTTGCAGAAACAGAAAAATGGAAGCAAGTGCTTTTACCTTAAATCCTCAAACTTCTTTCTTTTTAAAAAGAAATACTGCCAAACAATACTTGTATGTAAATTATAATCCATTTTTTTCTGACGGTTTTTACGTTTCTTTAAAAATTGATTAAAGTGTCTGTAAAAACTAAAATGCGCTTTTATAATTGCCCAAGTATGTATTGGTCTTAGTTCGAAGATGAATTTAATTCCTGCAATCCCGTCTAAAATTAAACGAGAAAATATCACAAACAAAAACCATTTTTTTGGCACATTTTTAACCACATTTAGTAAACTATTTCTAAAATTTAAGAATGTTTTCTGCGGGTTTGTTTCTTGTAACGTTGCACCACCAACATGATATACCGTAGAAGCGCCAACATATTTTATTTGAAAACCTTCATTTTGAGTTCTCCAGCACAAATCAATTTCTTCTTGATGTGCAAAATAATCTTCGTCAAAACCTCCTAATTGATGATATACTTTTGAACGGATAAACAAACAAGCTCCAGAAGCCCAAAATATTTCAGAAATAGCATCAAATTGTTTGTTGTCGGTTTCTAAATGATTAAAAACGCGTCCTCTACAATATGGGTATCCAAATAAATCGATAAATCCACCTGCAGCACCAGCATATTCAAACTTTGTTTTGTTTTTAAAGTCTAATAATTTTGGCTGAATGATCGCAGTATTTTCTTCTTCTTTAAACACCTCGATAACCGGAGCTAACCAATTCTCGGTAACTTCAATATCAGAATTTAATAAACAATAAATATCTTCTTCAACATATTGTAACGCATCGTTATACCCTTTTGCATAACCTCCATTTATGGTGTTTTCAATAATTTTTACAGAAGGATATTGCTCTTTGATAAAACGAATTGAATTGTCAGTAGAAGCATTGTCTGCAACATAAATAGTAGCTTCTTCTGAGCTAAAATTTATGACAGATGGCAAAAATTGTTCTAACAATTTTTGTCCGTTCCAATTTAATATGACGACTGCAGTTTTCAAGTCAGCAAACTTACGTTTTAAAAGTGAATTTGATTGGTAACAATTTGTTAATTTGCTATTGGTAATTAGGAATGTCTTTTAAGAAAATATACGTTTCGTTTTCAAAATCCATTTTACAGAAAAAATGTTCCAATCCGTTGGTTACAATTAAGTAATTGGCTTTTAATTTTAAATTATAGCGCGCAATTTGATCAAAAGTGTCTTGAGATATTTTAATTTGTGGCGCTTTGCATTCTACAATAATATCAGGATTTCCATCCGTATTAAAGATTAAAATATCAGTTCTTTTTTTACGATTGTTAATCGTTAGTTGTTTTTCTAAAGCAATTAGAGAAATAGGGTATTTTTTCTCCTCAATTAAAAATTGCACAAAATGTTGTCGAACCCATTCTTCTGGAGTTAAGACAAAATATTTTTTTCTCAAATTATCAAAAATAAGCGTATGTTTTTCGTTACTTTTGAGTTTGAAAGAATAAGTTGGAAGATTGAGTTTTTGCATCAATCAAAAGTAAGAAAATGAACGAAATAAATTCTATTGTAAGCGATATTAAAAACGGAAATGTAAAACCTATTTATTTTTTAATGGGTGAAGAAGCATATTATATTGATAGAATTTCCGATTTAATAGAAGCTACCGTGTTGGATGAAGCCGAAAAAGGTTTTAATCAAGTTGTCATGTACGGTAGAGATGTTTCTATAGAAGAAATAGCATCTTCTGCGAAACGCTATCCGATGATGGCAGAAAAGCAAGTTATTATTGTTAAAGAAGCACAAGATTTAAGTAGATCGATAGAAAAGTTGGTTTCTTATGTAGAAAATATTCAACCAACTACCGTTTTGGTCATCAATTACAAGTACAAAAAGTTAGACAAACGTAAAAAATTATACAAAGCAATTGAAAAAGCGGGTGTTATTTTTGAAAGTAAAAAATTATACGACAATCAAGTTTCTGATTGGATTCGTAGAGTTTTAAACGGTCGGAATTATAAAATTGAACCAAAAGCGGCGTTAATGTTGGTAGAGTTTTTAGGAACTGATTTGAGTAAAATCAACAACGAGCTTGAAAAGCTAATAACTATTTTACCAAAAGAGTCAATCATTACACCGCAACATATCGAAGAAAATATAGGGATTTCTAAAGATTTTAATAATTTTGAATTGAGAAAAGCAGTAGGAGAGAAGCAGATTGTAAAAGCAAATAGAATCATCAATTATTTTGCAGAAAACCCAAAGAACAATCCAATTGTGATGACTATTTCTTTGTTGAATAGTTTTTTTACGCAAGTATTACAATATCACGGCTTAAAATCTAAAGACAAAATGAGTGTTGCTAAAGGTTTAGGTGTAAATCCATATTTTGTTGGAGATTATGTGACTGCAGCTAAAAATTATCCGATGCGAAAAGTATCTCAAATTATTGGCTTGCTAAGAGAGGCCGATGTAAAAAGTAAAGGTGTTGGTGCCAACGGAATGCCGCAAGCGGATATCTTAAAAGAGCTACTTTTTAAAATCATGCATTAGTATAGTTATTTTTTTATTAAAAATCAGTATAGAAGTAATTAAAAAACAAAAACCTCGCAAATAGCGAGGTTTTTAAATATCTTAAAAAGAAGATTATTCTTTTACTTCAGTTGCATTATCAACAATTAATCTGTTTTCTCTGTTGGCAATTTCCCAAGCTGTATGGAAAACCAAACGAGATCTATTTTCTAACAAATCGTAATTAATTTTGTCTGGCGTATCTGTGTGTTGGTGATAATCTTCGTGTGTACCATTAAAATAAAAGATGATTGGCACATTGTATTTTGCAAAATTATAATGATCTGATCTGTAGTAAAAACGATTCGGATCATTTTCATCATTGTATTTGTAATCTAAAGAAATGTTAGTGTATTTAGCATTCATTGCTTCAGATAAATCATGCAATTCTGTACTTAATTTATCAGCACCAATTAAATACACAAAGTTAGGATTGTCTTTATGTCTATCGTCAATTCTACCAACCATGTCTATGTTTAAATTAACAACCGTGTTTGCAATCGGAAAAATGGGATTTTCAACATAAAATTTTGAACCTAATAATCCTTTTTCTTCTCCAGTTACGTGTAAAAATAACACAGAACGCTTTGGTCTTTTTCCGTCTTTTACTGCCTTTTGAAATGCTTCTGCAATTTCTAATACAGCAACCGTTCCAGATCCATCATCATCTGCACCATTATAAATTTTACCACCTTTTATTCCTTCGTGATCTAAATGTGCAGAAATAACAATTATTTCGTCAGGTTTCTCAGAACCTTTAATAAATGCAACCACATTTTCAGAATCTTTTAAACCTCTTGCTCTTCCGCTATTTAAAAAAGAAGCTGGTACTTTTTGGTAATAATCATCGCCACCCAAGGGAGATGCAATACCTTGTTCTACATAAAACTTCTTTAAATATGCTGCTGCTTTTTTCTGTCCTAGTTCTCCGGTTTCTCTGCCTTCAAATTCATCAGAAGCGTAAATAAATAAATGTTTTGCTAAATCTTTTTCTGTAATTGTTGCTGCGTATTTTTCTGCATAATCTATTTTAGGATCTATAGATGCATTTTTACTTGTGCTACATGAAACCAATAAAGCAATAATGCTAGCAGAGAGAATTAATTTTTTCATTTGGTAATTGTTATAGTTTGGATTGATTTGTTATTTTTTATAGGTAACCACTTCAAATATAAAAAATTAATTGTCTTTACTGATGGTGAATTGGCGTAATCTTTTATTAAAACTCAAGATTTCTTTTGGAAATAAATTTTCGAGTTTATTTTGCTCAATTAGATCTTCTGTTTTTCCAGAAAACACATCTTTTGAACTCATAATAATTAATTCATCAACAATGTCAATCGCTAAATTAATTTGATGTGTAGAAATTAAAATTGTTTTCTGAGTTGTTACTACTAAGTTCTTTAAAAGCTGAAATATTTTATACGTATGATGCATGTCTAAATGCGCAGTTGGTTCGTCTAAAATGATAACATCGGTGTCTTGCGCTAAAGCTCTTGCTATTAAAACACGTTGTAATTGTCCGTCGCTCAATTCATAAAATCGATGGTCTTTTAAATGTTCCACTTCGGTAAGTTGAATAGCAACATTTATCTTTTCAATGTCTATTTCTGACAACGTATCAATCCAATTTGTATAGGGTTGTCTTCCAAGTGCAATCAATTCGAAAACAGTTAATTGACTTTCGGGCAATCGTTCTGTTAACACCAAACTTAAGTTTGTCGCCAATTCTTTATTGCTAAATTCATTTAGATTTTTATCATTTAAAAAAACGTCTCCAGCTAATTGATTTTGAACTTTAGAAACGGTTCTTAATAAAGTCGATTTTCCGATTCCGTTTTTTCCTAATAAGGCAATAAATTTCCCTTTTTCAATGGCTAAATTAACATCAGAAGCAATTATTTTTTTTGCTTTTTTCTGTTGATAGCCAATGGTTAAATTTTTGGTTTCTAAAACGATATGTTTCTTAGAAGTATTCAATTAAACGTATATTTTTTTCTTTCTGATTAACAACCAAATTACAACTGGCGCACCAAATAACGAAGTAATTGCATTGATTGGAAGCGTATATTCTAGCGTAGGTAATTGTGCAATAATATCGCAAATTAACAAAACGATTGCGCCTGTAATTGCAGTAGCCGGAATTAATATTTTATGATTCGATGTAGTAAAAATTAATTTTGCAATATGCGGAACCGCCAACCCTATAAAAGCAATTGGTCCAGAAAAAGCGGTAATAACTCCAGTTAACAAACTTGTAATTACCAAAATAATAATTCTACTTTGTTTGATGTTAATTCCTAAACTTTTTGCATATTTTTCTCCTAATAAAAAACTGTTCAACGGTTTTATAATTGCAAAAACTCCTGCAAAACCAATAAGATAAATGATGATAAAAATCGTTAATTCATCCCAAGACAAATTCCCTAAACTTCCAAAACTCCAAAATACATATTGTTGAATTTGTTCTGCTTCACTAAAGTAAGATAAAACGCTAATGATTGCAGCAGTAAAGCTTCCAAACATCAATCCGATAATTAAAATAGACATGGTATTCCGTACTTTATTTGCTGCTAAAATAACGGCGGATAACACTAAAAAAGAACCTAAACTCGATGCAATTGCAATTGACCAATTGGTAGGTTGTAAAAATAGAAATCCACCAAAAAATGAAGAACCTAAGATAAGCAATGCAACACCTAAACTTGCTCCAGAAGAAATTCCTAAAACAAACGGTCCAGCTAACGGATTTCTAAATAATGTTTGCATCAACAAACCACTTATTGATAATCCAGAACCGACTAAAATTGCTGTAATTGCTTTTGGCAATCTAAAGTTTAAAATTATTGTAGCCCATTCTTCTCTAATACTTTCATCACCTAAAAAAATGGCAAAAATATCTTTAAAAGGTATAGAAACCGAACCAAAACTAATATTTAAAAAACATAATACAACTACTAAAATTAGTAGTAAAATAAACTGTTTTGTATATGTTTTGTTGTTCATAAAAAGAGAAATATCTCCTCAAGCGGAGTCGAGACCTAGTCAAGATTAAAACCTCTTGACTCCGCTCGAGGAGACAAATTTAGGTTTTATTTTTTATTAAAAAACGCACTAATTTTTGTACTGCATTTCCTCGATGAGAAATGCTGTTTTTTTCTTCGGATGTCATTTCTGCAAAAGAATTGTTAAATCCGTTTGGTTTAAAAACAGGATCATAACCAAAACCTTTTTCTCCTTGTTTTTCGGTTAAAATTTCGCCTTTGCAAATTCCTTCAAACAAAAACTGTTTGTTGTTTAAATTCAACGCGATTACTGTTTTAAATTGTGCTTTTCTGTTCGGTTTATTTTCTAATTCAGATAATAATTTTTGCATGTTTTTTTCAGAATTATTTTCTATTCCTGCGTAGCGAGCAGAATAAACTCCAGGTTCACCATTTAAACTTTCAACTTCTAAACCTGTATCATCAGCAAAACAATTGTAGCCAAATTTTTCTGTAATATAATTTGCTTTTAGCTTTGCGTTTCCTTCTAAAGTTGTTTCAGTTTCTTCAATTTCATCAAAGCAATTGATATCACTTAAACTCAATAATTCAATTGAATCTGGTAACATTTTTTGAACTTCGGCAAGTTTATTAAGGTTATTTGTAGCGAAAACAATTTTCATAGACTTCGTGTAATTAAATGCAAATGTAAACAAACCTAAATTCTGTGAAAAGAAATTAAGTTATATTCGCAATAGGGAATTATAATTCTAAAATTTCGAAATCAATAAGTAAAATTAAGGTTGTTTTTTGTAGAATTTATTTTTTTTAATTTTATTAAAAAAATATCTGAATGCGTTGATTTTATTGATTTGTCGTTTAAATGTCGGGTTAAAAATGATTCAAAAAATTTGTAAACTTAATTTGGTAAACTAACATTGCATGGAAATTAAAAATATACTTGTAATGAAACAACCAGAATTAGGAAAGAAGATTTTAGAGCTTCGTAAGCAAAAAGGATTTACCCAAGAAGAATTGGTAGAACAATGCAATATCAATGTCCGAACAATTCAACGAATTGAAGCCGGAGACGTTTCTCCTAGAAGTTATACCATAAAAGCAATTTTAGAAGTGTTGGGCTTTAACTATGAAGATGTAATAGAAGAAGAATATGCTCCAGGAAAATTTGATACACTTTTAGGAATCAATCCTAATAAAATTTACAAGCAATTAAATACAGCTTGGATTTTCGGAATTGTTTATTTTATACTTGGTTTTATTGAGTTTTCAATAGAGTTTTTGAAAGATTATTTTGATAATATTGTATTTTACAACACCTTTTATATTGTACTAAAATTAATAGTTTTAGTTTCTTTCTTTTTCTTAATAAGAGGATTTGTCATTACTGGTTCTTTGTATAAAAATTATTTGCTTCAAATTATTTCAATTTTATTAATTGCGTTAACGCTATTTTTAACTATTTCAGATATAACAACGTTGTTTGTTTTTGAAGATTTTATAGGTTTATTTAGAGCATCGATATTATTAACATTCGGAGTTTTAAGCATATTTTTTGGAGTTGCAAATTTAAGATTGAAAAATCAATTAGGAGATATTGCAAACTATACAGGAATTGCAGAAATTGTAACTGGAGTTTGTTTTTTTACAATATTATTAGCGCCAATAGGAGCCTTTACTTTAATAATTGTAGAGATTTTAGAAATTATCTTGATTTATAAAGTTGCTTCTGCAATTAAAAAAAGTGATAAAAATTATTCATGATGATAAGGCTCATTCTTTAAAATAGTATAGCCTCTATAGATTTGCTCTACAATAAATAAGCGAATCATTTGATGAGAAAATGTCATTTTAGATAGAGAGATTTTTCCTTGTGCTTTTTTATAAACTGCATCAGAAAAACCATAAGGTCCGCCAATGACCAACACCAATTGTTTAATTCCTGCATTCATTTTCTTTTGTAAATACTGAGAAAATTCGATAGAAGTAAACTGTTTCCCTTTGTCATCTAACAAAATCAATTGATCGGTATTTTGCAACTTGTTTAAAATCAATTCTCCCTCTTTTTCTTTTTGCTGAATTTCACTTAAATTCTTCACATTTTTAATATCAGGAATTATTTCTAATTCAAATTTGATATAATGTTGCAAACGTTTCTGATACACTTCAATTAATTGATGCAAATTTTTATCATCCGTTTTTCCGATGGCAAGAAGTTTGATTTTCATATTTTTTATATTGTCACTTCGAGTGATTTTCGATTTTATGAGAAAATTGTATCGAGAAGTCTCACATTAAATTGTTCTCGATACAAATTTATTCGTTTTTCACTCATAAATTCACTCGAACTGACAAAAAGTTGAAAATCATTCCTATTTTTACACCACAAAACCATTTTATGATATCACAACAACAATTTGAAACGGAATTAAAAATCATTATTACCAACGCCATTCGAGAAGATGTTGGAGAAGGAGATCATACATCGCTTTCTTGTATTCCTACGGATGCAAAAGGCAAAGCAAAATTATTGGTAAAAGAAGACGGAATCATTGCTGGTGTAGCATTTTCGAAGATGATTTTTAAACAAGTTGATGCAGATTTACAAATTGAAACGTTGATTAACGACGGAGAAAAAGTAACATTTGGCGACATTGTTTTTTACGTTTCTGGCCGTTCGCAATCTATTTTAAAAGCAGAGCGTTTGGTGTTGAATTCTATGCAACGCATGAGTGCAATTGCTACAAAAACACGTTTTTTTGCTGATTTATTAGAAGGAACAAAAACAAAAGTGTTAGACACTAGAAAAACTACACCAGGAATTAGAGCCATCGAAAAATGGGCGGTTAAAATTGGTGGTGGAGAAAACCATCGTTTTGCGTTGTACGATATGGTAATGATTAAAGACAATCATATTGATTTTGCTGGCGGAATTACAGCAGCAATCAACAAAACAAAAGCATATTTAAAAGAAAATAAAATTGACATTAAAATTATTGTTGAAGCAAGAAACTTAGAAGAAATTCAAGAAATTTTAGACTGTGGCGGCGTGTATAGAATTTTAATTGACAATTTTAATTATGAAGATACTCGCAAAGCAGTTGCATTAATTGGCAACAAATGTTTAACAGAATCTTCTGGCGGAATTAACGAAGAAACCATCAGAAAATATGCAGATTGTGGCGTAGATTTTATTTCTTCTGGTGCATTAACACATTCGGTGTATAATATGGATTTGAGTCTGAAAGCTTTATAAAGTAACAAAGTTACAAAGGAGCAAAGGCTCAAAGAGAAAGAAAGAGTGAATAGAGAATAAAAAGTAAGTAAAACTTTACAACTACTTTTAACTTTGTGCCTTTGTAACTATTTTAAACTTTGCCTCTTTTAAAAAAAAATAAATGATAGACAATTACTTCGATAACGAAACGTATACAAAAGTTGATTTCACCAAAACCAACATTAAAAAAGGAGAATATGACAATTGTACATTTACAAATTGCAATTTCGAAAATGTACATGCTTCTAATATTCAGTTTGTAGAATGTGAGTTTATCGATTGTAATTTTAGCAACACCATTGTTACAAATACTGCTTTTAAAGAGGTGAATTTTATAAGCTGTAAAATGATTGGCGTAAAGTTTAATGAATGTGATTCGTTTTTATTACAACTAAGTTTTAATGCGTGTCAGTTAAATTTTTCATCGTTTTATCAATTAAAGATTCCGAAAACGTCATTTAAAGATTGTAATTTAGACGCTGTAGATTTTACCGAAACGGATTTAAATATGGCTTTGTTTGAAGATTGCGATTTAAAAAACGCAATTTTTACGCAAACCAATTTAGAAAAAGCTAATTTTATCACTTCAAATAATTTTTATATCGACCCAGAAAACAATCGTTTAAAAGGAGCGAGATTTTCTAAAGAAAATATTGTGGGATTGCTACAGAAATATAATATTGTTATTAAATGAAGTTGAGTGATATTTTTTTATTAATAATTGTCTTTTTCTTAGTTTCTTGTAATAAGAAAAATAATGAAAAGGTTATTGTTTTTAATGTTGTGACAAACAAAAATTTTAATCTTTCTTTAAGTATAAAAAATAAAGACACAATAATTGATTATAAATATTTATCTAAAGAGAAAATAAAAAATTTAGGTTTTAGATATTATATAAAAAAGGATGTTTTAGTTGGAGATGATATTTTCTTTTTAAAAAATAAAAAGATTAATTATAAAAATATAGATTTTAAATTATACGGATTAAGTGTTGGTAATGGATTAGTTAGCCTTCCAAGAATGATTTTTTTCAATAAAGAATATGGTATTTTAGCAAATGTAGCTTATGGTGATAGTTTTCTATTTTTAAAAGATTCAATTTCTAAATTAGAAAGAGAACAGCTTTTTAATAAAATAATTTCTAAAATTGAAGAATAACATAAAATCTTTGAACCTTTGAACCTTTGCAACTTTAAAAAATGACAAAAGAAATAGAAGACAAACTAGAGCAAATTCCTATTATTAATATTTTGGTGCGTTTTGGTAAGAAGATAAAAGTTCCGGGTTTAGAAGGAATGTCTTTGTACGATGTGCTAGAAATGTATGCAATCGGAATTGTAAAAGGCGCATTAACAACACGTGCTGGCGGAATTGCATATAGTTTCTTCATGGCAGTTTTTCCGTTTCTACTTTTCATATTAACATTAATCAATTATATTCCTATTGATGGTTTTCAAGACGCATTAATGGAGTTTATAAAAGACGCTTTGCCTCCTGAAACATTTGGTGCTGTAAAACCCATTTTAGACGATATTATTTTAAATCAAAATAACGGATTATTGTCATTTGGTTTTATTGCGTCTATCTTTTTAATGACTAATGGTGTGAATGCTATTTTTGGCGGATTTGAATATTCGTATCATGTAAAAGAAGTTAGAAATGTTGTTAGAGCTTATTTTATATCCTTAGGAGTTTCTATAGTAATGACATTATTTTTGATGCTCACCGTGGCATTATCTATTTTTTATGGAATTGGATTGAAAAAACTAAACACAGAAAATTTTATAGTAAGTGATTTTTGGCTGAAATTTGGAACAGGAATCTTGTTTGTTTTTATGATTTTTACCATAATTTCTATGCTGTATCATTTCGGAACAAAATCTGGGAAATACTCTAGTTTCTTCTCACCAGGAGCCATATTTACAACCGTATTATCTATTTTTACATTCTATTTATTCAGCATTTATGTAACCGAATTTTCTAAATACAACGAGTTATACGGCTCAATCGGAACCTTATTAATATTGATGTTATTTGTGTGGCTAAACGCCATTATCTTATTATTAGGTTTCGAACTCAACGCAAGTATTTATAGTTTAAGACGCAGAAATAAAACCTTTACAACTCCCAAAAAATTATAACTTTTTCACGATATTTGCCGCGACAATTAACAATTAACATTTATCAATGAACTATAATAATTGGTTAATGATTACTGATAACTGAACACTGAACACTGATTTATATGAAACCAAGCATCCCAAAAGGAACAAGAGATTTTTCGCCAACAGAAATAGCCAATCGTAATTATATTTTTAATACGATAAAAGCTGCTTTTGAAACATTCGGATTTCAACCCATTGAAACTCCGAGTTTTGAAAACTCTTCTACCTTGATGGGAAAATACGGAGAAGAAGGAGATCGTTTGATTTTTAAAATTCTAAATTCTGGAGATTATTTAAATAAAGCTGATGAAAAATTATTGTTAGAAAAGAACAGTACAAAGTTAACTTCACAAATTTCAGAAAAAGCATTGCGTTACGATTTAACAGTTCCTTTTGCGCGTTATGTTGTACAACACCAAAACGACATAACATTTCCGTTTAAACGCTATCAAATTCAGCCAGTTTGGAGAGCCGATCGTCCGCAAAAAGGACGTTTTAGAGAGTTTTATCAATGTGATGCAGATGTTGTTGGGAGCAAATCATTATGGCAAGAAGTTGAGTTTATTCAGTTGTACGACACTGTTTTTAGTAAGTTAAACTTATATGGAACGACTATCAAAATCAATAACAGAAAAATATTATCTGGAATTGCAGAAGTGATTGGAGCAAAAGATAAATTAATTGATTTTACAGTTGCGTTAGATAAGTTAGATAAAATCGGAAAAGATGGCGTTGTCAAAGAAATGCTATCCAAAGGAATTACAGAAAACGCGATTGAAAAAGTGAGTCCGTTGTTTGATTTTTCTGGCTCAAATACAGCTAAAATAAGTTCATTGGAAGCGATGTTACAAACTTCTGAAGAAGGAATGAACGGCGTTGAAGAGTTGCGTTTTGTGTGCAATTCTATTGCAGAATTAGGATTGCAATCTGCAACATTAGAAGTTGATGTTACGTTGGCAAGAGGATTGAATTATTACACCGGAGCAATTTTTGAAGTTGCTGCTCCTAAAGAAGTAAAAATGGGCTCGATTGGCGGCGGAGGAAGATATGACGATTTAACAGGAATCTTTGGAATGCCAAATGTTTCTGGAGTCGGAATTTCATTTGGATTGGACAGAATTTATTTGGTGTTAGAAGAAATAGGGTTGTTTAAAACGGTTGAATTGCCAAAACCAAAAGTATTGTTTGTCAATTTTGGAGAAGTAGAAGCCTTATTTTCGATGAAAGCAATAGCAGAATTGAGAAAAAATAACATCAAATCGGAATTGTATCCAGACAATGCAAAAATGAAAAAACAAATGAATTACGCCAACAAACGCGAAATTGAGTTTGTCGTGATTGTAGGATCACAAGAAGTAGAAAAAAATGAATTCACGTTAAAAAATATGAGTTCTGGAGAACAAACAACTTGTTCAATTTCAGAATTGGTAGAAAAACTGAACTCATAAAAATAATGATAGATTCATAGTTTTAATTTATAGAGAAACGAATATAATACGTTGCAAACACGTAAATTTGCAAACTAATACAGAAAGAAATGTTTGAAGTGAACAGCAAAATGAATGACGAAAGGGTTGAAGAAATAGGAGAGAACCACGTTGGTACATCGGCAAAAACGCCATTACGAGACGATGCGTTTGCTATTTCTAACGAAGAAAAAATCAATAGAATTCAAGAAAGTGTAAAAGAGATTTTACAAACTTTAGGAATGGATTTAACAGACGATAGTTTGCAAGGAACTCCGAAAAGAGTTGCAAAAGCCTTTGTAAACGAATTGTTTATGGGATTAGATCCAGCAAATAAACCAAAGGCATCAACCTTCGAAAACAATTACAATTACGGAGAAATGTTGGTCGAGAAGAATATCGTTGTGTATTCTACTTGCGAGCATCATTTATTGCCAATTATTGGTAGAGCGCATGTTGCCTATATTTCTGACGGAAAAGTAATTGGTTTGTCAAAAATGAACAGAATTGTGGAATACTTTGCAAAAAGACCACAAGTTCAAGAACGTTTAACAATGCAAGTTGTACAAGCGATGCAAGAAGCTCTAGGAACCGATGATGTTGCTTGTGTAATTGACGCAAAACATTTGTGTGTAAATTCTCGAGGAATAAAAGACATTGAAAGTAGTACGGTAACAGCTGAATTTGGCGGAAAGTTTAAAAATAAAGAAACCAAACAAGAGTTTTTAGATTATTTAAAAATGAATACAGATTTTAAGAATATGTAAGATGTTTAAGGATAATTACAATAAAAACGCCGATGCATTTGCATCGGCGTTTTTTTATTTTCCTATTTGATATTTCAGCATGAGTTTATTTTTTTCGGTTTCAAATTCATATTGAATTTTAGACATTGCCATTTGATGTTCTCCTTGAATTTTTGCAATCTTAACCTCGTATTTGTTTTTAACTTTTACAGTTTCTCTTTCGTACTTATTTTGATAAATCATCAGTTTTAAACTGTTTGAACCATATTTAGCTTGCAGTTCATTTAATTCTGTTTTTACATCATAAGATAACTGATTCATCTTTTTTGTTGTAGTGTAATTTAAGTCTTCTACATCAGTTTTCATTTTAAATTCTAAAGCATTGTATTCTTTTTGAAATTTGTTTAATAACGGATGATTTACTTGCGCTAAAACAGACAAAGAAATAAAGAACAAAAGTAGTGTAGCAATTTTTTTCATAATATTTTATTTTCCTTAAAGATATAAAATATTTTTAAGCATTAAAAAAGCCGATGTAAATACATCGGCTTCATTGAGTTTTTATAGAAAAAATTACTTTTTAAATCTTTTCAGTCTTCCAATTCCGCTGTACAAAATCAATCCACCAAAAAACAAGTTAAATAAAATATAAACAGATTTACTTTCCGTTTTTAAAGAGAAAATCAAATAATATATTTCTTGCTCATTAAAAATGGCATAAAATCCTTTAGCAAGAAAACTGATTCCGACTAGAATGTAAATATATGGAATTGCTTTTTTCATTTTATTGTTTTACTAAAACCCATTCTCCTTTTTCAATTAAAGGAATGGCTTGTTTGTATTTTACTTCTTTTTCTTCTCCGCTCATTACATTTTTAATGGTAACACGTTCGTTTCTTCCAATTTTTGGTTGTTCTCTAACAACGGTTTCAACGGGTTCGTTTTGTTGTTGTCTAGAATTATTGATAGCTTGTTCTGTACTATTTTGAACATCAGCTTTACTCACATTTAAACGTTCTCTTTTTTGTTGACGCGCTTCAGAAATACTTCCTTGATTCGGAATTTCTCCTTTAAACAAGAAGGATAAAACTTCTTTATTTACGTCGTCAATCATTTGCTTAAACAACTCAAACGCTTCAAATTTATAAACTAATAACGGATCTTTTTGCTCGTACGATGCATTCTGAACAGAACTTTTTAATTCGTCCATTTTACGTAAATGCGTTTTCCAGTTTTCGTCGATAATGGCAAGTGTAATATTTTTTTCAAAATCTTTCACCAATTCTTTCCCTTCAGATTCGTATGCTTTTTGCAAGTTGGTTACAACTTGTAAACTTTTTACACCATCAGAAAACGGAACTACAATTCGCTCATATTTATCGCCTTCGTTTTCATACACATCTTTAATAACAGGAAAAGCAGCTACCGCATTTTTAGCAATTCTGTCTTGATAATGTGCATAAATAGTTTCATACAATGTATCAATCAAAGCTTGTTCGTCCATAGATTCAAATTCTTCCTCCGAAAATGGTGAAGTCATTGAAGAAAAACGAATCAATTCAAACTCAAAGTTTTTAAAATCTTTTAATGGTTTGTTTTGACTAACAATAGCTTGACAGGTATCGTAAATCATGTTTACAATATCAATTTTTAAACGATCTCCGTCTAAAGCATGTCTTCTACGTTTGTATACAAACTCACGTTGTGCATTCATAATATCGTCATATTCTAACAAACGTTTACGAATACCAAAGTTGTTTTCTTCTACTTTTTTCTGTGCTCTTTCAATAGATTTTGTAATCATAGAATGCTGAATTACTTCACCTTCTTTTAATCCCATTCTATCCATCATTTTTGCAATTCTATCAGAACCAAAAATACGCATCAAATTATCATCTAAAGCAACATAAAATTGAGTCGAACCAACATCTCCTTGACGACCAGCTCTACCACGTAATTGTCTGTCAACTCTACGAGAATCATGTCTTTCTGTACCAACAATTGCTAAACCACCAGCTTTTTTTACTTCTTCGGTAAGTTTAATATCTGTACCACGACCAGCCATGTTTGTTGCAATTGTTACTTGTCCTGGTTTACCAGCTTCTGCAACAATGTCTGCTTCTTTTTTGTGTAGTTTTGCATTTAAAATATTGTGGTCAATTCCACGCATTTTTAACATTCTACCCAATAATTCAGAAATTTCAACAGAAGTTGTACCTACTAAAACAGGTCTTCCTTGTTTAACTAGTTTAACAACATCTTCAATAACAGCATTGTACTTTTCTCTTGTTGTTTTATATACTAAATCTTCTTTATCATCTCTTTGGATGGGTTTATTTGTTGGGATTTCTACAACATCTAATTTGTAAATTTCCCAAAGCTCACCAGCTTCTGTAATCGCAGTTCCTGTCATACCAGAAAGCTTACGGTACATTCTAAAGTAATTTTGTAAAGTTACAGTTGCAAAAGTTTGTGTTGCGTCTTCAATTTTTACATTTTCTTTTGCTTCAATTGCTTGATGCAGTCCGTCAGAATAACGACGACCGTCCATAATACGACCCGTTTGCTCATCAACAATCATTACTTTATTGTCAATTACTACATATTCTGTGTCTTTTTCAAATAAAGAATATGCTTTTAACAATTGATTCATGGTGTGAATACGCTCACTTTTGATGCTAAAGTCTCTGTATAATTCTTCTTTTATTTTTGCTTTTTCTTCGGCAGATTTTTCACTTTCATCAATTTCTCCAATTTTCACACCAATATCTGGCAATACAAAAAAGTTCTCATCACTTGTTTTTCCTGATAAATGAATAATTCCTTTGTCTGATAAATCGATTGAGTTGTTTTTTTCTTCAATAACATAATACAATTCTTCATCTACTTCTGGCATCAATTTGTTATTGTCTGCCATGTAAATGTTTTCTGTTTTTTGAAGAATTTGTTTAATTCCTTCTTGCGATAAAAATTTGATTAACGCTTTGTTCTTCGGTATTCCACGATAAACTCTTAACAATAAAAAACCACCTTCTTTGGTGTTTCCTTCTGCGATTAATTTTTTTGCCTCAGCGAGAACACCTACTAAGTATTGTTTTTGAAGTGTAACAATATCAGCAACTAAAGGTTTTAGTTCGTTAAACTCGTGTCGGTCTCCTTGAGGAACAGCACCAGAGATAATTAAAGGTGTACGAGCATCATCAATTAAAACGGAATCTACTTCATCAATAATTGCATAATTTGGAGCTCTTTGCACCAATTCTTCTTTTGTATGCGCCATATTATCACGCAAGTAATCAAATCCGAATTCGTTATTTGTTCCGTAAGTTATATCTGCGTTGTATGCTTTTCTACGCGCATCAGAATTTGGTTGATGCACATCAATACAATCTATACTTAATCCGTGAAACTCTAAAATTGGTCCCATCCAAGCAGCATCACGTTTTGCTAAATAATCATTAACAGTAACAACATGAACTCCTTTTCCGGTTAATGCATTTAAGTAAACTGGCAAGGTAGAAACCAAGGTTTTTCCTTCTCCAGTCATCATTTCTGCAATTTTTCCTTGGTGTAATACAGAACCACCAATTAATTGAACATCATAATGAATCATGTCCCAAGTAATTTTTTGTCCAGATGCATCCCAAGTATTTGACCAAATAGATTTATCTCCTTTTAAAGTTACGTTTTCTTTGGTTGCAGAAAGTTCTCTGTCAAAAGGAGTAGCGGTAACTTCAATTTCAGTATTGTTTGTAAATCTTTTTGCAGTTTCTTTCATAACAGCAAAAGCCTCTGGCATTATTTCTTGAAGCACAGCTTCAGATGCTTCATACGTTTGATCTTTTAAAGTGTCAATTTCAGCATATATGGCTTCTTGTCTGTCTATATCTGCGGATAAAGCTTCTTGTTCTAATTCAGAAATTTTAGTTTCAAAGGCGTTAGTTGCGTCTTTTATTTTGGCTTTAAATTCATCAGATTTTGCCCTTAATTCGTCGTTTGATAAATTGCCAATTACTTCTGCAAAAGCATTTGTTTTTTCAACGATTGGTTGTAGTAATTTTAAATCTTTTTGTTGTTTGTCTCCAACAAATATTTTTAAGACCGAGTTTAATAAGCTCATTGTATGTGTTCTATTTAAAATTCAATTTTATGAATTGAATGTTGATTTATAATTAGTTGATAATAAATAAGTTGATATTTATTGACAGCAATTACAATTTAATGTTAAATGTAAACAAAAAAAAAGCCTCGATTGAGACTTTTTTGATGTAAATTTTTGTTAATATTCATCTTCGTTCCAAAGGTAATCTTCTTCGGTCGGATAGTCTGGCCAAATTTCTATAATAGAATCGTAAGCATCACCTTCATCTTCAATTTCTTGTAAGTTTTCTGCAACTTCTAATGGCGCCCCTGTTCTAATAGCGTAATCTATCAATTCATCCTTCGTTGCTGGCCAAGGTGCATCTGCTAAATAAGATGCTAATTCTAGTGTCCAATACATTTTTAGTAGAGTTTAATTTTCTGCAAAAATAATTTTTTTATTCAGAAAACCAAGTTTTTTTTGATAAATCTGTCAATAAAATAAAAGAACTTAATTTTCTTTTTCAGGAATCCACGGAGTTTCCTTAACTGATAAGTCTTTAGACAACTTTCGTGCCAATACAAACAGGTAGTCAGAAAGTCGGTTTAAATATTCTAAAATTGCAGGATTAACGGTTTCGGTTTCGTTTAAGGCAGTTACTAATCTTTCCGTTCTACGGCAAATACATCTGGCAATGTGACAGAATGACACGGTTTGATTTCCTCCAGGCAAAATAAAATGGGTCATTGTGGGTAGTTCTAGATTCATCGAATCAATTTCTTGCTCTAATAAAGCAACGTTTTCTGAAGTGATTTTCGGAATATTCAATCGTTCTTTACCGCTTTTTAAGATTTCTTTTTCTGGCGGAGTTGCCAACATAGAGCCAAGTGTAAACAATTCGTTTTGAACTCTAATTAAAGAATCGATTGCGTTTGTATCAATATTTTGATCTCTAACTAAACCAATATATGAATTTAATTCATCTACAGTTCCGTAAGATTCTATTCTTAAATGATGCTTCGGAACTCGTGTTCCGCCAAATAATGCGGTTGTTCCTTTATCGCCAGTTTTAGTGTAAATTTTCATTAGATAAAAGTACGAATTAACTATTTAAACTCTAATTATAAAATGCTCTTTCTCTTGTTCTTTTCTAAAAAATACAATTCCCCATTGAAAAGTATCTATGGTAACTTTTACTTTTGGATGTTTTTTTATTTCTTCCCATGCATCTTCCATTTCTTTACTCCAATGGATATCGTCAAAAATAAAAAAGCTTTCATTATGTATAAACTGAAGACAATGATGAAAATAATCTAATGTTGGTTTTTTTTGATGGTTTCCATCAAAATAAACCATGTCTAATAAGTTGCTAAATGGTAATGTTGGTAAGGTTTTGCTAAACTCACCTGTAATTATATCAATATTTTTAAAAGAAAAATGATCGAATTGTTTTTGCGCAACTCTTGCAGTATTATTACACCCTTCAAGAGTCGTAATTTTAGCGATAGGGTTTCCAACATGTATTGCTGCAGTTCCAATTCCAAGAGAAGTTCCAATTTCTATAACAGTTTTCGGCTTAAAATACTCTGAAATATTACATAATAAATTAGCGCTTTTAGAGCTTATCCCAGCATACATGGCGATTTTATGAATAGGTCTTAAATTACTTTTAAAAACTTTAGAACCAGCCCCGAAATCTGTTACTTCAATATTTTCTCTATTTGATAAAAGTTTTTTTCTGTAGAGTTTAAGTGTATTTTTTTTTGATAAAATAGTTTTTTGATAAAAACACTTTGTGGTTAAATCATAGACAAATGGAGAATGAATTCCGTGTTGATTTGTAGATTTGATCAAGTGCTTTATGTAAGAAAAAACTTTTTGCATAGAAATAATAGCAAAATTAAAGGAAAAATATAGGAAGAGCGATATAAAAATTATATTTTTGAGTGGTAAATATATTTTATTCTATGCTTAAACGATTTTTCGTAGTACTCTCAGTAATATTTTTTGTTTCATGTGTGCCAAATAAAGATTTAATTTATTTGCAAGGAGAACCAATAACTAAAAAAAATGTATACAAGTTAAACAATGAGCCATATAGACTTCAAGTTGATGATGTATTGTCGATTGATGTCAAAGCAAAAGATGATAAATATGTTGAGCTTTTTAAAAAATCAACCTTTGTAAATCAATCAAATAACACCAATGGAGGTTTTGAAAGTGGGTCAATTAATCAATCAGGTTACAGAGTTGATAGACATGGAAATATTAGATTACCTGTAATAGGTGAGTTAAATGTATTAGGTTTTACCACAAAAGAAGTTCGATTAAGATTAGAAGAGGAACTTTTAAAATACCTAACAGATAAAGAGAGCTTTTTCGTTACTGTAAACCTATCTGGAATTAAATATACGGTGATCGGTGAAATTGTAGATCCAGGTCCAAAAGTTATTTATCAGAATAGAGTTAGCATTTTAGACGCTATTTCTAATTCTGGAGATATTACGATTACAGGAAATAAAAAGAAAGTTGAAGTTTGGAGAAGTACTATTAATGGAAGAAAAAAATATGTTTTAGATTTAACAAAAGCGACTACTTTTGATTCTGAAGTTTTTTATATTCAACCCAATGATTATATTAATGTTTTACCACTAAAACAAAAATCTTGGGGAACAGGAACAACAGGTTTACAGTCATTAACGACGTTAGTATCAATTTTTACTTTAGTTACATCTACTATTTTATTAGTTAGAAATTTATAAAATTTATGGGTAATAAAACTTCATATGATAATAATCAACAGCAAAACTCGATTGATGTAAAACTTTATATTTTTAAAGTTTTAGCCTATTGGAAATTATTTGTTGTTACGATTGTGATAGGATTAATAGTTGCTAAATTCATGAATGGCTATAAAGAAAGAGTATATAGCCTAAGCACAACAATAAGTGTTAAAGAGGAAAATAATCCACTATTTTCAACAGGAACAAATATCGCCTTTAATTGGGGTGGAGAAAGCAATGCTGTTGGTACTGTAAAAGTAATTCTTACTTCAAGAACTCATAATGAAAAGGTAGTAGATACTTTGCAATTTTATATTGATTACCTAAAAGAAGGAAGGTATAGAAAAGAAGATGTTTATGGTAGTACGCCTTTTAAAGTGGCGATTGATTTAGATAAGCCTCAGATCTACAATAAATTCATTAGAATAGAAACGGTTAATAAAGATAAGTTTAAAATTTCATTTGATTTTAATGAAGAAGGTAATGACCTGTTAGTTGCTTACACAAGTGATATGATAGAAGCAGGCACCGGAAATATTATAAGTACTTATTCATCGGATGAAAAAAATTTTTCAAAAGAATATTATTATGGAGAAAAAATAAGTACTCCTTTTTTAAATTTTACAATTAATTCTGTTGACGAAATTTCAGAGGGAGATTTTTACTATATAAAATTTAATAATTTTGATAGTACTGTTAGTCGCTATAGAGGAATAAGGGTTTCAGACTTAACGGATGGTGCCTCTATTTTAGAACTAAAACTAAATGGAGCAAATAAGAATAGAATTGTAGATTATTTAAATATGTCGGTTAAAGTTCTAGAGAAAGATAAAAAAGGAGCAAAAATAGCCTACGCAGAAAACACCAAAAAATATATTGATAATTTATTTGATAAAGAATCTGACAGTTTAAAGATTTTAGGTAAGGCATTAAGTAGGTTTAAAACAAAAAATAATATTTATAATCTATCAGCTCAAGGCACTAAAATTTTAGAAGAAATCACAATAATTGATCAAGAGAAAAGAAGAGTAACAGATAATATAGAATCATTAGACAGTTTAAGAAACTACCTTATTACGCACAAGAGGTTTAATGATATTCCTGTTCCTGCGATTGTACAAATTGCTGACGGTAAAATTCCACAAGAAATTGGAGAGTTAATTAGCAAAGCTACGGTAAGAGAAAAGTTAAGGGGTCAAATAACAGACAACCATCCAGATATTATTGCATTAGACAATGATATTGAAACTACAAAAAACATCCTTATTGAAAACATTAGAAGCTTACGAGAAACTCTTAGTAATGATTTGAAAAAAATTAATAAAAGACAGTCTATAACTTTAAATAAGCAAAAAACGTTGCCTCAAAAAGAGCAAGGTTTAATAGCTTTTGAAAGAAGTTACGAAATGTCTGAAGCTAATTATAACTATTTAAAACAAAAAAGTTACGAAGCAGGAACTGCCATTGCAGCAAATGTTTCGGATGTGAAAATAATAGATACCGCAAAAAATTTAGGAAACGCTCCCATCTATCCCATTTCAAGTTTTAATTATTTATTGGCATTGTCAATAAGTATCATATTGCCCCTTTTCTATATTATTATTGTTGAAATTTTAGATAATAAAATTCATACCGTAGAAGAAATTGAAAGCGCTTATGCTATACCTGTACTTGGCGTTGTTGGTAGAAACGATTGGAGAAATAATTTAGCGGTTTTTGAAAGACCAAAATCTTCTGTTGCAGAATCTTTTAGAGCATTAAGGTCAAACATTCAATTTTTGTTTAACACAAATAATAAAAATTCAAAATCAAAAACTTTACTACTTACTTCTTCTGTAAGCGGAGAAGGTAAAACAATGATCTCGATTAATATGGCTTCTGTATTTGCATTGAGTGGTAAGAAAACAGTTTTAGTTGGGTTGGATTTAAGAAAGCCAAAAATATTTCCAGATTTTGATTTAGGAAATGAAAGTGGAGTCGTAAATTATTTAATTGGTCAGAGTAGTATTGAAGAAGTTATTAATAAAACTCATGTTCCAAATTTAGATTTAATTTTATCAGGGCCAATTCCGCCAAACCCTTCAGAATTACTTATTAACGAAAAAACGGATGAATTAATAAAGTATTTACAAGATAAATATGACTATGTAATTATTGATACACCTCCAATTGGTTTAGTTTCTGATGCATTAGAATTATTTAAATATTCTGATGCTATTATTTATGCCATTCGTCAAAATTATTCTGAAAAAGGAATGATGAAAATGATTGATGATAAGTACAAAAATAAAGAAGTGTCTAACATTAGTTATGTGTTAAATGATTTTTCATCTCAAGGAAAATATGGTTACGGTTATGGATACGGTTATGGATACGGTTATGGTTACGGTTACGGGAAATACGGTAATGGGTATCATGAAGAAGAGGAGAAAGTTAGCTTCTTAACTAAAATAATTAATTTAGTAAAGCCTAGAACTTAAGGAAAATAAAAAAAGACCATTTCTAAATGGTCTCTTTTTTTATTTTAAATAGAACTAGAATTACTTTAAGTTTCCAATCATTTCTGCTGGTTTTACCCATTCGTCGTATTGCTCTGGAGTAACATACCCTAAACGTACAGCTTCCTCTTTTAATGTAGTTCCGTTTGCATGTGCTGTGTTTGCAATTTCTGCAGCTTTATAATAACCAATCTTAGTATTTAATGCCGTAACTAACATCAACGAATTGTTTAATAATTCAGTAATTCTCACTTGATTTGGCTCAATTCCAGCTGCACAGTTTTCATCAAAAGATTTACAAGCATCACCAATTAATTGTGCAGATTGTAAAACGTTAGCAGCCATCATAGGTTTAAAAACATTTAATTCATAATGACCTTGAGTACCGCCAATTGTCACAGCAACATCATTACCCATTACTTGAGCACAAACCATAGTTAATGCTTCTGCTTGTGTTGGATTCACTTTTCCTGGCATAATTGAACTTCCAGGTTCGTTTGCAGGAATCATAATTTCCCCAATTCCAGATCGAGGTCCAGAAGCCATCATTCGAATATCATTAGCAATCTTATTTAATGAAACAGCTAATTGTTTTAACGCTCCATGAGTTTCTACAAAAGCATCATGAGCAGCTAATGCTTCAAATTTATTTTCTGCTGTAATAAAAGGCAGTCCAGTAAATTCAGCGATATATTTTGCAACTAAAACATCGTATCCTTTAGGGGTGTTTAATCCTGTTCCGACCGCTGTTCCTCCCAAAGCTAATTCAGATAAATGTTCTAAGGTATTGTTTAGTGCTTTTAATCCGTAGTTTAATTGTGCAACATAACCAGAAAATTCTTGACCTAGGGTAAGTGGAGTAGCATCCATTAAATGAGTTCTTCCAATTTTTACAACATCTTTAAATGCTTCTGCTTTTACTTGTAAAGTATCACGTAATTGTTCAACTCCAGGGATGGTAACTTCCATGATTTTTTTATACGCTGCAATATGCATTCCTGTAGGAAATGTGTCGTTTGATGATTGTGATTTATTAACATCATCATTGGGTTGAATGGTTTTTTCACCTTCACCTATAATTTTTCCAGCAATTTCATGCGCTCTATTTGCAATAACCTCATTACAATTCATGTTTGATTGCGTTCCAGAACCAGTTTGCCAAATAACTAATGGAAATTGATCGTCGTGTTTTCCTTCTAAAATTTCATCACAAACCTGAGCAATTAAATCTCTTTTTTCTGATGTTAAAACTCCTAAATCACAATTAGTGTAGGCAGCAGCTTTTTTTAAATAAGCAAAACCGTAAACAATTTCTAACGGCATAGAAGCTGAAGGACCAATTTTAAAGTTGTTTCTAGAGCGTTCTGTCTGTGCTCCCCAATATTTATCAGCAGGAACGTTTACTTGCCCCATAGTGTCTTTTTCTATTCTGTATTTCATTTTTTGTGTTGTTTTTTGCTACTACAAAATTACTAAAAGTATCACAATCAGTTATCAACAAAAAGAAAAAATACGTGTTTAAAATAATTTTTAATAATTAGTGTAAATTGAAAATATATATTATTTTTGTGGTATTAATTATTTTAAAGAAACACAAATGTTAGATTTTTCAGAATTCTCAGGATTTTTATTATTCATGTTTATTTTTACAGCTGGTTTTTGGTTGTTAATTTTCTTATTGACATTTGTTGTTCCTTACTGGATTGGTGGTACAATTTGGGAAAATATGAAATTAAAGAAAGAAGCAAAAAAAGCTGCTGATAAAGAGTAGTTTTTTTAAACAATATTTAATAAAAAAGGGTTTGCATTTTGCAAACCCTTTTTTATTGTGGTAATTCTTTTAGAATTATTTCCCGAACCCTTCGCCACCTTCTTCAAAGTCATCATTTTGTTGTTGTCTTTGTTGCCTTTGGTTTTTCTTTTGATTAAATCGATACACGAAACTTAAAGATACTTGTCTCTGTCTCCATTGATTTTCTCCGTAAGTAGAAGAGTTTGGTGTATAAGAATATCCTTTACGCATTCTTGAGTTTAAAACATCACTAATGTTTAAAACCATGGTACCATTATCTTTAAATAAATCTTTACTAAATGCTAAGTTTGCACTAAAAATTCCATCACTTGTACTTTGAGCATTTTTTTGTCCGCCTCTATAAGACATCGAAGTTTGCCATTGAATACTTGCTGGTAATGTAATTCTTGAATTAAATCGAGCTGACCAGTTAGAATCTTTGTTCCCAAAATCTATATTATTATATTCTCCCACTGTTTCAAATCCATAAAAGTTAAAACTACCAGAAAAATTTACTTTTTTAGAAACACTATAGTTAGTGTTGAACTCAAAACCATATCTATCTTCTGATGATAAATTAATTGGAGATCTAACAATTACAGGAACGCCATTTACAAAATCGCCTCTTTCTTGACTTATAAATTGATAGATGCCGGTAGAATGACGGTAATATATTGAAGAGTTTAACATTAATTTATCCCACTTCTTTAAATAACCGACATCAAATGAATTTGTAAATGTTGGATCTAAATTTACATTTCCTTTAAAAATATTTGTTTCTGAGCTTCTAGATTCAAACGGATTTAAAAAATAGGATCTTGGTCTTCTTAATCTCTTGCTATACCCTAAAGTTACACTCTCATTTTCAGACAATTCGTACCCTAAATTTATTGTTGGAAATAATTGAGTATAAGATTTATTATAATTTTCATTTGTTGTTAGTAAATTAATTTGTTGATCTGTTAACTCAGCTCTTAATCCAACTAAATAAGAAAATTTTTCAAGTTTTTTACCGTATTGACTATATAAAGCGTATACATTTTGTTCGAAATCTAAATTGTTTGATGGATCAAATTTTGGATCTGAATAAGGTGTTGCGGGTAAGTTTTTATAATCTGAAGTAGATTTATCTAAATCAGCTTTGTATCCTAATTCGAACTGAGAACCATCTTCTTTTGGGAAAACATAATCAATTTGAAAAAGTTTTCTTGTAGAATTTTGAATAGTGTTATTGTTTTCTACAAAGACATTGTTTTGAAAAATACTTCCTGTTTCGTCTTGATCATTTTTGCTGTATTGTAAATCAATAGTTAATTTTTTACCAGTTGCATTTAATCGATTTGTATAGTTAAGAGAATACTGAATTGATTTTGAATCAGATAATTCATCCTCGTTTCTAGTTCTTGTATCTGTTAAGTTTCTATTAGCATCAAATATTTGAACATTATTAGATGTTGTATTGTTTCCATCAGATTTTCTAATAACTATATTTCCTAAAATAGAACTATTATCGGTCAAGTAATATTCTAACCCAAAGCTTGAGTTGAATCCTTTTCTAAGTCTATTGTTATTTCTTAATTCGTCAAGATATCCGGTAATACTACCAGAATTATCAAAATATGTAGAATTGTTAATGCTTTTCCCTGGTCCGTCTCGGTAGCTATAACCAGTATTTGTAAAGATGTTAAATTTTTCTGTTCTGTAGTTTAGGTTTGTAGAAATTCCGTATTGAGTTGGATCTCCAATTGTTGGATTGATGGAACCGTTAAATCCAGTAACTTTTCCTTTTCTTAAAATGATATTTAAAATCCCGGCTGTTCCTTCAGCATCATACCTAGCAGACGGAGAAGTAATTACTTCAACTCTTTCAATTGCATCCGCAGGTAATTGACGCAATGCGCTTGTACCATCTAAACCAACTAAAGAAGAAGGTTTTCCATCAATTAAAATCCTTACATTTTCATTTCCTCTTAAGCTAACATTTCCTTCTATATCAACACTAACTGATGGTACATTGTCTAAAACATCGGCAACATTTCCGCCTTTAACAGTCATGTCTTTACCAACGTTATATATTTTTTTATCTAAACGAATATCTACTGTAGATTTTTCTGGAATGATATTCACTTCATCCAAAATTTCTCCATCTTCAGATAAAATTATAGTTCCAAGGTTGATGTTTTTATCTATGGTTCTGTTTTTAAAGCTAACCGTTTTAAAAGAAATAAACTCAACACTGATGTCGTAAGTTCCACCAGCAATTTTAATGTAGAATTCACCTTTTCCGTCTGTAATTCCACCACTTAATTTATTATCCTTTAAGTTTTTTAAAACAACAGTTGCATATTCTAAAGGTTGATTTGAATCTTTATCAAGTACTTTACCAGAAACAGCGAAAGTTTCAGCTTGAGTTGGTCTTTTCGCATAAACTGCCGATATACTTAAAAGGCAAATTAAAACTAAAATAGATTTTTTCATTTGATTGATTTATGTTTAAAGTGGTAAGACAAGAAGTTTGTCAATTAGTTTAAATATGGGTTTGTTAAACTTCTGTTAAAGAAAAAGAGAGCTAAAAAATAGCTCTCAAAAAATATTAAATAATAGTAGTTATATTTTCTATTGGCCTACCAATTACAGCTTTATTGTTGTTTACAACAATGGGTCTTTCTATTAATTTAGGATATTGAATCATTGCTGAAATTAGTTCTTTATCAGATAAATCTTTCTCTTGAAACTGTTCTTTCCAAATTGCTTCATTTTTTCGAACTAAATCAATAGGATTAATTTGTAGTTTTTTTATGATAGAGGTTAATTCTTCAGCAGTAGGAATCTCTTCTAAATACTTAATTATTTTAAATTCTTTTCCAGAATTCTCTAACAATTCTAAACCTTGTCTAGATTTACTGCAACGTGCATTGTGGTATATTTTTATCATATCTTTTTTATAAGGTGGTTTCTGTTTCTTTTTGTCCGTTTAACATTAAGAATGCTTTTAGAAATGCATCAATATCTCCATTCATAACATTATCTACATTTCCTGTTTCGTGAGCAGTTCTAACGTCTTTCACTAATTTATAAGGATGCATTACATAATTTCTAATTTGACTTCCCCATTCATTTTTCATTTTTCCAGCTTCAATGTCAGCTCTTGCAGCTTGTCTTTTTTGCAATTCTATTTCGTACAATTGAGATTTTAGCATTTGCAATGCAGTTGCTCTATTGTCGTGTTGAGAACGAGAATTTGAACATTGAATTTGAATTCCGGTTGGTTTGTGTGTTAGTTGTACTTTCGTTTCAACTTTATTTACGTTTTGACCACCAGCACCACTAGATCTTGCAGTTGTAATTTCAATATCAGCAGGATTTATTTCAATTTCGATAGAATCATCAGCAACAGGATACACATAAACAGAAGCAAAAGAAGTATGTCTTTTTGCATTGCTATCAAAAGGGGAAATCCGTACCAAACGATGTACACCGTTTTCTCCTTTTAACCAACCAAAAGCATAATCGCCTTCAAATTCTAATGTTACTGTTTTAATTCCTGCAGCATCTCCACTTTGATAGTTTAACTCTTTGATTTTTAATCCGTTTTTCTCTGCCCACATCATGTACATTCTCATAAGCATTTCTGCCCAATCGCAACTTTCTGTTCCTCCAGCTCCTGCTGTAATTTGTATGACGGCACTTAAATTATCGCCTTCATCAGAAAGCATATTTCTAAACTCGATACTTTCAAGTAATTCTTCTGCTTTTGAAAATTGCGTCATAACTTCTTGCTCAGAAACTTCCCCTTCTTTATAAAAATCATATAGCACTTGTGCGTCTTCTAATAAACGAACAACGGTATCATAATCTGTTACCCATTTCTTTTTAATTCTAAGCTCTTTCATAAAAGCTTCTGCTTCTTTTGGATTGTTCCAAAAGTCAGGAGCAACAGTTTTTTCTTCGTCATTAGTTATCTCTATAAGCTTTTGCTCAATATTTAAATACTGTTTTAGCTTAGAAATTCTATCAGAAATATTTTTGATTTGTTCTTGTGTAATCATAGGTATCACAAAAATAAGTTAAAAATTGTGATTTAATATTTTATTCAATAATTTCTCATCAATATTTTATAGTTTTATAGAAAATCTTTTAACCATGAAAAAATTGACCATTTTATTATTATTTGTTTTTGTAAACCAAACGTGTTTTTCGCAATTTTTTAAAGACAATAAAAAAGTAACTAAATACGAAGGGTATTTTAATTTTTATTATGACACTAGTAAAGACAAAATATTTTTAGAAATCTCTAAACTCGAATCAGAGTTTTTATATGTTAATGCACTTTCTGAAGGTGTTGGTTCTAATGATATCGGTTTAGACAGAGGGAAATTAGGTGGCGGATCGGTGGTGTTTTTTAGAAAAGCTGGAAATAAAATTTTATTAATTCAACCAAATCAAAAATTTAGAGCCTTAACAGATAATGTTGAAGAAAAAAACTCCATAAAAGAAGCTTTTGCAAAATCGGTTTTACATGGTTTTGTTATTATGGAAGAAAAAAACAACACGTATTTAGTTGATGCTACTTCATTTTTTATGCAAGATACTTTTGGTGTCTCAAATACTTTATCTAGAAGCGGTGAAGGAAATTATAGTGTAGACAAATCTAGAAGTGCTTTTAATTTAGAAAGAACAAAAGCGTTTAAAAAGAATGTAGAATTTGATGTTTTATTAACGTTTAAAGGAAGTCCAAGAGGAAGAAATTTACGGTCTGTTACTCCAGATGCGAGTGCAGTAACCGTTTATCAACATCATTCTTTTGTAGAATTACCAGATGATAAATACAAACCAAGAATATATGATCCTCGTTCTGGTTCTTTCTCGATGTCTTATATGGATTATTCTACACCCGTAAATCAATCAATTACAAAAAGATTTATTTACAGACACAGATTAGAAAAGAAAAACCCAAATGCAGCTATTAGCGAAGCAGTTGAGCCAATTGTATATTATTTAGATCCAGGAACTCCAGAACCAGTAAAATCGGCTTTATTAGAAGGAGCAAGGTGGTGGAACCAAGCTTTTGAAGCTGCTGGATATAAAAATGCATTTCAAGTAAAAATGTTGCCAAAAGGTGCAGATCCTTTAGATTTAAGATACAATGTAATTCAGTGGGTTCATAGGTCAACTAGAGGTTGGAGTTATGGTGGAAGTATTTCAGATCCAAGAACTGGAGAAATTATTAAAGGACATGTAAGTTTAGGTTCTTTAAGAATCAGACAAGATTTTTTAATTGCTCAAGCCCTACAGGCTCCTTACGCTACAAAAACAGCAAAAGATAAATTTGCTTTAGAAATGGCTTTGGCCAGAATTAGACAATTATCTGCACATGAAATTGGACATACAATTGGGTTTGCACATAATTATATTGCAAGTACTATTGGTAGATCTTCTGTAATGGATTATCCACATCCGCAATTTTCGTTAAAAAACGGAAAAATAGATTTCTCAAATGCCTATGCAATTGGAATTGGAGAATGGGATAAAGTAACTGTTGCTTATTCTTATCAACATTTTACAAATAATGAAGAACAAGGATTGCAAAACATCTTAGATACTGCGTTTGCAAGAGGGTTGCGATTTATTACAGATCAAGATGCTAGATCAAAAGGAAGCGCACATGCGTACGCACATTTATGGGATAATGGTAAAAATGTTGATGATGAATTAAACTCATTATTAGCAATCAGGAAAAATGCAATACATAAATTTTCTACCGATAATATTAAAAGTAAAGAACCCTATTCTGTCTTAGAAGATGTGTTTGTTCCGTTGTATTTTTTACATAGATATCAAACAGAAGCAGTTTCTAAAATAATAGGAGGTTTGGATTATAATTATGCTGTTAAAGGAGGAAAGCAAACCATAGTAAAAAGAGTTCCGGGTGCTGTTGAGCGCAAAGCACTTTCTGTTCTTTTAAGAACTATTGATGTAGAAACCATTGCAATTCCTACTTCAAAATTAGAGTTGTTTCCGCCAAGAGCTTTTGGTTATGGTAGAACAAGGGAATCTTTTAAAAGTAAGGTTGGTGCAGAATTTGACCCTTTCGGAGCTGTTGAAACGGCATCAGAAATGACGTTAGAATTGCTTTTTCATCCGCAAAGAGCTGCGCGTTTAGTATTGCATAAAAGTTTAGACAAAACGCAATTAGGTTTAGAAGAATTAATTGATAATGTTATTGATAATACTTTTAAAAAATCTCATAAAAACGATTATTACCAAGAATTACAAAATATTGTTAACGAACAAGTTTTAAATCAGTTATTTTATTTAGCCGCTAACAAAAACACCTACAAACAGGTTACCGCAATTGTAAACTATAAGATTGATGAAATTGCTACTTTGTTACGTACTCGAAAATCTAAAGGTGCTCAATTAATGCACGATAAAGAAATGTCAAGAAGTATTTCTGCATTTAAAAGTGATCCTTCTAAATTTAAAAAAGTACAATCACCTCAAATTCCAGATGGTTCGCCAATCGGAATGGATTAAGAAGTTAAAAAAATTAATAAGAATCAATATTTATAAATGAGAATAGATTTAATAAGCGATACCGTTACAAAACCAACAAAAGGGATGTTAGCCGCAATGATGAATGCAGAAGTTGGAGATGATGTTTTTAAAAGTGATCCAACCATTAACGCGTTACAAGTTAAAGCAGCTGAAATGTTTGGAATGGAGGATGCATTATTTTTCCCTTCTGGAACAATGGCAAATCAAACTGCAATTAAATTGCATACGCATCCAGGAGATAAAATGTTTTGTGATAAATGGGCACATGTTTTTAATTTTGAAGGAGGAGGCGCGGCATTTAATTCAGGAGTTTCAAGTCATTTGATAGACGGAGAAAGAGGGATGTTTACAGCAGCACAATTGGCCTATGCAGTTTCTGGACGAGCAGATATTCACGCCCCCTATTCTCGTTTGGTTTGTATAGAAAATACCACAAACAAAGGAGGTGGTGCATGTTGGGATATCGAAGAACTTCAAAAAATAAAACAAATTTGTGATGAAAAAGAGTTGGCTTTTCATTTAGACGGAGCAAGATTATTTAATGCTTTGGTTGCAAAAAATGAATCTCCAAAACAATACGGAGAGGTGTTTGACACCATTTCAATCTGTTTATCAAAAGGGTTAGGTGCACCAGTTGGTTCTATTTTATTAGGATCAAAAGAACACATTGCAAAAGCATTGCGAATCAGAAAAATATTTGGTGGCGCAATGAGACAAGCTGGTTATTTAGCTGCAGCTGCAATTTATGCCTTAGACAATCATGTAGAAAGATTGGCTGATGATCACAAAAGAGCAAAAAGAATTGGAGAAGTTTTAGAAACATGCTCTTTTATAAAAAGTGTAGAGCCAATAGAAACCAATATTGTTATTTTTTACACAAAAGATACAGTTGATGAAGATGTTTTTGTAGCAACAATGGCAAAGAAAAATATTCATTTCATTTCAATGGGCGATGGAAAATTACGAATGGTTACACATTTAGATTTTACAGAAGAAATGCTAGATAAACTCATTTTGGAGTTACAAAATTTTTAAAACAAAAACCCCAGCTTAAAGCTGGGGTTTTTGTTTTAATGCAGGTGCTCTATATTATCGAGTTCTTTGTAGTTTTGATTTAGTTTTTTTAGTAATCTACCATAAGTAAATTTGTAAAAGAGCCAAATTATTGCAAACATAATTATTACCATTATAGCTGTTGCAATTATAAAAAATGTTATTGTGGTTGTTGTATCAACATTTAAACCATCTGGGTTCAAGGCGTTTATCAAATTATCGGGTTGTCCTAATAAAATAATCATTAACACAATATTTGAAATAATAATTCCGCCTAAATTATAGTACACATAATACTTTACTGTTTTTCTCACAGATAAGATTCTATTCATTAGTCTTTTGGTGTTGTCGGTAATTGAAATTGAATTGTAATTTTTGTAAAACAACACTAAGAAAACTAGTATTACTACATAATGTAGGTAAGTTGTTATTTTTAAAAGTTCCATTATTTTAAAATCTTTATAAAACTCTAAATATTTTTGAGGAACCATAAAATTTAAACTTGTCCAAAAAACTAACTCAATTATCCCAATAATAAAAATCCATTTTACTATTGATGAAGATTTTGAGTGCGACATCTTGTAAATATCAATATTAGAAACAGGATGTGTTTCTAGTGGTTGATTTTCCCAAGATTTTTTATATTGTTCTAAATCCATTTTTTTTTATGGGTTTAATATGTTTTTTAATTTGTCTTTTGCTCTATTCATTTTAACCCTTGCGTTTACTTCTGTAATCCCTAATGCTTCAGAGATTTCTTTATAGGGTTTGTTTTCTAAATACAAAAATATGAGCGCTTTATCAATATCGTTTAGTTGATGAATCGCTTTGTATAGTGCTTTTAATTGCAACTCTTCAGTATTATCGTACTCGTTAGATTTTATCTTATAGGTAAAATCATCAATATCTTGAGTCTTAATACTTCTGGTTGATTTTCTATATAAAGAAATTGCCGTGTTTAATGCTACTCTGTACATCCAAGTACTAAATTTTGAATCGCCTCTAAACTTGCTGTAGTTTTTCCACAGTTGAATCACAACTTCTTGAAACAAATCATTATGCGCATCTTGATTTGTAGTGTAGATTCTACATACTTTATGAACGATATTTTGATTTTGCTCAAAATCCAGTAAAAATTTAGACTCTAAATCTTTTTGCACTTTATGTTTTGTTAGTTCTTGGTTAATAAGTAGCTCAAAAGTAGAAAATGTTACAGAATTACTCTTGTAAAATTTACTATTAAATTGAAATTCTTATATTTGTTTAATTAAAACTATTTAGAATTGAACAATATCAAAACAAGCTTTACCATTAAAGATCTAGAAAATCTATCTGGAATTAAAGCACATACAATTAGAATTTGGGAAAAAAGACATCAACTTTTAACTCCGCAAAGAACAAGTGGTAACGCTAGGTATTATGATACTGAAAATCTTCAAAAACTTTTGAATGTTAGTTTGTTAAATAAGAACAATTATAAGATTTCTAAAATTGCAAAATTATCTGAAGAATCAATTGTTTTAATAGCAAGAGAATTGGCAAATAAAAATGCTTTGGTAGACGACGCCATCAATTCATTTAAAATAGCAATGTTTAGTTTTGATCAAGCGTTGTTTAATCAAACCTATAATCAATTGCTCATCAATAAAACATTTAGAGATGTTTTTAAAGAGGTGTTTGTTCCTTTTTTAGACCACATCGGTTTGATGTGGCAAACAAAGACGTTAACGCCCGCTCATGAACATTTTATTTCAAATTTAATTTCTCAAAAAATACAAATCAATATTGAGAAAATTCAGCAAAATTTGTTGGTTGATGACAGTGCTGTTTATGTGCTTTTTTTACCAGAAAATGAAATTCATGAATTAGGTTTAATGTATTTGAATTATGAATTATCTCTAAGAGGAAAAAAGACAATTTATTTAGGGCAAAGCATTCCTTTAGATAATTTGAACTCTCTTTTACCAATGTTTTCTAAAGTTAATTTTATTTCTTCTTTTACGGTTGCTCCTCATGATTTATTTATGAATGATTATCTTAGTGAAATTGAAGTTAAATTAAAAAACACAAAGCACGAGTTTTGGGCTTTTGGGAATAAGGTTCAGAATCTAAATTCTAAAGCTTTTAAAAGTCATTTTTTATTCTATGCAAGCTTGATTGATTTGTTAAAAGAAATATAATTTTTAATATAATTTTATATTTTGTTTAATTAATTTGTATATTTGTTAAACAAAATGAAGAAACAAATACATATTATAGGTTCAGGATTCTCATCATTATCGGCTTCATGCTATTTGGCAAAAGCAGGTTTTGACGTTACGGTGTATGAGAAAAACAAGACAACAGGAGGTAGGGCAAGGCAATATAAAAAAGAAGGGTTTACCTTTGATATTGGTCCGACTTGGTATTGGATGCCAGATGTTTTTGAGAAATTTTTTAAAGATTTTGATAAAAAGCCATCAGATTTTTATGAGTTAGACCGATTAGATCCTGCGTATCAAGTGTATTTTTCTGAGTTAGAATCCATTATTATTTCTGGAAAATTAAAAGAGATTTTTGAAGCTTTTGAAAAAGAAGAAGAAGGAAGTTCTAAACACCTAAAAGATTTTTTAGATGCTGCAAAGTTCAATTACAATACTGCAATTAAAGATTTGGTGTATCGACCAGGAGTTTCTCCGCTCGAATTGATTACTCCAGTAACAATTAAAAGAGTCAATCAGTTTTTCTCTACAATAAGAACTCAGGTTCGTAAAAATATAAAAAGCCAGAAGTTAATTCAGATTTTAGAATTTCCTGTATTGTTTTTAGGCGCAAAGCCTAGCAATACCCCAGCTTTTTATAGTTTTATGAATTATGCAGATTTTGGTTTGGGAACATGGCATCCAAAAGGAGGAATGTATAAAGTAGTAGAAGCAATGACAACTTTGGCATTAAGTTTAGGAGTTGTATTTGAAACAGATGCAAATGTTGAAAAAATTTGTTTAGATGAAAAAGGTAAAACCACTGGTTTGCTTGTAAATGATGTATTTATACAATCAGATATTGTAGTTAGTGGAGCAGATTATCATCATACAGAAACCTTATTACCAACCAAATATAGACAGTATTCTGAAAAATATTGGAGCAAAAAAGTGTTTGCGCCTTCGTCTTTATTATTTTATGTTGGATTTGATAAGAGATTAAAAGACGTTTCACATCATACATTATTTTTTGATACTGATTTTGATGAACATGCTAAAACAATTTATGACGATCCAGCTTGGCCAGAAAAACCATTATTTTATGCAAGCTTTCCGAGTATAACTGATAAAAACTTAGCTCCAGAAGGAAAAGAAGCCGCAACGTTCTTAATTCCGCTTGCACCTGGATTAGAAGATACAGAAGAATTAAGAGAAGCCTATTTTACTAAAATTATAGACAGATTAGAAGGTTTAACCCATCAAGAAGTAAAAAGGAGTATTTTGTTTAAAAAATCATATTGCGTAAAGGATTTTATAAAAGATTATAATTCGTATAAAGGGAATGCTTATGGTTTGGCAAACATATTAACTCAAACAGCTTTTTTAAGACCCAAAATACAAAGTAAAACTGTTGAGAATTTGTTCTTTACAGGACAATTAACAGTACCAGGGCCAGGTGTTCCACCGTCATTAATTTCTGGTAAAATTGTTTCAGATTTAATTATAAAAAAACATTCGTATGAAAGCACTATTTGATCAAGTTTCCAGTAATTGTAGTGAATTGGTTACAAAAAAATACAGTACATCGTTTTCATTAGCGGTAAAAATGTTGTCACCAAAAATTAGAACAGCCATCTATAATATTTATGGATTTGTTCGTTTTGCTGATGAAATTGTTGATAGTTTTCATCAATATGACAAAGAAAAATTAATCAACAAATTTGAAGCTGATTATTATGAGGCAATTGAAGACGGAATTAGTTTAAACCCAATTTTAAATGCATTTCAACAAACGGTTTTTCAATATCATATTTCTGATGATTTAGTACAGGCATTTTTAAAAAGCATGAAAGCCGATTTAAACAAAACAGAATACCAAACAAAAGAAGAATATGATTCGTATATTTATGGTTCTGCTGATGTTGTTGGATTAATGTGTTTAAAGGTTTTTGTAAATGGAGATTCAGAAAAATACGAAGATTTAAAAAAACCAGCAATGCGTTTGGGTTCTGCTTTTCAGAAGGTCAATTTTTTAAGAGATTTAAAAGATGATATTGAAGGCTTGAATAGATCTTATTTCCCGAATGTAGATTTACGCACTTTAAATAATGAATCTAAAAATCAAATTATAAAAGAAATAGAAGAAGATTTTGAAGTTGCTTTTAAAGAGGGGATTTTAAAACTACCTGTTGAAGCAAAATTTGGTGTCTATGTTGCCTATAGATATTATAAAAGGTTATTAAAAAAATTAAAACAAACACCTTCTTCTAAGATAATGGAAACAAGAGTTAGAATCTCTAATTCAATGAAAATTAATTTATTAGCAAGAAGTTTTGTGAAATATAAACTAAATTTAATCTGATGTTTTTTGCTACAACTACTTTGATAACATTTTTAATAATGGAAGGAATCACTTGGTGTACACATAAATACGTGATGCATGGTTTTGGTTGGTTTTTACATCAAGATCATCATCAACCAGGGTATCCGCACGTATTTGAAAAAAACGATGCGTTTTTTGTAGTATTTGCAATTCCAAGTATTTTATTATTCTATTTCGGTATTCGCCCAGAAATCAATTTTTTGTTCTTTATTGGGTTGGGAATTTTATGTTATGGAATTGCTTATTTTTTAGTGCATGATGTATTAATTCACAGACGATTTAAATGGTTCAGAAATACCAATAGCAGGTATTTAAAAGGCTTGAGGAAAGCACATAAAATTCATCATAAACATTTAGGGAAACCTGATGGTGAATGTTTCGGGATGTTGTTTGTCCCTTTAAAATATTTTAAAAAAAACAACTCCTAATGTATTTGTATTTACTATTAAATCTGGGTTCAATTAGTATACCTTTTATATATTCTTTTAATAAAAGGATGAATTTCGTCAAACAATGGAAAACAGTGTTTCTAGCCATAATTTTAGTGGCAATCTTTTTTATTGTTTGGGATGTTATCTTTACGAAAAATGGCATTTGGGGATTTAATGATAACTATCATTTGCCGTACAAAATTGCTGGATTACCCATTGACGAGATGTTGTTTTTTATCTGCATTCCGTATGCTAGTATTTTTATTCATTATTCATTGGAATATTTTAGACCAACCTTTTTATTGTCAGATAAAGCAGTAAACCGGATTACCTATTTTTTATTGATTTTAACGGCAATAACCTTGTTTTTTAATTTTGATAAATGGTATACAAGTGTTAATTATTCATTATTAATACTTACTTTACTGGTAGCACTTTTTTTTGCAAAAGATATTTTAAAGCGATTTTACATTTCCTTCGTAATAATTTTAATTCCATTTTTTATAGTAAACGGAATCTTAACAGGAAGTTTTATACCTGAGCCAGTTGTTTGGTATAACAATTCAGAAAACTTAGGAATTCGCTTATTTACAATACCGATTGAAGATGCCGGCTATGCTTTTACAATGTTATTTTGGATTGTTTTTTTAAATGAACAATTCAAAAAAATGAACCTTTTTAAAACTGTATAAAAAATGAAAAACAAGTATGTTTTATTTTTAATATTTTTTATTGCCAACTTTGGTGCTTTAGGTATTGGAACTATTTTAATGAATGATGGCCCAACATCAAACTGGTACACTTCTTTAAATCAAGCTCCATGGACTCCAGAAGGTTGGGTTTTTGGCGCAGCTTGGACAACAATTATGGTATTGTTTTCATTTTACATGACCAAACTAGCCTTGTTTTTTAAAGAAAAAAAATCATTTCTAATACAACTATTTCTGCTGCAATGGTTGTTAAATGTAAGTTGGAATTACGTTTTCTTTAATCAACACCTTACAATTGTTGGCTTTGTAGTCATCATAAGTTTATGGTTATTGGTAGGCTTTTTTACATTCAATTTTATCAAACAGATAAAATGGTACACACTGCTGATTGCACCGTATTTAATTTGGTTGACAATTGCATCAACTTTAAACGGATATATAATTTTATACAATTAAAACATGAAACCTATTTATATTCTTTGTCTACTCATATGTATCAATATCATCAATAAAACAGAAAAAATGGAAACAACATCAGTATATAATATCGAAATTAAGAGCATTTCTGGAGAGAAAATCAATTTAGCAGATTTTAAAGGTAAAAAAATATTGTTTGTAAATGTGGCCTCAGAATGCGGTTTTACGCCACAATATGAAGGTTTGCAAGAGTTATATGAGCAGTATAAAGACAAGTTGATGGTTATCGGTGTTCCTTCAAATCAGTTTGGCGGACAAGAACCTGGAACGGCTGAGCAAATTCAGTCTTTTTGTAAACTCAATTATGGCGTTACTTTTTTGATTACTGAAAAAGTTGATGTAAAAGGAGATAAGCAACATCCATTATATGCTTGGTTGACAAAAAAAGAAAATAACGGATTGAAAAACTCTTCTGTAAAGTGGAATTTTCAAAAATATTTGGTGGATGAAAAGGGCGAATTGATTGATTACTATTTTTCTTTAACCAAACCAATGAGTAAAAAGATTACAAAACATTTACAATAAATGATTCAGTTTTCGAAACACTCAGGAATTTATACCTTAGAAGCATCACAAGAATTAAATATTTCGATAGTAGAAGCCTGGGGTTATTTTTCATCACCAGAAAATTTGTCGAATATTACTCCACCAAAAATGGGTTTTCACATCACTTCTAAAGTGGATAAAAAAGCATATCAAGGTCAGATTATTACCTATAAAGTTTCTCCGATTCCGTTTGTGAAAACAAATTGGGTGACAGAAATAACTGCGGTAAAAGAGCACCAATTTTTTATAGATGAACAACGTTTTGGACCATATTCGATGTGGCATCACGAACATTTTTTTGAATCGTTGCCAAACGGAAACACCTTGATGAAAGATAAAATATCGTATAAAATTCCTTTTGGTTTTCTAGGCAGCATTGCGCAAACTTTATTTATAAAAAAACAACTACAATCTATTTTTGAATATAGAGAAAAAGTGTTAAATACTATTTTTTAATGATGAATGTATTTTGGTTTCGTAGAGATTTACGTTTAGAAGATAATGTAGCTTTGTACAAAGCAGCTTTAGAAAAAGAACCTGTACTTCCGATTTTTATTTTTGATACAGAAATCATAGATTCTTTGCCAAAAGAGGATGCCCGAATTACCTTTATTTACAACACGCTAAAAAGTATTGATGCAGAATTTAAAAAGCTAAATTCATCACTACTGATAAAAATTGGAAAGCCAATTGAGGTTTGGAAAGCATTGGTTTCTCAATATCAAATTGATAATGTTTTTTACAACAAAGATTACGAACCCTATGCAATTGCTAGAGATTTAGAAGTTACACAGTTTCTAAAATCAAAAAGCATTGGAGTTTTATCCTATAAAGATCAGGTGATTTTTGAAGAATCAGAAATTGTAAAAGCAGACGGATTACCGTACACGATTTTTACGCCGTATAAAAACAAATGGTTGTCAGAATTTAACGAAGATTTACTTTTAGAAAGTAATCCAAAGCCTAACTTTTATCACTTTAAAATAGATTTCCCTTCATTAGAATCTATCGGATTTGCAGAAAGTACAATCAAAGTAAAAGGGTATAATTTAGCGCATTTAGATCAATACGATGCTGTTAGAGATTTTCCGTTTATTGATAAAACGTCTTATGTTTCTCCGTATTTACGTTTCGGTTTATTAAGTGCTAGAAAACTGATTAAAATTGCTTTAGAAAGCAATGCAACGTATTTGAGTGAATTAATTTGGAGAGAGTTTTTTATGCAGATTTTATTTCACTTTCCAAACGTTGTTACAGAAAATTTTAAAAGTAAATACAATCAAGTTGAATGGAGAAATAACGAGCAAGAATTTGAAGCTTGGTGCAAAGGAGAAACGGGTTACCCATTTGTTGATGCAGGAATGCGACAATTAAACGAAACAGGCTATATGCACAACAGAGTTCGAATGATTACTGCCGGGTTTTTGTGTAAACATTTATTAATTGATTGGCGTTGGGGAGAAGCGTATTTTGCTGAAAAGTTATTGGATTATGATTTGTCTGCCAACAATGGCAATTGGCAATGGGCAGCCGGAACAGGTTGTGATTCTGCGCCATATTTTAGAATTTTTAATCCGACAGCACAAATAAAAAAGTTTGATAAAGATTTGCAGTATATTACAACTTGGGTAAAAGATTTGAACGAGCTTACGTATCCGCAGCCAATAGTTGAACATAAAATGGCTAGAGAAAGAGCATTAGCTACTTACAAAAAAGGACTGAATTCTTAAAAACCTACAATTCATCCTTAAAAAAATACAATTCGGTTTCTTTTAATTTATAAAACTTATTTGTTGTTACATCTTTGTGGTGTCATTAACAATTAAAAATAAGAAATCATGAAAGTATTCACAACAATTTTCGCAATCCTAGTTGTATTTCAAACAGCAACATTTACAGCTAAAAAATCTAATACAGACAAAAGAACAATTACAGTATCAATTGATAATGTTCCTAGTGATAAAGGTACAGTAAGTTATGCTTTGTACAATAAAGATAGCTTTATGAAAGTGCCAGTTCAAACGCAATCGAGTTCTCCAAAAGGTAAAAAAAGTAAAGTAGTTTTTACAAATATTGAGCCAGGTAATTACGCAATTATTTGTTTTCACGATGCAAACAGTAATAATAAAATGGATTTTCAATCTAACGGAATGCCATTAGAGAGTTACGGAATGTCTAACAATCCAATGAGTTTTGGTCCGCCAAATTTTGATGAGGCACAGTTTGAAGTTTCAGATAAAGATGTAACTTTAGAGATTAGATTTTAATAACAAAATCTTTAACGATAAATAAAAAGACATGAGTCAAGATAAAAATAGTTCAACACTAGATAAGATAAAGAAAGACGTTATTCTTTGTATAAAGTTAACAGTTGTATTTGGAATCTTATTTGTGATTATCAATCAGCAATTTACCATAAAAGGTGTTGGAATTATATTTTTATTTTCTGCAATGTATTCCTTCGGATTAGGATTAGGAAACGGTATGATTAATGAGTATTTAAATACCAAATGGAGTTGGGTAGATCAAACAAATCAAAGACTTACAGCGGGTATTATTGCAACCATATTTTACACAATTATCATTGTATTGCTAATTCATTATGTACAATATGTACTTATTTTAGGAAATAACTTTGAAGAGTTTTTCTTTGGAGAATTATTTTTAGTGCATGTATTTACAATTTTGGGAGCACTTGCAATTGCAGTTTTTTTTCACGCTCGTGGATTTATGATCAATTGGAAAGCTTCGCAAACGCAAAAAAGCAATAAACAAGAAATTGTAGCAAAAACGGAAACTGCAAAATTTGAATCGTTAAAAAATCAAATTGATCCGCACTTTTTATTCAATAGTTTAAATGTGTTAACATCATTAATTGGAGAAAATCCGAAGCAAGCAGAACGCTTTACTACAAAATTATCGAAAGTATATCGGTACGTTTTAGAACAGAGAAATAAAGAATTAATTCCGCTTTCTGAAGAATTGCAATTTGCAAGAACCTACATGGAATTATTACAAATGCGATTTGAAGATGCCATACAATTTGATATTCCATCAGAAATTAGCAACGAAGAATTAAAAATTGTGCCTTTATCCTTACAATTGTTACTTGAAAATGCTGTAAAACACAATGTGGTTTCATCAAGCAAACCATTACAACTTCGAATTTTTGAAGAAAACGGAGCGTTAATTATAGAGAATAATGTAAATCATAAAGAAGCAATTGGTAAAAGCACAAAAATTGGATTAAGAAACATTACAGATAGGTATTTCTTACTAACAAAAAGAAGTGTAGAAATTACAAACGACAACATAGTTTTTAAGGTAAGCTTGCCATTATTAACAAAAAACAACAACATTATGTACACAAAAGAAATAGAAAATAACAGTTATGTAAGAGCTGTAGAAAAGGTAGAAAAGCTAAAAGAGTTTTATCAAAATTTAGCATCGTATTGTATTGTAATTCCGTTTTTAGTATTCATCAATTTATATACATCACCACAGTTTCATTGGTTTTGGTTTCCAATGTTTGGTTGGGGAATTGGTGTCATTTTTCACGGATTAGATGTGTATAATTACAATCCGTTTTTAGGAAGAAACTGGGAAAGTAAAAAGATTAAAGAATTGATGGAAGAAAACGATGATACATCAAACTGGGAATAATACTATGGAAGGAGAATATATAGAGGAAAAGCGTTATTTAAAAGCAAAAAAAAGAGTAAAAGAGATTCAAGGGTTTTACATCCATTTGGTAATAGAAATCTTTTCTCTGATTACAATTGTAGCAGTTAATTTAATTTTTTCGCCAGGTTATCATTGGTTTTGGTTTGCTGCACCAGGAATTGTATTTGTAGTCATATTACATTGGTTTCTGGTTTTTGGACCTTCAAAAATTGGTTTCGGAAAAGAATGGGAAGCCAAAAAAATTAAAGAGTTGATGGATGAAGATGGAAAATTATCAAAATAAAGCAGGAATTATGAAAGAATTTACAAAAGAGCAAAAATATTTAAGAGCTAAAAAGAAGGTGGATAAAATCAAAGGGTTTTATGCAAATGTTGCATCATACTGTATCGTAATTCCTTTTTTAATTTTTATAAACGTACGTTTTGTGCCAGAATTTCATTGGTTTTGGTTTCCGATTTTTGGTTGGGGAATGGGATTGACTTTCCACGCAATGGATACCTATGATTACAATCCGTTTTTAGGAAGAAATTGGGAAGAGAAAAAGATCAAGGAATTGATGGAAGAAGAAGAAAAGTATAAACAATACAAGTAAAAAAAATCATGAGAGACGAAGAGGCAATAAGAGGTATCAAGTACCTTAGAGCAAAAAAAAGGGTTGAAAAAATAAAAGGATTTTACGTTCATTTAATCGTATATATTATTGTAAATACATTTTTAAGCGGAATCATCATTTTTGGTTTAATGAATGATGGAGGAGATTCACTTGAAGAGGTGATTCAAAACTTTGGAGTGTATTCTACTTGGTTTTTTTGGGGAATTGGAATCTTTTTTCATTGGTTAGGCGTTTTCGGATTTAATGTTGTAGGAAAAAACTGGGAAGAGAAAAAGCTAAAAGAAATTATGGAAGAAGAAGAACGCAAATCTAAATTTTAAGAAATGATAGAAGAGAATAAATACGTAAAAGCGAAAAAGAGAGTTGAAAAGTTAAAAGGCTTTTACAATCATGCTGCTTTTTATATAATTATCAATGGTTTTTTTATTGGTAGAAGAATTTATAAAGATATTTCTTATGGAGATTCTTTTCTAGATGCTTTTACAGAAATTAGCAATTATAGATTGTTTTTTTGGTGGGGAATCGTTTTAATATTTCACGGTTTAAATGTGTATAAGTTCAATTTTTTTGGTAAAAAATGGGAAGAGCGTAAAATACAAGAAGAAATGAATAAGGATCATAATAAGTTTTAGCATGAATGTAATAATTATAGAAGACGAAAAACCAGCAGCAAGAAGATTAAGTAGAATGCTGGAGGTATTGGATGTAAAAGCTCATAAAATGCTACATTCTGTAGAAGAATCAATAGAGTGGTTTCAGAATAATGAACATCCAGATTTGCTATTTCTAGATATTCAGTTATCTGATGGTTTGTCTTTTGAAATTTTTGAACATGTTACCATTTCTAGTGCCATTATTTTTACAACAGCGTATGATGAATATGCATTAAAAGCTTTCAAGTTAAATAGCATCGATTATTTACTAAAACCAATTGATGAAGACGAATTAAAAGCTGCAGTAGATAAATATAAAAGTCACCATGTGAAACAAGCAGATGTTCAATTAAACTTTGAAGATATTAAAAAGTTGCTGGTAAATCCGATTGATAGAAAATATAAAATACGTTTTACCATAAAAGTAGGTCAGCATTTAAAAATTGTTTCAACAGATGATGTTGAGTGTTTTTACAGCGAAAACAAAGCAACCTATATCCATACAACTGCAAATAGAAGTTATTTATTAGATGGCGCTTTAGAACAAGTACAAACCGAATTAGATCCAGAAAAATTCTTTCGAGTAAACAGAACGTTTATTGTTCAAATATCAGCAATAAAAGACATTGTTGCGTATACAAATAGTCGTTTAAAAATCATTTTAAATTCGTATTCAGAAACAGAAATTATTGTGAGTAGAGAACGCGTTAAAGATTTTAAAAATTGGATTGAGTAAGAATAATTAGTTTGCAGTTTTCAATAGCAGTATACAGTTAGATTCAAATTAGAAACAAACCTGTCTATTCTCTTTTTTCTAAAAATATAACAGTCTAACAGTCTAGGCTCTTAGCTCTTCAAATTGCTAAATTGTTAAATTAAATCATTGTTATATTACCCATTGTTTAATTACAAATATTTTGTACATTTGCACTCCTTTTTACGAGAACAGGTTTATAAAAGGAACTAGAAAACAATTATTTATATAAACATCTCTTGATGTTATTGTCGTTAAAAATCTGAATAACAACAAGATACAAAGTAAATTCAGAATGTCTGAAGAAACAAAAAACACTGAAGAGCAAGTTGTTGCTACTGAAGTACAAGAAACAGTTGTAGAAACTGTAAATCCACAAGAATTTTTAGAAAACTTTAACTGGCACAAATACGAAGAAGGTATTGAAGCTGTTGATGAAGAAAAATTAAAAGAATTCGAAAAAGCGTTAGAAGGAACTGTAGGTTTTGTAAACGAACGTGATGTAATCGAAGGAACCGTAGTAAGATTAACAGAAAGAGATGCAATTATTGACATCAATTCTAAATCTGAAGGAGTTATTTCTTTAAACGAATTTCGTTACAACCCTAGCTTAGCTGTTGGTGATGTTGTTGAAGTTTTAGTTGATAAAAGAGAAGATAGTTCAGGTCAATTAGTTTTATCTCACAAAAAAGCAAGAGTAATTAAAGCTTGGGATAGAGTTAACAACGCACACGAAACTGGAGAAATCGTTAACGGTTTTGTAAAATGTAGAACAAGAGGAGGAATGATCGTTGATGTATTCGGAATCGAAGCATTCTTACCAGGATCTCAAATTGATGTAAAACCAATTAGAGATTACGATCAATACGTAGAAAAAACAATGGAATTCAAAGTTGTGAAAATCAACCACGAATTTAAAAACGTTGTCGTTTCTCATAAAGCATTAATTGAAGCGGATTTAGAAGTACAGAAAAAAGAAATCATTGGTCAATTAGAAAAAGGACAAGTATTAGAAGGTATTGTTAAAAACATTACTTCTTACGGTGTATTTGTTGATTTAGGTGGCGTTGATGGTTTAGTACATATTACAGATTTATCTTGGTCTAGAATCAATCATCCAAATGAGGTTGTTGAGTTAGATCAAAAATTAAATGTTGTAATCTTAGACTTTGATGATAACAAATCTAGAATCCAATTAGGATTGAAACAATTATCTGCGCATCCTTGGGAAGCGTTAGATGCTGATTTAAAAATTGGTGATAAAATAAAAGGAAAAGTTGTTGTCTTAGCTGATTACGGAGCATTTATTGAAGTTTCTGAAGGTGTTGAAGGATTAATTCACGTTTCAGAAATGTCTTGGTCAACACATTTACGTTCTGCACAAGATTTCGTAAAAATTGGTGACGAAGTTGAAGCACAAATTTTAACTTTAGATAGAGAAGACCGTAAAATGTCTTTAGGTATTAAACAATTACATCCAGATCCTTGGACGGATATTACGAAGAAATATCCTGTTGGTTCTACGCATACTGGTACAGTAAGAAACTACACTAATTTTGGTGTGTTTGTAGAGTTAGAAGAAGGAATTGATGGATTGGTTTATATTTCTGATTTATCTTGGACTAAGAAAATTAAGCATCCATCAGATTTTACATCTGTAGGTGATCAATTAGAAGTTCAAGTGTTAGAGTTAGATGTTGAAGGTCGTAAATTAAATTTAGGACACAAACAAACTCAAGATAATCCTTGGGATGCTCACGAAGCTACGTACGCTATAGATTCTTTACATGAAGGAACAATTTCTGAAAAGAATGATAAAGGAGCTACAGTAACATTTGCTGATGGAGTAGAAGGTTTTGCACCAACTCGTTTCTTAGATAAAGAAGACGGTGGAAAATTAGAAAAAGGTGATACTGCACAATTCAAAGTTTTAGAATTTTCTAAAGAATACAGAAGAGTGGTAGTTTCTCATACATCAATCTTTAAAGAAGAAGAGAAGAAAAATGTAAAAGCAGCTTCTAAAAAAGCAGCCGAAGCAGAAAAAACGACTCTTGGAGATATCGGTGGATTAGCTGATTTAAAGAAGAAAATGGAAGGGAAATAAAACCCATTCTTAATTCATATATAAAACGCCGTTGATTTTTTCAACGGCGTTTTTTTGTTATTTTAGCAATCAAAAAAAGATTTAAGCTTTGAAAAAAAAGAAAATTATTGCTTATCTGTTTGCATATATACCAATAATAATTGCTTTACTTATTCAAGCGGTTGATAAAGATGGTAGTTATAGGCTTGTGCAATATGCACTGTTAATATTTATGGTTGTCTCATTAATTATATATAAAATTTTAAAAAAATGACTAAATACATCAAACCTTTATTTTTAAGTATCCTTTTTTTTGTTGCAATTTCTTGTGCTGATAATTCGAAGTCTTTAGATACTTTAAAAATTTCTATAGAAAATCAAATCTCGAATATTGATGGAGATGTAGCTGTTGCATTTTTAGATTTGTCAGATGAAAAGAAAAACGTATTTATAAATGTTGATGAACAGTTTCATGCAGCAAGCACAATGAAAGTTCCTGTGATGATTGAGTTGTACAAGCAACAATCTGAAGGGAAACTCAATTTAAACGATTCTATTCTACTTAAAAACGAATTTAAAAGTATTGTAGATGGCAGTTTGTATAAAATGGATATTGGTGAAGATAGCGACGATGTTATTTACAGTAAAATCGGATCGATGCAAAAAATGTACGACTTAATGTACGGCATGATTATTTTAAGTAGCAATTTAGCCACCAATGTGTTAATTGAAGTTGTTGATGCTAAAAAAACAACGGCAACTATGAGAAGTTTAGGAGCTGATAAAATAGAAGTGCTGCGTGGAGTTGAAGATATAAAAGCGTATGAAAAAGGTTTAAGCAATTCTACCACAGCAAATGATTTGTTAGTAATTCTAAAAGCTATTGCAAACGGAACTGCAGGAACAAAAGAAGATTGCAAAGCAATGCTAACTATTTTAAAAGATCAAAAATGGAACGACATGATTCCGAAATACTTACCAGAAAATATTGAAGTTGCACATAAAACTGGTTCAATAACTGGTGTTCATCACGATGCTGCAATTGTCTACTTACCAAATGGCAAAAGTTATGTATTGGTATTGCTTTCTAAAAACTTAAAAGATTTTGATAAAGGCACAGATCAATTAGCTAAAATTTCTAAATCTGTATATGATTTTATGAAGTAAATTACATTTTTGTCAGGTCGAGCGCAGTCGAGACCTAAATAATACCTCTCATTATAAAAGTAAAGATTTCTCGGTTTCGTTTCACTTCACTCGAAATGACATTTGTTGTTTTTTTAATGTAGCAACAAATTGCTTTTTATAAAGATATTACTTTTTCTTTATTCTCATTTTATTTCAACATCTCATAGAATAAAATTATCTTTGTTCAGCTAATAAAAAAAGAACATGACATTAATAAAATCTATTTCAGGAATAAGAGGAACAATTGGAGGGAAAACCGCCGATAATTTAACACCCATTGATGCGGTAAAATTTGCAGCAGCTTATGGTACTTTTATTTTAGAAAGAAATAAAAATAAAAAAAATATTACCGTAGTTTTAGGTAGAGATGCGCGTATTTCTGGTAAAATGATTTCTAGCTTAGTCGCAAATACGTTGGTTGGCTTAGGAATTCATGTAGTGGATTTAGGATTGTCAACTACACCAACTGTTGAGGTTGCTGTTCCGTTAGAAAAAGCGGATGGCGGAATTATCTTAACGGCTTCTCACAATCCAAAACAATGGAATGCCTTAAAATTACTAAACGAAAAAGGTGAATTCTTAAATGGAGCTGAAGGAGAGATTATTTTAGCGAAAGCGGAAGCTGATAATTTTAATTTTGCAGCCGTTGATGATTTAGGAAGCTATTCAAAAGATAAAAGTTATTTACAAAAACACATTCAAGAAGTGTTGAATTTAGAATTGGTAGATGTTGAAGCAATCAAAAAAACCAATTTTAAAGCGGTTGTTGACGGTGTAAATTCTACTGGAGGTATCTTTATTCCAGCTTTACTAAAAGAGTTAAACGTGGAATGTGTAGAATTATATTGTACACCAAACGGACAATTTCCTCACAATCCAGAGCCTTTAAAAGAACACTTGACAGATATTTCTGAATTGGTAGTAAAAGAAAAAGCTGATTTAGGAATTGTAGTGGATCCAGATGTAGACAGATTAGCATTGATTTCTGAAGATGGTTCTATGTTCGGAGAAGAATATACTTTGGTTGCGTGTGCAGATTATGTGTTGGGAAGATTAGGTGGCGGAAATACCGTTTCTAATTTATCATCTTCAAGAGCATTAAGAGATGTTACAGAAAAACATGGAGGAACCTATACTGCAAGCGCAGTTGGAGAAGTAAATGTGGTGATAAAAATGAAAGAAACCACTGCTGTAATTGGTGGAGAAGGAAATGGCGGAATTATATATCCAGCTTCTCATTACGGAAGAGATTCTTTGGTTGGAGTTGCACTATTTTTATCGCATTTAGCACATAAAAAAATGTCTTGTAAAGAGATAAGAGATTCGTACCCAGCTTATTTTATGAGCAAAAATAAAATTCAGCTAACGCCACAAATTAATGTTGATAAAATTTTAGAAACGATGGCTTCTAACTATCAACATGAAGATGTAAATATCATTGATGGAGTTAAGATAGATTTTGCAACAGAATGGGTGCATTTACGTAAATCAAATACAGAACCAATTATTAGAATTTATACAGAAAGTACTTCACAAGAAAATGCAGATGCTTTAGCAAAACGTTTTATCAAAGAAATCGAAGATGTTATTGCAAAATAAAACACTATTTATTCTAACACTCTGTCTGCTTTTAACAAGTACCTTTTTAGTTGCTCAAAAATCAAACAAAACATCAAACAAAGGAAAAATGTTTTTTTATTGGGGTTGGAATAGAGTTCATTATTCTGATTCTGATATTCATTTTAAAGGAGCAAATTACGATTTTACATTATCCGCTGTTAAAGCTGAAGATAAAGTAACGCCGTTTTCTTTGTATGATTATTTTCATCCAGCTCGTATTACAATTCCACAAACAAACATGAAAATTGGGTATTTTTTTCATGATAATTATTCGGTTTCTATTGGAGTAGATCACATGAAATATGTGATGGTTTCTTATCCATACCAATCGGTTAAAATAAACGGAACCATTAATACTGGCGGAAAGTTTGATAAAAATTATGTTGATGAGGATATTTTTTTATCAAATGAATTTTTACAATTTGAACATACCGATGGTTTAAATTATGTGCATGTTGAAGTAAAAAGATTTGATAATTTAGGGTATTTTATTGGTTTCACAGATCCAGATTTTACGGTAAATCTTACTGAAGGATTTGGAGTTGGATTCTTATATCCAAAGACAAATGCTACCTTGTTAGAAAATGAAAGATACGATGATTTTAATGTTGCTGGTTGGGGAGTTTCTGCAAGCTTAGGTATAAATATTACAATTTTTAAAAGCTTTTTTATCCAATCGGATTTTAAAGCCGGCTATATTAATATGCCAAATATTAGAACAACTAAAAACGAAATAGATTCAGCATCTCAAAAATTTACTTTTTTAGAAAGAACAATCGTTTTCGGATATAAATTCAATATTTAAAATAACAGCTAAAATGGAATCCTTAGAAAAGTATTTTAGTAAATTTAGAAATCATATTGTTGGAGTAGATCAAAAGTTTGAATCTCCTTATGGTGAGCAAGACTTAATTTATACAGATTGGACAGCAAGCGGAAGATTGTACAGATCAATTGAAGAAAAATTAGTAAACGATTTTGGACCTTTTGTAGCAAATACGCATACAGAAACTTCAACAAGTGGAGCAGCAATGACCTTGGCTTATCATGAAGCAAGAAACATTATTAAGCGTCATGTAAATGCATCAAAAGACGATGCATTGATTACCGAAGGTTCTGGAATGACAGGTGTTGTAAATAAATTTCAACGTATTTTAGGATTAAAAATTAGCGAAAGTTTAAAAGAACATACAAGGGTTCCGGATGAATTAAGACCCATTGTTTTTGTTTCTCATATGGAACATCATTCTAACCAAACTTCTTGGTTAGAAACCATTGCAGATGTTGTTGTTATTCCTTGTGATCATGAAGGCTTATTGTGTTTTGATAGCTTTGAAAAATTGCTAAAAGAACATGAAAGCAGACCGATTAAAATTGCTTCTATAACAGCCTGTTCTAATGTTACAGGAATAAAAACAGATTATCATAAAGTTGCAAAAATAATTCACGCACATAACGGTTTGTGTTTTGTTGATTTTGCTTGTTCTGCGCCCTATGTAGATATTGATATGCATCCAAAAGATGAAGACGCATATTTAGATGCAATTTTCTTTTCTCCGCATAAATTTTTAGGCGGACCAGGAACTTCTGGAGTGTTGATTTTTAATAAGAAATTGTATAAAAATTTGGTACCAGATAATCCAGGTGGCGGAACGGTAAGTTATACAAATCCTTGGGGAGAACACGATTATTTTGATGATGTAGAAACGAGAGAAGATGGTGGAACTCCAGCTTTTATGCAAACCATAAAAATTGCTTTATGTGTTCAGCTAAAGGATGAAATGGGAACCGATAAAATTCACGATAGAGAAGAAGAAATCAACGCAAAACTATTTGCTTGTTTAGAGTCAATTCCGAATGTGCATATTTTAGCTCCAACTCACAAACATAGATTAGGTATCTTTTCATTTTATGTAAATAATGTACATTTTAATTTAATCGTAAAGTTGTTAAACGATCGTTTTGGGATCCAAACGCGTGGCGGTTGTTCTTGTGCAGGAACGTATGGACATTTCTTGCTAAATGTAGATCAACAAAGATCAAACGCTATCAAAAAACAAATTATTGAAGGGTGTTCTGTAGAAAAACCAGGTTGGGTTCGTTTGTCAATTCATCCAACCATAACTGATAAAGAAGTAGGTTTTATTTGTGATGCTTTAAAAGCAGTTTGTAAGAATGTTGAAGCTTGGAAAGAAGACTATGATTATGATGCTGTGAATAACGATTACAAGCACAAAACGCATTTATCTATAGAAAAAGCGTTGGTAAAAAAGTGGTTTGAAAACTAAAAAATAAAAGCCTTGAAGAAATTCAAGGCTTTTATTTTGGCGCATTATCTTTGTGTTTAAAGCGTTTATGTGACCATAAATAAAACTCAGGTTGCTTATAAATATGATTTTCTGTTAAGCGTAAATAAGCATTTGTAATTTCTTTGGCTTCTTCTTCTTTTGGAGTATTTGTAATCAATTCAAATTCAGATTCGTAATAACCGCGCTTTATTCTTGTTGTATTCATATTTACAACTGCAAAATCAAACTTCTTAGAAATCATTTCTGCACCTGTAAAAACCGGAACTTTTACATTCAAAAATTCTGTCCAATACAAACTTTTATGAAGCATTGGAGATTGATCGGCAACCAACAAATACAATCCTTGCTTTTGTTGTTTTACGTTCTTTAAAATCGATTTTATAATCTCGTTAGATTTTACACATTTCATTCCGAATTTACTTCGAGAATCTTTAATTAATTTTTCAAAATTTTTATTCTGAATTTTTGTGTATGAAGTATAACAATCAATTTTTGCAACTAGCGGAATTCCAACAACCCATTCCCAATTTCCATAATGAGAACCCGTTAAAATAATGCTTCTACCTTGGCTATACAACTCATCAATTAATTCAATATTTTTATAAGAATATCTTTTTTTAATGCTGGTTTCAGAAATAGTAATTGCTTTAATTGCTTCGATTAATGTATCCACAAAATGACTAAAAAATTGCTTCTGAATTGTTTTTAAATCTTTTTCAGACTTCTCTGGATAGACCAACTTTAAATTCTCTAAAACCACTTTTTTTCGATAACCAATTACATAGAAGAAGAGGAAGTAAATTCCGTCAGAAATAATATACAATACTCTAAAAGGTAGTTTAGAAAACAACCAAATTATTGGATATGATAAATAAAAAACAAGTTTGTGCATGCGTATTTTTGTGTTGCAAATATCGGATTTAATTTTCTTAAAAAGAAGCCAATCTTTTAGATAGTTTTATGTTAAGTTTGTAGATAAATATATCATAAAGAATGAATCAATTTGTTTTAGGAATTATAATTGTCAATGTTTTAATATCTATGAAAGGCTTTAATGAGTATGCTTTTTTAGATAAATACAAGTTTCAAGTTGGAAAAATTTTAGGAGGTGAAAAAATCAGAATGCTTACTTCGGGTTTTTTGCATGTAGATTGGATGCATCTTGGATTTAATATGTATGCGTTGTATTTATTTGGTGGAATTGTTGCCGGCTTGATGGGGAATATTTCTTTTCTCATTATTTATTTAGGTAGTTTGTTAGCTGGAAATATGTATTCTATTTATTATCATAAAAATGAATCTTATTATAGCGCTGTTGGTGCATCTGGAGCGGTTTCTGGGATTTTATATGCAGCAATTTTATTGTATCCAGATATGACGCTGATGTTGTTTCCGTTACCAATACCAATTCCTGCTTATATATTTGGTGTTGGATATTTGGTGTATTCAATTTATGGAATGAAAAAACAATTAGGAAATGTTGGTCATTCTGCACACTTAGGTGGTGCAATTGGAGGATTTGTAATCGCTTTAGTTATGATGCCAAATCTTATTATGCAAAACACATTGATGGTTGGTTTATTGGCTATGCCAATTATTTTGCTATTACTTTTTGGAGATAAATTAAAGAATTTATAATGCTAAAGAAAATCGAAAATTTTTGTTTCGGTTTTTTATGAGCAAAAGACAGGGCTCATCTCAACTCTGCTCGATATCAACTTCTCATCCTTACTTTAGGTTTTTATAAAAATTGACAATAAAAAAAAGACTCCATAATTAAATGAAGTCTTTTGAGCGAAAGACCGGGTTCGAACCGGCGACATTCAGCTTGGAAGGCTGACGCTCTACCAACTGAGCTACTTTCGCGTTAATAGAGCTGCAAATATAAGAGCATTTTTCTTTTTTGCAATGAAATTTTATAGATAATTGAAAAAAAATTACAACTTTTATTATAACATTCAGAAAATGAAATCACTATAAGTTTATTCATATTATCAAGCAGTGATTTACTTATAGAAATAACAAAAAAAAGAATAAAAAATGCCATAAATCTAAATATTTATAAAACAAAAAACCCAAAACAAATTAGTTTTGGGTTTTCCTTTTGTAGCGAGAACGAGATTTGAACTCGTGACCTCCGGGTTATGAATCCGACGCTCTAACCAACTGAGCTACCTCGCCATGATTATGCGGCTGCAAATATAACCTATTTTTGTTTTTTTGCAAGCTAAGTTTTTAATTTTTTTAAAAAGGAATAAATACCTATATTGGCCTACTAAGAAAATGGATAATGAGTAAAATTAAATTTGAATTAGAATTTCCTATTCATGCTTCTCCAAGCATGCTATATACCTACTTTGCAACTCCCGCAGGATTAGAAGAATGGTTTGCTGATAAAGTAAACTCGAGAGGTAAATTAGTGACTTTTGTTTGGGATGGTGTTGAAGAAAAAGCAGCTATTTTATCAAATAAGAATCATGAAAAAATGAAATACAAATGGGAGGAAAGCGAAGGAGATGAATCTTATTTTGAATTTAGAATTCAAGTTGACCCAATTACAAAAGATGTTTCTTTAATGGTTACTGATTTTGCAGATGATGAAGATGAAGTAGAAGAATCTAAAATGTTATGGGAAAATCAAATAGATGAATTAAAACACACTATTGGAGCATAAACTAATATTACACGATATAAAAAGCCTTATAAATTAATTTATAAGGCTTTTTTTTATGAAATTATAAACCAAGTTTTAATGCATTTAATGTAATTTTGTTTTTCAATTTTAAGAGAATAATTATGTTGAATTATAACGGTGATTTAATTAATAAAAATGATTTTTCTGTTTCTGTAAACAACAGAGCATTTAAGTATGGAGACGCTATCTTTGAAACGATTAATGTGATCAATAACAATATTGTTTTCTGGGAAGATCATTATTTTAGATTGATGGCCTCTATGCGTATGTTGCGTATGGAAATTCCGTTAAAATTTACTCTAGAGTTTTTAGAAGAAGAAATCTTAAAATCAATTCCGAATCAAATAGAAAATAAAAAACTTCGAATTCGGTTATCTGTGTTTAGAAAAGACGGTGGTTTGTATACGCCAAAAACGAATGAAGTTGATTATGTGATTGAAGTTTCTGAAAACACCTATCAAACTAAAAGCACTTATCAAATAGACTTGTTTAAAGATTTTTACAATTACTCAGGATTGCTTTCTACCATAAAAACCACCAATAGAATGCTAAATACCTTGGCAAGTATTTATATGGAAGAAAACGAACTAGATAATTGTGTGTTGTTAAACGAAAACAAAGGAATTGTAGAAGCAACAAATGCCAATATTTTTGTGGTGAAAGGAAACGAAATTAAAACACCGGCCTTAACAGAAGGCTGTATTAAAGGAATTGTTAGAAAAAAAGTTATCGAAATTCTTCAAAAGAATAAAGATTATATTCTTACAGAAACCTCTATTTCTCCTTTTGAAATGCAAAAAGCAGATGAACTCTTTTTAACGAATTCTATTATTGGAATTCAGCCAGTTACAAAATACCGGAAAAAAGAATTTAAAACAGAAGTAGGAGAGAAGTTGTTGGCAAATTTAAAACTACAACAGATTCTTTCTAAGGCTTAGTTCAATTGAATATCACTTGGTGCATTAGCCCAAATTTTATATTTACCGCCTTTTTCAAGTAATTTATTTTTCCAAATGGTAGTATTGTCTGTGGCAAAAATGTTTGAGTAATTATTTTCTGAAACAAACCAAGAGTCGGTTTTAAGTTCTTCTTCTAATTGATTGCTTTCCCAACCAGAATATCCTAAGAAAAACCGAATGTCACTAATTTTTAATTTTTGATTGTTTAATAAGTCTTTTAAAGCCTCAAAATTTCCTCCCCAAAAAACACCATTAGAAACTTCTACGCTGTCTGTAATTAGCTCAGGAACTTGGTGTACAAAATATAAATTATCTTGTTCAACGGGGCCGCCTTGGTAAACAGGAAAATTACATGCAATTTCTGGAACAAGGTCGTTTAAGGTAAAGCTTAAAGGTTTGTTTAATATAAAGCCGACAGAATTGTTTTTGGTATGCTCTGTTAACAGAATAATCGATCTATTAAATGAAGAATCATTTAAGATTGAAGGTTCTGAAATTAATAATCTTCCTTTTTTAGGTAAAAGTGATTTCATAAAATAACGGCTATCGCTTTTAAATATAACAACTTTTTAGGCAATAAAAAAACTCTCCTAAATATTTAGGAGAGTTTTTAAATACAATTTTTTGTATTTCTAGTTTACTGAACTACTTAATCCAGCACCTGCTTTAAACTTAACTACGTTTTTAGCAGCAATTTGAATAGTTTTTCCAGTTTGTGGGTTTCTACCAGTTCTAGCAGCTCTGTTAGATACTGACCAAGTTCCCCATCCAACTAATGATACTCTATCTCCGCCTTTTAAAGCTTTAGTAACGTTAGAAGTTAATGAGTCTAAGGCAGCTTTTGCTGCAGCTTTAGAAATTCCTGCGTCAGCAGCCATTGCATCGATTAAATCTGATTTGTTCATGATTTGTAATTTTTAAAAATTAATTGATCTAATATTTTCGCTTAACTAAGCTTAACAAATATAGCAGGAATAAGGGTTCGTGCAAGAAATGACACTAAAAAACCTTGTTTTTGTTAATAAAAGAGGTAAAATTGTTAATAACCAAAGCAAAAAAAGGATTAAAATAGCAGAAACCGTGTCAATAAAGAGATTAAGTCATTTTTGAGTTGGATGAAAATTGAAAGCCATTTAGTAGATTTTGGACATCCATTTTCTTCTTTCCAGCTAATTTTATTTCATCAATCATTAGATATCCGTTCACAACAGCAACTTTTAATGTTTTTTTAGTGCTTATTATTTTGCCTATTTCATCAGTGTGATTAACAAATTCTTTAGAAACTTTATACAATTTAGCAGTTGTTTCTATGTCATTATTATATATAGTAGTCCAAGCAGCTGGATACGGATTTAATCCACGTACTTTATTGTAAATGTTTTCTAAACGATCACTCCAATCAATTTTACAGTTATCTGGGAACAATTTATAAGCGGTTTTCTCTTCTAATTCTGGCTGCTTTTGAGTAACTACTTTATTTTCTTTTATAAGTTGTAGCGTTTCTAAAACCACATCTGCTCCTAAATGCATTAAACGATCGTGTAGCTCGCCAACAATTTCATTTTCTTTTATAGCAATTTCTTTTTGAAGAATGATTTCTCCTGTATCAATTTTATCATCAATAAAGAATGTGGTAACACCCGTTTTTGTATCACCATTAATAATAGCCCAATTAATTGGTGCTGCTCCACGATATTCTGGCAATAAAGATGCGTGTAAATTAAAGGTGCCAAATTCTGGCATTTGCCAAACTACTTTTGGCAACATTCTAAAGGCTACAACAATCTGTAAATTGGCTTTTAATCCAGATAATTCATCTATAAAATCTTGATTTTTAAGATTGGTGGGTTGTAAGATATTTAAGTTTTGAGAAACGGCATATTTTTTTACTGCAGATTCATTTAACTTTCGTCCTCTTCCTGCTGGTTTGTCTGGAGCAGTAATTACCCCAACAATAGTGTGCTTATTCTCTACTAAATGTTTTAAAATGGTGACTGCAAAATCTGGAGTTCCCATAAATACAATTCGTAAATCTCTCATTAGTTAAGATGATATTGATTAAAATTATTAATGCTAATTTTTTCTTCGGATAAAAGTTGTTGCAAATTTACTAAAATGATGTCTTCTTTACTTGGAATTTGTTGGCAGATTTCTTTTGAAGTTGCTGTTTTGTTTGATGATAAATATTCCATAATTTCTTTTGAAACATCTTGATAGGTTTTCTTATTTGCCAAACAAACATCACAAATTCCACACTTTTCAGTGCCTTTCTCATTAAAATAGCGTAAAACTTGAACACTTCTACAAATGGCATCATTTTCAATAAATGCAACTAAATCTGTAGCTTTTCTTATTTTTTGTTTGATGTATTTCTGAATATTTTTAGAAATGCTATTGATGGTTTTATCATCTTCTCTCGGAACTAAAAAATAGAGTTCGGCATTTTCAGTAGTTTTTTTATACGAAATCAACCCTTCTGTTTCTAATTTGGTAAGAATAGCTACAACTTGTTTAGAAAGAAAATGTGCTTTTTTTGCCAACCATAATTCATTAATCTTTGTTTCTTGCTCAAAAATTCCGCCATAGCTTCTTAGTAATAATTGTATCAACTTTATGGTATTAGAATCTGATTTCGAATAGTTTAAGACACGATTGCTACTTGTTAAAAATTGTACGGTAGATTTTTTATTATAACTATCTGTAATTTGGATAATTCCGTTGATTTCTAATAAGTTTATGGTTGTTGCAACTTTGTTTGTCGGAATTTTATATTTGTCTGAAAATTCAAAAAGATTGAACTGAAATACTTCTTCATTAATTTCTCCGTTCGCAATTTGAAAATGTGAAAAGATACTTTTGTAAATGTGTTTTATTTCAGCAATTGTAGGAAAAGCATTTTCTAATCGCTCTTTATAAAGACGAATATCATTTTTGTTAACCAGCACAGCAGAAAAAGATTTTTCGCCATTTCTGCCAGCTCTTCCAGCTTCTTGAATGTAGTTTTCGATGCTATTTGGTAAATCTAAATGGATCACAACTTTTACATTGTCTTTATCGATTCCCATTCCAAAGGCATTTGTTGCTACAATAATTGGTGTTTTTTCTGAGATCCAATTGTCAAAAGCTTCTTGTTTGTTTGCAGCAGACAACCCGCCGTGATAATGGCTCGCTTTAAAATTATTTGCATTTAAAAAACTAGCAATTTCCTTGGTTTTATTTCTGCTACTTACATACACAATAATTGGTGCTTTTGTTTTTGTGCAAATTTGTAAAAGTCGACCTAATTTATCTTCCAAAGAAAAAATTTGATAGGCTAAATGATCTCTATAAAAAGATTTTTTAAAAATTGTTGCATCCTTAATTTCTAAGCTATTGGCAATATCATCTAGCACTTCTTTTGTAGCAGTAGCGGTTAATGCAATAATTGGAACAGTAGGTTTTAATTCTTTTAAAATTTTAATATTTCTGTACGATGGTCTAAAGTCGTGCCCCCATTCAGAAATACAATGCGCTTCATCAACTGCAATTAAATTGATATTTAATTGTTTGATTTTTTCTTGTATAAAAGGCGATTGTAATCTTTCTGGCGAGAGATATAAAAATTTATAATTCCCGAATCTGATATTATCAAACAAGGTGATTAAATCGTCTTGAGAAGTACCAGAAGCAATTGTTGTGGCTTTAATGCCTTTGTTGTTTAAGCTATCCACTTGATCTTGCATTAAAGCAATAAGCGGCGAAACAACAATGCAAATTCCGTCTTTTACCAATGCAGGAATTTGAAAACAAATAGATTTTCCGCCGCCAGTTGGTAATAATACAATTGTATTATTATTTTCTAGAACGGCATTAATAATTTTATCTTGTGGTTCTCTAAACGAATTATGATTCCAATACTTTTTTAATATTTTTAAAGCAGTATTCATACATCATTTTTAATAGCATTTAAAATATAGTCGGTTCTTTCTTGAATTGTTCCAAAAGGTACGATACTAATTTTATATCCAATTTGTTCGTACGTTTTTTTTAAGTGATGATAAATTTTAACTGCTTCTTCAAAACTTTCATAACGTTCATTATCACAAGTATAAATTTCTTTCCAAGGCGGAAGCATAAATACTTTTGAATATAAATGTGTGGTGCTTTTTTCGATAAAATGCGCCGGATAATCAGTATTAAAAAACTCTAAATAAGCGTGTACATCTGGAATTCCGCGATCAAAAAAAACAAGTTCGTCGGTAGATTCATTGACTTCTAAATATTGTTTCTCTCTCCCTTTTAGCAACAAATTGCTAAACAACAACGGGTCTGTTAAAAACAACTGATCGATTCCTTTTTTCTGAGCTTCTAAAGTAACTTCTCTCGAGATTTCTGGTTTGCAAAGAAACCCTCTAGAAATTAATTCGTTTAGAACAGAAGATTTTCCTGTTCCTGGTCCACCAATAAGTACTATTTTTTGTTGCATTCAGCAAAAATAAAAGATTCTGATTATAAAAATAATAATATAGTGTAATTTTGCAGGAATAATAAAAAGATAAAATTAGTAGCATGTCTAAAAAAGAAGATTTTTATTTAAAACTAAAAGATAGTTTAGAAGCAACAACAAAGTTTCCATCAGCATATTTATATAAATTTATCGTTCCTGCAAATGGAAACCAGGTTCTAGAAATTGAAGAGCTTTTTAAAGAGAAGTTAGCCAAAATTACTTCGAAAGAATCTAAAACGGGAAAATATGTAAGTGTTTCTATTAAAGTTATATTAAGCTCGTCTGAAGAAGTGATTTCTTATTATAGAAAAGCTGAAAAAATTGAAGGAATTATCTCTTTATAAAATAAAAACGCATGAAGATTAAAATTATTATTACGTTTTTTTTAGCGACTACTTTTGCCTCTTTTGCACAGAAAGATTCTGATGTATTGTTTCGTATTGATGGCACAAAAGTTACTGTGCTAGAATTTAAAAATGTTTATGAAAAAAACTTAAATGTTATTCAGGATAAAAATCAAAAAAGCATCAAAGAAAACTTAGATTTATACATCAATTTTAAGTTAAAATTAAAAGAAGCATATCGTTTAAAATTAGATGAAACGAGAGCCTACAAAAGAGAAATTGAAACCTACAAAAATCAATTAATTGCTCCGTACTTACAAGATACAGCGTATTTGTCTACATTGGTAAAAGATGCATATTACAGAACAAAATACAAAGTTAATGTGAGTCATGTTTTGGTAAAAGTAGCTCCAAATGCAACTCCGGCAGATACTTTAATTGCATATAATAAAATTCACAAAGCAAGAAAAGAAGTACTTTCAGGACAACCTTTTGATAAAGTTGCAGTTGCATATTCAGACGATCAATCTGTAAAAAGCAATTTTGGAAATGTTGGTTATTTTACTGCTTTTAAAATGGTATATCCATTTGAAAATATGGCATATCAAACAAAGGTTGGAGAAATTTCTGAACCATTTAAAACCAATTTCGGATATCATTTTTTAAAAGTAAACGACTTACAGTTGTCAGACGGAGAAGTAGAAGTAGCACATTTATTAATTACTGATCAATCTAGAAAAGGAAAATTTAGAATTGATAGTATTTATACAAGTTTAAAAAATGGGGCAAATTTTGAGCAATTAGTTTTAAAATATTCGAATGATAGAGGAACTGTTAATAAAGGTGGAAGATTGCCAAAATTTGGAACAGGAAGGATGTTTAAAACGTTTGAAGATGAGTCTTTTAAATTGATAAACGTGAATGATATAACTTTGCCGTTTAAAACACAATATGGTTGGCATATTATTAAATTATTAAAAAAGCATCCTGTTAAATCATTTAAAGAAATGAAGCATGAAATTACAGAGAAAGTTAGAGCAAGCGGTGGTGCAAGAATGTCTGATTTACATGTTTTAAGGAAACTAAAAAACGAATATAAAATTGTTGAGTTTGAAAAAGCAAAACTTGTATTTAATTCAAGCAATATTAGAGCGTCAAATAAAGATACTTTGCAGCAAGTAATTTTATCAATAAATAATAAAAAAATTAAGCAAGAACGTTTTTTTGATTATATTAGAAATAGAAGACATAAACCTGTTGCGGCGCTTTTTAATGATTTTAAAGATGAAGAAGTACTTAGGTATTTTAAAGAAAATTTGAAATTTACTGAACCAGAATTTGCAAAGACATTAAAAGAGTATGAAGAAGGTTTAATAGTGTTTGATTTTATGCAACAAGAAGTTTGGGAGAAATCCACAAAAGATACTTTAGGATTAAAAGCTTATTTTTATAAAAATAAAAAGAAGTTTTCCTTTAATGATTTGTCTAAAAACAAAGGGAAAGTAATGAATGAATATCAAGATTATTTGGAAAAAAACTTGATAACGACTTTACGTAAAAAGTATCGAATAGACATTAAGAAAAAAACGTTAAAAAGACTTACAAAACAATACACCAAAAATGAATAAAAAACTTGTATATTTTTTTCTATTAATAGTTTTTTCGTCTTGTCAGTTTTTTGATTTTGGCAAGAAAGAAGATCGCATAGAGAAACCAATAGCAAGTATTAATAATAACTTCTTATACAGTAAAGACATTGAGTCTTTAATTCCAAAAAACATCTCTAAAAAAGATAGTATTTTAATTGTTAAAAGCATTATTAGTAATTGGGCTGTACAAGAATTGTTAAAGCAAAAAGCTGAAGAAAATTTAACCTTAGAAGAAAACACAACCTACAATAAGTTGGTGCAAGATTATAAAGAAAGTTTATTAATTAATGGTTATAAAGAACGCTTAATTCAGCAGCAATTAGATACTATTATTTCTGAAGACGAAATAGAAGAATATTATAACACAAATAAAACAAACTTTAGATTAAATGAAGAACTTATAAAAATAAAATACCTTCACTTTGGCAACGATTTATTAGATCAAAAAGAAATTATAAATCACTTTAAATCTGATAAAGAAGAAGATTTAATTGCTTTAGAAAATCAAGAGCTAAATTTTAAAGCAATTAACCTAAATGATTCTACTTGGATTAAATTAGAAGACGTTTTGTTAAAAATTCCAAAATTTAAAGAAGAACCAAGAGAATATTTGTTAAAAAAATCCAAATACGTACAAAAAGAAGATTCTTTAGGGTTATATTTGGTGGCTGTAAAAGATGTTTTAAAAAGGAACGATATTGCTCCAATAAATTATATCACACCAACCATAAAACAACTTATTTTACACAAAAGAAAACTAGAATTAATTAGAGATATAGAAAAAACGTTACTTAACGATGCAATTCAGAACAAAAATTTTAAAGAGTATTAATAATCCAGTATTTATTTTCATAATGGCGCTGTTTACCATCACAGCACAAGCTCAAATGAATAAAATAGATGGAGTAGATGTTGTAATAGGAAAAAACGTAGTATTAAGCTCAGATATAGCAAAGTTTAAATTAGATATTGAACAACGTAGCGAAGGGAAAATTAAAATTTCTGACTGCGAAATGTTAGAGCAATTAATGCTTCAAAAATTACTTTCTCATCATGCAGTAATAGACAGCGTATTAGTTACAGAAACAGAAGTGAACGCTGCTGTAGATAGAAATTTAGCCTATTTCACACAAGAATTTGGTTCTATAGAAAAAGTGGTTAAACAATATGGGTTTAACGATTTAAAAGATTTAAGAACAGAACTTTTTACTATAGAAAGAGAAAATGCTTTAGTAGCCAAAGAACAACAAAAGATTAATGAAGGAGTTGATGTAACTCCCGAAGAAGTTCGTATTTATTTTAATGGATTAAAAGCGAAAAATGAACTTCCAGAGTTTCAAGCGGAGATAGAAATGGCGCAAATTGTTCTTTATGCAGAACCAACGCAAGAAGAAAACGATAGAATTATTAAAAGACTAACTCAGCTTAAAGAAGAAATTGAAGCCGGAGCCAGTTTTAAACTAAAGGCTGTTTTAAATTCAGATGATCCTACTGCGGCTCAAAATGGTGGTCAGTTAGATGTAACAAAAGAAAGTCAGTTTATTAAAGAGTTTAAAGAAGTTGCTTTTTCACTTGATGTTGGTCAGGTTTCAGAACCCTTTAAAACTTTATTTGGATATCATATTATACAACTTCATGCAGTAAAAGGGAAAACAAGAACGGTTTCACACATTTTAATGCAACCAGAAATTTTAGATTCTAAAATTCAGGAAATAAAAGAGAAGATAGAAAAAATTAGAAAAGAAATTATTGACGGAAAAATTACTTTTGAAGAAGCGGTTGTAAAATATTCTGAAGATAAAGACACCAAAAATAGTGGAGGAATGATTATGAATCCATATACAAATGAAACTCGTTTTGATTTAACAAGAATGGATCCATCTTTGTATGCTAAGGTTATCAACACTAAAAAAGGAGAAATTACTGAACCTTTCTATGATGAAACTCAGCAAAATGAAAAGATGTACAAAATCATCTATATGAAAGATAGAACGCTTACACATAAAGCAGATTTAGTAAATGATTATGTTAAGATTCAGAAATTAGCTTTACAAAAGAAAAAAGAGGAGAACATTACCAAATGGTCTAAAAACAAAATAAAAGATACTTACATAAAGATTAACGATAAATACAACAAATGTGAGTTTCAAAGAAATTGGAGAAAAGAAAACTAGTATTTAATGTCTGATGTAGCTGCAATTGAGCAATTAGTAGAAAAAACGAAACTACTAAAAAAAGAAATTTCAAAAGTAATTGTTGGTCAAACAGACGCAGTTAATTTTGTGCTACTTTCTGTTTTTTGTGGGGGACATTCTTTATTAATTGGTGTTCCTGGTTTGGCAAAAACATTATTGGTTCATACCGTTTCTGATACATTAGGATTAGATTTTAAAAGAATACAGTTTACTCCAGATTTAATGCCTTCAGATATTTTAGGGAGTGAAATTTTAGATGAAAACAGAAAATTCACTTTTATAAAAGGACCAATTTTTAGTAATATTATTTTAGCTGATGAAATAAATAGAACGCCACCAAAAACGCAAGCTGCTTTACTAGAAGCTATGCAAGAACGTTCTGTAACTGTTGCTGGTCATCATTATAAATTAGAATTGCCTTTTTATGTGTTGGCAACTCAAAATCCAATAGAGCAAGAAGGAACCTATCCTTTGCCAGAAGCACAATTAGATCGTTTTATGTTTTCTATTCATTTAGAATATCCTTCTTTTGCAGAAGAAGTGGCAGTTGTAAAAAACACAACTTCCAATGAATTACAAGAAGTAAATTCAATATTTTCTAGTCAAGAAATCATAGAAGTTCAAAAATTAATTAGAAAGATACCTGTTGCAGATAATGTGGTAGAATATGCTGTTTCTTTGGTTAGTAAAACAAGACCAAAAGAAGCCAATGCATCTGATTTTGTTAAAAATTATATAGATTGGGGAGCAGGGCCAAGAGCCTCTCAAAATTTAATTTTGGCAGCAAAGGCACATGCTGCAATAAATGGTAAGTTTTCTCCAGATATTGAAGATGTAAAGGCTGTTGCAATTCCTATTTTATCACACAGAGTTGTAAAAAACTACAAAGCAGAAGCAGAAGGTATTACAATAAATGCAATAATTACGTCATTACTTTAAACAATGAAACCTAAGAAATTATATATCATTGCACTTATTGTATTTGTTGTTTCTTTTTTGCTAACAACACTACTTATTAGAAGTATTTAATTGCTTTCTATTGCTTTAATTTCTTCTCGATATAAATCAACTTTTCCCTTTAAAAGAATTGCAATTACGGTTACGTCTTTGTCTTGAACTTTTTCAGGTACATCAATATATAACAAACCAGGAATATCACTCCAATATTGTTTTCCAACTACTTTGTGGGACAATTTTGTACCGTTCCCAACAACCCAAACTCTATTTACTTTACTCTTTAAACCTTTAATTAATAAAGGTCCGTTTGGTTTGTTATCAAGATATAAATACAAGGTGGTTTTGTCTTTAGATAATGCGGTATAACCATTAAAATGTCCGTGCGGAATTCCAGCTCTTGTTCCGTAAATAGCTTCCTTATGTTTGTTTGTCCAACGTCCAATTCCCTGTAAAATTTCAACTTGTTCTTCTGGAATTGTTCCGTCTGGTTTTGGTGCAATGTCTAACAATAAATTTCCACCCATACTGATACAATCCACTAAAATCCGAATCAATTGATTTACTGTTTTGTAATTTGTATCGTTTGGTTGATAACCCCAAGAATTATTCATAGTCATGCATAATTCCCAAAAATCAGTTAATGGTTTTGTTATCGGAACACCTTGTTCTGGTGTTGCATAATCACCGTAACCTTGCAATCTAGAATTGATAAATGTATGTGGGTTTTTCTTCAATAATAATTGCCTGATTTCTTTTGCTTTCCATTTGTCAGCTGTTTGTTCCCAATCTCCATCAAACCAATACAAATCTGGATTGAATTTAGTTAATTCATTGAGTTGCCCAAAATTAAATTTTGTAAACGCTTGCCACTTTTTATCGTCATTGGTATATTTCGTTTTTGTTCTTGTGAACCCAGGATACTCTGGATGCGACCAGTCTAACAACGAAAAGTACAGACCAACTTTTAAATTTTCTTTTCTAACAGCATTTACAAAAGGCGTAATTAAATCTCGTTTAGCGGGTGTTTTTTTAACAACACTTAAATCGTTTTGTTTAGTATTCCAAAGTGCAACACCATCATGGTGTTTTGTGGTAATCACAGTATATTTTGCACCACTTTCTTTAATGAGTTTTGCCCACTTTGAAGGATTGTATTTTTTAGCAGTAAATCCGTTTAGTTGTTTCATATAATCTGTATATGAAATATAATTGTTGTAAAAAGACCAAGATTCGTCTATTCCGTTCACAGCATATATTCCCCAGTGAATAAAAATACCGAGTTTTGCATCTTTAAACCAAGCTAATCGTTGTTCTTTAGGGATTTCGGTTGTTTGTGCATTTGTCTGGAATGGTTGTGTTAATAGAAAAATAATTAAAATAAGTAGCATTTTCTTTTGAGAATTCATTCTAAGATAGGATTTAAAAGACTACTCAAGATACTCAAAAAAACTAAATACATTTCCGCCATACTTTTTAGCATAACTAAAATTTGGATGTGTAGAAATATCAGTATGTTTAGAATGTTCTATAATTAACAAACCATCGTCATTTAAAAGTTTTCTATCAAAAATAATTTCTGCGATTTTTAGAAACTGTTCCGCTTCAAAATCATAAGGAGGATCTGCAAAAATAAGATCAGCTTTTAAAGGTGTTTTTTCTAAAAACTTATAGACATCGCTTTTGTATGTGTTTATGTTTAAATCGAGCTCTTTAGAAATAGTATTGATGTATTTTACGCAACCAAAGTGTTGATCTATACTGTAAATGGTTTTTGTTCCTCTAGAAGCAAATTCAAAACTGATATTTCCGGTTCCAGCAAATAAATCAATTACATCAACATTTTCGAAGTAATAATTGTTGTTAATGATATTAAACAAAGATTCCTTTGCCATATCTGTAGTTGGTCTTACAGGCAAGTTTTTAGGAGCAGTTAATCTTTTCCCTTTGTGTTTTCCAGAGATAATTCTCATTTATGGTAGTATTGTATAATGTGAGTGATTAGAAATATCTTCCTCTTCATTAAAGAAAGGAATATTTAGTTTGATAAATGCTACATTTCTGATGTATTGATATGTGATGTGATAAATTTCAGAATCTTTTTCGATATCTCCAATAAAGTATAGTAAAAACGATTCTGGATTTAATTTTAATTGTTCAGCTGTAAATAAAATGTAGTAAATAAAATCTTCTTTAGTGCTGAAAGAAAATGAATTGTAAAACAATAATTTTGAATTTTCTATAACAACAATATCAAAATTAGAAGCAGCAACATTTACATAAAAATGTTTGTCTGTGTTGTTTTTAGAATGTAAAATTAACTTATCAATCAACACAGTTGCATAATGTTTATAGTCAAACTCACCAAATTGCTGAAAGAAATAATTATTGATGTTGATGTACGGAACATACACATTTTTAATGTCTAACTGAGTTAAACTATCAAATGCAATAAAATCGTTTGCAAGTGTTTTTATGTTGTAATCTAAATACAATTGCAATTCATTTTCATTAAATAAAGCTGCAGGAACAAGTGTAGCCAAATTGTTTTGATGAATGATAGTAACAGTTTCAAACTCTTGTTTTAATACTGTATTTTCATTAAATAATTCTTCAATTTTAGACAATAGCAATTCTGGAGTTGCAACAGAATTTTCAAAAGTATGCGTAGTAAAATGCTGTAATTCTTTTGTGTCAGAATTACAGATACAAAAAGAAAATCCATCCAAACTAAATTGGATGGATATTTCTTTTCTATAAGGGTCTTTTATAATTTTATTTATCGTCTTTTGTCGCACGATCGTTTTTGTCATAAGATGGTGGCCAGTTACCTCCAGTTGTTACTTCGTTTAAAGAACCTACAGATATAAACTCACCTTTGATTTCGTCAGAAGTATTTGCTTCTAATTCTTGTTTTACTAAAGAAGGATCCATTCCTTTTAAAACATCAATTTTGTTTGCTTTTGCAAAGAACACATCCACTTGAACATTAAACTTATCAACCATTCCAACTTCTAAAGAAAATTCTTTATCAGTTCCAGGAATCTTAGCCATGCCTTTGTAATCTCTACCTTTAAATCTATCTAAAACAGGCTCGTACCCAATAGTATCTGTTACTCTTTTTTCAACATCTACCATAATTGGCTGCCATTTCGTTCCTTTGTTTACTTTTTCAACTACAGTAGTTGTATTTGTTAAAGCTAATTGAGCAGTATCAATAAACTGAATTAATCCACTAATGCTTTTAGAATATTTACCTGTAACTTCTTTATGTGCAACTTCAGCATCTCTAATCATTTTTAACTGATTGATAACTTTCTCATACACAACTTTTTTGTTTTTATGAAAATTAATTGGCTTCATAACACCATCATATATTTTCCAAGTTAAGAAAACTGCTAATACTAATAATAGTATAGATACTATAGGTCTTAATTTTAGCGGTAAGTATTTTACGATTAAAAATGCAATAGCACCAGTAACAATAATAGCGGCAATAATAGTAATTAACATTCGTATAGTTTTTAAATGAGTATTCGCAAATCTACAATTTTTTTTTAATGATAAAAATTTTTATGCATAAATCAATTCCTATATTTGAATTTTGAAAATTTATGATAAAAAACAACGCAGATTTTTATAAAGAACTTCTTCAAAAGTTTCCTTTTGAGCCAACAATAAAGCAACAAAAATTGTTAGATGAACTGTCAGGTTTTATATTTGACAACAATAATCGTGCCTTGTTTTTACTGAAAGGGTACGCAGGTACTGGTAAAACAACAACCATTAGCACCGTTGTAAATTCTCTTTGGAAAGTTGGAGTCAAAGCGGTTTTATTAGCACCAACAGGTCGCGCAGCAAAAGTAATTTCTGGCTATTCTAAAAAGCAAGCATTTACAATTCATAAAAAAATATATTTTCCTAAAAAGCAACAAAACGGTTCTGTAGATTTTGTAATTCAACCAAACAAACACACCAACACACTTTTTATTATAGATGAAGCTTCAATGATTCCAGATAAACCAAGCAATGCAAAACTATTTGAAACAGGCTCTTTACTGGATGATTTAATCAATTATGTGTACTCAGGAAAAAACTGTAAAATCATTTTTATTGGTGATACTGCACAATTACCACCTGTAAAGTTAAATGTTAGTCCGGCTTTAGAAGCAAGAACTTTAGAATTAGATTATCATAAAGATGTTACAGAGATAGAATTGGATGAAGTGATGCGTCAGCATGAAAATTCAGGAATTCTTGCCAATGCAACTCATTTACGAATGTTGATACATCATAACGCTACAGAATTTCAATTCGATTTAAATTTTCCTGATATTATCAGGTTAGAAGATGGATATGATATTGAAGATGCTATTACATCTGCTTATGATAATATTGGTGTAGAAGATACTGCGTTTATTGTGCGTTCTAACAAAAGGGCCAATCAATACAATGAGCAGATTAGGACTAAAATACGTGGACAAGAAAACGAAATCTCTACTGGCGATTATGTAATGGTTGTAAAAAATAATTATTATTGGTTAAAAGATTCTTCTGAAGCAGGATTTATTGCCAATGGTGATATTTGTGAAATAACACGAATCAAATCTGTAAAAGAATTGTACGGTTTTCGTTTTTCAGAAGTTGAAGTTAGAATGATTGATTATCCGAATCAACCACCATTTGAAACTGTTTTACTATTAGACACACTCTCTAGCGAATCACCATCATTAACATATGATGAATCTAATAAATTATACCATGCAGTTAGAGAGGATTTTGCACACGAAAAATCTAAGTACAAACAATTATTAGCAGTTAAAAACAATAAGTTTTTTAATGCTTTGCAAATTAAGTTTTCGTATGCAATGACTTGTCATAAATCTCAAGGTGGACAATGGAAAACGGTTTTTGTAGAGCAACCATATTTACCAGAAGGAATAAATGAAGATTACCTACGTTGGTTATATACCGCCATTACAAGAGCAGAAGAAAAGTTGTACTTAATTGGTTTTAAAGACGATTATTTTACCAATTAATTAAAATAATATCCTATATAAATACTTCCATAAGAATTGCTTTTTGAAGCTCTTAAACTTTTTAGTTTTTTGGTGTGGTACGAGTATGTATAACCATATAAAAAGCGTTTTCTATAATAACGATATCCTAATTCTAACGAAAAATGAAATGGCATTACATCAAAAGTAACCGCACTTGTTTTGTTTAAAAAACTTCCTTCTACAGTTGCATCATATAGCGTGTAATTCAACATTGGTTTTACAAAAATAAAAGATTCACTATTACTTTGAAAAGAGGTATTTAAATTTGAATGAAAAGCAACAGAATTAGAAAAAGGTTGCAAGGTTTTTAATCCAAATCTAGAATAAACACCTGAAGAAATACTTGTAAATACTGTTCCAGCTTTTAAAGTATTAAAGCTACTGAAGTCTAGCGTATTTGAACTAATTTTAGCAAAATAATGTAAATAACGAGCATTAAAATTTATTGCAAATGCATTTTGTATTTGATGTTTCCAACCTAAAGGTTTGGGATAATTATACACATCATGCATAAAAGTTTGTAATTCTTCACCCTTAGCATCTGGACCTATAATACCTATTTCGTAATCTGTAATAAGTATATTATTTGAGGGATAAAACCTACTAATGCCAAAACCACCATATAGATATCCAGCAAAAGGTCTGTCATGAGTGCTTGCAAATGGCAAGGTAGATTTTACAGCTGTAAACATCATATGGCCAGTTTGAAATTTGTAGATTTTCTTTGGTAAATTATTTGTAGTTTCATTTTTAACAACTCTGTACGTTAAAAATAAGCCGTTTGTATAATATCGATCTCTATACACAGAAGTATATAAGTCATTATCAGAAATAAGGCTTATTTCTTTTGAGTACGTGTTTTGTGCAACACAAAAAAAAGAGACACAGCTAAAAAATAGGAAAGCAATAATTCGCATGAAAGCAAATATAAAATTTGTTAGTGATTATCTTCTTGTTTTAGATTAAAATTTTGTAAGTTTAGGTTAGGTTAATTTTGAATTTTAAGTATGAGTAAAAACGATTTGTTTACTCTCGAAGAACTAAAAAATATAAGTTCAAGAGAAGAATTATTAAATAAAATAAAAGAGAAAAAAACTCCATATAAAAAGATAGAAAGCACTTTTTTGTACGAAGAAGAATTAAGAAATTTACAAGTAGAACTCGTTAAATTACAACACTATATTTCTAAGAAAAAAAAGCGGTTGGTTATTTTATTTGAAGGAAGAGATGCTGCTGGTAAAGGTGGAAATATTAGACGTTTTACAGAGCATTTAAGTCCGCGTTCTACAAATTTAGTTGCTTTAACAAAACCTACAGAAATAGAAAAAGGACAATGGTATTTTAGAAGATATATCAAAGAACTTTCTAACCCTGGAGAAATGGTTTTTTTTGATAGAAGCTGGTACAATAGAGCAGTAGTTGAACCTGTTATGGGATTTTGCACCAAAGAACAATACAATAGGTTTATGTTGCAAGTGCCAGATTTTGAGCACATGTTATATGAAGACGGAATTATCATTATAAAGTTTTGGTATTCAATCTCAAAAGAAGTTCAAAAAGCACGTTTTAATGCTCGTCTAAAAAACCCTTTAAAAAGATGGAAATTTAGTCCTGTTGACGAAAAAGGGCAAGAATTGTGGGACACATACACGTATTATAAAGAACAAATGTTTAGCAAAACGCATACAACTTATTGTCCTTGGATTATCGTAAAAGCAAACGATAAAAAAACGGCGCGGCTAGAATCTATGCGCTATGTATTGTCTCAATTTGATTATCCTGGGAAAGAAAAAGCATTGACAACCTTGTTGCCAGATCCAAATATTATTATGCGTTATTATAGATCATCAAAACAATTAGACCTTTAAAAGATGGATGTAAAAAAAATAGAAATTACAGAAGATGATGTTAAAAAACTAAACTCTAAAAAAGGGTTGCTAGCCATGTTGTCTAAAGATCCAATCAATTTAGAAAGAGCTGTTAGATATATAGATTACGAACGAAAACTGAAAAAATTACAAGTAGAATTAGTGAAACTACAATCTTGGGTAATTAACAATAACGAACGCGTAATTATCATTTTTGAAGGAAGAGATGCTGCAGGAAAAGGAGGTGCAATTAGAAGAATTACAGAGAAAATAAATCCACGTCATTTAAAGAAAGTTGCATTGCCAAGACCTACTGAAGAAGAAAAAACACAATGGTACTTTCAACGTTATGTGAGTCAATTTCCGAAAGCAGGAGAAATTGTTTTTTTTGATAGAAGCTGGTACAATAGAGCAGTGGTAGAACCTGTAAACGGTTTTTGCACCAAAGAAGAATATAAAATATTTATGAATCAGGTTAATGGTTTTGAACAAATGATTTTAGAGTCTGGAATTCATATGGTAAAACTGTACATGTCTATTTCTAAAAAAGAACAAGCAAAGCGTTTTAGCGAAATAAAAAATGATCCATTAAAACAATGGAAAATGACAAGTGTAGACGAAAAAGCTCAAGAATTATGGGATGATTATACAACCTATAAAAAAGCCATGTTCGAAAAAACAAATACAGAAATTGCTCCGTGGAAAATTATAAGAGCTAATAAAAAAACAGAAGCAAGAATTAATTCAATCAATTATATTCTTAAAAGAATTCCTTATGATAAAAACATTAAAGTTTAATAGGAATACTTCAATTTTATAAGCAACATTCAAATGGTTCTGTTTATTTTTGCAGTATAATAAGTAGTGCCTTTTTTAAATTATAGAAATGAGTTTTGTTATTGGAGATTTTGTTGCTGTACTCGATGATGTTGTAAAAGGCACAATAACTGGTATTAATAATACAGAGGTTTTAATTAAAGATGATACAGGAATGATCTTTAGCTATTTACCTTCTGAACTTGTAAAACTTGATGAAAATCAACATGAATTGACAGCATATAGCGACATCAATAATCAGTTTTTACAAGATAAAATTGCTGAAAATCCCAAAAAGAAATCTCGAAACTTTTTAAAATCAAAAAATGAAGTCATTTTTGAAGTTGATTTGCATATCAATCAATTGGTAAACTCTACAAACGGACTCGATAATTACGATATGCTAACGATTCAGTTAGAAACAGCTAAAAGAAAGTTAGAGTACGCAATACAAAAAAGAATTTCTAAAATTGTATTTATTCATGGAGTAGGCGAAGGTGTTTTAAAATCAGAATTAATTTATCTGTTTAAAAAATATCCGGTAGAATATTACGACGCTTCGTATCAAAAATATGGTTTAGGCGCCACCGAAGTTTATATTTTTCAGAACCCTAATTAAATTCCTACTTTTGTAGCATGAACAAAATCTATTTAGATAACGCCGCCACAACGGCAATAGATAAAGAAGTTATAGATGTTATGGTTCAGTCGATGCTGCATAATAACGGAAATCCATCTTCTACACATCAATTTGGGCGTAAAGCGAAATCTTCTGTAGAAACTGCCAGAAAAAATATTGCAAAGCATTTTAACGTTACTGCGAGTGAAATTATTTTTACTGCTGGCGGTACCGAAGCTGATAATTTAATTCTGCAAAATGCAGTTACAAATTTAGGCGTAGAAGTGATTATTACTTCAAAAATAGAACACCATGCAGTTTTACATACATGCAATTTTTTAAAGAAAATACATCAAACTGAAATTGTTTATGTGGATGTTGAAGAAAATGGAGATGTAGATTTAAAACATTTAGCAACACTTTTAGAAAGGTATAACACTCAAAAATGTTTGGTGAGTTTGATGTTTGTTAATAATGAAATAGGAAATTTATTACCCTTAAACAAGGTTTCTGAAATTTGTAAAAAACACCATGCTTTATTTCATTCTGATACTGTTCAAGCAATTGGACATTATCCAATAGATTTGCATAAAACTCCGATAGATTTTATAGCTGCAAGTGCGCATAAATTTCATGGACCAAAAGGTGTTGGGTTTGCATATTTTAAAAAAGGATTTGGAATTCAGCCTCTACTACACGGTGGCAATCAAGAAAAAGGTGCACGCTCTAGTACAGAAAATGTACACAGTATTTTGGGAATGGAAAAAGCTTTAGAAATAGCCATTTGTAATATTGATAAGGACACCAGTTATTTGTCAGAATTAAAAAGATATTTTATTTCTGAATTACAAACCAACTTTAAGGGTGTTGCCTTTAATGGTAATTCAGCGCATAATGATAAAAGCAGTTATACTATTTTAAATGTTCGTTTTGCACATGCGAACGATATGTTGTTGTTTCGTCTAGATTTAAATGGAATTGCAGTTTCAGGTGGAAGTGCTTGCCAAAGCGGAAGTAACAAAGGTTCTCATGTATTAGATGAGTTGTTAGATAAAACAGAAGCAGATAAAATTTCTGTGCGATTTTCGTTTAGTAAAACCACCACAAAAGAAGAAATTGATACAACGATTATAAAATTAAAAGAGCTCCTTAATTAAGAAGCTCTTTTAATTTTGTTAGTTATTATTTATACTTACTTTCTTGGATAAAACACCTTTATCTGTAAATGCCTTTACAATATAAATAGCTGACGCTAAATTTTTAGTAGAAATCCTATTTTCAAATTTAGTTTCAAGATTTTTCCAAGTAGTTACTTTTTGTCCTAACAAAGTATAAACTTCAATTTTATGTATATTTTGATTGTTGTTATTTTTAATAACGAGTTCGTTGTTTTGATTATCAGAATATACCGATATTTTATTTAATAAAGCTTCGTCATCAACACCTAAAGCTTTACCTCCAAAGATTAATACAAATCTGTCATTATAAGTACCTTTTGCTAAATTTAATACTTTTGGAGTGTCTAAGTTAAAGATTTGACCTGTTAATAAGTCAACTAGATAGATAGAATAATCTCTCATGTTTTCTTTTTCATCAATCATTAAAGTAACAGGTTTATCTGTGTCAATTACAAAACCTAATGGCACTTGCAATTGGGCACTTATTTCTCCTATACCAGCAATAATTAAATTAGACTCTATTTCAGGGAAATTCCAATAGACATCAGTATTTTGTAAGTCAAATGTTTGACTATCGTAACCACTTTCATATTTAAAAGTATTCCCAGCTTTAAAGTTGATACCTAATTGTCTATGGATTTGAGTATTTGTACTATTTGTATAATCAAAACCTAATTTAAAATTCGGAAGAATTTGTTCAGTTTGTCCTTTAAAAAATACATTACTAGCACTATATTTTCTTTGTGAATTTTTAAAACTAAAAGTACCTCCTTTATTAGAAGGAGCAGATACAAAGAAACCTTGACCAACTGCAATATATTGTTGTGGAGCTGTATAAGTATTTTGGCCTAAACCAGCAGTGCCTTCTGTAACAGAGTTTGCGGCAACTCCCATTGCCTCGTTTCGTTGAGAATAACCACCTATATAACCAAATTCACCATGACCTTCCACTTGTACATCAGTAGTTGTGCTTTCTCCTTTATGTTCCCAGAAGTATAAAGTTCCGTCTAAAACAGCACTATTATCTTGAATGAATTTTTGACTATCTAGGGCACTTGGATAAGGATTACCAACCAACGATGCCGTACCAGCTCCAACAGTCTTAGTATATGTTCCATCATTTGGCGTACCAATAAATGTGAAATTTTGTGGAGATCTACCTGTGCTTTTCATTATATAACCCTCAGCAATATTTATATCACCAGTATGTCCTTTTTGCACCCATCCACCTCTGTCTCCATTACTATCAAAATACGAGTATATCCAGTAACTAGCAATTTTAATAGGGTTCGTTTGTTCTCCATTTAGTGAACTAATATTTCCATTCCAAGTTTTAAACACGATACTTTTTGCTGTTGATGTTTCTGAAGTAGGAGAAGTTCCATCATAGAGTATTTCACCAACTTTAAAACTTGTATCCCCTAATGTTTTTACAACTGGAGACGTCCAATAATTATAACGGTATACATTTGGTAAATACGATTTCTGATCTCTATATAATTTTCCAGTTCCTTGTACATTAGAAACACCTGTGTGTGTTTGCACTAGTTGTGCATCACCGATTAATCTAATTTCACCATCTAAAATTAGTTTCCCACCAAATTTTATAAATTTATTATTGTTTACAACCAACTTAGAATTTGCTTTTACCCATACACAGCCAACAGTTGCACTACTTGTTAAAACTGCATTTCTACCTAAGGTTTCTGCATCAATTACTAATACTCTTGAAGCATCTGCAGCTATTTCACTTGGTGCTGAATTTGTACCTGCTCCACCTGTCCATGCATTTGCATCTCCATTCCAAAATATACCGTCAACTTCTGAATACGTAAAATATTTAGTTCCATTAAAGTCATAATTAGCAACAGAAAGTGTTCCACTTACAGTTAATGGTATTTGTTTTACGTTTATAGTAAAGTTAGCATCATCAGCAATTTTTAAGAACCTTGTTGCATTTGTGTTTGTTAAAACGCTAAGTGTTGTTGTAGTTATTCCTACTTGTACAGTACCAATAGATCCAGTTTCCACAATTTTCCAAACTCTATCTAATTGTTTTTCAGTAGTACATACAATAGTTTTAGAGTTGGTGTTTGTTAAAGGAGCACTATTATTACCCCACATTAAAAAGGATTTATTTGATGCTATGGTTCCTGTATTTAACTTATTTGTTGTAGCAATGCTATTAATACCAATTGTTATTACAGCATCACTATTAATAGATCTAGATTGTTTCTGAGTCAATAACATTCCGTCTTCTCTACCAATTCCAGCTACATCATTATGATATGCATTGTTTACTGTTTTATTCCAAACTTTTGTACCATCTAATAATGTGTAGTCACCTTCTATAATTGTTCCATCTGTATCAACTAAATTATCTAAGGTGATTCCATATTTTATTGCTAAATACGATTGTATTTGTTGTTGAGCAGCTGGTGTAGGTACGCTTGTATACACCATTAATTCTGCAATTTCACCATTCATATAGGTACTACCATTTCTACCGATGTACGCTATTCCATTATCTCCTCCAAAACTACCATTTGTTCCATTTGTAGCAAGTCTACGTCCGTCTCTGTAAATTACTGTTCTTGCTCCGGAAGGTTGAGTCGCTGCAGAATCAAACCCTGCATTCCATAAATTAAAAACATTATTAGTTCCTCCCCAAGCAGCAGTTAAAGTATTAGATCCAGTTCCTGGATTAAAGTTAAGGTTATTAGCCGCACTAGGTGTTCTTAATGACATTACATTTGCTCCATCAATATCATGTGAAAAAAGGTAAGCATCTCCAGAGCCAGTGGTTCTTTTACTTACACCATAAATCCAAACAGCATTATATGCGGTAGTTGTTGTATTGCCAAAAATTCCGTTTGCAATTTGTAAATTTTGATTGGTTCCATTTAAAACTACTGTAGGGTTAAAGTTCAATCCATTTGCTTTTATTGTTGGTGCATTGTTTGGTGTAGCATTCTGAGGTGTACCAGCTTGGTCATTCCAACCAGTAACAGTTGTTGTACCATTTAATCCAATATCAGAACGCAACCATAAAACATGACCAGGAGTTACAGTGGCGGTTCTATCGTCATCAATATCTCTATAATCTAAATCATTATAGTTTGCAGCTGGCGGATTTGTACTTGCAATTGCAGCATCCGAATCTTCATCTGGCAAACTAGATATTGGTGTATTTATTCCATCATTTACTACGAAACCATCTGTTGTAGAACCGTGTTCAAACACATCGTCTAAACCATCGTTATCTGCATCAGATCCGCTTGCAGCAGAACCAAAACCTGCTTCTAAACGATCTGATTTTCCGTCACCATCAGAATCTGTATCAAGATAATCTGGCAATCCATCTGCATTGTTTCCTGTTATTGTATCTGTATTTCTTGGAGTTAAACCACCAAGATATGCCGAGTTTACTCCATTATTTGCAGTATAAGTTGCTGGTGAATCTGCATTTGGCGCTATATAACCAACAGTTGCTTGTGCTTCTATATTATCAGGAATTCCATCATTATCTGAATCGATATCAAAAGAATCTTTAATTCCGTCTCCATCAGAATCTCCATTTCCTTCTACAGAATCTAAAATACCATCGTTATCATCATCTAAATCAATAGAATCTATAACTCCGTCGTTGTCATTGTCTAAAACAACATCAATATCTCTATAGTCTGAATCACCTGTAGAGCTTGCGTCATTATCTGCATCTAATAATGCTGTTGCAGGGTTTGTAATTCCGTCGTTCGGAATTGGACCATCACTAACAGTTCCATTTTCATAGACATCATCTAACCCATCACCATCAGTATCTGTACCCAAAGTTCCTGTAGGAGTTGGATTTAAACCTTCTGCATTATCTAAGGTTCCATCGCCATCAGCATCCGTATCTCTATAATCTGGAATACTATCTGCGTTATTGTTTAATGTTGTATCAGTATTTGGTAGTGTTAAACCTATGGGATTAAAAGTATCATTATTTTCATAGGCAGAATCTACACCATTTAAACCAACATTTCCGGTTGGAACTACATATCCTTGTGTAGATTGTGCTTCTATATTATCTGGAATCCCATCATCATCTGCGTCGATATCTAAATAATCTGGAGTTGTATCTACTGCAGTTGTAATTGTTGGAGTAGTACCATTTGATCCTGCAGCTCCACCGTTTGGAGTTGCATCAAAGTTGTCGTCTAGACCATCACCATCTGCATCATTACCTGATAATACTTTTGCTCCAGTACTTGGTTGAGATTCTATAATGTCTAAAATTCCGTCACCATCTGAATCTAAGTCTAAAGAGTTAATTATTCCATCACCATCGAAATCGCTACCTGATACACAAGGATTTGCTGTAAATACAACTTCTTCTATATAAGGATCCCAAGAAATACTTCCACCACCAATCCAAAGAATTCTATAACTTGTGTAAGTAGTGGTATTTGCGCTTAAATCAAAAATTTCTTCCTTGAAGCCAGGGAATTCAGTAGATGTAGCTGCGTTATTATCTGCTGCTGTTCCAGCTGAACCAGGAATAATTGTATAGGCACCACCATTAGACCCTTCAACTCTGTATTGCAAACCTGTCTGAATAAAAGAATCTGGATATGTAGCAGTTGTTTCCATTATTACTTTTAATTGTGTTACAACAAGAGCTTCATTAAATGTAATGTTAAATATTTCTGTATCACTAGTGTATGTTTGGTTGTCAGCAAAGTAAAAAGTCTGATTGGTCGTTACTGCGCTGTCATACAATGTGTTAGTGCTACCGCCACTTATTTGTAATTGAGTTGTAACAGAAGTAATAGCTTGTGTGTTACCGCTACAATCACCAACACCACCAACATTTTCAACAGTGTCTAAAATTCCGTCATTATCATCATCAATATCAATAGAATCTACAATTCCGTCGCCATCTGTATCAATACCCGCCAATCCATCTCTGTAATCTAAATCTCCTCCAGTAAGTACATCACCATCAGCATCAATTAAGCCAGATGCTTTAGGGTTTGTTATTCCGTCATTTACCACAAAACCATCATTTGTAGTTCCGTGTTCATAAATATTATCTAAACCATCGCTATCTGTATCGGTACCAAAAGAACCTGCAGTTATTGAACTTAACCCTTCATCAACATCATTTGTGCCATCATTATCAGAATCTTGGTCTCTATAATCTGGTTCTCCATCTCCATCAGTATTTACTAATGTGTTTGATAAACCAACCGCACTAAAATTATCAGTAAAATCATATGCGCTACTCAAACCATTTTTGTCTGAACCAGTTACTGCTACAAAATTTACATAACCTATAGTTGTTTGTGCTTCTATATTATCTGGAATACCATCATTATCAGAATCGATGTCTAAATAATCTGGAATAGTATCGCTGTTTGTAAACGAACCATCAGTGTTTTCTGGTGTGGTAATAGGGTTTGCACCTACAATATACGCTGAGTTTACTCCATTATTAGTAGCATAGGTAGCAAAACTATCTGCATTAGGAGCAACATAACCAGCGGTTGATTGTGCTTCTACATTGTCTATAATACCATCGTTATCAGAATCGATGTCTAAACGATTTACAATTCCGTCTCCGTCTGTATCAAAATCTGCACAAATTGTAGAACCGGGTATGGTAATCATATGAAATTGAGCATTACCATTACCGCTTTCTGTTTGCATACTTATTCTTATGTACTGTGTGTTAGCAGTTAATGTATAATTGTAATCTGTTGCAGCTGTAGTTACCGAAAATGTTTGCGTGTTTGGAGTTGCGGCTGCACTACCATCTGCGTTTGCTTGTTGAATTCTAAACACCTTAGTATTATTATTACTTTTGCTCATTCTAAGTAATATTGTAGTTCCAGAACTAACAGGACTTGTTCCTAGTCTTAAACCTAATACATCATTAATATTATTAAAAGAGGCATAAGTAGTTGGCGTATTACCAGTTGCATTACCTTGGTTACCAACTGATGAATCTAACACAACATTATCTGCATAAGTGGTAGCTAAAGTTTGACTGACACACTCGTCGGAGTCTAAAATACCATCATTATCATCATCTAAATCTATTGCGTCTGGTACTTTATCTCCATCTGTATCAACTCCGTTTACATCATCTCTAAAATCTACATCACCGCCAGTTGTTACGTCGTTTGGTGTTTCGGTTTCTGCTAAATCTGTTTCTGTATCTGTTAATCCGTTTGTAGCATCGTAATTAGAAACGCCATTTGTAAATGCAGCATCTGTATTATCGTGATTGTTATCCAAACCATCACCATCAGAATCTGAACCACTTAACGTACTTCCTAATCCACTTTCTATTAAATCGGAAGTTCCGTCGCCATCAGAATCTGAATCTCTATAATCTGGAATGGTATCATTATCTGTATCAACAATTGTAATTCCAGTAGGCGAGAAGGTGTCTACATTTTCGTAATTAGAATCTACACCGTTATTACCAACTGTACCTGTTGGTAAACTATTTTTATAGTCTGATGTAGAATGTGCTTCTACGATATCTGGAATACCGTCATTATCTGCATCAATATCTAAAAAATCTGGTTTAAATAAAGCTGCATTATCACCGTCTGTATTTACTGGTGTAAATTTAGGTGTTCCACTATCTGGGCTTGTTTCAAAAACATCGTAATAACCATTTGTACCTACCGAACCAGTTGGAGCAATATAACCTGTAGAGGTTTGTGCTTCTACAATATCTAAAATTCCATCATTGTCTGAATCTAAATCAATATGATTAGGGATTCCATCATGATCAAAATCATAGGCATCTGGTATACCATCACCATTTAAATCTGTATAGTTTGTAAATGAATTATCTCCTGTTCCGTTATCAAATGCATCCAAGTAATTTGGTACTCCATCTCCGTCTTCATCGCCACCAAATTCTAAAGTTGCTGGATATTCTGCAGTATCTAAAATACCATCATTATCATCATCAATATCTTCATCATTAGGAATGCCATCACCATCTGTATCTAATCTTGTAATAGGGTAAATTGTATTATCTATAGATACCAATACAGTTTCTAGAAGTTGAGAACTAGTGCCAGAACTTCTATATCCACCATCTGTTCTTGGATATAACGTTAAAGTTACTTCATCATTATTAGTTCCTTCAAGCACACTTGGTGTTCTAAAAACAAAGTAAGTTGCATTCCATTGCGTAGCAGAAATAACCGTTAAACTTTGTCTTGCTTGTTCATCAATTTGATAATCAAATTGATCCATTTTAGTTCCCGCGTAATATTGTCCTCCATCACCATTATTATTAGACAATGGCGAAATCGTAAACATGGTAAGTTTATATAGTTTATCTGGTAAAAGACCAGAAATTTGTGTTCTAACAGATTCTTCAGGAAAATCTGGTCCAACATCTCTTAAAGAAATAAAAGTAGCGTGGTTGGTTGGCGCAGAAGGTAGTGGGTTTATCACCCATGTTGCCCCATACCCTAAACTACCACCAGTTGCTGGAGGCAGGAAGTTACCACCAGCTTGATTTCTATTTGAAACATCTGGTGTGGCAGGTGAGGTAAAAGTCCAGTTTATCGGTGCACAAACACCACAAATAGCACTTTGTGTATTTGTAGGTGAAATTGTAGGTGTTTGTGCTGTAACCGCTGTACTTAAAAACAGTATGATTATTGGAATTATAGCTGTATGTACTAATTTTTTATGTAGTATTAGTTTCATAAAATTTTTTATTTATTAAAGAGGTGCCGCTAATTTTATTATGCAAAATAAACTTTTTAGCTGAACTAGTATTGCAAAAATACAAAAAAAGGATTATAATTAATGCAAATGCTTAGTATTGTAGCTGTAGTATTTTTGTTTCATTATTTTTTGTACTTTAGGACTTATGATTTTTAAAAGAAAAATATACAAAAGGAGGTTAGTTCTCCTAGCTATTGTTGGTAGTTACTTTGTAGTTAGTAGTTTGTATATTATTTTTTCAGATAAGTTTTTAATTTATTTTTTTAGGAATGACCCTACTAATGTTCTGTTTGACGAGATACAATCATATAAAGGTATATCCTTTATTTTCTTAACAGCGATTGTTTTGTTTTTAATACTTAAAAAAAGAGATGCTATCATAGAAAAATATATTAACAATAAAACAAGGTATTATAATTTATTTAACAACACTCTTAACGGTGTTATCTACACAACAATTGATGGGGAAATTTTAGCTATAAACAAAGCCTGCTTAGATATTTTTAATGTGACCGAAGAGCAAGTAATAGAAAAATCTATTTACGATTTATCATCTAAATTAGTTGATGAAAATTTAACCCCTATAGTACTTGATAATCACCCCGTTAAAAATGCAATTAATACCAAAAAAGCAGTTAGCAATATAATTGTAGGGTATGTTAAACCTAAATCCAATACCTATACTTGGTTAAAGATAAACTGCATTCCGGAGTTTATGGAAGAGTATAAAGATCCTTACAGAATTTGTATTACCATCGATGATATTTCTTTATTAAAAAATAACCAAAAAGAGCTTGAAAAAACTCAAGAAGAAATTAAAAAATCTTTACATAAAGTTGCGTTGAGTGAGTTTTTATTAAAAGAAGCCAATGTAATGGCAAAAATTGGCGTGTACGAAATAAATTCTAAAAAGGACGACATCAAGCTTTCTGATGAAATTTACCGTATTTTCAATATTCCAATAGAAGAAGAATACCCTTTTGAAATAGTGAGAAAATCTTTTAAAGAGCAGTCAAAAAACCTTTTAAACAAAGTGGTAAAAGAATGTATGGAAAAAGGAAATTCGTTTGATGTAGTTCTCGAAATAGAACTAAGAGTTAGGCCAACAGTGTGGGTAAGAGTAATAGGCAAACCTATTTATGATGAAAATAATGAAATAATTGGCAGAAGAGGAATTGTACAAGATATTTCTGAATCTATAATTAGACAAGATAAAATAGAGCAATCTAAAAAAGAGTTAGAAAAATCATTTTTTATTATTAAAAGAAGTGAAATTCTATTAAAAGAAGCAGGTAGATTGGCTAAAATTGGAGCTTACGAATTACTTACAGAAACTGGTGAGTATTATTGGTCTGATGAGTTGTATATTATTTTAGGGGTAGAAAAAGGGGGTAAATTGCCTTCAATAAAAAACATTTTCAATCTATTTATAGGAGAATCTAAAGTTAAATTGCTTGCTGCTGTAAACAACTTGACTAATAATAATATTCCTTTTGAATTAGAGTTAGAATTAATTAATTTTCATCAAGAACATTTATGGATTCATGTGATTGCGCATCCTGTTTTTAATGAAAGTAATGAAGTTGTTGGTAGAAGAGGGGTTCTACAAAATATTACAAATTATAAGAAAGTACAGTTAGAATTAGAGCTTTCTAAAATTAAACTAGAAGCTTCTTTAGAATTAGTAAACAAAAATAAGTACCTATTAAAAGAAGCTAGTAGAATGGCAAATATTGGATATTGGGGATATGAAAATAAAACCGAAACACTAATCTGGTCAGATTTTATTCATAAAGCTTATGGAACAGATCCTAAAGAGGGTGCACCAAAATTTGAAGAAATCCTTAAAGTTCTTGATGATGAATCAAAAGAAAAATTAACCAATGCAACATTAGAGCTTACTAACAATGGAGTTCCATATGATATTGAAATAAAAGCAACCAATTATAAAAATGAAGAAATTTGGTTTCGTAGTATTGCTAGACCAGTTTTTGATAAAAATAAAAAAGTAACAGGAAGAATAGGTGTTTTGCAAAGTATTACAGACTCTAAAAATGCACAAATTGCTTTAGAGCTTTCAAAAAAACAACTAGAAGCTTCTTTAGAAACAGTTAAAGCAAATGAATTTATATTAAAGGAGGCTAGTAAAATGGCAAATATTGGGTATTGGTCTGCTGATGTGCAAACAGGTAAAATTACTTGGTCAGAGGTTATTTATCAAATTTATGGCTTAGCCTCTACGGAAGAGACACCAAAATTTGAAGATATTCTTCCTCTTTTTGATAAAGAATCAAAAGAAAAACTGATAAAAGCAACCTTAGATCTAACCAATAATGGTGTGCCATATGATATTGAAACAAAAGCAATAAATTTAAAAAATCAAGAGGTTTGGGTTCGAACAATTGCAGAGCCAGTATACGATGAAGATCATAAAATAATTGCTAGAAGAGGAGTTCTTCAAAATATCACAGCTTCAAAAAAAACACAATTAGAATTAGAGCATTCTAAAAATAAACTAGAAGCTTCTTTAAACTTAATGAAAGAAAATGAATACTTGTTAAAAGAGGCTGGTAGAATGGCAAATATTGGATATTGGGGATACGATATGCTAACAGATACAAACATTTGGTCAGAACCTATTTATAAAATTTATGGAGTAAATCCAAAAGATGGCGTGCCAGAACTTAATGGTATACTTAGTGTTTTTGATGATAAATCAAAAAAGAAACTTTTAAAAGCAATGCTAAACCTTGCCAATGATGGAGTTTCTTTTGATATTGATTTAGAAATGACCAATTTTAAAAATGAAAAAAAATGGATTCGTAACATTGGAGAGCCAATATATAACACTCAGCATAAAGTAATCGGAAGAAAAGGAGTTGTTCAAGATATTACAGAACCAAGAAAAATTATGGCTCAAATAGATGAAACTGAAAAAATGTATCGTTTATTAGCTGATAATGCAAACGATTTAATTTGTTTGCACGAAACAGATAGTACTTTGGTCTACCTAAGTCCTTCTATAAAAGATTTATTAGGGTATAATAGGTCTGAACTTCTAGGCAAACCAATTTTTGAGTTAATTTATAAAGAGGATGTCCTACCTCTAAAAAAAGCTATTGAAGAAAGAGTATTTAAAGATGTTGATGCCGAGGCTTTTGTTTTTAGAATTCGCCATAAAAAAGGACATTTTATATGGCTAGAAACTTTAGCAACCTCTATTACTAAGGATAATGAAATAGTTTCATATGTTTCTTCAAGTAGAGACATTACACCTTGGGTTTTAGCAAAGCAAGAAATTCAAGAAAACCAAGCTTTACTTCAAAAATTAACAACAGAAATTACTTTAATAGAAGAAAAACAAAAAAAAGAAATAGCCACCAATATACACGATCATTTAAGTCAGTCTTTAGTGATTTCTAAAATGAGAATTAATGAATTGAAAAGGAACCCAGTATTTAAAAAGGTTGGTAAAGATTTGTTATTTATAGAAAAACATATTTCTGAAGCTTTAGAAAATAGTCGTAAAATAACCTATGAGCTTTCTCCACCTGTACTATATCAACTAGGAATTATAGATGCATTAAATTGGTTACTTGACAATATAGAAACTACGCACAAAATTAAGTGTGAGCTGAACTGTAATGTAATTCACATTAAACTTAGTGATGTAAAAGCAATTTTATTGTATAGAAGCATTCAAGAGGTAGTCATGAATTCAATAAAATATGCAAAAGCCTCATCAATAAATTTAACTATTGATAAAACCGATTCTGAGATTCAAATAAGTATTAGAGACAATGGAGTTGGTTTTGATATCACTACACTAAACAGGAAACATCACAACAAAGAATCAGATTTAGGATCAGGACTTGGATTGTTTACAATTAAAGAGCGTATCCGAAATATACAAGGTGAGTTTTCTATTTTATCAGAAATAAATGTTGGCACAACTGCAAAAATTGTTGTTCCTTTAACCCAATAACTTAACTATGGAAGAAATTAGAATATTATTAGTTGATGATCATAAACTGCTTCGTGATGGATTAAAAAACATTATAGAACAGAGAGCTGATATGCATATAATTGGAGAAGCATCTAATGGTAGAGAAGCAATTAAAAAATGTTCAAAACTACAACCAAATGTTGTTGTAATGGATGTTGCAATGGCTGGTTTAAATGGAATAGAGGCTGCAAGTCAAATTCATAAAAACCACCCAGAAATAAGAATTATTGGTGCTTCTATGCATTCTAGTAAACAGTTTATACAAGGAATGTTTAATGCTGGGGCATTAGGTTATTTATTAAAAGATGGAGACGCAGAAGAATTAATTACAGCCATAATTACCGTAATGGAAAACAGAAGATACTTATCAAAAGATATCAATCAAGAAATTCTTATTTCATTAAATAATAGTGAAGAAGAAGAAGATAAAAAAGAATTGAGCTTTAGAGAAAAAGAAGTTTTACAATTAATTGCAGAAGGTAATTCTTCAAAAGAAATTGGAGAAATTTTATTTTTAAGCTCAAAAACGGTTGATGTACATAGAAATAATATCATGAAAAAAATAGATATTTACACCATTTCAGAATTAACAAAATATGCAATACAAAAAGGATTAACTTCATTGTAAAGACAAAGATTTTTCTTTTTGTTAAATACGTATCTATACTTAGGTAGTAAATATAAAAAAATAACTATCTTCGTCTTTTAGTTTATTTATTTTCTTCCCCCACAATAATTTAATTAAAACATATGAAACCAGAATTAAGCAACTTATTAGTTGTGGAGGATAACCTGTTTATAGGTAAAAAAATAGTTCATGCAGCTAAGGAAGTTAGTGGTATTAAAGAAGTGTTTTTAACTGAGTTTTTACAGGAAGCAATTTCTACTTTAAGCAACGTAAATTTTAAGTTAATTGTACTCGATCTGAGTTTGCCTGATGGTAATGGTATTGAGTTACTAAAATGGCTTAAAGAAAAAGAAACGACAACAAAGGTGCTTGTGTTTTCTACAGGTGTTGAATTAAAACAAATATGTTTAAGATATGGTGCTTTTGCTTTCTTTGATAAATCGAAAGATTTTGATAAATTAATTGATACTCTTAAAACACTCAACTGATAGCGCTTAACAAATTACACCTCACTTGACAAGTTACTACTTAATCTTGTAAAAAAAATGGAGAGCATAAAAAGGTCCCTACAACTCTAATTACACTCTCCTTTTCACCCTAATTATTATATTGTTTTTTATTAAGAAAATTGGAGAGTGAAAAAGGTCCCTACACCTCATTTATCACTCTCCTTCTCCCTTAAGTTATAAGCTAAATTTTAGTCCAACAAACCCGCTAATTACGTATTCGTTATCAGAATTATATAGCACTTTTAAATCTTTTCTTTTTGTAAGTTGTTGTGTACAAACAAACTTTAATTTGTCATTAACTTTAAAATTAAGTTCTCCACTTAAACTAAAACTAGCAAATCCTTCTTCTTGTCTGTAAATTTTTCCGTAATCTAAATAGATACCAGCACCAATTTTATTATAAATACTTTTAACAACGTATCCAGCACCAATAGCATATCTTTTGTAATTTTTTCCTATTAAATCAGCATACTCAACAGATACATAGGTTGCAAAATGACTTTTTTGAAGATTGTAAACAGGAACTTCAATTTTAGATAAAATGTTTGTTGTTAAAGGATCGTTTCCTTTTTGATCACCAACTAAGAAAAGTCTTAAATCTTGTTGTAAAGAAATTTCGATGTTGCTTTGAGCGTAGCTAAATAATGAAAGTATTAGCAAGAAACAAGTAAGTAATATTTTTCTCATAATGGGGGATTTTATGTGAATAATTAATTTGTATAAATTAGTACACTACAAAAGTGGTTAAAGTTGTTGGCTGCCCCAATAGGTAATTTTCTTAATTTTTACCATTAACATTTTTATTGACAAAGAATGACTTATAAAACCTTTCGAAAAAGTGTGCATAAAAAAAAGCTAAACTTACAGGGGATAGGTTTAGCTTTTTTATAAATTCTAAGGGGATAAAATATAAAGGGGATAAATATAATTGTAGAACTTAATTGTATTAAAATGCTACACTACAAAGATGCTTGTATTTACCGAATGTACCTATAGGTAATTTTCTTAATTATTTAAGGCTCTATTCTTGTTTTTGAGAATACTGTTTTGTCTTTATTTCTTTGGATTAAATCGTGTTTTTTTAGGTGATTTGCTTATATGAAAATTTGTTAAAAATGTATATTTTTGCCTTTTAGTTTATTAGTTTAACAAAACAAAATACATCAAAAATTGAATTCTAAATCAAATAACTTGTTAGTTGTTGAAGATAATCTCTTTATAGGGGAAAATATCGTTCATGCTGCCAAAGAAGTTAGTGGTATAAAAGAGGTGTATTTAACTGAATTTTTGCAGGAAGCAATTTCTACTTTAAGTACTGTGAATTTTAAGCTAGTTGTACTCGACTTAAGTTTACCTGATGGTAATGGTATAGAGTTGCTAAAATGGATTAATGAACAACAAATTAAAACAAAGGTACTTGTATTTTCTACTGGTATAGAATTAAAACAAATTTGTTTAAAGTATGGTGCTTTTGCTTTTTTTGATAAATCAAAAGATTTTGATAAATTAATTGATACTCTTAAAACATTAAATTAAAAGTGTATTTCTTCTTACTTCTTAATTATAGAATTTTAAAATTTCGAAAAGTATTACAGATAAAAAAACTAAACTCAGGATGAGATTTAGCTTTTTTAAATAATCTTTAAAAAAAAGGGTATACTTGTGTGGTTAATTCTTTTTTAAATAATTACTGTATAAAAAGAGGAACTATTGTATACATTCCAAATAGGTATTTCTCTTAATTGAACAATTAACTATTCTTATTTTTTTTTTGAAATCATTTTTTAAGAAGAGTAATACGGGTTTCTGTTAAAGAAAAATAGGAGAATGTAAAAGAGATCCCTACACCTCTAATATCATTCTCCCTTTCACCCTAATTATTATATTGTTTTTTATTAAGAAAATTGGAGAGTGAAAAAGGTCCCTACACCTCATTTATCACTCTCCTTCTCCCTTAAGTTATAAGCTAAATTTTAGTCCAACAAACCCGCTAATTACGTATTCGTTATCAGAATTATATAGCACTTTTAAATCTTTTCTTTTTGTAAGTTGTTGTGTACAAACAAACTTTAATTTGTCATTAACTTTAAAATTAAGTTCTCCACTTAAACTAAAACTAGCAAATCCTTCTTCTTGTCTGTAAATTTTTCCGTAATCTAAATAGATACCAGCACCAATTTTATTATAAATACTTTTAACAACGTATCCAGCACCAATAGCATATCTTTTGTAATTTTTTCCTATTAAATCAGCATACTCAACAGATACATAGGTTGCAAAATGACTTTTTTGAAGATTGTAAACAGGAACTTCAATTTTAGATAAAATGTTTGTTGTTAAAGGATCGTTTCCTTTTTGATCACCAACTAAGAAAAGTCTTAAATCTTGTTGTAAAGAAATTTCGATGTTGCTTTGAGCGTAGCTAAATAATGAAAGTATTAGCAAGAAACAAGTAAGTAATATTTTTCTCATAATGGGGGATTTTATGTGAATAATTAATTTGTATAAATTAGTACACTACAAAAGTGGTTAAAGTTGTTGGCTGCCCCAATAGGTAATTTTCTTAATTTTTACCATTAACATTTTTATTGACAAAGAATGACTTATAAAACCTTTCGAAAAAGTGTGCATAAAAAAAAGCTAAACTTACAGGGGATAGGTTTAGCTTTTTTATAAATTCTAAGGGGATAAAATATAAAGGGGATAAATATAATTGTAGAACTTAATTGTATTAAAATGCTACACTACAAAGATGCTTGTATTTACCGAATGTACCTATAGGTAATTTTCTTAATTATAATAATTGAAACTTTTTTGTATTACTTCCCAATACAAAAGTTAGAGAAAATATGTCCAAGTATATCTTTATCAACATCATATTCTCCGGTAATATTTCCTAAATGGCGTAAACATTCACGAATGTCAATAGAAAATAAATCTGTAGAGATTTCTAAATCGATTCCTTGTTGCACAGAGTTAATTGCAATCAACGCATTATTTAAGGCTTCAAAATGACGAGAATTAGAAACTATAGTTTCATTATTGCTTAATGCACCTGTATTAACCAATGAAGTTAATTCAGTTTTTAATTCGTTAATACCGATTTTTTGTTTTGCGGATAATAAAATTAAATCAGCTATTTCTGATTGTAAAATTGATGAATCATGACAAGATATAGTGTCAATTTTATTTGCTATAACTAATAAACGTTTATTTGGAAAACGTTCTTTAATCGTTTTAATCTCGTCTAAAAACACTTCACTAGAATGTGAAAATTTATTAGAGTCAATTAAGAAAATAATTAATTGCGCATTTTCGGCTTTTTCGTAGGCTTTTTTAATTCCTATATTTTCTACAACATCTTCCGTTTCTCTAATTCCGGCAGTATCTATAAAGCGAAAGGCAACACCATCAATAATTAACTCATCTTCAATGGCATCTCTAGTTGTTCCTGCAATTTCAGAAACAATGGCTTTTTCTTCGTTTAAAAGTGTGTTTAACAAGGTTGATTTTCCAACATTTGGTTCGCCAATAATGGCAACCGGAATTCCGTTTTTCATGGCATTTCCAAATGCAAACGAATCAATCAAGCGTTTTAAAACCGAAGTAATTTGAGCAACCAATTCTTTAAATTTTGTTCTATCAGCAAACTCAACATCTTCACCAGAAAAATCGAGTTCTAATTCTATCAACGCAGCAAAATCTAACAGTTGTGCACGTAATTCTTTCAATTCATTGGTAATTCCGCCACGCATTTGCTGAATCGCCATTTGATGACTTGCTGCCGAATTAGAAGCAATTACATCAGCAACAGCTTCGGCTTGACTTAAGTCCATTTTTCCGTTTAAAAAAGCACGCATGGTAAACTCACCATTATCTGCCATTCTGCAACCATTTTTTAAAAACAATTGTATAATTTCTTGCTGGATAAATACAGAACCGTGACACGAAATTTCAATGACATTTTCACCTGTATACGAATTTGGATTCTTAAAAACAGAAACCAATACTTCATCCAAAATATTATCATTATAAACAATATGACCTAAATGTATACTGTGAGATCTTTGATTGTTTAATGTTTTTCCTTTTTTTACAGATTTAAAAAAAGCATCCACAATTTCAATCGATTTTTCGCCAGAAAGGCGAATCACAGAAATAGCTCCAACTCCAGACGGAGTGGCCAATGCAATAATAGTATCGTTTTGAATCATGGCACAAAGATACGTAGTTAAATTAGTTTGAAAAACTCAAATTGTGTAACAAACTATAATTTTTAGAGTCTTATTAATAGATCAACTACTAAAATTTATCAAGATGAAAGAAAATAAACAATTACTCGTATTAACACATTTAAGTCAGTTATTAGACTTTGTTTCTGGAATTGGCGGATTTATTGTTCCTTTAATTTTATGGCTAGTAAAAAAAGATGAAGTTTTCGGAATGGATACACACGGAAAAGCAATTTTAAACTTTAGAATTACCATGTTTATCTACTTGCTAATTTGCATTCCATTAGTATTGTTCTTAGGATTAGGAATTGTTGGGTTTATAGTCATCGGAATTTTTTACTTAATTTTTCCTATTATAAATGCCCTCAAAGCAAACAATAATGAAGCTCCAAATTATCCGTTTAGCATTCAGTTTATAAAATAACACAACAACACATTATTTGAATTTATAAAACTTCCTCGTTGTGAATGCAACGAGGTTTCTAATTAAATGTCATTCTCGCAAAAGCGGGAATCTAATCGCTCTTTTTGGGCGATTTTTTTTGTGAAAAAATAATAAAAAGTTGGGCGTTCCCTTGCTTCGCAAAAGCTACGTAAGGTCAGGCTTTGCACTACAATCTTTTTATTTGTTCTCGATACATCACGCTTTGGCGCGACTCTCGAACTGACATAAAAAGGATTTCCGCTACAATCCTTAACGCAGGCTAATTTATGAAGAAGCTGTTTTCTTGAAAGTATCGGAGTTTTTATTTTGGTTAGATTCCTGCTTCCACAAGAATGGCAAAGTCAATAATGTGTATTAAATCGCTTGCTTGATGTAATCCTCGTATTCATAAAAAAACAACTCAAACTGTTCCATGTTTTCAACAAAAAACTCAAAACAACCTTGCCAAGAATTTTTGTTATAAATGCTAAATTTCTTCGGATAATTTACATAAACACGATGAATAATTTTACCAGAATCTAATTGGAATTGCTGATCAAAAATCACTTCAGAAAGATATTCTTCTGTTAAAATATTTTTTAAGGATAGTAGTTGTTCAAATAACAATTCGTTTTGTGTTTCATCAGGATGTTCAATATCTAGCACCACCATTGCTTGTTTGCGTTCTGCAACAAACTTAAACGAAAAACCTTTTATTTGTGTATTGTATTTCAACCACTTCCTAGGAAAAGATTTCCCAAATGCAATCCAAAAGTCTTTTCTAAGTTGGGCAGCTTCTTCTTTGCTAAACATTCTTTCAATTGTCAGTTATCAGTTATCAATTACCAATTATCAGTTATCAGTTATCAATGATAATTGTCCATTGTTCACTGTTCACTGTTCATTGTTTTATCCGTGAACTTTGGCTTCTGTTCCACGATTTCTCATCATTTCTGCTTCAAATTCTAATAAGGAATTCCATAGTTTATCAACAATATCTCTGTCTTCATATTCACGAGCAAAACCTAAAAAAACTGTATAATGATTGGCTTCAGAAATCATTAAATCTTTATAGAATTTAGACAATTCTTTGTCCTCCATATTTTCTGAAAACACTTTAAAACGCTCGCAACTTCTCGCTTCAATTAAGGCAGCAATTAATAAACGTTGTATCAAAGCTTCTTTTCTATCTCCCGTTTTTTTGAAGAATTTCATCAACTGAATGGCGTAATCGTTTTTTTGTTCACGCCCTAAAACCATTCCGCGTTTTACCATAAAATCGTGCACCATTTTAAAATGCTCCATTTCTTCTATGGCGATTTCGCTCATTGCTTGTACTAACTTCGTTTCTTCAGAATAATTGATAATGATGGAAACAGCATTTGATGCCGCTTTTTGCTCTAAAAAAGCATGATCTGTTAATATTTGCTGTAAATTATCTTTGGCAATTTCTGCCCAAGAAGTTTTTGTTTCAAACTGTAATCCTAACATAAATTTATCTTCTAAAATAGGAAAACAAAATTACTGATAATTTATAGAAGCATCATGGCTGGTTTTATTGTTTTTTTTTTAACTTCCCAACCAAATTTTAAGAGAATTAAAGTATGTTAGAATTAGCAGGAATTATCATTTTAGGAATATTAGCACAATGGGTTGCATGGAAATTTAAAATTCCAGCAATTTTACCATTAATTTTAATTGGTTTATTGGTAGGGCCTATTGCTGCTGAATTTTTAACAGAAGATGGTTCTAAGTGGATTGAACCAATTTGGGATGGAAAAAAAGGTTTATTTCCTGGTGATGGTTTGTATTATTTTGTTTCACTAGCAATTAGTGTAATACTTTTTGAAGGTGGATTGACTCTGAAACGAGAAGAGATTAAGAATGTTGGCCCTTCAATTACAAAACTAATTACTTTAGGTTCTGCGGTAACCTTTTTTGGTGCTGGAGTATTGGCACATTATTTATTTGATTTAAGTTGGCAAATATCATTTCTTTTCGCGGGATTGATTATTGTAACCGGACCTACAGTTATTACACCAATTCTTAGAAATATTCCGCTTAAAAAAGATGTGTCTGCCGTATTAAAATGGGAAGGAATTTTAATTGATCCTATTGGTGCGTTAGTTGCCGTTTTGGTTTTTGAATTTATTAGCGTTGGTGGAGATAGTGGTTTTACAAAAACTGCTTTGATGGAATTTGGTAAGATTTTATTATTCGGAACATCCTTCGGATTTACCTTTGCGCACGCATTGGCATTTGTCATCAATAAAAAATTAATTCCACATTATTTACTAAACGTTGTTTCATTATCAACCGTGTTATTGGTTTTTGTTGAATCAGAAGTTTTTGCTCATGAGTCTGGTTTATTAGCTGTTGTTGTCATGGGAATGGTTTTAGGTAACGGAAAATTAAAAAACATTAAAGAGTTATTGTATTTTAAAGAATCCCTAAGTCTTTTACTCGTTTCTATTCTATTTATCTTACTTGCTGCAAATATAGATATAGTTGATTTAATGCTACTGTATAATTGGAAAACAGCTGTTTTATTTGCAGTTGTTGTATTTGTAATTAGGCCTTTAGCAGTTTTTCTAAGTACGTATAAATCAAAGCTAAAAACAAACGAAAAGTTATTTATAAGTTGGGTTGGGCCAAGAGGAATTGTAGCTGCCGGTATTGCATCTTTGTTTGGAAGTAAACTAATAAAACAAGGTGTAGAAGGGGCTGAATATATCACACCAATGGTATTTATGATTGTTTTAGGTACTGTTTTATTGAATGCAACAACAGCAAGGGTTTTTGCTAAAATTGTTGGTGTGTTTTTAACCTCATCAGACGGAATTTTAATTATTGGTGCATCACCAGCTTCACGTTTAATAGCTTCTTATTTGAAGAAAAATAACAGAAGAGTTGTGCTAATAGACAGCAATCCTAATCATATTAAAAAGGCAGAAGACATGGGTTTAGAGGCTATTGAAGCAAGTGTTTATGATGATGATTTGTCAGAAAACATTGAACTAAATGATGTAGGTTATTTAATGTCTTTAACCGGAAGCACTGTTATTAATGAATATGCCTTGTCGAAATATACAAAAGATTTTGGGGAACAGGGTGCTTATCGTTTAATTTCATCAGATGAAATGAAAAACCCAGAGGAAACGCCTATAGTTGGATTGTTTTCACATTCTGATGATTTTATCAATTTAAGTGAAGTCGTTAGAGATAACCCAAAAATTAATGAGGTAGAAATACTTTCTAATGAAGATTATATTACTAAAATAGGAAAACTAAATGCAGAAATTGGCTCAATTCCTGTCTTTGTTAAAAGTAATGATGGTGTGATTCATATCATTTCTTCATATTCAGAAAAAATGAATGTAGAAGAAGGAAATATGTTAATGTATTTAGGGAAAACAATAGAATTTTAATTAAAAAGTAGCTGTTCGAGGTTTTTCTTTAAGTTTCCCCTTAAAATTGTCATTCTTGTGAAAACAAGAATAAAATTACTTTATTTACTCCAACTTTTTTCAAAAGAAACTCCTTTTTGTAATTGCTTTGTTAACGACGTTAAACCAGCATTTTTAATGATTGAAATCACTTTTTTTGGCCATGTTTTTCTGTAGTTATAAGAATTTAATTTACCTCCAATTCCGTTGATAAAATCAATAGCAGTTTGTTCTTCTAATAATATGCTTTTTCCGTGCTTTGCAACTAAAGCATCCATTTTTTTTCGAGTTTCTCGATAGGCTTTTATTCTACTTTTTCTTCCAATAAAAACAGTAACAAAATCTCTAATATTTGCCACATGAGCATTCGCTTTTGCCTTTGGATTGTGTTTAAAATATCCTAATTGATATTTTGTGCCAGCTATTGGTTTTGGTCTATAATCTTTCTTTAAACTTTCTGGTCTGTTTTCCCATTTCAATTCTTTTTTAGAATATTTTAGAATCTCTAAAGAATCAAATAAAATCTTTTTAGTTTTTAAGACTCTTGGCAAACGTAAAGCAGGCAATTCTGTATCGCCTCTTCTGGTTCCTAAACTCAAAATGTTTCCTGTAATTTGACCGATATAACCGCTATCCCAACCAGATTCTAGACCAGTAATTGCCAGTAAAGCTGCTGGAGGAATATTATTGTCTAAACATAATATGGTCGCTTTTTTAGACATTCCTTTGTAAAAAGATTTTACATGAGCATATTTGCGTAAACTGTATTTTTTTGTGTTTTCTTGTTGAGAAAAACAATGAATAGTAAGTAATAAAAATAAAATAGCAGTTATTTTTTTCATTATCAGCAACTTAACTTTAATTCTTTTTTTAAAACTGGCTAAAGATATAAATTAAACAGTGCTATACAAATTATACGTCTAATTTAAATACATCTTTTAACCTTGCCATTGCAGGGTTTTTTTCTAGCAATTTAGAAAATTTTTCTTGAGGTGTATATGCAAATTTTTTAACAACAGTTTCATTTACAAGAATTGAAAGTTCAATTCCGTAATTATTTAAAGTAGTTCTTAGGTGTTTTATAAGTTTTGGTTTTTCCTTTTCTATTTGATCTTGCATCAAAGTATTTGGCAATGTCAAACTAATGGTAAAGCCTTCATTTAAAACAGGAAGATCCGCATTAAAAGTAGCTGCAATGCTTTTTTGACCGCTTTTAATTAATTTTGTATGATATAATTTCCATGCTTTTTCAAGCTCTTTTTGTGTAAAAACATCTTTTGGGTGATTGTCGAAATTCTCATCAATAACAACTTCTTTTTTGTCTTCTTTTTTGATGTGAATACTTTTTAAAGACAATGAAGAGGCTCTTCGTTCAACGTTTTTAAGAACAGGCTTTTTAGAAACAACTTTTTGTATTGGGTTTTTGGGTTCTTCAACTTTAGCGATATTTTTTTTGTTTGCTGTTGTTTTTGCAATTGCTTTTGCAACAGGAGAAAGTGAAGTGAAAAAAGTAGCAGGAATTATGTAGTTAACTGACTTTTTTTTTTCTCCATCAAAAGTGATAGAGGCAATTTGCATTAAGGTTAATTCAACCAACAATCGTTGATTTTTACTAGCTTTATAACTTAAATCGCAATCGTTTGCTTTGTTAATTGCAGCAACTAAAAAAGGTACATTTGCTTTAGAAGATTGTGCTAAATATTTCTTTTTAGCCGAATCTCCAACCTCTAATAAATCAATAGTTATTTTATCTTTGGCAACTAACAAATCTCTAAAATGAGAAGCCAAACCATTGATAAAATGATGCCCTTCAAAACCTTTTGATAAAACGGTATTAAAGGCAACTAGAATTTCGGGAATCTTGTTTTCTAAAATTAAATCTGTTATGTTAAAATACACATCGTAATCTAACACGTTTAAATTTTCAGCGACTGCTTCTCTAGTTAAGTTTGTTCCAGAAAAACTTACAACTCTATCAAAAATTGACAATGCATCTCTCATTGCACCATCTGCTTTCTGAGCAATGATGTGTAGTGCATCATCATCAGCAGCAATTCCTTCTTTTTCAGCTATAATTTTTAAGTAATTTTTTGCATCTAAAACGCCAATTCTCTTAAAATCAAAAATTTGACAACGTGATAAAATAGTCGGAATTATCTTATGTTTTTCTGTAGTAGCTAAGATAAAAATTGCATGTGCTGGCGGCTCTTCTAAAGTTTTTAGAAAAGCATTAAATGCAGCTTGAGACAACATGTGAACCTCATCAATAATATATACTTTATACTTTCCTGTTTGTGGCGGAATTCGAACTTGATCTGTTAAATTTCTAATATCATCAACAGAATTGTTTGAAGCAGCATCCAACTCAAAAATATTAAAAGCAAAATCTTCATTTGTAGAAATATTTCCAGCTTGATTTATTTGTTTTGCTAAAATTCTTGCACAGGATGTTTTTCCAACTCCTCGCGGTCCTGTAAACAATAAAGCTTGTGCTAAATGATTATTTTTTATAGCATTTTCTAACGTATTGGTAATTGCTTGTTGCCCAACAACATCGGCAAAAACCTGAGGTCTATATTTACGTGCAGATACTATAAATTGTTCCATGAAATAACCATTTCTTTATAAAAACAAATGTAGGTAACTCGATGGCGTTTTACAACTAAACTTGTATTTGGATTGCTAAAGTTTTTAACAATTGTATAATTTCTTTTTATCTTACGACCAAGTTAAAAATTAGAAATCATTTGTATGAAATTTTTAAAATCTATTCTTGTTATAACTTTTACTCTTTTGTTCTTTTTAATGATGAGCTTTTCCAATATGTCAGCTCATAAAACTTTTTACAAAACTCAACATAAAGAACTAAAAATTGCATATTTCGCAAGCGGATGTTTTTGGTGTGTAGAAGCTATTTTTGAAAGTGTTGATGGAGTAGAAGAAGCCATTTCTGGTTATGCTGGCGGATTTACAAAGAATCCAACATATCAATCAATCGGAACAGGAAGAACAGGACATGCAGAAACGGTTGCTGTGTATTACAATCCCAAGAAAGTAAATTTTATAACGCTCGTGAAAGTTTTTTTTGGTTCTCATGATCCAACCACAAAAAATGGTCAGCATCCAGATTATGGTTCACAATACAGATCTATTGCTTTTTATCAAAACAATTCAGAAAAAAATATCATTGAGCAATTTATAAAAGATCTAAATGATTCTTATTATAAAGGTAAAATTGTAACTGAAGTTACAGAGTTAAAACAGTTTTACCAAGCAGAAGCATATCATCAAAATTATGAAAAACTAAATCCGAACAATCCGTATGTGAAAAATGTTTCAATTCCGAGATTAAATCGTTTTAAAAAGAAGTTTCCTGAATTGTTAAAGAAAGGTGCTGTTAAACATTAAATATAAAAAAAGCGTTGCCAATTGGCAACGCTTTTACATGCATCCTTAATACACAATAAAGTATAAACTGTGTGGGTTTATACAATGTTTTTATTGATCCTCTAACAGCACATATTGAACATACATTCTATATGCTCCTGGTTCTGCAAAACTTTTATTTCCATTAGATGCGCCACCTCCAGCTAATACTGTATTGGCATTTGCACTAGCAACAATATTTTCTGCAACTGTTGCATCTGCGTTATAAGCATTTGGAAAAACCGCTGGATAACCTGGTAATATTCTATAATCAATTTTGTAATAGAAGTTTGGATCTTTCTTTTTTACGTTCGAATAAAAACTTCCAGCTGGCATATAATCTTTTTTATCACCACTAGATAGTCCGCTTTGTCCTGCAATATATTTTCCACTTCTATTTGGCGGTGTAGCAGAACCATCAGCAGCAACATACAAGCTGTTTCCAGCACTTGATCTAAACGGATTTGTAAAGTCTTGACTGTAATCTGGATACGTTGCTAAGCTTCCTTCAGTTGCAGTATTAATTTGACTTTGTTTAATCTCTAACAAGCTAAGTGGTAAATTTGCAACAGAATTTACGTCAGAGCCATAACTTTTTTCTTGTTCCCAAAAAGTACTTCCGTTCGGGTTGTCTTTAATTGTTCTTCCAACAGCATATAAATCCCATTTAACAGTAGAAGTTACTTTTAAAATGGTTGCAGCATTTTTTACAATTCCGTTTGCAAGTTGTTTTTTGTTGTTAAAAATAAAATTAATTTGTTCTGGCGATGTCATTTCTAATTGCAGAACAGGTTTTAAATCCATCAGAAAAGAAACTCCTGATTGACTACTTTTTTGAGCTTGAATTAAAGTAACGATTCCAATTAAGAATACACTGGTTACTAATTTTGATACATTTTTCATAATACACGTGTTTTAAGGATTACTAATTATTTTTACTTTTATGTTTAACCTTCCTAAAGCACCTGCAGTTAAATGCAGATGCCGTTTAGGAGGGGTTATCTTGTTTATTATCAATGCAGTAATTAGGTGAGCTAATTATTGTACTGACGGTTATTATTTAATTTTTAATTTGAAAAACGATGTTAAAAACAATTGCTAATACTGTAGGGATTCATTAGCAATACCACATGTTTAGGGATTCTGTGGTTCGAATCTGTTGACTTTAACTGTACTTGAATTTTTCTTTATTTCTAAATTTAAATTTTTTGTATCCAGTTAATAATCGTGTCTGTTGCTTTTTTATCGATGTTATAAATAACATTAGATTGTAAAGCTCCAGCGGTTAAGTAATGATTTAAATTTTTCATCACTTTTACCGTTATTAAGGGGTTGTTGTAATTTTTCAACAAATTAACTTCCGTTTTAGGGTTTACAAATTTATCTTCTGTACCAATGAGATAAATTGTCGGAATTTGAAGCTGCTTGTAAACAGTTTCATAATCTTGTTTGAAAAGGTTGATATGTGTTAAGCTCCAAAATTTGATATCATTTAATTTAAAACCTTTTTTATGAATGGCTTTAATACCTAAATCTCTTAGTGCTATAGAACTTATATTTTTTTGTTGCTTTGTTATTTGTACTAAGGTGTCTAATAAAGCAATAGTTTCTTGTGCTGTTTTATTTTTGATTTTATACTGTGGAAGTGTTTGTATCTGATACTTAGAAGCTTCAGAAAAGTTTTTAACAGGTGACGCAATTTGAATTAAAAAATCGACCTTAGTTGTAGAGTTTGCACTATTATTACTCGTAATTGCAGAAGCCATTCCGCCTAAGCTATGGCCAAGTATGCCAATTTCTTTATTTTTTAATTCGGGTAAGGATTTTAGATATTTTATACAATAAGAGACATCGTCAGTTAGGCGTTCAATATTAGATGTAAAGTTTCCTTGAGATTTACCTACACCACGTTCATCAAAGCGATAAACGGCAATGTTGTTCTCTAAGAATGTGCTAGCTAATTTATAATGTGAATAACGAGTGTCTTTTCCAGAACCAGGAACAATTACTACAATTTTTTTATAAGAAGATTTTGGCGTAAGTAAGGTACCAGACAAAAGAATATTATCTGTGTAGTTAAAGAAATCTATATCTAAATGAGTATAGTTTTCTTTCCCTTCTATTTTCTTTTCATGAGAAAATATAATTTGACCATTAACGAATGTGCACACCAATAGGAGTGACATTACAATGATTTTCTTCATAATATTTAAAATATAATTACGATTTACATTGTACTTATATCTTCTTTAGGGTGAGGATAGATGATAAAATTAATGATGAATTTTAAGGGAATTCATCTGATAAACTAGGGTTGTTTATCGTATCGTATTTAAGGGAGTATAGAAACTTTAATTCCTATATTAAATTCGCTGCAAATGTATACTTTTTATTTTATTAAAAAAAATAAAAATTTTATAAATAAAAAAAGCGCTACTTGCTAAGTAACGCTTGTTGTAATTATCCTCTGTAAATTTCCTCGTAGAGATCTTTATAAATTTCTTTTATTATTTTTCGTTTCATTTTCATGGTCGGAGTTAAATGTCCGCCATCAATTGACCATTCTTCTGGAGTTAATTTAAACTTTTTAATTTGTTCCCAATTACCAAAATTAATATTGCAATTGTCTACTTCAACTTGAATTCTATGATGTACAATTTCAGAATTTGCAATTTCTTCGTTAGACGTTCCAACTGCATGTCCTTTTCTTTTAATCCAATCTTTAATAAATTCAAAATTAGGCTGAATCAAAGCTGCAGGCATTTTTTCTCCCTCTCCAATTACCATAATTTGTTCTATAAAACGAGATTGTTTTAAAACACCTTCTAAAAGGGCTGGAGCAACATATTTACCACCAGAGGTTTTAAACATTTCCTTTTTACGATCTGTAATTTTTAAAAATCCGTCTTTAGAAACTTCTCCGATATCTCCAGTATGAAAATAATCACCAGTCATCACTTCTGCTGTTTTTCCTGGATCTTTGTAATAGCCCAACATAACATTTGGACCTTTTACTAAAATTTCTCCGTCTTCAGCAATTTTTACTTCAACATCCTCAATAATTCTACCAACTGTTCCAACTCTAAATCCTTCATTTCGTTGGTCATTTACAGAAACAACAGGGGATGTTTCAGTTAAACCATAACCTTCCATAATTGGCATTTCTGCGGCAGCAAAAAAGCGTGTTAATCTTGGTTGTAAAGCAGCACTTCCAGAAACCATTAAATCCAATCTTCCTCCTAAACCATCTTTAATTTTTGAAAATATTAACTTACGAGCTAAGGCTAATTTTTTTTCGTACCACCAACCATTGGCGCCATAAGGTTCGTATTGTAAACCAATTTCAATTGCCCAATAAAATAATTTTTGCTTGATGCCTTTTAACGCTGCACCACGTCCATATATTTTATCGAATACTTTTTCGTATAACCTAGGAACTGCAGTCATTACATGAGGTTTAATTTCTTTTAAATTATCGCTCATTTTTTCTATAGATTCTGCAAAATAAATTTCTACACCACAATATTGATATAGGTATAAAATCATTCTTTCAAAAATATGACAAACAGGTAAAAAACTTAAAGCCTGGCTTTCTCCGCTAACTAAAGGGACTCTTTTTTCACTTGCTAAAACATTAGAAACAATATTACCATGCGATAACATTACTCCTTTAGGCTTTCCAGTTGTTCCTGAAGTATAAATAATTGTTGCTAAATCATCAGTAGTTACGGCCTTTTTGCATTCTTCAACATCAGGTTGATTGCTTTCATCAATACCAAGTTGTAATATTTCAGACCAATTATGTTCCCCTTTCACTTCATCAAAAGTATAAACACCTTTTAGCTGTGTATTTCCTTTAATTAGATTTAGTTTTTCTAACACAGTTTCATCAGAAACAAAACAATAAATTGCTCCAGAATGATTTATAACATACTCATAATCTTCTTTACAAATGGTTGGATAAATAGGAACGTTTTGTGCACCTAATTGTAAAATGCCAATATCCATTATATTCCACTCAGTTCTATTTGTGGTTGATATAACAGCAATTTTATCATCTTTTTTTATTCCTAAACGTAATAATCCACGACTAATCTGATTTGCTTGATCAATATATTCCTTAGTTGTTATTGAATACCATTTATTATCTTTAAAAGAAGTTAACGCTTTTTCTAGATTGTATTTTTTTAGCTGATAATATGGAAAATCGAATAATCGTAAAATTTTTGATGACATAAAGTAACAATTTGAAAGTAGTGCAAAGTATAAAAAATAGGTTGATTTTACAAATGAAATCAGCCTAGATATCATTTTAAGAATTATAAATTTTTTGGAATAAATGTTTGTACTTCTTTTTTATATTTTTGCGTTTCATTTTCATGGTTGGTGTTAGTAAATCATCTTCTATTGACCATTCTTCTGGAGTTATTTCGAATTTTTTTATTTGTTCCCAATGTCCAAAATTTGCATTACAAATAGCTATCTCTTTTTGAATTCTTGAAATAAGTTTAGCATCTGTTGCAACATTTGTAATGGTGTAGTTTTTTCTTCTTGCCCATTCTTTTACAAAATCAAAATTAATTTGTATCAATGCTGCTGGCATTTTTTCACTTTCTCCAATCACCATTGCTTGCTCAATAAAACGAGATTGCTTTAAAACACTTTCTAACACAGCAGGAGCAATATATTTTCCACCAGAAGTTTTAAACATTTCTTTTTTACGATCTGTGATTTTTAAAAACCCATCTTTATCTATGGTTCCAATATCTCCTGTATGTAAAAAACCATTTATAATGGTTTTATTTGTTAGTTCTTCGTTTTTATAATACCCCAACATTACGTTAGAACCTTTTACTAAAATTTCTCCGTCCTTTGCTATTTTAACTTCGATATCATTTAAAACTTTACCCACAGATCCAATCTTAAAATTACCATTTCTTAAATCGTTAATAGATACTCCAGGAGAAGTTTCTGTCATTCCATAACCTTCAAAAATCGGAATTCCTGCTGCGCAAAATATGGTAATTAAACGTTCTTGTAGAGGAGCGCTGCCAGAAACCATAAAGCGTAATTTACCACCTAAAGCTTCTTGCCATTTGCTAAATATTAGTTTTCGAGCTATTTTTAGTTTAAAACTATAAAAAGCAGTATTTTGATTATACGGTTTATATTTTTCAGCCAAAGCTAATGCCCAAAAAAAGAGTGCTTTTTTTATTCCAGAGAGTCCGTTTCCTTTAGCTACAATTTTATCAAAAACCTTTTCAATTAATCTTGGAACAACCGGCATAAAATGTGGTTGAATTTCTTTTAAATTATCACCTAATTTATCAATTGATTCAGCAAAATGAACTTCAAATCCCATTAAGTGATAATAATAGGAAGCAAAACGTTCAAAAATATGATTGATTGGTAAATAACTAACAACTCTATGATGATTGCCCTTTAGATCTAGTGCTTCTGCACTTACTAATGTGTTTTCAACAATATTTCTATGTGATAACATTACACCTTTGGGTGTACCAGTTGTTCCAGAAGTATAAATTATGGTTGCCAAATCATCTGGTTTTACAGTTTTTTTACGCTCTTCTACTATGAGTTGATTCTTTTCTGAATCCCCCAATTTTAAAAAAGAACTCCAGCTAGTTTCTGCATTGATTTCATCGAATGTAAATACTTTTTTTAACTGTGTTTTCTCTTTAACGGCATTGACTTTATTTAATAAATCTTTATCAGAAACAAAGCAATACAAAGCATCAGAATGGTTAATGATATATGCATAATCTTTTTCAGATAGCGTAGGATATAAGGGAACATTTTGAGCGCCAATTTGTAGTATCCCAATATCTAAAACATGCCACTCATATCTGTTGTTTGAACTTATAATTGCAATTTTATCATTTGGTTTTATGCCTAAGTTTAATAATGCTCTACTAGCATTATTTGCTTGTTTTATAAATTGTTGGGTAGATATTGATTCCCAACTATTTTCTTTCTTAAATACATAACATTTTTCTTGAGGAAATTTTTCATGTTGATGATAAATAAAATCAAATAATCTGCTGGGCTTGCTCATGTTTAAAAAAATATTGAGCAATATAAATAAAAAAGCGTTATTTTCGAAGATAACGCTTTCTGTATATATTAATAAAAGTTTATAGAAGCTGGCTTTATTTATATAAAGCCAGCTATTTTAAGAGTAAGTCAGCCCCTAATCTCACTTAAACTTAACTATTTCATCTTTTTCAGGGATCATAATTTCCAGTGCAAGATATATAGTTTATAGTTTAATGTCAATAGGTATAAATACCTGTTTTTTTTAGTGGAAACTAAACTTTTTTCCATTAATGCTGGCATATTTTGCATCAACATCATATTCAACATGCATTCCTGCAACATCAAATTGGCCTTTTACTTTTGTGTATTTAATGTTTAAATCTTCTTCAAAACGTGTTTTATTAAAAGAAACACCATCTTTAAACTTTGTATACTTGAATGTAGCTGATTCTTTAAAAACAGCATTAGCAAAGCTTACATTATTATTAAAAACAGTGTATTTAAAAGTAGATTCTTCTCCGAAAATAGTATTTAAGAAACTAATATCTCTTTTAAAATCTGCATATTTAAATGAAGTATCTCCATTAAATTTACTTTCAGAAAAATCAGCTTTGCTTCTAAAGTGTGAATATTTAAATTGTGCCATTTCTTTAAAAACACAGTTTTTAAAAACGGCAATGTCATCAAAATTGGCTACAAAGGTATATCCAGTATCTTCATCATGGATGTATGCAAAAACATTGTCTTCAAACGTACAGTTTACAAATGAAATTTTACTATTAATTTGTTTTTCTACCTTATTGCTAGAACTATTATTGCTCCACCAACTACTTTTTCTTCTTTTTGGTAGTTTTTCTAACTGATCGTTCATGAAAGTGAAATCTAAATCACCTACAATTGTTGCATTTTTATAGGTAATATCTTTTCCGTTTTTGATATCTCTCATAATATCTGAAGCATGTATTCTTTTTTGTGCGATACTTATTGTTGTAAATAAGAAACAAACAATAAGAGCTGTAAATTTTAAACTAATTTTCATAATTGATTCTTTAAGGTTTGTAGTAAAGACATGTATTTTCTTAAATTGTTACAGTTTAGTTTATGAATGTTATAATAAATGAAGTCTTTCCTTTTTTAGAGTTAAATTGAAGAGTTCCGTTATGTGCTTCGATGATGCTTTTAGAAAGTGTTAGACCAATTCCAGAGCCATCTTTACGAGTTGTAAAATACGGAATGAATATTTTGTCTTTAATTTCATTAGAAATACCACTTCCATTATCTATTATAGATAGATGTGTTCTGTTTTTATCAGAAGAAATATTAATTTTAATTAGTGGTTCAGCAACTTTTTCGAAAGAGTGAATACAATTAGAAATTAGATTTATAATTACTTGTTCTATTTGTTGACTGTCGGCATTTAAAATATTAGAATTTTCGACTGTAAAGTCTATTTTAATATTTTTTTGAGAAAACTCTTGATCAAATAATAGCAACGTATTTTTAATGATTTCTGTTAAGTTTACTTCCTCTTTTTGTGGCAAAGGTAATTCTGCTAATTTTCTATACGTATCTACAAACGATGTTAAATGATGTGATCTTCGTTTGATGATTTTTAATCCTTGAGAAAGCTCATCGATGGTATTTTCATCTGTGTTTTCTTCGTGCAATAAGGAGTCTAAATTTTCTGCCAAACTACTAATAGGGGTAATGGTATTGATAATCTCATGAGACATTACATTCATCAATTTAAACCAAGCTTCTTTTTCTTTTTTATCAATTAATTGCTGAATGGTTTCTAAGCTAACAATTAAATAACCATATTCATTTGTTTGAGTAACAGAGGTTTTTAAAAAGAAATTTTCTTGTTCTTCGTTAATAGTTAAAGAAATGGTAAGTCTGTTTTCTTTCCAATCGTTTATGTATTGGGTAAGTGTTCCTATTCTCTTGTTTAATAAATTCCAGTTGTAAAATTTCGGAATTTTTAAAAAATTAGCAAATGCTTTGTTGATTTGAAAAACTTCAATGGATTCGTACGTATCTTTTCTTAAAATAAGAATTCCGATACTTAAACTTTCAATAATATTTATAAAAATTAATTCTTCGGATGTTTTTTGAAGATTATTTTTCCTATGTTTTTCTAGCAATAAAGCAGTTTTGTTATGTAAAGGGTTTTTCCTTTTTTCACTAGAAATGGTATTCGAATAATCGTCGTACAATAAACAATCTATAGATTTTTCTATATCACTAAATAATTTTTTTAGATAATCAATCAATAAAAAAAGTTGAAAAAGGATAAGTAAGAAAAAGCCAATAGTATTAATGATATAGGCGTTTGTATAGCTGTTAGAAACAACAATTCCGTTAAGAATAATTAATAAAACTCTAACAATAATTTGAATGTATTGTGGTTTCCCCATTTATAATTGATGCTTTTCTAATCTTCTATATAAAGCGGCTCTTGTTAAGCCTAAATCTTTTGCAGCTCTAGAAATATTACCTTGATGTTTTTCTATTGCTTGTTCAATTAAAATTTTTTCTGTTTCCTCTAAATTTAGACTATTTTCTAATTGTACCGTTGTTTTTTTTGCAGAAAAATGTAAATCTTCAGGCACAATTTTGACATTGTCTGTAATAATAACAGCACGTTCAACGATGTGTTCAATTTCTCTAATATTTCCCGGCCAATTGTAATTATTTAATCCGTTTATAGCTTCTTTGCTAAAACCTTCAATTTTTTTTCTGTACTTCTGATTCAGTTTTTTCAAGAAATAATTCGCTAATAATTCTATGTCTTCTGAACGGTTACGAAGTGGCGGTAAGTTTAATTCTATGGTGTTAATCCTAAACAATAAATCTTGTCTAAAAGTTTGTTCATCAACCATTTGGTGAATTGGCGCATTGGTAGCACAAATAATACGAACATCTAAATCTCTTTCTTTTCCTTCTCCTAATCGTGTTATTTTTCTATTCTGAATTACAGTTAGTAATTTAGATTGTAAATGAAGTGGTAGGTTACCAATTTCATCTAAAAAAATGGTTCCACCTTTTGCCAATTCAAATCTACCTAAAGTATCTTTTTGTGCATCTGTAAAAGCTCCTTTTGCGTAACCAAATAATTCACTTTCAAATAAGTTTTCATTTAGAGAACCTAAATCTACATGTATAAATGGATGATTTTTACGTTCAGATTGTAAATGTATTTCTTTTGCAAACACGTATTTTCCTGTTCCGTTTTCACCTAAAATTAAAATATTCGCATCCGTTGGGGCAACTTTTTGTACTAATTTAATAGCCGAATTCATCGCAGGAGAATTGCCAATAATATGTTCTGTTTTTTGATGAAATTCTTTGTCTTGTTGTTCCTGAATCGTTTCTAATTGTGTGTTTTTTCTTTTAGAGCGCGATAATTCTACTCCAACATTAACAGCAGCATATAACTTTTCTGAAGTCCAAGGTTTTAAAATAAAATCTGTGGCGCCTTTTTTTATTGCTTCTACTGCCACATTAACACTACCAAAAGCGGTCATTAAAATAACAGTTGTTTCTGGGCTAAGTTCTTTAATATGTTTTAACCAATACAAGCCTTCTTTTCCGTCTTCAAAACCAATACGGTAATTCATATCTAACAGCACAACATCCAAACTGTTTTTGGAGATGTGTGAATTTATTTTCTGGGGATTGTTTTCAGTGATAATTTCTGAAAAATATTTTTTTAAACTAATTCTTGCTGAAAACAAAATATCAGTATCGTCATCAACAATTAAAATTGTGGCTTCTTTTTTTCTCATACCACATAATTAATACTTTGTTTGAATATGAACAAAAAACTGTTCGATAATGAACACACATAAATTTGGGCGATTTTTTAAGTAGTTGATTTATAGTTGATTAAATTTTGTTATACCGTGGCATATTTGTGGCTTATACCTAATCAAACAAATAACAAAAATGGATAAACAAATTCAACCTAAGAATAAAAAAACAAAAAAAATATTGCTTTGGGGAATTCCTGCAGTTTTTTTGTTCGTTATAATTTTAGTGAACATGACTAGAAAAAAGCAAATGAATTTACAAAAAACTACGATAAGTATTAGAGAAGTTGTAAAAGGAGACTTTGAAGATGTCATTTTATTTAATAGTACCGTTGAACCAACCACTTCGGTATTGGTAAATGTAATTCAAGGAGGTTCGGTCTCAGAAATTTTTGTAGAAAGCGGACAAACGATTAAAAAAGGTACTCCACTTCTAAAAGTATACAATCCAAATGCAGAATTAAATTATTTAACGCAAGAAACCGCAATGGTAGAGCAGATTAATAATTTAAGAAATCTACGTGTAAATATTAAGAATCAGCAATTAAACTTAGATCAACAACTACTAAGTATTAATAATGATTTTAGAAATGCAAAACGACAATATGAATTAGATTCTATTTTATACCAAAAAGAAGTAATTGCAAAGAATGATTATAAAAAAACATCACAAGAATACACGTTTCAAAAAGAAAGAAACGATGTGATTAAAAAGAGTGTTTTTAGCGAAAAAGAAAGTAGAAATATTCAATTAACTAATATCGATACTTCGTTAATAAATATGGAGAAAAGCCTTGAATTACTTAGAAAAAATAAAGAAAATTTTATTGTAAAAGCTCCTGTAAGTGGTTTGTTGTCATCGTTTAATCCAATTTTAGGAGAAAGTTATAATCAAGGACAGCCAATTGGAAAAATGGATGTTTTAGACGGATACAAATTAGTTGCAAAAGTAGATGAATATTATATCTCAAAATTAAGAGAAGGAATTAGTGGGAGCGTTGCTGTGAACGGAAAAAACTACGATGTAAAATTGTCTAAAATATATCCAGAAATTTTAAGCGGACAATTCAAGTTAGAAATGAATTTTAAAAAGGATTCGCATTTAAGCGATGTAAAAAGAGGCATGTCGTTAAAATCTAAAGTGTTCTTATCGGGCAAAATTAAAGCGCTGTTACTGCCAAAAGGATTGTTTTATCAAAGTACAAATGGTACATGGGTTTTTGTTTTGAATTCTGATAATAAAGCAGTAAAAAGAACTATTAAAATTGGTAGAGAAAATCCATTTTATTATGAAGTTTTAGAAGGGCTAGAAGAAGGTGATAGAGTAATAACTTCTAGTTATGATGATTATAAAAATGTAGAAGAAGTGAATATTGATTAAAGATTAGTATTCAGTTGGCAGTTACAGTTTATAGTAAAAAAATAAAAATTTAAAAAAACATAAAATGATTAAAATAACAGATTTAGTAAAAGTATATAGAACAGAAGAAGTAGAAACTACAGCATTAAACAAGTTAAGTTTAGAAGTAAAAAAAGGCGAATTTGTTTCCATTATGGGCGCATCAGGTTGTGGAAAATCAACCTTGTTAAATATTATTGGCTTATTAGATGCTCCAAATAACGGAAGTTATGTTTTTGATGAAATAGAAGTTGCAAGTTTTAATGAACAACAACGGTCAGAATTGCGTAAAGAAAACATCGGATTTGTGTTTCAGAATTTTAATTTAATTGATGAACTATCGGTGTATGAAAATGTAGAATTACCATTAATTTACAATAAGGTAAAAGCATCAGAAAGAAAACAACGCGTTACAGAAATTTTAGAAAGAATTGGTATTGCACATAGAGCAAAACACTTTCCGCTACAGCTATCAGGAGGTCAACAACAAAGAGTTGCTGTAGCGAGAGCATTGGTAACTAATCCAAAATTAATTTTAGCCGATGAACCAACTGGGAATTTAGATAGTAAAAGTGGAAATGATGTCATGGAATTATTAACAGAACTGCACGCAACAGGTGCAACTATTGTTATGGTTACACACTCTTCTTACGATGCACAATTTTCATCGAGAATAATTACCTTAAAAGATGGTGAAGTAGTCTCCGAGAAAACAAATGAACATAAAGTAGATGTTTTAGTTAAGTAATTTTTTATAGAAAAGAGAAAAGTTTCATCTAGCTAAAAGCACATTGCTTAAGGCGTAAAGCATATAATTATGTTTCAAATTTGGTTTAAAGTATTTTTTAGAAATAGTAAAAAAAATTGGTTAAACGCACTTATAAATATTAGTGGTTTAACGCTTGGGTTAGCTGGTTTATTAGTCGTTTTACTATACTTAAATGAAGAAAAAAGTTACAATGAATGGAATCCTAATAAGGATGAAGTTTACAGGGTAAATTTAAAACGTCCAAAAACTGGTGATATTTGGTTTACTGTAAATCCAGGTATGTATTTAACGTACCCAAAAGAAATTCCAGAAGTAATTGAAGCTTTAATGGTAAATCCATTTTATAGAAGTAGAGTTATTCAATATAAAGACGTGTTTGAATTTACCGATAAAGTAACTTTTACAGAACCTCAGTTTTTTGATTTTTTTCCTTTTGAAATTATTGAAGGTTCTTCCCAGAAATTTTCTGAAACAAGAACAAACATTGCAATTTCTGAAGCCTATGCAGAACGCATTTTTAAAGGGGATAAAGCTGTTGGTAATTCGGTAATTATTAGTGGCGAGAATTATATCGTTGCTTGTGTGTATAAAATACCAAAAAACTCACATCAAGAACCAGATTTGTTACTCCAATTTAATGAAGAATTTGAAGTTCATTGGGGGAATCATAGCAACGAGTTATTTTGTAAATTTTCTAAAGATGCAGATTTAATGGGAGTTATAGGGAAAATGAATCAAGTTATCATTGATAAAGCCTATAAGCCTACCGCAGAAGAAAATGGATTTACAATCGAAGAGTTTGAAAAACGTTATGGAATTCCAACTGTACTTTTAGATAAATTAGATACAATTTATTTACATAGCACAGCAAAAAGAGCGGGCCCGAGCGGAACAGGAAATTATCAGCTATTAATGGTATTATTAGGTTTGTCTATTTTGTTAATTGTAATCTCTTGCGTAAATTTCATCAACCTATCCATTGCTTCTGCAAGCCAAAGATCAAAAGAAGTTGGTGTAAAGAAAACATTGGGTTTATCTAAAAAACAATTACTATTTCAATATGTATTTGAAATTGTTTTTCAGGGCTTGGTCTCGTTTATGTTTGCATTAATAATTGTAGAATTAACATTGCCATTCTTTAATGAATTTGTGCAAAAAGAGATTTCAATATTGCATACAAATTCCTTAGTAACACTATTTGTAACTGCAATTTTAATTTCATTTTTTGTAGGAAGTATTCCTGCAATCTATTTATCAAATTTTAAAGCGATAGAAGTTTTAAAAGGAAGTGTCGCAAAAAGTAAAAAAGGAAATTTAGCTAGAAACTTTATGTTAGGTATCCAATTTTTAATATCAGGATTTTTTATAATTAGCATGCTAATTGTTGGAAATCAGATTAATTATATGATGCAAAAAGATCTTGGTTTCGATAAAGAGCAAGTACTCACCGTAGATGTTTATAGTATTGAAAACAGGTACGTTAAATTTAAGTTAGCAAAAGAAGTATTGTCAAAAAACAACAACATTATAGCTGTTACATCTAGCATGTTTGTTCCTGGTGAAGGTTATGTAAGTGGTACGTCTTTAAGACATAAAATTAATGATGTTAGCATGAACACTGCAGCTAATTTGATTGATTATAATTATATAGATTTTGCTAAAATTAAAGTTTTAAAAGGTAGAGACTTTTCAAAAGAAATAGCTTCAGACACGATTAATAAAATTATAATAAATGAAACTGCAGCTAAAGAATTAGGAATTTACAACAGCCCTATTGGAGAAAAATTAGGGCTAGGTTGGTTAGAAGACGATGCGCCAACTTTTGAGGTAATTGGTATGGTACAAGATTATCATTTTGATGGATTTGACACTAAAATATTACCAATGTTTTTTGTGTTATGGGATAGCTTTGATTTTGCTGATAGATGGCTTCCTGCTATTCAGTTTAAAATAAAACCGAATAATATCGACAAAACAATTGCAGAAATTGAAACTTTTTGGAAACAAAATGTTGATGTTAAATACCCGTTTAAGTATCAGTTTTTAGATCAAAAGTTTGCTAAGACCTATGTAAAATATCAGAAGCAACAAACCATGTTTTTACTATTATCATTACTCGTGATTTTAATTTCACTTTTAGGGTTATTTGCGTTAGCTACGTTAACAATTCAACAGCGATTAAAAGAAGTTGCTATCAGAAAAACGCTAGGTGCATCAGTAAAAGAAATTATGTTTCAGTTGTTGAAAAACTTTCTTAAAGTTGTTTTAATTTCTTCTATAATATTAATTCCGATTGCTTATTATTTTATGCAAAATTGGTTGGATAATTTTGTGTATAAAATAGATATGCCATTGCTTCCGTTTATAATTACACCCATTATTTTAATTGTTTTAGTATTTGCAGTTGTAGGTTTTAAAGCCTACAAAGCAACAAAAATAAATTTGATTAAGTATTTAAAGTTCGAGTAGATATGTTACAAACATGGTTTAAAATATTTTATAGAAACAGCAAAAAGAATTGGCTGAACATAGTTGTTAATATCTTTGGATTAACAGTTGGTTTTGCAGGTTTGTTACTGGTTCTACTGTATTTAAATGATGAAGAAAGTTATAATGCAACAAACCCAAATGTAAATGAAGTATATAGAGTAATTCATAAATTATCTGATGGAGCAGTTTGGGATAGCAGTACAAATGTAGAAGGACCAAAATATCTAGAGGACATTCCGGAAATAATAAATTATTATTTAAGTGATGGTTGGTATGGAGATTTTGTAGTAAAAATTGATGGCAAGGATGTTTTTACTCGTGATATGTTGAGAGGCAATGCTAGTTTTTTTGATTTTTTTCCTTTTAAAATTACAGAAGGAAGTGTAAAATCATTTAAAGAAGTAACTTCAAATGCTGCAATATCAAAAGAACAAGCTAAAGTTTATTTTGGTAATAAATCTGCAATTGGTAAAACAATAATATTTAGAAATAGAACTTATGTTATAACAACAGTTTATAAAATAGAAGGCAAGCATTTTTATATGCCTAAAGTTGTTACGCAATTTGAAAAAGAACAAGAAGGTCATTGGGGAAGTTTTTCTAGCACTTTATTTGTAAGAACCAACAAAGATGTGCTTTTAGAGGATGTAAATAAAAAAATAAATGATGTTTGGTTTAAAAATGCTACAGAACCGCAAGCAAAAGTTGAAGGACTTTCTACAGATGAATTTTTTGAAAAATATGGAGTTACTGTCATTCTTGAACCGTTAAAAGACATCCGATTAAAAACAATTTCAGATCAAGCGGGTCCAGAAGGAAAGGGAAGTTATGATTTAATAATTATTATGTTGTCTTTATCAATATTATTGATTTTAATTTCGTGTGTAAACTTTATAAACTTATCAATTGCTTCTGCAACACAAAGAGCAAAAGAAGTGGGTGTAAAGAAAACTTTAGGTTTGTCAAAATTAATTTTAATAAAACAATATGCTTTAGAAATTGTATTACAAGGATGTATTGCTTTTTTTTTATCATTAGTTGTAGTAGAGCTTATTTTACCTTCTTTTAATGATTTTATGAATAAAGAAATTTCCATTTTAAATTTTGAATTACTGCTTAAAGTAGCTGCTATTGCAATAGTTATATCTATAGCAATTGGTTTTATTCCAGCTATTTACTTATCAAAATTTAAATCTGTAGAAGTATTAAAAGGGAATGTTTCTAGAAGTAAACAAGGTGTTTTCGCAAGAAACCTAATGCTTGGAATTCAGTTTTTAATTTCTGGGTTTTTCTTAACAGGTTCGTTAATCATTTACAATCAAGTAGATTATATGATGAGCAAAGATTTAGGTTTTAAAGGCGACCAAATAATTGTTGTATCAATGAATGAATATAAAGATAGATATAAGAAATTTTTATTGGCAAAAAAAGAGTTGTCCAAACATCCAAATATAGAGGTAGTAACAAGTAATTCATATGTTATAGGTGGTGGAAGCTCTAACTCTACTAATGTTAGTTACAATGATATCTCTGTACAAACCAACGGAAACGCAATTGATTTTGATTATCTACAAACGCTAAATATAAAAGTATTAAAGGGTAGATTTTTACAAGAAAACATAAGTTCAGATACTATCAAAAATATTTTAATTAATGAAACTTTAGCAAAAGCATATAATATTTATGATGACCCAATTGGTAAAAAATTAAAAGTTGGTTATGGTGATTCTAAAGCTAAAGATGGTAAATATGAAATTGTTGGAATGATAAAAGATTATCATATTAATGGACTCGATTCTAAAATTCCGCCAACAATATTTTTTAATTGGGATACTGTAAATCGGATGAAGCAAAACTTTTGGCTGGTTCAGTTTAAAATTAAACCCAATAATGTAGAAGAAACTTTAAAATATATAGAAAACTATTGGAAAGATAATATAGAACAAGGATATCCATTTAGTGCACAGTTTTTAGATAAGCGTTTTGCAAGAACATATAAGAAATACCAGAATCAACAAACACTATTTTTAATCTTAACTTCTGTTGTTATTATTATTTCATTACTTGGCTTATTTGCTTTGGCTACCTTAACCATTCAACAGCGTTTAAAAGAAGTGGCAATTCGTAAAACATTAGGAGCTTCAGTAAAAGAAATTATGTATCAATTAATTAAAAGTTTTTTAAAAATCACATTAATTGCATCTGTAATTTTAATTCCGATTGCGTATTACTTTATGCAAAATTGGTTAGATAATTTTGTCTATAGAATTGATATGCCAATAATTCCGTTTATTATAACGCCAATTATACTAGCAATTTTAGTTTTTGTAGTTGTCGGATTAAAAGCATACAACGCAACAAAAATAGATTTAATAAAGTATTTAAAGTTTGAGTAATAATTAGAATCTATAGTATACAAAGACAGCTTTTGAAATATTTCAAAAGCTGTCTCATTTTATAAATAATATAAGTGCTATTTATTCTCAATCCAGTTTTTAGCATTTACAAATGCTTCTAACCAAGGACTTACTTCATCTTTTCTTCCTTTTGGATAATTTGCCCAGTTCCATTGAAATGTAGATCGCTCAATATGTGGCATCATAACTAAATGACGTCCAGTTTTATCACTCATCATTGCAGTATTAAAATCTGAACCATTTGGATTTGATGGATACGAATCATATCCATATTTAGCAACGATGTTATAATTTTCTTCAGGTTCTGGAAGCTTAAATTTTCCTTCTCCGTGAGAAATCCAAACTCCTAAAATACTTCCAGCTAAACTAGATAACATAACTGAGTTATTTTTTTGAATTTTTACAGAAGTAAATGCGCTTTCGTGTTTTTGAGAATCGTTGTGTACCATTTTTCCGTGAACATTGTGTTCTGGATGTATCAATTCTAATTCCATAAACAACTGACAACCGTTACAAATTCCGACAGACAATGTATCTTCTCTTTTAAAGAAGTTGTTGATAACTGTATTTGCTTTTTCGTTGTATTTAATTGCTCCAGCCCAACCTTTAGCAGAACCTAATACATCTGAGTTTGAAAATCCACCAACAGCTCCTAAAAACTGAATGTCTTCTAAGGTTTCTCTACCAGAAATAATATCTGTCATATGCACATCCTTAACATCAAAGCCAGCTAAATACATAGCGTTTGCCATTTCACGTTCAGAATTAGATCCTTTTTCTCTTAGAATTGCTGCTTTTGGTCTCGACTGCGATTGACCTGACAACTTACTGTCACTTTGAGCAGAGTCGAGAAGTCCTGTAAAATGTTTTGGGAATTTATATTGTAAAGGTTGGTTTGCAAAGTTTTCAATTCTTGCTTTTGCCAATCCGTTTGTTGTTTGTTTTTGATCTAATAAGAAAGAAGTTTTATACCAAGCATTTCTCATATTAGCAACATCAAAAGAGAAGTTGTCTTCATTATTTTTAATGGTTACTTTTCCAGAGCTATTTGTCGTTCCAATATTGAAAAACTCAATATTATTTTCTGATAAAATTTCTTCAACTGATTGATCAGCTTGAAAAACGATTCCAGAATTTTCTGCAAACAATACTTTGATTGAATCTTCTTCATTTAATGCTGATAAATCAAAATCAGCTCCTAACTTGTTATCAGCAAAACACAATTCTAATAAAGTTGTAATTAAACCACCAGACGCAACATCGTGTCCGGCAACAATTTTATCTCCTTTAATTAAATTTTGAATCGTATTAAAAGCATCTTTTACAAAAGCGGCATTTTTAACATCTGGAGCTTCATTTCCTATGGTATTTAAAACTTGATTGAAAGAACTTCCTCCTAATTTAAAAGTATCTTGAGAAATATTAATATAGTAGATATTTCCACCATCTATTTGTAAAACAGGTTCAACAACTTTAGTAATTTCATTACAATTAGCTGCAGCAGAAATAATTACTGTTCCTGGAGAAATGACTTCTCCATCTGTATATTTTTGCTTCATAGAAAGCGAATCTTTTCCTGTTGGAACATTGATTCCTAAATCGATAGCAAACTCAGAAATTGCTTTTACAGCTTTATACAAACGCGCATCTTCACCTTCATTTTTACAAGGCCACATCCAGTTTGCTGACAATGAAACACTTTTTAAATTATCTTTTAAAGGCGCCCAGATAATATTGGTTAACGATTCTGTAATTGAATTTCTACTTCCTGCTTCTGGATGAATTAACCCAGAAATAGGCGAGTGCCCAATGGAGGTTGCAATTCCTTCTTTTCCTTTATAATCTAACGCCATAACTCCGACATTATTCAGCGGTATCTGTAAAGGTCCGACACATTGTTGTTTGGCAACTTTTCCACCAACACAACGGTCAACTTTGTTGGTTAACCAATCTTTACAAGCAACAGCTTCTAACTGTAAAACTTGTTCTAAGTAGATTTGTAAGTTTTTTGTTTTATAACGCGAATTTTTATAATTTCTTTCAACAGTTGTATCTGTTAAAATTGTTTTTGGCGAAGAACCAAACATGTCTTCCAGCGCTAGATCCATTGGTTTATCACCTTTGGTTTTAGACTCAAAAGTAAACCGATAATCTCCTGTAACATCACCAACAGTGTACATTGGCGAACGTTCTCTTTCTGCAATTCTTTGTAACGTGTCTATATGTTTTTCTGCAATGACCAATCCCATTCTTTCTTGAGATTCGTTACCAATAATTTCTTTTGCTGATAAGGTTGGGTCTCCAACAGGTAATTTGTCTAAATCTATTTTTCCTCCAGTATCTTCAACCAATTCTGACAAACAATTTAAATGTCCACCAGCGCCATGATCGTGAATTGAAACAATAAAATTTTCTTCACTTTCTACCATGCCACGAACAGCGTTTGCAGCACGTTTTTGCATTTCTGGATTAGAACGTTGTACGGCATTTAATTCAATTCCTGACGCAAATTCTCCAGTATCTGCAGATGAAACTGCTGCGCCACCCATTCCGATTCTATAATTTTCTCCACCAAGAATTACAATTTTATCTCCTTCTTTTGGCGTGTCCTTTAATGCTTGATCTGCTTTTCCATAACCAATCCCACCAGCTTGCATAATAACTTTATCATAACCTAGTTTTCTTGGTTTGGCGTTACTTGAAGCAGCATTTTCTTCATGCTCAAATGTGAATACAGAACCACAGATTAATGGTTGTCCAAATTTGTTTCCAAAATCTGATGCTCCATTTGACGCTTTTATTAAAATATCCATCGGAGTTTGATACAACCAATCTCTAGCATCAAACTTTTGCTCCCAAGGCCTGTTTTCTTCTAAACGAGAATATGAGGTCATATAAACCGCAGTTCCTGCTAAAGGCAAAGATCCTTTTCCGCCAGCCAATCTATCTCTAATTTCTCCTCCAGAACCTGTTGCTGCTCCGTTAAAAGGTTCAACGGTAGTAGGAAAATTATGTGTTTCTGCTTTTAAAGAAATAACAGAATTATAATCTGATGTTGTATAATAATCTGGTTTGTCTGCTGTTTTTGGCGCAAACTGTTCCACTTTAGGACCTTTTATAAAAGCAACATTGTCTTTGTATGCTGAAACGATATCATTAGGAAATTGCTTAGAGGTTTCTTTTATCAATTTGAATAATGATGTTGGCATTTCTTCGCCATCAATAACAAAAGTTCCGTTAAATATTTTATGACGACAGTGTTCTGAGTTTACTTGACTAAATCCGAAGACTTCAGAATCTGTTAATTTTCGTCCAATTTTTGTTGCAACACTTTCTAAATATGCTACTTCTTCATCACTTAAAGACAAACCTTCTTGTTGGTTGTAAGCTGCAATATCTTCAATATCTAAAATGGGTTCTGGTAAAATATTGATGGTAAAAATATCTTGATTTAAACCCTTAAATTTCTCAGAAATCATTGCGTCAAAATCAATAAAATCTTCAGAAACTGCTGTAAATTCTTCAACTCTAATGATTCCTTTAATACCCATATTTTGGGTGATCTCAACGGCATTTGTACTCCAAGGAGTAATCATTGCAGCACGAGGACCAATAAAAAAAGCGTCGAGAGACGCCGTGTTTATTTTAGGTTGATTGCCAAAAAGCCAATTTAATTTTTTGATGTTTTCAGCCGATAATTCTTTTGCTGTTTGAACGGCAAATACTTTGCTGTCTTGGTTTCCAAAGAAATGAATCATTTATTGTGTGTTTGTGTTGTTGTTTTAAAATGCAAATTTAATATAAATCCTTGAATTTCTTATTTAAAAGTGTTATTGATTTAAAGAGTTATACACGATGTTTTAAACAAAAAAAAGCGGCTAAAAGCCGCTTTTTTTAATTTAGTTTTTTATGAGTTTTTGTATGCTCGTGCCTTTGTCTGACATTAGTTTGATAATATACAAACCATTGTATAAACCATTTAGGTTAATACTAGATGTTGGATTAGAAATAGATATTACTTCTTTTCCGTTTATGGTATAAACTTTTACTTCATTAATTTTTATTGAAGAAGAATTTACAATGTTTAATACATTACCATTTAATGGGTTTGGATATAATTTAAACAATGCATTGTCAATTTTATCTACACTTAATGTTGCAGTATGACTTCCAATTCCATCAAAAGTATTTTTAGCTAGAACTTCCCATTCATTTATATCAAAAGTACCATTTGGAGTTGAGATAGTAGCTTTTCTACGTAAAGTCATGTCTTTAATATGATCACTACCATTATTTTCTTCTCCAACAATATCAATCAACACACCATTTTTAAATAAGCCCACAGGATCGTTTCCATTAAAATTAGCAGGTGATCCATATTTATAAGGTGCATCTTGATTATTTGGAACGATTAAATCTGCATTGTTTGTTAAATTAGTATCAGCGCTTCCAGCATGTATGATAACAAAAACATCATTAGGTAAAATACTTGTATTTGCTGAATTTACTAAGAATTCGGATTTTGTCAATGGCAATTCATCTACCCAAGAACCTCCATTTGATTGTTTTTTAATTGAATACGCAGTTAAATCAATTGAAGAACTTGTTAAATTTACAATTTCTATCGCCTTGTTATTTCCACCATCTGGTTCTACATATTCTGAAATAAATAATTCGGTAACCCCATTAGAAGAACCATCAGTTGTAGTAATATTTACAGCAGCACTTTGTGCAGATTTATTATCAGCAGCGTCTTTAGCTAAAACAGTAACAGCGTATGTTGTAGAGGCGGTTAAACCTGAAAAAGTATAGGTTAATTCTGTAGTAGTAGAAGCTGTAAACGTACCATTAACAAAAATATCATAACCAGTTACAGCCGTATTGTCTGTAGCAGCACCCCAAGTAATTTTAAATGTTGTTCCAGAAATATTGCTCGCTACAATATTTGAAGGAACAGTTGGAGCTTCTGTGTCTTGTAAGGTTGCAGCATTTACAACTGTACTTTTTGCAGATTTGTTATTGATAATATCTTTTGCTTCTATCGTAAAAGCATAGGTTGTGTTTGTTGTTAAACCAGAAATGGTAATTGTTGTATTTGCAGTTTGTGCAGTTAAAACATCATCTACATACACATTATACCCCGTAACACCAACATTATCTGTTGAAGCATCCCAGGTTAAATCGATTGAAGTTGTTGTTTGGTTACTGGCAACAACGTTCGTTGGAGTAGTAGGTGCTTCTGTATCAGAACCTGTGTAAATTCCCCATGTATCTTGTGCAGAATCTCCACCCCAAATACGAGTCGCTAAATACGGATTGTCTATAAATGGATTTCTATTTCCTTGAGCTGTTGTGTTGGTAGTAGTGTCTTCATGATACGTATTGCGTTTTTTCTCTAAATCAGAAACAGGATCTTCTACATTCCATTGTAGAAATAAGTCAATCATATCATCTGGTGTAAACTGTTTATCACCAATACCAACACCTGTTGGTAAACATTGATCGCCATAACGTAAATACATATACATTACAACTCTAGCAACATCGCCTTTCCATTCATCACCAGGATACCATGCGTTTGTATTTGGTCCAGATAAACCAGGATATGTTACACTAGAAAAACCCGATGCAGTCCCAGAACCAGCGCCAAATTTACGATTGCTTCTAGTAGAGTTTCTATCTTTGTCAGCAGGTCTTAAGTTGTGTGCATCTGTACCAGGACCTGGATCGTCTGTAGTTAAACTTGGATTTGCCAAAGATTTAGAATATACATGCTCTCTATTCCATAAAAGACTGTTTGAAGAACTACCATCCTGATATGCGTTATTTCTATACAAATCGTTTGTACCATCACTATCAGTACCATTTTCCCATCCGTAAAATAAAATCACTTCATTGGCATTAGTTGGGTTGGCATCTGTAATTTTACTAACTGTCCAGATATCTGGAGTGTAATCTAATTTTCTAATATGTGTGTTTGTAATTTTAGTTGCTAATGCATTTTTTAATTGAATTCCTGTAAGTGTTAGGTCTACATCATTGTAATAAGACTCTTGAGAAAAAGAGAGTAATGATACAAACAACAGAAAATAAAAAGAAAGTAATTTTTTTACCATGTTCTTAGTTTTTTTAATGATTAAAGTGATTTCTTTTTCGACAATTTAAATTTCGTATTTCAGCAATAAAAGTACGAAACTTATTTTTTTTCTAACAATGCCATATAGAATCCATCATAGCCAGATTCTGAAGCTAATATTTTTTTATCACTAACAAATATAAACTCTTTTCCTGATTCTGAAGTTAAAAATTGTTTTACTTGTTCTTGATTTTCAGAAGGAAGCACAGAGCAGGTTGCATACACCATTTTTCCGCCTGGTTTTACCATTTTAGAATAACTTTGCAAAATATCTTGTTGTATTGCTTTGATGTTGTCTATAAATTCTGGTTGTAATTTCCATTTAGAATCTGGATTTCTACGTAAAACGCCCAAACCAGAACAAGGAGCATCAATTAAAACTCTGTCAGCTTTGTTGTGTAATTTCTTAATTACTTTGGTAGAATTTATTTCTTTTAAATCGATGTTGTGTGCTTTGTTTCTTTTTGCTCTAACCTTTAATTTTCGCAATTTACTTTCGTAAATATCCATGGCAACAATTTGTCCTTTATTTTGCATTAATGCAGATAAATGTAATGTTTTTCCGCCAGCACCAGCACAAGTATCTACTACTTTCATTCCGGGTTTCACATCTAAATAAGCAGCAACTAATTGAGAAGAAGCATCTTGAACTTCGAAATATCCTTTTTTAAAGGCATCAGTTTTAAAAACATTTGCTCTTTCTACCAACTTTAATGCATCTGGATGATTTGGAAGTGTTTCTGTAAAAATACTTTCTTGTTCTAATTCCTTTTGGAGTTTTTCTTTGGTAATATTGAGCGTATTTACTCTTAAAACTACATCAGCTTGTTTGTTAAGAGCAGCCATTTCTTTGGTCCACAGTTTTTCACCTAATTCTTTTACACAGATTTCATCCATCCAATCTGGAATAGATTCTCTGTATTTTCTTATTTTAGAAAGTTCATCAAATTTTCCTTTGATTCTTCTTGTTGGTGTTTCTTCAATTTGATTCCAATCGGGTAGTGGTATTCCTTTTAAAACACACCAAACGGTAAATAATCTCCATAAATTTGGTCTGTCAAAAGGCTCTTTTACTTCTGCAATTTCTGCATATAAACGCTTCCATCTTACAATTTCGTAAATAGTTTCTGCAACAAATTTACGATCTCTGCTTCCCCAACGTTTGTCTCTTTTTAATGCTTTTTCTACTGCTTTACCAGCATATTCTCCTTCATTAAAAACATCGCGTAAGCTATCGATTACGGCATATGTTAAATTTCTGTGTAGTCTCATTTATAGAATATTAATCACTAATAAAGTTGTAGTTTCTTAAGACTTGCAAATGTAAGAATAAAGATGAGATTAATTTTTCTTTTTAGTAAAATCTGTAAAAATTACTTTTCTACGTTTTTCTATGATGTAAAAAGAGACATAAACGCCGTCTTGTGTACTTTTTAATTTTAGAGGAATGTTGTTTCTTGTAATTTGCAAACGGCTGTTTAAAATGCTTTCATCCATGGTAATTACATAATCTCCAAAAGGCAAATAAAACTCAAATCTACCCTTGCTGTTTGTTAAAGCACCATAAACTTTCTCTCCAATTGTTGCACTTATTTTTATTCTTGATAAATCTAAAGGAGCTTCATCTGCTACAGCAATTTTTTGTCTGTCTAAAACAACATCACCATATACTTTTACTCCTCTAACAAAAGGAACATAAACAATGTTATCATTCTCAATTATAACAGTATTATTGATGTTTGGAAACCATCCATTTAAATTTTCTAAAGAAAAGGCATCAAATTCATACTCATCTTTTAATAAATTTTGCATGACTGCTTCACCATTGATATCTGTTAAAACTTCTTTTTTATCAATTTTAACTACAACGTTTTGTAGCAACGTTTCATCATTGTCTCTAATACCGTTTCCGTTAACATCTAAAAAGGCAATAAATTTAGCATCTGCAGCTGTTCTGTCTACAAACGGAATTGGAATTCCGAAGTCTTTTTTAAGGCTAAAGTTTAAATTAAAATTACTACTTGAAACCTGATTTGCACCAGTAAATTGATCTCCTGCTTGATTGTCTATTGGATCGTAAACCGAACTAAAATCTCTCGTAGTAAATGTGTAATTTGTACTCATTCCAAAGCGCCAACCAGAATTATTAAAGAAATAGATTGTTGGATATATGCCTAATGTGTGATTGTTAAACACGTTGTTGTAACTGTAAATTGCATTTGATTCTATTACTAATTTTCTGTTTGAAAATAAATATTGATTTTGTGCAGAGATTCGTATTGATTGCGGTGTTATAAAGTCGTTTAATGCTTGTTGTGATGTTAACGATGAAAAAGCACCTAAGTTATATTTTGCATTAAAATTCCATGTTCTATATCTTGTTAAAGAAGACAATTCAAAATTAAAATAATCTTTATTATCAATATTATTTAATTCTGGTTTTGTGTAACCTGCTTTTAAATAGATCGAGTTGATAAACTGTTTTTCAAAATTATAATTAGAAAAGCGAAATGTTAATCCTCTATTATGAATTATACTATTTGGAAAGTTTCTATATTCATAATACAACCCTGCCTGATAGTTCCCAGTTTCATTACTTGTATTAAAAACTAAATTGTTGTAGAATGATTTTTGAGAGTAATTTTCATCACCAGTTATTGGATTAAAATTAGAAGATTGTTGGTAATTATTAGATAAAAAAGCACTCCATGTATTATTAATAGCATATGTAGTTCGTTGATTTAAATACATTCTATTAAAGTTACCGTAACTAAAATTTTTGTCGTTAAATCGTGTATTAAAGTTGTATTTAACTCTTTTGTTAAAAAAACTTGAACTATAACTTAGACCAAATAAGATCCCATTCGGATTAAAAAATACAGGTTCATTATCCATTTTTTTATTAGTAAATGAACTTAATAAAGAAAAGTTATGATTTTTATTAATTCTTATTGATGGCTGAATAGATAATACATTGATACTTCTGTTAGAAATGCTGTTTATATTTCTACCGAGTTGTGTTTTTATTCTTATATCTTCGTTGTAATTAAAATTGTACCATCCACCAAAACTTATAGAACTGTTTGATGCTGCAAAACCGTTTGAGTTTACATAAAATGCGCCTAGTTCATGAGTATCATTAAAACGATAAGAACCTTTTACTCCGTAACCAGAACTAGAAACTCCAGTGATATTTCCACTTACTTGTCCAACTTCTATTGTTTTTTTATCATCAAAATAACCAACATACCAAGGTGCATTATTTAAAATGTTTTGTGTATAGTAAGAATTGCTATAACTAAGATCTGTTGAGTAAATTAAATTAGCGGTCGGACTCAATTGTTTAAAACCCCTTAAGTTTAGTGATAAAAAAGAACGCTCGCTTAAAATATTTTGTGCGCTCATAATTACAGTTATTGGTAGGTATGGGTATCCATAAGGATTTGCTTTTATTTCGTTGGGCAACTTAATAAAATCAACTTTTGTTCTTTTTTGTAAAGAATATTTATTAGATCTAGGTTCTCTACTATTAATAATTAAGCTATGTGTTTTTTTATCTTCTGTTTTATTAGGGGTATACGTATTGTAAGAAATTCTTCTAAAATTTCTTACATTCATATCTTTAAATGTAATGAGATAATCAAAATATTTTTTCTCTCTTGCTTCTAGGCTGAATGTAATATTTGGTTGGTTTATAGGTTTACCCAAAGTATCTGAAAGAAATAAATCTTTTTTAGGAATAGAGTAGTTAACAAATAAATCTTGTTTGTAATTTCCAGAATTGTGAATTTGAAACTTAAAGCGCTTCTCTTTTTCTCCGTTTTTTAAATAAATGCTTTGAGAATCTGTAAGCTCAATATCCCAACCGACTTTCTTTTTGGTTTTTAAAGAAAAATAATTATTTGCTAATTGTCGTTGGTCTGTATCAATAATAAAAGAATTGATAATAATTTCTGTATTACCGTTTACCAATTTAGTTGGACTAATAATTATAGGAACAATTGTAGTATCGTTTTGCTTTGCAATATACTTTTTATTCGCGTTGTCAATTCTTGTCCACCCGCCAGGAATTAATAAGTCGGTTGTAAATGTAATAGGTTGATTGCCAATATTAATAATCTTTAATACGTTCGATACAATTTGTCCATCTTTTAAATCAATTTCTGTTCTTACAAATTTTGACAATATATTTCCAGTTCTAGTGTAGGCAACTGTATCTAAAAATTTAGGAGTATCAACTAAATCAGAATGAATAAGGTGACTGTCATCAATAGAATCGTTGAATATTCGATTTTTATTTGTGTTATTTAATGCAATTTTTGTAGAATCATTTCCATTAAATATATTATCAATTTTGCTTTTTGCAACACTGTTGATAATTGAGTCTTGTTTTCTCTTAATTTCTTCTTCGGCAAAAATTTTAGCTTCTGCAACTTTAATTGAATCCTGAATTCTTTGTTTGGCTAAAATTGAATTTATGATATTATTTATAGAATCTTGTTTTCTTTTTGTTAGTTCGGTAACACTTAATCTTGTAAGAGACGACTTAATAGAATCTTGTTTTCTTTTTGCTGCTTTTTGTAATGCTATGGCATTATTTAATGCTTCAGTTTTTATTTTTGCCTCAATATTTGCTTTAGCAATTCTAATAGAGTCTTGAATAAATTTAACCTTTCTATTGATGTCTGCTAAAACGATAGAATCGCTTCTTCTTTTGGCATCAAAATTAGCTTTTGCAATTCTAATAGAATCTTGTATATATTGTGCTTTTCTAATTGATTCTACTTGATTTATAGAATCTAGTTTTAATTGGGCAGCAAGATTAGATTGAGCAATTTTAATAGAATCTTGTCTTAATTTAGCTCTTCTAATTGCATCAAATCTATCTAAAGAATCTCTTCTTTTTTTTGCGAGAATATTTGCTTTTGCAATTCTGATAGAATCTTGCTTAAACTGTGCAATTCTATAAGCTTCAACTTGTTTTACCGAATCTCTTTTTCGTTGAATAGTTAGTTTTGTTTTGGCAATTCTGATAGAGTCTTGTCTTAATTGGGCAATTCTTATCGCTTTTAATGTATTTAATGAATCTTGTCTTTTTTGTGCTTCTATATTAGCATTAGCAATTCTAATAGAATCGTTTCTCAGTTTGGCTTTTCTGAGATTGTTTGCCACAATAATAGAATCTTGTTTTCTTTTTAAAATACTATTGTTTAAGGCAATTTTTATTGAATCGTTTTTTTGTTGAAGTGCTTTAACTTTATTGGCAATTATAATTGAGTCTTCTGTGCTTTTAGCAACACGCTTAGCTTTTGCAATTTTTATTGAATCGAGTTTTAATTTCTTTTTAATTTTATTTTCAACTAATCTAATGGAATCTTTTTTTCTTTGGACAATTCTTGCAGCCGCCTTGTAAGCTTTTACCTGTTTTAAAGAATCATTTCTTCTTATAATAGCATTTAATCTGGCTTGCCTTTTCTCTGCGTTGCTTAATTTTTTTGGTTTTATTATGGTGTCTCTGTTTTTTTGTGCCCTATCATTTTTTTTTGCAGCATTTATAGCATCTTTTTTAACAATGTCATCTATTACTTCTTTTGAACTTTTCTTGTAAAATTTTAAAATAGAATCGAGTTCTTCAATTCTTTTTGATAAATCACTTGAGTTTTTTGCAGTAAGCACAGCTCTTCTTTTTAACAGATTTATAGAATCTGTTTTTGTAATGAGGTCTTTACTTTGGTATTTTGTTTTTGGAATAAAAAGAACAGTATCTTTTAATTGGGAATGCCCAATACTAGCCGAGAAGATTAGAACCAATAGAAGTAGGGTTCTATAAGATAAATTTAGAGAATAGTTATTTTTCAAAACATTATTTCACTTCTTCTAGTCTAAATTTAATATTTAATTTATAAACTCCTGGGTTAAATTTAAATCCAGGCTTTATTCTTAAATCTACATTAAAACTATATTCGTTGTAGTGGGTTAAATAACTTCCTGGGCCATTTACATTTTTTGTACCGCTTGCAGTACAAGACCCTGCGGGTACAATTACTTGAGGTACCAATTCTTCAATGATGTCTAAAATATCATTAACATCTGTAAAAGACCTAAAACTTGTATTTAAAGGGGTTCCACAATTATTATTTACTCTTACTTCTAAATCACTAATAGAAGGTTTTAAAGAATTACCATTACCGTATAAAGTTATTTCTTCCCATTTGTCAGCTAAAGTTCCAGCACCAGAATTGTTTTCTATAAACATTCTTAATTTCCAGGAACAATTTAGATCTATCGGAGTTTTACTCTCCACTTTAACTCTTAATCGAGCAACACTTAATAGTGTAATTCCAGCATTATATTTAGAAAAATCGGTAAAGGTAAAATTTGCATCAACAGTTGAACTTGACTGTAGTTCTACAACACCACAATGTATTTGGGCATAAAAGACACTGCTAATTAATAAAAAAGTAGCTGTAAAAAATGTTTGATATTTTCTTTTATATTGTTGCAAAATTAATTGTAATAAATAAGGATGTAATTTACAAATTACATCCTTATTAAAATATTATAAATGAAGTTTTTATTGATCTTCTAATAAAACATATTGTACATACATCGTGTAAACTCCACCTTCAGCATAAGAATTTGCAGTACCACTTGTTACTAAATCCTCTGCAGTAGTGCTATCAGCTTGAAAAGCATTAGGGAAAATAGCAGGTAATCCTGGAGCAATTCTGTAATCTAATACATAGTAAAAGTTAGAAGACGTTCCTGAATTGTTTAGGTATGTACCGGCAGTCATTGTATCTCCTGTTCCAGTAGTTCCTGCATGTCCAGCAATATATTTGTTTGCAATTGTTGGAGGTGTAGCAGAACCGTCGTTGTTTACAAATAAACTATTGTTTCCTGTAGCTGCTGCTTGATTTGTTGAAAAAGCTGCACTATAATCTACAACACTTGTACCAGCTGTTCCGCCAGAGTTAGCTCTACTTTGTCTAAGTTCTAATAAACTTAATGGTAATTGGTTAACAGAATTTGATGTTGATCCATAACTTACTTGTTGATCCCAAAATCTGTTTCCAGTTTGTGATCTACCAACTGCGTATAAATCCCAATTTACTGTTGCGCTAACTTTTAAGATAGTCGCTCCGTAATTAGTAATACCAGATTGGTATTCAGTAATGTCATCAAATACAAATTCAATTTGATTAGGAGTTGTCATTTCTAACTCTAATACAGGTTGCATATCTAAAGTAATAGATACGTCTTTTTCGTCAACTAATTGAGCATTTGCTGAAAAAGCAAACCCAATTAAGACCATTGTTGATAATAATTTTGAAAAATTTTTCATAATAAATAATAATTAAGGGGGTTAATAATACTGTTTGTTAAATTTAATTAATTTCGAACTCTAGTTTAGCTGCTTGTATTTCTTCAGAGTTTTCATAATCTAAAACTCCTACAGCTAAATATTTTCCTTTTCCTAATCCTTTAAGTGAAAAACTAAAATCTCTAATTAAATCAGGAACTATTGTAAATTTCTTAACTTTTAAACGTTGCTGAACTCCTGTATCTAAATTTGTTAAATCTATATATGAGGTACAATAAGCAATTCCATCTCCAGTATTTTGTACTTCTAAGTATAAAAATTTAGAAGCACTACCGCTTTTTAACTGAAAATCTGTAAATTCTATTTTATTGTCTATTACATTTGGAGGGTTTTGATAAGCAAAAATTCCAAAAGCAAAAGTGGGTACAACACCTAAAGCGATTGTACTGTTATCATTGTTAGTAGTTGCTAGCGATTTTCTCGGAGCAACTTGTTCTACCATTAGTATAGACCAAGCAGCTTTGTCTCCTTCACTTGTATTTGGGACGCTAACTGTAACTTTGACTAATTTTTTTTCAAAAGGTTTTAACTCAATAAATGTCGGAGAAACACTTAACCATTTAGATAATGAGTATTTTCCTTCACCAGCAGGTAAAAAACTACTCTTTCCTTTACCGTTCATGTTAAAATCATACATATTAACATTGAATTGTTTTGGAGTAGAAGTACTGTTGTTTACGGTAATATCGTAAGTTTTTACTTCACCAGACTTTTGACTGAAGTGAAAATGGGCTGGTGCAACAGAAACACCCGTAGATTTACGAGCACTGTTGGTTTGGTTCGATTTGTCCTGACCATAAGTAATATGAGCAGAAACTAATAATAAAATCGAAACTAGTCTTAGGGACAACTTAGTTTTTAAGGGCATTTTTATTATTTTCTCTGAGCCAAATAAACAAATAAAATTAACAACTACCAAATTTTTTGTTAAAATATATATCAATCTAATTATGTACTTTCGTTATTCTAAAGGAAAAACTAGTTAAAATTGATTAATTTAAACAATCCAATTACATATATAAATGGAGTAACTTCTAATAGGGCTTCATTGCTTTATCAAGAGTTGAAAATTAAAACGTGTAATGATTTATTACACTTATTTCCGTTTAGATATATAGATAAAACACAGTTTTATAAAATCAATCAATTACAAGAAAGCGGAGCAGATGTGCAAATTGTTGGTAAAATAACTCGCGTTATAACGGTACAACAAAAACGCGGAAGTAGACTGGTTGCTACCTTTGTTGATGAAACTGGCACGATGGAATTGGTTTGGTTTAAAGGAGTAAAATGGATTAAAGATGCTTTAAAAGTGAATGTTCCGTATGTTATTTATGGAAAACTAAACAGTTTTAATAAGTCTTTTTCGATCCCGCATCCAGAAATGGAGTTGCTTTCTGAATCTAAAAAGAAAGTACAATCTGCAATGCAACCTGTATATCCATCCACCGAAACCTTAGGGAATAAAAATATTAGCAATAAAGTAATAAGAACGCTCATCCAAAACTTGTTTATTCAGCTAGATGGAAAAATAAACGAATCATTATCAGAAACATTTATCAAACAATACGGGTTGATGTCTAAGAAAGAGGCGTTGTTAAATATTCATTTTCCTAAAAGTCAAGAAAACCTTGCAAAAGCACAGTACAGATTAAAATTTGAAGAATTATTTTTCATTCAACTACAACTCATCCGAAAGAAAATCATTCGAAAATCAAAATTAAAAGGATATGTTTTTGAAAACGTCGGAGAAAAATTCAATGATTTTTACAAAAACAATTTACCGTTTGATTTAACCAACGCACAAAAACGTGTGTTGAAAGAAATACGTAGAGATTTGGCAACCGGAATTCACATGAACAGATTGTTGCAAGGCGATGTGGGTTCAGGAAAAACAATTGTTGCGTTATTAACCATGTTGTTGGCAATCGATAACGGATTTCAAGCGTCTTTAATGGCGCCAACAGAAATATTAGCCACACAACATTACAATGCAATTGTGGAGTTATTAAAATATGCTAATATAAAGGTAGCATTATTGACAGGTTCTGTAAAAGCGAAGAAACGTCGAGAAATTCATCAACAATTAGAAGACGGAACGTTAGATATATTAATAGGAACACACGCGTTATTAGAAGATAAAGTGATTTTTAAGAATTTAGGAATTGCAATTATTGATGAACAACATCGTTTTGGTGTAGCACAACGTTCAAAAATGTGGAAAAAAAATGAATTGCCGCCACATGTTTTGGTGATGACAGCAACTCCAATTCCGAGAACTTTGGCAATGTCGGTTTATGGCGATTTAGATATTTCTGTCATTGACGAAATGCCACCAGGAAGAAAAGAAGTAAAAACGGTACACAGATTTGACAGCAACAGATTGGCAGTTTTTAAATTTTTAAAAGACGAAATTGCAAAAGGAAGACAAGTATATGTTGTGTATCCATTAATTCAAGAATCTGCCGCAATGGATTATAAAGATTTAATGGACGGTTACGAAAGTATTTCAAGAGATTTTCCGATGCCACAATATCAAATTAGTATTGTACACGGAAAAATGAAACCTGCAGATAAAGAATACGAAATGCAACGTTTTGTAAAAGGAGAAACGCAGATTATGGTAGCAACTACAGTGATTGAAGTTGGCGTAAATGTTCCAAATGCAAGTGTAATGGTGATTGAAAGTTCTGAGCGTTTTGGGTTGAGTCAATTACATCAACTACGAGGACGTGTTGGGCGAGGAGCAGATCAAAGTTATTGTATTTTATTGTCGGATGTAAAATTGTCTGCGGATGCAAAAACGCGTTTAAAAACGATGGTAGAAACTTCAGACGGATTTAAAATTGCGGAAGTTGATTTAAAGCTTCGTGGTCCAGGAAATATCATGGGAACACAACAGAGCGGCGTTTTAAATTTAAAAATTGCTGATATTGTAAAAGATTCTTCAATCTTGGTTACCGCCAGAAATGCTGCGATTGATTTATTAACTAATGATGAAGATTTATCAAAACCAGAAAACAATATTACTTTAAAAACCTATACACAACTCCAAAAAACAAGCGGATTATGGGCGAACATTAGTTAGCGGAACCTAGCCAAACATCTGCGTGTTTTTCAGAATAGTACGTGGTGGTTTTTCCTTCTTTGTTGGTGAATTTTGAAATGCGTGTTTTAGGGTTTTTCATGATTCTTTCAATCATCTTTTTATTGTCAATATAATCTTCAAGAGAATAAAACTCGTCTGGTTCACCAATTTCATCAACTGTAAAATGATTTTCATTAAGTCGGTATTCCCATTGCAATCCTAAAGAATCAGAAGGAAATGGTTTGTTGTTTTTGGGTTTGTGAAAGGTGATTTCATAAAAATCTAAACATTCTCCAATGGCACAAACCACTTGAGAGTTAGAAACATCGTTATTGTAAAACCAAATTCGTAAGTAATATGGTTCATTTAACTTATCTAATTCTTGTTTCCAACAATTATGAATTTCTAAGATTCCTGCAATAATTTTCTTCCGAGTTTTTCCTTTTGGTGGCGCAAAAACACTATTTAAAATAGAAATATTTCTAAAAGGTTGTATCCAAACTTTTACATATTCTCTTTGATTTCTTTTTAAATAATTGATATCTAATTTCTTAGAATTTTCTACCCAATTATCAATCGCTTTCCAAATGCGTTTGTGTCCTCTAATTTTTTTAGTTCGATTCATTTATAAAATAATTGATTTGCCAATGTTGTGTTTTTATTGCTTGTTTGCTAGTTGGTTTGTCCCAACTCGGATAGACTCTAAACCCTCTTTTTCCGTCTTTTTTTTCGGTGGATAGAATTCCGTATTTGGTTAAAACTTCTTTTGGGAATTTAAAAACACCGCTTTTCTCTTCATTTTTCACCTTGATAAAAAAGAAATCTAACTCATCAGAATGCTTGTACGGTTCTGTAATTCCGTTTGCATTTCGTTTCCAACAAGTTACAAATTGCCCAATTTTCTTCGGAGTAATTTTTGCGGTTCTTTCAATGATTTTGATGCCTTCAATTTGATAAGAACATGCGTGGTATTCGGTGCTTTCTATTTCTTGTTGATAATTAGAAATAATTTGGTTCATTATACAAATAAACACTTTTTTAAAAAGTTAAACGAAACTATTTTGATAAATTCTTCTTTTGAAATCTATTTATTATGTAGGTAAATTTACGTAGTTTTGAAATCAATCTGTCATTTCGAAATGAGTTTGTAAAACGATTGAGAAATCTGCTAATAATTAAAAGATTTCTCGATTGCGCCTGCCTGCCGCAGGCAAGGCTCGAAATGACAACATAATCAATTGTAAAACCACTCGAAGTGACAGCGAACTTCATAGACGTTATATTACCCATTCCGATTCAGAAAACCTTTACCTATTCAGTAACGGAAGCAGAAGCTGATTTTTTGCAAAAAGGAATGCGCGTTGCCGTTTCTTTCGGAAACACAAAAATGTACACGGCGCTGGTGTTAAAAATTCATCAAAATAAACCAGAATTGTACGAAGCAATTGAAATTCTACAAATTTTGGATGAGAAACCAATTGTAACCGAAGTTCAATTGCAAAATTGGCAATGGATTTCGAGTTATTATATGTGTTCTTTGGGTGATGTTTACAGAGCTGCTTTGCCATCAGCATTTTTATTAGAAAGCGAAACCATTGTTTTAAAGAACGATGCATTTACTGAAGAAACTGAATTAACGGATGATGAGTTTTTGATTTTTGAAGCCTTGCAACACCAATCGCAATTAACGATTCATCAAGTTGCTGATATTTTAGGCAAGAAAAAAGTATTGCCAATTATCAACGAATTGATTCAGAAAAAAGCGGTTTCTGTGCAAGAAGAAATTTACGAACAATACAAACCAAAAATGGTAAAATATGTTCGTTTACATTCGCAATTTACTTCTGATGAAGCGCTACAAAATTTATTGATCGAGTTAAACAGAGCAAAAAAACAACGAGAAGCGGTCTTAGGATATTTTCAATTATCCGCAGATAAAAAACCAATCAAAGCCAAAGATTTAGAAACAAAAACAGGTGTTTCTACAGCGGTTATAAAAGCACTTGCTGATAAAGAGATTTTTGAATTGTATGAAATTCAAACTGACCGAATCAATTTTAAAGGAGCTACAAACGAGTTGAAAAATCTGAACGAGTTTCAAGAAACTGCTTTGTCAGAAATAAAAACTGCTTTTGAAGAAAAAGAAGTGGTGTTGTTGCACGGAATTACAAGTTCTGGAAAAACAGAAGTCTACACAAAATTGATTGAAGACAATTTACAATCGGGAAAACAAATCTTGTTTTTATTGCCAGAAATCGCTTTAACAACGCAGATTATTACGCGTTTAGAAGCGTATTTCGGAAATCAAATTTCTGTATTTCATTCTAAATATTCGATGAACGAAAGAGTAGAAGTGTGGAATAATGTCTTAGAAAATAAACAAAAAGCACAAATTATTTTAGGTGCAAGATCTTCTGTTTTTTTACCATTTTCTAACTTAGGTTTAATCATTGTTGATGAAGAACACGAAACTTCGTATAAACAGTTTGAGCCTTCTCCACGTTATCACGCAAGAGACACAGCAGTTGTGTTGGCGCATCAACACAAAGCAAAAATTTTATTAGGTTCTGCAACGCCTTCTTTAGAAAGTTATTTTAATACACAAAATGGCAAATATGGTTTGGTGGAATTAAATCGTAGATTTGGAAATGTACAATTGCCAAAAATCGAGTTGATTGACATCAAAGAAAAGCATCATAAAAAACAAATGAACGGTCATTTTTCTGATCGTTTAATCACTTTAATTACAGAAGCGTTAGAAAATAAAGAACAGGTTATTTTATTTCAAAATCGACGTGGATTTTCACCAGTTGTGGAATGTACAACTTGTGGAGTTGCGCCGCAATGTCCAAATTGTGATGTGAGTTTAACCTATCACAAATATCGAAACGAATTAAAATGTCATTATTGCAATTATCAACGTGCAATGCCGAACAATTGTTCGGCATGTGGAAGCAATACTTTAGACACAAAAGGTTTTGGAACAGAGCAAATTGAATTGGAATTGAAAGAAATTTTTCCGACCTACACTATCGGAAGAATGGATTTAGATACAACGCGTGGAAAACATGGATATCAAAAAATAATTGGTGCATTTGAAGCACAAGAAATTGATGTTTTAGTCGGAACGCAAATGTTGTCTAAAGGATTGGATTTTGAAAATGTTTCGTTAGTCGGAATTTTAAATGCCGATACTATGTTGAATTTTCCAGATTTTAGAGCACACGAACGCAGCTACGACATGATGGTTCAAGTTTCTGGACGTGCTGGAAGATCTAAAAAACAAGGAAATGTAGCAATACAAACTTTTAATCCGTATCATCAAATATTGCAACAAGTTTCTACCACAAACTATGCAGAAATGTATAAAGAACAATTGCAAGAACGCTGGCAATATCACTATCCGCCGTATTACAGATTGATAAAAATCACACTAAAACACAAAGATTATATAAAAGTTGACAGCGGAGTTAATTGGTTGGCAAAAGCTTTACAAAATGTATTTAGAGAAAACGTTTTAGGTCCAACTGCGCCAGTTGTTTCTAGAGTTCGGAATCAATATATTAAAAACTTAACGATTAAGATTCCGCCAAAACAAAATTTAGCCGAAACGAAAAAACAGTTAGATAAAATTAAAAACACATTTCAATCTGTAAAAGAATTTAGACCGATTCGGTTTATTGTTGATGTGGATGCGCAGTAACTCAGTTGACAGTTAACAGTGTGACCAATTATCAGTTAACAGTTAGTAGTTGTCAGTTCGAGTGATTTTCTGTCAATTCGAGCGGAGTCGAGAATAAAGAAAATTGTATCGAGAACATTTATTGTACTATTTTTAAGTAAAAATCATTTTTAAAAATGAAAATTGAAATTCAAAATAAACCAATATCTATAGAATTGATGCAAGTTCCAGATTTGAATTTTGGTCAATTTCAACGTTGGAAAAACCACGAACAAATAACCTATCAATTAGAAATTGAAACTTCTGCTTTTATCACTTTAATAGAAGCCTATTTTAATGAGTTTAGAGCAACCGAAATTGAAGATGATGACGTTCTAGGTTTAGAAGAATTGATTGCTTATAAAAACTTAGGCTTTCCAACGTTAACAGAAATGCTAACGAATCACAAAGAAATCTTGTGCGATGTACTCATTTTTAATGCGTATGAAATTTTACATCTTCTTTTCAAAGAACAACTTTCGGCTAAAGAAAAGTATTTTTATTCAGTAAACTCTATCGATGCAATTCATTTTAAAAAATCGAACGTTCTACTTACTGGAATTTGTTTTTTAGTGAAACGAAATCAGTGATTATTATCAATGAACAATTATCAGTGAACAGTTGTCAGTTAACAGTTGTGATTCTGAAATGAGGTACGATTGAGGAATCTCATGTTTAGTACTTGTTTGTTGAGATTTCTCCTTTCGTCGAAATGACAGGTTGTGTGGAGTCGAGAACTATTTTTATATTGATTTTTAACTGTTACAAATAAGGATTAAGAACGTCTTTAGTGTAGTTTCATTCAAAAAAATATTTTTTTATTAACCGCAAGCAACCATTTTAAAACTTCTGTAGTCTATATATTTGTAAGGCGTTTAAAAATCATCAAACCGGATTGAAAATTATACCATTGCATAACCAAACAAATCAGCTAATTGCTGATGCCATCAAACAAAAAAGAGAAGCACAACAAGAGTTGTTCGAATTGTATTCTCCGAAAATGTTGGGTGTTTGCAGGCAATATGTAAAAGATGTACATCATGCAGAAGATTTGATGTTATCCGGATTTTTAAAAGTTTTTACACATCTTCCTCAATTTAAAAACGAAGGAAGTTTTGAAGGATGGATTCGAAGAATTATGGTAAATACATGTATTTCGTATTTGCGAAAAAAGAATCCTGTACAATTATCGGACGAAGAATATGTGTTCAATAACCAAGCTATAGATAGTTTAGAGAGCACAGAATTACAAGACATTCAGAAGTTAATTGATGAATTGCCTACAGGGTATAAAATGGTGTTTAATTTATATGCAGTAGAAGGCTATAAACATGCAGAAATTGCCAAAGAGTTAAACATTACGGAAAGCACTTCGAAATCGCAATTATTTAAAGCGAGAAAATGGTTACAAGCACAATATGTAAGAATGAATACAATAGCAAATGGAGACAAATAATATCGATAAAATTGTTAGAGATTCGTTAGATTCAAGAACAATGAAGCCATCAAATTCGGCTTGGGAACGATTGAGCGCTCAATTAGATAGTGCGCAAGAAAAGAAACGTAAAAATTGGTTTTTATATGTTGGTTATGCCGCATCAGTTCTACTAGTAGTTTCAGTAGCTTTTTTTATAAATACGGATGATGGTATTGAACCGATGATTCCAGAAAAAGTGGTTACATCGCCAATTATTGACACCTCAAACTTTGTAAAACCAACCATTGAAAATACAATTAAAACGGAAACTGTAATTGTAAAAGCGGATGAAGTAGAAGGGAAGCAACAAGAAAAAAAGCCAATTGTTACAAAGAGAAAACCTCAAGTTAAACAAGCAAAAATTATTGAGGAAAACCCGATTGTAATTGCTGATGCTACGGTTGTTATTAAAAAAGAAACAAAGAATCCGTTACAACAAAACAGAATCATCATTGATAGTAATTCATTGTTAAAATCTGTAGATAAAACCGAAACGAAAGTTACTGAAACAACAATTGCAATTCCGAAGGAAACAAAGAAATACATTCAGAATAGTGCTATAAAAATTAATAGTGACGCGTTGTTGTATGCGGCTACAAATCCGGATAAAGAGATCAACGAATATTATAAAAAATACAATATTGATAGAAATGATGTGTTGAAAAATATTCAGAAAGAAATCAATAAAACAAACTTAAAAATAGATGCTGCTACTTTATTAACAAGCGTAGAAAAAACAATTGATGAAGAAACTTTTAAAAAGAGTTTTATGCAAGTTGTAAAGGGTAAAATCACTGGATTAGCAGAAGCTATTGCTAACAGAAATAATTAAACATAATATACTTTAAAAAGATAAAGAAATGAAAAAAATACTATTCATACTAGTGTTGTTTTGTACAGCAATTGCTTTTTCTCAAGAGAAAAATTTTGAAGACGAAGTGAAAAAGATTTCAAATAGAATTGAGTTAATTACCAAAACAGAAAAGGCTGCTTTAAAAGAAAAAGTGGAAAAAATAAACTTACAATTAGAGAAGAAAGAAATCACATCAGAACAAGCACAAAAATTAAAGAAAGAAGCGGCAGATTTTCATGCAAAAGTGATTTCAGATAAAGTTGCAATTGAAGAAGGAAAATTACAGTTATTGGTTCAAGAAAAAGCAAACGGAAAAATAAAAAGCACTCAAAAAGAAACTGATTTAGATGATATCGAAGATTCTTTTACCATTGGAAGTAAAACGGTTAGAATCCGAATAAACGACAATGAAGATTACGGTTCTAGAAGAAATACTCGTTATAGAGAAAGAAAAACAAGATGGGAAAGCAAGGGTAAAAGAAATAGAAGTACTACGACTCAGTTTGTGTTTGCAATGGGTGTAAACAATGTGTTGGTAGATCATCAATTATCTTCTTTAGAAACTTCTAACTATCAATTTTGGCAATCGCATTTTTACGAAGTTGGTTTTACGTGGAAAACGCGTTTTGATAAAGAAGCTTCTAAATTGTATTTAAAATATGGGTTGTCATTTTTATGGAATAATTTAAGACCTGAAGACAATAAGTATCATGTTGTAAATGGAAAAATGACAGATTTAGTTGTGCATTCTGAAAATTTATCAGAAAACAGATTGCGCCATGTTCAAATGAATTTCCCAATGCATCTTGAATGGGATTTTTCTAGAAATGGAGAATATGCTGATGGCCATAAAAGAGACAGAACCAATCAATCTGTGCGCTTAGGAATCGGTGCTTTTGCGGGGTTCAAATTAGGAACTCGTCAATACATTGAATACACAGATATTAACGGAACTAAAGTAGAAGAGTTGCAAAAAGACAACTTTAATATGAATATTTTCAACTATGGTTTAAGTGCGTATTTAGCGTATAGAAGCACAGGTTTTTATGTAAAATATGATATGAATCCGTTGTTTAAAAATACGGATGTTAGAAACATTTCGATGGGGGTTCGTTTCGATTTTAACTAATTAGATTTGCCACGAATTCACGAATTATAATATTTTGCACGTCCGAGCAGAGTCGAGAGCTCATTAAAGACTGACATTAACAGTATCTCGACTCCGCTCGATGTGACATTTAGTTTTTATCTAAAATAATTCGTGAATTCGTGGCAATTATTTCTCCTGATTCTTTTCCCATTCTTTGCGCATGTCGGTAGCTAATATTCCTGTTCCGTCATGTTTCCAACCTGGAGGTTTTAAGAAGTAGTTTAGTTTGTTAAATACAGATGTTTTAGAAGTAAATACATCTTTAAACAAGTCAAACCATTCTAAAAAAGCAACTTTAAGCGGATTAAAAGTATGGATGCTTGTGGTCAATCCATAAACTGGTTTTTCTACTTCTGGCTCAAAAGTGCCAAAAATACGATCCCAAATGATAAAAATTCCGGCATGATTTCTATCTAAATACTGCGGATTTGTTGCATGATGCACTCGATGATGACTTGGCGTATTAAAAATAAATTCAAACCATTTTGGTAATTTATCAATCAATTCGGTATGAATCCAATATTGATACAACAAGCTAATCGACATTTGAAACAAAATCATTACGGGATGAAATCCAACTAAAACTAACGGAATCCAAAAGACAAAAGAGGTAAAAGTCCCTGTCCAAGTTTGTCGCAAAGCGGTACTTAAATTATATTTTTGCGAAGAATGATGCACAATATGACTTGCCCAGAAAAATCGATTTTCATGACTAATTCTGTGAAACCAATAATAGGTTAAATCTTCTGCAAAAAGAACTAAAATCCAAGACCACCAAATAAACGGAATATCAAACAAATGAAAGGTGTTATATACTAAATAAAAAATAGCTAATACAAAGGTTTTGCCTATCAAACCGACCAAAACATTTCCTAAACCCATTGCAATGGAAGTAGTGGCATCTTTGTATTCATACTCTTTCATTTTAACTTTTACAGTTAAAATAATCTCTAAGATTACAGTGGCAACAAAAAAGGGGATTGCATAATGAATTAAGTTTGGGAATTCTGGTATTTGCATGTTTTAAATTGATATACACAAACTTAGTAAAAAATGTTTAGTTGCTAGCCTGTAACAGTAGATCTTTAATTTTATCAATTATCAATTATCTATTAACAATTATCCATTCACCATCCACAAATCTTTCAATTTTTTAATCATTTATTGTGTGCTGTTTTTCAATAAAAATTCTTACATTTGCAGCCTTAAAATAATTATAAAACAATTACTTATGAATCATTACGAAACTGTTTTCATTTTGAATCCCGTTTTATCTGATACTCAGATAAAGGAAACAGTACAAAAGTTTAATGACTATTTGGTTTCTAAAGGTGCCGAAATGATTTCAAAGGAAGATTGGGGCTTAAAAAAATTAGCGTATCCAATCCAAAAAAAGAAAAGTGGTTTTTACCACTTATTTGAATTCAAAATAGCTGGAGAAGAGATTTCTTCATTTGAACTTGAGTTTAGAAGAGATGATAGCGTTATGCGTTATTTAACTGTTAAATTAGATAAACATGCTGCTGCTTGGGCTGAAAAGAGAAGTGCACGTGTAAAATCTGCTAAAAAATAAGAGATATGTCATCTATAGACCAACAAGCAAAAGGAAATAAGCAGGGAGAAGTAAGATACTTAACTCCGCTTGACATTGAAACTAAAAAAGAAGCGAAATACTGTCGTTTTAAGAAAAACGGAATGAAGTACATCGATTATAAAGATGCTGACTTCTTAATGTATTTAGTAAATGAGCAAGGTAAAATTTTACCTAGACGTTTAACAGGAACATCATTAAAATATCAACGTAAAGTTGCACAAGCTATCAAACGTTCTCGTCATTTAGCTTTAATGCCATACGTTGGAGATATGTTAAAATAATAAAAAGAAGAAGCATTATGGAATTAATATTAAAACAAGACGTAGAAAATGTAGGTTTTAAAGATGATGTTGTAACTGTAAAGAACGGTTATGGTAGAAACTTTTTAATCCCACAAGGACATGCAGTATTGGCGACTTCTTCTGCAAAAAAAGTATTAGCAGAAACGTTAAAGCAACGTGCTTTTAAAGAAGCTAAGATAATTGAAGACGCTACTAAAATAGCAGATACAATTAAAGGATTAGAAATTAAGATTACATCTAAAGTTGGTTCAGGAGACAAATTATTTGGTTCTGTAAACAATGCAGATGTTGCTGAAGCAATTGCAAAAGCAGGAACTGAAATAGACAGAAAGTTTATCAAAGTTGTTGGTGGATCAGTTAAAAGATTAGGTAAATACGAAGCATCTGTAAGATTACACAGAGCTGTAATTGCTGATATTACTTTTGACGTTGTAGCTGCAGAGTAAACAATCTTTTTAAGATATATAAAACCTATCAATTTATTTTGATAGGTTTTTTTATTTTTATATCATATCGAGCAGAGTCGATATATGTAACCTATTTAACTTTCTAACTCAAAATGAAATACAGACAACTTACCAAAGAACAATTTGAATCTTTACATGAAGAATTTGCGCTTTTTTTAGCAACACAAAGTATCGATGTAAAAGAATGGAATCAATTAAAAAAAGAAAAACCACAAGTTGCAGAAGAAGAAATGAATGTTTTTTCTGATGTTGTTTGGGATGATGTGTTAGCAAAGACAAACTATTTAGAACACTTTTCTAAGCAAAGTGTTAACTTGTTTAAATGTGATGCAGATAAAATTCATAGAATCTTTGTAAAAATAAATAAAGACATCAATCTTTTAGAACAAGAAGGTTTTGAATGGTTATTGTCAAATCCAACGGATGAAGCTGTTGAGTATTTTAACGGAACGAAAAAATATACATCAGAAAGAAATGTTGAACTTTTTGATTTGATCGAAAAAGGAAGCTCCATTTCTAAAGGAGAATTGTTTGAGTATTTTAATCAGTTACTTTCTAAGTAATTTTATCAATTTTTCTGTTCCAGAACTTGCAACATCTTTAATAACAGTAAGATTGTGATATTGATTTTCTGATATTGACGGTTTTGGGTCAATAAAATAAATAGGAATATTCGGTTTTGTATAATTGATTAAACTTGCTGCTGGATACACTTGCATTGAAGTTCCGACAATTACTAAAATATCGGCTTGTAAAGTGATTTCTGCTGCTTTTTCTAACAACGGAACCTCTTCTCCAAACCAAACAATATGTGGTCTTAATTGCGATTTTTCTTCACACAAATCACCCAAAACCAACTCTTTTTTCCAATTATAGATTAACCTAGAATTTTTAGTACTTCGTACTTTTAACAATTCGCCATGCAAATGAATGATGTTTGAACTTCCTGCTCGTTCGTGCAAATCATCTACATTTTGAGTGATGATAGTTAGGTTAAAATTTTGTTCTAATTTTTTTAAATTCAAATGCGCATTGTTGGGTTGTACAGAAAGTAATTGTTTTCTGCGTTGGTTGTAAAAATCTAGAACCAATGCTGGATTGCTGTAAAAACCTTGCGGAGAAGCAACTTCCATGATATCGTGCCCTTCCCACAATCCATCAGCATCTCTAAAGGTTTTAAGTCCGCTTTCTGCAGAAATTCCCGCGCCAGTTAGTACCACTACATTTTTCATCTAACATAAATTTTAAGCTAAAATATGATTTTTAAAATCATTGATTATTTTGTGTGAATTTTCCTTTCTTATAGGAATGATAAGTAAAATGTCCCCTCGAGCGGAGTCGAGAGGTTTTATAATATAAATTTCTCAACTTCAATTTGTTGCGTTCGAAATGACAAATCTAATGTCATTCCGACTGTAACGGAGGAATCTCAAATTAAATTTATCGATTACGTCTAGAATAACAAATTATTTTATGAATATAATTCATGCGAACCGACAAAATATTTATAGTATGTTTGTATAAAGCATTTTAAATCTATGATTGATATCGAATTTTTAAATTATTTAGAAGATTTTGTAAGTGATAAGCGTAAAGCAACGTTTCGTAAAGTTTTAGAAAATAGAACAAGACATTTTACGGTGGTTTTAGAAGATATTTATCAGCCACACAATTCTAGCGCAGTAATTAGAAGTTGCGATATTTTTGGAGTTCAAGATGTGCATGTCATTCAGAATAAATATTCGAGTAAAGTTTCACGTCATGTTGCTAAAGGTTCGCAAAAATGGTTGGATATTAAAAAATACAATCAGTCTGCAACAAACACACAAGATTGTTTGGATGCGTTAAGAAATGATGGGTATCAAATTATAGCAACAACGCCACACAATGATTCTTGTGTTTTACACGAATTTGACATCACAAAAAAATCGGCTTTTGTTTTTGGAGTAGAAAAAGAAGGTGTTTCTGAATATACGATGAATCAAGCAGACGGGTTTTTAAAAATTCCGATGGTTGGTTTTACTGAAAGTTTAAACATTTCTGTTGCTGCAGCTATTATTTTACAAGATATTACTACAAAACTGAGAGCATCAGAAATCGATTGGAAATTATCTGAGAAAGAAAAAGAAACTTTATATGCAGGTTGGATTCAGAAATCTATAAAAAGTATTAAAAAGATTACGGAGCGTTATCAGTTGTCAGTTAACAATTAACAATTATCATTTTTCAATCTTTCAATTTTTTACTTTAGACTCATACATTTTAATCCATTGTTGTGCAGTCATTTTTCGCACCAATTCGCCAATCAAATCATACGGGATATCGTCCATTTTTTTAAAACGAATGCAACTTTTTCCCATATCTAATTTACGCTTGCAATGTTTTGGATATTCAGCAATAAACCACGCGTATATTTCTGGATCTGCATACAATCCCATATGATACAAAGCCACAAAGTTTTTTTGTGATGCAATATTTAGAAAAGGTAACGGCAAACTTGTATCGCAATGATATCCGCTTGGATATAAAGAATGCGGCACCACATAGCCTGGCATTTTATAATTAATTTCTTCTACAAATCCTTTTGGTAAATTTTGATTGATTATAGCTCTTAATTGGGTTAGAACTTCTTTACGTTCTTCGGGTAATTGGTTGATATAGTCATCAACAGTTTCAGCTTGGAATTGCATTCTATACTTTTTGTTCTAAAGTATAAAAAATGTTTTAAATGTTGATTGTTAGATTTAAACAACATCAAAAAATAATTTATGTATATTTATTGAGCATTTTAACTTAAAAGAATAGAAGATGAAAACCAAACTATTTACCAAGTTCTTTCTTGTTTTAACCTTATTGGCAACAACGCTTGTTGCACAAGAAAAGGTTGATGAGAAAAAAGATTCAACAAAAGTAGCAACAAAAGAATTGCCACTCGAACCCGAAAGAAATTTAACCTTTAATACCCAACAAGGAACCTGGATGTCTTTAGATGTGCATCCCAACGGAAAAGAAATTATTTTCGATATGATGGGAGATTTGTATACTATTCCTATTTCTGGTGGAAAAGCAACAAGAATTACCCAAGGAATGGCGTATGATGTGCATCCAAGATATAGTCCAGACGGAAATTCTATTGTATTTATTTCTGATAAAAGTGGTTCTGATAACTTGTGGATTCGTGATTTAAAAACTGACGAAGAAACTCAATTGACAAAAGATAGCAATCAAAAACACTTTTCTGCAGATTGGAGTCCAGACGGAGATTATATTTTAGGAGTAAAAGGAAGAAGAAATATAAAACCTTATTTGTATCACAAAGATGGTGGTGCTGGAGCAAAATTAATTACTGCACCTGCAAATTTAAAAGTGATAGATCCTGCTTTTGGCGCTGATGGAAGGTTGATTTATTTTTCATCTAGACGTGGAGCTTGGAATTACAATGCGCAATTACCACAATATCAAATTATGACTTTTGATAGAAACGATGGTTCTACAGAAACCATTACTTCTAGATACGGTTCCTCATTTACTCCGGTACTTTCTAAAGACGGAAATTGGTTGGTTTTTGGAAGTAGATTTGAAGATAAAACAGGGTTGATACTTCGTAATTTAAAAAACGGTGAAGAAAAATGGTTGGCATATCCAATTCAAAGAGACGATCAAGAATCTATGGCAACATTGGGTGTTTTACCAGGAATGGATTTTACGCCAGACAGTAAAAATTTAATCACTTCTTACGGTGGAAAGATCTATTCAATTTCTTTAGCATCCAACAAAGCAACTGAGATTCCGTTTAATGTTGATGTAAACATTGAGTTAGGGCCTATGGTTTCTTTTAAGTATCCAATAAGTGATGCTCCGGATGCCTTTGTTACTCAAATTAGAGATGCAGTTCCATCACCAGATGGAAAAATGTTAGCTTTTACAGCGTTAAATAGATTGTATGTGATGGATTTCCCAAATGGAAAACCAAAACGTTTGACAAAAAATGATTTTACAGAAGCACAACCAGCTTGGTCTCCAGATAGTAAAAATTTGGTTTTTACAACTTGGAAACATGGCGAAGGACATTTGTATAAAGTAAATGTTTCTGGTAGAACAAGAGTTCAAAAATTAACAAACGAATCTGGTTTTTATACCAAACCAGCTTGGTCTTATAATTCTGATAGAATTGCCTTCTTAAAAGGAAGTACACAAGGTTTTGAAGATGCTGTTGGCAATTCAAATCCTGTAAATGAAATTGCTTGGATTTCATCAAATGGTGGCGATATAACCGTAATTGATAGAAGAAAAGGAAGAGCAAATATTCATTTTGCTAAAATTAATGATAGAATTTATATGAACCACGGAAGTAAAGGTTTAATTTCTATGCGTTGGGATGGAACTGATGAAAAGGAACATTTAAAATTAACAGGAATTACCACATTTGGTTCTTCGGATGTTTTTGGTGAAGAACACGGAATTTTACCAAGTGAAGTAGAAGGTTGGAGAGAAAACAACAGAGCCTCAAGACCACAAGAAATTAGAATTTCTCCAGACGGAAGAAATGCGTTGGCAAAAATTAATAATGATATTTATTCGGTATTAATTCCAAAGATTGGAAAAACACCGTCAATTTCTTTAGCAAATGCAGATAAAGCTGCTTTTCCAGCTATTAAATTAACCATTATGGGAGGAGAATTTCCGGCTTGGTCTTCAGATAGTAAAAAAGTGCATTGGTCTTTAGGGGCAAGTCATTTTGTCTATGATTTAGAAAAAGGAAAAGCATTTAAAGATAATTTAGAAGCTGAAAAAAAGAAAAAAGAAAAAGAGAAAACGAAAGACAAGGCAAAGGATGATAAAAAAGACAAAAAGCCCAAAGAAACTCCGAAATTTAAAGCAGATGAATACCCTATAAAAGTTGGGTATAAAAAAGCAACTCCAAAAGGAACTATTTTACTAAAAGGAGGAAGAATAATTACCATGAATGGCAATGAGGTAATAGAAAATGGTGATGTTTTAATTGTTAATAATAGAATTCAGAAAGTTGGTGTATCAGGTAGTTTTACAGTTCCAAGAAAGGCAAAAATAATTGATGTTTCTGGAAAAACAATTACTCCAGGTTTTGTAGATACACATGCCCATATGTGGCCAAATTGGGGAGTTCATAAAAATCAAGTTTGGATTTATTCTGCAAATTTAGCTTATGGAGTAACAACAACTAGAGATCCACAAACAGCCACAACAGATGTTTTAACTTATGCTGATATGGTGGATGCTGGAATGATGCATGGGCCAAGAGTGTATAGTACAGGACCAGGACTTGGTTATTGGGCGTATAATATCAAAAGTTTAGAACATGCAAAAGATGTTTTAAAACAATACAGTGAATATTATGATACAAAATACATTAAAATGTATGTTGTTGGTAACAGACAACAGCGTCAGTGGGTAATAATGGCTTCAAAAGAATTAAAGTTAATGCCAACAACAGAAGGTTCTTTAGATTTTAAAATGAATATGACACAATTATTAGATGGTTATCCTGGGCATGAACATTCATTTCCTATTTATCCAATTTATAAAGATGTGATAGAAAGTACAGCATTTTCAAAAATGGCTGTTACTCCAACATTATTAGTTTCTTATGGTGGTCCTTGGGCAGAGAATTATTATTATTCTAGAGAGAATCCTTATCACGATTCAAAAATGCAATATTTTACCCCTTATGAAGAATTGGCAAGTAAATCTAGAAGAAGACCAGGTTGGTTCATGGACGAAGAACATGTGTTTCAAAAGCATGCTGAATTTATGAAAGACTTAGTAGAAGCTGATGGTTTAGCAGGAGTTGGAAGCCACGGTCAATTACAAGGACTTGGTTTTCATTGGGAGCTTTGGTCTGTTGCAAGTGGCGGAATGAAAAACTTAGATGCGTTAAAGGTAGCTACTATTCATGGAGCAAAAGCTTTAGGATTAGATACAGATTTAGGAACTATTCAAGAAGGAAAGGTTGCTGATATTTTAATTATGGATAAAAACCCGTTGGATAATTTAAGAAATACAAATACATTAAAATATGTCATTAAAAACGGTGTTTTATATGATGCAAATACATTAGATGAATTGGCACCAAAGAAAAAGAAAGCTCCGATTTTTCATTGGCAAATAAAAAAACCAGTTAATTTACCTGGAGTTAAAAATTAATCATTGATACAAAGCCTCAGATATCTGAGGCTTTTGTATTTTTAAACTGTTTTTGAAATCAATTATAATTATGGATAAAGTTGAACTATATATCACAAAAAAAGCAAAATGGGAACCAGAATTAGCGCTTCTTAGAAAAACACTTTTATCAACAAAGATGGAAGAAACCATTAAATGGGGAGCGCCAGTTTATACTTATAAAAGTAAAAATATTGTAGGACTAGCGGCTTTTAAAAATTATTGTGGTTTGTGGTTTTTTCAAGGTGGATTGTTAAAAGATACCCACAAAGTTTTAATGAATGCTCAAGAAGGAAAAACAAAAGCCATGTTGCAATGGCGCTTTTATACTTTAGATGAAATACATAGTGATCTAATTAAAGAGTACGTCTTAGAAGCAAAGCAAAATGTTGATGAAGGCAAAGAAATAAAACCGAACAAAGCAAAAAAAGAATTAATTATACCAGAAATTTTACAAAAAGCTTTAGACTCAAGCGAAGCATTTAAATCAAAATTTGAAACGTTTTCTTTAAGTTGTAAAAGGGAATATGCAGATTATATTTCTGAAGCTAAAAAAGAAACAACAAAACAAAATCGCATGGAAAAAATCATCCCGATGATATTGAACAAAGTAGGGTTGCACGATACCTACAAAAAAGGTTAGTTACTTAATTATTACTTTTTCAATTGTAGCGATAGAATCGCAACGTTTTATGTACAGTTGAATGTTTTTTAAATCGCCTTTTCCTGTTATAAGATATTCAGGGCACGGTTGTATTCTTGCTTTAGAAAAATCAACATCAGCATTTTTAAGAATGGCATTTACAGTTACAGAATCTAAATTGTTCTTTGTTAAAACTGCATGTGCATCTGGTGTATATACCTTTTCTCTGATTCGGATTGTTTTAAGCGTCCTAGCATCCATTCCGTAGTCAAAAGAAACCTTTTTTCCAGACCAAATAAAATAGACAACAACTCCTCCAAGAGAAAGTCCAATTAAATAATAAAAAACACGTTTAGGCCAATTCATTTGTAAGTATTTATCGAATGCAAAATTAGCGGTATTTTCTGAATTTATCTAAGAATTACTCTTTTCTTATTAAAGAAAAATTAGACGAATAGGTGGTTGGTTTTCCTTGATATAAAAAGGTAACTGTAAACCAATAATCTGTTGATGGTGCTTTGGTTCCGTTTTTATAATTTCCGTTCCAACCTTCGCCAGATGGTTTTATTTGAGTCACTAATTTTCCATATCGATCATAAATACTGACTAAAGCTTCTGGATGATTTTTTAAATCATAAATATTCCAGGTCTCATTTTGTCCATCATTGTTGGGCGTAAAAAAGGTTGAATGATTGATGACTTTAAATTCAACAATTACTGGATTACTACAAATTCCTGATGTATCTTTTATAGAAACAGTATGTATTCCGTAATCTAAATCGTGAAATAAATTACTTGATTGATAGGAGCCATTATCTATACTATAAAGATAACTTCCAAAACTTTCTTCAATAAAATCGATTCTAATATTTGCTGGTGCAGCAAAAGAACTCGTTAAAAAAGTAACTTTTGCTTCAGGGATTGATGCTTTTACAACAACTTCTGTTGGCTTATAATTACAATCTGCGCCAATATCTGGAGTAAGTTTTGTTGTTTCTACTGTGTACGTTCCTGCTTTAGTAGCTGAATGATTTGGTCCTGTACCAACCAATTGATTATCAAAAAACCAATCGACTCTAAAAATTGCGGGATCTAAACCAGATTGTAATAAAAATGGATCAGTTGTTTGTTTTGTTTTAGAATCAACACAGATAATTCCGCCTTCAATATGCAAATCTAACAAAGGATAAATGGTTAATTCGAATTGTGTTTCATCTGAACAATTTTCATTTCCAATGGCATTTGCGTGCACATAAATTGTTTGTGTACCAACATCTGTAATTGTATATTCTGATGGATTGATTAAATCTACTTTATTTGGCTGACGGTAATAATTAATGACATTTCCAGCCATGGTTAAATTGGGTAAGGTATAACTTCCGCAACTTTCTTCATTTGGATAAACTGGCAGCTGTGGAGTGGTAGAAATAGTAATTGAAAATCGATGCTCGTCGCTACAGAAAAAACGACTCCCATTTTCCATATACACATATACGTTTTGTGTTGTTGTAATTACATCACCAGCACCTAACTGTGTTCCTTGTCCGCCAGATTCTGTAAAATAATTTCCGTTTGTCAAAGCTGGAAGAACATAAGAGTCACAAGCCGCAACATCTGCAGGTTGATCAACTTCTACACCCAAAATAAAAATAGTAAAAAAAGCTTCGTTGTTACAAGCAGTTAAGTCATCATATTCGTTATAAATATAAATTTTTTGTGTTGCTGAAATAACATCTCCTGCAGATAACTGTGTTCCTGTTCCGCCAGATTGAGTAAAATACTTACCATTTGTAATTGTTGGTAAAGTATACGGATTACAACTAAAAACATCTGTAAAGCTATTTACTGGAGGCAACGGTCTAACTTCAACGGTAAAACTTGTTTCATTCGGACAATTTCCATCAAAATTATAAATATAAATTCTTTGCGTAGTAGTGATGACATCACCAGCATTTAATTGTGTTCCATTTCCACCAGATTGTGTAAAGTAATTTCCATTTGTTAGCGCAGGCAAACTCATAGGATTGTCTACACAAGTTATAAAATCTGTTAAAGAATCTACAGGAGGCAATGGGTTTACAGTGATAATTACAGGAATGTCATCTGCACAACCATTGTTTGTTGGTGCATAAAAATAAATGGTTTGCGAAGTTGTAATTATGTCTCCAGCTTCTAATTGAGTTCCTTGTCCGTCAGGTAGTGTAAAATACCCTCCTATTTTTTCATTCGGAATTGTATAACTGCCACAAGCAGATGTATCTTTATATAAACTTGTATCAATAATAGTTACAGTAAAAGAAGTTTCATTTGAACACGTATTTGCGTCCGTATTATAAATGTAAATTTTTTGTGTTGATGAAATTACATCGCCAGCATTTAACTGAGCACCTGTCCCGTTTGTTCCTGTAAAATAATTACCGTTAGTTAGCTTAGGTAACCTGTATGCTAAACAGGTTGTTATATCTGTTGATAAATCAACTAAAGGAAGTGGATGAATAATAATATTAAAAGGGATATCTGTACACTGTACAGCATCAAAATCTGAATAATAATAGATGGTTTGGTTTTTTGTGATTGTTGTTCCTGGAATGATGATTTCTCCTGTTCCGTTTGGACCATTTAGCTCAGTATAAAAAGAACCATACTCTAAAATTGGAACAATAAATTCGCCACAATATTCTGTGTCCATGGTAAACTCTTCTACAATGGTAATTGTAAACTGAGTCTGAATAGCACAACCATTTTCTTCGGCATAAATATATAATTGAGTGGTATTAGAAATGACATCACCAGCATGTAATTGCGTTCCTGTTCCGTTTGATCCTGTGAAATAATTCCCTGATGGTAAGCCCGTTAAAGTATAACTAGAACAAGCAAAAACATTTTTTAAATCAACAACAAATGGAATTGGATTTACTGTAACCGTAAAATCGGTAATATCAAAACAAGAAGTTGATGAGTTTTCTGCTAATCTTGCCCAAATATTAAAAGAAGTAAGGTTTGACGGGAAATTATACTGACTTGAATTTACAATGGCATTGGTGTTATTTTGAGCATCTTCTAAATTGGTAAAAAAGGAAATGGTATGAACTGCAGGATTTAATCCGTTTAAAATTTGCGCATTTACTTGTGAAGTTAAATCTACAGTTGAATTATCACAAACTGAAAAATCTGTTGGTTTTGTAGCAGTAATTGAATTGGTGTTTAATTGAAAACTAATTGTTTGTGTACAAGATTGTGCTGAGTTTGTATTAGACACTCTTCCGTAAATTGTTGCACCTCCAGCACTTTGATACTTTGTTAATTGATTATTAGGAATCGGAATATTGTTATTTAAATCATCTGATGAGGCAAAATACTGCAAACTATATTTTGCCGGATCTAAACCTAAAGTGTTGATATTGTTTTGTGTTAAATCAAAAACAGTAGCATCACCATTATCACATTCTACTAAATCTGGTGGATTTATAACAATTAATTCTGTAACCTCAATGCTATCAGAAATGACACAATTTGTGTTTTTATTGGTAACAAACAATTCATAAGTTCCAATTTCATTTGCATTTAAAGTTGGATCTGTAGCTCCAACAATTACAGCATTGTCTTTTTTCCATTCATAGGTATAATCAACTGTGTTTGAAAATTTTGAATCTAAGCTTACCGTTTCTCCAATACAAATTGCAATGTCATCACCCAAATCTAAAAAATTATTAAAACTACCTGCTTCAATAAAAATAGCAGAATCGTATTTTGAATCATTATAATCTCCAATGACCAATTTAATTTTATACGGATTGTTAGGCTTAATTGTTGCAGAAGCATTCATTAGAACTGTATTTCCACGCATATTAATTGCAGAAGTATTTGGATTGTTTACGTTATAGTTTCCAAACAACTGCGGATTTACAGAATTACACGAAGAATTGTATTGATTGTCTCTTATTTCTTTTACAGAAATAGGGTTTCCTGTTGCAGGAACTACAGCTAAGTTAATTTTTTCTCCAGTTACCAAATCGGTTAATATAAATGCAAAAACATCGCTAAAACCACATTGCCATTCGCCATATTCGTTTGATGAAAACAAAAAATTGAAACTAAAATTGGTTGAGGGTGGTACAAAATCAAATTCTAAAAAAGCAACATCTGTAATTGTAGATCCTTGTCCAGATTGACTACTGATTTGTTGTAAATCTGTATCTGAGTTTGTGTTTACTTGACTGTCTAAATTGGTGCCTGTATAATTTCCTTGCGTGTGGGTTGCAATTCCGCTTCTAATTAAAATTCCTTCAGGAATCGGAAAAGTAGAACCATTTTGATTAAAATAAGCAACAGATTTATTGGAAGAAATACCAATATTAGAAACTGCAGCACAAGAACTACCAATAAGTAAGTTTACCAAATCATTTGAAGTTCTAGAGTCATCAACCGTAATTGATTGTCCATAAAAAGGGAAAGAAAGACAAAAAAAGAAAAAGAAAACCAGGTATTTCTTTAGGTTCATATAGTAGTTTGGGTTAAAGAATTAACAGATTGATATCTCTAAAAGGTAAATTAAACCAATCTGCCACTGTTTTACTAGTTAAGATTCCGTGGTAAAAATACATTCCGTTTCGCAAACTTTTATCAAAACGCGCAGCATTTTCGAACCCACCTTCTTCGGCAATACTCAACAAATAAGGCGTAAAAATATTACTGATAGAAACCGACGCAGTTCTTGCATATCTAGACGGAATATTTGGAACACAATAATGTGTAACTCCGTGTGCTACAAAAGTTGGTTCGCTATGCGTTGTTACTTTTGAGGTTTCAAAACATCCGCCACAATCTATGCTTACATCAACAATTAAAGCGCCGTCTTTCATTTGCTCAACCATTTCTTCTGTCACCATAATTGGCGAACGGTTTTTTCCTCGAATGGCGCCAATAGCAATATCGCATCGCATTAACGCTTTAGACAAGGTTTTTGGTTGTATGGTTGATGTATAAATTGGTGTGTTTAAACAATGTTGTAATCTTCTTAATTTGGTAATCGAGTTGTCAAAAACTTTTACGCGAGCTCCTAATCCCAACGCAGAACGTGCAGCAAATTCGCCAACGGTTCCAGCACCAATAATAACAACATCAGTAGGAGGAACGCCGCCAATATTTCCTACTAAAAGTCCGTTTCCGTTATTACTGTTGCTTAGTAATTCTGCAGCAATCAACACAGAAGCAGTTCCTGCAATTTCGCTCAATGATTTTACAATCGGATAAAAACCATGTTCATCTTTTATATAATCAAAAGCAAAAGCGGTAATTCTTTTTTTAGCAAGAGTCTCGAAATATTTTTTTGATTGCGTTTTTAATTGCAATGCAGATAATAAAACACTTTGTGGTTTAATATATTCTATTTCTTGTAATGATGGCGGAGCAACTTTTAAGACAATAGTACAGCCAAAAGCTTCTTCTACATTATAGGCAATTTTTGCACCAGCTTCAGAATATTCACTATCGCTGAAGTTGGCTGCATTTCCTGCGCCTGTTTCTACAACAACTCGATGTCCGTGTGCAGTTAATGCAGCAACAGCATCTGGAGTTAAACATACACGTTTTTCTTCGAAATGTGTTTCTTTTGGTAAACCGATAAACAATTCTCCTTTATGCTTTTTAATTTCTAGCATTTCTTCTTGCGGAAGTAATTCTTCTTTGCTAAACGGAGAATATTGGCTCATATCTAATGTTTTAATTGAATATTTCGAAAGCCATTTTCTAAAACAGAAATATGTATTTCGGTAGACTCTAAAGGTAGTAAATTCTCGATATTCTGTGGCCATTCAATGAAACACCAAGCATCGGAGTAAAAATAATCTTCAATTCCGATATCGTAGGCTTCGTTTTCGTCTTCTATTCTGTAGAAATCAAAATGATACACAATCTCTGCATTTGCAGTGTGATATTCATTTACTAGCGAAAAAGTAGGTGAACTAGCAACATCTTCAATACCTAATTCTTTACAAATTTCTTTGATTAAAGTGGTTTTACCAGCGCCCATTTCTCCGTAAAAAAGTAGTGTTTTACTTTTTGATGTTGCAATGATTTCTTTTGCAATGGCATTCAGTTCAGAAATTGAATAGGTTTTGTTCATATCAACAAAAATAAATATTCTAAAATTTAAATTATGTTTATATTTAAAAAAATGTTTAATTAAGAAATAATAATATGACTTTTTATTAAATCATACCTGTGTCTGCGTGCCGCTCTAAAATTTAGTAATGGAGCAAAAGCAGGAATCCATACTAATCTTGTAAAATATCATCATACCAATCTTTTGATAAATCAAGCCATTGTATATTTTATTTTTCTATCATTTTTTTTAAGCTCATTTTCGGCCTTCAACCGGTTTCTATAGTGATATCATTTTCAATGTATTAAAAGTCCTTAATTTCAAAATCAAATAAATTTAAGTTATATTACCTTCTTTTTAAGATTTTTTAAACTAATTTTAAAGCCTACCTGAACTTTTCTAAACTATGAATTATTATCAAATAAGCATTCTATTTTTACAAGGATTTTTTGTAGTCTTTGTAATACTTTTATTATTTCGACTTCGAAAAAAATTAGGACTTGGGGTTTTATTTGCTTGCTTGGGTTTATTTCAATTTGTACAAGTATTTCTATCGAGTAGTATTTATGTTTCAGTAACTAATAATTTTTATGTCTCACCAGGTTCTTCAATTTTTTTTACGGCAACTCTTTTTGCCTTACTAATCATTTATATAAAGGAAGATGCAAGTGAAACAAAAAAAGCAACCTTTGCTTTGTTTATTGCAAACATTCTTATGGCTATTATATTAAAAACATTAAGCTGGTATTTTAATAATTCATCAACACTAGACCTTTTAGAAGTTGCACCGCCAGTTTTATATACCAGTACCAAGGTTTTATTAGTTGGTACGATGGCATTATTTTTAGATTCGTTGTTAATCATCATCATTTTTGAATTTATATCTAGGAAAGTACGCTTTTTATTCTTGCAAATTTGTATCACAATGTTGATTGTACAGTGTTTTGACACGCTGTTTTTTTCATTACTAGCTTTTTGGGGTAAAGAAGGTTTAAATACAATTATAGTATCTGCCCTTATATCTAAAAGTGTTTTTGTCCTCTTTTATAGCGTACTATTTTATCTGTATTTAAGATATTTTGATTTTACGGATAAAGAACTGGTTTTTATTAAAATAAAAGATGTATTTAAACCTTTAAGTTATAAGCAAAAATTTGATACTGCTATAGATGTTATTAAGAAAGCAGAAAAAAATAGGATTGAAGAATTAGAGTTTACGAACATAAAGATTCAAAACACTATAGAACTCTTAGAGAAAAAGGAAAATTCTATAAATGAAGCGAGTAAAATAGCTAAAATTGGCTTTTTAGAAGACGATTTAATAACTGGAAAACGAATTTGGTCTGAAAATTTGTATCAAATTTTTGGCTTTAAGCCTGAAGATAATGTGCCATCAGGAAAAGAAACCTTAGAACTTTTTGATGATGAATCTCGAAAAAAAGCTATAGAAGCTGGTTTGAAACTAGATTCAGAAGGGATTCCAATTGATATTGAGGTAAAAATGACCAACCTAAGAAAAGAAGAGATTTGGTTAAGACTTGTAGTTCATCCAGTATATAACAATCAAAATAAAATTGTTTCAAGAAGAGGTGTAGTTCAAGATATTACAAATTCTAAAAAAGCACAATTTGAGTTAGAAAACTCTAAGCAAAATCTGGAATCTACTTTAGAATTAGTAAGAGAAAATGAATACTCATTAAAAGAAGCCGGTAGAATGGCAAAAATTGGTTACTGGAGATATGATAAGTTAACAGATACCATTTTTTGGTCAGAGGCAATTCATCAAATATACGGTACAGAGTTTAAAGAAAGTGTACCAGATATTGAAAGAATTCTAAGCGTTTTTAGTGAAGAATCTAGAAATAAACTTATCACTTCAACTGTACTTCTTGCAAATGAAGGAATTCCGTTTGAGATCGAATTAGAAATGACTAATTTTAAAAATGAGACTCGTTGGATACGAAATATAGGAGAAGCAGTTTATAACGATAAAAATGAAATTATTGGTAGAAGAGGAGTTTCGCAAGATATTACTGAGCAAAAGATTAAACAACACACTTTAGATTTTCAAACTGAAAGATTATATGAATTAAATAGCGCCTTAAATGAGGCTCAAAAATTAAGTCATGTTGGGAGTTGGAAATGGGATATGACAACAGATTCAGCCGAATGGTCTGATGAAATGTATAATATTTACGGAGTTGCTAAAGGAAGTTTTTATCCTTCAAACGAAAATGTTTCTAAAACTATTTTGCCCGAAGATTTATATAAAATGGAACAAGGAATTAATTCTTTGTTAACAAAGAAGAAGTTTGTTCCTTTTGAGTTTAGAATTAAGCGACCATCTGGAGAAATAAGAACCTTATATATTATGGCTCTTGAAAAAAAATCTGAAAAAAGCATCTTCGGAGTAACAAAAGATATTACTGAGCAAAAACAAATTGAAGAGAAAAATTTAATCATAACAGAAAGATATAAAAAACTATTTAACAACTCAACAGCTTCTATTTGGCAAGAAGATTTAAGCTTACTGATAGCAGAAATAGATGAACTTAGAAAGCTTAAAATACCAAATATTAGAATCTATTTAGAACAACATCCTAAAGTGTTATTTTCGCTTATTGATCAAATAAAGGTAAACAAAGTAAATGATACAACTTTAAAAATATTTAAAGCAAATAACCGTCAAGAGTTTTTTGAGAATCTTCAAAATGTATTTGGACCTGGATCAAGTAAAGTATTTGCAAAGTTTATAGAAGCGATATGGAATAATAAGAAAACATTTACTTCAGAAATAAATTATAAAACCCTTAAAGGAGAGGAGTTTGCAGCAGTAATTTCAATTCCAATTCCTCAATCTGCAATAGAACAAAAAACAGTACCAGTTAGTAGTCAAAGCATTCAAAGTATAAAAGATGCAGAACTAGCAACAAAAGAATCTTTAAGTAAATTAAATGAAGCACAGAAATTAGCAAAAATAGGAAGCTGGATATTAACTCCTTCAACGCAAGAGGTAGAATGGTCAGAAGAAACATTTCATATTTTTGGTTTTGAACCAAAGAAAGGTGTGCCCGATTTTGAAACTCAGATTAAAATAATTCATCCTGAAGACAAAGAGCTGGTACTTAATTCTATTCTTCAAGAAAAACCTTTTGAAATTGAACATAGAATTATTCAACCTGATGGTGTCGAAAAATGGATTAGATCTATATGCAAACCTGTTTTAGGAGATGATGGGGAAGTGATTAATTTATCTGGAACTTGCCAAGATATTACTTTGCAAAAAAGAGCAGTAGATAAAATTAAAAAGGCAGATGAAATGTATCGTATATTGACAGATAATTCTAATGACTTAATCTGTTTGCAAGAACCAGATAGTTCGTTTATATATATCAGTCCTTCTGTAAAATCGCTGTTAGGGTATGAGCAAGCAGATTTTTTAGGTAAAAAAGTTTTTAGTGCAGTTCATAAAGATGATATTCAATTGTTAAAAAATGCAATGGGGCAAAAAGTATTTAAAAATCTAACATCTAAAGTGTATTCTTTTAGAGTTCGTCATAAAGAAGGGCATTTTGTTTGGTTAGAATTTTCATCATCTCCAGTTTATAAAGAAGGAAAAATTAGCTACTATGTTACTTCTGCAAGAGATATCACAGAAGGAGTTTTAGCAAAACAAGAAATACAAGAATACCAAAAATCACTTCAAAAAATGACTACCGAATTGACTTTGATTGAAGAAAAGCAGAAAAAAGAAATTGCTTTAAACATACACGATCATTTAAGTCAATCTTTAGTGATTTCTAAAATGAGAATTAATGAGTTAAAGAAAAACTCAGAATTAAAATCTATAGATGAAGACTTAAACTTTATTGAGAAAAATGTTACTGAAGCTTTAGAAAATAGTCGTAAAATTACCTACGAACTTTCTCCGCCTGTTTTATACCAATTAGGAATTATTGATGCATTAAATTGGTTGCTTGATGATGTAGAAAGCACACATAAAATTAAGTGTAAACTAAACAGTAATGAAAGCATTATTAAATTAAGTGATGTAAAATCTATTTTACTATATAGGTGTATACAAGAATTGATAAAAAACACTATAAAATACGCCAAAGCTTCTTTGATAACGTTACAACTTGATAAGAATCAACTTGGCATTACCATTCTTCTTACCGATAATGGAGTTGGGTTCAATACGTCAATTTTAAATAATAATAAAAGTTACTCAGGCTCTGGTTTTGGGTTATTTACAGTACAAGAACGAATTCAAAACATTCAAGGAGAATTTACGATAACATCAAAAATAAATGAAGGAACATCTGTTACTATATTTATTCCTGTATAGCTGTTTTATGTTACTATTTCAAAAAAATATTTAGCCTCATAAACTGCACAAGGAATAATCATTTCTTCTAAAGAAATTCCGCCATGTTGATAGATATTTTTATGTTGTCATTCTTGCTTAGGCAGGAATGACAAGAGCAAATCATTTTGCCTCATAAACCGCACACGGAATAATCATTTCTTCTAAAGAAATTCCGCCATGTTGATAGGTGTTTTTATAATACTTTACATAATGATTGTAATTGTTCTGATACGCTAAAAATAAATCTTCTTTTGCAAAAATAAACGAGCTATTCATTGCCGTTGTTGGTAAGAAGATATCTTTTGGATTGCGGACAGCATATACATCTTTTTCATTATAACTTAAGCTTCTACCTGTTTTGTAACGCAGATTAGAACTTGCATTTTTATCTCCAATTACTTTGGTAGGATTTTTACAATTAATCGTTCCGTGATCTGTAGTAATAATTAATTTTTGCCCTAATTTTTGTGCTTTCTGAAGAATGTCTAACAAAGGCGAATTCCGGAACCAACTTTCTGTTAACGATCGGTACGCTTTGTCATCACCTGCCAATTCTTTAATCACTTCCATTTCTGTTTTGGCATGTGAAATCATATCGACAAAATTATAAACAATAACCGTTAAATCGTTTTGCTTGGTTGCGTTGTAATTGTCTGCCAATTCTTTTCCGTTTTTAAGATTGGTAATCTTGTAAAATTCGTGCTGTATTGGTAAGTTTAATCGTTTTATCTGTGCTGATAAAAATTCATTTTCGTACAAGTTTTTTCCACCTTCGTCCGTGTCGTTTTTCCAAAACTCTGGATACATTTTTTCCATTTCAGAAGGCATCATTCCTGAAAATATTGCGTTTCTAGAATATTGTGTTGCTGTTGGTAAAATGCTAAAAAACGAATGTTCTTTTTCTTTCTTAAAATGATTGTTAATGTACGGTTCTAAAATTCTAAATTGATCTAAACGAAGATTGTCAATAACCACTAATAAGGTTCCGTTTTCTGAAGTTTTTAATTCAGGAAACACCACATCTTTTAATAAGGTATGCGAAAAAATGGGTTTGTCATCTGACGTTAAAAAGTCTTCGTAATTCTTTTTGATGAATTTAAAAAACAAAGAATTCGCTTCGTTTTTCTGACTTTCTAAAATGCCTAACATTCCGGCGTCGTTAATGTTTTCTAATTCTAATTCCCAATGAACCAACTTTTTATAAATATCAATCCACTCTTCGCACGAATTTACCATGGCTAATTCCATCGAAATTTTTCGAAACTCTTGTTGGTAATTCGAAGTGGTTTTATCAGAAATTAATTTAGAATGATTTAAATTCTTTTTTAAACTCAATAAAATCTGATTCGGATTTACAGGTTTTATCAAATAATCAGCAATTTTAGAACCAATGGCTTCTTCCATAATATATTCTTCCTCGCTTTTTGTAATCATTACAACAGGAAGATTTTGTTGCTTTTGTTTGATTTCTGCCAAGGTTTCTAAACCTGTAATTCCTGGCATGTTTTCGTCTAAAAAAACAATATCAAAATTTTGTTCATCAACCAAATCAATCGCATCAGCACCATTGGTACATTTGGTTACATTGTAATTTTTATTTTCTAAAAATAGAATATGAGGTTTTAATAAATCTATCTCATCATCAACCCATAAAATTTCTATTTTTCTCATATGATTTGTTTTTAATAATTGCTAAAATACTTGAATTTGTACTTCTTTTTTTAAGTTCGCTGTTAAATAAAAGTGAATGCTTTTTAGAATTTTATTTCCTTGCAACTAAATATCAATAACAATAGTATATTTGCAGAACAAAATTGTACAGCTTGAAAACTTCAAAAACCAACAAACTCAAAATATTGAACGACCCAATTTACGGTTTTATTACAATTCCGAATAGTTTAATTTTTGATATTATAGAACATCCTTACTTTCAACGTTTAAGGCGTGTAACGCAAATGGGGTTTTCTAATTTAGTGTATCCAGGCGCAAATCATACGCGTTTTCATCATGCCATTGGTTGTATGCATTTAATGCAAAAAGCAGTGCGAGTTTTGCGTTTTAAAGAAATAGAAATTTCTGAGGATGAAGCCAATGCGTTGTACATCGCAATTTTGTTGCACGATATTGGTCATGGCGCTTTTTCTCATGCATTAGAACATAGTATTGTAAACGGAATTAGTCATGAAGAGATTTCGTTGAAATTTATGAAAAAACTCAACGAAGAATTTGGCGGGAAACTATGTTTGGCAATCGAAATTTTTGAAGGAAAATACAAAAGACGATTTTTCAATCAATTAATATCAAGTCAGTTAGATATTGATCGTTTAGATTATTTAAAAAGAGATAGTTTTTATACAGGCGTTAAGGAAGGAAACATTAGCTCTGATCGGTTAATTGCCATGATGACTGTTTTTAATAACGAATTGGTGATAGAAAAAAAAGGAATTTATTCTGTAGAAAACTTTTTAATTGCTCGCCGTTTGATGTATTGGCAAGTGTATTTGCACAAAACAGGCTTGGTTGCAGAAAATATGTTGGTTAAAATTTTGCAGCGCGCTAAAGAATTAGCGACCCAAAATGTTGCATTACCAGCAACCAAAACAATGCAGTATTTTTTATACAATCAAATTACCAAAGAGAACTTTACAGATGAAACTTTAGCTGTTTTTTCTAAATTAGATGATTATGATGTGTTGTCGGCCATCAAAGAATGGACGAATCATTCTGACAAAGTTTTATCAGAACTGTCTAATATGATTATGAATCGTAATTTGTTAAAAATCAACATTCAAGATCAAAAATTTACAAAAGAAGAAGTAGATAAACAGGTTGAAAAACTGATTTCAAAATTTACTATTGAACCAGAATTTACACATTATTTTGTTTTTGAAGGAACGGTAAGCAATCAAGCGTACAACACTAGTAATCCAATAAAAATATTGTCAAAAAATAACAAAACTGTTGATATTGCTTCCGCATCAGATCAATTAAATTTACAAGCACTTACAAAACCAGTAGAAAAATTTTACTTGTGTTATCCTAAGAAAATGTAATTAGCCAAATCCTAAGAAATTTCATACTTTTGCAGATAATGAATTTTACAGCGCAACAAATAGCGGAAATTTTAGAAGGAGACATCGTTGGAAACCCAAATGCTGAAGTCTCTAAACTATCTAAAATTGAAGAAGGAGAAAAAGGTAGCCTTACTTTTTTATCCAATCCAAAATACAATCCATATTTATATACAACAAAAGCTTCTATTACAATTGTTAATAAAAGTTTTTTTCCGGAAAAGGAAACAGAAACCACTTTGATAAAAGTTGAAGACGCATATTCTGCTTTTTCTAAAGTGTTGGAGTTTTACAATGAAGTAAAAAATAACAAAACAGGTAGAGAACAACCACATTTTATTTCGTCTACAGCAGTAATTGGTTCTAACGAATATATTGGAGCGTTTGCTTATATCGGAGAAAATGTTACAATTGGAGAAAATGTAAAAATTTATCCAAATGTATACATAGGAGATAATGTTGTTGTAGGAAATAATTGCATCCTTTTTTCGGGTGTAAAAATATATTCAGAAAGTCAGATTGGTAACAATTGTGTTATTCATTCTGGAGTTATTATTGGTTCAGACGGATTTGGATTTGCGCCAAATAAAGAAGGCTCTTATAATAAAGTTCCACAAACCGGAAATGTTATTATAGAAGATAATGTTGATATTGGTTCTGCAACCACAATTGATAGAGCTACTTTAGGTTCAACCATTATAAGAAAAGGTGTAAAATTAGACAATCAAATACAAATTGCACATAATGTAGAAATAGGTGAGAATACAGTTATTGCTGCTCAAACAGGAGTTTCAGGTTCTACCAAAATTGGAAAAAATTGTATGATTGGTGGACAAGTTGGTGTTGCAGGTCATATTAAAATTGGAGATAACGTAAAAATTGGTGCTCAATCTGGAGTTACCAAAAACATAAAAGGTAATATCGCTGTTATGGGAACTCCAGCATTTGAATTTTCAAAATTCAATAAATCATATGTTTATTTTAGAAAATTACCAGATTTGGTAAAAACAATACATAATTTAGAAAAAAATATAAACACTCAAAGTGAATAATGATGAGTAACAACCAAAAAACAATAAAAAACGAAGTTAGCCTTTCTGGTGTAGGATTACATACGGGAAATACTGTAAACATGACTTTTAAACCTGCACCAATAAATCATGGTTATGCATTTGCGCGAGTAGATTTAGAAGGCGAGCCCATAATTGCAGCTAAAGCAGAGTTTGTTGTAAATACACAAAGAGGAACTAACCTTGAAAAAAACGGCGTTCAGATTCAGACTTCAGAACATGTGTTAGCAGCTGCTGTTGGTTTAGGAATTGATAACTTATTAATAGAAATTGATGCATCAGAACCTCCAATTATGGATGGGTCATCAAAGTTCTTTGTAGAAGCGCTCGAAAAAGCAGGAATAGAAGAACAAGATGCTGCAATAAAAGAATATATCGTTAAAGACATTATTTCTTATAGAGATGAAGTATCTGGAAGCGAAATTATTTTAATGCCTTCAGATAAATATGAAATCACTACAATGGTTGATTTTGGGACTAAAATTTTAGGAACTCAGAATGCTACATTACAACATATTTCAGATTTTAAAGAAGAAATTGCTGCTGCAAGAACCTTCAGTTTTTTACACGAAATTGAAATGCTATTAGAAAATGATTTAATAAAAGGAGGCGATTTAAACAATGCTATCGTATATGTAGATAAAGAATTATCTGCAGAAACAATGGGTAGATTAAAAAAAGCTTTTAAGAAAGAAGACATCGCTGTACAATCTAACGGTATTTTAGACAATTTAAATTTGCATTGGGCAAATGAAGCTGCTCGACATAAACTATTAGATGTAATTGGAGATCTAGCTTTAACAGGAATTAGAATTAGAGGAAAAGTTATTGCAAACAAACCAGGACATTTAGTGAATACACAATTTGCTAAAAAATTGTCTAAAATTATTAAAGCAGAAAAAAGAAATAACGTACCACAGATTGATTTAAATCAACCTCCATTAATGGATATCCATCAAATAATGGACATCCTTCCTCATAGACCACCTTTTTTATTGATTGATAGAATTTTAGAACTTTCTGATAAGCATGTAGTTGGAATGAAGAATGTAACAATGAATGAAAATTTCTTTGTTGGACATTTCCCTGGAGCACCAGTAATGCCAGGAGTTTTACAGGTTGAGGCGATGGCGCAATGTGGTGGAGTTTTAGTGTTAAGTACGGTTCCAGATCCAGAGAATTATTTGACTTATTTCATGAAAATGGATAATGTTAAATTTAAACAAAAAGTATTGCCAGGAGATACATTAATATTTAAATGTGAATTAATTTCGCCTATAAGAAGAGGTATTTGTCATATGCAAGCATATGGTTACGCAAACGGAAAGTTAGTAGTAGAAGCAGAGTTAATGGCGCAAATAGCAAAAAAATAACAACATGAATCAACCTTTAGCATACATACATCCACAGGCAAAAATTGCAAGAAATGTAGTTGTAGAACCATTTACAACAATTAATAATGATGTAGAAATTGGCTCAGGAACATGGATAGGCTCTAATGTAACCATCATGGAAGGAGCAAGAATTGGAAAAAATTGTAGAATTTTTCCTGGATCTGTTATTTCAGCAATACCACAAGATCTTAAATTTGAAGGCGAAGATTCTTTAACAGTAATTGGAGACAATACTACAATTAGAGAATGTGTAACTATAAATAGAGGAACAAACGACAGAGGTAAAACAGTTGTTGGTGATAATTGTTTAATTATGGCAGCTGCACATATTGCTCATGATTGTATTGTTGGTAACAATGCAATTATTGTAAATGGTGTTTTATTAGGCGGACATGTAGTTGTTGGAGAATATGCCGTTTTAGGTGGTTTATCTGCAATACATCAATTTATTCAAATTGGAGATCATGCAATGATTTCTGGTGGTTCTTTAGTTAGAAAAGACGTTCCACCTTATACAAAAGCAGCAAAAGAACCACTGTCTTATGTCGGAATTAATTCTGTCGGATTAAGAAGAAGAGGTTTTCCTTCATCAAAAATTAAAGAGATTCAAGATATTTACAGAATCTTATATCAAAAAAATTACAATACTACGCAAGCTATCGAAATTATCGAGGCTGAAATGGAAGCAACACCAGAAAGAGACGAAATAATGCTGTTCATAAAAAACTCTCAAAGAGGAATTATGAAAGGGTATACTGCAGGATAAATAATACTAAAAAAAAATATAAATGGCAACAACATCAGATATTAGAAACGGATTATGCATTAGATACAATAATGATATTTATAAAATAATTGAATTTTTACATGTAAAACCAGGTAAAGGTCCAGCATTTGTAAGAACCAAATTAAAAAGTGTAACCAACGGAAAAACCATCGACAATACATTTCCTGCAGGAAGAAAAATAGACGATGTTCGTGTAGAAACACATAAGTTTCAATTTTTATATCATGATGGAGAGTTTTATCACTTTATGAATGAACAAGATTATTCTCAGATTCGTTTATTAGAAGCTGCCCTTGATAACCCAGGGTTAATGAAAGAAGGAGAAATCGTTACCATTATTATCAATTCAGAAGATAATATGCCACTTTCTGTAGAAATGCCAGCTAGTGTAATTCTAGAAGTTACACATACAGAGCCAGGAGTTAAAGGAAACACAGCAACGAATGCAACAAAACCTGCAACAGTTGAAACAGGTGCAATTGTAAATGTACCTTTATTTATAAATGAAGGAGATAAAATCAAGATAGAAACAACAAAAGGATCATATCAAGAGCGTATCAAAGAATAATAACTACAAGCATTAAGCTTTGAACCTAGGCATATTGTTAAAATCAAACAGCCAAATACAAAAAATGAAATTCAACAAACCGCAAACTTTACAACAAATTGCTTCGCTTTTGGAAGTTGATTTTGTAGGAGATAAAAATTTTGAAATCCTTGGAATTAATGAAATTCACGTTGTAGAAAAAGGTGACATTGTTTTTGTTGACCATCCAAAGTATTATGATAAGGCACTAAAATCTGCTGCTACCATTGTTTTAATTAACAAAAGAGTAGATTGCCCTGATGGGAAGGCACTATTAATTTCTGAGGACCCTTTTCGTGATTTTAACAAAATAACCAATCATTTTAATCCTTTTATTGCATCAAAAGTTAGTATTTCTGGTTCAGCAATAATTGGAAAGAATACCATAATTCAACCAAATGCATTTATTGGGAACAACGTGCAAATTGGGGATAATTGTATCATTCACCCAAATGTAACAATTTATGATAATTGTGTTATTGGAAACAATGTAACGATACATGCAAATACGGTTTTGGGCTCTGATGCTTTTTATTATAAAAATAGAGAAACTGGTTTTGACAAATTACTTTCGGGTGGTCGTGTTGTTTTAGAAGATAATGTAGATTTAGGGGCTTCTTGTACTATTGACAAAGGAGTAACCGGAGATACAACTATTAAGAAAGGAACTAAGATAGATAATCACGTCCATATTGGCCACGATACAGTGATCGGCGAAAAATGTTTAATTGCTGCGCAAACAGGAATTGCAGGTTGTACAATTGTAGAAGATGAGGTAACTATTTGGGGGCAAGTTGGTGTAACTAGTGGAATTACAATTGAAAAAGGAACTGTTGTTATGGCCCAAACTGGGGTCACTAGGTCGTTAAAAAAGAATACATATTTCGGAACACCTCCTGTTGAATATCGCCAAAAATTGCGAGAAACGATTTACCTTAAGAATATCACAAACAATCAAAAAAAGTGATTCAAAATTCGTTGTATAACGATATAAAAAGAGTTATTTTTGTGTCGTCTAAAAACAATTGAATTTCAATTGAATATTTAACAAGAGAAAAAACATACAAATGAGCGTTTTAGTAAATAAAGATTCAAAAATTATAGTGCAAGGTTTTACTGGTAGCGAAGGAACTTTTCATGCCGGTCAAATGATTGATTACGGAACTAATGTAGTTGGAGGAGTTACTCCAGGTAAAGGTGGTCAAGAACATTTAGGAAGACCTGTTTTTAATACTGTTGCTGACTCTGTTGATAAAGCAGGAGCAGATACTTCAATTATTTTTGTGCCACCAGCTTTTGCTGCTGATGCAATCATGGAAGCTGCAGATGCAGGAATTAAAGTAATTATCTGTATTACAGAAGGAATTCCTACTGCTGATATGGTAAAAGTAAAAGCATATTTAGAAAATAAAGCATGTACATTAATTGGGCCAAACTGTCCAGGAGTTATTACTCCAGACGAAGCTAAAGTTGGTATTATGCCAGGTTTTATCTTTAAAAAAGGAAAAGTTGGAATTGTTTCTAAATCAGGAACATTAACCTATGAAGCAGCTGATCAAGTTGTAAAACAAGGGTACGGAATTACTACCGCAATTGGAATTGGTGGAGATCCAATTATTGGAACAACTACTAAAGAAGCTGTTGAATTATTAATGAATGATGACGAAACAGAAGCAATTGTAATGATTGGAGAAATTGGAGGTCAATTAGAAGCTGATGCTGCTAAATGGATTAAGGCTGATGGAAACAGAAAGCCAGTTGTTGGCTTTATAGCTGGACAAACTGCTCCGGCAGGAAGAACAATGGGACATGCTGGTGCAATTGTTGGAGGAGCTGATGACACGGCGCAAGCAAAAATGAAAATTTTAGCTGAAAACGGAATTCACGTTGTTGAATCTCCAGCAAAAATAGGAGAAATGATTGCTAGTGTTTTAAATAAATAATTAAAACACGTAGCTATTTTATAAAAAATTCCCGTTTTTACTGATAATAATTCAGTTTTACGGGAATTTTTACAATAAAAAACCATTCATTATAAAAAGAGAAAGATTAGTATATTTGAATCAAAATAGAAATCAAACAACTTAAAAATGAAACTACTAGAAAATAAAACAGCCATAATTACTGGTGCAACAAGAGGAATTGGAAGAGGAATTGCTGTGATGTTTGCACAACAAGGAGCAAATGTTGCATTTACATACAGTTCTTCAGTGGATGCTGCAAATGCATTAGAAAATGAATTAAAAGCATTAGGTGTAAACGCAAAAGGATACCAATCAAATGCTGCTATTTTTGATGCTGCTCAAGAATTGGCTGCTGATGTTTTAAAAGAATTTGGAACCATCGATATTTTAGTAAACAATGCAGGAATTACAAAAGACAACTTGTTAATGCGTATTTCTGAAGCCGATTTTGATAAAGTAATTGAAGTAAACTTAAAATCTGTTTTCAACTTAACCAAAGCGGTAATTCGTCCGATGATGAAACAACGTAACGGTTCAATTATAAATATGAGTTCTGTAGTTGGTTTAAAAGGAAATGCCGGACAAGCAAATTATGCAGCTTCTAAAGCAGGAATTGTTGGGTTTTCTAAATCTGTAGCTTTAGAGTTAGGTTCTAGAAACATTAGATCTAACGTTATTGCACCAGGTTTTATTGAAACAGAAATGACAGGAAAGTTAGACGAAGCAACTGTACAAGGTTGGAGAGATGCCATTCCGTTAAAACGTGGCGGAACGCCAGACGATATTGCAAATGCGTGTGTGTTTTTAGCTTCTGATATGAGTGCTTACATTACCGGACAAACATTATCTGTTGATGGTGGAATGAACTAATAAGAGAGTATCGTAAATTATATAAAACCTGTAATTCTTGTGCTGAATTTATTTCAGCATCAGTTGCAGGTTTTCTTTTTTTAACAAGTTTTTTAAAAGGATAATTGTTAGATTTACGATTCATAATTATATTCTTGCAAACAACAACCATCATATATATTTTAGGAGCTATCCTTTTTAGTGTAGCCTTTTCTGGGTTGCTGTATTTTTACAAATCAAAAGCGTTTCAGAAAATAGATTATGTGCTGTTTTCGTTAAGAACAACAAGTATTTTCTTATTGTTGTTATTGTTGATAAATCCGTCAATAGCGCGACAAGAATTAATGAATGAAAAACCAATGCTGTCTGTTTTGGTTGATAATTCTTTATCCATACAGCATTTTAAAAGTGAAAAAATAGTTACCAATTTTGTGAATCAGATTAAGAACAATTCACAAATCAACAAAAAGTTTGAGGTACAGTTTTTTAAATTTGGAGAAGAAATTAATGTCTTAGATTCCTTGTCTTTTTCAGCACACCAGACCAATATTTACAAGGCAATTAGTAGGGTAGAAGCACTACATAAAAACACGGTTGCTCCTGTTATTTTAATGTCAGATGGAAACCAAACTACAGGAAATTCGTATCCGTTTATCAACACCAAAAAGAATATTTTTCCATTCATTATTGGAGACACCATTGCAAAGAGTGATGTTAGAATCGCTCAAATTAATGTAAACAAATACAGTTATTTAAAAAATAGATTTCCGGTAGAAGCACGAATTTTATACGACGGAATTAAAAATGTAAAAACACAATTTACAATTCAACACAAAGGGAAAATCATTTACAGAAAAAACGTTTCATTTTCTCCATCAAAAACGGTTGAAACTATTTCTACAACCATTGCATCAACAGAAGAAGGCGTTCAGTATTACAAAGCATCTGTTACAAAAATTGAAAACGAAGAAAATGTAGAAAACAATTCCAACTCATTTTCTGTAGAAGTTTTAAATGAACAAACCAAAATCTTGTTATTAACTTCAGTTTTACATCCAGATTTAGGGGCCATCAAAAAAGCAATTGAAACCAACAAACAACGTTCTGTAACAATTGAAAACAGCAAAGATTTTAAAGGTAAGTTAAATGATTATCAATTGGTTATTATGTATCAGCCAACAGTGCAATTTGAAACTGTTTTTAATTCCATTGAAAAAGAAAAAGCAAATTATTTTGTGATTACGGGTTTAAATACCAATTGGAATTTCTTAAACGAAATGCAATCCAATTATTATAAAAATGCCACCAATCAATCAGAAGAATTTGGTGCAATTTTTAACAACGGGTTTTTAACATTTGGACAAAAAGAAATAGGTTTCGAATCTTTTCCGCCTTTACATAATGCTTTTGGGAATATCAACATGACTTCAAAATTTGATGCGTTGTTGTTTCAAAACATTGCAGGATTTGAAACACAAACACCATTATTGGCAACTTTTGAAAACGATTCGCAAAAAAGTGCTGTATTATTTGGAGAAGGAATTTGGAAATGGAGAGCTGCAAGTTTTATCAATTCTGGTTCTTTTCAAGATTTTGACGAATTTTTAGCAAATATGATTCAGTATTTGGCATCAACCAAAAAGCGAGAACGTTTGTCTTTAAAGTATGATGTATTGCATCCAGCAAACATATCAATTGTGATAAATGCTTTTTATGTTGATAAAAATTATCAGTTTGATGCAAGAGCAAAACTGAATTTAAAACTCACAAATACAGCAACAAACGTTTCCCAAAATGTTCCTTTTTCTTTGTTAAACAACTCCTTTGAAGCTGTTTTAAATGAGTTGCCTTCTGGAGATTATCGTTTTGAAGTTACGGTAGAAAATCAGCCGATTCGTAAAACCGGACAATTTAAAATTACAACCTATCAAATAGAAGAACAGTTTACGAATGCCAATCAAAAGGAATTAAAACTGTTGGCAAATAATACAAGTGGAAAAAGCTATTTTTCGTCAAACAATCAGCAAATAATCAATGATTTACTTGCTGATAGTCGTTATGTAACTACACAAAAAAGCACTATTATACATCAGCAATTGGTAGACTGGAAATTGATTTTAGCATTGAGTATTTTGTTTTTTACAATTGAATGGTTTATCAGAAAATACATTGGTGAAATTTAGTAATTATGATTGAGCATTTTTTTCAATGTCCGTATTGTTGGGAAAACATTTCTATGCTTTTAGATAGTAGTGTATCGCAACAAACCTACGTAGAAGACTGTGAAGTGTGTTGCAATCCAATTCAAATTACTCCAAATTTTGAAGCTGAAATATTAATCAGTTTTGAAGCAATAAATAGTGAACAATAGCATTGCAAATACTTATTATAAAATCTATAAATGCAATTGCAAACACTAGTTTTACCGAAGTAATTGCTCGAGATTTGTATAGAAATTATAAAAGAAACGAATATGAGATATCATACTAGAAAATGGGTGAAACCAGAAGATTTAAACCCGAACGGAACGTTGTTTGGCGGACGTTTATTGCAGTGGATTGATGAAGAATTAGGGATTTATGCGATCATTCAACTAGAAATTCCCAGAACAGTTACCAAATTTATGTCAGAAATAGATTTTGTAAGTTCAGCAAAGCAAGGTGATATCATAGAAATTGGAATGCAAGTGTTGGCATTTGGAAACTCGTCGATTACTTTAAAATGTGCTGTCAGAAATAAATTAACACATAAAGTGATTATTGAAATTGATAAAATTGTAATGGTTTCTTTAGGTGAAAATGGAAAGCCTTTAAAGCATGGAAAAACTAAAGTAGAATATGTAAAAAATAGATTAAATATGTGATATTTTCTTTAAAATAGTACTATTTTTGTATTGTTAAAATAGAATGGATCATTGAAAGAATTAAGTATTTTCTTATTAATTTTATTAATGTTTGTACCACCGGTACAAGCACATTTAGATGCAGTTATATTTACAGATACTGTAGAAAATCATCATGTAGATGTTTTAGGAGATTCTCATGAAAATGACCATCATAAAAATGATACAGAAGATAATGAAAATTCAAAACACCATCATCATTGTACTTCTTTAGGTTTTTCTAGTGCAATAATTACTCCTTTTAATACGTGTTGTAATTTAAAAGGAATTACACAAGTAAAAAAACCAAATCATTATTACCAAAAATCTTTTGCTTCTAATTATTTAGAGACACTTCTAGAGCCTCCACAAGTTTGATTTGTTACACCATAAATAAGTTAACCTGATTTTTTTAAAAAATTGGGAGAATTATGATGGCTTCATTTGAGCCATATAATTATTGTATCACGTAAAAACAAATTAAAATGTTAGATAGCATTATAAAATTTTCAATTAAAAATAAATTGATTATTGGTGTGTTTATCCTTGGATTAATTGGTTGGGGAATATACTCCGTTCAGCAATTACCAATAGACGCAGTACCAGATATCACCAATAATCAGGTGCAAATTATTACATCAGCACCATCACAATCTGCGCAAGATATAGAACGTTTAGTTACATTTCCAATAGAATTGACAATGGCAAGTATTCCTAATATAGAAGAAGTTCGTTCTTTTTCTAGGTTTGGATTAAGTGTTGTTACCGTTGTTTTTAAAGACAACGTAGATATTTATTGGGCAAGACAACAAATAAACGAACGCCTTGCGGAAGCTAAAAATCAAATTCCAGCTGGTGTAGGAACACCAACAATGGCTCCTTTAACTTCAGGATTAGGAGAGATTTATCAATATACAATATATGCAGACAAAGGTTTTGAAAGTCAGTTTTCTACCATGGAACTTCGTTCAATTCAAGACTGGATAGTACGCCGTCAATTATTAGGAATTGAAGGTGTTGCAGATGTAAGTAGCTTTGGGGGATTTTTAAAACAATATGAAGTAGCAATTGAACCCGATAAATTACAATCATTAAATGTTAGTATTAATGAGGTATTTGAAGCCTTGACAAAAAACAACCAAAATACAGGTGGGGCTTATATTGATAAAAACCCAAAAGCCTATTTTATTCGTAGTCAAGGATTGATACAAAAGTTAGATGATATAAAAAACATTGTTGTAAAAAGCACATTAAATGGAACTCCAATTTTAATAAAAGATATTGGTGTTGTTCAATTTGGAAGTGCTGTGCGTTATGGTGCGATGACTCGAAATGGAGAAGGAGAAACAGTAGGAGCTATTGTAATGATGCTAAAAGGGGCAAATTCTTCTAAAGTAATTCAAAAAGTAAAAGAACGTATTGCACAAATAGAAAAAAATTTACCAAAAGGCGTAATAATAAAGCCTTTTTTAGACAGAACAAAGTTGGTAGATAAAGCAATACATACAGTTTCAAAAAACTTAATAGAAGGTGCTTTAATAGTAATTTTTATATTGGTATTGTTCTTAGGTAACTTTAGGGCAGGATTAATTGTTGCTTCAGTGATTCCTTTGGCAATGTTATTTGCAATAAGTTTAATGAATCTATTTGGTGTTTCTGGAAATTTAATGAGCTTAGGAGCAATAGATTTTGGGATTATCGTAGATGGTTCTGTAATTATTGTAGAAGCAACATTGCATTATCTCGGATTAAAAAAATCTGGAATAAAGCTTAGTCAAAAACAAATGGATAAAGAAGTATATACTTCTGCATCAAAAATTAGAACTAGTGCAGCTTTCGGAGAAATTATCATTTTAATTGTGTACTTACCAATACTTGCTTTAGTAGGTGTTGAAGGGAAGATGTTTAGACCAATGGCAATTGCAGTAAGTTTTGCAATTTTAGGAGCTTTTATTTTGTCTTTAACCTATGTCCCAATGATGAGCGCATTGTTTTTAAATAAAAAAATGAAACATAAAAAGACGATTTCTGATAAGATAATTGACGCCATTCAGAATATATATTCTCCTGCTTTAAACTATGTGTTGGTAAACAAGAAAAAAGTAATTATAGGTTCTTTAATTATTTTTGGATTTAGTTTGTTTACATTTTCAACAATGGGTTCTGAATTTATTCCGTCTTTAGATGAAGGAGATTTTGCCGTTGAAACACGTGTTTCAACAGGTAGTTCTCTTTCTCATACAATAGAGTCTGTAAACAAAGCATCAAAAATTCTTTTAAAAGAGTTCCCAAACGAAATAAAAGAAATTGTAGGAAAAATAGGTTCTTCAGAAATACCAACAGACCCAATGCCTATAGAAGCGGCCGATTTAATGATTATATTAAAAGAGAGTGATCAATGGGTAAAAGCAGACACTAAAGATCAATTAGCAGAAAAAATGCAACAGCTATTAGATGAAACGATGGTTGGTGTAACTTTTGGGTTTCAACAACCCATTCAAATGCGTTTTAATGAGTTAATGACAGGCGCAAGGCAAGATGTTGTCTTGAAAGTTTATGGAGAGGATCTAGATAAACTAGTACAATATGGAAATCTAATAGCTACTTTGATACCTAATATTGATGGCGCAGAAGATTTGTATGTTGAGAAAATGACGGGATTAAAACAAATTGTAATTGATTATAAGCGTAGTCAATTGGCATTTTATGGTTTAAATGTTTCAGCAGTTAACACAACCATAAACGCTGCATTTGCAGGTCAAATTGCTGGTTCTGTTTATGAAGGAGAAAAACGGTTTGATTTAGTAGTAAGATTGGCAAACAAGAACAGAGAAAGTATAGAAGACATACGTAATCTGTACATTACAACTCCAAACGGAATTCAAATTCCGCTTACAAATGTCGCAGATGTAAGTTTTAAAACAGGACCGAATCAAATTCAAAGAGATGATGCAAAACGCAGAATAACAGTTGGGTTTAATGTTAGAGGTAGAGATGTTGCTAGTATTGTAAATGAATTGAAACAAAAAGTTGATGCAAATGTTCAATTTGATGCTGGTTATTATATTACGTATGGAGGAACTTTTAAGAACTTAGAAGAAGCAAGAACTAGATTATCTATTGCTGTCCCTGTAGCATTATTGCTAATTTTTTTATTATTGTACATTACCTTTAAATCAATAAAACAAAGTATCTTAATTTTTACAGCGATTCCGATGTCAGCAATTGGTGGAATTTTTGCGTTATGGTTAAGAGATATGCCATTTTCAATTTCAGCGGGAATTGGTTTTATAGCTTTGTTTGGTGTGGCTGTTTTAAACGGAATTGTATTAATTGCAGAATTTAATCGATTAAAAAAAGAGGGAGTTGCAAATAGTGTAGAAATTATTAAAAGAGGAACTTCTGTAAGATTACGTCCAGTAATATTAACTGCGCTAGTGGCTTCTTTAGGGTTTTTACCAATGGCTCTTTCTGGATCTGCTGGAGCAGAAGTTCAAAAGCCTTTAGCAACAGTTGTTATTGGAGGGTTGGTTTCTGCCACGCTTTTAACTTTGTTAATTTTACCTGTTTTGTATTCTTTATTTGAAACGATTAAAACTAAAAAAATAATGATTTCTAAAACAGCTACTATTATTGTGCTTCTATTTTGTTCTACTCTGATGTATTCTCAGGAATCAAATAAAAAATTGTCAGAAAAAGAAGTGGTTAACTTGGCAATTAAAAGCTCTGTAGCTTTCAAAAAGTCGAATTTAACTATTCTTAAAAGTGAATTTGGTATTGCTGAATCAATTGATTTAGCTCCTTTGGTAATTAAATTTCAAGATGTTGGAGTTGCAAATGGAGTCTCAGAAAAAGAATGGTCTGTACATCAAAATTTTGGATCTGTTTTATCTCATCTTCAAAATAGAAAATTAGCAAAAGTAAAAAGAGACTTTGCAAAAGCATCTAATAAGATTTCATTAAAAGAAACGATAAGAAATGCCAAAATTTTATATCAAAAATGGCATTATTTATATGCACTCATTTCTTTATTAGAAGAAGAACAATTAAATAGAAAGCAGGTAAATGATATAGCAAATAAGTTATATAAATCTGGTGAAATAGGGGGCTTAGAAAATGATTTAACGGCTTTAGAATCTTTAGGTGTTCAATCTCAAAAAAGTAAAATATATAAACAATTTTTGAACATTGAGAATGAGTTAAAAGAACTGTTACAAATTAATTATGGTATTGTGCCTATATCAAAATTGCCTAAAAGAAAAGAAGTATCACTAGAAAACAATGTAATTTCTACATCTTTTAAATCAGTAATTAATAAAAGCAATCAAATTGCTCAGAAAAAAATAGAGGTGGTAAAATCTTTTTATTTTCCTGAATTAACAGCTGGGTTAGTAAACAGAAAAACAGGAAATACTTCTGGTTTTACTGGCTTTAATATAGGATTAAATATACCGATTTCAATTTGGTCAAAAAGAGCTGTAATTAAAAAGCAACAAATCATTAAAGAAGAAGTTGCTTTTGAAAACACTTCAAAAATAGTAGCGTTGCATAATAATTTTGAAAGTTTAAGAACGCAGGTTACATATTTAAAAGAGGAACTAGAAAATGTAGAAAAAACTAAAAATATAGCTACAACATTTCTAAACAAACTAAAGGTAGCATATCAATCTGGAGAAATTGATGCGTATCAATATAGCCAAAGTTTTAGTGCTTATTTTCAAGTAATGCAAAATTATTTATCACTGATTAACAATTACAATCAAACAGTAATTGCTTACGAATTTTATACAAAAGAATAACAATGAAAAAATATATATACTTATTATTAGCTGTTGCAATCATCAGTTGTAATCCAAAATCTGAAACGAAATCAGATATAAAAGAAGTTGTACAAGAACAACAGAATAAAAACAAAATTCATTTAACAAAAGAGCAATTGGCAACAACAAAAATTAAAGTTGGCGACATACAAAAAATGAATATTAGAGATAAAGTGGCTGTTACTGGGACTATTGAGGTGCCGCCGCAAAGTAAGGTTACTATTTACGCACCCATGGAGGCGTTTGTATTTAAAACAAATTTATTGCCCGGAGATAAAGTAAAAAAAGGACAAATAGTTGCAACTTTAAAGCACCCAAATTTTATCAAATTACAATATGATTTTTTAAAGGCTGTTAATAAAAGTGCCGTTGCAAAAGCTGATTACGATAGAAAAAAGATGTTGTTAGTAAATGAAATAACTTCAAAAAAATCTTTTCAAATTGCTGAAGGAACATACAAATCAGCTAAAAGTCTGGTTGAAAGTTATTCTTCTCAATTAGCAATGATTGGGTTAAATTCTGAAACGGTTTTAAAGAACGGTATACAAGAATACATTTATGTAAAAACACCTATAGAAGGGTATGTTGTTGGCACTAATTTAAATCAAGGAAAGTTCTTATCTACAAATTCAGAAATGATGGAAATCATTGATACGGATCATATGCATGCAGAATTAAATGTTTTTGGTGCAGACATTACTAAGATTAAAAAAGGAAATGACTTCTTTTTTCAAACTTCGGGTGTTGATGTGAATTACCATGGATATATTAAATTAATTAGTCAAAAAGTAGATAATAAAACAAAAACGGTAAATGTTCATGGGCATTTTGAAGAGGATAAAGGCATCTTAAAATCAGGAATGTTTATCAATGCTCAAATACTTGTTGGAGGTAAAGAAGTATATTCGGTTCCAGAAAATGCAATTATAGAAATTGACGAACAACAATTTGTTTTTTTAGCAAAAAGTGATTTGGAATTTATTCCAATTAAGGTTACTACAGGAAATTCAGATAATAATTTTACAGAAATTAAAACGATTAAAGGAAATAAATTTAATGTTCATATTGTAACCGAAGGTGCTCATTTTTTAAAAGAGAAATGGTTGCAAATGACTGGAGGATCAGATGAAGGTCATGGACACTAAAAATTTTAAAGAGCGATTAATTTATTAATCGCTCTTAGTTTATTTTTTTTGCATCTTTTTATCATAAAAAATGTCATCTATCATATCAAATATTAATTATCAAAAATCATAAATAATGATTAAGAATATCATTTTAACCCTATTTTTTTTCGTGTTTGCTCAAACATTAATAGCACAAAACACAGTTACAGTAAAAGTAATTTCTAAAGACCATCAAGAAATAGTTGTCGGAGCGTCTGTATATATTAAAAACACCACCAAAGGAAGCACAACAAATCTAGAAGGAATTGCTACCATTAGTAATATTGAAAGCGGAAAACAAATACTAGTTATTTCTTTTATTGGTTTTGAAACTTTTGAAAAAGTATATACATTTCCTTTAGAAAACAATACCATAACAATTGAATTACATGAAGATGAATCTACTTTAGATACGGTTGAAATTTCATCTACAAGAAGTAAAAGAACCATTGCACAAATACCAACACGAGTAGAAGTCATTTCTGGTGAGGAATTGGGTGAAAAAGCCGTTATGAATTCTGCAAATATTGCTATGTTACTTAGAGAAAGTACAGGAATTCAAATGCAACAAACTTCTGCAAATTCTGCAAATCAAAGTATTAGAATTCAAGGATTAGACGGTAGATTTACACAATTATTAAAAGACGGTTTTCCTTTATTTGGTGGATTTTCTAGTGGGTTGAGTATCATGCAGATTCCGCCATTAGATTTAAAGCAAGTAGAAATAATTAAAGGAAGTTCATCTACATTATACGGAGCAGGCGCAATTGCTGGTTTGGTTAATTTAATTACAAAACAACCAAGATTTGAAAAAGAATTGATGTTTATGTTCGATAAAAATTCTAGAAACGGAAGCACAATTAATGCGTATTATAGTAAAAGGGATTCTATATTTGGAATGTCTTTCTACGGTTCTGGAAACTTACAAAAAGCAACCGATGTAAATGCTGATTACTTTACTGACATTCCAAAAGTGCAAAGCATTAATTTAAGCCCGGCATTTTATTATTATCCAAACGAAAAAGAAAAATGGAGGATTGGGCTAAATGCATTTTTTGAAGATAGAGTAGGTGGAGACATCGATGTAGTTAATGAAAACCCAAACCCGACTCAAAATTTTTTTGAAGAAAATATTTCAAGTAGATATGGTATGCAAATTACTTATAAGAATGAAATATCTGAAGATAAATCCTTTAGTTTTAAAAATAGTTTAAGCTATTTTAAAAGAGATTTAAAATTGGTTAATTATGAGTTTTTAGGACATCAATTTGCCACTTTTACAGAAGTTACTTATAATTTAAATAAAGATGAATCTGATTGGGTTTTTGGTGCTAATTTAATCACCGAAAAATTTACAGAAACTCCATTTTCTACTTTAGACAGAAGTTATGAGCAAAAAACTTTAGGTGGTTTTGCTCAATCTAGCTGGGATTTAGAAGAAAACATTACGCTAGAAACAGGTTTAAGAACAGATTATGTGAACGATTATGGATTGTTTTTTTTACCAAGAGCTTCGTTATTTGTAAAATACAACGAATCTGTGTCTTCTAGATTTGGTGGTGGATTTGGATATAAAATTCCAACTATTTTTACAGAAGAATCTGAAAAACTTGCATTTCAAAATGTATTGGCCATAAATCCAACAGATTTTAAAGCAGAAAATTCTTTTGGTGTAAACGCAGATGTTAATTATAAAACATCAATTTTAAATGATCATGTTTCGGTTTCTTTCAATCAATTATTCTTTTACACACGATTAAAAAACTCCTTATTACTAGAGCAACAAGGAAATGATTATGAGTTTGTTAATGCTTCATCTCCTTTAAATAGCTTTGGATTTGAAACAAATTTAAAATTAAAATACAAAGATTTTATACTCTTTACTAATTATGCTTTTAATAATGTTAGGATAAATAGTCAGCAAAAAGTATTAACTCCAAAACACAGTTTTGGTGGTGTTTTAATGTATGAAGTTCATGATAAATGGCGAATTGGATATGAAGCATATTATAAAAGTTCTCAGGTTAGAAACGACTTATCTACAACACCAAATTTTTGGACAATGGGCTTAATGGCTATGAGAACTTATAATACAATAAGCTTGTATGCAAATTTTGAAAACTTTACCGATACAAAACAATCTAACTATGAATCTATGGTAAAAGCACCACATAACAACCCGTCTTTAACAGATTTATGGGCTCCAACAGACGGATTTGTATTTAATGCAGGACTATTGATAAAGTTGTAATTTTAGTATCTAGAAGCGTTGGTTTTTAGATGTTTATAAATAGCATAAAAAATGGGACATAACCACAAACACGGGCATCATCATACCACTGAAAATATAAAAACTGCTTTTTTCTTAAACTTAGCGTTTACGATTTTAGAAATTATTGGTGGGTTTTACACAAATAGTTTGGCCATTATGTCTGATGCTGTTCACGATTTAGGCGATAGCTTAAGTTTGGGAATGTCTTGGTATTTTCAAAAATTATCTAATAAAGGAGCAAATAAAAAATACACGTACGGTTACGGTAGGTTTTCTTTATTGGGAGCAATTATCAATTCTATTGTGCTAATTGTTGGTTCATTTTTTATCATATCAGCAGCAATTCCAAGAATTATACATCCAGAAGAAGCAGATGCAACCGGAATGATGTGGTTGGCAATCTTGGGTGTGATTGTAAATGGAGCAGCGGTTTTAAAATTAAAAAAAGGTTCTTCTATAAACGAAAGGGTTGTATCTCTTCATTTACTAGAAGACGTTTTAGGGTGGGTAGCTGTACTTATTGCAAGTATAATCATGCAATTTTGGGATGTTCCTATTTTAGACCCAATTTTGTCTCTATTGATTGCTGGTTACGTTTTATTTAACGTGTACAAAAACATTAAAGATGCCTTTAAAATTATTTTACAAGGTGTGCCGAATGAAATTTCTTCGGACGAAATAATACAGCAAATCATTTTAAATATTGATGAAGTTGCAGAAGTTCATGATTGTCATATTTGGACTTTAGACGGAGAGTTTCATATTGCAACAATACACATAAAAATAAAAAGTAAAGGGTTTAGTTGGCAAAAATCAAAAGAAATAAAAGAACAAATAAAAAAACTATTGCACGATAATTTTAATTTAGAGCATGTAACCTTAGAATTAGAATCTATTTCAGAAGATTGTGCTTATAAAGATTGTAATTAAGCAGCTTTATTGTAAATTTGAAATAACTTAAAAAATAAAATTATGAGTAATCAACAATTAGATATTAAATTCCCAAAAGGCGGAATTTTCTTTATAGTAATTGCTGTTGTGGCAATTATTTTTATTTCTAAATCGGCAGTAACAATTGGACCTGGAGAAGGTGGAGTCTTATTTGAGCGTTTTGGGCAAGGTATTAACACTGAAAAAACATATTCAGAAGGTTTTCATGTTGTTGCTCCATGGAATAGAATGATTGTGCTAAAAGTGCGTCAGCAATCTATTTCTAATGAAATGAACGTACTTTCTGTTAACGGATTAGAAGTAAAAGTAAGTGGAACAATCTGGTATGAACCAGAATATGAAAGCTTAGGAAGCTTAATAAAAACAAAAGGAGAAGATTATGAAAGAGAAGTATTAGATCCTGCAATTAATGCTGCAGCAAGAAGTGTTTTTGGACGTTATACTCCAGAACAACTCTATTCTAGTAAGCGAGATGTGATTGAGCAAGAAATATTGGATGAAGTACGAACAGTATTAGAAAAACAATTCCTAAACGTTAAAAAGGTGTTGGTAGAAGATGTTAAATTACCACCAACAATTAGAATTGCTATCGAAACAAAATTAAAACAAGAACAAGAATCGTTAGAATACGAGTTTAGATTAGCAAAAGCGAAGAAAGAAGCAGAGCGTCAAAAAATTGATGCAGAAGGGAAAGCAATTGCAAATAAGATTCTAAGCGCATCTTTAACAGATAAAATTTTACAAGAAAAAGGTATTGATGCAACTCTTAAACTTTCAGAATCTCCAAACAGCAAAGTTATTGTAATTGGATCTGGAAAAAATGGATTGCCTATTATTCTTGGTAACCAATAAATATTTGCAAAGTTGTTCAAATAAACAATGCTTTTATATTTAATTATAAAAATCAGTCTTTTAAGGCTGATTTTTTTTTCTTAAAGATGTGTTAAATACCAATTTTACCTGTAACAAATCTAAAATCCTATCGTCATATAGATGTACATAATATTGAAACAAAACATTCAAAAATATAAAAATGACAACAAGTAATAGTTTAAAAGAAGAAAAAAAGAACCACCAAGTTAGCAGTATAAATTCTAAGAGAGTTTCTTGGAATAACAAAAGAAAATATAACTACAGATACATTACATCTGTATTTTAGTGAAAGTAATTAGTTAGTTTTTAATAGTTGATAAAAGGGTTGCAAATGTAAGTTTGCAACCCTTTTTGAATTCAATCCCTTTTTGTCAAAATTTTTATAGTAAAATTCTAAAATTTTAAAGAAATAATGATAAAAAATACGAATTATCAATTTGTTTAACAGATCAATAATTTCTTGCCATTTTGGTAAAGATTTGGTCTTTTTACAATCAAGCCTTAAATGAATTCAGTAAAAGAATAAGAAGTTGAGAATCAAAAATTTAAGTATTCCGTTGGTATTTCTTAAAGAGGTGTTAAAAACCAATTTTACCTGTAACGAATCAGGTTTTTTATCGTCATATAAGTGTAAGTAAATTGAAATAAAATAATCAAAAAAACAAATACAATGACAACTACCAATAGTTTAAAAGAAGAAAAAAAGAACCAATCAAGTAGTATAAATTCAAAGAGAGTTTCTTGGAATAGCAAAAGAAAATACAACTATAAATACATAACATCTGTATTTTAGTGAAAGTAATTAGTTAGTTTTTAATAGTTGATAAAAGGGTTGCAAATGTAAATTTGCAACCCTTTTTGAATTTTAGTTCTTTCTATTAGGTAAAACATCTCGTTCTATTTTCCCTTTTTTAATGGCTTTGTAATTTTCATAACAATCAAGCACAGCTTCTATCATTTGTAAATCACTTGCTTTTTTAATAAAGTAATCAGAATAATTACAATCTACCAACAACTTTCTCAGCTCTTCTTTATCCATTTGAAGATACTCCATCATTACTTCTCGGTCAAACTTTCCGCTAAGCATTTTTCGCAAATCATCCTCTTTTTTTAACTTTTGAAGTTTTTTTAACTGATTGGGTTTTTTTCCGAATAAATTATAGAGAAAGTCTACAGGCTGAAACAATGCTGCAACGGGAGAATTTAATGTTTGTGATGCTGATTTACCTACTTCGTATGTTTGTGGCAGACCATTAATATGAATTCTCGTAAAACGATCTTTAGGCACTTGTTTTACATCTACTTCTAAAACACCAATCAATTTGGTAGATTTAATAACTACTTCTTTAATCTCATTGGCTTTTTCTAATAAAGAAATTACCAACTCGTTTCCCTTTAATAAATCGTTTGTTACTTTTAATTTAATCGATTGAAATCCTAAGTAAGACACCAAGATAGTGTCGTTTGCTTTTGTGGTAATTTCAAAAAAACCTTTTTCATTGGTAATGGTACCAACAACTGAGTTTAAATTTAAAATATGTGCAGCGCTTAGAGCTTTGTTGTCTTCGGCGTTCACAATCTGACCTTTTAGTTTTGTATTTGTCTGTGAAAACCCTAAAAAAGAAATTCCAACAAATAATAGAAGTAGTATTTTTTTCTGCATGCTACAAAGTTAGCAATTAATCTATTTGGTAGAGTTAATTTTCTGTGAAATAACAAAGTAATTTGTGCACATAACAGGAGTCGAACCTGCACGTTCTTACGAACACAAGCCCCTCAAGCCTGCGCGTCTACCAATTCCGCCATATGTGCAATGTATTGAAACAAAAAAAGTTAAGCAATGCTTAACTTTTTTTTGTGACCGGGCTGGGGCTCGAACCCAGGACCCTCTCCTTAAAAGGGAGATGCTCTACCAACTGAGCTACCAGGTCATGCTTTATTTAAAGCGAGTGCAAATATACTACCTATTGTTTAAAAGATAAAAGAATTTTTATATAAATTTTATCGATATTTGTAATGTTTTAAAGATAGAAGATGAAAATAGTTTTATTAGGGTATATGGGAAGCGGAAAAACGACAATTGGTAAATTTCTGTCGGATAAATTAAATTCCTCTTTTATAGACTTAGATGCGTATATAGAAGAAAAAGAACAAATGTCTATTTCTCAGTTGTTTGCTACAAAAGGAGAAATTTATTTTAGAAAACAAGAAGGAATTTATTTAAAAGAAATATTGGGCTCTAAGTCTAATTCTATTTTAGCCTTGGGAGGAGGAACACCTTGTTACGGAACTAACATGCAAGAAATAAAGAATAGTAAAGCTACAAGTTTTTATTTAAAAGGCAGCATTCCTTTTTTAGCAGAAAGGTTAGAACATGGAAAAAAAACACGTCCGTTAATAGCTGATTTAAAAGATGATGAACTGTTAGAATATATCGGAAAGCATTTATTTGAAAGAGCTCCTTTTTATGAGCAATCAGATTTTAAAATCCGTATAGAAACTAAATCTATCGAAGAAATTTATTGTGATATTGCAGTACAATTACATTAAATAAGCAATTGCTTTGTTTTTGGTAAACTCTACCACTACGTGTTCTTGCAAGGTTGTTGAAAGCGAAATTCCTTTATAATCTGCTTTTACCGGATATTTTTTATGATTTCTATTAACTAAAACAGCTGTTTTAAATCGTTTCAACGGAACTTCTAAAAAATGTTTTATTCCGTAAATTAAAGTAGCGCCAGAATTTAAAACATCATCTACCAAGACCAACGGTTTATTTTTATAAACTTCACTCGGAATTGAAGTTTTGATTGGGTTTAGTAGTTTATTCTTATTGATACTTACTTCGCACATCGTAATTGTAATGTCACAAATTTTAGACAATTCTTTTTCTATTTCTTTCGCAAACAAAAAACCATTAGTAGTAATACCTGCTAAAACAATCTCTTTTTCGTTGCTATTGCTCTCTAAAATTTGATAAGCAATTCTTTTTGTTTTATGCTGAATTTGTTGCGATGTTAAAATGATGTTTTTTTCTACTGTCATTAGAGTAATTTATAAAACAAAGATATTAAAATTAACTTTCAGATGGAGTAGAAGCGTCATCATAATATCCATCAATATCTCTTCGGTCTTTTTTTGTTGGTCTTCCAGTTCCTTTTTTACGATAATAATCTTTAGAGTATTTAAGCAATTCTGTTTTTTCAAATTCTTCTTTTGGAGTAACATCTTTTCGGTATAAATCAACCAGTTTTGCACCAACTCTATTGGTTGGGATATCTAAAACCTTTATTTTATAATTAATTTGGTTCTTTCTAACACCAATTGACTCATTTCCGTACACTTCTTTAGAGGGTTTGCAATTTGCATCATCTATTTTAACATGTCCCTTTTTACAGGCTTCAGAAGCCATATTTCTTGTTTTAAAAACTCGAATACACCACAAATATTTGTCAATTCTCATATAAAAAGTTAAAATTTCATTATTCTCTTTTTACAAAGGTATGAAAATCGTAAATTGCACCCTTAAATTAAGTAGTTAGATGATAAAAATAAAAAACATATTAATAGTAGCAATTGCATCTATTTTAATATATGCCTGTAGTGCTAGTAATCCGTTTATAGATAATTTTGATCACGAAGCCCAAGCTTTAAAAGATAATGATACGTTGGTAAAATATTTATCAAATCATTATTACGATGCTGTTATCGATTCAATCAAACCAATTACAACGGGTAAAACAGCTTTAATTGATGATGCAAAGTTAAAAACTCAAGACATCACCTTTGATGAAATCGATTACAAACTGTATTACTATGTTGTAGAACAAGGTGTGCCAGATCCGGTAAAAGGAAATCCTACTATTATGGATTCTGTTTTAACGAAATACCAAGGAAGACAAATACTAGATTCTGGAGTATCAAGTGTGTTTGAAACACAAACATCTGCTGTATGGTTAACTTTAGATGCTGTAATTAAAGGATGGTCGCATGGTTTTACTCATTTTAAAGGAGGAAAAAACAGCACTACTAATGGACCAATTACATATGATAATACAGGAAAAGGATTTTTATTTATTCCCTCTGGTTTAGCGTATAGAAATTTAGATGGAGGAACAATTCTTCCAAACAGTTGTTTGGTTTTTAGAATTGAATTGTTAGATATTGTTGAAAATACAGATCATGATAATGATGGTTTAGCTTCTTACTTAGAAATTGTAGATGCTTCGGTAGAATCTGACCCAACAAAAGTTGATTCTGACGGTGATTTTGTTCCTAACTATAAAGATGCAGATGATGATAATGATGGTACACCAACGATAAAAGAAGATGCAAATAAAGATGGTGATCCTAGAAACGATTTTAGCGACCCTAACAATCCAACTTTACCAGATTATTTGAATCCAAAAATCAAATAAACAAAAATATAGAACACAAAAAAAGCTCCAGAATTTCTGGAGCTTTTTTTATATAATGATGTTCTTATTTATAACCTGATAGAAACACCAAATATAATTTGATTTGTTCTATTGTCTATAGTAACATTTGTAGTATTGTCTACAAAAATTGCCTCTGAGTCAGAAAAACCTCTTTCCCAACGTACATCAACTCCTAAAGCTCCTAACTCAATTCCAAAACCCATTTGCATTCCTACAGAGAACTTGTCAAATTCATCCGTTGATAAGTCAGAGAAAGTAAAATTATCATCAATAATGTATTGAAAAGAAGGTCCAATAAAAGCGTTTGCAAAGCCTAAAAATTTAGTTCCAATTAGTACAGGAACATCTAATTTTTTAAAATCGTAATCTGTATTTGTTCCTTTGTATAAATATTCACTTTTTACTTGAGTGTACACAATTTCAGGTCTTAAATACAGTCCCAAAACTGGTATTTTTCCACGAAACCAAAGTCCAGCATGAAATCCAGATTTAGATTTTGCTCCGTTTACAACATCATTTCCTGCGCTAGAAAAAGTTACATCGCCGTTATTGTTGTAGTTTACACCTCCTTTGATACCAAAGTTAAGTTGTGCATTTGTAGTTTGACTCAATCCGAAGGCCAAACACAGTATTAAAAATATTTTTTTCATAATAATAGTTTAATTTCTTTTTATTAACGCATTTATAGCGATTCTGTTATTTTCTTGCGATTACTTTTTCTACAGCAGCTACAATAGATTTGTCTGTTAAGCCATATTTCTCCATCAATTGTGCTGGCGTTCCAGATTCTCCAAAACTATCGTTTACAGCAACAAATTCTTGCGGAGTAGGATTATTAGTTGCCAAACATCTTGCAACACTTTCTCCTAAACCACCATATTTATTATGCTCTTCTGCAGTAACTATACAACCTGTTTTTGCAACCGATTTTAAAATAGCTTCTTCATCCAACGGTTTAATCGTATGAATGTTGATCACTTCTGCACTAATTCCTTTTGCTTCTAATTGTTCCGATGCTTGTAATGCTTCCCAAACTAAATGACCTGTAGCAACAATCGTTACATCGGTACCTTCTGTTAACTGAATTGCTTTACCAATTACAAACTTCTCTTCTTTATAATCTGGCATAAAAATAGGCACTACTGGTCTTCCGAAACGTAAATAAACCGGACCTTCATGATCAGCAATTGCAATAGTTGCAGCTTTGGTTTGATTGTAATCACAGGTATTAATTACCGTCATTCCTGGCAACATTTTCATCAACCCAATATCTTCTAATATTTGATGTGTTGCGCCATCTTCACCTAAAGTTAATCCTGCGTGAGATGCACAAATCTTTACATTTTTATCAGAATACGCAATAGATTGACGAATTTGGTCGTACACTCTTCCGGTAGAAAAGTTGGCGAATGTTCCTGTAAAAGGGATTTTACCACCAATGGTTAACCCTGCAGCAATTCCCATCATGTTTGCTTCTGCAATTCCGATTTGGAAAAAACGTTCTGGATTTTCTTTAATAAACTGATTCATTTTTAAAGAACCAATTAAATCGGCACATAAAGCAACTACGTTAGGATTTGTTCTTCCTAACTCTGTTAAACCATCTCCAAATCCAGATCTGGTATCTTTCTTTTCTGTAAAAGTGTATTTTTTCATCAAAATATATTTGTTGTGTTTAGGCAAAAATAATAATAAAATAGTAGCAAATGCTTACAATTTCATCAATTCTTTATATAACTTTTGAACAGGTAACCCCATTACATTAAAATAACTTCCTTCTATTCTTTCGATACCAATAAAACCAATCCATTCTTGTATTCCGTAGCTTCCAGCTTTGTCATAGGGTTGGTTGTTTTCTATATAATATGTGATTTCTTCAAGTGTCAATTCTTTAAAATACACATTAGTAGTGTCATTAAAAATTGTTTGAAAGTTGTTTCCTTTTAAGCTAACAGAGGTAATTACTTGATGCATTTTGCCAGAAATTTCTTGCAGAATGCTAATCGCATCCTCTTTATCTTTTGGTTTTCCCAACGCTTTGTTATCAAACCAAACAATGGTATCTGAAGTAATTAAAACATCCTGTTCTTTTAAATTGGTAAAGGGCTTCGATTTTAAATCAGCCAAATAATCGGTAATCTCTGTACCTTGTAATTCGGTTGGATAAACTTCTTCAACTTCTTTCAATTCAATAGTAAACAGAAGGTCTAAGTCTTTTAAAAATTGCTGTCTTCTGGGTGATTTAGAAGCCAATATAATGTTGTAGTTAGCTAGTTTTTCTTTAAGCATAGATTAAAATTTGATAAGCGCCATTGATAAAATTCCAAAAAACATGATTACCTTAACAAGCTCGCTAAGTAATTGAAAGTCTTTGGTGGTTTTAGAAGTAAATAATTTATACAAAAACCAAACAAATGGAAGAATGATAAAAAGAATTGTATACCAAAATAACAGCGGAATGTGCAACAGTTCTTCTTTTAAAAGTAATAGCACCAATAAAAACACCAAGGAAGAAATTACAAGTGCAACATTCTTAGTTCGGTGTATGCCGATAAGAATAGGTAAGGTTTTCATTTTTAGCGCATAATCTCCTTTAATGTCTTCAATGTCTTTAATGATTTCTCGAATCAATGTCATAAAAAAAGCGAAGATAATATAGACAATAACAGCGATGGTTACCGATATTGAAGCAAAGAAATTAGCGATGGCTTCTAATAAATTAGAAGCTGTATTCGCGTTTTTTACTTCAAAAACAAACACAATACATATGGTAAGCGCCACTAAAAAAGCGGTTACAATATTTCCTATTATAGCGATTCTTTTCAACGATTTAGAATACCAAAACAATAAGATAATAGTACCAATAAAGAAGATTGAATAAGAAATGTTTCCTTTAAGATACGCAGCATACACCCCAAGAGCCAATCCTAAAATTGATAAAACGGAATAGAAGAGTAGTGCTTTTTTCTTAGAAATAGTGTTTCCAACAAAAACTTTCGTTGGTTTATTTATTTTATCGGCTTCAACATCAAAAACATCATTTATAATATATCCGCTAGCGGTAATGCAAAGAACGCTGATGGTTAATAGAATAAATTGAACATCAGAAATAGCGGAAGTAAAAGAATTGATAATTGCGTATTTTGTTAATACCATCGTTAATATAACCATGAGTAGGTTAGGGAAACGAATCAATTTTAAATACCCAATCATTTAAAAGTCTTTTTTAATACGCGCTAAATCACGTTTATTGTCTCGGTCTTTTAGCGTTTCTCTTTTATCGTGTAGCTTTTTACCTTTTGCCAAGGCAATGTTTAGTTTTGCCCATCCTTTATCGGTTAAAAACAACTTAAGCGGAACAATGGTAAGTCCGGTGTTTTTAACTTCTTTTTCTAATTTTTTTAGCTCACGTTTGTTTAAAAGGAGTCTTCGTTCGCTTTTCGGATTGTGATTGTAGAAATTACCATGCGAATATTCTTCAATAAACATATTAATTACAAACAATTCTCCACGATCATTAAACTCACAAAAACTTTCTGTAATTCGTGCTTTGCTTTCTCTGATAGATTTAATTTCTGTTCCTGTTAACTGAATTCCAGCTGTATAGGTGTCCAAGAATTCGTATTCGAAACGGGCTTTTTTATTTTGTATGTTTATTTTTTTCTGCATCAATCTGTACTAAAAATAATTTACTAATCTTAGCAAAGATACATTTTTGATTCAGAAATAGAAGTGTATTTTTGATTTGTAAAGATGTACTATCTTTATCGACTTATAAAAACAAAAACCATGCGTACCTTTTTATTAGTAGTGCTACTTGTATTTGCTTCTTGCAATCAAAAAGAAACTTCTCTTACCGCTCAACAAATTATTGATAAATCAATGATAGTAAGTGGTGCAGATAAAGTATTTAACTCACAAATTGCATTTACTTTTAGAGATAAAGAATACCTGGCGCTTAGAAAAAAGAATGGAATCTTTAAACTGTTTAGAGCCTTTAAAGATGAAAAGTTAGGAATGGTTTCTGACGGTGTTTTAAACAATGGGTTTGAAAGACATGTAAATGGACATCTTTTTAAAGTGCCAGACTCTATGGCGGTAAAATACACAAGTTCTGTAAATTCTGTACACTACTTTTCTGTGTTGCCATACGGATTAAACGACAAAGCGGTAAGAAAGAAATTATTACAAGAAACCAGCATTAAAGAAACTCCTTATTATAAAGTGCAGATTACTTTTACTGAAGATGGTGGCGGAGAAGATTTTGAAGATGTCTTTATCTATTGGATTGATAAAACAACGTTTAAGATAGATTATTTAGCGTATAGCTTTCATGTAGATGGTGGCGGAATGCGTTTTAGAGAGGCAACCAATGAAAGGGTTGTAAACGGAATCCGATTTGTTGATTACAACAACTACAAAGCAAAAAATGCTTCAACTAAATTAGAAAATTTAGACAAAGCATTTGAGAATAATGGGTTGAATAAGCTTTCTGAAATCAATCTAGAAAACGTATCGGTTAAAATCTTAAACTAAGCACTTACATTGCTGTTAGATTTAGTAAAACGCTTTTGGTGTGATGAACCTGCTTGCTGGCAGGTCTAGAACTGTATCAATCAATCTTTAACAATACGCTTGTTGCACCATGTTTTGTAACCGTAACAATATACAAGTTGCTATTATTATCATCAGCAATTTCACCGTATTTCTTTTCGCCTAATATGGTATTTGCAAAAGCATTGGTTGTATTGCTATGTCCAACAATTAAAACGTTTTTCCCTTTGGTATTAAACTTAAAACCTTCATCATACATCTTTCTAGGATTGTACATGTATAAACGCAATCCGTTTTTTGTTGCTGTTGGCTGAGCAGTTTCTTTGGTTCTATTATAATTGGTGGTATACACCATGTCTATGTTTGCGGTAGACAAAACTTCTGCCCAACGCTTAGCACGATCTGCCCCTTTTATGGTTAAAAAAGGATCTTTATCGCCCTCAACAGCTCTGTTTTTTTCTGCATGACGGATTAAATAATACGTCGTAACAACGTCGTCTTTTTCTTGAGCAAAATTGGCGAATGTACCCATCGCAAAAACAATAAGTAATAAGTATTTTTTCATGTGATTATATTTTATAACACGAATATACACAAAAAATAAAACTGAACTCTTTTTAGAAGTTCAGTTTTTAATAATTTAGATATCTTTTGATTTTTCCTGCTTTTTACAGTACTTATTTTTTACAGAATCCATTCTCTTAAATATTTTTTCTATTTCTTTTTGATGCTGCATAAAACTGTTGCTAAAAAAATCGTGTGTATAAAAATCATTCATTTTAAAGGGCGATGTATTAAAGAAACCATTAAAAAACAGCGAATCTAAGGGTTGATTAAACTGAGATTTAAAGTTTTTATGAAACTGATTGAAAATATTTTTTTCTAAAATAGAATCATTTTTAATGTTTGAATAAAAAGAAGTGTAGGTAGAGTCTACACGAATTAAATTTCCATACTTATCAAACTCTTTATTTACGGTAATGTTGGTTTGTGGCTTAATAGTATCTTTCTCTTGTAGATTTTTTTTGTTTTGAATTGTCTGACCTTGGCAACTATAAAAGGCAAAAGTCAATAGATAAATGCATATTTTTTTCATGACTTTAAGGTATTAATTACAATAGGCTGTTTTGTTACAAACAGCCTATTGATGTTACTAGGTAATATTATTTTACTTCTATTAATTGAATAGGCTTAGGTTTTGCTTCCTCTAACTTAGGAATGGTAATTTTAAGTTCTCCGCTTTTATAAATTGCTTCAATCTTATCTCTGTTTACAATTCCTTGTGGTAGCGTAAAGCTTCTTTTAAAAGACCTATAACTATATTCTTTTCTGGTGTAGTTTTCTTTAGTTTCTTCATTGTTTACTGTTTTGTCCGAAGAAATGGTTAAAACATCATTGTCTAAATCAATTTTAAAATCTTTCTTCTCCATTCCTGGTACTGCTACATCTACAACAAACTCATCTTGTGTTTCTTTAATGTTTACTGCAGGCAATGTAGTATTTGTCTCAGAAAAATTGGTTGTAGACCAATCTCTAAATAAATCATTAAAAAGAGTTGGTACAAAAGGTGCATCGTTTCTTTTTGCTAACATAACTTTACAATTTAAATTAAACATTATTTTTAATATGTATACCTATTGCAAATAAAATACCAACTAAAAAAAGCTGACAAATTTTCAATAATTATTGAAAATTTGTCAGCTTAACTACTGATAGTTAGGGTTTAACCTTTTACCAAGTCACCTTGATTTCTAAAAACCAACTGCTCATCAAAAGCGTCTAGCAAAATCATGCTATCTGTGGTTACTTTGCCTGCTAAAATATCTTTTGATAACTGATTCAGCACTTCTTTTTGTATCACACGCTTTACAGGTCTTGCTCCAAATTCTGGTTGATACCCTTTATTCGCTAAATACGCAATGGCTTCATCGGTTGCATCTAAGGTAATTTCTTGCTTTGCAATGGTTTTCTTCACTAGATCCAATTGTAGTTTTACAATGGCTTGTATGTCTTTCTTTGTTAACGGAGTAAACATTACAATATCATCAATTCTATTGATAAACTCTGGTCGTACCGTTTGCTTTAACAAGCCTAACACTTCTATTTTTGCCAATTCTGTAACCGACTCAATATCTGCTTTCGGATCACTAAATTTATCCATAATAATCTGACTCCCCATATTAGAGGTCATGATAATAATCGTGTTTTTAAAATCGGCAATACGTCCTTTGTTATCCGTTAAGTGACCTTCATCCAATACTTGCAATAAGATATTAAAAGTATCTGGATGCGCTTTTTCAATCTCGTCTAACAACACCACAGAATACGGTTTTCTACGCACTGCTTCTGTCAATTGTCCGCCTTCATCATACCCAACATATCCCGGAGGTGCTCCAATCAATCTACTCACAGCATGACGCTCTTGGTATTCACTCATATCAATTCTGGTCATGGCGTTTTCATCATCAAACAAATAACTGGCCAATGTTTTTGCCAATTCTGTTTTTCCGACTCCTGTAGTTCCTAAGAACAAGAACGATCCAATCGGTTTATTCGGATTCTGCAATCCTGCTCTAGAACGTCTTACTGCATCAGAAACTGCTTCAATGGCTTCTTCTTGTCCAACTACACGTTTGTGCAATTCTGTTTCTAAGCGCAATAACTTTTCGCGTTCAGATTGTAGCATTTTGGTAACCGGTATACCAGTCCATTTTGCAACTACTTCGGCAATATCATCATAGGTTACTTCTTCCTTAATTAAGGTTGTATCTCCTTTTTCTGCTAGTGCAGCTTGTTGTGCTTCTAATTGTTCTTGCAATTCTTTAATGGTTCCGTATCTTATTTCTGCTACTTTACCATAATCGCCGTTACGTTCTGCCTTATCTGCTTCTAGCTTTGCATTTTCTATTGCTGTTTTAGCAGTCTGAATGCTTTCGACAACACTCTTTTCGCTTTGCCATTTGGCATTGATTTCGTTGCGTTCTTCTTTTAGGTTTGCCAAATCAGCATTAAGCGATTTTAATTTTACCTTGTCGTTTTCTCTTTTGATGGCTTCTAGCTCTATCTCTAGTTGCATTACTTTACGATCTAATACATCTAGTTCTTCTGGCTTTGAGTTGATTTCCATGCGCATTTTGGCAGCAGCTTCATCCATTAAATCGATTGCTTTATCTGGTAAAAAACGATTGGTAATATAGCGTTGCGATAGTTCTACCGCACCAATAATAGCATCATCTTTAATACGTACTTTATGGTGAGTTTCGTATTTCTCTTTAATTCCTCTTAAAATAGAAATGGCACTTTCTGTATCGGGCTCATTTACTTGTACTTTTTGAAAACGACGCTCTAAGGCTTTGTCTTTTTCAAAGTATTTTTGATATTCGTCTAGGGTAGTGGCACCAATGGCACGCAATTCGCCACGCGCCAATGCAGGCTTTAATATATTGGCTGCATCCATAGCGCCTTGTCCACCACCAGCACCAACCAACGTGTGTATTTCATCAATAAACAACACAATATCTCCGTCTGCATCTGTTACTTCTTTAATAACCGCTTTTAGGCGTTCTTCAAACTCTCCTTTGTATTTTGCTCCAGCAATTAAAGCTCCCATATCCAACGCAAAGATTTGCTTGTCTTTTAGGTTTTCTGGAATATCACCATCTATAATACGGTGCGCCAATCCTTCTGCAATGGCGGTTTTACCTGTACCAGGTTCTCCTACTAAAATTGGGTTGTTCTTGGTTCTACGAGATAAGATTTGCAACAAACGTCTTATTTCTTCATCTCTACCAATTACAGGGTCTAGCTTGCCATCGCGTGCTAACTGATTTAAGTTCTTCGCATATTTATTAAGCGAATTGTAGTTTTCTTCTGCACTTTGAGAGGTGACGCTTTCACCTTTACGAAGTTCCTTAATGGCCTCTTTCAATCCTTTTTCTGTAAGTCCTTGGTCTTTTAAAATCTGAGCAATGGTGCTTTTAGATTTAAAGATGGCCAAGATAATGTGTTCTATTGAAACATATTCATCTTTCATGCTTTTGGCAATAATAGCTGCCTCTGTTAAGCTTTTAGATGCTTCTCTAGATAATGTAATATCACCACCTGTAACTTTAGGAAAACTCTCTAACTGCTTGCCTAACAATTGTGTGAGTAAGGCAACATTGCTATTTAGTTTTTTTAATAGAAAAGGCAATACGTTTTCATCCACTTCTATCAGGGCTTTAAAAAGGTGCTCATTTTCTATTTGTTGATGTCCATAACTTTGTGCAAGCTGTTGCGCTTGTTGTATGGTTTCTTGTGACTTTATAGTATAATTATTAAAATTCATGGTATGTATGTTTAACTTTTTCAGTTACTTTGTGGCAAATTTAGTACCAATTGAAAATCAGTAAAATTATAAGCCATTTTGTCTATTAATCACTTGATTTTACTGACTTTATGACCGATTAGAAAGGTTGATTGTAATTCCCCATAAAAAAAAACCAACTACATGAGCTTTTTAAAAAATATTTTTACTACCAACTCTGAAGAAAGTAAAGAAAAAATAAAAAAGAGTACACCTACTGTTCAGTGGATTCCTTTAACAACCATCGCACAGCTAGATGACCTACAGAAAATAGCTAAACAAGATACAGTGCTTATTTTTAAACACTCCACTCGGTGTATTATAAGTAGAATGGTATTAAGACAGTTAGAAAAGGTATTTGACGCCAAGGATGTTGTAGTGCATTTGTATTTTTTAGATTTATTAAATTATAGAGACCTTTCTAACGAAATTGCCGCTAAGTTTCAGGTACCGCACCAATCTCCGCAATTGCTTGTTCTTAAAGAGGGAGTTTTGGTAGGACATGCTTCGCATTATGATATTTTGGAGTTGGAGTACTAGGTTTGTGTTTGAAAAGTTTTAGAAGGAAAAAGGTGCAGTGTGAAAAACTAAAACTGAATAGCTAAAAGCAAGATTCAAGAGAGTTGTAAAGGTGAAAGAGACAAGAGACAAGAGACAAGAGACAAGAGACAAGAGACAAGAGACAAGAGACAAGAGAGTTGCTACTAAACCCTAACTACTAACTACTAAAAACTCAAAACTTATTTTAAAAATTGCAAAGGGACAAAGGCTCTAAGTAGCAATGTATATCAATCTTATTAATTTTAGCTACAATCTTAATCCATCTTACTTATAATTTCAGTAAGAATTTAAAAGGAATGAAATGGCTAAGTGTCCAAAGAGTGCAATGGTCTGGATGCGATAGTGAAGTTTTTTTTTAGAATTCTATAATAAGACTAGATTTTTGGTTCTTGGAATTTATCTTGAACGTAGTTGAGAGGTCAGCATTGGAAAAGAAAAAGAACATAAATAATAAACTACTATCAATCTATACCTATTATTTCAGCAAGTTCAATAGCACACCCCCAAGCTACAGTAAACCCTGCACCACCATGGCCGTAATTATGAAAGATATTAGAGAAACCTTTATCAAACTCAAAACGAACAGCACTTCTTTTAGGTCTTAAACCTACAATTTCTTCGATGATCTCAGGTTCTTTTTGCGATAAGCCTTCTTGTAAAAGCCGATTGATAATTAAGTAAGTGTCGTTTATTTCAACATTGGTGTTCCAATCGTTTTCATAATCTGTACCTCCAATTACACAATCTTCACTACGATTAATAACGTAGCTTAATGCTCCTTTTTTAGTGGAATCTGCACAAGACGGAATCTCCATTTTTTTGCAACGCAATATTTGTCCACGCATAGGCTGTAAATCATCATCATTGCATAATTTTTTTGCACCTAAACCAGTGCAATTAATCACCAAGGAATTTACTGCAGATGCTTCTTGAAGACTCACAATCTTTTGTTCTTTAAAAATGCCACCATTTTCACTAAATCTATTGAACAAATACGGTAGATACAACAACGGTTCGGCTAGCGGAACGGTAGAAATAAATGCAGTTTCTATTCCTTTTGGTAATTCGGATACGAGTGCTTTTCTAACGGCATTTTTTGGTAACAGATGTGTCCATTCAGTATTACTGTCTTTGTTATACGCTGTAATAAAAGGAATAAAGGAAACACCATTTCCTGTAACAACATCTAACAGGTATTCTTTATAAGCAAGTGCAGCCCAATTGTTGGTTTTTTCTTTAGGATGTATTTCAAACGGAAACCAAATAGCACCCACTTTACTAGATAAAGTTTTATCAAAACGTTCCTTGGCAATTATGGTAACTTTAAACCCTTTTTCTTGTAGCTTAATGGCTGTGGTTATTCCTACAATACCACAACCAATTACTGTTACAGATTTCATAATTTTATTTCACTTTTTATACCTTTTCCAGGGAAAGTGTTTGTTTGCATTTTACCATTTTCAATAAGAATAGTGCCATTTACAATCACATAATCCATTCCTGATGATTTTACAAAACCATTGCTATAAGTGGCATTGTCTTTTACTTTAGTTACATCAAAAAGCAATACATCTGCATAACACCCTTTTTGAATTCTACCTCTTAATTTCATATCAGGAACTATATTTTCTAGCACTTTAGCTGGCATTAAAGTCATTTTATGGATTGCAGTATTAATACTTATTAATTTTTTTTCGTTCACATATTCTCTAATTGTTTTGCTAAAAGTACCGGATCCTCTTGGATGACCTGCTGGCGAATATCCTCCACCATCACTAGCAATCATAGATACGTTAGAAGCAATTACTTTATCTACCCAACTTTCTTTCATCATATGCACAATAACAGAACCACCTTGTTTTCTGTATTTTTCAAAAGTTTCTGCGGTTAAACGTTCGTTGGTTTTAACCCATTGTAAATCTTCATATGTACAACCTAACCTTTCTTGCCAACCTTCATTAAAAATTGCAGAGCCAATTTCGGTATTTCCTGCAGTGTAAGGATATAGTTCTGTTGTAATGGGAAATCCTAACGCTTGTGCTTTTTCTATTTCTTTCAAGCAAAAATCAATATCTTTTCTTGCCATGCTCGGTAGATGACAAATGTGCAATTGTGTTTTGTTTAGTATGGCATCAGAAATCACTTGCTGAAAAGCAATAGCGCCGCCCTCTCTGACATGAGAAAACACAGGGACTTTAATTTCTCCAGCAAAAGCATACACATCGGCAATTTCTTTTATAGAAGCGTTTGGTAAATAACCAACAGGAATTCCAATACCTATTGCTCCATTATGTAGAGCATTTTTTAGTTTGTTTCTAAGAATAGGAAACTTGCTTTCTGGTAGTTGTTGCTCTGCAACAGGATCTTTTAGTTCTCGGAAAATACTTCTATAAACTCGATCGTTGTTTGCAATTGTTTTGTTTCTGTACGCTAACTGACTTGCAGATGCACCATAATTTAATAAGGAATTTCCTTTTCTAGCTTGGTAAAATTGCGCTAAGGTATCTACACCAATTTCTAATTCTAATGCAGTAGTGACCCCATCAAAAGCTTGGTATTCGTTTTCTTTGTTGGTTTGTCCGTGTGCGTGTAAGTCTATAAAACCAGGAGATAGAATTTTACCTGTTCCATCTATCGTTTTAATTTCTATTAGCTTGTTGTTGCTTATTTCTACAATTTTATCACCAGAAATAGCCACGTTCAATATCTTATCTGTCTTGGTTTCGGGGTCAATAACTCGAGCATTTTCTATGACAATATCATAGGATGTTTTTTTGTTCGAATTACATGAAACAAGAGCAATTAGCATTGCTAAAAATAGATGTCTTTTTAAAATCATTGTTATTTTTTTATGGCTGTAAAGGTTCCGTTAGGTTGATGTAGCACTAAATTTAATTTACCACTGTTCTCTTTAAACTCTGCTTTGTATCCTGCTAATCCTTTGATTGAAAACACTGATTCTTTTATGGGGATCAACGTATATTCTGGCTGTCCGGGTATAGAAAGGGTTAAGTTTTTATTTTTAATAGCGATTTGTACCTCGGTTCCAGAGAGTAGATAACTACCTACATATTTGTTTAAGGTTTTTTTAGTAACGGTTACTTCTTCTAGGCTTCTTTTAAAAACGAGTGGTTTTAACGTAGGTTCTAATTTTAGTTTTACAGACTCGATGTCTCCTAAATCATTGGTTTGAAAGTTGAAATTAAACCCAAAACCGCCTGTAGTTACTTTGTTTTTTTTAACTGCATTTGGTTTGAAAATATCATAATGTACGTGTTTCAAATAGGCTTTTTCTCTTGTGAATTTTGCCCAAAGGGAATCGTTTTTCATTTCAATTTTAAAAGTTCCGTATCCTTTATGGTTGTAACTTCCTGTATATTCTGTTAAGCTATGTATTGGTTTGGTGTTGGAAACTTTGTTTTCTTTTTCTTTCTTTTTGTTTCCTCTTAGTTGCCTTTTAGCTTGGTCTATTCTTTTTTGGTAATAGCCAACCCAATCGGTTTCTTTTAGGTTTAAAATTTCATCAGAAATGGCGTTTCTAATTAAAGTAGGTAATAAAGAACCATTTTGATTGGCGAGTACTACAACTCCAATTTTATCGGTAGGGAAAAAAGAAACATTTGCTGTAAATCCATCTATATTTCCGCCATGTTCTAATCTGTAATGCCCTTTGTAAGAAGACGTAAACCAGGCATATCCATAGCTATTTAAATGTTGATCTGGAAATTGTTTGTCAGCGATTCCGCCACCAACTAACATTAAAGGGTTGATGGCCTTTTCAACATATTTTTTAGGTAAAACTTGGGAGTTGTTAAATTTTCCCTCATTTAACCAAATCTTTAGCCAGTTTGCCATTTCTTTTGCACTACTATTTATGCTTCCAGCAGGGCTAATTGCTGCAATATTGTAGTAAGGGGTTAATGTGTTGGTTTCAAAATTTTGTAATGAATACCCTTTAGAAATATTAGATTGTTTTTGTAGCTCTTCAATAGTTAAGTTTGAAGTCGACATCTGAAGTGGTTTAAAAAAACGTTCTCGAACATTGTCTTCCCAACTTTTCCCTGTTAATTTTTCTGTAATTAAACCTTGAGCTAAATACATGAAATTATTATAAAACCATTGCTGTCTTATTCCAGTAAATGGTTCTTGATATTTTATACGAGCCAAAAGGCTGTCTTTACTTTCAGAAGGAAATAGATACCAAGAAAAATCATGTCGAGGTAAACCTGTTCGGTGACTTATAATATCTAAAATGGTGATTTTATTGTTTAACTCATCGTTATAAAAATCTAATTTTGGTAAATATTTTCGAGGACTGTCTGTAAATTTTAGGCCTTTTTCTTTTTCCATAATACCAAGTAAACCTACAGTAAATGCTTTTGTAGTTGAGCCAATGGCAAATAAGGTGTTTTCGTCTGCTTTTAATTTTTTATCTAAATCTCTGTATCCAAATCCTTTGGAGTAGATAATTTTATTTCCTTTAACTATTGCAACTGAAAAACCTACAGTTTGAGTCGCTTTTTGTAATTCTTTGAGCTTTTTGTCAAGGCTTTTTTCATTAAGCTTAGTTTGTGCAAAAAAAGTTGTGCTCATAAAAAGAAGCAGGCAGGTAATGTATTTTGTTTGCATATTAAATTTGTTTTACTATAAAGTCCGGCTTGTTGCCAAGGTTTATGTACATGATTTAAGCACTAAATTTAGCAAATAAAATCCGAATGGAAAACCCAAATATTTTTGTAGATAGGCTAGTACAACGCATTAAATTTATAAACCAATCCTTGTTGTGTTACTATTCTTTAGGCTTTGTTATTTTGTTTTTCACCAATCTCATTACAAAGTAGATTGCAGTTATAAAGACAATAAAAAGAACTATTGAAACCACTTCCCCTTTTTTTAAACTGCTCAATAACCAAATAATAGATGCAATACCTATACTTGGAATTATCAATCCACCAGGGACTTTAAATGTTTCTTTAGAGATACTTTTTTTCTTCATTCTTAATTTTATAGTTGCCAAAATAACAAACAGGTAAATAAGAAGTATAGAAGCACTTGCCATTATTGCTAATTGTTTAAACCCGCTTGAAACAGAAAAAATAAATATCATTGCAGCCAAACAAATTATAGACCAATAAGGAGTCGCAAATTTTTGGTGTATTTTACTAAGAAATTTTGGAAATAACCCATCATTAGCACCTGCATATAATACGCGAGGTGTATTTAAAACAATGGAGCTTATCGTACCAAAGCACGAAACAGCAGCGGCAATCAATAGTATCGTACCACCAAAAGAACCCACAATTCTTTCTGCAACTGCTGCTAAAGGTGCGTCTTTAACCGATTCCATTTGTTGTCCGAGAATACCTTGTGTAATTATTTGCAATACCAAATACAAAATAATTACTGATGCACCACCAAACAAAATACCTAAAGGGATAGTTCGTTTCGGATTTTTGATTTCTCCACTTGTACCTAATGCTAATTCAAAACCGACAAAGGCAAAAAATAAAACAAGAGTTGTATTACCAAATGTATTAACTGTAGGTAAATGTTCCCATTGAAAATTATTTGGATTTACAAGACTGAAACCAAAGATAATAATACAAAACAATGGGAGTAATTTTATGATTGTAATCCCTTTTATAAAAGTAATACTTTGTTTTGCTCCACGAATATTTGTCAGCACTAAAGATAAGAGAATTACAAAATATAATGAACCGCGAATCCATAGATTTGCGAACACAGGAAAAAGTACAGCAAGAGAATCAGCAATCACATTCATTAGTGCTGCACCTGCTAAAATACTAAAGCCAAAAACAACCAACCAATTTACTATAAACCCCGCAAAATTACCAAATACAGCAACTACATAAGCATAACTACCTCCAGTATTTGTAATGCGTGTTCCTATCTCTGCATAACAAAGCATTATGGCTGCCATCATAATCCCACAAAATATATAAGCGAAAACACTAAATGCGCCTAGTTCTACACCTACAATTGCAGGTAAAGCAAAAATACCCGCACCAATAGTTATGTTTATAATATTAAGTGATAAGCCTGTTACACTTACCACACGTTTTAATTTTTTTTGATTATTGCTAATGGACATTTTTGTTGAGTTTTATTGCATAAATTAAGTAAGCCAAACCAAGAAGAAGAATAGTTTATGATGAAGCATATATAGATTTAAGTTTTTAAAGATATTTTTATGTTTGAAGCTAAAAATACTATTATTAAACGAAATAGAAAGGAGGAGAGAAAAAATAATAACGATAAAGAGTTAATTTATATATTGTTCTCTTCCATTGATGAAAAGAACCAAAAATATAAACTTATTTTTAATTTTCTATAACCTTACAACGCGTTTCACGTTACCTGTCAGACTGCAAGCTATTTTGTATACTTCTCTATTTCACATATCTTGAATTATTACAAAAATCAGAAGCATGCAGGTTTTAAATCCAGAATATTAAATAAATGCTTTGTTTTTTTATATATTATCAAAAAGTTTTTTTATTTCGATAAAGATAGATTCCTGCTTTGGCAGGAATGACACTATGATATAAATAGGGTGGAGTATAAAAAAAGGACACTCATAGAGCATCCTTATTATATTGTTTCAATTTGTTGAACACATTACTTCTTAAACGGAATCGCAGGCAATACTTTACCAGTACATTCTCCAAAACCAATTCTACGTTCCTCGTTTTCACAATAAGCACGCATAATAACCGTATCATTATCATTGATAAATTTACGCTCAGAACCGTCGTTTAATTTAATAGGATTTTGACCACGCCAAGACAACTCTAGCATAGAACCATAACTGTCTTTTGTAGGGCCAGAAATAGTACCAGAACCCATCATGTCTCCAGCTTCTACCGGACAACCATTTACAGTATGATGCGCCAATTGTTGCACCATGGTCCAATACATATATTTAAAGTTAGAGTTGGCAACCACCGTTTCTTCTTTTCCTTCTGGTTTAATACCTACTTGCAATTTGATGTCGTAACTCTTCTTACCATCAATTTGTAAATATGGCAAAGGTTTGTGTACTTGCTTCGGATTATCAGTTCTAAAAGGCTCTAAAGCATCCAACGTAACAATCCAAGGAGAAATGGTAGAAGCAAAGTTCTTTCCTAAAAATGGGCCTAAAGGTTGGTATTCCCAAGCTTGTATATCTCTTGCCGACCAGTCGTTAAATAAGACCATTCCGAAAATATATTCTTCTGCTTCTTCAATAGAAATACGATCTCCTAAGGTATTAGAATCTGTAGTGATAAACGCCATTTCTAGTTCGAAGTCTAATAATTTAGAGGGACCAAATCCCGGAGTATTGGTTCCTTCAGCAGGTTTCGATTGTCCGTAAGGTCTTCTAATAGGTGTACCAGACGGAATGATAGAAGAACTTCTACCATGATACCCAATAGGTACATGCAACCAGTTTGGCATTAAGGCATTTTCTGGATCACGGAATAAAGTACCTACGTTTGTTGCGTGTTCTTTACTTGCATAGAAATCTGTATAATCGCCCACAGTAACTGGCAATAACATTTCTATTTCATCCATTCTAAAAATGATTTCTGACTTGTGCTCTTTATGATCTCTTAAACCGCTTTTTGTAACATCAAAGATCTCTGCAATTCTATTACGTACCAAACGCCATGTTTTACGTCCGTCTGCAATAAAATCGTTTAGAGAATCTTGGAGGAAGATATCGTCTGTAAGTGGAATTCCTTCAAAATATCCTAATTGATGCAAAGCACCTAAATCGATGGCGTAATCTCCAATTCGTGTTCCGATGGTAATAATATCATCTTTCGTTATAAATACCCCAAATGGGATGTTTTGTATTGGGAAATCGGAATCTTTAGAAACCTCAAGCCACGATTTTCTATTGGGATTATTTGCAATTAATTTCATTTGAATATATATCGTATTAGTTTTTAAACCAATGTTATTAAAATTTTATCAAATATAGTAGAAAGTTGATAGTTGCAAAATGATTTTTACTATTTTTGGGAATCTTTTAATAAACAAACACCAATGCAACTAGATAATCAAATTTTTGACCTGATTCAAGAAGAAAAAGAAAGACAACAAAATGGCTTAGAACTAATCGCTTCAGAAAACTTTGTAAGCGACCAAGTAATGCAAGCCCAAGGCTCTATTTTAACCAACAAATATGCTGAAGGATACCCAGGTAAACGCTATTACGGCGGATGCGAAATTGTAGATATTGTAGAACAAATTGCTATTGATAGGGCCAAAGAATTGTTTGGTGCAGAGTATGTAAACGTACAACCACATTCTGGCAGTCAAGCTAACACCGCAGTATTTGCAGCTTGTCTACAACCAGGCGACACTATTTTAGGATTCGATTTATCGCACGGTGGACATTTAACTCACGGATCGCCAGTAAACTTTTCTGGTAAATTGTACAATCCTGTTTTTTATGGAGTTGATAAAGAAACCGGAAGGATAGATTACAATCATATAGAAGCACAAGCTAAAAAGCACCAACCAAAGTTAATTATTGCGGGCGCTTCTGCCTATTCTAGAGATATGGACTTTGAGCGTTTTAGAAAAATTGCAGATAGTGTCGGAGCTATTTTAATGGCAGATATTTCACATCCTGCGGGATTGATTGCCAAAGGAATTTTAAACGATCCGTTACCACATTGTCATGTTGTTACAACTACAACACACAAAACATTACGTGGGCCAAGAGGAGGAATGATTCTAATTGGGAAAGATTTTGACAATCCGTTTGGAGAAACTTTAAAAAGTGGAAAACCTAAAAAGATGTCTACATTAATTAACTCGGCAGTGTTTCCTGGGAATCAAGGCGGACCGTTAGAACACGTTATTGCAGCCAAAGCAATTGCTTTTGGTGAAGCATTGACGGATGAGTTTTTAGAATACCAATTGCAAGTAAAAGAAAATGCAGCAGCAATGGCAGCAGCATTTGTAGGAAAAGGATATCATATTATTTCTGGAGGAACAGACAACCACATGATGTTAATCGACTTAAGAAATAAAGACATTTCTGGTAAAGATGCCGAAATAGCTCTTGGTAAAGCAGACATTACCGTAAACAAAAACATGGTGCCTTTTGATGATAAAAGTCCGTTTGTAACATCTGGAATCAGAATTGGAACTCCGGCAGTAACCACAAGAGGTTTAAAAGAAACAGACATGCAACAAGTTGTTGACTTTATAGATGAAGCCATTCAGAACCACGATAACGATGCCGCTTTAGCAGCAATCGGAGAACGCGTAGAAGAAATGATGTCTGCAAGACGTTTGTTTGTGATGTAAACGATAAGATTGTTTGGTCAATGCAACCACATTGTCTCCTCATTGACTCCGCTCGACCTGACAATCTAATTTATATATAAAAGCAGCCAACTTTGGCTGCTTTTTTGTTTTTTAGTAAAGAACAATAGTTAGTTATATATTTATACTTTTAAAATCACACAACAATGGATACTTATTTAATTGCCACCATACTTATTTTTTTAGCTGCACTATTTGGGTATCTCAATGTCCGCTTTTTAAAACTGCCAAATACTATTGGCTTAATGATGATTACCATTGTATTTACACTATTTGTAATTGCGTTGAGTTATTTAGATCCTACGTTGTTGAATTTTGAAAAAGAAATGATTTCTAAAATAGATTTTAGAGAATTGTTGTTAGAAGAAATGCTGAGTTTCCTGTTGTTTGCAGGCGCTTTGCATACCAACTTTAACCAGCTAAAAATACAACGTTGGCCAGTGCTTATGTTTTCTACTTTAGGGGTTTTAGCATCCACTTTTTTAGTAGGAATTAGTATGTATTACGTGTTGCAGCTTGTTGGGATGCAAGTAGGTTTTATTTATTGTTTACTTTTTGGTGCTTTGATCTCTCCAACAGATCCGATTGCTGTACTCGGAATTTTAAAGAAAGCCAATGTTCCTAAAAAACTAGAAGCAAAAATTGTTGGCGAATCATTATTTAATGATGGCGTTGGAGTGGTAGTGTTCTTAACTATTTTTCAAATAGCTTCTTTTGGAGTGGATAAAATAGAAGTTTTAGATGTAGTACAACTCTTTGGAAAAGAAGTGTTGGGAGGGATTTTATTAGGAGCCATTTTAGGATGGATTACCTATCGCTTGTTAAAATCTATAGACGATTATGATATTGAAGTAATTATTACCGTTGCGGCAGTAATGGGCGGGACAGTAATTGCGCAGTATATACATGTATCTGCTCCATTAGCCATGGTTACAGCTGGTTTAATTGTAGGTAACGATACCGTTCGGAATTCTGCAATGTCTGAAACTACAGAACATTATGTAGATAAATTTTGGGAATTACTAGATATTTTATTGAATGCTATTTTGTTTGTGATGATCGGAATGGAAATGTTGGTTTTAGTAGTAGAAGGCGATTATATTATTGCTGGATTGATTGCAATTCCGTTAATATTAGTATGTAGATTCTTATCCTTATTAATTCCGATTAACTTCTTTAGAAAGAAACTAGACTTTGTGCCAAACACCAACTTAATTATGACTTGGGGTGGTTTGCGTGGCGGAATCTCCATCGCTTTAGCTTTAGGATTGACCAATGAAATGCACAGAGATTTATTCTTGGTAATTACCTATATCGTTGTTATCTTCTCAATAATTGTTCAAGGATTAACTGTTGGAAAGTTGGTAAAGAAGTTGAAGGTTTAGTTACTCTTCCGTAGCTCTATCTAATAAGTTTTTGTTTAGATTTTTACTTGTTTTTGCACCTAGTACTTTTATGCGCTCTACTTTTGTGATTAAGTTTCCTTTTCCGGTGAGTTTTTTCATAGAAGTATCATAACTTCCTTGTACTGTTTTTAATTGATTTCCTACTTTGATTAAATCATCCGTAAGATTTACAAACTGGTCGTATAATTTACCTGCTTGCTCTGCAATTGCCAATACATTTTTCTTTTGATTCTCTTGTCGCCACATCGATGAAACAGTACTTAAGGTTGCCAATAAGGTTGAGGTAGAAACCAATACCACATTTTTATCTAAAGCCTCTAAATACAAGTCGTTGCTGTTGTTTAAAGCTATCATTAAAGCAGGTTCAATGGGCACAAACATCAATACATAATCTGGTGTGTTGATCTCGTACAAGCTGTCGTATTTTTTACTACTTAAATCTTTAATGTGTTTTCTAAGACTTTCTAAATGTTTCTTTAAACTGTTATCTTTATCAGTATCTTCTTCAGCACTTGTGTAGGCTTCATACGCCGTTAACGATACTTTAGAATCGATAATTAAATGCCTATCATCTGGTAAGTTGATGATAAAATCGGGCTTTTTTAGTTTCCCTTCATCATCTCTGTATCCGCCTTGTGTTTCAAAATGAATTCCTTTGGTAAGATTTGCTTTCTCTAGCAACATTTCTAACTGTGTTTCTCCCCAATCACCTTGTACTTTAGAATCGCCTTTCAACGCTTTTGTTAGGTTGATGGCTTCTTTGCTCATTTGTAGATTTAAATCTTTCAATCCACGCAATTGCTCTTTTAGTGCAGAATGCATTCCGATACTTTCTTTTTGGGATTCGGCTACTTTCTTTTCAAACCCATCTATTTTTTCTTTTAACGGATTTAGTATGCCCTCAATACTTTCTTTATTTTGTTCTTTAAAGGTTTTTGAGTTATCTGTTAAGATTTTGTTTGCCAAGTTTTCAAACTCTTTGGTAAATCTTTCTTGTAGTTTTTCTACTTCTTGTTTGTTGAGTTCTAATTTTTCTTTGAGATTGGCATTATCAGTTTTATTCTTGGTGTTTTCTATGGTTAAGTATTCTTTTTCATCTCTCAGTTTTTGCAACTCTTCTCGCAGTTGATTATTTAATTGCTGTTGCATTTTTAAGGCTTCATCATCAGGTTTTCTAGCAGCATTGCTATTGGTTGTTTTATAAAGATAAAATAGGGTTGCAGCTAAACCAATGAGCATCAGTATTTGTAAGGTAATTTCCATAACTTTTGATAGAATCTTTTAAAGATACTAAAATTAAGAGTTTTATATTTGTGTACATAATAATATGTGTTTTATTTGTAAACTTATTGACTCTCTATGATTTCAAAATTTATATTTAGTACTATTTTAGGTTGGAAATTAATCAACAACTTTCCGAAAGAACTTAAAAAATATGTAGTTATTGCTGCGCCACATACAAGTTGGCAAGATTTTCCGATCGGAATTTTAGCAAGAAATACAACAGGAGTCAAAATCAATTTTATAGGTAAAGACTCTTTGTTTAAAGGCCCATTTGGCTTTATTTTTAGAAGTTTAGGAGGCGCACCAGTAGACAGGTCTAAAAGCAATAATTTGGTGGATGCCATTGTGCAAGTGTTTCTGTCTAAAGAAGAATTTAGATTGGCGTTATCGCCAGAAGGAACAAGGCAAAAAATAGCAAAGTGGAAAACTGGTTTTTATTATATAGCCAAAGGCGCAAAAGTTCCTGTTGTTATGGCAACATTAGATTATAAAAACAAGCAAGTAAAGATCTCTGAACCGTATTATATTACAGAGGATATAGAAAAAGATTTCGCCTATTTTCAATCTTTCTTTAGTCCAGATATGGCAAAGAAACCGAAACAATATTAAATAAAAAAAACCTGCTTATTAGCAGGTTTTTTTTAGTGAATCTATATTTAATTATCCTTTGTAAAAAGGCAATTTTACTACTTTAGCAGGAATAGCTTTTTTACGCACTTGAATAAAAATGTCTGTGTCTAGTTTTGAGTTTTCTTTAGTTACATATCCTAAACCGATTCCTTTTCCTAAAGACGGACTCATGGTACCCGAAGTTACAAGGCCAATTGCATTTCCGTCTGCATCAACAATCTCGTAATCTTGTCTTGGAATTCCGCGCTCTAATAATTCAAAAGCAACTAATTTACGAGTTACACCATTTTCTTTTTGCGCTTTTAAAGCTTCAGAGTTTACAAAGTCTTTCGTGAATTTTGTAATCCAACCCAAACCAGCTTCTATAGGTGAAGTGGTATCGTTGATGTCATTTCCATACAAACAATATCCCATTTCTAAACGTAAGGTATCTCTAGCAGCTAATCCAATAGGTTTGATTCCGAAATCAGCACCAGCTTTAAAAACCTTGTTCCATAATTCTTCTGCATCTTCATTTTTAACATATACTTCAAATCCGCCAGAACCCGTATAACCAGTAGCAGAAATAATTACGTTGTCTAATCCTGCAAAATCTGCAATTTGAAACGTGTAAAACTGTATGGTTGATAAATCTACAGAAGTTAGAGATTGCATTGCTTCAACAGCTTTAGGACCTTGAATGGCTAATAAAGACCAGTCATCAGACTTGTTTGTCATGGTAACATTTAAGTCGTTATGAGCAGCAATCCAGTTCCAATCTTTTTCAATATTAGAGGCATTAACCACCAACATATATTCATTATCTGCAATCATGTAAATGATTAAATCATCTACAATACCGCCATCATTATTTGGCATACAGCTATATTGTGCTTTACCAGGTGTTAATTTAGAAGCATCATTTGTAGCAATTTTCTGAATTAAAGCCAGGGCATTTTCTCCTTTTAAAAAGAATTCTCCCATATGACTTACATCAAAAACGCCTACAGCTTTTCTAACCGTTTCGTGTTCTATGTTAATTCCTTCATAAGAAACTGGCATATTATAACCAGCAAAAGGAACGATTTTAGCGTTTAAAGCTTCGTGGATGTGAGTTAGCGCTGTGTTTTTCATTCTAATTGTGTCTATTTTGTTGTTTGTTAATTTTTTTGCTAATGTATTAAAAATGTAGAATTATAGTTCTATATAACAGCGAATAGTTTTTATATAATTCACTAATATTTTGTTAATATTACCTCTTTATTTTTATTCATATTATGAAATAACAGTACATTTGAGAGATCAACTTTAATAAATTATTTAAAATGCATACCAAAAAAACTCTAATAGCACTTTTGCTATTTACTACCACATTTAGTTTTTCTCAAGGAAAAGATTTGCCAAAAGATTTCTTATCAAGTACATTTCACAAAGAAAGAAGAGAAGCTTTACGTGCTAAAATGCCAAAAAACTCTGTTGCAGTTTTCTTTGCAAATCCAACTAGAAATAGAGCAAACGATGTAGATTATGTGTATCATCAAGATCCAAATTTCTATTATTTAACAGGGTATAGAGAACAAAACTCTGTATTGTTAATTTTTTCTGATGAACAACAATCAGAAAAAGGTTCTTATAACGAACTGTTTTACATCCAACGAAGAGATGCAAGAGCAGAAATGTGGAACGGCTATCGATTAGGTATTGAAGGAGTTCAGAAAACACTTGGTTTTAAAGATGTTTTTAATGGAGAAGATTTTGCCAATATTTCAGTTGATTTCTCAAAATTTGATAAAATCATTTTCGAAGACTTTAAAAATGATGTTAGAGATGATAAAAGAAACAAAGCAGATTTATATGATTTAATTGAGACGTTTAAAACGAAAATCTCTTATCAAACGTCTACAAGTAAAATTCCGGCTACAGACAAAAACATAAAATTAGCAACCAATATAGATGTTAAAGCATTGGGTGGCATAATGGCAACTTTACGAGAAGTTAAAACCAAAGAAGAATTGGTATTGCTTAAAAAAGCAGTGCGTATTTCTGCAATGGGACAAGTTGAAATTATGAAAGCAATGCATCCAAAAATGTCTGAAACAGAAGTACAAGGTATTCATGAATTTGTATATAAAAAATATGGAGCAGAATATGAAGGATATCCGTCAATAGTTGGAGCAGGAAATAATGGTTGTATTTTACATTATGGAGAAAACAATAAAATGAATCTGAATAACGATTTGGTTTTAATGGATTTAGGAGCAGAATATCGTGGCTATACAGCAGATGTTACGCGTACAATTCCTGCAAACGGAAAATTCTCTAAAGAACAAAAGTTGATTTACGATTTGGTATATGAAGCTCAAGAAGCTGGTATTGCTCAATATGTAATAGGAGGTAAGATTAGTACACCAGGACAAACGGCTCGTAAAATTATTAATGAAGGTTTGTACAAATTAGGAATCATAAAATCGGTTGATGCAAGACATTTATATTTTCCTCACGGAACATCGCATCATATTGGTTTAGATGTACATGATCCAGGAAATTACACCACTTTTGCAGAAAATATGGTGTTAACAATGGAACCAGGAATTTACATTCCAGAAGGAAGCGATTGTGATCCAAAATGGTGGGGAATTGGAGTTCGAATAGAAGATGACATTTTAGTAACTAAAAATGGTCCCGTTAATTTATCTGCTGATGCTCCAAGAAAATCTGATGAAATTGAAAAAATGATGAAACAAAAAAGTATTTTCGCAACCTATACATTACCAGATTTAGATAAAGAATAATATGAGTGAAACTCAACCTAATAATCCGTTACACGGAATTAAACTTGCTGATATTTTAGAACATTTACACAACGAATATGGTTGGGAAGAAATGGGAGAACTAATCAATGTAAATTGTTTTCGAAATAATCCAACAATGAAATCGAGTTTAAAGTTTTTAAGAAGAACACCTTGGGCTAGAGACAAAGTTGAGAAATTGTATTTAGACACTATTAGATAAAATATAAAAAAACCTCACTAAATTTAGTGAGGTTTTTTTTATTGAATTCTTTTATAAATTCTACTACAAGGAATATAACAATTGTGGTCAGGTTGTAATATTAATGAATTATTGTTTTCTAAATAAATGAATTCTTTATAAAAATCAATACGTTTAGCAGAAGAGTAAATTAAAAGAATATTATTTGAGTTTGCATCTGTAATAACATTATAATATCCTTTAAAAGTACCAGTGCTAAGAATTCTGTCAAACGTTCCATCTGCATAAAACTCAATAATTGTTTCGCTAAGAATAGGATTCCAATTAGGAGGACCTCCAGAACCAGTTTGTTCCCATTTCCCAAGAATTGGGGAGTTGATTTTAATTTCTTCCTCGATACTTTCTTTAGAACAACTTATAATTAAAATTGAGAAGAGAAATAATAAATTAATCTTTTTCATTTTATAAAGTTATTAATTATTTTTTAAAATATCCAACACCAACTCTTTCGTCAGTGGTTTTCCATTGGCAATTTTTTTGATGTTTTCAAACGTAAACACAAAATCGCAACCGGTTTTGTATTCAGAACAACCGTAGGCCGTTTTGCCTTTTAAAACGGTTCCTTTGTTACATTTAGGGCAAGAAATGGTTTCTGTTTGAGAAGAAAGATCTCTCGACTCCGCTCGAGATGACACATTGCTGTTAACGGTGCTTTTTTTAGCTTCTAGTTTGAAGTTGAAATTCTCATCAAAACGTATCAAGCCTTCAACTTTTCCTGAATCTGTTGTAAATCCTTTTAGGTTGGTAGTCGAGTTCTTATCTAATAAACGAATGAGTTGATTTTCTGAAATCTTTTTCCCTAAGAATTCAAACGGCATTAAGAAATCACATGTTTTGTTGTATTCTGAACAACCAAAAGCGGTTGAGCCTTTTAAGAGTGTTCCTTTTTTACATTTCGGGCAGGTTTTACCTGTGACTTCTTTCTTGTTTTTTGGTTTCTTTTTAGGAGATTTCTCGACTGCGCTCGAAATGACAGAAGATTCATGAGAGATTCTAATTTTAGAAGTATTAGACCGTACTTCATAAACCAATTCATCCACCATTTTTTTCATGTTGTTGATGAAAGTTCCAGCGTTGAATTCTCCGCGTTCAATTTCTTTCAATCGTTTTTCCCAACGTCCAGTTAACTCGGCAGATTTCAACAATTCATTATCTATTAAATCAATGAGTTGAATTCCCGTTTGTGTTGGCAATACCAATTTCTTTTTACGTTCAATATATTTTCTTCGAAATAATGTTTCTATAATACTTGCTCTTGTTGATGGTCTTCCGATTCCGTTTTCTTTCATCAGCTCACGCATTTCATCGTCATCAACTTGTTTACCTGCAGTTTCCATTGCGCGTAGGAGAGAAGCTTCTGTAAAGTTTCTTGGTGGTTTAGTTTCTTTTTCTAAAAATGATGGTTCGTGAGCGCCCTTTTCTCCTTTTACAAAAGAAGGAAGCACAATACTATTTTTACTATCTGTTTTGTCATCTCGAGCGGAGTCGAGAGATCTAGTTTCGAAAACAAAACGCCATCCTTTAGAAATAATTTCTTTTCCTGTAGTTTTAAAAGGAACATCCGCAGCTTTTCCGATTACCGAAGTATTAGAAACATCAGAATCTGGATAAAAAGCTCCAATAAATCTTCTGGTGATGATATCATATACTTGTTGCTGATTGTACTGCAAGTTGGTTTGTATTCCGGTCGGAATAATCGCATGGTGATCGGTTACTTTTCTGTCATCAAAAACCCGTTTCGATTTCTTTATTTTCTTTCCTAAAAGTGGTTGTGTAAGCTGATTGTAATGGGTTAGTTTAGCTAATATTCCTGCAACTTTTGGATATACATCATTTGGTAAAAAAGTAGTATCTACTCTTGGATACGTAACTACTTTCATTTCGTATAACTTCTGAACCATTTTCAGCGTTTCATCCGCAGAAAACCCAAATTTATTATTACAATAGACTTGCAATCCTGTTAAATCAAATAATTTCGGAGCGTATTCTTTTCCTTTTTTCTTGGTTACAGAAACAATTTCGAAATCAGATTCTTTTACTTTATTTGCTAATACTTGTCCGTCTTCTTGTTTTAAAAAACGTCCATCTTCATAATTAAAAAGGGCATTTCTGTACGTAGTTTGTAATTCCCAATACGGTTGTGGCTTAAAGTTTTCAATTTCTTTAAAACGATTGACCAACATTGCCAACGTTGGCGTTTGCACTCTTCCAACAGACAATACTTGTTTGTAACCGCCAAATTTTACGGTGTATAAACGCGTTGCGTTTAAGCCTAATAACCAATCTCCGATGGCTCTTGAAAAGCCAGCATAATACAAATTGTCATATTTTTCTGCTGGATGAAGATTGTTAAATCCTTCTTTGATTGCTTCTTCAGTCAAGGAAGAAATCCAAAGCCGTTGTACTTTTCCTTTGTAATTACATTGATTGATGACCCAACGCTGAATCAATTCTCCTTCTTGACCGGCATCACCACAATTGATGATGACACTTGCTTTGTCAAACAACGATTTTACAATATTGAATTGTTTTTGGATTCCGTCATTGCTCGTTACTTTAGTTTCAAACTTTTCTGGCAACATCGGTAAATTGTTCAAATCCCAACTTTTCCAATGTGGTTTGTAATCTTTTGGTTCTAAAAGTGTGCATAAATGTCCAAAGGTATACGTTACTGCATAACCGTTTCCTTCAAAATATCCGTCACGTTTTGTATTGGCACCTAGGATGTTAGCAATTTCTCTTGCTACACTTGGTTTCTCTGCAATACATACTTTCATTTGGTTAAATTTTGAAACTGAAAAGTAGTAAAAATCTTGTAGAAAAAATACGTTTCGCGAACGTTATTCTATAACGTTATTCTTTTTTTCGAACCCAATATTGAGTTCTTCCAAAAACAGCAAATCCAAGGTAACCTCTTACTTTTAACATATTATTATCTACTAACTCTAAATAACACTTGTACGTTTTTCCATTTTCTGGATCCATAATCGTTCCGCCATTAAATTCATCTCCATCTTTTTTGATGTTTTCAATGATTACCAAGCCAAGTATTGGTTGCCCTTTTTTTGATCCTTTACAAATATCGCAAACAGCACTTTCTTCACTGGTATAACTTTTAACTATTTTAGCAAAATAACGATCGTTTGTTTTGTAAACTTCAATAACTGCTTTTTTTTCTTTGGTTTTGTCATCAAAGGTTTCCCATTGTCCAACAATTGTTTGCGCATTGACAGTAAGACTTAATGCCATTATAAAAAGGATGCTTAAATATTTCATTTGAGTTGATTTTTAAATTGTTTGTATGTTAGTATTCAATTCTTTTTTTGTCAGAACAGTTAAAGACAACATTAAGAAAATCAATGCTATTAATTCTAAAAATACTCTAAACCAGTGTACATATTCCCAAGTTTCTAATTCAGATTTTAATTGAGTAGGATTAAAACTTGCATTAAAAAACTGTTGATTGATCCCTTTAAAATATATATAAAATAAGGCAATACATGAAAAAGTAAAAACGGTGGATATCAGTGAATATGTTAGTGCATTAGATTTTTTATAAAAACCATAAATACTGATGCTTACAGGAATCAGAGCAGCAATAATAGTAAGTATTGTGTAAAACCTTCCTATTGTCAATCCAAATTGAGAATAGTATTTATAAAATGCTGGTGCAGATAAACTTTTCCAATAAGGAACTAATAAGAAGCCTTCGCTAACTTGACTTCCAAAAAATATGGAGAAAACTGCAATTAAAAAATATCCTATAGCTCGATTCATATAGTTGTCAATTTAATTTGATGCAAAACTAAATGAACATATTTATTCTAACATGTACATATGTAAAGAAATTAGGATTCTTTCAATTTTCTTCGGATTCTACTCAATTGAGTTGGAGAGATGCTTAAATAAGAAGCGATGTGATATTGTGGAATAATTAACTCGATAGTAGGAAAGCGTTCTCTCATCAATAAATACCTTTTGTCTGCATCAAGTAGCGCCATTTCAATTTCTTTTTGCTCTTTCTCTAAAAAATAAAATTCCGCAATTTTTCTGCCCAATCTTTCTACATCATGAAATTTGTCATACAGTTTTTCGATATCGTTAAAATTGGCAACAAGAATTTCACAATCCGTTAATGCTTGTTGCGCTATTTTGTTTGGTAGTTTGGTGAGTAGAGAAGAGTAGGCACCAATAATTGAAGGAGTAACAAAAAATTGTTTGTTATATTCTTTTCCTTCTTGATTTAAGAAAAAGGCTCTTATGATTCCTTTATTTAGAAAGCCAATTTGTTGAGCATTTTCTCCTTCTTGAACAAAAAAATCATTTTTACGAAGTAGTAATGGCTTGAAGCATTTTTGGAGTTCCTTTAAAGCCTCTTCATTTATTGAACTAATACTATTAATATATGTGTAGAATTCACTCATTTTTAATTGTTGCAACATGTTTGTGTATGGTTTTTTGCGGTCAAGAGTGCGATCTACTTTCCGCCATTGCGGAAAGATAATTAATTCGTGTGGATTTTGGACAAGGAGATTCGGAAGTAATTAAGTATCTACAATGTTAGAAACTGAGCTGGCTTGTTTCTCCATTAATGAATAAATCTCCTTTGATTGCTCAAAATGTCTCTTTTCATGGGTAACAATGATCTCAAATGCCGATTCTAACTTATAAACAATACTTTTGTTTGCAGGTGAAGAGATTATTGTTTGTTTTTCAATCAAATCTTTAGAGTTCTCAATCAATTGATTAAGTTGAAACTGGTGTTCTTTGAATCTATCAAGAATCCCAATAGGTATTTCACTTTTAGTAGGTTCCCAAATTGGAAACGTTTTCATTTTTTTTTTCCTATCTGGTTGAACCGCTTTTAAAACAGTTCTTCCAAAAAACGAAACTAAGAATTCAACTTTCGCATAAAACGGAATTTTATAAGTCCTTTTTCGAATAGATTCAATTATTGGGAAATAACTTTTATTAATTACAATTAAATGGTCAATATTTTGCGCTATACTCCAAGTTTCTGAGTTGGGTTTCCAATTCAATTGTTCGATACTTAAATTACCAAAAGCCTCAACAAAATTTTGAGTATTTTCTTTTATTTGTATAGTCCAGTTTTCCATAACAAAGAATTTAATATTTCAGCTTATATATAACTCGTTGAATGTAGGTATTTACGTTTTTATCCTGTTTTATTTCGAGATAACAGATTTTTTTGTCATTACACCAAGCTATATCAAATTAATTCAAAAATAACTAAGAAAGGTCTATGGTTTCTTGATTTCTTAGAATATCATCAAAAGTTTCTCTTTTACGTATCAAATAATCTTTTCCGTTGTGTACCATTACTTCGGCAGGTTTAAAACGAGAATTGTAATTAGAAGCCATTGAAAAACAATACGCACCAGCATTGTGGAAACACAATACATCTTCTTCTGTAATTTCGTTAATTCTTCTGTTGGTTCCAAACGTATCTGTTTCACAAATATAACCGACAACAGAGTAGTAGCGTTCTCTTCCTTTTGGATTTGAAATGTTTGTAATATGATGATAAGAATCGTACATCATTGGTCTTACTAAATGATTAAAGCCACTGTCAACTCCCGCAAAAACTGTAGAAGTTGTTTGTTTGATAACGTTTACTTTGGCTAAAAAATAACCAGATTCGCTCACCAAAAACTTTCCTGGTTCAAACATTAAGGTTAATTCTTTACCGTATTCTTTACAAAAATCGTTGAATCTTTTTGTAAGTTGTTTTCCTAATTGCTCGATGTCTGTAGAAATATCTCCTTCTTTATAAGGCACTTTAAATCCGCTTCCAAAATCAATAAAATCTAGATTTTTGAATTGTGCTGCAACATCAAACAGAATTTCTGTTGCGCGTAAAAAAGTATCGATATCTAAAATATCTGAACCTGTGTGCATGTGAATTCCGTTTATACGCATATTGGTATTTTCCATCACACGTTTAATCAAAGGAACTTGATACATCGAAATTCCGAATTTAGAATCGATATGCCCAACAGAAATTTTAGAATTTCCGCCAGCCATCACATGAGGATTGATACGCACACAAACCGGAATTGTTGGATGTTTTTGACCAAACAATTCTAAAATAGAAAGGTTGTCAATATTAATTTGAACGCCCAAAGCAGCAACTTCTTCAATCTCTTCTAAAGAAACGCCGTTAGGCGTAAAGATGATGTTTTCTGGCAATACGCCAGCTGCCAAACCTAATTGAACTTCTTGAACAGAAACCGTATCTAAATTAGAACCTAATTGTTTAAATACTTTTAAAATATTGATATTTGATAGCGCTTTTACTGCATAATTGATCTTTACATTTTTAACCCCAGAAAATGCGTTGGTAATTCTGTTGTATTGCGAAGTAATTTTATCTGTGTCATAAACATATAAAGGACTTCCATATTTTTTTGCTAATTGCAATAAAGAGTTGCTATTCATTTCTGTATTCTAAAATTAAGTTGGTAAATGTAAAAAATAATTACAAACTACTATTCATGTTCTTTAAAATCTAACAATATAATTTATTCTGTTAATTCATTTCGTTATTTCTAACGTTGTTGAAAACCTAAAGGGACTAATTTATTGTGAGATTTCTCGATTTCGTACCACTTCACTCGAAATGACTTTTTGATTGTTATCTCGAGCGGAGTCGAGAGATCTATATTTTATTTAAATTGAACAGCAACTTTCTCTGCAATCTTAACAATTACTTGTGTTGCTTTTATAATTGATTCTACTGGAATATATTCATAACGACCATGAAAATTATGTCCGCCAGCAAAAATATTTGGACAAGGCAATCCTTTAAATGATAATTGAGAACCGTCTGTTCCGCCACGAATTGCTTTAATTAATGGTTTTATTCCTAAGTCTAGCATCGCTTCTTCGGCAATATCTACAATATGCATTACCGGAACTACTTTTTCCTTCATATTGTAATATTGATCTTTTATCTGAACAGAAACCAATTCTTTTCCTAATTTTTGATTGATTGCAGTTGCTATATTTTCAAAATCTGATTTTCGTTTTAAAAACAAATTCATATCATGATCTCTAATAATATATTCTAAGGTGGTTTTTTCTACATTTCCGTGCATATCGTACAAATGGAAAAACCCTTCGTAACCCGTAGTTTCTTGCGGAATTTCATTTTTTGGTAACGCACTAATAAACTCATTTGCAATCAACATCGAATTGATCATTTTACCTTTTGCATACCCTGGATGTACAATTTTCCCTTCAATAGTTACTACAGCGCCAGCAGCATTAAAATTTTCGTATTCTAATTCTCCAACTTGACTTCCGTCCATTGTATATGCCCATGCTGCACCAAATTTTTCGACATCAAATAAATGGGCGCCTTTGCCAACTTCTTCATCTGGTGTAAAACAAATTCTAATATTACCGTGTTTAATTTCTGGATGATTGATCAGATATTCCATCGCAGAAACAATTTCTGTAACGCCCGCTTTATCATCTGCACCAAGCAATGTTGTTCCGTCTGTTGTAATGATCGTCTGACCTTTGTACTGTAATAAATCTTCAAAATAATCTGGAGAAAGTACTATGTTTTCCTTTTCGTTTAAAACGATGTCTTCTCCGTTGTAATTTTCATGAATCTGCGGATTTATATTTGCGCCTGTAAAATCTGGACTTGTATCAATATGTGCAACAAACCCAATAGTCGGGACTTTATAATCGATATTGCTTGGCAAAGTTGCCATGATGTAACAATTATCGTCTAAGGTAACATCATACATTCCAATTTCTTGAAGTTCTTTAACAAGTACTTTGGCTAAATTCCATTGTTTTTTAGTACTCGGAAAAGCAGGATTGTTTGGATCAGATTCTGTGTCTATTTTTACATAACTTATAAATCTGTTGATCATTTTCTCTCTGTTCATCTTCTTATGTTGTTATAATTCTAAGGTGTTTATCAAATTAATTGCTTTACAAAGACGTTCGTTGATGTGAGCATTTCCATAGATTTCTGTTTTGATATGATAAGAATTTATTGAATTTTTATGGATAAATATATTTACTATCTGATACGGGAAATTGCCTTTTTTACCTTTAGAAACAGCGTAAAAAGCATTGTTCTCTAAAAAAGAAAATTGTGCTTTTTTACTATTTACAAGTTGTTGAATAGAATCGTTTGTTGAAATTGATTTTTTAAAAGCAGTATCAAATTTATAATCATTTTTAATATGTGTAATGTCTATTAAAACGCTTTCTGTTAATTGTTTGGTGGTGTCGGCAAAATAAATTGAAGATTGCAAATCGTTGTAAAATAAATTGGTTTTCCAATGTTTGGGAATCTGAATGCTAAACGTTTTTTTTATGTCTGTATTGTGTTCTAAATCACCAGAAAATTTAATGTTTGAGCAAGAAAATTCTTTTGCTAATGCAGAAGATTCATTACACGAAGAAAAAATCAAACAGCACAAGAAAAGTGTAAAAAAAAGTTTCATTTAATACGAAAGAAATTATTTTAAAACCAATTTACCAATTTTCTCATGACCAGACAACCAAGCCGTATTTTTATCTACAAAATCAATGGTATAATACCCATCTTTGCTAATATCTTTCCAAGTTGTTCCGCCATCATTAGAAAAAGAAACACCAGTTTTTCCAACAGCAATTACTTCTTTTCCTTTTGTGCCAGGAATGTATTTTACACAACTTTTATAATTAGGTGCTTGTCCGTCTGCAACTAAAGTCCACGTTTTTCCACCATCAACAGTAATTGCTTTATTTGCTCTATTTTCTTCCGGTTTAGAGAAATCTCCACCTACAATTATTCCATTATTTTCATCATAAAAATCTACAGAATAAATTCCTTGTGGCCCATTTCCTTGCACAAACGGAGTTTCAATAATTTCCCAAGTTTTTCCTTTGTCGGCCGATTTTAAAACTCTCGATTTTGTTCCTCCAGTTACTACCCAAATGTTATTTTTATGAAAAGCAATGTTTGTATTACTTGCAGCAAAAGAAGCTTCTCCTTCTTGGACTTCAGGCAAATTAGCACAATCAATTTTTTTCCAAGAATTACCACCATCATTTGTCATAATAATTGATGTACAACCATCAATAGGATCTCCAATAGCAATGCCTGTCTTATCATCTAAAAAAGTCATGGCATCATAAAATACTTTTTCGTGTTCTTCTTTATAAACTACTGTTTTTTCTCCGTCAGAAATTTTATACAACAAGGCAGGATTTGCAACAGATAACGCAAAAACAGCAGAAGTTGTTTTAGCTAAACTTCTAAAATGTGGTACTATAGAATTTTGATATTTTAAATATTCAATATCCCAGGTTTTGCCGCCATCATCAGTTAGGCCAATATCTCCACGAGAACCAGCAAATAAGAGTTCATCAGCATTTACAGCAATGATTGCTCTAATACTTGTGCTGTCCATATCAAATTTTTGAATAGAAACGGATTCAAAACTTCTTACTACATATTCTTGTTTACAAGAAAAACTGATAATTGTAAGACACACTAAAAGGATACATTTTTTCATTTTAATATTTTTAAGCCACTAATTTACAATATTGCTTTGTTTAATTGTAAATTAGCAAGAAATTTTTGTCAACTATTTATGTGGTGTTTTAATGAGTTATAATAAAAGAGCATTGGTTATTTCTGGAGGAGGAAGCAAAGGTGCTTTTGCTGGAGGCGTTGCACAATACTTAATTGAAGAGAATAAAAGAAATTATGATATTTTTATTGGAACTTCTACCGGTAGTTTATTGGTTTCTCATTTAGCAATTGGTAAAATAGAAGAGCTTAAAAGCATTTACACCGATGTAAATCAGCATACAATTTTTAGCAATAATCCATTTATTATTAAAAAAAGACATGGAGAAAATGTAATTGCTATAAATCACTTAAATACTGTTTGGAATTTAATTAATGGAAGAAAAACCTTTGGCGAAAGTAAAAACCTTCGAAAATTAATCAAAAAATATATTACCGAAGAGGTATTTTTAAAAATCATCAAAAATGAAACTGAAGTTGTGGTTACAGTATCAAACTTATCGACCAATAAGGTTGAGTATAAAACGCTAAGAGAATGCACCTATAATGATTTTTGTGATTGGATCTGGGCTTCTTGCAATTACATTCCGTTTATGAGTTTGTTAGAAAAAAATGGTTGTCAATATGCAGACGGTGGTTTTGGTTGTTTGGTTCCAATAAGAGAAGCTATTTTACGTGGAGCAACAGAAGTAGATGCTATTATTTTAGAAACAGAAGTCACACAAATAAATAGGGTCAAATCTAAAAACCCATTTTCTTTATTGTTTGACACCTTTGATTTTATGTTAGAACAAGTAGAAAGACATAATATTACCATTGGTAAATTAACAGCAAAACAACATAATGTGAAGTTGAATTTATATTATACACCAACAGTATTAACAACAAATTCTTTGATTTTTGATAAAAAGTTAATGACCAAATGGTGGCAATCTGGTTTTGAATATGCCAAATTTAAAGATGAAGGGTTAATGAATGAATACAGACCGGATTTATTAGAAGCAAAATCATAATTATAATTAATTGTATCGTAAAAATGAAAAAAATTACTCAAATTTTTGTATTGATAACTTGCTTGTTTTGTATCAATGCTTTTTCTCAGTTTAAAGAAATTGATTTAGAAGGAAAATGGACCGACAAAGAGTTACAGGTAGAATATAGTTTTTCTAAGAATGCAAAAGCATATTTTTCTCAAATGGGATATGGAATGTCAGTTTCTTACAAAGTAGATTTTTCTCAATCTCCTTTTTGGATAGATTTTACCTTAGAACGTGCCGGTAAAGAAATAAAGATACCAGGTTTGTTAAGGGTTGTAAATAAAGATACTATTTGGATAGAGCAATTTCCACCTTCATCAAATCATCCAACTAAATTTTCTAATGACTTTGCTTCTAGAGCAAGAAGTATTCATGTTTTAGTTCGGAAAAAAACTTAGTTTGTATTCGGTAAATCTTGTTCTATAAAAACGCCAACATCATTAATTTGTTGATTGCGTACAGAATTGTATAAAAAATCAAAATTATTAGGATTGCACATTGCAGGAGGATTTGGAGGGAATCCGTTTATTAAACTAATTACTTCATTTAATAGCGGATCTGAAGTTTCTCCTAAGCTTCCTAAGTTTAAAATATTTTCTTGGTTACAAATTCTTAATTCTGGAGTAAAACCACTTGCATAAGTTTCATCATTTGTGTTTAAAAACTCTAGCACTATGGGCTGTATTGCAACAGTATGATTTGTGCTTTTGCCAGTTGAATTGTAATCAATGGAATTGTATAGAGTAATAGCGCCAGTATTATCTCCGTTTGTTGTATTGCTATTGATAATATGAACATTTATATACCCTTTTAAACTATTGATTAACAATTCTACAGAAGAAGAACTACCGTTTAAAATAATGTATACATCTGTTAATCCTAAGCTATTAATTGGAGTAGAAGCATTTAGTTTATTTGTAAATTTTGTAATTAAAGAATCTGCCTGATGCTGCTCAAACCAAGATTGGGCTTTGTTGTTCCAGCGGTTTTTTATGAATGGCTGACTTGTAAATTGTCCTGTCATCATACTTGCAATTTGGGTGATATTTTTAACAAAGCTTCCGCCGCCAACATTGTAGCGTAGATCAAAAATCAACTCATTAACTCCTTGATTTTTAAACTGTAAAAATGTAGTATTTAAATCGTTGATATAATTGCTAGAAAAATCGTTGTTATACAATAAATAGCCAATAGTATTTCCTCCGCTTGAAAAATTTTTAGCCATAAAAACCGGAGTATGTGTGTATGCCATTTTAGTTAACGCTACTTTTGTATTGTTTGACGTAACAGTTGTTCCATCAAAATTTGCCATATTTAACTCGAATGTAGAATTTGTTCCTTCTAATAAAGAACGATAGTTGCTTCTTGTTAATTGAGCATCATCTACAGCATGGAAAAAATCACCTCTAGCAATCGTTTTTGTGGAAGCATTAGAACCTGGTAAAATATACTGTACAAATCCAAGTACTTTATCTGCACTTCCTGGTTCGGCAATGATTCCGTATTCAACTCCATTTGTTGTTGAAGTTCTTATACTTGGTGGCGCTATTAAATTATAATCGTTTCGTAAAGTAGATTTGTTATCAGCAGTTGGTTGGTTTTGTAAAACATTTATAAAAAGTTCGTTTGGTGTAGCAAATTCTCTTAAATAGCTATTTAATTCAGGTTGATTGTTAAAACGTCTGTCTGCTAAATCCGAAATTTGATCTTGATATAAATAATAAGCATTCATTGCTTTCCAAATAAAATCATTGATTTCTACATCAGCCGGAATTTCATCTTCTTTAGTACAATTATATAAAGTCAAAGACAGGCAAAAAAAAAGAAGTAACTTGTAGAGGTTTTTCATCGAAGCAGCGTTTAATAAAGCTATTGTTTAAGTAACGCAATTTATAGAATTATAGTACATTTAAAAAATAGATGTAACAAAATTAATTGTGCTTCGTCATAAAGGTGTAGAAGCAATTAAAAGAAACGTTTTTGCACAAATAATTATAACAAACTAATGAATCAATCAGACTTTTTAAAATCTGTTTTACCTTTTAAAGACAAAGTCTTTCGTTTAGCCAAAAGGCTTTTAGTGTCAACTGAAGAAGCAGAAGATGCAACACAAGAACTGTATTTTAAGTTATGGAAAAATAGAGCAAAAATAGCTGAATATAAAAATGTTGAAGCGTTTGCAATGACAATGACTAAAAATTATTGTTTTGATAGACTAAAATCTAAACAAGCATCAAATTTAACATTGGTTCATAGTAATTATAAAGAAAAAGATACTTCTTTAGATAAAAAAATGGAGTATCGAGATAGTGTTAACCAAGTACATAGGCTTATAGAGAAGTTGCCAGAACAGCAAAAGTTAGTAATTCAATTAAGAGACGTTGAAGAGTACGATTTTGAAGAGATCGGAAAAATGTTAGACTTAAAACCAACAGCTGTCAGAGTAGCATTATCTAGAGCAAGAAAAACAATAAGAGAAGAACTAATAAAACAACACAATTATGGAATTATCTAAAATAGAACAGTTGTTAGAAAAATACCTAAATGCAGAAACTACTTTGCAAGAAGAAACTACATTAAAAAACTATTTTTCATCAGGTAATGTAGCTTCACATTTGCAAGAGTATGAATCGATGTTTGGTTATTTTGCCATCAGTAAAGCAGAAACATCTGTAAAACCAATCCAGTTAAATACTAAAAAAACGAATTGGAAATGGTTGTCAGTAGCTGCGTCAGTTGCCTTACTATTTAGTGTATATATAGGAAATAGTTATGTGCAAGAGCAAAAAGCGAAAGCGCAATTTGCTCAAGTAAAAGAAGCGTTAAAAATGATCTCTACAAACTTAAACAAAGGAAATGAAGCTGTTGCAAGTTTGTATGTGTATGAAGACGCTGTAAATAAAATATTTAAAACCAAGTAAATTAAAGTAATAAGTAAACAAGAGAAATCATGAAAAAAATAATCGTATTAATAGCGCTAGTAATAGCACCAGCAGTAAGTTTTGGACAATCTATGTTTGATAAATTAGAAAATATGGACGAAGTATCTTCTTTTATTGTAAATAAAGATGCATTCCAATTATTGCAAAAATTTGGAGGAGATTTTGGAGGAGATAAAGAAGCAGTAGAAGTTTTTAAATTGATTGAAAGCCTAAATGAATTAAAAGTTTTCAAAGCAAATAGTCCAGAAGTTGCAAAAACAATGGAATCTATGGTGGTTTCTGCAGTAAAAAAATCAAATTTAATAGAATTGATGAGAATAAAAGATAAAGATGCTAGAGTTAGAATTTATGTAAAAACAGGAAGCAATAAAGACTATGTTAGCGAAGTGCTAATGTTTGTTAACGGAGCTAGCAGAGTTACAGACGGTAATGCAGAGTCTGTTGTAGTATCGTTAACCGGAAAGATTGATGTTAATAAATTAGCTAGCATTGCAAATCAATTTTCTAATGATGGAAAGAAGTCTAACTAGTTATTTAGATTCATCAAAAAAATCACTTAAAACAAAAACAATGAAAAAAATAACAACCCTAATAGTAGCTTTTATTTTAGTTTTTTCTTTTACATCTTGTAAAGAAGAGTCTTTACAAAGCTATTTAGTTAAAAGCCAAGAAAAATCTGGATTTATCACTTTTGATGTTCCGGCAAGTATTTTGCAAATAAAATCTGACAATGTCTCTGAAGCAACAAAAACAACATTAAAAAGTATTAAAAAGATTAATGTTGTTGCAATTCCCTTTAAAGAAAACGCCACTGAGGTTGAAGCCGAAAAAGCACAATTAGATAAAATCTTAAAAGGAAAAGAGTATAAGAGTTTGATGAGATTTACCGAGAAAAACATGAAAATAAGTTTGTATTATACGGGTGAGTCGGATGCTATTGATGAGCTTATAGCTTTTGGTTACGGAGCAAAACAAGGAGTTGGAGTTGCAAGAATTTTAGGAGACAACATGAATCCTTCTAATATTATGAAAATGATAAACGAAGTTAAGTTTGATGCAGACGGAATCAATCTAGATCAATTCAAAGTGTTGTTTAAATAAGAACCATAATAATTTTATAGAAAAGCTCAGCATCTAAGTAAGATGCTGAGCTTTTCTTTTTTAACGAGCCATTAACAAGGAAACACCTTAAATTTCTTACTTTTGAAGTCTTAAAAAGAATCGTTATTTATGAAGTTTCAAAAAATCACTTTTTTAATTTGTTTTTTCTTTATTGCTGTTTTTTCTGCGCAAGTAGAAGCGCAATCAGTGTATAGAAAAGAGAAAGATAAAGTACACGCATTGCAACATACAAAGCTTAATGTTTCTTTAGATTTTAAAAAGAAAGAATTAAATGGTGAAGCTTGGCTTACATTAAAACCCTATTTCTATGCGACTGATAAAGTTATATTAGATGCAAAGGCGATGATTATTCACAGCATTCAATTAAATAATAAAGATGTAGGCTATAATTACGACGGAGAAAAGATTATTGTAGAATTACCAAAAGCATACACAAAAGAAGAAAGCTTTACACTTTATATAAAATACACCGCAAGACCAGAAAAAGTTCAGCAAAAAGGAAGTACTGCAATTACACAAGCAAAAGGTTTATACTTTATCAATGCTGATGGATTAGATACCTCAAAACCTACACAAGTTTGGACGCAAGGAGAAACAGAAGCGAGTAGTTGCTGGTTTCCAACGATTGATAGCCCAAATCAAAAAACATCGCAAGAGTTAGCAATTACAGTTCCTAGTAAATTTAAAACCTTATCAAACGGAATATTAGAAAGTCAAATTGAAAATCCGAACGGAACAAGGACAGATTATTGGAATTTTAAACAAAAACACGCGCCTTATTTATTCTTTTTAGGTGTTGGCGAATTTGAGATTATTAAAGATTCTTACAAGAACATTCCGGTTGAATATTATGTAGAAAAAAAATACGCTCCATATGCAAAAGACATTTTTGGATTAACTCCAGAAATGATGGCGTTTTTCTCAAAAATTACTGGTGTAGAATATCCCTGGAGTAAATACAGTCAGTTTGTTGGACGAGATTATATAAGTGGTGCCATGGAAAATACTACCGCTGTAATCCATGGAGAAAATGCAAATCAAATGCCAGGACAACTGATAGATGAAAATGTACAAGAAAACACGATTGCACATGAATTATTTCATCATTGGTTTGGCAATTTAGTTACTGCAGAAAGTTGGAGTAATTTAACACTAAATGAATCTTTTGCCAATTATAGCGAGTATTTATGGAGAGAACACAAATACGGAAAAGACAATGCAAATGCGCATTTATTAGAAAGTGTAGAAGCATATAAACAAGGAGAAAATTTCGACAAGCATTTGGTTCGTTATTTTTACAATGACAAAGAAGATATGTTTGATGCGGTGAGTTATAATAAAGGCGGCGCAATTTTACACATGTTAAGAAACTATGTTGGCGATGAGGCTTTTTTTGCAGGTTTAAATTTATATCTAACAGAAAATAAATACAAAAGTGCAGAAGTGCATCAATTGCGCTTGGTTTTTGAAAAAGTTACAGGAAAAGATTTAAATTGGTTTTTTAATCAATGGTATTTTTCTGGCGGACATCCAAAGATTCAAGTTTCTTACGATTATAACACGCTAGAGAAAAAAGTGACTGTAAATTTTTATCAAACAGAAGGTGAGTTTCAGTTTCCGATTGCAATTGATATAATAGAAAACGGTAAAGTAACTCGCGAAAAAGTTTTTGTTGATGGCAAAGATGCGTCATTTACTTTTAGCTATTCTAAAACGCCAGAAAATATTCTTGTGAATGCAGACGGAGTTTTGTTGGCAGATTTTACAGAAGCAAAAACAACAAGTCAATATTTAAATCAGTTGCAATACACTACAAATTATGGGCATAAAAAAGAAGCAATTTTAGCAATCGCAAAGCTACAAGACGATAAAAATGTTTTCGAAGCAATTTCAAACGCCATAGATGATCCATTTTACAAGATTAGAATTTTAGCGATAGAGAATATCGATTTGTTTGATAAGTCTTCTAAAAGAGCTGTAATTGATAAAATTAAAAAAACTGCTTTGAACGATAAAAAAACATTGGTTAGAGCGGCTGCTATTGAAACCTTAGGAAAATTAACTGACCCAGGAAATTTACCAATATTTCAAGAAGCCTTAAAAAGTAAATCGTACAGCGTTTTAGGAAAAACCTTAGTTGCAATTTATTATATCGACAAAGCTTTAGCGATAAAGCTCTCTAAGGAATTGCCAAATGATGTTAGAAAGATCATTGCAACACCTTTGACAAGGATATTTATTGAGGAAAATGATGAAACCGAATTAGAATTTATCGCTCAGAATGTATTGTCTGGAATGTTTTTAAGCAACGATACAAGAATACAAGAGTTGTATAAAAGAGCCTATGATAAAATTGCAAAGAGTAATAACACAAAGGCAATTGAGAATTTAGTTGATGATATTGTTGCTAAAGGAATTCAGTTTAAACAATTTAATTTTGATAAAACTGCAGTAAACCTTTTGTTGCAATTGGTTGAAATTCAAAAAAACAGCGGAGTTTCAAATAGAAACAAACACATTCAAATTATACGAATTGGTATGGCAAAGCTAGTCAACTAATAAAATATCAAACTATAAATTAAAAAGCCTTTAGATATTCTAAAGGCTTTATTTTTTGTATTCTTCAAAAGTTCCGTCAGTATAAAAAAGAACAATTCGTTGTATTTTCTTTTCTGTATCAGAATTGATTGTCTGTTTTTCATCAAAAGAAAGCGTAGGAGCGAGGCTACTTGTTTTTTCTTCTGCTTGTTTCGGAAAAGTACCTTTACCGTTTAACAACCAATAAATATCTACATCTTTAAAAGTATTCGTCACTTTTAAAATAAAATCTAAACTTGGTTTGTTTCTCCCGGAAATAATATGAGAGATGCTAGAACGTTGTACATCAATTTTATCTGCGAATAATGATGCAGTTAAACGATGGTAATCCATCACTTTTTTTAGTCTTGTTGTAAAATCACTTGTGTTTACCATTGTAAATTATAGATTGTTTTACAAATGTAAAACAATCTAATTGATTAACCTTACAATCATTTAAGATAATTTAAAATTTGTATTTTACATATAAATAAAAGGTTTATTTAATGATATTTAACTAACTGTATATTAGTATATTAATGAGTTAATATAGAAAATACTTATATTAATGAAACTGAGATTCAGCTTTGTAATACAACACGGAGGTTTTGTTTAAATGTGAATTACATTTGTATCAATAAAAACAAAAAATATGAGTTACAATTGTAACATTACATCAGTTTACTTTTGTAAAAAAAATGAGGAAGAACCTAAAATTGAATTTGTATTTTTGTCAGATACTTTTATCAATGGAAATTATAAATCCACATATCTTAAAAACAATTTATAGCTCTAATAAGGAGACTGCTCTTTTTGGTAAATGGATTCATGATGCACATATTTCTCCATTATTATCAAAATTATCAGATAAACTTGCTGTTTCTATAATTGGGAATTCAGAGAATAAAGTTCCAATTCGTTCTGTACAAGTTGGTTCTGGCGCAAAAAAGATTCTTATTTGGACACAAATGCACGGAAATGAAAGCACTGGAACAAAGGCTTTATTCGACTTTTTTAATTGTATTGTTAGTTCTACAAATCCTGTTTTTAAAGCGATTTTAGAGAAGTGTACCATTTTATGTATTCCGATGTTAAATCCAGATGGATCGTTAAACTACACGCGTGTAAATGCCAATAATATAGATTTAAATAGAGATGCAGTAGATCAAAAAGCTAAAGAAAGTAAGTTGTTGCGAAGTGTTTTAGAAAGTTTTCAACCAGACTATTGTTTTAATTTACACGATCAAAGAACCATTTTTGGAGTAGAAGGTACTCAAAACCCTGCAACCATATCGTTTTTAGCACCATCCGAAGAAGTAACAAGAAAACTAACAGAAGGTAGAAAATTAACGATGAATGTGATTGTAGCAATGAATATGTTGTTGCAAAAAGTAATTCCGAACCATGTTGGTAGATATACAGACGAGTTTTATCCAACTGCAACAGGAGATAACTTTCAGAAATTAGGATTCAACACCATCTTAATTGAGGCTGGACATTTTCCTGATGATTATGACAGAGAAGAAGCTAGGAAATTCAACTTTTATGCGCTTGTACAAGGAATACATCATATTGCTACAGCAACTGATTATAGCGAGTATTTACCTTATTTTGATATCCCAAACAATCAAAAAAACTTTTTTGATATTATTGAACTTACAAAAAACACTACAACAGGAAAAGCCTATCAATTTGTAGATAAAATTGAAGACAACAAACTTGTTTCAGATATTGTCTTAGAAAAAGAAGGTGATCTCAGCGCTTATCTCGGGCATGCAATGAAATAGTTTTTTTATGTATTTTTTTTATCATTATTACTCTTATTTTAAATATAATTCATATTTTTGGCATATTAATTGAATAATATTTAAAAAATAATGAAAAAGTTTGTTTTAGATGAGATTGATCATCAAATACTAGATGTGCTAATTGAAAATGCCAGAACTCCGTTTACAGACATTGCTAAAAAGCTATTAGTTTCTGCAGGAACAATTCACGTTCGTGTTAAGAAAATGGAAGATGAAGGCATCATTCAAGGATCAACATTAACACTTAATTACGAAAAAATGGGCTATTCTTTTATTGCTCATGTTGGCGTATTTCTTGAAAAAACATCCATGACTCAAAGTGTTATTAAAGAATTAAGCAACATACCAAATGTTACTGTAGCGTATGTAACTGCTGGTAAATACAATATTTTTTGTAAAGTAAGAGCCAAAGACACAAACGATGCTAAAGACATTATTTATATGATTGATGATATTGATGGTGTAAATAGAACAGAAACAATGATTTCATTAGAAGAAAGCATCAACGATAAAAAAAGAATGATGCATGCTATTTTTAAAGAACTGTAAACTTCAATAATATATATTGAAATCCTTATCAATTATTGATAAGGATTTTTTATTTTATAATAATTACTAAATTCATTTTATGACTCATATTTCAAAGCTACCCAATTTAGAAACCACTATTTTTACAACAATGGGCAATTTATCAAATAAACACAACGCCATAAATTTAGCTCAAGGTTTTCCAAATTTTAAAAGCGATCAAAAACTAATTGATTTGGTTGCAAAAGCAATGAAAGCTGGTTACAACCAATATGCACCAATGCTTGGTGTGTTAAAATTAAGGGAAGCGATTGCGCAAAAATTTGATGTTTTATATCAATCTACGTACAATCCAGAAAACGAAATCGTAATTACTGCTGGAGCAACGCAAGCAATATTTTCAATAATTACGGCATTTATTAATACTTCGGATGAAGTTATCATGTTTAAACCTGCGTATGATTGTTATGAGCCAGCAATTCAATTGAACGGAGGAAAAGTCGTTTCCATGCAACTGAATTATCCAAATTATAAAGTAGATTGGAATGAAGTAAGAAATGCAATTTCTGATAAAACGAAAATGATCATCATCAACACACCACAAAATCCTTGTGGAACTGTTTTTTCTAAAGAAGACATGCAACAGCTAGAGCTGATTACAAACAACACAAATATTATTGTTTTAAGTGATGAAGTTTATGAACACATGGTTTTTGACGGATTAAAACATGAAAGTGCTTGTTTATTTCCGCAATTAAAAGAACGGACTTTTATAACCGCATCTTTCGGAAAAACATTTCATAATACAGGTTGGAAAATGGGCTATTGTTGTGGTCCAAAAGAACTCATGAAAGAGTTTTTAAAAGTGCATCAATTTAATGTGTTTTGTGTAAATCATCCAATGCAGATTGCTTTAGCTGAGTATATTGCTATAGCTAATAACTACAAGCAATTAGACTTGTTTTACGAGCAAAAAAGAAACCTCTTTCTAGAAGCCATTAAAGACTCTAACTTTACGTTTACTCCATCTAAAGCGACCTATTTTCAAGTATTAAATTACAGCAACATTACTAATGCTAATGATGTTGAATTTGCAAAGAAACTAACGATAGAATTTGGAATTGCATCCATTCCTGTTTCAGTTTTTAACACCGATAAATTAGATGAAAAAGTACTGCGTTTCTGTTTTGCTAAAAAAGATGAAACCTTGCTAAAAGCAGCAGAAATTTTAAATAAATTATAATCGTATTACTATTAAAATAATGCATTGTACTTCGCTTTTTATTTTTAAATTCGCAACTACAACTAACTAAATGATTACATGATTGCTCAAATTAATTACTCAAACACTTCCTTAGAAACTGCTCAACTTATCGATTTATATACATCGATGTTAAAACCAAGATTGATAGAGGAGAAGATGCTGATTTTATTACGTCAAGGTAAAATCTCTAAATGGTTTTCTGGAATTGGCCAAGAAGCCATTTCTGTAGGTGTAGCTTCTGCATTAAACAAAGACGAATATATTTTACCAATGCACAGAAATTTAGGCGTGTTTACAACTAGAGAAATTCCGTTGTATCGCTTATTCTCTCAATGGCAAGGAAAAGCAAACGGATTTACAAAAGGGAGAGATCGTAGTTTTCATTTTGGAACACAAGCTTACCATATTGTAGGCATGATTTCGCATTTAGGTCCGCAATTTGGAGTTGCAGACGGAATTGCATTGGCACATAAAATTAGAAATGAGCAAAAAGTGTGTGCTGTGTTTACTGGTGATGGCGGAACAAGTGAAGGCGATTTTCATGAAGCGTTAAATGTTGCTTCTGTTTGGAATTTACCCGTGTTGTTTTGTGTAGAGAATAATGGTTACGGACTTTCAACACCATCTTCAGAGCAGTTTAATTGTGAAAACATTGCTGACAAAGGTATTGGTTACGGAATGGAAAGTCATATTATAGACGGAAATAATATTGTAGAAGTCTATACAAAGGTTTCTGAATTGGCAGAAAGTGTTCGTGCAAATCCAAGACCCATTTTATTAGAGTTTAAAACCTTTAGAATGCGTGGTCATGAGGAGGCGAGCGGCACAAAATATGTTCCTCAAGAATTAATGGATACATGGGCAGCAAAAGATCCGCTAGAAAATTTTAAAGACTATTTAAAAGCAGAAAAGCTACTAACAGAACAAGAGGATGCACAGTTTAAAGAAGACATGCTTCATGAAATAAACGAACATTTGCAATTGGCTTTTGACGAACCAACAATTACAGTTGATTTAGAAACAGAACTAAATGATGTATATAAAGACTTTCAATCAGAAATCATCAATCCATCCACAGAAACCAAAAAGATTCGTTTAATTGATGCTATTTCTGACGGATTGAGACAATCGATGGAACAACACGATAATTTGGTAATTATGGGACAAGATGTTGCTGAATATGGCGGCGTTTTTAAAATAACAGACGGATTTGTAGCGCAATTCGGAAAAGACAGAGTTAGAAACACACCCATTTGTGAATCTGCAATTGTTGCTGCAGCCTATGGCTTGTCTATCAATGGAATGAAAGCTGTGATGGAAATGCAATTTGCAGATTTTGTGTCTTCAGGATTCAACCCGATTGTAAACTTATTAGCAAAATCACATTATCGTTGGAGCGAACACGCAGATGTTGTGGTAAGAATGCCTTGTGGTGCAGGCGTTGGAGCAGGACCATTTCATAGTCAAACCAACGAAGCGTGGTTTACCAAAACACCAGGTTTAAAAGTGTTGTATCCAGCATTTCCTGCCGATGCAAAAGGCTTGTTAATTGCTGCAATTAATGATCCAAACCCGGTATTGTTTTTTGAACACAAAGCATTGTATCGTTCTGTATATCAAGAAGTGCCAGAGAATTATTATACGCTTCCTATTGGAAAAGCGGCTAACTTAAAAGAAGGAAACGACATTACCATTATAAGCTACGGAGCGGGAGTACATTGGGCCTTAGAAACTTTAGAGAAACATCCAACAATTTCTGCAGATCTCATCGATTTAAGAACCCTACAACCGCTAGATGTCGAAACCATTTATGCATCCGTAAGGAAAACAGGAAAAGCAATTGTGTTGCAAGAAGATTCGTTGTTTGGCGGAATCGCAAGTGATTTGTCTGCTTTGATTACCGAAAATTGTTTTGATAGTTTAGATGCTGCAGTAAAACGTGTTGGAAGTTTAGAAACTCCAATTCCGTTTGAAAAGGATCTAGAAAAGCAATACTTGGCTAAAAACCGTTTTGAAGCTGAGTTAAAAGAATTGCTAGCGTATTAATTGCTAGATTTATTCATTCTTTGTAATTGAATGTTTGGGCAAGAACTGTATCAATAAGAAAGAACACAATCCGCAAATAAAGAACCCAATAAATAAAGGCAAGGCCGTTTCTATTACATAACTACCAATAAAGGTTGCAATTGGTACTGCCATAATGGTAGATACAAATCCGTTTATTGCAGAACCAACTCCGGCAATATGACCGACAGGTTGCATGGCTAGAGCACGTAGGTTTCCGAATAAAAATCCGATAGCAAAAAACTCTAATCCACAGAAAATTAAAAAGACTGTAATGCTTGGATTGATATCATTGTTAAAATAAATAATTGCGTAGAGTAGTGGCACTAGTGTAAACATTAGTGTAAAGACTTTTACCAAATTATACATGCCAAAACGCATTACAAAGGTTCCGTTTAAAAAGGTAGCAAAGCCAACGGCAATTGCCAATCCTGCGAAAATGTATGGAAACTCTTCTTTAAAATGATATTGCTCTTGAAAGATATGCTGTGACGCTGATAAATACACCATAAAAGAACCTGTTATAAAGCCAGAAACTAAGGTAAAAGTAACTGCTTGTTTGTGCTTGATAAATTCTTTTGCGCCATCTATAAAGAGGCGAACTCTAAATTTTGTTCTCTTTTCTACAGGCAATGTTTCTGGCTGCCTTTTCCATAACCAAATCATAATAGCAACACCAATAATTAACTGACTGATAAAAATGGCTTTCCAACCATATGCATCCAAAATAAGTTTACCGATTGCAGGTGCCACTACAGGAACCAAAATAAAAAGAACAACTACAAATGACATGATTTTAGCCATGTAATTTCCGCTAAAACTATCTCTAATCATTGCAATACTAATGGTTCTTGGTGCCGCTAAGCCAATCCCTTGTAAAACTCTACCTACTACCATGGTTTCTAAATTGGCGGCAGATACACAGATAAAACTAGCAATGACAAAGAGCGTAAAACCCATATAAATAACAGGTTTTCTACCTAAACTATCAGAAATAGGACCAAAGATTAATTGTCCGAAGCCCAATCCTAAGAAAATCATAGTAACTAATAATTGATTGTCTGTAGTATTGTGGATTCCGATAGAAATTCCGATTTGCTCTAATGCTGGTAATAATGCATCGATAGATAAGGCTACAATAGACATTAACGAAGCCATTAAGGCAATAAATTCTATTTTAGATCTTTGTTTATTTTGCATTCTGCAAATCTACCGTTAAGAATTTGTATTTTGGTTGTTTAAAAATAAAATATGTCTATTGAGAGATTAGTAAATGATATTGGCGGAATTGATATTTACCTTTTAGATCAAATTTTAAAGGGACGATATGAAGCAGAGGCAGTAATTTTAGATGCCGGTTGTGGGACAGGACGCAATTTAAAATGGTTTTATAAGCATGTGTATGAATTGTATGGAGTTGATACTAACTCTAGTAGTTTACAAGTTGCAAAAGAGAAGTATCCAAAGATATCTGACCAATTGTCTGTGCAAAACTTAGATGTGTTAAATTTTAAAGACCATCTGTTTGATCATGTTATTTGTAGTGCTGTATTGCATTTTGCACAACATACACAGCATTTTTTAAATATGTTTTCTGAACTGGTGCGTGTGTTAAAACCAGGCGGGAGTTTGTTTGTTAGAATGACCTCTAAAGAGAGTATTGAAAACTTTGTAACACCAATTGCCGATGGCGTATATCTTTTGCCAGATACAACCAAACGGTTTTTACTAACAGACAGTTTATTGAACCAACTTTTAGATTTGCATCCTTTGCAATTAGTAGCGCCCAAGAAGTATGTAAATGTGGATAATACACGCTGTATGAGTACTTTGGTATTTGTAAAAAAGAATCCTAAAAACTAGAGAAATTCTATAAAAGATCCTATTTGAATACAGTAACTTTGCACTTTTAAAAGCAGTATAAAATGAAGAAAGAGTTTTTTAACTACACATTTATTGTAATCGGTTGTGCAATCATGGCGTTTGGCGTAGTAGGTTTTTTGAGTCCGAATGACATCACTATGGGCGGAACAGGAGGGTTGGCAATAATTTTTGACAGTGTTTTTAAATCTTCGATCGGAATTTTATTTATGATGATTAACATTCCGTTATTGTTAGTAAGTGTGAAATACTTAGGAAAATACTTTGCATTAAAAAGTGCGATAGCCATTATATTAATTGGGATTTTTATTGATGTTTTATCAGAATTTATTGGATTAGGAGCGTTGAGCGAAATACCAATCTTGGCTACTTTGTATGGCGGAATTGCAGTTGGAGTTGGAATCGGTTTTATTTTTAAAGGTGGTGGATCTGCTGGAGGCGGAACGATTATCGCTAGAATTGTAACCTCAAAAACGTCTTTAAAAACCGGAACGGTTATTTTAATGCTAGATTCTGCTGTTGTTATTGCAGCTGGAATTGTGTTTAATAGTGTTGAATTGGCTTTGTGGAGTATGATAAGTATTTTTACAACTACTAAGATGATTGATATTGTTTTAACAGGAAGGCCAAACGATCGTATTGTGCATATTTCTTCGTGCAATAATTTAGATGCCATCGGTATTTTAATAAAAGAGCGCATTGGTGTAAACGGAACTTTGGTAAAAGGAAACAATCTAAGTTTAAGCGAAAAGAAAGACATGATTTTTGTAGCAGTACCTATCAATAGATTGGAAACCTTAAAGCAACTTATTTTTGAGAATGATAAGAGCGCTAAAATGGTGGTAATGGATGCTTCAGAACTGTTAGGAACGAAGTTCTTAAAGTAATCAGGTATTTTATTGTTATTTAATTTGCTAGAGTATGTGTAGAAAATTACTATTTAACATAATGTAAATTATAGAACATTTTACAACAATTTGCGAAATAGCGCTTTTGGGCGATATTTGACATAATTACAGATATAACGTCTTTAGACTTATATCGATAGTAATTATGACAAGCTAATTGTGGCTTCGTAGTTGTATTTATTATTGTGTAGCTATAATTCTCTATTATGTAAAATATCCCAGAAGCATTTGTTTACATTAGAATAATTGGAACTTGGGTCATTAAACTAATAAGCGGTTTGCTTCGCAGCGTTGTTTCATTTGTAACTATAATTTGACGTTATGTAAAATAGCCGCTACCAAGCGCTCGATTGTTTTATAAAATTAAATTGCTCTGGCAATTTATTTTACACACAATTGTCCATCACTTGCCTAAGTTTATGCTGAGCTTTTGCCGAAGCACCAAAATAAAAGCTAACCTTTTTGGGCTGTTTAAAAATCGCGTATTCGATAAAATGTACGTCATAAAAAATTTTAGACGATTCTCGTGAGGTTGCCACAAGAGCATAAAATTATTCTGCGAGATAATTTCTATGCACTTGTTATATTTAGAATTCTAATTAATCATTTTTTTCGTGTTTCATTATTAGGTATTTTAAAAATTGATACTCAATCAATTCTTTAAATAGTGTCTTGAAACAAAAGAAACAAACCTGCCCGCCTCTTATTTTAAAATTTTGTGGCAGGCGGGAAAATCAAAACTGCATATAATTTTGGAAACAATTTACGGCTCATTCGCTATATTTTAGACTTTTAGGCGTTAAGAAAATGTCTAGTAGACATTTTTAGCTAAATACGATTTGAAGCAAGATTTTAGTAAAGTATTGTATCCAAATCCAATCATCCATGCATTGGATCATTTATTTGTATCCCCTAAAATATAATCCTCCACTCGCCTATTCTTTTTCCAAAATTTTATGAGGTCATTTTGACTATGCTTCATCTGGGTAAAAACCCACCACTTTTATTTCACAAACTATTTTAAAACTAAACGTTGAGTTTATTTGCATGTTTAACTAATTAGTTAAAAGAAAATCAAGTAAATTTATTTGAAACTTATTTCTATTTTCTGAATTGGTAAAAAACACATAACCAACTTTTTTTTCTTTATTAAAATAATATAAAGATGTATGACTTAAGTTATCACCTCCATGAGAATAATTAGTACCGTATTCAGATTCTTCTATAACCATACCTAATCCATATTTCTGTTCTTTTGACCTTTGTGTTGCCTTTTTTATTGATTGTACTTTTGTAAGCTCTTTATGAGATTCTTTTGATAATATTTTGTTGTTTATTAGTGCTTTTAGAAAGTATGAATATTCTTTTGCATCTGTCTGTAAGCTAGATGATGCTTTAAAATTTGGATATTTTTTACTTGTACCATATCCCTCATTTACTTTACCTTTAAAATGACCATCAACACGATGTTTTTCTATATAATCGTTCCATACAAAACTAGATTTTTTCATATTTAGAGGGTCAAAAATTGTAGTTTTTATCAAATATTGTAATTCATTCTTTTTAACTCCTTTTAGATAAGCAATTACGTTAGCCAAATATTCATAACCTTCTCCTGAATATTGATACTTAGTTCCGGGTTGAAACTCTATGGTAAGCTTTCTAGTTGGATTATAATTTCCTTGTTCATCTAAATATCTTAAATTTGGAAAACCACTAGTATGAGATAGCACCATTCTAGCGGTTATTAATTTATATCGCTCATCATAAGCTATATCAGGATACTCCATATATTTATATAGAGGTGTGTCTAAATCTAAAAGTCCTTCTTCTACAATTTTCATAGTAAAAAAGCTAAATACTGTTTTAGACATAGAGGCAGCATCAAAAATTGTTGAATCACTTACTCTTTCTTGGGTTTCACTATTTTTATATCCTAAAGCTTTGTGATATACTATTTTATCACCATTGATAAATGCGATAGATAATCCCGGCATATTCAAGGAGTCCATTTGGTATTTGATAAACGCATCCATTTTAGATTTAGAAATTAAATGACCATTAAATGATCGAATTAAAGTTGCTGAATCAGTTTTCTGTTCGGTTTTACATGAAATCACTACTATACTGATTATTAATAGTGTATATAAGTTTTTAACATTCATTTTGTTTAGCTTTTATTAAGTATTTAAGTTTTTGGGTAGGTTTTATTTACTTGAGAATAATCACCATTTTCATCTAAAAATATTAAGGTACTCCTTGGCTTTTTAGGCAGTATAATTAAAAGAGAAATATCAGGCACTAAAAAGGTGTTTTCTTCCACAGGAATAAGTTGGTGTCTTTCATTGTCAATTTGAATGAACAATTCATTGTACTCGCTAGTGATTACTACAAAGTGATTTTTCCAATCATATTGCCCTGCATAAGCACTAAAATCCTTATTAGTAGTATCAAAAATATCATAACCTGTTGACTTAAAATAATCCCAATTATATTCATCAGCAACGGCTCTTATAATATGATTGAACACCTGCTGAGTATTCACACTATTTGCCATTATAATAACAGCCTGTTCCTTTTCCAGAGATCCAAAAATTACTGAGGTAAAACCATAATTTTGACCTGTATGTCTAAAAGCAATGTCATCTACATCATTATTCCAATTCAATAATGTAAACCCAAGTTTCTCAAGGTTTCCTCCTTTATTAAAAACTAGTTTAGTCATATCTTGAGAGATAAGTTTACCTGTTCCTTTATGATGATCGTCAAGTAATGTATAGGTAAATCTTGCTAAATCATCTGGGGTTGTCCAAATACCTCCAGCGGCTTTAAATGTAATAATATTATAAGGCTGTGGCTTCAAATTTTTTGAATAACCAGTGGCCTTTGTAGCCAATAAGTGTTCAGGGATTGGTTGTGCAAATGAGCTTGTTTTCATTTCAGATGGTGTAAAAATCAATTTATCTATGATACTTTCAAACTTCTTACCGGTAACATCTTCCATTAATTTTTCTAAGATTAAGTAGCCAGGGTTAGAATAGGTATATGTTGAACCAGGAACAGAAACTAATTTAACAGCTGGATGTTTAGACGGTTTTTCTCCTCTTAATGTTTGCTCTATGGTAGGTAAGGTTTCATAGGGCATATAATTAGCTCCATAATACCTGTTAAATCCTGAGGTATGACCAATAAGTCTTCGAAGCGTTACTTTTTCTTTTTTTGTAAATTCGTTCGTTGGCACTTTCCAACCTTTGAGTTTCATATTTACATCTTCGTCTAAATCTAAAATACCTTGTTCTACTAGATTCAATGCGGCCATGGCGGTTATAGGTTTCCCTAATGAAGCTCCAGTAAATACTGTTTTATCATCAATTTTAATCGAATCTTTAAGGTTTGCATAGCCATAATTTTTTGACCAAGAAATTTTGCCTTTATCTACAAAAACAATACGAAGTCCTGGTACCTTATATTTTAACATTAAGTCTTCTACACTTTGCACTTGTACTTTTCTTTTTAAGTAATAAAAAGGTTTTAAATTATTAACTACAGTTTCTCGATGTGTTATGGAAGAACCTTGTGAAATGTTTTTTTTGACTTCTGATACTTTGCAAGAAAACAAAGAAATAGTGAATAAGAAAATAAGTGATTTTTTCAATTTGTTGTGATTCTGATTAATGAATGATTAAGGTAAAAACACCTAACACAAAGGAATTAATAAAATTACTTTTTGTGACAGTTTAAAAAAGGCAAGTAGTCTTTTTAGATGCAGATAGACTATTTTAATATAGATTTCTTATAAGAATAAGGAGAAATCCCTGTTTCTTTTTTGAATATTTTAAAAAAACTACTTCTCGAATTGAACCCACATGAATACCCAATACCCTCTATAGTATATTTTTCATAATCAACAGATGACAATCGCTTTTTAGCTTCTACAATTCTATATGAGTTAATTAAATCATAGAAAGATACATGCATTTCATTATTTAAAAATGCAGATAGCTTTCTTTCAGGAAAATCTATTTCATTAGCCAATATTCGTAAGGTTAAATCGGGATTTAAGTATATTTCTTTTTGCTGTAGTGTTTTTTCAATTTTTACTTTTAAAGTAGTAGACGCTGAAGATTCTAATACTAAATGATTTGAATTATTATATTTTTTTTCAAATAAAAAATATGGAAGAAAAATAGTTGATTGTTTCATGCCATAATACCCTAAATAAATCATAGCAATTATTAAGAATATTAACGTAATAAAATCATCCCATATAACATTATAATTAAAAAAAATCTCTGACAAAGTAATGATTAAATCTACCACAATTACTGTAGACATACTTAGCAAGAAAATTTCTAACCAAGTAAAATCTTTTTCTTTTATATCTGAATAGATATGTTTTCTACTTTTCTTAATACGATAAAACAATCTTAAAGAGAAATAGCAGTAAATCATAAAAAACAAGTCCTTGACTAAGGTTATGTTGACATACTGATAAATTAGATACTGGTGCATAAAAACATCAGAGTCACTTAAAATATTGACAAGTCTTGGAATCGTAAATACAAGGAAATATAAAAGAAAAGGTATAAAATGCACACTATTCTTTTTAACAAAATTTGTTTGTTTAAAAAAAAGAGCTTTAAAATAAAAGTAAATTAAAGGGGCGAGTATAAATCTTGAACCATCTTCAAAAATAAATGTAGTTCTGTTCAAATACCTTAAATTATGCAATGCTGTATATGAATGAACTATGTTGATTAGAACAAATACCCAAAAGACGATCAATACTTGTTGTGGTAGCTTCCTATTCTTAGCCCTAATTAAACCAATTAGTACAAATAGGTTTAATAGGATTCCTGTTATTAAAATGAAGTCAACTATTAATTTCATAATTCTCGATAAAGATATTATTTAAATTTGTGTTGAATCATGTTGAATAAAATAAATTATAGTTAATTGTCATTCCACACACATTCCACTTCGCTCCTACCGTCGTTTCGTAAAAAGAGTGTTCCATTGCATTGTAGAGAAACATTTGAGAAGAAAAAAATAAAAAAAAGTAGTAATTCAACTTCGCTTTTACCAAAGCAAAGTTACATAACTCAGATCATTATAGTACAAATATACAGTAATTGCTATATAACCATAATTCCAGATAAATTGTAACTACATTTATTACTTGTACAGGGTTTTTAAACTGAAGGCACTTGCCTGCCAGATTCTATGGCGGTGGAGATTGTTACTTTTATTATGGTTGGTGTTTTGTTTGTTGAGATTTCTCCTATCGTCGAAATGACAGTTGTTTCAGTATGCAGTTATCAGTTAGCGGTTAGTAGTTATTGTTGAGGTTTGAGTGTTTAGTTGTAATTCTCTTGTTTCTAGGTTTTCATCTTTAACCTTTCACCCTTCACCCTTTACCTTTTTCTCTTAACAGATTCCTATACTTTTAAACGTACTACTCTTTTGATTTTTTATAAGATTGCAGATGTCTTTTTAGCCAACCTTTAGTGGTTAGATTTGTAATAATGTCTTGACGTTTCTTTTTGTTTATGATTACTAAAACAATTTGACGTGGATAATTATAGATACGATAACTATAGTATGTAACTAATTTTTCTATTTTATACAAATTCTTATGCATTGAAAATTGATACCGCAACATTAAAAAGTTTAAAAAAAGAGATTTTTCATATAATGGTAGTTCTGTTTTAAAGAATTTGTGCATCGATTTAAGATAGAGGTTTTTTAAATAATAATTGTATTTGTAGTTTTGTAAAGTGCTTTGCACTTCTGGTTTAAAAGACAATAAGAAGCAATCGTATACCTGTCTTAGTAAAATTAACCCACTATTGTAACTATTGTCGTTTACCTGTGCATTAAGCATATTATGTAACGCTTGATGAGCATAAGAAGACACGTAATAATTGGCTGTTTTTTGTTTGTTAGAAAAGATTAAGTCGCTGCTAAGTTTAGAGGCGTGCTTATTATCTAAAACATCCCAATGTATTTCTAAAGCGCCAATAAAATCTTTATGTATTAACCTTGCATAATGTCTTGATTTAAAAAGTAAACCTTCTTCGTACAATCTGATATAGCCTGCTGCTTTTAATATTTCAGCTACCTTTTTTACATGATCTTGAGCCACTAAAAAATCGATATCGCTGACCATTCGTTCGCCTATATCTAGATATAACCCCTCTAAAATATGTGCCATTCCTTTTAAAAAAACGAATTTAATTTTGTGTTTATCTAGTATGCTTACTAAATGATCTACTTGTTTAATAAGCGCTTCATTCCGTTGCCTGTTGGCATTAGATATTTGTTCAAAATAAGCCTCTAAGCCTTCTGGTAATACCGTTAATAATTGTGCTTGTTTAAGATTGTAGTATAAAGCAGGCACAACTACCTGATTAGAACTGAATTTTACAACTTTATCCCAATCTACATATCCAGATGCTATTAGCTTTAAAATCTCTTTTCTCCTTTTGGGATACTTCCCTAACGACAGGCAGCTACATGTAAAATACAATGTCTGTTTATACGTCATCTTTGTAGAGTTTTTTTACACATTTGTACATTGCTTCGTTATCAGAATATGTTAAAGAGTAACAGGTAAGTGTTGTAAACCAATCCAAAAAAAGTTGTGCGTTTTTTGATACTGGTGATAACCAAGAATCGGGAATAAGTTGTTCAAAGGCTTCTTCGCTACTAAGTTTATCTAATTTTATGCCAGTGTCTTTTTGGTATTTAACAAACACCAGTTTACTACAAGGTAAATGCGTTTGAAATGGATCTTCTAGTTTAGGTGTTACCAAATATCTTACAGATTTATGGATATACTTTAAGTCGATTTGAGGAGCATCTTTTAATTGAGGAAATAAAGGGTTTAGCATTTCTAAAGCTTTTTCTTTTATAGAGATTGCGGCAGGAAAATAATGTACCTGTTGCGTACTGGCTTCAACTGGGACAAAATCATCTGCAAAAAGTGTAAATCCTTGTGCTACTAACAACGCCGCAAGCGTACTTTTCCCATTGCCAGAATCGCCTAAAAACAGGATATTTTGATTGCCATCGCTTAAAGCAGATGCATGAAAAACCCCTAACCAATCTGACTCTGACTTGTTGTACAGTTTTTCGACTAACTTCATAGAGAATTTTCCTTGAAAATAGTGCGTATTCTCTTCTGACCAAGAATCTACAAAATTGCCATTTACATTTAAAACAATTTTGTCATCTTTAAAAAACACTTCAAAATGATGTTGGTGGTTGGTATTTGTATTCGTTTCTAAATGTGTAAACTTAGGATGAATTAAAAAAGCGAGCCTTTCCGTTTGATAAGAGACTTTAAAAAAAGTGTTGTTGATGTTGTAATATTTTATGGTTTTAGGTACAACGGATGCCTCTAAAATACTGTCCTCTTGAATAGTGTTCTTTTTTGAAACGTTTAATTGTTTTACCAAGACTACAACCGACTTTAAGAGTATTTCTGCATCCTGTATTGATATATTAAAGCGTGCCGTTATCCATTCTAGATGCAATTGGTTTGGGTATGTAAGATAATGTTTTATTATTTGCGCAGTTTCATGAGCTACCAATACATAAGTATTACTGTTTTTAAACCAAACAATACTTTTGTTTTTTAATGGTTTTACTAATAAATCTTGAAGTTTACTCATGATTTTAAGTGGTTATTGTAAAATAATCTTTATTCTTTAAAAAAAAATATTACACCAATAAATTGATGTAATATTTTAATTTGTCTATCATTTAAAAAAAAGTTATCCCCCAAACCCAGGACCTCCTGGACCTCCAGATTGTGCTTGTGCCTTTTTAGGATTTAGTATTATAAAAGTAGATAAAGCTGTTATAGCCATATATTTAGCTACTTTTTTGACAGCTTCATTTCTTGTGATAAGTTCTTCTGAAGTACCAATCTCATTGGTTACTGCATTTTTCTGTTTCTTGTTATCCATTTTTTGTTCTTTGAAATTAGTACCACAGTATTTTTTTACTAAAAGGTTTGTTGTCTATATTGAATTTTACAAAATAAATACCTGTAGACATTATTGGTACATTGATATCTTGTTCATTTCCTTTTTGTAATTTTGTGGTGTAAACCATACGACCTAAACTGTCAAATATGTTAATTGAACCTTTTTCTGCAACCGTACCATAAAGTCTTATGTTTTGTTGCTCAGGTGAAGTTACCAATGTGTATTGTGAAGCTAAATAATCATCAATAGCCAATGTACTGTTTACTTTGGTGTGAAGGAAAAAGCGCCCTGTACCTGATGAACTTGTACTAAAATTTACTGTATATGATTTATCTGTATTGTTAATTTCTGAAACTGTGTTTAACAATTTATCTTCTAAAAATACCTTTTTACCTGTAGGTAAATCTGTTGCAGTAGCTTTAAAAGTTATTTGTGTACCAGCGTTTGCATCAATTCCTATTGGGATAACAGTAGTGTTATAGTTTGTGTCTGGTACTGCCTGTAAAGCAAATTTCACACCATTGTCTTGTACCAAGTGTGTATAAAGATTAAAATTAGCAGCGCCTACAGCATTAAGTTGACCGGCATCATAACCAGGGTCTAGGCCTAAAGTAGTGCCACTGATGTATTTAATATCTGTACCTCTTACAGTTCCAACATTATTATCTATAGTAAGGTTTATTGTGGGTATAGCCGATATAGCCGCTTTTTGAAAATTATTTGCTGATTGGTGTGTACGCATATTATTTAAAAAGCCAACTGAAGCCCCACCTGTTTTAGATTTGACAAAGAAAGCTTGACCAGGAGCTAAAGAAAATGATCCAGTACCTTGATTAACAACATCGTAAGAACTATTAGTTGGATTCCATATATACATCGATACATATGATGGATCTAAACTTGCACTATTTTGTGTTAAAAAATTATCTGTTGCATGAGCACTCGCATTCCCAAAAACGGAAGAAGGAAATGGGTTGCCAATTAAGTTCCATCCAGTTACATTCTCAGTTAAGTTAAAGCCTATCGGACCATCATTTATAAGTCCAGTAAAACCAACTTTCCCATTACCATTCATTAAGATTTCATACCCTTTGGCTTCCACAAATGCAGTTGCTGGAGCTGGATTAGACCCATCTGTAGTATAATTTTTCCAAGTACTTACTCCGTTTGCTGGAAAAGCATTATCATAAGTGGCTAAACTATATTTCACACCACTTTGTGTCATACTTGCCCCATGAGCAGTTATAAAAGAAGCTATTGTCCCTCCGCCACTGCTCAATGGAGTGCTTATTAAATGCCAATCTCCCCCAGTAAGATACCGTTGGTATGACGCTATAGCTCCAGTATAAGAACCAACAATAACTGAGCCGCTATTGGAAGCATCAGAATCTATTATCAATCCACCGCCATTATTAAATAAATTGTTTGTTATCGTTAATGTCCCTGTAGGGACAATATTTAAAGTACCACCACCATTAATTGTCATACTTAGAGCAACAGCTCCTGGGGTATTTAAAGTACATGTCAAACCACCTGAGATAACAACATTATGACCAGCCGTTGGGACTTGTCCTAGGTTCCAATTAGCTGGTACTTCCCAAGCACCATTCTGAATAAAGATGTTTGTTTGAGCAAAGCCAAAAGTGCTTATAAAAAGTAAAACTAAGAGAGTAATTTTGTGTTTCATATTTTAAAGTTAGTTTAAATTGATATCTTTTTCGAGTTTGTTTTTATAACAAACATAGACATTAAAATGATACGTAGTAGAATTTGTGAAGTAAAGGCGCTTTTTTGGGAAATACATTTAACAGTTGACTGTCAACAATTAACAATGAACAATTAGCCGTTCGTTGGTAACATAAAGTTTCTTTTTTTTTCATTGCTGACCTTTTTCTTAGTTTTACTAGCTACCATCAATCAAAAGACATTTTGATTTTGCTAATGCTTAAAGGTGACGCCAAAAATGACGAGTAAGATTGTGCTTTGCTTTATGAGATTTCTCCTATTGTAGAAATGACAGTTGTTTAGCTACAATGAACAGTTATCAGTTAGGAGTTCGTAATTAATTAGTAGTAAATCTATGCTCTATTCTCTTAAACATAACGCTTACTGGAGTTATCTGTGAAACAAGGAACAATTAGCTGTTGTTATTTTGAAAAGTATAGATTTTATTGAGCAATTAAATTAAAAGCAATTTTAATTCCTTGTATGATCATTCCTGTACCAATAATTGCAATGATTAATCCCATAATCTTACCAATTACTGAAATGACATTATGCCCTACTATTTTTACAATAAAATCGCTTAACCTAAAGGTAAAATAGGTCAATAAACTCATAGACCCAAAAATAGCAATTACTAAGAAGATTTGTAATGGTGATACATTAGATACAAAATTCATTGCTGTTACAATGGTTCCTGGTCCTGCTAAAATTGGAATTGCCAATGGAGAAATTGCAATATCTTCATCTGTATGAACATTTTTAATGCTTTTTACATTCGATTGTTTGGATTGTAGCATTTCAAAGCCTATAAAAAAAATTAAAACTCCGCCTGTAATTTTAAATGCAGGAATGCTAATATTAAATAACTCAAAAATATATTTCCCTAAAAGAACAAAAAAAGCAACAATGATAAAAGCTGTTAAATTAGCCTTTTTATTAATGTTCCTCTTTGTTTTTTTGTTCATTCCTTGAGTTAATGAAACAAAAACCGTCATGTTTGAGATCGGGTTTGTGATTGCAAAAAATGCAGTAAACACAGTAATAGAGAAGGTTATTAAATTATCCATTTGTTAATGAGTTATGAATCTAGTGCTTTTTAATGTGCAAAATTAAGTGATTAATTGTGAAGTTTTGTGTTTTTGTTTTTTTTTCTTTACTAACCTCTTTCTTAGTTTCATTAGCTCTCTTCAATCAACATGTATTTTTATTTGGTAATGCCCTAGCAGACACAACAAAAATCTAGTCACTAATCTTCGGCAGTCAATTATTTTTTTTTTGATATAAAACGAAACAAAATATCAAGACTCACTTTACTTTTTTTTTGAATTTTATTTTCTATTCCACTCACAAATTCAGTCCGAAAGCTCTTTTGATTCTTACCTTTCGGTAGAAATTAAATGCTTATAAAAAACTAAATATGCCAGGCTTGATTGTAACTTTAATTTATAATATTCAATCTATTAACAGTCGCATACTATATTCTATGACAAGGTTTATTTAGTAGTTAGGTGTATGTAGTAATCCTCTTGTATCTTGTCTTTTTAAACCACTTTTCAATAAAAGTATACTTGTGTTATCAATTTTATTGATTGTTGCATTTATAAATAATAATCAAAAAAAAGAATGAACGTTCATTTTTAATATATCTTTGTGCAAGAAATAAAAACAACATGGCACAACTTCAAAAAAGTATAGACAAGCGAAATGCACTTATAAAAGCAACAATTGAGCTGGTTAATAATAGTGGTTTTCATGCAACACCGATGAGTAAAATAGCAAAAATGGCAAACGTTTCTCCTGCAACTATTTACTTGTACTTTGAAAACAAACAAGACTTAGTTAACAAAACTTATATAGATGTAAAAGCTGCCTATACAGATTACGCCTTTGCAACGTATACAGAAAATATGTCTGTAACAGAAGGCTTTGAAATTATTTGGAAACGAATTGCAGATTTTAAACTCAAAGAGTGCGAAAACGCAATGTTTTTAGCACAATGTGACAATACTCCAATTATTGATGAAGACAGTAGACAAGAAGGAATTAAACATTTACAACCCCTACTCGATCTTTGGGCTCGTGGAAAAAAAGAAGGCATTATAAAGCCTATTTCTGATTACTTATTGTATGCCTATGCTATAAATCCTTTATCATTTTTAATGATGTCAGAAAAAAGAGGTGCTTTTAAATTAGACAATACTCTTTTAGAAGAAGCGTATCAAGCTGCTTGGAGCAGTATTAAATCTTGTAAATAAATTAGAATATTAAATTATACATAAACAATAAAAGTAAAAATAAATAGATGGAATTATTAGATAAACTGAACTGGAGATATGCTGCAAAAGCAATGAATGGAGATAAAGTAGCAGAGGAAAAAATAGAACGAATTTTAGAAGCTGCACGTTTAGCTCCAACCTCAAGTGGTTTACAACCTTTTGAGATTATTGTGATTAAAAATCAAGAAATCAAAGAAAAAATTAAACCTGTAGCTTGGAATCAATCTGTAATTACAGACTGTTCTCACCTATTGGTTTTTGCTGCTTGGGATACTTATACAGCAGATAGAATTAACTATATGTTTGATTTGACAAACGAGATTCGTGGATTTAAAAACGAAGGATGGGAAAATTACCGTCAGATGTTGTTAAGTGCTTATCCACAAAAAGAGGCAGAAGAAAACTTTAATCATGCTGCAAAGCAAGCGTATATCGCATTTTCAGCCGCTATTATTGCTGCTGCTTACGAAGGTGTTGATGCAACACCGTTAGAAGGATTTGATCCTGCTGCAGTAGATGAAATTTTAGGACTGCGAGAAAAAGGATTGCGTAGTGCGGTTTTATTGCCAATTGGATACAGAAAGGAAGATGCAGATTGGTTGGTTAAACTAACGAAAGTAAGAAAGCCAATGAAGGATTTAGTGACTGTAATTGAATAATTAAAAAGAAAAACATGAATAATTTTGAATTTAAAAATCCGACTAAAATTATTTTCGGAAAAAATACCATAGAAAAATTAGAAAGTGAAATTCCGAAAGATGCCAAAGTGTTGCTATTGTATGGTGGCGGAAGTATCAAGAAAAATGGCATTTACGAACAAGTACAATCCGCTTTAGCTAACCGAGAATTTATGGAGTTTGGAGGCATTCCGGCAAATCCAGAATATGAAGTGTTATTAGATGCTTTAAAAGTGATTAAAGCCGAAAAGATTACGTATTTATTAGCCGTTGGTGGTGGATCTGTTATTGATGGAACGAAGTTTTTATCAGCTGCCGCTTTATTTGAAGGCGATACTCCTTGGGATATTTTAAGCAAACATATTAGAACCGAAAAAGGAATGCCATTTGGTACGGTTTTAACGTTACCAGCAACCGGTTCTGAAATGAATTCAGGCGCTGTTATTACAAGAGCAGCAACCAAAGAAAAATTTGCAATGGGCGGACCAGGGTTGTTTCCTGAGTTCTCTATTTTAGATCCTCAAGTGATTACGTCAATTCCTAAGCGTCAATTAGCAAACGGGTTGACTGATGCTTTTACACATGTTTTAGAACAATACATGACCTACCCAATTGGTGCATTATTGCAAGATCGTTTTGCAGAAAGTATCTTACAAACCATTATTGAGGTGGCTCCAACCGTTTTAAAAGATCCAACAGATTACAAAGCGGCTTCTAATTTTATGTGGAGTTGCACGATGGCTTTAAACGGGTTGATACAAAAAGGAGTTCCAACAGATTGGGCCGTTCATGCAATTGGACATGAGCTGACTGCCTTATTTGGAATTGATCATGCGCGTACGTTAGCAATCATTGCTCCTAGCCATTACAATTATAATTTTGAAGCTAAAAAAGAAAAATTAGCACAATATGGCGAACGTGTTTGGAACATTACTGAAGGAAGTATCGAAAATAAAGCTTATGCTGCTATTGAAAAAACAGTTTCATTTTTCCACGAATTAGGCATCGATACAAAGTTGTCAGAATATACGGAAAACTACGAAGGAACTGCAGAAGAAATAGCCAAACGTTTTACAGATCGTGGTTGGTTAGGTTTGGGAGAGCACCAATCGTTATCGCCAGATAAGGTAGAAAAGATTGTAAAAATGGCGTACTAATTTAAAAATATGTTGAGTGGTTTATAAAAAAGGTATCAATTATCAGTGAACAATTATCAATTATTAGTTATCAGTTTACAGTTGCAGTTTTCAATTATTATTAGTTGTCATTCCGAAATGAGGTACGATTGAGGAATCTTATGACTTCTACTCTATTTTTTTAAAATTTCTCCTTTGATCGAAATGAAAGTTAAATCAACTAAAAATTGTTTCGCTTAGTGCGTAGTAAATTGCCATGATTGCAGAGAAAACAGCAGATCCTATAAAACGCCATTGCAGCTTAAATCGGTTTTGAATGATGTAATTCGCGATAAAAGAAATTGGGATGTTTACCAAAAACGACCAAAATGCTATTTCTAAAAGATTGAAATTAATGGCATGTAGCTGTCCAGAAAATAATTTAATAAACAACAAATGTCTAGCAATCCATAACGGATTGAAATAGACAATTGCTAATAATGTTTTTGTTAAAGTAGCTTTGATACCTTTTAAAGCCTGTGTTCTTTTTACAATCCAATCAAAATAATTAGGAATTTCAAAAGCGTAAAATGTAGCGCCAATAAACATCATTCCTAGCAAACGAGATAAAGCAAATTCATCTAGCAACAATGTAGCAATGGTGTCTCCAGCACTATAAATAAGTGCGCCTTTAAGAATGTTTGATTTTGTATAATGCAGTGTGATAAGGCGGTTAGTTTTTAGAATATAAATTCATTAACACTTTTTCTGGAGTCATGGGTGAATGGAACTTTAAATCATAATTTGGATTGAATGCTTTGATGGCGTTTTGAAGCGCAAAATAAGCTCCAATTCCATACATTAAAGGCGGTTCTCCTACAGCTTTCGATTTTAAAATGGCCATTTCGTTTCCTTCTGTTTCAGCAGGAATTACTTCTACATTTTTAGGAACAGAAAAAATATCAGGAACTTTATAAGTAGAAAGTGCATTTGATAATAACTTTCCTTCCTTATTATACGCAATTTCTTCCATGGTCATCCAACCTATTCCTTGAATTAAAGCGCCTTCTATTTGCCCTAAGTCAATTCCTTTGCTCATGCTTTTTCCGTAATCGTGTACAATTTTAACCGAATCAAATTCGTAGGTACCACGCGTACAATTTACTGTTGTGGTAATAATTGCGGTTCCGTATACATGATATGCAAATGGATGTCCTTTTTCTTTGGTTTTATCAAAATGAATTTCAGGTGTTGCGTAATGTGCATTTTCTGTTAATGCCACACGTTTTAACATGGCTTTGCTGATGAGTTCTTTCCAAGTTAACGTTGATTTTTTACCTTTTACATTCACGAATTCATCTTTTAAGATGATGTCTTTTTTAGAAACGGCTAAATCTTCTGAAGCCACTATTATCAATCTTTCTAACAGCGCATTACACGCCATTAAAGTTGCTTTTCCGTTTAAATCTGCCGTAGAGCTTGCCGCAGATGGTGATGTATTTGCAACTCGAGTGGTATTGGTAGTTTCTATTTTAATTTTATCTATCGGAATGGAAAATACATCGGCTGCAATTTGCATCATTTTGGTATTTACACCTTGTCCCATTTCCACAGCAGCAGTACTAATACCAACACTTCCATCTAAATAAATATGCACCAACGCTCGAGCATGATTCATGGGTGTGTTCGTAAATGAAATTCCAAAAGTAATCGGCATAAAAGCAATTCCTTTTTTGAATGCTTTGTTTTTTTTGTTGAAATCTTCGACTTCTTGCTCTAAAGCTTCACTATTAAATATTTTTTTAGCTGAATTCCAAGTATTCTTGGCTTCTACTTTCTTTGCGATTTGTCCGTAGGAAAAGGTATCGTTTTCATCCAGTAAATTGGCTTCCTGAATTTGTCTTGCACTTACACCAATTTCATTGGCTGCTTTTGCAATGGCAGATTCTATAACAAACATTCCTTGCGGGCCACCAAAACCACGAAACGCTGTATTTGGAGGTAAGTTGGTTTTACAACTGATTACAGTTGTGCTTACGTTTGGTACATAATAACTATTGGTTGCATGAAATAAGGTTCTTTCTGCAATTGCAGGAGATAAATCTGCTGCTGCACCAGAGTTTTGTAGAAATTCTGTTTGATATGCACGTATTTTTAAATCTTTAGTTAAGCCAATTTTATAAGTACTTTCATACGGATGACGTTTTCCTGTCATGCGTAAATCATCATGGCGATTTAGAATTAATTTTACAGATTGATTCAAATGAAACGTAGCCAAAGCCGCCATTACAGCCCAAGGAGTTGCTTGATCTTCTTTACCTCCAAATCCGCCACCAAGTCGTGTTACATCCACTTCAATTTTGTGCATGGAAACACCTAACACTCTTGCTGTAATTGCTTGTACAGAAGTTGGACCTTGTGTAGAAGATGTAATTTTTATATTTCCGTTTTCTAAAGGTTCTGCATACGCGCCTTGTGCTTCAATATATAAATGTTCTTGACCATTTGAAAAGGTTTCACCTTCAAAAACATAGTCGCACTCTGCAAATGCTTTTTCGGGATCACCCAAACTAAAAGATCTTGGTGCATTGATAAAACTTCCTTTTTCTTTTGCCTCTTTTGCTGTTGTAATTACCGGAAGTTCTTCTATTTCTATTGTGATTAAACTTCTTGCTTTTCTAGCAATAAATTCTGATGTAGCTACAATCAATGCAATTGGCATTCCCCAAAAATGGACTTCCTCTTCTGCAAATAAAGGTTCATCAGGAATAATTCCGCCAATCTGATTTTCTCCAGGGACATCTTTATACGTAAAAATACGCTCTACTCCTTCTAATGCTTCCGCTTTAGAAAAATCGACACTTTTTATTTTCCCGTGTGCTTTTGGAGAGTCAAAAACAACAGCGTGAAAGGTTCCTTGTCTGATATTAACATCATCAACATATAAAGATTCTCCACGAACATGTGTATACGAATCTAAGTTTTTGATGCTTTGTTTTAAACTAGCTGCAACAGCATCTAATTTTGAATCTAAAACGGTATTTGATTTGTTTTTATGCATGCTGAACAACATCTTTTAAAGTGAATTGCATTGGAAATAACTCCGTAAAATGCGCAATACATAATTGTCTTGCTAACAAACGTTTGTAATCGCTTGTACCACGCACATCACTAATTGGAGCGATTTCTTTTTGAAGAATTTCGTTGGCATCAATAACGGTTTCCACAGACAATTGTTTTCCTTTTAAAAAAGCCGAAGTTTTTTGTAGGTATTTCGGAATTGCAGCCACGCCACCAATCGAAATATGTGCTTCTGAAACAACATTCTTTTCTACAGAAATATGTATGGCAGAATTAACGCTTGCAATGTCTAAATGTGTGCGTTTAGATACTTTTTCAAAATTAAAAAAGGATTGTTTTGTTGGTGTTTTAAATCGAATTTCTTTCAACAATTCTCCTTCTTGTAAATCAAATTTTTTATAATCTTGATAGAAGTTTTTAAGCGCAATTGTGCGTTCTTCACTCTTTGAATTAACGATTGTAATATCACTATTCAAAGCTAAAAAGAAAATCGACATGTCGCCAATTGGCGAAGCATTTACAAAGTTTCCGCCCAAAGAAGCCATGTTTCTAATTTGTTCAGATGAAACCAATTTTAAGTGTTTTCTTAAGTTCGGAAACAACCTATTTAATTCAGAATGATTCCACAAATCTGAAACTGTTGCATTAGTTCCGATAACACATGTTCCGTTTTCAATAGAAATTTCTTTTAGATATTCTTTTTCAGCAATCAAATGAACGTTATTTTCAATTAAATTATCTGCCTGTTGTACATATAAATCCGTTCCGCCAGCAACTACTTTTCCTTTAGGTTGCTTTAAACTGTTCTTTTCAATCTCTTTTAAACGTTTTGGAATTGTAGTAAAGTACTCAGGAATAAATTCGTTTTCAATCAGCCATTCAAAAGAAGTTGTTGCTTCGTCTTGAAATTTATCAACCACTTGATGTGCTGCTTTTTCAATCGCTTTATAGCCAGTACATCTACAAATATTTCCGCTGATTGCGTCTAATGCAGTATTGTAATTTTTATCAGAATTTGACAAAGCAAAACCTGTTAGTGCAACCACAAAACCCGGTGTGCAAAATCCGCATTGCGTAGCATAATTTGCTTTCATTGCTTCTTGAGTTGCGGTTAATTTGTTTTGCAAGTTTATGCCTTCTACCGTAACAATATGTTTGCCATGCGCGTTTCCTAAAGGAGAAATACACGAGGTGATGCTTTGGTATTGCATTACATCCTTTTTTAAGCTTCCAACTAAAATAGTACAAGCACCACAATCGCCTTCTCTACAACCAATTTTAGTTCCTGTAAGTCGTTGTTGATAGCGAACAAAATCCAATAAGGTCATTCCTGCTTTTTCTGAAGTTTGTATGGTTTTGTTATTTAAGATGAAAGTTATCATGTAAAAGGTTTCAAAGGTTCTCGATACATCACGCCCAAAAGCGTAACACTCGAACTAACATTAGATCTAATTTAATATTCTGTTTTATCTTCTTTTGCTGCCCATTCTTGAAATGGTTTTAACGCAACCTCGTGCGCTAATTGTTCAAATGGAATGCTTCGTTCTGCATAAGGCAACGGAATTTCTTTGTAAATAAATTCATCATCAAAACCAATATTTGCAGCATCAACCTGATTGCATCCATAATACACTTTGTCTGGTCGTGCCCAATAAATTGCGCCTAAACACATCGGACAAGGTTCGCAAGAAGTATAAATTTCGCAACCCTCTAATTGAAAAGAATCTAAATTTTTACAAGCATCTCTAATGGCAGTAACTTCTGCATGTGCCGTTGGATCGTTAGTAGATGTTACTTTGTTGTTTCCTCTTCCTATGATTTTTCCATCTTTTACGATCACACAACCAAAAGGGCCACCTTCATTATTGTTCATTCCTTTTAAAGCTGCATTTACAGCTTCTATCATAAATTTTTCTTTACACATTCTAAAAATATTTTTGTGAAAAATACAAATCATTTGAAGTAGTACGATGAAAATATCTGTTTATTTATGAACAATACTTGATTATGTGGCTTGTATCCATTTTAAGAACAAGCTATAAAATTTGAATAGTTGATAGTCAGTAAAATAAACGTGTTTATTAAACTTCTTTTCTTAGGATTTCTAAAGGCGGACTTTTTAAAACGCTTCTAATATTGCTCAAACCGATTAATAAAACTAATAGCGTAATTCCTGGTAGAAAAACTAAAAATGGAATAGCAGACGGAATAAACGGTTCTTCAAATAAAAAGAGTGCTAATAACTGACTGCTAATTAAAGAGAGTGAAATACCGACTGCACTACCTAACATTCCTAAATACACATATTCTAATGCAGTAATTTGTAGAATTTGTTTGCTTTTTGCCCCTAATGTTCGCAATAAAACGCTTTCTTTAATTCGTTGGTATTTGCTATTTCTAACAGACCCAATTAAAACAATTATTCCTGTAAGAATACTAAAGAATGCCATAAAATTAATAATCCAAGCTATTTTATCTAGAATGTCTTCAATGATTGTGAAAATTTGACGTAAATCTAATATGGATATGTTTGGGAATTGCTTTACCAAATCTCGTTGTAAATCCGCAGAACTTGCTTCATCAGGCACAAAGGTTGTTAACACACTAAATTGTGGCGTGTTTTCTAAAACTCCAGCAGGAAAAACAATAGAAAAATTTAATTGAGCGCGTCCCCAATCTACTTTTCTGACGCTTCCAACATTGGTTTCCATTAAAACTCCTTGTACATTAAAAATAACTTTATCACCTATTTTTAAATTGGCATCTCTTGCAATATTATCTGCAATAGAAATTAAAATAGGTTCGCCTTGTTTAACTTCCTTACTCCAACTTCCTTCTAATAATTCTTCAGAAGGAATTAATTCACTTCGATAGGTAACTCTAAATTCATGATTTAAAATCCATCTTTTTCCTCTGTTAGAAGTGCTGTCTTTACGAAGATTGTTTACCAATTCATCTTTAATTTGATGCATGCGCATTGTTACAATTGGAATGTTATTTATAACTTCTAAACCCTTAGGAATAATGGTATTTACAACAGCTTCTCTTTGATTAGTTTGCACATCCATTAAAATAATATTGGGATCTTTTGTGCTATTTTCTATGGATGTTTTTGCTAATAAAATGTCTTTGGTAAAGTACAATGTACTGATTAGAAAAGTTCCCAAACCGATGGCTAAAATCAACACCATTGTCTGGTTGTTTGGACGATATAAATTTAATAAACTTTGACGTTTGGTAAATCCCCAACTCGTTGGAAAGAACTTTTTAATAGCCTTCATAAAAAGGCTAGCAATTCCTGCCATAATAGCAAACGTAATTAAAATTCCAACTGTAAAAATGAGTCCGTTAAATGCATCTTTTAACAACCAAAATGAAAACAAAAAGATGAACAATACAATTGCCAATAACGTAAATAGTCTTGCTTTTCTTGGCTTTACTAAATTTTCGTCCGTTCCTCGTAACACTTCAAGTGGAGAAACATACCAAGTTCCTAATAATGGTAATAAAGCGAATAAAACGGACATTAAAATTCCTAATGTTATTCCGATAATTAAGGGTTGAACAGTAATTGCTATTTCAACATCAAAAGGTAAAAATCCTTGTAAAATATACGGAAAAGCATATTGCAAACCAATTCCGATACTGGCACCTAAAATCCCTCCGATAAGTCCAATGCCAACAATTTGTAATAAGTAAATTAAGAATGTTTGTTTTCTTGTAGCCCCTAAACACTTTAGCACAGCTACATTTTTTAATTTTTCTTTGATATAAATATGTACAGAACTTGCAATTCCGACACAGCCCAATAAAAGGGCAATAAAAGCAGCTAAGTTTAGAAATCTACTCACATTGTCATACCTTCTTCCTAAACGTTCACTTGTGCTTGTATGCGTATCTAGATCCGCTTTTTCTTCATCTAAAATAGGATCTAATTTCTTGTCTAACAACACCAAGTCCATTGTTGGTGGCGCCACAAAAAAGTATTGATATTCTTTTCTGCTTCCAACTTGTAATAATTCAGTTTGATCAATAAAACGAAAGGGAATCAAAATTGGAGGCGCAACAGAAGTAGAAATTGCTGTGCTACCAGGAATTGATTTTAAAGCTCCAGTAATAGGAAAAGTTAGTTTTCCTAATTTTACAGAATCACCAGGTTTTAAATTGTATTGTAACATTAAAGTAGCATCCACTAATGCTCCGCCTAATTGTTGATATTGTGAAGCAGCACTAGCAGGTTCTGTATCTAAAGTTCCGTAAAAAGGAAAATTACCTTCAATAGCGCGTACTTTTACGAGTTTTGTACCGTCATTTTTTGGGAACGCAGCCATAGAAACAAAATTGACTTCTGAAGCGCCAACATTTAAAGAATCTATAATTGCTTGTACTTTTTTTGAAGGAAGTTGTCTGCTATCAATAATAAAATCAGCGCCCATTAATGCTTTCGACTGATTTTTAATATTTTGTTTTAAGTTGTCACTAAATAATTGAATGGAAACTACTGCAGCAATACCCAAAATAATGGATGCCATAAAAAGCATCAATCTAGAAAGACTTGCTTTTCCGTCTCTCCAAGCCATTTTAAACAGCCATTGTACCGAAGTTTTTGAAGATTTCTTACTCATTAAACAGCAATTGTTTTTTCGTTAGATACTATCTTCCCTCCTTTTAATCTCAATATTTGTTGGGTTCTATTTGCCAATTCTAAATCGTGTGTGATGATTACTAAAGTAGTTCCGGCTTCTTTATTCAATTGAAAAAGCAACTGAATTACTTTTTCTCCTGTTTCTTCATCTAAATTCCCTGTAGGTTCATCAGCAAATAAAATAGAAGGTTTGTTTGAGAAAGCTCTTGCCAACGCTACTCTTTGCTGTTCTCCACCAGATAATTGTGATGGATAATGATGAGAACGATCTGCCAAACCAACTTTTTCTAATAATTCCATTCCAGTTTTAGAAGCATTTTTTGCTCCTTGTAATTCTAACGGAACAATAATGTTTTCTAAAGCTGTTAATGTTGGTAGCAATTGAAAATTCTGAAAGATAAATCCGACTTCTTTATTGCGTAATAACGCACGTTCATCTTCATCTAAATCTTGTAAATTGCTTCCGCACAATTCAATTTTTCCTTTACTTGGATGATCTAAACCAGCACATAAACCAAGCAAGGTAGTTTTACCACTTCCTGAAGGACCAACAATAGAAAAAATACTTCCTTTTTCTACGTCAAAAGAAATATTGCTTAATACTGTTAATTTTTTAGAACCACTTGTATAAGTTTTCTCTAGTTCATCAATCTTTAATATCTTTGTCATTGTACTTATTTAATATATATGTTACCAAGAAATGCTAAAACTGAAAAATAGACAAATGATTTTAAATTTGAATACTACTATGAAGAAGATTTTCTTAAAGTTTTGTTATTTTTCATTTTTACTGATGTTACTCTCTTGCGGAGCAGACACTTCCAAAAAAGAAAACAAAACTACAAAAACATCTACTGAAACAGATACTAAGATTGATGAAAAAAATGACACAAAACGCATTGTGTTTTTTGGTGATAGTTTAACTGCAGGATATGGTTTAGATGATATAAATGATGCTTTTCCTGGAGTGATTCAAACAAAAATTGATTCACTTTCTTTAGGATATACAGTAGTAAACTCTGGTGTTAGTGGAGAAACTACTTCTGGCGGGAAAAATAGAATCAACTGGATTTTAAATCAACAAATTGATATTTTTGTATTAGAATTAGGTGCAAATGATGGTTTGCGTGGCGTTCCTTTAAAAGAAACTAAAGAAAACCTACAAGCTATTATTGATGCAGTTTTACAAAAAAATCCTGCAACTAAAATTATTTTAGCAGGAATGCAATTGCCTCCAAATATGGGACAAGATTATACAACAGAGTTTAAAATTATTTTCCCTGAATTGGCTAAAAAAAATAAACTGTACTTAGTACCTTTTTTATTGAAAGATGTTGGTGGAATTCCTACTTTAAATCAAGGTGATGGTATTCATCCAACTGTAGAAGGTCAGAAAATATTAGCTACTAATGTTTGGGAAGTTTTAGAGCCTTTAGTTAATTTATAATTTAAATAACACTCACTCTTACTTTTTTATTTTTTAAACGTGTATTATTTAACTTCTCAACCAAAGCATCAGCAATTGTTAATGGTACAGCAACAAAAGCACAATCTTGTTTCAAGTCAATAGTTCCTAATTGATCGTTGTTGATTTCACCTTGTTTAAAGAACAATCCAGCAATATCTCCTTTAGAAATTTTATCTTTTCTTCCGCCAGAAATAAATAAAGTTGTCCAATATTGAGGTTTTCTTTTTCCGGTTGTAGACAATTTTTCAACTTTAGCATTTTCTATAAACTCAGGAAAAACTTCTCGATCTCCTTTTATCAAATATGCTGTTCCTTTAGCTTCTACTCTAGCTGTTCTACCGTTTCTATGTGTATATTCTTCAAAAGCATCTGGAGTTTCATAATGAATTACATATTTCATTTCAGGAATGTCAATTCCTCTTGAAGCTAAATCACTCGCCACTAAAATAGAAACACTTCCGTTTCTTAATTTTATCAACGCACGTTCTCTATCTATTTGCTCCATACCAGCATGAAAACAGGTATGTGCAATTTTCTTTTTATCTAAAAAAGCACTAATATCTTCAATGCTATCTTTTTTATTACAAAACACAATTCCAGGTTCATTTCCTAAATGATTTAATAAATCAACCAAGGTATTGTGTTTGTTTTTAGACGGAGAAAGAATGGTTTTTATCACCAGTTTTGAAGGTGCTTTTTCTTTGATATAATTCAACGTTACTGCATTGTCCATTCTGAAATAACTTGGAATCGAAGCTCCTTTTGTTGCAGAAGTTAACACGCGTTTTGTAATATTTGGTAAATGACTGATGATGTTCCTCATGTCTCCACCAGCGCCAACTTCAAAAGAAATATCATACTCATCAATCACCAATGTTTTTATTTCTTGTGTTGTAAAACGAGCTTGTTCAAAATGATCTGACAATCTACCTGGAGTTCCAATTAAAATAGCAGGCGTATGTTTTAATTCTGTTTTGTCTTTAGCAATCGTTCTTCCACCATAAATAGCATTGGCTTTGTAACCAGAACCAATATTTCTAATAACTTGTTCTATTTGAATCGCCAATTCTCTAGAAGGTACAATAATTAAAGCTTGTACTTCTTTACTTTCTGGATCTAACTGTTCTAGTAAAGGCAATAAAAAAGCGAGTGTTTTACCTGTTCCTGTTGGAGATAATAACATGGTATTCGCATTGTTATTGATTGTTTCCAATGCCTCTTCTTGCATCGGATTTAAACTGTATATTTTTAACTTATCAAGAATGTCTTGTTGGTCTTTAATGTTATTTGCCATGTCTATTTCTTCTTTTTCTTTTTAGTTTCCTCTGATTTTGAAGTTCCTGAATTGGTTTGTGCTACATAATTTGCCAATATTTTTTCTATCAATTCTTCTTTTGTCAAATGATGAAATATCGTTCTTACTTCTTTTCTAAACTCTTCAGAAATAGAACGATTTGGTTTGGTCTTAAATATTTTCTTTGCCCACAACAAGCCATTATTTTCTTCAATACTTTGCGCATCCGCTTTTTTAAACTCTTTAAAAACAATGCCTAGTTCTTTTTCAAAACCAGCAATATCAGCAACTTCTTCTTGCTGTAAAATCGTTAAAGAAAGTCCGGTTGCTCCTGCTCTTGCAGTACGTCCGCTTCTATGAACATAAGCATCAAAAGTATCAGGTAAATGATAATTAATGACATAAGAAATGTCTTTGACATCAATTCCTCTTGCTGCTAAATCTGTTGCCACTAAAATATCAATAAAACCTTCTCTAAATTGCCCCATAATTCGATCTCGAATACCTTGAGTTAAACTTCCATGAATAGCTCCAGATGAAAATTTATTGATGGCTAAGTTCTTCGCTAATTTATTTACGGCAGCTTTTGTTTTACAAAAAATGATGCCTCGTTTTCCTACTTTAGAATTTAAGAAATGTAACAACACATCTAATTTTTCTATCGGTGCTACAACCACATATTGATGATCGATTCCTTGATGTCCAACAGTTGCCATATCAGCTTCTATTTGAACAACGTGTTTTGACATGTAATTCTGAACCAATTGTTTAATGGTTCCTGGCATTGTAGCCGTAAACAATAACGTTCTTCTAGATTTCGGAATTTCTTTAATAATTGCATCCAACCCTTCTTTTAAAGCACTCACCATTTCATCGGCTTCATCTAAAATGAAGTAAGAGATGCTTTTAATGTCAATTGCTTTACGCTCTACCAAATCAGCTAAACGACCAGGAGTTGCAACTACGATATGTGTGGTACTTTTTAAACGTTCTATTTGAGGCTTAATCGGAATTCCACCACAAACAGTTGCAATAGAAATTGCTGGCAAACGTGTAGAAAAAGAGACTAAATTTGTATAAATCTGTTGTCCTAATTCTCTTGTTGGAGCTAAGATTACAGCTTGAATATTAGTTTTTTCAACATCAATCAATTGCAATAATGGCAAACCAAATGCAGCAGTTTTTCCGGTTCCTGTTTTTGCCAAAGCAACTACATCTTCTTTTTGATGTAAAATAACCGGAATTGTTTTTTCTTGAATATCTGTTGGAGTAGAAATCTGTAAATCAGACAAACTTTGTATTAGCTGATCATGTATTCCTAGATCGGAAAAACGTTTAGACATAAAATAATAATTTTTGCAAAGGTAATCATACAGTTGTTGGGAATTAGAAAAATAGGTGTATTAATATTGTCTTATTTCTATTTGAAATATCAGCATAAAAAAAAGTCCATCATTGCTGATGGACTTTTATAAAACTTGAAGTATATGTTTTAGCTCACTTTTACGTTCACTGCATTTAGTCCTTTGTTTCCTTCTTGTAAATCAAATTCAACGCTGTCGCCTTCACGAATTTCGTCGATTAATCCAGAAATATGTACAAAATGATCTTTGTCTACTCCTTCTTCTGTGATAAATCCAAATCCTTTAGACTCATTGAAAAATTTTACTGTTCCTTTACTCATTGTAATGTAATTAAATTTATAATACTTATTGAACTGCAAAGGTGACGACATTTTTTAGACATTCAACATATTTATCGACTTATTATTTTTTATTTACTAAAATGATTACCAAATCTTAATTCTTTCTTCCGGAATCTTATAGTTTTTATCACCAGGTTTTACGTTGAATGTCTCGTAAAATGGCGTAAAATTCATTAACGGACCATTAACGCGCCAGATTGGTGGCGAATGTGAATTTGTTTTGATATAATTACGCAAATAAGCATCACGTGTCTTTACTCTCCAAATTCTTGCAATCGACATAAAAAACCGTTCATCTGGAGTAAAACCTTGAATTTTAGTGTTTCCTTTTCCTTGTTCGGTAAGTTTAAATGCATCATAAGCAATAGAGATTCCGCCATTATCAGCCGTATTTTCTCCAACAGTCAAAGCGCCATTTATCTGATCTCCGTCTAAAACAGTAAATGAACTATAGCGATCAATCATTTGTTGTGTTTTCGCTTTAAACTTTGTGTAGTCTTCTTCTGTCCACCAATTTTTTACATTTCCATCTTTATCAAACTGTGCTCCTTGATCATCAAAAGCATGCGTTAATTCATGTCCGATTACCATTCCGATTCCTCCGTAATTTACAGCATCATCTGCTGTAACATCAAAATACGGAAATTGTAATATTCCTGCAGGAAAAACAATTTCATTTAAAGGCGGATTGTAATATGCAGTTACGGTTGAAGGTGTTGTTCCCCAGCGATCTAAATTTGGTGCTTTGTTTAATTGAGCTGCTTGGTATTGATATTGGTCCTTTTTTAAAGCGACCACATTTTCAAAATATGTTCCTTTTTCAATTTTCACATTGTATTCTCTCCACACATCTGGATATCCAATTTTTTTGGTAATTGCGTATAGTTTTTCTTTTGCTTGTTGTTTAGTAATATCGCTCATCCAATCTAATTCATTGATTCTGCTTTCAAATGCTTTTTGCAAGTTGTTTACCAAATCTAATACACGTTTTTTAGCATCTTCATTAAAATATCGCTTTACATATAATTGTCCGAGTGCAAAACCTAATTGTCTGTCTACTTTTTGAACCATTAATTGTGAACGAGTTTTCTGAGTTGTTTGACCGTATAAAACTTTTGTATATTCAAAATTAGCATCTTCAAAAGGTTTGCTTAAAATATCAGCGTAGTTCGCTAAAGTACTTGCTTTTAGATAGGCTTTCCATTCTGAAATGGGAATAGAAACTAATAATTTATTCAGTTCATCATAATATGCTGGCTGTTTGATATCAACTTCATCAACTTTTAGATTTAACTGTTTCAATAATTTTGACCAGCCAATATTTGGTTGATTTTTATTGAGCGTAGCAACTTTCATTTTGTTGTAGTTGGCTTTTACATTTCTACGTTCAATTCTTGTTTTATGGGATGCTGCCAATTTCTTTTCAATATCATATACAATCGCTGCATTTTTATCAGCATTTTTAGTTTCTGATAATGTAAAAAGCGTTGACAAATATTTCTTGTATGCGTTCTGAATAGCAACAGTTATAGAGTCTGATTTAAAATAATAATCACGATCTGGTAATCCTAATCCTGCTTGACCAAAATGTAAGATATTAAGCTTACTGTTTTCATTATCTGGCGAAACATTCATGCCAATAATAGCATAATTCCCTGAAGTTATTTCTTCAGTAACAAAAGCCATTAAAGAAGAAACGTTATTAATATTATCAATGCTATTTAAAATAGGTTTTATTGGCAGAAAACCAAGTTTATTAATAGTTTTTGTATCCATTCCAGAGCTATAAAAGTTGCCTACTTTTTGTTCGATACTTCCCTCCTTTTGGTTTGTTGAAGAAACTTCTGTTAAAATGTTTTCTAATAATTTTTTCTGCGGAATGTTTAAGAAACTATACGAACCAACCCCAACTTGATCTTCTGCAATCACAGCTTTGTCTAGCCATTTTTTATTTACATGTTCAAAGAAGTTATCTCCTGGTTTTATAGATTCTGTGATTCCGTCAAAATCAATTTTACTGTTTACTGTTTTTTCGGTATTGCAAGAAGCAAATACCAACAAAAACAACGAAATATAAAGTGTTTTTTTCATAAATTTGAGTGTAATTTTCACAAATATATGAAATAATAGTTCGCTGAAACAGAACTTAAAGGGCATAAAAAAAGTAACTTTTTAAAGTTGCTTTTACCTTATTTAAGTAATTGTAAGTACCTAATACTACTTTTTTTGTTTCACTTTTACAGCGTTCATTCCTTTTAAACCTCTTTCTAGTTCAAAAGTAACTTTGTCGTTTTCTGCGATTTCATCGATTAAACCACTAACGTGTGTAAAGTATTTTTCTTGGTTGTCAGTATCTAAAATAAAACCATATCCTTTAGAAGAATCAAAAAATGAAACTTTTCCGTTTCTAATCGGATCTTCTGCTTCACCTTCTTCTTTTTTAGGAATTCCTAAAATGATATCTTCTAACTCAACCTCCACTTTTAAAGTTGGATCAGGCGGAGTATCAGTTAAATTACCATTATGATCTACGTAAGCAAACTCAATTCCAGAAGTACCATTTTCTTTTGCATCAGCTTTACGAGCTTCCATTTTCTTTCTTTTGTCTTCACGTTTTTTTAAACGTTTTTTTTCTTTTTCACTCTTATTATATGTCTGTTGCGATTTTGCCATTCGTACTGTAAATTATTAAAGTCTTATTTTAAATTATTATGCAAATATATCTATTTTACAGTTAATAATAGAAAAATTAAATAAGCAATTTATTTGCTCTACCAAACTCTCTTTCAAAAAAAACTAATTTCTAAGTTCATTTTTTAGTGTATGAAACTGATTTGTTAATTCTTTGAATCTGTTTTTTGCATCTTGCCCCGGAATTTGATCTGCACTACTAATCATGTTTAGTAAGAACGAGATTTGCGAAACTAACATTTGCTGTGGATACGCACCTGAAGCATTTTTTAATTGTTTTAATGCTGCATTTACTTTGTTTAATCTAGCTGATTTTTTTCCTTGTAAAGTGGTTGCTTCTTTTTCTAACGTATCTTGAAATTGTCTGGCTTCAGAAAGTAAATCCATTACTTTTTGTTGCATTGCAAGTTGATTAACAATATCTGCTTTTGTAATTCCTTCTTTTATTACTCTTGGATCCATTACAATTTCAAACGATTGTTCAAACGATTTTCCGTTTACTGTTAATTTTGCAGTATAAATTCCTGGAGCAACCATTGGTCCGTTTTTAAAGCTTCTATTTTTGTTTGATGACCAAACTCCTTTTTGTTGTAAGTTCCAGTTAAAACGATTGATTCCTGGAGTTGTTTCTAACCTGCTATCAACATAAACAAAAGTCTGACTTAAATTCATATCTTCTACAATGGTTGTTTTAGCAATTAAGTTTTTATCACTAACAATTAATGCAACTGTTTTTTTATTTGCATCTAAAATTTCTAATTGAATTGGAGATTTGTTTCCTTTCGGAATATAATAATCAATCATTACACTAGTTCCTGGATATTGTACAATCCCTTCAGATCTATATCCTCGAGAACGATATCGTATGGTTGTGTCTGGTTTAAATAACCAAGGAGAAGATTTTAAACTATTGATTTCTTTTTGTCTTAAAGGTGTAATATTATCTAAAATCCAAAAACCTCTTCCCATGGTACTTAAAATTAAATCTCCTCTAAAGACTTTAAGATCTGTAATTGGTGTAACTGGCAGATTTTGTTGAAATTTCTCCCATGATTTTCCGTCATTAAAAGAAACAAACATTCCGAATTCTGTACCAGCATATAACAATCCTGCTCTTACTGGATCTTCTCGTAAAACTTTACTTGTAAAATCATCTGGAATTCCGTTTGAAATTGTCGAAATCAACTCCCAAGTTCTTCCATAATTTTCAGTTTTATAAAAATACGGTTTATCATCGCCCAATAAATGTCTATCAACAGCAATGTACGCTTTTGCAGGATTAAATTGCGATGGTTCAACAGATTCTACTCTACCACCTTTAGGTAATTTTTTTGGTGTTACATTTTTCCATGATTTTCCGCCATTTTGAGTAACAGAAACCACTCCATCATTAGAGCCTACCCAAATTAAACCTTCTTTTAATTTCGATTCTCTAATCGAATACACCGTACTATAATATTCTTCTCCGGTAATATCTCTTGTAATTGGACTTCCAGAATTTACTTGTTTGTCTTTTTCAAAAGCAGTTAAATCTGGAGAAATCGTTTCCCATATTTTTCCATCTGTCATTGTTTTGTGAATATACTGAGAACCATGATACACCACATTTGGATTGTGTGGAGAAACATGAATTGGAGCCACACGTTGAAAACGATATTTTAAATCTTTTGGATTGTGTCCGTATATATAAGAAGCACCAACAGTATACTTTTTCTCTGTTCCGGTTAATTTATTAAAAACTCCAAAATTCCCTTTACAGTTTGCATAGACAATGTTGTGATTTCCTGGTTTTGGAACAACAGGACCCGTTTCACATCCACCAACACTTATGCCCCAACCTCTTCTAGAGATTACAGTTGCAGACGGAGGTAGACTCGGTATGGCAACGGTAGAATTGTCTTGTTGACCAGCATATAACCAATATGGATATTGATCATCTACTTCTACTTGATATAATTCTGCTGTTGGTTGATTGTATTGAGTTGACCATGTTTTTCCTCCATTATGAGAAACATTAGCGCCACCATCATTTGCTTGAATTAATAAATTTGGATTGTTTGGGTTGATCCAGATATCGTGATTATCTCCGTGAGGAACCGACATTCTTTTCCAACTTTTACCGCCATCAATCGATTTTAATAAGGGATTTGCATTTGAATAGACAATATCTGGGTTTGTAGGGTCTAATTCAATATTGGTATAATAAAAAGGTCTGTTTACCAAACCTTTATTGTCAGAAACTTGTACAAATGATTTTCCTTGATCTACAGACTTATACAATCCGCCTTCTTTTCCTGGAGCTTCAATTACTGCATATAAAATACTTGAATCTACGGCAGAAACAGCTAAATCAATTTTACCAATTAAACCTTTTGGCAAACCATTTTCTAATTTCACCCAATCTTTTCCTCCATTGATAGACTTATAGATTCCGCCTTCATCATTTGTTCCACCAGAAATGATTGTCCAAGGCTTACGTTGCCCTTTCCAAGCTGCAGCATACACAATATTAGGATTACTTGGTAATAATTCTAAATCAGCAAAACCTACTTCATCAGAAATAAATAATACTTTTTCCCAATGCTTTCCACCATCAATTGTTTTATAAATTCCACGTTCATTGTTATTTTTAAAAGCATTACCGATGGCAGCAACCCAAACAATATTATGATTTGTTGGGTCAATTTCTACAGCACCAATTTGCCCAGTTTCTCTTAAACCAATATGTTCCCAAGTTTTACCAGCGTTTATCGATTTATAAACTCCTTTTCCAGAAATTACATTGCTTCGTAAACCATCAGAACCAGTACCAACATACACAATGTTTGGATCGTTTACAGCAACTTCAATAGCTCCGATTGATGGTGTTGCAAAAAATCCGTCAGAAACATTATTCCAAGAAACTCCATAATCATCAGATTTCCAAACGCCACCACCAGTTGCTCCTAAATAAAAAGTTCCAGGCAACATCGGTGTTCCGGTTACAGCAGTAACTCTTCCTCCTCTTTCTGGACCCACAGTTCTGTATGTTAAAGCACTAAAATCTTGTGCTATTAATGTAAAAGGAGCAATTAAAAATAAAAATAAGCGAATTGAAAAGGACTGTGATTTCATTAGTTTGGTAGTTTTAAAAGTAAATACGTTTCTATCGTAAATATATAAATTGATTTTTTAAATTTATTATTGATGTGTTATTTTAACTCAAAATAGGCTTGTTGTAGTTTTTTTGTGATTGTTCCTATCTCGTCATTTTTATAGAAAGAATGATTATTCATTTGTCTTATGGCAGCAATTTGAGTTGATGTTCCTGTTAAAAAAGCTTCATCCATTTTTGAAAGATCAGAAAACTGAATTCCTTTTTCTACAACCTTTAAATTAAGTTTTCTACATAAATCAAGCACAATTTGACGTGTAATTCCGTTTAGAATAAACTCATTTGCTGGGTGTGTAAATACAACATTGTCTTTAACAAAAAACACATTACAATGCGATGCTTCTGTGATAATTCCGTCTCTTACAAAAACCGTTTCAAAACAATTTTGTTCCATTGCAAAATCATTGGCCATAACATTTCCTAAAAGTGAAGTCATTTTAATATCACACTTTTCCCATCTGTAATCGTTTGTTGTAACAACAGAAGCGTTTATCAAATTGATATCTGGTAATTTCTTAGGCACAACATACATCATTACAGTTGGAGTAACATTTTTTGGATAGGCATGTGTTCTTGGTGCAGTTCCTCTTGTAACTTGAATGTACAGCAAACAATCTTCATTTTGCAATTCTGATGCAGTTAATAATTTAGGTATTTCATCAGTTAACGAAGTTGCATCAAATTGAATATTGATTTTATCTACACAAAACTGCAATCTTTTGATGTGTTCATCGCCATAAAAAAACCGTCCGTTAATCTGAACCATCACTTCATAAATACCGTCACCAAACAAAAAACCTCTGTCGAACACAGATATTTTTGCAAGTTTTGAATCTACAATTTCACCATTTACATATACTTTTTTTGGGTACAGATTCATAAGAAAATACTTCTATAAATTGAGAAGTGAAAGTTAGGAATATAAATCTTTCTAAGAAAATTTTAATTTTATTAAAATTATAAGCTTACGTTAAAATTAGCATCTTTTTTCCCTTAGAACTTTTTTTGATTTAACTTTACTCGAATATAATTAAAACTAACTCAAAATGAATTTCAATCATTCTAAAAAAGCAACATTACTTTCATTGTTGTTATTATTTGTCTTTTCGTTACATAGTACTGCGCAAGACAAATTAAAAAAGATGCCTGGATATGAACAGTATCAAAAAATGGCACCAAAACTATTTAGTTCTGTAAAAAGAGCGCCAACTTCTGTTGTTTGGGCAAAAGACGGTAAAACATTTACCTATGTAGAAAACGGAATGCAACTTACGTACGATGTACGAAAAAAGAAAGTTGTTGCATCAGAAAAAGCACAAAGACCACAACGTTTTAGAAGAGGAAACAGACCAGCACGTGGAAGACAATATGCTTCAGCGCTTTCTCCGGACAAGAAACTTAAAGCATTTACCAAAGACAGAAATATGTACATCAGTAATGCTGATGGATCAAATGTACAAGCAATTACTACGAAAGGAAATGATGAAAATCAAATTAAATTCGGAATCGCAACTTGGGTTTATGGAGAGGAATTAGGTCAGAATACAGCTATGTGGTGGTCTCCTAATTCTAAAAAAGTAGCTTTTTATCGCTTTGAAGAAAAAGACGCAAAGAAATATTATGTATTGTACAATCAAACAAAAATACAAGATTCTGTTGAGGTTGAAGCATATCCTAAAGTTGGTGCTAAAAATTTACCAGTAGACTTATTGGTGTATGATTTAGAAACTAAAAAAACGGTTACCTTAGATGTTAGAAAAGGAAAACCATATAACGATGGTGCTTTAGGAACGTATTTATACGGAATGAAATGGTCGCCAGACGGAAAAGAATTGTTGTATCATTCTACAAACCGTAAGCAAGACATCATGGAATTTAGTGCTGGAAACGCAACAACCGGAGAAACTAGAGTAATTGTAAGAGAAGAATGGTTGCCGAGTTTTACAAAAAACACTCCAGAAATGTATGAACTAGCTGATGGAAAACATTTTATTTGGGCTTCAGAAAGAAATGGTTTTAACAACTACTACCTATATAATTATGATGGAACTTTAGTGAATACTTTAACGAATCATAATTTTGAAGTTTCTCGATTGGTGAAGGTTGATGAAAAAAAGAAACAAGTATATTATTATGCTCGTAGTGGAGAAAATCACATGAAAATGCAATTGCATCGTGTAAATCTTAACGGAACAAAAGATGTGCGTTTAACAGATCCTAAGTTCAACCATAGCGCAATTATTTCTCCAGACGGAAAGTATTTTGTGGATGTTGCACAAACACACAACATGCCTCCTTTTGTAAATTTAATGAACTCGAGAGGTAAAAAGATTTCTGAAATTGCTAAAAGCGATATGACAGAATTTAAACAATTAGGTTTTAAAACTGTTGAAGTATTTACATTTACTTCTGCTGATGGTGAAACAGAATTACACGGAATGATTCACTTTCCTTCTAATTTTGATCCAAATAAAAAATATCCAGTCATCTTAGCAAATTATGGCGGACCTGCAACAAACGCTTTTAGAGAATCATTTACTTATCCAAGTTCTATTACAGAGTATGGATTTATCGTTTTAAATATTGATGGAAGAAATGTTCGTGGAAGAGGAAAACGTTTGTTAGATACATTATATGGAAACTTAGGTATCGTAGAAATGGACGATTTTGCTGAAGGAATAAAATCATTGTACAATCGTTCTTATATTGATAAAAACCGAGTTGGTGTGTACGGAACTTCTTATGGAGGAACAACAGCAGCAACAAGTTTATTAAGACATCCAGATGTGTATCATGTTGCAGTTGCAAATTCTGCTGTAACAGATTGGAGAAATTATGACAACGTGTACACAGAACGTTATATGAACCTAATCACTAACAACAAAAAAGGATATGATGCTTCTAGTATTATGAATTATGCAAAGGATTTAAAAGGAGAATTAATGATTTTCTTTGGAACAAATGATAACAATGTGCATCCAGCAAACTCTTTACAATTGATACAAGCGTTGCAAAAAGCTGGTAAAAGTTTTGAAGTTCAAATTGGTCCAGATAAAGGACATACTGCTTTAGGAAGAGATAGAATGATGGAATTCTTTATTCAACATTTAGTATTGAAATAAAAAGATATTGATTCTACAAATAAAAAGCTCCTAATTTCTTAGGAGCTTTTTTTGTGCTGTTTATTTTTTAATTTTTCATCAACTCGTATCCTTGTTTGATTCCCTTTTCTATTGCTGGAACTCCACGTTCCATCCAAGTTGGTTTTGCTGTATCTTTTAAATAATAGTCAAAGAATTGCGCCATTCTAATATTAAAATCTTTTCTGTTTTGCATTTTTAATGGCCAATGACGAGCGCCATTATAGTTTAATAACCATGTTGGTTTCCCTAAACGTCTTAACGCAGTAAAATACTCTATTCCTTGATACCATGGCACATGCCCATCTTTATCATTATGCATTATTAGAATTGGAGTGTTCACTTTATCCATATTGTATATTGGTGAATTTTCTATATAACGCATTGGATATTCCCATGGAGTTCCTCCTATTCTACTTTGTGTGTGTTCGTATTGAAATTGTCTGCTTAAACCTGAATCCCATCTAATTCCGCCATAAGCAGAAATCATATTTACTACTGGTGCTCCAGATTCAATAGCTGCAAAAATATCTGTTTTTGTTGCTAAATGAGCTACTTGATATCCACCCCAACTATGACCTTGTGCTCCAATTTTATCTTTGTCAATAAAACCTTTATCAATTAAAGAAGTAATTCCAGGAATTACTGCATTGTAAGCAGATTCTCCAGGATAACCATCTCTATATACAATATCTGGATTAAAAATTATGTAACCTCTACTTGTATAAAAGCTGTAATTAATACTTGATCTTCCTGGTGATGGTGCTCTGTGATTATGCAATCCGTCAGAACTTCGTTCGTAGAAGTTTACCAACATTGGGTATTTTTTGTTTGGATCAAAATTTTCTGGTTTTACCAATAATCCTTTCAACGCTTTTCCTTCTAAAGAAGTAAATTCGTGCAATTCAATAGTACCCCAATTGTATTCTTTTTGTTGTGGATTTGCATCACTCACAAGGGTTTGTTTTTTAAAGCTCAAATCAGAAACACGAAGGTTTGGAAACTCAATAAAAGATTGACGTGTAAATAATACAGTGTTGTTCTCTTTAGCTTTTATTGGGTTCGAATATCTAAAAGGACCATCTAACAATTGCTTTCCTCTGTTTCTTTTAGGATTAAACTCGAAGTATCCACTATTTTTTGTTTCTTCGTTAAACGTTGTCAATAACCATTTTTTAGACTCGTCTATAAACTCTTCTTCTCTGTCTAATCTTGCATAACGGTACACCGTTTTTGTTGCTCTACCATTTGTTAGCTTTGAACTTTGACCAGTAGTTGGGTTAAATTTAAAGATGTCATATCTATCGTAAATCAATATTGCCTCATCATCTTTTGTCCAACCTGCCATTCCGTAAGATCTTGGATAATTTGGGGTGTCATTTAATTCGTTATAAAACACTTTTCCTTTGGTAAAATCTAATCTTGTGTTCTTTGCAATATTATATGCAAACCAAGTGCTATCAACCGTGTTATATCCGTATGCGAATTTTCCTTTCGGACTTAAACGAGCGCCGCCAGCAACTTCTGTAAGTATTTTATTAACCTTTCCTGTAGCAGAATTTACAATTGCATAATCACTTGCTCTCATCCCTGTCCATTGACTTTCTAACATGTATGGCGTTGGATTAGAAATCAATACATTTTCAGAATTTCCTTCATTTCCAATTGTTGCATTTGGATACTCTGTAGTTGCCAATTGCACCACTTTATTCGAATTTAAATGCAAAGCTGCTGTGTACGATTTTCTTTTATCGTTATTAACCTGAATCTCTTGAACGGTATATAGCCTAGGAGAATCGTAAGCCCAAACTTCTACATTTACAATTTCGTCTTTTAATAAGGTGGTGTCTTTTACAATTGGTTGAGTTGCCAATCCGAAGTACATTTTAGAATTGTCTTTAGAAAAACTAATTCTTCCATTAGATGAAATTTTATACCCTTTAGCAGCAGCATTCTGAGCAGTAACTTCAGTTGCTTTTGCGTTTCCATTCCAAACATACAATTGATGCGGTCTTACCAATGCTTTTGTTGTATCAGCATCCACTACAAAGGCTAATTTGTTACCAGCATCATTCATTGCTAATTGATAATATTTTGTTGCATTTGCTGCAGAAAACACTTCTGTTTGCTTGTTATTGTCTAAATTTAATATAGAGACTCCTCCATTTTCATCAGCAGTTTCTCCAGTTGATACATACGCCAAACTTTTACCTTCTTTAGCAAATGAATACGAAGTAACATATTTAATCGTATCTTCTTTTTGTGTTGCTAAATTTCTGATGACCAAATGATATCCGTTTTTAGCACTTACTTTTTTAACCTTCTTAGGTTTTTCTTTCTTATCTGTTTTTTTAGCAGCGTCTTTTGATGCTGGCTTTTTAATATCTTCTAATAAATAAGCTACATAACCAGCCCATTTTTGCGGAACTTTATATGATTTTACATTCGCTATTTTAGTTAAAGATTTATTTGAAAGATTATAAATTGCCAAGGTGTCTTTTGGCATTTTATCTTTTTTTACCTTTCTTCTTTGCATTTCTGTAATGCTATCTTTCCATGCAGTTATTATAAAAATTGCATTTTTAGAATCGTAAGTAAATTGTCCGCCTTCTACTCTATCATACTTAAAAATTGCGCTCGCTTTTTCATCTTTTATTTTTAGAAATCTGTCTTTTTCTCCTCTTTCTAAAGAATACAAGATAAACTTTCCATTGTTAGAAATAGACTGACTTCTTATGGTGTTCCAAATATCAAAATCTGGATGATCTAAAACTTTTTTCTGTGCACTTACCGATATGGTAAGTAAAAAAAAGATACTGTAAAGTGTTGTTCTCATTTGGTTTGTATTTAATTTATAGTTGTTATTTTTTATGATTGAATCCGTAAAATAATTGTCCGAAAAACCCTTTTGGGAAATCTTCTTCATCAGGAAAACCTAATTCTATGGTTCCGCTATCTTCAGGAACATAATTGGTTTTAAAGAGATAATCCCAAATACTTAAGCTAATTCCGAAATTAATTCCGTTGGGTTTATGTTCTGGTAAAACTTTAATGTGATGATATAGATGCATCACTGGATTGTTGAAAATGTATTTTAAAAATCCCCAAGTAATTTTAATGTTAGAGTGATTCAAATGTCCGATTGATATGGCAACAAAATGCACAATAAAGGCTTGTTCTGGCTCAAAACCACCAAGCAGCATTACGCCGATGGTTTTTAACGGTTTGTACAAAATATTTTCCATCCAATGGTAACGCAAATGCGCTGCAAAGCCCATTTCTTTTACAGAATGATGTACTTTATGAAACTGCCATAAAAACTCGTATTTATGTAATAAAACATGTGTAAACCATTGTACAAAATCAAGAATGATAAAGAATATTAAAAGTGCTGCCCAGGTTGGTAAACTCTTTAAATCTATAACTGCTAAACTTTTTAAAGTGATTCCGAAATTTTGAAAAACGAGTTCAAAAACTGTGTAAAAACCTGCAATAACGATAGAAAAAACAAAGAAATTGAAGAACATGTAAAATGCATCTAACCAAAAATCTTTTCTAATAATTGCTTGATTTTTACGCCAAGGAAAAACAATTTCTAAAGACCAAACAATCAATGAAATTAAAATCAATCCCCAAAAATAGTTGGTGTACCACGGCACTTCAAAAAGGATGGATTTATAAGTCCAATCTACAGAACCCAAAAAGGCATTTTTAAAAGCAGTAAAGTATTTTTCCATCAATTATAATTAAATAGACTTTAAAGATATTAAACTCTATTTAATTTTCTGATGATTCTCTTGCTTTCTTACTAGAATTTATAAAGTACACACCAAATAACAACACAATTGCAGCAATAATTGATTGTAGTGTAATATTCTCATCCAACACATACCAACCTAAAATTAAAGCAATTAAGGGGTTTACATAAGAAGAAGTGGCTACTTTTTCTGGAGAAACTTTTTTTAACAAAAAATTAAAAGATGTAAACGCTACGATGCTTCCAAAAACAATTAACAATACCATTGAATTGATGGTTGTACTGTTCCATAATAAAGGTGATTTCCATGCTTCTCCTAACAGTAAACTAAATCCAGATAATAAAATTCCGGCTGTTAGCATTTGGTACCCAGAGTTTACAAAATAACTCGAGTGCATATCAGCTTTAGAAACAAAAATACTTGCAGAAGCCCAACTAATAATACAGGTAGCTATCATAAAAATTCCAAGCAAGCTATTTTCTCCGTTTGTTACTTCTTGTTGGCTAACCAATAAATAGATTCCAATGATTCCTAAGAAAACACCTAATAAAGACTTTTTGTGTATTTTTTGTCCGTAAAATACTCGCATTAAAATTAATACAACCAACGGAAGAGAGGAAGCTTCTAGCGCTGCAAAACTACTATCAACAAACTTTAAAGCCCATACAAAAATTCCGTTTCCGTATGCTAAAAATAAAAATCCCGCAAGTAGGTTGTTAAGCAATTGCCTTTTTGTAATCTTTAAAGGAAGTTTTAAAAATTTAGCAATGATGAGCATTAAAGCTCCTGCAAAAGTAAAACGTGTAGACGATAAAAATAAAGGTGAAATTTCTTGAACTGCAATTTTATTTAGCAAATACGTTGAACCCCAAATAACATAAATAGCAAAAAATGCTAAAACAATTAATATTGTTTCTTTTGATAGTTTCATAGCACCATTTTTATACCATAACTATTGAATGCCTATTCTGCTGGTCTTCCGTGAATTTCTTCAAACATTTCATCAAAATTTGCTCTTAAATGCAACCTTAGTTTTACTCTGTAATCGTTTTTTAACCAATCCATAAAGTTGTTGGTGCTTTTGCTAATACATTTTGTATAACGCTGTAATCTAAAATCAATGTCATCACCTAATTTCTTAGCTAAATCTAATGCATCATACACATCTTCACTATTTTCGACACACATTTTTGCATGATGTAATAACGATTTTTCTAACACTACTTTTGTTGATTCTCTATTTTTCATCGAATCTAAATAGGTTTGCTTAACATCAAAGGTAATATCTTTAGAATTTGCAAATTCTGCCCTTAATGCTTCTGGCATATTATAAGAAAATGTTTCTTCTAACTCTTCATCATTCAATAATTTCTCTAAATAGAAATTTGGAGATCTAAAGATTTGTTGCCAATCTAAATCTGCTCCCCAAGGACCAAATCTGTGAAAGTTATTTCCTAAATCTATGATATTAAAATGCGATTTATTTTTTAATATTCTAGATCCTCTACCAATCATTTGGTAGTATAAAGTCAACGATTTTGTTGCTCTGTTTAAAATGATAGATTCTACCGTTGGCTCATCAAAACCTGTGGTTAAAATACTTACAGAAGTTAAAATAGCATTTGGTGTTTTCTTAAACCATCTTAAAATAAAGGCTCTTTCTTTTTTTGTTGCTGTATTGTCTAAATGCGCAATTGGGTAACCAGCAGCTTTAAACGTTTCGTAAACGTGAATAGAAGTGTTAATTCCGTTATTAAAAATCAATGTTTTTTTGCCTTTTGATCGTTCTTCATATGCTTGTAATAATTTACCAAGCATCATGGTGTTTGAATACAAATCTTCTGATGACTTTACCGTATAATCTCCGTTAGAACCAACTACTAAAGAGGTTAATCCTACATTATATGAATAGGTTTTTGCTTGTGCTAAAAACTCGTTTTCTATTAAAGACTCTATCGTTTCGCCAACAATTAATTCATCGTAATTGTCTTTCATTGGCAATTTAATATTCGAACTTAACGGCGTTGCAGTAACTCCGAGAATAAACGATTTATCAAAAAACTTAAACAACTTTGTAAACGAATTGTAATGCGCTTCATCAATAATGACCAAACCGATATCAGAAATATCAAGTTTGTCATCATTTAACCGATTGTTTAATGTTTCTACCATGGCTACAAAACAAGAATAATTAGATTGATCGTCTAATTTTGCAGTGCTGTCAATAACTTTATTATCTACACCAAACTCCGTTAACATAGAAGAAGTTTGCTTGCACAACTCAATTCTATGTGTCATAACCAACACTTTCTTTTGATGATGTTTTAAATATTGACGCACCATTTCAGAGAAAATCACTGTTTTTCCTCCTCCAGTTGGTAATTGGTATAGTAAATGATAATCTTCTGGAGCGCTTTCAAAAAGTTTGAAAATTTTATTAATTGCTCCTTTTTGATAACTATATAAATCTTTACCAGTTTTACGTTCTTCTGTTTCTGTAGTTGCAATAATTTCTGACATTTGTTCTGTTTAGTGAAAGTTGCAAAAGTACGTTGTTTTTAAGGTTTTTAACGAATAAATTAGCAAAAAAAAATCTGTTAAATTTTACGAAACATGTTATAATTTTCTAATTACCAATATATTAACTATCTTGTAACACTATTAACAATAAAAATTTTACCTATGTCAGAATCAACTAACAAACCAAATACAGCATTTTGGGTTATTGCAATAGTTGCATTAATCTGGAATTTAATGGGTGTTATGGCTTATTTAACAAGAGCTTTTATCACCGAAGAAATGATTGCTGCCCTACCACCAGAAGCGCAAGCAGAATTTTTAGTAGAATATCCAGCTTGGTACACAGGTGCTTTTGCTTTAGCTGTTTTTGGAGGAGCCTTAGGTGCATTATTTCTTTTATTAAAGAAAAAATTTGCAACCTCTTTCTTTTTAGTTTCTGCTCTTGGAGCAATTACTCAGCATGTATACTTGTTTATGAATGTTGAAATGAAAGATCTAGTAATGCCAATTATGATTATAGTCGTTTGTTTATTCTTAGTTTGGTATGCTAAAGATGCTGCTAAAAAAGGTTTTATCTCATAAAAAAGAACCTTTTAAATATCACAAAGAATCGCTTAAGCAATTAAGCGGTTTTTTTTATTCAAAAAGCAACGTTAAAAATTCGGCTACACAAGCTGGTTTTTCTTCTCCTTCAATTTCTATCGTACAGGAAAAACTGACTTTAACCCCATGTTTATGATCTTCAATATTTTTCACGGTACTTTTTAAACGCAAGTTACTATTTACAGGAACTGGATTCATAAACCGAACGGAATTCAATCCATAATTTAAACCCAATTTAATACTATCAACTTGTATTAAATCTTCTAAAAATTTAGACAACAAAGCAACCGACATAAATCCGTGTGCAATGGTACTTTTAAAAGGCGATTCTCTTTTAGCTCGCTCAACATCAACATGAACCCATTGCGTATCTAAAGTAGCATTTGCAAAGTCATTAATCATTTCTTGAGAAACTGTAATCCAATCAGAAGTTGGTAACGCTTTGCCAATCATTTCTTTAAATTCTGATATGTTTTTAAAAACCAATGCTTTCATTTTTAATATAGTTTAAATTGATGTTGTGAAGATAAAATTAATCTACAAATAAATAATTTTTAAAATAAATGATTAGCTTAGTCAAAAATTAAAAAAACATGAAACAACTAACACTTTTATTTTTATTCATTAGCCTGACAATCAGTGGGCAAAACAATCCACAATGGATACGTTATTCCTCTATTTCACCAAACGGAACTCAAATTGCTTTTACCTACAAAGGAGATTTGTATAAAGTGGCTACTGCTGGTGGCGATGCGGTACAATTAACTTTTCATAAAGCACATGATTATATGCCAGTATGGAGCAAAGATGGCTCTAAAATCGCTTTTGCTTCTAACCGTTACGGAAACTTTGATGTGTTTGTAATGGCTGCAAATGGTGGCGATGCAACGCGTCTTACTTTTCATTCTGCAAACGAATCACCTTATTCTTTTTCATCCAACAATAAAGAAGTGATTTTTGGTGCGCAACGTCAAGATGATGTCAAACACAGACAATATCCAACGGGTTCTCAACCAGAATTATATAGCGTTCCAGTTAAAGGCGGAAAAGTAACTCAGATTTTTACTGTTCCGGCAGAATATGTGCAAATATCCAAAAATGGGAACACCATGGTGTATCACGATAAAAAAGGTGGAGAAAATGAATTTAGAAAACACCATACTTCTTCGATAACTAGAGATATTTGGACCTACGATACCAAAACAAAAACACATAAAATGATGACTACTTTTAACGGCGAAGACAGACAACCTGTTTTTAGTGCTGATGAAAAAAGTATTTATTATTTAAGTGAAAAAAGTGGCACATTTAATGTACACAAACTTTCATTAAACAATCCAAGTCAGACAGAACAAATCACTAATTTTAAGTTACATCCAGTACGTTTTTTAAGTGTTGGTAACGGCGTAATTTCTTTTGGGTTTGATGGCGAAATCTACACCATGAAAGAAGGCGAAAAACCATCAAAAGTACACGTAAAAATTACCACTCAAAATATAAACAATAGCGATAAGTTTATTTCTATCAATGGCGGAATTAACGAAATGGCTATTTCTCCGAATGGAAAAGAAATTGCATTTATTGCTCGCGGAGAAGTTTTTGTAACTTCTGTAGATAAATCGTTTACAAAAAGATTGACCAATACTCCAGAAAATGAGCGTTTTGTAACTTGGGGACCAGAAGGTAAATCGGTTGTTTATAGTAGCGAGCGTAATGGTAAATGGAACATTTATAAAACGGAAAAATTAAGAGACGAAGAGCCTTTCTTTTACGCAGCAACTTTGGTAAAAGAATCTGTAGTTATAGAAAATAAACACGACAATTACCTGGCTCAATATTCGCCAGATGGAAAACAATTGGCTTTTATTGAAGGGCGAAGAACTTTAAAAGTAAGAGACTTAAAATCAAAGAAAGAAACCACCTTACTTACACCAAAGGATTTATTTACTATGGGAGATGGTGATCAAAATTTCACTTGGAGTCCAGATAGCAAATGGTTGTTGGTAGATTGGAGTAAAACACTAAGTAATGGAGAAGTTTTATTGATGGCAGCAGATGGTTCTAAAAGAGTCAACTTAAACGAAAGTGGGTATTACGATTACAATCCGAAATGGGTAAATGACGGTAAACAAATGATTTGGTTTAGCAATAGAAACGGATTAAAATCATACGCAACAAGTGGTCAATCTCAAAGTGATGTGTACAGCATGTATTTTACTCAAGATGCTTGGGATGAAGCTAATTTAAGTGATGAAGATTACAAATTAATGCTTGCATTAAAAGAAGAAGCTAAAAAAGCCAAAGAAAAAGCAGATAAAGAGAAAAAAGACGATAAAAAGTCTAAAGACAAAGACAAGAAAGATGCTAAAAAGAAAGGTCCTACTCCACTTACTTTTGATTGGGATTCTATGAAAGACCAAACAAAAAGATTGACCATACATTCTTCTAGTTTAGGCGATGCTGTTTTATCTAAAAAAGGAGATGTATTATACTATTTATCTAGGTTTGAAGGAAGAGCAAATCTTTGGAGCACAAACTTAAGAACTAGAGCAACCAAAATGGTTTTAAAACTAAATATTGGTGGCGGTAGTTTGCAATGGGATAAAGAAATGAAAAACTTATACTTATTAAGTAGTGGTAGAATTTCTAAAATAGATCCTAAAGCTGGAAAACAAACACCTGTGAAAATTAACGGAGAAATGAAATTTGATGAAGCTGCAGAAAGAGTTGCCATGTTTAATCATGTTTGGATTCGTACAAAAGCTGTTTTTTACGAGCCTACTTTTCATGGTGTAAACTGGAACCTAATGAAAAAAGAATACCAAAAATACTTGCCACATATTGGCAATGCATTTGAGTTTTCGGAAATGTTATCAGAAATGTTAGGAGAATTAAATGTTTCTCATGCTGGTGCTGGATTTAGAGGCGAACCAATGACTAATTCAGATGCTACGGCTTCTTTAGGGATTTTTATGAATTACAATCATAAAGGAGACGGAATTTTAATTGATGAAATTATCAAAGGCGGTCCTTTAGACAAGGCAAAGTTTAATATTAGAGCCGGAATGGTGATTGAAAAAATTAATGGAGAAACCGTTGATAAAGATCAAGATGTTGCTAAATATTTAAACCGAATGAGTGGTAAATTTATGCTGTTAGAAGTGTTAGATCCACGAACTAAGAAAACACAAACAATTACGGTAAAACCTATTTCAATTGGCGCAGAAAACAGATTGTTATATGACCGTTGGGTAAAAATCAATGAAAAACAAGTTGACAAAGAAAGCAATGGGCAATTAGGTTATGTGCATATTCCTGGAATGAGCGATGGTCCTTACAGAAGTATTTATCAAGATATGATGGGGAAATTTTCTGATCGTAAAGGTGTAATTATCGATACGCGTTTTAATGGCGGTGGAGATTTAGTTGCAGATTTAGCAATGTTCTTTACTGGTGTTCCTTTTATAAGTTATGAAACAGCTGCAAAAGTTGTGGGTGGAGAACCAACTTCTCGTTGGACAAAACCGACTCTTTCTATTTTTAATGAAAGCATGTATTCAGACGGACATTGTTATGCTTCTGGTTATACAGATTTAAAAATTGGAAAAACAGTTGGAATGCCAGTTCCTGGAACCTGTAGTTTTGCTGGTTGGGAAGGATTGCCAAATGGTTCGTATTGGGGAGTTGTTCCTGTGAGTGCAAAAAACAAAGCGGGAGAATGGATGGAAAACAATCAAACAAATCCTTTAATTCAGGTGAAAAATATGCCTGGCGTTATTGATAACGGGAGAGATCAACAATTAGAGCGTTCTATTAGAGAATTGCTAAAAGATGTAAACTAAAAAAGAGGAGTCTTATGTTTTGTCTGTTCGAGCGGAGTCGAGACCTACTTTAAGGCTTCAAATTGTATAGTTCTCGACTCCACTCGAACAGACATTAAAATTATAAAAATAAAAAAGCGAAGCTAATGCTTCGCTTTTTTTATGAGGTTTTACCAAACAAATCGTCTTTGATTTTTGGTAGTTGTAATTTAAATTTTACCGCTAATAAACGAATAAAAATAACTGTTAATATGGTCGCAAAAAACTGAATGCTTTCTGGCGCATTAAAATGATTTGTCAACAAGAAAACTGTTCCACCCGCCAAACAAGCAGAAGCATAAATTTCTTTTTTAAAGATCAACGGAACTTCGTTTGTTAAGACATCTCTTATAACTCCGCCAATTACAGAAGAAACCATTCCCATAACCACAGCAATAAATGGATGCAAATCGTACGACAATCCTTTTTGAACTCCTAACATTGTAAAAACGCCAATTCCGATGGTATCAAACAAAAATAGAGTTTTGCTCAACGGCGCTATTTTACTTTTAAATAAAAAGGTAAAAACCACTGCTGCCATAATCGTCCAGATATAATTTAAATCTGCAATCCAGTTAATTGGATGTGCGTTGATTAAAACATCACGTGTCATTCCGCCTCCAACTGCAGTTACAAAAGCAATGATAATGACGCCAAATAAATCGAATTTTTTATCAGAAGCAACCAAAGCTCCAGAAATTGCAAAGGCAAATGTACCGATGATATCTAAAACGTAAATCAAGTCCATTTTAAAATGAAATTTCCGTGAATTTGATGCCTAAATCTTTCTGAATTTTATGAATTTCTTCCAATTCATATGGCAAAATAAAGGCCAAAGAAAATCCGGTTTTACCAGCTCTAGCAGTTCTTCCACTTCTGTGTGTGTAGTATTCTAATTGATCTGGTAATTGATGATGCAATACAAAAGCCAAGTTGTTTACATCGATGCCACGTGCAGAAACATCCGTAGAAATTAAACATTGAATGCTTCCGTTTTTAAACGCACGCATTGCTTTGTCTCTTTCTTTTTGTTGCATGTTTCCTTCTAAGGCTTCTACCGCAAAACCTTCTTCTTTTAACTGATGTGTTAAGTTTTGTGTTCCTGCTTTTGTTCTACAGAAAATAATTCCTCTGTCGTTGGGTCTTTTTTCTAAAAAAGCAACAATCAATTCGGTTTTTTCTTTGATGGTTGTTTTGATGTATTGATGCGTAATGTTTTCATTGACCAAACTATTTGGATTTACAGAAACACGTACCGCATCTGGACTCATATATTTTTTGATGATTTTTTGTATTTCATCTGGCATCGTTGCAGAAAATAACCACACATTTCCTGTACCGCTGGTATATTTTAAAATCCTATTTAAATCTTGTTTAAAACCCATGCTTAGCATTTCATCGGCTTCATCTAAAACCACATTCTTTACGTTTTTAAGATTCACATCTCCACGTTCAATCAAATCGATCAATCTTCCTGGAGTAGCAACAATAACGTGGGTGGTTCTTTTTAGGTTGTTAATTTGTCTGTCAATTTTTTCTCCGCCATACACAGCTTCCACAAAAATCTTGTCATCAACATATTTGGTGTATTTAAAAAGATGCTTTTTTATTTGTTGCACCAATTCTCTTGTTGGCGATAAAATCAACGCTTGTACAGCATCATTTTTAGGATCAATTTTATGCAAAATCGGCAATCCAAAAGCAGCTGTTTTTCCTGTTCCGGTTTGTGCCAATCCAACAAAATCTACATCAGAATTTAATAAAACTGGAATTGTTTTTTCTTGAATATCTGTAGGAACAGTAATCTTTAATTCTTTCAATGATTCGATAAAATCTTTACGAACTCCTAAATCTTTAAATGTTGACATAACTTGCTATTTTAAAAGTGCAAATGTACGTATATTTCTATGTTTGTAAGACTTTTAAAACACTTTCTGTAATTCTTGCAGGCTTAAGTGTTTCTGCATGTAACATACACCAAATGGTTTGCGCTTTTACCAATAAAACATCATTTTTTAAAATTTCTACATGACGTACAGAAGTAACTCCTTTGGTTTCGCCAACCCACGTTTTAAAAGTAATTTTATCACCCAACAACGCCTGACCTTTATAATCAATTTCGTGTCTGGTAACTACCCAAACAAAATGTAAATCTGGACTATTTTTTGTTAAATCGTTCCAATGTTTGGTAGAAATATCTTGAATCCATTGTACATACACCACATTATTTACATGGTTTAGTGTATCAATTTCATCATTAGTAACAATATGAGAATAAGTAAAAATATGTTTGCGTAAATCCATTTATAAAATTGAACAGTAAAATTACAACATACTTAAAGAAATCTTTAACATTTTTTTCTGAAAATATCAAAGAGAAAGAATGCATCTTTGAGCCAACCAAATATACTTCATGAATAAAATTGCCAACGAGTTAGGTACAGAAAAAATCAGTAAGCTTATTTTAAAACAAGCAATCCCTGCTTCTATCGGTATTTTAGTAATGTCGTTAAACATGATTGTTGACACCATTTTTGTGGGTCAATGGATTGGTGTAATGGCTATTGCTGCAGTAACTGTTGTTTTGCCAATTGCTTTTTTAATTTCTTCTATCGGAATGGGAATTGGAATTGGTGGTAGCTCAATTATATCAAGAGCTTTAGGTGCAAATAAATCGGAAAAAGCATTTGAAGTTTTCGGAAATCAAATTTCTTTAACAGTTGGTTTATCAACTTTATTTGTATTTATCGGCACTTATTTTTGCTTTCCAATTTTACAATTATTTGGCGCAAACGGAGATATTGTTATTCCTGCAACAGAATATTTTCATGTGATAATTTGGGGAGTACCTTTTTTAGCATTTGCAATGATGGGAAATCCAGTAATTAGAGCAGTAGGGAAACCAAACTATGCAATGGTTGCAATGATTTTACCTGCAATTGCAAATATCGTTTTAGACATTGTTTTTATCAAGGTTTTAGATTTAGGAATGTTTGGAGCTGGTTTAGCAACATCTATTTCTTACGCTGTTTGCGGATTGTTTATTTTATGGTTCTTCTTGTCTAAAAAAACGGAATTAAAAATTGTTCCAAAATATTTTAAAATCAATTTTAATATTTTAAAAGAAATTGTTGCTTTAGGTGGTGTAACTATTGTAAGACAAGGAACAATTAGTATTTTAGTAATCATCTTAAATTACACTCTATTTAAATATGGCGGAGAAGTTTCTATAGCTGTGTACGGAATTATTAACCGTGTAATGATGTTTGCTTTATTCCCAGTTTTAGGCGTTACACAAGGTTTTTTACCAATTGCTGGATATAATTATGGAGCAAATAATTTAGTTAGAGTAAAAGAAACAATTAGAACAGCTATTATTTTTGGAACCGCAATTGCTACAATTATTTTTATTGGAATTATGTTATTTCCAACTCAAATTGCGCTCATTTTTACCGATGATGCAGAGTTGTTAAACCGAACTCCAAATGCTTTGATAATTGCTTTTTTTGCAACACCAGTAATTACAGCTCAATTGGTTGGTTCTGCTTATTTCCAAGCCATTGGAAAAGCGTTGCCTGCATTAATTTTAACGCTGCTTAAACAAGGTTTCTTTTTAATTCCTTTGGTATTTGTTTTACCTATGTTTTATGGAATTAATGGCGTGTGGATTTCTTTTCCAATCGCAGATGTTTTGGCAACGGCAATTACACTAATCTATCTAAAACGTGAATTGCGTAAAAATAAAGTATAAACTTTCTTCATAGAGTTTTTCTAGTTTATTATATCTTTAGAGATTAATGAATAATAGAAACCATTGAACTGTAATAATTGTCAGCATATAATCTCAGAAAATTACTGTTCCAATTGCGGACAAAGAGCTGTTGCCAATAAAAGGTTGCAGTTTTCTGATATTATTTCCGATTTTTTCGACAATGTGTTTAACATTCATAAAGGCTTATTTTTTACCTTTTATAAACTCATTATACAACCAGGAAATGTTGGTAATGCCTATATTTCTGGACAACGAAAAAAATACACCAATCCTGTTAGGTTTTTAATTATTGCCATTGCACTACAAGCATTTGTTGATTATTGGTTTATTCATCCAGAATTGACAGAACAACCCGATTTTATCAACATTTCTTTTCTTTCTGATGAAATCAATAAAAGCATGGCTTTTTGGAATCATACGTTGGCAACACAATATTCATTGATACATAATTTAACAATGATTTGTATATTTCCACTCGCCTTTTTAGTGCTCTTTAAGAAACTACAATTCAATTTTACAGAACTCTTGGCGGTGAGCTTTTATTACTTTTCTACCGGATTGATCATCATTTTGTTTTTGATATTATCTTTCTCTTTATTTAGTGATAATATTTTACCCAAAGCTGCCATCATCATTATTACCATGTTATATATTACATGGGCAAATATGTATTTTTTTAAAAAAGTGCCTTTTTGGAAACGCTTTTTTAAAGTGTGTATTGCATTGCTAATTTTTATGCTTGTTCGGGTTTTCTTATTAGTGTATTTGCTAAGTATATTATTTCCAAGAATAAATTCATAAAAAAACAATAAAACATGAAGAATAAAAATAAAAAAGGACAAGCAATGGCAATCGGAATTGGATTTGGTGTTGCAATCGGAGTGGTTTTAGATAATCTTGGACTTTGGATTCCTTTAGGTCTCGTATTTGGTTTGGTAATTGGGCGTAGATTAGAGCAAAAAGAGAATGACAAAAAAAAAGAATAACTAAAAATACATTCTATGAAGCTTTTAAAAAATAAAAAATTAGTACTCATTGCTGTACTCCTATTTCTTCTACTTCTTATCTATTTAGAACTGGCTGTTGGTATTTTTGGTTCTCCTTTTGCTGGGAGTTAAGATTCTTTTTTCACTAATAGTTATACTCTTTCAAATAGATGTATCAACAATTTAATGTTGATAAATCATTTCTTATACACCATTCTGTTTTAGTATCTTAGCTTTTAGAATTATAACTTAGTAAGGAAAAAAAATTAGTTTTTTATATAATTAATTATCCATAATATTAAATAAGTATGAGTCAACTAGATAAAATCAGTATCTCACTAAAAGGAATAGGACAATATTTGAAATTAAAAGGACTTGTTGTACCTAAATATCAAAGAGATTATGCTTGGGAAGAAAAACATGTAAATGATCTTTTAATTGACATAACAAATGCTCTACAAAATGAAGAGAAAGAATATTTTATTGGCTCTATTGTTGTTAAAAATAATGAAAATGATAGATCAGAAGTTGTTGATGGTCAGCAACGATTAGCTACAATAACAATTTTAATAAATTGCATAAAGTCAATATTTGAAAAAGAAGGAAATGACAGAAAAGCTTTTCAAATATCAAATGATTTTCTAATGACTCATGAACTAAGAACAGAAGAAGATGTCCCAAGATTAATTTTAAATGAAAATGACCATGACTTTTTCTTCTCACATGTTCTAAACAACAAGCCTAACTTAAGCACAAAAAAAGATGTAAGACAGAGTCATCAAAAATTATTAAATGCAAAAAAAGCAATTGAAATTAAAATGGCACAAATTCTAGCTGCGAACAACCAAAATTCTGACATTTTGATTGACTGGATTGAATATATAGAATCCCATGTTAAAGTAATTTGGGTAGAGGTTCCTGATTACGCAAATGCATTTACTATATTTGAAACACTTAATGACCGTGGCTTAGATTTAGCAATATCTGATTTACTTAAAAATTACTTATTTCATAAATCAGCTAGTGCTATAAAACAAGCACAACAAAATTGGATTACTATGGTAAGCGTATTAGAATCTGCTGACAATAATTCAACGGTAGTTCCATATATAAAGTATTTATGGGCTTCTTATTATGGAAATGTTAGAGAAAAGGAACTTTACACTAAAATAAAAGAAACTGTTAAAACAAAAACAAAAGCTCTTGAATTCTCAAACCAGCTTTCTGATAACTCAAACCTTTATACAGCACTACTTTATTCCGATCATCATTATTGGTCGGACTATAGCACAGCGACAAGACGGAATATTCGAACAATAAATGAACTTGGAATGGTACAAATTAGACCATTATTATTATCCATGGTCCCAAAATTTGGTAAAAAAGAAACTGAAAAGTCACTTGCTTCAATTGTTTCACTAATTGTGAGATTAATAGTTTCAGGAACTCTAAGTAGTGGAATATTCGAAAGACAATTTTCTATAACCGCCATGAAAATTAGAAATGGAGAAATTAAAAATCAAAATGAACTTTTAGAAAGCTTAAAAACACTCACACCTGGTGATGAGAGATTTAAAGAAGCATTTCAAACATTTACTATTTCAAATTCTTCAATTGCCAAATACCTTTTGTCAACTATTGAAAATTATCGTAGAAATGATCAAGGTTCAGAATTAATACCTAACAATGATGAAACCATCGTGAATTTAGAACATATCCTTCCAAAAAAACTAAATAAGCTTTGGCCTGATTTTGATGAAGATGAACATAAATTATATTTTAAGCGTTTGGGTAACATGACAATATTAAACTCTCGTAAAAACTCAAGAATCGGAAATAAAGGTTTTAGCGAGAAAAACCCTGTTTTCACAGATTCAGAATTTATTATAACAAAAGAACTTTCTTCAAAAACTATATGGAATAAAGAAGCAATAAATGAAAGACAAAACCAATTTGCTTTAGACTCTATTAAATGTTGGAAAATCAAATAAAACACAAATAATTACTTATATAATCATGACCAACATCAAAACCAGTCTTGTCCTTTTCTTGTTAATAGGAATTTCTATCAATAGTGTTGCACAAGTAACTACTGCAGAACGCATGTTGTCGGAAATTAGAAATGAAGGGTTTAACAATTCTAAAGCCATGAAAAGCTTAAGTGAGTTTACCGATATTTACGGGCAACGACTTACAGGATCAAGAAATTACTACAAAGCTGCACAATGGGTTTCTAACGAAATGAAACAAATTGGCTTGCAAAATGTACGTTTCGAAAATTATTGTTCAGATTGTCGCGGTTGGGACGTCAACACCTTTAATGTAGAAATGGTGGCACCAAATTATATGAGTATTTCTGCGTATCCATTAACGATGTCTAGAAGCACAAACGGTACAGTTTCTGGTGAAATTATCAGCATTGAAAGTTTTGGGAACATGAATAACGTAAGGAGCGAATTTTCTGGAAAATTAAAAGGAAAAATAGTGCTGTTAGGAAGAGAACCAAAAAGAAAGTCGCTAACAGACCAAATAGAAACTAGACATTCTGAGGAGCAACTAAAGCAAATGGATGAAAAAGTTGCAGCGAAAGTAAAAGTGACTCCGTTGCCAGAATTGTTTGAAGGTTGGAAAACCTCAGATAAAAGCGATGAAGCTTTCTTACGCTTTCTAGAAGCAGAAGGTGCTTTGGCAGTATTAACAACACGTTCTATGTATTTAGGAACGTTGCATCCTGGCGGAACCTATTATTTTAGAAATGGCGATTTAAAAACCTTGCCATACTTTACAATTATGCCAGAACATTTTGGCAGAATGTACCGAATGCTAAAACTAAATACAATACCAACAGTGCGTTTGAATTTGCAAACTGAGTTTTATGACGAACCACAAAACAACGTAAATATTATTGGAGAAATTCCAGGAAATGATTCCAAATTAAAACATGAAAGCATTTTGCTAGGAGCACATTTTGATTCTTGGCATTCTGCAACTGGCGCAACGGATAACGGTGCAAATTCTATTGTGTTGGTTGAAGCGATGCGTATTTTAAAGAAGATTGGGTATCAACCAAAAAGAACGATTAAAATCGGACTTTGGGGCGGCGAAGAACAAGCCTTTTTAGGTTCGGCTGCCTTTGCTAAAAAACACTTTGGCAACTTAAATGAAAAACCAAATGCCAATTCTAAAAAAGTCTCTGCCTATTTGAATTTAGACAATGGTGCTGGAGCCATCAGAGGAATATATTTACAGAACAATGAAATGGCAAGACCCGTTTTTGAAAAGGTTTTTGCACCCATTGCAAATATCACTTCAGGAGCAATTACCATAGAAAATACACTTTCTACAGATCACGAAACCTTTGATCATTATAACATTCCGTCTTTTCAATTTATACAAGATGAGTTGGCGTACAACACAACTACGCATCACACCAATCTTGATTTTTTAGAATATGTTTTTGAAGAAGATATTATGAAAAATGCAGTAATTTTAGCGTGGACCATTTATTCGTTGGATAACATGAATGCAAAAGTTCCAAGAAAGAAAAAATAATGTTATTTCTAAATGTCAGTTCGAGTGGTTTTCTGTCAATTCGAGCCTTGCCTGCGGCAGGCAGGCGGAGTCGAGAATAAAGAAAGTTGTATCGAAAACAGGTTTTAAAACAAAAATGTTGTTCTCGATACATCACGCCAAAAAAGCGTGACACTCGAACTGACAAATTTTCTTAAATCAATGATTCTCCGTTTAAGTTTGTCGTCAACACATCAGAAAACAAATTAAAAAACGGACGTAACGCTTTGTAGCTGTTATCTACTTCCTCTAAAAAATTTGGAGCAAATACTTCTGCATCCGTAAAATTTCTGACAGCGATGTATCCTTTTTTACGCAACAAATCTACATCTGGATGTTCTTTGTCAAAACCACGTGGCGCAGATTTTAATTCTTCGCCATCAAATTTTCCGCCAAAATAATTTTGATACTTTTTATCGTTTAAAATTTCTCTAAACTCCGTTGCATCGAGTTCAATTTCTTTCCGAATTCTAAATAAATCTTCTTTGTTGGGTTGCCAAAATCCGCCCGCTAAAAAACTTTCTCCTGGTCGTATTCTTAAATAATATCCGCCACGCAACGCTGCTCCCGCTCTAGAAAATGAACCTGCAAAATGAGGTTTGTAGGGCGTTTTGTCTTTAGAAAAACGGACATCTCTATAAATTCTAAAGAGCTTAAACTGATCTATTTCATCGTGTTTTTCTAGGTTTTCACGTATTTTTCCGTAAAAATCTTTTGCATGATTTTGATGTGTTTTAAACACCTCTTTTCGTTCGGTAAACCATTCTCTATTATTGTTTTCTTTTAAATCTGATAAAAATTGAAAGGCTGATTTGTCGAATTGCATACAGTGTTTTTTAGAAAGGTTCAATTTACAAAAAGATATTGAAAATAGTATTGTATTTTCGATGCTGAATGGAAGTATCATCAAAAAAAATACAACAACAGTACACAGGTTTTCTGCAAACACATCGTTTATGGAAAAATGATGTTGTGTACGGTTTGCAACAATTTGAAATTGAGCAAAAAGAAGTTGCTTTTAATTTAGCCATTAATACAAAACTCCGATTAGGAAAATATATAGAACGCTTTGTTTCATTTCAGTTACAACAAGAAAAAGCGATACAACTTTTGGCTGAAAACATTCAAATTCAGCGCGGAAAAATTACGTTGGGCGAGTTAGATTGTTTGCTTTTAAAAAATGATAAACCCATTCATTTAGAAGTGATTTATAAGTTTTATGTATACGATACTTCTGTAGGGAACTCTGAAATTGAACATTGTATTGGCCCAAACAGAAAAGATTCTTTGGTTCAGAAAATCACCAAACTAAAAGACAAACAATTGCCTCTGCTCTACTCGTCTGAATGCGAATCGTATTTAGAAGAACTTGGTTTAGAATCATCAGAAATTGAACAACAAGTGTATTTTAAAGCGCAATTATTTGTTCCGTTTACACAACAAGATGTTCAGTTAAAGGTTTTAAATTCTGATTGTATTGTTGGGTTTTACATCAACCAGAAAGAATTACAACTCTTTACAGATTGTAAGTTTTACTTTCCGACTAAAAAGAATTGGCTAATCAAACCACACACGCAAGTTGATTGGCAACACTATTCTTCTTTTGAAAAAGAAGTTTCTGAAATACTCAACAAAGAAACGTCTCCGCTTTGCTGGATGAAACATCCAAACGGAGAAATTTCTAAATTCTTTATGGTTTGGTGGCTGGCACAGCCAATTTAAGTATTGATTTATTTTTATCAATAGCCTTTCTTTGGATTCCTGCCTTCTCAGGAATGACATTTAGAATGAAAAATTTATTTCTCTCTTCCTTTTAAAACATCGACAACATCTTTTAATTGAAATCCTTTTGCTTGTAGTAATAATAAATAGTGAAATAACAAATCTGCACTTTCATTTAAAAACAAGTCGTTATTGTTGTCTTTTGCTTCAATAATTACTTCTACGGCTTCTTCTCCAACCTTTTGCGCTACTTTATTGATGCCTTCACTAAACAGCGAAGCAACATAAGAATTGCTTGTATCAGCATTCTGAATTCTGTTTTCAATGGTTTTTTCCAACTTAGAAATAAATCCAAAGTTCTCTTGATTGGATTCGCTCCAACACGTATCTGAACCTTTGTGACATGTTGGTCCAGTTGGATTTACAGAAATTAGCAGCGTGTCCTTATCACAATCTAATTTGATATCTACAACACTCAACACATTTCCACTTTCTTCTCCTTTTGTCCATAATCGGTTTTTAGTTCTTGAAAAGAATGTTACTAATTTTGTTTCATTCGTTTTGTTGAAAGCTTCTTCATTCATATACCCCAACATCAATACGTTTTTTGTAGTTGCATCTTGAATGATGGCTGGAACTAATCCGTCGTTGTTTTTATTAAAATTGATATTCATAATTTTTAGTTTTTGCTACAAATTCACAAAATATTGATTCGTGAATTTATGGCTGTTTTATAATCTTATTGTCAGTTCGAGTTCTTTTTTTGTTGACTGAGCGTAGTCGATGTCAATAAAAAAAATGTGTTGAGAACTTTTTTATTAACTTTTCTAGTCAAAATTATGGTAGTTTCGACTACGCTCAACCACCATGATTTTTTTAAAAGTGACATTCCGTTATCAATCCATGAATTCGTGGCTATTTTTACAATCTTACCGGAATATCATTCCGACGTAATTCTTTTTTTAATTCGTTAATTTCTATTTCTTTAAAGTGAAAAACACTTGCTGCTAAGGCTGCATCTGCTTTTCCTTTGATAAATGCATCTGTAAAATGTTGCATGGTTCCTGCGCCACCAGAAGCAATAATCGGAATATTTACCAAACTTGATAATTGCGCCAAAGCTTCGTTTGCAAATCCGTCTTTTGTTCCGTCATTTTCCATCGACGTAAATAATATTTCTCCTGCGCCACGTTGTTCCACTTCTTTTGCCCAATCAAATAAACTGAGTTCTGTTGCTACTTTTCCACCAACCAAATGTACTTTCCAAGTTCCTTCTATTCTTTTTGCATCAATTGCAACAGTAATACATTGACTTCCAAATTTACGCGCCAACTCATTGATTAATTTTGGATTTTTTACTGCGGATGAATTGATAGAAACCTTATCTGCTCCAGCATTTAATAACACAGAAACATCTTCTACGCTTGAGATTCCGCCACCAACAGTAAACGGAATGTTTACTTGTTCCGCCACTTTCAACACCAATTCAATCAATGTTTTTCGTTTTTCTTCTGTGGCAGAAATGTCTAAAAACACCAATTCATCGGCGCCATTTTCTGCGTATATTTTTGCCAGTTCAACGGGATCACCAGCATCACGTAAATTCACAAAATTGACACCTTTTACTGTTCTTCCGTTTTTGATGTCTAAACACGGGATGATTCTTTTTGTTAACATTGTTATAGCTTTTGGCTTTTGGTTTTTGGCAATTAGCTAAAGGCTAACGGCTAAAAACTAAAGGCTATTTGTTTAATATAAAATTTTCCAATTGTTTTAAAGAGATTCTATTTTCATAAATTGCTTTTCCGATGATGACGCCTTCGCAGCCTAGTTCTGCTAATTTGGGTAATTCATCAAAGGTTGAAATTCCACCTGAAGCGATTAGTTTTAAATCACTTGTCACCTTGAGCGCAGTCGAAAGGTCTTTTTGAGATTTCTCGACTGCGCTCGAAATGACACATTTGTTGATTATTTTAGAATATATTTCAAAACTTGGTCCTTGTAACATCCCGTCTTTAGAAATATCTGTACAAATTACATACTGAATTCCTTTTTGCTGATATTCTTTTACAAACGGAATCAACTCTAAAGAGCTTTCTTCTTGCCAACCATTTGTTGCAATCTTTCCGCCTATATGATCAGGATAAAAATCGGCACCTAAAATGATTGTATTGCTTCCATATTTAGTTATCCATTTTTCAAATAATTCAGGATTTTTTACGGCGATACTTCCGCCTGTAATTTGATTTGCTCCAGAATTAAAAGCAATTTCTACATCTTCATCAGATTTTAAACCGCCACCAAAATCGATTTTTAAATTGGTTTTTGACGCGATGTTTTCTAGCACTTTATAATTGATAATTTGACTTGCTTTTGCGCCATCTAAATCCACTAAATGCAAATAATCAATACCTGCTTGCTCAAATTCTTTGGCAACTTCTAACGGATTTTCATTGTATATTTTTTTGGTGTTATAATCACCTTTTGACAATCGGACGCATTTTCCGTCGATGATGTCTATTGCTGGTATGATTCTCATTTTTTAGCTTTTGGCTTTTGGCTATTAGCAAATGGCTAACAGCTAAAAGTTATTTTTATAATTTAATAAAATTTTTCAAAATTTGTTCTCCTATTACGCCACTTTTTTCTGGATGAAATTGTACACCGTAAAAGTTTTCTTTTTGTAAAGCAGCAGCATATTCCATTTCATAATTGATGGTTGCGATTGCTTCATCGCAATTTTCTGCATAAAAACTATGCACCAAATACATGAATTCCTTTTCTTTAATTCCAGTAAATAATTCTGATTTCAAATCAGAAATGGTGTTCCAGCCCATTTGCGGAACTTTTACTTTTGATGAAAAGCGCTTTACTTTGGTGTTAAAAATCCCCAATCCTTTGGTGTTTCCTTCTTCTGTTGATGTACACATCAATTGCATTCCTAAACAGATTCCTAAAACAGGTTGTTTTAACGTCGGAATTAATGCATCCAATCCACTTTTTTTTAACATGTTCATCGCAGAACTTGCTTCTCCAACTCCAGGAAATATTACTTTATCAGCAGTTTTAATTTCATCAATATTGTTTGATAAAATAACATCTAAACCCAATCTTTTAAAGGCAAACTGAATGCTTTTTATATTTCCTGCTCCGTAATCTATGATTATGATTTTCATTTTTTAGCTTTTGGCTTTTGGCTATTAGCAAATGGCTAACAACTAAAAGCTATTTTATAACATTCCTTTTGTAGATGGCAATACCATTTTATCTGCATCTCTTTTTACCGCTACTTTTATTGCTTTTGCAAAGGCTTTAAAAATGGCTTCAATTTTGTGATGTTCGTTCGTTCCTTCTGCTTTGATATTTAAGTTACATTTTGCACCATCTGTAAACGATTTAAAGAAGTGATAAAACATTTCTGTGGGCATTTTACCAATCATTTCTCTTTTAAAATCGGCATCCCAAACCAACCAATTTCTTCCACCAAAATCGATGGCAACTTGCGCCAAACAATCGTCCATTGGCAAACAAAAACCATAACGCTCAATTCCCAATTTGTTTGCCAACGCTTTGTTGAATACTTCTCCTAAAGCTATTGCGGTGTCTTCGATGGTATGGTGTTCATCAACTTCTAAATCGCCTTGCACTTGAATGTTCAAATCCATTTGTCCGTGACGCGCAATTTGGTCTAACATATGGTCAAAAAAAGCAATTCCGGTAGCAATAGTGCCTTTTCCAGTACCGTCTAAATTAACATCGATTTTTATCTTTGTTTCGTTGGTATTTCTTTCTATCGATGCTGTTCTTTCTGATAACTTTAAAAATTCGTAAACGGCTTTCCAACTGTCCGTTTTTAAAGCTTGAGTTTCGTTTTTGTAATTCAATCTTTGATCAGCAGTGATTAAAATTCCCTTTGCCTTTAAATTCTCTGCCAATTCCATATCCGTTAAACGATCTCCGATAACAAATGAGTTTTCTAAATCGTAATTCCCGGTCAAATACGTCGTTAACAAACCAGTTCTAGGTTTTCTATTTGGCGAATTTTCTTCAGGAAAACTATTGTCGATTAAAATATCATTAAAAACAATTCCTTCATTTTTAAACGCTTGAATCACTTTGTTTTGTGCTGGCCAAAAAGTCTCTTCCGGAAAAGAAACTGTTCCCAAACCATCTTGATTGGTGACCATCACCAACACAAAATCCAATTCTTCCGCAATACGACTCAACCATCTAAAAACGCCTGGATAGAATTCTAATTTCTCTAAACTGTCTAATTGATAATCGATTGGTGGTTCTATGGCCAATGTGCCATCTCTGTCAATAAATAGTACTTTTTTCATTTTTTTATTATTTGTTGTCATTTCGAAATGAGCTTTTTTGCGATTGAGAAATCTCATTAAATTCATTCTTCTCTTTGTGAGATTCCTCCTCGTTCCTCGTTCGGAATGACATTCATTTATTTTTACTACAAGGTTTCAAAAATCCTTGTCCTTGTAGGTATTTTATAACTCTTTAAAAATTGTTATCAATGCTTTATTTTCAGCTTTGGTACCAACTGTAATACGCAAACAATTTTCACACAAAGGCTCCTTGGTTCTATTACGAATTACAATTCCGTTGCTAATTAATTGCTGATATCTTTTGGTAGCATCGTCTACTTGTATCAATATAAAATTTGTATCTGATGGATATATTTTTTCAATAAAATCAATAGATTTCAATTCTTTTTCGAGTTGAACTCTTTCTTTTTTAATTTGTATAATTTCATTTTGAACAACATCAAAATCTAACAATCTACTGATGGCTTTTTGTTGTGATAATTCATTCACATTATACGGCGGTTTTATCTTGTTTAAAACTGAGATAACTTCTTGAGAAGCATAACAAACTCCCAACCTAATTCCCGCCATTCCATATGCTTTCGACAAGGTTTGCGTAATCACTAAATTTGGAAATTGTTTTAATTTATTTAACCAACTTTCTTGTTCAGAAAAATCGATATACGCTTCGTCAATTACCACCAAACCGTTGAATTTTAATAATAATTCCTCAACAGCTTCTTCAGAAAAACTATTTCCGGTTGGATTATTGGGTGAACATAAAAACAAGAGCTTTGTGTTTTCATCAACTTCCTTTAAAATTTGTGCAACTTTGGGTTGAAAAGCTGCTGATAAAACAACTTTTTTATTTTCAACTGCGTTGATATTTGCTAACACAGCATACATTCCGTACGTCGGTGGTAATGTGACAATGTTGTCTTTACTCGGTTCACAAAAAGCTCTAAAAAGCAAATCCAACACTTCGTCACTTCCATTTCCTAAAAGGATGTTTTTAGCATCAATTTTTTTTAAGTTTGACAGCAATTCTTTCACCGAATTTTGCTGCGGATCTGGATAGCGATTTACGCCATTTGCAAACGGATTTTCATTGGCGTCTAAAAAAATCATTTCTTTAGATGCTGTGTTTTTATATTCGTCTCTTGCAGATGAATAAGCGTTTAGAGATTTGATGTTTTCTCTAATGAGATTGTTGATGTTGAAATTTGTTTTCATTTTATATTTATGCTGTCACATCGAGTGAATTTATGACGTCAGGAATAAATTTGTATCGAGATGCTATTATCATTTGTTCTCGATACAATTTCTCGTTCCTCGAAATCACTCGAACTGACATTTATATTTATTTTATATTTTTTAACCGAATCGAAACCGCATTTTTATGCGCTTGCAATCCTTCAGCTGTTGCCATAACTTCAATCGATTTCCCAATGTTTTGCAATCCTTCTTTTGATATTTTTTGATAGGTAATACTCTTTAAAAAACTATCTAAATTCACTCCAGAATACGCTTTTGAAAATCCGTTTGTGGGTAGCGTATGATTCGTTCCAGAAGCATAATCTCCAGCGCTTTCTGGTGTATAATTTCCAATAAAAACCGAACCAGCATTTTCTATGGAATCAATAAAAAAATCGTTATTTCTAGTAGCAATAATTAAATGCTCTGGCGCATATTCATTGATAAGATTTAATGCTGATTTTTCATCTTCCAATAAAATGGCTTTCGAATTCTCTAACGCTTTTGTTGCAATTTCTTTTCTTGGTAACTCTTTGAGTTGTTTTTGTATTTCATGCTGAACGGATTCAATCAATTCAACGGAATCCGAAACCAAAATAACTTGACTGTCAATTCCGTGTTCTGCTTGACTCAACAAATCTGAAGCAACAAAACAAGCATTTGCAGCATCATCTGCAACAACCAGTAACTCGCTTGGTCCTGCTGGCATATCTATCGCAACACCATATTTTGTAGCAATTTGTTTGGCAACCGTTACAAACTGATTTCCTGGTCCAAATATTTTAGACACTTTCGGGATACTTTCTGTTCCTAATGTCATCGCAGCAATGGCTTGAATTCCGCCTACTTTAAAAATTTGGGTAACTCCACAAAGATTTGCCGCATATACAATTGCTGGATTGATATTACCATTTTTATCGGGTGGAGAACACAATACAATTTCTTTGCAACCTGCAATTTGAGCCGGAATTGCCAACATTAAAACCGTAGAAAATAAAGGCGCTGTTCCGCCAGGAATATACAAACCAACTTTTGAAATTGGCTTTTTTTCTTGCCAACATTGTACTCCGATGGTAGTTTCTACTACTACTTTTTCCGTTTTTTGAGCAGCGTGAAATTTTTCAATATTTGTTTTGGCAACGTTTATTGCTTCTTTCAGTTCTGATGAAACTTCTAAAATCGCTTTTTCAATTTCTTCATCAGAAACTATAGTATTACCTAAAGAAACTCCATCGAACTTGTTTGTGTATTTTTCGATTGCAATATCTCCATTTTCTTGCACATCTAAAAAAACTTGATTTACAATTTCTTCAATATCAGCAACCGATTTGGTTGATCTTTGTAAGATTGAATTCCAATCTTTTTTTGGTGGATTGTTTATCAATTTCATTACAGTACCATTTTTTCTATTGGACACACTAAAATTCCCTCTGCTCCTTTTTCTTTTAACACATCAATAATTTCCCAAAATTGATTCTTATCAATTACCGAGTGTACAGAGCTCCAGCCTTCTGTTGCCAATGGTAAAACAGTCGGACTTTTCATTCCGGGTAACACAGCAATGATTTCTGATAGTTTTTCATTCGGAGCGTTCAATAAGACATATTTAGAGTTTCGTCCTTTTAAAACTGCTTTAATTCTAAATTGTAATTTGTTCAAGACTTGTTGATTTTCTTTAGAAATTAATGGAGAAACAGCCAAAACCGCTTCCGATTTTAACAACACTTCTACTTCTTTTAAATTGTTTTTAAAAAGTGTACTTCCACTTGATACAATATCACAAATTCCGTCTGCCAATCCAATATTCGGAGCAATCTCTACAGAACCATTAATGATGTGTAATTGCGTATCAACTCCTTTATCAAGCAAGTATTTTTTTACCGTATTCGGGTAGGATGTGGCAATTTTTTTATTGTTGAAATAATTGATTCCATTATAGGTTTCACTTTTAGGAATTGCCAAAGAAACTTTGCATTTAGAAAACCCTAATTTTTCTGCAATGTTGATGTCTTCTCCTTTTTCAATCAGTACATTTTCACCGATAATGGCAATGTCTACTACTCCATCTCTAAGATATTGTGGTATATCTCCGTTTCTTAAATAAAAAACCTCTAGTGGAAAATTACTTGAAATTGCTTTTAATTGATCTTTTCCGTTGTCGATTGAGATTCCGCAATCTTTTAAAATTTGTAAGGAATCTTCGTTTAATCTTCCTGATTTTTGAATGGCTATTCTTAGTTTACTCATTGTTTTTGAAATTTGTTTGAGTAAATCAAAAGGAAAAATCTGTGTAAGAAAAAACCCATTTGATGTACTCAAACGGGTTTAAAATATATGTTGAATTTATTCAATACACTTTCACTTCGCTTGAGTCGAATTATGAAAATGATGATGATGGTTTTGAATAAATGTCATGTCGTTGTTTTTAACACTGCAAATATTGTAATTTTATTTTTTAATATACAAATGATTTCTGCATTTTTTTTAAAAAACCGTGGCAACTAATTTAAAAGCCTTATACTATAAGAAAACAAAACAATTTATGATTGAAACAAAAGTTTTTAATGTAGTACACAAACCAACGCCATCAGAAAAAACAGAAATAATAAATTTTCTCTATGAACATCTCGAAGAATATGGTGACTCTAAAAAGGACATTCAAAAAGCAATCGACTATTCGATAAATGAGTGTATTTCTTTTGGAGGATTTACCATGTTAATTTTAGAGGATGATCAAATTGCTGGAGTTACAGTTATTAACGAAACCGGAATGGGCGGTTATATTCCAGAAAACATTCTTGTTTACATTGCTACACATAAAGATTTTAGAGGAAAAGGACTCGGAAAAATGTTAATGCTAAATGCTATTGATCACGCAAAAGGAGATATCGCATTGCATGTAGAAGCAAACAATCCTGCTATAAAACTGTATGAAAAACTTGGCTTTACCAACCCGTATTTAGAAATGAGGTTAAAGAAATAAACTATGGCTGAACTTATAATTCACACAAAGAAAATTCAAGGAAATATTAAATATTTAAGTGCTTATTTTAAAGCGCATCATATTACTTGGAGTTTAATTACAAAGGTTTTTTCAGGAGATAAAGAATTTTTGAAACATGTGCTTACTGATGAAATTATCCAAAAAATAGATTCTATAGGAGATTCTAGATTAACGAGCTTGAAAAATTTAAAAGCTGTGAATCCAAAAATGCAAACCATTTATATCAAGCCTCCAGCAAAGATATATGCAGATGATATTATACAATATGCTACGATTTCTCTAAACAGTTCTTTTACAACTATTGTAGCGTTAAATGAAGCCGCTAAAAAAGCCAATACCATTCATCAAATAATTATTATGGTAGAACTTGGAGAGTTGAGAGAAGGTGTAAAAAGAGTTGAATTAATGAGTTTTTATGAAAAAGTATTTCAGCTTTCTCATATTGAAGTTGTAGGCGTTGGATCTAATTTAGGGTGTATGTATGGCGTTGAACCCACGTATGATAAATTGTTGCAACTATCGCTTTATAAAGAGATGATTTCAGCAAAATTCAATAGAGAATTAAAATATGTTTCTGGCGGCACTTCAATTACATTGCCTTTGGTTGAGAGTAAAACAATTCCGAAAGACATCAATCACTTTCGAGTTGGAGAAGCTGTTTTTTTTGGAACGAGTCCGTTAAATAACAAACAATTTAAAGCGCTTTCTACAGAAACCTTTGAATTTAATGCGAACATTATTGAGTTGGAAGAAAAAAATATCGTTCCAGAAGGAGTTATAAGTGATGGAAGTATTGGGTATTCTGCCGATTTTAATGCAAAGGATACCAGCGAAACCTCTACCAAAGCAATTCTTGATTTTGGTATTATAGATGTTGACAAAGAAGACCTAGATCCAATTGATGAAAATTTAAAATTTGTTGGAATTACTTCGGATATGTTGGTTGTTGATATCGGAAATAACAAAACCAAAGACGGAAAAAAGAAATATAGTATTGGAGATAAAATTCCGTTTAAACCCAATTATATGGCAGTAGCAAGATTGTTGAACTCAAAATTTATTGACAAAAAATTCGACTAAAACTACTTTTTTTTAATCGCTAGAATTATTACGATTCTAGCGGGATTTCTGGTAATTTATTTTTAAAACTGGGTGCATTGTCTCTGTAAGAAATTACTTTCTTTTTAGAAACCGTTACTAATAAATCTTCGTTTAAAGTAAATAAAGTTCCGACTCTGAATGATTCCATTAATAGTTGTTCCAATTCAGAAATTGCTTCCTTTAAAGAAAACTGTTTGTACGTATTATCAGTAGCATAGCGGTATTTGAATTGAAAAACTTCTTTTCCGTCAATTTCAAACAAGCGTAAATACACATTTAATAAACCATTACTTTTTCTGATGGGCTTGCTCAACGTTAATTTTACGAATTCATCATTTATAACGCTATTGCGTAATGTTTCAAAAAAAACTTTAAAATCACTCATACTGCAAAGATAAATTGTTTAAACCAAAAAAACGTCACTAAAAAGTGACGTTTTTTTTATGAGATACTGAAACAGGTTCAGTATAAAATTATGCTTTAAAATTTATTTTACGCATACGTAAACTTAATGGAGTAACTTCTAAATACTCATCCGCTTTGATGTATTCCATATTTTCTTCTAAAGAAAAATCAACTTTCGGTGCAATTTTCATCGCATCATCAGTACCAGACTTACGCATGTTAGTCAATTGCTTTCCTTTGATTAAGTTTACAGCCATATCTTCTGACTTCGAATTTTCTCCAATTACTTGACCTACATAAATCTCTTGATTTACATCAATAAAGAAACGCCCTCTGTCTTGTAAACGGTTTAACGCATATGCAGTTGCTTTACCAGCTGCAGAAGAAACGATGGCTCCTTTGATATCTTCTGTAAAATCACCTTTATAAGGTCCGTATTCGCTAAATCTATGGTTGATAATTGCTGTACCAGCAGTTGCTGTTAAAATTTTATTTCTTAAACCAATCAATCCACGAGATGGAATTGTAAATTCTAAATGTTGTAAATCTCCTTTAGGTTCCATAATTAATAAATCACCTTTACGTAAAGAAACTAAATTCACCGCTTTAGAAGCAGCTTCTTCTGGTACATCGATTGACAACGTTTCCATTGGTTCGTGTTTCTTTCCATCAATTTCTTTGATAATTACTTGTGGTCTTCCCACTTGTAATTCATATCCTTCTCTACGCATCGTTTCAATCAATACTGATAAGTGTAAAACTCCACGTCCAAAAACGTTGAATTTATCTTCACTATCCGTAGTTTCAACTTTTAATGCTAAGTTTTTTTCTAATTCTTTAAACAGTCTGTCACGAATATGACGAGAAGTAACATATTTACCTTCTTTACCGAAGAAAGGAGAATTGTTAATGGTAAACAACATACTCATGGTAGGTTGATCAATTTCTGTTCTTGGCAATGCTTCTGGATTTTCTAAATCAGCAATCGTATCACCAATTTCGAATCCTTCAATACCTGTAATTGCACAAATATCTCCACAAGGCACTTTATCTACTTGAATTTTACCCATTCCTTCGAATACGTGTAATTCTTTAATTCTTACTTTTTTGGTAGAACCGTCAGCCTTACACAACATGTAATCTTTACCCGCTTCTAAATCTCCACGGAAAATACGTCCGATAGCAATTCTTCCTGTAAATGAAGAAAAATCTAATGACGTAATTTGCATTTGTGGTGTTCCTGGGTTGTATTTTGTTTCTGGAATAGATTCTACAACTGCATCTAATAAATCAATAATATTATCTTTTGGCTGTTGCCAATCTGTACTCATCCAACCATTTTTTGCTGAACCGTAAATAGTAACAAAATCTAATTGCTCTTCTGTTGCTTCTAATGCAAACATTAAATCGAATACTTTCTCGTGAACTAAATCTGGAGTACAGTTTTCTTTGTCTACTTTATTTACAACTACAATTGGAGTTAACCCCAATTCTAATGCTTTACCTAATACAAAACGAGTTTGTGGCATTGGACCTTCAAAAGCATCAACCAATAATAACACACCGTCTGCCATTTTTAATACACGTTCTACTTCACCACCAAAATCGGCGTGACCAGGAGTGTCAATTACATTGATTTTTACACCTTTATAATTAACAGATACGTTTTTAGAAAGAATTGTAATTCCTCTTTCACGCTCTAAATCGTTATTATCTAATAATAAATCTGTACGTTCTTTACGATCGTCTAAGATTTTAGCTTGATCTATAATTTTATCTACCAAGGTTGTTTTTCCGTGATCGACGTGGGCTATAATAGCGATATTTCTAATTGATTGCATACTTACTTCTTAAATTTCGTGCAAAAGTAGTGTTTTTTGGTTGAATATAAAGAAGTTAAAAGTTGAATTCTTTTGAATTATTTTAAGTCGATATCAATTGAATCATCCTCTCTAAAAGCACTAGGTAAAATATCTGGAATCAATTTTATTAAAAGTGGTAATAATAATGCTCCGCCAGGAAGCATAAAAACAGCCAAAGCCGGAATGCTTTTACAAATATCTATCAATTGTTTTTTTACCTTTCCTTTTTCTTCTGAAGTAAGTTTTTTGTGCGTAGATTTTGTTAATAGTGAAAGTAACTCTTTGCTTTCCTGAATCTCTTTAGCAAGTCGTTTTTTATTTTTATAAATATTAACTTTTATTTCTTGAATGGTTGTACTCACTATAATTTTCTACGTTTTTTCTCTGTTTTAATTAAATTGAGCTCTCTACTTGTTTGTCCTGCTACAGAAGTATTTTCTTCTGCTCTTCTAATTAAGTATGGCATCACATCTCTAACAGGACCAAAAGGAACATATTTTGCAACATTATATCCTTCGTTTGCTAAATTAAAACTGATATGATCGCTCATTCCATATAACTGTCCAAACCAAACACCTTTATCATTTAACTCGATGTTGTGTTTTTTTATTAAATCCATTACTAAAAAAGAACTTTCTTCGTTATGAGTTCCTGCAAACAATGCCATCTTTGGATGTTCCATCATATATACAATTGCTGCATTATAATTCTCATCTGTCGCTAATTTATCAGCACAAATTGGAGATTCATAGCCTTTTTCTTCAGCTCTTACTCTTTCTTTTTCCATATATGCACCACGAACAATTTTCATTCCGATAAAAAATCCTTTTTGATGCGCTTTTTGATGCAATTCTTTTAAATAAGCGAGTCTATCATGACGATACATTTGTAAAGTACTAAAAACGATGGCTTTTTTTGTGTTGTAAATTTCCATCAATTCTTCAATTAAATGATCAGCTGCATCTTGCATCCAACTTTCTTCGGCATCAATTAACAACGGAACATCTTTTGCTACTGCAGCTTTACAAACAGCGTGATAACGCTCTATAACGCGTAACCATTCCGATTTTTCATCAACAGTTAAAGCTTCTCCTTCTGTAATTTTTTGATACAACGCAAAACGTCCAAATCCGGTTGGTTTAAAAACAGCAAAGGGAATTGATTCTTTTTCTTCACAAAAATCAAGAATACGAAGTATTTTATCTAAGGTTTTGTCAAATTCTTCTTCGCTTTCTTTTCCTTCAACAGAATAATCTAAAACAGAACTTACTTTTTTAGTGTACATATTATCTATGTTCGGCATGCAATCTTCTTCTGTTACACCGCCACAAAAGTGATCGAAAACAGTTGAGCGTATTAAACCTTCTACAGGCAAATGTGCTTTTAAAGCAAAATTTGTCACCGCAGTACCGATTCGAACCATTGGTTGGTTCTGTATCATTTTAAATAAAAAATAAGCGCGTTCTAATTGAGAATCAGATTTTAAAGAAAATGCTACTTCCGTATTTTCAAAAAGTTTCATAGATAAACAGTTGTAATTTATGTTAACAAAGATAGTTTTAATGTATAAATATTTCATTTTTTTCTGCTTAATTTGCAACTACAATCAGTAAGTAATGAAATCAATTAAGTCAACAACGTATTTTGTTCATTTTCAGGAAAATGGATATTCAGAATTAAACACATTAATAGCTTCTAATTCGTATTCTTCTATATTTATTTTGGTTGATGAGAATACACACGAATATTGTTATGGAAAATTTATTCCAAATTTAGTTACAAATTCACCGATTGAACTCATAGAAATTGAATCTGGAGAAATTCATAAAAACTTAGAAACGTGTACTGGAGTTTGGAATGTGTTGACCGAATTAAATGCTGATCGTAAAAGTTTAATGATTACCTTAGGTGGCGGAGTGATTACCGATTTAGGAGGTTTTGTAGCTGCAACTTTTAAACGCGGAATCGATTTTGTAAATATTCCGACAACTTTATTAAGTATGGTTGATGCTTCTGTAGGCGGAAAAACGGGCGTTGATTTGGGCGTGTTGAAAAATCAGATTGGTTTGTTTGCAAATCCAGAAATGGTACTTGTAGATACAAACTATTTAGAAACCGTTTCTGCCAGAGAGATTAGATCTGGAACAGCAGAAATCATCAAGTACGGATTGACCTACGATGTAAGTTTGTACAATACAATTAAAGATTCAGAAAACTTAGATATCACGGAGTTAATTCATCGTTCTATAGCAATTAAAAACGAAGTTGTTTTAGAAGATCCAAAAGAACAAAACTTACGTAAAATTTTAAATTTTGGTCATACCATTGGTCACGCCATAGAATCGTATTTTTTAGAATCTGAAAAGAAAGAAAATTTAACACACGGAGAAGCAATTGCCATTGGAATGGTTGCTGAATCATTTATTTCTTCAGAATTGCTTGGGTTTCCTAAAAACGAAGTAGAAAACATCAAACAAGTTATTGCAAATATTTACGGAAAAACTGAAATTTTTGAAGAAGATTTTAACGGAATTCTAGAATATCTTAAACACGATAAAAAGAATGTTGGCGGACAAGTTAATTTTGTATTATTAACGGATTTAGAACACACAAAAATAGATTGTAAAGTTGCTACAGAACTAATTATTAGAAGTATAGAGTTTTACAATTCTTAACACATTATGCATTTTGATACAATTCAGAATAATGATGCATAGCACGTAACTCTTAACTCACTTTTACTCTAAGCGATTCATAAATTTCCTCATACACTGGTAAGATATTCTTGATAGAAAACTTCTTGGTATGTTCTTTTGCGTTTTGTTTAAATTGCAATAAAGTAGCATTGTCTTTTACAATTTTTAAGACATTTTTTGCCATGTCTTCCACATCTCCAACATCGCTTAAATAACCAGTAACTCCATGTACATTTACTTCTGGCAAACCTCCAGAATTTGCAGAAACAACAGCTGTACCAGCTGCCATTGCTTCTAAAGCGGCCAACCCAAAACTTTCTGTTTTAGAAGGCAACAAAAACACATCTGTATAGCATAATATTTCTGCAACTTCAGAACTGTTTCCTAAGAACAATACATCTTTTTTAATGCCTAATCTTTTTACCAATAACTCGGCAGATCTTCTTTCTGGTCCATCACCTACCATTAACAATTTAGACGGAACTGTTCTGTGCACAATTTCAAAAGTTTTGATAACATCTTCAATTCTTTTTACGGGTCTAAAATTACTAACGTGGGTAAATATCCGTTCGTTTGGTTTTGCCAATGCAATTCGCTGACATTCTTGTTCATGTGCTTTGTCATATTTATCCGTATCAATAAAATTATGGATAACATGAATGTCTTTTTTAATCTTAAAGAGTCGTAATGTATCTTCTTTTAAGCTCTTAGAAACCGTAGTTACAACATCCGAATTATTGATGCTAAATTCTACTGCGGTTTTATAGGTTGGGTGACTACCAACCAATGTAATATCCGTTCCGTGTAAAGTAGTTACCACTTTGATGTCGATCCCTTTTTCTTTTAACATCTGTTTTGCCATATAAGCAGCGTAGGCATGTGGAATTGCGTAATGAACATGTAATACTTCCAATTGATGTTTCTCTACAACTTCTACCATTTTTGATGACAAAGCTAACTCATAAGGTTGGTATTGAAACAATGGATATTCCTCAATTACTACTTCGTGAAAATGTAAATTATGAGAAATAAAATCTAATCTAACGGGTAAATTATAAGTTATAAAATGAACTTCATGTCCATTATCTGCCAATGCCATTCCTAATTCTGTTGCAACCACTCCACTTCCTCCAAAAGTTGGATAACAAACAATACCTATTTTCATATTAATAATTGAAAGATTAAATGATTTAAAAAATTAAAGCTACAAAAACTTCAACTTCTTAGTTGTAAAGGTAAAACTATTCTTACATTTTAATCCTAAATAAAAACATAAAAAAAGAGTTTTTCAAATAATTGAAAAACTCTTTTTTTATATTGAAAAATTAAAAGATTAAAAATTAAATCATTCAATTTTTGAATTTTTGAATACTACTAATAATCTCCTAATGTTTCTGGATTCTGAGCCAACGCATTTTCTAATTGCTCATCATTTGGAGCTTTTCCGTGCCAAGCATGAGTTCCCATCATAAAGTCAACACCGTTCCCCATTTCTGTATATAATAAAATACACACTGGTTTTCCTTTTCCTGTTCTCGATTTTGCTTCTGCTAACCCTGCTAAGATTGATGCAATGTCGTTTCCTTTTTTAATTTTTAAAACATCCCAACCAAAAGCTTCAAATTTTGCTTTGATACTTCCCATTGGCAATACATCATCTGTTGCTCCATCAATTTGCTTTCCGTTTAAATCTACCGTAGCAATTAAATTGTCAACTTTCTTTCCTGAAGCATACATTGCAGATTCCCAAATTTGTCCTTCTTGCAATTCTCCATCACCATGTAAGGTATACACTAAATGCGAATCGTTGTTTAATTTCTTTGCTTCTGCAGCTCCAATACCAACACTCATACCTTGTCCTAAAGAACCAGAAGCAATTCTAATTCCTTCTAAACCTTCGTGTGTTGTTGGATGTCCTTGTAAACGCGAATTTAATTTTCTAAAAGTAGCTAATTCTTCTACTTTAAAGAATCCTGTGTGCGCCAAAACGCTGTAAAAAACTGGAGAAATATGTCCGTTTGATAAAAAGAACAGATCTTCATTAATTCCGTCCATTTTAAAATCAGTAGAATAATCCATTACTTCTTGATATAAGCAAGTAATAAATTCTGCACATCCTAAAGAACCTCCTGGATGACCTGAATTTACGGCATGAACCATGCGTAAAATATCTCTTCTAACTTGTTGTGTAAAAATTTCTAAGCGTTGTACTGTTGTAGACATGTGTGTTTTATTTGTTGCATACAAAAGTACTTTTTTAAATACGATTTGGCAATGGCATTATTAAGTTTTTTATTCACAATCAAGTCTTCTATAGATGAGAAATAAAAAAGGGCACAATTCACACTTTCTCTTTTTCATGTAGCAAGTTTTCCCTTAAAGGAGTGTTTATTGAATTATGAACCCTTTCTAATTATTAGCAAATTAAAAAAGTTATCCTAAGTACACAATAAACAGTAGGCTGTTTTCATGAATGTCGTGCTGTTTTACCTTAGAATTTGGGAAAATCCGTCTCCTTATTAGAAGACTATTAAAATATCTTTTTATTTTTACATAAAAAATCCATGAAAAAGAACCCTCCAATTTTCTTTATCTGCTTACTAATACTCTATTTGATCAATATAGATACTGTTACTTCTCAAATAAAAACGGAAAAGGATTCTTTAAGGTCTTATACATTTAGTGAATTAACAGAAAAATTTTATGGAGCCAAACAGGATTCATTAAAGGCTGTCTTCTATGCAAAGTATTATATAGAAAAAGCCAAACTAAAAAATGACACAATAAAACTAGGATATGGAAACTATTATTTAAGTGATATAACTAAGGATTCAACTTATCTTTTTAATTATTGGAACAATATTATAAAAAAAACAAAAAACAGCAATAACAAGTTATATCCAGCAATTTCATACTTAGAGTTAGGTGATTTTTATTTTCATAAAGGGAAAAAAGAGGCTGCATTGATAAAATATTTGCTTATGCAAAAATCTATTGAAGCAAATAAAAATGATAGTTTAAAAAAAATAAATCTATCAAGATTAGGTGCTATCAAAAAAGGTAATAAAGATTACAAAGAAGCTTTAATTTTACATATGCAATCATATAATTATTATGATATCAACAATATCAATAATAAAAAAATAAATGAGTATTTTTCTTTATTATTAAATATTTCGACTACACATTCATCACTTAAACAATATGACTCAGCTATATTTTATAATAAAAAAATGAAGTCATTAGCTTTAAAATTTAGAGACTCTATACTTTATGGTTATGTATTAGTAAATTATGGGGGTATAGAATTAAATAAAGGCAATTATAAAATTGCTATTGATAATTTTAAAAAATCCATTCCAAGAGTAATTGAAGATGAAAATTATTATACATTATCTAATTTATATGTTTCACTTGGAAAAGCTTATTATAAATTAGATAATATTAATTTTAGTGTTAATTATTATAAAAAAGTAGATTCCCTTTTTCAAAAAACAAGTAATTATTATAAAAGTCAAAAACCAGCCTATAAGTTTTTAATTTCTTATTATAAAGAAAAGAATAATGATAAAAAACAGCTAGAATACATCAACAAATACATTGAAGTGGATAGTGTCTTAAATGCCAGAGCAAAAAATGTTGCACGAAACCTAACTTACAATTACGACATTCCAAATCTACTTGAAGAAAGAAAACATATTGAGAATCGTTTAAAAGGACGTTTATCTTCAACAAAAAAATGGATCCTTGGTATTGCTTCTATGACATTGATTTTACTACTCATTTTAATCCAACAAATCAAAAAAAGAAAACTCTATAAAATGCGTTTTCAACAGTTGATCAATTCACCTACATTAGGTTCTGAGACACTCCAAAAGGAGATTCCAAAGAATGAACAACTCTTCTCTAAAGCCATATTTCAAAGTATTTCAACACATTTAGATGAATTTGAGAAGCAGCAAAAATTTCTTTCTTCAGAAATCACTCTGCATAGTTTAGCTAAGACTTTCGAAACCAATTCTAAATACTTATCGCAATTTATCAATCAACAAAAAGAACAATCTTTTAATAATTACTTGAATCGATTGCGTATCAATTTTACTATTGAAAAGTTAAAAACTGATGCTCGATTTCGAAAATATAGTATCAAAGCCATTGCAAATGAAGTTGGTTTTAATACTCCTGAGTCTTTCTCAAAAGCTTTTTACAAAAACACAAAAATTAAACCTTCATACTTTATAAAAGAACTAGATAAAAAATAGTTTTCGTTACAAATGAGTTTGCCTATGTTTTCTGCTTCTTTTTCTTAGCTGAAGGAAACAACACATTGTTTAAGATTAATCTATAACCTGGTGAAGTTCTATGTAAATCCAATTCCGTTTTAGGATCTCCTACTCTGTGCTGATAATCTTCCGGATCATGTCCGCCATAAAACGTAAACATTCCTTTTCCTTTGGTTCCGTGAATATAACGCGCTTCTCTATTTACTTTATTTTCTCCCATTACCAAAACGGTTGGCTTTACAGTATTTCTATCAAAAGAAGTGGTTTGTCCCATAAAACCTTTTACCAATTGTGTGTGGTTTTGCGTTAACATCGTCGGAACGGGATCCCATTTTGCAGAATATTCTTGCAAATAAAAATAATCAGAGGTTTTTGGAATTCTACGTTTTCGTGTCATATCGATGGATGAAAACTCATACGTTGTTGGATTTCTTACCAGCGTATAATTCTCAAAAGCAAAGGTTTTTTTAAAATCTATTTTAGATTGATAATTGGGTTCTGATGGATCTCCATCAAACATGGTTTCAGCAATATCAACGCCTTCGGCAGATAAGGCAATGTCAAAACTATCGGTTGCAGAACACATTGCAAACATAAATCCGCCGCCAACAACATAATCTCTAATCTTTTTTGAAACTGCTAATTTTTCTTCAGAAACTTTGTCGAAACCTAATTTCTTTGCCAAGGCTTCAGCTTGTTTTTTTCTTTCAATATACCAAGGTTCTGCTCTAAAAGAACCGTAAAATCGTCCGTATTGTCCTGTAAAATCTTCGTGATGCAAATGCAACCATTCGTACAACAATAGCTTGTCATTCAACACTTCTTCATCGTAAATAACATCAAACGGAATCTCAGCATATTTTAACACCATGGTTACGGCATCGTCCCAAGGCATTTTATCTTTCGGAGAATACACTGCAATTTTTGGCGCTTTTTCTAAGGTAACTGCTTCTTGATTTTTAGACGGAGAAGAAATATCTTGTAAAATGAGTTGTGCTTTTGCATCCGAAATTACTTGATAGGAAACGCCTCTAATTTTACATTCTTTGACAATCGCTTCATTATTTTCTATTAAAAATGCGCCGCCATCATAATTTAACAACCATTTTGCTTTGACACCGTTTTGTAAGGAATAAAAAACAATTCCGTAGGCTTTTAAATGATTTTTCTGATTTTCTCCACTCATTGGAATGTAAATGAATTGTGCCCAAAGCGAATTGGAAATCAATAAAAAAGCGAGTATGGAAAGAAGTTTTTTCAATTAGAATACTTTAAATAATTATAATTGTCATTTCGAGCTTGCCGAGAAATCTGTTTATGAGGTTCCTCCACTTCGGTCGGAATGACAAATAATGGCATGTTCAAATTGTCGAAGCACTAAAATACACAATTACGTTGAAGCAATTGTGTATTACATATAATTTATGAATTATTTAATAAACTAAATGGTATTTTGAGCGAAATAAAATGAAGCCGAAAAATCTTTTAATGAGATCTCTCCACTACGGTCGAGATGACAATTTTAAAACGGTACATCTCCATCTCCATCATCTTCAATACCAAAAGCATCTTTTGGGCTGATAAATTGATCTGGAGAAACAGAATTCATACTCGATTGGAATTCAGAACTAAAGCCTTCTTCTAAATCAGAGAATTTTGCCAAATGTCCAGTAAACTTTAAACGGATATTTTCCAATCCACCATTTCTGTGTTTTGCCACGATAAATTCTCCTTGTCCTTCACATGGCGTATGATCATCATCGTCCCATTCTGTTAGCCCATAATATTCTGGTCTAAAAATAAACGATACAATATCTGCATCTTGTTCAATGGCACCAGATTCACGTAAATCAGAAAGCAACGGTCTTTTAGAACCACCACGTGTTTCAACCGCACGTGATAATTGTGATAATGCAATTACCGGAACTGCCAATTCTTTTGCCAATGCTTTTAAGTTTCTAGAAATGGTAGAAATTTCTTGTTCTCTATTTCCGCCACCTTTTCCGGCAGAACCACCAGCTGTCATTAATTGTAAATAATCAATTATAATAATTTTTACGCCGTGTTGCGAAACCAAACGTCTTGCTTTTGCACGTAAATCAAAAATAGATAACGATGGTGTATCATCAATAAAAATTGGTGCATCAGATAACTTTTTCACTTTTACGTTTAGTTGTTCCCATTCGTGCGCTTCTAGATTCCCTTTACGTAGTTTTTCTGAGGTTAAACCCGTTTCAGAAGAAATCATACGGGTAATTAATTGTACAGAAGACATCTCTAAAGAAAATAATGCAACAGGATGACCGAAATCTATCGCCATATTCTTTGCCATAGAAATTACAAAAGCTGTTTTTCCCATACCAGGACGCGCAGCAATAATAATTAAATCGGAAGGTTGCCAACCAGATGTCAACGCATCTAACTTTGTAAATCCGGTTTCTAAACCGCTCATTCCTTCTTGATTAGAAATATCTTGAATTTTCTTTAAGGCTTGTTTTACTAAATCACCTGCATCTTCAGAACCTTTCTTTAAGTTTCCTTGGGTAACTTCAAATAATTTTCCTTCGGCCAAATCTAATAAGTCAAAAACATCAACTGTTTCGTCATAGGCCGTTTCTATAATATCACTCGAAATAGAAATTAATTTACGCTGAATGTATTTTTGTAAAATGATACGAGCGTGGTATTCGATATGTGCAGAAGAAGCAACTTTTTGTGTTAAATTGATGAGGTAGAAATCGCCACCAACCAACTCTAACTTGCCGTCTTTTCTAAGTTGTTGAGAAACCGTTAATAAATCTGTAGGTTCAGAATTTTGAAACAAGGCATAAATTGCAGCGTAAATTTCTTGGTGTTTTTTATCATAAAAAGCATCTGGATGCAAAATATCAATCACATCGTCAATTCCTTTTTTATCAATCATCATTGCACCCAACACTGCAATTTCTAAATCCAATGCTTGTGGTGGTATTTTTCCTTTCTCTAAGCTAATAATTCTTGCTTTATCTACCTTTTTACCCTGTAAAGATTTTGTTTCCTCCATAACAACAAATGTAGTTTTTTAGGTTGATACTTTTAAACTGAAATTTCATTTTCTTTATGCACATTTTTTGTTCACTAAAATGTTATTAACCTGTTAACAACACCTCAAGATTCAATTATTTATCTATTTTTAATGTAAGATTTAAGGTAATCAATTTTTCAACTTGTCTGTTCGAGCGGAGTCGAGAGGTTGTAAATAGTTCTCGACTCCGCTCGAACGGACAATGCGTTTTTTATTTTATCTGATTAACTTTGAGACTTTACAACTCTGTACTTTTGTTCTTTCTTTGCAATTCTTTAACTTTTAGAATCAATCCAAAAGGCCTATTTTTGAAACGATGAAAAACAAAAAGTTAACCGTTTATCTTTCTTATTTACTTGTGTTTCAAATTGTATTTGTACAATTGATTCGCCACTATCCAAGTTTTGTTGAACATTACTATTCAAACGGAATTTATCTTTTTACGAGTACCTTCTTTCGAATTCTTTTTGGTTGGATTCCTTTTTCCTTTGGTGATTTGGTGATTGGTTTTTTAGTTTTTGTTTCCTTCCGATTTATCTATCGCTTATTTAAAGATAAATTTAAAAATATAAAGCAAAAATCGTTCCAAGCAATTGCTTTTATTTCAATTTTATATTCTTGTTTTTATTGGTTTTGGGGATTCAATTATTTTAGAGAACCGTTGGCAAAAAGCTTAGGGTATCATCAAACAACCTACACAACCGAGCAGTTAACCGAAGTTTCTAAAAACATCATTCAGCACTTAAACGATACGCAGTTTTTAATCACAAAAAACGATTCTGTAAAAGTTGTAAATCCATATTCTCAAAAAGAAATGTATCAAAAAGCGCTTTCTGGATATGCTAATTTAGCGAATACTTTTCCGCAATTTGAATATCAATATGCATCTATTAAAAGTTCGTTGATGAGCTTATTGCAAACCTATAACGGAACTTCTGGATATTTTAATCCGTTTACAGGAGAAGCGCAAGTAAATGATCGAATTCCAAAAACGGGTTATCCAACAACGGTTTGTCACGAAATGGCACATCAATTGGGAATTGCAGCAGAAAACGAAGCCAATTTTGTGGGGTATTTAGCAGCCTTATCTAATGAGGATGTTTATTTTAAATACGCAGCTTACAGAATGGCGTTCAGCTATTTAATTTCAGAAGTTAGAAAACGTGATAAAGAACTTTTTAACACATTGATAAATTCTGTAAACAAAGGGGTTTTAATTGATTTTAAAGAAAGTTCAGCGTTTTGGGATGAATATCAAAATCCGATTGAACCATTGATTAAGAAAGGCTATAACTCATATTTAAAGGCCAATAATCAAGCTAACGGAATACAATCTTACAATTATGTGGTCGATTTAATTATCAGTTATGCTAACCAATCAAAATAAGGTTGATAGTCTTAAAATTTTGTTAAAGTGCTTTTAATTACAACTTAACAATTTTCTTCTCAATAAATTTATAAACTAAAACAAACTTAACTAATGAAAAAAACACTACTTCTATTTTTGTTTTTGTCAACTTTGGTTGTACAAGCTCAAGAATATTTCCCAACAAACTCTGGTGTTAAGACTACAAAAAACACAACTGTAGCTTTTACCAATGCAAAAATTTATGTAACCCCTACACAGGTTATCAACAAAGGAACTTTACTTGTAAAAGATGGTAAAGTTGTTTCTGTTGGTAAAAATGTGAGAATTCCTAATGGAACTAAAACTGTAGATCTATCGGGAAAATCAGTGTATCCTTCTTTTATAGAAGTGTATTCTAATTTCGGAATTAAAAATCCGACTCCGCCAAGAAGTTCTAGCAATGTTAGACAATACGAAGCTGGCAGAAAAGGGTATTATTGGAATGATCATATCAGACCAGAAACCGATGCTTTTGACAATTTTTCTTTCGATACCAAAAAAGCAAATGATTTATTAAAAGCTGGATTTGGAGTTGTAAATACACATTTACAAGACGGAATTATTCGTGGTAACGGAGTTTTAGTTGCTTTAAATGCAAACTCTACTGACGCTTTTAGAATTCTTGACACAAAATCTGCTCAATATTTTTCTTTTAGAAAAAGTAGAATGTCAAGACAAGCATATCCAACTTCATTTATGGGTTCAACGTCTTTATTAAGACAAGTTTATATGGATGCAAAATGGTACGAAGCCGGAAATGCTACAAACAAAGACATGTCTTTAGAAGCATTGATTGCAAACAGAAACTTAACTCAAATTTTTGATGCTGGTCAGAACAACTTAAATGCCATTAGAGCAGATAAAGTTGGTGATGAAAGCGGCGTTCAATACAGTTTTGTAGGTTCTGGTTACGAATATGAAGATATTGATGAAATTAAGAACATGAATGCAACCATGATTGTTCCTGTAAATTTCCGTAATGCTTACGATGTTTCAAATCCATATTTGGCAAATCAACTAGAATTAAATGATATGCGTAGATGGAATCAAGAACCGTCTAACTTAGCGGTTTTAGCAAAAAACAATGTAAACTTTACAATTACAACACACACGTTAAAATCTGTTGCAAGTTTTCAGAAAAACATTCAGAAGGCAATTCAATATGGGTTAGACGAAACAAAAGCATTGGAAGCATTAACTACGATTCCTGCAAAATTATTAGGAAAATCATCTGAAATAGGAACTTTAAAAAATGGTAGTTATGCAAACTTTTTAATTACTTCTGGTCCCATTTTCGACGCTTCAACAAAAATTTATGAAAACTGGGTACAAGGAGATAAACATGTAATTACCGATATGAATGTTGTTGACGCAAGTGGAGATTACACCTTATCTTATAATAACAAAAACTTAAACTTATCTATTTCTGGAACTAAAGGAACTTTAAAAAGTGGATCAACAAGTTTAAAATCTAAATTTTCTTTTAAAGACAATTGGGTTTCTATCACTTTGAACAACCAAAGTGATGCTTCTAAATTTACGCGTTTTGTTGGATCTTTAGATGAAAGTCAAAATAGATTTTCTGGAACTGTAGTTGATGAATACGGAAATGAATCTTCTTGGACAGCAATCAAAAAGAAAGATGCAAAAAAGAAATCATCAAAGAAGAAAAATTCTAAAACTACTACTCCATTTGTAGTTCCTGTAACCTATCCAAATGTTGGTTACGGATTTACTTCTAAACCAAAGCAAGAAACTATTTTGTTTAAAAATGCAACTGTTTGGACAAGTGAAAAAGAAGGTATCTTAAAAAACACCGATGTTTTATTAAAAGACGGAAAAATCGCTCAAATTGGTAAAAACCTTAGAGCTCGTGGTGCAAGAGTTGTAGATGCAACGGGCAAACATTTAACTGCTGGTATTATTGATGAACATACACATATTGCATTGTCTTCTTCTAACGAATCTGGACATAATTCTGTTGCAGAAGTTACAATGGAAGATGCAATAAATCCTTCGGACATGAATATTTACAGAAATTTATCTGGTGGAGTAACCACTGCGCAATTATTACATGGTTCTGCAAATCCGATTGGAGGAAGATCTGCAATTGTAAAATTAAAGTGGGGAGAAACAGCAGATAATATGGTGTATAAAAATGCCCCTAAATTTATCAAATTTGCTTTAGGAGAAAATGTAAAACAATCTCGTTCTACAAACGGAACACGTTTTCCTCAAACTAGAATGGGAGTTGAACAAGTTTATATCGATTATTTTCAAAGAGCTAAAGAATATGATGCGTTAAAGAAAAGTGGTAAACCGTACAGAAAAGATTTAGAATTAGAAACATTAGCAGAAATTTTAAATAAAGAACGTTTTATTACCTGTCACTCTTATGTACAATCAGAAATTAATATGCTGATGAAAGTTGCAGACAAATTCAACTTTAACATCAATACATTTACACATATTTTAGAAGGTTATAAAGTTGCTGATAAAATGAAAGATCATGGTGTTGGTGCTTCTACTTTTTCAGATTGGTGGGCTTATAAATATGAAGTAAATGATGCAATTCCGTTTAACGCTGCAATTATGCACAACGTTGGTATTACAGTTGCAATCAATTCTGATGATAGAGAAATGTCTAGACGTTTAAATCAAGAAGCTGCAAAAACCATTAAATATGGTGGAATGACAGAATTAGAAGCTTGGAAAATGGTCACTATAAATCCTGCAAAATTATTGCATTTAGATGATAGAGTTGGTAGTATTAAAGTAGGTAAAGATGCAGATGTTGTTTTATGGACAGATCATCCAATGTCTATTTATGCAAAAGCACAAACTACTATTATAGAAGGACGCGTTTATTTTGACATCGATCAAGATTTGGCTAAAAGAGCTGCTATCAAAAAAGAACGTAGCTTGTTAATGAACATGATGCTTAATGAAAAGAATAATGGCGGAAAAGTTCAAGCTCCTAGAAAAAACGTGAAAAGAGTTTTGTATTGTGAAACTGAAGAAACTGAATTAAAATAAGAAAATTATGAAAAAACAAATTATATATAGTGTACTATTTTTCTTACTAATAGGAAATAGTTTTGCACAGCAAACTCCAGCTTCTAAACAAACTACTGCTTTTTCTATTGAAGGAGCAACAGCACATTTAGGAGACGGAACTGTAATAGATGATGCTCTTATTATGTTTGCAGACGGAAAAATAACTTTTGTAGGTTCTGCAAAAATGAAAATTGCAAGGCAAGGAACTATTATAAACGCACAAGGAAAGCATGTGTATCCAGGCTTTATTGCTGCAAATACAACTTTAGGATTAGGAGAAATTGATGCCGTAAAAGCATCTATTGATGACCGCGAAATAGGAACAATGAATCCGCATATTAGAAGTTTAATTGCTTACAATGCAGAATCTAAGGTTGTTGAAAGTATGCGACCAAACGGAGTTTTAATGGGACAAATTACACCTCGTGGCGGAATTATTTCTGGAACTTCATCTGTTGTTCAGTTTGATGCTTGGAACTGGGAAGATGCAGCTTTAAAAGTTGATGATGGTATTCATGTAAATTGGCCAAACAGCATTACTTTTGGTAGATGGTGGTTAGGTGAAGATGCTGGAGCAAAAATTAGCAAAACATATGCTAAATCTATTGAAGATTTTGAAGAATATGTAAACGATGCAAAAATCTATTTAAAAGGAAGTAAATCTCCTAAAAACTTAGAGTTTGAAGCTCTAGAAGGTTTATTAAATGGTTCTAAAAAACTATATGTTCATACAAGTGGAGAAAGAGAAATTATTGATGCAGTTCGTTTTGCAAATAAATTCAATTTTAAATTGGTCATTGTTGGCGGAGACGAAGCATACAAAGTTGGAGACTTATTAGTGAAAAACAATGTGCCAGTAATTGTAGAAAGAGCACATAGAATTCCGAATGGAGATGATTCTGATTATGATTTTTCATACAAATTAGCGAAGTTATTATTAGACAAAGGCGTTACTGTTGCTGTTGGTATGGACGGAAGCATGGAACGTATGAATACTCGTAATTTACCTTTTTATGTTGGAACGTATGCAGCATACGGAATCGACAAAGAAGTTGCCTTGAAAATGATTACTTCTAATTCTGCAAAAATTTTAGGAATAGATGATAAAGTAGGTACTTTAGCTGTTGGCAAAGATGCAACACTATTTATTTCTGAAGGCGATGCTTTAGATATGCGAGGTAATATTATTAATGATGCATTTATTCAAGGCAGAAAGCTGAGTTTAGAAACACATCAAACAACACTTTGGAAACGGTATTCCAATAAGTACAAAAATCAATAATTCCCCAAAATATCCTAGAAAACTCTGAAGAAATTCAGAGTTTTTTTTGTGTAAAATATTTTTATTACTTTAGTTGTTAGTATATTAACTAAAAACTTTACATATGAAAAAGAATTACCTATTAACTTTTGCTGTTCTATTATCACTTGGTTTTATCACTTTTACAGCAATAACCGAACTTAAAGCACCAGACGTAGAAGAAGTTTATGGAGGGAGAATTAATTATATCAACGGATATAAAATTCACGCAGATTCTACTAGAATATTGATTGCTACAGAAAGTGCAAACTCCGTTTTTTATGCTGATATGTACACAACAAATTCTGGTACTCCTTCTGCCACCAAGTTTAAGGTGGTGCCAAGTTTAGATAATACACAAAACTTTGGATCAAGAATTAATAATATTCAAATACATGAACCCTCAGAACAATTTGTTTTTATCAATGAAAATAACGATCTATATTCTACAACAATTGGTGCAACTGCAGCCACTAATACAGGAATAAGTGGTGTTGGAGACATTTTAATTAACGGAGATTATACATTTGCAGCTGGAGCTAGCAATATGCATTTTGGTTCTTTAGACGCTGCTGGTTCTTATACAACAGGAACTGGATCTCCGATAAGTTTTCCTACATTTTCTGATTTGTTTTATCTTAATATAGATGCAACTTCAAAATTAGTCTATGCATTTGGCAAAGGTGCTACTCCAAAATTATATGTTTCTACTGATATGTATGATGCATTTAATGCAACAACGACATTTACAGACATATCACCAACATTAACAAGTCCTTCAGTAACATGGACTGCATTTGGAATTGCTCCAGACGGACGCTTTTTTCTTAGTGGTAATAATGGTTCAACAAAATTTATTGCGTATTCTGATGATAACGGAACCACTTGGAGCGAATTTGATACTACAATTACTGGAGTTTCTGCAACTAATTTTAGTTTTTCGGGAACAGCAAGTAGTTATTATGTTTTAACAGCAACTATGTTTAGTAATAATAAAGGTGTTAGTGGAACTTGGGCTAAATTTGGAACAACATCACATTATACGCATCCTAATGATGGAGCTGTATTTGTAGATCCAAATAATAGCAATATTTTTTATGCAACGTCAGATCAAGGATTGGGAATTTCTTTTGATAAAGGAATAAACGTATCTAGTGCAGATGATGGCATTGAAGCTGTTCAAGTAAATGATATGGAAATGACAGCAGATAAGACTACTGGGTGGATAGCTTCTAAATCTGGAGTAAGAAAAGTAACAACTTATACCACTACGCCATCATGGACCAATGCGATGTTTCCTACTGGTGACGGATCTGGATATCATTCTATAGCAATGAAACCTTCTGATGACAATACTGCCTATGCAGGAAATGTTAGAATTTATAAAACAACAGATAGTGGCACAAACTGGTCAAGAGTTTTTACGCCTGAAAGTGCTCCTTATAATTTTCCAAGTGTAGGAACCATGGCAAAAGCAATAACCATTTGCCCGTATAATGAAAATATTGTATTTGCTGGTTTTGAAATTAAAGATGCTGATAAAGGTGGGTTGTTTATTTCTGAAGATGCCGGAGTTACTTGGACGCAACAATTATTACATTCTAGCAGTTCTGCAAATGATGTAGATGTTAGAGATATTGTTTTTACTCAAGAATCTGGTGTTATCACAGCCTATGTTGGCGTTGATTACGATTTAAGTTCTCCGACCGGAAGAAGTATCTACAAAGTAACAAAAGGAAGTTCTAGTTGGACAGTTACAAGAGATATGGACGCTGCAACAACAAGCACAGGAACAACCATTGTTGTTACCATCAATGATTTAGACTATGAATCTACAAATAACACAGTGTATGCAACAGGAACAGATGCAGGAACTAATCACCCTGTAAGCTATTACAAACCATTAAGTGGAACTGGAAAATGGACTGTTAATACAACTTCTGGGTTTCCTTTTGTTGCAGGAAAAGAAGGAAAAGCAACAACTTATGGTATAGACACATTGTATTGTGCAGTAGATAATGAGATATATTATTTAGCAAAAACAGCATCAGCTTGGGCAAAAGGATATACCTATCCAAATGGAACAAGAATTAATTTTTTATATTATGATGATTTACTTGTTGGTACAGATACAGGTTTGTATTCTCAGGTTGGCCCAGGAAATAAAACTGCAAGTGTAGATGAAAATAGTATTGGTAAATTCTCATTATATCCGAATCCAATTGCACCAAATGAAGTAATGACAATCAATTATTCTACAGATATAAAAGATTTATCTATAAAGCTATTTACAGTTCACGGTCAGTTAATCAATGATTATAAAGGAAATATTATCAGTAAAAATAGTTCAGAAATCAAATATAAAATACCGAAGTTAAAACCCGGAATTTATCTTTTAAAACTGTTTGATGCAAATAAAGGTTTAAGTACTAAAAAAATAGTCATCAAATAATTTAATTATTGGAATTAAAAAATCCCGAAGTTATTACTTCGGGATTTTTTATTTTACTTTATCGCACTTATAGTAGTTTTTACCAACATCTTCTTTGCCAAATCGTATTTTAGTAATGTCTACAAAAAGTTCTTTGTTTGCTTTAACATACGTTGATAATACTTTAGATTCTGTTCCTTCACCCTCTATTACAACTCTATTTCTACTTTCTCTTGCCGATCTAATATTCTTTATTTGAGCTGTACTGATGGCTTTATAATTAAAATAAATGTTGGCATTGTACCTGTTTTTAAATTGAATTTCCCATTTACGAGCTCTACGAGACATGTCGTATTTCCCCATTTTTACTTTATAGCTAATTCCTCTTAAACATTTTGTGTTTTGCCAATCACTCCAAACACTTTGATTATCAGAAGTAGTTGTAAAAGCCGTTACACCAATCATTACAAACATAATAATTGATAAAAAAATCCCTCTTTTTTTCATCATTTTATTGTATTATTATTCACATTCTAAAATTATGAAAAAAAAACGACTTGGTTTTTAAAGCTAAATAGATACATTTGTTTACTATGAAATACATTGAAAGTCTTCAAAACTCTACCATAAAAAGCATCTTAAAATTGCAAGAAAAATCTCGTGAACGTAAAAAATCTGGGTTCTTTGTAATTGAAGGAAAAAGAGAGGTTTCTTTAGCAATTAAAGGGCGTTATACCATTACAATCCTTTTGTTTTGTGATGACTTTATTGCTGAAAACGAATTAAATAATTATGCAACAACAGAAACAGAAATCATTTCAGTTTCTAAAGAGGTATATCAAAAAATTGCCTACCGTAATTCAACAGAAGGAATTATTGCACTTGCAAAAACGAAAGACTTTTCATTAGAAAACATTCAATTCTCCACTTCTACTCCATTAATTTTAATAGCAGAAGCTCCAGAAAAACCTGGAAATATCGGAGCTCTTTTAAGAACTGCTGACGCTGCAAATTTAGATGCTGTTTTTATTGCAAATCCAAAGACGGATATGTACAATCCAAATATCATTCGTTCAAGTGTTGGTGGTTTGTTTACCAATCAGATTGCAACAGGAACATCCGAAGAAATTATTGCTTTTTTAAGTGAGAATAACATCAATTCATTTGCTACAACTTTGCAAAATTCTAATGACTATCACAATGAAGATTATACAAATGCAACGGCAATTATTGTAGGAACTGAAGATGCTGGTTTGTCTGAAGCATTTAGAATGGCTGCAACGCAGAACATTAATATACCTATGCAAGGAGAAATTGATTCCATGAATGTTTCTGTCGCTGCTGCAATTGTGCTGTTTGAAGCCAAACGTCAACGAAACTTTAATTAGAAAAATATGAAACGTAAATTACGATATTGGATCATTGCTGTATTTTCAATTGCTATTGGTTTATATCCTCTAATTTATTTGATTATTGATATGGATCAACAAGGTTTACTAAGTTCTAAACCAGAGACTATTACTACAAATTTACTTTGGAGAATTGCATTTTTTATTCATATTTATTTAGGTGGAATTTCTTTATTAGTTGGTTGGTCTCAATTTTCGAAACGTATTCGAGGTAACCGCTTAACATTACATCGTTTATTAGGAAAAATATATGTAGTAACCGTTTTAGTTAGTGCAATTGCAGGCTTTTACGTGGCTTTATTTGCTAATGGCGGAATTGTATCTCAACTCGGTTTTTCTTTCTTAGCAATAGGTTGGTTTTATACAACTTTAAATGGCTACACAACCATTAAAAAGAAAAATATAGAAGCACACAGAAAATGGATGATTCGCAGTTATGCTTTTACTTTAGCCGCTGTTACCTTAAGATTGTGGTTGCCAACCTTACCAAATATTTTAGGAATTCCTTTTAGTGAAGCTTATATCATTATTTCATGGTTGTGTTGGGTTCCTAATATTATTTTTGCAGAAATTTATATTCGAAAAGCAATCATATAATTTGTGTTTTTTAGTAACTAAATCTTGTATCTAATTGCTTTAATTACAATAATAATTTTTACCTTTACTTTTAACGAAAAAAAAAGCGAATAAACCCTCATCATGAAAAAAATTGCAATAATTGTTTGTTTTTTAATGTCTTTTAGTGTCATGTCACAAACAGATTTTAGAAAAGGATACATAATTAATAGTCAAGGCGAAAAAATTAACGGATTTATAAATTACAAAGAAAGTTCTTCTATTTATGAGTATTGTGAATTTAAAACAACTTTAGATGGTCAAATTAAAGAATACTATCCAAATTCTATAAGAGGATATGGCTTTGAAAATGATAAGTTTTTTGCTTCAAAAAACATAAGTATTGAAGCTAATCAAACAGAAAATAAATTTTTAGAAGTTATTATTTTTGGTATTGCTACGCTATACAAAGCAACAGGAACTTATTATCTTGAAAAAGAAGGACTTCTTAAAGAATTAAATAATGATGTTATAGAATATACGCAAAATAATAACGTATTTAGAAGGCCCTCAAAAAAGTATATTGGTATCTTAAAAGTATTCTTAAATGATTGTCCAAAAGTAAAATCAAAAATTGATGCTACGGGTTATGGTGAAAAAAGTTTAGAAGCTATAGTTCGCAAGTATAACGAATGTAAAGGACAAAAAAGTGTTGTCTATAAAGAGGATAAACCTTGGTTTAAAGCTAATTTTGGAGCTTCCATTGGAATTAGTTCTTCAAGCTTAAACTACGACCATAAATCTACTGAGGTACTTTACTTTACGGAAAAATCTAATTCTAGTTTCTCTTATTTGTTTGGTGGTTTTGCTGAATTAAATTCTCCTAGAATTTCTGAAAAAATATCGTTTTATACTGGTATCTTCTTTTCTACAAATGATTTTAATACAAACATGTTAAGCTCTAATAGTAGTTTTAATTATATTAGTGAAGTGAGAACTACTTTAAAACAATTGAAAATTCCAATTGGAGTTCGCTATACTTTTCCAGAGCGAAATTTTACACCTTATGTTACTTTTGGTGTTTCAAGTTATACCAACATTAGCTCGTCTACCAATTGGATTAGAGAAAGTGAAATTAATAATGTAGTAAGCATTTCTAACAAAAAATATGAAACTGGTAGTTTAGCAGTTGGTTACTTTGCTAGTATAGGTTTTAAGAAAAAAGTATCAGAAAAACTACAAGCTTTTATTGATGTTGTTTACGAAAATTCTACAATGAGCAATAGTCGTAAAGTATTAGATCCCTATGTCGGTGCATCAACCGGAATTAGTGATTATCAAAACTCTATGTCTAGTTTACAAGTATTAATTGGAATAAGATTTTAAAAATGAAAAAGAAAAACATACAATCCTTAGCAATTATCTTTTTTAGTGTACTTTTTTTAATTCAGTGTACAGAAAATGATATTTTAGAAAGAAGTTACCCAACTATAGAAACGCTACAAGTAACAGATGTTTCTGAAAATGGAGTAAAATTAAATGCAACGATTAACAATATAAATCAGTATGATATTATAGAATATGGTTTTGTTTGGTCTGTAAGAACGTTTCCAGATATTAATATTTCAGACAAAAAAATAATATCCTCTAACTTGACTTCAGGTGGTTTTTCTGCTACAATAACAACCACTTTGGTAAATGGCAATAAGTATTACGTAAGGTCTTTTGTAAAAACAAAAGATTATTTAGTTTATGGAAATCAAAAAGAGTTTATGAGTTTTGGTAGTAGTGCAGCACTTATTCTTAGCTTAGAACCAAATACAGGTGTTTGGGGAGATACTATTCAGATAAAGGGAAAAAACTTTAGTTATGTAAACTCAAACAATAAAGTTACTTTTAAAGATAAAGTAGCTAGTGTTATTAAGAGCAACGATTCTATTATTACTGCAGTTGTACCAGAAGGAGTTAATAGTAAGGAAGTTACTGTAAGTTTAGAAATTGCCAACAGAGAAACTTATGCAGCGACTAAATTTATAATTAAATCTCCAACAATAACCTCTATTGCTCCATTAACGGCAACTTTTGGAGAAGAAATAACAATTACAGGAGATGATTTTGGAATTAAACCAGAATATAACAAAGTGTATTTTGGAGATGTTTTAGCAGAAGTTTCGGCTTCAAACAAGAATAGTATTAAAGTTATTGTCCCCAATACTATAAAAAATAGTTCTGAAGAAATTAAAGTTCAAGGGTTTAATGATTTTATCATTTATCCAACTAAATTTAACCTCAAAGGACCTCAAATTACTAATACAAATTTAAATGTTTTTATAAAAACAGAAACTCAAATAGAAGCAAAATATTTTCACCCAAATAAAGATAAAAACAAAATTACTTTTGAAGGAGTTGATACAGAAGTCGTTTCTGTTAACACAAATTCATTAACAGTTAAAGTTCCTTCTGGACCATATCCAAATAGAACTGCAAAGATAAAGTTAGAAGTTTTAGATCAATCAACTGAGTATATTTTAGATGTAAATATATTAGATAAATGGTTATTCATAAATAATGATTCTCCTTTTTACAATTATTATTCTCTTAAATCTAACACCGTCGTAGTAGAAAATAATGCATATATGTTTGGAATGGATTTATTAGATGGAAAATACAATTTTTTTACATTTAATGGTACCACAAAAAAATGGAGTAAAGTTGATTCTCCTATACATTTCAATAATCATACAGTATACGTTTCACTAGAAGTTGTTGATAAGAAAATTTACTTATATACTTCTGAAGGGGGTAATGATGAAAACTTCATGGAATATGATACTCAACAAAATACATGGAAAACTAAAAGTAAATATTATGAAGATAGAAGTAAGTCTGAAATTTTAGGACTTACTCATTTTACACTAAATAATGAAGTATATTTAGGGTTTGGTAAACAAAATTTTTCAAATTCTTATAATACAAACTTAGAAAAATACAATCCTCAAACTGATACTTGGTCAGTTGTGAGTACAAATGTTGATTTAAAAAAGAACAGACCAACTACTTTTGTAATTGATAATAAAGCTTATGTTATTGGTGGATCAGAAGACAATAACGATAAAAGTTCATGGTCATATGATGCAAACTCAAATACCTGGACTCAAATTGCAGATTTTCCGTATTCTATTGTAAATTCTACTAGTTATGTCTTAAATGGTAAAGGATATGTAATTGCATTACAAAAAGTTGATGGTTCAATTATTAATGAGATTTGGGAATATAGTCCAGCAAATAATTTATGGAATAAAGTTGATGATTTTTTTAATGAAATTAATTTTATACATATGTTTTCATTCTCATTAAACAATAAAGTGTATGTAGGTGGTGGTAAAAGTTTAAACACATATAATTTTTCTAGAAACTTATATGAGTATAAACCAGATTAAATGACACCTTCTACTCTATTTTACATCTTAATTGCAATTTTAATCATCAATTTTATCGTTGATAAAATACTAGATGTTTTAAACACAAAACATTTTGATGATGCAATTCCGGCTGAATTAGCAGATGTATATAAAAAAGAGGAATATGAAAAATCGCAAGCATATAAAAAAACGAATGCGAAATTTTCTAACATCACAGGAATCTTTTCTTTAACACTTACACTTGCTTTTTTCTTTTTAGACGGATTTCAATTTGTAGATGAATTGGCAAGAAGTTACAGTTCAAATGCTATTGTAATTGCATTGATTTTCTTCGGAATTATTATCATCGGTTCAGATATTATAAACACTCCTTTTTCGTATTACAAAACCTTTGTGATTGAAGAAAAATTTGGCTTCAACAAAACCACTAAAAAAACATTTATTGTTGATAAAATTAAAGGATTATTGATGACTGCACTACTTGGTGGCGGAATTTTAGCGTTAATTATTTGGTTTAATCAGTTTGCAGGAACTAGTTTTTGGATGTATGCTTGGGCTTTGGTCGCAATTTTTTCTTTGTTTATGAATCTATTTTATGCCAAATTAATTGTGCCGTTATTTAATAAACAAACTCCGTTAGAAGACGGAGAGTTAAAAACAGCCATAGAAAAATATACAACCAAAGTTGGATTTACATTAAAAAATGTTTTTGTAATTGATGGCTCTAAACGTTCTACAAAAGCAAATGCTTATTTCTCTGGGTTTGGTTCTCAAAAAAGAATTACGTTATACGATACATTGATAAATGATTTAGAAATCGATGAAATTGTTGCCGTTTTAGCTCACGAAGTTGGTCATTACAAACGCAAACACATCATTTTTAACTTGATTACTTCTACTCTATTGACCGGATTTACTTTGTGGTTGCTATCTTTATTTGTGAGCTTACCAATTTTTTCTGAAGCTTTAAATATTTCTAATCCAAGTTTTCATATTGGTTTAATTGTATTCGGAATTTTATATTCGCCTATCTCAGAAATTACAGGTTTGTTAATGAATATTATTTCTAGAAAGTTTGAATATCAAGCAGATAATTATGCCAAAGAAACATTTGCAGCAAAACCTTTAATTACTTCATTAAAAAAATTATCAAAAAATAGTTTGAGTAATTTAACTCCGCATCCAGCCTATGTATTTATGCATTACTCACACCCAACCTTATTAAAAAGAGTTCAAAACTTAAATAAATAATTCTTCTCATCAAAAAAGCAAAAAAACTTTGCGCAATTCATTATTTGTTTTACTTTTAAATGATGATGTATAAGGCAACCATAGAAGAAGAAAATAAAGAGATTTCTAAGCGATATAAAGATCTCTTAAAAGGAACGTATCAAACTTTATCTGCACAAGATAAGAAGATCATTCGTTCTGCTTTTGAATTAGCCGTAGAAGCACATTCGGACCAACGTAGAAAAACTGGTGAACCTTATATTTATCATCCAATCTCAGTTGCAAAAATTGTTGCTTATGAAATTGGTTTAGGAGCAATTTCTATTGCTGCTGCCTTATTGCATGATGTTGTAGAGGATACATATTATACTATTGAGGATATTGAGCGATTGTTTGGTCAGAAAATTGCTCGTATTGTTAGCGGTTTGACAAAAATTTCTCGCCTTAATAAAAGTCAAGATGCTTCTATTCAAGCAGAGAATTTTAGAAAAATGCTGTTGACTTTAAATGATGATGTTCGTGTGATTTTAATAAAAATTGCAGATCGTTTGCACAACATGCAAACGATGGATTCTATGCCAGAATACAAGCAGGTAAAGATTGCATCAGAAACCTTATATATTTATGCTCCTTTAGCACATAGATTGGGCTTGTACAATATAAAAACAGAACTCGAGGATTTAGGCTTAAAGTATACAGAACCAGAAGTGTATGCAGATATTTTAAGTAAAATAAAAGACAGCAAAGAAGAGCAACAAAAATATATAGAAACTTTTGAAGCCATTTTAAATGAAGGACTGCAAAAAGAAGATTTTGATTATCAAATAAAAGGAAGAAGCAAATCTATTTTCTCTATCCGTAGAAAAATGAAAATGCAAAATGTTTCTTTTGATGAGGTCTATGATAAATTTGCAATCCGTATTATATTTAAACCTGTTTCTAATGACGAAAAATTTGATGCTTGGAAAATTTATTCGATTGTTACAGATTTTTTTAAACCAAACCCTTCTCGTTTAAGAGATTGGATTTCTCAACCAAAATCAACCGGGTATGAAGCATTACACATCACTGTTATTGGACCTGATAGTAAATGGGTAGAAGTACAAATTCGTTCAGAAAGAATGGATGAAATTGCCGAGAAAGGATATGCTGCACATTTTAAATACAAACAAGGAAATGTAAAAGAAAACGGGTTAGAGACTTGGTTAAATAAATTAAAAGAAACCTTAGAAAATCAAAGTGCAAATGCAGTAGATTTTGTAGAAGATTTTAAATTGAATTTGTATTCTAAAGAGATCTTTGTTTTTACCCCTAAAGGAGATTTAAAATCATTACCAAAAGGTGCATCAGCTTTAGATTTTGCCTTTTCAGTTCATACAGATGTTGGATTAAAATGCAGGGGCGCAAAAGTAAACGGAAAATTAGTTCCGTTAAGCCATGAATTAAAAAGTGGCGACCATGTTGAAGTACAAACTGCTTCTGTGAACAAACCAAATATTAGGTGGTTAGATTTTGTAATGACTGCAAGAGCAAGAACTAAAATTAAAGCTGCATTAAAAGATGAAGAGAAAAAAATTGCAGAAGAAGGAAAAGCTATTTTAACACGAAAGTTGCGTCATTTAAAAATAACCTTAAATGATCGTGTTGTAAATGAGATGGCCTCTTATTTTTCATTAAGAACAAGTTTCGATTTATTTTACAGAATCGGAAACGGGGCAATAGATAATCAACAATTAAAAGATTTTGCTAGTCAAAAAAACAATGCATTTATTAGCTTTTTTAAAAACAGATTAAAACGTTCTCCTAGTAAAGATAATATTGATAAAGAAGAAATTACTAACAAATATGATGCATTAGTATTTGGGAATGAAGATGAAAAATTAGATTATACACTTTCTAAATGCTGCAATCCAATACCAGGTGACAAAGTTTTTGGTTTTTTAACCATAAATGATGGTATCAAAGTTCATAAAAAAGATTGTCCGAATGCAATATCAATGCAGTCAAATTACGCTTATAGAGTTTTAAAAGCAACTTGGATAGATTCTTCTAAACAAGAGTTTAAAGCCATTCTAAAAGTTAGTGGTAGTGATAAAAAAGGAATTGTAAACAACTTAACCCGTATCATTTCTAACACTATGGATGTTTATATTCACAATATAAATATTTCAGGAGATCATGGTGTTTTTGAAGGAAAATTATCTATTAGTGTTAAAAATAAAACCCAATTAACCAAACTAATTGCAAGTATAAAAAAAGTAGAAGGCATACAAAAAGTAGAACGTGTTAACACAATGTAGATATTAGTTGTATAAAAAGATAAATTATATTGATAAATAAGCTTAAATTTGTTGCTTCGATAAATTCAGAAAAATGGGTGCAAATGAGAATCAAGACATTGTAAAAAATGTTTTTACTACATTTTTAGAATCTAAAAAACATAGAAAAACTCCAGAAAGATATGCCATCCTTCAAGAAATCTATGATTTAGAGGAACATTTTGATATAGAGTCCTTATATATCAATATGAAAAACAAAAATTATCGAGTTTCTAGAGCCACTTTATACAATACAATCGATTTATTATTAGAATGTGGATTGGTTAGAAAACACCAATTTGGTGGTCAAAGTATGGCACATTATGAAAAAAGTTATTTTGATAAACAACACGATCATGTAATTTTAACGGATACTGGAGAGGTGAAAGAATTTTGCGATCCAAGAATTCAGATAATTAAAAAAACAATTGAAGAAGTTTTTGATATAGATATTCATAATCATTCACTTTATTTTTACGGCACAAAAAAACAAACTAAATAAACAAAACAACAACACACTTAACAACAACTAATGGCAGTAGATTTATTACTAGGATTGCAATGGGGCGACGAAGGAAAAGGAAAAATTGTAGATGTTCTTACTTCTAATTACGATATTATTGCAAGATTTCAAGGCGGACCAAACGCAGGGCACACTTTAGAGTTTGATGGAATTAAACATGTTTTAAGAACAATTCCTTCAGGTATTTTTCATGAAAAATCTATCAATATAATAGGAAACGGAGTTGTCATTGATCCAGTAGTTTTTGTTCAAGAACTTGACGGATTAGATAAATTTAATTTAGATTATAAATCTAAATTAATCATTTCTAGAAAAGCGCATGTTATTTTACCAACGCATCGCTTGTTAGATGCAGCTTCTGAAGCATCTAAAGGAAAAGCAAAAATTGGTTCTACTTTAAAAGGTATTGGTCCAACATATATGGACAAAACTGGTAGAAACGGAATCAGAATTGGTGATTTAGAATTGCCAAACTGGAAAGAAAAATATAGAAATCTTGCCAACAAACATGAAGCAATGATTAGCTTTTACAATGTTGATGTTCAGTACGATTTACAAGAAATGGAGACTGAGTTTTTTGCTGCCGTTGAACGCTTAAAAGAATTGCAATTTATAGATAGTGAAGAATATTTAAATCAAGCTTTAAAAGCAGGAAAAACCATCTTAGCAGAAGGTGCTCAAGGATCTTTATTAGATATTGATTTTGGAACCTATCCCTTTGTAACATCATCTAATACAACAGCTTCTGGTGCTTGTACTGGATTAGGAATTGCTCCTAATAAAATTAACGATGTTTACGGAATTTTCAAAGCCTATACTACTCGTGTTGGTTCAGGACCTTTTCCTACAGAATTATTTGATGAAGTGGGATTAGAAATGGCTAAAGTTGGTAGAGAATTTGGAGCTGTAACTGGAAGACCAAGACGTTGTGGTTGGTTAGATTTAGTGGCCTTAAAATATGCTTGTCAAGTTAATGGAGTAACACAATTAATGATGATGAAAGGTGATGTACTTTCTGGATTTGACAGCTTGGAAGTATGCACAGCATATAAATATAAAGGAGAAATAATTACACATTTACCTTATAATATTGAGCCAGAAAACATCAGCCCAATTTATACGAAATTTGCATGTTGGAAAGAAGATTTAACTAAAATGACTGATGAGAGTCAGTTTCCTAAAGAATTGAATGATTACATTAAATTCTTAGAAAAAGAGTTGGAGATTCCTATTAAAGTAGTTTCTGTTGGACCTGATAGAAAACAGACAATACACAGGTAACTTATTCTCATAAACATAAATAATGCCTCTTTTTGACATACATCTTAAAGAGGCTTTTCCGTTAACTAAAAAACTAATTTGATGAATAGAAAGTTGGTTTAAATGTAATCATAAGCCAAGACCATGAGTTGGTTTTATTGCTTAAACCACCTTTTAATGTTTCTAAAGAAGTCGTTCCAAACATTTGTGAATATCCAGCATTAAACTCAATATTATTTGCTACTTTATAACCTAATGTAAAATCTATTTCTGTACCAAGATTACTGTCCATCTTTGTTGCACCATTATAAATATCTGCTGCGGATTTAAATATATGTGGAATTAACTTAGCTGAAAATTGGTCTTTTGAATAAGATACTATTGCATGTATATCTATTAACCCAACTGAATTGATATGATTTCCAACATAAAAATAATCCATCCAACCATTAAACTTATGATTTGTTCCAAAGATTGGATTGAACGATTTTAAATCTACACTTGCATCGTTTGTGTCTTTTCCTGATAAATATTCAAACCCAAGTCCAACATTAAATGTATTTGTTGCTTTTAGATTTGCATTTGCAGCAAAATAACTTGCAGAAATTGGTGTATCAACTACTTTTCCTGTTTGTAAATAAGCAGCAGCGTCTAATGAAAGATTCTTTTTTTTGTACGTTATTCTTGGACCAAATGTTTGAGAGTAACTTATATGAGCTTCATTATTTATATCTAAATATTCATTTCCGTGATTTAATGCCAAAACACTAAGTCCAAAATTGTTAAGTTCTATATGATGCCATAGATATTGAAATGTTTTGTATCCAGCAATGTTGCTATAAATACTTTTTATTCCAGCTTGCGAATCATTATTTAAAGCAAAACCAATATCTAATCTTCCACCTTCTGATGCTTTAAATTTTGCTATAATTGCATCGTGACTTCTTCCTTGTTGTGCCCAGCCAACATTTCCAAAAATTCTACTATCATCATAGATAATTTCTTGCCTTCCTAATTTTAAATCAAAGTAATCTGCAACTGAAAATTGAGCCCAAGCTTCATGGAATGAGATTGAATTATCTTGAGCAGACAATGTTCCTACATCTCCCCAAACACGAACATTTTGTAAAGAAACTTTAACTAAAAAATTATCTCGCTCGTAATGTAAATTCAATCTTGATCTTTGCGATATAAAACTAGATCCTTTTTCGCCTAATTTAAGTAATGATTGATAACCTTGTTTGTTTTCATATCTTGGTCTTAATTCTGCAGAAAAATCTACTTGTTGTGCAGCCATTAATGTAGAAAACAGCAATGTTGCTATTGTTAAATAAATTATTTTTTTCATTTAAACATCTTTTTTTACAACTTCAATAATTTGAGCTATCGTTTTTTTATTATCAACACCTAAACCTTCTTGTTGATAAATCAATTCACCTTTTGGGTTAAAAACACTTATAATATTAGAATGTGAAAAATCTAATGGTGAAATTTCCTTATATTTTACAGATAAAACATTTGCAAATTCTCTTACTCCGCTTTCCGTTCCTTGTAAAAAAGTATAATTATTAGATTCCATATAATTCTCTTTTGCAAACTCTTTTAATCGCTTTGGGTTATCATTTTTTGGATCAATACTAACAAAAACATATTGCACGTCGTTGGAGTATTCTTCAGGAATTTCTTTGGCAATATTTCTCATGTCTGCAACCAATCTTGGACAAGCTGCTTTACATGTTGTATACACCATAACCATTACCAATATTTTCCCTTTTAACTCTTTAAGTTCAATACTTTTAGCATCTTGTGTATTCCATTTTGAAGTTAAATTAAAAATAGAGTTTTCAGAAATTTGATTTTCATCAGCAAGTACTTTCATTGATGCTGAAATAGGTTTTAAATCCATTTTACAAATAGGGCAACTACCTTCTTTATGATAGACTCTTTCACCCTCACATTTCATTGGGCATTGATATGCTGTTTTAGCGCTTTCCTTTTTTATAGATTCTTTACAAGAACCAAATGAAACTAGTGCTAATAATACTATTACTATAAAGGGTTTTGTAATTTTCATTGTATTGTTTTTTTAATATCTTTCACACATCTAAAACCTAAGTTTTTCATCGTGTATTTAGCCTTTAAACTACCACGAATTGCATAACGCATAAAAGCTGCGTAATTCATTAAATCTGTTGCATTAACAGCTGCACTTCCACAAAATAGTTCGCTATCTTTATCTACGTCTTTTCTAGATTCTCCGCTAATTAAAACCGAATTAAAATCTGATGTCCATTCCCAAACCAAACCGTGTAAATCAAAGACTCTCCAGTAGTTTTTAAAAGTAGAACCAACAACATTGTCAAAGGTTTTCGGTTTTTCGTACCAACCTAAAATAAATTTATTATATGTTTCAATTCTCCTAGCGTCAGGCACTTTTTCATTTGCCATCGCTACATATTCCCACTCATCAACTGTCGGTAATCTTTTTCCTTGAATTTCACAATAATTTTTTGCTGCAAACCAAGAAACATCAGTAATTGGTGATTTTAATTTTTGATTTTCACCTAGTTCAGTATCATTTTTCCAACTATTTAAATATCTTTTATCTGCAAAAAGACTAATTACTTTAGATTTTTTCCATTTAGGATTTTCTTTTACAAATTTTAAATATTCTTCATTTGTAACTGGATAGACATCCATTAAAAAATCTGATATAGAAACCTTTACTGAGTCTCTTCCATATAAAGGAGTATATTCTCCGCCCTTAATTGATACCATTTCAGATTGACAACTCGCTAAATATGAATTTAGAAATAGTAGTCCGCAAATTGTCAATCTTAAAATAGTTTTCATTTGTAATTATTTAACTTTATTAACTCTACTAACTGTTACATTTGTCTTGTTGTTTCCCCAAGAGTTATAAATGTATGTCATCACATCTGCAATTTCTACATCAGTAATGTTTTGTGCTGTCATTACACTGTTATATTTCTTACCGTTTACAGTAATTTGCCCTGTTTTACCATGTTTTACAATTTCAATTGCTCTGTCTACATCTGCATTTAAATAATCAGATTTTGCTAACGGAGGGAATGCATTTGGAATGCCTTGTCCTTCACTTTGGTGACAAGCAAAACATGTATTCATGTATATTTGCTTACCGTCAGACATTTTTTGAGCCAACGTTTTTTCCTTTGTATTTACAACTTTCTTTTTTGCATCAATTGGCATTGTTTGTATAGAGCCTCCTTCTGGTAAATAGATACCTTCTTGTTTTACTCCAGAATATAATTTTTTACTTTCTTCTCCTGTTACTTTTAACATCCCTAATGCACCTTTATTAAATGCTCTAAATATAGCGTGATCTACTAAGATAAATGTACCTGGAACATCTACCTTAAAATCAACTATTGCAGCTCCTCCAGCAGGAATAGAAGTTGTTTGTACATTTGTATTAATTAAATCTCCACCTTCAACATGTACATTGTCAAAAATTTCTCCAATAACATGAAAAGATGATGTTAAATTTGGTCCACCATTACCCACGTACAAACGAACTGTTTCACCAACATTTGCGGTAATTGCATTATCCCCAGTTAAAGCACCAACTTTACCATTAAACACAACATAATCCGCATCTTCTTTTACTGCTTTTTTCATGTCAAATGCTTGTAATCCTCTTTCTCCATTTTCACCACTTGTATAGAAATCACCTTGCATAATGTAATATTCTTTATCTACAGGAGGCAATCCTCCTTCTGGTTCAACTAAAATTAAACCATACATTCCGTTTGCGATATGCATTCCAACTGGTGCAGTAGCACAGTGATATACATATAAACCTGGATTTAATGTTTTAAAAGAGAACGTTTTTTCGTGACCTGGAGCTACAAATGAAGACTCTGCTCCACCACCTGGTCCAGTTACAGCATGTAAATCAATATTATGAGGTAATTTATTATCTGGATGATTTGATAGCGTAAACTCTACTTCATCTCCAACTCTTGTTCTAATAAAACTTCCCGGTACAGATCCTCCAAAAGTCCAATAAACATAAGTCACTCCATTTGCCATTTCACCAACTTTTTCAACAATTTCCATGTTTACTAACAATTTCTTTGCTGGTCTATTTCCAACTGGTGCAGGTACAAATGGTGGCGCAGTTAAAGCTGCTTTCATTGTTCCACTAATTGGAATTGTTGCTGTATTTACAGCTTTTTTACTATTGTCATTTTCTCCACAGCTTGTAAATAACATTCCTGCTACTACGAATAGACTTAATGATTTTAATAATTTCATTTTTTTAGTTTTAAAGTTAATTTTATATGCTACTTACTCTTAATAAAAGATATTTTTATCTTTTATTAAGCAAATGTACTATAGAATCTAAATTTAAAACATGATAAATATCACAAAGTGAAAAAAATTAAGCGAATACTAGCATAAAAATAAAAGACTGCTCAAAACTAAAATCATTATGAATTTAAGGCTTTAAACAGTCTTATCAACCAAAAAAAATTAAAGAATAATTACTTAAGGGTTCTAAAATATTCTAATATAGTTCTTGCTTCTTCTTCTTTTATATTTTGATCTGCCATTGGAGAGCCGTTAAATTGAGCTAATAACTCTTTAGCAATAGGATCTTTAGCTGTCATTTCTGAAGGATTCATTATCATGTTCATAATCCACTCAGGAGAACGTCTATCCATAATTCCTGCAGGGCTTGGTCCAATAAATTTCCTGTCCGTTCTATGACAAGTAGAACATTTGTTTTTAAATAGTTGTTGACCTTTATCAGCCATAGATTTATCAATAGAACTTCCTAAAATTACAGATTTAATTGGCCCTACTCCTTTATTATTCATATCAATTGTAGGAACTGTTTTTTCTTTTTTTATTTCTTTCGTTTCAAGTGTTTTTTTTACTGCAGCTTTTTTTACAGTTTTTGTTTTTATTAGTTCTTTCTTTTCTCCACTTCCACAACTTGCCAATACTCCGATTGCTAAAATTGCTATTATAATTTTAAGTTTCATCTTAAATATTTAAATTAAATTACAAAATTATTATTTTTAGTGCATAAAAAAATGATAAAAATCATAAAAAAGGACTAAAATGTCTTTAATTTTGCAAAAAATAAAATTCAATATGTTATCAGAGTCAATAATTAAAGTAAAAACTCATACTAAAATTGCATTATCATATCTTTTTATTGCTGCTTTTTTAGGAATTATTTTAAGGCTCTTTTCTATAACCAATATTAGTGCAACTTATAAATACATCATTCATACACATTCTCATATTGCATTATTGGGTTGGGTTTATGTCGCATTAACAACGCTTATTTATCATTTCGGAATTGATAAAGAGAAAGCAAAAAACTACTATATTATTTTTTGGAGCACGCAAATCACCATTATTGGAATGTTATTTACATTTCCTTTTATTGGTTATGCTTTGTATTCTATTATTTTTTCTACCTTGTTTTTAATTTGTTCTTACTGGTTTTACTTTTTCTTTAAAAAAAATCACACACTTCACCTTAAAAGTATTTCCTATAAATTTATTTCAACGTCGTTATTATTAATGATAATTTCAACCATTGGCCCTTGGGCATTGGGAGCAATAATGAATACACTTGGACCAACATCATCTTGGTATAAAAATGCTATTTATTTCTATTTGCATTTTCAATACAATGGTTGGTTTATCTTTTGTTTGATTGGTGTTTTTTATTTTCTACTTGAAAAATCGAAAATTTCGTTTTCTAAAAAAGCAGCAAATCAATTTTATAACCTGATGCTTATAAGTTGTGTGCTTACACTGTGTTTATCCTTTTTATGGATGAATCCGTCATCTATTATTTATATAATAGCAATTTTAGGAGCTATTTTACAATGGATAGCATTTGGGGTTTTCTACAAGCAAGTAAATGAAATTAAAACCGAATTAAAGGAGCTTTTAAAACCACAACTTTACGCACTTTTAAAGCTAGTTTTTGTTTTAATTTTGATTAAAGTAAGTTTGCAAGCATGTACTGCAATTCCTTATTTTTCTGAGCTAACAACAATAATTTTAGATTTTGTAATTGGATATTTACACTTAACTTTTTTAGGCGTTGTAACTTTATCAACACTTGTTTTTCTAAGGTTTTATAAGTTGATAGCACTCCCAAAAATATGGATAAGTATGTTTATTCTTGGCTTTGTTTTATCAGAAATACTCATCTTTTACAAAGGTTTTTCTGCTTGGCAACAACTGTATTTACTCGATCATTATTTTACTTATTTGGTAATTTGTAGCGCTTTAATGCCGTTAGGGATTCTTGGTATATTGTTAAAATCGAGCTTTACTTCTTCCACTCAGCAAGAATCTCTGTAGCAAATGCCTCAGATTGATCAAACGTTTCTGTAATATGCTTAAATGTTGTTCTAGGATTTATCAAACACATTCTTAAAACCACCTGATTTTGCAATATGGTTGTTACCAATAATGCTTCTTTAGATTTCGTAATTCTTGCCGATATTTCTTGATTTAATTTGTCTAATTCTGGTTCTGATAAATGTAAACCAATCGGATTGTATCTGTAATTAATAATGGCTAAAGTTGCTGGAGAAATAACTTCCCAGTTTTTACTTTTTCGTAATAAATCTTCAGTTTGTTCTGCCAAATCAATACTATAGGTAACCGCTTTTTTAAAGGTGTCTAAACCATACGTTTTGATTGACATATAAAACTTTAACGCTCTAAAACGTCTCGTTAATTGAATTCCGTAATCGTAAAAATTAATTTCAGATTCGTTCCCTTCAATATCTCGTAAATACTCAGGTTTTTCTGAAAAAGTATTGCTTAACCAAGACGAGTCTTTTACCAATAAACATCCTATCTCGTAAGGTTGATAAAACCATTTGTGTGGATCAACTGTTAACGAATCTGCGCGTTCAATTCCGCGTAAAATTCTGCTTCCTTTTTTAGATAAAATTGCTGCGCCACCATATGCTCCATCAACATGCATCCAAAGATTTTCTTTCTCACAAATATCTGCAATTTCGTCTAACGGATCTACAGTTCCTGTGTTTGTTGTTCCTGCTGATGCGATAATACAAAATGGTTGATTTCCTTCTAAACGGTCTTTAGCAATCGCATTTTTAAGCTTATTAAAACTTATTTTAAATTCTAGATCTGTCGGAATTATTCTAATTTGTTCTTTTTTAAATCCCAGTACACGAATTGCTTTAATATTTGAGGAATGCGCTTGATCTGATAAATAAATAATGGCTTTTGAAAAATCGTCGCCACATTTTATTCTTCTTGCAGTAACCAAGGCTGTTAAATTTGCCATCGAACCACCGCTAGTGAAAATTCCACCACCTTTTTGTACAGGAAAATCAAACATTTTTAACAACCAATTCATCGTAACAATTTCCAATTCTGCTGCAGCCGGAGAAACAATCCATCCACCAGAAAAAACATTAAATCCAGTTGCCAACGTATCGGCCAAAGTGCTGATATAATTACTTGGTCCAGGAACAAAAGAAAATGATTTTGGATGCGTTGTTAAATTACTATGCGGAATTACATTTTGCATTACAAAATCCAACACTTCATCTGCTGGCATTGCCTCATTTGGTGCTTCTTGCAAAAAAAGAGTGTCCATTTGTGCTCGTGTACCCGAAGTTACTGGTTTTTGAGTTTCAATGGTGTCGTAATGTTCAGCAATAATGTCTATAATTTTATAGCCATACGCTTTCATTTCTTCTTTTGTTAAATCAAATGGCGCTTTCATGGAGTTCTTATTTTTTGCAAAAATACGTCAACTTCTACGTATTTATAGAATAAAATGAAGAATCTTTTATCAAAAAAATAATAAAAATGAATCTAATTAAATTTCACTTTTCTTTAATAAGAAGCCGTAATCTTTTCACTATTTTTGTTAAAAATTTGATTTCTCTTGAAAAAAATTATTCTATTCTTTTTAGTATTTACTTCTTTTGCTAGTTTTTCTCAGGAAGCTAAAAAGATTAAAATTATGTATGCTGGTGTTAGTACTGCGGATGAAGAAAAATTTCCAGGAGCTACTATTTTAACAAGAGATGCAGATCGATTGGTAGAAATTTATCATGATGGAATTATTCTTACTTGTGATAAAGCATTGTACTACAAAAAGTTAAATTTTTTTAAAGCTTTTAGTAATGTTTTAATCAAGCAAGGCGATACCATTACACAAACAAGTAATTATGTTGATTATAATGGAAATACAAAAAAAGCATTGTCTTGGGGAAATGTAGTGTTGAAAGATCCCAAAATGACTTTAAAAACGGATACCTTGCATTTTGATAGACAAAAGCAATTGTTGTTTTATAAAAACCACGCCATTATACAAGACGAAACTAATGTTCTTAAAAGTAAAATAGGAAATTACTTTTTAAAAAATAAAAAGTTTACTGCAACAACTAAAGTAACGGTAACAAATCCAGAACATGTGTTAGAATCGAATCATTTAGATTATTATACAGATTCAGCCATAGCCTATTTATATGGACCATCAACCATAAAGGGAAAAGACAATACGATTTATACCGAAAAAGGATTTTACAATACCAAATCAGAGATTTCTCATTTTGTAAAAAATTCTAAAATTTATTTTACAGATAAAACCATTGAAGGCGATAGTTTGTATTATGATAAATTTAAAGGTTTTGCTTCTGCAACTGATAATATCAAGTTTATAGACACCATTCAAAACTTTATTGCAAAAGGAAATTATGCAGAATTTTTTGAGCTAAAAGATTCTGTTTTTATTGTGGATAAAGCTGTAGCGATTTCTTTGATGGAAAAAGATTCGCTCTACATTCATGGAGATACGTTGTTGGTTACAGGAAAGCCAGAAAAGAGAATTATGCGAATTTATAACGATGTGAAAATCTTTAAAACGGACTTGCAAGGAAAAGCAGATTCTATTCACATGAATCAAACAACAGGTTTAACCAGGCTATTTAGAAACCCTATATTATGGTCAGGAAAAAACCAAATTACAGGTGATAGTATTCAGCTTTTAAACAATAAAGAAACTGACAAATTAGATTCTTTAAAAATTTTAAACAATGCGTTAATTATTCAATTAGATACGATTATTGATGGCGTTTCTACCTACAATCAAATTAAAGGAAGAAATATGTTTGGTAAATTTATTGACGGAAAACTCAAGTATTTTTTAGTGGAAGGAAACGCAGAAGTTGTTTTTTACAACAGAAACGAAGCAGGGATTTTAGAAACCATTACCAAACAAGAATGTAGTTCTATTGAGTTTACGTTAGACGAAACCAACAATATAGAATCTGTAAAATATATTAAGAAACCTGAAGGAACTTCGTATCCACCAAAAGATTTACCAGAAAATGCCAGAAAATTAAAAGGATTTATTTGGCGAGAAGATGAACAACCAAAAACAATGGAAGAGATTTTTGTGGTTGGAGATAAAATTCCAAGAAAAAAGGAAATCAACACTTCTAAGGTTCTAAAAAAGAAAGAATAAAATGAAATCTGATTTTTTAACTTATCAAGCTCAAACCTCTCCTCACCCACTTGCTTTAGAAATTTCTCACGCAAAAGGAAGTTATGTGTATGATACAAATAACAAATCGTATTTAGATTTTATCGCTGGTGTTTCTGCAAATACCTTGGGACATCATCATCCTATAATTTCAGAAGCCATTAAAAATCAAGTGGATGCTTATACGCATGTAATGGTGTACGGCGAATTTATTCAGAAACCACAAGTGGAATTATGTAAAGCGTTAGCAACTACCATTCCGACTAAAAATTGCGCTGTTTATTTAACCAATTCTGGAACAGAAGCAACAGAAGGCGCATTAAAATTAGCAAAACGATTTACTAGAAAATCAGAAATTATTGCTGCAAAAAATGGGTATCACGGAAATACACAAGGTGCCATGAGCGTTTGTGGTGCAGAAGAACAAAACCGAGCATTTAGACCGTTAATTCCGGGAATTAAATTCATTGAATTTAATCTGGAAGAAGATTTACAAAAGATTACAAAAAATACTGCTGCTGTTATTTTAGAAACCATTCAAGGTGGCGCAGGTTTTATAGAACCAACAAATAATTATTTGCAAAAAGTAAAAATTAAATGCGATGAAGTTGGCGCGTTGTTAATTTTAGATGAAATTCAAACTGGAATTGGACGCACAGGAACTTTTTGGGGATTTGAAAATTATAAGGTTGTTCCAGATATCATTATTACAGGAAAAGGTTTGGGCGGCGGAATGCCAATTGGTGCTTTTATGGCGTCACAAGAAATGATGAATTGCTTAAAAGAAAACCCGAAGTTAGGGCACATTACTACTTTTGGCGGACATCCAGTAATTGCTGCTGCAGGTTTGGCAACCATTACAGCACTAAACAATTCAAATCTAATTGAAGAAACGCTCAGAAAAGAACAATTAATTAGAAAGCATTTACAACACCCAGCAATTAAAGAAATCAGAGGAAAAGGATTGATGTTGGCTGCTATTGTAGCAACACCAGAAATCGCTTCTAAAATCATTTTAAAATGTTTAGACAAGGGTTTACTCCTGTTTTTGTTGTTGTTTGAAGGAAAAGCCATTAGAATAACTCCTCCATTAACTATTTCTGACGAGGAAATTAAAAAAGGTTGTGCCATTCTTATAGAATCGATTGAGGAAGTGCTTTAGATTATTTCAAAGTTTGTTTTTTGATAACTGCGATATAAATCATTGAAGCAGATTTATATCAGAATACATTGGCAAACATTTAAAAGACTTCTTAAATTTTTCTTAGAATTTAACAACTGCTTCTTAAAGTCTGTTAAATGCTGTTAAGTTACTGCCAAAACCCATTTCTCAATGCAACCTTTTCGTTTTCTGTTGGTCTATATTGATATAACATTAATTTAAAACCACATATAAAATGAAAAATTTAAAAACAATTATCGCTGTAATAGCAATCAGTATTTCTTCAGTAGTTTCTGTAGCTGCAAACACAAACACAGAGCCAACTTCTAAAGATTCAAAAACCATTTTAAGAACAGAAATTGTATCCTTATTAGGAAATCATTCATACGATTTATCAGACAAAACATTAGAAGCGCAAGTTTCTGTGATGTTGAATAATAAAAACGAATTGGTGGTTGTTTCTGTAAATTCTAACAGTGAAACAGTTACCAATTATGTAAAGTCAAAATTGAATTATAAAAAATTAACTGTAAAAGGAATTACAAAAGGAACCGTTTATAGAATTCCATTAAAAATGATTCAGTCTAGTTAGTTTGGCTTAGATTGATTGATTCTAGAAGCTTCCAATTTCTTGGAAGCTTTTTTAGTTTAATAAATCATCTAATATTTTTCTTGTTGATGTTGAGTTCCAATCTGCTGCTCCCCTTTTTTCAACAATAATCTTTTTATTTTTATCTAAAATAAATGTAGTAGGAATCGACGAGCTTTCTAACTCACTCGGAGAAAGTGTTATTTGGTTGTATGTAGGGAAATCAAAATTTTTCTTTGTGTAAAATTTAGAAACCGTTTGCCAATCTTCATTGGTTACAAACAGAAACGTTACGTCGTCTTTATAATCATCATATAAATTTTGCATGCTTGGCATTTCTGCAATACATGGCGCACACCAAGTTGCCCAAAAATTGACAAATACAACCTTATTTTCTAGTTCTTCTAAATTGACATTTTCGATATTCAATCCTTTTAATTGCCAGTTTGTATTTTTGATTTGCTGTTGATTTTCTGTTTTAATTTCTGATGGAGAAAAAGAAATCAACCTGATAAAATATACCTTTGTTGGTGGATAAATCATCAATCCAATTAGAACTACAAAAGCAATATTTGTTATGTGTTTTTTAGTTATTTTCATATTGATATAAAGATATTACTTTCTGTCGGTTCAAAATAAAAACCTTACTAATAAAAGTTAAGTATGGTAAAATGTTTAAATTTGAAAAAAAAACATGAAAAAGCATATTCTCTCTTTACTACTTTTAACATTTATTTTTAATTCTTGTATTGCTTTTGTAAATGATTTTGTTTTAGAAGATACTTCGTTTAATTTTGATTTAACCAATTACACAGAAACAACTTGGAATGAAGGAACCCTATATGTTGGAGCAAAAAATTTACAAGGAGATTTTATTGCTACCGATTCTGTAAAATACATTCCAATTCCTTCTAATATTTCTCCAGTTGATTCTTATACAGAAGATAATTATAGTTCTAATGGAAAACATCAAGGATATCATTATTATAAAATAAACAATTTACAATATGTTACAATTCCTTATCCAATAATTAGTTACGGTTCTTTACATATTGATAAAGATAAACTTACTGCAATTTCGTCGACATTTGGATTTGTTTTTAAACTTTCTGACGGACAAGAAGCATACCTAGAAGCTTTCGATATTAACAAAGGAAATGATAAAAGCAGACTTTATATAAATTTTTATATTAAAAGTACAGGAATTACTGGCAAAATTAGAAACAATAATAACAACGATGATGATTATTAATTAACTTTATAAATTGTATAAAAAATGCTCCTAAATTTTAGGAGCATTTTTTATTGTGTATCAATTAGAAAACGAATTATGCAGCATTTTCTTTTTTGATAAGATTTAACGCAGAACCTTCATTGTACCAATCAATTTGTCCTTGATTGTACGTATGATTTGTAACAATAATGTCTTTCGTTCCATCTGCATGAACAACTTCTAAAGTTAATGGTTTCCCCGGAGCAAACTCATTTAAATCTATAAAGTTAAACGTATCATCTTCTTGAATTAAGTCGTAATCGCTTTCATTAGCAAATGTCAATCCTAACATGCCTTGCTTTTTCAAGTTGGTTTCGTGGATTCTTGCAAAAGATTTCACTAAAACTGCAGCAACACCTAAATGTCTTGGTTGCATTGCTGCGTGTTCTCTAGAAGAACCTTCACCATAATTATGATCTCCAACTACAATAGATTTAATTCCTGCTTTTTTATACGCTCGTTGTGTTGCAGGTACAGCATCATATTCTCCAGTTAATTGATTCTTAACAAAGTTTGTCTTTTGATTGAACGCATTAACTGCCCCAATTAAAGTGTTGTTTGCAATATTGTCTAAATGTCCTCTAAATCGCAACCATGGGCCAGCCATAGAAATATGATCTGTAGTACATTTTCCGAATGCTTTTATCAATAACTTCACTCCTTTTAAATCATTTCCTAACGGAGTAAAAGGCGCTAATAATTGTAAACGCTCAGAATCTTCTTTAACGGCAATCTTTACATGACTTCCGTCTTCTTCTGGCGCTAAATACCCATCATCTTTAACTTCAAAACCTTTTGGAGGTAATTCCCATCCTGTTGGTTCATCTAGCATTACTTCCTCTCCATTTTCATTGATTAGAAAATCTGTCATCGGATTAAAATCTAAACGTCCTGCAATTGTTACTGCAGCAACCATTTCTGGTGAAGCAACAAATGCGTGTGTATTTGGATTTCCGTCTGCACGTTTTGCAAAGTTTCTATTAAAAGAATGAATAATTGAGTTTTTTGGTGCGTTTGCTGGATCGCTATATCTAGCCCATTGACCAATACAGGGTCCACAAGCATTCGTAAATATTTTAGCATCAAGTTTTTCAAAAACACCTAAAATTCCGTCTCTATCTGCAGTATATCTTACTTTTTCAGAACCAGGGTTAATTCCGAATTCAGCTTTTGTTTTTAAACCTTTGTCAATTGCCTGTTGCGCAATAGAAGCTGCTCTCGATAAATCTTCGTAAGAAGAGTTTGTACAAGAACCAATTAATCCCCATTCAACTTGTAATGGCCAATCATTTGTCGTTGCTTTTTCTGTCATGTCTTTACCTACTTTTGTAGATAAATCTGGTGTAAAAGGTCCGTTTAATAATGGACTTAATTCTGATAAATTAATTTCAATTACTTGATCAAAATACTGCTCAGGATTTGCATATACTTCTGCATCACCCGTTAAATAATCTTTTACTTTATTTGCTGCATCAGCAACATCATCTCTATCTGTAGCACGTAAATAACGCTCCATAGATTCATCATAACCAAACGTAGAAGTTGTTGCTCCTATTTCTGCTCCCATATTACAAATAGTTCCTTTTCCTGTACAAGACATTCCTGTTGCTCCAGGTCCAAAATATTCTACAATTGCTCCTGTTCCTCCTTTTACAGTTAAAATATCAGCAACTTTTAAGATGACATCTTTTGGCGCTGTCCAACCAGATAATTTTCCTGTTAATTTTACTCCAATTAATTTAGGAAATTTTAATTCCCAGGCCATTCCTGCCATTACATCAACTGCATCTGCTCCACCAACTCCAATTGCAACCATTCCTAATCCACCAGCATTTACTGTGTGAGAATCGGTTCCAATCATCATTCCGCCAGGAAATGCATAATTTTCTAATACTACTTGATGAATAATTCCTGCTCCAGGTTTCCAAAAACCTAAACCGTATTTATTTGATACTGATTCTAAGAAATTAAAAACTTCGTTACTTGTATTTAATGCCGATTGTAAATCTGTATTTGCTCCATTTTTAGCTTGTATTAAATGATCACAGTGTGTAGTAGTAGGAACTGCAACCTTAGATTTACCTGCTTGCATAAATTGCAATAAAGCCATTTGCGCAGTTGCATCTTGTAATGCAATTCTATCTGGCGCAAAATTTACATAATCTTTTCCTCTTACAAACGCCTTATTTGGTGTTCCATCCCAAAGATGTGAGTATAAAATTTTCTCTGCTAGTGTTAGTGGTTTACCAGTAATTTCTCGAGCAGTATCTACTCTTTCAACTACTTTTGAATAAACCGATTTTATCATTTCAATATCAAAAGCCATAGGTAGTAATTGTTTTATTTTCGTATTGCAAAAATACGATTTTATAATGAGATTACATAATAAACAGTAGTATCGTCAAATTATTACAAAATAGATAATTTAATGCGTTCAAATTATCATATACAAAAATTGATTTTCAAAAAATAGCGCAATTTTATCATATTGATAATGAAGAAAATAATAAAGCAGGCCTATAAGCCGAATCCTGTTTCCGTAATAAAACGAAATCTTATCATTTATCTAGTTCTAAAATTACTCTTAGAATCTATCTGTCCACCCCTTGGAATCGAACGAGTAGTTCTCAATCTCCAATATACGTGACATTGCACCGCATAGAGTTTACCTGGTTTCACTACAGCCTAACTGTACTTGCTTTCTGTTGCACTTGTCCTCAGCTTACGCTGGACGGATGTTATCCGCTATGCTACTCTTTGGTGTCCGGACTTTCCTCTTTATTCCGAACTTGATTCGGAACCTTTAAAAATATTACTATAATAAAAAGGTACTGAAACTAGTTCAGTACAAAGCGATAAGATTGGCCTGCTATATTATTCTACAAAAGTACAAATAAAAAAACCCACTTAATTTCTTAAGTGGGAAAATTGCTATGAAAAAGAAATTATTAGTTTTAACACTAATAATAGTTCAAATATAACGATATTTTTTGAATTACAATGTAACTTTTGTTACATAAACATATCTTTTACCTTTTCAAAGAAAGATTTGTCTGAAGTATTAGGGTTTGGAGCGAAGTTTTCATCGTTTTGCATGTCTTCAAAAAACTTTCGTTGCTCTTTGTTTAATTCTTGTGGAGTCCAAACATTAATATGTATTAAAAAGTCTCCATTTCCATAACGTTCAATACTTGGCAACCCTTTTCCTTTAAGCCTTAAAATTTTTCCTGATTGTGTACCAGCATCAATTTTAATTTTTACTTTACCTGTTACAGTTGCTATTTCTTTACTAATCCCGAGAACTGCTTCTGAAAAACTAATATATAAATCGTAATGAATATTGGTTCCTTCTCTTTTTAATGTATCATGATGAATCTCTTCAATCAGCACCAATAAATCTCCAGAAACTGAATTCTTACCTGGAGCTTCATTCCCTTTTCCTGCAACTTTTAATTGCACACCTTCTGTTACTCCAGCTGGAATTTGAATTGATACCGTTTCTTCCTTTACAACCAATCCATCTGCATCAGAACCACTTGGGCGTTTGTCAATACTTTGTCCGGCACCTTGACACGTAGGACAAGTTGCTGCTGTTTGCATTCTTCCTAAAATAGTATTGGTAACTCTAGTAACTTGACCTGATCCGTTGCAAGTAGAACATGTAGAATATGTTACTCCTTCGGCCTGAACTTTTCTACGTACTTTTACTTTTTTCTCAACTCCTTCAGCAATTTCTTTCAAAGTTAGTTTTACACGAATTCGCATATTACTTCCTTTAACTCTAGCTTGTCTTTGGCCACCGCCTCCGAATCCGCCACCAAAACCACCACCAAAAATATCTCCAAACTGACTAAAAATATCTTCCATGTTCATTCCGCCACCGCCAAAGCCACCACCGCCTTGTCCTCCTTCAAATGCTTGGTGTCCATATTGATCGTAGCGTGCTTTTTTGTTTTCGTCGCTTAAAACTTCATAAGCTTCAGCAGCTTCTTTAAACTTTGCTTCTGCAGTTGCATCATCTGGATTTTTATCTGGATGATACTTAATCGCCATCTTTCGATATGCTTTTTTAATTTCTGCCGCCGAAGCTGATTTGCTTATTCCTAATATTTCGTAAAAATCTTTTTTTGCCATAATATTCAATGATCAGTTACCAATGATCAATGATCACTGTTAATTGTAAATTGTTTTTATTGTCCGATAACTACTTTTGGGAAACGAATAATTTTATCTCCTAACTTATATCCGTTTTCTACACAGTCAATAACTTTTCCTTTTAATTTTTCTGTCGGAGCAGGAATTTGGGTAATTGCTTCATGAATATCTGCATCAAAAGCGTCACCTTTCTTTACCTCTATCAATGTCAACCCTTTTTGTTCTAAGGTTTTTCTCAATTTATCATTGATCAATTGCATTCCTTTTAACAATTCTTTGTCTTTTGCTTTTTTGATTTCTGCCAAACCTCTGTCAAAATCATCCATCACTGGCAGTAAACTTGTCATTAAATCTTGACCTGCCGTTTTAAACAACTCTATTCTTTCTCTAGTGGTTCTTTTTTTATAGTTTTCAAATTCAGCAAACAAACGCAAATATTTATCTTTCTCTATTTGAATGATTTCTTCTGCTGTTGGCTCTTTTACTTCTACTTCTTGATTTCCTTCAACTTGTGCCTCTGCTTCGTTATTTAAAATCTCTTCTTCTTTCTTATTATTTTCTGTACTCATTTTGTAGTAATCGTTAAATTGTTACAATTTATTGGCAATAATTTTGCCAATAAAAAAATAGTGCCAAACTGACACTATTTGTTATTAAATGATACTGAAACAAAATTCAGTATTAATCTTCTATTCTTTCAATTTTAGCTCCAATTGATTTTAAGCGTTCTTCAATATTTTCGTAGCCTCTATCAATTTGCTCAATATTATTAATAATTGATGTTCCTTTTGCCGATAAAGCTGCAATTAATAATGAAATTCCTGCTCTAATATCTGGTGATGTCATTTTAGTCGCTTTTAATTGCGATTTATGATCATGACCAATAACAACAGCTCTGTGTGGATCAGATAAAATAACTTTTGCGCCCATGTCGATCAATTTATCCACAAAGAACAAGCGGCTTTCAAACATTTTTTGATGAATCAAAACGGTTCCTTTCGCTTGCGTTGCAATGACCAAAACAATGCTTAATAAATCTGGTGTAAAACCTGGCCAAGGCGCATCTGAAACTGTCAGCACAGAACCATCTATATAATTCTGAATTTCGTAGCTTTCTTGTGCAGGAATGTAAATATCGTCTCCTTTTCTTTCTAGTTGGATCCCTAATTTTCTAAAAACATTTGGAATTTGTCCTAAATCTTTCCAGCTAACATCTTTGATGGTTAATTCTGATTGTGTCATCACTGCCACACCAATCCAACTACCAATTTCTATCATGTCTGGTAATACTCTATGACGACAACCTTTTAAGTCTTTAACACCTTCTATTGTTAGTAGATTTGAAGCAACACCAGAAATTCTTGCTCCCATAGAATTCAACATTTTACATAATTGTTGAATGTATGGTTCACATGCAGCGTTGTATATTGTTGTTGTTCCTGTAGCCAAAACCGAAGCCATTAAAATATTTGCTGTTCCGGTTACAGAAGCTTCGTCTAACAACATTTCTGTCCCATACAATTCGTCTGCTTCTACTCCGTAAAAATATTCTTCTCTATTGTATCTAAATTTTGCTCCTAATCTAATAAATCCTTCAAAATGAGTATCTAATCTTCGACGTCCTATTTTATCTCCACCAGGTCTTGGAATGTATCCTTTTCCGAAACGAGCTAATAAGGGACCAACAATCATAATTGAACCTCTTAAAGAACTTCCGTCTCTTTTAAATTCTGCAGATTCTAAATATTCTAGATTGATATCATCCGCTTGAAAACAATAAGAGTTTGGCGCCAATTTTTCTATCTTAACCCCTAATTCTCCTAAAATAAAAATTAATTTATTGACATCTAAAATATCAGGAATATTATCTATAACAACTTTTTCTGGAGTTAATAATACAGCACAAATAATTTGTAAGGCTTCATTTTTTGCTCCTTGTGGAGTAATTGTACCATTTAATTTGTGACCTCCTTCAATTTTAAATGATGCCATACTTATTTCTTTCTATTGTTGTTATTGTTATTTGTTCTGTTGGTTTTATTTGATTTGTAATTTTTTGAGTTGGTTTTCCCTTGTTGAGAAGTTCTCTTTCTAAGTAAGTTTTTACTTTCTGTAAGTACTTCTTCAGAATCTCTTAAATCAATTTCACCATCTGACAACTCAAATAAATGTTTAAAAATCACCGCATCATCAACCGTGTCTTTATTCCAATTTAAATAACATTTTTTCATGTGATTGGCAATTGCATACACCAATGCTTCTCTTTTCTCTCCTTCTTCCCAAGAAAGCGCAACATCAATCATCTCTTGAATATTATTACCGTAATAACGATATCTTGATGCAGATTTTGGGTATGGCAACGATTCTGGTTTTTCTTGCAATTCTTCTTTTGACGGTTTTTCGTAAGGTGAATCTGCGTCTAAATCAAAACTTGACATGATAAACAATTGATCCCATAATTTGTGTTTAAAATCTGGAACATCACGCAAATGTGGTTGCAAGTTTCCCATAACATCAACAATTGCTTTGGCCATTACATTTCTTTCTTCTTTATCTTCTAAAGCTACGCAATGATCTACTAATTTTTGGATATGTCTGCCGTATTCTGGTATAATCATTAACGGTCTTTCTGAGTTGTATTCTAGTTCGAATTCCATTCTAAAGTTTATTGAAATATATAGCTGTAACGCTTTTTATCTCTGTTTGTTTTTGAAGTATCTTAAAGCTTGCAAATTAAGGATTAATTTTAAGTAATCAAAAATTAATAATCAGCTATTTTATCCGATTACTTTTAACTTGGCAAACTGCAATAATAATTTTTTCTTTCCTACTGTACCGAATTTAATTTCTGCTTTTTTATTTGGGCCATTTCCTTCTAAATTCAATACTTCTCCAGCGCCAAATCTATTGTGTTCTACTAATGTTCCAACTGTAATATTGGCATCAAAAAGATTGGTGTTTTCTGAAGTGGTATTCGGTATTTTTTTTAATTTTTTAGGCGGAATAAATGGTTCTTCTTTTTTTGCTTTGAATTCCTTTTTTTTACGCTGAATGGGTTTTTGAAAACGAATGGTTTTCGATGGCGTATCAAATAAACTTGCATCTACAAATCGATTTACAGACGGTTCTTGTTTTTTAGGAGTTAAATATTCTAAAAAGCTTTCTTCAATTTCTTCTAAAAACCTACTCGGTTCTGCATCGGTTAATTTTCCCCAGCGATAACGAGTTTGAGCATAACTCAAATACGCCTGATGTTCTGCTCTAGTCAATGCTACATAAAACAATCTACGCTCTTCTTCTAGTTCGCTCCTTGTGTTCATGCTCATTCCTGAAGGAAATAAATTTTCTTCTAAACCAACTATATACACATACGGATATTCCAATCCTTTAGATTGATGAATCGTCATCATAGAAACTCTTGGTGTATCGTCTTTTTTATCAGAATCAAAATCCGTAGCCAAAGCAACATCTTCTAGGAATGATGTTAATGAAGCATCTTCTCCTGTTTCTATTTTATCCGTGATAAAATCTTTTATTCCGTTTAATAATTCTTGAACATTTTCTACTTTACTGACCGCTTCTGGCGTTCCGTCTTTTTCTAAATCTTTGATCAAACGAACTTGCTTTACTACAACATCTGCAATTTCAAAAGCATTTTTTGTTTGCGATTCTATTTGCAAACGCAAAATCATGTTTACAAAATCTTGCAATTTATTTTTTGTCCCAGCATTTATTTTTAAATCGACTTTATCAATATGTTTTAGAATTTCAAAAATTGACTTTTTATAATGATTTGCTGCAATCGTTAATTTATCAATTGTTGTTTGCCCAATCCCTCTTGCAGGGTAATTGATCACTCTTTTGAATGCTTCTTCATCGTTTGGGTTGATTAACATGCGTAAATACGACAATAAATCTTTGATTTCTTTTCGTTGATAAAATGAAATTCCTCCGTAAATTTTATACTTAATATCTTTTTTTCGCAACGCATCCTCTAATGCTCTTGATTGAGAATTCGTTCTGTATAAAATAGCAAATGCATCTGCAGTGAGTTGTTTGGTCATCATGTTTTCCCAAATAGACTGTGCTACAAAACGCCCTTCTTCCCCATCAGAAATTGTACGCATTACTTTTATCTTTTCTCCTTCATCATTAGATGTCCAAACTACTTTGTCTAAACGTGTTTTATTCTTTTCGATGACGGAGTTTGCTGCATTCACAATATTCTTCGTAGAACGATAATTCTGTTCTAATTTAAAAGTTCTCACATCTGGATAATCCTTTTGAAAATTTAAAATATTATTGATGTTTGCACCACGGAAACTATATATACTTTGCGAATCATCTCCAACTACACAAATGTTCTGAAAACGATCTGCCAACGCTCTTACAATTAAATATTGCGAATGATTGGTATCTTGATACTCATCTACCATGATATATCTAAATCGGTCTTGATATTTCGCTAATGAATCTGGAAAACGCGCTAATAACTCATTGGTTCTTAATAATAAATCATCAAAGTCCATGGCACCAGATTTAAAACATCGCGCCACATATTCTTTATAAATATCACCCACTTTTGGTCTGCTTGCATGCAAATCAGCTTCAACCAAATCTGAATTGTTAAAATAGGCGTTTACCGTTATCAAACTATTTTTTAAAGACGATATTCTACCTAATATTTGCTTTGGCTTGTATCGGTCTTTATCCAATTGCATTTCTTTGATAATAGCAGCAATTAAACGAACAGAATCTTGTGTGTCGTAAATAGTAAAGTTTGATGGAAATCCTAATTTATCTGCTTCTGAGCGTAAAATCCGAGCAAAAACAGAATGAAAAGTTCCCATCCAAAGATTTTTGGATTCGCTTGCACCGACAACACCAGCAATACGTTCTTTCATTTCTCTAGCCGCTTTATTAGTAAAGGTTAGCGATAAAATATTAAACGGATCTACGCCTTGTTGCATTAAATGCGCAATGCGATAGGTTAACACACGCGTTTTACCAGAACCAGCACCAGCAATAATAATCATGGGGCCGTCTTTTTGTAAAACCGCATCTTTTTGAGCAGGGTTTAAAGAATCTAAATAGTTTGACAATTGAAAAATTTTAAAGCGTAAATTTAGGCAATGTTCATCGATTTTATTTATTAGATTCATAAAATTATAAATACATTTACAACATTAAATTTTTTTTCATGAAAAAATATATCATTTTACTTGTGTTTACAATACTCTCGACTGTTGTTTTTTCACAAAATAATAGGGCTAAAGGAAAAATAATTAAAAACTTCGGAGAAACTTTTAAAGTTGATAATCCAGATATAAAAACAGATACTTCTGCCGAATTAAAAGTAATTTTTGATGTTTCTGCTACTTCATCAAGCAATAATGTCATCAACAAAAACATTGTTACTGCTGCTCGATTTTTAAATATGCATGCAAATGCAGGGATGAAACCCAATCAATTAAAGGTTGCCATTACAATACACGGTAGTGCCTGGAAAGATGTTTTAAGTGATGAAGCCTACAAAAAGAAATTTGGTGTTGTAAATCCAAACACGCAACTTATCAAAGAATTGAGCAATGCTGGCGTAGATGTTATCATTTGTGGACAAACAGCAAATTTCAGAGAAATGGATAGAACTATTGTGAATCCAGAAGTTAAGTTTGCACTTTCCGCGATGACAGCTTTATTACAATACCAGAATAACGGGTACAAATTCATAAAATTTTAATTGATGGATTTTAGTTTTTTAGAAGTAATCGGAGTTGTTTTACTAATCGGAGTTATTGGATTTTATTTTTTTAAAGCTCAGTTAAAATCACAAAATGGTCAACATAAAGTTGAATTGTTTGCAGAGAGAAAAAAAGACGCTTTGCCTATAAAGTTGCAAGCATACGAAAGAATGTTATTGTTTTGCGAGCGAATAAATCCAATAAAAATGTTGGTGAGAGTAAAACCAAAATCTAATCTTGTAGAAGATTACTTATTCCTTTTATTGCAGAACATTGAACAAGAATTTGAACACAATTTGGTGCAACAGTTATATATTTCTGATGAATGTTGGAATGTTATCATCACTTCTAAAAGCGCAATTATCAACAAGTTGAAAAGCGTTGCATCAACGAGTGAAAACACGCAAGATTTTAGAGAAAAAATGATGATCGTTTATCAAAATACCGCGCCTGCAACAGATACAGCAATTGCTTATCTAAAAAAAGATATTCAAAAAATTATCTAATAAAAAAGCTCTAAGTTTCTTTAGAGCTTTTTTTATTCTGATTAAATAAGTGCTTAAAATTGTAAACGAATTCCGAATTTATAATTTCTTCCTCTGGTTGTATAACCAATAGTTTCTTCATAATCTTCATTAAATAAATTCGTCAACGAGCCAAAAAATATAACTTTACCATTTAGCAATCTATAATTTGCATTAATATCTAACAATTGATACGTTGGCAATTGCTTTTCAACAGTTGTAAATGTTGTAGCATCGTAATATCTTCCTGTTCTTTCGCCAACATTTTTATAAGCTAAAGATACAAACAGATTCTCTGAAGGTTTATAATCTATTTGCGCTGTAATTTTATTTTTTGGAAGATAATCTGCTTCTGCATCTTTATCGGTGTACGTATAGCCAATTGCAAAATTAACTTCCGAAATTGGTTTTAACTCAATTATCGACTCAATTCCTTTTGCTTGTATTGTAACATTTGAATTGCCATACTGTCCCCAAGGAGCAACAGAAAGTCCTTGAAAGATAATCGCATTATTTTCTGTTCTGTTAAAATAAACCACATTAAATTCTAACCATCTTTTATAAGTAGACTCAAAGCCAAACTCAGCTGTATTACTAGTTTCTGGCTCTAAATTTGTATTTCCGTACACAGAAAATAACTGATATAAACTTGGCGCAATAAAAGCAGTACTATAAGAGGTTAGCACTTTTAATGAAGTGTCATCCGAAGTAAAAAGTCGCAACGACGGATTGATGTGATATACCAAATGATTTCCGTAATTACTATGCTTATTTAATCTTCCACCTGTATTTATTGTCAAATCAAAATCCGTGGTAAACACAACAGCTCCATAGACATCTAACGTATTAAAATTAGCAACATCTTCGTCTATATTTCCCCAAGGAGAATTTGTTTGATTAAAGTGTTTTTGATAATTAATACCAGAGATTAGTTGTGTTTTTGAATTGATATCCCATTTATTTATCACTTCAATATTGGTAGAATTCCCTTCAAAAGTATCGTCATACAAAATTCTTTTTACCCTGTTTAATGAAGCAGTAGCGACTAGATTTCCGTTTTTATACTTATAATTTGGTTGTATACCAATTCGCAGTTGTTTTTGAGTAGCTTCACTTGTTTTAGAATCACTATTTGTGCCAGCGTCAAAACTATATTCTAAGTTATCGATGTTAAAAAACGTTGCAATATTTAGTTTATCAGAAAATGCATAACCTAATTTTACCAAACCATTTTCACTGTAAAATGGGTCTGTTGAAAATTCTTGGCTTGTATTGCTTTTTGCTGCTGAAAGTCCATCGACACCAGTAAAACTTAAGGAAGCTAAATAATTAAAATTATCAATTGTACCTCTAACTGTTGCCGTTTGATTTTTATCCAACAAGCCATTACTTTTTGAAATTGCCGAATTGTTTGTTCCCAAGCTCACTTGGTAAGTGCCTGAAATTGCATTTGTTGACGCTTTTTTTAAGACGATATTAATTACACCCGTTGCAGCTCCAGAACCATACATTGTGCTCGATGCTCCTTTCATAACTTCAATAGATTCAATTTGATTTAAACTTAGCAAACGCAAATCATACTCCAAACTAATTCCTGTTGGATCTGTTAGTGGAACACCATCAATTAATACCAACACTTGTCTATTTCTTCCTCCTCTAATATAAGTTCCTTTGACTTCTCCTAAAACAGAATTTGAACCTTTAATTTCTATTCCAGGAATTGCATTTAGCAATTCTAACACTGTTCTACCAGCATTATTTCGAATTTCTTCTTGAGTGATTTTATGAATCACCTTCCCTACTTTTTCCTTTTTTAACTTGAACTTTGTTGCAGAAATTACAACCTCTTCTAATTCAATTTCTTTTTCTTTTGATTTTTGCGAATACGCTGTTGTGCCAACTAGAATGAAAGTTAGCAAACCAACAATACTTAATTGTTTGTTCATTACTAATGATTTAATTTAACAAATAAATCAGGAAATTTTGTACGAAATGAATTGTACAAAAACTTTTATCCCGAAAGTTTTTACTCAGTGATTATGGCAGGTCTCCTGGCTCGCGTCTTGTAATTTACCTTCCCATTTTATGCTGATTAAATTTTCAACATTTTTAACAGTGGTTTAAAGAATAATTACAAGCATTCTTTCTAAAAGAACGAAGCTTACAGTTGCGGGAACAGCTTTGGGATAACAATATAAATTGTGGCACCAAATTCCCTTTTAATTCATCAACTAATTTATAAAGTTGATAAAACCAAATTTCGCAACAAATGTAACTCATTTATCATCATTAGTGAAATTTTATTCACAACAATTTTGTAACCTTGCAGTTCAAATTATGTACACATGAAATTTTTAGTTAGAGTATTTGTTTTATCATTAATTTTAGTCAATTGTAAAGAAAAAAACAGTTCTGAAATAGCAAATTTAAAAGTTAAACAATCAGAGAAGATAAAGTACGCTAAAGGCTTTGATATTGAATATCTTAATGATTATAAAAAACTAATCATAAAATCACCATATCAGAATTCAAAAGAACAATTTGAGTACATTTTAAGCAACTCCACAAACAAGGAAATTGCATCAATTAAAGGAACTAAAATCACAACTCCAGTTCAGCAAGTTGTGGTAACTTCTACTACGCATATTCCGATGTTAGAATTGCTTGGTGTAGAAACTTCTTTGATTGGTTTTCCGCATACAAAATACATTTCATCAACCAAAACAAGAAAATTAATTGCTGCTAATTTGGTCAAAGAAATTGGCGTAAAAGATGCTTTAAATACAGAAATTTTATTGGACTTAAATCCTGATGTTGTTATCGGATACAGCATGACAAAAACCAACAAGTCTTTAAATTTAATTGAAAAATCAGGAATTCCGGTTGTGTTAAACGGAGATTGGCTAGAAGATACTCCGCTTGGAAGAGCAGAATGGATTAAATTCTTTGGTGTTTTGTACAACAAAGAAAAAGAAGCCGACAGTATTTTTAATGTAATTGAAGCCAACTATAAAGCTGCTAAAGAACTCGCTAATAAAACTACTAAAAAACCTACAGTTTTATCTGGTGCCATTATGAGTAAAGACATTTGGAATTTACCAGCAGGAGAAAGCTTTGTAGCGCAGTTTTTAACCGATGCAAACACCCATTATTTATGGAAAGATTCTAAAGGAAAAGGAAGTTTATCTATTAGTTTTGAAAGTATTTTAGACAAAGGGAAATCTGCTGAAATTTGGATTGCTCCAGGTTATTTTTCATCAAAAAAACAAATGTTAGAAAAGAACGCTTATTATAAGGAGTTTACGGCTTTTAAAAATGATCAACTATATACTTTTGCTACCAAAACTGGAGAAACGGGTGGCGTACTTTACTTTGAATTAGGCCCGACAAGGCCAGATTTAGTATTAAAAGATATTATTAAAATTACGCATCCAGAATTGCTTAAAGAGTACACGCCAACTTTTTTCGAAAAAATGAATTAATTTCTAAAAAAAGTTGACGCTTCTTTTATCTTGATTACAAATTGCTAAAATAATGTAGTTTGACTTTCATCATCTTTTGCTTTCAGATCGGCCTTTTTCTTTTCAATGGTTTTTTGCAAAGCTCTTTCTGCTTTTTCTTCACTACTTAATAGCGTTGGTTTATCTGAAGACTTTTCTAAATTTGTAATTTCTAAAGGTAAAGTTTCATCAGAAACAACCTCTTCTTCTACTACTTCAATTTCTTCAGAAGTCAACTCTTCAGGTTCTTCATACGGCAAAGAATCTAATAAGTTCACTTGTTTAATTTTATCCGTAGTTAATTGATTTCCTTGTGCTTTTATTCCTTTTACTGCTATAAAATCTTCAAAATTAACTTCAAGATTGTCTAAACTTCTTTTAGAGAATTGAACTTCTGCAACAGGTCTGTAATCTGTTGCAACAATTTCTAATTGCGACTTTGGATGCTCTGAAATAAACAACTCTTCTTTATCTACGCTTTCAATTAAGAAGCGCTTTACAAAATAACGTTCTTTTTCTCCATCAAAATAAATTGCTGACAAAGGCTTCTTTGGTTTCCATTTTTCTAGGACAATCATATCATCTTCGAACCTACTTGCTAAATTTGGCGTAACCGCTTTTGCTTTTCCAGATTGATGCACAATTAACAATTTATCTTCTGCTCTAAATTCTCCTAACAACTCACCTCTTCCATCCACATTTAAACGCTGAACGGTGTCATCAAACCATATTTTACGTGGTTTTAATGTTGAAACTCCTGCCGATTTAAATTCGATTTTCTTAATTGGGTATTTTGTTATTGTATTTCCTCTTACAGCTCTACCTTTTACTGCTAAATCAGCAAAATCGATATCCCATTTTAGTTTTTTAATGCTTCCAACAGCTCTTAAATTGATGGTAACAACTTCTGCTTCTCCATTTGGATTCGCTGAAAAATATAACACTTTTGAACCTTTGCTTCCATTAGTCAAGTCATAATCCTTGTCACGAGTTACTGAAGTTACATTAAAGCGTTTCATATAAGAAACTCCTTTTGTACCATCTCTATACATATAGTTATATACAGTTCTTTTGTCTTTCTTCTTAAAAACAGCAACATGAATGATGTCTTTACCAACAAAAGTTTTAGCGTCTACTTTAGTAACTATCATTCCGCCATCTTTTCTAAAGACAATAATATCGTCTATATCGGCACAATCGGTTACATATTCGTCTTTACGTAAAGATGTTCCTATAAAACCTTCTTCTCTATTCACATAGAGTTTTGTGTTACGCATTACTACTTTAGTTGCAACAATGTCGTCGAAAATTCTGATTTCTGTTTTGCGTTCTTTCCCTTTTCCATAGGTTTCTTTTAAACGTTTAAAAAAGGCGATTGCAAATTCAATTAAATTTGCCAAATGGTTTTTTACCTCTGCAATTTTATCTTCTAAACTTTCAATATGCTGTTTTGCTTTATCAATATCAAACTTGGAAATCTTTTTAATCCTGATTTCTGTTAAACGCACAATATCTTCTTCTGTAATGGCTCTTTTTAAATGTTTGATATGCGGCTGTAATCCTTTATCAATAGCAGCAATAACACCTTCCCAAGTTTCTTCTTCTTCAATATCACGATAAATTCTATTTTCAATAAAAATACGCTCTAACGAAGCAAAATGCCATTGCTCTTCTAACTCATTTAACTGAATTTCTAATTCTAACTTTAATAATTCAACGGTATTATCAGTCGATTTACGCAATACTTCTTGCACTCCAATAAATACTGGTTTGTTGTTTTCAATAACACAACACAAAGGCGAAATAGAAGTTTCACAATTGGTAAAAGCAAACAATGCATCAATGGTTTTATCTGGCGATATTCCAGATGGCAAATGCACAAGTATTTCTACATTTGCTGCCGTATTATCTTCTATTTTTTTAATTTTTATTTTTCCTTTTTCATTCGCTTTAATAATACTTTCAATCAGTGTTGTGGTTGTTGTACTAAACGGAATTTCTGTAATAACTAAGGTTTTCTTATCTAACTGAGAAATCTTGGCTCTAACTCGAACTTTACCTCCACGTTTTCCTTCGTTATAATTGGTAAAATCTGCTACTCCACCCGTTAAAAAATCTGGAACAATTTTAAAGCTCTTCCCTTTTAAATGTTTGATGGAAGCATCAATTAATTCAATAAAATTATGCGGTAATATTTTGGTTGATAAACCAACTGCAATTCCTTCTCCACCTTGAGCTAAAAGCATCGGAAATTTTACAGGAAGATTTACAGGCTCTTTTCTACGTCCGTCATAAGAAGATTGCCATTCTGTAGTTTTCGGATTAAAAACAACATCTAACGCAAATTTAGAAAGACGTGCTTCGATATATCTTGATGCAGCTGCGCGATCACCGGTTAATGTATTTCCCCAGTTTCCTTGCATATCAATCAGCAATTCTTTCTGACCAATTTGCACCATTGCATCACCAATAGAAGCGTCTCCGTGCGGATGATATTGCATCGTATGACCAACAATGTTTGCTACTTTATTGTAACGACCATCGTCTAAATCTTTCATAGAATGTAAAATTCTACGCTGTACAGGTTTAAATCCGTCATCAATTGCAGGAACTGCTCTTTCTAAAATTACATACGAAGCGTAATCTAAAAACCATTCTTTGTACATTCCTGTAACTTTTGTGATGGTCTCCGTATTTTCTACTGGATGATTTATTTCTTCGTGTTCGTTTATTTCTTCACTCATTTAAAAAAACGTTTATTCGTTTAAGAGTTTATTTATTTTATAAAAGCTACTTTTTATAGCCTATTATATTTCTGTCTGATATCTTTTCTTTCTTCTCAACCAATTCATCTAAATAATTAAAAACCAATTCAATATTTTTAGAATTATTGGTTAATTTCTTTTTAATGTTTTCTATTTCAAATTGTAGCGATAAATTATCACTTAATAACTGACACATTTTTGTAAATATTCTGATAATTTTAATATTTACAGCAATTGCTCTATCGCTATTTAACACACTTGACAACATTGCAACGCCTTGTTCTGTAAAGAACAAAGGCAAATATCTACTTCCTCCTCAACTTGAGGTCACAAATTGTGACCTTCATTTTAATTCTTTTTCTCTTTTCTCAATTTACTTAGATAATAACATTGCAATTATTATCAAAATCATACTTATGATTCCTAAATAAGATGAACCATTTTCTTTCCAAGACAAATTTTTAAAATTAATCCTAAAAAAATGAACTATTATTAAAATTCCAGCTAAAGCAGCAATTATAAATCTAATATTTTCACCCATAATCTAACACTATTCCTCAACTAAATCTAATTCAACTTTCAGATTCTCAATAATAAACTTTTGTCTATCTGGTGTGTTTTTACCCATATAAAATGAAAGCATTTCTTCAACCGACATTTCTTTGTCTAACATTACAGGAGCTAGACGAATGTCATTTCCAATAAAATGAACAAATTCATTTGGAGAAATTTCACCCAATCCTTTAAATCGAGTTATTTCTGGCTTCCCTCTTAGCTTCTCTATGGCTTCTTTTTTCTCTTCATCAGAATAACAATAATAGGTTTCTTTTTTATTTCGAACTCTAAACAACGGCGTTTCTAAAATATACAAATGTCCTTCTTTGATCACTTCAGGAAAAAATTGTAAAAAGAACGTAATCAATAATAACCGAATGTGCATTCCGTCTACATCGGCATCAGTTGCGATAACAATATTATTATAACGCAATCCTTCTATTCCGTCTTCAATATTTAAAGCTGCTTGTAGTAAATTAAATTCTTCGTTTTCGTACACAATTTTCTTTGACAATCCGTACGAATTCAAAGGTTTTCCTTTCAAGCTAAAAACCGCTTGTGTATTTACGTTTCTAGATTTTGTAATAGAACCAGAAGCAGAATCTCCCTCGGTGATAAAAAGTGTTGTATCTAAATAATTTTCTTTTTTGATGTCATCAAAATGCACTCTACAATCACGTAATTTCTTGTTATGCAAACTTGCTTTTTTAGCTCTGTCTTTTGCTAGTTTCCGAATTCCTGACAATTCCTTTCGCTCACGTTCTGCTTGTAAAATTTTACGATGAATTGCTTCTGCAACATCGGTATTTTTATGCAAGTAATTATCTAGATTCGTTTTTACAAAATCGTTGATAAAAGTTCTAACGGTTGGCAAACCTCCGCCCATTTCTGTAGAACCCAATTTTGTTTTTGTCTGACTTTCAAAAACAGGTTCCATTACTTTAATGGCAATTGCAGAGATAATGGATTTACGAACATCAGAAGATTCGTAATTTTTACCAAAATACTCGCGAATTGTTTTTACAATTGCTTCTCTAAAGGCCGCTTGATGCGTTCCTCCTTGCGTTGTATGCTGTCCGTTTACAAACGAATGGTATTCTTCTGAATATTGTGTTTTACTATGTGTAATTGCAATTTCAATATCTTCTTCTTTTAGATGAATGATCGGATATAATAAATCTGATGCCGAAGTATTTTCTTCTAGCAAATCTTTTAAACCGTTTTCTGAATGAAATTTTTCACCATTAAACAAAATGGTTAAACCTGTGTTTAAATACACATAGTTTTTCAACATTTTGGCAACATATTCATTTCTGAACTTATATTTTCCGAAAATAGTTTCATCAGGAATAAACTGCACTTTTGTTCCTTTTCTTAACGATGATTCGTGTGCATCCTCTACTTCAACTATATTTCCTTGATTAAATTCTGCCCAAGCAGTTTTATTTTCTCTTATAGATTGCACTTTAAAGTATTCTGACAAAGCATTTACAGCTTTTGTCCCAACTCCATTTAAGCCAACCGATTTTTTAAAAGCTTTCGAATCATATTTACCACCCGTATTCATTTTAGAAACAACATCTACCACTTTTCCTAACGGAATTCCACGACCATAATCGCGAACGGTAACTTGTTTGTCTCTAATAGAAATTTCGATGGTTTTTCCAGCGCCCATCACATATTCATCGATTGAATTATCTAAAACTTCTTTTAATAAAATATAGATTCCGTCATCCGGAGAAGAGCCATCACCTAATTTACCAATATACATTCCAGGACGCATTCGAATGTGTTCTTTCCAGTCGAGAGATCGAATATTATCTTCGGTATATTTTGTTTCTTGTGCCATAAAATTTTGCGGATTGAATGCCTTGCTAAAATAGCAATAAGCGTAAAAAATAAAAAACTCTATTGAATTAGTTATCAACAGATTTTTAAAGTGTTTTTTTTGGAAGTTTAATAAAACCTAAAATATTCTTACAAATAAGGATTCTTATCTTTTATTTTGGTTTTATTAATAACAAAATACAACAGCAGATTACTAAAAAAAACTTCAAAACACCTAAAAAACAGGTATTTATACTCTTTTTTTTAAATATTTATCATCATAATTTTGTATTAGTATTAACTTAAAACCTAAAATTATGTCTAATTTATCTTTTGCAATCTCTGAAATTGTAATTACTAATCCTGGTACTACAGGAAATGATTGGAGCCCAATTGTGTATGCTTATTCAAAAAACGGATTCGAATGGGGTACAATTTGTTCAACATTAAATAATCAGGTAAATAATTATCCCATCCTTGAACAAGGGTCATCAAACAACGGAGTAAGTTACTTACAAATAACTTGTCAATCTGGTCAGTATCAATTATATTTTACTATGGCTTCTGGAATAGCCAATATACTTGCTCAATGTGTCACTTCGCCAAAACCATATCCAAATAACCAAGTGTCTTTATGGAGTGGTGCTCAAAACACAAATTTTAAATTAACTATAGATTTAAAGGCCACAAATGAATTGACTGGAATAAGTTTACAACCTGTATAACATTATTCTATTTCAGTAAATAGCTCTATAAATTTATAGAGCTATTCTTTTTAATCTAAACGTTAAATCTAAAGTTCATCATATCACCATCTTGAACAATATATTCTTTTCCTTCAATAGATAATTTTCCAGCTTCTTTCACTTTCGCTTCACTACCAAAAGCAACATAATCTTCGTATTTAATTACTTCTGCTCTAATAAAACCTTTTTCAAAATCAGTATGAATTACTCCTGCCGCTTGAGGCGCAGTATCTCCGATATTAATCGTCCAAGCTCTTACTTCTTTTACTCCGGCTGTAAAGTACGTTTGTAGTTTTAATAATTTATATGCAGATCTAATCAGTTTTGATGAACCTGGCTCGTCTAATCCGATGTCAGCTAAAAACATTTGACGCTCTTCATAATCGTCTAATTCGTTAATATCTGCTTCTGTACCAACAGCCAAAATAATAATTTCTGCATCTTCGTTGGCAACAACTTCTTTTACTTTATCAACATAAGCGTTTCCTGTAACGGCTGAATTCTCATCAACATTACACACATACAAAACAGGTTTAGATGTTATCAATTGTAATGTTTTTACAAACTCATCTTCTTTCTCTGTAAAATCGATGGTTCTTACTGATACTCCTTGCAATAATGTTTCTTGTATTTTTAGCAAGATAACCAATTCAGCTTGCGCTTCTTTGTTTCCTGTTTTTGCAGTACGTTTTACTCTTTCTAAACGTTTTTCTACAGTTTCTAAATCTTTTAATTGCAATTCTATGTCAATAGTTTCTTTGTCTCTAATCGGATCGATGGTAGTATCAACATGAATAATATTGTCGTTATCAAAACAACGCAATACATGAATAATCGCATCTGTTTCTCTAATATTTGCTAAAAATTGATTTCCCAATCCTTCCCCTTTACTTGCACCACGAACCAATCCTGCTATATCAACTATTTCTACAGTTGCTGGCACAACTCTTTCTGGATTTACTAATTCTTCTAGTTTTTCTAATCTTTCATCAGGCACATTTACAACTCCAATATTTGGTTCTATCGTACAAAAAGGAAAGTTTGCACTTTGCGCTTTTGCATTTGATAAACAATTAAATAAGGTTGATTTTCCTACGTTTGGTAATCCTACAATTCCAGCTTTCATATTTCTTTAGATATTTAGATAAAAGACACAAGCATCAAGACTTGATTTTTGCGAGTGCAAATATAGATTTTATTCACAAAAAAACCTCGAATTAAATCGAGGTTTAAAAGTCTTTATTCTATTTTCGAGAATCTCTTGTCTATTCGTTATGCATAAAGCGTTGCTTTGCTAACAATTCTTCTTCAGTTTCTACATTATCTTCATCTGGCACACAACAATCAACAGGACAAACTGCAGCACATTGTGGTTCTTCATGAAATCCTACACATTCTGTACATTTATCTGCAACTATAAAATAAATTTCGTCAGAAATAGGTTCGTTCGTTTCATCAGCATTTATTTTCTTACCATTAGGCAACACTGCATTTCCTGTTAAATCTGTTCCGTCTGCATATTTCCAATCATCTGCTCCTTCATAAATTGCTGTATTCGGACATTCTGGTTCGCATGCACCACAATTTATACATTCATCAGTAATTATAATTGCCATAGTTTTTTTCTTTGAGTTTATGTACCTTTGCGGTGCAAAAATAAGCCCAAAATAATTCACAACCAAAAGAAATAGACAGAATGCAACAACGAATTGACGCTTTTGTAAAATTAGGAACGTTTTTGAGTCAGTTTTCACCATCTGGCATCAAAAAGAAAGAGCATATTGCTTATAATGATTTATTTTTTGATGGATTTAAACATCAAATAAAATTGGCGGAAGAAAATAATAGCTGGTTTACAAATGACAACATTTTATTTTCTTTAGATAGTTGGGCTAATGCGCTAACAAAAGACAATCTTTCTAAATGGACATCAAATCATACTTTTCAAAATTCTGAAAAAAAAGTTGCTGTAATTATGGCAGGAAACATTCCGCTAGTTGGTTTTCATGACTTTTTATCTGTGTTGATTTCTGGACATACAGTTTTAGTGAAGCAATCTTCAAGCGACACTAATTTAATGCCTTTTTTAGCAAAATATTTAGAATATATTGAACCTTCTTTTAAAAATAAAATAATATTTACCGAAGGCAACCTAACTAATTTTGATGCTGTAATTGCAACCGGAAGCAACAATACAGCGCGTTATTTTGAACATTATTTTAAAGGGAAGCCAAGTATTATTAGAAAAAATAGAAATTCTGTTGCTGTTTTAACAGGAAAAGAATCTGACACAGAATTAGCAAATCTAAGCAATGATGTTTTTCAGTATTTTGGACTAGGCTGTAGAAGTGTTTCTAAATTATTTGTCCCGGAAGGCTATAATTTTGATGCCTTTTTTAACGGGATGCACACTAAAAAAGAAATCATCAACAACGCCAAATATGCTAACAATTACGATTATAATAAAGCTGTTTACTTAATGAGCTTGTTTGATTTGTTAGAAAATGGTTTTCTAATGATTAAAGAAGACAAAAGTTATTCATCGCCAATTGCTACTGTTTTTTACGAATACTATTCAGACATCAACCAATTAAAAGAAAAACTGAATACTGATGCTGATAAAATACAGTGTGTAGTTTCTAATGGAATTTTAGATTCTGAGATAGCATTTGGAGAAACTCAAAATCCCCAATTGTGGGATTATGCAGACGGAATAAATACTTTAGAATTTTTAGCAAGAATTTAAAAAAATACTCATCAAAAAGTAGGATATTTGTGCTACAAACAACAACACAACACAATTATGAAAAAACATAATTTTAGCGCAGGACCATCTATCTTAACTGATGAAGTCTTAAAAAAAGCTTCTGAAGCTGTTCTAAATTTTAATAACGAAGGTTTATCAATATTAGAAATTTCACATAGAAGCAAGTCTTTTATTGCTGTAATGGAAAAGGCAAAGAGCTTAGTTTTAGAGTTATTAAACTTAGAAAACAAAGGGTATAAAGTCTTATTTTTACAAGGAGGCGCAAGCACTCAATTTTTAATGTCTGCTTATAATTTATTACATAAAAAAGCAGCCTATTTAAACACCGGAACTTGGTCTGAAAAAGCCATTAAAGAAGCAAAATTATTTGGAGAACTAGTAGAAGTTGCATCGTCAAAAGGCGATAATTTTACGTTTATCCCTAAAGGATATCAAATCCCTGAAGATGCAGATTATTTTCACTGCACAAGTAACAACACCATTTTTGGAACTCAAATAAAAGAATTTCCAAAATTTGATGGCGTTACTGTTTGCGATATGAGTTCAGATATTTTTTCTCGCCAATTAGATTTTTCAAAATTCGATTTAATCTACGCTGGTGCTCAAAAAAATATTGGTCCAGCCGGAACTACCTTAATTGTTATTAAAGAAGAAATTTTAGGAAACGTTGACAGAACAATTCCATCAATGTTAAATTACCAAGTCCATATTGATAAAGACAGCATGTTTAATACACCATCTGTGTTTGCAATTTATGTTTCTATGTTAACATTAGAATGGCTAAAAGATGTAGGCGGAATACCATTTATTGAAAAAGCAAACAACAAAAAGGCGGAATTGATTTATAATGAGATTGATAGAAATCCGTTGTTCAAAGGTTTTGCTGTAAAAGAAGACAGAAGCAATATGAATGCTACTTTTACACTTGTTGATGAAAGTTTAAAAGAAACATTTGACAATTTATGTGCAGAAGCTGGCATAAACGGAATTAACGGCCATCGAAGTGTTGGTGGCTATAGAGCAAGCATGTACAACGCATTACCTTTATACAGCGTACAAGCGTTGGTTGATGTAATGCAAGAATTAGAAAGAAATAATTAATGTAACAATTTAAAAGTTTGAAAATGTAACAATTTTTGAGTTTTTCAATTTTTGAATATTTAAATAGAAGAATGAAAGTATTAGCAAACGACGGAATTTCACAAAGTGGAATTGAAGCACTTGAAAACGGAGGATTTGAAGTTATCACCACAAAAGTTGCTCAAAATCAATTAGAAAATTTTATCAACGAAAACTCAATAGATGTAATTTTAGTAAGAAGTTCAACTCAAGTCCGTCAAGAACTAATCGATGCTTGTCCGAGTATAAAATTGATTGGTCGTGGTGGTGTTGGAATGGATAATATTGATGTTGAATATGCAGAAAATCAAGGTTTACATGTAATTAATACACCAAACGCCTCTTCTAGTTCGGTAGCAGAATTGGTTTTTGCGCACTTATTCGGAATGGTTCGTTTTTTACATCAAGCAAATAGAGAAATGCCTTTAGAAGGTGATACTCGATTTAAAGATTTAAAAAAAGGTTTTGCTGATGGAACTGAATTACGAGGAAAAACTCTTGGTATTATCGGTTTTGGTAGAATCGGAAAAGAGGTTGCTAAAATTGCATTAGGAATTGGGATGAAAGTAATTGCAAATGATGGTTATGTTGGTGAAGCCATTATTAATGTTCCTTTTTACAACGGGCAATCTATAGATGTAAAAATAGAAACTGAATCTTTTGATGAAGTTATAAAACAAGCAGATTTTATTACGTTACACGTTCCAAATCAAGATGAATATATTATTGGAGAAAAGCAATTTGGTTTGATGAAAGATGGTGTTGGAATCATAAATGCTGCTCGTGGTGGAGTAATTGACGAAGTTGCTTTGGTTAACGCAATTGAAACTGGAAAAGTAAAATATGCTGGTTTAGATGTGTTTGAAAAAGAACCAACCCCAGAAATTCAATTATTAATGAATCCTGATATTTCTTTAACTCCACATATTGGAGCAGCAACTGTAGAAGCACAAGATAGAATTGGTAAAGAATTAGCCGAACAAATTATACAATTACTTTCTTAAAAGTAACATGGCAATACTAAAACCTTTTAAAGCAGTAAGAGCAACAAGAGATAAAGTTGCGTTGGTTTCCACAAAATCACGCGAAATTTATACTCCAGATATGTTAAATGCAAAATTGGCTTTTAATCCTTTTACGTTTTTACATGTCATAAATCCTGGCTATAAATATCATCAACAAGATGTAAGCGGAGATTTGCGTTTTAAATTAGTGCATAATAGGTATTTAGAATTTAAAGAGAATCGTATTTTTACTCAAGACGAAACTCCCGCTTTTTATATTTATCAGAAAACAACTGCAACAAATTCTTTTTGTGGAATTATTGCAGCAACTTCTGTAGATGATTACAATAATAATGTCATCAAAAAACACGAAGGTACTTTACAAGAACGTGAATTGTTGTTTGAAAATTATTTGAAAAATACTGGCTTTAACGCAGAACCTGTACTCCTAACCTATCCAGATAATGAGGTGGTTACAAACATCATTAAAAAACATCAACAAACCAGGGCAGAATATGAATTTTCTACAACAGATAAAGATACTCATTTGCTTTGGATAGTAAATAATCAGAAAGATATTGATCTAATTACTAAAGCTTTTAAAGAAGTTGATACTTTATATATTGCAGATGGTCATCACCGATCTACATCTTCGTGTTTATTGGCAGAAAACTTGGCAAAAGAGAATCCAAACCATTCAGGTAAAGAAGATTATAACTTTTTTATGAGTTATCTATTGCCTGAAAGCCAACTTAGCATTTATGAATTTAATCGCTTTATTAAAGATTTAAACGGGTTAACACCAGACGAATTTTTAATTGAATTAGACACGTATTTTAGAATCGAAAATCGCGGACAAGAATTATACAAACCAAAAGAAAAACATCATTTTAGCATGTATTTAAATGGTGATTTTTATGCGTTATATTTAAGGAAGACTATTTATAAATTTACGGATGCACTTAGCGAACTAGATGCCGAAATTTTATACCAAGCAATATTAAAACCCATTTTAGGAATTTTAGATATTAGAAATGATTCTAAAATTATTTATTCTCAAAATAAATCTGATAGTTTAGAATTAAAAACAAAAGTAGATGCTGGTGATTTTAAAGTTTCATTTGGAATGTTACCAACAACTATCGAAGAACTTAAAAATATCGTTGACGCAGACTTGTTAATGCCTCCAAAAACTACGTATATCGAACCAAAATTAAGAAGCGCTTTAACTATTTACGAGTTTTAATTATGATTGCTAAAAACCTACATCAAATAAAAGAAAACTTACCAGACTATGTAACTTTAGTTGCGGTTTCTAAAACCAAACCAAACTCAGCTATTTTAGAAGCATACAATGCTGGACAGCGTGTTTTTGGCGAAAATAAAATTCAAGAAATGGCCACTAAATATGATGAATTGCCAAAAGATATTCAATGGCATATGATTGGACATTTACAGCGAAATAAAGTAAAATACATGGCGCATTTTGTTGATTTAATTCACGGTGTAGATAGTTTTAAAACTTTGAAAGAAATAAACAAGCAAGCAAAAAAACACAATCGAATTATCAACTGTTTATTGCAGGCAAAAATTGCAAAAGAAGACACGAAGTTTGGATTGTCTTTTTCAGATATTGAAGAAATTATTTCATCTGAGGAAATATCAGAATTAAAAAATATTAAAATTGTTGGTTTAATGGGAATGGCAACATTTACAGACAATCAAGAACAACTAATAACAGAGTTTTCTGCATTAAAAAACTTTTTTGATGTACTTAAATTACAGCATTCTACACTTAGAGTTTTATCGATGGGAATGAGTGGAGATTATCAATTGGCAATAAAAAATGGCAGTAATATGGTTAGAGTTGGAAGTGCTATTTTTGGTGCTCGAAATTATATTGCTTAGTTTTACTAAAAAAGAAAAAGAGTTTGTACGCAATTTTAGATATTGAAACTACCGGAGGAAAATTTAACGAAGAAGGAATTACTGAAATTGCAATCTATAAGTTCGACGGACATACAGTTGTAGATCAACTTATTACGCTCGTAAATCCAGAAAAAGACATTCAGCCTTTTGTGGTTCAACTTACAGGAATCAATAATAAAATGCTGCGAAATGCTCCAAAATTTCACGAAGTGGCAAAAAGAATCTTAGAAATTACTGAAGATTGTATTATTGTTGCTCACAACTCAAGTTTTGATTATCGTATTTTAAAGACAGAATACAAACGTTTAGGATATCTGTTTAAAAGAGATACGTTGTGTACAGTTGAATTAAGCAGAAAATTGATTCCAGACAAACCTTCTTACAGTTTAGGCAAGTTATGTAAATCGCTCGGAATTCCGATGAGCGATAGACATAGAGCTTCAGGTGATGCCTTAGCTACCATTCAACTTTTTAAATTATTATTAGATAAAGATATTGATAAGACCATCATAAAAAGCACAATAAAACATTTTGATTGTAAGAAAACTGCAGAAAAACTAACTAGTTTGGTCGAAGAAGTTCCAACAATTATGGGGGTCTATTATTTACATAAAGATGATGGAGAAATTATTTTTATGGGCAAAGGAAATAATATAAAAAGCGATCTTATAAATCAGTTTATAAAAACAACAAAACGAAGCGTAAAAATTCAAGAAAAAACTGCGTCAATAAGTTATGAACTTACTGGAAATATGCTACTAACCAGTTTAAAATATTTTTTAGAATTAGATGCTAACAAACCGAAATATAATTTGAGAAGTAAAAAAAGAATTTTATCCGAAGGTTTTAATAGCGATAATATGTTATTGGTTGATAAAGGAAGAACTATAGATGAAAGCTCGATAATTGTTATAGAAAATAATGAAGTTTTAGGATACTGTTTTACCAATTTGGCTTTTCAAGAAAATCAAATGAGTATTTTAAAAGAAATGCTCACACCTATTTTAAATAAAAGTTTGGCCAAAACTATTATCAAAAATTATTTAAAAAATAAATCTGTTTTAAAAATAATACGTTACTAGACTATGAAAAAAGTTTTTTTATTGATTGTTTTTTTATTAATCACGACTTTTTCTTTTTCTCAAAGATCTAAGTCAGTAAAAATGGGACAGGCTACTTTAGAGGAATTAAAAATGACCGTTTACGACAAAGATTCTACAGCAGTTGCTGTTGTATTGTACGAGCAAGGGAATACATTTATGAATCCAGCAAAAGACCACAATTTAAGTACCAACTATTATTACAGAATCAAAATACTAAAAAAAGAAGGTTTTGACAAAGGGATAGTTCAAATTCCTTTTTATAAAAATGAATCTGTAGACAATATCAAAGCGATTACTTATAATATAGTTGCAAACTCCATCCAAAAAAAAAATGTATTAGAAAAAGATATTTTTAAAAATAAAGAAACTGAAAATTGGACCACCTTAACATTTACCTTACCAGACATTAAGGTAGGTTCTGTAATAGAATATTCTTATACCTATACAACTCCTTATTTTCAAGGGTTAGAAGATTGGTATTTTCAATCTGATATTCCTAAAGTTAAAAGCGAATATGAATCGGCAATCTTAGGGAATTACATGTACAATGTGGGTTTAAGAGGTTTTTTAAAGTTAGATAAAAATAATCCTTCGGTAATTAAAAGATGTGTAAATATTCCTGGACTAACTCAAGGCGGATGTACGGTTTTATCATTGGGAATGAACCACATACCTGCTTTTAAAGAAGAAGGATATATGACTAGTAAGAAGAATTTTATTTCTAGAGTTACATTTGAATTAGAATCCTTTACATCAGCAAGTGGAAGTAAAATAAGATATACAGATACATGGAAATCAACAGATAAAAGATTTAAATCTGGAGATTATTTTGGTTCAGAATTAAGAAAATCTAATTTCTTTAAAAAGAATTTACCACAAGAATTAATTTCCGAAAAGAATACCTTAGAAAAAGCAAAAAACATTTATTATTTTATACAGAACCATTATACAAACAATGGTAAAAGTTTTTCGTATAGTAAAATTGACACAAAAAAATCTTTTAATGATAAAGTTGGTACACTTGCAGACATAAACATTTCTTTGTTTAATGCTTTAAAAGCAGCAGATTTAGATGTCAAAATTGCGTTATTGTCTACCAGAAGCAATGGTTTACCAACTAAAATATATCCTGTAATTACAGATTTTAATTATGTAATTGTACTCTTAAAAATAGATGAAGAAGAATATTTTCTAGATGCAACTAACAAACAATTAACTTTTGGTCTTACTCCATTTTCTACATTAAATGGCAATGTTCGTGTAATGGATTTTAAAAAGGGAAGCTATTGGAAATCGTTAGCTCCTAAATATGAATCAAATGAAAAAATAAACCTCAGTGTAACTATTTCAGAAGATGGAGAAATAAAAGGTTTGTTAAGAGTCTTTAATTCTGGTTATGACGCCTATAATTTAAAGTCTGAATTAAATTCTACTAGTCAAGAAAATTATTTGGAGAAATATGAAGCTAACAATAGCTTAGAAGTAAATGACTATAAGGTTTCTGGATTGGAAAGAAATAGCAATCAAATTACACAAACTTTTAACTTTAATTTTGAGGCAATCAATGAGGGTTTACAAGATAAAATATATCTCAATCCCTTTTTTCATGAGAAAGCACAAACGAACCCATTTAAACTAACAGAGCGCTTATACCCTGTTAATTTTGGTTATAAAAGAAACTACATTTATAGAGCAAGTATTCATTTACCAGAGAATTATTCTATTGGAGAATTGCCAAAAAGCAGAGCTTTTTCTTTACCCAATAATGGTGGTAGTTTTATTTTTAATATAAAGAAACTAAATGCTAAAATTTCCATCTTTTATAAATTTCAACTCAACAAAGTTGCATATACAAATCAAGAATATTTTGCTTTAAAAGAGTTCTTTCATCAAATTGTTAAAGCTCAATCTACTATGATTACTTTAGCCAAAATCAAATAATCTTTTTCTAGTTTATTTAAAGAGTTAAACTTTTTTGTTATTTTTATAGAATATACGAAAAAATGCGTATTGTTTTTTCTACTCAAATCCCTCATTTTTGTAGAATAACCTAAAAACAAACATCATGAAAAAGTTTTCACTAATTGTGTTTTTAACGCTACTAAGTACAACATTCTATGCACAAGAATTTGTAACGGGATTAGAGTTTAGCAAAGAAAAATACGAAAATGTTACAGAAACGGTTCCTTTAATTACAAGAAGTGTAACCTCTGTTCCAAGAAGTTATAGTATAAAGGCATACTCTCCTACTCCTGGTAATCAAGGCCGTCAACCATCATGTGTTGGTTGGGCAAGTGGTTATGGAGCAAGAACCATTGCAAATGCAATAAAAAATGGCTGGGCAAATAATACTACAAAAATCAACCAAAACACATTTTCTCCTGCATTTGTATACAACTTAATTAAATTTAAAGGAGATAATGATTGTAAACGTGGATCATATATTGCTGACGCAATGAAATTATTAAATACATACGGTGTATTAGCATTAAAAGATTTCACTTACGATCAAACAAACTGTGTAAAAAGTCCGTCTACATACGGTTTACAAAAAGCAAAACAAAACACAATTTTAACTTACGAAAGATTAGCAAAATGGGACAACCCTTCTAATTTAGTTGGAAAAGTAAAAAAAGCAATCGCGAATAAAAATCCTGTTGTTATTGGTATGCAAGTTTCTTCTACTTTTTTTAAAGCTAAGGGAGCTTGGAATGGAATTCATACGAGTAAACCTGGCGGACATGCAATGGTTGTTATTGGTTATGATGATGATAAGTATGGAGGTTCTTTTGAGTTGTTAAATTCTTGGGGAACAAACTGGGGAAACAACGGATATATTTGGGTGCGGTATGATGATTTTAAAAAGAACACAAAAACAGCCTATGTTTTAGTTGATAAAAGTCCAAAACCTAAAGTTATTGTTTCTCCAGATGATAATGATGACGTGGTGGTAACCAATAATGAAACTACTTTAGCAGGAGAACTTACTTTAAAGTTAAGCAACGGTGAAAACATGACTCCTATTTTAGCAAAAGGAGCTTCAAGAAATTTTAATGTTGTAAAAGCATCAGAAACAACTTATAGCATTGCTAAAAGTTATGGTTCTGGAACTCAGTTTAGAATTTACTTAAAAAGCAAACAAAAAGGTTATGTCTATTTAATTGGATATGGTTCTGCTGATAAATCTGTTAGTAAATTATATCCATTTGAAAAATTTAGCGATTATTTTAGCTACATAAATAGCGAAATTGCATTGCCTAACGAAGACTATTTTATTGAGTTTGACGAAAAACCAGGTAGAGATGTACTTTGTGTTTTATATAGCAAAGAAAAATTAGATATTGATAAAATTGTAAGTACTACAAGATATGGTTCTGGAGATTTTGTTTCTAGAGTTAAAAAAGCACTGCAATCTAAAATATATAAAGGATCTGACATTAAATTTGATAGTAATAAAATTGCTTTTACAACTAAATCTTCAAATAGAACTGCTAAAGTTGTACCTATCTTTATAGAAATGAATCACCAATAAAAAATATTATGAAAACTAAACACGTATTCTTAGCTTTCTTCTTTCTAACATTTACTTTTATTGTCTCGGCACAACAAGTAATTTATAACGAAACGTATTCTAGTACAAATGGTTGGCCAGAAGGAAATAATACTACCCGAGAATTAATAGTTAAAAACGGAAAATATTATTTTGAACATAAAAGAAAAGATAAAAATTGGAATGTAAGAACTCCAGAGCTTAAAATTAATTTAAATGGCGATTTTGAGCTTGAAACATCTATAGAAAGAATTTCTTTTGATAACGCAAACCATGCTTTTGGTTTTATGTTTGGTAATAAAGATGATAAAAATACCTTTCATTTTTATTTGAGTAATGATCAATACAGAGTTTCTGATAAGAGAAATGATGAATATGTTAACTATAAAGGTTGGAAAACTTCTAGCGCAATAAATACAGGAACTTATGCAACCAATAAATTTAAAGTAAAAAAGGTTGGCCGTACTATATCCTTTTATATAAATGACCAATTTTTAGAGAGTAAAGACTACAACGCTTTTACAGGCAATAGATTAGGCATTTATATTTTCGACAAACAAAAAATTGCGATAGATTATATAAAAGCTACACAATTAAGTGGAAGCACTGTTGTAACCAACACTACCACAACAAATGGGAGTATAATTTTAGAGGATAATTTTTCCTCAAATAAAAACAATTGGGCAGAATCATCAACAAGTGATGCCGTTTTAGAAGTAAAAAACAACAGGTACTATTTTGAACACAAAAGAACCTCTGGTGGTTGGTCTAGTACAAAAGTTGTTGATATTGATGACAATAAAGATTTTGAAATTGAAGCTCAATTTTTAAAAATTAGCGGGATTAAAAACAATGGCTTCGGATTTGTTTTTGGGAGAAAAGATGGAAACAATCAATTTGTTTTTACAATCACAGCAGATGGTTCTTACTCGATTGATCAATATAAAGACGGAAAATATATTGCATTAAAAGAATGGACAAAATCTGCACATATCAAAACTGGTGATTATGCTTACAATACCTTAAAAATCAAAAAAGAAAGAGGTTTTATTAAGTTTTATGTAAACGATCGATATCTCACATTATACACCCATAAACCTTTTGCAGGAAATCGTTTTGGTTTTATTGTTTATAATGATCAAAAGATTGCTGTAAATGATTTGAAAATAAAATACATCAATCAAAGCAATGTTACTGTCAAAGACAACATAACTACCACAACAACAACCAGCAGTAGTGTAATTTTAAATGATGATTTTTCTTCAAATAAAAATAGTTGGGCAGAATCTTCTGATTCTAGCGCAAAATTAGAGGTTAGTAATGGCAAATATTATTTTGATCATAAACGAACATCTGGTGGTTGGTCTAGTACCAAAGTAGTTGACATCGATACCAATAAAGATTTTGAAATTGAATCTAGAATTTTAAAAATTGATGGAATCAGCAATAATGGGTATGGTTTTGTTTTTGGAAGAAAAGATGGTAATAATCAATTTGTTTTTACCATAACTGCTAACGGTTCTTATTCTGTTGACCAGTATATTGATGGTAAATTTACAGCAATTAAAGATTGGACAAAATCTTCTTATATAAAAACTGGAAATAATGCCTATAATACTTTAAAAATAAAGAAAGAAAGAGGTTTTATAAAGTTTTATGTTAACAATATGTATTTAACGCTATACACTCACAAACCTTTTATGGGAAACCGTTTTGGTTTTGTTGTATACAACAAACAAAAGATTGCAATAGAAGATTTAAACATAAAATATATAAATCAAAATGATAAAAATGATAACGTAGTTGTTGCTAACGGAGAAAATGTATTGACAGATTATTTTACAAATAACAATAATAACTGGCCTACAACTAACTCAAGTGGAACTACAATAATGAGTGTTTCAAACAGCTATTATAATTTTGAACATTTAAAAGAAAATGGTGGTTGGGCAGTGAATATTCCTAAAACTATAGATACTTCTAGAGATTTTGAGATTACAACTGCAATTAAAAAAATTAGTGGAGTTAATAACATTTCTTATGGTTTTCAATGGGGAAAAGAAGGGAAAAATAGTTTTCGCTTTTACATCACAGGAAACGGTTACTATAAAATTGCCCGTGTTATTGACGACAAAGAAGAGTTGATTAAAAAGTTTACAAAATCGTCTGCTGTAAAAACCGGAAATGGAGCATTGAATACGCTAAAGATTAGAAAAGAAAGTGATCAATACAAATTTTATGTCAATAATACTTTTGTGGCTCAATCTGATTTTGAAGCCTTTTTTGGACACCGATTAGGATATGTGGTTTTTAACAAGCAAAAAATTGGTGTAGATAATATTACCATAAAATATCTAAAAAAATCAAAGAATACAATTGTTACATCTAACACGTTGACAGTTCCATTAAACGAAAGTTTTGCAAGCAACACAAATGGTTGGAATTTATCTGATGACACTAACGTAAAAAGTAGAATTAACAATGGTAAATTATACCTTAAAAGCAACAATGAAAAAGGTGGGGCATTTATCAGTAAAAAGGTAGGAATAGATACAAGTAGAGACTTTATTATAGAAACATCACTAACAAGGCTTACAAGTGCTTCTGACGGTTCTATTGCTTTTGTTTTTGGGCGTCAAAATAACACAAACGAATTCGATTTATTTTTATCTAAAGGAGGTAGTTATTTGTTTAGAAAGCTAGAAAACGATGTTTCTAATAAATTAATTCCTTGGACAGAAACTGCTGCTTTAAATACCCAAGCATATCAACCAAATAAAATAAAAATTGTCAAAACAAAAAATTTATTGAGAATTTACATCAACGATCAATATGTTAATGAAGCTCCTTATTCTAAATTTTTTGGCGATTATATTGGGTTTAGCGTTTATAACAAACAAGAAATATCTATCGATTATTTAAATGTTACCTACCCATCATCAAGCTTTAATACTCCGCCAGAAGTTGTAATTACAGAGCCCGTTGTAGAACGTGGATTTAAAATTGTAAAAACTAAAAAGATTTTAGTTCGTGGAAAAGCTACAGATAAAGATGGTATTTACGAAATTACAATTAATGGTGTAGATGCATCTGTAAAAGAAGACGGAACTTTTACTGCAAACGTTCCATTAAAAATTGGTACAAATGACTTAATTGTAAAAGCTACTGATTTAAAACAGGCATCATCAACCAAAACATTTACAATTAAAAGAAAATCTCCAGATGTAGTCGATGTTAAAGACGATGTAATTATTGTTAATAACAACAATAATGATAATAAAGGGTTTGGTGAATATTATGCGCTCTTAATTGGTGTTAGTGATTATGGTGACGGAGCCATTACAGATTTGGGTGGATTGCCTACAAAAGATGCACAAGACTTAGGAAATGTTTTGATCAACAAATACAGCTTTAAAAGAGAAAATGTAGTTATCCTAAATAAGAGTCCGACTGAAAATGACATCATTAAAGAATTTAGCAAGTTAAAAAAGAAAGTTACCAATAAAGACAATTTGTTAGTTTTCTATGCGGGTCATGGTGTTTATGATGAAGTTAGTCAGATTGGGCATTGGTTGCCTTCGGATGCAGATATGGAATATGAGCTAAATTTAATCAGCAACTCACAAGTGGTAGATTTCTTAAAATCGATTAGATCTAAACACACTTTATTAATTTCTGATGCTTGTTTTAGTGGTAGCATTTTTAAAACACGTTCTTTTGAAAAATCGCCAAAATCTATTCAAAAGAAATTCGAATTAACAAGTAGAAAAGCCATTACAAGTGGAACATTAAAAACGGTTCCAAATAAAAGTATGTTCTTAAAATACTTACTAAATAGATTAGAAACTAATACCAGTAATTATTTATCTGCGCGACAATTATTTGATAAAATAGAAGAGCCAGTAATGAACAACAGCCCAAATACTCCACAATACGGAACTATATACGGAATCGGAGATGAAGGTGGTGATTTTATTTTTATTAAAAAGCAATAACTAAATTTTAAAAATATCTAAAAGCACTAGTTGAATATTAAACTAGTGCTTTTTTCTTTATAAATTAGAATTTATAGTAAATTAGCACAAAATATTTTAACCTTGAAAGATCAAAAACCAACAACTTTTTGGAAACACCGACTTCATGAAATTATTTATGAAGCAGACACAAAAGCAGGTAAAATTTTTGACCTTATACTTCTTATTGTTATAATTACAAGTGTTTTATTGGTAATGCTCGAAAGTGTTGCTAGTATAGATACTAAATATCATGATATTTTAAATATCTCTGAATGGATAATCACCATTTTATTTACAATTGAATATATTTTACGATTGGTTTCAATAAAAAAACCATTAAAATATGTTTTTAGTTTTTACGGAATTATAGATTTACTATCTACACTTCCTAAATATTTATCTTTTGTACTTGTTGGTTCTCACAGCTTGGTTGCTTTAAGAGCATTGCGTTTGTTAAGAATTTTTAGAATCTTAAAATTGGCAAGATATATTGGGGCATCAAATAAATTGTTAATTGCTTTAAGAGCAAGTAAAGCAAAAATTGCCGTTTTTATATTTTTTATTATTATTGTTTGTACCATTTTAGGAACTGTAATGTACATGATTGAAGGAGAAGAAAACGGATTTACAAGTATTCCTACAAGTGTGTATTGGGCTATTGTAACATTAACCACTGTTGGTTTTGGAGATATTGCACCTCAAACTCCATTAGGACAATTAATTGCTAGTGTTATTATGATTCTAGGATACGGAATTATTGCCATCCCAACAGGAATTGTAAGTTCAGAAATGACTAAAATGGATAGCATAAACACCAATACACAATCGTGTCCAAACTGTTTAGCCGATAAACATAAAGACAAGGCTGAGTTTTGCTATAATTGCGGAAGTAAAATTTTCTAAATGTCTTCGCAAAAAAACAACTACTTAATTACCATTGTCGGTCCAACTGCTATTGGAAAAACTGCTTTAAGCATTCAATTGGCAAATTACTTTAATGCAGAGATAATTTCCTGTGATTCTCGTCAGTTTTATAAAGAAATGACTATTGGAACTGCTGCTCCAATTAAAGAAGAATTAAACGCCGCAAAACATCACTTTATACAAGATCGAAGTATTTTTGATGCTTACAATGTTGGTGAGTTCGAACGTGATGCGCTCAAAAAATTATCAGAACTTTTTTTAAAAAACAATGTTGTCATTATGGTTGGCGGAAGCGGTTTATATGTTGATGCTGTAATCAATGGTTTAGATGAATTTCCGGATGTAGATCCATCAATTAGAGAACAATTAAATCAAAATTTGCTACAAAACGGAATAGAAAGTTTACAGCAACAACTAAAAGAGTTAGATTTAGAAACCTACCAAACTATAGCAATAGATAATCCGCACAGAGTGATTAGAGCCTTAGAAATATGTATTGGTTCAGGAAAAACGTATTCGAGTTTTAAAAATAAACCAAAAACTCCTAGAGATTTTACATCGATAAAAATTGGTTTAACTGCAGAAAGAGAAATTATTTATGATAGAATTAACTGTCGAGTAGCTCTTATGGTTGCTAACGGATTGTTAGAAGAAGCAAAAAAACTCTATCCAAATAAAAACTTAAATGCATTGCAAACCGTTGGGTACAGAGAATTATTTTCTTTTTTTGACGGAGCAATATCTAAAGAATTTGCTATTGAAGAGATAAAAAAGAATACCAGGCGTTTTGCCAAAAGGCAAATAACATGGTTTAAAAAGGATACTAACATAGCTTGGTTTGATTATAAAACAGAAGTAACATCAATCCTTAATTGGTTAGAAAAAGACGTTAAAGCAGATAAAAACTCTTAATAAATTAGGTAAAAGCACTCGCTTTCTTATATTTGCCAAAAACTTATAAAAATGAAAACTAAAATTACATTAATCATTGCAACTTTTTTTGTTTGCTTTGCTACAACAGCACAAACTAAAGTTGGAACTGTTGATAGAGAATTTATTATAGCAAAATTACCACAATTAAAAACTGTGCAAGAACGTATTAGTAAATATGGGGCTAGACTTGACTCAATTAATAAAACAAAAGTTGCAGAACATGATGCAGCTGTAAAAGTTTTTAACGATAATATAAAAAACTTATCAGAAACTGATAAAAAAACAAAATTTACAGAAATTTCAAAACTAAAACAAGAAATTTCTCAGTTCCAAAAAAATGGAACTACCATGATGCAATTAAGAAGAAACGACTTTATGCGTCCATTGTATCAAAAAGTAAATGAAATTATTGAAGGAATTGCTAAAGAAAAAGGATACACACAAATTTTAACCGTATCAGGAAATAACTTTGCGTATTTAGACACCAATCATGACATAACTAAATTGGTTTTAGCCAAATTAGAAATTAAAGAATAAACGCTTTGTACAATTCGAAAAAAACCAGCACAAGTGTGCTGGTTTTTTTATATCAATCCTTTAGATTTAAACTCTAAATATTTATTAATAACATTAATAGATAGCTGTTCTGGTTTTGTTAAAATTGTATTTATACCCTTATTTTCCAACTCTTTAACAATAAGTTTTTTATCATAAGAAAACTTTTCTGCAATGGTTTTATGATATACTTCTTGTAAATTATTTGCATTGTTTTCAATTAATTCATCCAATTCTGTATTTTCAAAAAACACCGTAATTAATAAATGCTTTTTTGAAAGTGCTAATAAAAAAGGCAATTGTCTTTTTAAAGCCGAAATATGTTCAAAATTTGTATATAAAATCAATAAACTTCGTTGGGTAATTTTACGTTTAATGGTTCCGTATAACAGCCCAAAATCAGAATCTGAATATTCTGTATTGATATTGTACAAGGTTTCATTTATAACAGATAAATTTGTTTTTTTATTGCTTGCCAAAAGCATGTTATCTACTGATTTTGAAAACGTTAACATTCCGGCTTTATCGTTTTTTAGCAATGCAATATTAGAAAAAGCCAAGGTTGCATTAATGGCATAGTCTAATAATTTTAATTCATTAAACGGCATTTTCATTACTCGACCAGTATCAATAATAGAATATATTGGTTGCGATTTTTCATCTTGATATTGATTCAACATCAATTCACCTTTCTTCGCAGTAGCTTTCCAGTTTATCGTTCTAACATCATCGCCAACAACATAATTTTTAATTTGTTCAAACTCTAAAGTATGTCCAATTCTCCTTATTTTTTTTAAGCCAACTGCATTTAATTTATTGCTGATTGCTAAGAATTCGTACTTTTTCATTTGAATATACGACGGATACACAGCTACCATTTTATCAACATTAAATCGAAATCTTCTAGAAAAAAATGATAATGCTGTTGCTGCAAATACATTTAAACTTCCAAAATGGTATTCGCCTCTCTCAAAAGGGGTTACTGTATAATCGAAAGTATCCGCTGCGTGTTTTTCTAAATTCTTAAAATAAAAAAAATCTCGCTTTTGAAACTGTATTGGTAATTCATCTATTGTTGTTAATTGTACTGCAAACGGATATTGATTATTTAATATAATGGTGACTTTATTTTCATCAGAATTAGAAAATTTTTCTGGCACTACTCTATTTGCTGAAATTCCATTTTTAAATCTAAATAACAGTACGATGTCAATGATAGCAATTGTTGTAAAAGTAATTGCTAAAAACCAAGCAACAACCAATAAAACAGGAATCCAATACGAAAGTAAAAACACACCGGACAGTATTGCTATATAAGTAAAGAACCTATTGTGAATATGTATTTGTTTAAAGATTGTCAAAATTATCTTGGAACTTCTATGGTTTGAATAATCATTTCAATCACTTTATCTGTTGTATATCCTTCCATTTCTCTTTCTGGAGTTAACATTACTCTGTGTCTTAGCACAGGAAATAAGCTTTTCTTTACATCTTCAGGAATTACAAAATCTCTTCCGTTTATGGCTGCAAAAGCCTTTGAAGCCATTAAAACTGCAATACTTGCTCTTGGCGATCCGCCTAAAAATAAATGCGGATGTGTTCTGGTAGTTAAAATAATTTCTGCGATGTATTTTACAATCTTTTCTTCTACAAGAATATCGTGAACATTTGCTCTAAATAAAATTAATTCTTCTTCTGTTAAAACCGCTTCTATTACAGATTCTACAGATGTTCCTTTTCTATTATTATGATTATTAATAATTGTAACTTCTTCTTCTAAATTTGGATACCCAACATTAATTTTAAATAAAAATCGGTCTAATTGTGCTTCTGGCAATGCGTATGTTCCTTCTTGCTCAATTGGGTTTTGAGTTGCCAACACCATAAATGGAGGTTTCATTTTATACTGATTTCCATCAATTGTAATTTGTTTTTCTTCCATTACTTCAAACAACGCAGCTTGCGTTTTTGCTGGCGCTCTATTAATTTCATCAATCAATACTAAGTTCGAAAAAATGGGTCCTTTTTTAAATTCAAAATCAGACGTTTTCATGTTTAAAACAGAAGTTCCTAATACATCCGAAGGCATTAAATCTGGTGTAAACTGAATTCTATTAAACGCTGTATGAACCGTTTTAGAAAGCAATTTTGCAGTTATTGTTTTTGCAACACCAGGAACGCCTTCAATTAAAACATGTCCGTCTGCTAATAAAGAAACTAATAATAGCTCTACAAATTCATCTTGACCAACAATTACTTTACCTAATTGCTCTTTAATTTTATCGACAGCTTCTTTTAATTTCGACAAATCTATTCTGCTAGAAAATTGGTGGTTTTCTTCTGGGTTTTGTTCTGATTGTGTTTCCATATGATGTTTTTTATACTATACTCTTTGTTTTTTAAATTGCTCTATCTGAGAATTTAATGCGATTAATTGCTCTTTAGAAATTACTTTCAAGTTTTGTATTGTGTATATATTTTTAAATAAATCTTGAACATCTTCGAACGCATTTCCACTTCTTAATGCAACAGTTTTGTAAAACGCTGTATCAATAGTTAGCGTTGAAATATGTAATTGAGACCTAATGTATTCTAAGAAATAATTAATTTTATGTTCTGCAATATTTTTATGTTCTGATTTATGATAATACATCATCGCAATAGTTCTTGTAAAAGCTACTGTTTGATTTTTTAATGATGCAATAACCGGAATAATTCTTTGAGTTCTTTTTCCTTTAAAAACAACAAAAAATAGCACACCAATTAAAGCCGTATAATACGCCCAACGCAAATTATATGAACTTAAAATATAATGCATTGGTGATGTTATTTTTGATTTTCCTGTTTTATAATAACCATCATAAAATATCGGTTTGCTTTCGTCAATATAAGATAACACCGAAGAAATGTATTGATGATTTGCATCTTTTAACATGCTGTAATTAGTGAAAGCCAACGGAAATGTATGAAAATAAAATTGTCCTTTTCCGTGTTTGTATTTAATAAAATTGACGCCTTCTGCTCCTTTTATTGAATCAGAACCTTTAATGATTAACTTCCCTAAAACCGTTGTTTTTAAAGTATCTATTTCAGAAAAAACAAGATTGCTGTTTTTTCTATCGAACTTATATTCTGTAGTATCTAGGTTTTTATTGAGTAGTTTATAAAAGGATGCTTCTTTAAAAAAATGTGTTGCTAATTGTTTTGTTTTAAGGTTAAGTGTATCAATGTTTACACCGTTTGTTGACATAAAAACTTCGTTTCCACGTGCTACAAATTGTAGCAATTCTTCAAATTCTACTTTTCCAAAATTTAAAGTTTCGTCTACAAAAAAATAGGTTCCTTTTTGAGTTGTATCTTTTAAAAATTGATATGGTGGTTCGGTAATCGTTTTAAATTCTGTGTCTTTAAATAGTTTTTTAAATTCTTCAGTAAACACAAAAGTTCCGTACGGAATCGTATGATTAGTTGCATAACTAGGAAACCAATTGATAGGTTTTGGCTTGCTTGCTTCCATAAAAATGATGAGTGCAAACATGAGTATGAAAACCGAAAAATATATTTTTAGTTTCTTATCCAAATCTATTTAATTTTATGTTCTATTTTTTGAACATTTTCCATTCCTTTTAAATATTGTTTGTCATTAATTTCAAAATTTCCGTACCAAACATAATCGTAAAGTTGGGTTATTTTATCAAACTCTACATGAATATTTTTATCTTGAAGTTCTTTACTATAATCTTCGTTTGTTTTTTGTTGCTCCCAAACAATTAGCTCTTTATTTGATAATTTCTGCAACAATAAAACATATTGGTATCTTGTTGCTAACCTGTAGTTTTTTGATGCTACTGCAGCGTGTATCAAAGTTGGTAAATCTTTACTATGTAACAATTCTTCATCAACTTGTAAGTGTACAATTTCTTTATTACTTTTTCCGCTAATGATGTTTCTTGAGTTAATTTTTAAGAAAAAGTTGATAATTAAATATAAAACAACAACTGCAATAATGTATGGCAGTAGTTTTAAAAAACTCTTTATAAACCCAAACGGAGCTTCAATATCATCAAAAAACCAAGAGAGTATTTTTTGCAAAACTCTATTCAACCAATTAGAAATTTGCTCATACAAAGAAGGTCCAGATGTATTGACAGAATAATCAAAAATTGCATCGTTTTTGTAATCTTCTATACTGTTTTTATCAAACTGCTTTTTTATAATTGATGTTGTATCAATTTTTACTTCAGGGAATTTTTCTTGTCCAGAAATCCCTGAAATAATAAAAAAAAGAACGATATATAAGAAGTTTTTTTTCAAATTAATTAACTTCCTAAGCTATCAATTTTATCCATTGCTCCACTTCCATTTTTCTGCTCATCAATATCAAAATAAATAAAAACACTTGATATTAAAGTAACTCCATACAAAATAAACTGACCGATATAAGAAATTCCGTTTAACATCAAATAAATGGGATCTGTTAGCGATTCTGCATAAGCAGTTGGGTCATTTGATGCAATTACAGTTCCTGCTTTTATGAAAAAATAAATGATTGCTGGTACAGAAAAAACGTATCCAATAATGTTTACAATAATTCCAACTACTAACATTACTCCAAAAGTTTCCCACCAATGTCCTTTTATAAAGTTAAAAGAATAACTAATAGATTCTGTTACATCTAAATTATTGTACACCAATATTGGTGCAGCTAATGCTAACACGGTTCCTGTATAAATTGCAGGAAAAAAACACAACAAAGCACTTGCTAAAACAATTAATGCAACCAATAAAAACAATCCTGTAAAAGACCAGAATTTATCTTTAACGCTATCTTGAATCAAATTAAAATCTACAGTTCCATTATTTTCTATGTATGATTTTACATAATACAATGCTGTAATATTCATTATCACATAAGCAATTAAAAAGAAAACCGTCATAAATGCAATTGAGATAAATAGCAGCCCAAAATTTGGTTCTTCAGAAACACCAAAGTCAGAAGCTTCTAAACCTCCAAAAATAGATGGAAAGGAATACATGTAAAAAAACAAAGCCCCAATAGCAATGATAATTGGTAAAAATGCTGTTTTTAAAATGGCCCCAAAAAAGGGTTTCCATTCTAATCTTAAAAACTTAAAGGTGTCAGAAATTATTGCACCTAAATCTCTTTCTTTTTTAAATTCAATGTAGTTATTGTTGCTCATTTTTTTGTAGTTTTTTAGTGATTCTAATCGGATATATAATGTAATAAAATATAATTAAACTTAAGGATGATACAATGATAAAAATTGCTAACCAATCGGGCATTTCTGTATGTCTGGTTACAAAACCTTCTAGAAATCCTGCAACGATAAAGAACGGAATGGTGCTGACCATAATTTTTAATCCGGCTTTGATACTTTTTTTAAACGATTCTAAACGCGAATAGGTTTTCGGAAACAACAAACCGTTTCCTAAAACCATTCCTGCACAACCAGCAATTACAATTACAGAAATTTCGATTGTACCATGAATCCAAATTGTTCTAGACGATTCCCATAACAAATCTTTATCATAAAAAAAGTACAGAAATGAACCTAACATAATTCCGTTTTGCATCAATACATATAAAGTTCCTATAGAAAACAAGATTCCCAATACAAAAGCCATCATTGCAACTCTAATATTGTTAATGGTAATTCCTAAAAACATATCCATTTCTGCTTGCTGTTTATAAACAGCCATCGGATCGCCTTTTGCAATATTTTCTAAAGTCATATTTACATAAGAATCTCCTAAAATTACACGCACAAAATCACCGTCGTTAGCAGCAGAAAATGCACCTACTAAAGCAAAAAATAAAAACACAGAAAACGCAATTAATAATTGTTTTTGATGCTGATAAAACTCTAAAGGAAATTCCGTTTTAAAAAAGGTAATAAATCTATTTTTACTTTCTTTTTTAGTGACATAAATTTTTAAATGTGCAGCAGCAGCTACTCCGTTTAAATAAGCAACCACTTTACTATTTGGATAAAATGTTTTAGCATAACTTAAATCGTCTGTTATTTCTATATATAAATCTGATAATTTATCTGGAGAAACACTTTTTTTCTTTGCTAAAACAGCTTCAAAGAGTTGCCACTTTTCTTTATTGTTTTTTATAAATGCGGCTTCTCTCATTAACTAAAAAACCTATTTAATAACAAAATCTGTAAAGTAATCAAAGTAGTCATAGAATCTTTTTATATTCGCTTTTCAGATGAAAAAGACGATTAACAAATAACGGCAAAAATGGATAATTTTCAAATAGAAACTGCTCAAAATATTTCTATCAATCAAAATGTTGCGCATCTAACCACAAGAATAGGTTCGTACTTACTCGATAGATTGATAATTGTTGGTTATGTTATTATCATTGTTATCATAATGAATTTAACGAATTTAGACAATGGTTTTGATGCTTGGGTAGCTTATTTATTATTTGGTTTGCCAATCTTTTTTTATACCTTGATTTTTGAAATGTTGATGAACGGACAAACTCCTGGCAAACATTTTAATAAAATTCGTGTTGTTAAATTAGACGGTTCTAAACCAACATTTAGTAGTTATTTATTGCGTTGGATGTTGAATTTTATTGATTTTTCTTTGTCATCAGGTTCTGTAGCAATAGTTAGTATTTTATTAACTGGAAAAGGACAACGTTTAGGAGATTTAGCTGCCGGAACAACTGTAGTTAGTGAAAAGAAAAGAGTAAGTATAACGCAAACTGTGGCAGTAGATTTGCCAGAAAATTACGTTCCTCGTTTTCCGCAAGTTACTGTTTTAACAGATGCAGATATGCAAACCATAAAAAGTGTGTATTATAAGGCAAAAAGAAAACGCAATCATAAAGTGTTAATGAAATTGCACGCAAAAATCATCAATTTAACACAAATAAAAACGGATTTAAATGCAATGGATTTTATTGAAATTGTATTGAAAGATTATAGTTATTATACACAACAATAAAATTATATTTAGCTTTTCTAAAAAAAATCTCAATCGTTTTACAACTAACTCATTTCGGAATGACAACTAATTCAATTGAGTGCATTTTACAACAATCACTAAAAATTGATAATTGATTACTGATCATTGATAATTGATAACTGAAAACTGATAACTGTTTTATCTCCTACTATAATTTGGAGCTTCTTTAGTAATTGCTACATCGTGTGGGTGACTTTCGTTGATTCCGCTTGCAGTAATTCTAACAAACTTTCCGGTTTCTTTTAAAGTAGCCACATCTTTTGCGCCACAATATCCCATTCCTGCTTTTAAACCGCCTACAAATTGATGAATACTTTCTTCTAATTCTCCTTTATAAGGAACACGACCAACAATTCCTTCTGGAACTAATTTTTTAATATCGTCTTCTACATCTTGAAAATATCGATCTTTAGAACCTTGTTTCATCGCTTCAATAGATCCCATTCCACGATACGATTTGAATTTTCTTCCTTCGTAAATAATGGTTTCTCCAGGAGATTCTTTGGTTCCTGCTAATAAAGATCCCAACATTACACAATCTGCTCCTGCTGCAATTGCTTTCGGGATATCACCAGTATAGCGAATTCCGCCATCCGCAATAACTGGAACACCAGAACCTTTGATTGCTGCTGCCACTTCTAGTACTGCAGAAAACTGTGGAAAACCAACTCCTGCTACTACTCTCGTTGTACAAATTGATCCAGGTCCAATGCCTACTTTTACTGCATCAGCGCCTGCATCAACTAAAAATTGAGCCGCTTCTGCAGTGGCAATATTTCCTACGACAACATCTAAAGTTGGAAACTTTGCTTTTACTGCTTTTAACGCATTTACAACTCCTTTTGTATGTCCGTGGGCTGTATCAATAATAACTGCATCAACACCAGCATTTACCAACGCTTCTGCTCTATCTACAACATCTGGAGTAACTCCTAATGCAGCAGCAACACGTAAACGCCCAAAAGTATCTTTATTTGCTGTTGGTTTTTGAGTTACTTTGGTAATATCTCTAAAAGTGATTAATCCAATAAGTTTATTATCATTAGTAACAACAGGTAATTTTTCTATTTTATTTTGTTGCAAAATAACTTCTGCTTGATCTAAAGAAGTTCCTTCAACAGCAGTTACTAAATTTTCAAAAGTCATTACTTCTGTAATTGGTCTTTCGTTATTTTTCTCGAAACGCAAATCTCTGTTGGTTACAATTCCTAATAAAAATCCATTTTTATCAACAATCGGAATTCCACCAATTTTATGCTCACGCATATTATTTTTTGCATCTAAAACTTTTGCAGTTATTGGCAATGTAATCGGATCTAAAATCATTCCTGATTCTGCTCTTTTTACTTTTCTAACTTCTTGAGCTTGTTGCTCAATGGTCATATTTTTATGCAAAACACCGATTCCGCCTTCTCTAGCAATAGCAATTGCCATAGCAGATTCTGTAACGGTATCCATTGCTGCGGATACAATTGGAACGTTAATCGTTATGTTTTTGGTAAATTTTGTTTGGATATTTACTTCTCTAGGAAGCACATCAGAAAAGGCAGGTACTAAAAGTACATCATCGTAGGTTAAACCTTCTCCAACAAGTTTTGAATTGTGAGCTTTCATGGTACAATCAACTTATAAATTAATTGCAGGCAAATTTACAATTATTAATTGGAATGCTACTAAAAATCTATTTTTTAATTAATAAACCTTTTAAAATAAAAAAAACTGAGGCCGTAAATGAGATGGTCATTAAAATTCCAGAAATCATGATTACATATTTCATCCACAGAATTCCTGCCCACATAAAATAAATTCCGCCAAAAGTACAGAGGATAGAAACAAAAGGTTCTATCATTAAAAATGCTTTTAACTTTTTATTAATTCTGGTTGTAGCAACTATTCCGCCTAATAAAAAAAAGATAACAGACAATGATAAAATATGATTATGAACCAATGTCATTACTTCTTGGTTGCTTTTTTTAAATTTCATTACCGTAGCATCTTCATCATTTTCGTTTCCTAAATAACGTTCTTCAATACCGGTTGGATTAGAGTTACTAGTTTCATCAACAAAACGAATTCCAGCATAAAATCCAATACTTAAGGTAATGATAAATGCGATTATTAAGCCTTTTACTTCTTTTGGAAACTGTGAAATACTACCGTGAATTTGCATTATAAAATATTGTTTTTGTGAAGAATACTAACATCTAATAAAAACTGATTTACAGCATTGGTCATAGACAATGCAGAAATTGTTGCGCCAGAAATTGCCATGATGTTGTTTTTATATTTTAATTGATCTTTAGATGATTTTCCTATAAACTGTTTCAACCAACGTCTGCTTCCTATTTCGCCACCATAATCTTCTCTATAGATTAAAACCTTTGTTTTAAGAATTATCAATTCTTTGTTTAATAGAATTAAATAATCAAATTCATCTGTTTTACTTGGAGCTTTATCAATATACGCATAACCCATAACATTTTTACCATCAACAATTTTAAATAAATTGGCACTTCCAATTTTTTTACCGAGTTGATTATTTATTTCAACAGGAATTGTAACACTTACTAATTGTAAATCTTCTTTATTAAAATTTCTTACAAGCTCTTTAGTTACTTTTTTTGCAATATTTTTTGGTAATTGATCTGCAAATAACTGTGCTGTTATAAAGAATATGATTAGAAATATAAATTTTCTAGTTTTCATGTTGCAAAAATAGATGAATGTTTTTAAAACGGATAAAACTAGGATACTATTTTAAAACAATATCCTAGTTCAACATTAAACGAATTGTTTTTTCTTAGAACCAAATTCCGAATCCTAAGTTTAATTGTTTTACGGTATCAGCACCCGGAATTGCAGTATTTTTAAATTGATAATCAGCTTTAAATGCTGCTCCAGAAGCAACTTTATAAGTCAGACCAAAAGTGATTTCATTTCTATCATAACTTAAATTTTGTGCTAAATTTCCTTCAGTTGAAGCGTGTGTATTAAAATCCTCGAAACGTACAAATCCTACTAATTCTTGTTCTTTTTCTTGAGATAATAAATTGTAAGCAGCTTCTACATACCAACCTTGTAGCGAAGAACCTAAATCTGAACCATAATATGCATTGTATGCTTCACTGTCTGTAATGTTTGTGTGGATAAACTGTCCACGAGCCGAAAATCGTTTATACGCGTAACGAGCATCCAATCCAAGCATTGCAACACCAACATCTGCTCCATCAATATCTTCAATCGATTTATCAGATTGTGTTCTACCAAAATATCCAGACAATCCTAAACGCAATCCTGGCAATCCGTAATAATCTAATTTACCAGAAAAATTTACATGGTTCATGGTTGATTCTGCCCCTTTTTGTCTACCGTTTCTCAATCCATTCGAACCTCCTAAATATTTTCCTCCATTATCAGAAGCAAATCCGTTAAACATATAAACTTGATAACGCAAAGAAGCTTCGTTATACTTTCCAGAAAGTCCTAAACCAATTTCTCTCCAAGTTGTTGGCACAATAGATTTATCCATACTTGGTCTTTCTACTCCGTTAAATGTGGTTGGTTCGTGATATTCATTTACAATTCCCATCGGAACCAACATTAAACCAGCTCTTAAATTAATGTTATCAGTTAAAGAATACTGTAAAAAAGCTTGTTCTACATATACTTCTTTAACGTGTTCAAATTCTAATTCTGTTATAAATTGAGTTCTTTCATTAAATTTATAACCAAGCAATATTACAACTCTGTGTACATCTAAGATTGCGTTTTTCCCTGAAGCACTATTGTAATGTGCTTCTGCATAACCTCCAATAGTTAATCCCTTTTGATTTAAATTAGAAGTTAAAATTCTTTGAGCAGCATTTACCTGTTTTTGAGGGTCTGATGTTATGCTATCTTGTTTTACTTGTGCTGTTAATCCGATTGATAAACTTACGATTGCTAAAAATATAATTTTTTTCATTTTTATTTAGATTAATTATAAATAGTTTTAAATAATGCCGCAAAAGTAGCATCTCTTTTTAATTTAAAAAAGTTTATTTAGAATTATTTTAAATAAAAAATAATGAAATGAAATAAAAGATTGAAATCCTGATATTTACCTATAAAGATTTTAAGTATAAAATTACAGCATTTCTAATATCAAAAGAAATTTCATTTGGTTTTGGTTGATACATAGAAAGTACTTCTTTGTTTTTATCTGATAAAAACGGAATGTCAAATCCTTTTAAAAGATAATCAGAAAAAGCTACTGTATAAATCTTATTTGGGTTAATTGGCTTTGATTTCACCAACCAAGTAGTAGTTGCTTTTGAAACATTATATCGTTGTAAATAAGCTCCTGTTCCTGCTGCATTTTTTCCATATTCTAACACTTTTAACAACAGACTTCCTTTAATTTTTACTTTTAAAACTGCTCCGCCGTAAGGCAAAACTCTAAAAATATCAACCGCTGTAATATTTCCTTCTAGTTCATCATCAATTCTAATAGAACCGCCGTTAACCAAAGCACAATCTACGCTGTTATCAAAAGAAAAAGACATCGATTTTGTAATTAATTCACCCAAATTAGTTTGTTTGCCTCTAATTGATTTATCTTTTCCATCTAATGGAGTTTCTGCATTAAAAATAACCTCCGTTGGATTTTTTATGGTTTCTTTTATTTTATTGCTTAAAATAGTTTCCCATTTCTTTACAACTGCTCCTACTCTTTTATCTGCAACAATTGATGAATTGATTTCTTTTAATTCTGATTTGACAATCGCTTTTTTTGTTTTTGTATCATACGAAATTCTATGAATATAAGCAGTTTTAGCATTTGCATCTGCTTTTGCAACAAAAGAATTCCCAACAGGAACTAGCATATTTGTATGTTCGTGTCCGCCCATAATTAGCGGAATGTTTGGCAATAATTTTGCAATTTTTGTATCTTCTGCAATGGTTACATGAGTCAAACCAAAAACAACATCAACTTTATCTTTTAAATCGTTATACGAACGTGTTGCTTCTTTAAATATATCTTTATAAGTAACAAAACTTCTAGGATTAGAAGGCACACAAACACTAATAAATCCTACTTTTATTGTGGTTCCGTCTGCGTCTGTAAATTCTTTGATAAAAGTTTCGTTTACACGATGGTGTTTGTTTGTAAAAGGAGCTTTTTTTCCGTCTTTATTTTCTAAAACATTACCCGTAATCCAATCAAAATTACTTTCATCCATGCGTTTTTGCAAATCATTGGCACTTAAATCAAATTCGTGATTTCCGAATGCAGCCAAATCAAAATGCATCGCATTCATAGTTTCTATCATTTGTTTTCCACGAATTCTTTCTCCATTATATTTTACGGTTCCTAACAAAGACGGGTTTAAAAAATCTCCTGCCATCACCAACATCGTGTTTTTATTTTCTTTTAATAATTGTTGATGTACCGTTTCTACTCGTGCCATTCCGCCATATTTACCACCTTGAATTGGAGCAATTTCATACACATCATTTAACTGTAAAAATGTAAAATCTATTTTTCCATCATCTTTAGAACAAGAAAGAAATAAGATTATTGATAAAAAGTATAAAATTGATTTGATTGATTTCATTGTGATTTTTATTTAGTAGTATAAGATCTTTCGACTACGCTCAAGGTGACAATTTTTAAACTTTATAAACCTTTGCAACTCTGCAACTCTGCAACTTTGAGCCTTTGAGCCTTTGAGCCTTTGCAACTTTGTAACTTTGTAACTTTGTAACTCTAAGAAAAAACATTCATTGCTACATTATAAGCACTTTCAAAACTCATTGGTTTGATGCCAGTTTCAACTTTTTGTTCAGTAAAATAAGACAACATTTTTTCGGTTGGCATGTTCCCTGTTAAATCGTCTTTTGCCATTGGGCAACCGCCAAATCCCATAATTGCGCCATCAAAACGATGACAACCAGCTTTGTACGCAGCATCAACTTTTTCTTTCCAAGAGTTTGGAGTTGTATGTAAATGTGCGCCAAATTCTATTTGTGAATACGCAGGAATTAAATTAGAAAACAAATAGTCAATTACTTCTGGAGTTGAACTACCAATGGTATCTGAAAGTGATAATATTTTAACACCCATACTCGATAATTTTTCTGTCCATTCTCCAACAATTTCAACATTCCAAGGATCTCCGTACGGGTTTCCAAATCCCATTGATAAATACGCCACTACTTCTTTATTGGTTTTGTTGGCGATGTTTAAAATTTCGTCCAAGGTTTCTATAGATTCTGCTATGGTTTTGTGTGTGTTCCGCATTTGAAAGTTTTCTGAAATAGAAAACGGATATCCCAAATAATCAATTTCTTCAAACTGAGCTGCATCATTTGCGCCACGAACATTGGCAATAATTGCTAACAATTTACTTTTGGTTGATGACAAGTCTAATTGAGAAAGTACTGCTGCGGTATCTCGCATTTGCGGAATCGCTTTCGGAGAAACAAAACTTCCAAAGTCAATCGTATCAAAACCTACACGCAATAACGCATTGATATAGTTTGCCTTGTCTTCTGTGGCAATAAAATGCGATTTTATGCCTTGCATTGCGTCACGTGGACATTCTATAATTTTGACTTTTTTCATCGAAGAATCAAAGATAACCAAAGCTTTCGATTTTAGAAATATATTTAACTTGTTTCTAAAATCCTTTTTCGGTAACTTCGCTTACTACTGATATAAAACATTTATGCTGAACTAGTTTCAGTATTAAAACGTTCGATATCATATAAGTAAGTTAGTCTCCAAAAACCTACTTCAAAATAAAAACTGCAATGGCAATAAACACTACTATTTGTGTCCATTTTAAATACAAACCAACATTTTTATGGCTTTTGATGTAGGTAGAAATTTTACCCGCCAAAATTGCAATCGTAGAAAATATAAGTAAAGAAACAAACATAAATATAAGTCCCAACACATAAAACTGAATTACGGTACTTAAAGAATCGCTAAACAAAAACCCAGGAAAAAAAGCCAAAAAGAAAATAGATACTTTTGGATTTAATACATTCATTATAAATCCTTGTTTAAACAATTGTGTGGTCGATTTTTTAGACACATTGTCTTCAGAAAAAGCAATAGAAGCATCCGATTTATAAACCTTGTATGCCAAATAAATTAAATAGATGGCACCAAATAATTTAAGCGCAAAAAACAACGATTCGCTTTGTTTTATAAGTGCTGAAACTCCAAAAGCCAATAAAGTTGTGTGCACAATACAACCAGAAATTAAACCGTAAACTGTTGCCAATCCGTACTTTTTACCATTGACAATACTTTGTGTTAACACATACATATTGTCTGGTCCTGGAGAAAATGCCAATGCAGTTGTAGCCAACGCAAATGAAAGTAAGGTTTCTATCATTGACGAATTGTTATTGTTTTAAAATCGCTTTGTTAATTTTCTTAATTAAACTCGGTCCTTCATAAATAAAACCTGTGTAAATCTGTACTAAATCTGCACCAGCATTTATTTTTTCTAAAGCATCTTCTGCAGAATGAATTCCTCCTACTCCAATAATCGGAAAAGATTTGTTAGAATTGTCTGCTAAATATTTAATGACTTTGGTGCTTTGTGCTTTAATTGGTTGTCCGCTTACTCCACCATTTCCAATTTCTTGCAAACGTTCTGTAGACGCTTTTAAATGATTTCTATTTGTTGATGTATTTGATGCAATAACTCCGTCAATTTTTGTTTCTGCAACCAATGCTATAATTTCATCTAATTGAATATTGTTTAAATCTGGTGCGATTTTTAATAAAATTGGTTTTTGTTTTTCTTGTTTATTGTTTAAATTCTGTACAGCAGAAATCAACTCAATTAAATAAGCTTTGTCATTTAATTTTGCATGACTTCCAACATTTGGGCAACTAACATTCAGTACAAAATAATCTACATACGGATGCAATGCTGTAAAAACTTCGCAATAATCTGAAGTATAATTTTCTGGTAAAGTAGCTGTGTTTTTCCCTAAGTTTCCACCAATAATAACCTGACCTTTATTCTTTTTTAAGTTGGTTATGGCAGCTTCAATTCCGTCATTATTAAACCCCATTCTATTGATAATTCCTTGATCATCTTTTAAGCGAAATAAACGCTTTTTAGGATTTCCAATTTGTCCTTTTGGCGTCACCGTTCCTATCTCGATAAAACCAAATCCGAAGTTTGCCAATTCGTTATAGATGACTGCATTTTTATCAAAACCCGCAGCCAAACCAACCGGGTTTTTAAAAGTAATTCCGAATAAAGTTCGTTCTAAACGTTTATCGTTTACCTGATACATACTTCTAATAATCCCTGGTACAAACGGAATTTTATGTAAGAATTTAATCACCGAAAACGTAAAGTAGTGTACTTTTTCTGGATCAAAAAGAAATAATATTGGTCTGATAAGTAGTTTGTACATCTTCTTTGTTTGGTCGATCGGAGTATAGACCTATTTTAAGCTTACACATTTTAATGACCTCTCGACTCCACTCGAGGTGACATTTTATTAATTATTATTTATAAAAAAAGCTCCAAAAAGGAGCTTAAAATTTATCTTAAAACAGCTTCTAAGTTTTTCTCAAAAGTTGCTTGTAATTTTTGCATTATTTTATCAATCTGTTTGTCTTCTAAAGTTTTGTTTTCGTCTTGCAACACAAAACTCACCGCGTATGATTTTTTACCCTCTGGTAATTTATCGCCTTCGTAAACATCAAACAAATCAACTTCTTTTAACAAGCTTTTTTCTGATTGAAAAGCCAAGTTGTAAATTTCTTTAAATGTTTTTCCGTTGTCTAATAACAAAGCTAAATCTCTTTTAACTGCTGGGAATTTCGGTAAATCAGATACTTTAATTTTCTTGTTACCACACATTTTTAAAACATTATCCCAATTGATATCTGCAAATAAAATCTCTTGTTTAATTCCGAATTCTTTTAAAACATTTCGTTTTACAACTCCAAAATCTACCAATTTAATTTTCCCTAAACTCAAGGTAATTCCTTCAGAAAACACATCATTTTTTGTTGGTGTTGTTTTAGCATTGTTGATTCCTAATCGCTCTAAAATCGATGTAACAATTCCTTTTACATAAAAGAAATCTGAGTTTTGAGAAACAGTTTTCCAACTCTCTTTTGTTCTATTTCCGGTTACAAACAAGGTTAAATGTTTGTCTTCTTGATATTTTTCGTTGTATTTATGATACGTTTTTCCAAACTCATACAACTTTAATGCGTTGTTTTTTCTGTTGATATTATAGGCAACCGATTCTAGTCCGCTAAACAATAAAGATTGGCGCATTACTTTTAAATCGTTACTCAACGGATTTAACATTTCTACGTTGTGCTCTTCATTTAGATTCTCTGTTAAACCAACATAATCTTCTTTTGTCAACGAATTTGCCATCGTTTCATTAAATCCTAAAGAACTCAATTGGTTGGCAACCACATTCTCAACTTTAACTTCTTTATTGATGTCAAAAGAAATTGAGGTATTTAATTTATGAGAAAACTCAATATTATTATATCCGTACACACGTAAAATCTCTTCAATAATATCAGCTTCACGTTGTACATCAACTCTGTAAGACGGAATTGTTAAACCTAATCCACCTTCTGTTTCACTACTAATTTTAATTTCTAAAGAAGCTAAAATATTTTTAATTGTTTCTCTTGGAATTTCTTGGCCTATTAAACGATCGACATTTTCGTACGCTAAAAACACTTGAAAATCTTCAACTTTCTCTGGATAAAAATCCATGATGTCTGAAGCCAACGTTCCTCCCGCATATTCTTCAATTAATAAAGCCGCTCGCTTTAAAGCATATTTTGTTAAGTTGATATCGATTCCTCTTTCAAAACGGAAAGAAGCATCAGTATTTAATGCGTGTCTTTTTGCAGATTTACGAATAGAAACAGGATTAAAATAAGCACTTTCTAAGAAAATACTTGTTGTGTTTTCTGTAACTCCAGAAGCCAATCCGCCAAAAACACCTGCAATACACATCGGATTTGATTCTGCATCACAAATCATAAGATCATCGGCACTTAATGTTCTTTCTACTTCGTCTAAAGTTGTAAATTTTGTTCCTTCTGGCAAGGTTTTTACAATCACTTTATTTCCTTTTATTTTTTGTGCATCAAAGGCATGCAAAGGCTGACCTAATTCGTGTAATACATAATTAGTAATGTCAACTATATTATTTTTTGGCGTAATTCCAATAGATTTTAAACGATTCTGAATCCATTCAGGAGCATCTTTTACTTCTAAATCTGTAATTGAAATTCCACAATAACGTGGCGCTAAATCTTTATCCTCTACTTCAACATCAATCTTTAATTTTCTTTCATCTACGTGAAAATCACTTACCGAAGGAGAAATTAATTCGATGTGAATATCTTGTTGTATTAAACCAGCACGCAAATCTCTTGCAACACCAAAATGACTCATGGCGTCTGCTCTATTTGGCGTTAAGCCGATTTCAAAAACTTCGTCTTTTTCGATATTAAAAACTTCAGCAGCTGGAGTTCCTGGTTTTAAATTCGCATCCAAGATTAAGATTCCTTCATGAGAACTACCTAAACCTAATTCGTCTTCGGCACAAATCATTCCATGACTTTCTTCACCTCTAATTTTACCTTTTTTGATTTTAAATCCTTCGCCTTTTTCGTCGTACAAAGTTGTTCCGATAGTAGCAACAGGTACTTTTTGTCCGGGAGCAACATTTGGTGCTCCACAAACAATTTGAACCGGTTCACCAGAACCAAGATGTACTGTAGTTACTTTTAATCTGTCAGCATTTGGATGTTGAACACAAGTCAATACTTCTCCAACTACAATTCCGGCTAAACTTCCTTTTATAGATTCTTTGGTTTCAATTCCCTCTACTTCAAGCCCTAAGTCAGTTAATAATTCTCCTGCTTTTTGTGCTTCCCAATCAACCTGTAAAAATTGTCGCAACCAATTGTAAGATATCTTCATGTTTCTTTTATCAAATTTCAGGGGCAAATTTAAGCATTTTATCTGTATTATTTAGCAGTAAAATAGCTTGTTTTGTCCTTCTTTTTATTCTTATTTTTTAATTAATCTTCTAAATCTGCTTCTGGCAATTCGCGTTCGTTAGAACGAATTTTTCTTGTTCCTGCATAGATATCATAACGAACCAAACGACAATCTAGGTCACCATTTTTAAGCGGAATTCTTTTAGAGGTTCGCAATCCTACATGCTTTAAAGCTTCTAAATCTGATGTAATAAACCACACTTTAGAATCTGGATATCCATTTTTAAGCGTATCTCCAATTTTCTTGTAAAATTCTTCGGTATCAATATTTAAACGTTCTCCATACGGCGGATTAAACAAAATAGTGGTGTTGCCAAAAACTTCTTTTTTTGAATTGAAAAAGTTCACGTGATGCACGCCAATAAACTCATCTAAATTTGCATTTTCGATATTGTCTTGAGCCTTTCTTACCGCAGATGGTGCTTTGTCAAATCCCATAATTTTAAAATGAGAACTGCGTATTTTCTTCAACAATACATCTTGAATTAAAAAGTACAAATCTTCATCATAATCTTTCCAGTTTTCAAAACCAAAATGTTTTCTGTTGATGTTTGCAGGAATGTTGTTGGCAATCATGGTTGCTTCAATTAAAATAGTTCCAGAACCACACATCGGATCGATAAAATTTTCATCACCTGTATACCCAGAAAGCAATACCAAACCAGCTGCTAAAACCTCATTAATTGGTGCAATATTTGTTGCAGAACGATAGCCACGTTTGTGTAGCGAATCACCTGAAGAATCTAAAGAAACGGTACACCATTCTTTTTGAATGTGTACATGAATTTTTAAATCTGGATATTTAACATCTACGTTGGGTCTTCTGCTATATTTGTGTCTAAAATAATCTGCAACAGCATCTTTAGATTTTAAGGTGATATAATGAGAATTTGTCGTAAAATGCTTCGAATTTACAACGGCTCCAATAGAAAAAGTTCCGTCTACATCTAAATAATTTTCCCACTTAATCTTTTGTAAACTATCATACAAATCTTCTTCATCAAAAACTTTAAAAGATTTGATTGGTTTTAAAATTCTAATAGCGGTTCTTAACGCAATATTTGCTTTGTACATAAAGCCGGTATCGCCTTTAAAAGAAACATTTCTGATTCCAACTACAACATCTTGTGCTCCTAAATTTCGTAATTCAGTTGCCAACACCTCTTCTAAGCCAAACATGGTGGTCGCCACCATTTTAAAATCTTTATTCATATTCATTCTGCAAAAATACATTTTAATTTGTGAATGAATCTCTTAAGAAAAGTAAAATTATGCTATTAAAATTCAGTATTTTTGCAATCGAATTTTACTTATGAACACAAAAAAAGACTGGTTTACATCGTGGTTTGACACCCCTTTTTATCATATTCTATATAAAGATAGAGATGATACTGAAGCGCGTATTTTTATGAAAAATATCACCTCGTTTTTACAATTAGAATCTAAAACTCATATTTTGGATTTAGCTTGCGGAAAAGGAAGACATTCGGTGTTTTTAAATTCTTTAGGCTACAAAGTAACTGGTGCCGATTTGTCTGAAAATAACATTTCTTTTGCTAAAACTTTTGCCAACGAAAGATTGAATTTTGCTGAGCATGATATGAGAAGTCCAATTGTACATAAGTACGATGCTATTTTTAATTTATTTACTAGTTTCGGTTATTTTGAAGATGATGAAGAAGACATCAAGGTTTTAGAAAACATAAAAAAAGGATTGAAAGAAAATGGTGTTGCAGTCATCGATTTTTTAAATGTTTTTGATGTAAAAAAGAATTTGGTTGCAAATGAAGTAAAATCAATCGAAGGAATTGATTTTTTGATCCATAGAAAAATTGAAAATGGTTTTATCATTAAAGAGATTACCTTTACAATTGACAGAAAAAATCACTCTTATTTTGAAAGAGTTAAATATTTAGATGCAGAAAAATTTACTTCTTATTTTAAAAAAGCAGGATTAAAAATAAATCATATTTTTGGTAATTATTCTTTATCAGATTTTGATAAAGAAACTTCTAATAGATTAATATTTGTAGTATCGTAATGAGTTATATATTGTTAATTCTTTCTGTATTAGTAGGTGCTTTGGTGGTTTTACTATTTAAACCATCAAACAAAATTACACGATTATTATTGTCGTTTAGTGGTGCATATCTATTGTCTGTAACCATTTTACACCTAATGCCAGAGGTTTTTATTGAAACAAATAATACAACAAGAGTTGGTGTTTTTATTTTAGCCGGAATTGTAATTCAATCTGTTTTAGAATCATTTTCTAAAGGTGCAGAACACGGACATATCCATGTGCATTCTCACGAAACTAAATTTCCGATATTACTTTTTATCAGCTTATGTATTCATGCCTTTTCTGAAGGGATTCCAATTCATTCTGATGACACTAATTTATTATTAGCAATCGTTGTACATAAAATTCCGATTGCCATCGTTTTAACAACTTTTTTAATTCATTCTAAATTCACAAAAAGCACAATAATAACATTCTTAAGTGTATTTGCATTCATGAGTCCGTTAGGTGTCTTAGTTGCTGATAAAATTGCTTTTATATCAGATTATCACACCGAGATAACTGCATTGATAATTGGAGTGTTTTTACACATTTCTACCATTATATTGTTTGAAAGTTCTGAAAATCACAAATTCAATCTGCAGAAGTTTATTGCTATTGTATTAGGGATTTTAATAACTATAGTTACAATTTAGTAATAACTTAATCAAATCTTGGATTTACAGCGGTGTTAAACATCGATCCAAATGTGTAACTAAAACCAACGTTAAAGAAATAATTATATCCAGATTTAATTTGTTGTTGTTGTAGTAAAATTTCTTCAACAGTAAGATTACCTGCTGGCAAATTAATTTGATTGTTTGTAATGTTATAATTTCCTCCAATATTAAAAGAAAAACCTTTAAAAAGTCTTACTCTCGCTCCTAAGTTAAAAGAAAATTGGTTCAATGCGGTATCGTGCAAATAACTTTCATACCTCACAGATCCATTAATATTCCCCCAAGTTTGTCTAATACTTGATTCTAGACCTAAAGAATGATTCCATAAAAACTCTTCTGTTTCACCAAAAACAGTTTTCTCTATGTATTCTGTGTAATCTCCACCAATTCTATAGGCTATGGTTAATTGTTTTTTAAACGATTCTTTATAATCAAAAAAATTATATTCAATGGCTGGCGCTAGTTTTGCGTATAAACTTTTATTAGAATAGTCTGAACCTCCGAAATAACTAAATATACCTGCCGACCAATGACTATCTAAACTAAACACATTGTATAATGTTATGTTTTTATTACTGTTATTATATATTTGATCTGGTTCGCCATCAAATTTATACACTTGTTTATTATTACCATATCTCAATCTAAAAATAAATTTATTTTTTTCGGTAATTCTTCTTGCGGATGCATTAAAATTTAAATTGCTGCTGCTATATGTTTCTTGTCCGTTAAAAAAACCATTTGCACCTAAACTAAAAATCCAATTATTCCACGGGTCCACTTCTTCAATTTCATCTTCTGGTTTTGATCTCTTAATTGTAATAGTAATTTTATCCTGCAAACCTGCTTTCATCCAAAAACGAACCAAGCCTAAACGGATATTTTTCAGCATTAAACTTCTACTTTCATCTCTTGACGTATCAGAGTTTGTAGAATACGTAATCTTATCTTTAAATTCTTTGTAATCATTTTGGCCAACAATATCAATTTCATAAACTCTACCACCACTACCATTATTTTGGTTGGTGAAAAATAAATACACATCTGCAAATTCTTGGTCTCTTACAAATTCTGCTTGTTCTAAATTTTGTTTGATATAGGATTGATCACAAAAATTACAGTTTAGAAAAACATTTAATTTTGATTCTTTTTCTTGAGAGAAAGTTGATGTTATTGTAAATAACAACAACATAAATAGTGCACTTCTTTTAATTAGCATATTATTATTTTTATGGAGCGAAAAGTACAATTATCGTGCCTTAAAAATGTTAAGAGTATGTCAAAAGAGTGTTAAAAGTGAAAATAGATTTTTTAAAATTTTGATACATAATCAATTAGCGACTTCATTTATAAATTTAATTCGCATTAATCGAAGTTCTTCTTCATCATAATCGCCATCAAATTCATCTAAAGCTTCTTGAATCTTATCAGATTCAGCTTCCATAAAGTAGTCAAAAATCTCTTCTTGCTGTTCTTCATCTAATAAATCGTCTAAGCTATAATTGATGTTTAATTTGGTCCCAGAAAAGATAATTGCTTCCATTTCTTTAATCAATTCTTCCATGCTCAATCCTTTTGATTTTGCAATATCAATCAAAGGCAATTTTCTATCTGTGTTCTGAATGATATATAATTTTAAACCTGAATTTACACCAGTACTTTTTACCACTAAATCATCGGGTCTTAAAATATCATTTTCATCAACATATTTTGTAATTAGTTTTATAAATTCAGCGCCATATTTACGTGCTTTTCCTTCTCCGACTCCATGAACATTTGCTAAATCCTCTAAAGAAATAGGATATTTTAACGCCATATCATCCAAAGATGGATCTTGAAAAACTGCAAAAGGCGGAACACCTAGTTTCTTTGCTATGTTTTTACGTAAATCCTTTAACATTGCCATTAGTTTATCATCTACTCCACCAGCATTTCCTTTGGTATTTGTAATGATAGAATTATCGTTGTCGCTAGTGTATGTATGATCTTCCGTCATCATAAATGATGTAGGAGCATCAATAAAATCCAACCCTTCTTTTGTTATTTTTATAACGCCGTATTGCTCAATTTCTTTACGCAAATATCCAGCAACTAGAACCTGTCTAATCAACGCTTTCCAATATGTGTTTTCTTTGTTTTTTCCAATTCCAAAAAAAGGCTGACGGTGTGTTCTATGAGATGTTAGCATGGCATTTTCTTTACCAATTATTGTACTAACTATATCTTTTGCTTTGTATTTTTCTTTCGTATCTCTCACTACAGAAAGTAGTTTTACAACTTCCTCTTTCGCTTCGTGTTTTTTCTTCGGATTTTTTGTGTTATCATCCAACTCTGCTCCTAATCCATTTACTTCATCAAACTCTTCTCCAAAATAGTGCAAAATATATTTTCTTCTATTCATAGAAGTTTCTGCATAACCTACTACTTCTTGTAACAAAGCATGACCAATTTCCTGTTCTGCAACAGGTTTACTTGCCATAAATTTCTCTAGTTTTTCTATATCTTTATATGCATAAAATGCCAAACAGTAACCTTCTCCTCCATCTCTACCAGCTCTACCCGTTTCTTGATAATAACTTTCTAAACTTTTAGGAATATCATGATGAATTACAAAACGTACATCAGGTTTATCGATTCCCATTCCGAATGCAATCGTTGCTACAACTACATCACAATCTTCCATCAAAAACATGTCTTGATGTTTTACTCTTGTTTTTGCATCTAGTCCTGCATGATACGGAACAGCTTTAATTCCGTTTACCTGCAATACCTGTGCAATTTCTTCTACTTTTTTTCTACTTAAACAATAGATGATTCCTGATTTACCAATACGTTGTTTTACAAACCTTATAATATCTTTATCAACATCTTTTGTTTTTGGTCGTACTTCATAAAATAAATTAGGTCTATTAAAGGAAGCTTTAAACGTTTTAGCGTCAGAAATTCCTAATGTTTTTAAAATATCTTCTTGTACTTTTTCTGTAGCTGTGGCGGTTAAACCAATTACAGGAACATTATCAATTTGCTTGATGATTGTTCTAAGATTTCTATATTCTGGTCTAAAATCGTGACCCCATTCAGAAATACAATGTGCTTCATCAATTGCAACAAAAGAAATTTTTTGAGTTCTTAAAAAAGCTACATATTCTTCTTTGATTAAAGATTCTGGAGCAACGTATAATAATTTTGTGATTCCGCTTTCAATATCACTTTTAACTTGAGCTACTTCCGTTTTATTTAATGAAGAATTTAAAACGTGAGCAATTCCTCTATGTTCAGAGATACCACGAATTGCATCTACTTGGTTTTTCATCAAAGCAATCAAAGGAGAAACAACAATTGCTGTTCCTTCACTCATTAATGCTGGTAATTGATAGCACAACGATTTTCCTCCTCCAGTTGGCATTATTACAAATGTATCTTTCTTTCGTAAAATACTTTTAATAACTTCTTCTTGTAAACCTTTGAACTTATTGAATCCGAAAAACTTTTTTAACGGTACATATAAATCAATTTCATCACTCATATCAATCAATCAATCTGGGTATTTATTAGTGTCTGTTTAAAAACCAAGTTTTGGTTTGGGTCTATCATTATTTATAGTAAATTTGTAGAAGCAAATTAAAAGTGTTTTCTACAATATTTTAAAGATATAACTTTTTTTTTTACTACTAAAATTATAAAACGTTGAAAGACCTTAATTCTATCATAACTACAGCAAAAGAAACTATTCTTATAGAAAGTAATGCTATTGCTAATTTAGTAAATTTTATTGATGCCGATTTTGAAGCATCGGTTAAATATATCTTAAACTCTAAAGGAAGAGTTATAGTAACTGGAATTGGTAAAAGCGCTAATATTGCTACTAAGATTGTTGCCACCTTTAATTCTACCGGAACTCCAGCAATTTTTATGCATGCTGCTGATGCAATTCATGGCGATTTAGGAGCCATACAAAATGATGATGTTGTAATTTGTATTTCTAAAAGTGGTAATACACCAGAAATTAAAGTTCTAGTTCCGTTAATTCAGAATTATGGAAATAAAATCATTGCAATTACAGGTAATGTAGATTCTTTCTTAGGAACTAATGCAGATTTCGCTTTAAATACATTTGTAGAAAAAGAAGCCTGTCCAAATAATTTAGCTCCGACTACAAGCACAACCGCACAATTAGTTATGGGAGATGCTTTGGCTGTTTGTTTATTGAAATTAAAAGGCTTTTCTAGTAATGATTTTGCTAAATATCATCCAGGTGGAGCGTTAGGAAAACGATTGTATTTGCGTGTTTCTGATTTGATAAAGAATAATGAAATTCCGAAAGTTAATAAAGACAGTAGTATTACTAAAGTAATTGTAGAAATCACAGAAAAAAGATTAGGCGTTACTGCTGTTGTTGAAAATGATAAAATTGTTGGAATTATAACCGACGGAGATATTCGTAGAATGCTGAGTAAATCTACAGAAATTAATTCGCTATCAGCAAATGATATTATGTCTAAAAACCCAAAAACAATTTCTATAAATGCGATGGCAATTGATGCCTTAGAAACATTAGAAGCCAACGATATCACACAAATTTTAGTAACAAACGACACAAGTGATTATTTAGGTGTTGTGCATTTACACGATTTAATTAAAGAAGGTATTTTTTAAATGAGTTATGAACAAAAAGAAATGTCTTTTTTAGGACATCTAGAAGAATTACGCTGGCATTTAGTTAGAAGTTTTGCTGTAATATTTGTTTTTGCAATTGTGCTTTTTGTTTTTAGAGAAGAAGTGTATAATGATTTTATTATTGCACATACACATTCAGATTTTGTTACCTATCGGTTTTTCTGTCATGTTTTTGGAAGCATTGGCATAGATAGTAGTTTTTGTGCCGTTGAAATTCCAAGTAAACTGCAAGCTTTATCGTTAACTCAGCAATTAATGAGTTCTCTTTGGGTGTCAATAATTTTAGGCGTTATCCTTGCATTTCCTTATTTATTATGGGAAATGTGGCGTTTTATTGCTCCTGGATTACACAAAACAGAAAGAAGAAAATCGAGAGGATTTTTATTTATAGCGTCGTTTCTTTTCTTTATTGGAGTTGCTTTTAGTTATTATGTGATCATGCCAATGTCTGTTTCGTTTTTCTACGGATATCAAATTAGTGATAACATCGTTAATAATTTCACATTAGATTCTTATATCAGTTTATTTACCAATACCATGTTGGGTATTTCTTTAGTTTTTGAATTACCCGTTGTCATTTATTTCTTATCAAAATTAGGATTGGTTACTCCAGAATTTTTAAGAAAATACAGAAAACATGCGTTGGTGTTAGTATTAATTTTATCCGCAATTATTACACCTCCAGATGTTGCGAGTCAAATAATTGTTTCAATTCCAATATTAATTTTATATGAAATCAGTATTTATATTTCTGGTTTTGTTTTAAAAAAACAATTAAAAAATGCCAAATAAAGTTGAAGAATTTAACACATATCGTCAAAAAATGAACGATAAACTCTTAAGCAATGACAATAAAGTTATTAAGAGAATTTTTAATTTAGATACCAACGCTTTTACAGAAGGTCATTTACCTGTAAAAACCAAAGAATTGTTAGGCTTGGTTGCATCTGCTGTTTTACGTTGTGATGATTGTATTGCATATCATTTAGAAACAGCCTATAAAAAAGGGGTTACAAAAGAAGAAATGATGGAAACAATGTCTATCGCAACATTGGTTGGCGGAACAATTGTAATTCCACATTTACGTAGAGCATACGAATTCTGGGAAGCTTTAGAGCAAAACGATTTATAATTAATTTAAGAGTTCACTAAATCTCAATTTGTATATTTGATACATGATATTAAGAGCAGATAACATTGAAAAAATTTATGGAAGCCGAAAGGTGGTTCAAGGAATTTCTTTGGAAGTATCTCAAGGAGAAATCGTTGGTTTATTAGGTCCAAATGGCGCAGGAAAAACCACTTCTTTTTACATGATTGTTGGCATGATAAAACCCAACGCTGGTCATATTTATTTAGATGATGAAGAAATTACCAACGATCCGATGTACAAACGTGCTCAAAAAGGAATTGGTTATTTAGCGCAAGAAGCATCTGTATTTAGAAAGTTATCTGTAGAAGAAAACATTATGTCTGTATTGGAATTTACGGATAGAACAAAAAAAGAACGCAAAGAAAAACTAGAATCTTTAATTGAAGAATTTAGTTTAGGTCATGTTCGTAAAAATAAAGGAGAATTATTATCTGGTGGAGAACGAAGAAGAACAGAAATTGCGCGATGTTTAGCTTCTGATCCAAAATTTATTTTATTAGATGAGCCTTTTGCTGGAGTTGATCCAATTGCGGTAGAAGATATTCAAAGTATTGTTGCGCAACTTAAAAACAGAAATATTGGTATTTTAATTACCGATCATGATGTACAAGCAACATTAGCTATTACCGATAAAACTTTTTTAATGTATCAAGGAAGTATTCTTAAAAGCGGAACTCCAGAAGAATTGGCTGCTGATGAAACTGTACGTAAAGTATATCTTGGTAAAGATTTCGAATTAAAAAAGAGAAAATTCTAGGCTTTTTTCTTATTCAAATTACTTCCCACAGAAAGTAGCACATATAAAATAATTATTAACGGAATAGAAATAACTTCCAAGGTTAAAATCATACCTATAGAAGCTACTAAAAAAACGTATTTCAAAAGATTTTCTTTTATTCCATAATTCTTAAACTTTAAAGAGAATAACGGAATTTCCGCATTCATTAAAAAACTTAATACTAACGTAATTCCAATCAAAAAATAATTGTTCTGTACCAAATCAATAAAAAATTGATTGTCAGAATAAATCGGAATTAACGGGAATGAAAGTACAAACAAACTCATTGCCGGAGTTGGCATTCCTATAAAAGAATCAGATTGGCGTTCATCAATATTAAAATTTGCCAAACGATAACAAGCTGCCAAGGTTAATAACAAACCAAAATAAGGTAAATATCCAGTGCTAAAAGAAGCAATATGTAAAGTATCTGCTTTTCTTTCAAACAAATTCAATGCGTTTTCTTGTAACAATGTGTACATTACAATTCCAGGCACTACTCCACTTGTAACCATATCTGCTAAAGAATCTAATTGTTTTCCTAATTCTCCAGAAACATTTAAGATTCGTGCAAAAAAACCATCAAAAAAATCAAGTAGAATTCCAATTGTAACAGACAAAGCTGCAATTTCAAAATTTCCATTTACAGCAGCAATTGCCGCAATAGTCCCAAATAATAAATTTCCTAAAGTTATGATATTCGGAATGTGTTTTTTCATCTTGATTTTCGGATTTGTGTAAAGCAAAAATAAGGAAATCCGTTTGCTCTTGTTTCAATTTACTTCTTTTTTTATCATCTTTGTATTCAAATACTGTTTTAAAAAAGTTCTATGCCGCTATTTACTTCGGATTATAATCCTTCTCTACCATTTAAAAATGGCCATTTTAACACAATGTATCGTCCATTATTTATGAAAGAAACCTGTGCTTATTCTCGCAAAAGAGTTTTTACATGGGACAACGATTTTATCGACTTAGATTTTTCTAAAGTAAACTCAAATACCTTGGCAATTTTAATTCATGGTTTAGAAGGAAGCTCAGAATCTAAATACATACTTTCTACAGCAAACGAGTTAAATGGTAAAGGAATTGATACTGTATCATTTAATTTGCGTGGTTGTAGCGGAGAAGACAATTGGTTGTTAGGAACCTATCACAGCGGAAAAACAGAAGATGTAGATTTTGTTGTTAAGCATTTATTAAATAATTATTACTATGAAAACATCCTTATTATCGGTTTTAGTTTAGGCGGAAATTTAACGTTGAAGTATATGGGAGAATATTCAGAAAAACTTTCTCCAAAAATAAAAGGTGCCATTGCAACTTCAGTTCCAATCGACATTACAAGTTCAGAACGCGAAATGGACAAATTAAAAAACAAACTATATCTCGAAGAATTTTTAAAAACCATCCGATTAAAAATACTAGAAAAATCATATAAATTTCCAGATTTTAGATTAGATAAAGACAAACTTTTTAAAGCAAAACGATTTAAACACTTAGAACATTTATATACGGTTCCTGTTTTTGGTTTCGAAAGTCCAGAAGATTATTGGCAAAAAGCAAGTTCAAAGCCTTATTTATCAAAAATAAATAAGCCTACCTTATTAATAAATGCCAAAGATGACTCGTTTTTAAGTCCTGAATGTTTTCCGTTTGAAGAAGCAGGAGATTCAGAATTTTTTTTTCTTGAAGCCACAAAATATGGTGGTCATGTTGGATTTATATCAACATTTAAACAACAAGAAAGTAGATGGCTAGAAAAACGAATTAGTCGTTTTATCGATGAGAATATTCAAATCCTAGTTACACAAACAATATCTTAAGTTAACAATGGTTATTACAATAGGATTTAAGATATTTGTAACAAGCAACCGTTTATTTTGAAAAAACATTATTTCTTTCTGTTCTTTTTCTGTGCATTTCAAATAACTGCGCAAACCTTTAGAAATTATTCGAACGAATTTTTAAATATTGGTGTTGATGCTAGAGCTTTAGGTATGAGTAAATCGGTTGTTGCAACAAGTAATGATGTCAATGCAATTTATTGGAATCCTGCAGGTTTAGTAAATTTAGAAGACTACGAAGGTTCTTTAATGCATGCTTCTTATTTTGCAGGAATGGCAAATTATAATTTTGCCGCAATTGCATTACCAATTGATGATGAAAGTGCAGTTGGAATTTCTATCATAAGATTTGGAGTTGACGATATTCTAAACACCACTGAACTTATTGACAGTCAGGGAAATATTAATTTTAATAGAATTAGTTTATTTTCTGCTGCTGATTATGCTTTTACGTTTTCCTACGCTAGAAACTTAATTTTTAAAGACATGTATTTTGGTGTAAATGCCAAAGTTCTTAGAAGAGTTATTGGCGATTTTGCTTCTTCGTGGGGATTTGGATTTGATGCCGGAATTCAGTTCGAAAGAAACGATTGGAAATTTGGATTAATGGTTCGTGATATCACAACAACATATAATACTTGGAATATTAACGAAACTGAATTTGATAAAATTAAAAATTCGATTCCTGGTCAAAATCAAGAGTTACCAGAAACTTCAGAAATTACAAACCCCAAAATACAGCTCGGTGTTGCACGTAAGTTTAGAGTAGCAAGAGATTTCCATCTATTAACAGAAGTTAATTTAAACATGCGATTTGCGCAGACTAACGACATTATTTCATCAAGCGTTGTAAGTATTGACCCAACATTTGGATTCGAATTAGATTATACAGATTTGGTTTATCTACGTGGCGGAATTGGAAATATTCAAAACACAACTCAATTTGACGGAAGTAAATCAATCTCTTTACAGCCAAATTTTGGCGTTGGATTTAAGTACAACGGAATTCATATAGATTATGCATTAACAAATATTGGAAGTGTTGGAAATGCACTGTATTCAAATATCTTTTCAATCAAGATTGATTATAAATTTTTTAGAAATTAAGAATTATGAAAACAAAAATTATTGCTTTACTTCTGATGTTGTTTGTAATTCAACTTACCTTTTCTCAACATAAAAAATTATCAGAAAAAGCAGAAGTTAGCATTATCACTGCAGGACCTGGGAAAGTATTGTACGAAGGCTTTGGACATAGTACAATAAGAGTAAAAGACACCGATTTTGATACCGCCTACAATTATGGGATTTTTGATTTTGATGCACCAAATTTTTACTTAAATTTTACAAAAGGAAAATTATTATACAAACTGCAAAGTTATCCTTTTCACTATTTTGTGAGAAGTTATCAAAAAGATAAACGTTGGATTAAAGAGCAAGTTCTGAATCTTAATCAACAAGAAAAGCAACATTTTTTTGAATATTTAGAGAACAATGCAACACCAGAAAATGCAACGTATTTATATGATCCTTTTTTTAATAATTGTGCTACTATCTTAAGAGAAATAACAGAGACGGTTCTAAAAGATAAAGCTAATTTTAAGAATGAACATATTGAAAAAAATCAATCTTTTAGACAACTAATGAATGCTGAAATACCTTGGAACACTTGGGGAAGTTTCGGAATAAATTTAGCTTTAGGAAGTAAATTAGATAAAGTAGCAACTGCAAAACAACACATGTATTTACCAGATTATGTGTATAGCGGGTTTAAAAATGCCACTGTGAAGCGAGGCGCTATTTCTGAAAATTTAATTAAAAACGATCGTTATATTTTAAAGTTTGAAGAATTAAAAATTTCACCTTCCTTTTTCAATCCGTTTATCGTTTTTACATTCATTTTATTGCTTGGAATTTTTATCACCTATAAAGATATAAAAAGAAACCAAAGAACAAAATGGTTTGATTTTTTACTGTTCTTTTTTACAGGAATAATTGGAGCTCTAATTGCATTCTTGTGGTTTTTTACCGATCATTCTACTACTCCAAACAACTTTAATTTTTTATGGGCATTTGCACCTAATCTAATTGTTGCATTTTATATTGTAAAAGAAACCCCTAGATTGTGGATAAAAACGTATGTAAAGGTGCTCATTGTTTTACTTTTAATTATTCCAATAATTTGGATTGGAAAAATACAATTGTTACCGTTTGCAATTCTTCCTTTTGTAATGCTATTAGGGATTCGTTTTTTCTTTCTAAATAAAGTGTTATTGACCTTTAAAAAATAAAACTGTAGAAACTGTTTTGATAAGTATTTTGAAATTTAAAAAGAAACTTCTTTCTTTTATATAGTATAAATCATATCTTAATTTAGTTTCTTGCTCTTCAATAGTGTTTGCATACGGGTAATTAACTTGTGCCCAGCCTGTTAAACCAGGTCTAACTATATGTCTTATTGCATAAAACGGAATTTTCTCTTCTAAATCAGAAACAAATTCAGGTCTTTCTGGCCTAGGGCCAATTAAACTCATTTCTCCTTTTAGAATATTTATAAACTGAGGAAATTCATCCAATCTAGTGTTTCTTAGAAGCTTCCCAAAAGAAGTAATTCTTTTATCGTTTTTTTTGGCCCAAACGGCTCCATCTATTTCGGCATATTTAACCATAGATCTCAGTTTGTATATTTTAAAAACCTCTCCTTTAAAACCTACACGATCTTGAGTGTAAAATAATGGTCCTCTATTTCCTATTAAATTACCAATAAGAATTAATGGGATAATACAAATAAAAAATGTGATTCCAATTAAAGAAATTAAGACATCAATTACTATTTGCATAAAATGAAAAAACTGATTGTCATTGTTAACACTAAAATTAATATTTTTATAAAAATTAAAATCTAAATACTCTTTTGGAATTCTATTGGTAACCTCTTCATAATACGTTTCAAAACTTTTTATATTGACACCTGTTTCAAATAGAAAAATTAATTGTTTGTTTAACCTACTAATGGTGTCTCCAGAAAAACCTGATGTTGATATTACAATTTCTGAAGCCAAATTAGCGCTAACTAATTCAATTAAATCTACAGTTTTTACATCGTTAAAGTTATTTAATCCTTCAATCTCTGCATTAGAAACATAAGTTGCAATGTTGTGATAGTTTTTAAATTGTATTAATTCTATCAACTTTTCTGTTCTTGAAGTATGACCAATGACAATTATGGTTTTAAAATATCTAGGTGAAAATAAAAGGGCAATATATAAAAATCTCCATAAGATAACCGGTAAAGTTATGAGTAAGAAAAAATAAATTATCTGAAGCCTATTGGTTGGTAAAGAAGGGGTAATAAAAGGTGAAAAAATATAAAACAGTGTCGTAATTAAAGCAGTAACAAATACACTTCTAATTACTAAAAATCTATTGTTTGAAACTTTTAAATTATAAAGCTGAAATATTTGACCAAAGAGTAAAAAATAAATAGCTAAAATAAAAAACCAACTATATATTAAATCACTATTTACATCTATATAAGTAAAGCTTGTATATTTGGATGCAATAATTAAACTTAAGAGCATTGAAACGACATCAAAAGTTCTAAGTAATAATTTTCTTTCGGAAATGTCTATATGAAATGACTTTTTGCTCATATTAATTCATTAGAAAAACAGTTTGATGAGATTGTTGATTATATCAAATGTAATAAGTTTTTACGTCTTAATAATTAAATATCTCTAAATATAAATTACTAAGGTATTTATAATTATGATATTTTGTAACATATTCAAACCCTTTAACAGCAAAATTATTTTTATCTTCGGTTTTCATATCATATAATTTTAAAATTGCCTTAACAATTTCTTTAGCAGATTCTGGTTTAACAATTATACCACAACCGGATAGTTCTACTGGGTCTTTAACTAAATTTGAAGATTCTAGAATCACCTTTTTAGCCAACATATAATCAAAATATTTATTATAAGAAACCCCATATTGATATAACGGAGAATCATATCTCCCAATAAAACAAACATCAAAATAAGCCAATATATTTTGGACTTGGCTTTTTTTTATCTTACTTATAAAAGTAATGTTTTCATTATTTTTAACTTGATTTTCAAACTGATGCTTTAATGGTCCATCACCAACTACAACAAAGTGAATATGATTATTTTCTCTTAGTTTATTAGATGCCTCAAAAAAATATTCCATTGCATTTGCCATACCTAAAGTACCAGCATAACCAATAATAAATTTATTATTAGGAATTTTATTTACAATTGATTTTGGTAACAGCTCGTTTTCTAATGAAACTAAATCAATTCCATTTGGTATATATTTAAATTTTTTTTCATTTTTAGAAATGTCTGTAATATATTCTTTTGCATTTGGTAATAACGAAACAATAAAATCAGATTTTTTATATGCAAACTTCTCAAACCAACCAACTATTTTTATAAATGGGTGGTTTTTAGAAAATCCTTTTAAATAAATAGGTGTTAACGGCCATAAATCTCTAATTTCAAAAATCAGTTTATTAGCTTTATACTTTTTTTTAAAATAAGCACCGCTTAAAATAGGAAAAATAGGCATTGATGAAACCAAGATTATAGTTGGTTTTTCAATTTCTTTTTGAGGTAAAAAAAACAATTTTAAAGTAAATACGAGATTACTCCAATATTTCCCAAAACCTGCATTAAGATATTTTGGTGTTTTTATCCAATAGAATTCTATCCCTTTTTCAACTTTTTCTTTAGTCAGTAATTTGTTAGAAATTTTTGGTTGATTTCTAAATAAATGATTGTACGAACCTGAAATTATTTTAACATTATAACCTTTTAAAACCCAATATTTGCTCAGGCTAATATGTCTCTCTCCCCAACCAGAATTAAATGTTCCCGCAGTTTGGTTAATAATCCATATCGTTTTACTCATAGCTTATATTTTAGAGATTACAGATTTATATTTGCCATTAAAAATGTTGGGTATCTTTTTTAAATAATTAAATTTAACTACAATTTCATTTCCAACTTGACTTTTTAGTCTATTAATCATAATTTTTTCTGATTTTAAATTATAACTTGACATATCTACAACCAAGTTTAATGTAAAACTATTTAGTCTCTCCTGAACAACTTGTGATAATTTTAGTCCATTTATATTTATAAATACACCATGAAATCTTACCATCTTCTTTCCTTCAGAAGTAATTACAACATCTTCAACCCTGCCTATAATTTCATCAATTAAAGGCATTTCAATACCTGATTTAGATTCCTGTGACAAAGATTTTTTTGCCCTGTCTCCAATTCTATACCTTATTAGTGGTTGATCAAAATTTAAAAAGCCAGTTGAAATAATTTCTCCTTCTTCACCATTACTAACTTCATTTCCTTCTTCATCTACAACCTCTAACAAACCAGTATCAGGGTTAAACAAAAAATCACCCTCTTTATTTTCAGATATCAATCCACATGCTTCTATTCCACTATAACTATCAAAGGTTTTACAACTGTAAACTCTTTGAAATGTGTTCCTCATTTCTTGAGTTAATTTTTCACTACTTGTTATCATTGCCTTAATCTTAGGGGCTTTTAGTTGTTCTCTCTCTATAAAATCTGCTAATAAATAATTACTCATCGCGTATCCAACCATATACTCAATTTTATTATCTAACATACCTTTAATATAATTTTCTACATTTTTTTGAGAAATATGGTAAGCAGAAAAATAAGTTTGTTTTTCGGCACTATTATACCTGTAAAAAGGAGGTGTGTTTTTTGAAGTAGACAAAACTCTTTTACCTCCAATCATACCTCTCGAATTCTTGTAATTTACCCCCGCCCAATTTCTAACTCTAGCTTCATATGCAGCTAACCACATTCTATGCACTTCTTTAGAAAAATAAATTTTTGTAGGTTTACCAGTACTTCCACTACTTGAGTAAAACTTTCCTTTTCTCTTTTTAGTCGATAAAAGAGTTGTCGAACCAAACTTCCTTAAATCTTCTTTTTCTAAATATGGAAGATTTTTTAAGCTACTTAAATTAAAATTTAGAAAATCTCTTCTTTCATATCCATGTTTTTTATAAAGTTCTGTATAAAAAGGAACTGTATCATACGCATGTAAAAGAAGCTTTCTTAGTTGTTTTGTTTGATATTCAATCCATTGTTTTTTTGAAAATTTTTCACGTTTCTTAAACTTAAGAACTTCTTTTTTAAAACCTCCACCATACCTTCTGTTTTTCCAATAATAACCATAACAACTTACGGCTATATTTTGAAATGAAATAGGCAAATATTTATAGAGTTTTTCGTAAATCATCAGTTATTTAATAATTCAGTCCATTGATTCTTCACAACATTCCATCCAAAAGTTTCTGCTTTTTCTCTAGCATTTACGGTCAATTTGATATTTTGCTGTTTTAAAACTTTAAAAATTTGATTAGCCATTTGCTCTGCATTTTCTTTATCAACTAAAATACCATTAATGCCGTTATCAATTAAATATGGCATTCCTCCTGCATTTGTACTTATAATTACTAAACCGAGAGCCATTGCCTCCATAACACTTACCGGTGTATTATCAAAATTAGTTGTGTTTATAAAGATATCAAACTCTTTTGATTTTTTATGCCATTCTTCTTTTTGTAATATACCAGTAAATTCAACAGAATTTTCTAATTGGTATTTTTCTGCTAATTTTATAGAATCTTGAAAAGAATTATCATGCTTAGGTCCGACCATGCACAAGGAAGCTTCTGGAAATTGCTCTTTAACTAATTTTAAAACTTCAATTGCTAATGTTGGATTATATAAGTTTCTAAATGCTCTAACCCATAAGATTTTTGGTCTAATTATTTTGCGATTTTTAAATGAATACTTATCAATATCTAAAATGTTTGGAATAAATATTGTTTTATAATTTCTTTTTTCAAATGCAATTTTTAAATAATTAGATGGAGCTACGTTTTTGTATGAGTTTTTAAATATGAAATTTGATATTGTTTTTGAATAGTTTATTCGATAAGGAAGATTACCTCCACGTAATATTAAAATGTATTTAATTTTAAAAATTCTTGCTAATTGTGAAGTAATTAAAACATAATAAAAATTAAGGGTGCTAAATGTATCAATTAAAATATAATCTACCTTTCTTTTTATTATTATAGTTTTACACATATCAAACAATCTTGCTAATTTATTAGATTTTTTTGAGGTTTTATAAACTACAAATCCTTCTGAAATTAATAATTGACTTAATACTTCCATTGAGGAATTATATTTGCTTGTTTTAGCGAAATCATTTCCAATATATAAAATATTACTCTTCTTCATTTACTGTAATTATAATTAAGCTCAAAGCATAAATAAATCCTGGTAATGCAATTCGCATCGCAGAATGATTAATGGTTAAAAACCAAATTAAATAAAAAGCAATTAAAAAACTTTTTTTGTAATTTGTTGAAAACCAAAAATTGAAAACCGGAACAATTAATAAGCCTATTAAAATAATTAAACCAAAGATTCCGTGTTCTTCTATTAATCTGCCAATTTCATTATGTGATGCAGCTGTAATATTCTTTTCTGAGTTTAATCTTTTATATTTACCATTACCCACCCCAATACCAAAAGGGTTTGCAATAAAGCTTTGTATTTGCCCCTCAATAATATCTGCTCTTCCTGAAGTGATATCTTCTTTCTCAACACCACGTGCATTTTTCCCAGCATAACGATTGTCTAACATACCATCTGTTACGCCCGAGGTGTATACCCAAACTGCAACTGAAAAAGTTATACCAAGGCTAAAGTATTTTATAAACTGCTGAAGTGATTTTTTATTTGAAACAATATAAAATAACGCAAAAACTATTAAGGCAACAACACCAGTAACAATTCCTCCTCTAGAAAACGTTAATAAGCCTCTATAAATGAAATAAATCAGAAATAATAAATCTAAAAATATAAAACCAGTAAGTTTCTCTTTTAACAATATAAAGACAGGAATAATAAAAATCCCTAATCCTATTGCTGTTGCTACTTGGTTTGGGCCAAAGCCAGCAGATGTTGCAAAATTTGCAACTCCTCTAAAAACAATTTCTTTTAAATCTGGCGTTCTAAAATACAAATACGTAACTGTTGAAAATATAGGTAAAAGCATACAAAACAGCGAGTTTATTAAGTTTTTTCTTGAAATCATTCTTTTGTAAAAGTAGATGGCAGAAATACCTAAAACAAATGGACCACTCAAATTAAAAACAATAGCATTTCTGATAGATTCACCTTCCGGAACTCTTGTAAAAAAAACACCTATAAAAAGTAAAAGAAGGTAAAATAAAAAATGAATGCCAAATTTTTGATTATAACTCCCTAAAAAAAAACCTAAGGTTAAAAATATAATTACTGCATACTTACCGGACTCATAAAAAACAAGAGAGCCTGTCATTCTTAAAAAAACTTCAGCACCAACTATATAAGCAGAAAACATTAATGCTTCTTCATTAAAGTTTTTTTGAGTTATTAAATAAAGTATTGGAGCGGCAACACATACAAAACCAAATGTTTTTGGAAAAAAAGAAAATGTAGCTAAATATCCAATAACAATATGGATACCTATTAATAATAATTTATTTTCAATAATTCGATTTAACATTATTTGCTATAAATATTAATTAGTTTAAAAATGGTTTCATTTTTAGAAAAACCTGAGGTAACAATTTTATGAATTTCTGAAGCCAAAATTTCTCTTTTTTCTTTAGAGTTCATCAATAATTGTAATGCATTTGCTAAAATACAGCTATTTGATGGTGGAACAATAAATCTATAATCTTTAACAATTAAGTTACATTCTCCAACATCAGTAACAACAGCAGGGATTTTTGCTAAACCGTATTCTAATAATGAAATTGGTAATCCTTCTGATTTTGAAGATAATACTCCAATTGTTGCTTGTGATAAAACATGTTGAATATCTGAACAAACCCCGTATTGAAATACTTTGTCTGATAAATTATTGTCATCTATAAACCCCTGAATGTAGTTAGAATAATCGCTTTTATAAGCTTTGCCAACCAAATGCAGTGTCCAATCATTGTTTTCTTTAGAAAGTAGAAGAAATGCTTTTAATAAATTAAAATGATCTTTTTGTGGTCTATAACCTGCTAAGTGGACAATCCTCTTTTCTTTTAATCCCCGTAAAGTTGTATTTCTTTCTTGATTATTAAAAACAGGAAAATTCTGAATAAAAAAGACTTTTTTTGATTTTAATTTTTTTATTGCCCATTGTTTTAAATCATTATTTACAGAAATTATAGCAGAAAAAAAGTATGAAAATAATTTTAACTGGAAGGTTTTTCTGTTTTTTAAAAACTCACTTTTTCCGTAATGATCATGCCAAATAATTTTAATTTTTGGATTGAGTATTTTTACACAGACAGCAATAAATGAAGAAGTTGAATGCGCATGAACAATTGTAATGTTGTGTTTTTTTATATAATTACTAAGTTTTATTATTGCTCTAAAATCAATGATTTTTTTTCTATTTAGAAAAATGTACCCAACACCAAAGTTTAAATTTTCTTTTAAAAGACCTTCATTTCTTGTAGCACATAAATGTGAGTTAATATTTTGTTCAAAAAGTCCGTTGGCAATATTAACAGCCAAAACTTCTGCACCGCCCACATGAAGTGAATCTATAATCTGTATGACACCAAGCTGCTCCAATTACACAAATTTTTTAATTTCTTTTTCAAATTTTTCTAAAGTAAATTGTTGAGACCAATCTTTTGCTTTAGTTATTTTTTCAATATAAATATTTTCTTGACTAATATACTTTTCTAATTCAATTATAATTTCAGTTATACTTTTACTTACAATACTACCTCTTTCTCCATTTCCTAACATAAACGGAACACAAGAAACTTTAGATGATATTGGTAAACAAGACCAAAACATAGCTTCTGCAACAACTTTAGGCCAACCTTCAGATTTAGAAATAAAAACTAAAAAATGACTTTCTTGAAAGGCTTTTTTTACCATTTCTTTAGGTTGATTACCGTGTAAAATCACATTTCTATTCAACTCGTTTTTAGAAATATACTCTTTAACTACATTAAATATTGCTCCATCTCCAAACATATCTAACTGAATGTTATATCCTTTATTTAGTAATATTTCTGCAACTTTCACAGTCAATAAAGGTTGCTTTCCAACACTAAAATTTCCAACAAACAATAACCTAATTTTGGCTTTTAAATTTTTAGTTTTAATAGCAGTAATTTCCTCTTCTGAATAAGAAGCAGTAAAAAAAGGGATTATATTTTTTGATTGATTTTTCCATTCTCCATAAACCAAGACTTTACAATTTTTGGTTAAAAAAGTACTCGATAATATTCTTTTTTGTAATCTATAACTTAATGGTTGTTTACTTTTAGGATCCCAGTTTCCAGCATATTTAACTGTTTTAGGTTTAGACGGAAAAGCAATTTGAACAAAACATCCTAATACTCCTATATTTCCTGGACAACGTAAATGAATGTGATCTACAGATTTCATCACTTTATAAATTTGAACACAAATTTTTGGAATTACTATAAGTGATAAAAAACTATTTTTTAAAGTTGTTAGATTAAAACTACGGATTTCAATAAGTTTTAGCTTTGGATGATGATATGGAGTTTCAATTTTTGATATTTCTTTTTCTTCAGATTTTGGCGCCAGAATTACAATTTCATCAACATGTTTTGCCCATAAGTTCATTTCTCTCACATAAGGTTCATAAGCAAAAATATCTTTTTCTTTTAATTTATGTACTGTTTGCGTTATAATTCCAAATTTCATTATCTCATTTTTGGTTTGTTAAATATTAAACTTAGCCAACCTATTTTTCTACCAACAAATTCTGTAAATGCTTCTTTTCTTTTAGAAGTCGTAATCACATTAGATAACCTAATAAGCATTAGTAACCAAGCAGTTGAATTCCATTTAAAACGTGCATTCAATGATGGACTTGGGAATTTTATTCTCCAAACATACCAACCATTTCTAATTACCATTCTTCCGTATTTATATGTATTTGGTCTTCCGTCTTCTTCGTGATAATGATATAATGTTGCTCCAGTATTTACATATAATATATAGTTATTAGAGACTCTTAAACAATATTCTAAATCTTCATACAAACCATATCCCTCAAAATAATTAGAAAATTTAAAATTATCTACTATTTTTTTTCTGAATGATGAAACTCCGCCCATAAAATATTCTGCTTTATATATTTTATTATTTGGCGGAAGAAAACCAACAGAAAAACCATTGGAAAATTCTGGCATTATACATGGACTTTCTTTTGATAAAAGATTAAGTTTTTTTCTTAAAATATTTCTACTGCCTAAACTTCTAACAAAGCCATCAATTAAATATTCTTCGAATTTTGGTTTTTCATTTATTTTTAATTTTCTCCAATTAACCTCATTAATAATATAACCTCCAACACCAGCTGCATCAGGATAAACATTATAAGTAGCAATTAATTTTTCAAAGTAATTTGATGTTAATACAATATCATCATCTAAAAAACAAACAATTTCCATATCATCAGAAACTTTAGAAATTCCAAAATTGCGCTGTTTTGTTAAACCTCTTTGCTCTTTAGAAACTTTATAATATATTAAATCTGCATAAGTGTTTTTAAGTATAGCTTCTTTTGTTTTAGTATTTGTTGATCCATCAACAATAATAATTTCATTTGGATATAAAACTTGTTTATTTACAGAGTCTAGCAATGTAATAATTGCTTTTGGTCTCATATATGTGCAAATAATTAAACTAAATTTCATGCTACGTACAACTTTTATACAGGTTTCTATTTGTCGTTAAATTTTTCTTGAAATTAAAATTTTCTTTCAAGTGTTTTCTTGCTGTTACACCCATTAAATCTGCTTTTTCTTTATTTTCTAATAACGTTATAACCTTATTTTTAAACGCTTTTATATTTGTAGGGTTTACCATAAAACCTGTTGTACCATCTATCATTAATTCATTTGCCCAGCCAATATTAGAAGTTACTAACTTTTTTTCTAAAGCCATGGCTTCTAACCAAGTCATTGGAAAAGCTTCGGCAAAACTTGGTAATACAACCACTTCTGCTTGTTGTATGTAATTTATAACTTTATGATACGGAACTGCATGTACATGAGTAATTTTTTTTAAAGCTTTTTCTGATAAAATTTCTTTCATCATTTTTAAAGTAGATTTTCCAGTAAAAATATCTTTGCTGTCTTTTCCTAGTAAAATTAAACTTACCTCGTTATCTTTTTCAACTAATTTAGTAAACATTTGCGCGAGTTCTAACACACCTTTTTTACGGATAATTGTTCCAAAATACAACAGTGATTTTGGTTGAATATGATTATGATTTGGAGTAAAGGTAGTTGCATCTACCGTATTATATATTACCTCTATGTTTTTATTTAATTTGAACAACTCTTTTGTTTTTTTTGCCACAAATTTACTTACTCCAACTACTTTATCTGCTCCAATTAGTGCATTTCTTTCAAAAAATTTATTTTTAGCTTTCACTTTTCTGCTTTCTAAATTACAGAAATAAGTATCCGATCCATGTAGTCTAATTATAAGAGGACATTTAAATTTCATAAACGCAGTAAAACCCGTCCATTCTGGGGCTTCAACTACATCTATTTTATTCTTTAAAATAACATCGTTTACATATTTATTAAAAGAGCGTCTGTTTGTTAACCAAGTTAAACCTTTAAACGTTTTTATTTTTACTAAATGAATTTCAATTCCGTTTTCTGTAATAACTTTTGTAGCTGATTGGCTGTAAATAAAAATAGTAACATTATAATTTTTTAGTACTAACTGCTCTGCTAAGTTTTTTATAAAAGTGCCTATGCCCCCAATATTTACATTGAAAAGTTGATGTGGATATTCTGGAGTGATAAAACCTATGTGCATAATTATATAATATATGCTTGTTTATGCTTGCTAGATTCCATTTCAGTAATCATTTTATGTTTTTTCTTTTGAGAAATTTTTTTTCGCATAGTGTAACTTTCATCATAAGTAAATGAATTATTTAGATTTTCTTTATTTTCTAAAATATAGTCTTTAGTAATTCCAATTTTTTTAGCAGGAACACCTGCAACTATGGTTCCTTCTTCTATGTTTTTAGTTACAACACTTCCTGCAGCAATTATAACATTATTGCCAATTATAACAGAAGGCATAATTACAGAATTAGCTCCAATAAAAACATTATTACCTATTTGAACTAATCCTATTCTCGTATAATTTAAGAAGTGCTTTGTACTTGCATCATGGCATAAAACATGAACTCTTGGAGCCATAGTAACATTATTTCCAATTTTAATCAACCAGCAATGTGTATCATCAAGAATTACATCTTTTTGCATATTAAAATTTGCTCCAACAATTAAACCTCTTTTTTGTAGTTTTTGAATATACTGCTCGTTATTTTCTATACCTAAAAACCTTAAAAAAAAAGCCTTTACTCTTATTTTTATTTTTTTAAAAAGCATTAGATTAGTTCTTTTATAGTTATTCGCATTTGTTCTGTTGCATTTTTTGGAAACTTATTAATTTTATCGAACCATTTTTTAGCATTTTCTAAAGAATATTTATTTTGTTTTACTGTTTTAATTATTGTTTTAAAATCACCCTTTTTATCTACCCATAAAACAGCTTTTTTTGATGGCATGGATTTAAAATGAATAAATTTATATAAATTATTTATATCCCAAATTGATGTGTTTACTTGATTTGTGTTATAATTAATATAAGCACAAGGCACATTGTGTATTACTGCATCAAAAACCATAGATGAACCAATGTTAACTACTAAAATAGAATGCGCTATTGTGTTTGACAATAGTTTTAAATCTTCTTTTAAAGGCATTACTTTATTCCAAGAATTTCCTAAATTATTCCATTTAGGGTTAATAACATAAATAACATCTTTATACTTTTTAATAATAGTATCTGCTCTACCTGTAAAATCAACTGGGCATTTTCTGTAAATAATTCCTAAATTATATCCATTATCATTTAATTTTTCAATTTCATTCGCTAAATCTTCTAAGTAATATTCGTCATAAGGCGATGTGGTAACATCATCTCCAGAGAAACAAATATATTTTTTATTTATATCTAGATTATTTTCATTACAAAAAACTTCTTTAGTATCTAATAAACTCTTATCAAAATGATTTTCAAATTGTGGTGTTCCTGTAACTTTAATTTGATCTATTTTAATTGATGGATAATATTTTATTAGTTCATTTTTCATAAAATCACTCCAAACAAAATAATAATCTGTTTCTAAAACCAAAGTTGCTTTTGGTAGGTTATCCCAAGAAAAAATAAATGTTGCAGTAGGGATGTCCAAGTCTTTTGCTGCTAAAATAGTTGATATTGCATCTACTGATCTTTGATTTGTACAAAAAATAAAAGATGGTTTTTCTTTTTTTAACAACGCTAAACTTGCCTTATAAGTCGCTGTTATTCTTTCTAATTTATTGATTTTTTTATTAATTTTATGAAGTCCATTCTTTGAATTAAAATACTTGATGTAAAAGTTAATCAAACTATTTTTAATAAAATGTTTTATTGTTTTACTTTTTCTTGGAAAAATATACGACAAATATGCTTTCTCTTTTGACTTTTTATAATTATGCTTTAACTCAATAGCATTTTTTGCAACCTTTAAAATATTTGTTAAGTAATGGGGTTTTAAACCAGCAATTTTTATTTCATTTATATTTAATTTCTCTTTTAGCGGAAAACTAGTATTATTAAGAAAAAAAACATCATTATTTTTAGACACTGTATTATAAAAATGGGTAAACGCAAAATTTCTTAAGCCAACTCCGTCAGGTAAAAAAATGAATATTTTTTTTTTCATTATGCTATTAATAATTCAAAATTAATCCATTGCCAAATATGAAAACTAGAATCCATATTTCCACTTTTATATTTTTCCCATTCTCTTTCTAGTTCATTTAGATGAAACCAATTTTTAAAAGTAGATTTTTTTATGCTCTCTATGCTAACGTCAACATTCTTTCTCAATTCATTATTTAACCATTCTCTTTGTGGAGTTTGCAACGGTCTTTTGGGAGCATAACTAATCGAATCACTTAAATATTCTGACACTATTTCTCGTAACATACTTTTCTGTACTCCAGCTTTTATTTTGTATTCTATTGGTTGAGAAAAAGCCAACTCTACTAATCTATAATCTAAAAAAGGTTCTCTTAATTCTGTGCTATATGCCATAGAAACACGATCATTAAATCGTAAAGCTCTAGGAATTTTTGTATAAAATAAATCTCTAAATTGTAAATTTAACAAATCTTCTTTAAATGGCATTGGATACTTTGGCTTATCAGCAAGATTTAATAAATACTCGGAAAGGGTATTTTTACGAAAAGGCGATTTGTTAACCCCTTGAATTAAACTCTCTGATTTTTTTACATAATAATCATAACCAGCCCATTGCTCATCCATTCCTTGTCCGTCTAACAAAACCAAAACACCATCTTCTCTAGCCTTTTGAAAAATTTTTGAATAAGCTAAAGTTGGAATTCCACCAAAAGGTTCATCTTGAAATTTGCTTATTTTTTCTGATAATTCATTAACCTCTTTTGCTTCTAATAAAACTTTTTTAAGTGGGTTCTTTGTAAACGAAATCATTTCTTCTACCCAAGGCAATTCATCATAACGTTCATCATCCGTATAAAAAGTATAGGCATTAATTTTACTTTTATCTTCATCAAGTAAATTTACGAAAGCCAAAAGAGCCGAGCTATCTAATCCGCCACTCACATTAAACCCGACAGGAACATCAGCTCTAAATCTTAGTTTTATACTATCTTTTAATAAAGCTATATATTCAGATTTAACCTCTTCATAGCTTCTCTTTTTTTGATGCTTTTTTATTTCTTCTTCAAAAACATACCATTTTTCTATTATGATTTGATTATTCTCAAATTCTAATGTGTGTCCCCCTGGTAATTGTTGAATTCCTTCCCAAAAAGTTTCATTTGGCATTCCGTAACTACCGTAGACAAAATAATTTGCCCAAACTTTCTCATTTGGTTTTTTATCTACATCTGCGGCATGTAATGTTTTTATTTCCGAAGCAAAATAAAAGGTATTTTTTGAAAAATGATAATAAAATGGCTTTACACCAAATCGGTCTCTAGCAGCAAAAAATTTTTTCTCGGTTGAATCCCAAATTGCAAACGAAAACATTCCGTTTAACTTGTGTAAACATTCTTTTCCCCACTTAATAAATGCTGCTAAAAGTACTTCTGTGTCAGAATCAGTTTTAAAATTATAGTCTAATTCTGATTTTAATTCTAAATAATTATAAATTTCTCCATTAAAAACTAAAACATATCGCCCTGATTCATCAATAAACGGTTGATTTGCAGCTTCTGATAAATCAATGATTGATAATCTATTGTGCCCTAAGCAAACTCCTTTCTTAACATACTTCCCAAAGCTATCCGGACCTCTATGTTTTTGAGTTTCTATCATTTTTGATAGCACTTTATTATTAGAATTGTTACCAATTATCCCAGAAATACCACACATATTATTTTACAATTTTAAATGCTTTACCAATTCTTCTGCTTTTTTCCAATCGTCCATTGTATCAACATTTACATAAAACTCTTTTGGTGAAACGATGTGTGCTATTTTTTTCCCAAATAAAGAATTTTGTTCTTTTAATGTTTTTGTTTTAGTAATATAAATACTTCCGTCTCTATGATACGCTTTTGGTAAATCTTGTCTTCTTGAAATAATTTCAGTTTCTCCTGTAGCAATTTTTAAATTTTGACCTTCATCTAATTTAAAACTCCAATGTGGATTGTATTCATGTGGAATTTCTTGTACAGAAATTAACGAATCTGACCCACTTTTAATAAATTTCTGAATGGCTTCGTCTAAAAACTCAACGGTTCTAAATGGACTAGTTACTTGTAACAAACAAACAGAATCAAAATATACATTTTTAGACTCAAAATACTCTAAAGCATGAAGAATAACAGATAAAGAAGAGGAGCTATCTGTTGCTAAGTCTATTGGCCTTTTAAAAGGAATTTCTAAGTTTAAAGTTTTTGCCACAGAAATAATTTCATCATCTTCAGTACTAACAATAACTTTTGATAATAAAGTAGATTTTAATGCAACAGCAGCTGTATATTCTAGCAAAGGTTTTCCTGCTAATAATTTAATATTCTTTCTTGGAACACCTTTAGACCCTCCTCTTGCTGGTATGATTGCCAAAATTTTCATAAATCTACTTCTATAATTGGTTTTAAAGTACGCTTTTTATTTTTTAAAAAATCACTTACAATACCTAATTCAATTTTTTTATAAACATCCTTTAAAACATTTATATCTAAATCGGATATTTTACATATTCTACCTTTACCTATTTGAGTTTTTCCATTAATCTCACCATCAATATTTTTTCTTATAACCAAAGGTAATATTATACCTGACTTTAATATTACTTTATTTCCTAAATCATGAATTTTTTCATCTCCATTAATATCTGGTCTTAATTGGTGTAGAATTGGTCCCTGATCTACTTTTGGTGTTGCTATATGAATTGTTGCACCTATACAATCTAATTCATTATACTTTATTGGGAATAAATTAGTAGCAGAACCTTTATAATATGGCGATAACCCTAGATGTAAATTAATTATATTCCCTTTAAAAAAAGAAAGTATTGGTTCTTTAATTATAGATGTACCAAATAAAATTATTCTATCGGGGTTTACCTTTTTAATTCTTTTAAATGTTTCAATAGAATTTATTGATTTATGAGGAACTTTAACAACATTAATGTCTTTATTAAAATCAAGGTTATCTCCAAAGTACTTCTGTTCATTTAGCAATCTATTTTTAAAGTGATTATTCAAAAAAATAGACTCTTCATTATTTAAATTATCAAGGCTTTCTATTTTTGATGATTTTTCTTCTGTAATTACTAATGCTAAATTAAAACACTTTGCTAACTGATTTGCAATATATTTATGTCTAAAACTTGTGCTCGTTAATAATACTAATTTACTTTTTGATACCATTCACTTAAATTAATATTTTGAAATAAATTTGTTTTTGATTTAAATAAAGAAAACTTACCCTTTGGTAAATCATTACAATCAAATCGAGAAATCATTAAAGGGTTACTCTCTAAATTTAATGAGGCAGCTCTTTCCATAGAAAAACCTAATTTAAAATTATATTTTTCACCTACGTTCGTAACTTTTGCACATGCCTCATAAGATCCATATGGATAACTTATAGAATAAGCTTCTTTTCCAAATCTACTTTTAAAAAATTTCTGAGTATTTAAATATTCTTTTTCTATTTCATTTTCATTATATTTACCTAAAGGAATATGATAATGTGAATGTGAACCTAAAGAGCCTTCAGCATATAAAATATTTAATTGTTCTTCCGTAAAATATAATTCTTTATTTACTTGCTCTTCATTTCTAATAGAAGCAAATAAAGGGTTCATAACTTGTTCTTGCTCAAAAAGGTTTAATTTAAAATTAAGTAAATATTTTAAGTTAGCAGAAATTTCATTATCATAGTTATAATTAACTTTTGCTAAACTCTTTTCTTTTTTGTTTAAACTTATATTAAAATCTTTTTTTATAAAATTAATAATATCTTCAGGTGAAATTTCAGATCTAACAATGTGTATTTTGTGAACTAATGAAACTTTCTTTTCAAGATAATTCATTGTATTTATAAAAAAAACATAAGGAATTCCTAATTTTTTTAAAATTGGTCTAGCTAAATAAAATTGTTCTGATAATCCGTCATCAAAAGTTATTAGTATATAATTTTTATCAAAAGGCTTATCAATATAGTTTAATAATTTAGATTGAGAAATAAATGTTCCATGTTTGGACAGTTCTATCAATTGCTCTTCAAACTGCTTTGGATTTAATCCAAATATACTTGGATACTTATAATCAAAGCTTTCTCTTATATAGTGGTAATTAGAAACTGCAAGCATAAATTAATACATTATTGTTTTATGAAAATCAAGTTGAGTTTTTGCAATAATATCAGCAATCTTTTCTCCTGAATTTCCATTTCCATAAATACTCTCTGAAACTATATTTTTTGTTGAAATTCTATTCTGTATTGCGTTTGTAATTTCATTTTTATCATAAATAGTATCAAACACATTAGAACCTCTTTGTCTTCTATTTTGACGAGTTCCTATATTTACAACTGGCACACCTAAATAAGAACATTCTCTAATTCCGACACTAGAATTACCAACTAAACATTTACTATTAACTAATAATCGTAAAAAATCATTTGGTTCCATGTTTTTAAAGAAGTGAATGTTTTTTGGTTTTACAGTTTCTCTAAAATATCGTATTCCGTTGGATGTTCCATCAGAACCAGCATCTACATTTGGCCAAAACCAAAAAGTAGGAATATTTAATTCATGAATTGCTTCTAAGGTTTTTAAAACATCTTTTCTTGCTGAACTATATTCTGTTGTAACAGGATGTTGCATTACCACTAAATAGCCTTTTTTCCAGTCAATAACTTCTCCAACGCCGCCGTATTTTTCAATAGGATTGAAATCTAATTTCGGATTTTCTTTTATTTCTTTTGCCAAATCTATAGACGGACAACCGGTGTTAAATACCATAACTGGATTTTCACCCATTTTTAAAACACGCTCTTTAGCATCTTCAGAAGCTACTAAATGTAAATCAGCTAATTTTGTGTTTGCGTGACGTACTTTTTCATCAATATTTCCAGTAACTTCTCCTCCTTGAATATGAATTAAAGGAATATTCTGATAAGAAGCTGCAATACTTGTAGCGATGGTTTCAAAACGATCAGCAATTGTTATTACTGCATCTGGCTGTAATTTATAGAACACATTTGCTAACTCCATTACACCTAAACCAGTAGTTTTAGCCATTGAAGTTGGGTTTTCCCCTTCTAAAATCATAAAAACTTTCTCTACAATTTCAAATCCATCTTTTTCTATAAAATCAACAGCATTTCCGTAACGACCTAATAAAGCTGATCCTGCAATAACTAATTGCAATTCTAATTTTGGATGATTTTTTATAGCAGTTAAAGCCGTTTTAACACGGCTATAGGACGGTCTTGCGGTAACGACAACACATATTTTTTTTATAGACATTTTTATTCTATTAAATCATTATCATTTAAAAAACTCCATTGAGATAAGTCTTTATTGAGCTTTTTTCCTAATACATTTTCGTATTCACTTGCTAAAATACCATAACCTTTTGGCTTTTTAGTTTCTAAATCCGAAAAAGTGATACTGTGTCCTTTTTTTAAATCTTTATTAATTGCTAGTGACTTTTCAAAAATTTGTTTCAAATCCGAAAATTTAGAATTGTCCTTTTTATCAATCGGATTTTTTAATGCTGTTTCTATATTTTTAACTGCTTTTACTAGAGTAATAGTTTCATCAATTGTTAAGGATGCTTTTGTGTCCGGCCCAAACATTTCCTTATCAAAAACTACATGAAACTCTAAAATTTCAGCTCCTAAAGTTGTCGCTGCGATACAGGTTTCTATGGTTGATGAATGGTCTGAAAATCCGACAGAAACTTTGTATCTTTTTTTTAATTCTGGTATTACATTGAGCCCAAATTCTTCTGGTTTTGTAGGATATGCCGTTGTACATTGCAAAATGGAATACGAAACGTTTCTACTTTTTAAAAAGGCAATTGTTTTGTCCAATTCATCATAAGAACTCATTCCTGAAGAAATAATTACAGGTTTCCCTGTTTGAGCTATTTTTTCTAAAAGCACAAAATTATTTACTTCACCTGAACCTATTTTGTATCTCTTCACTCCGATTTCTTCAAGTAAATCAACCGCAGCATTGCTAAAGGGCGAACTTATGAATTCTAAACCGACCTCATCACAATGTTTTTTAATTTCTTTCCATTGTACTAACGTAAACTCCATTCTTTTCCAATAATCAAAACGAGTTTTATCTTGTTTAGAAAATTTAACACGAAAAGGTTCATAAATACTACTTTCAGCAGCTGCAATGTGCGTTTGAAATTTTATAGCATCACAACCTGTTTTGGCAACAGCATCTATATAAGAGTGTGCCATTCCTAAACTACCATCGTGAGCTTGCGCTATTTCTACTATGATAAATAAATTACTTTTCATAAATGCTTTTTATCTTGCTAAAATCTTTAAAAAATAATGGTTTTATTTTTTCTAATTCATTTTCTTCTAAATTCCACCATTCTAATTCTTCTATTTCTTGTATGATTTTATCATTAAATCTTTTTTTAATTTCTTTAGCTGGAACTCCACCAACTATCGTGTAAGGAGAAACATTTTTTGTTATAACTGCTCCTGCTGCTAAAATTGCTCCATTTCCTATTTTAACATCACCAACTATAATTACTCCATGACCAACCCAAACATCATTTCCTATCTCTATTTTATTATTTTCTTTTAATGATTTTAACTCTCCGTTAAATAGGTTTTTATTGATATAAGTAGACATAAAAGTCATCGGGTGATTTGTTGCGTGCATGGCTACATCTGCTCCTATTTGGCAATAATTTCCAATAACTATATTTCCTCCTAAAAAGTTGTTTTTCCCTAAAGTTGTGGCATAGCCTATTTTTACATTACCAAAAAATTGACAATTTTCTGGCACTCCATTTTTACCTTTAAAATCTACATTAATAAAACCTGAAGCTGAAGAATCAATATATATCCCTTTTTTCTTTTTAAGAGCTATAAATTTTTTCCGTTTATAATTTATCCATTTTTTATATAAAAATAGCTTTAGCATATTCTTTCTAGTATCTGATATTATTCATAGATTAAAAAAATTAATATAAGTATTATATCAACTTAGTCTTTTTTAAAAACTTAAAATAAAGTCTTTTAATTTTATACATTTGTTTACTGATAGTAAAAGTTTTTAATGGAATACGCTTAAACCCTTTACTATCTTTATAGTTAGAAAATTTATATTCTTTAATCCAGTTTGGGATAGTATTACCAATATGATAGCCAAAAGAACTTATTGTAGATAATCTATAATATCCTAATACGTCAAATTGACTATCTAAGAACTTAGATTCATCCCCATTTTTAAAAACATATACTGGCCTAATTAATGGAATCTCTTTAAAAACATTTTTATAGGTAGCAATAAAATGACCGCTACCAACACACGCTTTAACACTATTTTTTTCTAAATAGTACTGCTTTTTTTTCCAAGCATATCTTTTGCTCTTGAATATATTTGAATTATTTGTTCCTTGTTCAAAAAGTGTAAATGATTCTGGATCAACAATGTTTTCCATTTTAAGTTTGCTTTTTAATATAGAACCAAATAATGAAATATTATTATAAAAAGCTACATTTGGTGCGGGGACAGAAGATACAACACCAGCTCTATCAAATGCATGAAAAATTCTAAAAACTTCTTTCTCCCAATAATTAAAATAAAAAACATCTGCATCTGAAATAGTTATAAAATCTTCATAAGAAGCTCTAGCTTCAGATAATATAGTAAATACTTTTCCGTAATTTTCTTTATATTTTATATGTTTATCAATTAGTTTTTTACTCAATAAAGAATCAATATACGCCGTAACTTCACTTTTAGAATCGTTATTTATTATTGAAATAGCTGTGTTTTCAAGATTAATTGTATTTAGGAGCGATTTAATAGATAATTTAAAAATATCAAATAAATTTTCAAAATAGTTTTCTTCAGTATCTGGTATATAAACCGGTATTATAACTCGATGCTGTTTATAATTTATTTTTATTTTTTTATCCTTTTCAGGATTTGTTCCAATTCTCATAAAAATTATATTACCATATTTTAATTAAAATAAACATAAATAAACCTTTTACTAATTAATAAGTAGTAATAATTTCGTTTTTCTTTTCTCTTTTATAAAAGGACATGCTATAATAAGGTTTTTTTGTAATTTGTTTATAACACCTTTTTTGGGTATTGAAATTGCATTATTTTTATTCATTACATTTATTAAATCTTCAATTTCATAGGTACTTGAACTAAATTCAACAATAGGATATTCCAAACCTACAGATTCAAAATAATCATAAAATTTTATATTGTCACCAGATAATCTATTACTAAATTTAATCCATAATGCTGGTATATAAAAACAATGAGCTATAATAACACCATGGAGAGACGTAGAAAAGATAAACTCACAACTTTTAACCTTTTCAAAAATATCTTCAACATTATTACACATTAAATCTATCACTAAAATAGATTTATCTTTAGAATGTATTTTGTTTATTTCTTGATAATCTACATAATGTGGTATAATACCATATTTATATTTTTTTTGAATATCCTTTTTGTAAAACAAGTTGCTTAACAAGCCTGGATCTCCATAAATAGTTGTTGTTTTATATCCAAGTTCTGTAATTCTTTTACTTGTTTTTGGCCCTCTTACAGCAACAAAATTACTTTCTCTTATGTTTTGGTCTTTTTTTATTATACCACTACCCCAAACTATACTTTTTTTTGTAGCTTTATTTATAATACTACCAATTGCTAAATAATGTTTAATACCTAAATTTCGAACCCATCTATTTGTAGGATCTACATGGATAACTATTTTATTAGATATCTTCTCTACAATATATTTAGATAATAAATCACCAAAATTTTGTTTTGAAGAGTTCGATTTCCAATAGTATAAAAACTTAATCATTCTCATTAAAATTTTTAAAAAAAAGTTCTTTGTTATCTTTTATTTTCTCATCAGACCAATCCCACCAACCTAATTCTAACAATTCTTTTCTTGTTTTACTATCAAATCTATATTTTATCAATTTTGCAGGAGTACCTCCAATTATAGAATAAGGTTCAAAAGATTTTGTCACAACACTACCAGCTGCAATTATAGAACCAGACCCTATTTCAACATTGGGTAAAATTATAACATTATCTCCGATCCAAATATCACTACCTAATTTAACGGATATAGAATTATTTTTATTCGAAAACGGTTTTTTATTAAACAAAGTATTATATAAACTATATTGTATACTTAAGTAATTATAGTTATGATTAGATGTTATTATTTTTATATCTTGACCAAAAGCACAAAAACTACCAATTATGGTTATTTCATTTTTTCCTTTTATAATAAAATTGCCATTATGATATGAGTTTCTTCCGCATTTAAGATTTGGACCTTCTTTAATTAAAAAAGGACCGCTCTCTTTTTTTCTACCGAATAAAGATAAGTAAGTTTTTTTTATATATTTTTTAATTCCCATTCTGAAGAAAAATAATTTATAAAGTTACCTTTTGGTATTTTACTAGTTTTGTTAACGTTTTTTGGGTGTACAGTGAAACAAATTACCTCTTCTTTTAAATCAACCATTTTACCTTCTAATGCTAACGCAATAGTTAAAAAATAATCTCCAGGCATTAAATTTAAAGATTTTAATAAAACATTTATTTCAAAGTTTTTAAAAGAACTAAAAGAGCGCCCTTCAGATTCTTTAGATCTAATTGCTGCAACTTTCTCTCCTCTACTAGAAATAATTAAGATACTTAATGCTATATCTTTAGAATCATTTTCATTAAATACTCCTATTTTAAGTTTAAGGTTCTCTCCCATAAAAATAAAATTAGTATTCTTGTCTTCATTATTAAACAATTTTATATAAGATAATGTTCTATCTTTAACAAAATTGAAATTGACTTCTCCTCCTTTACTTTTTACATTCAAATTCCCCCTCAAATATTCATTTATAGTATCTAAAACTAAACCTATATATTTTACTTTTCCGTTTTCTAATAACACGCCTCTATTACATAAACTTTTAACAGCTGCCATATCATGACTCACAAACAAAACTGTTCGTCCATCGGTATTCGAAATGTCTTGCATTTTACCAATGGCTTTTTTTTGAAATTCTGCATCACCAACAGCTAATACTTCATCAACCACTAAAATATCTGGTTCTAAAAAAGCGGCAACTGCAAATGCTAATCTGACTTTCATTCCACTTGAATACCGTTTTACAGGCGTATCAATATATCTTTCACATCCAGAAAAAGCAACAATTTCATCAAGTTTTAATTCAATTTCTTTTTTGGTCATTCCCAAAATAGCACCATTTAAAAAGATGTTTTCTTTTCCTGTCATTTCTGGATGAAAACCTGTTCCAACTTCCAACAAAGAAGCAATTCTTCCTTTTGATTTAATTGAGCCTGTAGTTGGACTGGTAACTTTTGATAAAATTTTTAATAAAGTAGATTTCCCTGCTCCATTTTTACCAATAATCCCTAAAACTTCTCCTCGTTTTAATTCAAAATTAACATCCTTTATAGCCCAAACATATTCTGTTTTTCCTTTTTTAGAACGGTCATTTGTTTCACCAATTTTTAAATACGGGTCTTCTTTTCCCCTAATTCTGGCAAAAAATCGATTTAAATCGTGACTTATGGTTCCAGTACCAATGGTGCCCAATCGATAATGTTTCGATATGTTTTCTACCTTTAAAATCACTTCGTCTTTCATTCTAAATTGTATCAATAAAACTTTTTTCTGTTTTGTTAAAAATAAGTAACCCTAAAGTAAAGACCACAAACGAAATCAATAACATATAAAAAATATCTAATGGTAAAACCCTTGTTTCTATAGTAGGAAAAACAATTTTTCTAAAATTCTCGATAACAATTGTCATAGGATTGTATTCTACCAACCAAGAATATTTTGGCACTTTAGCTTTAATCAATTCCACAGGATAAACTACTGCAGACAAATACATTAACAACTGTACTCCAAATGAAACCAAAAAAGTTAAATCTCTATATTTTGTCACCATTGAAGAGATTATCATCCCCAAACCTAAACCTAAAACTCCCATTGAAACAAACAAGAAAGGTAAATACAATAAATCTAGCGAAAAGCTAAAGTCTATTGCATTGATAGCTATAAAGTAAAAATAAAAAACAATGAAAATAAATAATTGAATTGCAAATTTTAATAAATTTGAAACAATAATAGACATAGGCATAATTACTCTCGGAAAGTATACTTTTCCGAAAATTTGTTCATTCTTTTTAAAAGTGTCTGAGGTGTCTATCAAACAATCTTTAAAATAATTCCACGCAGTAATTCCTCCTAAATTGAATAAAAAAGCCGGAATACCATTAGTAGAAATATTACCAATATTATTAAAAACCAACGTAAAGATAACCGAAGTAAACAAAGGCTGAATGATATACCACAAAGGCCCTAAAACAGTTTGTTTATATAAGGTAATAATATCTCTTTTTACAAAGAGCATTAATAAATCTCTATATCTCCAAAGTTCTTTTAGGTTTAAATCAAACAAACTTTGTTTTGGGGAAATTTCAAAAAGCCACTTTTCATTCTTCATTCTTAAAATATAGGGATCAAACAAATATAATTAATTCTTGCGAAGTTTTATCAATTCTTAACTAATATAAATTGATATATCTTTACTTTTGAAATGAACAAACAAATCTAAAAAATGAACAAACAACTTATAGAATGTGTTCCTAATATTAGTGAAGGACGTGATTTAAACAAAATACACACCATTGCAAACGTTGTCAAAGAAGTTGAAGGAGTTAAATTGCTTGATATTGATCCAGGAAAAGCAACAAACAGAACGGTTATTACTTTTGTTGGAGAGCCTAAAAATGTAATTGAAGCTGCTTTTAGATTGATTAAAAAAGCGTCAGAATTAATCGATATGAGCAACCATTCTGGCGAACATCCAAGATTTGGAGCAACAGATGTTTGTCCGTTAGTTCCGATTGCAAATATTTCTATGGAAGAAACTGCTGAGTTTGCACATCAATTGGGAAAACGTATTGGAGATGAATTAGGGATTTCTGGATATTTCTATGAAAATGCTGCAACTTCAGATGAGAGAAAAAATTTAGCAACAATTCGTTCTGGAGAATACGAAGGATTAAAAGAAAAATTAAATACTACAAAATGGAAACCAGATTTTGGCCCATCAACATACAATCAACAAGTTATTACTTCTGGAGTTACAGCAATTTCTGCACGTGATTTTTTAATCGCTTATAACATAAATTTAAACTCTACTTCTACGCGACGTGCAAATGCAATTGCTTTTGATGTGAGAGAAGCCGGAAGAGTTTTGCGTGAAGGAAATCCTATTACAGGAAAAAAAGTTTTGGATAAAAATGGCGAACCAACACGAGTTCCTGGAAAATTAAAAGCGGTAAAAGGAATCGGTTGGTTTATTGATGAATACGGAATTGCGCAAATATCTTACAACTTAACAAACATCAGCATTACATCGATGCACGAAGCTTTTGAAGAAACTGTTTTATCGGCAACAAAACGTGGATTAAGAGTTACCGGATCAGAATTGGTTGGTTTGGTTCCGTTACAAGCAATGCTCGATGCCGCGGATTATTTCTTAAAAAAACAAGAACGCTCTTTGGGAATTAGCGAAAGTGAAAAGATAAAAATTGCTATAAAATCCCTTGGATTAGACGATTTAAAACCTTTCAATCCGCAAGAAAGAATTATAGAATATGTAATGAATACCGGTGCTGATAAAAAACTAATCGACTTTACGGTGAAAGATTTTGCTGAAGAAACAGCTTCAGAATCTATGGCGCCAGGCGGCGGAAGTATTGCCGCTTATGTTGGAACTTTAGGCGTTTCTCTCGGAACCATGGTTGCAAATTTATCTGCTCACAAACCTGGCTGGGACGATCAATGGGAATACTTTTCTAATTGGGCAGAAAAAGGTCAGAAATATAAAAATGACTTGTTGTTCTTAGTAGATGAAGACACCAATGCTTTTAATAAAATTATCGACGGATTTAGATTGCCAAAATCAACAGAAGAAGAAATAACCATTAGAAAAAAAGCAGTGGAAAATGCTACAAAATATGCTACTGAAATTCCGTTTAAAGTAATGAAAACCGCATACAATTCTATGGAAGTAATGTTAGAAATGGCAAAAAAAGGATTGCAAAATTCGCTTTCTGACGCTGGCGTTGGCGCATTGTGTGCAAGAACCGCTGTAATTGGCGCATATTTTAATGTTCGTATCAATGCAAAAGATATTAAAGACAGAGTATTTGCTGATAAAATTCTTTCTGACGCAAAAGATATTTATAAAAAAACGATTGCTTTAGAGCAAGAGATGATGGCACTTATAGATGCAAAAATTTAATACATGATAAAAATTTCAATCATTCCTTTTGAAGAAAAATTTGCAAAGAATTTTTATGATTTAAATGTAGAATGGCTGCAAAAATACTTTTATGTAGAACCTTATGATGAAAAGGTTTTAAGCAACCCAAAAACGCATATCATTGATAAAGGTGGTTTTGTTTTTTTTGCAACTTACAAAAATGAAATTGTGGGCACCGTAGCTTTGATCAACGAAAAAGAGTGCTTTGAATTAAGTAAAATGGCGGTTCTACCAAAATATCACGGACAAAAAATTGGGCAACAACTCATTGATTATTGTATCCATTTTTCTAAACAACAAGGTTGGAGAAATTTGATGTTGTATTCTAATAGAATTCTTGAACCAGCAATTACTTTATATAAAAAAGTCGGATTTAAAGAAATAGCGTTAGAAAAAGACGTGTATTACGAAAGAGCAAATATTAAAATGAAATTAGAATTATAAAAAACTCTGAATTGCCAATTCGTAACTTTTAATTCCAAATCCAGAAATTACCCCTTTTGCATTTGCAGCTATATAACTAACATGTCTATACTCTTCTCTTGCGTGTACGTTAGAAATATGCACTTCTACAACTGGAGTTTCAATGCCTTTTACTGCGTCTCCAATTCCGACAGAAGTATGCGTATAAGCAGCAGCATTTAAGATAATTCCATCATAATCAAAACCAACTTCGTGTAATTTATCAATCAATTCGCCTTCAATATTTGATTGAAAATAAGACATTTCTACTTCCGGGAATTCACTTTGTAGCTTTTTAAAAATAGCATCAAAGGTTTCTGAACCATAAATTTCTGGCTCTCTTTTTCCTAATAAATTTAAGTTTGGTCCGTTTATAATGATTAGTTTCATAAATTGTTTTAAAGTTGTAAATATAAACTTTATTTTTAGCTAATGAAATGGCAAAACGCACTTAAAGATTACCAATTGTTTTTAAAGATAGAAAGAGGACTTTCTAAAAACACGATTGATAGTTATACGCGTGATATTCAAAAATTAATGTATTTCTTAGAAGAAAACGAAATTATAGTTTCTCCAATTAAAATTGATATCGTTTTTATTCAGCGTTTTATTTATGAAATTGCTAAAAAAGTAAAACCCACAACACAATCTAGAGTGATTTCTGGACTTCGAAACTTTTTTGATTATTTAATTTTTGAAGATTATCGTTCAGACAATCCTACTGATTTGATTGAAACTCCAAAAATCGGAAGAAAATTACCAGATACTTTATCTGTAAGTGAAATAAATGAGTTGATCAATGCCATTGATTTAAGTCATCCGCAAGGAGAGCGCAACAGAACTATTTTAGAAACCATTTATAGCTGCGGACTAAGAGTAAGCGAAGTAATTTCTCTAAAAATTTCTGATTTATTTTTTGAAGAAGGTTTTGTAAAAATACTCGGAAAAGGAAATAAAGAGCGTTATACGCCCATAAACTACAACACTCAGAAATATATTCTTTTTTACATAAAAGACATTAGAAGTCATATTTCTCCTCAAAAAGGATTTGAAGATACACTCTTTTTAAACCGAAGAGGAAAAGGGTTAACACGTCAAATGATTTTTATGATTATTAAAAATTTGGCAATAGAAATCAATTTGAATAAAAAAATTGGTCCACACACCTTACGTCATTCTTTTGCTACGCATTTATTAGAAGGCGGAGCAGATTTAAGAGCGATACAACAAATGCTGGGACACGAAAGTATCACTACTACAGAAATTTATGTGCATTTGGATAAATCCTATTTGAAAAATGTGGTAGAAAAGTTTCATCCAAGAAATTAGAATTGCTTTAAAAAAAGATTCCTGCTTTCGCAGGAATCATAATAATATACTTTATTTAATATTCTTTACTTCGCTACATTTACAGCTCTCGTTTCTCTAATTACGGTAACTTTAACTTGACCAGGATAGGTCATGTCATTTTGAATCTTTTGCGAAATTCCGAATGATAATTCAGATGCTTTTTCATCACTCACCTTCGCACTTTCTACCATAACACGTAATTCTCTTCCAGCCTGAATTGCATATGCTTTTTGTACGCCGTTAAATCCGAAAGCAATTTCTTCTAAATCTTTTAAACGTTGAATGTAAGAATCCAATACCTGTCTTCTTGCTCCAGGTCTTGCACCAGAAATTGCATCACAAACCTGAACAATTGGTGATAACAAACTCTTCATTTCAATTTCATCGTGGTGCGCACCAATAGCATTACAAACTTCTGGTTTTTCGCCATATTTTTCTGCCCATTGCATTCCTAATAAAGCATGTGGTAATTCACTTTCTGCATCTGGCACTTTTCCAATATCATGTAACAAACCAGCGCGTTTTGCCATTTTAGCATTTAAGCCCATTTCTGAAGCCATAATTCCACATAAATTAGCAACTTCTCTTGAGTGTTGTAATAAATTTTGTCCATAAGAAGAACGATATTTCATTCGCCCAACCGTTTTAATCAACTCCGGATGCAATCCGTTGATACCTAAATCGATAACGGTACGTTTACCAACTTCTATAATTTCTTGTGTAATTTGATTTTCTGTTTTCTTTACAACTTCTTCAATTCTCGCAGGATGTATTCTTCCGTCGGTCACTAATTTGTGTAAAGACAAACGTGCAATTTCTCTTCTTACTGGATCAAAACATGATAAAATAATAGCTTCTGGCGTGTCATCTACAATAATTTCTACACCCGTTGCTGCTTCAATAGCTCTAATGTTTCTTCCTTCTCTACCAATAATTCTTCCTTTTACATCGTCAGATTCTAAGTTAAAAACAGAAACACAGTTTTCTACTGCTTGTTCAACTCCAACACGTTGAATCGTACTTAGAACAACTTTTCTTGCATCTTGTTCTGCAGTCAACTTTGCTTCTTCAATTGAGTTTTGAATAAAAGCCATTGCATCTGATTTCGCTTCTTCTTTTAAAGTACTTACTAATTCTTTTTTAGCTTCTTCTGCAGATAACCCTGAAATTTGCTCAAGCATATCAACTTGCCTATGATGCATCTTGTTTAAATCGCTTTCTTTCTTTTCTAAAAAATCTAATTTATAGGTAAAATCTGCTTCTTTTTGCTCTAAAGATTTGTTTAATCTTTTTGTTTTATCTACTTCTGATGCTATTTGAGATTCTCTATCACGAATTCTCTTTTCTACTTCAGAGATTTTCTTTTCTCTTGTTAATATTACTTTTTCGTGCTCAGATTTTAGTTCGATAAACTTCTCTTTGGCTTGTAATATTTTATCTTTCTTTAAAGATTCTGCATCTATCTTGGCTTGCTTAAGCATTGCCGATGCTTCTTTTCGCGTATTGTTTAAAAGTTTTTTCCCTTTTGATTTTTCAAGTGCTTTCGCAATTATAAACCCTATCGCAACTCCTATAAAAATTCCCAACAAAGCAGGAAGTATCATTCCATCCATAATTTTCTATTTATATATAAAAAAAGCCTACATCAGTGGTTTTTTTAAACTCCATTATGGCATTTATAGGATTAACTAATTGATCAAGGATCCATCTAAATACTAAATAAATTCAGTAATAATGGCTTGCTTTTACAATTAAGACTCATCCTTCATAATTGAATAGTGTTGAGTTTAATAAACTTATACTAACGTAGGCAGTGTATTGTAATTCTATTTTAATGAACTTAATCTAAATGAGATTGCAACATCTCATTTAGTTTATTTATTTTTTCTAAAGCTTTGTCTGTACTATCATTTTTATCAATAGACGAAATTTCTAATTGTGATGCAAAACGCAAGGCACACATTGCCAAGACATCTTGTTTGTCATTCACAGCATAATTTTGTTCGTACAAAGAAATTAAGTGATTGATATTGGCTGCAGCCTTTCTCATCCCTTCTTCTTCTTGTGTATTTTTAACACTTAAAGGGTAGGTTCTACCTGCAATTACAACATTAATTTTTAATTTTCCTGACACTGTTAATGAACTTTTTTTATTCGCTTAATTGAACAATACATTTATCGATTTCTCGAATTAAAGCATTTATTTTGAGTTTTGTTTCTCTTGTACTATCGTTACTGCCATCAATAGTTTTTGCAATTTTTAAAAGTTCAAATTTTTGTTTTTGATCTTCTATTGTTTGCTGATTCCTATTTATTTGAATTTGTAATTTACCAACATTTTGAAGAAGAATTTCGTTTTCTTCTTTTAAAAATTCATAATTAGCTAAAAGGGTTTTTAACCTATCTTCTAGTAAATGAATTGCTTCTAGTGTTTTACTCATCAATTTTCTGAATCAAAACTATTACAACAAAGTTAACATTCTGAATCCTAAAACACAAAAAAATAGACTCTTTTTAACTATTAATTTCTAAACAACTGTTTATTAGCGTTCTAAAATTTTGGCTTTTGTCTGCTTTAAATTTTTACTATTTTAGCTAAAAATAGAGATTTGAGACTAGTATTCGCATTCGTATTCCTCTTTGCAACTTCATTATTTTTTGGGCAAAAAAAGTATCCTACTAAAGATTTTAGAAATCCTTTAGATATCAAAACTATTTTGGCCGGAACATTTGGTGAACTTAGAACCAACCACTTTCATGCCGGTTTAGATATTAAAACGCAACGAAAAGAAGGTTTAAAAGTGTATGCAGTTGCTAATGGTTATGTTTCAAGAATTAAAGTGGCACTTTGGGGTTATGGTAAAGTAATTTATATAACGCATCCAAACGGTTACACTTCTGTGTATGCGCATTTAAGTAAATTTGGTGACGGAATTGAAGAATACGTAAAGTCAATTCAATATAAAAAGAAGAGTTACGAAACGGGTAATATTTTTCCTAAAAAAGGTGAAATTCCGGTTAAAAAAGGGCAAGTAATTGCGTATACTGGAAGTACTGGCGGATTTGTCGCTCCGCATTTGCATTACGAAATTAGAGATACAAAAACAGAAAAAATTATCAATCCGTTATTGTTTGGTCTAAAGGTTAAAGACACTATTGCTCCCAAACTAAAAGGATTGTTTGTGTATCCGTTGTCCGATTCTACTCGAATTAATAAATCGGTAAAAAAATCACTATTGTCGTTTAAATCCATTGGAAATAATACATACATAACAAACAGAATAAACGCTAAAGGTCCAATCGGACTTGGTGTTCAAGTGTACGATCAATTAAACGGCGCTTATAATAAAAACGGAATTTACAGTTTGGAAATGAAGGTAAATGGACATCAAGTATATCATCATGTTCTTGAAACTTTTTCATTTGCAGAAAGCAAATACATTAATTTGCTAATTGATTATGATAATTACGCTCGTTTTAAAAACAAGTTTCAGAAAACGTTTAAAGAGAAATCAAATAAATTAAAAATTTATAAATCGTTGCTAAATAACGGTATCGTAAACATAAAAAAAGGCTTTAATTATAAGGTAGAAATTATTGCATCAGATTTTGCTGGCAATAAAACTACAGTTAAAATTCCGGTAAAAGGTGTAGAAAGCAATGCTGTTTTTAGACAAAAAAAAGACACAACTGCTTATAAAATTATAGCTGACAAATTCCATAAGTTTGAACAAAATGGTGTTAGCATTGCGTTTCCAAAAAATACTTTTTATACTGATGTGTATTTAGATTTTAACGTTGAAAATAACATTGCAGAAATTCACAATCCAAGAATTCCGTTAGATAAAAGTTACACCTTAACTTTTGATGTTTCTAAATACACAGAAGATGAAAAAAGTCAACTGTATATTGCTAATATCAATAATAAAAAATATCCTTCTTATCAAAATACCAGAAAAAAAGGCGACAAATTCTTCACTACAACTAAAACTTTAGGTAATTACACGTTGCTAGCTGACAAACAAAAACCTACCATAAAATTAATCAATTTTAGAAGTGGTCAATGGATCACCAATCAGAATAAAATCATTGTAAAAATTGAAGATAAAATATCTGGGATTAAATCCTATACTGCTACTTTAGATGGCGAATGGATTTTGATGGAATACAATTTAAAAAAGAAGCAAATTGTATATCATTTTAAAGATAAAAAATTAGTTGGCGCCAAACATCAATTAGAAATAGTTGTAGAAGATAATGTTGGAAATACGAATACACTTAATGCTACGTTCTATAAAAAAGAATAAATTAGCGTTTTAAACAAAAAATCTTAGTGAAAAAACTTTTCCTTCTTATTTTAATGTTACCATTTTCGCTTCTTGGGCAAAATACCACAACTCTAAAAGGTGTTGTTACCAACAAACAAAATTCACCCATTAAAGATGTTGCAGTTTCGTATTTAAATTCCGGAACCACAACCGACGCAAAAGGATATTACGAAATTACAATTCCGATTCGAAAAACTATAGAAGTTGTTTTTAGTCATGTTTCGTATTTAAAACATGCCAAAAAAATTACTTTACGAAGTAAAAGAATCCTTACCTACTCACCTATTCTAACTTCTTTAAATAACGAGTTGAACGAAGTTATTGTAAAAAACAATAAAAACTCAGCAAAAGGAATCAAAACAATTGATGTTGCTAAAGTAAAACGATTGCCTGGCGTAAATGCTGGTGTAGAAAATTTATTAATGACGCTTCCTGGCGTAAATAACAACAACGAACTCAGTACACAATACAATGTAAGAGGTGGAAACTTCGATGAAAACCTTGTTTATGTAAACGGAATTGAAGTGTATCGACCGTTTTTAGTGCGTTCTGGACAACAAGAAGGATTGAGCTTTATCAATTCTAATATGGTGCAGAATATTCATTTTTCTGCTGGTGGATTTCAAGCAAAATATGGCGATAAATTGTCATCAGTTTTAGATATAACGTACAGAAAACCAACAGAATTTAAAACGCAAGTAGAAGTGAGTTTGGTTGGAGCAAGCGCAACGATAGAAGGACAAACCAACAATAAAAAAGGAAGCGCACTTATTGGTTGGCGCCATAGAAACAACAGCTTATTTGTAAATAGCAAACAAATAGAAACCAATTACAAACCAAATTTCACAGACATTCAAGCATTTGCTCGTTATCAGGTAAATGATAAATTAAATGTCGATTTTTTAGGTAATTTCTCGCTCAACAATTACAACTATACGCCTATTTCTCGTAGAACACGTTTCGGAACGTTATTAGATCCAATTGAATTGATTGTTTTTTATAGCGGACAAGAAAAAGACAAATACATTACTAGTTTTGGCGCATTTAAAGCGGATTACATACTCAACGAAGAAATTACATTAAATGCAACAGCATCCATGTATAACACGCAAGAAGAAGAATATTTTGATATTTTGGCTTCGTATAATTTAGGTGAAGTTGATGGCAATTTAGGTTCTGAAAATTTTGGAGAAGTTGAGTTTTCTACCGGAATTGGCTCACAATTAAATCATGCAAGAAACGATTTAGACGCTCTCATTACCAATTTGCAATTGAAAGGAATTTACAAAAAGGACAACAATCAATTGGAGGTGGGAATTAAATATCAAATAGAAGATATCAAAGACCGAATTATAGAATGGGAAGTGATTGATTCTGTTGGATTTTCCATTCGTCCGCCTCATCATTCTATAAACGATCAACCTTACGATCCGTATAAAGGCACATTGCAACCGTATCAAAGTATTAGAGCAACCAATAATGTAACGATCAATCGTGTTTCTGGTTTTGCGCAATTCAGTAGAAAAGATTTCTGGAACGAGCATCAAATTTGGTACAATGTCGGAATGCGTTTTCAGAATTGGGCTGTAAAAGCAAACGGAATCGCATCCGAAAGTCATGCTATTTTTAGTCCGAGAGCACAATTTGCCATCAAACCAGATTGGGAAAAAGACATGTTGTTCCGTATTTCTGGCGGATTGTATTACCAGCCGCCATTTTACAAAGAATTAAAAGACAATTTGGGCGGAATTCATCCAGAAGTAGAAGCACAAAAATCGATGCATGCAGTTCTTGGAAACGACTATAGTTTTACGCTTTGGGAACGACCTTTTAAATTGACCACAGAAATCTATTACAAGCATTTAAGCAACGTAAATCCATACACGGTTGACAATGTTCGGATTCGCTATCAAGCAAAAAACAACGCAACTGCGTATGCAACAGGAATCGATATTCGGTTAAATGGAGAATTTGTTCCAGGTAACGAAAGTTGGATTAGTTTAGGTTTGCTAAAAACACAAGAAAATATTGATGGCAACGGTTTTATTGACAGACCAACAGACCAGCGTTTTAAACTGGGAATTTTGTTTCAAGATTATGTGCCCAACTTACCAGATTTAAAAGCGTATTTAAACTTGGTGTACAATTCTGGCGTTCCTGGAGGCTCACCAAGTTATGCGGATGTCTACAAATTTCAAAGTAGATTAGGCGCTTACAAACGTGCAGATTTAGGTGTTTCTTACATTTTTGTGGATAAAAATAAAAAAGCAACTTCTAGTTGGCTTCGTAATTTTAAAGAATTAACTGCCGGATTAGAATTGTTTAACTTGTTTGATATTAACAATTCGATTACCAATACTTGGGTGCGCGATGTGTATTCTAAAACCATGTACGGAATTCCAAATTATATGACTGGTAGAGTGTTGAATTTTAAAATTGGAATGCAGTTTTAAAAGCTTCGCTTTTTTTGTTATTTATTTTAGGTAAATTTGATATAGATCGTTTAAGCATATTAAAGCTGTGAAAAATCAAAAGAATGAATAAAAAAATCTTTTTAATATTATTATTTTCTGTAACTATATCTTACTCACAAAATAAAGAAACTAAAGAAATTTTAAAGGAAGGAAAATTACTTTTTCGTTTGGAAAAAGGTTCTTGGTACGGAACTGATGATATGCTATCAAGATTTAAAACAAAAAAAGATTCTATTGGTGGGTACTTATCATATGAGACAGAAGACAACAACATAAACACAATATTTTTTAACCGTTTTAATTCTGATGAAATTTTAATTCGTTATACGTTTGACAGTTTACCAAAAGTAAATCCTATTAAAATTGATACTTTGAATAATATTGCGTCAGAATTGGAGAAAAACCTAATATTAATAAGACAAGATGCAAAAAATAAAGTATCAACTAATAAGGATGATTTTTTTAAATTTTACGAAAACACTGCACTGAATTTTATTCCAGTAATTCAAGAGAAGAAACGAACTGTGTTTATATTAACTGGACCTAGAGTTGGTGGTGTTGTATTAATAGGAAACGATTATAAGTTAAGTTACGATAAAAAGAACAGGTTTGAAAAAAAGATGAAAATTCATAATTCTATTTTACAATTTCCTTATAAATCAGACAATAAAGAAAATCCAACTGTACAAACGTTCCATTCTCATATTGTAACCAAATATATTTCCTCAACAGATATTTGCACATTGCTATTGTATAAAGATTATGTAGAATGGAAAAAACATATTGTAATAAGTAAAAAAGAAGTTTCAATTTTTGACTTAAAAAAGGAATCACTTTTTACAATGAAAAGAAAAGCTTGGGAAAAGATGAGTAAAAATTAACAACACATATTCCTTACATTTAACCACCTAACAAACATAGGCTCAAATATATTTGCTAATCTAAAGTCAGCGAAATATAAAATATTACAAAATCTGCGCAGCATGCGCTTTCGTTTTTACTTTGGTAATCACATCTTCAATAATTCCATTTTCGTCAATGACAAACGTAGTTCTGTGAATTCCGTCATATTCGCGTCCCATAAATTTCTTTGGCCCCCAAACGCCAAATGCATTGATAACCGTTTTGTCTTCATCTGCCAATAAAGGAAAAGGCAATTCGTGTTTGTCAATCCAATTTTGTTGTCTCTTAGCAGCATCTGCACTTGCTCCTAACACATCATAACCTTGAGACAAAAAAGCTTGGTAATTGTCTCTTAAATCGCACGCTTCGGCAGTACAACCTGGCGTACTTGCTTTTGGATAAAAGAACAAAACTAATTTTTTTCCTTTATAATCAGTAAGCTGAATCGTATTTCCTTTATGGTCTTTTGCTGTAAAGTTTGGAGCCTTATCTCCTATTTTTAGTGTGGTCATTATTTTATTGAGTTTCAAAGTTACAAAGTAGGCAAGTTACAAAGTCTTAAAATAAAAGCCTAAAACTTAACGAACAAAATACTTTGCAACTTTGTACCTTTGTTACTTTCAAAAGCGAGAAATGACCAAACAAGAAAAAGTGCAATTTGTAATTGACACACTTCAAGAAACCTATCCAGAAATTCCGATTCCGTTAGATCATAAAGATCCGTATACATTGTTAATTGCGGTGTTATTGTCTGCACAATGCACCGATGTTCGTGTCAATCAAATCACGCCAATTTTGTTCGCTAAAGCGGATAATCCGTTTGATATGATTAAAATGTCTGTAGAAGAAATCAAGGCAATTATTCGTCCGTGTGGTTTATCGCCAATGAAAAGTAAAGGAATTTATGGCTTGTCTAAAATTTTGATTGAAAAATACAACGGAGAAGTTCCGCAAAGTTTTGAAGGATTGGAAGAATTGCCAGCAGTTGGACACAAAACTGCAAGTGTTGTAATGAGTCAAGCTTTTGGAGTTCCTGCTTTTCCTGTGGATACACATATTCATCGTTTGATGTATCGTTGGAATTTAACCAACGGAAAAAATGTAGTTCAAACAGAAAAAGATGCAAAACGATTGTTTCCAAAAGAATTGTGGAACGACTTGCATTTACAAATTATTTGGTATGGACGCGAATATTCTCCAGCTCGTGGTTGGGATTTAGAAAAAGACATCATCACAAAAACTATTGGACGACAAGCTGTTTTAGATGAATATTACAAAAACAGGCTCAAGAAAAAAGATAAATAGAAAGAAGATCTCTCCACTACGGTCGAGATGAAAATCACTTTTCAATTGTAAAAAATAAAATATAATTGAGATGACCCTCAAATATATGATTTCATTCAGACTAAAAATACCCATGTCATTCAGACTAAAAATACCCATGTCATTCCGACTGAAATGGAGGAATCTCACACATAGTTTTTTCGCCTTCATTTCATTTTTCCTGTCTGCCGAACAAGCAGGCTCAAAATGACATTAAAAAGCATCAAAAAAGCCTCAACTCCGTTAGTTAAGGCTTTTCCCTCTTAATTCAAATTCAACTCAATAACTTGGTCTGGTCCCGTTTTAATTACTTTTAATGATTTAGAAAAATTAATTAAAAATTGAATTGTTTCTTGTTTTGGTTGCTCCCTAAATTCGGGAGACTTTTTAGAGTAAAGTTGCATCATATAGTGTCTTTTAGTACTTGATTGTTAATCACATAACGATGCTTTTTTACTTTTAGTATTTAGTTTACCAAAATTATTTTATTTTTTTCTATGAGTTTTCTTAAATTAATTAATGCATACCGCATTCTACCTAACGCAGTATTAATACTAACACCTGTATTTTCTGATATTTCATTAAAACTCATATCATTGTACATGCGCATTACCAACACTTGTTTTTGTTCTTCTGGCAATTCATTTATCAGCTCTCTCACATCTGCATGAATTTGCTCTTTGATGATTTTTTTCTCAGCATTTAGTACATCATCGCCTAGAACAGAAAAAATATCAAACTCGTCTGTATTTCTGAATTTTGGCATTCGATTCGATTTTCTAAAATGATCGATTACTAAATTATGAGAAATACGAACTACCCAAGGTAAAAACTTACCTTCTTCGTTGTAGTTTCCTTTCTTTAAAGTTCTAATAACTTTAATAAATGTGTCTTGAAAAATATCTTCTGTAATATCTCTATCTTTAACTTTACTATAAATAAAGCTAAACAAACGCTGCTGATGTCTCTTAATTAAAATTTCAAGAGCATACTCATTACCATGAATGTAATCGCTAACTAATTTGCTGTCTGGGGTTAAATTTTCACGCATCATAAATTACTTTTAGAAAGCAAGTTTGCCTTCTGGTTCCTATTATTTATAAACAGTTAAAGTAATTTTAAACTATACGCACGTGATTTTTAGTGAATTAATGATTCAAATATGATGATAATATTTAACAAAAACAAATAACTTGCTATTTTTTAAATGAAAATTCTCTTTTTCTTCTCTTAAAAAATGGTATTTTTAACGCTTACTTTTTTCACAAATGAAGTTAGATTTAAACAGCGTAAATCCGAAAGAAAATATCATCATTAAAGGTGCAAGTTTGCACAATTTAAAAAATATAGATGTTGTTATTCCGCGTAATAAATTAGTGGTAATTACTGGTTTGTCTGGTTCAGGAAAATCATCTTTGGCTTTTGATACGTTGTATGCAGAAGGACAACGACGTTATGTAGAAAGTTTATCTTCGTATGCACGTCAGTTTTTAGGAAAATTACACAAACCAAAAGTAGAGTATATTAAAGGTATTGCACCTGCAATTGCTATTGAACAAAAAGTAAATGCTACAAATCCAAGATCAACAGTTGGCACATCAACAGAAATTTACGATTATATGAAGTTGTTGTTTGCCAGAATTGGTAACACCTACTCGCCTATTTCTAACAACCAAGTAAAAAAAGATACGGTTGCTGACGTTATCAAACATGTAAAAACCTATAAAACAGGTTCAAAATTATTATTGTTAGCGCCCGTTTTTTTAGACAAAACAAGAGATTTAAAAACACTCTTAAACATTTTTTCTCAACAAGGTTATGCAAGAATTAAAATGGGCGATTCAATTTTAAGGATTGAAGATTTTCCTTTTGATGCTTATAAAGAAGAAACCCTGCAATTGGTGGTAGATCGAATTATTTTAAAGGATGATGAAGACTTTTACAACCGATTGGCAGATGCAATTCAGACCGCTTTTTTTGAAGGAAAAGGCACCTGTTTTTTAGAAAATTTAAACACCAACAAATCGGTTGAATTTAGTAATAAATTTGAGTTAGACGGAATTACATTTTTAGAACCCAACACACATTTGTTTAGTTTTAACAATCCGTACGGCGCTTGTCCAACTTGCGAAGGTTATGGAAATGTCATCGGAATTGACGAAGATTTGGTGATTCAAAATACAGGACTGTCTATTTACGAGGATGCTATTGTTCCTTTTAAATCTGAATCCTTTAGAAAATACAAAGACGATTTAGTGCATAACGCTGTCGATTTTGACATTCCGATTCACAAACCTTGGTTTGAGTTGACCGAAAAACAAAAAGAATTGGTTTGGACTGGAAATAAAAAGTTTGACGGAATCAATCATTTCTTTCAAAAATTAGAAGAAAAAAGTTATAAAATTCAGAATAGAGTCATGCTTTCTCGGTATCGAGGAAAAACAACATGTACAGATTGTCACGGAAAACGTTTGCGAAAAGAAACCAATTATGTAAAAATTGATCACAAAACAATTTCTGATTTGGTTACGTTACCAATTGATGAATTGGCAGATTTTTTTAAGAGCATCAACCTAAATGAACAAGAATTAAAAATTGGAAAGCGTTTGTTGACAGAAATCAATAACAGATTGCAGTTTTTATTAAATGTTGGTTTGAGTTATTTAACTTTAAATAGGACTTCGAACTCACTTTCTGGCGGAGAAAGTCAGCGTATCAATTTAGCAACTTCTTTAGGAAGTTCTTTAGTCGGCTCAATGTATATTTTAGATGAACCAAGTATTGGATTGCATCCAAAAGATACCGAACGTTTGATTGGCGTTTTGCAAGATTTACGCGATTTAGGGAATACTGTAATTGTGGTTGAGCATGATGAAGACATCATGAAAATTGCAGATTATATTATTGATATTGGCCCAGAAGCAGGAACGTTTGGTGGACATGTTGTTGCCGAAGGAAACTTTAAAGACATTTTAAAATCGGATTCTTTAACTGCGCAATATTTGAATGAAAAATTAAAAATTGAAGTTCCTAAAACTCGCAGGAAATCAACCAATTTTATTGAAATTGTCGGCGCAAGAGAACACAATTTAAAGAATATTGATGTTACTTTTCCGTTGAATAATTTAACCGTAATTACGGGAGTTTCAGGAAGCGGGAAAAGCACCTTAGTTAAAAAGATTTTGTATCCAGCAATGCAAAAAAAACTGTTTGGCTACGGAGATAAACTAGGACAGTTTACAGAAATCAAAGGTTCGTTTAGCAACTTAAAACACATCGAGTTTATCGATCAAAATCCTATTGGGCGTTCGTCTCGTTCAAATCCTGTAACCTATATTAAAGCTTATGATGATATCAGAAATTTATTTTCGAATCAGAAATTAGCGAAAATTAGAAATTACAAACCCAAACATTTTTCTTTTAATGTTGAAGGTGGACGATGCGAAGTATGTAAAGGAGATGGAGAAGTTACTATTGAAATGCAATTTATGGCAGATGTGCATTTAGAATGCGATGCGTGTAACGGGAAACGCTTCAAAAAAGAAGTCTTAGAAATTACTTTTGACGGAAAATCAATTGATGATATTTTAACGTCAACAATTGATGATGCTGTTGCCTTTTTTATAGAAAACGAGCAAACAAAAATCGTTCAGAAATTAAAACCATTGCAAGATGTTGGTTTGGGGTATGTACAATTAGGACAATCTTCTTCTACGCTTTCTGGCGGAGAAGCGCAACGAATTAAATTGGCGTCGTTTTTAGTAAAAGGAAACACAAAAGACAAAGCCTTATTTATTTTTGATGAACCAACAACAGGTTTGCATTTTCATGATATTAAAAAATTATTGGCTTCGTTTAATGCGTTGATTGAAAAAGGACATTCAATCATTGTAATTGAACATAATATTGAGTTGATAAAATGTGCCGATTATATTATTGATTTAGGTTTAGAGGGCGGAAAAAATGGTGGAAATCTAATCTTTCAAGGAACGCCAGAAGAATTAATTCTAGATAAAAAATCCTACACCTCTAAATACTTAAAAGGGAAATTAGTATTTTAGATGTCTCCTCGAGCATTACTTTCAATGAAAATACATTTTCATTGAAAGTAGTAAACACAGTTTAGCGAGAGGTTAATAAAGTTTTTAAAAAGTGATAACAAACTTAACAGACAAACAAAAAGTAAACGCGGTAAGAATTCTTGCAATTCTATCAACATTAGCAATGATGTTGTACGCGCCAGAACTTTGGATTACAGACAAAAACTTTCCTGTAATTCCGCTATTTGACTGGATTCCGATTCCGACTTCTCCGTTTGACACTGTTTTTGCAGGCATCTTTTTTGTGAGTCAAGTTGTCTTTATTTTCAAACCCAAACGCTTGTTAGGTTGGTTTGTATTGTTACTATACATCTACTTAGCTTTTGTAGATCAAAACAGACTACAACCGTATTTTTATCAAAGTTTTTTGACCATTTTTGCAATTGTAATATATCCTAAAACTACAGAAGCTAAAAAAGTATTATTTACAATTATACTCATTTTTATTGCGACCTATTTTTGGAGCGGACTTCATAAATTAAACGGAATTTTCTACGAACAATGGATGCACGCTTTGACAAAGCATTTTAGTTTTATTCCTGAAAAATTATTGTTAGCATTTACCTATGCTGTTCCGTGGTTAGAAGCTCTTTTAGGAGTTTTTATTGTATCAAACAAAACAAGAAAATTAGGCATTTACGGAATTGTATTGATGCATGCTATTATTATTGTAATGTTGTTGTATTTAGGATACGGCTTTAACGTAATTCCATGGAATCTACAAAACATTTTAAGTGTGCTTATTATCTTTTGGACGCTTAAAACAACTTCATTTACTGAAGTTTTTATAGATGCTATTTCATATCAAAAAGGATTGATTTTCATCTTCACCTTCATCTTGCCTTTTAGCAATTTATTTGGTGGTTGGGATCATTTGTTATCCTTTAGTTTTTTTACTTCTAAATTAGATTATTACTACGTTCAGATTGATGCTTCTTTAAAAGACAAACTCCCGGAAAATGTACAGAAATACTACAGGACAAACGAACACATGACCGTTTTGTATTTAAACGAATGGGCTGGAGATATTAATAAAGTACTACTCTATCCACAACCAAGAGTTGCAAAAAAAGTGGAACAATATATTTTGTCTTTTGCGGATGAAACCACAATTAAAAACCCCACAAAATTGGTGGTTTATAATAAATAAAAACTTGTTTACTTACGAATTCTAAATACTTCCTTACGAATTCTAAAACCAACCAAATTTAACTGCTTTCTGATACTAGATTTGATAAACCATAATTATTAATCTAAAACCTAAGTATCATGAAAAAAATCCTAAACACAAAAGTTATCGCAATCGTTTTGCTAGCTTTCAGTATTTCTTTTACTAGTTGTAACAGAAAAAAGAAAACAACAGCAACCATCGCTCCAACAGTACTTGCTGAAGAAATTAGTGAAGCTCCCATTTACCGAGAAGCTATCGTTTTTATCACCGGAGTAGATTCTGAACATTCAAATTATTACACAAGTGCAAAAATGTATTTTGAAGAAAAACAATTTGAAGTCATCACAGAAGCTTTTTCGCTACAAGAAATCATTTCTTGGTTAAACAACAATTATGATGACAGATTGTATTCTGACATTCATATTGTAAGCGAAAATAATCCTTGGAAAGGAATGCATTTAGAAACAGCGATAAACGGGAAAATTGTTAATGAAAACACACTAAGAAACGCTTTGCTAAATAATGAACTTCCAAAAGTAGATAAAGGAATTGCAGATGACACAAATATTGTTTTCCATGTTCCAGCTTTGGGTAGCAATACCAATTTAATTGAAGGTATGAAAACTGTTTTTAGTAGCAACAAACAACCAAATATTGTTGCGACTCCGTTTTACACCATTTTTGGTGGTGAGTTTTCTAAATATCATTTAGCTAAACCGTTTTATGAATTTTATCCAACGGCCCATTCTCCAGGAAAAGTAGATGTATCAAAAGCATTTGCTAAAAAATATCCGCAAGAAGATATTGATTGGTTAGAAACTTTGTATAATGAAAGTGAGCGTTATGTTGGAGATCCGTTTACAACACAATTTAATCTACCAATAAAAATGGAAGTAGATTTTACAGATTCTGATAACGGAGTTCCTACTTTAACTTCTCAAGATGCAATAATGGATTTTATTGAAGCTGACGAAAATCTTTTAAACGAATTTAAAAGTTATAACATTCCTATTGAAAAATTTAGATGGAAAACAGTTGAAAAAGACGACAAGTTAATTATTAAAGGAATTACCACTGTATTATGTGTTTTAAAACCAATTATAAAACCTTACGGAGATTTACAACACGTAGAGCCAGAAATTGATAACTTGCGTTTGTACAACGTAAACTAAACAAAGAAAAGGCTGTTCAAATTGAACAGCCTTTATCGTTTTTCATCTAAATATTACTTCTTTAATTTCTTCAAAATAATATCAATCGCTTTGTCTAATTGCGGAGTTTTATTCTCTAATCTGTCTTTAAAGTTTTTACCAACATACACATCTGGCGAAACTCCTGTTAATTCTAAATCTTTTCCGCCTAAAGTATAACATCCCCAAACTGGCAAACGATAACTAGAACCGTCTACTAAAGAACCACTTGTTGTAAAAATAATCCATCTATAGGTTTCTGTTCCAACAATTGTTCCCATTCCAAGTTCTTTAAATCCGGCTGCTGTCATTTCTGCATCAGATAATGATTGCTCGTTGATTAACAATACAATTGGTTTATCACCATAACTAAAATTCGACTGACTTGTTAATTTTCCTTCTCTATATTTCCAGTTTAAATATTGTTTTTGTCTTAAGAAGTTTAAAACGGCATCGTGCACATTTCCTCCAGTATTAAAACGTAAATCTAAAATTAAACCTTCTTTATAAGCTTCATCACTAACTAAATCGTGATAAAACTTTGTCAATTCGCCACCAGACATATTTTTCATGTGCACATAAGCAATCTTGTTATTTGATTTTTTATCAACATAAGATTGATTTTCATCTTGCCACTCATCATACAATAAAGTGCTAATTGCTCTGAAGTTTGTTGGATGAATATTTACATCGAACTCTGAACCGTTTCTAGAAAAAGTCAAGCTAATTTCTGATGCAAATTTCGGATTTGTAAAATACGATTCTCTATTGTTTTTAGTGTTTACTTTTTTACCATTAACGGCAATTAACTTGTCACCTTTTCTTAGGTTTTTACCTCTAACATCTGTTGGACTTTCAGAAATGATTCTTTCTATTATATATGGATTTTCATTATCAAACAAAATTCCTGTTGCTAATGTTTGTGATCCGTAAAAAACTTGCTCTTCTTTTCCGAAAGAATTAAATCCAAAGTGAGAAGTATTTAATTCTCCTAACATGTCGTTAAAAATCAAACGCAAATTCGCTCTACTAGAAACCTTTGGTAAAAATTCTGCATAAGAATCTCTTAATTTTTGCCAATTTTCTCCATGGAAATTTTCATCATAAAAACTTTCTTCCATTCCTGCCCAAGCTTCGTAATACATTTGCTCAAACTCATCCGACAATGATTTATTGAAGCTATGATTGATTGCAATTGCTTTTAATTTATTTGCTCCTAAATTGATAGCACTAATGGTTCCTCTTGATAATAGATAATGTTTTTTTCCAGCACTTACTAGTTGATATCCAAAAGTTGGAGAATCACTTAATTTCACTGTTTTATTATTTTCAAAAGGCTCAATTGTTGTTTTCCATAATTTATTTCTTCCTTGATCATGATTAGAGATATAAATTACATGTGTTTTTGCGCCGTCTTTTATAATCGAAATATTTCTTTGACCACCAAATCTTGGACTAATTGCTGTTAATCTGTCCATTAAACCTTTTTCGTTTATTACAATTGGTTCAATTTCTTCCTTTTTATCTTTAGCATCTTTTTTGTCTTTGCTTTTTTCTACAAACAACTCATTTACTTTATCAATCTTAAATGGTTTTTCGTATTTGTCTAAAGCCATTTGATACACTTTAGAAACACCATTTCCTCCGCTTGGAAAACTTGGTGCCGTTCTTTCTGACGAAAAATAAACATATCTTCCGTCTGGAGACCAATGTGGATCAGATTCAGAAACCTTTGTTTTTGTTAAGTTTACCGATTTTTTTGTAGCAATTGTATACACAAAAACATCTTCTTCAAAATCTCTTCTTGCACTGTACAAAATGTGTTTTCCGTCTGGAGAAAAATAAGGATTAGAGCTATAAAAGGCCCAAAATTCATCTTTTACAACTACTTCTGATTTGTAATTGTTTAAATCAATAATGTGCAAACCATTTCTTCCGCTTAAATACACACCTTTAGTTCTGTCATTATTTAAGCTAAGTTGTCTGTTATTTTCTTTTGATTTTGTTACTTGTTTGGTTTTAAATGCGCCATTTGCACTTGTTACAAACCAATTATAATAACCATTTACAGATCTAGAAAATATTAAAGAGCTATTATCTTTTAACCATTTTACTTCTTTAACAGCTTCTTTAGGATTTGTTTCAATTTCTTTCACAAACTTTCCTTCAACATCAGAAACAAATAATTTTCCTCTAGAAACAAATGCCATTTTTTTTCCGTCTTCAGAAACATCAAAAAAGGTGATATTTCCTTTAACATCAAAAGATTGCTCTTGTTGTGTTGTAGAATTATTATTGATATCGATTTTTAGTTTTTTCGAAGATTTTCTATCAACATCATACACATACAATTGATAATCTTTTCTAAAAACTACTTTTTTACCGTTCGCACTTACTTTTGGCCACATGATTGATGTAGAAAAATTCGTCAATCTTTTTTTAGTGCCGTTTTGGAACGTATATAAATTATATTCTCCTTTATATGCATCCGATTGAAAATAAACGGTTCCATTTTTATCAATGGTAGCAGCAAAATCTTTTCCTCTATATGTGGTGTGTTGTGTGTACTTTTTTGTTTTTTTATTGTACGATTTTATATCTGGATTGTAATCTCCTTTATATCTTTTTCTATGTGTAAACCTTGAACTTTCCCAAGATTCATTAAAATAAATATCTCCCGTTTTTGGATGCTCAACAACATTATGAACCGTATTAAAATAATGCTCAAAAGTTCTTTTTGGTGTTCCACCATCAATATGAACAGCATAATTTGTCATCGAATTATACCTGTTTGATGTAAAATTTACCGTCTTACTATCCCAATTCCAAGAAGAAACTGCATCGTTACTTTGGTGAAATGTTAATTGTTGAATTTCTCCGCCATTTAACGGCATAATATATACGTCGTTATTTCCGTATTGATTGCTCGTGAAAGCCAACCATTTTCCGTCTGGAGAAACACTTGGATCTGTTTCTACTCCATCCATAGCTGTTAAACGAAATGCTTCACCTCCGTTTGAAGAAACTTTCCATAAATCGCCTTCGTAACTAAAAATTACATTGGTAGCGTCTGGAGTTAATGTTGGTTTTAAAGTAAAATGTACGTTGCCGTTTTGCGAACAAATTGCTACAGAAAAAAGCAATAAAAATGCACTTATAAAAGATTTCATAATTCTAAAGTTTAGTTTTAAAATGTGAATTTACTAAATAATAAATACTATCTTTCTTCTTAAAATGTTAAAATAATTTTGTGGCACAATAAATGTTTATTTTAGTGTGTTCAAGTACTGTAATAATGACTTTTTTTAGATTCACACTTTTCTTATTTTGTTTCCTTTTTGCAATAACGATTAATGCTCAAAAAGTAAATTTTAAAAACTACTCAATTGCAAACGGGTTGCCACAATCGGATGTAGTTGATGCGGTTCAAGATGCTGTTGGATATATTTGGTTTGCAACTCAAGGTGGCGGAATCGCTCGTTTTGATGGAAATAGTTTCGATGTTTTTAGTCAAGAAAATGGATTGTCTTCTAATTTTGCAAATTCATTTTATATACAAAAAGATAGTTTGTTTATTGGTACTAATAATGGTTTATCTATTAAAATTAAAAACAAGTTTACAACTTATAAAACACCAAAAATTAACAAGCTAATTTGGCTTGATAAAAAACTGTATTTAGCAACAAATCAAGGCGTTTATCAATTTAAAAAGAACTATACTACTCCTATAAAAATCAATTTAAAAATTGATTTATCTAATGTGCTAGACATCCAATATAAAAATTCTTCTTACTGGATAAAAACATCTAATAAAATCTGGAAATCTACTTCATTAAACTCAACATCAAAAATTAAGAGCAGTACTTTAAAAGAATTTGATGCGCTTTTTAATCAAGAAAAATCAATCATTCAACGTTTAGAAATTGACAACTCAATAAAATCTATCACACATAAAATTTTTACTGATAGACAACAAAATACCTGGTTATTAACCTACGGAAATGGAGTTTACAAATCGATTTCTAATAATTTTAAGCATTATGATGTTATTGATAACATAGTCATTAAAGGAGTTACAGCCATTCATCAAAAGAACAATAGCATTTGGTTTACTGATACAAATAGAAACTTATTTACCATTGATAGTTTAGGAATTCGGTTTGTTAGAAAAAATAGCTTTAAAACAACAGCAATTACATCAGATAGCAATGATAACCTTTGGTTTGGTTCACAAAACAAAGGTGTTTCTATTTTTAGAAAATCCAATGATTCTTTAAATGTTTCAGGCTTTGACATCGAAAGATTACATTCAGAAAATGGTTTACCAACCAATAATATTCAGAATATTATCATTCAAAATAACACAGTTTGGTTGGTTTCGGAAAAATTTGGAATCCTAAAATTAGCCTATAATTTTCAACAAAATTTTGTAGAAAGTATTTCTGTTTTCAATCAAAATAACGGATTAAAAAATCATTTGACAACTACTTCTCTGCTACATAATAATAAAATTTGGTACGGAACATTAAATGGTGATATCGGTTTTATTGCCAACAATACAGTAACTCATTATTCAAGATTTTTAAATATAAACACCTCAATTAGCAGTTTGGCTTTTTCTGCTGATGATTTGTATATCGGAACTTTAGGAAACGGAATTTGGAAAACCACAATTCCGAAATTGAATTCTCCAAAACCGATAAAAAGCGAATTTTTAAGTTCAAAAAATAGTTATCAATTAATGGTTGATGCAAAAAATCAATTATGGATGGGTTCAGAAAAAGGTGTGGATAAAATTGAATTTCAAAACCATGAAATTTCAAAATCTACACATTACAATGCAAATGATGGTTTTATCGGAATTGAAACCACAAAGAACACAAGTATCCAAGACAACTTTGGCAATCTTTGGTTTGGAACAAAAAACGGAATTACTAGATATACACCAAACGAAAATAAAAAAACGCTTATAAAACCAACGATTCATTTTATAACTATTGAAGTTTCAAATCAATCTATTGATCGTATTCAACAGCAGTTTAAAAATGCTGTTTTGCAACTTTCTCCAGCGCAAAATAATATTTCTTTTAACTTTAAAACGGTGGATATCAATCAACCGAAAAGAGTTGAATATCAGTATACTTTAAATGAAACTAAAAGCGCTTGGACATCGAATAATTCAATCAATTTTGCAAATTTAACTTCAGGGAATTATACCTTTTCTGTAAGATCTAGAAATGCATCAAAAACTGAAAGTCAACCTGCAATTTTTTCTTTTTATATTGATAAACCTTTGTATCAAAAAACGTGGTTTATAGTTAGTGCTACTACTTTAGTAATACTAATTTTCTTGTTGATTATATTCTCTTTCTTTAGAAGAAAACAATTAAAAAATCAACAAAAAATTGAAAAACTAACCTTAGAAAATTATTTAATTACTTTAGAGCAAAAAGCCTTACAACTACAAATGAATCCGCATTTTATTTTTAATGTGTTAAACGGAATTAAAGCATTTGGATACAACGGAAATACAAAAGAATTAAACACTACAATTAGTCAGTTTGCAGCCTTGTTACGCTCGCTTTTACAGAATTCTAGAAAAGAAGAAATTAGTCTTTCAGAAGAAATTGATACGCTAAAAAATTACTTGAATTTAGAACAGAAAATGAATGCTAATTTTGAATACACAATTACAACAGAAGTCGGAAATATTGCAACAGAAGAAATTTTAATTCCGCCAATGTTGGTGCAACCTTTTGTAGAAAACAGCATCAAACATGGTTTTAAAAATGTAAACGGAAAGGTATCGATTCATTTTAAAACAAAAAACAATCATTTAGTATGTACAATTATTGATAACGGAATCGGAATTGAGCAATCAAAAAAAGGAAAAACAGCTTCAACGCATACTTCAATTGCTTTAAAAGTAACCAAAGAACGAATAGAAAATTTATCAAAAACGAGTACATTAGAAATCAAAGAACTCGCTGAAAACAGTTATGTAATTGGAACAAAAGTTGAATTTAAAATTCCGTTAAAAACAGATTATTAATATGCAACAACAAACAGCTGTTTTAGTAGATGATATGCCGCAAGCATTAGAAATGTTAGCACAAGATATTGCTAACAATCATCCAAACATAAAAATTATTGGCACCGCAAATAGTGTAGTTTCTGCTGCAAAAATTTTACAAAAAAAACAACCAGATATGTTGTTTTTAGATATTATGTTGGGAGACGGAACAGGATTTGATTTGTTAGAAATCATTCCAAATTTAACTTCTAAAATCATCTTTGTAACTGCTAGTGATGAGTTTGCTATCAGAGCATTTAAATTTGCGGCAATCGATTATATTTTAAAACCTTACTCTGATGAAGAACTGAAAAATGCAATTGACAAAGCAATGCTTCAAGTTCAGCCAAAAAACGAGCAATTATCAGTCTTACAAGAATCTATTGCTACACCAAATCAATTGCCTAAAAAAATATCATTACATACCTTAGATAAAATTGTGGTGGTTTCTTTGGATGAAATTATTCGTTGTAAATCCGACAATAATTACACCACTTTTTATTTTGAAAATGGCACTAAAATTATGGTCACAAAAACCTTAAAATTTTATGCCGATTTGTTAAAAGACAACTCCTTTTTACGCGTACATCAAAGTCATTTAGTAAATACAAAATACATCAAAGAGTTTATAAAATCTGATGGCGGTTATTTGGTATTAAAAGATAAAAGCACCGTTTCGGTTTCTGTAAGAAAACGTGCTGAAGTTATTGAAGCGCTTGCTAATCTTTAATTTTAGTGTCATTCCTGCGAAGGCAGGAATCTTTCAAAATCTAAGTTTATGGATTCTCTTTTTCATGGGAATGACATTCTTTTTTAAAAAGGAAGTTTTGTTACATCTACATTTCCGCCAGAAATAATAACACCCACTTTTTTATTTTTAAACAAAATTGGTTCTTTAAAAATTGCTGCGACAGCAACAGCGCTAGATGGTTCAATCGTAATTTTCATGCGTTCCCAAACAAAACGCATGGCTGCAATAATTTCATCTTCAGTAACTCTAATTACTTGGTCTACATGATTTAAAATGATTGGAAAATTGTGATTTCCTAGTTGTGTTTTCAATCCGTCTGCAATTGTATTGGCTGTTGTATTGGTTTCTATTTTTCCACTTTTTAACGAACGATACGCATCATCAACCTCAAAAGGTTCTGCTCCGATTACTTTTGTAGATGGAGAAAAAGCATTTGCGAATAAACACGTTCCTGCAATCAAACCACCACCACCAATTGGTGCAATGACATAATCAAAATCTGATGCTGATTGCAGTAATTCATAACAAGCAGTTCCTTGCCCGTCAATTACATCAATATTATTAGAAGGATGAATAAAAGTTGCTCCAGTTTCTTTTTCAATCTTCTTTGAAGCCATTTCTCTTTCTGCCAAAGTTGGCCCGCTAATCGTTACGATTCCGCCATAATCTAATGCCGCTTTTCTTTTAATTTCTGGAGCAGAAGAAGGCATAACAATATAAGCTTTTACACCTAAGTTTTTAGCGGCTAATGACAAAGCTTGAGCAAAATTTCCAGAAGAATGTGTTACAACACCTTTACTTCTTTGTGCTTCAGTTAAATTTAAAATGGCATTACTTGCTCCTCTAGTTTTATAGGACCCCGTTTTTTGAAAGTTTTCACATTTTAAAAATACGTGTGCACCTGTTGCTTCATTTAATAATCTTGATTGCAATACTGGAGTTTTGTGAATATGTGGTTGTATTCTTTTGTAAACGTTCAATAAATGTTGCATAGAAATAAGTATTTATCCAAATGTAAAAAATAAGAACTATAAAATATGGTGAAAGAATAAAAAATTGAAGCACAAAAAAATCCTTCTCGTTATGAGAAGGATTTTACTTTTGGGTGGAAGACGGGATTCCTTTCGACTCCGCTCAAGATAAACTTCTCATCCCTTTTCTTCATAAATGTAACATACAAAAAAAGCTCCTCTAAAAAAGAGAAGCTTTTTGCTTTTGGGTGGAAGACGGGATTCGAACCCGCGACCCTCGGTACCACAAACCGATACTCTAACCAACTGAGCTACAACCACCATGTAACTTGCGGGTGCAAATATAATTCATTTTTTAATTTACAACAAAAGAAAAGCTAAATTAATTTCCCTAAATTTTCTACAGCAACGTAACGTTCTGTGGTAAAACCTTCTGCGTATTCTACGCCAATTAATCTCCCTAAATCTTTGGCTCTGTATTCTATACTATCAGTAAAGTTTTTACTTGTAATTGGCGTTTCTGGCTCTTTACTATTCGGATCAAAAAATTGTGAACTGTAGGCATTTACCGATTCAATTTTTGCATTCATAAAACCAGTTACATCAACAACAAAATTAGGTTCACTATTTTTCCATTGGATATAATGATACACTTGTTTTGGGCGCCATTTTTGTTGATTTTTTCCATTCAATTCCGTTTCTACTTTTATCAATCCGCTTAAAAAACACGCATCAGAAACCAATTTACTTCCTTTTGGATGATCTATATGCCGGTCATCAACCGCATTACACAGCACCATTTCTGGTTGGTATTTACGAATCATTTTTATAACTTCTAGTTGATGTTTCTTATCGTTGATAAAAAATCCATCAGCAAAACCCAAATTCTCACGAACCGAAACTCCTAATATTTTTGCCGCTTTTGCAGCTTCTTTATCTCGTAAATCCGCAGAACCTCGAGTACCTAATTCGCCACGAGTTAAATCTACAATTCCGACTTTTTTCCCTAAAGAAATTTCTTTGGCAATGGTTGCTCCACAACCTAATTCAACATCATCTGGATGTGCTCCAAACGCTAATATATCTAGTTTCATTTTTCTTCTTTTTTAAGTGCTTTTTCAATTCTACGATCAGGAATTAACCACATAATTGCTACAATGATAAAAATTGCACCACTAATCCAAATATTAAAAAAAGAAGAAACAATACCAATTATGTATAAAATTGGTGATGCTTTTCCTTTATAATCTTTACCTAATGCTTTTGCTAAAATTGATGTTTTACCTTGACTTTTTATAATTAAACTTTGCAATATAAAATAAGCAATTGCTGCTCCAAGTAGAACAATTCCATAAGAAAACACAGTAGCAGTTGTAAAATTATTTTCACCCATCCAACCAGTAACAAACGGAATTAAAGACAACCAAAATAATAAATGCATGTTTGCCCAAAGAATTTTTCCAGTAACATGTTTTACCGTTTGCATCATATGATGATGATTATTCCAATAAATGGCAACATAGATAAAACTTAAAATATAACTACCAAAAACAGGAAACAACGGTTGTAAATCTTTAAACTCTCCGCCATGTGGCACTTTTAATTCAAGCACCATAATGGTAATAATAATGGCTAAAACGCCATCTGTAAATGCTTCTAATCTTCCTTTTATCATTTGTTTTGTTTTAAAATATTTCTTAGTTGATAACAGGTTTACGACAAACTATTAATAGCCTGCTCAATATCGGCAATTAAATCTTTGGTTTCTTCAATTCCAACAGAAAACCGAATCAATCCGTCTTTTATTCCTTGATTTTCTCTTTCTTCTGGAGATAATAATGCGTGGGAAGTTTGAGTCGGACTTAACATCGTGCTTTCTACTCCAGCCAAACTCATGGATGGTTTTATCAACGATAAATTATTCATAAAATCCATTGCATTGATGTTTTCTTTCAATTCAAAAGACAACATTCCTCCAAAATTGTTCATTTGTTTTTTTGCCAATGCATAATCTGGATGCGATTTTAAACCAGGATAATATACATTAGCAACTGATTCATTTTTATCCAAATATTTTGCCATTTTCAACGCATTTTTACTTTGACGTTTTACACGTAAATTCATCGTTTTTAAACTGCGTTCTAACATCCAAACGGTAAAATCACTTAAACTTCCGCCTAAGTTTTTTGCGATGTTCCAAATTTTGTCAATATGTTCATTAGAAGCAGCAACTGCTCCGGCTAAAATATCTGAATGTCCGCCCATATATTTTGTTGCAGAGTGCAACATAATATCAATTCCGAAATCAATTGGAGTTTGATTTATTGGTGATGCAAACGTATTATCAATCATCGTTATAATTCCGTTTTGCTTTGCCAAGTTAGCAACCAATTGCATGTCAGTTATCGTTAAAAGTGGGTTTGATGGAGTTTCTATGTATAATACTTTGGTATTTTCTTTGATTTCTTTTTGAAAAGATTCAATGGATAAATCTTTTGTAAACGAATATTCAATTCCGAATTTATCAAACTCTTCTACTACAAAATTATAGGTTCCTCCATACAAGGTTTGTTGCAAAACAACATGATCTCCTTTGTGTAAAAAAGCCAATAATGTTGTACTAACAGCTGCCATTCCAGATCCGAAAATCAAAGCGTTCTCAGTTTTTTCTAAAGCTGCAATTTTCTTGCATAACATTTCTTGATTTGGTGTGTTGAAATAACGCGGATATCGCTTTACATCAACATTATCAAACTCATACGAAGTCGACATATAAATTGGCGAAATTGCGCCTTTAAATTGCTCGTCTTTAACTTCTCCAATGTGTGTGCAAATGGTATTGATTCCTAATTTGTTATTTTTCTTCATTGTGTAAAAATTAGTTTAGCTAAATTAAGAAAACAATTACACTTGCACCGTTTTCCACTTTCCTTTTTTAAAGAGCCAAATTCCGATGACTGCAATTAGGATTTCTGCAAACGTAATGGATAAAAATACACCAATTGGTCCAGCTTCAAATAGTATCGCAACGATATAAGCAAACGGCAATTGAAACAACCAAAAGCAAACAAAATTAATATACGTCGGCGTTTTTGTATCACCAGAACCATTAAAAGATTGAATCACAACCATTCCGTATGCATAAAAAACATAACCTGCTGCAATAATTTGCAAGCATAAGGTTCCGTTTTTTACCACTTCAGGATTATCGCTAAACCAATTTAAAAAAGTGGAAGCAAAAACCATATAAATGATAGAAACAAATCCCATAAAATATGCTGCGTATTTACTTGTTTTCCAAACTGATTTTTCTGCTCTGTCAGGTTTTTTTGCTCCCAAATTTTGTCCAACCAGTGTTGCTGCCGCATTGCTCATTCCCCACGCTGGCATCAACGTAAACATCATTATTCTAATTGCAATTGTATACCCTGCCAACACTTCGCTTCCAAATTCTGACATGATTCTCATCAAGAAAACCCAACTAGAAGTTCCGATTAAAAATTGTCCTATTCCGCCTAAAGAAACTTTGATCAAATTAATCATTACAGAAACTCGAATCACCACATCTTTTACGGCAATTTTAATTTTTCCAAAACCATAAAACAATGCAATTAATTGCCAAACCACAGCAGTTCCTCTACCAATTGTTGTTGCTATCGCTGCTCCTTCTACTCCATACGCTGGAATCGGACCAAATCCGAATATAAAAATTGGATCTAAAATAATGTTCAGTCCGTTTGATAAAATCAACGTCCACATTGCAATAGAAGCATTTCCTGCGCCTCTAAAAATAGCGTTGATTAAAAACAGTAACATAATGGTGATGTTTCCTCCTAATAAAATTTTTGTATAGCCAAAACCTTCTTCAATTAAATCAGGTTCTGCTCCCATTAATGCAAGGATTTCTTTCGGATAAATAATTCCGATAACACTAATTATCATAGCGATGACAACGCCTAAAATAATGACTTGTATGGCTGCTTGATTTGCACCTACAACATCTTTTTCTCCGATTCTTCTTGCAACAACAGCGGTTGCTGCCATACTTAATCCGATGGCGACTGCGTATACTAAGGTAATTACAGATTCTGTTAAACCTATCGTTGCTACAGCGTTTACGCTTACCCTAGAAACGTACATAATATCAACCAAAGCAAATATTGACTCCATCAGCATTTCTAAAATCATCGGAATGGATAATAGAAAAACTGCTTTTCGGATGCTTCCTGTTGTAAAATCTTGTTCTTTTCCGCTAACGGCGTCTTTAAAAAGTTGAAAGATATTTTTTATGGTAAATTGATTGTTTTGTGACATAATACTTAAAATATATAATAATAGAAGTCAGCTTTGAAAAGATATTTCAATGCTGATAATTTTGGGTCGTGTTAGAAACGACGAAAACTGAAGTCTATTTAAACAATCATAAGACTGCAAATATGCAAAAATATTTTTAATAATCTAATTGTTGAAAATTAATTTCAATATCTTCGCTAGATATGATTTCAGTAGCAATTCTTGGTAACGGAAACGTGGCAACACATTTGTATAGTGCTTTTTCTAAAGCAGCAAATATTAGTGTGACGCAATTTAATTCTAGAAAATTATCAACTATTCCTAGTTCTGACGTGACTATTATTGCGGTTTCTGATGATGCAGTTCAATATGTATCTAATGTAATTAAAAATAGAAATGGTTTGATTGTTCACACTTCTGGTGCAGTTGACATCAATGCAATTGCAGGAAATCGAAAAGGTGTTTTTTATCCGTTGCAATCGTTTACAAAAAATGCAATCATCAATTTTAATGAGATTCCGTTTTGCCTAGAAACTTCACAGAAAGATGATTTTAATTTGTTAGAAAATGTCGCAAAATCAATTGGAGAAAAAATCTATCAAGTTGATTCAGAACAACGAAAAAAACTACATGTTGCGGCTGTTTTTGTAAATAATTTTACCAATTATATGTATACAATTGCAAATGATATTTGCGAGAAAAATAAGATTCCTTTTGAAATTTTATATCCATTAATTGAAGAAACTGCTAAGAAAATTCAGTCAATTTCACCAAAAGATGCACAAACGGGTCCGGCAAAAAGAAACGATGTGCAAACCATACAAAATCATTTAGAAAATTTAAATTTGCAGCAACAAAAAATATATCAATTGCTTACAAAGTCAATTCAAAACTCAATTGAGTAAATTAAAATAAAATGTCTCCTCGAGCTGAGTAGAGAGGTTATATGAGTTCTCTACTCCGCTCAAACAGACAAATTAAATTAAGATATGGAAAAAAGTTATAAAGAATATTTGCCACAAATAAACACACTAATTTTTGATGTTGATGGTGTTTTAACCAACGGAATCGTAACTGTTTTTCCGAACGGAGAACTAGTTAGACATATGAATATTAAAGACGGATATGCATTAAAAACGGCTGTGGATGCTGGTTTAAATGTATGTATTATTTCTGGTGGAAATAACGAAGGTGTAAGAACTCGTTTAAAAGGCTTGGGAATTAAAGACATTTATTTAGGCGCGCATGATAAAATAAAACAATACAACGAATTGGTTGAAAAATACAATTTACAACCAGAAAACGTATTGTATATGGGCGATGATATTCCAGATTATCCAGTGATGAAATTAGTCGGAATGCCATGTTGCCCGAATGATGCAGCACCAGAGATTCAAAAAATTTCTACATATATTTCCTACAAAAAAGGTGGCGAAGGTTGTGTCCGTGATATTATCGAACAAATTTTACGCGTTCAAGGAAAATGGGATGGAAATTTTGATGCGAACTATAATTAAAAAATTGTGTGTAATTGTTGATTTGTTTATCTAAGGTAAATTGAAGTTTTAGAACTGACTGTCACTTCGAGTGATTTTTCTGAAGAATGAAGAAAAATTGTATCGAGAAGTCTTATAAAAAATAATCAAGAACTTGCGTTTTATAATTATTTCCTTTTAACAGAACTCACATTGGTATCGATTAATTCTTTTCCTCTAACATCGGCACAAAAGCAAAATCTCCCAACTCGTGTTTTTCAAATTCTTTGGCAGATTTTCTGATAAACAACGTCATTATTTGTGTGGATTCTCCGACTGGAATTAATAACTTTCCTCCCACTTTTAATTGACTCAATAAAGGTTTCGGAACAAAAGGTGCACCAGCAGTTACAATGATTTTATCAAAAGGTGCAATTTCTGGCAAACCTTTATAACCATCACCAAAAATTAATTTCTTTGCTCTATACCCTAATTTTGGCAAGAATAAAGAGGTCTTTTTAAACAATTCTTTCTGACGTTCAATCGAATATACTTCTGCTTTCATTTCTAATAAAACAGCCGTTTGATATCCAGAACCTGTTCCGATTTCTAACACTTTATCTCCTGGTTTTATTGCTAGTGTTTGTGATTGAAAAGCAACGGTATACGGTTGAGAAATGGTTTGCTCGGCAGCAATCGGAAATGCTTTATCTTGATATGCGTGCGCTTCAAAACTAGAATCGATAAACAAATGTCGTGGAATTTTACACACAGCATCTAACACATTTTTATCGGTAATTCCTTTTGCTTCTAACACGTTAGCTAGCTGTTTTCTAAGTCCTTGATGTTTATGAGTGTCTTTCAATTCTATCTTTAGTTTGGAGTTCTAAAAGTAGTAATAAATCTAAAAAAATAGCTATAAAAGTGTATCTTTGTTAACGATTTATTTTTGGCTTTTTTCTTTGCTGAAAATCAACATTTAACACAAAAATATATTTTATATGCTAAAAGTAGGTGTTCTTGGCGCTGGTCATTTAGGGAAAATTCATCTTCGCTTATTACAACAATCAAATAAATACGAATTAGTAGGTTTTTACGATTCATTTACAGAAAACGCACAAAAAGTTGCAGAAGAATTTGGATATACATTGTTTGATTCTGTAGAAAGTTTAATTGACGAAGTTGATGTCATCGACATTGTAACTCCGACTTTATCACATTTCGAATGTGCAAAATTAGCCATAGAAAAAGGTTGTCATATTTTTATTGAAAAACCAATTACAAAAACAGTTTTAGAAGCAGAAGCTATAAGAACATTAGCAAGTCAGAAACATGTTCGTGGTCAAGTTGGTCACGTAGAACGTTTTAATCCTGCATTTACTGCGGTAAAAGATATGATCGAATCGCCAATGTTTATAGAAACGCATCGTTTGGCAGAATTTAATCCAAGAGGAACAGATGTTCCGGTGGTATTGGATTTAATGATTCACGATATTGATATTATTTTAAGTGTTGTAAAATCACCTGTAAAAAATGTACACGCAAGTGGTGTTTCTGTGATTAGTGAAACGCCAGATATTGCCAATGCAAGAATCGAATTTGAAAATGGTTGTGTTGCTAATTTAACGGCAAGTAGAATATCAATGAAGAATATGCGTAAATCGAGATTCTTTCAAAAGGACGCTTATATTTCTGTAGATTTTTTAGAAAAAAAATCAGAAGTAGTTCGCATGAAAGATGTTCCCGAACATCAAGATGAGTTTGCCATGATTTTACAAAATGCTGAAGGCGTTAAAAAACAAATTTATTTTGACAATCCGGAAGTAAAAGAAAACAACGCCATTTTAGACGAATTAGAATCGTTTGCTGATGCCATTAATAATGATACAACTCCGGTTGTTTCTTTGTCACAAGGAACAGAAGCTTTGCGAATTGCTCAACGAATTATTGATTGTTTTTAATAATAGTTGCAAAGTTTGAAAGTGACTAAGTTGCAAAGCTAAAGACAAAGTTTATCGTTTTTGTAAATCATAAAATAAACAAGTGCGTTAGGGATTGAGCGGGTTGTTTGAGCTCTTTTTTAGTTGTTAGTTTGAGTGAATTTATGAAGAATGAATAAATTTGTATAAAGAACAAAGCTAAAAAAAGCGAGTAGCGAAAGCCCGTTAAAACGCCCAAAAAAATATTAGAATAATTAAAAGATTGAAAAATTGAAAGCGCATTCTTAATCTTTGAATAACAAATTTTTAAATAATACATACATGAAAAACATCGCTGTAATCGGATCAGGAACAATGGGAAATGGAATTGCGCATACTTTTGCTCAATTTGGATTTCAAGTGCAATTAATAGACATTTCTGAAACTGCTTTGGCAAAAGGAATTGCAACTATTACCAAGAATTTAGATAGAATGGTTGCTAAAGAAAAAATTTCTGAAGCTGATAAAAACAATACATTAAATAATATTACCACCTACACTTCTATCAAAGAAGGTGTACAATATGCGAGTTTGGTTGTAGAAGCTGCCACTGAGAATGTAGCTTTAAAACTCAATATTTTTAGAGAATTGGATGAAGTTTGTCCAGAAGATACCATTTTAGCAACAAATACTTCTTCTATTTCTATTACTCAAATTGCTGCGGTAACAAAAAGACCAGCACAAGTAATTGGAATGCATTTTATGAATCCTGTGCCAATTATGAAATTGGTAGAGATTATTAGAGGCTATAATACCTCTGATGAAGTGATGAAATTTACGGTTGATTTGACAAAGAAAATCAATAAAATTCCGGTTGAAGTAAACGATTATCCTGGTTTTGTTGCCAACAGAATCTTAATGCCAATGATTAACGAATCTATTGAAACGTTGTACAACGATGTTGCCGGCGTTAAAGAAATTGACACGGTAATGATGTTGGGAATGGCGCATCCGATGGGACCTTTGCAATTGGCAGATTTTATTGGATTGGATGTTTGTTTGTCAATCTTAAATGTATTGTACGACGGATTTAAAAATCCAAAATACGCACCTTGTCCGTTATTAGTAAATATGGTTAGGGCAGGAAAATTAGGTGTTAAATCTGGCGAAGGTTTTTATGATTATTCTAAGAACAGACGTGCGGAAAAAGTAGCAAAGCAATTTGCATAAACTACAATCAAAAAATTAATAAAATTTGTCTGAAATGACACTTTTAACTTGAAAACAAAAACGAAATGTCATTTCGAAATGAGCGTTTTTTAGCGATTGCGGAATCTCATAAAATTCAAAACAATTTTTGTGAGATTCCTCTTCGTACCTCATTCGGAATGACAGCTTGTTTTTATAAAAAAATAATAAGTTTTACTTTCGTTTTTGTTTGTTTGATTGCTACATCTTACGCACAAAAATCAGACAAGAGTTTCTTTACCGTAGCTAAATACGGCATACAATTATCGCAAGGAAACGAAAACAATTTTTTGTTTGATGATGCCGATTATTTCTATAGAACAAACACTGTAAAAGGGCAATTCTATTTTCCGATAACAAAACTCAAAACGATGGAGGTTTCTTTGATTCTAGAGCCTCAAATTCAATTTGTAAAACACCAATTGTATAATGAGCAATTTGTACGACCAGAAGAAGACAATTATATAGAGAAACGACAACGCTTTACACGGTTAAAGAATCTTTCTATTACTGCAGTAGAATTCACTTTAGAAGCAAAGCAACAACTCTGTAAAAACCTAAGCATCTTTTTACAAGCCGGTTTAGGATTCAGTTATATTGATACAGAAACAGAGCGTTTGGCTAAAGGTTTTACTTTTATAGAAAACGGAAATATAGGGTTGGATTTGCAGTTAAATAATAAAATTTCTATTCAACTTTTTGGTGGAGTTGGACATGTTTCTAATTTTAATTTTCAAATGCCAAATAGCGGATATAATATTTTTAGTACTGGATTTGGAGTTCAATATGCAATAAAAATAAGAAAGAGGAAATTCTAAATAGAATTTCCTCTTTTTATACTTACTAATTAGACTAATTAGTTGTTGTTATTTTTATCATCTTTCTTAGAAGCTTTGTTCCAAATCTTGATTTGATCTTCTTTAGTAACACCAGAAAGTACTTCAACATTTACGCCATCAGAAGTTCCTAGTTTTACAGTTCTTTTTTCGAACTTATCTCCTACTTTTACCTCAACATAAGGTTCTTCTGTTTTTTTATCGAAACGCAATAAAGCTTCTTTAATCGCTAAAATATTCTCTTTCTTTTCTAAAACAATATCAGCATTTGCACTGTAACCAGCTCTAATAAAATTGTTTTTATCTAAGGTAACATCTGCTTTAATTTTAAACTGTACTGCTCCGCCTTCTTCTGTTCCTTTTGGTGCAACAAAATTTAATACTGCAGGAAATTTCTTTCCTTCAATCGCTCCTAAAGAAACCTCAATTTTTGTTCCAACAATTAGTTTACTAACTTCAGACTCATCAACCTTTCCTTCAAAAATCATTTTTGTCATGTCTGCAATACTAGCAATTGTAGTACCTGCATTAAAGTCGTTTGTTTGCGTTACTTGATATCCTTTTTTAACAGGAATCTCCAAAATCATACCTGATGCTGTAGCTCTAATGTTTGTGTTTGTCGTTTTTCCTAATCCAGAAGTAGAACCTTTTCTAATAATTTCTAAATCAGATTCAGCATTCGCTAAATTTAATTTTGCATTGTTATAACTCAATTCAGTAGCTTCAAATTCTTGACGAGAAATGACACCTTTATTCAATAAGTTTTTATTTCTATCGTAAGAAACTTTTGCGTTGTTATAACTTAATTTTGCAGATTTTACTCTACCTGTTGCGCTGTTTAAAGAGGCGATGTTTGGTACAACTCTAACTGTTGCAATTAGATCTCCTGTTTTAACAATTGCTCCCTCTAACACAAAAACTTCGTCAATAATTCCTGTAATTTGAGGTTTAATTTCTACTTCTTCTAACGGTACAACTTTACCAGTTGCTACAGTTTTTTTAACAATTGTTGTAGTGAAAGCTGTTTCAGTTTCAAATTCTATAATATTTGTTTTGTTCTTTTTACCGAACCAAATAAGTGCAGCAATAAAACATACTGCTATAATTGCTAAAATAATTTTTGCTCTTTTACTCATAATTGTTTCTTGTTTATTCTTCTCTTAATGCTTCTATTGGTTTCACTATTGTTGCCATGTAGGCGGGTATCAATCCTATTAAAGATCCTAATACGGTTAATGTTAAAAATGCTATTAAAATAATTGGAATGTTTACTGTTGGGTTTATCAATACGGCATCATCTCCGCTTCCAACCATTTTATCAATTCCAAACAACACTAATGCTCCGAAGACAATGCCTAACATTCCTGCAATTGTTGTTAAGAATACAGATTCTAAAACAATTTGTCTTCTTATGCTAATTGGTGTTGCTCCAAGAGCACGTCTAATTCCGATTTCTTTTGTACGTTCTTTTACTGTAATTAATAAGATGTTACCAATTGCAAAAACTCCTGCAATTAATGTTGCAATACCAACAAACCATGTTAAAAATTGCATTCCAGTTAAAAAGCCAGTTACTTTCCCTATTTCTACTCCAAGGTTCACACTACCAAATGCTCTTTTATCATCTGGATGTACTTTGTGTAGGTTTTTTAAGGTTAATAGAACATCTGTCTCCATTTGCTCAATATCAATTCCTTCATTGGCAGTAATCATCATCCAATCAATTTTATTCCCGGTATTGTATACTTTTTGAAAAGTTGTAAATGGAATGTAAGCAGAATCGCCATCAAAACTAATTCCGTTAGACCGTTTATAAACACCAACTACTTTATAATTGATACTATTTATCTTAACAAGTTGACCAATTGGAAACTCATTTTTCTCAAACAACTGTTTGTACATTTCTTCAGAAATCACACATACTTTTGCATAAGATAGAATGTCGTTGTCATTTAAAAAACGTCCATATAGTAACTCTTTTTTCTGAATTTTATCTAAAACAGGGTAATCTCCACTAACCTGAAAAGTACCCGTTTTAAAGCCTTTAATAATTAAATTAGAAGTTTGGTTTCTTGGAGCCAATAATTTAATTTCATTACGATACTCGCTTTTTAAAATTTCAACATCTCTTAAGGTTAAACTAAATCTTCTATTCTTTTGAAACCCTTTAAACGGTGTGTCAGTAGCTTGTGTCCAAACAAAAACACTGTTTGTAGCAAAGCTTCCAAATATTTTATTAAAATTATTTTCTATACCTCTTGCCGCTCCTAATAAAACAACCAACAAGAAAATTCCCCACAAAACACCAATAATAGTAATTGCTGTTCGCATTTTGTTTTTACGGATACTTCCGTAAATTTCTTGCCATGTATCTGAATCAAATAAAAATTTCATCTTAGTCTGCTCTTAATGCTACTATTGGTTTAATACTTGCTGCTCTTTTTGCTGGAACATATCCTGCAATTAATCCTGACAAAATCAGAACAATAGTTGCTCCTATGACAATTCCGGGACTTACACTTGGGTCTTTAATAAAGTAATCCTTTTCTAAACTATCACCTATGAATGTTAAAATATAGGTTCCGAGTGATAAACCTAAATATCCTGCAATTGTTGTAATTAAAACAGATTCTTGCACTACCATACCTACAATTGATGCTGGTTTTGCTCCTAAAGCTTTTCGAATTCCAAATTCTTTGGTGCGTTCTTTAATTACAAAAATCATAATATTACTAATTCCAATGATTCCTGCAATTAGAGTTCCGGATCCAATAAAAATGACAATAAAGTACAATGCAATAACAAAGACACCAACACCTTGGTTTGCTTCTGCCATGTTATTAATAGATAAAGCACTTTGGTCATCTGGATGAATGTCTAATTGTTTTCTTAAATCACGTTCCATTTTATTTCCAAAAGCAATGGCTTCATCTAAACTTAAATCTGGATTGTATCCAATAACAATCTGGCTAATATGATCATTATTACCATAAATCATTTGTGCAGTTGTAACAGGCATAAAAGTTTTACGCTCCTCATTATCTCCACCTTCATCAGAAAAAACACCGATAATTTGATATGATATTCCACTAACATTTATACGTTTACCCAAAGCAGGTTTTTCTCCAAATAAATCTTCTTTAACCAAACGTCCAATAACAATAACTTTTGCTCTTTCTCTTAAATCTCTTTGGTTAATGTATCTACCTTCCTCAATAATTGTTTTTTCTAAAAACTGATGATCAGGATGTACTGCTTGTAAACTATAATTATCTTGTTTATTTTTATACGAAATATTTACATTTCTATTAACTCTTGCTGTTAAGTGTTGAATTTTAGAATCGTATTCGTCTTTAACAAAATTTAAGTCTTTATTTTTTAATTGAATTCTTCTACCGGTTTGTAATCCTTTAAAAGGTTTGGTTGTTTTCCAAACTCTTACAGACATAAAGTTAGCTGCATCATCGGCAAATGCATCCTTAAAAGTATTACTCAGTCCGCTTACAATACCAAATAATAAGGTAAAAAGTAAAATTGCAAAAGCTACTGTAAAACCAGACATTACAGAACGTAACTTGTTTTTATTGATGCTTTGAAAAATTTCTCTCCAACGATCTAAATCGAACATATTATACGGCTTTGGCTTGATTCGTTAACTCGTCACTAATAATAACACCATCTTTTAACCTAACAACTCTTTTGGTTTGCGCAGCAACTTCTTCTTCGTGCGTAATTACAAAAACGGTCATTCCTTCATTATTAATATCTCTTAGCAAATCCATCACATTATCTGTAGTGGTAGAATCTAACGCTCCTGTTGGTTCATCAGCCAAAACAACTTTTGGTTGTGTTACCAACGCTCTTGCAATGGCAACACGTTGTTTTTGTCCACCCGATAATTCATTTGGTAAATGATTTGCCCAATCTTTTAATTCTACTTTATCTAAATATTCCATTGCCGTTTTTAATCGTTCTTTTCTAGGAATTCCTTTATAATATAATGGCAATGCTACGTTTTCTAATGCAGTTTTGTAGGAAATTAAATTAAATGATTGAAAGACAAATCCTAGAAATTTATTTCTTAAAATTGCTGCTTTCTTTTCGTTTAAATTTTTTATTAACTGACCATTTAAAAAATATTCTCCTTCATCGTGTTCATCTAAAAGACCAACAATGTTTAATAATGTAGATTTCCCAGATCCAGAAGACCCCATAATTGAAACAAATTCACCTTCTTTAATATGTAAATCAATTCCTTTTAAAACATGTAAAGAATCTTTTCCGATTGGATAAGATTTGTGTAGTTTTTTTATTTCTATCATATGAATTAGTTCATTTTTAACAAAAGCAATTACCCAACTTTTTTAAAAGCTATTAATGTTATGTGTAAGCTAAACTTCAACAAACATTTTTATTTATTTAATTACTTCTGTGTATCTGACGTCTTAAAACAAAAATTGTTACATGAAAGTCATAAAATTTATGGAAATTTGTAGAATATTATTTTTAATTATATTCTTTTCCTGATGGATCTATTTGATAAACTACTTAAAAATAAGCAACTAGTACTTTTTGACGGGGTTTGTAATTTTTGCAGCGCTTCTGTTTTAAAAATTATTAAAAAAGACACTCAGAATTTATTTGTATTTGCTTCTCTACAATCTGAAATCGGAAAAGAAATTACACATCATTTTAAGATTGATACAAAAAAAACAGATTCTATTATTTTGGTTACTTCTAAAAACAACTATTATAGTAAATCTTCAGCAGCTTTAAAAATTGCAAAACACTTTGGCGGATTTTGGATGCTTTTTCAAATCTTCTGGGTTTTACCAAAAGGGTTTAGAGATTTTTTTTACGATTATATTGCAAAAAATCGCTACAAATGGTTCGGTAAAAAAGAAAGCTGCATGCTACCAACACCCGAATTAAAATCTAAATTTATAGACTCATGAACAACATACAATGTGTAATTTTTGATATGGATGGCGTAATTATCGACTCAGAATTACTCCATAAAAAAGCCTATTACGAAACCTTTATCTCTTTAGGATTAGAAGTTTCAGAAGAATTATACAAGACTTTAACCGGTTCTTCTACCATCAATGCATTTCAGAGATTGATTGCTCATTTTAATTTAGAGGAAGACCCAAATGAATTGGTTTTGCAAAAAAGAAAACGTTATGTAAATTTCTTTGAAAACGATCCAACGTTGCATTTGGTAAAAGGCGTAGAAGACATTATTAAGTATTTTTATGAGAAAGAAATCACATTGATTTTAGCTTCTTCTTCTGCCATGGTAAATATAGATCGTGTTTTTAACCGTTTTGATTTAAACCAATATTTTACTGCTAAAATAAGCGGAGCAGATTTAAAGGAGTCAAAACCACATCCAGAAATTTTTGAAAAAGCGGCAGTTTTAGGAAATACTCCAAAAGAAAACTGCATTGTAATTGAAGATTCCGATAATGGTGTAAAAGCGGCAAATGATGCTGGTATTTTTGTCTTTGGTTATAAAAATCCGTTAGCTGCTGATCAAACCTTAGAAAATGCTGATAAAGTTATTACTGACTTTAGTGAGTTGAAGAAATTCATTTAATTTTTTAAAAATAATAAAAAAATGTTTGTTGGCTTTGTTATTAATCGTAATATTGCAATGAAACAATTAATGTGCCAATGGGAATCACAAAAGCAGAAATATTTACAGATCAACAAAACGAAATTGCATTGTTTGCCAAAGTATTTGGACATCCAGCAAGAGTAGCCATTTTACAACATTTATTTAAAATTGATGCGTGTGTTTGTGGCGATTTAGTAAACGAAATAAAATTGGCGCAACCTACGATATCTCAGCATTTAAAAGAATTAAAAAATGCAGGATTGATTAAAGGAAATGTAGAAGGCACAAGTGTTTGTTATTGTATTCATGCTGGAAATTGGACAAAAATGAAAGAAGTGATGTTTCAATTTTTGAATCAAGATAGTACAGAAAAAGAAAAGTGTTGCTAAAAAATTATAGAAATAATCAGCTTTAAATATTTAACATTATGAAATTATCAGAAATAAAATCAGCTCTAAATACATTAGAAACCATTGCTTTTCAATTGCCAAACGGAGAATTAGTTCCCAATCATTTTCATGTAACTGAAGTTGGAAAAATCACAAAACATTTTATTGATTGTGGCGGAACTGTAAGAAACGAAGAAGTGATTAATTTTCAACTTTGGAATGCCAACGATTATGACCACAGGTTGCATCCAGAGAAATTAATACACATTATTAACCTTTCTGAAAAAGTATTGGGAATTGAAGATTTAGATATCGAAGTAGAATATCAAGCAGAAACCATTGGTAAGTTTGGTTTAGACTTTGATGGTCAACATTTTTTACTAACCACCAAACAAACAGATTGTTTAGCTAGAGAAAAATGTGAAATTCCTTCAGAAAAACCAAACGTAAAAATTTCAGAACTTCAATCTGCAAATTCTTGTTCGCCAAACAGTGGTTGTTGTTAATTAAAAAAAGACCATAATGCATATTTTTAAAACTATTGAGGCAGTTATTTCAACTTTACATGTTGATACAATTACTAACGAACGTAAAGAAATTTTATACCCATTAATTGATTTTATCAATACAAAAGTTGATGACAATAAAGAAATTCGGTTAAATTTTATTTGTACACACAATTCGCGTAGAAGTCATTTATCACAAGTTTGGGCACAAACCATGGCGCATTATTTCAATATCAAAAACGTGTTTTCCTATTCTGGTGGAACAGAGGCAACTGCCCTTTTTCCAATGATTGTTGAAACCTTACAACATTCAGGTTTTGAAATCACAAAAGAATCTGAAAGTAAAAACCCTGTTTACAACATTTCATTTTCAAAAGAAGCAGTACCAATCATCGGATTTTCAAAGAAATTTGATGATCATTTCAATCCAAAATCAGCATTTGCAGCTATTATGACCTGTGACTCTGCTAATGAAGCTTGCCCATTTGTTCCAGGTGCAGAAAAACGGATCCCTATCACTTTTGAAGACCCAAAAGCATTTGACAACACACCACAACAAGCAGAAAAATATACCGAAAAAAGTATCCAAATTGCAACTGAAATGTACTATGTTTTTTCTCAAATAAATTCTTAAAACAATGGCAACAAAAAAATTAAGTTTTCTAGACAATTATTTAACGCTTTGGATAGGTATCGCAATGATTATTGGAGTTAGCTTAGGATATTTTATTCCTACATTTCCAAACATCATCAACTCACTTAATAGCGGAACTACAAATATTCCGATTGCAATTGGATTGGTATTAATGATGTATCCGCCTTTGGCGAAAGTAAATTATGCCTTACTACCTAAAGTTTTTAGAAATACAAAAATCTTATCTATTTCTCTGATTTTAAACTGGATCATTGGTCCAATTTTAATGTTTGTATTGGCAATTACATTTTTAAGAGATTATCCAGAATACATGGTCGGACTTATTTTAATTGGATTAGCAAGATGTATTGCAATGGTCTTGGTCTGGAATGATTTAGCTGAAGGAAGTAGCGAATATGGTGCTGGTTTGGTGGCACTGAATAGTGTTTTTCAAGTATTTGCTTATTCTTTTTATGCTTGGATTTTTATCACAGTGCTTCCTCCTTATTTCGGATTTGATGGTGCAATTGTTGATATTTCTATTGCAACAATTGCAGAAAGTGTTGCAATTTATTTGGGAATTCCGTTTGCATTGGGAATTTTAAGTCGGTTGATTTTAGTAAAATTGAAAGGCGAAAAATGGTATACAGAAAAGTTTATTCCAACGATTTCGCCAATGACATTAATTGCATTGTTATTTACTATTGTGGTGATGTTTTCTTTAAAAGGAGAATTGATTGTAGAAATTCCAATGGATGTCGTCATTATAGCAATTCCGTTATTGATCTATTTTACCTTGATGTTTATCATTGGTTTTTTTGTGACCAAAGCAACTGGAGCAACTTATGACAAAACGGCTTCGGTAGCATTTACAGCAGCAGGAAACAATTTTGAATTGGCAATTGCGGTTGCTATTGCTGTTTTTGGTTTGAATTCTGGACAAGCATTTGCAGGTGTTATTGGACCTTTGGTAGAAGTTCCTGCTTTAATTTTACTAGTTCGAGTTTCGTTTTGGTTGAAAGAAAAGTACTATAAATAATTACTTTAAACTCTCTAAAATAAAGTCAACTGTTTTACTTGTATTTTTATTTTTCAAATACGAATCTGTAAAGTGTTTTGATTTCACAGCGTAACCGTTATCAATCATATATTGAATGGCATCAACATATTCTAAAGATACTTTACCGGTTAACAATAAGCTTAAATCTTTATCATTTTTATGATAATTATAAATCTTTTTTAAGCCAGTTAAATACAAGTAATCTTTTGTAAATCCTCCGCCTCTATGTGCTCTTATAGCTATATAAAAAGCTTCTTCTCTTCCTAAATCGTAATCGTTATGCAACATTCTAAACGTTCTAGAAAAAGAATATCCTTTTGCTAAACTGTCAACAGCTAATACCCTGTATGCCAATTCTTTTAAACGTTTTACCGTTAAATTTCCAGACATATATTCACTAAAAACAGCCAAACCTTCTTGCGTTTCTTCGTTGTTAGGTAATCCGTGTGAAAATATTTTTAACGGATGCAATAAACCATTCATGGTTGTTACCATATGCACCCCAATTTCATGATTGGTTAACACGTTTATTTCATTCTCAGAGAAAACATGATTATCATTCAAAACCAACGCTTTTATACTATTAGAAACCATTGCAATTGCTCCCATTGTGGATGAGTTTTTTATCTCATAGGTAAAGTCGTATTTCTTAGAATATGCTCTAAAAAAATGTGCTGATTCTTTGGCGGTATATTTGGGTTTAAAAATATCAGAATTGATGTCCTCACTATCAAAATGAAGAATAAATTTTGCGTTTTCTACGTCTTGTTCAGTTGGCGTTCCGAAAGAATGCAAACTATTGTAATAAAACTTTTTACCTTTTCCTATCGTTTCTATACACTGAATTAAACCAGAATAAAAATAGATAATATCTTCATACAAATCTCTTAAACGATCGTCTTCAATTTTATGGATCGACTGCGCAAAAAACTCTTTGTGCAACTTAAATTTATCAAAATCTCTTTTCGGATATGTAAACTTTGGATCTGTTAAGTATTTTGAATTGAAGAACTTTTCTTTTTCAGATTCTATATTGGTCGGATTCACATAATTTAAGAGCTCAATTTTTTTTACAAGAGCATCAATATGATTATCAATCTCAAAAAGTATTTTGTTTTTTACCTGTGCAGCATTCATCATAACTCAATATCTAAAAAGAAACAACAAATTTACAATTTATGCGCTTTATAAAAAGTTTCTGCGTGGTTTTTTAATTCGGATTTTAAATAATTTTCTACGGCAGCAACTACTTCTGGATACATAACTTGCTCTAATTCATCACAATAAATTTTAGCTATTTCTGTTGCCAACACTAATGTATTATCAAAATTCTGAGTAATGTATTTTAAGAAATACCCATTTCCTTGAAACGTATCATTAATTTTTGATGTTGATATAATTCCGTTTGGAAACGGCGTTTTTTCTAAAATAGATCTCCAAGATTCAATCTCTTTACCAAAACGCAGATTATCTATATTTCCAGTTCCTAAATTCCATGTGGGTACTTCTCTACTCCAGCGTTTCCAATTATACGAATGCATATCATACACAATACAAACTCCAAATTTTTCTTCTAATTTAGAGATTAAAGCGTCCACAACTTTGTAAAAATTTGCATGTTTTTGCAAACTCTTTTTACGCATATTTTCTGGTAACGGACTTTTCCATAATTGTTTCCCCCAAGCATCCTCATAAATTGCTGTATCTGGAGCGCGATTTAAATCGTATTCGAATCGAGAATCCATTCCGGCAATTACAATAGGATGCGATTGCACCATTTGTTTAGTTGCAGGATCTTCTTCAAACCAACGTTCGTATGCTGTGTGCAAACAGTTACTCCACAATTCTTTCCTAAATTGATGTCCGTCATGAACAGCGCCACATGCATAATGAACATATGCATCAATTTTGATGGTAAATGAATAATCATCTGAAACGGCTTCAAATATTTCTTCTTGCTTAATTTTACATATGATTTCTTCAATAGATAATTTTAACATCTCTTTATGTTTCAATTGGTAAATGTGCTAAACTACCCCATTCTGTCCAAGAGCCATCATACACAGAAACTTCTTTAAAACCTGCAATTTCTGCCCCTAAAGCCAATACACAAGCTGTAATTCCAGAGCCACAAGAAAAGATCATTTGCTTATTTTTAAGATTTACTTTTTGAAATTCTTGCTTTAATTCTTCTTGATTTTTTAATTCCAAATTATTTAAAAGTGATGCAAATGGTAAGTTTGTAGAAGTTGGAATATGACCGTTTCTTACTTCTTTTCTAGGTTCTAATTCCGTTGCATTAAATCTTCCTGCTGAACGTGCATCAACAATTTGTTTATTTCCATTAGAAATTGATGTTAGAATTGCATTAGAATCAATCATTTTTTCTGGTTGATACCTTGCTTCAAAATTGCCCAATGCAACCATGTGTTTTCGTTTCTTTTCTACTGGATAGTTTGCTTTCTTCCAAGCAGGAAATCCGCCATCTAAAACAGCTATATTATTAAAACCCATCGACTTAAACAACCACCAAACTCTTGGCGAAGAATAAATTCCGTGCTCATCATAAACCACAATACAAGAATTTTTATTGATGCCTAGTTTTCGAGCTTCTCTTTCAAAGTCTTTTGGCTTTAAAGCTGTATTTGGAAAAGCTGCTCCTTGAATTGAAAATACTTTTTTGAGGTCAAAAAAACGAGTATTCGGAATTTGATTTTTTTCAACCGTACTTTTCATATTCTCCTGAGAAACTTTAGGAATAGTACCTTCTAAAACTATTAAATTGGTTGCATCTTTATGTTGATACAACCAATTTACAGAAACCAATGGTTTTTCTATTTGTAATAAAGGACCCATTGTAGTTGGATATTATGCTTGTTCAACTTTCTTTTTTAAGTCTGTCATTCTTCTAAAAGCGGCATTTTTTTCTAAAATTTTACTTTCTAAAAAATCAACTACTTTTTCTTGAAGCTTTAATTTATACACTTTATTAATATAAGTGATTCCACCTGGACTCATTACATTTACCTCAACCAACTTACCGCCAATCACATCAATGCCAACAAAAAACAACCCATCCTTTACCAGTTTTGGTCCAATTTTCTCGCATAATATTTTTTCTTGTTTGGTCAATTTGTGTTTTTGAACACTTCCTCCGGCAGAAACATTAGAACGATGATCTTTATCGCCTGGAACTCTTCTCATTGCTCCTATTGGCAAACCGTTTAGCAATAAAATTCTTACATCGCCTTGTTCTGCTCCTTCAATATATTCTTGTAAGATTACATAATCTGATGTTCCATCTCCTTTATTGATGTAAAAATCTAATAAAGAATTGATGTTTCCCATTGCTGTTTTTTCTATCAAAATAACTCCAGAACCACCAAATCCGTTTAAAGGTTTTAATATCATCTTATCAGAACTAGATTCTTCAATCATTTTAATTAAATAATCTTTGTTTTTAGAAACATGAGTTACAGGAATTATTTCATTATTTGGATCTTCAAAAACAGCTGTATATAGTTTGTTATTTGCTTCTCGCATTCCTTGTACAGAATTGATAACAACCACATCATCTTTAACAGAGTCTAAAAAGTTTAACATTAAAGGATCTAAAGGTGGTTCTGCTCTCATAAAAATAGCATCAAAACCAGCCAAAGGCAACATTTCTTCTCTTGTTGTAGATTTGTTATAAAACGACTTTAGATTGGCAGGAACCTTCTCCATTCTATTTAAAATAGTACAAAAAGCATTTGTAACACTATTTCTAATTGTTAAATTAGCAGGAGTACAAATAGCAACACCATGGCCTCTTTTTGCACATTCGTGAATGATTGCTAATGAGGTGTCATTCTCGGGAGATTTAATATCTTCCCAAGGGTACATTAAGAAACAAATATTCATTTTTATTAAAATTAGTTTGTTTTTACTTATTTAACAGCGTCGTAATTATCGTCCCAATTTTGAACATGAGGTTCTCCTAATTTACCAACAGATTTTGCAACCAACATCGATACTGCTGCATCTCCGGTTACATTAACGATTGTTCTACACATATCCAACGGTCTATCGACTGCAAAGATTAATGCCAAACCAGCTTCCGGAATACCAGCATAGCCTAAAACTCCGACTAACATAACCATTCCTGCTCCTGGCACAGCAGCAGAACCAATAGATGCTAATGTTGCCGTAGCAATAATTCCTAATTGAGTTGAAAACTCTAATTCCATTCCAAATGCTTGTGCAATAAAGACCGCTGCAACCGCTTGGTATAAGCTTGTACCGTCCATATTTATAGTTGCACCAATTGGCAACACAAAACTTGCTACTTCTTCTTCTACTCCTATATGCTCTGTTACTCTTTCCATAGTAACAGGTAGCGTAGCTGCACTAGAACTAGTTGAAAATGCTAGTAATTGTGCTGGAGCTAATGCTTTCATAAAAAAGCTTGGAGATTTTTTCGTAAAAACAACAACCAAAATATTATAAACAACAATCATCAATATTAAACCTCCAACAACAGTTATTGCATACCAACCTAATGCTTTAAATAAATCTAAACTTGGCGACTCTACAACCAATGCTGCTAACAAAGCAAATACCCCGTATGGAGCTGCTAACATTATTAAGTCAACCATTTTTAGTATGACTTCATTAAATCCGTCAAAAAATTTCTTTACTGTTTCTCCTTTTTCTTCTGGAATTAATATCAACCCAATTCCAAAAAACATTGCAAAAAAGATAACTTGTAGCATATTTCTGTTACTAGTTGCTGCTGCAAAAATATTTTCTGGTACTAAGTCAACTAAAGCTTGTAGAGGTCCGTCTTGCTTTTGCTTTGCAGCTTCATCTTTATATTTTGTAGTATCTGTACTATAACTTTCTACCATTTCTGTTCTAGTAGATTCGGTGATTTGTTTGCCTGGTTTTATAATATTTACCAATACCAAACCGATAGAAACAGCAATAACAGTAGTCACAATATAAATACCAATTGTTCTACCTCCCATTTTAGAAAGTTTAGAAATATCTTTTAAATCTGAAACTCCTTTAATTAATGCTGCTAAAATAAGCGGTATTGCAATTAATTTTAATGAATTGATAAAAATGGTACCAAAAGGTTTTATCCAATCTTTTATAAAGTCTTTTCCAAAATCAAAATTTGTCATAATCAGAGCAAAAACAACTCCTAACAACATTCCTAATAGTATTCTCCAGTGTAATGCTAATTTTTTCATTTAATAAGATTATAATTATAGTTTTGAAAGGTAAAAAAAATAAAATCCATCCTCCAAATTTCTTGGCGTTATTTTAAAAATCTAGTTGATTAAATTTTTACTAACTAGAATCAAATTGTATTTTTGCGCTATATTAGTAAAAATGGAAAAATTAAAAAAACGTTGGGGGCTAACTTCCAATGTACAAGTCTTTATTATTTTATTGGTGTTTTCAATTACTGGTTTTAGTGCTTTATTTATCGCAAAACCAATTTTAAATTTTATAGGTCTAGACCAAGCAACCACAAATCCTTGGATATATAGACCTTTAAGAATCTTATTAGTTTTCCCTTTTTATCAAGTTTTAATTGTTTTTTATGGATGGCTTTTCGGTCAGTTTACCTTTTTTTGGAATTTTGAAAAGAAGATGTTAAGTAGAATTGGATTTAAAAGATGCTTTAAAAATTAAGATAACTAGTGAAATTTACTTCATTTATTAATACAATAAACCATTTACAAACTGCACAAATTGGCGGATTAGAATCTCAGTTCCGATTGGCTCCAAAAATGCGATTACAATATAATGCAGAAAAAATTGCCGCTAGCAATCCAAAAAAAGCAGCTGTTTTAGCTTTATTTTATCCAAATAATGAAGGTGAAACTTGTTTTTTACTTACACAAAGAGCAAGTTATAATGGAACTCATTCTGCACAAATTAGTTTTCCTGGCGGAAAAATAGAAAAATCGGATAAGAACCTTCAAGAAACCGCTTTAAGAGAAGCTTTCGAAGAAGTTGGCGTGTTAAAAGAAAGTATTACTGTGATTAGAGAAATTACTGATGTTTACATTCCTCCAAGTAATTTTTTAGCAACTCCTTTTATCGCTTTTACTGAAAAAAAACCGCTTTTTAAAACAAACCACGAAGTAGCACACGTTTTTGATGTTTTACTAAAAGAGCTTCTAGATGATGCTAATATTTCATCCATAAACATAACAACTTCATATGCTAAAAATATTGACGTACCATGCTTTAAATTAAATAATTACATCGTATGGGGCGCAACTGCTATGATTCTTAATGAAATTAAAGAATTATTAAAATAGGGTGATGTTATATTCTTTTGTATTTTAGCAATCAACTAACTAGTAAAATAAAAACCAACTATTAATGCCTCTATTCAAAAGAAATCCTTTTGGACATATTCTGTTTGTAAAAAAATGGATTATTCGAATTTTTGCAGCTGTTTCTCATGGTAGATATAGACGCTTTAACAATTTACAAATTGAAGGCTCTGAAGTAATCAGAAATTTACCTGAAAGCAATGTGCTTTTTATCTCCAATCATCAAACATATTTTGCAGATGTAACAGCAATGTTTCATGTATTTAATGCTGCCTTAAAAGGTAGAGATAACAATATTAAAAATATTGGCTATATATGGCAACCAAAACTAAACCTTTACTATGTTGCTGCCGGCGAAACTATGCGCTCTGGATTATTACCTAAAATTTTTGCATACGCAGGTTCTGTTTCTATTGAAAGAACATGGAGAAGTAATGGGAAAAATGTAACCAGACAAGTAAAAAATTCTGACATTTCTAATATTGGTAAAGCCCTTAAAGATGGTTGGGTAATAACATTCCCTCAAGGAACAACTACCCCGTTTAAACCCATTAGAAGAGGAACTGCTCACATTATTAAAACTTACAAACCTGTAGTTGTACCTGTAGTTATTGATGGTTTTAGACGCTCATTCGATAAAAAAGGGTTGGCCATAAAAAAACGAAATGTATTGCAGTCAATGGTTATTAAAGAACCATTAGAAATAGATTACGAAAATGAATCTGTTGCAGAAATTGTTAGTAAAATTGAATTTGCCATAGAACAGCATCCTTCATTTTTAAAAGTATTAACACCAGAAGAGTACGCAAAACAAGAAGAAGAATTAAACAAGAAACGTGAGTTTTGGAGTTAAAAACTTGCAAAATTAGAGCATAAAAAAAGAGCAACAATTGTTGCTCTTTTTTTTATTAAAAATCACTGTTATTATTTGCCTAACCAAGAATTCATCATCCAAATAGTTTTTTCTTGTTCTGCAATAAAATCACTCATCATTGCATTGGTTCCTTCATCATTTGCTTCTCCAGAATTTATTAAAATTTCTCTTTCTATTGATAACAATTCTGAAAGTGAATTTACAACAACTTCTACTGCTTCTACATCATTAGAAATATCTTTCGCTACCGGAACTGTTGCCAATGAAGTGTACTCGCTAAAAGTATGCAATGGCTTTCCTTGCAAGGTTAAAATTCGTTCTGCAATCATATCAATTTTTATTTGAGAATCGTCATACAACTCCTCAAACTTTACATGCAACTCGAAGAAATTTTTCCCTTTAATATTCCAGTGCAAACCTCTTAAACTTTGATAATAAACTTGAAAATTTGCCAACAAAACATTTAATTCATTCACTAAATCTTTCGTTTCTTTTTTGTCTAATCCTAATACTGTTTTGTTCATCTTTAGTGTGTTTTTTATGTTCACTTCAAAGTTACAATAAGATTTCAGCTAAAAAGCATAAGTTTAATTGATAGTTTTAATATCTTTATCAAAAATATTGATGAAATGACCATAACACAATTAAAATACGTGCTTTCTGTAGCAGAATATCAGAATTTTACAATCGCTGCTGAACATAGTTTTGTGACGCAACCAACTTTGAGCATGCAAATACAAAAATTAGAAGACGAATTAAGTGCTAAAATATTTAATCGTTCTACAAAACCTATTGAATTGACAGACATTGGAAAGAAAATTGTAGAACAAGCTAAAATTATTGTGGATGAAAGTAATAGAATTACAGATATTGTACATCAACAAAAAGGATTTATTGGAGGCGAATTTAAATTGGGAATAATTCCTACAGTGATGCCAACATTATTACCGATGTTCTTAAATAATTTTACTAAAAAATATCCGAAAGTAAAATTGATTATTGAAGAATTAACCACAGAAGAAATTATACGAAAATTAACAGACGGACATATTGATGCAGCGATTGCTGCCACTCCGTTAGAAAATGAAGCCATTAAAGAACGTCCGTTGTATTACGAACCTTTTGTGGGTTTGATTCCAGAGAATCATCGTCTTTTTAAAGAAAAAGTAATCAATACAGATGAATTAGAAATGGACGATATTTTGTTGTTAGAAGACGGACATTGCTTTAAAGAAAGTGTTATTAACCTGTGTAGAACATTTAAAACAGACAATAAGAAATCGTTTCAATTGGCTAGTGGAAGTTTTGATACGCTTATCAAATTAACAAAAGAAGGTTTGGGAATGACATTGTTGCCTTATTTACACACCTTAGATTTAAACGACGTAGATAAAAGTCATTTGCGCGAATTCACCAATCCGCCACCAGCAAGAGAAGTGAGTTTGATTTATCATAAATCGCAATTAAAAATGCAATTGATTGAAGCGCTAAAAACAACGATTGATGGAATTGTAAGAGGTGCCATTTCTTTTTCTGATGTAAAGATTATTAGTCCGTTGCAGAAAAAATAAATCTATATGTTTATTCAAGCGAACTCGAGAACTCATAAACCTCTCGACTCCGATCGAGGTGATATATAAAAAATTAGTATAAAAAAAGGAAGAGAATTCGCTTCCTTTTTTTTTTTATTTTATGAATACATTTTTTCTCGTTGTTCTTTAATCTTTGGATCAGATAAATAATCATCAAAAGTAGCATATCTATCAATCACTCCTTTTGGTGTAATTTCTATAATTCTATTTGCAACTGTTTGTGCAAACTCATGATCGTGTGTAGAAAACAACACGGTTCCTTTAAAATTAATTAACGAGTTGTTTAAAGCCTGAATCGATTCTAAATCTAAGTGGTTTGTTGGTTCGTCTAGCATTAAAATATTTGCTCTTGTCATCATCATTTTAGACAACATACAACGTACTTTTTCTCCACCAGACAACACATTACATTTTTTCAATGCTTCTTCTCCACTAAAAATCATTTTTCCTAAAAATCCTCTTAAGAACACTTCTTCTCTTTCTTCTTCTGTTTGTGCATATTGACGTAACCAATCTACCAAATCTAATTCTGCATTTGTAAAATATTCAGCATTTTCTAAGGGCAAATAAGATTGTGTTGTTGTAACGCCCCAGTCAAAAGAACCAGCATCTGCTTTTTCTTTTCCGTTTAAAATTTGATAAAAAGCAGTAACAGCTCTAGAATTTTTAGAAATAATAGCCACTTTATCTCCTTTATTTAAGTTGATATGAACATCGCTAAACAGATACTCTCCTTCAAACTTTTTAGCCAATCCTTCTACATTTAAAATCTGATCTCCAGCTTCACGTTCGCTTTTAAAAATAATTGCAGGATAACGTCTGCTTGATGGTTTGATATCATCAACATTTAATTTTTCAATCATTTTTTTACGCGAAGTTGCCTGTTTAGATTTTGCAACATTGGCAGAAAAACGACGAATAAATTCTTCTAATTCCTTCTTTTTATCTTCTGCTTTTTTGTTTTGTTGTGCGCGTTGTTTTGCAGCTAACTGACTCGATTCGTACCAAAAAGTATAGTTTCCAGAATAGTTATTGATTTTACCAAAATCAATATCAGAAATATGAGTACAAACCGCATCTAAAAAGTGTCTATCATGCGAAACTACAATTACTGTATTGTCGTAATTTGCTAAGAAATTTTCTAACCAATTGATGGTTTCAAAATCCAAGTCGTTTGTTGGCTCATCCATAATTAATACATCTGGATTTCCAAAAATTGCTTGTGCCAATAACACACGTACTTTTTGTTTTCCGTCCAAATCTTTCATCAATGTATAATGTAAATCTTCCTTAATACCTAAGTTAGACAACATAGCAGCAGCATCAGAATCTGCATTCCAACCATTCATTTCTTCAAATCGCACTTGTAATTCGCCAATTTTTTCAGCATTTTCATCTGTATAATCAGCATACAAAGCGTCCATTTCTTTTTTAATGGCAAACAATTCTTTGTTTCCCATAATTACAGTTTCTAACACCGGAATTTCATCAAATGCAAAGTGATTCTGAGACAAAACCGACATTCTTTTTCCGGGCTCTAAATGTACATGTCCAGAAGTTGGTTCTTGCTCGCCAGATATTATTTTAAGAAAAGTAGATTTCCCTGCACCGTTTGCTCCAATAATTCCGTAACAATTACCTTGAACAAACTTTGTGTTTACTTCATCAAATAATATTCTTTTACCAAACTGTACTGATAAATTTGAAACTGAAAGCATTTTCTATAATTTTAAATTTTTGCAAAAGTATAAAATTTATAGGGAGTTTTGGCTGTTTTTAGCTTTAAAAATAGAATCTTTGCCTTTTATAAAACATTACAATATAGAAGTAAAAAAATCATTTTAAAGAGAAGCTTTTTTTTAATACTTTAACAGCGTATTAACAAGTTATTGAAAGATGTATATGTAATTTTGCTTGTAGTTTAAAATGAATAAATGAATCGATTTATAAAATATTGTTTTTCTCTTGCAGCACTAGTCTTAATTGGAAGTTGTACAACTTCTAACAAAGAAAATCTTACGTATTTTGGAGGTAAAATTATACACCCAAAAACAGATTTTGTGTTGTTGTATCAAAATGAGAAACTAATAGATAGCTTATTTTTAGACAAAGAAGATAAATTTATAGGGTCTTACAAAGATTTTAATGAAGGTTTTTACTACTTTATTCACGGTAACGAAAATCAATATATTTACATTCAACCAAAAGACAGTATTTCTATTCGATTAAATACTTGGGATTTTGATGAATCTTTAGTTTTTAGTGGAATTGGAGCCGAGAAAAACAACATCCTTATCGACTGTTTTTTAGAAAACGAAAAAGAGCGCTACAACCATACTATTTATTCTTTTTATGGCTTAGAGCCAACCTTTTTTAAAGCCAAATTAGATTCTATCTTAAGTTTAAGACAGAAAAAAATTGATGATTTTAAATTAAGACAAACCAATTTACCTGAAAATTATTCAGAAATTTTAGAAATTGTTGCTAAATATCCTGTTTATAACCGATTCGAAAGATATCCTGCTAAATATAAAGACATTAATAAAACAGCTGATTTTCCGAAATTAGACGCAAATTTTTACACCTATAGAAATACTATCGATTTAAATAATAGCGACTTAATGTATTTAAGATCGTACACACAATACATTGTTAATAGGTTTTACAATACTGTGTATGCTAAAGGTTTTTTAAGTAAATCAAACGAATTTACAGTTGCTTTATTAAATACAATTGATGAAAGCATTGCTAGCGAAAAACTAAAAAATACTTTTTTAAGACAAATGGTTGTAAATGATTTTATTGACAAATCTACTTGCAACATCAATAAAGAAGCCTTTTTTACCTACTTTAAATTAAGTACAGACATAGAAGACAAAAAAGAAATTCAGCGTTTGATAAACGATGTAAAAAGATTAAACAAAGGAATTCAATTGCCTGCTTTTGATGTGTTAGATTTTAACAACACCAAACACAACATAAAAAGATTGACGAAAGGTAAAAATAGTGTTATTTACCTTTGGAATCCTAATTATATAAGTGGTGCATATTTAGATTCTAGAATTAATTATTTATCAAAAGAGTTTCCAAAACTTAATTTTATTGGTGTAAAAATTTCTTCTTCAACTGTACATTCGCCTATCAAAGGAATTGATATTAAACAGCAATTTTTTATCGACTCAGAAAGTAAGGCTAATGAGTTTTTAACGAGTCAATTACCAAGAACTTTATTAATTAATAAGCAAGGTAAAATTGTAAATGGTTTTGCTTCTATTAATAGCTCTAGAATTCACAAACAATTAAAGACTTTACAGAAAGACTAAATCTTGTTAGGTCAATTCATTTTTTTTAACGTACCTTTGCGCGCTCTTAATTATAAGAATTAAGGAGAATTAGATAGTTGTTACCCAGTTTAATAAGTAACAGATTCTAAAGCGTTTATAAACCGAGTTTACAGATACTGGCGTCTGTGAATTCACAATTGTTCACAGCATGTCAACATTTTTAGAGTTGGGGCTTAGAGAAGAAATCTCTAAAGCGCTAACAGATTTGGGTTATGAAAACCCTACAGTAATTCAAGAAAAAGCAATTCCACAAGTAATTGCATCATCACAAGATTTAAAAGCTTTTGCACAAACCGGAACCGGTAAAACAGCCGCGTTTAGTTTGCCTATTTTACAACAATTAGATGTAAATAGTAAAGACACACAAGCAATTATTTTATCTCCAACTAGAGAACTAGCAGTTCAAATTGGAAAAAACATCGAAGAGTTTGCAAAATATATAAAAGGTGTAAGAACTACAACCGTTTATGGTGGAGCAAACATAGAAGAACAAATTCGTTCATTAAAAAAAGGTTCTCAAATAGTTGTTGGAACTCCTGGTAGAACAGTAGATTTAATTAAACGTAGAGCTTTAAAATTAGGAAGCATTCGTTGGATCGTTTTAGACGAAGCCGATGAAATGTTAAACATGGGTTTTAAAGACGAATTGGACAAAGTTTTAGAAGCAACTCCTGCTCAAAAACAAACCTTGTTATTTTCTGCAACTTTTCCAAGAGAAGTTGAAGCGATTGCAAAAAACTACATGAACAAGCCGATAGAAATTACTTCTGGGCAAAAGAACGAAGGTTCTGATGACGTAAGTCACGAATATTATGTAGTTAACGAACGTACACGTTACGAAGCATTAAAAAGAATTGCAGATGTAAATACAGATATTTACGCAATTGTTTTTTGTAGGACTCGTAGAGAAACACAAGAAGTTGCAAATAACTTAATAAAAGATGGTTATAGCGCAGATGCGTTGCACGGAGATTTATCGCAAGGACAACGTGATGGCGTAATGGATAAATTCAGAAAGAAAAGTATTCAGATTTTAGTGGCAACAGATGTTGCGGCGCGTGGTTTGGATGTTACTGAATTAACACACGTAATCAACCATAAATTACCAGACCAAATAGAAAACTACACACACAGATCTGGTAGAACTGGTAGAGCTGGTAAAAAAGGAATTTCGGTTGTATTGGTCAACGGAAAAGAAAAAGGAAAATTACGCTCTATAGAAAGAATCATTAAGAAGAAATTTGAACAAGCAAATGTTCCTAGCGGAAAAGAAATTTGCCAAAATCAATTAATGCATTTAATTGACAAAGTTCAAAATGTAGAAGTAAATACAAAACAAATTGAAGAATTCTTACCAAGCATTTATGAGAAATTAGATGGCTTAGATAGAGAAGAATTGATTCAAAAATTTGTTTCGCTAGAGTTTAACAACTTTTTAGCATACTACGAAAACGCAAAAGATTTAAACGATTTAGCAGCATCTAGAGGAGATTCTAGAGATTCTGGCGGAAGAGGAAGACCAAGAGACGAAAACATGACGCGTTTCTTTATCAACTTAGGTAGAAAAGACGATTTAAATCCTGCACGATTGATTGGTTTAATTAACGACCAACGTATTACAGACAATATAGAAATTGGTGCAATTGATATTTTAGACACTTTTTCATTCTTTGAATTGGATAAAAACTTTGAAGGACAAACATTGAGTGCTTTTGAAGAAAACGATCCAGAATTTAACGGACGTGGTGTAAATATAGAAATTACTAAGAAAGAACGTTCTGGCGGCGGAAGAGGTCGTGGCGGAGATAGAAGCGGAAGAAGATCACCAAAATCTGATGGCGGTGGATTCGGAAGAAAACGTAGCGATAGAAGTTCATCTTCTCCAAGAAGAAGCGGTTCTTCTGACAGAAAGCCAAGAGCTGGCGGAGACAGACCTGATAGAGGTTCTGCTGACAGACAATCTGGCGGTTTCGGAAGAAGACGTAGAGAAAGATAAAATAGTATAAACGATACAACAAAAGCGCCTCCATGATGGAGGCGCTTTTTTTGTGTCTTTATTTTGCTATATTTGAGATGCTAAACAAAAAGGTAACTTGTTTTATCCGTGATTTAAAAATCGATAAAGAGAGCTTTAGTTACTTTATAACGAGTTACCTGCAAGCTGAAAAACTATGACGCAAACTGAATTTAGAAAAATATTATCGGAAACAAAAAACACAAAATGGTTCAATTCAGTTGAAATCAACTTGAGGTATACTCATCTTAATTTGAGTTTTGATTTTAAAGGTTTCGGACATATACACCGATTTGTAAGTCAACAAATCAAAGGTTGGGAAAAATTATCTGAAAACTTACCAAATGAATTACTTGCATCAAAAAAGCATTTTGAATTTATAGAAAACCAACTAATAAGTTTTATAAATTCTTACGGAAGTCAAGAAAATGAGTCGAATTTAGACAGTCATTTTAGAAATCCAAAAAATCAAATTCAAAGCCATACAGGAATTCACTTCACTTATGATTGCCCAGAGACAGAGTTTTTAATTGACGTCTATAAGAATCATACCCAATCATTTATTGGAGCATATACATATCTTACTGGAAATCTAAACCAAAACATAGCTGTTAAAGATAATTTTAATGGTTATTTATTAGCGTATGAGTTTACATTAAAAGACTCAACGTTAATTACTGAAAGAAGAAACAAAGAAAAATCATCTCTGTCTAAATTAAGAAATGATTTTCAAAATAGTCTACCAAAATTAGATAGTGAACTTGTCGAACACCTAAAAAACAGTACAGAGAAGTATGAGGGATTTGGCACTTCTTTAGATGAATTTAAAGAAGATAAAGAAAAAACATACTCTGATTGGTTTATAAATACGAAAGGAGAATTTGAAGAATTTAGCAACAAATCTGATGAACGATTAAAAGAACTCGAAGATACTTATAAAGAAAAGCTAAAGCTTGAAGAACCTGCTTTATACTGGTCAAAAAGAGGCGAAAAATTAAAGAAACAAGGTTGGATTGCTTTAGGAGTTTTAGTTGGACTTGTTCTAATTGTTGTTTTCTCTTTAGGCCAGTTGCTTTGGACAACACCAGAGCAAATTTATGAATCGTTCTTTAATGGAGATAAAAGTGCAGCAATTAGATGGTCAATAATCTATATCACCTTTATATCGTTTATGGCATTTGCAATAAAAGCGGTTACAAAAGTTATGTTCAGTTCTTTTCATTTGGCTCGTGATTGTGAGGAAAGACATACTTTGACTTATTTCTACCTATCGCTGTTAAAAGATTCTAAAGTAGAAAAAGAGGAAAAACAACTGATTATGCAAGCATTATTTAGTCGAGCCGAAACTGGGCTTTTAAAAGATGATTCGTCACCAACTATGCCGAATGATATTATTGGGAAATTTATGAGCAAATAAAAAGCCAGCAGGTAACACCGTGTATAATTAATTGCTTGGTTATCGACTACTTACGAAAATCCTTGCGGATTTTCTATTCGGTTTGTATTTACTAAATTAGATGCTTAAAAATCGCAACAAATCATACACAAACACGTTATTAAAAAGGCAAATTAATAGCTTCTGGTTGTATAAAATCTTTAGAATACGGGTTTTCTAGAAAACTTACTGGCGGCTTTTGAAATTGAATAATATCTTCTTTTTCAATTCCGTACACTTGCCAATAATTAGAAAGCAATTGCGCAAATATATTCTCGTCCCAAAAACCAAAAACAGGTTGCACTCCGTTGTTTTTAATTGCTATGCTAATGTGTTCGTCTATGCTTTCAACGTTATATTCTGGTTGGTGTTGTAAGATATAATCTGAATAATGAAAACGGGCATACAATTCTTCAAACTGCACAGGATGCAACACGTGTCCTTTCATTTTATCGAGAATTTCTTTGTGCTTTTCTCCGAGAATTCCGTTGTCTTGCAAACAGGCAATAAAACCAAAACCATTTACTCCAAACGAAAACATTAAATTGATAGGATCGTCGCGATAGCTAAAAATATCTGTAGAATATTTAAGCGGAAAAACAGCAATGCTCCACGGTTTTTGCCCAACAAAAGAAATTGGTTTTACAACAGATTGCAACATCAAATGGAAATTCCCAAAACGCTCTTTAAGAACATCGGCAACGGCAAATTCTTTGTCTTGCGCAAGTTGGGTATCCCTTTCGTATATCATTTCGTAATACAACAAGCCATACACCATTCTACCTATCCATTGAAAAAGTAGTTCTACATCCAAAGCGTCCATTCCTTCAAAACCTTTTTTATATGCGGCCTTAATCTTAACATCTAGTGCTTCGAAAGCATTTTTTACTTCAACAGAACACGGCAATCTAAGATCTTCATAATGATATGATTTCGCTTTGTCCATCATCTCAATTTTTTCATTACCAAATTTAAAATGATCCATCAACCATTTCGGAAAAACGGTCATGCTTTCGGTTGTTAAAACTCCTGTTAGAAAACAGAAATGTTCGTCGAAAATCAATTCTTTAAAAGGATTATAAAGTGATTGGGACATAATTATTTGGATTTATTTTTTTGCAAAGATACTTATTCTTTTACCTCATCAGCGCCATATAACAACTCAATAAATTCTGATTTTGTAATATTACCAAAATAGTCTTCTACGTTAATGTTGGCTAACTTTTTTATAATTTCTTCCTTGTCGTACGCAACGCCAATTAAAAGATTTTCTATAGTTTCTAATGGTTCTTTTCCGAAGAAATCTCCAAAAATTTTAAGTTCTGTTAAATATCCTTTCTCTACAAACATTCTTACATCAATTTCTCCCACAGGAAAACGTTTGCTTCGCTGAATGTTAAACTTTGGAGAACGCCCATAGTTCCAATCCCAAGAATCGTATTTTTCTTCTTTTAATTGATGGACAGCTTTCCATTCTTCTTCCGTTAAATGGTAGGTTTCAAAAGCTTCTCTTTCTGCATACAAACCTTCTAATAAAAGTGCTCTAAATTCTTCTATTTTCATCGGATTGTTAAGATATTCGCTAATATTTGCAACTCTGCTACGCACAGATTTGTGTCCTTTAGAAATGATTTTACTCATCTTTACTTGAAGCGCATTGCCAACTTCATTAAGATCTGTATCAAACAAAAGAGTTCCGTGACTCACCATTCTTTTTCCTGTTGAAAACTGAGCGGTTCCAGAAATTTTTTTATCATCTACAAGAATATCATTTCTACCTTTCAGCTCTGCTTCTACTCCAATTTTTGAAAGCGAACTGATGACCGGTTCTGTAAATTTTTTAAAATTGTTTAAGCTTTTAACATCGTGATTGGTGATAAAACTAAAATTTAGGTTTCCATTATCGTGATAAACCGCTCCGCCGCCAGAAATTCTTCGCACTACATGAAGATTATTTTTTTCTACATATTCGTGATTAATTTCTTCTAAGGTGTTTTGACTTCTACCAATAATGATAGAAGGTTCGTTGATATAAAACAATAAATAATCAGCTTGTTTATCAAAGTTTCGGAGTACATATTCTTCCAAAGCAAGATTTAATCTTGGATTGGTATTTCCTTCATTTTCTATAAATATCATGTGTAGAAAAGTTTAAATTTAAAGGAACAAAGTTAAGAATTATTTAACGGACAAATTAGTCCTTTTTAAAAAAAATCAATGCAAAACTCAAAGAGAAACATGGTTTTACTCATCATTTTAACGTATTAAAAAAGCGCTGTAAATAGAGCTACTCTTCCATAATAGAAGCAGCAATCTTTTTGTAAGTTCCGTTTTCTAATTTGGTTCTAATTCCAGAAAATGCTGCAATGGTTTCATCAATGTCATCTTGTGTATGGGTAGCAGTCGGAATCAATCTTAAGATGATCAATCCTTTAGGAATAACTGGATACACAACGATAGAACAAAAGATTCCGTAATTTTCACGTAAATCATTTACCATTGCCATTGCTTCAGGAATTTCTCCTTTTAAAAACACTGGTGTTATACAGGTTTGTGTAGTTCCTAAATCAAAACCAGCATTTCTTAAACCACTTTGTAAAGCATTGGTGTTTTCCCAAAGTTTTGTTTTTAACTCTGGCATTGTACGCAACATATCTAAACGTTTTAATGCTCCTTTAACCATTGCCATTGGTAATGATTTTGCAAACATTTGAGAACGCATATTGTATTGTAAATACTGTATAATATCTTTATCGGCCGCAAAGAAAGCTCCGATTCCTGCCATCGATTTTGCAAAAGTGGCAAAATAAACATCAATTCCGTCTTGCACACCTTGCTCAAATCCAGTTCCTTTACCGTCTTTCCCTAAAGTACCAAAACCATGAGCATCATCAACTAACAAACGGAAGTTGTATTTTTCTTTTAAAGCAACAATTTCTTTTAAACGCCCTTGTTCTCCACGCATTCCAAAAACACCTTCAGAAATCACTAAAATTCCGCCTCCATTTGTATCAGCCATTTTAGTTGCACGTTGTAAGTTTTTTTCAAAACTTGCCATATCGTTGTGTTTGTACACAAAGCGTTTTCCTGCATGCAAACGAACACCGTCAATAATACAAGCGTGCGTATCCATATCGTATACAATGATATCGTTTTTAGTAACCAATGCATCAATTGCAGAAACCATTCCTTGATATCCAAAGTTTACCAAATAAGCAGCTTCTTTCTCAACAAATTCTGCACATTCTTTTTCTAATTGCTCATGAAAAACAGTATGACCAGACATCATTCTTGCGCCCATCGGATACGCCATTCCGTATTCTCTAGCCGCTTCTCCATCCACTTTTAACACTTCTGGGTGATTTGCCAATCCTAAGTAATCGTTAATACTCCACGTAATAACTTTCTTTCCGTTAAATGACATTCTGTTCGAAATAGGTCCTTCTAACTTAGGAAAAACATAATACCCTTCCGCTTTATCAGCCCATTTTCCTAATGGTCCTTTATCACCTTTTATTCTTTCAAATAAATCTTTCGTCATGTGTTTTTATCTTCAAAATTGAGAGTGCAAATTAACCGCTTTTTTGGCAGTAAATCAAATTAATATGCATCTATATAACTACAACTACTCTAAAAATCCTTGTTGCTGCATCCAAGAATCACTGTAAATTTTATTCATATATCTAGATCCGTGATCTGGAAAAACCAATACCACAACACTGTTATTTGCAAACATATTTTTATCGTTGTACTGAATTGCAGCTTGCATTACAGCGCCACTAGTATAGCCCGAAAAAATACCTTCTTTAATGATAATTTCTCTTGCTTTAAGTGCAGCTTCTTTGTCTGTTACTTTTTCGTAGTCATCTATAATATCAAAATCGGTTGCAGTCGGAATTAAATTTTTACCCAAACCTTCTATTCTGTATGGATAAATATCATCTTCGTCTATTTCTCCAGTTTCGTGAAATCCTTTTAAAATTGATCCATAAGCATCAACTCCTAAAACTTTAATAGCCGTATTTTGTTCTTTTAAATACCGTCCTATTCCAGAGATGGTTCCTCCTGTTCCGCTTGCAACAACAACATGCGTTACTTTTCCTTCGGTTTGTTTCCAAATTTCTGGACCTGTAGAATGGTAATGTGCTTCGCTATTTAATTCGTTAAAATATTGGTTGATGTAAATTGAATTCGGAGTTTCTTTATGGATTCTTTTTGCGACTTCATAATACGAACGAGGATCGTCTGCAGCAACATTTGCAGGACATAAATGCACTTCTGCTCCCATTATTTTTAACATGTCTATTTTATCTTGTGATGTTTTAGAACTTACTGCCAAAATACATTTGTAGCCTTTTACCATAGAAATCATTGCCAACGAAAAACCAGTGTTACCAGAAGTTGTTTCTACAATAGTGTTTCCTGGTTTTAGAATCCCTTTTTTCTCTGCATTTTCTATAATATACGTTGCTATTCGGTCTTTTGCAGAATGGCCAGGATTGAACGATTCTAATTTTGCAAAATAAGAACCTTTTAAGTGATTTGTAATGTTGTTTAACTGAACCATTGGCGTTTGCCCAACGAGTTCTAAGATATTTTTATTTGTTTCTTGATTCCTTGTCATTATTCAATTTTATTCTCTAAATCTAACATAAACGCATATTCTTTGGCAACTTCTTTTAAAGCATTAAATCTTCCTGATGCTCCGCCATGACCAGCCTCCATATTTGTATGTAATAACAGAATGTTATCATCTGTTTTGTATTCTCTTAATTTTGCAACCCATTTTGCAGGTTCCCAATACTGCACTTGACTATCCCAATACCCTGTTGTAATTAACATATTTGGATATGCTTTTGCTTTTACTTGATCGTAAGGCGAGTAACTTTTTATGTACTCGTAATATTCTTTATCCTTCGGATTTCCCCATTCGTCAAATTCACCGGTTGTTAACGGAATACTTTCATCTAACATTGTAGAAATTACATCTACAAAAGGAACTTGCGCTATAATTCCGTTGTACAATTCTGGGTTCATATTTACAATTGCTCCCATTAACAATCCGCCAGCAGATCCGCCCATTGCGTATAAGTGTTTTGCTGATGTATAGTTGTTTTCTATTAAGAATTTAGAACAATCTACAAAATCGTTAAAAGTGTTTTTCTTGTGTAATAACTTTCCGTCTTCGTACCAATTTCTACCTAAATATTCGCTTCCTCTAATATGCGCTAAAGCGTACACAAATCCTCTGTCTAACAAACTTAATCGCACTGTGCTAAATCCGTCTGGAACCGTTGCGCCGTAAGAACCATAGGCATATAATAACAACGGAGTGTCTTCATTTAGTTTTGTATCTTTTCTGTACACCAAAGAAACAGCTACTTTTTTACCATCTCTTGTTGGCACCCAAATACGTTTGCTTGTATAATTTTTTTTATCAAATGTACCACCAAGAACTTCCTGTTCTTTTTTGATTTCTTTTGATTTGTCATCCATGTTAAAATCAATCACAGAACTAGGTGTTGTCATTGAATTGTATGAATAACGAATTATATTCGTGTCAAAATCTGGATTTGCATAAACACCAACCGAATACGTTTCTTCATCAAAAGGTAAATAATAATCTTTGGTATTGTCCCAACGCATAATTCTTACATTGTTCAAACCATTTGTGCGTTCTTCTAAAACCAAATATTCTTTATAAATAGACATGTCTTCTAGCAAAGTATCTTCTCTGTGCGGAATTACATCTATCCAATTTTCTTGTGATGTTTTTGTAACCGGAGTTTTCATCAACTTAAAGTTTGTTGCTCCGTCTTTATTAGTTCTTATGTAAAAATGATTCTTATAATGTGCAATATCGTATTCTAAATTACGCTCTCTTTTCTGAATGATTTGAGGCGTATCATTTGGTGTGTCTGCATCTAAAAATTGATATTCGGAAGAAACCGTACTATACGAACTAATGATGATGTATTTATTTGATTTTGATTTGGTTACAAAAGTGCTAAAGGTGTCATCGCTTTCATGAAAAATCTCTACATCTTCAGATGCATCAGTTCCTAAAACATGTTTATAAATTTTATAACTTCTTAAAGAAACAGGATCTTTTTTGGTATAAAACAAGGTTTTATTATCGTTTGCCCAAACCGATCCACCATTTGTATTGGTAATTGCATCTTTATATACTTCTCCAGTTTTTAAATTTTTAACATGAATTACATATTGTCTTCTGCTAACTGTGTCAACAGAAAAAGCTGCCAACTCGTTATTTGGGCTTATGTTTAACCCGCCTAATTGAAAATATTCGTGTCCTTTTGCCAATTCATTTACATCAAATAACAATTCTTCTTTGGCGTCTAAAGATCCTTTTTTACGAGTATAAACTGGGTATTGTTGACCTATTTCAAATTTTGTGATGTAAAAATAGCCGTTCTTTTTATACGGAACAGATTCGTCATCTTCTTTAATTCGAGCTTTCATTTCTTCGAATAAAGATGCCTGAAAGTTATTTGTATGAGACGTTATTTGGTCGTAATAATGGTTTTCTGCGTTTAAATAATCGAGAACTTTAGTAGTTTGTTCGTCTTTTATTTTAGCGTTTTTTTGCTGATCAGACAAACGCATCCAAAAATAATTGTCAATTCTAATATCACCGTGCATTTCAATTTCTGTAGGAATCTTATCTGCAATTGGTGGTGTAATATCTTTCGTATTCATGGAGTCGTTTTTACAAGCGCTTGCAAAAATAAGGCTAAATGCTGTAGTGTAAAACAATATCTTTCTCATTTTTATAAATTTTTTTCTTGCTGTTAAAGTAGTAAATTTGCGGTAAATATTAAATTAGAGAATTATGTTTGGAGATATGTCTAGTATGATGAGTAAATTAAAAGAAGCGCAACAAAAAGTGGAAGAAACAAAAACACGCTTACATCATGTGTTGATTGACGAAACCTCATCAAACGGAAAAATACAAGTTACAATTACAGCAAATAGAGAACTAAAAGCTATTAAAATTGATGATAGTTTACTCAACGATGCTGAAGAATTAGAAGACTATTTAATTGTTACATTAAATAGCGCCATTAAAAAAGCAACCGAAATAAACGAACAAGAATTAGCTGTTGCTGCTAAAAGCGGAATGCCAAACATTCCTGGAATGGATTTATTTAAATAGTTGTATTATATAAGAATAACAATTTTACTTTTTCGTTTGAAAATTGTAAAGTCATCAATATAAAAACATGAATAAAGAAAAAACGAAATCGACATCTGTCATTAAAAAAATTGCAACGTGGTTTTTTGGAGTTGTCTTTTTTCTAATCCTTTTATTAGCAACTGCTCCGTATTTATTTAAAGACAAAATAAACGCAATGATTACGAAAAGCATTAACGAAAAAGTAAATGCAACTGTATCATTTGAAGATGTAAATCTAAGTTTATTAAGAAGTTTTCCGCTTGCAAATTTATCTATTTCTAAATTGCATATTTTAAACAATGCTCCGTTTAAAGGCGACACACTTTTTTATGCATCCGAAATTCATTTAAAAATGAGTATTGGAGAATTATTTAAAGATGCTTCTGAAGCTCTGGATATCAAAAGTTTTTATCTTGATAACAGTTTTTTAAACATTGTTTTTGATGAAAACGGAAACAAAAATTTTGATATTGTAAAAGAAGCTACAACAGCAACTCCTACAACAAAAAGCGAACCTTTTTCTTTAAATATTGAGGAATATGCTATTGACAATTTAGAGGTGAATTATAGTGATAAAGCTTCCAATTCTAAGATTAGAATTAGCAATATTGTGCATTCTGGAAAAGGTAATTTTAACAAAGACATTTTAGATTTAAAAACAACTTCGAAAGCAAATCTTTCTGCGGATGTAAACGGAACAAATTACTTGAATGCAATTGCGATTTCTTTAGATGCCGTTTTAGGAATCAATTTAAAAAACTATACATTTACCTTTAAAGAAAATAAAGGTTTTATCAATCAATTGCCATTAGAATTCGACGGATCTATTCAGTTAGTAGAAACGGGGCAGTTGTACGATATCAATTTTAAAACGCCAACTTCTTCGTTTAAAAATATGCTAGGTTTAATTCCTGCTCAATATGCTGGAAACTTAGATGCTGTAAAAACGGAAGGTGATTTTGATATCAACGGGATTTTAAAAGGAACGTATTCTGAAAATACAATTCCGACTTTTGATATTTCATTCAATTCAAAAAAGGCATTATTCAAATATGATAATTTACCAAAAACGGTAAAAAACATCAATATAAATGCTACAATTAGTAATAAAACTGGTACTATAAACGATACCTATATTACTGTAAATGATTTGTCGTTTCGAATAGATGAAGATGTTTTTAATGCAAAAGGAAACGTAAAAAACATCCATAAAAATCCAAAAATTAGCTTAACTGCAAACGGAACAATCAATTTAGAAAATATTGCAAAAGCCTATCCCATAAAGTTAGAAAAACAACTTTCAGGAATTTTAAAAGCCAATGTTACCACAGTTTTTGACATGAATTCTGTTGAAAAAGGAAATTATCAAAATATCAAAAACTCAGGAAATATGAGTCTTAGTAATTTTAAATATGAAGGTAAAGAAGTTGCCAAACCATTTTTAATTAACAAAGCAACCATTGCTTTTACAACGAGCAAAATACAATTGAATCAGTTTGATGCTACAACAGGAAAATCTGATCTTCAAATTAAAGGAGCCTTAGATAATTTTTATGGATTTTTATTTCAGAACCAAGTATTAAAAGGCGCATTTAATTTGGAATCTAATTATATAGCAATTTCAGATTTTTTATCGCCAACAGCTGTTGTTACTAAAGAAAAGAAGACCATTGAAGCAATTAAAATTCCGTCTTTTTTAGATTGCACCATCAATGCAAAAGCAAAAGAAGTTCGCTACGACAATTTAACTTTGTCTGATGTAACAGGCAATTTGATTGTGAAAGATGAAAAAGTAAATCTTGACCAGCTAAAAATGAATCTTTTTGGTGGAAATATTCTTTTATCAGGAACTGTTTCTACAAAAGAAAACACACCAACTTTTAAGATGAATTTAGGTTTGGATCAATTAAATATTTCGAATTCATTTTCTCAAATTGAAATGCTTTCTGCCATCGCTCCGATTGCAAACACTATTGATGGAAAATTAAACGCAACGATCGAATTGTCTGGTTTTTTAAAGAACAATATGACGCCAGATTTGTCTAAATTAACAGGAAATTTATTTGGACAATTAATTGATAGTAAAATCAATGCCGATAAATCAAAACTATTATCGAGTTTAAATGCGCAAGCAAATTTTTTAGATTTTGAAAAGCTGAGTTTAGATGATGTAAAAACCTACATCGCTTTTAAAGACAGTAAAGTTACCATAAAGCCATTTCAGTTAAAACACAAAGACATTGTGTATTCTATTTCTGGAACGCATGGTTTTGATCAAACAATGAACTATGATGTCAAAGCAGAAATTCCTGCTAAATACTTAGGGAAAGAAGTTGTTGGTTATTTGAGTAAGTTGTCTGATAAAGACGCTAAAGAAATAAAAAACGTTCCTGTTAACATTGATGTTACAGGTAGCTTTAAAAATCCTGCTATAAAAACTGATTTAAAACAAGCAACCAAAAAACTAGTTGACAATTTGATAGAACAACAAAAAAACAACTTAATTAACAAAGGAAAAGGTTTGTTAAATAATTTATTAAAAAACAATAAAAACTAACCATTTGTTACCTAAACTTATACTTCAAATAGAAGATTATATGCTTCCTTGCTTAAACAAAAAACTCTTCGGAGTAGATTGTTTGGGTTGTGGTTTTCAACGTGCTTTTTTACATTTAATAAAAGGTGATTTTATTGAAGCTTTTAAAATGTATCCTGCTATTTATACACTTCTAGTTCTTGCCATTTTTGCAATAGTACATTGGAAATATAAATTCAAAAACGGTAGAAAAATTATGATTACTTTAGCTTCATTAAACATTTTAATCATTGTGATTAGCTATTTTATAAAAATGAATCAACTATTTTAACCAATTACTATTTTATGGAAAAACAAAAATTACCAAATGCAACAACTTCGCTTATTTTAGGAATCGTATCTATTGTAACTTGCTGTTGTTATGGAATCATAGGATTGCCTTTAGGAATTGCAGCAGTAGTTCTAGCAAATAAAGCTAAAAAAATATATTTAGAAGCTCCAGAAAATTACACAGGATATTCTAATGCAAATACTGGTAAAATTTTAGGAATTATTGGTATTATTCTAAATGCATTATATTTAATAATGATTATCATTCTTATTTCTGCTTTTGGATGGGCTGCATTGCAAGACCCGCAATTATTCCAAGAAAGAATGTTAGAACTTTAAAATAAAAAAAGCCTGCAAATGCAGGCTTTTTTTATTTTAACTTGAGTACCATTTGCTAAAACTCAGAAATAGTTTTCTTAATAATAGCAATACAATCTCTTAATTGTTCTTCATTCATTACCAATGGTGGCGCAAAACGAATAATGTTTCCATGTGTTGGTTTTGCTAACAATCCGTTGTCTCTTAATTTGATACAAATATCCCAAGCAGTAGAGCTATCCTCGGTGTCGTTAATTAAAATAGCATTCAGTAAGCCTTTTCCTCTTGCCGATTTTACCAAATTATTTTGATTTGCAAATTCTGACATTTCAGCTCTAAAAATTTGTCCTAAACGTTCAGCGTTTTCTGCTAAATTTTCTTCTCTTACAACTTCTAACGCAGCAATTGCTACAGCAGCTGCAACCGGATTTCCACCAAAAGTAGAACCGTGATTTCCTGGTTTGATAACATTCATAATACTATCATTTGCTAATACTGCTGAAACAGGATACGCTCCGCCAGAAAGTGCTTTTCCAAGAATTAAAATATCTGGCTTTACATTTTCGTGATCTACCGCTAACATTTTACCTGTTCGTGCAATTCCTGTTTGTACTTCATCAGCAATAAATAATACATTGTGTTTTGCACACAATGCTTTTGCTTTGGTTAAATATCCTTCAGAAGGAACATAAACGCCTGCTTCACCTTGAATTGGTTCAACTAAAAATGCTGCAATATTATTGCTAGCATTTAAAACTTCTTCTAAAGCTTGTAAATTATCATATTCTATTTTGATAAATCCATCAGTATATGGACCGAAATTTTTACGTGCTACAGGATCGTTTGAAAAAGAAATAATTGTTGTAGTTCTTCCGTGAAAATTATTTTCACACACAATAATTTGTGCTTCATTTTCTGCAATTCCTTTTACTTCGTACGCCCATTTTCTAGAGATTTTCAACGCTGTTTCTACAGCTTCTGCTCCAGTGTTCATTGGTAATAACTTGTCAAAACCAAACAATTCTGTTGCAAATTTCTCGTACTTTCCAAGCATGTCATTATAAAATGCTCTAGAAGTTAATGTTAATGTTTGTGCTTGTTGCACCATTGCGCCAACAATTTTTGGATGACAATGTCCTTGGTTTACTGCAGAATATGCTGATAAAAAATCATAATATTTTTTACCTTCTACATCCCAAACATACACGCCTTCTCCTCTACTCAACACTACAGGAAGTGGATGATAATTGTGCGCTCCGTACTTGTTTTCTAATTCGATCGCTTGTTGCGAAGTTAATGTGTTTAAAACAGCCATTTTTAATACTTTTAAATTTATATAATAACCATTCCTTATCTACCTTTATCCTTTCGAAGAGTTCGAAAATTCAGCGTGGGAAAGAAATCATCCCCGAAGTTTTACAAAAGTAGTAAAATTATATTTTGAAATAAACATTATTAAGAAAAACGAAACACAATTTAAAACCTCACCGATTTTAGAAATCTGAGGTTTTTAAAAAAAACGGAATATTCTATTTTGTTGATGCAGAAGTAATCAATAGTTCTAATCGTTTTAGTTCTCTTAAAATTGCATTTTTATCCATTTGCATCCAAGCAAAAATCTTTATCATGCTAACTCCGAATAAGAAGATCAATCCGCCAATTCCCCATTTAATAAGTTCATTTATTTCTGTTGTATTAAAAAACTGAACGACACAATACACAAACATTCCGAAGAAAATTAAGGTCATAAAATTCATTAGAAACATGACCCATTTATTTTTTCCTTGAAACAATCCAATTACCATTTCAAAAATAGTTTGTTGTTCTAATTCATCATAAAATTTTGCTTCTTCTTGCGATAATGTTTCTTTTATTAATTTGTCTATTTCTTCTGTGTTATTCTTCATAATTTCTATGTTTTAATGATCTTTTTAATTTTTCTCTTGCGTGAAACAATCTCGATTTTGCGGTACCAACTGAAATTTTTAAGGCTTCACTTATTTGTTGCAACGAATAGCTTTCTGTGTAAAATAATTTGATAATCATTTTTTGATTGGTTGGTAATTCGTCAATTTCAACTTTTAAAATGGATAACAGTTTTATTTTATCATCTTCAGATTCATCAATCTGAATACTTTTATCTTTTTCGTCATAAAATATATTCAGTTTATTGTTTTCTCTTTTATTTGCTCTAAGCCAATCAATTGCTTTTCTGTTTACAATGCTAATACTCCAGCTTTTAAATTGCTTCGGATTTTTTAATGTGTCTAGTTTTTTAAAAATAATCACCCAACTTTCTTGTGCAATATCCTTCGCAACATCAGCATCTTTTATATACCAATAAGCAAGTTTACAAAACGGAACATGCCATTTTTTAACCAAACCAGAAAGTGCTGCTGTATTTCCTGATTGATATGCCAATACCAATTCACAATCTGACAAAATAGTTGTATCCTTCATACTTATTTACATCTTATAGACGTACAATTTAAGAAAAGGTTCATTTTTTATTTAAAAGTACGGATATATTCTAATTTATATCCGCTTTTCATCATTTGAAACCATAACTTTTCCTAATTTTGCGAACCATAAAACACTTAGCATGCCACGTAGAGAACGAAATAAATTTGTGAAGAGAAATCAGGTTTTAGAATTAAAAATCGAAGATTATGCCTTTGGAGGAAAAGGAATTGCAAGAATAAAATCTGAAGAAGGAAGTTTTGTTGTTTTTGTTCCGAATACCTTACCCGGACAATTGGTAAAAGTTCAGATTCAGAAATCGAGCAAAAAATACGCTGAAGCTAAATTGATAGATGTTTTAGAACCTTCAGAAAACGAAGTTGAAGTTCCGTTTCAAGATATTCCTGGTGCGCCTTACATCAAATTACCAATAGAGTTACAGCATCAATATAAAAAAGAAAGCACTTTATCTTTATTTAAACGAATCGGAAAAGTAGAAACAATTGAAGATTTATTTGACGAGTTTATTACGTCGCCAAATGTGTTTCATTACAGAAATAAAATGGAATACGGTTTTTCTGCCATTGGTTATGATAGAGTTGCAAAACACGATAAAGACGAGTTTACGTTAGGCTTTAAAAGACGTGGTGTTTGGTGGATGGGAGACAATTTAGAGAAAGATTCTGGGTTGTTTGACAAACAAGTTGAAGACAATCTAAAAAACATCAGAAAATATTGTGAAGAAACAGGTTTACAACCTTGGCATGGACCAAAAAGAGAAGGTTTCTTTCGTTATTTTGTAGTAAGAAAATCTTTTAAAACAGATGAATTATTATTCAATTTAGTAACAACTTCACCAGAATTGTTTAAGTTCGATTTACAAAAATTTGCAGCATTTTTAGTTGAATTATTTGGCGATAGAGTTGCTGGATTATTACATACCGTAAACGACGAAACTGGCGACAGAACTATTGCAACTTCTGGTAGTTTAGAATTGGTGTACGGAAAAGACAAAATTGTAGAAGAATTACTAGGATTGAACTTTGAAATCAGCATGAAAAGCTTTTTTCAAACCAACCCGAAATGTGCAGAAAAATTGTACAGCAAAGTGGTAGAATATGTATTAGAAGACAAATCAAAAGTTGACAATACTGTGGTAATGGACTTGTTTTGTGGAACCGGAACCATCGGACAAATTGTAGCTTCTAAAAGTGATAATGCAAAAATTGTTGGTGTAGATATTGTAGCTTCTGCCATTGAAGATGCAAAAGAAAATGCCAAGAGAAATAACATTAATGGATTGCAATTTTATGCTGCAGATGTTGGTAAGTTTTTAACTGCGCACCCAGCATATAAAGGAAAAATAAAAACCATTATTTTAGATCCTGCAAGAGCGGGAATTGCACCTAAAACATTACAAAAAATCATCAACTTAAATGCAGACAGAATGGTGTATGTTTCATGTAATCCGGCAACACAAGCAAGAGATACAGAAATGTTAAGTGAAGCTGGTTATCAAATTAAAAAAATTAGTTTGGTAGATCAATTTCCGCATACTTCTCATATTGAAACGGTTGTTTTGTTTGAGAAAAAATAGTTTATTTGTTTAAAAAAACGCTACGAATTTGAAAAATTAATTGTCTGGCAAGAATCAAAAAATCTAATAATCGATATCTATAAAATCACAAAAGGTTTTCCGTCTAATGAAAAATTTGGATACATTAGTCAATTAAGAAGAGCATCTGTATCTATTGCTTCAAATTTAGCAGAAGGAACATCAAGAAAAACAAATTAAAGACAAAGCTCATTTTACAACAATTGCATTTAGTTCTGCAATGGAAGTGTTAAATCAAAACATAATTTCTAAAGAATTGAACTTTATTTTTGAAAAAGATTATATTTTAGTCCGAGGAAAATTACAGAAAATTACAAACATGCTAAATGGCTTAAGAAAAACGCAACTAAACAAATAAACGTATAAACGAATACACTCATAATTAAATGAAAAAACCCTTTTTATACATCCTCTTTTTATCCTTATTGTTTTCCGCTTGCGAAAAAGATGATATTTGTTTATTGCCAACAACTCCAAAATTAGTATTGCGTTTTTACGATGCTGCAAATCCAACTACAGTAAAAAATGTAGCACGTTTATCTATTTGGGCTGATGGAAAAGACACCATTTCAAACTATAAAAGTGTTTCTCTAGATTCTGTTGCAATACCGTTAAACGTCAATGCAACTCAAACTATTTATCATTTTAAGATGAATACAATTGATGGAAATACAGCAAATAATGTTACCGATACTTTTACCATCAACTACACAACAACAGAAGAGTATGTTTCGCGTTCTTGCGGTTTTAAAACCATTTTTAACAACGTAACAATGACTTCTACTAATGGTTGGATTCAATCCTTTACACCAACTTCTTTAACAATAATTGATACTCAAACCAAAGCACATGTTCAAATATTTCATTAGTTTTTGTTTGATACTTACTTCGCTAAGTAATTTTGCTCAAGAAAAAGAAGTCAGCGATTCTATTTCTACTAAAACAGCTTATGGTTTACGTTTAGGTATTGACATCAGCAAACCAATTATGGGAATGATTGATTCTAATTCTAGCGGATTAGAATTTGTTGCAGATTATAGAATTTCTAAAAATTGGTACATCGCAACTGAATTTGGAACTCAAGAAGAAATTACGGTTGAAGACTATACAAATTCAACCTCAAAAGGATCGTTTTATAAAATCGGGGTTAATTATAATGCCTATGACAATTGGTTGGATATGAACAACGAAATCTTTGTTGGATTTAGATATGCAACAAGTACTTTTGAACAAACCTTAAACAGTTATAACTCTAACACAGGAAGCGATTATTTTGCTGGAAATACAATTTCGACGCCAATAACCACAAAAGGTTTACATGCGCATTGGACAGAGTTTGTTATGGGAATTAAAGTAGAAACCCTTAACAATTTATTTTTAGGGTTTAGTTTCTCGTATAAAATTATGTTGAGTTTAGAGCATCCAACAAATTTCAAAACCCTCTATGTTCCAGGATTTAACAGAGTTTTTGAAACAGAAACTGGCTTTGGATTTAATTACACTATTTCTTATACAATTCCATTTATTAGCAAGTAATGCTATTTTTATTACTTGTTTTTAGTAACTTTATCTTCCTTTATTAAAATTTATTAAAATGAATAACATACCTAGCGTTAATTTAGCCGATTTTTTATCGGATGATCCTCAAAGAAAACAACAGTTTATAAAAGAAATTGGACATGCTTACGAAAACATTGGTTTTGTTGCATTAAAAGGTCATTTTTTAGACGATAAATTAGTTGATGATTTATATACTGAAATTAAAAACTTTTTTGATTTACCTACTGAAGTAAAAGAGAAATACGAAATCCCAGGAATTGGTGGTCAGCGTGGTTATGTTTCTTTTGGTAAAGAATCTGCAAAAGGAAAAAAAGAGGGCGATTTAAAAGAGTTTTGGCATTTTGGTCAGTATGTAGATAGAGATTCAAAATACGCAAAAGAATACCCAGCTAATGTAACTGTAGAAGAATTACCAAAATTTAATGAAGTTGGTAAACAAACCTATCAAATGTTAGAGAAAACAGCAAAATACGTCTTGCGTTCTTTGTCTTTACATTTAGGTTTAGAAGAAACCTATTTTGATAAGTACATCAAAAACGGAAATAGTATTTTACGACCAATTCATTATCCGCCAATAAAAACAGAACCAAAAGGTGCAGAAAGAGCTGCAGCACATGGAGACATTAATTTAATTACCTTATTAATGGGCGCCCAAGGAAAAGGATTACAAGTTCAAAATCATAAGGGAGATTGGATTGATGCTGTTGCAGAACCAGATGAATTAATGATTAACGTTGGCGATATGTTATCTAGACATTCTAATAACAAACTAAAATCTACTATTCACCGCGTTACAAATCCGCCAAAAGAAATGTGGGGAACTTCTCGTTATTCGATTCCGTTTTTTATGCATCCCGTTTCTGACATGAAACTAGATGTCTTAGAAAGTTGTATTGATGCAGAAAACCCAAAACAGTTTGATGATATTACTGCTGGCGAATTTTTAGATGAACGATTAAGAGAATTAGGACTTAAAAAATAATACAATTATCAATAAACAATTATCAATTGATAATTGTTTATTGATAATTGTTTATTGATAATTGACAATTGAAATAATGGATTTAAAAGATCAACTTAAAAACTTATTTCCTGAACACAAAGAAGTTCTTGAAAAGGTTGAAAAAAAATCAGCTATTTGGTTACAAGACGAACCAATCATTTGTAAATATGAAAAACGAAAAGGAAAACCTATTACTATTTTAGAAGGCTATACAGGAGCAACATCAGACTTCAAAATATTAGCTAAAGAAATTAAAACAACACTTTCTGTAGGTGGAAGTTTTAAAGATGATAAAATCATTATCCAAGGTGATTATAGAGATCGAATAATGACGATGTTAAGGGATAAAGGTTTTAAAGTAAAACGCGTTGGTGGTTAACACAAAACGTTAAAGTATAGCAACTTAAAAATAAATAAAAATTAGCATCGTTTTTTAATTATGAAAACTTCAATTTTACACATCACAAATGGCGATAGCACTACCAATTATTTAAAAAAAATAAACATTAAAGGTGATTTTATTACATGGAGAGAAATGTTGTGTGAAGGTAAAACGAATGTACATGTTGGTAGTGAACCTTTTTGGAAAGCTAGATTCGAATTCTTAAAACAATCGTATAAAGTTACCAAAAAACAATTCATCGATTTAACGCTAAAAGAATATCGAAATTTATGCAATCAGAAATCGCAAGAAGAAATTGTGTTGTGGTTTGAGTATGATTTGTTTTGTCAAATAAATATGATTGCTGTGATCAGCTGGTTAAAAAAATACAGAAAAGGCAGAAAAATTTCGTTGGTTTGTAGTGGAAAAGTTAAAGGAAGCAACAAATTACTTGGCTTATCAGAACTATCAGAAAAGCAACTTAAAGTACATTATAAAAATAAAATAGAATTAACAATTGATGACATTGCCTATGCAGATTATGTGTGGCAATTGTACTGTTCTAACGACCCAATTAAATTACAAAACGTATATCAATATCAACAAAACACCACTTTTACTTATCTAATTGATAGCTTATTAGCGCATTTACAACGCTTTCCTTCTATTGGAAATGGACTGAACAAAACAGAAAACAGTATTCTTGACATTGCTGTTAATTCTAAATTAAATTCAGAAGAAGAATTAATTAGCGCCGTTTTACACCATGAAAATCAATATGGTTTTGGAGACCTACAATACAAAAAACAAATTGCAGATTTAAAAGGTTACTTTTCCTCTTTTGCTCCAGTAAAACTGAATAAAACGGGTGTAAAAGTCCAACAACAAGTACTAAACACCTACGCCAATATGCGAAATGATTTCTCGTTTTTAGGTGGCGCAAAAAAATACAATTTCTTATACGATAACTCAACACAAAAGTTATTGAAAATTACCTCTTTATGATACAAGAATCAGAACTGATTTTAAACCCAAACGGAAGCGTTTATCATTTAAATTTACTTCCAGAAAACATTGCTACAGATATTATTTTTGTAGGCGATCAAGATCGCGTAGATAAAATTACGAACCATTTCGATTCTGTAGAATTTACGACTCAAAAACGAGAATTTAAAACGTCAACTGGCTTGTATAAAGGCAAACGTATTTCGGTTATTTCAACCGGAATCGGTCCTGATAATATTGATATTGTGATCAATGAATTAGATGCTTTGGTAAATATTGATTTAGCAACCAGAACCATAAAACCAACTCACACTGCTTTAAATATTGTTAGAGTTGGCACTTCTGGCTCTTTACAAAACGACATTCCTGTTGATAGTTTTTTAATGAGCACTTTTGGATTGGATTTAAACGGAATGATGTTGTCGTATCAAGTTGATGAAATCTCTCATCCAGAAATAGAAAATGCATTTGTGAAACACACCAACTGGAGTGCTAAAAAATGCCATCCAATTATTATTGAAAATAGCAAAGAATTAGAAGCTAAAATTTCTTCAGAAAAAATTTTCAAAGGAATGACAGCAACTGCTGGAGGATTTTATGGGCCACAAGGACGCGTGTTGCGTTTGGCTTTACAAGATGCTGATTTAAATTCTAAAATTGATAGTTTTAATTATAACGGATTACGTGTTACCAATTTAGAAATGGAAACGTCTGCAATTTATGGATTGTCTAAGTTATTAGGACATCACGCATGTTCAATGAATGCAATTATTGCTAACAGAGCAAACGGAACTTTTAGTAAAGATTATGCAAAAGTTGTTGATGATTTGATTTTGTATACGTTGGATAAATTAACTGAATAATGTTTAATGGTCAAGAAGATTTTAAATTTAATATTAGATTTGAAGATACTTTAACTCTAGAAAGATTGTTATTTGAAAACAATATTGAATTTCATAACGAATTAGAATATCAAACAAATTCTAGATCAACTAAATATTATATAAAAAATTCTGACAGAATAAAATTTGATACAATTTGTAAAGAAAATCAATTAGAAATTTTCTTAGATTCTTTACCTTATATAGAAACAAGGTTTCCAAAAATTACTCAGAACTTCTTATATCTAATTTTTAGTTTATTTTTATTTAGTTTAATAATTTTAATAATAGCTTTAATTATTTCATGATAAACCTAACAATTGGCGGTGTTCCAGAGCATTTTAATTATCCTTGGTACTTAACGCTTAAAAACAAAGAATTCGCAAAACACAACATCAATTTACGCTGGAAAGATTTTCCTGGTGGTACCGGACAAATGAATGCGGCACTTCGGAATTCTGAAATAGATATTGCCATTATTTTAACTGAAGGAATCATCAAAGATATCGGAGAAGGAAATCCGTCAAAAATTGTACAAACTTTTGTTAAAAGTCCGTTACTTTGGGGAATTCATGTGGCAAACAATTCTTCTTTTCAGCAAATTTCTGATTTAGAACATGCTACCATTGCTATCAGTCGCTTTGGATCTGGTTCGCATTTAATGGCAATTGTTAACGCATATAATAATGGTTGGAACATCAATAGGTTACAATTTAAAGTTGTTGGCGATTTAGAAGGCGGAATTGAGGCTCTTAAAAACGGAAAAGCAGATTATTTTATGTGGGAACATTTTACAACAAAACCTTTAGTTGATGATGCTACTTTCAGAAGAATAGGAAACTGCCCTACTCCATGGCCTTGCTTTGTAATTGCTGTTAGAAATGAAGTTCTAGAAAATCACCCAGAAGAAATTAAAGAGATTTTAAATCTAATCAATAGCAAAACAGTTGCTTTTAAAGAGATAGAAAATATAGACGCCATCCTTTCTAAACGCTATCAACAAAAGTTAGAAGATATCCAAAAATGGTTATCGATTACTGAATGGGAAAGTAAAAAACCAATTTCGGCAGAATTAATTAATGAGATTCAAAATAAAATGATTGCATTTAACGTTATAGACTCGAAAGCAGATGCTAAAAAGTTCATTAAAAATATGTACATTTAGACTTTTAAATTTGAGATTAAAATGAAAAAAGTAGTATTTATTGCAATTTGTACATTTGGAGTTCTGAATATCACTTCATGTCGAAGTACTTCAGCTAGCTGTGGTTTAGCAGAAAACACATCAACGAAACAAACTCAACAAAACTTTCAACAAACAACCCTTGTTGCAAAAGCAACGGTTAAGTAGTTGACTGTCTTATTCAAATTCAATAAATCCGCTTTTATAGCGGATTTTTTTTTGCCTTTAACATGCTTTGGTCACAAAAAAAAGACTCACCATTTTAAGGTAAGTCTTTTTTAAATAAATTAATTCGAGGGTGAATTATTAGACATTTAGGGGATGTCTATAATTCAAATATACATCACTTTATTCTAAAATCTATTAACATATGTTAATAAGTTTATATTATTTTTATTCGTTAGGCACAAAATATCGAGATTATCTGGTGTTCTTCAACAAATAATTGGCAAAATAAATTACCAATCAATTTTTGATTCTCCTAGCTTATTTAAGATTTCATTTGTTGTAGAAAAGTGTTTGTTACCAAACCAGTAACCACGATTTGCGCTTAATGGCGACGGATGTCCTGTTGTTAATATATGATGTTTTTTTGCATCAATTTTCTTTCCTTTTTTGTGTGCAAATCCGCCCCAAAGTAAAAAAACAACATTTTCTTTTTCTTCGGATATTTTTGAAATTACAGCATTTGTAAATGTTTCCCAACATTGTTTTTGATGACTTCCTGCTTCGTGTGCTCTAACTGTTAACGTTGCATTTAACAATAAAACTCCTTGTGTAGCCCAACGAGTTAAATCTCCTGAAACCGGAATTGGAATTTGTAAATCTGCTTCTAATTCTTTAAATATATTTTGTAATGAAGGTGGATGTTTTATTCCATCATAAACAGAAAAACACAAACCATTTGCTTGTCCGATTCCATGATATGGATCCTGTCCAATTATCACCAGTTTTAAACCATCAAAGGAGCACGCATTAAAAGCTGCAAAAATGTCTTTTTTATCCGGAAAACAAGTCGAATTTTGATATTCTGATTTTACAAAATCGATTAAATTTTTAAAATACGGTTTCTCAAATTCTGATTGTAAAATATTTTTCCAAGAATCCGATATATTTAGATGCATACTTTCTTATTTTTGCTATCGCTGTTTGTACATTTAATTAAATGTCATCTAGAGCAGAGTCGAGAGATCTGTATTCTAAGATTCCTCTATTTCAGTCGGAATGACAGCGAAAATCAAAGATACTAGTTTGGCTAAGAATATTTCAGAAAAAACATTGCAAGATTTAGAGTTCCCTACAGTTTTAGAACATGTAGCGGAATACTGTATTTCTGAATTAGGAAAATCCGAAGTTCTAAACATCAAACCAATTGAAGATGCAGAATTATTGCAGCAAGAATTAAATTTGGTAAACGAATATTTATCTTCATTTATTAGTGAGAATAAAATTCCGAATCATGGATTTGAAGATATTTCTAAAGAAATATTTACACTAAATATTGAGAATAGTTTTTTAGAAGCAAGTGCTTTTTTAAAAATTACCACTGTTTCTGAAACGGTAAACGAATTGCTAAAATTCTTTACAAAATTCGAAACTTATTTTCCTACCATACAACGTATTAGTCAAGAAATTGAATATACGTCAGCAATTATAAGCGCAATCAATAAGATTATTACTTCTTACGGAGAAGTTGCCAATACTGCATCGCCACAATTAAAAGAAATTAGAAAAGAGATTGCTAAAATTCGCGGTAAAATTGGCGAAAGTTTTACAAGAGATTTAAGCAAATATGCTGCTGCTGGCTTTTTAGATGATATTAGAGAATCTGTTGTTGATAATCATAGAGTTTTAGCAGTGTTAGCAATGCACAGACGCAAAGTAAAAGGAAACTTTTTAGGGTCTTCTAAATCTGGTAGCATCGTTTATATTGCGCCACAAGCTACTTTAAATTACGATAGAGAATTACAAAATTTAACTTACGAAGAAAAACAAGAAGTTACCAAAATACTTAAAGAATTAGCGGCAGAAATTAAACCTTTTGTGCCGTTATTACATTTGTATTTACAGTATTTAACACATTTAGATATTATTGCTGCAAAAGCAAAATATGGTAAAAGTTTAGATGCAGTTTTACCAAAAATAACCTCTGAAAAGAAAATCGATTATAAAAAAGCATATCATCCAATTCTTTGGAAAAAGAATCAAGAAAAAAAGATTGAAACCGTTCCGCAGTCCATTATTTTAAATGAAAAACAGCAAATAATTGTTATTTCTGGACCAAATGCTGGCGGAAAAAGCATCACGCTAAAAACCATTGGTTTGTTGCAAGTAATGTTGCAAAGTGGTTTGTTAATTCCGGTTGATGAACGCAGCGAAACCTATATTTTCAATACAATTCTCACCGATATTGGCGATAATCAATCCATAGAAAATCAACTAAGCACCTATAGTTATCGCCTAAAAAACATGCGTTATTTTTTACGGAAATGTAATAAAAACACGTTGTTTTTAATTGATGAGTTTGGTACAGGTTCTGATCCTGAATTAGGTGGCGCTTTGGCAGAAATTTTCTTGGAAGAATTTTACAGTAAAAAAGCATTCGGAATTATTACCACACATTATTCTAATTTAAAAGTGTTGGCAAACGAATTAGAAAATGTTACCAACGCAAATATGCAGTTTAACGAACGTACTTTAGAACCTTTGTATAAATTGTTTGTTGGACAAGCAGGAAGCTCTTTTACCTTTGAGGTTGCTCAAAAAAATGGTATTCCGTTTAGTTTAATCAACCAAGCAAAAAAACGAGTTGAGACAGAGAAAATCCGATTAGATAAAACCATTTCTAAACTACAAAAAGAGCGTAATCGCTTGCAAAAAAATTCTGACAACTTAGAAAAACAAGTTTCTAAAGGAAAAGAACATGTTGAGAGTTTACAAGAAAAAGAACAAAAAGTGCAAGATAAACTAGCTGATTTTCAAGAGTTGTACGATAGCAATCAAAAAATGCTAACCATTGGTAGAAAAGTAAACGAGTTGTTAAATCATTACTTACAAACCAACAATAAAAAGCAATTCAATGCCGAGTTGCAAAAATGGATTGCTGCTGAGAAAACAAAATACTTAAAGAAAAATCCAGCGAAACCCAAGACCAAAACAGAAAAGAAAACTGCAAAAGTAGTGGCACAAAAAAAGCAAGAAACCATTAAAAAAGTCGAAAAAGAAGTCTTGCAAAAAGTAGTTGAAGTCCGAAAAGAAAAGAAAATTGAGGCTACAAAAATTGCCAAAGAAAAAGCGGCTTATGTCTTTAAAGTTAACGACCGAGTTCGTTTGGTTGATGGAAATGCTGTTGGCACAGTTGATAAAATTGAAAAAAACAACATCTTTATCAATTATGGAATTTTTACTACCAAAGCAAAAGTGGAGCAATTAGAATTAGTAGAGAAAGCGAAGTAATCTACCTTCTATTGGAAAAAGAGTACCTTCAACGAGTTAATTAAAAAAAACTCAATGGTTACAAAACTTATCATCTTAGCAATTTACGTTTCAATTTTATTTTTTATCGGAATTTTAGCTTCTCGGAGAGTCAAAAGCATGAGCGATTATTATGTAGGCGGAAAAAAAATGGGCTTTTGGGCGGTTGCTTTTTCTGCAAGAGCAACAGGAGAATCTGGTTGGCTATTAATCGGTTTAACAGGAATGGGCGCAATGGCAGGTTATTCTGGTTATTGGGTTGTACTAGGAGAATTACTCGGTGTTTTTATTTCTTGGCAGTTTATGGCAAAACGCTTTAAAATAAGATCCGATAAGTTTAAAGCAATTACAATTCCAGATTATTTACAAAGTCATTTTAAATCATCCACAAATACATTACGAATAATTTCAGCTTCGGTATTGGTTGTTTTTGTTGTTATTTATGTGGCTTCACAAATGGATGTAACCGGAATTGCTTTCGAATCGATGCTTGATATTGATTATCGAATTGGTGCACTTATTGGTTTTTGTATTGTTCTAATTTATATTTTTGTTGGTGGATTCGTTGCTGCTGTTTGGTCAGATATGTTTCAAGGAATTTTAATGTTCTTCGGATTGGTTTTATTGCCAATTGTTGTTTGGTTTTCTATGGATCACGGAGCAGGAATTACAGTTGGATTGAACGCAATTGATCCAACATTAACACAAATAATGGGAAGAAGCGACGATTGGTTAATGAACCTTTTTACCATTCTTGGGTTTTCAATGATAGGATTAGGTTTCTTAGGATCTCCACAGGTCTATGTTCGTTTTATGTCAATTGATAGCGTAAAAGAAATAGACAAAGGAAAATGGATTGCACTACTTTTTACCTTGTTGACAGATGCTGCGGCTGTAACCATTGGAATATTAGCTCGAATTTATTTTACCTCTGAAGGTCAAGATCCAGAAGCAATATTAGGAAACGGTGGTGAAGATGTGTTAAGCATGATTACAAACGAATTTTTACCAACAATTCTCGTTGCCATTTTTATAGCAATTGTACTTTCCGCAATTATGTCAACAATAGATTCTTTGTTGATTCTTGCTTCAAGTGCGATTACACGTGATTTTTATCAAAAAATATTTAGACCAGACTTAAAAGATGAAGACTTAACAAAGTTTTCGAGAATGGTTACTGTTGCTATGGCGTTAGTTGCACTTGGAATTGCAATTCTCTTATACAATTTGTATCCTGACAGACAGATTTTTTGGATCATGATTTTTGGTTGGTCTGGAATTGCAGCTACTTTTTGTCCTGTAATTATTCTCTCTCTTTTCTGGAAAGGCTATTCAGAAAAAGGAGCAATTGCATCAATGATAACTGGATTTTTATCAGTAATACTATTCAAGTTTGTGATTTCAAATCTTGAAAGTGTTGGTGCTTATTTTGTAGAATTAGATGTGCTGGCACCTTCTTTTGCGTTGGCTATGATTGTTGGATATGTCGTTTCTAAAATATATCCGCCTAAAAACAATCCTAAAGAAGAAATACCTACTTAAAAATCATTATTTTATCTAAAAAAATGAGTAGGTAAAAAAGGCAGAATAATTCGCTTTTAATCCATTAAATGTGAGTACTTTTGCACTCCAATTTGAAAACACAAGAATGAAACGTATCAGCCAATATAAAAAGTTATTTAATGTTGAAGGAGCTATCGATTTAAAGGAGCTAAAAACCACCTACAGAGGTTTGGTAAAACAATGGCATCCTGATAAATTTTTAGAAGAAGACAAAAAAGAAATTGCAGAAATAGAAAGTACTAAAATTATTGATGGGTATCATTTTTTAGTGAGCATTGCTCCAGAAACGAAAGCAGCAAATTTAGAAGATTATAAAACTACAATTACAGAATTTCAAGTAGCAGATTGGCATCATAAAAGCATGTTGTTAGAAGTTACTTTTACAGATGGAAATACTTACGAATACTTTGGTGTGAGTCGTATTCTTTTTGGGAAATTTGTAAATGCAAAATCTATGAATAACTTCGGAAAAAGAAATATTTTCAATTCTTTTATTTACAGAAAATCAAAGAAAGCAGCTGTAATGGCTTAAACATTTAATTTGGTGGACTTTCTTAAAAGTCCACCAAATTAAATTACTCAAATTGCTTCATTTCAGTATCGTAAAATTCGCCAGCTTTATCCATTAAATCTGCCAATTCTGTAGCAATATCTTCTTCATTTTCTCCAGACAAATCTTCAAACCATTCTACATCATCGTCTTTTAAGTTGATTAAAAAACGAGGATATTCTGTGTGTAATACAAAAATATCATCCGGAAAATTGCTGTTGTCTGCTAATAAAAATTTTGGTAAATCCATGTTTTCTTTTTTTCTTTTATGTTGTACTGTCGGTTCGAGTGATTTTCTGTCAATTCGAGCGGAGTCGAGAATAAGAAAATTGTATCGATAACTACGAACCTAAAACCTCTCGATTGCGCTCGAAGAGGCACTAATTTTCTTTCTCTCTAATGAGTTTTAAAGTTAAATAATTAAAACGAATATATAATAAAACGGCTGCGGTTGATAATCCTGCTAATAAACCGAGCCAAATTCCGAAACTTCCTAATTGCTCTTCTTTTCCGAAATAAAAACTCACCGGAAACCCAATCAACCAATACGAAATAAAGGTAATAATTGTAGGAATCTTTACATCTTGTAAACCACGTAAAGCACCTAAAACCACCACTTGAATTCCGTCTGAAATTTGAAAAATTGCCGCAGCAATTAATAATTGCGATGCAATAGAAACAACTTCCATATTGTCAACAAAATTAGCTGGATCATCAAAATCTACATAAATTCTTGGTAAATATTGATGGAATAAAAAGAAGATGATTGCAAAGAGAACTGATAATAATATTGCCATTAAAAAGATAGAAAATGCGATTCTTCTTAGTTCTTTATAATTGTGTAACCCTTTTTGATTTCCAACTCTAATCATCGATGCAACACTTAATCCCATGGCAACCATAAAGGTCATAGAAGATAAGTTTAAAGCTATTTGATTTGCAGCTTGCGGATTCTTCCCCAACAAACCACTCAACCAAATTGCTGCTGTAAAAATTGCTACTTCAAAAAACATTTGCATGGCACTTGGCGTTCCCAAACTAATTAGTTTTTTAATCATTAATTTGTCTAACACGAAGAATTTAATGTTGGTTACCAAACGTTTTGAACGTTCTTTATGCGCCAACAACCACCATAAATAAACAACCATAACAACACGAGAAAGTAAGGTTCCGTAGGCTGCACCAACCATTCCCATTTCTGGAAAACCAAACTTTCCAAAAATCAACAAATAGTTTAATACAACATTTAAAATATTGGCAATTAAAGTAGCATACATTGGATATTTTGTCATTGACATTCCGTCACTAAATTGTTTTAAAGCCTGAAAAATAACTAACGGAATTAACGAAAAAGCAACTAAATCTAAATACGGAATTGCCAACTCAACCACTTCTGTTGGTTGTTTCATCAAATACATTAATGGCTTTGCAAAGAACACCAATAAGAACAAAGCAACACCTAATGCAGAACATAAAAATAAGCCGTGTTTAAAAGTAGATTTTGCTTTGTCAAAATTATTTGCCGAGTCTGCTTCTGCAATCAAAGGTGTAATTGCAGTAGAAAAACCAATTCCTAAAGACATCGCAATAAACATAAAGCTGTTTCCTAAAGAAACCGCTGCTAATTCGGCCGTTCCTAATTGCCCAACCATTATATTATCTACAAAACTTACAAAAGTGTGCCCCAACATTCCTAACATTACAGGCGCTGCAAGTTTCCAATTGTATTTAAATTCTGATGTGTATAATGATAAATTCACGCTAGGAAAATAGTTTTCAAGCTGCGAAGATATTCATAATTTTAGCAATTATTTACAAATTCTCAAGACAATTTATTCGCTAAAAAAATGTATTTTTGAAGATTCAAAAATCAATTTATTATGGCTTTAATTACCTTAAAAGGAAATAAAATAAACACCATCGGAGATTTACCAAAAGCAGGAACCAAAGCTCCAAATTTTAGTTTAACAACAGTAGATTTAGCTACTAAAAACTTGTCAGATTTTTCTGGCAAAAAAGTAATTTTAAATATTTTTCCGAGTATAGATACAGGAACCTGTGCTGCATCTGTTAGAGAATTCAATAAAAAAGCAGCTAGTTTAGAAAACACGGTTGTTGCTTGTATTTCTAGAGACTTACCATTTGCACAAGCACGTTTCTGTGGTGCAGAAGGCATCGAAAATGTAATAATGTTATCAGATTTTGCAACTGGAAAATTCGGAAAAGACTATCAATTAGAACTAACTGACGGTCCTTTAGCGAACTTACACTCTAGAGCAATTGTTATTGTTAATGAAAGCGGAAATGTAGTGTATACAGAACAAGTTCCAGAAATTGTTGACGAACCTAATTATGAAGCAGCATTAAAAGCACTTTAAAAATGAAAAATCCAAACGATGGTTTTTTTAAAGGAAGGCTACGAAGTATGAAGTTTGCCTTAAAAGGAATGTGGTTATTATTAACTACTGAAGATAGTATTAAAGCACAATTTTCTCTTGGAGTTATTTCATGTGTTATTGGTTTTTATTTTGATATTTCTGCAACAGAATGGATGTTACAATTAATTGTAGTCGCTTTAGTTTTAGTTGCAGAAGCATGTAATACTGCAGTAGAAAAAATGGCTGATTTTGTGCACCCAGAGTTTCATAAAAAAATAGGTTTTATTAAAGATATTGCTGCCGGAGCGCCCAGTTTTGCAGCCATATTTGCGCTAATAGTTGTCGGAATTATATACGTTCCTAAAATACTAGAGTTATTCTAAGCAAATACTTATATTTACACTTTTACAATCTACAGATAATTAATGGCTAAAAAAGCAAAAACAACAAAGCAAAAAACAGCGAGAAAACCTAGGTTTCAAAAAACAAAAGCGTTTTTTAACAATAGACAAACTCACACTGTTTTTGGATTGTTTTTAGCATTGTTTGCGCTCTTTTTAATCATTGCTTTTTTCTCATTTTTCTTTTCTTGGCAAGCAGACCAAAGTACACTAAATCAATTTGCTGATAAAACGGTTGAAACAAAAAACCTTTTAGGTAAAGTTGGTGCTAACTTAAGTCATTTTTTTATTTATGACGGATTCGGAATTGCAGCGTTTATCATTCCGATATTACTTTTTGTAAGTGGTTTGTATTGGTTGTTTAAAATGCCTTTTAGAAGAGTTGTTAAAACTTGGAATATAGGTTTACTAATTATGCTTTGGTTTTCAATTACCTTAGGATTTGTTTCAGATAAATTTGTTGTTTTAGCCGGAATCATCGGTGTAGAAATCAACGAATATTTACAAACATTTCTAGGGAAAACTGGATTGATAATTGTGTTAGGTTTTTTATTCTTAACCTATATCGTTATCCGTTTTAAAGTAACTCCAGAAAGTGTTTTATCTAAATTTAGATCAAAGAAGAAAGAAAAAACAGAAGAAGATACCATTAACAAACCGATTGAAGAACCTGTTATTGAAAACGAGTTTGAATTAGAAAACACAATCGAAAAGAAATCTGAATTCGAAAAATCTGTAACCAATTTACAACCTACAATCAGTCGTTTTTCTGATGTAAACACCTCAAATGATAAAGAAGAAAATGACGATGGTTTATTGGATGTAGCTCTGCAAAACGAACCCAAGGAGGAAGAAAAAGTTACAGAAAAAGAAGTTCAAATAGATATCGATAAAATTGAAGAAGAAGAACATTCTACTGAAAATTTATCAGAAAAATTAGTAAAAGATTTTGGAGAATTTGATCCAACATTAGAGCTAGGAAATTATAAATTCCCAACATTTAACTTATTAAAACAATACAACGAAAGCATTTCTATTGATCCAGAAGAATTGGAGGCAAATAAAAATAGAATTCTAGAAACCCTAAAAAATTATAAAATCGGAATTGCAAAAATTAAAGCAACCGTTGGACCAACAATTACGTTGTATGAAATTGTTCCGGAAGCAGGTGTTCGTATTTCAAAAATTAAAAATTTAGAAGACGATATTGCCTTGTCTTTATCGGCATTAGGAATTCGTATCATCGCCCCTATTCCAGGAAAAGGAACTATCGGAATTGAGGTTCCCAATAAAAAAGCAACCATTGTTTCGATGCATTCTGTTATTTCTTCCAAGAAATTTCAAGAATCTCCAATGGAATTACCAATTGCTTTAGGAAAAACAATTTCTAACGAAACCTTTGTCATTGATTTGGCAAAAATGCCGCACTTATTAATGGCTGGAGCAACAGGACAAGGAAAATCTGTTGGATTGAATGCTGTTTTAACATCATTATTATACAAGAAACATCCTGCGGAAGTAAAGTTTGTTTTGGTGGATCCGAAGAAAGTAGAATTAACGTTATTTAATAAAATTGAACGTCATTATTTAGCGAAATTACCAGACAGTGAAGAAGCAATTATTACCGATACCACGAAAGTAATTAATACATTAAATTCTTTGTGTATAGAAATGGACAATCGGTACGACTTGCTTAAAACAGCCATGGTTCGTAACATAAAAGAATACAATGTAAAGTTTAAAGCACGTAAATTAAATCCGAATGAAGGACATCAATTTTTGCCGTACATTGTTTTGGTAATTGATGAATTTGCTGATTTAATAATGACTGCTGGTAAAGAAGTAGAAACACCAATTGCTCGTTTAGCACAATTAGCACGTGCCATCGGAATTCATTTAATTGTGGCAACTCAACGTCCGTCTGTAAACGTAATTACAGGAATTATCAAAGCAAATTTCCCAGCAAGAATTGCGTTTAGAGTAACCTCAAAAATTGATTCTAGAACTATTTTAGATGCTGGTGGTGCAGATCAATTAATTGGTCGTGGAGATTTATTATACACCGCAGGAAACGAAATAAACAGAATTCAGTGTGCCTTTGTCGACACTCCAGAAGTTGAAAAAATTACGGACTTTATTGGTTCTCAAAGAGCATATCCAGAAGCGCATTTATTACCAGAATATGTTGGCGAAGAAGCTGGCACAGCTCTTGATGTAGACATTGCAGACAGAGATAAATTATTTAGAGATGCCGCAGAAATAATTGTTACCGCACAACAAGGTTCTGCATCATTATTACAGCGAAAATTAAAATTAGGATACAATAGAGCTGGTAGATTGATTGACCAACTAGAAGCTGCAGGAATTGTTGGCGGATTTGAAGGCAGTAAAGCCAGACAAGTTTTAGTGCCAGATTTAGTTGCTTTAGATCAATTATTAGCAAACGAACAAAATTAGAATTCAATTTATGAAAAACATAACAATATATTTCTTTTTACTTTTTACAGGAATTGCAACAAGCAATTTTGCTCAAGATGATGCTGCAAAAAAATTGTTAGATAACGTTTCTAGCACCATGACTTCTTATACAAATATGGAAATTGCTTTTACATCGAGTTTAAGCAATGAAGCAGCCGGAATTAAAGAAGGTGATGAACCACCAATGAAAGGAAACATCTTTTTAGAAGGAGAAAAATACAATTTAAATTACATTGGAAATAGCTTTATTTTTGACGGTAAAAAACTATATGTAATTAATCATGATGAAAAAGAAATTGCTATAAATGATGGCGATTTTGGTGATGAAGACGGATTCATTTATCCATCAAAACTACTAACTTTTTATGAAGATGGTTACACGTTTAAATTAGGAAAAAAAGCAACGATTAAAGGAAAAGAAATTCAGTTTGTAGTATTAACTCCAATTGATAGCGATTCTGATATTATTAAAGTTGAATTAGGAATTGAATTAAGTACAAAACATATTTACAAGTTAATTCAGACTGGAGCAAACTCCTCTAAAACTACGTTTACAATTACTTCGTTAAAAAGCAATCAAAACTTACCAAAAAACACTTTTGTTTTTGATAAAAACAGTTATTTAAAAAAGAATTATAGTATTGATTAATACTATTTGTGCGATGAACTTTTTATGAAAATACTAGACAAATACATTTTAAAAAGTTTTCTGAAGCCATTTGTGGCTACTTTTTTAATTGTACTATTTGTTTTAGTAATGCAAGCATTATGGTTGGCTTTTGAAGATATTGCTGGCAAAGGGATTGATCTTATTTTTATTTTAAAATTTCTTTTTTATACCGCATTAATTGTGACTCCACAAGCATTGCCAATTGGCGTTTTGCTTTCCTCTATAATGGCGTTGGGTAATTTCTCTGAAAATTACGAATTCGCAGCTACTAAATCTGCCGGAATCTCTTTGCAACGCTTAATAAGGCCTTTAATTTTCTTGACAATTATTTTGAGTTTTGTCAATTTTTTGTTTTTAAATAATGTGTATCCATATGCAATGTTTAAACAAAAAAACTTGTATATAAATATCAAAAAACAGAAGCCTGCTTTGGCTTTAATTGCTGGGGGATTCAATACAGAAATACCTGGTTATCATATTAAATTTGATGAAAAATATGGAGAAGAAGACAACCTGTTGAAAAAAGTAATGATTTATGATTTGTCTGAAAAAAAATGGAATAAAAAAATCATTACAGCAGAAAGAGGAAAAATCATCAATAAAGAAGGAAGTAAATACATGACATTGGTTTTGTATGATGGGCAGTTTTTTGAAGAACATCTAAGTGTAAAAACAGAGAAAAACATGCCACTCTCAACTGCAAGTTTTAAAGAATACTCTATCATTATAGACCTTTCTTCCTTTTCTACAGACATTTCTGATAAAGAGGACTTAAAGAGTTATCACATGTTAAGTTTAACTCAATTAAAAGATACATTACCACATTTTAATACAGATTTTAGAGAATATGTAAAAGGAAGAGCTAATAATTTATATCTAAATACTGATGCCAAAAAATTAGTTCCGTATACAAAAGACGCTATTGTTTCTTTAGATTCAGAAGTTTTAAATAATTTTGATGAGAGAACACAATTGCGATTGGTGAATTCATCAATTGCAAAAAACAAAACCGCATTAGATATTATAAAAAATAAAAAAGGCTCTTTTAAATTTAAAAGAAAACTACTAAATCTCTATGAAACAGAATATTACAATAGAGTCGCCTTTTCTTTATCCTGTTTAATTCTCTTCTTTATCGGCGCACCTTTAGGTTCTATAATTAGAAAAGGTGGTTTTGGTTTACCAATGATATTGGCAATTTCTATTTATGTATTGTACTTTTTTACCAATACATTTGGAAGGAACTTAGCTGAAGAAAGTTCTATAACTGCATTTTTAGGTTCCTGGGTTTCTGCATTTTTAATGATACCAATTGCTATTTTATTAACAAGAAGAGCTACAAAAGATATGGGAATATTTAATATTGATGTATTTTTGCAGCCAATTACAGCATTTTTTAAAAAAATAATGTCCAAAAAAGACAACAAGATATAATGGAGCAAACTAACCTAACCAACAACATACAATTAGATTCAATTGCAGAAGCTATTGAAGACATCCGTAACGGAAAAGTAATTATTGTTGTTGATGATGAAGACAGAGAAAATGAAGGAGATTTTGTTGCTGCTGCAGATAAAGTAACTCCAGAGATGATTAATTTTATGGCTACTCATGGCCGAGGATTAATTTGTGCACCAATTACAGAACAACGCAGTAAAGAGTTGCAATTGGGAATGATGGTAAACAACAACACCGATCCGATGGAAACTGCTTTTACCGTTTCTGTAGATTTAAAAGGAAAAGGTGTAACAACAGGAATTTCTGCAAAAGACAGAGCACTAACTATAAAAGCGATTATCAATCCAACTACAAAACCATTTGACTTAGCAAGACCAGGACATATTTTTCCTTTAAAAGCAAAAGAAGGCGGCGTCTTACGTAGAACCGGACATACAGAAGCTGCAATTGATTTTGCACGTTTAGCGGGTTCTGAACCAGCAGGAGTTATTGTAGAAATAATGAATGAAGATGGTACGATGGCGCGCTTACCACAATTAATGAAAGTCGCTAAAAAGTTCGATTTAAAAATTGTTTCTATTGAAGATTTGGTTGCATATAGAATGGAACACGATTCTTTAATTGAAAAGAAAGAAGATTTTGATCTTGAAACTCGTTTTGGAAAATTTAGAGTTAGAGCATATCAGCAAACAAATAACGGTCAAGTACATTTAGCATTAACACAAGGTTCTTGGAAAGAAAATGAACCTGTAATTACAAGAGTAAATTCTACGTTAGTAAACAACGATATTTTAGGAACGTTAACCAACAATGCAGATAAGAAGTTAGACAATATGTTTAAAACGATAACTGACGCTGGTAAAGGAGCCATTTTATTTATCAATCAGCAAAATCAATCTCAAAATTTATTACATCGTTTAGAGATTTTAAAAGAATCGCAATCTAGAGGAGAAATGAAAGCGCCACAAATAAAAATGGATAGCAAAGATTTTGGAATTGGCGCACAAATCTTACATGATTTAAACATTCATAAAATCAGATTGGTTTCTAATACAACACAAGAAAAACGGGTTGGTATGATTGGTTATGGTTTAGAAATTGTTGATTACGTGAAATATTAGGAATTAGGAATTAGGAATTAGGAAAAACTATTAAACTCAAGTTACTGCAACAAAAATAAACTTTATTTCTAAAAACCTTTGTACCTTTGTACCTCTGTAACTTTGCAACTCTGAGCCTCTGAGCCTCTGAACCTTTGCAACTTTCAAACTTTCTAACTTTCTAACTTTGATGCTTTCCAGCATTTAACTACAAAACCACTTCGCTCCCACTTTCTAACTCAAATGGTTTTTCGTTTTGTTTAAAAACTCTTGCAGATAATTTCCCTTTCAGTAAAATAGAATTTCCATCAACTTCTAACCAACTTCCTTCTCGCAATCCAATTACAGGTGTTGTATTATATACATGAAATTCTTTAATTCGAGTTGCTCTAGTTTCGCCCATGTGCGTCGAGCCCTCAACAGGATCTAAATAATGCGCATTGATATTAAACGGAATAAACTCTAACGTTTTAAAACTTGGCGGATACACAATTGGCATATCATTGGTATTCATCATATTTACGCCACAAATATTGCTTCCTGCACTTGTTCCTAAATACGGCGTTCCGTTTTCTACAACTTCTTTTAAAACGTCAAAAATATCTTGTTTGTAAAGTTGATTTACCAATTCAAATGTATTTCCTCCGCCAGTAAAAATGGCTTCCGCATTTAAAATTGCTTCCTTCGGATTTTTAAACTCATGAATTCCTTTTACATTGATACCAATAGTACTAAAAGCAGCTTTTGCTTTTGCCGTATAATCGTCATATGAAATTCCGCTTGGTCTTGCATACGGAAGAAACAGCAAAGTTTTAACATTTTTAAAATGAGCAGAAAGTGTAGGCAATATGTATTCTAAATATCCGCTACCATGAATGGTTGATGTACTGGCAATAATGAGTTTTTTCATATTTCAAAAATAATGAAACTAAAGTTATTGCATCAAAAAACAGGCAAGAACTTTAGATATTAAACAATTCTCTTTAACAAAAATTTACGAGTGCTTTAATAGAGTTTTAAGAATGATGTCGGTTTTCTTTGTGACAATGAAAAAACGAACTTTACTTATTTTCTTAATTGCAATTTCTAACCTAATGCTTTCTCAAGAAAAAGAATCAATTGAAATTTATGGAAGTATTTCTTTGGATTCAATTCCACTAGAAAATGTGCATGTGATTAATAAAAATACTTCTATTGGCGTAATTACAAATACCAAAGGCGAGTTTAAAATTTTGGTTTCTAAAACCGACACGCTTTTTATTTCTCATATAAATATTGACAATAAAGAAATTAGTATTTCGGAAGAAATATATACATCTAAAAAAATTGTGTTAAATATAGAAGCTTCATCTTATGCTTTAGATGAAGTGTTTCTAAAAAAAAGAAGAAGTATTTTTTATGTTGATCCGCAAATAATGCCATCATATATGGTAAATGCAACATCGTTAAAATTACCATTTGCAAATACTTTTGCTAAAAAAAATGAGCGTGTTACAAAACTTACGTTAACAAGTGCTTCGGTAGATTTAGAAAATTTGATTCACTTTTTTAACGGAAATACAAAAAGGGCAAAACAATTAAAAGAAATAAAACTAGCGGATTCTAATTTATTAAGAATTAGAGAAAGATTATCAGATTTCTTTTTTGAAAAACAACTTGGCATACAAAAATCTTATATCAATCAATTTTTAAATTTTTGTGCTTCAAAAAATATTATATCGCATTATAAAAAAGGAGATCTTCTTAAACTAACAGAAATTCTAATTAGAGAAAGTAAACTATTTCCTCTTAAAAAATTAAATGAAGAAACCTTACTAACCAAAAATTAATTACTTTACTAAATGGTAAAAAAAATACTCTCACTTTTTTTCTTTTATCTCATAATTCAAAATTCTTTTTCACAAGAAAATAGAGTAGATATAAATGGTATTGTTATCAATCCTTCTTCAAAAAGAATTAAAAATTCTCATATTTTAAATCTATCAACCCGAAAAGGAACTGTGTCAAATAATGAGGGTTCTTTTACAATTAAAGCAAAAGTTGGTGATTGGATTCAGGTAACAAACATCCAGTATCAAGTCAAAAAAATTAGAATTACAACAGGTGTCATTAAAGAACACTTTTTACGTGTTTTTCTTTTTCCTGCAATCAACCTATTAGACGAAGTTGAGGTTAAAAAGAAAATGAAAGGACATCTAACATTAGATAGAATTGGTAACAAAAAAGATTCTATTGAAGAAAAAATGAAAGGCTTAATTGATCTCATTTTGGCTATGGGTTATGCTAATATTATGAACATGGGAATTGGTAATGACGAACGCCATCTACAAAAACCATCTGTAACTCCAGGTATACTTCCGGGTTTAAAGGGAGTTGGCGGGAGTGCTACAATTCCTTATGCAGATTTAAAAAAGAAGAGAGCAAACAGAAAAAAAATAAACTTTAAAGAGCAATTTCCAGAAAATCTTAAAAACCTATTTGGCGAACATTTCTTTTTTGTTCAATTAAAAATTCCGAAAGAAAAGTATTATCATTTCTTAGCATATTGTAATCCGATGGGAATAGAGGAATTGTATAAAAACAAAAAACACCTCGATATTCTTAAAATTTTGTTAAAAGAAAGTAAATCATATCTTCTTCTCGTAGAAAACAGTAAATAATTTGTGTAAGAGAGTTTATTTGTTCAAATTTACATACAATTACCACTTAATGAGAACAAAAAAGCTACTGCAACTATTGTTAATAGTTCCATTATTTGCTTTTACAGCACATAAATATTATTTGAGTTTAACTCAAATTGAATACAATTCTAAAAATAAATCTGTAGAAGTAATCATCAATGTTTTTATTGATGATATAGAAACTGCACTAACTAAAATTCATGATAAAAAGTTTGAGTTAGACACAAAAAATGAATTTGCAGATTCTGACACCTATTTTTTTGAGTATTTACAAAAACATGTAAAATTTAAAATTGATGGTAAAGCTTACAGCTATAATTACTTAGGTAAAGAATACGATGGTGATGTGGTATTTTTCTATTTAGAAATTAAAAATGTTCCACCTTTAAAAGAAATTGCCATAGACAATACTATTTTATTAGAACATTTTCCAGATCAACAAAACTTGGTAAAATCTAAAGTCAATAAAAAACACAAGAGCGTTTTATTGACAAAAAGAAAACAAATAGGTACATTAAAATATTAACACAAATCACTAATTAAACAAAACTCAATAGTATGAAAAAACTCGGATTACTAGTTCTCTCACTAGTATTTGTTGCGGCTTCTTCTTTTGCACAACAAAAGAAAACCCAGCAAGGGCACACAAACCAGAACAAGTTTAAACAACTTAAAGATGTTTTAGCAACACCCACAAGTCAAAGAACTGCTTCTGGAGCGCCAGGAATAAAATACACTCAACAAAAAGTTGATTATGTAATGGACATCGTTTTGGATGACGATAAAGAAATAATTACAGGAAGTGAAACAATTACGTATCACAACAATTCAGAAGACGAATTGCCCTATTTATGGTTACAATTAGACCAAAATATGCGTGCTGCAGATTCTAAAACTCCAGATATCAATCCAAATAGAATTCCTAAAGGACTTTCTAAAGATAGATATGACAAAACCTATGAGGATAAACCTTTTGATGGCGGATTTAAAATTATGAGCGTTACAAATGTTGATGGAAGCGATTTATCGCATACCATCAATCAAACTATGATGCGAATCAATTTAGCTAAGCCATTGGCAGCAGGAGAAAAATTTCAGTTTAAAATTAAATGGTGGTACAAAATCAACAATCACAGAACACAAGGTGGAAGATCTGGTTTTGAGCTATTTCCTGATGGAAACAAAAACTACGTAATAGCACAATTTTTTCCAAGATTATGTGTGTATGATAATGTAGAAGGTTGGCAAAATGACCAATTCTGGGGAAGAAGTGAATTTGCTTTAGAATTTGGAGATTATACAGTAAATATTACTACTCCAGACGATCATATGTTAGGAGCAACTGGGCGTTTATTAAACGAAAGTGACGTATTAACAAGAACGCAACAAAGAAGATTAGCACAAGCTAGAAAATCTTTTAAAGATCCAGTTGTAATACATACTCAAGAAGAAGCAACAAAAATTGAAAAGAAAAGGTCTAAGAAAACAAAAACTTGGAAGTTTCACGCAGAAAATGTTAGAGATTACGCATTTGCTAGTTCTAGAAAGTTTATTTGGGACGGAATGGCTGTTGACATCAACGGTAGAACTGTAATGGCATACTCTTATTATTCTAGAGAAGCAAATTCTTTATACGGAGATCACTCTACAAGAGCTGCTGCACAAACCTTAAAAACATATTCTAAATATACATTTGATTATCCATATCACAAAGCAATTTCTGTAGATGGACAAATGGGAATGGAATACCCTATGATTGCATTTAATCCTGGAAGACCAAATGCAGACGGAACCTATACAGACAGACAAAAATACAGAATGCTTGGAACAACAATTCATGAAGTTGGACACAATTTTTTTCCAATGATTGTAAATTCTGATGAGCGTCAATGGACTTGGATGGACGAAGGTTTAAATTCTTATATGCAAATGTTAGCCATGAGAGATTACGAAAAAGATTATCCTTTAGGAAGAGGTTTGCCTAAAAACATTGTACCGTATATGAGCGGAGATCAGTCTAGAATTGCTCCAATTATGTCTAAAGGAGATAATGTGTATAGTTTTGGTGCAAATGCTTACGCTAAGCCAGCAACAGCCTTATGGATTTTACGTGAAACAATTATGGGACACGAATTATTTGATCATGCCTTTAGAACCTATTCTCAACGTTGGATGTTTAAACACCCAACTCCGGCTGATTTCTTTAGAACTATGGAAGATGCATCTGGTATCGATTTAGATTGGTTTTGGAGAGGATGGTTTTACACAACTGATGTTACTGACATCGGAATTAAAAGTGTAAAAAAATTCTATGCAAAGTCTGGTGGTGATCGAGTGGAATTTGTGGAAGACACCACTGAAGGAGCAAGCTTTAAAAAAGGACAAGGAGCAAATTCTAAATATTTTTATGAAGTTACTTATGATAAACCAGGAGGATTGGTAATGCCAATTATTGTTGAGTTTACGTATAAAGACGGAACAAAAGAAAGAAAAACATATCCTGCTCAAATTTGGAGATTGAATGACAATCAGGTTACAAAAGCAATACATTCTGATAAAGAAATTACAAATATTACTGTAGACCCTGATTTAGAAACTGCCGATGTTGATATGACAAACAATAGCTGGCCAAAGAAACAAGACAATAAATTTGGTAAGTTTAAAAAGAAAATTAAAGGATAAACCTAATTAGAATAGATAAAAAAAGCGATGTGATTTTACATCGCTTTTTTTATTCAATATTGTTTAGCTTTTTAAAATATGATATGAAACAGCTTTTATTTAACTAATAATTGTTACTTTTCAAGATTATAATTAAAAACAAATACTTAAAATGAAAAAAATCGGATTACTTCTATTTTCTGTTTTCTTTGTAGTTGCAGCTGGGTTTGCCCAAGAAACTAAAAAGAAAACTCAAAAAGGACACACAGATCAGAACAAATTTAGACAAATGAAAGATGTTCTGGCAACGCCAAATACAGTTCATACTGCTTCTGGAACTCCAGGTCATGAATATACTCAACAAAAAGTTGATTATGTAATGGACATTCGCTTAGACGAAGATGCAAATCGTATTTATGGAGACGAAACTATTACTTACCACAACAATTCTAAAGATCATTTAGAATATTTATGGGTTCAGCTAGATCAAAACATGAGGGCAGATGACTCTAAATCTCCTGATGTAGTTTCTGGTGGAGCATCAGCATTTATTACACCCGATAATTTTAAACAAACCTACATGAAAGAAAAAAAAGGTTTTGGGTTTAATATCGAAATTGTAGAAAGTAATGGTAAACCATTATCGCATTTTATCAATAGAACAATGATGCGTATTAATTTACCAACTGCTTTAGCTCCAGGAAAAACATTTAAATTTAGAATTAAATGGAATTATAAAATAAATGACATCAATAAAGATGGTGGTAGATCTGGTTTAGAAACTTTTCCTGATGGAAATAACAACTATACAATTGCACAGTTTTTTCCACGTTTAGCAGTATATAACAATGTAGAAGGATGGCAAAATATGCAATTCTGGGGAAGAAGTGAATTTGCACTAGAATTTGGAGATTATGATGTAAAAATTACAGTTCCTGCTGATCATATTATGGAAGCAACTGGTGAGTTACAAAACGAAAAAGAAGTGTTGACAAGAACACAACGTAATCGTTTTGAAAAAGCTAGAAAAACTTTTGATAAACCAGTAATTATTGTTACTCAAAAAGAAGCTGAAAAAACAGAGAAAGGACGTTCTAAAAAAATGAAAACTTGGCATTTTAAAACAAAAAGAGTGCGTGATTTTGCTTTTGCAACATCTCGTAAATATATTTGGGATGCTATGGCTGTTAATATAAATGGTAAAACTGTAATGGCTACTTCTTTATATCCAAAAGAAGGAAATCCTTTATGGGAAGAGCATTCTACAAGAGCAGTTGCTAATACATTAGTAGAATATTCTAAATTAACTTTTGATTATCCGTATAGCAAAGCTGTTTCTGTTCATTCTGAAAGACAAGGAATGGAGTACCCAATGATTTGTTTCAACTTTGGTCGTCCAAACCCTGATGGAAGCTATTCTGACAGAACTAAAAAAGGAATGATTGGTGTTATTATACATGAAGTTGGTCATAACTTTTTTCCAATGATTGTGAACTCAGATGAACGTCAATGGACTTGGATGGATGAAGGTGTAAATTCTTTTGTAGAAATTTTAGCTTCATTAAAATATGATCCAGAATTATTTGCAATAAACCCAGCAAAAAATATCACAAGATATATGGGAGGAGATCAATCTAACATTTCTCCTATTATGTCTCAAGGAGATTACGTAAAACAATTTGGACCAAACGCTTATACAAAACCTGCAGCTGGTTTATATATGTTAAGAAAAACAATTATGGGACCAGAATTATTTGATCATGCTTTTAGAACGTATTCTCAACGTTGGATGTTTAAACACCCAACTCCAGCAGATTTCTTTAGAACTATGGAAGATGCATCTGGAATGGATTTAGATTGGTTTTGGAGAGGTTGGTTTTACACAACAGATGTAACCGATATTGGAATTAGTAAAGTAACTCCTTTATATATAACCGATAAACAAAGTGATAGAATTAAAAACATTATTAAATCAAACCCAGCTGCTAAATCGTATTTTGATGGTTTAGGAGAATTAGTTTATGTTACAGATAAAAAAGAAGATGCAAACCCAGGTATTTTAAAGAAACATGTAAAAGATGGTAAAGATATTCCTGCTTATATGTATCAGGTAGAATTTGAAAAACCAGGAGGTTTGGTAATGCCAATTATTGTGGAACTTACTTATGCAGACGGAACAAAAGAAAGAAAAACGTTTCCTGCTCAAATTTGGATGAAAGATGACAATAAAGCAATGAGAGTTTTTGCTTCTACTCAAGAAATAAAGAGTATTGTAGTAGATCCAGATTTAGAAACTGCAGATGTAGATACATCAAACAATAGCTGGCCTAAAAAGGAAGAAACGAAGTTTGATAAGTTTAAAAACAAAGTAAAAGGTTAAAATCATTTTTCTTATAAAAACTAAAAGCCCAATCGTTCGATTGGGCTTTTTTATGAAGTAAATTAAAAATTATTTTTTACTCTTAAAGATTAAGAACAACCCAATTAATACTAATGGAATACTCAATACTTGCCCCGTATTTAATGAATTAAACACCCAATCTTCACGTCCATCTACTTGGGCTTCTTTTAAAAATTCGATTACAAAACGCAATGCCCACAATACCGCAAAGAAAATTCCGAATAAATATCCCGATTTTTCTTTTGCATCTGTTTTCCAATACATTCTCCAAAGGATAATGAACAATATTAAATAACTAAATGCTTCATACAATTGTGTTGGATGTCTTGGAATGGTTTCTCCTGCCTTTTTAAAGATTACACCAAAACTACTTTCTGTAGGTTTCCCATAAATTTCAGAATTAAAAAAGTTACCCATTCTAATAAAGAAACCAGCTAAAGCAACCATAATTCCCATTCTGTCTAAAATAAATAAGAATGGTTTATTGATTATTTTTTTACTATAAAAATACAAAGCTGCTATAATTCCGACTGCTGCACCATGACTTGCAAAACCTGTATAACCTGTAAATTCCCAACCTTTAATCAAACCAAAAAGAGCCGTTGAATTTGAATTTTCTTTAAATGGTAAAATAATTTCTAATAAGTGATGTTGGTAATAATCCCAACTATAAAAAAACACATCTCCAAGACGCATTCCTACTAACATAGAAATAAACGTGTACATAAAAAGTGCATCTAGTTTTTCTACAGGAATTTTATCTTCAATATAGATTTTTTTCATCAATCGCAATCCTAAAACAAAAGCAACAACAAACATTAAACTATACCATCTAATTACAAAAAAACCTAAATCGATTCCTAATGATGGATCCCAAACTATTGATAAAAAACTCATATTCTATGTTTTATTTGTCAGGTCGAGCGAAGTCGAGACCTATTTATTTCGCTAATTTATAAAAAACAACTCGAGAAACTGCGTTTCATACCTTCATTCAAAATATATTTTGATTTTAGTAGTGCTCGAGGTGACACAATGTATTATTCTTTCTTTTCTGGAACCGGATCATACCCTTGTCCGCCCCAAGGATGACAACTAAATATTCTTTTTATTGCCAACCAACCACCGCTAAACAAACCGTGTTTTTGTAATGCTTCTACTGTATAATGAGAACATGTTGGTGTATACCTGCAAGTTGATGGCGTATAAGGAGAAATTGCTGCTTGATAAAAACGAACTAATAGAATAAACGGATATGTTAAGATTTTTTTCATTTACTGAAATTGAGATTTCTCGACTCCGCTTGAAATGACAATCCGTTGATGCTTTGAAATTCGTAATTCATAATTCGTAATTCGTAATTAGTTAATTGAAAAAGAAGTTCCATCTCTTCCGTCTTTTAACTGAATTCCTAGGGCTAACAATTCATCTCTTATTTGATCTGAAAGCGCCCAATCTTTATTATCTCTTGCTTCTTTTCGCAATTTAATCAACAACTCCACTACTCCGTCAATTTTATCAGAACTATCTTGTTTTGTTTCATTGGTCAATCCCATGACGTCAAAAACAAAAGCATTGATTGTCTTTTGGAATTCTACTAAATCTCCAGCAGTAATAGTTGCTTTTTGCTCTTTTAATTGATTGATAACTTTAACAGCTTCAAATAAATGTGCAATTAAAATGGGTGTATTAAAATCGTCATTCATCGCGTCATAACATTGCTGTTTCCAAGCAGAAACATCAAAAGTTGACGTTTTACTTGTTTGAAGATTTGACAATGAATTTACCGCATCCATCAATTTATAATAGCCTTTTTCTGATGCTTCTAAGGCATCACTCGAAAAATCTAAAATACTTCTATAATGCGCTTGCATATTAAAAAATCGAACAACGCTCGGAGCAAATGCTTTACTTAGAATAGTATTTTCTCCTGTTAAAATTTCATTTGGCAACACAAAATTCCCTGTTGATTTTGCCATTTTCTGGCTATTTAACAACAACATATTTGCGTGCATCCAATAATTTACGGGTTTGTGTCCGCTACACGTTTGCGATTGCGCAATTTCACATTCGTGATGTGGAAACTTTAAATCCATTCCACCTCCATGAATATCAAATTGTTCTCCTAAATATTTGGTGCTCATTACAGAACATTCTAAATGCCAACCAGGGAAACCATCAGACCAAGGCGATGGCCAACGCATAATATGTCTTTCATCTGCTTTTTTCCACAATGCAAAATCTTGCGGATTTTTCTTATCCGATTGTCCGTCTAAAGCTCTGGTATTATGAATGGCATCTTCCATTTTTCTTCCTGAAAGAATTCCGTAATTATTTCCGCTTTTGTTATATTTTAACACATCAAAATATACAGAACCGTTCACTTCATAAGCAAAACCTTTGTCTATAATTTCTTTAATCATTTCAATCTGTTCTACAATATGTCCGGTTGCAGTTGGCTCAATACTTGGTGGCAAAAAATTATATTTTCCTAAAGTTTCATGGAAATCAACTGTGTATCGTTGCACCACTTCCATCGGTTCAATTTCTTCTATTCTTGCTTTTTTAGAAATTCTGTCTTCACCTTCATCAGCATCATTCTCTAAATGACCAGCATCGGTAATATTACGCACATAACGCACTTTATATCCTAAATGCAGTAAATAACGAAACACCATATCAAACGACATAAATGTTCTTACGTTTCCTAAATGAACATTGCTATAAACAGTTGGGCCACAAACATACATGCCAACACGGCCTTCTGTAAGTGGTTTAAAAAGCTCTTTGCTTTTGCTAAGTGAATTGTAAATTTTAAGCTGATTCTCTTTATAGATTTCCATTAATTAATGTGCATTTTTAGAAATGTAAAGATAGGAAGTTTTACGGAAAGAGAAAATGGGAATTTGTTAGAAGTTTGATAAAATATAAAGTCTTTTTTGCTCCATAATTTATTGTTTTTTAATAATGATTTTACTTTGATTACCCTTAATTGACACACTACTATTCTTTAGAGTAAAATTGCCGTTTAAAGAAAAACTCTTAGAAATATTTTTATTAGAATCTACATTACTAGCATTTAAAATTTTTAAATTTTCTTTTAGATTTTTTAAATCTAATGTTACATCAGAAAAACTTAAATCAAGTTTAAAGTTTTGTAAACCAGAAACTACTTCTGAGATCAATAACTCGCCAAACTTGCTTGTTAAATCTACATTATTATCTAACTTTTTAATAGTTAAACCAGAAGAATTAGACAATAATTTGGTATTGATAACCGATGCAATTGTTGCATCGGTTATGTTGTTTAAAGATAAAGTACTTGCAGACAAAACGTCTACATTTACTGGAGCGTAATAGATATCTAAAACTCCTCCATTTATTTCGTCAGACTTAAAAGAACCGTAAGAAACTTTACCTGAAGTTTTACCTTTTGGCAGTTGTACTTTACTGTGTCTTGTATTTAAATTAAAGGTTGCATTAGCAGGAACTTTAATGGTGATTTTTCTTGTAATTTTTACGTTCTTTTTACTTTTACCATCTTCTATCGTAATTACATTATCTCCATTTTTATATTGATTTTCCAATTTAAACTTCAACTTTTTAATGCTTTCTTTTGCTTTTGCTAAGTTTGCTTTTAGCTTTTCTTTATCAATTTTTTCATATTGAATCTTCGCTCTTTTAATCGTTTCTTCAATCATTTTTTTATCGACTTTTTTGATACCTTCCTGCGCTTTTTTGAGTCCTTGTTTTATATCCGCTTTCATGTCTTCAAAATCTTTCGACTTTTTAAATTTTTCCCATTCTTCTTTAGTTTTAATTACAATTGTTTTCTGTTTTCCGTTTGATTTATAAGAAAAGGTTTTTGTATCATCTTCATCAAACTCATGATTGTTTAACTCATCATCAATGTTATTAAACATTTCATCAAAATCGATATGAATTTCAGGAATTTTAATTTCTGGCATTTCAAACTCTGGAATGTTGATATCGAAATTCAATTCTGGAATTACAATGTCTTTAAAATCAAAATCGAATTTAAAATCGTTGCCTCCAAAATGTAAAAATTGATTGGCATTTGCGTTTACTTGAACTTTACTTTTATTTCCTAAGGCTTCAAATTCCCAACCTTTTAAGAATTTTTCTGCTTCTTTTTTAGACAATCCTTCTACGGTAATTACTGCCTCTACAGCAACCTCGTTTCGGTTCCACGTAGTTACATTAATATCTGCATTGGTTGCATTTATAGCAAGAACTACGTCTTTATTTACGGTGAAATTTTCTGTGAATTTTTTATCAAATTTTTGTGCATGTAAACTGCTTATCAAAAAAGCTGCAATCAAAAATCCAATACTTTTATAAGTTTTGAGTTTCATTTTGTGTGGAATTTAATTTTTTTAAATCGTTTAACTGTTTTTTTAATCGCTGCAATAACTGTAATCTTAATTGCAAATTGTTTATCAATGCATTGATGATTTCATCATTAACTCCTTTTGTATTGAGCTCTGTAGTTAATGATTTGTATTCAGTGGTTAGCTCGCCAATTTTGGCTAAATACCCCTCTAGAATTTCTTTATTAGAATTGTTTACACTTAAATTACTAATCTCGTAATTGATGGTGCTTACATAATAATTTTCTATAGATTTTAACTCAGGTGATAAACTTCCTAAACTAATTTCTTTGGTTGGCTTACTATCTTCTGATGTTGGTTCTATTCCAAAATAACCAATTGCTAAACTCACAATGATTACTACAGAAGCTGCTATTTGCAACCATCTATAATTTCTCTTTTTTGGTTGATGATGTACTTCTTTCTGCAATCTATCTTCAAATTTATTTCTGTGATTTGCCGATAAAGAAACGTCTTCGTTTTTATAATTTTTCATGATCTCTCTAATATCCTTCGACATAATTTTGTTCTTTTAAAAGTTCTTGTAATTGCTTTTTTCCTCTCATTAAATGCGTTCTAGAAGCAACTTCTGTAATTCCTAATACTTGTGCTATTTCTTGATGATCGTATCCTTCTAATAAATATAATGACAACACCACTCTGTATTTTTCTTTTAAACTTTTGATGGCATTCACAATAAAATCTGCTTGTAAACTATGCGCAATACTCCAATCTTCATTTTCCTCAACTCGTTCATACACCTCATCATTTAAAGAAACTATTTCTAACTTTCTTTTCTTTAACCAATCTAAACTATTGTTAATGACTATTCGTTTTAACCAAGCTCCAAAAGTAACTTCTCCTTTAAAAGAATTGATGTTTTGGAACGCCTTGATAAATGAATCTTGCATAATATCTTCTGCAACAAAAGTGTCTTTTACATATCTGTTTGCTATGATACACATTGCTTTGCAATACAAATCATACAATTGCATTTGCGCTTTTGCATCTTTATTTTTACAAGCATCAATTAAATGATTGTGTACTTCTTTTGTTTGATTCATTAGTTGATTAATTACCTTAAAGACGAAGCTTTTTCGGCTGTGTTGCAAAATGCAATTAATTTATTCATAAATTTACATTAATTATTTTGTCGACTCTATTTATGACTCAGAAAAAAAAATCTGCACTACAAGAAAAACAAGGCGTTAACCAACTAGAAACGACCAGTAGTTCTGCTGCACAACAAATTAAAAAAAGCAGAAAAAAACAATTTACTGTGGATGAGTTTGTGACAAATATTACTGCTGGAGATATTCCTTTTTTAAGTAGAGCGATTACGTTGGTAGAAAGCACCAATGCAACACATCAAGAAAAAGCCAACGAAATTTTAGAACGTTGTTTGCCTTTTGCAAATACATCAGTTAGAATCGGAATTACCGGCGTTCCTGGAGTTGGAAAAAGTACCTTTATAGAAAGTTACGGAAAACACTTAACCAAACAAGGAAAAAAAGTGGCTGTCTTAGCTATTGACCCAACAAGTTCTATCAACAAAGGAAGTATTTTAGGCGATAAAACTCGAATGGAAGAGCTTGTGACTGACATAAATGCGTTTATCAGGCCTTCGCCTTCTGGATCTTCGTTAGGTGGTGTTGCTCAAAAAACACGCGAAAGTATTATTCTTTGTGAAGCAGCTGGTTTTGATACAATAATTATTGAAACAGTTGGTGTCGGACAATCAGAAACTGCAGTGCATTCTATGGTAGATTTCTTTTTACTACTAAAAATTGCTGGCGCTGGAGACGAATTACAAGGTATTAAACGCGGAATTATAGAAATGGCAGACGCAATTGTCATCAATAAAGCTGATGGGCAAAACGTACAAAATGCCAAAATTGCAAAAACAGAATTTAATAGAGCGTTGCATTTGTATCCGCCAAAAGAAAGCACTTGGCAACCAAAAGTATTAACGTGCAGCGCAATAGAACACAACGGAATTGCAGAAATTGACGCAATGATTTCTTCTTATTTAGAAATCACTTGTAAAAATGAGTATTTTGCAAAACGAAGAAACGAGCAAAATATGTATTGGTTAAAAGCAACAATAGAGCAACAGTTAAAAGATAATTTTTACGCAAACAGCAACGTGAAAAATCAGCTAGCAACAGAAATTAAAAACTTAGAAAAAGGAATCACAACTCCTTTTAATGCCGCAAAAAAACTTTTAAAGTTATAAAAAATGAAATCCTTCTATAAAATACTGCTATTTACTTTTCTACTTGTTACGTCTTGTACTAATGGTCCATCTTCTGTTCCTGCTGAAATAACCGATAAGAAATTAACCATTTTTATTACCAATGACATTCACGGTAAAATAGACAATTTTGCTAAAGTAAAATATTTGGTAGATGAAGAGAAGAAGAAAACCAATGTGCTTTTAACCAATTCTGGAGATATTTTTTCTGGAAATCCGATTGTAGATAATTATCCACAAAAAGGGTTTCCGATTATCGATTTAATGAACCAAGTTGGCTATGATATTTCTGTGATTGGAAATCACGAATTTGATTACGGAGAAGCCAATTTAAGAGACAGAATGGAGCAAGCTAGTTTTAAATGGGTTTGTGCAAATGTAGAAACCAGCGCTTCGGTTATTCCGCAACCACCAGCGTATACATCAATAACAGTAGACGGAATTAAAGTGAGTTTTTTAGGTTTGGTTGAAACCGACGGAAAAGAAAATGACATCATTCCTTCTACGCATCCTTGGCGCGTTAAAAACTTAACCTTTCAAAATCCAGAAGATATTGTTCGCAATTATGAAAATGTAAAAAACCAAGAAAATGCTGATTTATTTATCGCACTAACACATATCGGACATACAAAAAATAATTCTTTAGGCGATTTTCAATTGGCACAACAATTCCCTATTTTTGATTTGATTATTGGCGGACATTCAAACGGAAAAATTAATACAGTTATCAATGAAATTCCCGTTTTTCAAGCAGGAAATAATTTAAATTATATTGGTAAAATTGAATTGGTAATTCGTGATAGAAAAGTGCAAACAATAGATTTTGAATTGATAGATTTAAATGCAATTACACAAGAAGATGCTGCTATTAAAACTAGTATAGAGACGTACAATGACAATCCGTTTTTTAAAGAAGTAATTGGGTTTTCTCAAGTAAATCATTCAAGAGCGCAAGTTGGTGATTTTACTGCAGATGCTTTACGATTGCAAATGGGCGTTGATATTGCGTTTCAAAATACTGGCGGAGTTCGCGCAAATTTAGATCAAGGCGATATCACAAAAAAAGAGATTTTTCAAATATTACCATTTAACAATCCAGCTGTAACGTATTCTATGACGGTTGCCGAAATTAAAGCCTTTTTAAAAGGTTCTGGAACCGGTTTGTATTATGCAGGTGTTACGTTCGAAAAAGTAAATGCGGATATTGTTGTAAGAGATTTAAACGGTACTATAATTCCAGATGCTACTTCTTTAACTGTTGGAGTAAACGATTATATTCCTGCGGTGTACGACATGTATTTTCCTGCTTCAAAAATTGTAAGTACAAAAACTGATGCAGAAACTGTAATTGGGTATTTAGAAAACATCAACAGTCAAGTAAACTATTCTGGTAGTAATAATTATTTTAGGTATTAAACTTCTCTATTCTCTTTGTTTATCTCATTCTCATCGAAACATAACAGTCACTAATTCGGATAAATAGCCGATAATCAATAAAATCGGATACAGAGCCGATATGTTTGGATATCGGGTTTAAATGCGATATATTTGTAAGAAACAAAAAAATGATAGCAATAATAACTGGCGATATAATTAACTCAAGAAAAGGAGAGGTTGAAATATGGTTACCTCTACTAAAAGAAGTTTTAAATCAATATGGTCAAGAACCTGCAGATTGGGAAATATTTAGAGGCGATAGTTTTCAATTATCAATCTCCCCAAAAAACGCAATTTTAGCAGCTTTTCATATTAAATCAGCGATTAAACAAACAAAAACACAAGACGTTCGAATGGGAATTGGAGTTGGAGAAATAAAATATAACTCCGATAAAACTACAGAGTCAAATGGCTCAGCTTACGTACGATCAGGAGAATGTTTTGAATCATTAAAAAAACAAACTCTTGCAATTAAATCACACAACCCAGCTTTTGATACAACTTTTAACACAATGCTAGGTTTAGCATTATTAACGGCAAATAATTGGAGTAGTACAGTTTCAGAAGTGATTAAAACAATTATTGAAAACTCTGAAACAAAACAAAAGGAAATCGCAAAGCTTCTAAATAAATCACAAAGTAGTATTAGTGAGGCACTCAAAAGAGGTGGATTTGAAGAAATTATGAACATGAACAGTTATTATAAAGCTCAAATTTATAAGTTATGATAATTTTTATAATTCAATTGCTAATTGCTCATATAATTGGTGATTTCGTATTACAACCTAATAGATGGGTTAGAGATAAAAACCTAAATAAGCATAAATCAATATTCTTATACCTTCATGGTTTAGTTCATTTAATAGCACTATTTGTATTACTAAAATTTAATTGGTCTTATTGGCCTTATGTATTAGTAATTGTAATTAGCCATGTTGTTATCGATTTGATTAAAATAAACCTTACCAATAAAATAAATAATAGAATGCTATTCTTTTTAGATCAAATATTACATTTGATCATAATAAGTAGTGTTGTCTACATTAAATATCCATACAAAATAAATATCGAGGAGCTATATTCAAAAGAATCTTTACTATTAATACTAGCTTTACTTACTGTTACATTTGTAGCTTCAATTATTATGAAAATGATCATGAGCAAATGGAATTTAGAAGAAGATAACTCTAATGATTCATTACAAAATGCAGGGATGTATATTGGAGTATTAGAACGTCTTTTTGTTTTTAGTTTTATAATATTAAATCAATGGAGTGCAATTGGATTACTGATTGCAGCTAAATCGGTTTTTAGGTTTGGTGACCTTTCAAGGGCAAAAGACAGAAAACTAACGGAATATATGCTTATTGGATCATTAGTTAGTTTTGGTTTATCTATTTTGATAGGATTATCATATAAATATTTAATTACCTAATTCCTAAAATAGCATAAGTGTAGCAAGAACTGAGCTGAAAAACATTCCTTTAGTTCATCAGACAAAATTCAATATCTTTGCTTTTTCTAAAAAACAAGATGCAACAAAGAATACCTACTTATATAAAATACCTTTTTCTACAACTCTTTTCTATTGCAGTTTTTGCATTGTTGTTTCGGTTGGTGTTCTATTTCTTTTTTGCACAATTAAATTCGGTATCAACTTCAGAAATACAACAAGCTTTTGGTTTGGGTATTCGTTTTGATATCAAGTTGGCAACCTTGGTGGTTTTTCCAATAGCAATCTTATTGTTTATTGTCAATCAACGTTTTTTTAAACACACGATTTACAAAAACATTAGCACCATTTATTTTACCGTTTTCTACTTGGTACTCACATTATTTTACTTGGTAGATTTTGGTTATTACGATTATTTAAACATTCGTTTAGATGCTGCTTCGTTGCGTTTTTTAAGCAATCTAGATATTTCTACACAAGTATTGTTTGAAAGTTATCCAGTGTATAAAGGCTTGTTTGGGTTGCTTATTTTAGGAGTTATAATTTATAAATACAACTTGTTTGTCTATACTAAATTTGCTGTAGCTACTACTCCAATTTCTAAAAAGAAGAAAGCCTTTTTTATTGTAATTCCGTTTTTTGTATTGACATTCTTTATTTACAACAGCTTTACGCATTATCCGTTACGTTGGAGTCAGGCGTTCTTTTCTAAAAATCAATCGGTAAATCAGTTTGCGTTGAATCCTATTTTATATTTCTACGACAGTTTTGCGTTTAGAAGTGATGGATTTGACATTGAAAAAACAAAAAAATATTATCCGACAGTTGCCAAACAATTGCACTTACCAAAAGATTCATTATCCTTTCAAAGAAGGGTTTTAAGAAACGATTCTATCACCACAAAACCAAACGTAGTAATTGTAATGCTAGAATCTTTAGGAGCTGCGCCTATGAGTTATTATGGCAATCCAGTGAATACAACTCCGAAGATGGACAGCATTTTAAAACACAGCGCCAATTTTACCAATTTTTACGTGCACAAAGCAGGAACCGCAGGGAGTGTTTTTGCAAGCATTACGGGTTTACCAGATGTAGACAATGTAGAAACGGCATCACGTAATCCGATGGTAATTGACCAACGTATTATTTTTGATCAGTTTGATAATTATGAAAAATTATATTTTTTAGGCGGAAGTGCCAATTGGGCAAATATTCGCGGAATTTTTCAATCGAATATTACCGATTTAAAAATCTTTGAAGAAGGCAGTTATCAAGAAGAAAACCGAGCAGATGTTTGGGGAATTGACGACTATGAGTTGTTTAAAGAATCTGACAAAGAATTGCGAAAATTGCATCAACAAAACAAACCTTTTATTGCATACATACAAACAGCAACCAATCACATGCCGTTTACAGTTCCTGATCAAAAAGGAAGTTATAGACCTTTAGCAAAAGATGAAATCAGTAAAGAATTGTTAGAAAGATCTGGTTTTAAATCGGTCGCACAAATCAATGCGTTGCGGTATTTAGATTTTAATGTGGATGTCTTTTTAAAACGTGCAAAAGAAGCTGGTTATTACGACAATACTATTTTCTTGTTTTTTGGAGATCATAATACAGCGATGAATCCTGTTGATTTTTTAGCAAAGAAAGAAACCGCTTTAGGAACCGTTGTACATCACGTTCCGTTTTTTATTCACGCTCCAAAACTTATAGCATCAAAAATATATCCGAAGTTTACAAAATTGGTAGATGTTTTACCAACTGCTGCGAGTTTGGCAAACATCAAGTATACAAATTACACCTTGGGTTCTAATGCGTTGGATTCTCTACAAGCAACAGATTTTGCTTTTTTATATCAAGCAATTAATGGCGAACCTGCAATTAGTTTACTACAAAACAATTATTATTATACATTAACCACGGTATCAAATACCTCTGGTTTGTACGATTTTAATGGAGCCGATTTAACGGACATAAAAAAAGACCATCCAAATGTTACCAAACAAATGGATAGCCTTTTAAGAGGTTATTACAATGCTACAAAGTACTTGTATTATAACAACAAGAAAACTAAATAAGTAGTTCTCATTATATTTTCACTATCATTCCGACTGTAAAACGGAGGAATCTCATCAATAAGATTTCTCAACTTCATTTCATTTCGCTCGAAATGACAACTTTACTTTTCAAAAAATTTTCTTGTCAATAATGCTTGCAATTTAAATGCAAAAAAACCTATAATTGTTCCAATGGTTGCGCCAGTTAAGATATCTATCGGAAAGTGAACTCCTAAATACAATCTGCTATACGCAAAGAAAATTGGAAATATAAATATGAATTTCATGTATTTATAACTGTCTTTAAATAAGAAATAAGCAAATACAGAAAATGTCATTGATGTGGTTGCATGACCAGATGTAAAACTATAACTCTGCGGAGTTATCAACGTTCTTAATACAGCATTGATACTTGCATCGTTGTTGGGTCTTAAGCGTTCAAAAATACCACGAATTAGGTTTGTAAATTGATCAGAAAAAGCAATCAATAAGATGACAAAAAGGAAAATAAATCCGCCTTTTTTCCAACCAAATTTCTTAAAAATCAAAAAGATAATCAGCAAAAACAAGGGAGCCCAATTGAATTGATTTGTTATAAACAACCAAAACGGATCCCATTGTTCGCTTCCTAAACTATTTAAATAGATTAGTAATTGTTTGTCTTTTTGTATTAAGATATCAAACATCTATTACTTTCCTACTTTTAAAATTTCTAGTTCAAAAACCAAATCAGATTTTGCAGGGAAAGGTCCGTATGCTTTATCTCCATAACCTAAGTTATAAGGGATAAATAAACGAGCTTTATCTCCTTCTCTCATTTCTAAAATTGCTTCATTAACTCCCGGAATCATTGGTTGTTGACTTAATGTAAATGTAAAAGGATCTCTACCAAATGTAGATTGAATTGATTTTCCATCAGCTAACAACATGTTATAATGAATTGTTGTTTGTGTAGTTGGAGAAAACTTTTTTCCTTTTCCTTTTTTAAGTGTTAAAATATGTAAACCTGAAGCTGTTTTTTTTGCTTTATCAATTCCTTGTGCTTTCTGAAAAACTTCTTTGTCTATTAAAAACTGATTGTATCTAGCAACTTCAGCTTTTTCAGCTTCTTCGATTCTTTTTTGTTTTGCAGCTACAGAATTTTTCATTTCTGTTTCAAACACTTTTGCTGCATCAAATTTGTTTGCTCTACTTCCAACTCTAATTATGGTTACATGTTTAATGGTGTCTCTTGCTTCAATTAGATTTACAATGTCTTGTCCTTTTTCAACTTTTCCAAAAACAGAATGGACTCCGTCTAACCAAGGCGTTTCTTTATGTGTGATAAAAAACTGGCTTCCGTTTAATCCAGGACCACCATTTGCCATAGACAACACTCCTGCAGCATCGTGTTTGTATTTAAAATTCCCTAAAGAATCTCTTGGAAATTCATCTTCAAAAACATAACCTGGACCACCAGTTCCGTTTGCTAAAGGATCACCACCTTGAATCATAAAATCTTTTAAAACTCTATGAAATAATAATCCGTCATAATATTTTTTACCCTTTAATGAATCTGTAACACTTGGATTATCACCTTCTGCTAAAGAAACGAAGTTAGAAACTGCCAAAGGCACATCTTCTTGGTATAATTTTAACACAATGTCTCCTTTATTTGTTTCAATATCTGCATATAACCCGTCTTTTAAGTCAGGGTATTTTGCTGGTTTACAAGCAGCCACAAGTAATATTGCAACTACAAAAAATAATTTAAAAAATTTCATAATTTGTATTGATTGTTTATTTAGTTTTTACGATTTCTATCAATTCTAGATCAAATACCAATGCAGTAAATGGCTGAATTAATTTGCTTTTATACGTTGAACCATAAGCCAGTTCTTGCGGAATAAAGAAACGATATTGAGCACCTTCTTTCATTAATTGCAATCCTTCTGTCCAGCCTTTTATAACACCGTTTACTTTAAATTCTGAAGGTTTTTTATTGCTTCTAGTGCTTTCAAAAACAGCTCCGTTAATTAATTTTCCTGTATAATGCACCTTTACTGTTGAAGCTTCAGTTGGTTTCTCTCCTTTTCCTTCTTTTAAGACTTTGTATTGCAATCCACTTTTTGTGGTAATTATTCCATCCTTATTCTTATTATAGGCTAAAAACTCTTCTCCTAACCTTTTAACTTCTCCAAATTTTTTCTCAACTGCCGCTTTAGATTCTAATTGTTGCCTATTTATTTCTTCGATTCTTCTTTGTTGTGCATACGCATTTATAATGGTTAAATCTTGAGGTTTTAATAATAAACCAGAAGAGTCTATGGCATTTAAATAACCTTGAATAAATAAGTCTGAATCTAATTTTCCAAAGTTGTCTTTTAGCTTCACTGCCAAGTCAACTCCTAAAGCATAACTAACAGAATCTATTTTTGAATCTAATTTTTTTGTGTTGTAGTTGTTTTTACAAGAAACTATTGATAAACTTAATAATGCAAATATTAATAATTTAAAAATTTTCATTTTTTAATTTTGTTTGATTGATATTAATGTTACTGTACTTTTTATTGTTTGATTGATTCCTATTTTATGTTCATCGCCCACCAAGCCAAAAGCTCTGTATGACGGAATGACAAAAGTAATGGTTTCTCCTATTTTCATCAACTTAATTCCTTCTTGTATCCCTGGAATAAAGTCTTCTTTGTCTATTTTATAATTCTTAATTCCTAATTCTTCTTTAGTGTAAAAAACGCTGCCGTATAAATCTGTTATATCGTAAGATATTTCTACAACATCACCAATTTTAGGAGTTGGTGATTCTGTTTCTTTCTTTGTAACATAAGAATACCAAAACCCGTTAGTTGCAACATTATATTGCTTGGTAGAATCTTGTGCAAGATAGTTTTCTATAACATTATTTTCTAATGCAATCAACTTTTTATTTTGTTCTATTGTTTCAGAAAATATAGTTGCGGTTTTTTGAATAACAGGTCTTCTTGCTTCTTGCTCTTTACAAGAAAAAAGTAATATTACACATAACAACAAAATGGTATTATGCTTCATAAGAATTCTGTAATTCATTTTTATAATTTGGTAATAATGATGTAAAATACGCAACTGTTTTTTTAAGCGAAAGATCAGATTTTCCTCCAGCTGCATTATCGTGTCCGCCACCATTAAAATAATTTCTTGCAAACTGATTTACAGAAAACTCACCTTTAGAACGGAAAGATATCTTAATTATTTTTTGCTCTTCATCTTCAATAAAAATGGCTGCAAAAACAATATCATGTAAAGAAAGTGCATAATTTACAACTCCTTCTGTATCTCCTTTTTTATAATTAAATTTCTTCTTTTCTTTTTCAGAAAGCGTGATAAAAGCCGTTTTATATTCTGGAAAAATCTTTAAATTGGTTAATGCTTGTCCGAGTAACAACAATCTATTGTACGAATTAGCATCATATACATTGCTGTGAATTTTATCATTTTCTGCTCCTTTTTCAATTAATTTAGCAACAATTCTATGTGTTTCACTTGTTGTAGATCTAAAACGAAACGAACCTGTATCAGTCATTATTCCTGTGTACAAACACGTCGCCATATCTTTTGTAATTGCATCGGTATCATGTAACATATCAAAAAAATGATACACCATTTGCGCTGTAGAACAAATTGAAGTGTCAGAATATAAATAGGTAGCAACGCCATCTGGTTGTTGATGATGATCTATCATAGCAAAATCATTTTCATAAGTTTCTAACTTTTTTGCCATGTCGTCTCCAACTCTATGCAACGCATTAAAATCTAGTAAAAAAATAATATCAGAAGTATCAATCGCTCTTTTTGCTTGTTTATTTTGCTTGTCAAATAAAATCACATCCTCACTTCCTGGCAACCAACGTAAAAAATCTGGATACTCATTTGGTGCAACAACTGTTGCAGAATGTTTCTTAGAATTAAAGTATTGGCATAACGCCAACGTTGAACCCATTGCATCACCGTCTGGGTTTCTGTGTGGTACAATCACAATGTTTTTTGGGGTTGATAAAAACGATTGTAATTTATGTAATTGTCCTTTCTCCATAAGTTGCGAATATACGATATAATCCTAAATTTGCTAAACAATTAAATCTTACATTTGTGTTAAATCAATCGTGAAAAAATGAAAAAAATCATCTATTTAATAACGATCTTATTCATCTTTAGTTGCAATACTAAAAATAAAGAGTTTATCATTTCTTTTGGCTCCTGCAACAAACAATATGTAGAAAATATTTTATGGCAAGAAATTGCTAAAAATAATCCTGAAGTTTGGATTTGGGGCGGAGACAATGTCTATTCTGATACTGATAGTATGCCCAAATTAAGAGCAGATTACAACATGCAATGGAATCAAAAAGGATACAAAGAATTTATCAGTTCTGTGGATGTTTTAGCAACTTGGGACGATCATGATTATGGCTTAAATGATGGCGGAGTTGAATTTTATAAAAAGAAAGAAAGTCAACAAGAGTTTTTAGATTTTTTAAAAGTTCCTAAAGAGGATGCTAGAAGAAAACAAGAAGGAGTTTATCACACAAAAACTTACAGAACCCAACAAGGAAGTATTAAAGTAATTGTGTTAGATACACGTTATTTTAGAAGCGGATTAACCATTTCTGAAGATAAAAGAAAAAGATATCAACCAAATAAATATGGAGAAGGAACAATGTTAGGAGAACAACAATGGCAATGGTTTCAAAAGGAATTATCAAATTCAAAAGCAGACTTTAATGTGGTTGTAAGCAGTGTTCAGCTTTTATCATACAAACATGGCTTTGAATCTTGGGGAACTTTTCCGCACGAAGTAGATAAAATGAAAAACATTATTAAATCTTCCAATGCAAAAGGCGTTGTAATTATATCAGGAGATAGACATATTTCTGAATTTTCTGCAACAAAAATAGAAGGTTTAAAATATCCTTTAGTAGATTTTACATCAAGCGGATTAACACATTCTTATACTGGCTTTAAAGGTGAAGAAAATCCAAATAGAATTGGAAAGGTTGTGCCAGAATTAAGTTTCGGAATCTTGAAATTTGATTTTAAAACACATAAAATTACCATGCAAATGCGCGGAAAAGACAATATTTTACAACAAGAATACACTCAAAGTTATAATTAACTTGTAATTAACAGATAAAAGAGTATTTTTGCACAAAATTTTTAAAAATAAAGATGGCAACAAATAGAACATTTACAATGATTAAGCCTGATGGTGTTGAAAACGGACACATCGGAGCAATCTTAGAAAAAATTAACGCAGCAGGGTTTAGAATTGTTGCTTTGAAATTAACTCAAATGACAAAAGCAGATGCTGAAGCTTTTTACGCTGTGCATAACGAGCGTCCATTTTTTGGTGAGTTAGTAGAATTTATGACTCGCGGAGCAATTGTTGCCGCGATCTTAGAAAAAGACAACGCAGTTGAAGATTTTAGAGCATTAATTGGTGCTACAAATCCAGCTGAAGCTGCAGAAGGAACCATCAGAAAATTATACGCAACTTCTATCGGAGAAAATGCTGTACATGGTTCTGATTCTGATGAAAACGCTGCTATTGAAAGCGCTTTTCACTTTGCAGGAAGAGAATTATTTTAAGGGTAAAATCCTAATAAAAACGCTTAACTATAAAAACTCGTTGCCATGGCAACGAGTTTTTTTGTTTTAAAATAAGTACTTCTAAAAAAGCCTTAGACTCCGCTCAGGCAAACAACCATATATTCATTATAATTATTCTTTGTCATCTGATAACTGATATCAAACCAACATAATTTTAGAAATCAACTCCTCGCCCATTTCTTCGTTCATTAGTTTGATAATTTTTTCTTTTCCGTAACTCAACTCTTCACGTAAAACAGAAGACGACAAAGAAATGACCAAGGTTTTATTTTGCAACTGTACTTTTTCTGTATACGAAACCACACCTTGTCCCATTAGTTTTGCCCAAACTTCTTCTATTTTTAGTTTTTGCATTCCTTTAGAAAGGTTGTTCTCTTTAATAAAAGAGCCCATTAAATCTTTTACCGAAAAAGCATCATTTTCTCTTTTTGCCATGGTTTTATTTTTTGTCATTGCGAAGTTTTTGATAAAAAACTGTGGCAATCTCATTACTTATAAATTGATTACTTTGTACCTCTTAAACTTTGTATCTTTGCAACTTTTTCAAACCTACAACTTAAACATCTGATACGGTTTGTTACTCTTTTTAATAACTTCTTCTGTTCTATCTGCGTGTGTGTCGGTAATAAATATTTGTCCAAACTCATCTTTATTTACCAGTTTAATAATTTGGGAAACTCTGTGTTCGTCTAATTTATCAAAAACATCATCCAATAACAAAATTGGCACTACAGAAGCTTGTTCTTTTATAAACTGAAACTGTGCTAACTTTAATGCAATTAAATACGATTTCTGTTGACCTTGAGAACCAAACTTCTTAATAGGATAACCACCAATCTCAAAACTTAAATCGTCTTTATGAATTCCTACTGAAGTATACTGTAAAATTTTATCTTTTTCTAAGCTTTGGGTTAATAGTTTTTCAAAAGATAGGGCTTCTAACTGACTTTTATATACCAAATTCACCACTTCTTTATCTTCAGAAATTATTTGATACTTCTCATTAAATATTGGTACAAAGCGATCTAAAAACTTTTTGCGTTTGTTATAAATAATCGTTCCGAAAGAAATGAGTTGTTCGTCGTAAATTTTTAAATTCAACGCATCAAAAGTTCTATTTGCTGCAAAATATTTTAACAACGCATTTCGCTGACTTACTACTTTATTATATTGAATTAAACTTTGCAAGTATTCTTTGTCTTGCTGAGAAATTACTCCGTCTATAAATTTTCTTCTGGTTTCGCTTCCTTCAACAATTAAATCTCTATCAGCAGGCGAAATAATGACCAACGGTAATTGTCCAATATGTTCAGAAAATTTGTCGTAGGCTTTGCCATTTCTTTTCAATACTTTTTTCTGTCCTTTTTTTAAACTGCACACAATTTTTTCTTCTCTTTCTCCTAAAATATAGTTACCTTCTATCATAAAAAAATCTTCTCCGTGTCTAATATTCTGCAAAGCAACTGAATTAAAGTAACTTTTTGCAAAAGACAAATAATAAATAGCATCTAAAACATTGGTTTTACCAACGCCATTATTACCCACAAAGCAATTTATTTTCTCCTGAAAATCAAATGTTTGAGAAGAAATATTTTTAAAATTGACCAAAGAAATTTTTTGTAAATACATGTATATCTATTATCAAAAGTAAGAAATCGCAAATTATTGAAAATTTAGCGAATTATCTGTTTTTAAAATCCAATAAAATAAACTATTTTTGCGCCTACTAATTTTTTAGCGAACATGGCAACATACAAGAAAAGAGGATCAAAACCAAAAGACAATAGAGCACAATCTCAAGAACAAAGTGCAACTGCAGAAGTATTTAATACTTTAGACGAAACTGCATCAAGATCTGAGCAATGGATAGAAAAAAACAGCAAACCATTATTTTATGGTTTAGTGATTGTAGCTATCGCAATTTTAGGATATTTAGGATACAGTAAATATGTAATTGAACCTACTGAAAAAGAAGCAGCAAACGAGTTGTCTTTTCCAAGAAAATATTTTAACGAAGCTAATACTGTTTCTGTTGGTGTAGATTCTTTATTAAATTTAGGTTTAGAAGGAGCTGACGGGAAATATGGTTTTGTAGATATTGCAAATACATATAGTGGTACATCTGCTGGAAATTTAGCAAATTATTATGCTGGACTTTCTTATTTAAAATTAAAACAATACGATAAAGCCGTAGAACATTTAAGTAATTTTTCTTCGGATGATTTAGGAATTGGACCTGTTGCTTTAGGTGCAATTGGTGATGCTTTTGCAGACATCAACCAGTTTAATGATGCAGTAGATTATTATTTAAAAGCAACAAAAAAGGTAAACAACTATACTACCCCATTATTCTTATTTAAAGCAGCTCAGCTTTCAATGAATTTAAAAGATTATAGCAAAGCATTAACTTTATACAAAAGAATAAAAGCTGATTTTCCAACTTCTTATCAAGCTGGAGATATAGATAAATATATAAGTAGCGCAGAATTTGCTGCTAAAAACTAAGCTTTATGGCTACAACTAATTTATCCTATTACGATAAAGCAACAATCCCAAATGCGAAACCTTTTCGATTTGGGATTGTTGTTTCTGAATGGAATCCAGAGATTACAAGAAATCTTCAAAAAGGTGCCATTGAAACTTTAATTGATTGTGGCGCAATAGAACACAATATTGTTTCTTGGGATGTTCCTGGGAGTTTTGAATTGGTCTATGGTTGTAAAAAAATGATAGCATCACAAAAAGTAGATGCAATTATTGCAATCGGAAATGTAATTCAGGGAGAAACAAAACACTTCGATTTTGTTTGTGATGGTGTTACACAAGGAATTGTTGACTTAAATATACAATACGATGTCCCGGTAATTTTTTGTGTACTTACAGACAATACCAAGCAACAATCTATCGATAGATCTGGCGGAAAATTAGGAAACAAAGGAATTGAATGCGCTGTTGCTGCAGTAAAAATGGCAGCATTAAGACAGTTTTAACAAGATACTTTTTAACAATCCTTGACCACTTCTTTTTTATTCTGTAAATTTGACTCATAAGCTTATGTTGGTTTGATTTTTGTTATAAAAAAATCAATAATCTTAATTCACTTACATTAATTATGGGATTTTTAAAAAGAACACATAAAAAATTTGACTACAAACCTAGATTTTATCAAGGAGAAGGAAATCCTTATGAAATTAAACACAAGTTTGATGAATTTAGAACTACAACCGGAAAAAACAAAGGTTTAAAAACAAAGTTTGTTACTGCTTGGGATGAATTAAAAGCATCTAGAGGAAAAGGCGTAAACAAAACCTTAGTAACAATTATTGTTATTTTAACTTTCTTGTTTTTAGTCTTTATTGATTTTGATCTATCTATCTTTTTACAATAACATAGATGTCAGATATTATTCAATTATTACCAGATCATGTTGCTAACCAAATTGCCGCAGGAGAAGTTGTTCAAAGACCTGCTTCTGTTGTAAAAGAATTGTTAGAAAACGCTATTGATGCTGGTGCAACTTCTATCACTTTATTAATAAAAGATGCTGGCAAAACCTTAATTCAAGTGATTGATGATGGAAAAGGAATGAGTGCAACAGACGCTCGTTTGTCTTTTGAACGCCATGCAACTTCTAAGATAAAAGATGCACACGATTTGTTTAATATCAACACCAAAGGTTTTCGTGGAGAAGCTTTAGCTTCTATTGCTGCAGTTGCTCATGTAGAACAAAAAACAAAAGAAGAAGCAAATCAATTAGGAACTCAGATAAAAATTGAAGGCAGTAAAATTACTTCGCAAGAAGTTGTTTCTACTCCAAAAGGAACCAGTGTTTCTGTAAAGAATTTATTTTTTAATATTCCTGCAAGACGTAATTTTTTAAAATCGGATGCCATAGAAACACGTCATATTATAGACGAGTTTCAACGTGTTGCGTTAGCGCATCCATCCATTGCTTTTTTACTACATCATAATGGTAACGAGGTTTACAATTTGAAAGAAAGTAATCTTAGAAAAAGAATTGTTTCGGTTTTTGGAGCAAAAATGAATGAGAAATTGGTGCCGATTGATGAAAAAACAGATTTAATTTCTGTTCAAGGATTTGTTGCAAAACCAGAATTTGCAAAGAAAAAAAGAGGCGAACAATTCTTTTTTGTAAACGATCGTTTTATAAAGAGTTCGTATTTAAATCACGCAGTTGTAAATGCCTTTGATGGTTTGCTAGAAAAAGGTGCACATCCATCTTATTTTTTATATTTAACCGTTCCAACAAGTAGTATTGATATCAATATTCATCCAACAAAAACAGAAATTAAGTTTGAGAATGAAAAAGATATTTATGCTATTTTAAGAGCTACTGTAAAACATAGTTTAGGCCAATATAATGTTGCGCCAGTATTAGATTTTAATAGAGATAGCACGTTAGATACGCCTTATAATTTTAAGGCAAAAACCAATGCTTCTGCTCCAAAAATAACGGTTGACCCGAATTTTAACCCGTTTAAAACAGAGCAACAGAATCAGCCTCCAAAAGATGTTTCTTTTCAAAAAGATTCTCAAGATTGGGCAAATTTATATACGCCATTTGAAACTAGTGAAAGCACAAATCAAGAAGTTCTTTTTCATCAAGATGAAACTACAGAAACAGGAAAAACATTTCAAATTCAAAAAAAATATTTGTTAAGCTCTATCAAATCCGGAATGGTTTTAATCCATCAGAATTTAGCACATCAACGTGTTTTATATGAAGAGTTTTTAGAAAGCATCACTGTAAATGAAGCATTGAGTCAACAATTATTATTTCCGGTGCATATTTCTTTTTCTAAAAGTGATATTGAAATGATTGACGCCATGAAAGCCGATTTAGAAAATACTGGTTTTTTATTCGAATCTATTTCTGAAGAAGCAATTGTTGTAAAAGGAATTCCGACTTCTATTACTGAAAGTCAAATTTCATTAATTTTAGAACAATTGTTAGACGACATGAAAATTGAAGTTCCAGCATCTAGTTTTAGTCATTTTGATGTGATGGCAAAATCATTTGCAAAATCATTAGCCATTAAAACCGGAACAACTTTAAATAGTAAAGAACAAGAAAATTTGGTGCACGATTTATTTTCGTGTAAAGAACCATCTGCTGCTCCATCCGGAAAAGCAACGTTTAAAACATTAACCATAAAAGAGATTGATGCTATTTTTAATAGTCATTAAAAAACATAAAAATGGGTAGAATTACAGAAGCAATAAAGCATTTAATTATAATTAACGTTATCTTTTTTGCAATTCCGGAGTTGATGAAATTAGACATCGCTCAATATCTTGCGTTGTATTTTCCTAAAAATGAAAACTTCGGAGTTTGGCAATATCTAAGTCATATGTTTATGCACGGAAGTTTTATGCACATTGCGTTTAACATGTATGCTTTGTGGGCATTTGGTACTCCGTTAGAACAAATGTGGGGGAAAAATAAATTTTTGTTTTTCTACTTTTCTGCCGGATTAGGAGCCGGAGTTATTTATACATTGGTAAATTATTATCAGTTTAATGGCGTGTATGAGCAACTAATAAATATGGGAGTTTCTAGTGCAGATATACAAAACATTTTAGATACTGGAAAATACAATGATGCTTTAATTACTTTAAGCAATAAAGAAATGAGCGAGTTTTACAGCTTGTATCATACACCTGCAGTTGGAGCATCTGGAGCAGTTTACGGAATTTTAGTTGCGTTCGGAATGACATTTCCTGATGCAAAATTAGCATTGATCTTTTTCCCTGTTCCGATTGCCGCAAAATATTTTATTCCTGTCATGTTATTAGGAGATTTATTTTTTGGAGTCACAAAATATTCTATTGGAAACATTGCTCATTTTGCGCATATTGGAGGCGCAATCATTGGATTTATCATTGCTTGGTATTGGAAAAAAAATCAATTTAGAATGCACTAAATGAGTTTAACAAATACATTACAAACCAAATTCAAATACGCCAATATTGTAGAGAAATTTATCTCAATCAATGTTGCTGTTTTTGTGTTGCTTTTTATTTTCAATACCTTAGGATATCTTTTTCAAGCAAAGAGTCCAATCGTAAACTGGTTTATTTTACCCGCAACTTTTGATGGATTCTTAACAAAACCTTGGACCATTATTACCTATGGTTTTGTACATGTCGATTTTTTACACATTCTAATGAATTTAATTTCGATGTATTTTATTGGTAATTTATTTATCCAATATTTTACACCGAAGCAGTTTATTTCCTTTTACATTTTAGGAACGTTGTTTGGCGGAATTGTATTTCTATTAAGTTATAACTTCTTCCCTGCTTTTACAGATGATCTTTCTAACAGTGTTTTGCTTGGTGCTTCGGCTGGAGTTTCAGCAATTTTTATCGGATTGGCAACTTATATTCCTAATTATCAATTTAAAATTCCGTTAATAGGCTTTGTAAAATTATGGCATTTGGCAGCAATTTGGGTGCTGTTAGATATTATTCAAATTCCCACAGGAAATGCTGGCGGAAGATTGGCGCATCTTGGCGGAGCGTTATTCGGATTTTTGTATGTGAGAAAAGCCAGTACTACAGAAATTACTATTTGGAGTAAATTAAAAGGTATGTTTTTTTCAAAAAATAATCCTTTAAAAACAGTTTACAAATCGAAAAAATCAGCTCCCAAAAAACAAGCAAACACCACGTATAAGCAACAGAAAATAAATATTATCTTAGATAAGATCAGTAAATCTGGTTACGATACGTTGTCAAAAGAAGAAAAAGACTTTTTATTTAAACAAGGAAAATAAAAAAATGAAAAAGAAATCGTTTTTTGATAAATTATTTTTTCTTCTGAATTCCTTATTCGCTGCATTATTATTGCTGTCTTACCTTTTACCTTATATTTCTCCAAAATCATTTTCAGTATTTGCAGTAATCAGTCTTTTTGTGCCAATTTTATATATTATAAACTTTCTGTTTTTTATTTATTGGCTTCTAAAATTACAAAAACAACTAATTTTATCTACACTTGTTTTACTTATTGGTTGGCTTAGTTCTGCTCCTTTTTATAAGTTTTCTAACGATAAAGAAACGCAAGAAAACGATTTAAAAGTGATGAGTTATAATGTAAGATTGTTTAACTATTACAAATGGAATGATGATGAAAACCTGGCAAGTAAAGCATTTGATTTTATCAATAGTGAAAGCCCTGATATTTTAGCTTTACAAGAGTTTTATGCATCGCCAGAAATTAGTTTTAGTTATCCGCATAAATACATAAAATCAAAAAGCAATAAATTTGGGCAAGCAATTTATTCTAAATATCCAATTATTAATTCTGGTTCTTTAGATTTTAAAGACAGCGGAAACAACATTATTTATGTTGATATTTTAAAAGATAAAGACACCATTCGTGTGTATAATATTCATTTAGAATCTTTAAGTATCAATACAGATAAAGAATATTTTGGTGAAGAAAACAATCAAAAATTATTGGGAAGATTCCAAACAGCTTTTAAAAAACAAGCCATACAAACAGAGCAGTTTTTAGCTCACGAAAAAAACTGGAAAGGCAAAAAAATAATTTTAGGAGATTTTAATAACACCTCCTATTCTTGGGTGTACCGAAAAATTAAATCTGATAAAAAAGATGCGTTTGTAGAAGCTGGAGTAGGTTTCGGAAAAACATTTAACTACTCTTTTCCGATGCGAATTGATTATATCTTAACAAGTGCAGATTTTGAAATTAACCAGTTTACAACCTTTGATAAAAAATACTCAGATCACTTCCCTATTCTTGCTAGAATTAATTGGTAAGAAAATATTTTTTTAAGCTCAAATCATTAATAGCTTCTCTTCTCAATTATCTTGAATGTGCTGCGCTCAACTATATTCTTCAATAAAAAAGTTATACCCGAAAACAACCGTTTAAATCTTGCTAAACGAAGTGCAAACTGACTAAAAGCTAAAAGTTTTCCAAATTCATTTTTAAGATCAGCTTCATAGTTTTTTAGTGCAGATTCAGAAAAATCATTAGTTCTCAAACATCTTTCTATATGTTTAGCGGCAATAATTCCAGACATCATCCCAGTTCCAACACCTTCTTTATAAAAAGCATTTGCCAAACCTGCAGCATCACCAACTAATAAAAATCTATTTCCTGTAATTTTTTTATCACCAAAATGAAATGGAATTGTCCATCCGCGCCAAGAACTCACTTTTGTGGCATTCGTAAACCGATGTTTTATTTGTTTGTTCGATTTTATTATTTCTTCAATTTCGTCAACTAAACTAATTCCATTTTTCTTAATTCGATCTGCTCGTCCTCCCAAACTTATATTAACTTGACCGTCTGCTAATGGAAAAACATAAAAGAATAAAAGTGTATTTTTATAAATCATTCTAACTTCTGCTTCATTTCCAGAAGGCAAATCTTTAACATTTGTAAAATACGCAGTAACAAAAGTTGACATTAATTTTAAATCCGTTTTGTTTTCCGCTAATTTTCTAGAGACAATTGACTGCGCTCCATCAGCTCCAACTACTAACTTTGATAGAATCTCTGTACCATTTTTTAGCTTTACAACAATTCCATCCAATTGCTTTTTTACACTTTTTACTCCATTTCCAAAATCTTGATGTGCATATTTCTTTGATAAACGTTTTACCAAGAAATCATCAAAATCGATGCGTTTTGCATACGAAATAAGCATGTCTCTATCTTTACTTTCTTTAAACTCTAAGTGAACATCAGCATTTAAATGCAATTTAATTTTTTTGCTATGTAAAAACTTTGGATGTTTAAGAAAATCTTTAAACAAATCATTCCCTAAAAGTTTCATCGATTTATAAGCATATAGAATTAAACCATCTCCACAAGTTTTATCTCGGGGAAAAGTAGATTTATCAATAATATAATGTGAAATTTGCAGCTTTGATAACATTAAAGATGTTGCTACACCTGAAGGTCCAGCACCAATAATACAAACATCTGTTTTTTCAATTTGACTCATATTACCAACAAATTTAAGGTAAAAACCTTTCTAAAACTATTTAATAAAACCATATTCTCGTTCTACTTTACAAATTCTAAGTTGGTATTTTTGATACCATTTTGCTCTTCCTAAATTTCTAACTTCTGTATGTTCAATATTGTTTTTCCATAATGTAATGGCTTCTAAACTTTCCCAATAAGAAACGGTGATTCCAATTTGATTTCGAGCAGATTCAATTCCCAAATAACCAGACTGTTGTTTTGCTAAAGCTTCCATGCGTTCAGCTGCTTCTTGATAGCCTTCAAGATTATCTGTCATTATCGTTGAAAATATGACGGCGTAATAGGGTGGTTTTAAATCATCAACAATCATAAGTACAATTGGTATTTAGTTTCTGGTAATTGCAAATCTTCAGCGATTTGCTTTTTTACACATTTAAAATGGAGTTTTTCTAATATTTTATGTGAAGCAATATTTACATCAACTGCATAAGCTATTAACTTTGTAAAATTCTTGTTTCTACAATATTCAATTAATCCTTGACACACTTCCGTACCATAGCCATTGCCCCAATATTCTTGTAAAAATCGATATCCAATTTCGTCATCATTTTTACTTTTAACCAACGCTACTGTTCCAATAAAAACTGCATCACTTTTTCTTTCAATTGCATAAATCCAAAAGTCATTATTTACTTTATCATATTTAGAAATTAAATCATCTAACTCTAAAGTATGTTCTTGTAAACTCTTTGTAACTCCTGTTGCATATTGCATCACCTGCGGATTACTTTGCGTTTTATGAAATGCCTGTAAATCTGTTTTTTTTAACTTTCTAACAAGCAAGCTATTTGTTTCAAAAATCATAAAGAATATTGTATTTTTGCATCTTTCAAATGTACAGGAATGAACGCAGATAAAAAAGTAGCTTTTTATACCTTAGGTTGTAAATTAAATTTTTCTGAAACCTCAACAATTGCACGTAATTTTGTAAACGAAGGTTTCGAAAGGGTTGAGTTTGATGAGAAAGCTGACATCTATGTAATCAACACCTGTTCGGTTACTGATAATGCGGATAAACGCTTTAAATCGATTGTAAAATCGGCTTTAAAGCAAAATGAGGAAGCTTTTGTTATTGGCGTTGGATGTTACGCACAACTAAAACCAGAAGAATTAGCAAATGTTGATGGCGTAGATTTGGTCTTAGGCGCAACAGAAAAATTTAATGTAACCAGTTACATCAACGACCTAACAAAAAACGATATTGGCGAAGTACATTCTTGCGAAATAGAAGAGGCTGATGCTTATGTTGGCGCGTATTCAATTGGCGATAGAACACGTGCATTTTTAAAAGTACAAGATGGTTGCGATTATAAATGTACCTATTGTACGATTCCGCTTGCACGTGGAATTTCTAGATCTGACACGGTAGAAAATGTCTTGCAAAATGCCAAAGAAATTTCAGAAAAAGGCATCAAAGAAATCGTGTTAACTGGAGTAAACATTGGAGATTACGGAAAAGGTGAGTTCGGAAATAAAAAGCACGAACATACTTTTTTAGAGTTGGTAAAAGAATTGGATAAAGTAGACGGAATTCACCGATTGAGAATTTCATCCATAGAACCGAATTTACTAAAAGACGAAACGATTGATTTTGTTTCAAAATCCAACATTTTTGTTCCGCATTTTCACATTCCGTTGCAATCTGGTAGCGACGAATTGTTAAAAAAAATGAAACGACGTTATTTACGTCAAACCTATACAAATAGAGTTGAAAAAATTAAAGAAGTGATGCCAAACGCCTGTATTGGTGTCGATGTTATTGTTGGCTTCCCTGGAGAAACAGAGGAACTATTTCTAGAAACCTATAACTATTTAAACGAGTTAGACATTTCATACTTACACGTTTTTACCTATTCTGAAAGACCAAATACTGAAGCTGTTCATTTAGACGGAGTTGTTCCTAAAAAAGTGCGTGCAAAACGCAGTAAAATGTTGCGTGGTTTGTCGGTAAAAAAACGCAGAGCTTTTTACGAAAGTCAGTTAGGAAACACAACAAAAGTATTGTTTGAAAGCGAAAATAAAGAAGGTTATATCAACGGATTTACAGAAAATTACGTAAAAGTAAAATCGCCCTGGAATCCTGCATTGGTAAATACCATTCACGAAATTACGTTAACCAATATTGATGAAGACGGTTTGGTTCGATTTGATTTTGTAAAAGTAAAAGCATCATTGGTTTAAATATTTATAAGCAATGTCATTCCTATTTTTACAGGAAAACAAAATTGAATTTCACACCGTATTTATCACTATATTAAAGGATGTCTAAAACTCATATTTATTTTGTTCCTGGAATGGCTGCTAACAGTAAGATTTATGAATATCTTACGTTAGATAAAACACTGTTCGAATGCCATTTTTTAGAGTGGAAAATTCCGCTTTCTAGAGACGAAAGCATTGCATCGTATGCTCAAAGAATGTGTGATGAGATTTCTCATAAAAATCCCGTATTAATTGGTGTTTCTTTTGGAGGCGTACTTGTTCAAGAAATGAGCAAAATCATCGCAACTAAAAAAGTCATTATTATTTCTAGCATTAAAAGTAATCAAGAACTTCCAAAGCGTTTAAAACTGGTTGAAAAAACAAAAGTTTACAAACTGTTTCCAGCAAAGTTTATCGAAAATATAGATACGTATGTAAATCTATTTTTAGGTGATTATCAGAAGAAAAAATTCCAAACCTATAAAAAATACATGTCTGTTAGAAATGCAGAATATTTGCATTGGGCAATAGTAACTATTTTACATTGGCAACAATCAAAACCTATAGAAAACATTGTGCATATTCATGGTTCTAGAGACAAAGTTTTCCCGATAAAACACATAAACAATTGTATAGAAATCGAAAACGGAACGCATGTAATGATTATCACAAAAGCAAAGAAAATAACTTCCGCTATTAGTCAGGCTTTAATTTGTTAATGCGTACTAGTTTTTATACTTTTATAAAAACATTTTTTCACCATGACAAAACCGACAAGATATTTATCAATTTTTAGTATTTTAATTCTAACTGTTGTTTTTATCAACGCGATAAACACCTCAAAAATTCAACCTCAAAAAAACACCAGCGATACCTATAAAATTAAAGCCTTAAAATTATCGCCAGATTTAAATTTAGCAGGAGAAAGAGTTCCGTTAGAAAAACCGGATATTAGAGAACGAATGGATAGAGAATTGTTGGTAAATACTTATTGGCAATCTAATGGATTGTTGTTATTAAAAAGAGCCAATAAATACTTTCCTATTTTAGAACCTTTGTTAAAAAAATACGGCTTACCTGATGATTTTAAATATTTAGCTGTTGCCGAAAGTGCTTTAATTGATGAAACTTCTTCTGCTGGAGCAGCCGGAATGTGGCATTTTATGAAGGCAACCGGAAAAGAATACGGGTTGGAAATCAACAGAAATGTTGACGAACGTTATAATATTGAAAAATCTACCAAAGTTGCCGCAGAATATTTAAAAAAATCAAAAGAACGTTTAGGAAGTTGGACCTTGGCAGCAGCTGCGTATAATGCAGGAAACTACGGAGTTGCCAAACGATTAGAAACACAAAAAGTAACGAGTTATTACGACGTATTATTACCTGACGAAACAGAACGTTATGTGTTTAGAATTATCGCTTTAAAAGAAGTATTATCGAACCCAAAAGCATACGGTTTTATCTTTGATGAAAACGATTTATATACACTCCCAAAAACTAGAATTGTAAAAGTAGACACAGTAATTACCAACATTGCCAATTTTGCAAAACATTTTGGGATCAACTACAAAGAATTAAAATTACACAATCCTTGGTTGCGAGAGAATAAACTGAATAACAAATCTCGAAAAATGTATGAGATTAAGATTCCGGTGGAGTAATTATTACTTTTAGTTTTTTGGATATTCATAAATGAAAATTTGAATAAAACCATCTACATAACGTTAATTCTTATATTTTTGATAAGTTGTGATGAAAACAAAAATATATCAGAAATTAAAGATTATGTTAAAGAAGTAGAAAATCGTTCTGACTTAAATGAATCAATAACTGAATTTATTACTGAAAATTTAACAGAAGAAAATATTGGTGGAACTTCAATATATGAGTTGACCGACAATAAAAATAAACTCTACCGAATAATTACTCAAACATCTCTGCCAAATGATTCTATAACAAATTTTGAATTTTATTACAAAAATGAGAAATTGATTTTTGCTAAAGTTTTACAATTTTCAAATAACTGGTCAAAATTAGATACAATCAGAAATAGTGAGTTGTTTTTTCATAATAACCAACTGATTAAACAAGTAAACATTAATCCAAAAGGTATAAATTCTGATTATATAAAATCACTTGCAGAGTCTTTTACAATTAAAGGGCTTGGAACTGAATAAAGTAAAGCTATTATTTAAAAACCTCTTTCACTCTCCCAACAATACCAGAAGTTAATTGCACTTTTATTCCGTGGGGATGATTTGGTGAGTTTGTTAAGATGCGTTTTACAATTCCTTCGGTGAGTTCTCCGCTTCGTTGATGGTGTTTTTGAACAACACTTACTGCTACTCCAACTTGTATGTTTGCTCTTTTTGTTCCGTCCATTAAAATTGTTTTTTTACTGCATCAAATTCTTGCATCATTTCGTCAATCACTTCTTTGGCAGATTTTATCTCGTGAATCATTCCGGCAACTTGCCCAATTTCTAATTCGCCATTGTCTAAATCGCCTTCAAACATTCCTTTTTTTGCTCTTGCTCTTCCTAGTAATTCTTTAATTTCTTCAACAGTCGGATTGAGTTTATACAATTCTTGTATTTGTTGATAGAATTTATTTTTCACCAATCTAACTGGTGCTAATTCTTTTAAAGTTAACTCAGTATCACCATCTTTAACGTTGATAATGGTTTGTTTAAAGTTTTCGTGTGCAGAAGATTCTTTGGTTGCAGCAAATCTACTACCAACTTGTACGCCATTTGCTCCCAATACCATTGCGGCTAACATGGCGCGTCCAGAACCAATTCCGCCAGCAGAAATCACAGGAATTTTCACCTGTTCTTTTACCATCGGAATTAACGTAAACGTGGTTGTTTCTTCTCTTCCGTTATGTCCGCCCGCTTCAAAACCTTCGCAAACCACAGCGTCAACACCAGCAGCTTCTGCTTTTAAAGCAAACTTTACAGAACTAACTACATGCACCACAGTAATTCCTTTTTCCTTTAAAAAAGAAGTCCACGTTTTTGGATTTCCTGCGGAAGTAAAGACAATTTTAACGCCTTCTTCTACAATAATTTTCATGATTTTTTCAATATCTGGATACAACATTGGTACGTTTACTCCAAACGGTTTGTCGGTTGCCTTTTTACATTTTTGAATGTGTTCTCTTAATACATCAGGATACATAGAACCTGCGCCAATTAAACCCAAACCACCAGCATTAGAAACTGCCGATGCTAATTTATAACCAGAAACCCAAATCATTCCGCCTTGAACAATTGGATATTTTATATTGAAAAGTTGTGTGATGTTGTTTGTCATTATTTTTTAATCAACTTAATTGTTTTTTGCTGATTTCCATGCGTGATTTTTAAGATGTAGATTCCAGAACTCAAAGCAGAAACATCTATGGTTTTAGTAGTTAAACTGTTTTTTTGAAACACTTTTTTTCCAATTACATTATAGATTTGAATCTTTGTGTTTTCTAAATTCTGTAAAGAAGTTTTGATTGTTAATCTATTGGTAACTGGATTTGGATACACTGTGGTCGTATTTAAAAAATTCTGATCATCCACACTTAAAACGGTGTTGTATGCATTCTCAAAATTCGGAATTCCATAACCATGTTGCGCAGTTGGACTGTTATACCGATCTGCAGATTCGCGAATGCGTTGCATGATTTGCAGATTTGTTAAGTTCGGAAATGCTTGCCAAAAACACGCGACAACTCCCGCCATAATTGGCGAAGAAAAAGAGGTTCCGTTTGAAGTTACTGGATCTCCAGTAGTATGTTTAATTACATACACATTTTGCCCTTGCGCCAGCACATCTGGTTTTACTCTACCATCAGAAGTTGGTCCATAAGAACTAAATGAAGCAATAGTTCTTGTTGCATTTACTGCACCAACTGTAAAAACACCAGCCACATCTGCTGGAGGATTTATATATTTCCATGCATCATTTCCCTCATTTCCTGCAGCGTTTACAATAATCATTCCTCTTGTAACTCCAACTGAAGCTCCTCTAGAAATAAATGCTGTTTTTCCATCCATATCACTATATGAATAATTATATCTTGATTCATCAAAAAATGACGAATATCCTAAAGAACTATTAATAACATCAACGCCTAAACTATCTGCTCTTTCGGCAGCTTCTACCCATAAAGTTTCCTCTAAAGGCACTTCATTTACTGCATCTTCTGTTCTAAATAAATAAAATTTTGCGTCAGGGGCAGTACCCACAAACTGTCCGTCAATATATCCAGCTATATCTGATAATACATTGGTTCCGTGATTATGACCCTTATAAAAATCAGTACTTTTATCAACAAAATCATAACCTCCTAAAATTTGATTATTATCTCTTAATCGCTTAAAAGCAGCCAACGTATTTACATTCGGAAAACCAGCATCAATAATTGCAATGTACATTCCTGTTCCTGTATATCCTTGTTGATGTAAAAAATCTCCTTTTAACATCGTAATTTGATTGGTTGCATTCCCGTAATTAAAAGTAGTCCTTGTTTTCTCGAATTTATTTTTTCGTTTAGTTATTGTTGAACTTTGATGTACAGGTCCTTTAGCATTCAATGTTTTATCAGCAAATTCTATTATATCCACAAACGCATAAGTCGTTTTAAGGTTTTTGATATTTGCTTCGGTTCCTTGAACATGAATTGCATTTAACCATTTAGATTTCGCCAAAACGGTAATTCCTGTTGTGCTTTTAATCTGAGAATAGTAGGTTGCATCAATAGGTACATCTTTGTTATCAAGTGCAATATTTTGTCGTGTTCTACGATCTAAAGCGCGTTGAGATAACATGGTTAATGGAGATGCAATATAAGTTGCTGCGTTTGGCTTGTCTTTTAAAAATACCCAAGCATCTTCTTGAGAAAATCCTTGAAAACAGTATAAAAAAGCAATTAGGGAGATTATTTTTTTCATCAACTTAAGTTTATAAGTCGAAAATACTACTTTTTAGAGAGGTAATAAAATACTGCTTAAGAAATAACTCCAGAACCTAACAGTTCTTCGTTTTGATACCAAGCTACAAATTGACCTTCTGTAATGGCAGATTGTTGGTTTTCAAATTCAACATACAAACCATTTTCTACTTTATAAAGTGTAGCTTTTTCTAATGCTTGTCTGTAACGAATTCTAGCTTCCACCTCTAATGATTCGCCAGTTTCTAATCTTAAATCTTCGCGAATCCAATGCAATTCTTCGTTGCTAACAAACAAGCCTTTTCTGTACAATCCTGGATGGTTTTTTCCTTCACCAGCATAAATTACATTTTCTTCAACATCGGTTTCTATCACATACAACGCTTCTTTTGTTCCGCCAACATTTAATCCTTTTCGTTGTCCTTTGGTAAAATAATGTGCACCTTGATGTTTGCCAACAGTTTTTCCGTCTGCAATTGAATATGAATATTTAGTTGCATAAAAAGCCAATTCTTCTTCTTTATTAGAAAAAGCTGGAATTGTTCTATTATAAATTTCAGAATTAGCAGGAATTGTGACAATTACACCTTCTTTTGGCTGCAATTTTTGTTGCAAAAATTCTGGCAAACGTACTTTGCCAATAAAACACAATCCTTGAGAGTCTTTTTTATTCGCGGTAATTAAATCTGCTTTTTTAGCAATTTCTCTAACTTCTGGCTTTGTGAGTTCTCCAATTGGGAATAATGCTTTTGCTAATTGTTGTTGCGATAATTGACATAAAAAATACGATTGATCTTTATTCACGTCTTTGCCTGCCAATAATTTATAAACTGGATTTCCGTCTACCTCTTCTTCGCCTTTTCTACAATAATGTCCGGTAGCTACATAATCTGCTCCAAGGTTTAGCGCAATGTCCATAAAGACATCAAATTTGATTTCTCTATTACACAACACATCAGGATTTGGCGTTCTTCCTTTGCTGTATTCATCAAACATATAATCTACAATACGCTCTTTGTATTGTTCGCTTAAATCTACAACTTGAAAAGGGATTCCTAATTTATCTGCAACAATCATAGCATCGTTACTGTCTTCTAACCACGGACATTCGTTAGAAATAGTTACAGAATCATCGTGCCAGTTTTTCATAAACAAGCCGATTACTTCATACCCTTGTTCTTTTAACAAATATGCAGTTACACTACTATCAACACCACCAGAAAGACCAACAATTACACGTTTCATTTTTAATAAAATTGACTGCAAAGATACAAATCAATTGGGAGATTAACACATTGAATTTACTGATGTATTGATAAGAAAAAGTTATGTATTCTTTAGTTGGCTCAACGATATGTCATTTCGAGTAAAGCGAAGCGAAATCGAGAAATCTTTATCATTCTTGGTGAAAGATCTCTCCACTACGTTCAATACGAAAGAGAAAATAAAAAACGTCTTTTAATTTTTATTCTTGATTGTATTTTTCAAGGATTCTTTTCTTTCTTTATCGGTTGCAAGTTCTCCATCTAGATAAAATTCCCATTTGCCAATGCGTTTTCCGTCTTTATAAAGGCCACGTTCTTTAAGATTTCCACTTAACTCAAAGTATTTTGCAAGTCCGTTTGCCAAACCATTTTCAAACAACACTTCTTCAATTAATACTTCTTTGTCAGAATATTTTTTAGAAACGCCGTGTAACAAACCATTTTTATATTCAGATACTTCTGCTTTCTTTCCGTTCGATTCAAAATAGACCGTCACTTTTCCTTCTAGTTTTCCATCAACGTAAAATTCTTCTGAAAAAACAGTTCCTTTTTTGTAGAAATACGTCCATTTCCCCACTCTTTTTTTACCTAAAAATGCTCCGATTACTCTTGTTTTTCCATTGTCAAACAAATACTTTACATCGATAGAGTCAGAATCTTTTTTAAAGATTTTAATAGCTTCTGGATAGGTAGAATATTTAATGCTGTAAAACTTAAACGTTCCTACTTCTTTACCGTTTTCAAACTGCCCTGTATATTTAATTCTCTTATTGGTCGTATAATATTTTTTCCAAGGACCAGTTCTCTTTTTGTTTTTATCAAACTGATTGTATTTTTGAGCAACAGCAGCATTTCCGTTTAAAAAAAACGAAAAAAGGATACCAACAAAAAATAGTCTTTTTATATTTATCATCATCAAACAATTATCTAGCAAAGATACGCAACTATGCTTTTATGAATAAAGATTTTTTAGTTTCAGCATTACAATCCATGGAAAATGCTAAAAGAGAAAACAGAAATAAGATAGCAAATATTGTGTACAACAATAAAGAATTATTTAAACACCTGGTTTCTTTAACTTTTGAGGTAGATGATAAAATTTCTATAAAAGCTGCATGGATTTTAGAATGGATTTGCACACACGGAAATGTACGTTGGATGTTGCCACATTTAGAAGATTTTACACAAAATATTTCTAAATTGCATTTTGATAGCGCCATAAGACCTTGTGCAAAAATTTGCGAACAAATTGCTACTGAATACACTTCAAAACCTGAAAACGAATTTCAAAAAACCTTAACCAATCAACAAATTGATACGATTGTAGAAACTGGATTCGATTGGTTAATTACTCCGCAAAAAATTGCTGTTAGAGCGTATACAATGACCACTTTATATTTATTTGGATTGCAAAAAGAGTGGATTCATCCAGAATTAGAGCATTTAATTAGCACAAAAATTATAAAAGAAAGTAAAGGTTGTAAAGCAAGAGGAACCTATATTTTATCGCTGATAAAAAAGCGTCAAAAAATCTAAAATTACACGACAAAAGTTTCTTTAAAACTGTATTTTTGCCAAAGACAACACAACATATCTAAAATGAACTTATCTGAATTAAATGCCATCTCTCCTATTGATGGAAGATATAGAAATAAAGTAGTAAAATTAGCTGATTATTATTCTGAAGAATCTTTGATAAAATATCGCGTAAAAGTAGAAATCGAATACTTTATTGCGTTGTGCGAAATTCCGTTACCTCAACTGAGTGATTTTAACACCGATTTGTTTGTTGATTTAAGAAAAATATACACCAACTTTTCTACTGAAGATGCTCAGAAAATTAAAGACATTGAAAAGGTTACCAACCACGATGTTAAAGCGGTTGAGTATTTTATCAAAGAAGAATTTGACAAATTAAATTTGTTGAAGTACAAAGAGTTTATTCACTTCGGATTAACTTCACAAGACATTAATAATACTGCAATTCCGCTCTCAATAAAAGATGCTATCGAAGGAGCTTATATTCCTTCGTACAAAGAACTTGTAAAAAAAATAGAAGAACTTTCTGTTGAATGGAGCGATGTTTCTATGTTGGCAAGAACGCATGGTCAGCCTGCTTCTCCAACTCGTTTAGGAAAAGAAATTAATGTATTTGCAGTACGTTTACACGAGCAATTTAAAACTCTAGAAAACATACCAAATGCAGCAAAATTTGGTGGCGCTACAGGAAATTACAATGCGCATCATGTTGCGTATCCAACTATAGATTGGAAAGCTTTTGGAACTCGTTTTGTTGAAGAAAAATTAGGTTTACATCATTCGTTTCCAACCACACAAATTGAGCATTACGATTATATGGCTTCTTTGTTTGATTGTCTAAAAAGAATCAACACCATTATCTTAGATCTAGACAAAGATATTTGGACTTATGTTGCGATGGATTATTTCAAACAAAAAATTAAAGCTGGAGAAATTGGTTCTTCTGCAATGCCACATAAAGTAAATCCGATTGATTTTGAAAACTCAGAAGGAAATTTAGGAATTGCAAATGCATTGTTTGAGCACTTAGCTGCAAAGCTTCCTATTTCTAGATTGCAAAGAGATTTAACAGACAGTACCGTTTTAAGAAATGTTGGCGTTCCGTTTGGACACACATTAATTGGATTTACATCAACCTTAAAAGGATTGAATAAATTATTGCTAAACAAAGAAAAGTTTGAGCAAGATCTAGAGAATAATTGGGCTGTAGTTGCAGAAGCAATTCAGACAATTCTACGAAGAGAAGCCTATCCAAATCCGTATGAAGCCTTAAAAGGATTGACAAGAACTAACGAAAAGATTACCCAAAAATCGATTGCAGATTTTATTGATACTTTAGCCGTTTCTGACGCCATAAAAAAAGAATTAAAAGTTATCACACCAGCTAATTTTACAGGAATATAATGAAAAAAATAATCATCGCACTTTTTGTCTTAATAGGTATTGCATCTTGTAAAGAGCCTGTTATTATTGACAATAACAATCAGTTTAAAGTTGGAGTTTTTGAAATTCCTGCAGGAAAAGGATACAGCAAAACAATTATTACAAGAATAGATAGTTTACAAATAGAAGAATATACAAAAACTGTAGAAATATCTACAGATAGTAGTTCTTACCAACGTACAGAAAAACATATTGACACGCTGTTTGTTGAGTGGAAAAACAACTTTTCTTATAGCTTACGAATGAAAAGTCCAAAAACGAGTTTAGATAAAGACAAAATTTTTGTGACCATCAATAAAGTAACAGATTCTTCTTATAGCTTTACTGCTAAAATTGGTTTTTCAAAATTCAAACAAACTGGCACTGTATATAAAGTTAAACAATAATGGAAATTTTTGCAGATATTGATACTTGGGTTGCACTATTAACGCTAACCTTTTTAGAAATTGTTTTAGGAATAGATAATATTGTTTTTATTTCAATTGCAACCAGTAAATTACCAAAAGAACAGCAGCGTAAAGGAACAAATATTGGCCTTGTCTTAGCCATGATTTTTAGAATTATTTTGTTACTTGGAGTTTCTTATTTAATTGCAATGAAAGATCCCTTTTTTAGCATTCATACTTCTTGGTTATCTACAGAAATTACCGGTCAAAGTATCATTTTAATTTTAGGGGGAATTTTCCTTTTGTATAAAAGCACCAGTGAAATACATCATAAAGTAGAAGGTACAACGCAAGATGCTACTACAAAAAAAACAGCAACTACTTTATCAAAAGTAATTGTTCAAATTGTTTTAATTGATATCGTTTTTTCTTTTGATTCGGTTTTAACTGCAGTTGGTATGACAAATGGCGTAAACGGGGCTTTAATAATTATGATAACTGCCGTAGTTATTTCAATGTTAATTATGATGATTTTTGCAAATCCTGTTGGACGCTTTGTTAATAATCATCCAACAGTACAAATGCTTGCACTATCTTTTTTGATTTTAATTGGGTTTATGTTAATCACCGAAGGAGCACATTTAGCAAATACTGAAATTTTTAACAATTCTATAGGAGCTATTCCAAAAGGATATTTATATTTTGCGATCGCTTTTTCATTAGGTGTTGAAGCATTGAATATGAAAGTTAGAAAAAAAAGAAAATAAAACAATCAAAAAGTTAAAAAAACATATCATCCTTTTTAGTGTATTTTTAATATTGACTCCGTCAATAATACAATTAGCACACACTTTAGAAAATCACAAACATGCAGTTTGTGTTTCTGTTGATGTTACTCACATACACGAAAAAGATTTAGACTGTACTCTTTTACATAGACAATTACAAACAGTATCAGTAGACTTTCCTTCTAATTTTGATGTAATTCCACAACATTACTACACAACTCTTTATTCTAAAAAACCACAAGTAAAAGTTGTTGAATTTATCTCCAAAAAAACCACTCGAGGCCCACCATTTTTTATTGTTTCTTAAATTCTGTCGATTTACTATTGACAAAACATTTTAATACAACAATAAAAAATACAATACATGAAAATAATCATAAAAGCCTTGTTATTCTTAGGCTGCCTATCTATTACAGCACAAAATAATTTATCAGGAACCGTTACAGATATTCATAATGAGCCATTAGTTGGCGTTGAAATTTATACTACAGAATATCACAAAGGAACTATTACAGACGATAACGGAAAGTTTTTATTAAAGAATTTACCCAATGGAAAAGTAAAAATTTCTTTCTCTTTTATTGGTTTTGAAACTCAAACTAAAACAATAGAGTTTAACTCTAAAAACGTACACTTAAATATCTTTTTACAAGAATCTGTTTTTACAATTGACGAAGTAATTATCTCAACCCCTTTTAATAAATTACAGTCAGAAAATGTAATGAAAGTAGAACGATTAACTGCTACATCAATTAAAAGAACTGGTTCGCCAACATTAATGGCCGGATTACAAAAACTAGCGGGAGTTTCGCAAATTTCTACCGGAACTTCTATAGGGAAACCAGTAATTAGAGGTTTAAGCGGCAATAGAGTTTTGGTCTATGCACAAGGAGTTCGTTTAGAAAATCAACAATTTGGAGACGAGCATGGTTTAGGGTTAAACGATGGCGGAGTAGAAAGTGTTGAAGTAATAAAAGGTCCTGCTTCACTACTCTACGGATCTGATGCTTTGGGTGGTGTTTTGTATTTAAATCCTGAACGTTTTGCTGCAACAAATACCACAAACGGATTTGTAAATCAACAATTTTATAGCAATACTTTAGGAAGTAATACTTCTGTCGGATTTAAAAGTTCTGCAGAAAAATGGAAGTTGTTAGGACGAATGAGCTCTAATTTACATTCAGATTATAAAACTCCAAATAACCAAAGAGTTACAAATACTCGCTTTAAAGAAAGTGATTTTAAAATAGGCATTGGATACAATTCAGATAGTTATTCTAACGAATTTAGATACAACTTAAATAGATCTGTTTTAGGAATTACAGAAGGCATTGGAAATCAATCTACCGATTACACACCAGAAGAGCCTTTTCAAAAAGTAGACAACCAAATTTTAAGCTTGCATAATCATTTCTTTTTTGGGAATTCTAAATTAGATGTTGATTTAGGTTATATTTTTAATGACAGACAAGAGTTTGAAGAACATGACGCAGGAGAAGAACATCACGGAGAAGAAGAAGCTGCTTTGCGATTAAAATTAAGAACATTTAACTATAACATAAAATACAATCTACCCACTTTTAAAAACGGTATTGAAAGTATTTTAGGAGTTCAAGGAATGTATCAAAAAAACAAAAACTTCGGAGAAGAGTTGTTAATTCCGAATGCAAAAATTAATGATATTGGTGTGTTTTATACCATCAATAAACAGTTTAAAAATTCAGCTTTACAAGGGGGAATTCGTTTTGATACAAGAAAACTAGAAACCGAAAAACATATTGTTGTTCATGATGGTGATTCGCATGTTTTTAATCCTTTAGATAAAAACTATACAAGTTTTACTGCTTCTTTAGGATATAAATTTACATTGTTTAATAAAGTGACAACTAGAATTAATATTGCAAGCGGATTTAGAGCACCCAATTTAGCAGAGTTGACTTCAAATGGTGTGCATCATGGTACGAATCGTTTTGAAGTAGGAAATGCAGATTTAGACACAGAAAAAAATGTTCAAATAGATCTTTCATTAGAGTATAAAACTGCACATATTGAGTTTTTTGGCAACGGTTTTTACAATCATTTAAACGATTATATCTTTTTAGCTCCGACTGGAACAATAGAAGATCACGCACCAGTTTTTAAGTACACACAGCACAATGCAAAATTATATGGTGGAGAATTTGGATTTCATTTACATCCGCATCCAATAGATTGGTTGCATTTAGAGAGTAGTTTTGAAATGGTTGTCGGAAAACAACAAAACGGAGATTACCTACCTTTAATTCCGGCCAATACTTTTAAAAATACTTTTAGAACAGAATTTAACATTAAGAATTGGTTAAAAAACGGATATTCTAACTTAACAGTAACATCAACATTGTCTCAAGAAAATGTTGGCTTATTTGAAACAGCTTCTGATGGATACCATTTAGTTTCTATTGGTTTTGGTGGTGATGTGGAGTTGAATTCTTTAAAATTTAATACTACAATTTCTGTAAACAATGCATTTGACACCAAATACATTCATCATTTATCAAGATTGAAACCAGATGGAATCCTAAATGCAGGAAGAAATATTGTCATGGGAGTTAGTTTTAAAATATAAATCAATTAAAATTACATAATCAAAAAGAGGTTTCTATAATTTTAGAAACCTCTTTCTTTTTCAATACAAATCATAATATATAAATTACCTAACTTAGCATCAATCACAAACTTTAAAATTTACCTAAAATGAAACTTTTTAAAACCTGCTTTATTATTGCTTTTTTATTGGTAACTGATTTATACTCTCAACAAAAAAGAGTTCGTGATTACGGTATTGAAGTTGGCGTTTTAAAGCCTGGAAAAAACAACGCAATTACTGATGTATTTGGTGTAAAAGTGGGGCATACTACTATTATTAAAGGAGACAATGTTAGAACTGGAGTTACAGCAATTTTACCCCATTCAGATAATATATTTCAATATAAAGTTCCGGCTGCAATTTATTTAGGAAATGGTTTTGGAAAACTTGCAGGTTATAGTCAAGTTAAAGAATTAGGCAATATTGAAACTCCTATTATTCTTACAAACACATTGAGTGTTCCTGTTGCTTCAAATGCACTAATTACTTATACTTTAAATCAACCTGAAAACAAAAATGTTAGTTCTGTAAATTCTGTTGTTGGAGAAACGAACGATGGTTATTTAAACGATATCAGAGGAAGACATATAACAGAAAAACACGTAATAGAAGCCATTCAGAATGCAAAACCAGGAATGGTTGCCGAAGGAAATGTTGGTGCAGGAACAGGTACAATTTGTTTTAATTATAAAGGCGGAATTGGAACTTCATCAAGAGTGATTCCTGAAAAATATGGAGGATATACAGTGGGGGTTTTGGTACAAACAAATTTTGGTGGTGTATTTGAATTAAATGGTGTTCCTGTTGCAAAAGAATTAGACAATTATCCAAGAAGTTTTACGTATGATGTTGATGGTTCTTGTATGATTGTTGTGATGACGGATGCGCCTTTGAGTTCTAGAAATTTAGAGCGATTGGCAAAACGTGCAATGATGGGATTGGCAAAAACAGGCGGAATTGCATCCAACGGAAGTGGCGATTATGTAATTGCTGTTTCTACCGATAAAGAAAATAGAATTCCACACAATAGTAAATCTCAGTTTTTAGATAAAAAGGAATTAAGAAATGGCATTATTTCTCCATTATTTTTAGCAACTATTGAGGCAACCGAAGAAGCAATATTAAATTCGCTTTTTGCTGCAAATACGTTAAAAGGAAGAGATCATCACGAAGTAAAATCTTTACCAATTGATAAAGTTGTTGAAATTGTAAAAAAACACAACGGAATTAAAAAATAATTAACGTACGTGTTTTGTTTTCTTTAAAGTACTGATTACAATAAAAGAAGCTAAAAAGAAAATTGCTAAAGACAAAACGCTCCACTGCATCGAATCTGTAATAGCATATAACAATCCGTAAACAAAAGTTCCTAAAACAATTGCTATTTTTTCTGTAACATCATAAAAGCTAAAATAAGTAGCATGATCTTGAGTTTCTGGTAATAATTTAGAATAGGTTGAACGTGTTAACGATTGTATTGCTCCTTGTACCAACCCTAACATTCCGCCTAATCCATAAAAATACAAGGCAACATTTTCTTGGCTTTTATCCAACATAAAGGCTGCAAAACAAACCAACATCCAAGTAAGAATTGTAATTTTAATTGCTTTGATATTTCCATATTTCTCAGAAATTCTCGAAAATAATGCAGCTCCAACAATTGCAACAATTTGCACTAATAAAATAGTTACAATTAAATTCATGGTTGGCAATCCTAATTCGCTAGAACCAAAAATTGCTGCCATTAAAATAATGGTTTGGACTCCAATACTTAACAAGAAAAATGCAATTAAAAATCGTTTTAAATTTGAGTAATTACGCAACTCTTTCCAAACTTTTTTTAGTTCTTTAAAACCTTTCCAGATATAATCTTTCTCTGGTTTTCTATTGTAAATGTCGTCTGGTAATCTTTTAAAAGTAATTTGAGCAAAACCAATCCACCACAAACCTACCATCACAAAAGAAATACGAGAAGCCATTCCAGATGTAATTCCGAATGCCTCAGGCATTTGAATCATTATCAGGTTGATAATCAATAAAATAACCGAACCTGCATAACCGAAGATAAATCCTTTTGCACTTGCTCTATCTTGTTGTTCTGGTTTGGCAACTTCTGGTAAATAAGCATTGTAAAAAACGATACTTGACCAAAAACCAATACTTGCAAACATGGTAAAAACAATTCCAATCCAAACAGTATCAACACTCTCAAAAAAGTATAAACTCATCACGGAAATTGCACCTAATGCACAGAAAAATTTCATAAATTTTTTCTTGCTTCCAGTATAATCTGCAATACCAGATAAAATTGGAGACATAAATGCGACTATCAAAAAAGAAAATGAGAGTGCATAACTATATAGCGTATCTGGGTGATCCCAATCAGTTCCTAAAAATCGAACGGTTTTTCCTTTTGTAATTGCTGTAAAATACAACGGAAAAACTGCTGTACTGATCACTAATGAGTATACAGAATTAGCCCAATCGTAAAAAGCCCAACCATTAATAAGCTTTTTGTCCCCTATGTTTAGCATGAAAATAAAATTTAGTTAGTTTGAGAACACAAGATAAACTTTTATTTTACAATTGGAGTTGCATTGAATTTTTTAGCCAAAGCTCTTGCTTCTGGTAAATAGGCTTTTAATGTTTTTATTCTTGATTCGTTTGAAGGATGCGTACTTAAAAATTCTGGTTGAGAAGATTTCCCAGCTCTTTTACTCATTCTTACCCAAACTTGAGCAGCTTCTTCTCCGTTATAACCGGCCATAATCATAAATATTAACCCCAATTTGTCTGCTTCAGATTCGTGAGTTCTGCTATAGGCTAACATACCAACTTGAGAGCCAACTCCATAAACCATATTCCAAATTTTAGAATTGTCATCATCTTTTGTTCCGTATGCAACAGCAATTCCACCTAAAGCTTGAATCTGGCCATTTCTCATTCTTTCTTGACCGTGTTTTGCAAACGCATGCGCAACTTCGTGCCCCATAACAGCTGCAATTCCGTCTTCATTTTCACAAATTGGTAAAATTCCGGTATAAAAAACTACTTTTCCTCCAGGCAAACACCAAGCATTTACAGTTTTATCTTCTATTAAATTAAACTCCCATTTATAAGAATCTGCTTCTTCTACCATGTTATTGGCACGCATAAATTTATCTACAGCAACAGAAATTCTTTTTCCTATATCTTTAATTTGTTTTGTTTTTTCAACATCTTTAGATTTTTCATTTTTCTCTAAAAAACCTTTGTATTGCGCAAAACTTGAAGGTAAAACTTGTGAATCTTCAACAGGTGCAATTCTTTTTCTACCTGTAATTGGCACTGTACTACATTGTACTAAAAAGATTGATACAAGTACTAAAATCGTTATTTTTTTCATAGTTCTATTCATGATATTATATCCATTTAACGAAACGTAAATTTACATATTCTATTTAAAATAAAATGTCTTTCTTGTAAGATGATTTGATTAGAATCGACCTACAGTAAAAATCAACCAAAAATGCAAAAATTACTTTCTATAATTATCTTGATTTTATTTATTAGTTGCGCAACGAATGCTCAAGATAAAGAAGAGAAAAAACAAGGATATAAAATTACTAAAACAGAAACTGAATGGAGAAATATACTATCTCCAGAAGCATTTTTTGTATTAAGAGAATCGGGTACAGAAACTCCTTTTTCGCATCCATATAACAATACTAAAGCTGAAGGAGTTTACGTGTGTGCTGCTTGTAAAACACCTTTGTATTTATCTAAATTTAAATATGATTCAGGCTCTGGTTGGCCTAGTTTTGATAGAGCCATTAAAAAGAATGTTGAGCTTGATGTTGATTATGAAATTGGCTTTGCAAGAACCGAGTTAAAATGCAATACTTGTGGTGGACATTTAGGGCATTCTTTTGAAGACGGCCCCAAAGAAACAACTGGTCTACGTCATTGTATTAATGGTGCTGCTCTACTATTTATACCAAAAGAATTGTAAATAAAATGTATCTTTATTGTCAAATTCAACAACACTAACAAAATGGATTCTTCATACCTTCCAAGCGTACTAAAACAGTTTGAATACAATAAAAGTTTGGGTGATAAAACTTTTCATCAATTGACAAAAGAGCAACTTTTTTGGCAATATAACGATGAGAGTAATTCTGTTGCAACCATCGTAAAACACATTTCTGGAAATATGTTGTCTCGTTGGACAAACTTTTTAACAGAAGACGGAGAAAAATCTTGGAGAAATAGAGACGATGAATTTATAAACTCTTACAATTCTAAAGAAGAAATGATTGCTGATTGGGAAAAAGGTTGGCAATGTTTGTTTGATAGTTTACATAAAATTACTCCAGAAAACAGCGATACAATTGTCTACATCAGAAATGAAGGACATACAATTGCAGAAGCAATAAACAGACAATTGTGCCATTATTCTTATCATATCGGACAAATTGTAGTGATAGGAAAAATGACTAAAAATACCGATTGGAAAACTTTATCAATCGCAAAAAATGCTTCAAAAAATTATAATGAAGAAAAGTTTTCTCAAAAGAAAACGCGAAAACATTTTACTGAGGATTTGTAATTGCTAATTTGATTAAAACTAATTACCCGCAAACCAAGTTTTAAAAGCGTTTACTTTTTCTCTACTTACAATGATTTCTTTTTCATTAAAAACTATAGATGTAATTTTTAATCTACTGTTAGAATACACCAATACATCTTGAATGTCAGAAATATTTACAATAAATGTTCTATTGACTCTAAAAAACTCTGTTGGACTTAAAATTTCTTCTAAACTTTCTAATTTAAAATCTAAAATATATTTTCTTTTAGTATTTGTAATTAAATAAACGATTCTTCCATCTGCATAGAACAATGAAATTTCAGAAGTTTTAATAGAATGTATATGATTTCCTAATCGAACTAAAAATCGATCTTTAGTTTTTTTCTCTGCAATTTGCTTTACCACATTAATCATAGAATCGTTGCCGGTAAAAACTTTTTCCATTTCAGTAAGTTTACTCATCGCTTTTGAAATATCTGTAAATGTGATTGGTTTTAGAATGTAATCAATACTATTTACTTTAAAAGCATCAATTGCATATTCATCAAAAGCAGTTGTAAAAATTACAGGTTTGGAGATACTTACTTGATTAAAAATTTCGAAACTCAATCCGTCAGTTAGTTGAATATCCATAAAAACCACGTCGTATTCTTCCTTTTTTTGAAACCAAGAAACAGCTTCTGTAATACTAGAAAGTTTTTCTACAACAGCAATATTTGTATTGTACTTAGACAAATAACGTTCTAGTTTTTCTATCGCTAAAATTTCATCTTCTATAATTACTATTTTCATTTTCTAATCTTTAATTTCTAACTTCGGAATTGATATAACTCTGCGGTCTTTAATTTCCTTTAATTCTAGTTGATGAACATTGTAAACACTATAAACCCTAGCTATTTCTTCTATTTTTTTAATGCTAAACTCATTATTTATTTTGTCTTCGGTTGCGTAACTTATTGTAAAATTTGTTTCATAAAAAAAGATTTCTATATCTAAAGAAACTTTTGATGAAACTATTGTTGTTTTGATAATTTGTTCAATAACAAAAAGTAATGTTCCTGGAACAATTAAAAAATTTGCATTTTCTTTTACTGAAATAATTACATTTCTATAAGGCAAATGATTGTAGAGTTTTACGAATTCTTTTAGTACCTCTTTCTCTTCATTAAATGAAACTAATTGATTTTTTCTGCTAGATAAAATGTATCTATAAATGGTTGATAAATGATCAATAAACTCATCAACTTTATCAATATTTTCATCAATAAGAATCAGCAACATTTCAAAACTTTCAAACAGTAATTCTGGATTGATTTCTCTTTTAAATTGTTTAAAATCTTCTTCAATATTTTGTTTGATTAGAATTTCATAATCTAATTTTTGTGTATTAATTTTGTATAAATATTGATGACTTATATGTAATAAAACGTAAGAAACAGGAATACAACAATAAACACTATTAAATGTAATTATTTCCTTTATTGAGGGCGAAAATCCAGCAACTTGTTGATAATATAATTCAATTAAAAGTGTTATTAAGACTACACTTAGAATTATCGCTAAAACACAGTGTAAAATGAGTTTAAATACTGATCCTGTCTGAAATGGAATGTATTTAAAAAGCCATAATAAAAAACGAGAAAATTCATGAACTATATAAGACAGTGTAATGCTTACATATAGTTCTTGTCCTAAAAATTGTTCTTGTAATTGTCCAATATTATTGTTGATTAACAAAATTAATAAGTAAGCTACAACTCCAGTAAAAATTGGGCTTAAAAATCGAAATAACGAAGTATGTATAAATAATTTTCTCATCTAATAATTGGAATTTTAACTGTAAATTTTTCTCCATTACTGATAGAAATTCCTTTATTAACTAGTAATAAATACCGTTTATTTATATTTTTTAATCCTACTTTAAAAGATGCTTTATCTTTTGGTGATTCTGTAATTGTATTCTGAATACAAATAAAATCACCTTCAATAAACACTTCAATTAGTAAAGGATTATCAATACTCATTGTATTGTGTTTTACGGCATTTTCAACCAACATTTGTAAACTTAATGGCGGAATTTTAGTTTCCAATAAATCGTCATTAATAGTAATGTTTGCTTTGAATTTATCCTCAAATCTTATCGCTAATAAATACTGGTAGGATGCAACAAAATCTAATTCTTCTTTTAAAGTAATTAGCTTTGAATGATAACTTTGTAAAGTATAATTATACAGGTTTGCCAACCTTCTTATAAACAATTTTGCTTTCCATTTATCAACAAAGACTAATGAAGAAACTGTATTTAAAGAGTTGAATAAAAAGTGTGGACTTAACTGAGATTTCAGTGCTTTTAATTGTAAATCTATTTGTTTGCGTTCTTGTTTAACAGATTCAATTTGCAATGTAGCAAAAGAATAATATGAGTAAAATGCAAAATATATCACTGAATAAATCAGTAAAATAATACATAACAAAATAGACAATTTTATTAGCAGCTCTTTATGATCATAAAAAAAATCTACTTCAGCTTTGAAAATACTTGTGTAAACATAAAATAAACCAATTGCCAAACAAACTGTAATTACATATTGAATGATAAAACCTAAAAATAATCTGTTATTTGTTTGCGTTTGCCAAGGAAAATAACTGTCTAATTTTTTAACAACATAAAACAAAACATAGCTAATAAAAATACCTGTAAACGATGCTAATGACGCAATTGTAAAACTAAATACTACTTCTTGGGTAGAACCGCTTATCACTAAATAATAGCTTAGTATTGTGCTTACAACAATGCTAGAAAAAATAATTATAAAGTGTTTTTTCAAAAGAAAGTTAGTTTGGTTTAATGTATATAAAGATACTCAATCTTAACTGAAATTAATTTAGTTAAAATTGAGTTTTAAATTCATTGTAATTAATTTATAGCTTTCATAACTCTACCGTAATATGTGTCAGAGTTAATTTTTTTTGCTGCAGTTCTATATGCATTTTTAACTTTTTCTGACGATTTATTAACTTGACCAGATAGCGCTACCAAAACAGATGTTAAAGAATAACTTGAACTCATTGTTCTAGCAGAAGATTCTATAATCATTATTAATTGATTTTCTGTTAAGTTTTTAGAAGCAATTTTTTTATAAATTGTAGAAACATAATGATCCGATTTTATATTCTCATCAACCATTTTTACCATTGTATTAATTGATGATGCGTTGTAATTATTATTTTTCATCATTTCAGTAATTATGCTAGAAATATAATGATCTGACTTTATATCTTTTATTGTTGCAAGAAATTGTTGGTGCGCTTTTTTAGATAAACTTTTATTATTTAATGCTGTTTTAAGAATTGTAACTTTATAATGATCTGATTTTATATCTTTAGTTAATGTTAAAATTTTACTCATGTTATCATCATTCATTTTTCTGTTTTCCATGATGCTTTTAAGCAACTGAGTTAAATAATGATCCGATTTTATTCCTTTAGTAATCTCTAATAAACTACTTAACTGTTTGTCAGAAATACTTTTGTCTTCAATTACTTTTTTAAGAATTCCTGTTGCGTAATGATCAGATTTTATATTTTTTGTCGCATTAATATATGCTGTTACCGTTTTATCATTTTTCAAAAATGCTTTTTGATTGCTCTTTAAGATTTGAGAAACGTAATGATCTGATTTAATATAATTTCCTGTAGTTTCTATAACTTTCACCAGATCATTTGTACTTAAATTCTTTTCTAATAATAGTTTTACATAAGCAGCTTTTACAAAATCACTTTTCATTTTTCTTACCTCGGATAAAACTCCATTTACTCCACCTTTATTGTAAAAACGATCTACTCTACTTTTTGCAGCAATGGTTGTAGTTCTTAAAATATCTGGTAAAATATCTGCCAACCATTTTTTCCCTTCTGGATGAAAAGGTTTTTCTGACCAACCAACATAATATTTCTTTACAAGCGTACCTGTTTCATTATGAATTACAATTCTTCGCTTAGTACCAAAACTAGATTTTTTAATTTCAATAAATCCACCCCTAGAAATTGCAACAATATCTTTATCATCATTTGATAAAGTTATATCTCCTTCATATTCTATTCTAAAATCATTTTGTCCATTTTTTACATGATACGTTCGAACTCCTCCATTTTTACTTGAACTAGAGTTTATGGTATAAGAATTACCTTTAGAAGTAGTAATACTTGTTTGAGCATCAACAAAATTAGATGTAAAAATAAATAGTACTAATACTGCCGCTAAAATTGATTTTCTGTAAATTGATATGGTTTTCATAATTCTATATTTTCTATTAGATAAAACAAATGTATATCAGTCTTGCTGCTTAAAAAAAGGAAATGTAATCAACTGTATATTTTTTGTAGTGAGTTGTAGTTTGCTTTTATTTTGTATATTTCTTCATCGTAATAAAACAAAAATGACTAAAAGTGAAATTATATCGCTTCTCGAAGAAAAACACCAAGAATTATTTAATTTAATAGAGAATCATCCAGAGAAAGAATGGTTGAATGGTCCAGAAAACAAATGGACATTTGGCCAACATATTTTGCATTTAGCAGATGCTATTCAGCTTTTAAATAATGCATTGAGTTATCCGAAGTTTATTTTAAAATACAAGTTTGGAAAATCAAATAGAGCAACTAGAAGTTACGATGTTGTTGTAAAAAATTATCAAAAAAAATTAGCTAAGAATCAAGAAAAAGCAATGAAATTTAATAATAAATTAAAGATTCCTTCTTTGCAAGAAAAAACGATTTTAATAAACAAACTTAACATTCAGAATAAAAAATTACAATACAAAACCAATAAATTAAAAGACACCGATTTAGATATATTGTTAATACCACATCCATTAATGGGGAAAATGACGGTTAGAGAAATTATTATGTGGACAGCGTATCACACAGCACATCATACACAAATTTTAAAAGAGAAGTATTCATGAAAAAACTGATTACAAAACCACATATATTCTTTTTGGGACTGATTCCTATTTCAATACTCTTAGCATATTTTTTTAATAGTGAAGGCATTAACATTCGTTATTATGGCGCAAGTTTAACTGTAGAGTTAAAATACATCTATTATGTGGCTGCTTTCTTTTTTGGATTAATTGGAATTAATTATTTCTCCATTCATTGGGCTAAAAAAACTCCAAAAAAAGGCTTAACACGAATTCATATAATCCTACAAGGTTTTTCATTTGTGCTTTTAATCACCTATAATAAATGGAGCTGGTTACAATCAGCAAAGAATTTAAATAAAGACTTTGTTATAGACAACTCTAATCTTATTCTTTTTATTTCATTTATTTTATTTCTTTTAGCTTCAATTATTCATGTATTCAACTTCTTTTTGAGCCTATTTTCAAAATCTAAATAACGTATTATTTCTTTATAAAAATCGTGCTATTTTCTTATATTTGTGCTTCCAAAAAAAGAACAAAAAGCACATGTTTAATAATTTAAGCGACAAATTAGATAAAGCCTTACACACATTAAAAGGTCACGGTAGTATTACAGAAGTAAACGTTGCAGAAACGCTAAAAGAAGTTCGTAGAGCTTTATTAGATGCCGATGTTAACTTTAAAATTGCCAAAGATTTTACTAAAAGAGTACAAGCTAAAGCCTTAGGACAAGATGTATTAACCACATTAAATCCTGGACAATTAATGGTAAAGTTGGTTAAAGATGAACTAACCGATTTAATGGGTGGAGAAACTGTAGGAATAAACCTTGGTGGTTCTCCAACTGTAATTTTAATGTCTGGTTTACAAGGTTCTGGTAAAACTACTTTTTCTGGGAAATTAGCAAACTACTTAAAAACTAAAAAAACAAAACAAGTTTTATTAGTTGGTTGTGATGTGTATCGCCCAGCTGCCATAAATCAATTACAAGTTGTTGGAGAACAAATTGGTGTTGAAGTCTATGCAGAAGTTGGTAACAACAATCCGGTAGAAATTTCTAAAAATGCTATCAAACACGCAAAAGCAAACGGTAAAAATGTAGTTATTATTGATACGGCTGGTCGTTTAGCTGTGGATGAAGAAATGATGACCGAAATTTCTAACATTCATAAAGCTGTAAATCCGCAAGAAACATTGTTTGTTGTAGATTCTATGACTGGGCAAGATGCTGTTAATACAGCGAAAGCTTTTAATGACGTATTAAATTTTGATGGAGTTATTTTAACAAAATTAGATGGTGATACCCGTGGTGGAGCAGCATTAACCATAAAATCTGTTGTAGATAAACCAATAAAATTTATTGGAACTGGTGAAAAAATGGAAGCTATTGATGTTTTTCATCCAGATAGAATGGCCGATAGAATCTTGGGAATGGGAGATGTAGTGTCTCTTGTAGAACGTGCTCAAGAACAATTTGATGAAGAAGAATCAAGAAAATTACAAAAGAAAATCGCTAAAAACCAATTTGGTTTTGATGATTTTTTAACTCAGATTCAACAAATCAAAAAGATGGGTAACATGAAAGATTTAGTGGGGATGATTCCTGGTGCTGGTAAAGCAATGAAAGATGTAGATATTGATGATGATGCCTTTAAAGGAATTGAAGCTATTATTCATTCGATGACACCTTCAGAAAGAAGCACACCAAGTACTATAAATTCTAGCAGAAAAAAACGAATTGCAAAAGGTTCTGGATCAACCGTTCAAGATGTCAATCAATTGATGAAACAATTCAATCAAATGAGCAAAATGATGAAGATGATGCAAGGTGGTGGTGGAAGAAAAATGATGCAAATGATGCAAGGAATGAAATAAAACAAAAGGCTACTGATTCAGTAGCCTTTTTAATTTTAATACTATTTTAGTACATGCTTTTAAAAATATTAACTTCCTTATTTGAAACAAAGAAAAATCGTTTTGTTTCTTTTTCTGTATTGGGAGTTCTTATTTTTTTAGTTTCTAACCAAAATGGAATGTTTTGGGACAATGTGCTTTTTGCTTCAAAAATGGGAAATCAATTGTATAACAATGCTATTTTTGATTGGACCATGCCAGATACTTTTGATCCTGGTCACCCACCCTTTTTAGGTTTTTTATTAGCTGCAAGTTGGAAAATCTTAGGACATCATTTATGGGTAAGTCATTTGGTTATAGTACCATTTACAATTGGATTCTTTTATCAAGTGTTTCGGTTTATTAGTTATTTTATTGATAAAAAACACCTTCAATTATTTGCTTTTTTATTGATAATTATAGATCCTACAATTTCTACAGCATTTGTCTTGGTAAACCCAGAAATCATTATCCTCTTTTTCTTTTTTCTTACTGTAAACGGAATTCTATTCAAATCAAAAGTTCAGAAAATTATTGGTTTACTTTTTTTAAGTATTGTTACTTATAGAAGCATGATGCTTTTTGGCGGAGTTTTTCTTTTTGAAATTTGCAAGCATCTTTGGTTAGAAAAAAAGAAAATCAAATCAATTTTAACTATCAAATTCTTAACACCGTATGTCCTTGGATGTTTGCCCGGTTTTCTTTTTGTTAGCTGGAGATTAACTACAAAAGGTTGGCTACAAACACATCCAGATTCGCCTTGGGCAGATTATTGGCATTTTGCAGATTTCGAATTCTTTATAAGAAACTGTATTGTTTTAGTATGGAGATATATAGATTTTGGTCGAGTATTTATTTTCCTTTTTTTAGTAATAAGCATTCTGATTTTTGGTAAAAGAATATTTCAATCAACAAAAAACAAGAAACTATTATTGCTGGCTATAACATCTGTTTTTTTTATAATTATTACAGTTTTAATGGCTACAAATGCCTTTGGTCATCGTTATTTTATAGTTTCATATATCGCATTTTTTCTATTGTCTTTTAATATTCTTCAAGAATTTTACAAAAAAAAGAAGCTCATTTATTTATTATTATGTCTTGGCTTATTAACTGGAAATTTATGGATGTATCCCAAAAACATTTCTCAAGGTTGGGATGCAACTTTAGGGCACTTACCTTATCATTCTTTACGATTAGAAGCAATAAATTATTTAAATGAGAATAACATTAATATAGAGGAAGTTGCTAGTTTTTTTCCTAATTACAACATTTTAGATTACATCGATTTTAAAGGTGACAAAAGATCCTTTACTAAGTTTAATGCAACTAATAGATATGTCTTTTATGCCTCTGTATTTAATTTAACAGATGAAGAACAAAATTCTTTAACAAATCATTATTCTGTACTAAAACAATTTCATAAATTTAACACAACTATCAAAATTTATATTTTAAATCCATGACACTACTAGACGGAAAAGCAACATCAAACCAAATTAAAGAAGAAATTGCAATTGAAACTCAGCAATTAGTAAATAAAGGGATTAAAGTTCCTCATTTAGCAGCAATTTTAGTTGGTAGCAATGGTGCAAGTTTAACGTATGTAAATGCAAAAGTAAAAGCATGTGCAAAAGCGGGTTTTGAATCAACATTAGTTCGATTATCTGATGATATAGCTGAAGTTGAATTATTAAATGAAATTGAAAAATTAAATACAAATCCAGATATTGATGGATTTATAGTTCAGTTACCATTGCCAAAGCACATTGATGAGCAAAAAGTATTGATGGCGGTAAATCCTGATAAAGATGTTGATGGATTTCACCCTACAAATGTTGGAAAAATGACATTAAACTTACCCACTTTTTTACCTGCAACTCCGTACGGAATTTTAGAATTATTAGAAAGATACAAAGTAGAAACTAGTGGAAAACATGTTGTAGTTATTGGTAGAAGCCATATTGTTGGAAGCCCAATGAGTATTTTAATGTCGCAAAAAAGGGCAGCAGGAAATGCTACGGTAACGATTACTCATAGTAAAACAAAAAACTTAAAAGAAATTACATTACAAGCAGACATTATTGTTGCCGCATTAGGAATTCCTGAGTTTTTAACTGGAGATATGGTAAAAGGCGGAGTTACAATTATTGATGTTGGAATTACAAGAGTTGAAGATAATACAAAGAAAAAAGGGTTTCGTTTAGCTGGTGATGTTCATTTTGAGTCGGTTTCTAAAAAGGCGAGCTTTATAACTCCTGTTCCTGGTGGAGTTGGTCCGATGACAATTGCCATGTTAATGAAAAACACTTTACTTGCAGCAAAAAATAGAAGTTAATTTCTTTTTTTATATTGCAGTAAATATTTCTGCAATTGAACGATTTTTTTCTAAAAGAAAACAGTGATTTTATTCCTTTTTCGGTGCAACATTTACTTGTTGTTGTATTCTTGTTTCTATTTGGTTATATTTTAATAAAATGGGCTAAAAAACAATCAGAAAAAATTCAAATTCTTACTGGAAACATTTTAACCATTACTATTTCATTATTTGTAATTATAGGTTTTGTCCTAAGATTATATAGCAACAATTTTAATATACAAGAGCATTTGCCTTTGCATTTATGTAGCTTCTTAGCTTTAATAATTCCAATCGTTTCTATTAAACGGAATTATGTACATTATGAAATAGTCTTCTTTTTAATTTTGGCAGGAACTCTTCAATCTTTAATAACTCCGAGTTCGTATAGTTTCTTAAATTTTGAGTTTTTTAGATATTGGTTTGTACATGCTGGATTGGTAATTTTTATGATGTACGCTACTTTTATTTATAACATGCGACCAACATTAAAAAGTGTTCTCAAATCATTTATTGGAATGCAGGTTTATATGGTTCTGATGTTTATCCTTAATTATTTCTTAGGATCAAATTATTTTTACACAAATAGAAAACCGGATTCCGCTTCTATGTTAGATTTATTTGGCGAATGGCCTTATTATGTTTTCGTTGTTGAGCTGATTGTTATTCCGTTTTTCTTGTTGATTTATTTGCCCTTTTATCTAACAAGAAAAAGAGTTTAATCATTTTCTTTTGTACATTCAATTTTCCAAAACGGAAACATTATAGTTTCCTTTTCATCAACCCACTCTCCAATCCATTTAAAACTTTTAGTATCAATCTCATAAAAAGTTAATCTAGAAAAACCCTTTGCACCGTTAGGTGCATTTTGCTTTTTGTACAAAACGATTTTATTTTTTTTTCTATTTCCCTTCCATGTTTGTAAAGTACTTGAAGTTACAGCAGAAGAATAATAATGAACTTTCCATTGTAAACTGTCATTATCGTATTGTCTAATGCTTCCAGAATGACGCCCATCTTCTTTTAACGTTAAATCTTGCACTGCCATTCCATTCATAATATATTTAAATTCCCAAGTCATTTTCACAGGCTTTGCCCAAGTTTGATCAGGGCTCCTAGAAGTCGACAAGCATTTACTCAAACCAATTAGCTCTTTATAATCTTGTAATTGATTTGGTGCTTTAGGGTTGTATTTTCCGAACGGGTAATCTTTTGTAGAGGTATACTTCATTTCAATTTTTTCTTGAGCAGATAGTATAGAAAATGAAAACATAAATAACAATAAGAAGCCTCTAATTCGCATAATAAGTGGATTTTGGATTAGGAATCTAAAAAATAAATCTTTTAAAACACTATAACTAAAATTGTTTATGAAAATTTTAACTCAAATGATGTTATTCTCTATGCACTAAATCTATAGAGAATGCTGGTAAACAAATTGCCAAATATTCACAATCTGTATCAAAAGGATTTGAGTACTGGACTCGTGTATTTTTATTGATTTTTATTGATTGCCCTGCTTCTAAAATAACCGTTTCACCATCAATAATAAATTGTTTTTTGCCTTTTATAATATACGTGTATTCATCAAATTCTGGTGTTTGAAAAGGCTCACTCCATTTAGGCGGCGCAATCATATGAGCAATACTAATTTCAGTATCTTGATTTGTAGCATTACCAAAATGTTCTTCAATTAATTTTCCGTCTGTAGTAGGAAAAACAAATGGCGTTTTTTGAATGGTATATTTTTTCATCAACAAGCATTTTTTATTAAAAAGATAATCTAACTAAATGCAGAAAAGCTTTGGTTAATTAAACCAAACAATAAATGATTTTACTTTGGCCAAACCAGGAATTTGCTCAATACTAATTTTTTGTGTGCTAAAATTCTTTAAACCTAAATCTTCTTTATCTAAACTAATTGTTACGTTTAAATCATCTATAAATAGTGTTGCAGAACTTAAAGAAGTTTCTACTTTAGTAATTTTATTATTTAAATTGATGTCTTCAAAAGATGAATTTAAAGAAATTCCTGTTTTTGTAGAAAACCTTGGGTCAAAAACTTGAATACTTTTTATAGTTGATGTTGAATCTAATTGTTCTTGTGGAATAATCGTTAATAAATGCTTTCCTCCTTTTTCATAAATCAAATATTCATCATCATCTTGAAAATAATTACTTCCCAAACTTCCTTCACTTAAATTTTTAACAATAGAATCCTTTTTAAAAATGTTATCTAATTCATTTACTGTTGTTAATGTTGTTAGTTTACCAACTTTTCCTTTTGAAATGGTAAATTTTCCGCCATCACCACATTGTACAAACAAAATTGATATTACGCTTACAACTAATAATTTATAAATGCTCTTATTCATTCTTTTATTTTTTATACTAAACTAAACGATTGTTTTTGACTTTTCTTATTAAATGAGCATAAAAGTAATCAATCTTTAAATGATACAAAACAATAAAAAGGGATTATCTCATAAAAATAGCAAATAGAATTCCTTTTTATTGCTCTTTATATTCCTTTAAGTTTCAGTATCTTTGCCAACCAATGAAAAAAGAGGTTCAAAATTTAATAAATAAAGGAGAAATGCTTCCGTTAATGGAAGAGTTTTACACCATTCAAGGTGAAGGTTCTCATACAGGAAAAGCTGCATATTTTATAAGAATTGGCGGTTGTGATGTAGGTTGCCATTGGTGCGATGTCAAAGAAAGTTGGAATGCCAAATTGCACCCACCAACACATGCTGATGTAATTGTTGAAAATGCCAAAAAGAACGCTGACACAGTTGTAATTACTGGTGGAGAACCTTTAATGTGGAGTTTAGACTACATCACTAATCAACTGCAGCAAAACCATATAAAAACACATATAGAAACGTCTGGAGCATATTCTTTTTCTGGAAAATGGGATTGGTTTTGTTTGTCACCAAAGAAAACAAAATTACCTTTACAAGAAGTCTACAAAGAAGCAGACGAGTTAAAAATGATTATTCATAATAAGAGTGATTTTAAATTTGCAGAAGAAGAAGCTTTAAAAGTTGGAGAAAAATGTGAATTGTTTTTACAGCCCGAATGGAGTAAAAGAGATAAAATGATTCCTGAAATTGTAACTTATGTGATGAAAAATCCGAAATGGAAAATTTCTTTACAAACTCATAAATACTTAGAGATTCCCTAATAAAGAAAAGCAGCGAAAAGGCTGCTTTTCTTTATTATAATTTTTCTTGAACCAATTTGAGAATCATTTTAAATTGTTCTTCTTTTGTTAAATTTGAATTATCAATTTCAATGGCATCTTCTGCTTTTACTAAGGGAGAATCTTCTCTAGTAGTATCCATTTGATCTCTTTCAACTACGTTTTTATAAATTTCTTCATAGCTTACATCATCCCCTTTTTCAATCAATTCATCATACCTTCTTTTTGCTCTTGTATGGGCAGAAGCCGTCATAAATATTTTTAACTCTGCACTCGGAAAAACAACAGTTCCAATATCTCTTCCGTCCATTACAATTCCTTTATGCAACCCCATTGTTTGTTGTTCTGAAACCAATTTTTCTCTAACTTTTGAAATTGCAGATACTTTGCTTACTAAGTTAGATACTTCTAATGAACGAATTTTTTTCTCAACATTTACACCGTTTAAATAGACTTCTGCAAAACCTAATTCTTCGTTAAAACGAAATGTAATTTTAATATTTGTAAGTTTATCAATCAACTTTTCTTGATGGATAAAATTTAATCCTACAAAACCATTTTGCATCGCAAATAATGTTACAGTTCTGTACATTGCACCAGTATCGACATAAATATATCCTAAATATTTTGCCAATTGTTTAGCAATTGTACTTTTTCCGGTTGATGAAAAACCGTCTATTGCGATGGTTATTTTTTTATTCATTTATCTTTTTCTATCTAAATCTATTTGTAGGCTAAAAGTACTAATATTTGTTGCAGTATGCACTTTAGAATACGCATAATTCAACTTAAAATTATTCATTTTCAATCCAAAACCTAACGATATTCCGCCAAATGTTCTTATGTTTTGCAATCTATACTCTTGTGATTTTCTGAAATTATATCCCATTCGTAAGTTAATGGCACTTTCTGAAAATAATTCAACACCAACAATAAAATGTCTCAAAGCATTATTCACAAAAGTCACATTTTCCTCTGTAATATTTCCTTCAATATCAGAAACTTGGTTTGAAGGGTTACTCACTGAAACATTCCATTGTTGTAAATTATCAATCGTTAAATACCATTTAACAGGAACGTTTTCTAATTGATAAGAGCCTCCTAATAGTACTTCTAATGGAAGTTTTTCTAACTCATCATTAAAGGAAGATATTTGTGTTCCAATATTTCTAACTACTAAAGTAATAACAAAAGGCTTATGTGGGTTATGATACAAAAAACCGATATCTGCAGCAATTCCAATTGATGAATAAGCACTTATAGATGAGTTAATCAATTTAATATTTGCACCAGCATATAAATTTGTCCACGGTAAATTTACAGCATAACCAATTGAAAGAGCTATATCACTTGCAGAAAAATTTCCTGTGATATTTCCTGATTCATCTGCCTCAATTATGCTACCGTAATTAATATATTTAACGTTTCCTTGTAAAGTTCCAAATCTTCTATTAATTCTTTTTGCAAAAGAAACGGATCCAATATTGATCCCCGATAGATATGAAGAATAATTTACAGCTAATTGGTTATCTAAATTCTCATTAATCACCGATGGGTTCCATAATGGTTGGTTTACATCATTTATCAAAGTAAGGACTTTTCCACCAAGTGCAGTTTGTTTTGCTGAAGTAGAAATATTTAAAAATTGATATACAGATTCTCCACCTACTTGTGAAAACATCAAGCTTGGAAAAATAAATGTTATAAATAAACTTTTAGCTATTTTCATAAACAAGTTGCAAAGAAAAGATAATTAATAATTAGAACGAAAATATTCTCTTTTATTTTACTTTTTCAACAAAAAAAAGTCCTCAATCTTTTGATTGAGGACTTTAGTATATTATATTGATTTGTATCAATATAAAGAAAGGCAGCGACCTACTCTCCCACCTATTGGCAGTACCATCGGCGCAAA